>NZ_LMEH01000001.1 GCF_001425325.1 Leifsonia sp. Root1293 | reverse complement strand
ATGGGTGTGAAGTCGGGAGCGTCCGATCCTTGAGAACTCAACAGCGTGCACAATGTCAAATGCCAAAAACCTCGTGTGTGTGTGATCCGTTTCTAGCGGTGATCTGCACGTGAGATTCCTTTGGAAAACATTTATAACAACAAAGCAAGTCAGTAATGATTTGTTCTGTCAGTTTCAAACTTGTCGTGATGTTCGCCTATTCCGGTGGCGTTGCGGCTAATTGAATGTGTCGTTCACTTCGGTGTTCGGCTATTAAGCATTTATGGAGAGTTTGATCCTGGCTCAGGACGAACGCTGGCGGCGTGCTTAACACATGCAAGTCGAACGGTGAAAGAGGGAGCTTGCTTCTTCTGGATCAGTGGCGAACGGGTGAGTAACACGTGAGCAATCTGCCCTTGACTCTGGGATAAGCGTTGGAAACGACGTCTAATACCGGATACGAGCTGCGAAGGCATCTTCAGTAGCTGGAAAGAATTTTGGTCAAGGATGAGCTCGCGGCCTATCAGCTTGTTGGTGAGGTAATGGCTCACCAAGGCGACGACGGGTAGCCGGCCTGAGAGGGTGACCGGCCACACTGGGACTGAGACACGGCCCAGACTCCTACGGGAGGCAGCAGTGGGGAATATTGCACAATGGGCGCAAGCCTGATGCAGCAACGCCGCGTGAGGGACGACGGCCTTCGGGTTGTAAACCTCTTTTAGCAGGGAAGAAGCGAAAGTGACGGTACCTGCAGAAAAAGCACCGGCTAACTACGTGCCAGCAGCCGCGGTAATACGTAGGGTGCAAGCGTTGTCCGGAATTATTGGGCGTAAAGAGCTCGTAGGCGGTTTGTCGCGTCTGCTGTGAAATCCCGAGGCTCAACCTCGGGCCTGCAGTGGGTACGGGCAGACTAGAGTGCGGTAGGGGAGATTGGAATTCCTGGTGTAGCGGTGGAATGCGCAGATATCAGGAGGAACACCGATGGCGAAGGCAGATCTCTGGGCCGTAACTGACGCTGAGGAGCGAAAGCGTGGGGAGCGAACAGGATTAGATACCCTGGTAGTCCACGCCGTAAACGTTGGGAACTAGATGTGGGGACCATTCCACGGTCTCCGTGTCGCAGCTAACGCATTAAGTTCCCCGCCTGGGGAGTACGGCCGCAAGGCTAAAACTCAAAGGAATTGACGGGGGCCCGCACAAGCGGCGGAGCATGCGGATTAATTCGATGCAACGCGAAGAACCTTACCAAGGCTTGACATATACGAGAACGGGCCAGAAATGGTCAACTCTTTGGACACTCGTAAACAGGTGGTGCATGGTTGTCGTCAGCTCGTGTCGTGAGATGTTGGGTTAAGTCCCGCAACGAGCGCAACCCTCGTCCTATGTTGCCAGCACGTAATGGTGGGAACTCATGGGATACTGCCGGGGTCAACTCGGAGGAAGGTGGGGATGACGTCAAATCATCATGCCCCTTATGTCTTGGGCTTCACGCATGCTACAATGGCCGGTACAAAGGGCTGCAATACCGTAAGGTGGAGCGAATCCCAAAAAGCCGGTCTCAGTTCGGATTGAGGTCTGCAACTCGACCTCATGAAGTCGGAGTCGCTAGTAATCGCAGATCAGCAACGCTGCGGTGAATACGTTCCCGGGCCTTGTACACACCGCCCGTCAAGTCATGAAAGTCGGTAACACCCGAAGCCGGTGGCCCAACCATTTATGGAGGGAGCTGTCGAAGGTGGGATCGGTGATTAGGACTAAGTCGTAACAAGGTAGCCGTACCGGAAGGTGCGGCTGGATCACCTCCTTTCTAAGGAGCATCTGGCACCCTCGGGTGTCCAGGCATGCCAGATCAGGGCCGTACGTGTCCTGCTGGTGGCTCATGGGTGGAACATTGACATTGATGCCGATCGGATTGATCGGGACTCAGTACGCCACTTCGGTGGTTGGAAAGGTTCTGGTTGTGATGGCCGGCATGTTGCACGCTGTTGGGTCCTGAGGGACCGGATGCCACACCTTGGTGTGGTGGACGAAACTCAGGACCTTCACTTGTCGGCATACATCGCCGGGGGTGGGGGTACCGCCCGTACTTTGAGAACTACACAGTGGACGCGAGCATCTTAGATTGAGGATTCATTTCCTCAATCACAAAAGATTTTAGGACGAGCTCTTTCGAGAGTTCGTCCGACTAATCATTGGTCAATTTCTAACGAAATCGATTCAAACTCATGTGATTTCAAGATTCTAAGAGCAAACGGTGGATGCCTTGGCATCTGGAGCCGAAGAAGGACGTCGTAATCTGCGATAAGCCTCGGGGAGCTGATAAACGAGCTGTGATCCGAGGATTTCCGAATGGGGAAACCCCGCCAGGCCCTTTGGGTGACCTGGTGACTCCCGCCTGAATATATAGGGCGGGTAGAGGGAACGTGGGGAAGTGAAACATCTCAGTACCCACAGGAAGAGAAAACAACAGTGATTCCGTCAGTAGTGGCGAGCGAACGCGGATCAGGCTAAACCGATCATGTGTGATAGCCGGCAGGCGTTGCATGGTCGGGGTTGTGGGACTTTTCGTGCTGATTCTGCCGAACAGTGAACGTTACAGCGCGATATAGACGAATGGGATTGAAAGCCCAGCCGTAGACGGTGCGAGCCCGGTAGTCGAAATGTCGTTATGGCGTGAAGAGTATCCCAAGTAGCACGGGGCCCGAGAAATCCCGTGTGAATCTGTCAGGACCACCTGATAAGCCTAAATACTCCCAGATGACCGATAGCGGACAAGTACCGTGAGGGAAAGGTGAAAAGTACCCCGGGAGGGGAGTGAAATAGTACCTGAAACCGTTTGCTTACAAACCGTTGGAGCACCCTTGTAGGTGTGACAGCGTGCCTTTTGAAGAATGAGCCTGCGAGTTAGCGATATGTGGCGAGGTTAACCCGTGTGGGGTAGCCGTAGCGAAAGCGAGTCTGAATAGGGCGATTCAGTCGCATGTCCTAGACCCGAAGCGAAGTGATCTATCCATGGCCAGGTTGAAGCGACGGTAAGACGTCGTGGAGGACCGAACCCACTTCAGTTGAAAATGGAGGGGATGAGCTGTGGATAGGGGTGAAAGGCCAATCAAACTTCGTGATAGCTGGTTCTCTCCGAAATGCATTTAGGTGCAGCGTTGCGTGTTTCTTGCCGGAGGTAGAGCTACTGGATGGCCGATGGGCCCCAAAAGGTTACTGACGTCAGCCAAACTCCGAATGCCGGTAAGTGAGAGCGCAGCAGTGAGACGGTGGGGGATAAGCTTCATCGTCGAGAGGGAAACAACCCAGACCACCAACTAAGGTCCCAAAGCGCGTGCTAAGTGGGAAAGGATGTGGAGTTGCACAGACAACCAGGAGGTTGGCTTAGAAGCAGCCACCCTTGAAAGAGTGCGTAATAGCTCACTGGTCAAGTGATTCCGCGCCGACAATGTAACGGGGCTCAAGCACGCCACCGAAGTTGTGGCATTGACATTTATAGGTAGGCCTTCGTGGTCCAGCCGTGTTGATGGGTAGGAGAGCGTCGTGTGGCCAGTGAAGCGGCGGTGTAAACCAGCCGTGGAGGCCACACGAGTGAGAATGCAGGCATGAGTAGCGAAAGACGGGTGAGAAACCCGTCCTCCGGAAGACCAAGGGTTCCAGGGCCAGGCTAATCCGCCCTGGGTAAGTCGGGACCTAAGGCGAGGCCGACRGGCGTAGTCGATGGACAACGGGTTGATATTCCCGTACCGGCGAAGAACCGCCCAAACTAATCCAGTAATGCTAAGTGTCTGAATCCCCTAGACGGATCCCTTCGGGGTGAAGCGTGTGGGCCTAGCACACGACCCTATGCTGGTGCGGTTAGCGTATTAACAGGTGTGACGCAGGAAGGTAGCCGAGCCGGGCGATGGTAGTCCCGGTCTAAGGGTGTAGGCCGAGAGATAGGCAAATCCGTCTCTCATATAAGGCTGAGACCCGATGGGTAGACGCAAGTCGAAATCGGTGATCCTATGCTGCCAAGAAAAGCATCGACGCGAGGTTCCAGCCGCCCGTACCCCAAACCGACTCAGGTGGTCAGGTAGAGAATACTAAGGAGATCGAGAGAATCGTGGTTAAGGAACTCGGCAAAATGCCCCCGTAACTTCGGGAGAAGGGGGGCCTGAAACGTGAATGGACTTGCTCCAGGAAGCGTGGATGGCCGCAGAGACCAGTGGGAAGCGACTGTTTACTAAAAACACAGGTCCGTGCTAAGTCGCAAGACGATGTATACGGACTGACGCCTGCCCGGTGCTGGAAGGTTAAGAGGAACGGTTAGCCGCAAGGCGAAGCTGAGAATTTAAGCCCCAGTAAACGGCGGTGGTAACTATAACCATCCTAAGGTAGCGAAATTCCTTGTCGGGTAAGTTCCGACCTGCACGAATGGCGTAACGACTTCCCAGCTGTCTCAACCGCGAACTCGGCGAAATTGCATTACGAGTAAAGATGCTCGTTACGCGCAGCAGGACGGAAAGACCCCGTGACCTTTACTACAGCTTGGTATTGGTGTTCGGTGTGGCTTGTGTAGGATAGGTGGGAGACGGTGAAGCTTGGACGCTAGTTCAGGTGGAGTCAATGTTGAAATACCACTCTGGTCACTCTGGATATCTAACTTCGAACCGTGATCCGGTTCAGGGACAGTGCCTGGTGGGTAGTTTAACTGGGGCGGTTGCCTCCCAAAAAGTAACGGAGGCGCCCAAAGGTTCCCTCAACCTGGTTGGCAATCAGGTGTCGAGTGTAAGTGCACAAGGGAGCTTGACTGTGAGACTGACAAGTCGAGCAGGGACGAAAGTCGGGACTAGTGATCCGGCAGTGGCTTGTGGAAGCGCTGTCGCTCAACGGATAAAAGGTACCTCGGGGATAACAGGCTGATCTTGCCCAAGAGTCCATATCGACGGCATGGTTTGGCACCTCGATGTCGGCTCGTCGCATCCTGGGGCTGGAGTAGGTCCCAAGGGTTGGGCTGTTCGCCCATTAAAGCGGTACGCGAGCTGGGTTTAGAACGTCGTGAGACAGTTCGGTCCCTATCCGCTGCGCGCGCAGGAAATTTGAGAGGATCTGACCCTAGTACGAGAGGACCGGGTTGGACGAACCTCTGGTGTGTCAGTTGTTCCGCCAGGAGCACCGCTGATTAGCTACGTTCGGGATGGATAACCGCTGAAAGCATCTAAGCGGGAAGCCGGCCTCGAGATGAGATTTCCATACCTTCGGGTGAGAGGCTCCCAGCCAGACGACTGGGTTGATAGGCCGGATGTGGAAGACAGGACGAAAGACTGTCGGAGCTGACCGGTACTAATAAGCCGATATCTTGATAATCACCACTCCCATACATGTTGTAAGGCTGGTATGGGGGGAAACATGAATGCTTGCGTCCACTATGTGGTTCTCGATGTACGGTCGAGAATCCGAACAACACACGCTAACGCGTGACTGTTCGATTCACTTTTGATACACATCAACAAGTGTTTCGGCGGCCATAGCGAGAGGGAAACGCCCGGTCACATTCCGAACCCGGAAGCTAAGACTCTCAGCGCCGATGGTACTGCAGGGGAGACCCTGTGGGAGAGTAGGACACCGCCGGACTTAACTTAGAAAAGGCCACCCACACCCGGGTGGCCTTTTCGCATTTAACAACCAAATTCAACAGCGACCCCGCGATAATGGCGAGGGCGGCGCGACCTGTTCGCGCGCCTTCGGCAAGAGAAGGAATTCCCCGTGAGCGACTACCCACCCAGAGACCGAGCACCGAAGCGCGACGACGATCGGCCGGCACGGTCGGGCAGTTCCGGAGGTTCTCGCGGGGACGGCGACAAGAAGCCCTGGGAGAAGCGCGACGGCGCGCCTCGCACCGGCGGCGACCGCAAGCCGTACAACTCGGACCGTCCGCAGCGCTCTGGTGCGGCATCCGGAGATCGCAAGCCGTGGGAGAAGCGGGATGGCGCGCCCAGCGGTGGCAGCCGGCCCCCGCGCGATGGGGACCGCAAGCCGTACAACAACGATCGTCCGCAGCGATCGGGCGCGCCCTCGGGTGATCGCAAGCCGTGGGAGAAGCGCGACGGTGCGCCCAGCGGCGACCGCCGTCCGCCGCGCGATGGCGACCGCAAGCCGTACAACAACGACCGTCCACAGCGATCGGGTGCGCCCTCGGGCGACCGTAAGCCGTGGGAGAAGCGCGACGGTGCACCCAGCGGTGACCGCCGTCCCCCGCGGGAGGGGGACCGCAAGCCGTACAACTCCGACCGGAAGCCCTATGGCTCCGATCGTCCGCAGCGCAGCGGCGGCCCCTCGGGCGACCGCAAGCCGTGGGAGAAGAACGACGACCGTGGCGGCTCGAAGCCGTGGGAGAAGCGCGATGGAGCGCCAAGCGGCGACAGCCGGACCCCGTGGGCCGGAGACCGCAAGCCCCCGCGGGATGGGGACCGCAAGCCCTACAACTCTGATCGGAAGCCCTACGGCTCGGATCGTCCGCAGCGCTCCGGCGCGCCCACAGGCAAGCCGTGGGAGAAGCGCGACGACCGTGGTGGGTCCGCCTCCGGCAAGCCGTGGGAGAAGAAGGACGACCGCGCGCCGAAGAAGCTCTGGACACGCGATGGAGCTCCGGCACGCGGAGACAGGGGTGCGTTCGAAGCCGAGGTCGAGCTGACCGAGGAGGAGCGGCGCGCTGAAGAGCTGCGCATGATCCGTCCGCGGCACGACGACCCGTGGGTGCCCGACGGCGTCGAGCCTGATGAGCTCGATCGCGTCGCCCGCAACGAGCTGAAGACCCTCACCAAGGAGAACGCCGAGTGGGTGGCCAAGCACCTTGTGATGGCCGTGCGCCTCATCGAGGACGACCCCGAGCTCGCGCACCAGCACGTCATCTCGGCATCCCGTCGTGCCGGCCGCATCGCCGTCGTGCGCGAGACGCTCGCGATCACCGCGTACGCCGTGGGCGACTACGCCCTGGCGCTCAGGGAACTGCGGACGTTCCGACGCATCTCGGGCAAGAACGACCAGCTGCCGCTCATGGTCGACAGCGAGCGCGGGGTCGGTCGCCCCGACCGCGCCCTCGAGCTGGGCCGATCCGTCGATCGTTCCACCCTGGCCCCCGACGTGCAGGTCGCCCTCGCGATCGCCATGTCTGGCGCGCGGCTCGACCTCGGCCAGACCGACGAGGCCCTCGCCGAACTCGAGATCGTGCAGCTCGATCCGAACACCGCCTTCTCCTACAGCCCCGGTCTGTTCGCGGCCTACGCCGACGTTCTCGAGGACCTCGGCCGGACCGAGGATTCCGCGCTCTGGCGTGAGCGTTCCGATCGGGCCGCTGCGGCCATCAACGCGCGCGACGGCGGCGACGACGACTACGTCGAGGTGCTCGAGGAGGAACTCGAGTTCGATGACGTCGAAGAGGACGTCGACGGTGAGTACGCGCAGGATCGGACCGCCGAGGCGGAGATCGAGTCCGGTGGCGAGCTCGACGGTGACGCCGTCGACAGCGCGATCGACGCGGCGATCGCGGACGACGCCGAGGCTGAGGAAGAGGGTGAGGAACTCGAGGCCGAGCTCGACGCCGACTTCGAGGAGGCCCTCGATGCCGACGAGCCCGTTACCGATGAGCCCGACGCCGGCGACAGCGACGCACCCGTGACCGATGCTGAGACGGAGAAGTAGCGGCGTGACACCACTCGACGGGGTCGACGTCGTTCTGGCCGATCTCGACGGTGTGGTGTACGCCGGTCCGCGCGCCATTCCCTTCGCGGTGGAGGCGTTGAACGCCGCATCCGAGAACGCCCGCATCGGGTACATCACCAACAACGCGTCGCGCACGGACGCCTCGGTAGCGACCCACCTGTCCGAGCTCGGCCTGAACGTGGCCCCGAGCGATGTCGTGACGTCTCCGCAGGCGGCGGTCCGGCTGCTCGCCGGACTCGTGCCAGCGGCATCCGTGATCCTCGTGATCGGGGGAGACGGCCTGGTGAGCGAGGTCGAGAAGGCCGGCTTCTCGGTGACGCGCTCGGCGGAGGACTCCCCCGCGGCCGTCATCCAGGGCTTCGCGCCCGAGCTCGGCTGGAAGCAGCTCGCCGAGGCATCGTTCGCCCTGGCGGACTCCGGCGACGGCGGCATCCCCTGGGTGGCCACGAACACCGACTGGACGATTCCGCAGGAACGCGGCATCGCGCCGGGAAACGGCACCCTCGTCTCCGCCGTGCACACGGCTGTCGGTCGACTTCCCGTCGTTGCAGGCAAGCCCGAGGTGGCCATCTTCGATGAAGCGCGCCTGCGCTTCGATGCCAGCGCTCCGCTGTTCATCGGCGACAGGCTCGACACCGACATCCTCGGGGCGAACCGCGCCGGTATGCCCTCGGCCCTCGTGCTCACGGGGATCGACAAGGCCAAGCAGGTGCTGGCGGCGGTTCCCGACCAACGGCCGACGTTCATCCTGGACGACCTGCGTCAGCTGAGCGAGCCGTATCCCGAGACCGTGGTGACGGATGCCGGAGGCAAGGTCACCGTCGGCAGGGCCGTCGTGCGGATGAAGGGCGAGAACGTGGAGATCGTGAAGCGCGGCGATGTTCCGATCGATCTGCTGCGCGCGGCGTGCGCCCTCATCTGGGGAACCGGCAAGCCGATCTACGCCCTGCGGGTGCCGGAGGAGCTGTACTCCTGACCGATCGCTGAGGCGAGGACGAAGTCAGCGGTCGAAGCGTGGCCGGGTGGCAGCGGCGCGTCGGGTGCGGACTTCGTCCCGCCCTCTGCGAGCGTGCGAGTCCGTAGGCTGGATGTTCCGACCGATGGGAGGCATCCGTGCTCGACGGATTCGAATGGCAGTCGTGGCTGGGCTTCGGCGTGGCCGTGCTGATCGCGGCGGTCGCCGCGCTCGTGATCACGGCGATAGCCCGGCAGATCGCCCGTGCCGTCGGCCGGCACAAGGAATGGCCGCGCATCCTGCTGAAGCGCGCCCGCTGGCCGTTCCGTCTGCTGCTCTTCATCGCCGGTCTCTGGATCGTGCTCGTCGCCACCCTCGACGAGAGCGAGGTGCGCGCCGGCTTCGAGCACCTGCTGCTCATCGCCATGATCGTGGTCGGCTCCTGGTTCGTCTGCGAACTGGCGCTGTTCGGCATGGATCTGAGCACGTCGCGCTACCGCATCGACGTGGCCGACAACAAGGTCGCCCGGCGCGTGCGCACGCAGATCGCCATCCTCCGACGCCTGGTGGTCGTGGTCGCGGTCGTCGTCGCCATCGGCGGCGTGCTGCTGAGCTTCCCCGAGGTGCGGCTCGTCGGGGCGAGCGTGCTCGCCTCGGCCGGTCTCCTCAGCGTCGTGGCCGGTCTCGCCGCGCAGTCGACCCTCGCGAACCTGTTCGCCGGCATCCAGCTCGCCTTCAGTGAGGCGATCCGGGTGGACGATGTCGTCGTCGTCGAGGGCGAGTGGGGCAAGATCGGCGAGATCACGTTGAGCTACGTCGTCGTGAACCTCTGGGACGAGCGCAATCTCGTCCTCCCGTGCACCTACTTCACCACGCAGCCGTTCCAGAACTGGACCAGGGAGGGCAGCGCGTTGCTCGGCTCGGTCGAGCTCGACCTCGACTGGCGCATCGCGCCCGCCCTCATGAGGGAGCAGCTCGCCGCGTCGCTCGAGCGCACCGAGCTCTGGGACCAGCGCGCCTCGGTGCTGCAGGTGACCGACGCCGTCGGAGGATTCGTGCGCGTGCGCATCCTCGTGACGGCGGCCGACGCCCCCACCCTCTTCGACCTGCGCTGCTATGTGCGCGAGGAGATGGTGGCCTGGGTGCAGACGCAGCATCCCACGTCGATCCCCCACCAGCGCGTGCTGGTCGATCCGGTCGAGGCGGGTGCTCCCGAGGCGGAACCCGCTCGTGCGGAGAAGAAGTCGCCCCGCCGGCCCGAGCCGGAGCCGTTCGTCGACGTGCCGTCGCCCCACACGGGCGAGCAGGCGAATCTGTTCTCGGGATCCCCGGAGGCCGAGGAACGCGCCAGCATGTTCACCTCCGCCATCCCGATCCAGACCGGTGCGAGCGACCAGGAAGTCGAGGAGACCCTCGACAGCGACGGACGCTGACGCGAACCTCGATATCGCGCGCGAGCCGGCTCAGCCCTCCGCGGTTCTGGCACGCAGGTCCTTGCGCAGGATCTTGCCGGCGCTCGACTTCGGGATGACGTCGATGAACTCCACTCGGCGCACCTTCTCGTGAGGGGCGACGTGCGCGGCGACGTGGTCCATGACCCCCGCCTCGTCGAGGTCGGCATCCGGCTGCAGCACGACGAAGGCCTTCGGGATCTCCTGGCCGTCGTCGTCGAGCACGCCGATGACGGCTGCGTCGGCGATGCCCGGGTGAGCGAGCAGCACGGCCTCCAGAACGGCCGGTGCCACCTGGTAGCCCTTGTACTTGATGAGCTCCTTCAGCCGGTCGACGATGTAGTAGACGCCGTCGGCCGTGACGGTGGCGATGTCGCCGGTGTGCAGCCAGCCGTCACCGTCGAGCGTGCGACCTGTGGCGTCGTCGTTGTTGAGGTAGCCGAGCATCACCTGCGGACCGCGTACCAGGAGCTCGCCCGATGGGCTCTGCCCCTCGGCGGGCACGTCGACATCGGCGCCGCTCTCGACGTCGACGATGCGCGCCTCGGTGTTCGGAAGGAGGATGCCGATGCTCGAGCGGTCGATCTCGGGTCGTTCGACAGGGATCGAGTGCGACACCGGGCTGAGCTCGGTCATGCCGTAGCCCTGGCACACGATGCAGTCGAGACGCTGGGCGACGAGGGTGGCGAGCGAGCCGTCGAGGGGAGCGGCGCCCGAGAACACGACCTCGACGCTCGAGAGGTCGAACTGGTCGACCAGCGGATGCTTCGCCAGCGCCACGGCGATCGGCGGGGCGATGAAGATCCACGTCACCTTGGTCTCGGACACGATGCGCAGGAACTCGGGCAGGTCGAACTTCGGCATGGTCACGAGGGTCGCTCGCTCGCGGAGGGCGAAGTTGAGCAGCACAGTCATGCCGTAGATGTGGAAGAACGGCAGGACGGCCAGCACCCTGTCGCCGGCACCCAGGCCCCGTTCGCCGAGGCCGATGGAGCCGCTGGACTGAGCGACGTTGGCGATCAGGTTGCGGTGGCTGAGCATCACGCCCTTGGGTCGGCCGGTCGTGCCCGACGAGTACGGCAGCACGGCGACATGCGTGGCCGGGTCGAAGCTCACCTCGGGTGCCTGCTTCCCCTCCCCCAGGAGGTCGCGCAACGACGGGTGTCCCTCGGCGCCGTCGAGCACGATGAGGTGGTCGGCCGGGATTCCGCTGGCTGCGGCCGCGGCTTCGGCCTGGGCGAGCATGGGGGAGATGGTGAAGAGCCAGCGGGCTCCGGCATCCGTCAGCTGGTTCGTGATCTCGTCGGGCGTGTAGAGCGAATTGATCGTCGTCGCCGTGGCTCCGGCACGCAGCACACCGTGGAAGACCGTGGCGAAGGCGGGGATGTTCGGGCAGAGGATGCCCACGACGTCGCCGACCCCGACGCCACGGGCCGCGAGGGCTCCGGCGAGCAGCGAGATCTGCCCGACCAGCTGACGGTAGGTGGTCTCGGCCCCTGAGGCGCCGTCGACGAGGGCTATCTCATCGAGGTCGGCGGCCCCGAGCCCGCCGAACAGGTACTCGAAGATGGACGTGTCGGGAATCTCGACGGGCGGGTGCGGGCTCAGTGCCATGGGATCTCCAGTGATCGACGTTGATCGGAAACTCGCGTGCACTCATCTTAGACACGACGCGCCACAGACCGACCGTTCGGAATCCTCGTGCCGTGGGTCGGTGCGATGTCGTCCGGCTATCGTGAAGATGGTACGGGAGGACACCATATGCAACGCTGGCCACGCTCGGTCTACAAGGTCGGCGAAGAGCCCGACGTCCGCTTCAGTTTTGCGAACGAGCGCACCTTCCTCGCCTGGATCCGCACGTCGCTCGGACTTCTTGCAGCAGCAGTCGCCTTGGCCGCATTCGAGGTCCCGGCCGAGCCTGTGCTGCGGGTGGTCGTCACGTGGGTGCTCACGATCGCTGCCATCCTGCTGCCGTTCGTGTCGCTGCTGCGGTGGGCGGCATCCGAACGTGCCATCCGACAGTCGAAGCCACTACCGGGGTCGGTGCTCTCCCTCGTGCTCACGCTCGTATTGCTGATCTTCGGGGTATGCGTCGTGATCGCCCTGGCCCTGCCGACGCCGTGAGGCTCGGTCCGCCGGGGGGCAGTCCGCCCGCCGCCCTCTACGACCAGGGCGCCCAGAACGAGCGCACGGCGCTGGCATGGAGCCGAACGGTGGCGTCGCTCATCGTGGCTCTGCTCATCGTGGTGAGGGTCTCGACCCTCGAGCACGGACCGATCGCCCTTGTCGTTCTGGCGATCGGGGCGCCAGTCGCCATCGGGCTGCTGGTGGCATCCCGACATCGCTACAGACAGGTGCACGCGAAGCAGCATGCCTCCGACGACGATCTGCCCGACATGAAGCTGCCCGCACTGCTCGCGGGCATGTGCATCCTGCTCGGACTCGTGCAGCTCGGGTCGCTGCTCACTCCCTGACGCCGCGGCGCAGACGACGAACCGATCGGTCGCTTGCTCCGTGGGGAGAAGCGACCGATCGGTTCGTGATGCTTCGATCCAGAACCCGTCGACGACGGATGCCGCGGTGTCAGATGCCGAGCAGCTTGGCCTTCGCCGCCGAGAACTCGGCGTCGCTGATCACGCCGGCCGTCTTGAGCGTCGCGAGCTTCTCGATCTGGGCCGTCAGGTCGTCGGCCGCTGGTGCTGCGGGCGCTGCAGGAGCGGCTGGAGGCGGAGCGTACTGGGGCTGCTGCTGCTCCTGCTGGTAGGCGTCGGCATCGGCAGCCTGCTGGGCACGGCCGGCCTGGCGTCGCTGCACGTTGCCGGACACGGCCGTGGCTGTTCCGGCGACGACCGCGGTGCGTGCCGCCATGCCGATCAGCCCGGGGCGTCCCATTCTTCCTCGCATGTCAGATCTCCTTCGTTGTTCAGTCGATTTCGGGAACCGTCGCGAGGATCTCCTCGACGACGACACCGGGGATACGGACGCTGTCGAGCAGCACGCCGCCGGAGTCGATGATCGAGTCCCGCAGCGGCTTCAGCCAGGTGTGCTCGAAGACGAGGATCGCCGCGGAGGTCCCGGGCTCGAGTTCGGCGACGAGCTCCTCGACGTCTTCGTCGGACACGAGCCCCTCGACGCGGTCGAAGAGGTCTGCCAGGGCCGCCGCATCGGGGTCGCCGCCGGCCTCGGAGAACTCGGCCAGCGTGACCGAGCCATCGGTCTCCTTGGCCGCCAGGAGGCCGTCGATGATGCTGACGACGCCAGACTCCACGAGCTTCGTCAGTTCGGGGAGGATCTTCCCCGTGAGCGGTTCCGTGAACCCGATGGTCACGATTTCGATAGGTCCAAGCATGTGCGGAATCCCTTTCGTTGAGGCCCTGCGGTCAGCGTATGGCGCCGCCATCGGGTTGCACAAGGAATTCGCGGGTGACCTCGCGTGAACCGCGGGGTGACGGCAGGGTGACACGCGGCCCGGCCGGCATGAACCGCTGGACCGGCCGGCGGGTCGGCCGCCGCGGGGTCAGACCGTCGCGAGGGTGCGCTGGATGACGCTGGTGAAGAAGGCGAGACCGTCGACGCCGGAGCGCATCGCGACGTCGGTGTCGGGACCGAAGCCCGGCTCGACGGCGTGTTCGGGGTGCGGCATGAGGCCGACGACGTTTCCGCGTTCGTTCGAGATGCCCGCGATGTCGCGGAGCGAGCCGTTGGGGTTCACGCCGACGTAGCGGAAGACCACGCGACCCTCTCCCTCGAGGCGGTCGAGGGTGTCGTCGGAAGCGATGAAGCCGCCCTCGCCGTTCTTCAGCGGGATGGTGATCTCGGCGCCGGCCTCGAAGTCGCTCGTCCACGACGTGTCGGCGTTCTCGACGCGGAGCACCTGGTCGCGGCAGATGAAGGAGCCGTGGTCGTTGCGGATGAGCCCGCCCTCGAGCAGGTGCGCCTCGGTGAGCATCTGGAAGCCATTGCAGATGCCGAGCACGGGCATGCCGGCGTTGGCAGCGGCCACGACCTCGGTCATGATCGGCGAGAGGCTCGCGATGGCACCGCAGCGGAGATAGTCGCCGTAGCTGAAACCGCCGGGCAGGATGAGGGCGTCGACGCCCTCGAGGTCGTGCGAGCCGTGCCACAGGGCGACGGGCTCGGCCCCGGCGATGCGCACGGCGCGCTGGGCGTCGCGGTCGTCGAGGGACCCCGGGAAGGTGATGACTCCGACGCGGGTGGCCATCAGAGAGCAGCCTCGACCACGTGGATGCCGACGACGTCCTCGATCACCGAGTTGGACAGGATCTCCTCGGCCACGGTGCGAACCTCGGCGAGGATCGCGTCGTCGACGGGGCCGTCGACCACGATCTCGAAACGCTTGCCGATGCGCACCGAGGCGAAGGTGCTGCTGCCGAGGCGACCGAGGGCGCCGGCGACGGCCTTGCCCTGGGGGTCGAGCAGTTCGGCCTTGGGCATGGTCTCGACGATGATCGTGGTCACCTGAGGCTCCGTCCGGGAGTAGAGAGGGGGATGCCGCAATTCTACCGGGTGGTCGGCGGGGTCGACGCCGCGCCGCCGCCGGGGGTGACGGTGGCGCCGTCGTGGCGAGTAGCGTTGCCGTGGGCGGGATGAAGGAGGAGCGACTGATGCCGATCGGACCAGTGGAGGTACTCGTACTGACGTTCCCCGAGGGCGGCGGCCTTCTGGCCATCGCCGGTGAGCTCGAGAAGCTCGTCGACGGCGGCAAGATCGCGGTGATCGATGCGATCGTCGTGACGCGCGACGCCGAGGGCCTCATCTCGGCCCGCGACATCGAGCAGGACGAGGTGCCCGGCTTCGAGAGCTTCGCGCCCGACCCGCGTGACCTCCTGAGCGACTCGGATGCCGAGATCGTCGGCGAGGCGCTGGAACCCGGAACCGTGGCGCTGGTGCTCGCCGTCGAGCACCGCTGGGCGTTCCGGCTCTATGAAGTGCTGCGCGAACAGGGCGGAGAGGTGGCCCTGCATGTGCAGATCGACCATGAGGACGCCGTCGCGGCCCTCGTGGACTGATCCGATTCCCAGAATCGACTGTTAGACAGATCCCGGAACGAGGGGAACCACCATGCTCATCGGACGACGCTTCGGTCGACCCGGACTCATCGGCACCGTCGCGCGCACAGCAGTCATCACCGGCACCGCTGCCATGACCGCTGGAGCCATCGCGCATCACCAGCAGCAGAAGTACGCGACGCAGCAGGACGCCGATGGATACGAGCAGGTCCAGCAGGGCGACGAGCCCGGAGCGTCGGCACCGTCTGCGAGCTTCGTGGCGGCATCCGGATCAGCCGATCCCCTCATCGACAAGCTGAACCAGCTCGCCGCGCTGCACACCAGCGGTGTTCTCACCGACGCGGAGTTCAGTGAGGCGAAGGCCAGGCTCCTCGCGAACTGAGGCGGCGGCTCACGCCAGTCCCGCCTGTTCGCGCAGCACGCCGCGCAGCGTCTCGCGGACGGCGGCGAGGCCGGCGTGCGTCTCCTGGAAGCTGGTGGAGAGAGGCGACAGACCGATGCGGAGACCGCCGGGATCGCGGTAGTCGGGGATCACATCCTGCCGCCAGAGCAGTGCCGTCACCTCGCGCATGGCCGGATGCGACAGCGTCACATGGCCGCCTCTTCTGTCGGCGTCGCGCGGCGATGCCACGCTCACCCCGAGGGGTGCCAGCCAGTCGTCGGCCAGCGTGATCGCGAACTCGGTGAGCGCCACCGACTTGGCGCGTACGGCGTCCATGCCGGCATCCGCGATCATGGCGATGGTGTCCTGCATGGCGAGCATGCCGACGATCGCCGGGGTTCCGCTGATGAAGCGCCTGATGCCCGGCGCCGGCACGTACTCCGGCCCCATCTCGAAGGCGCCGGCCGACCCGAGCCAGCCCTTGATCGGCTGCGCGAGCACCTCTTGCAGGTCGGCACGCACATAGCCGAACGCCGGTGAGCCCGGGCCGCCGTTGAGGTACTTGTAGGTGCAGCCGACGGCGAGGTCGACGCTCCAAGCGTCGAGTTCCGTGGGCACCGAGCCGGCCGAGTGGCAGAGATCCCACAGCACCAGGGCGCCGGCGTCGTGGGTGATGCGGGTGATGGCCGGAACGTCGGCGAGGAACCCCGACCTGTAGGCGACGTGACTCAGCACGACGAGAGCGGTCTGCGGTCCGACGACGGCCGCGACCTGCTCCGGTGTGACGCCGGACTCCGTGTCGGCGACGATCCAGCGGATGCTCATGCCGCGTTCGCCGGCGATGCCGTCGAGCACGTAGCGGTCTGTCGGGAAGTTGTCGGTGTCGACGACGATCTCGGTGCGGGAGGGGTCGCGTGCGAGCTGGGCGTCGGCCGCTGCCCTGGCCAGCTTGTAGAGCGTGACCGTCGTGGAGTCTCCGATGTAGGTCTGACCGGGCGCCGCCCCCAGCGCGGCGCTCCCCAGGGCGTCGCCGATCGCGAACGGGAGGTCGAGCCACTCCTCGTCCCAGCCGCGGATGAGCCGGCCACCCCATGCCTCGGTCACGAAGCGCTGCAGTCTCTCGGCGGTTGCGATGGTGGGTCGCCCCAGGGAGTTGCCGTCTAGGTAGGCGACGATCGCGTCGGGCGCGGCACCGTCTGCGGCATCCCCCACCCCGACGAATCTCTTGCGCAGGTGGGCGAGCCCGTCGGATCGGTCCATGCGCCGTGCGAACGACAGGTGCGGATCGGGGGTGGAGGCTGTGGTCATGCGAGGGTCTCCTCGAGGTAGTCGATGGTGGTGCCGCGAGCCGTCGACAGCCAGGCCGGGACGTCTTCGGCGCTGGCCGGCGGGAGGCCGGGAACCCAGGCGAAGCGAGGGCCGATGGCGTCGGGCGCCCATGACCCGGCGATGGATTCCACGACGGCGTCGCGGTCGAGTCCGGCGCCGGCGATCGCGGCGAGCTCGCGGGCGTTGACGCCCGTCGGCAGCGGACCGTTGCCGAGGTCGGTACCGTAGCGCACGCGGCCGCCGGCCGCGGCGAACCGGCGCAGGTTGTCCTGGGCCAGTGCGAAGGCTGCAGTCGGTTCACCCCAGCCGTGGATGTCGAGCGTGGAGATCATCGCCGTGCCCGCCCGCGACATGCGCGCGATGAGCTCCGCGTCGAGCTGCTCGCTGAACGGGGTGTGCGCGAAGGCGTTCACGCCGGCATCGAGGGCACGTCGGGCCATGCCGGGCCCCTCGACATGGGCGGCAACGGGAACTCCATGGGCCCGTGCGGCCAGCACGATGGCCGTGAGCAGCTCGTCGTTCGGCACGGGCCCGGCGACGGAGTTGAGGGTGACCTTGATGACGGATGCCCCCAGCGCGACCTGCGCGCGAACAGCCTCCTCGGCGTCGCCGGGGTCGGCGAGCTCGACTGTCGCTCCGGCTGGAGCCCAGCCGCTCCTGGCGGGGTAGCCGCCCGTGCACGTGAGCAGTCCGCCGGCGATGCGGACGTCGGGGAGGGTGGATCCGGGGTAGCGGCTGTCGGTGTGCCACCCGGCCGCGACCTCCGGGATCCATCCCAGGTCGACGACGCTCGTGATGCCGGCTGGCAGCAGGCGTTCCGGGTCGACGAGGCCGAGGTGCACATGGTGGTCGGTGAGGCGGGGGAACAGCGTTCCCGGCAGGTCGAGGTCGGCGCTGGCCGCTGCATCCGTCGACGGATGCAGCATGCCGTCGCGAACGGTGAACAGCGTGCGTCCGTGCCAGCCGGCCGCCCAGTACTCCTCGACGCCGAGGAGCAGACCCTCCTCGATCATGCTGTCGGCTCTGGCGACTCCGCCGGCGGCTGACCGATGCGGGTGCGCACGGCGTAGAGCTCGGGGAAGAAGGTCAGTTCGAGGGCCTTCTGCAGGAAGGCCGCGCCGGTCGATCCGCCTGTGCCCGTCTTCATGCCGATCGTGCGCTGCACCGTCTTCAAGTGCCTGAAACGCCAGAGCTGGAAGTTCTCCTCCAGATCAACGAACTCCTCGCATGCCTCATAGGCCGACCAGTTGTCGTGGGCGTTCTCGTAGATGTCGCGGATGACGCCCACGAGCGACTCGTCGAAGACCCAGGCCTCGGTGACGTCGCGATCGAGGATGTGCTGCGGCACGGCGTGTCCGGTGCGGGCGAGGTAGCGCAGGAACTCGTCGTAGATGCTCGGCGCCTCGAGCAGTTCGGTGAGCAGCGCATGGGCCGTGGGGTCGGACTCGAACACGCTCAGCATGCGGCGGTTCTTGTTGCCGAGCACGAACTCGACGGCGCGGTACTGGTAGGACTGGAAGCCGCTCGAATTGCCGAGGAAGCCGCGGAACTCCGCGTACTCGGTCGGGGTCAGGGTCGCCAGCACCGACCACTGCTCGGTGAGGGTGCGCTGGATGTGCTTGACCCTGGCGACGCGCTTGAGAGCCTGCGGCAGCTCATCGGCCCGCAGCAGGTCGCGGGCGCTGGCCAGCTCGTGCAGCATGAGCTTGAGCCAGAGCTCCGTGGTCTGGTGCTGGATGATGAACAGCAGCTCGTCGTGGTGCTCGGGTGCGCTCACGGGGTTCTGGGCGCTCAACAGGGTCTCGAGATCGAGGTAGCCGCCGTAGCTCATCCGCTCCCGGAAGTCGGTGACGATGCCCGCGTCGAACTCTCGGGTGTTCTTCTCAATCGCCAACGGATGCCTCCAGGGTGGGTGGGTCTCCAGCCTATGCCGACCGCTCGATGGCGAGCCTGCCGCGGAGGCGGCGCTGAGGGATTCGTCGCTCGCTATACGACTAAGTTGTGCACAACTCGATTGTGTGCAATCGTTGCTGCATGACCACCGACAGCGCACCCGCGACGACGACGTCGCCGGACGACTCCGTGCATCCGTCTCCGCTCGACCCCCTGGTGTGCTTCGCGCTCTACCGCGCCTCGCACGCCACGAGCGTCGCCTACCGCGAGCTGCTCGCACCGTGGAGCCTCACCTACACGCAGTACCTCGTTCTGGTGCTGCTCTGGACCGAGGGCGCATCGTCGGTGCGCCGCCTCGGCGACCACCTGGGTCTCGACTCCGGAACGCTGTCCCCGCTGCTGAAGCGACTCGAGGAGCGCGGCCTCGTCGAACGCAGGCGAGGCGACGGACGCGACGAGCGGGTCGTGATCGTGTCGCTGACCGCTCGCGGCGAGGAACTGCGCACAGAACTCCATGACATTCCGCGCTGCGTCGCGGAAGCGACCCGGCTGTCGGCTGAGACCGCACCTGCACTCCTGCAGACCCTGCGCGAGCTGACCGCCGGAATGAACGAGGTGACCGCCGGGCTGCGCACGCCGACGGATGCCACAACATAAGGAAAGAAGATGATGGACGTTCTCTACACCGCCGAAGCCCTCTCGACAGGCGAGGGCCGCAACGGCCGCGTGCGCTCGACCGACGGTCGCGTCGACCTCGACATGGCGATCCCGACGGGGATGGGCGGGTCGGGTCTCGGCTCGAACCCCGAGCAGCTCTTCGCCGCCGGATACGCGGCCTGCTTCCACTCCGCGCTGCACGCGGTCGCCCGCACCCAGAAGGTCAAGCTCGTCGACTCCACCGTCGGTGGTCGTGTCGACATCGGACCGAACGGCCAGGGTGGGTTCCAGCTCGCCGTACTTCTCGAGGTCTCGCTGCCCGAGATCGAGCCCGAGCAGGCCCAGGCCCTGGTCGACGCCGCACACCAGGTGTGCCCGTACTCGAACGCCACCCGCGGCAACATCGACGTGACGATCGAGCTTACGGACTGAATTTATGGCGGAAACGCCGGACCGAAGACCCGGGCGACTTCGTCGGCCACGTTTTCGGTCCGGCGTTTCCGCTGCGCTAGCTACTCAGGTGAGCTCCGCTCGCTGAGGCCCGGACGCAGTCCGCGGGCGAAGCGCCCTCACCAGGCCGAAACGCTTCGGGCGCGCGCTCCGGGCGGCCCTCAGCGAGCGGAGGGAGCGGCCACCGTGACCCGGATCGCGTTTGCCCACGGGTCCTCGAAGGCGACGGTGCGGCCGTCGTCACGCGTCTTCACGCCGTAGTGCCGCATCCGTTCGTCGAGGGCTCCGATGTCATCGGCGCTCGGCACCACGATGTCCACCTGCCCGAGGCCCAGCGCGAGCCCGCGCCTGCCGGCACCGGCGCTGTTCCAGGTGTTCATCGCCATGTGGTGGTGGTAGCCGCCTGCCGAGACGAACAGGGCGGATCCGCCGATCTCGGCGGTCGTCTCGAAGCCGAGCTTGTCGACGTAGAACGTCCGTGCGCTCGCCACATCGCCCACGGAGAGGTGAACGTGGCCCACGACGGCCGTGCCGACCGGCCCGACTGCCGCAGCCTCGAGCGCGACCGCGGTGATGTGCTCCTGCAGGTAGGCGTTCGGATCGAGGTAGAGGGTCGCCATCTCGACCTGGCCGTGCGTCCAGCTCCACGTGGTGCGGGCGCGGTCCCAGTACAGCTCGACGCCGTTGCCCTCCGGGTCGGTGAAGTAGAACGCCTCGCTCACCAGGTGGTCGGCGCTGCCAATGAAGGTTCCCGGATACCGCGTCGCCACAGAGTGGATCGCCAGCGCCAGAGTGGTCTGCGAATCGAACACGATGGCCGTGTGGAACAGCCCGGCGCTGCGCGGCTCGGCCGCCTTCAGCTCGGGCGCGTGCTGCAGGATGATGATCGGCGTCGTTCCGCGACCCAGCACCGCCGTGCCGCCCTCGTTGGCGATCAACTCGAGGGTGACGCCGTCGCGGTAGTACGCGATCATCGCGTCGAGGTCGCCCACCCGCAGTGTGACGGCACCCATGCCGGTGTCGGGGGCGAGGAGATCGTGTGCGCTATCAGTCATGGTTGTTGCAACAACTAATTTCTGGGGATATTCCGAACGCCCCGAGCGGCGCCCCGTGTCCACCCTGCCAGATCACTCCGGCGGTGTCGCCAGCGATCTGTGCTCGTGCGTGATCAGCCAGCATCCTCCGATGCGCCGCAATCCCATGGTCACGTGCAACCAGACCTGGGCGCGCCGTGCGCCGAAAGGCGTCGCCGTGAAGTGGTCGAGGCTGTGCGCGAACGCCACGTCGTCGCCGACGACGATGGACAGGTTGTGGACCGAGTAGTCGAGGGAGTCCTCGAAGGTCCTGAACCAGTCGCGGAGGGCGGCGGCATCCGTCACGGCATGATGCCGTCCGTCTCGAGCAGGGGTGATGTCGAAGCCTGTCGATCCCGGAGCATGGCGCGCGACGAGGTAGTCGGCATCCATCGCTCTGACAGCCGCCGCGCGCTTGGTGAGCAGCCAGCCGATCTCGGTCTCGTCGATCTCGCGGTCGATCTCGCGGTCGATCTCGATCAGGGTGGTCATGGTCGTCTCCTGTTCCGCGCCGTGATGGGCGCTCATCAGGACGACGAACGGATGCCGCCGGAATTCGACAGCTGCGACAGATCCGAACTCAGACCGCGTCGCCGGTGAGGCGCTCGAGGAGTTCGCGATAGCGCAACGCCGTGCGCTGGACGATCTCGCTCGGCAGGGTGGGCGGAGGCGTCACACCGTCGTCCTCCCAATTGGCGGCGAGCCAGTCCCGCACGATCTGCTTGTCGAAACTCGCCATCCGCTCGGCGGGAATCGTGCCCGTGCGCCAGGCCTCGGCATCCCAGTAGCGGCTGGAGTCGCTGGTGAGAACCTCGTCCGCGAGGGTCGTGACGCCGGAGGACCGGTCGGCCCCGAACTCGAACTTGGTGTCGGCGAGGATGACACCGCGCCCCTCGGCAACATGCGAGGCCTGGGCGAAGATCGCGAGGGAGAGATCGCGCAGTTCTGCTGCGATGACCGGCCCGACGAGCTCGACTGTCTGCTCGAAGTCGATGTTCTCGTCGTGCTCGCCCATCGGCGCCTTGTAGGCGGGGGTGTAGATGGGCTCGGGAAGTCGGTCGCCGTTCTCGAGGCCTGCAGGAAGTGGCACGCCGCACACCGTCTGCGTCGCCTGGTACTCCTTCCAGCCGGAACCGGTGAGGTACCCCCGCACCACGCACTCGATCGGGAACATGTCGAGCTTCTTCACCAGCATCGACCTCCCCGCGACGGATGCCGGAATGCGGCTCGAGCCGTCGATGCGGTGATCGGGCACGAGGTGGTTCGGCACCCGCAGCTGGTCGAACCACCACAGGCTCAGTGTGGTGAGCAGCTCACCCTTGCCCGGGATCCCGGGCTCGAGGGCGTGGTCGAAGGCACTCACGCGATCGCTGGCGACGACGAGGAGGCTGTCGTCCGACGGGTCGAGCGGCTCGTAGAGATCGCGCACCTTGCCGGAGTAGACGCGGGTGAAACCGGGAACGATCGCGTCGGGTGCGGTCTCTGGCGTCTGTTCTGGCGTCGCGGTCACGCGCCCAGTCTAATTCGCGGGGTCGCGCGTGCGACCCGGGCCGTCGGTGTCAGGAGACCTTCGCGGCGATGTCGGTGCGGAACTGCCCGCCCTCGAGCCCGATACGGCCGAGCGCATCGTAGGCGCGGGCCCGCGCCTCCCCGAAGTCGGAGCCGACGGCGACGACGCTGAGCACGCGTCCGCCTGTGGCGATGAGCTCGCCCGCGCCGTCCGTGCCGTCGGCCCCCTGGGCGGTGGCCGCGTGGGCGAGGTGAACGCCCTCGACGGCTGCCGCATCCGCGAGCCCGAAGAGGATTCGTCCGGTGATCGGGGGCTCGGGGTAGTTCTCGCTGGCGATGACGACGGTGACCGCGACATCGTCGGAGAAGACGGGGCGCTCGACCTCGCCGAGGGCGCCGGTGGCTGCCGCGAAGAGGAGACCGGCGAGCGGCGTCTCGAGACGGGGGAGCACGACCTGGGTCTCAGGGTCGCCGAAGCGGGCGTTGAACTCGATGACGCGGATGCCCTTCGAGGTGAGGATGAGCCCGCAGTAAAGCAGGCCCACGAAGGGCGTTCCCTCTGCGGCGAGCTGGCGCACCGTCGGCAGGGCGATCGTCTCGATGACCTCGTCGACGAACGCCTGCTCGGAGCCGAACTCGTCGGTGAGCCAGGGCAACGGCGAGTAGGCGCCCATGCCGCCGGTGTTGGGGCCGGCATCGCCGTCGAGGAGTCGCTTGAAGTCCTGTGCCGGAGACAACGGCAGCACGTGCTCGCCGTCGGAGAGCAGGAACAGCGACACCTCCTGGCCATCGAGGAACTCCTCGATGAGCACGCCACCGCGCGGAGCCCACTGCGCGGCGTGGGCGATGGCTGCGGCACGATCGCTCGTGACGAGCACGCCCTTGCCCGCAGCCAGCCCATCAGCCTTCACGACGTACGGGGCTCCGAACTCGTCCAGGGCTGCGGAAGCCTCTTCCGCCGTGGCCGCGCGGACGGCACGCCCGGTCGGCACGCCGGCGGCATCCATGATGCGCTTGGCGAAGGTCTTGGATCCCTCGAGGGCTGCCGCGGCCTGATCCGGCCCGAACACGGGAATGCCTGCGGCCCGTACGGCATCGGCGACTCCCGCAACGAGGGGAGCCTCGGGCCCGACGACGACGAGGTCGACGCCGTGCTCCGCCGCGAGGGCTGCGACGGCATCCGGATCCTCGGCGTCGATCGGGAACACGGGAACGGCGCCGGCGATGCCCGCGTTGCCAGGAGCAGCGATGACCTCGTGGCCGGCGGCATCCGCGAGCAGTGCAGTGATGATGGCGTGCTCGCGCGCACCCGGGCCCAGAACGAGAATCTTCACCGGCTCAGATTACCCGTTCGGTTCAGGCCGCCGGTGTCGCGCGGGACAATGGAGACATGGGACGCGCACGGATCGATGAGGGTCAGGGGCTCGCCGCGCTGCGGCTGTGGCAGGCGGATGCCGCATCCGCCAGCCGCGACACGACGGCGATGGCGGTGCGCTTCACGCTGCAGGCACTCGCCGACCGCGCCCCCGGCAACACCGTCGAGGTTCGGGTGCCGCCGTTCGGAGCCACTCAGTGCATCGAGGGCCCCCGCCACACGCGCGGAACTCCGCCGAACGTCATCGAGACGGATGCCGCGACCTGGCTCGGCCTCGCCACCGGCGCCGAGGCGTGGGATGACGCGCTGGGGTCGGGCCGAGTGCACGCCTCCGGCCAGCGTGCGCAGCTCGACGGGCTGCTGCCGGTCGTTCGGTAGGCGCACCCTCGCTCGCTGAGCGCTGAGCGCTGCGAGCTGAGCGCAGGGCGCTGCGCCGTCGACGCGCTTCGACCGCGGACTCCGTCCGGGCCTCAGCGAGCAGGGCGGGCGAGTGGGACAATGGAGGGGTGAGCCTCGAGAACCCCGCCGATCGTCCCGCCTCTAAGCCCGAGGGAGTGACGGATGCCGACGCCGCGACCGTCGAGATCGTGCGCGGTGAGGCCGTGGTTCGCCGTTCCCCCCGCTACCTCCGGTTCCTCCTGGCGGGCGCCATCGTGGGAATCCTGGTCGCACTGATCCTGACCGTCACGTTCCCCGCCAACCCCGAGTTCAGCATCGGCCAGGTCTTCGGCTTCCTCCTGCTGCTCTGCGGTGTCATCGGCCTGGCGCTGGGGGCCGTCATCGCGTTGGTCTTCGATCGGGTGCTGTCCAAGCGCGCCCACACCGAGCAGGTCGAGCACACGACGCTGACGACGCGCGAGGACTGATCCGCCACTCGGTCGCCTCGATCACCCCTTCAGGATGACGACCTCTTCGCCGATCGTGCGATAGACATACGAGTACGCCGGGGCGTCTCGAGAGGGCGCCCAGATCGAGGGGGATGCATGTCCGAAGAGAACAGCGCAGGGCTCAGCACAGACGAAATGGCGAGAGCCGTGGCCTCGCTGAGCGCACCGGACACGATTCCCTCGCCTTTCGGCGACCTTCGATTCTTCGACGGGCTCCCGCTGCCCGAGACCGTCGCCACAGCGTACGACGCCCTCGATCTGATGCGCGGGATCGAGGTGTTCCTGAACGCCGTCCCAGGAGCGTCTCTCGTCGCCTTCCGCAACGGTCTCCGCGCAGCCGGTGTGACCACTGCTCGCCAGATCGGCATCACCGAGCCGAGGGCGACGTCGAAGGCCATCTTCCTCACCCCGAACACCGAGACGACCTATGGCGTCACGATGCTCGACCTGAAGGCCTGGGGCCCGACTGTCATCGAAGCGCCACCGCAGTCGCTGTGCGTGGTCGATGACTTCTGGTTCCGCTACGTCGCCGACATGGGCATCGCGGGCCCGGACAAGGGGGCTGGCGGCAAGTACCTGTTCCTGCCGCCGGACTTCGAGGGCGACGTTCCCGATGGATACTTCGTCTACCGCACGCCGACCTATACGAACTTCGTGGTGCTGCGCGCTCTCGGTGGGGTCCCTGCCATGAAGCAGACGCGCATCTACCCGCTCGCGGAGGCCGACGGCCCCGACGAGAACGAATTCATCAACATCGCTGAGACCCCGGTCAACACAGTGCACGCCAACGACTTCTCGTTCTACGAGGAGGTCGCCGAGCTCGTGCAGGAGGAGCCCATCGAAGCGCTCGATGCCGAGCGTGCAGGTCAGCTCGCTGCGATCGGCATCGTGCACGGAGAACTGTTCGCCCCGGACGACCGGCTGAAGGCGATCCTCGAACGGGCCGCACCTGTCGCCGCCGGCATCGCACGCGTGCTCGGTTACGCGCCGCGCGATCCCGATGCCGTTCTCTACGGTTCCTGGCGCAACGGCTTCGTCGGCGGCAGCTACGAGTTCCTGCGGAACGGCGCCCGACTCCTCGACGCGCGCACCCAGTTCCACTATCTGGCCACTGTCATCACGCCGGCCATGGCGCATGCGCAGGTCGGTGCCGGCTCGGCCTACGCCTACACAGTCCACGATGCGAATGGAGACCTGCTCGACGGCGCACGCTCGTACCGCCTGCACGTCGATGCCAACCCGCCGGCGAAGAACTTCTGGGCGGTCGACGTCTACGACACCCAGACGCGCTCGCTTCTCGTCGTTCCGTCCACCCCGTATCCCGCCGTCGCCAGCAACGACGGCAAAATCCAGCAGAACGACGACGGCTCGTACGACCTCTACTTCGGCCCTGTCGCCCCCGAGGGCAAGGAGTCGAACTGGGTGGAGACCATCCCGGGCAAGGCGTGGTTCCAGCTCTTCCGCCTCTACGGGCCGCTGGAGCCGTGGTTCGACCAGACCTGGCGGCTCAACGAGTTCGAGCCCCTCGACTGACGGGCGCGGCGGTCACCCTCGCCTCGCGGCATCACGCCCATCGTCCCGAGGGTGCTCGCGCAGCGGCACTCAGCGAGGGTGGTGCCGGCGCCGCCGTGCGATGGCCACGACGATCAGCACCAGGCCCACGAGGAGAACCACGGGACCGATGGTGGCCCACAATGTCGACCCGCTCATGGCGGAACCCGGAAGCACGTTGATTCCCTGCAGTGTCCACACCAGACCGATGCAGCCCAGGACGACACCCGTGATCAGGAACACCCGATTGCTCTTCACGGCCCCAACCTAGCCCACCGGCGGGACACCCTGGAGGCGAGCGTCGGCCTCAGCTCGCGCTGACCCGACCGACCTTCTCCGTCTTGTCCCAGCGCGCCTCCACGCCGGCCATCTCCTTGAAGTAGGAATCGAAGGTGATCGCGCACAGGAGCGAGCCGTAGCCGGCCAGGTAGATCAGCGCCGGCGTGAGCCAGCTCCCGAGCACCGTCCGCTCGGCACGCCGGGCCAGCCAGGCCACCACCATGGAGAACGGGATCCAGACGTAGATGGCCAGGGTGATGAGAAACAGGGTGCGATCATCCAGCGTGACACCGAGCAGGCCCGGGAGCCAGACCAGCAGCAGCGAGGGGAACAGCGCTGCAATCATCACGAGCATGTTGACGATTCCCGGGAACAGGACCACATGTCCCCACGCGCGTGCGCTCGTGCGGGCATCCGTCATCGCCCCGAGGATCAGCACGAACAGATAGGCCAGCGCAGCGGAGATCCAGAGCGTGCGGAAGACCGACGTGGCGAACGCGCTGTCGAGCAGGAGCAGCCCCGCAAGGCCTATGGACGACACCACCATGATGATCGGAAGCAGCCACAGACTGAACCAGACGACACCGAACGTCCAGGCTCCCAGCTTGTGGGCGCGCGACGGACGGAACCAGATGTCGCGATAGCGGGACGTGACCGTGACGTTGCCGCGTGCCCAACGCAGCCGTTGCTTCCAGAGTCCATCGACACTCCGGGGCTCCTCGGCCAGGACCTCGGCGAGTGGCTCGAACACCACCTTGCGACCGCGCAACTGCGTCTCGAACGTCGTGATCGTGTCTTCGGCGAGGCTCGACGTGTCGATCTCGCCACCGAGGGCGACGAGATTCTCGCGCGAGTGCAGCTGGGCACCACCGGCGAGGCAGGCCTGAGCTCCGAGCACGTTCTGGGCACGCCGGGCGGCGGGCTGGGAGAGGACGTATTCGATGCTGATGAACTTCGTCAGGTAGTTGCGGTCCAGGCTGCCCTCGCGGATGTACGCGGACACCGCCCCGACCTCGGGATCTGCGAGATGCCGGGTCATGCGGCGAAGCGAGTTCGGCAGGTAGATGACGTCGGCATCCATGATGAGCAGCGCCTCCATCCACTCGTCCGCGATGATCTCGCGGATGCCGTGGTTGAGCGTGTGAGCCTTCCCCTGCCCGCCGTTGTCCCGGCGCAGGAGCACGACGTTGCCGGGATACACCGCCTCCTTCTCGCGCACCACGTCGGGTGTGGCATCGGTGCTCGCATCGTCGACGACATAGATCCGCAACGACTCCTTCGGATACTCCAGCTTCATCAGTCGATCGATGGATGCGCCGATCACGGCTCCCTCGTTCCACGCGGGGACGACGATGGCCACTCGCGGGAAGTACGCCTTCGCCTTGCCGTAGTGGTTGATCCAGGCGTGGAGTGGGATGACCAGGAAGGTGCTCGCGGCGGCGATCACCGGGATGAGCCCGCTGAGCGCGAGAACGAGACAGGCACCGACCAGGCTCGCGAAAACGACCGACGACACATCCATGTGGAACCCCTCGCACACGTACCTGTTGCGCGGCTCGTGACGAGCGAAGCGCAACGACTCCTACTGCTTTCCCCAGGGCGCGGCAGAAGCGCGCCCTCCACACTCAATCGTAAACGGATGCACGGACAGGCCCGGACGGAGCCTCGCCGAGAGGACCGGACCGGCGGTGTTTCGGATCCGAACCGACGCGGCGGCCTAGGAGAGCTGCGTGCGCTCCACCCAGTCCAGGTACTCGGGGGTGACGGTTCCGGTGACGTACTCGCCCGTGAAGCAGGAGAGGTCGAGGTCGGTCACGTCGCTGCCCTCGATGATGGCGGACCGCAGGTCGGCCACCTCCTGGTAGATCATCGCGTCGGCGCCGAGCTCGGCCCCGATCTCGGGGATCTTGCGGCCGGCGGCGATGAGCTCGGTACGGGACGGCATGTTGATGCCGTAGACGTGCGGGTAGCGCACCGGGGGAGCCGCAGACGTGAAGGTGACCTTGTTGGCTCCGGCGGCGCGGGCCATCTCGACGATCTCCTTCGAGGTCGTGCCGCGCACGATCGAGTCGTCGACGATGAGGATGTTCTTGCCCTTGAACTCGGTGCCCATGGCGTTGAGCTTCTGGCGCACGCTCTTCTTGCGCTGCGCCTGGCCCGGCATGATGAACGTGCGGCCGACGTAGCGGTTCTTGTAGAAGCCCTCGCGGTACTCGATTCCGAGCTTCTGGGCCACCTGCATGGCGGCCGGGCGCGACGAGTCGGGAATCGGCATGACGACGTCGATGTCGCCCTTGTCCATGTGGGTCGCGATGGTGTCGGCCAGGCGGTCGCCCATGCGCAGGCGCGCCTCGTAGACCGAGATGCCGTTCATCACCGAGTCGGGGCGGGCGAGGTAGACGTACTCGAACGAGCACGGAACCAGGCGCGGGTTTCGAGCGCACTGCTTCGAGTGCATCGTGCCGTCGAGCGAGATGAAGATGGCCTCGCCAGGCGCCACGTCGCGCACGATCTCGTAGTCGCCGTTCTCGAGAACGAGCGACTCCGATGCGACGATCCACTCCTCCTTGCCGGCATCCGTCAGACGACGGCCGAGGATGAGCGGGCGGATGCCGTAGGGATCACGGAACGCCAGCAGGCCGTAGCCCGCGATGAGGGAGATGACGGCGTAGGAGCCCTCGACGCGCTCGTGCACCTGGGTGACGGCCTCGAAGATCTGAGCCGGGTCGAGGGAGAGGCTGGTGATCTGACCCTGCAGTTCGGTTGCGAGAACGTTCAGCAGCATCTCCGTGTCGCTCGCCGAGTTCACGTGGCGGCGGTCGATGCGGAACAGGTCGTCGCTGAGCTCGCGGGTGTTCGTGAGGTTGCCGTTGTGCACGAGGATGATGCCGTACGGGGCGTTCACGTAGAACGGCTGCGCTTCGTCCTCGCGCTCGGCGGCGCCCTTGGTGGCGTAGCGAACGTGACCGAGTCCCATGTTGCCGAGCAGCGAGCGCATGTCACGGGTGCGGAACGCCTCGCGAACCTGGCCCTTCGCCTTCGTGATGTGGAAGGTCGGGCCGTCGGCCGTCGCGATTCCGGTCGAGTCCTGCCCGCGGTGCTGCAGGAGGAGGAGGCTGTCGTAGACCTGCTGATTGGCCGCCTCAGTCGAGACGATGCCGACGATGCCGCACATGCGGAAAGGGCTCCCGGGGGTTGGCTTTTCGGCCCAGAATCGGGCCGCGACAAGTCTCGCACATCGCAGGCTGCGGATTCGCTGCACGGATGCCGCCGGGTCCCGTTGATCGAGTAGTGCCCGAGCGCAGCGAGGTCACGTATCGAGATCACGCTCACCGGCGCGCGGAACGGGGTCTCGATACGCCGACTCGCTCCGCTCGCCGGCTACTCGACCAGCGGGGCCGACTCGCTCCGCTCGCTGGCTACTCGACCAGCGGGGCCGACTCGATCCGCTCGCGCTACTCGACTCGCGGGGGAGCTACGCGATCTCGGCGATGATCGGATGGATCGCCGCGTCGAAGGCTGCTGCATCCGTTCGCAGCGAGTCCGTCACGGCCACGGTGAGCGATCCGATCCACCAGACGCCGCGCTCGGCGAGCGGCAGCACCTCGACGTTCAACTCGAAGGAGTGGGCACGTCGGCCCACCTCCCGCTCATGTTCGGCGATGGTGCCCGCGTAGGCGCGGTAGCTGTCGGACGGGCGGCCGATCGCCGCCTTCGTGTAGCCGTTGCGCGCCCACTCCACCCAGGAGGTCGCGGCCACGTGCAGGGGACGGATGGCCTCGGCCAGGTCGTCGGCCCCAGTCGTCGGCAGGGCCACCCAGGTTCCGTACTCCTCGATGAGTTCGAGGGGCACCGGCGACGGATGCGCCTCGGGCTCGACCGTCATGGCCCACCACTCGCGCCACTGGCGTTCGAGGCGGTCCTGCTGGTCGACGTCGCGCACGGGAGCATCGGCGACGGGAACCCCGCGAAGTCGGGGCAGGTCGGTCGGGGAGGCGATGTGCAGAGTCTCGCGAACCCACAGCGCGAGGAGCACGGGGATGCTCGAATCCTCGTGGATCATCCAGGACGGCTGACCGCCGATGCTCATGCCGAGAATTCTACGCCGCGCAGCACGCGCAGGCGCGGACCGGCGCGGATCCCGCCGGGCCGATCCGCCCGTCGGCGAGCCGGTACTCTGGACGCGTGAGCGCCAACTCGTCCTACGCCGCAGCCGGAGTCGACACCGCTGCTGGCGATCTCGCCGTCGAGCTGATGAAGGAGGCCGTCGCCAAGACGCACGGCCCCAACGTCCTGGGAGGCGTCGGAGGGTTCGCAGGCCTCTACGACGTGTCGTTCCTCACCCGGTTCTCGCGCCCGCTGCTAGCCACCTCGACCGACGGCGTCGGCACGAAGGTCGCCATCGCGCAGGCCATCGACAAGCACGACACCATCGGCCAGGACCTCGTGGGCATGGTGGTCGACGACATCATCGTCGTGGGCGCGACACCCCTCTTCATGACCGACTACATCGCCTGCGGCAAGGTCGTGCCGGAGCGCATCGCCGCCATCGTCGGCGGCATCGCGAAGGCCTGCGCCGAGACCGGAACCGCGCTCGTGGGTGGGGAGACCGCCGAGCACCCCGGGCTTCTGGGTCCGGACGACTACGACGTGGCAGGCGCCGCCGTCGGCGCCGTCGAGGCCGACGCGCTGCTCGGCGCCGATCGCGCGCGCGACGGCGACGTCGTCGTCGCGCTGTCGTCGTCCGGCCTGCACTCCAACGGCTTCTCGCTCGTTCGCCACATCCTGAGCGAGGGCGGCATCGGCTACACGGATTCGCTGCCGGAGCTCGGCGGACTCGTGGGCGAGGCGCTGCTCGAGCCGACACGGCTCTACACCGGGCCGCTCGTACGCCTGCTCGCAGATCCCGACCTCGCCGGCTCCGTGCACTCCCTCAGCCACGTGACGGGCGGCGGGATCGCGGCCAACCTCGCACGCGTCCTGCCCGTCGGCAGCTGGGTCGAGCTCGACCGTGCCAGCTGGTCGCCGTCGCCGGTGTTCCGGGTCCTCAGCGACATCGCGGGTACCACGCTCGAAAGCTCAGAGGGCACGTGGAACCTCGGCATCGGCATGTTCGCGGTCGTTGCAGCGGATGCGGCAGCCGGCGTCATCGCGCGCATGCAGGCCGAGGGGATCCCGAGCTGGATCGCGGGCCACGTCTCCACGGCCGGCCGCGACCTCAGTGCCTTCGTGCAGGGCGAGAAGGGCGTGAACGGCGGAGCCGTGCGTCTGGTCGGCGGCTACGCCGCCTGATCAGCGGTCGCCGCGTCGCTCGGGCATCCGGTCACGCCTGCGAGCGTGATCTGCCGTGCAGCGAACGCGAAAGCGCGACGCGAATGATCGCGCCGCGCTGAAGAAGACAAGAGAACGCTAGGCGCGCTTCTGCTCGTCTTCGGTCGCATAGTGGTCGACGTAGTCGTCGGACCCGCTGGCCTCGTATTCGGGCCACTTGGCGAGGTCCTCGTCGAGCCGCTCGTCGACGACACGAGCGTCGCCGTGCGTCAACTCACGCTCCAAGGCACCGTAGTTGGTGTCGGGGCTGAAGTACTTGAGCTCGCGAGCGACCTTGGTGTGCTTCGCCTTCTGACGGCCACGCCCCATGCGAGACCCCCTCACAATGCTGGCCGGTGGCGTGATCGCCTCCCGGACTGTGGACCGGACTAATGAAAACTTCCCCGTAGTTTAGCATGGAGCACTGGCCGGACTTCGGCCTGTGCTCACAGCGCCGCGACGGGAAGAGGGTGTATGTCGATCGCGGCGACCAGCGTGGTGGTCATCGGTGCCGGTCAGGCCGGATTGTCGGTGGCGTACTACCTGAAGCGGTTCGATCTGGAGCCCGGCGTCGATTTCCAGGTGCTCGATCGCGGGCCCGGCGCAGGCGGCGCCTGGCAGCACCGCTGGGAGGCGCTGAAGCTCGGCACGGCGCACAAGGTCAACGACCTGCCGGGCATGGCCGAGATGGGCCTGAGCTTCGATACGGCCGACCGCAGTTGGTCGGCTCGCGAGATCGTCGGCGCCTACTACGGCAGCTACGAGCAGTACTACGGACTCAAGGTGCGTCGACCTGTCGAGGTGTCGAGCGTCGAGAACGCCGGCGTCGACCTGCTCGTGCATCACTCGCAGGGAGAGACCCGCACGCGCTTCCTGGTGAACGCGACCGGGACATGGGGATCGCCGTTCGTTCCCTATTACCCGGGCATGCGCGACTTCGCCGGCCGCCACGTGCACACCTCCGACTACGTGTCGGCCGAAGAATTCCGCGACCAGAATGTAGTGGTCGTCGGAGGCGGAACGTCTGCCATCGGGTTCCTGCTGGAGCTCGAGGGGGTTGCGGCGAGTACCGTCTGGGCGTCCCGCCGGCCGATCGACTGGGTGGATGGGGAGGCACTCGACCTCGAGGGGGCATCCGCCGCCGTCGCGGCGCAGGATGAGGCCGCTCGATCGGGCCGTGCACTGCCGAGCATCGTGAGCGGAACGGGAGTGCCCAGGAGCCGGCGCATCGCCGCCGGCATCGAGCGCGGGGTGCTCGACGCCCGCCCCATGTTCGAGCGCATCGAGCCCGACGGCGTTCGCTGGAGCGACGGATCGTTCTCGCCAGCCGATGCCATCATCTGGGCCACGGGGTTTCGGCCGGAGCTTCGCCAGCTGGCACCGCTCAAGCTGCGGGAGAAGACCGGAGGCGTGAGCGTCGGGGCCGGTGCGTCATGGAGTGATCCGCGGGTCTTCCTCGCCGGATATGGACCTCAGGCGTCGACCATCGGTGCTCAGCGCGCCGGCCGCATGATCGCGCGGCAGATCGTGGCGCTGCTGTAGACGGTTCATCTCACCGACGTTGATCGAGTAGCGAGCGACGCAGGAGCACGCGTATCGAGATCATTCGCACTGATCGGCTCGCTGGATGGAGTCTCGATACGCGTCCTCGCTGAGCTCGGGCGCTACTCGACCGGCGGGCGGCTCACCGCACGAGCAGGTAGGCGCCCAGGGTGACTGCGAAGCCGAGGGCCAGCGTGACGGCGATGTTCAGCCCTGCTGCCCACCAGCGCCCGCCCTCGGCGAGCTCGATGGTCTCGACGGTCCAGGTGCTGAAGGTGGTCAGGCCGGCGCAGACACCGCTCAGGATGACGAACTGCCATTCAGGAGAGACCGCGGCACGTTCGGCGAGACCCAGGGTCAGTCCGCCGACGAGCGATCCGACGACGTTGACGATCAGCACACCGCGCGGCAGGTGGCCGGGCACGACGGGAAGGGCCTTGGTCACGAGGTAGCGGATGACGGCACCGATCGCCCCGCACAGCAGGGTCGCGATCACGACGAGAGGAGTCACAGCGTGTCTCCCTCCTGGATTTCACCGGGCATCATGAGGTGCGCCAGCGTCGATCCGAGGCGGAGGCCGATGAACGCCGCAGCGAGGCCGAGCACGATCGAGGCCCCGAGGTAGACGGTTGCCGGACCGACGGCATCCGCGGCGCTCATGCCCACCACCGAGACCATGACGGCGGAGAAGGTCGTGAACGAGCCCAGCACGCCGGCGCCCAGTCCTGCGCGGAGCCAGTGGGGAACGCCGGGACGTTTCCAGAGGCCGCCGACGAGCAGCCCCAGCACCAGGGCGCCCGACACGTTGAGGATCAGGGTCGACAACGGGAACTGGGCACCGGAATGCGGCAGTGCCGCATCGATCGACACCCGCAGGCCTGTTCCCACCAAGCCGCCGACGAAGACGGCGGCGAGGTCACGGAGCATGGCTGCAGACTACTTGCGCTTGCGTCGGCGTGACGCCGCCGGGCGCGAGACGCCCGGCGCCATGGAGGGGGGAGCGACCGTCGTCGTCGTGATCGTCGCCGGCGGCATGGGCGCTCGAGGTATGGGGCGGACGGGCTCGCCGCGGCGGTCCTGTCCGGGCAGTGGGCGCGAGCGGCGGCCGTAGAGCAGGTCGGAGGAGTCGAGCAGCCACGGCACGAGCGCAATGGTCACACCGTGCACGAGCATCAGCTTCTGGCGGATGCGACGGGCCTTGTGGTTGTGCAGCAACGACTCCCACCAGTGTCCGACGATGTACTGCGGCATGTAGATGGTGGTCACCTCGGATCCGTGCTCGGCACGGCGATCCTTGACGTGACGGATGACGGGGTAGCTGAGATCGCGGTACGGCGACTGGATGATGCGCAGCGGAACCTGGATGTTCATGCGCACCCAGTCCTTCTTGACCTGCTTCGTCTCCTCATCGTCGATGGAGACGTGCACGGCTTCGAGGCTCTCGTGGCGCGCAGCGATGGCGTAGTCGAGGGCCTTGAGAACGGGCTTCTGGACCTTGCCGACGAGAACGATGGCGTGGTCGCCGGTCGCGCCGAACGTCGTGGTGGGATCGACCTCGACCTCCTTCGCGACGTCGCGGTAGTAGCGGTTCACGCCCATCATGAGGAAGAACAGGATCGGCATCATGACGAACACGATCCAGGCGCCGTGACCGAACTTCGTGATGGTCACCACCACGAGCACGATGGCGGTCATGCCGGCGCCGAGCGCGTTGATGGTGAGGCTCTTGATGATCGATCCCCGGGGTGCCCCCGGTGTCTTCAGCTCGCGGAGCCAGTGGCGCACCATGCCGGACTGCCCCAGCGTGAACGAGACGAAGACTCCGATGATGTAGAGCTGGATGAGCACGGTGAGGTTGGCCTGGAACACCACGAGGATGACCACGGCCGCGAGGCCGAGCAGCAGCACGCCGTTGGAGTAGATGAGCCTGTCGCCGCGGGTGGAGAGCGACTTCGGAGCGTAGCCGTCCTTGGCCAGGACCGAGCCGAGGAGGGGGAATCCGTTGAACGCCGTGTTCGCCGCGAGCAGCAGCACGAGGGCCGTGGCAGCCTGGATCACGAAGAACATGATGGAGCTGTTGCCGAACACGGCTCCGGCGACCTGCGCCATGAGCGAGAGTTGCGGTTCGGTGGCGCAGTCGGCCCAGCCCTGGAGCGAACACGGGTTCTCGGCGTAGTGCACGTTCGAGATGAGTGCCAGAGCCGTGAGCCCGACGAACAGCGTGATGGCGATGCCGCCCATGATCACGAGAGTGCTCTGGGCGTTCTTCACCTTGGGCAGGCGGAAGGCCGGTACACCGTTGGCAATGGCCTCGACGCCTGTGAGGGCGGAGCATCCGCTCGCGAAGGAACGCAGCAGGAGGAGCACGATGGCGGCCTGCGTGAGCTGCTCGCCCTGAACCGTGTACGAGGCGGATTCGGCGACCGGAGCGATGCCGAAGATGGTCTGGCCCAAGCCCACGACGATCATCACGAACACGCTGCCGATGAAGATGTACGTGGGGATCGCGAAGGCCTTGCTCGACTCGCTCACTCCGCGCAGGTTGACCGCCGCCAGGACGATCACGAAGAAGACGGCCAGTTCGACCCGGAACGGTGCCAGCCAGGGCAGGGCCGAGATGATGTTGTCGACTCCGGATGCGACAGACACGACGACGGTCATGACGTAGTCGACGAGCAGAGCCGAGGCCACGACGAGGCCCGCCTTCTCGCCGAGGTTCTTGTGCGCGACCTCGTAGTCGCCGCCACCGGACGGGTAGGCCTTGACCAGCTGGCGGTACGACAGGACGACGGTGATGAGGAGCACCACAACGGCCGCGGCGACCCACGGCGCGAAGGTCAGGAACGAGAGCCCGCCGAGCAGCAGGATCATCAGCAGCTCCTGCGGCGCGTAGGCGACGGAGGAGAGCGGATCGCTCGCGAAGATCGGGAGCGCGAGGTGCTTCGGAAGCAGCTGCCCCTCGAGACGTTCGCTGGGGAGCGGGTCGCCGATGATCCAGTGTTTCGGCGACTTCAGTTCTGGTGGGGGCGTGGATGCCCCGTCATTTGCCACGGGGGACAAACCTACTCATTCGGCGCGCACTGTCAAGTTCCACACGATTCCCTCACGGAACCCTTACGCGTGACGCTACTCTCCTCCGCCGATCACGGGCGGTGGCGCGAGGGTGAACATCCAGTCGTTGCACCGGATCGGGTTCCCGGGCGGATACTCGAAGTCGATCTCACCGCTGAGGGTCATGCCCGCCTTGGCGCAGATCGCGTTCGATGCCGCGTTGTCGATGCGGGGGAAGGCGTGCACCGAGCGCCTGCCGCCGACGAACCGGGCATGCTCGAGTGCGGCCATGAGGGCCCGAGTGCCGATGCCCTGGCCCTGGTACGCCGGTTCGACGCTCCATCCCGTCTCATAGACGGCGATGTCGTGGTGAACGGTGTTCCAGTAGCCGATCGATCCGACGCCTTCCGGATGCTCCGGCGTGACGATGCGGAACATGTGGGCCTCACCGTCGCGACCGAGCCGGAGATAGCGCTCCTGACGGGCGAGCAGGCTCTCCTCGGTCTCGGGACCTCCGAGGTAGGTCATCATCTCGGGGGCATTGCTGCGTCGCAGCGTCTCGATGTCGTCGGCGGCCCAGGGCTTCAGTGTCACGTCTGCCATGAGCACATCACACCATGGGCCGCCGACCGGCGTCAGTCCTTCGCGGCGAGCGAGTCCAGGAACTCGGTGCGCAGCTCGACGAGACGCTGACGGAGCATCGTGACACTCGCATCGCTCACTCCGGTGCGCGCCGCCTGCAGCCGCAGGTCGGTGCGCAGCTGCTGCCGGAACTCGTTGATCGCGACGTCGGCATCGCGCACGGCGCGGTTGGTCTCCGACGTGACGCTGTCACTGGCCCGAGTCGTCGTGCCGGAACGCCTGGCGTCGCGGGCGGCGCTCGCGAGGTCGGCGCGCAGGCTCTTCATCGCGGAGTTGACCTCGGATCGCACCTCGTCGGCGAGCCGTCGCACGGAGTCGGTCACCTCGTTCTCGATGCCGGCGAGTTCGTGCTCCCGGGCGGCGAGTTCGGCGCGACCGGCATCCGTGATCTCGTAGACGGTCTTGCGGCCATCGGTCGACTTCGTCACCAGCCCCTCCTCCTCGAGCTTCGCGAGTCGGGGATAGATGGTGCCGGCGCTCGGGCTGTAGGTGCCGCCGAATCGGTCGCTGAGGGCCGTGATGAGCTCGTAGCCGTGGCGGGGCTGCTCCGCCAAGAGGCTGAGCAGGTAGAGGCGCAGGTTGCCGTGGGCGAAGACCGGCGGTGTCATTCTGCGGCCTGCCCATCGTTCTGCTCGGCCCGATCGGCCGAGGCCGGTGAGTCGGCCGGCGCCACAGTGCGACCGACGATCGAGACGTCGCCTGCGACGGAGTTCGCCTGCAGGTCGAGCCACGCGCCTCCGTCGAGGGAGCCGGTGACGCGCTCGAAGCCCTTGCCCAGAGTGCCCTTGACGGTGACGTCGTCGAGCTGCACCTTTCCGCTCACGGTGTTGATGCGGTAGCGGGCGCCGTCACCGCGGATGAGCCGCAGCGTGAGATTGCCCGAGACGGTGTTGCTGTTGACGTACGAGGGTGTACCCGATGCGTCGACGACGATGTTGCCCGACACGCCATCGGCGGAGAAGCGGCTGATGTCGCCGCTGGCGATGATGTCGCCGGAGACCGTGTTGGCGCGGATGCGACCGCTGTGGTGGCCGACGGAGAGCTCGCCGCTGACGGAGTTGAGGTCGAGATCGCCGGTGATGTTGTCGGCGACCACGTCACCGGAGACGGTGTTGAGCCGCGCGTCGGTGGTGAGCCCGGCGATGAGGGCGTCGGCCGTGACGACGCCGAGCTTGAGTTCGACATCGCGGGGGACGAGCACGCTGACCTCGGCCTTGGCGTGCCCGCGGAAGCCCTTGAACACCTCGATGAAGTTGTCCCAGCGCACCATGGGGTGGTCGATCACGAGTCGGTCGCCGTCGATCTCGACGGTGAGTTCCTTGCTCGTGACGCTGCTGACCTCGACGCGCGCGTTGGGCTCGTCGTGGCCGATGATGTTCACGCGTCCGCCGATGAGGCTGACCTTGAGCTTGCGGACGAGCTCCAGGTCGATGACCTTGGTCTGGCCGGGCTGGATGACCCATTTCTCGATCGCCATGGTGTTCTCCTTGCTGTGTCGTGCGGGGGTGCATCCGGAATTCGGATGTCGGAAGGCTATGTCGCGATATATCGCGAGTAGGACTGGGAACACGATATATCGCGTTCCTGGGATGTGCAAGACAATCACCGAAGTTCTCGCTTGACCTTGACGCAACGTCAACTTGTACCGTGGGAACATCGGCCGAGAGGAAAGGAGGTCGACTGATGGACTGGTCCATTCAGGAGATCGCCAAGCTCGCGGGCACCACGAGCAGGACACTCCGGCACTACGGCGAGGTGGGGCTGCTCGAGGCGACCCGCGTCGGGAGCAACGGCTACAGGTACTACGACGAGCAGGCGCTCGTGCGGTTGCAGCGCATCCTGCTGCTCCGTGATCTGGGCTTGGGGCTCCCGGCGATCGGCGAGGTGCTCGAGAACGAGCACGACTCGGGACGAGCGCTGCTGAACCACCTCACGTGGTTGCAACGCGAACAGGACCGGCTGGCGCGACAGATCGCGTCGGTCGAGAACACGATTCTGGGAATGGAAGGAGGTGAACAACTGATGGCAGAGAACATGTTCGACGGATTCGACCACACCGAGTACAAGGAGGAGGTCGAGGACCGTTGGGGCAAGGACGCGTACGCGAAGAGCGACGCGTGGTGGCGCTCGATGAGCGCCGCGGAGAAGAAGGACTGGCAGCAGCGTCAGTCGGCGCTCGCCGCGGACTGGGCAGACGCCGCCTCTCGCGGGGTGGCGCCCGACAGCGACGAGGCGCAGGCGCTCGCACAGCGGCACGCGGAGTGGCTCGGCGGCATCCCGGGGACTCCGGGGAGCGCGCAGGGCCGGCCGACGAAGGAGTACTTCGTCGGCCTCGGCGAGATGTACGTGGCCGACGAGCGCTTCGCGGCGAACTACGGCGGAGTGCAGGGAGCCACCTTCGTGCGCGACGCGATGAAGGTCTACGCGGAGCAGCTGAGCTGACCCACGGCCCGCCGTTGATCGAGTAGCGACCGAGCGCGGCGAGGAGGGGCGCCCCGCCGTTGATCGAGTAGCGACCGAGCGCAGCGAGGACGCGTATCGAGATCACACCAGTGTCTGCGCGACGCTGGGAGTGGTCTCGATACGGCTGCTCGCTGCGCTCGCTGCCTACTCGACCAGCGGTGAGGGCTGCTCGACCAGCGCTGGAGGGCTACTCGACCAGCGGTGGGGGCCCAACTGCCCTCAGCGCGTCGGCACGCGCCTGTAGCCGTCCCGAGCGAGAGCGACGACGGTGCCGGCGACGCCCCACAGGGCGAGGATGGCGAGAGCTGTGATGGCGACGAACATGGGGCACCTCCTGGTGCGTTGGGTGGTCTGAGGGGTCGCCGGCCACGCCCGGTCGCTGAGGCCCGACGAAGTCGCGGTCGAAGCGCGTGAGTGGGTGGGCGAGCGCTGGCGCTAGTTCGCGGGGGAGTCCACGACGGGCTCCGACGGGACCGCGTCGCCTTCGAGGGTGCGCTCGGTCGCCGCATCCGTTGCCGTCGTCGCCTGGGGAATGGCGAAGAAGGGGATGGCCCAGCCGCAGAGCGGACCGACGAGCAGCGCGAAGGCCAGGGTTCCGATGCCGACATTGCCGCCCAGAGCCCAGCCGATGGCGACGACGACGACCTCGATGCCCGTCCGCACGATCCAGATGGGCCAGCCCGTGCGCCGGTGCATGCCGGTCATGAGGCCGTCACGAGGGCCGGGGCCGAAGTGTGCGCCGATGTAGAGGCCGGTGGCTCCGGCCAGCACGAGCAGGCCGGCGATGAACACGAAGATGCGCGCGACGAGCGGCAGGTCGGTGGGGATGAGCGCCAGGCCGATGTCGGCGGACGGCCCGACGAGCAGGGCGTTCAGCACGGTACCGACGCCCGGCCGCTGGCGGAGGGGGATCCAGAGCAGCAGCACGACGCCGCTGGTGAGGATGGTGATGAGCCCGAACGTGAGACCCGTGTGCTTCGCGATGCCCTGGGTGAGCACGTCCCACGGCGCGGCGCCGATCTGCCCGCGCACGATGAGTGAGATGCCGATTCCGTAGAGGAAGAGTCCGACCAGGAGCTGCGCGATGCGGCGGCTCATGAGCAGAGGGGCGGATGCGGCGGTCGAGGGCATGGGTCAATCCAATTACATGATTGGCCTTCCATCAAATATCCAATTCACCTAAAGTGGCCTTATGGCTGAGACGGTACTGACCGCGCGATCCGTGGAGAACCTGCTCGGGGACTGGCGTTCCGGAGGTGCAGCGGCCTATCTGGCTCTGTCCGAGCGCATCCGCCTTCTCATGCTCGATGGGCGCATCCCCGTCGACACCAGGCTCCCGGCCGAGCGCGAGCTCTCGGAGCGTCTCGGGGTCAGTCGTACGACTGTTACCGCGGCCTACAGGCACCTGCGTGAGGCCGGCTATCTCGACAGCGTGCGCGGCTCGGGAAGCGCAGCGAGGCTGCCGGGGGCGCGCCAGGCACCAGCGCCGTCCCACGATGCCGGCTTCCTCGACTTCAGCCAGGCGACTACTCCCGCCATCCCGGGTCTGGCCGACGACGCGCGTGCGGCCGTCGATGAACTCCCCCTTCACCTCCTCGGCCACGGCTTCGACCCCGTGGGCATTCCTTCATTGCGCGAGGCGATCGCCCAGCGCTATGCGGACAGGGGCCTGCCCACCAGCCCCGACCAGATCATGGTGACCATCGGTGCTCAGCACGCCATCGCCCTCCTGTCGCGGACCCTCGTCAGCCGGGGTGACCGTGCCGTCATCGAGGTGCCGACCTATCCGCACTCGTACGAGGCTCTGCGGGCTGCCGGCGCGAGGCTCGTCCCCGTCGGCATCACTCCCGAGAGGGATGCGGCATCCGGTGCCCGCACCTTCGGCGACGGTGCGGACGACGACGGCGCCGACGAGGCCGACGACCTCGTGCAGGCCATCAGCTTCAGCAATCCTGCTCTGGCCTATCTCATCCCCGACTTCCACAATCCGACCGGCCGATCGATGACGGTCGAGGCACGCCAGAGGATCCTGGCCGCCGCCTCGCGTCAGGGCACGATCATCGTCGCCGACGAGACCACGGCCGAGATGGACATCGACCGCCGGCAGTCCTACCTCCCGCTCGCGGCCTACGGCGACGCCGTGATGATCGGTTCCGTCGGCAAGACGGTGTGGGGCGGCCTGCGGCTCGGCTGGATCCGCGCCGAGGCCCCGCTCATCCGTCGGCTCGTGGCCAACAGGTCACACAACGACCTCGGCACGCCCATCCTCGATCAGCTGGTGGTGAAGCAGGTGCTGCGCCGCATGGACGAGGTGCTCGCGATCCGTCGCGAGCAGCTGAGGATCGGCCGTGACCACCTCGAGGCCCGTCTGGCAGAGACCTTCCCGGAGTGGAGCGTGCCGCACGTGAACGGCGGCCTCGCGACGTGGGTGAACCTCGGCACTCCCGTGAGCTCTCAACTCGCCCTCGGAGCCCGGGCGCACGGCCTCATCATCGCCGCCGGGCCGCGCTTCGGCATCGACGGCGCCTTCGAGAGGTTCCTGCGCATCCCGATCGGCTACACGCCCGAGGAGACCGACCGGGCCGTCGAGGCGCTCGCCAGGTCGTGGGCCGCCCTCGGCTCGCATCCGGTTCCGGATGCCCCGTATCTGGCGGCCGTGGTCTGAGCCGGCCGGCTCCCCTACTTCTTGGCGGCGGCCTTCGCGGCACGCTTCGTCTCGCGCACCTGGGCGAGCGAGTCGGCGTCGACGATGTCGGCGACGGACCGGTGCGAGCCCTCTTCCCCGTAGGAGCCTGCCGCTTCCCGCCATCCGTTCCCGGTGAAGCCGTACTGCTTGCCGAGCAGGGCGACGAAGATGTGCGCCTTCTGGTCGCCGAAGCCCGGCAGCGCCTTGAGGCGGCGGAACACCTCGGCGCCGTCGGGATCGCCGCGCGTCCAGAGCTGAGCGGCGTCGTTGCTCCAGTCGCCTGCGATGGCGGCGCACAGGGCCTGGACGCGGCCGGCCATCGATCCGGGGAAACGATGCACGGCCGGCGGCGTGCGGAACACCTCGACGAACTCGTCTTCGGGGAGGGCTGCGATGGCCGATGCGTCGAGCGTGCCGATGCGGTCCCGGATCTTGGCTGGACCGGCGAAAGCCGTCTCCATCGGCACCTGCTGGTCGAGCAGCATGCCGATGATGAGCGCGAGCGGGCTCTGGGTCAGGAGGTCGTCTGCGGCGTCGTCGCCGGTGATGTGGAGGGCCATGCCTCCAGTCTGCTCCGCCGACGGGGCGCGGGTCGAGGGATCTCGATCCGCGTCAGGGTTCACAGCTGCCCGTGACCTTTTTGCAGTCACTGCAATGCGATACTGAACCCTGGTGAGTCGCCGCCGACCACCTCCCGTCGCAGCTCGCGGCATCCACACCTGTTCCCGAGGGGATCACCCGTGCACTTCCTTGCCGTTCTCAGCATGAAGAACCGCGCACTCATCGCGCTCATCACCGTCGTGGTGGCGATCTTCGGTGGCATCACCCTCACGACGCTGAAGCAGGAACTCGCGCCGTCGATCCAGTTCCCGCAGCTCGCGATCGTGGCCAGCTACCCCGGTGCATCGCCCGAGGTCGTGAACAACGACGTCAGCACGCCCGTCGAGTCGGCCATCCAGGGTGTGGCGGGCCTCGAGAGCACCACGGCGGTCAGCAACACCAACCAGTCGCTGATCACGGCCCAGTTCACCTATGGCACCGACCTCGCGACGGCGGAGCAGAAGCTCACCCAGGCCATCAATCGCGTCAAGGGAACCCTGCCGGACGGCGTGGAGCCGCAGGTGTTCAGTGGAAGCTTCGACGACCTGCCCATCGTGCAGCTCGCCGTCACCAGCGACGACGACGAGAAGAGTCTCGCCGCCGACATCACCAAGCTCGCCCTGCCCGATCTCGAGGAGGTCGACGGCGTCAACGGCGCCCAGCTGACCGGGGCCATCGGCCAGCGCGTCACGATCACGCCGAACGACGCCGCGCTCGCGGCGGCCGGGCTCACCAGCCAGGCCATCAGCGACGCCCTCAAGCAGAACGGCGTGCTGCTGCCCGCCGGTTCCATCACCGAGGACGACCTCACCCTCACCGTGCAGTCCGGTGCGAAGCTCGACTCCGTCGACGCCATCGCGGCGCTGCCCCTCGTGCCGACTGATCCTGCGGCGTTCGCATCCGGAATCCAGACCGTCGGGGATGTCGCCACCGTCGCCGAGACCGATGACCCGACGACGTCGATCTCGCGTGTCGACGGCAAGCCGGCGCTCACCATCGCCGTGACGAAGCTGCCATCGGCCAACACCGTCGACGTCTCCAAGGGGGTCAACGCCCTCATCCCCGAGATCGAGGACAAGCTCGGCTCGAACGCCACGATCACGGTGGTCTTCGATCAGGCGCCGTTCATCGAGCAGTCGATCCAGTCCCTCACCGAGGAGGGCCTGCTCGGCCTCTTCTTCGCCGTGATCGTCATCCTGATCTTCCTGATGTCGATCCGCTCGACCCTCGTGACGGCCATCTCCATCCCGACGAGCGTGCTGATCACCTTCATCGGCATGCAGGCGACGGGCTACACCCTCAACATCATCACGCTCGGCGCCCTCACCATCGCCATCGGCCGCGTCGTCGACGACTCCATCGTGGTCATCGAGAACATCAAACGGCAGATGGTCGCGGGCGTCGATCGCGCCGAGACCATCCTGCGCGCGGTGAAGGAGGTCGCCGGGGCCATCACGGCGTCGACCATCACCACCGTCGCCGTCTTCCTGCCGATCGCCTTCGTCGGCGACGTGACGGGCGAGCTGTTCCGGCCCTTCGCCCTCACCATCACGATCGCCCTGCTGTCGTCGCTGCTGGTGTCGCTGACCATCGTGCCGGTGCTGGCGTACTGGTTCCTGCGCCCGCCGAAGCCTCGCAAGCACGAGGCCGTCGAGCTTCCGGCCGACGAGGGCGGCTCGGCCGACTACGACGAGCTCGAGCACCCGTCGCGCCTGCAGAAGGGCTACCTGCCGATCATCCGCTGGACGCTCAGGCACTCCGTAGCGACCATCCTCATCGCCGTGCTCGTTCTCCTCGGCACGCTCGCGCTCACGCCGCTCATGAAGACGAACTTCCTCGGTGCGACCGGCCAGAACACGTTGACCGTCACGCAGACGCTCGAGCCCGGAACATCGCTCGCGGCTCAGGATGCCGCGGCGACAGTGGTCGAGAAGGCCCTGCTCGACACCGACGGCGTCGAGACCGTCCAGCTCACCATCGGTTCCTCCGGCAGTGCCCTGCGCGACGCGTTCACCGGCGGCGCCGGCGGTATCACCTACTCGATCACGACGGACCCCGACGCCGACGCGACGGCCGTGCAGGCCGACATCGAGGACCAGCTCGGCGACATCACCGATCAGGGTGAGATCGCGGTGACGGCATCGAGCGGCTTCGGCGGCGGCAGCGACATCCTCGTCGACGTGACGGCCTCGTCGAGCGACGACCTCCAGAAGGCCTCGGACGAGATCGTGTCGGCTCTCGGCGACCTCGACTCGATCAAGGCGGTGTCGTCGAACCTCAGCGCCTCGCTGCCCTACATCGCCGTCACGGTCGATCGGGACGCCGCTGCCCAGGCCGGCCTCAGCGAGGTCGCCATCGGAAGCATCGTCTCGCAGGCCATGCAGCCGAGCACGATCGGCAGCATCGCCATCGACGACTCGACGCTGACCATCTACCTCCAGTCGGAGAACCCGCCCACGACGATCGCCGAGCTCTCGGCCCTGCCGATCCCGACCCTGGCCGGCCCGGTGGCACTCGACACCCTCGCGACGGTGGAGAACACCGAGGGTCCGGCATCCGTCACCACGGTCAAGGGACTGCGGAGCGCCACCATCACGGCGACGCCCGGCACCGACAACCTCTCGGTGGCCAACACCGAGGTGACGACGGCCCTCACGGACACCGAGCTCCCGCAGGGCGCCAACGCCGAGATCGGCGGCGTCACCGCCAGCCAGGGCGACGCGTTCAGCCAGCTCGGCCTGGCTCTGCTCGCAGCCATCCTCATCGTGTACATCGTCATGGTGGCCACGTTCCGGTCGCTGCGTCAGCCTCTGCTACTGCTCGTCTCGGTTCCGTTCGCGGCCACGGGCGCGATCATCCTGCAGATCGTCTCGGGCATCCCGCTCGGTGTCGCGTCGCTCATCGGCGTGCTGATGCTGATCGGAATCGTGGTGACGAACGCCATCGTGCTCGTCGACCTGGTCAACCAGTACCGGCGGCGCGGCATGGGCGTCGAGGAGGCCGTCATGCACGGTGCCTCGCGTCGTCTGCGCCCGATCCTCATGACGGCTCTCGCGACGATCTTCGCGCTGCTGCCCATGGCCATCGGCCTCACAGGGCACGGCGGGTTCATCTCGCAGCCCCTCGCCATCGTCGTGATCGGCGGCCTGGTGTCATCGACGGTGCTCACCCTCGTGGTGCTGCCGACGCTGTACAACCTGGTCGAGGGCGCGCGCGATCGCCGGGCCGAGAAGAAGGCGGCCAAGGCCGGCGCCGCGGAGGCCGTGCCCGCCGAGTAGACCACTCTCGCCGGTCGAGGAGCGACCGAGCGGAGCGAGGACGCGTATCGAGACCACCCCTCACGACCGAGCGATCGGGTGAGGGGTGGTCTCGATACGCCTGCGACTTCGTCGCGGGCTACTCGACCAACGGGTTGTCCTGCGACTTCGTCGCGGGCTACTCGACCAACGGGTTGTCCTGCGACTTCGTCGCGGGCTACTCGACCAGCGGTGGGCCAGCGACTTCGTCGCGGGCTACTCGACCAACGGGTTGTCCTGCGACTTCGTCGCGGGCTACTCGACCAACGGCTTGGGTAGGGTGACGTCATGCCAACCCCCGACTTCGTGCTCGACCTGCGCCGCTCCATCGGCACCGCCCCGCTCTGGTTGAGCGGGGTCACCGCCGTGATCCTGCGCGGCGACGAGGTGCTCGTCGCCCGCCGTGCAGACAACGGCCGCATCGCTCCGATCGCCGGCATCATCGAGCCGGGCGAGGAACCTGCTGTCGCGGCCGTGCGTGAGGCCTTCGAGGAGACCAACGTCGTCATCGAGGTCGAGCGCCTCGCCTGGGTGCACGTGCTCGAGCCGATCACCTACGAGAACGGCGACAGGTCGGTGTACCTCGACCTGACATTCCGCTGCCGGTACGTCTCGGGTGACCCGCATCCGAACGACGGGGAGAACACCGAGGTGATGTGGGTGCACGTCGACGACCTCGACTCCGTCGGCATGACGGATGACCAGCGCCGCCGCATCGACTACGCCCTCTCGGCCGACGAGGCCGCGCACTTCGAGCGCTGATGGGCGCGTCGTCCCTCAGCGGCGCACAGACACCTCGGGACGCAGATCGAGTCGGCGCAACAGCTGGGCGTTCGCGGCGACGATGACGGTCGACAGGCTCATCAGGATGGCCCCGACCGACATCGGAAGCACGAAGCCGATGGGGGCGAGCACGCCGGCGGCGAGAGGAACCGACAGCAGGTTGTAGCCGGCAGCCCACCAGAGGTTCTGCTGCATCTTGCGATAGCTCGCCGTGGACAGCTCGATCACCGAGAGCACCGAGCGGGGGTCGGAGCTGGCCAGGACCACGCCAGCCGATGCCATGGCCACGTCGGTTCCGGCGCCGATCGCGATGCCGACGTCGGCCTGGGCGAGCGCGGGCGCGTCGTTCACGCCATCGCCGACCATGGCCACGCGCAGGCCCTCCGCCTGCAGCTCCTGCACCTTCTCGGCCTTGTCCTCCGGGCGCACGCCGACGAAGACGCGGTCGATGCCGAGGCTCGCGGCCACAGTGCGGGCGACGGGTTCGGCGTCGCCGGTGATCATGACCACGCGGATGCCGCGACGGTGGAGCGCGTCGACGGCCTCACGCGACTCCGGCCTGACCTCGTCGGCCAGCGCGAGGGCGCCGGCGACGCGCCCGTCCACGACGACGTGCAGCACGGTGGCTCCGGCCTCCGACCAGCCGAGCGACGCGGCGAGGGCATCGAGAGAGTGCTGGGCGAGCAGCGCCGGACCACCCACGTGCACCTCGTGCCCGTCGACGGTCGCGCTCACGCCGACGGCCGCCGAGGCGACGAAGCCCGTCGCCGGCAGCGCATCGAGGCCCCGGAACGCCGCATTCGCCACGATCGCCCTGGCGAGCGGATGCTCGGAGTCGGCCTCGGCGGCTGCTGCGAGTGCGAGCAGGGTGTCGGGGTCGAAGCCCGGTGCCGCCACGGCATCCGTCACCACGGGCTCGCCCTTGGTGAGGGTGCCGGTCTTGTCGAACAGCACGGCGTCGACAGTGCGCATGGTCTCGAGAGCCAGACGGTCGGTGATGAGCACGCCGCCCTTCGCCGCGCGCTCGGTGGCGATGGAGACGACGAGGGGGATGGCCAGACCCAGGGCGTGCGGGCAGGCGATCACCAGCACCGTGATGGTGCGGACGACCGCGTCATCGGGGTAGCCGAGCGCCGTCCACACCACGGCAGTGATCAGGGCGGAACCGAGGGCGAACCAGAACAGCCAGGCTGCCGCTCGATCGGCGAGGCGCTGCGCCCGCGAGCTCGACGCCTGGGCCTTGGCCACCAGACGTTGGATGCCGGCGAGGGCCGTGTCGTCTCCGACGGCGCTGATGCGCACGCGGACCGCCGTGTCGGTCGCGACGGTTCCCGCGACGACGTGATCGCCAGGGCCGCGGAGCACCGGCCGCGATTCTCCGGTGATCATCGACTCGTCGATATCGGCGCTCCCCTCGGTGACCTCGCCATCGGCAGGCACTCGACCACCAGGACGCACGATGACGACGTCGCCGAGCGCGAGCTGCGACGGGGAGACCAGCTCGGAGCCGGCATCCGTCACCCGCTCGGCCTCATCGGGCAGGAGGGCAGCGAGGGCGTCGAGTGCCGACGATGCCTGGGCGATCGAGCGCATCTCGATCCAGTGTCCGAGCAGCATGATCACGATGAGGAGGGCGAGTTCCCACCAGAAGTCGAGCTCATGGTCGAGCACCCCGAGGCTCGCCCCCAGCGAGGCGACGAACGCCACCGTGATGGCCAGCGCGATGAGCAGCATCATGCCCGGTTGCCGGCTCTTCAGCTCTGAGACGGCGCCGGAGAGGAACGGCCACCCACCCCAGGCGAACATGACGGTGCCGAGGACGGGCGAGACCCAGTCGACGACGGATGCCGCCGGAAGCTCGTACCCCAGCAGCATCGCGAACATCGGGCTGAACGCGATGACGGGCACGGCGATGACGAGCATGATCCAGAACAGGCGGCGGAACCGGTCCACGTGATGAGCGTGGCCGCCGTGGCCGCCGTGGGCATCATGGTCGGCGTGAGCGTCATGGCCGGCGTGAGCGTCATGGCCGGCGTGAGCGTCATGACCCGCGTGGGTGTCGTGCGACGCGTGGTCATGGTGCTGGTGCTGGTGCTGGTGCTCGTGCTCGGCCGCTGCCTCGGTCGCCAGGTTCTTCTCGGCCATGCCGGCTCACTCCTTCATTCGTCCACATACCCCCGGGGGGTACTTCACTGTAACGCCAGAACTCGGTTTCTGTTCCCGATTCCCCGGAACCGGTCCACTCGTTAGGCTCGAAGAGTGACCGATCCTGCGACAGACCCCGTCTCCGATCTCGACGCCGAACACGGTCTCCCGCACGACCCGCTGTGGCCTCGGGCCGGAGACTGGCCGTCGCTCGACGAGCTGGAGCCCGGCATCCACCCCGATGTCGCGATCGTCGGCATCCCGGCCTGGCGCACCTCGCTGTCGCCCACCGGAGCCCACGCGACTCCGGCCGCGATCCGCGAGGCGCTCCGCCGCTACAGCCCGGCACTCATGCCCGACCGCAGCTCCACATCCCGGCTCGTGCTCGACCACCTCGACCTCGGTTCCCTCGTCACGGTCGACGTCGGCGACGTCGACGACCCAGACGGGCCGATCGGCGAGGGACGCGCGATCGCGGCGGTGGCGGATGCGGCCGAGCAGGCGCGCCTGCTCGTGGCACTCGGCGGTGACAACTCCCTCACCGTCGCCACAGCACTCGGCGTCTGGGGCGAGCAGCTCCCGACGGCGGGTCTCATCACCCTCGACGCCCACTACGACCTGCGCGACGGCGAGTCGAACGGGTCCCCGGTGCGCCGCCTCATCGAGGCCGGACTCGACGGGCGGCGCATCGTGCAGATCGGCATCGCCGACTTCGTCAACTCCGCCGAGTACGCCCGCCGTGCCTTCGATCACGGCATCACCGTCGTGCATCGCGACGAGCTGCACCGCCGCCCGATGAGCGACGTCATGGCCGAGGCCCTCGACATCGCCGGGGCCGCTGGAGGTCCTATCCACGTCGACCTCGATGTCGACGTCTGCGATCGGTCGGTGGCGCCCGGCTGCCCGGCTTCCGTGCCGGGCGGCATCTCGGCGTACGAGCTGCGAGCGGCCGCCCGCGCCGCGGCAGCCGACGATCGGGTGCGGTCGATCGACATCGCCGAGGTCGACGCCACGGCCGATGCGGAGGACGGCCGCACCGTGCGCCTCGCCGCCCTGCTGGTGCTCGAGGCCCTCGCGGGAGTCGCGCTGCGCTAGGCGCGTCGACGGGCGCCGCATCCGTTCACAGGATCAGGGCGAGGATGCAGCTCTGCCAGCCCTCATCGGCGCGCTGGTCCTGTGAACCGAGGTTCACAGAGGGCCGGCCGCTCAGTCGAGTCGGTCGTGCAGGAACGCCACGACCCTGTCGCGAGCTCCGAGCGCGGGGTGCCCCGGTGTCTCTCGCAGCTCTGCCGTCAGCACCGAGTGCGCCGTGCCCGCGAATCCACCCGGGTTGCCCGGCGATGAGTCGAGCTCGATGATCTCGAACGCGTCGCCGAGGCGAGCCTTCACCGTTCGGAAGCGCGCGCCCTGCGCCGCCCGATCCTCGCTGAACCGCAGTCCGATGGCGCACAGGTCTCCGGATGCGGCTCGCGCTGCCACCCGATCGAACTCCGCCGCGCTCATGCCGGGGTCGGCGATGCGCCGCGCGCCGAGAGGGAACGGGACCGACGGCTGGCTGGCGACGGCCGCGAGCACCGAGTCGTCGACGGCAGCGGCCAGGGCGAACCCGCCGGTGAAGCACATGCCGATCACGCCGACGCCCGAACCCGGGGTGCGCGCGTTCAGGTCGGCGGCGACGGCGCGCAGATAGGCGCTGATCGGTCGGGCCGCATCCGTCGCGAAGGCACGGAACTCCGTCGAGACGCAGAGACGCGCGACGACGCCCACGGTGTAGGCGGGGGTCATCGGTCGGCCGGGCTCGCCGAAGGGCGAGGCAACGACCACGGTGAATCCCTCGGCGACGAGGTGTTCTGCCAGGCCGAGCACCTCGGGCGTGATGCCGGGAACCTCGGGGATGAGCACGACCCCGGGGCCGCTCCCCTTCTCGTAGCAGTCGTGGGTGATGCCTGCTCCTGTCACCGGCGCCACCACCCAGCCGTCGAGGGTGGCTGTGGGCGCGGCGGCTGTCATGGGGCGATCGTAGCCGCCCGCTCTCCGGGCGCGTCGCGGCTCGTCGGAGTAGCGTGGACTGGCATGAAGACCCTCGTGATCGTGCGGCACGCGAAGTCCGACTGGGATGACCCGGACCTGACCGACCATCAGCGCCCTCTGAATGATCGGGGTCGTCGGGACGCACCGCGCATGGGCCGGCTGATGCATGAACGCGGCCTCGCGCCCGACGTCGTGTTCTCGAGCAGCGCCGTTCGGGCGCTGACCACGGCCACGATCATCGCCGACGAACTCGGCTACGCGGCCGACGGCATCAGGGTGCTCGACCGGCTCTACGGCGCGTCACCCGCTGCGATGCTCGACGTCGTCGCCGAGCTGGACGAGACGGATGCCGATGCCTCGAGCTCAACCGTCATGGTCGTCGCGCACGACCCCGGCATGAGCGACCTGGCCGCGCACTTCACCATGGACCGGGGAGCGGAGGCCATCGCAGCGATGCCGACCTGCGCTGTCGCGGAGTTCACCTTCGATGCCGACGCGTGGACCGGACTCGCCGAGAGGCGCCCGACCGCGGTGCGCTTCGATTCACCGGCGCACGCGCACTGACGGGAACCCCCGACAGCCGGCGGCCCTCCGGCCTCAACGCACGACGGATGCCGGCGACGGCTCCGGGGGAGCGAGCGTCAGGTCGAGGGCGCTCTCCCGCACCGCGGTGATGGCGCGGTGCACGGCACCGAGGCTCACGACGCCGGCGCCGAGTCTGGAGCCGACCAGTTCGGGCGACGTCGGGTCGTCGTAGCCCTCGATGGAGATGCGCGCCGCGTCGAGCACGGCTTCGAGGGGCTCGGCCATGGCGCCGGCGATGATGACGCGCTGCACGTCGAGAAGCTCGCCGAGCACGACGCAGATGCGCGCGAACCTGTCGGCCAGGCGCCGCGTGATCTCGAGGGCACCCACGTCGCCGGCGTGTGCGGCATCGAGCACGTCCTGGGCGTCGAACTCCGCGCGCTCGGCGTGACGCAGCACGCTTCCGGCCGGGACGGAGCCGTCGCCGACAGCATCCCGCGACCACTCCCGGATGAGGACGGCGGCGCCGTCGGCGGATCCGACTCCCTCGACGTGGTCGAGCATGCGCATCTCCCCGGCCCCACCGCGAACCCCGCGCAGCAGGTGGCCGTCGACGACGATGCCGCCGCCCAGGCGCTCGCCCGAGAGCAGGGTGATGTACGAGTCGACGCCGACGCCGTGTCCGGCGGGTTCCGCGGCCTCGGCGATCGCCGCGAGGTTCGCGTCGTTGTCGACGACGACGAGACGGCGCTCGTCAGCGAGCAGTCCTGTGAAGTCGGGGTTGGAGAGCGACCAGAAGCCGTCGGCCTGCGGTGACGCACCCGATGCGTCCGCCGGTGCCGGCACCCCGACGCAGATCGCCCGCACGGTGTCTCCGTCCACTCCCGCCGACGTGACGGCATCCGCGATGACGGCCGTCACCATGGCCCGCCGCTGCCCGCCGCTGGCGTCGTCGGCGATGACCCGCTCCGACGTTCCCAGCACGACACCCCGGAGATCGGCCACTGAGGCCGTGACCCTGTGGAGGCCGGCGTCGACTCCCACGACGGTGGCGGCATCCGCCCGCAGTGAATACCGACGGGCCGGGCGCCCTTTGCTGTACTCGCCGACGCTGCGGGCGTCGTCGAGCTCATGGAGCCAGCCACGGTCGACGAGCTCATCGCAGACCCCGATGACCGTCGAACGCGTGAGCCCGGTGTGGGCGATCAGGTCGCTCGCTGTGAAAGCCCGCCCGGTCCATGCGAAACGCAGCACGACGTCGGCATTGCGACGGCGCAGCATCGTCGGGGAGTTCGCCGCAGCCGATTCTGGCAAGCCCTTGACCTTTCCTCGAGGATGCTTCAGTATTTCCTACACCGAGTAAATCTACACTCTAAATCTATGACGACCGGATGCGGCACGCCGACGTGCCGCCGACCACACAGGGAGACGACGACGTGCCCCACGGATCAGAACGGCAGACGGAACGGCGCCGGTGGCGCTCGAGAACGGCGCTCGCGCTCACGGCGGCGGTCGGCCTCACTCTCGGCCTCGGGGGCTGCGCCACGGACTCCGGCGGGCCGACCGACATCACCTTCCACATGAGCAAGCCCGAGGCGATTCCGTACTTTCGCGAGCTGGCGAAGAAGTTCAACGCCGAGCAGTCGGACGTGCACGTGGATCTCGACACGGCGTCGAATCTCTCGGCCGGCTTCCTCCGCGGCAACCCGCCCGACGTGGGGCTCCTCAACTACAACGAGGAGATGGCGCGCTTCATGGAGCGCGGCGCCCTGTCGGATCTCTCGGATCTCCCCGTCGCCGAGCGCATCCGCCCCGACGTTCAGGAACTCGTCGACCAGTACGCCACGTATCCCGGCCGCACGAGCGTTCTGCCGTACTCCGTGGCTGCGGCATCCGTCATCTACAACGTGAAGCTGTTCGAGGAGAACGGTGTCGAGGTGCCGACCACCTGGGACGAACTCATCGCCGCCTGCGACACCTTCGAGGCGGCCGGGATCACGCCCATCTACAGCACCTACAAGGAGCCGTGGACTGTCGGCCAGGGCCTGTTCGACTACACGGTGGGCGGTTCCATCGACGTCGCCGACTTCTACGACCGCCTGGACGAGCTCGGCACCGAGGTCGGTCCCGACTCCGAGGTCTCCTTCGAGAAGACCCTGAAGGAGCCGGTCGAACGGATGGTGGAGCTCGCGGAGTACTCGAACGACAACGCGGCGAGCCGGAGCTATGGCGACGGCAACGTGGCGATGGCCAAGGGAGAGGCGGCGATGTACCTGCAGGGTCCGTGGGCCCTGGGCGAGATCGCGAAGACCGATCCCGACGTCGAACTCGGCACCTTCCCCCTTCCGATGACGGATGACCCCGACGACCTCAAGGTGAGAGTGAATCTCGACCTCGCATTGTGGGTGCCCGAGGCGAGCACCGAGAAGGAGGCGGCCAAGGCGTTCGTGTCGTATCTCATGGAGCAGGACACGCTCGACGAGTACAACGCGGAGTTCCTCGGCTTCGGGACCACCGTCGACGCGGCGCCGGCCACCGACGAGCGCATCGTCGGAATGCAGAAGTACTACGACGACGGCCGGTTCTACCAGGGCGCGTCGAAGTTCGTGCCGCTCAGCATCCCGACAGACAACTACATCCAGTCCATCGTCACGGGCGCCGACGTGGACGCGACGCTGCGCCGCCTCGACGCCGACTGGGCGCGCCTCGCGCTCCGTGGCTGAGGCGACCCGAGAGGACACCAGGCAATGACCACCACCGCATCATCAGCCGCATCGACCGGATCGACCGGGCGGACGGCCGCATCCGCCGATCGATCCCCGACGACGACGGCACCCCCGGCGGGCCGGGACCCGCACCGCAGGCAGCGTACCGACCGGGTGTACTACCTGTTCCTCGTTCCGTCGCTCGTGCTGTTCACGCTGGCGATCACGGTGCCCGCGCTGCTCGGAATCTTCTACAGCTTCACGAACTTCATCGGGTTCGGCGAGTGGGAGTTCATCGGCATCACGAACTACATCGCCGTGTTCTCAGACCCGGCGATCCTCTCGAGCTATCTCTTCACCTTCGGCTTCGCCATCGTCACGGTGGTCCTGGTGAACGTGATCGCCTTCCTCCTCGCCGTCGGTCTCACCGCGCAGATCAGGGCGAAGACCGCGCTGCGAGCGGTCTTCGTCATCCCGATGGTCATCTCGGGCATCGTCATCGCCTACGTGTTCAACTTCCTGTTCTCGAACTCGCTCCCGGCTTTCGCGACGGCGGTCGGCATCGGCCCGTTGCAGGAGTCGATCCTCGCGAACCCCGACCTCGCCTGGCTCTCGATCGTCATCGTCACAGCGTGGCAGTCCATTCCGGCCACGCTGCTCATCTACATCGCGGGACTGCTGTCGATCCCGGGCGAGGTGTACGAGGCCGCGGCGATCGACGGAGCCAAGCCGTTCCGTCAGCTCTGGTCGGTCACCCTGCCGCTGGTCGCAGGTTACGTGGTGATCAACGTCATCCTCGGGTTCAAGAACTACCTGAACGCCTACGAGGTCATCGTCGGCCTCACCAACGGCGGACCCGGCACCTCGACACGCAGCATCGCGATGACGATCTTCACAGGGTTCACCGGCGGCGACTACGCCTACCAGATGGCCAACGCCACCATCTTCTTCGTGATCGCCATCGTCATCTCGCTCATCCAACTCCGGATCACCCGCGGAAAGGCGGCCATCGCATGACTCAGGCAGCAGCGAGCGTTCCGCTCGGAGACGCGAAGAGGACCGCCAGGCAGCCGCAGGCGACGACCCGGCCGAGCCGTGGTCGGGTCGGCCGCGAACGCACCAACTGGGCTGTGATGATCATCCTCATCCTGTGCGCACTCACCGTGCTGGTCCCGCTCTACGTGACGGTGTCGATGTCGCTGAAGTCGGGTGCCCAGGCCGTCGACGGCAACGCGTTCTCCCTCCCGTCGCCGATCGACGTCTCGGGCTTCGCGAAGGCGTGGGAGCTGACGAACTTCCCGGTCTCGTTCACCATCTCGGTGTTGATCACCGCCGGAACCGTGATCGGCACGGTGCTGCTCAGCGCGCTGGCGTCCTACGCGATCGCCCGCAACTGGGATCGCCGGTTCTTCCGCTGGTCGTTCTACTACCTGCTGGCTGCACTCTTCCTGCCGTTCACGGTCGTCGCGCTCCCGCAGATCCAGCTGACCGGGCTGCTCGGCCTCGCCAATCCCGTGGGCGTCACGATCCTGCACATCATGTTCCAGCTCTCGTTCAGCATCCTGCTGTTCACGGCCTTCCTCAGGTCGATCCCGCTCGAGCTGGAGGAGAGCGCACGCATCGACGGCGCCACCACCACGCAGACGTTCTGGAGGCTGATCTTCCCCCTGCTGGCGCCGATGAGCGCCACGGTCGCGATCTTCGCGTTCCTCGCCTCCTGGAACGACTTCATGATGCCGTCGCTCATCATCGCCGACTCCTCCCAGCAGACGCTTCCCGTCATCCAGAACATCTTCCAGACGCAGTTCAGCACGAACTACAACGTCTCGTTCGCGTCGTATCTCATGGCCATGGCCCCGGCCATCGTGGTCTACCTGTTCACCCAGCGCTGGGTGATGGAAGGCGTCACGCAGGGCGCCGTGAAAGGATGACCGCTCCTCTCGTTCGAGAAACGCACCACCCAACCGGAAGGAACCCCACTCACCCATGACCGACGTGCTCGAGACCACCGTCATCTCCCCGCTCACCGAGGATGCCACGTGGTGGCGCCAGGCCGCCGTCTACCAGATCTATCCCCGCAGCTTCGCCGACGCCAACGCCGACGGCATCGGCGACCTTCCCGGGATCACCGCACGGGTTCCGTACCTGCGCGAACTCGGGATCGACGCGGTCTGGCTGAGCCCCTTCTACCCATCGGCCCTCGCAGACGGCGGCTACGACGTCGACGACTACAGGGACGTCGATCCCCGGCTCGGAACGCTGGCCGACTTCGACGAAATGGTGGACGCGCTCCACGGGGCGGGCATCCGGATCATCGTCGACATCGTTCCGAACCACACCTCTGACCGCCACGAGTGGTTCGTCGAGGCCCTGGCCTCGCCGGCAGGGTCCGCCGCGCGGGCACGCTACATCTTCCGTGACGGCCTCGGGCCCGATGGGTCGCTCCCGCCGGCCGACTGGACCAGCGCCTTCGGAGGGCCCGCGTGGGAGCCTGTCGGGGACGGCCAGTGGTACCTGCACTACTTCGCCACCGAGCAGCCCGACCTCAACTGGGACAACCCGGAGGTGCACGAGGACTTCGTGAAGACCCTGAGGTTCTGGTCGGACCGGGGCGTCGACGGCTTCCGCATCGATGTCGCGCACGGCCTCGCCAAGAGGCTGGACGAGGAGCTGCCGAGCCAGGCCGAGATGGATGCCATGCCCAAGGACGGCGGTCACCCGCTCTGGGATCGCGACGAGGTGCACGAGATCTACGCCGAGTGGCGTCGCGTCTTCGACAGCTACTCGCCCCCGCGCACGGCTGTGGCCGAGGCCTGGGTGGAGTCGTCTCGGCGTCCTCGCTACGCGAGCCCAGAGGGACTCGGCCAGGCCTTCAACTTCGACCTGCTCGAGTCGGAGTTCGATGCGGCCGAGTTCCGCTCCATCGTGACGGCGAACCTGGCTCTGGCGGAGGCATCCGGATCGTCGACGACCTGGGTGCTCTCGAACCACGACGTCGTGCGCCACGCCACCCGGTACGGCCTGCCGCTGCGCGCCGATGCCGATGAGAAGCACGGATCCCAGTGGCTGTTGTCGGGCGGCGTGACGCCGGTGCTCGACCGGGCGCGTGGGCTGCGGCGAGCACGTGCCGCCTCGCTGTTCATGCTCGGGCTGCCGGGGTCTGCCTACATCTACCAGGGCGAGGAGCTCGGCCTGCACGAGGTCGCCGACATCCCGGCGGCCGAGCGACAGGACCCGGCGTTCTTCCGCAATCCGGGTGTCGACATCGGGCGGGACGGATGCCGCGTTCCGCTGCCCTGGACCCGCGACGGGTCCTCCTTCGGGTTCGGCGGCGATTCCGCGCACCTGCCCCAGCCGTCCTGGTTCGGCGACTCGTCGGTCGAGGCCGAGGCAGCAGACCCGGCATCGACGCTCTCGCTCTACCGCGACGCCCTGGCCCTGCGCCACGAATTGCAGACGGCCGAGGAACTGGAGTGGGTCGCCACCGATCGTGCCGACGTTCTGCACTTCCGCCGCCCGAACGGCTGGGAGATCGTGCTGAACTTCGGCACCGAGCCTGTCGCACTGCCCGGCGGCGAGGTGCTCATCGCGAGCGCGCCTCTCGTCGGAGATCGACTGGACGGCGAGTCGGCGGCGTGGTTGCGCAGGGCGTGATCACCCGCCGGCACGTCCTCTTCGCTCGCTGAGGGGCGGACGAAGTCAGCGTTCGATGCGCGCTGAGGAGCGCTTCGGCCGCGGCTTCGCCGGGCCTCAGCGAGCGAGCGGGCGAACCGGCATGCCGTCCTTCCAGACCGCCGCGATCTGCGGAACGCCCGGACGGTAGGCCAGGTGCACGTGGCTCGGAGCGCTCAGCAGCACCAAGTCGGCTCGCGCACCGGGTCTGATGACTCCGACGTCGTCGCGGCGCAGTGCCGCGGCGCCGCCGGCTGTCGCAGCCCACAGCGCCTCGCCCGGTGTCATCCCCATGTCCCGCACAGCCACGGCGATGCAGAACGGCAGGGAGCTCGTGAAGCTCGATCCCGGGTTGCAGTCGCTGGCCAACGCCACCGTGACCCCGGCGTCGAGAAGGCGGCGGGCATCGGGGTAGGGCTGGCGGGTCGAGAACTCGACGCCGGGCAGCAGCGTCGCCACGGTGCCGTCGCCGTCCGCGCCCGATGAGGCGAGCGCTGCGACGTCGGCATCCGTGAGATACGTGCAATGGTCGACGGATGCCGCTCCGAGCTCGACGGCGAGCCTAACGCCGTCGCCCTCGCCGAGCTGGCTGGCGTGCACCCTGGGCAACAGGCCGGCCGCGATGCCGGCTTCGAGAACCCGCCGCGATTCGGCGATGGTGAACGCGCCGGTCTCGCAGAACACGTCGATCCACCGGGAGTGCGGTGCGCACGCCGCCAGCATCTCTCCCACCACGAGATCGACGTAGGAGTCCCGGTCATCGGCGTACTCGGCGGGGACCACGTGCGCCCCGAGGAACGTGACCTCCTCGGTCACCTCACGTGCGAGGCGCACGGCGCGCTCCTCGTCGGCGACGCTCAGGCCGTAGCCGCTCTTGATCTCGATCGTCGTCGTGCCCTGTGCCAGCATCTCGGCGACGAAGGCGGCCAGCCGCATCCGGAGGTCGTCGTCCGATGCCGCACGGGTCGCTGCGACCGTCGAACGGATGCCGCCGGCCTCGTAGCGCCGACCGGCCATGCGCGCTTCGAACTCGGCGGCGCGATCGCCGCCGAACACGAGGTGGGCGTGCGAGTCGACGAACCCCGGGATGACGGCGAGCCCTCCCGCGTCGACCAGCTCGTGGTCATCGCCCACCCCGGAGGGCTGAGGCGCCTCGGCGGCGGGACCGACCCAGGACACCAGCCCGCCCTCGATCACGACGGCCGCGTCGCGGATGATGCCGAGCTTTCCGCCCTCGCGTCCGTGCGCCGGCTCGTTGGTCACGAGCTCGCCGATGTTGCCGATCGTCCAACGCGTCGCCGCCCCACTCCCCGCGCCCGACCTCGCCGCAGCCCCCGCTGCACCCTCTGAACCCCCGGCGAGTCGCCCGTTTTCGTCGTCACGGGGGCTCTCGGAGGACGTCGTGGCGACGAAGACGGGCGACTCGGGGGACGACGAGGAGGACGAGGACGGTAACGGCGACGAGGAGGCGGGCTGGGGCGCCATCACTCCTCCATCGGGATGCGGAGACCGCGCTCGTGAGCGACCTCGCGGGCGCGGTCGTAGCCGGCGTCGACGTGGCGCATCACGCCGGTTCCCGGGTCGTTGACCAGAACGCGCTCGATCTTCTCGGCGGCGAGAGGCGTGCCGTCGGCGACGATCACCTGGCCGGCGTGGATGGAACGGCCGATGCCGACCCCGCCGCCGTGGTGGATCGAGACCCAGGTCGCGCCCGACGAAGTGTTCAACAGGGCGTTGAGCAGCGGCCAGTCCGCGATCGCGTCGGAGCCGTCGGCCATCGCCTCGGTCTCGCGGTAGGGCGAGGCCACCGAGCCGGAGTCGAGGTGGTCGCGGCCGATGACCACGGGCGCCGACAGTTCTCCCGACGCCACCATCTCGTTGAACCTCAGGCCGGCTAGGTGCCGCTCCTTGTAGCCGAGCCAGCAGATGCGGGCGGGCAGACCCTCGAAGTGCACCTTCTCGCCGGCCTGCGTGATCCAGCGTCGCAGGTGCTCGTCCTCGGGGAACAGCTCGAGGATGGCGCGGTCTGTCGCCGCGATGTCGGCCGGGTCGCCCGAGAGCGCCGCCCAGCGGAACGGCCCCTTGCCCTCGGCGAAGAGCGGGCGGATGTAGGCGGGAACGAAGCCCGGGAAGGCGAACGCGCGGTCGTAGCCGCTGAGTTCGGCCTCGCGGCGGATCGAGTTGCCGTAGTCGAAGACCTCGGCTCCGGCATCCTGGAACCCCACCATGGCAGCGACCTGCTTGGCCATCGATGCCCGTGAGCGCTCGGTGAATGCATCGGGGTCGGATGCCGCCAGCTCATGCCACTGCTCGACCGACACACCTTCCGGCAGGTAGTGCAGCGGGTCGTGCGCGCTGGTCTGGTCGGTGACGATGTCGATCGGCACCCCGCGCTCCAGCAGCTCGGTGAACACCGTCGCGGCATTGCCGACGACACCGACCGACAGCGGCGTGCGCGACGCCTTGGCGGCCAGCACTCTCTCGACGGCGGTGTCGAGGTCGGCCGTGTACTCGTCGAGGTAGCCGTGTTCCACGCGGCGGGCGAGGCGCGATTCGTCGACATCGACGATGAGTACGACGCCGTCGTTCATGGTGACGGCGAGCGGCTGCGCTCCGCCCATGCCGCCGCATCCGCCGGTCAGGGTCAGGGTTCCGGCGAGAGTCGCCCTCTCGACGTCGGCGCCGTGGGCACCAACGGCGCCGTCCGCAGCGATTCCACCGACCGCAGCGTTCCGAGGCGAGCGCGCGGCGAGCGATCGTGCAACGGCCCCGAAGGTCTCGTAGGTTCCCTGCAGGATGCCCTGGGTTCCGATGTAGATCCAGGAGCCGGCCGTCATCTGGCCGTACATGGTGAGACCGAGGGCCTCGAGGCGTCGGAACTCGGGCCACGTCGCCCAGTCGCCGACGAGGTTGGAATTGGCGATCAGCACGCGCGGCGCCCACTCGTGGGTTCGGAACACTCCGACGGGCTTGCCGGACTGCACGAGCAACGTCTCGTCGCTCTCGAGTCCCTCGAGGGTGCGCACGATGGCGTCGTACGCCTCCCAGTTGCGGGCGGCCTTGCCTGTTCCGCCGTAGACGATGAGGTCCTCCGGTCGTTCGGCGACCTCGGGGTCGAGGTTGTTCATGAGCATGCGCAGAGGCGCCTCGGTCTGCCAGCTCTTCGCCGTGAGGGTGGTTCCGCGGGAGGCCCGGACTGTGCGCGCGACTGTGGGTGCATCGGTCATGCATCGATCACACAGCACGCCGCTGCCATCGGCAACGGATGCCGCCGTCCGAGTGTCCGGGATCCCAGACGCGCGGCGGAGACCGATGCGCGCCCAGTGGGCCCGTGCCACAGTGGTGTGATGTCGCGTTCTGTCGCGCTGTTGCGCGGAATCAATGTCGGCGGCAGGAACCTGGTCGCGATGCCGGCGCTCGTCGATGCGTTCCGCACCGCCGGGTATGCCGACGTGCAGACGCTCCTCCAGAGCGGCAACGTGGTGTTCACGGCGGCGTCACCGGCGACGGGTCCGGCGCTCGAGGACTCGCTCGAACTGATGCTCCGGCAGGCGTTCGGCATCCCAGTGCTCGTGGTGGTCCGGTCGGCTGAGGAGTTCGCGGCCACGATCGCCGCTGCGCCGCCCGACCACGGCTCGGACGCGTTGCGGAGCGACGTGTACTTCCTGAAGCAGCCCCTGACGGCCGACGAGGTCTGGCCTCAGCTCCCCGAGCTGCGGGAGGGCGTCGATGCGATCGCGCCGGGTCCCGGTGCCCTGTACTTCTCGCGCGTCGCTGCGCAGGCGACGAAGACCCGCATCCAGAGGCTCATGGCTCTGCCGGTGTTCCAGCGGATGACGGTTCGGAGTTGGGGCACCACCACCCGCCTGATGGGGGTGCTCGACGAGGGCTGACGCTCCTGCCGAGTGGCAGCGGCCTAGCCGCCCAGGACGACTCCGCGCGCCGCGAAGAACGGCATCGGATCTGCCCGGACACCGTCGAGGCGCACCTCGACATGCAGGTGGCATCCGGTGGATGCTCCCGTGCTGCCGACGAGGCCGATGGGATCGCCGGCCTCGACCCTCTCGCCGACCGTCACCACTGTGCCGCCGGTGGCGAGGTGGGCGTAGGCCGTCTCGACGCCGCTGCCGTGATCGATCAGCACCCAGTTGCCGAGGGAGCCGAACCAGCCGGTGTCGACCACGGTTCCCGCCGTCGCAGCCCCGATCCAGGTCGAGCAGGCTGCACCGATGTCGACGCCGTAGTGGAACGGGCCGGCGCCGGCCGGCCGTTCCGGTCGTGGGCCGTAGCCGTCGGTGATGGGGCCGATCACGGGAGTGGTCCAGCCGGCCTCGCTGAGCTGTCCGCGGTCGACGGCGCTCGGCACGGTCGGGGCCACCTCACCCGCCGTCGCCACCTGCAGTTGAACGGTCGCCAGTGCCGCCGTCGCCGTCCCCACGGTGCTGTCTGCGGCCTTCATGGCGAGCTGCATCTCATCGAGCGGCACGGCGGCGGCCTTCTGCGCAGCGTCGGTCGCCTTCTCGCGGAGTTCATCGGCTCTGGCGGCGTCAGCCTCCATCTTCAGGCCGAGCTCGGCCGGGTTCGCCGAGATGCGATCGAGCTGCTTCACGGCGCCGAGGGAGGCGAGCAGGTCGCCCTCCGGTGCGTCGAACAGCGCATCGAGCGAACTCGGTCCGGCATGCGTCCCGGCGGCATGCGCGACCTGGAGGAGCGCGCGGGCAGAGGTCTGGGCCTTCAGGTCGGCGGCGTCGGCGAGGGATTCGAGCTTGTCGGCCACGCTGCGGGCGGCATCGACCTCAGCCTGGGCCGACTCGTAGGCTCGGGTGGCCTTCGTGTAGGTGGCGCGCGCCGCTTCGAGCTTCGTCTTCGCGGCGAGCATGCTGGCTGCTCGGGCCTTGGCCTGCGCCGAGATCACCGACGACCTGATGATCGGGCGCCGCACCGGGATCTGGGCGATGGCGTCGTCGGGCTCGGGCGGGGTCGGTGCGGTGGTGGGCGGTGTCGTCGGTGCCGGAGTCGGTGTCGTGGGGTCAGGTGAAGGCGTCGGCGTCGGCGTCGGCGTCTCGGTGGGTCCGGGTGTCGGTCGCGGCGTCTCCGTCGGCTTCGGCGTCGGCGTCGGGGTGGGCTTGGGCGTCGGGGTGGGCGTGGGAGTGGGGTCCGGCGTCGGCTCGGGATCCCGTGACGGCGTCGGCGTGGGCGTCGGCGTGGGCGTCGGCGTGCTCACGCTGTCGCACTCGGCCTCCGCCGCCGCCTCGGGGTCGGCCGTCGTCGGAGGAGCTGGAGTCGCCGTGGACTCGCTGATCGCCGTCGGGTCGCATCCGTCGGCGAGAGCCGAGGCGGGAACACCGAGGATGCCGAGGGTGGCCACCAGAGTGGCAGCGGACAGCAGGGCGATGCGGCGGACGACTCCCCGTCGTACCGCCGGCCCTTGATCCGTGTACGTCTGCATACGCTCTGGTTTCCATCATTCGGGCGATGGATGTCCGGCCGTTCGACCGGACGTTTTCAGTCTGTCACTCGCCCAGCCCGCTGACAATGGATTCCGGGGCCGATCGGGCACCGGATCGGTGAATTCCGGCTGAACCGACGTCGAGTCGTTACCGAAATCGAGTCAGTTCGCGTCGACGACGTCACCGACGGCTGCGGCGACGGCTCCCGATGCCACGAGGCCCACGATCGCCTCGATCTCGGGCGAGAGGAAGCGGTCCTGTCCCGGACCCTCCGCCACCGTACGCACGAGCGCGACGACGGCTCCAGTCGCAGCGCCCGGACGCAGCGGTGCCCGCAGGTCGAGGCCGCGTGCCGCCGTCATGACCTCGATGGCCAGCACCCGGGTCAGGCCGTCGATCGAGCGGCGCAGCTTCCGCGCCGCGGCCCAGCCCATCGACACGTGATCCTCCTGCATGGCCGACGACGGGATCGAGTCGACGGATGCCGGCACGGCGAGCCGCTTCAGCTCGCTGACGATCCCGGCCGCCGTGTACTGCGCGATCATGAGGCCGGAGTCGACGCCGACCTCGTGGGCGAGGAAGGGCGGCAGGCCGTGGTTGCGGGCCTGATCGAGGAAGCGGTCCGTTCGGCGCTCGGACATGCTCGCGACATCCGCGACGGCGATGGCGAGGAAGTCGAGAACGTAGCCGACCGGGGCGCCGTGGAAGTTGCCGTTCGACTCCACCCGACCGTCGAGCGTCAGCACCGGATTGTCGACCGCGCTCGCCAGCTCGCAGTCGGCGACGGATGCCGCGTGGCTGAGCGTGTCGCGGGCCGCACCGTGCACCTGGGGGGCGCACCGCAGTGAGTAGGCGTCCTGCACGCGGGTGCACTCCGGACCCTTGTGGCTGGCGACGATGGGGGAGCCCGCGAGCAGCGCGCGGATGTTCGCCGCCGCGACGGCCTGGCCGACCTGCGGGCGCAGTCGGTGCAGCTCCGGAGCGAAGACGGCGTCGGTGCCGAGCAGCCCCTCCACACTCATGGCCGCGCTGATGTCGGCCGTCGTGAGCAGCATCCGCAGGTCGTGGATGGCCAGTGCGAGCATGCCGAGCATGCCGTCGGTGCCGTTGATGAGGGCGAGGCCCTCCTTCTCTCCGAGCTGGAGGGGAGTGATGTCTGCCGCGGCGAGGGCATCGGCTGCCGGATGCAGCTCTCCATCGTTCGCGCGCACCTCTCCCTCGCCCATGGCCACCAGGGCACAGTGCGACAGCGGGGCCAGGTCGCCCGAGCAGCCGAGCGACCCGTACTCGCGCACGACCGGGGTGATGCCGGCGTTGAGGATCGCGGCGTAGGTCTCCACCGTGACCCGCCGCACGCCCGTGCGGCCCGTCATCAGCGTCGAGAGGCGCAGAAGCATGAGCGCCCGCACCACCTCGCGCTCGACCTCCGAGCCCGATCCCGCAGCGTGCGAGCGCACGAGGCTGGCCTGCAATTGCGCGCGACGATCTGCGGCGATGAAGGTGGTCGCGAGAGCGCCGAAGCCTGTCGAGATGCCATAGTGCGGCTCGGGATCCTCGGCCAGGGCGTCGATGATCGCGCGGCTCTTCTCGACCTCCACCAGGCCGGCCTTGTCGAGCACGACCACGGCATCGTGGCGTGCGACGGCCACGACGTCCTCGACGTTCAGGGGTCCGATGCCGACGGTGACTGCTGCGGATGAGGCTGACGCGGACGCGGTGCGCGGCGCGGCTTCGGATGCCGGGAGGGAGGTGCTGGTGCTCATGCTCTCGATCCCACTCCAGGCCGGGCCGTTCGGCCACCGCGGGAGCGGCATCCGTGTCCGGGATCCCAGACGGGCGCACGCGCTTCACCTCCGATTCAGCGGAAGTCCCCCGGAATGTCACCGGCGCACGGGAGGGTGGACCCGTGACCGGGAGCCCGAGGATCGTCTTCTCGACCTTCCGGTCGGGTGCAGACCCGATGCTGCGCGCCTGGGGGCGGTTCCGAGATTCCGTCGCCGGCGACTCCCGGCCCGCGCCCGTCGGCCCGAAGGTCACCGGCGCCGATCGGGCCGAGCACCCGGGCGTCTGGCGGGTGCTGGCGTCGAACAACCGCGAACTCGCGCGCAGCGCCGGCTGGTACGACTCGTTCGCGTCAGCGCACGAGCACGCGATCGGCATCCGCCGGGCCGTGAACGATCTCGACATCCTCCTCGTCTCGGGGGCGGAGCCGGCCACGCACGGGTGGTACTTCACTCTCGACGGCTGCGTCGTGCTCACCTGCGGACGCTGGTACGGCAGCTCGGCACTCGGTCTCGAATCGGCGCTCGCAGCCATCGACGCGCTGCGGGTGGGACAGATGGCGGAGCTCCCGCATGAGATCCGGGCGACTCGGCGTTCGGCCCGCATCCGCTGAGGTCGGAGTCGACTCTGCCTCCGTGCGGCCTAGCCGGCCGATGACTGCGCACGTCTGGGATGCCAGACTGAGCGCATGCCCGGCCCCAAGGTTCCCGCAGCCGACCAGACCCTGGCGATCCTGTCGCATCTGGCGGCGCAACGCGGTCCGGTTCCGGCGTCGACGATCGCGAGCGCCCTCGGCCTGCCGCGCTCGACCGTCTACCACCTGCTCGGCGTGCTGCAGGAGCGCGGCTTCGTCGTGCACCTGCCCGAGGCGCGACGCTACGGCCTCGGAGTGGCGGCCTTCGAGCTGAGCAGCGGCTTCTCCCGTCAGCAGCCGCTCTCGCTGCTCGGTCGTCCGCTGGTGGCGGCGCTCGTCGACCGAACGGGGGAGAGTGCGCACCTCGCCGTTCTCCACGGACGCGACGTGCTCTACATCGTCGAGGAGCGTGCGCGGCGGCGGCCCTCATTGGTGACGGATGTCGGAGTACGCCTTCCCGCGCACCTCACCGCGAGCGGGCGGGCGCTTCTGGCCGCTTTGCCGTTCGCCCAGGTTCGTGCGCTGTATCCGGATGCCGCCGCCTTCGTGGCGCGCAGCGACGACGTCGAGGCGACGGGCCCCCGCACCCTCAGGGAACTGCGCGGCGTGCTCGATCGGGTGCGTGCCGACGGATTCGCGGTGGAGGACGGGGAGATCACGGCCGGGTTCGCTTCGGTGGCGGTGGCAGTGCTCGATCACGCGGGCTGGCCGGCCGCCGGCATAGCGAGCACCTTCCCTCGGGAGAACGTGGCGCCCTTCGACCGCGCCGATCTCGCCGCGGAGATCACGCGCACGGCGACGGAGCTGAGTCGTCGCATCCGTGGGGCCGCGACGCCGTCCACCGCCCGCTGACGGCGGAACCGGCCACGAGGTGGGCTGGAGGTGGACTTGAGGTGCGCTTCGACCGCGGACTGCGTCCGGGCCTCAGCGAGCGGGTCGTTCCGCTCCGCCCGAAGCGCAGTGCGCGGTCAGCCTGCCGCGAGCGGTGCGGCGGTCGTCGGTGTCGCGTCGACCGCCGGAGCCGCATCCGTCACGACCGGCGGTGCGAGCGTCGCCCGGAAGAAGTCGGCGACCTTTGTGCGCATCGCATCGTCGAGGATTCCGATGGAGTGGCCCACTCCCGGGATGACCTGCATCGTGTTGGCGACTCCGGCGTCGCTGAGCGCCTCGGAGAAGAGCGTCGACTGTCCGAGCGGGATGAACTCGCCCTCGGAGTGTCCGATGAAGACGGGCGGGTCGCTCGGATCGATGAAGGTCGTCGCCGACGCGTCGGCCGCCTGTGGGCAGTCGGCCAGCCGGTCGCAGCCGAGGTAGTTGAGGGCGATGCGCTCGACGAGTTCACCGGCGCCGCTCGCCTGCATGGCGGCATCCGTGAGGTCGATGGGTCCACTGAGTTCGGCGACGGCGGCGACTCGGGAGCCCGAGTCGAGCGGCCCCTCGCCTCGGGTGCCGAGAAGGGCGGCGAGGTTTCCGCCTGCCGATCCGCCGAACGCTCCGATGCGTGCGGCATCGATGCCGTAGTCCTCGGCGTGCGCCCGCACCCACTCGACGGCCAGTCCGACGTCGTCGATGGCGGCCGGGAAGTGCACGGTCGGGACCAGGCGGTAATTCACCGAGAAGGCGACGAAGCCCTCGGAGGCCAACCACTGGCAGACGTGGCGCCAGTCGTCGTTCGACTTGTCGCCGCGCGCCCAACTGCCGCCGTGGATGGACACGATGCCGACGCGGGTCTCGCCGGGAGCCGGGTCGGATGCCGGCGAGCAGACATCAAGGTCGAGACGGGTGCCGTCCTCCCGGGTTCCGTAGGTGATGTCCGGCTCCACGGTGATTCCCGTGGCCACGGTCCAGGTGCGGATGCCGATGCGCTCGGTTGTCGTCAGCTCACTGGCCCGATCGGAGCCTGCCGGATCGATGTCGTGGAGTTCGGCGTGGAAGCCGGAGAGCATGGCGGCGCCTATCAGTGCCGTCGCCGATGCGGCGAGCGCGATGAGCGCTCGACGGCGGGGTCGTCCCTGGGCGGGTCGGGAGAACTTCACGGATGCTCCGGTCGTGCGGCGTGGATCGAGCTCCACGTGCCGAGACCGGTCGACTGAGCGTGAGATGAGGATAGATCCGGATCGGCCCGATTCCTAATCTCCCGTTCGAGGGAGTTCCTTCGCGAAGCACACGCTGTGGGGCTCGCCGACGTACTGCCCGAACTGCTCGATGAGCTCGTAGCCCGCGTGCCGGTAGAGCGCCTGGGCGGCGTCGTGCAGGTCGCCGGTCTCGAGCACGATGCGACGGATGCCGGCACCGGCGGCATCCGTTTCGATGCGCCCGAGCAGCTGGCTGGCGATGCGCATGCCGCGCGCCTCGGGGGCGACGAACATGCGCTTGAGCTCAGCGGTCGGCGGGTGGGCGTCGTTGTCGGGCTCGGCGACGAGGGCGGCACATCCGAGTGCATCGCCGTGCTTTCCGCGGGCGACATAGAAGGTGACGCCCGGCTGCTCGAGCGAGTCGATGTCCAACAGGAAGTTGCTCTCCGGCGGATACAGGGACTGGGCGTACGCGCTGGACTGGAGCAGGAGGTCTTCGATCTCGGGCTGGCGGGGCGGTTCCACGGTGATGCTGACTGACACGGGGATCATGCTAGGCCGGGCATATTTCATCGACGTTTCCCAGCTTCGTCCGCTAGGCTCTCTCAGTCGGCTCTTGACACCGCACTGTGTGCGGATGGGTTTGTAAGTCTGTTGGGCCGGTTTCGCAGCAATTCTGCTGGCGAAAATCACACTGTATGTGAACGGCCCCGGGCGACGAAGATTCCGGGTTCTCAGCTGCGCTGCGCTTTGGTGCGCACGCTGTTCTGCCATGTACGCGAGAACAACCCAGGAACGAGCTATGCCCAATAACAAGAAGCCCGCTGGCGGTCGACCCGCCAAGAACTTCGATCCCTACGCCCGGAGCGGCAAGAACGGACCCAAGTCCGGTTCGCGCAGCCCCGGACACCGCGGCTACAAGCCGGAGTCGGAAGCCCCCGCCAAGAAGGCGCGCTGGAACGCCGACGAGCGCGCCGAGCGTGCTGCATCCGGTGCCGGAGAGCGTCGCTCCTACGGCAACGACCGCCCGTCGTACAACAACGACCGCCCTCAGCGCGGAGAGCGCGGCGAGCGCCCCGCCTACGGCCAGCGCTCAGAGCGCCCGGCCTACGGTGACCGCAACGCCCGCACCGAGCGTCCCGCCTACGGAGACCGCGCTCCCCGCGGCGACCGTCCCTCCTACTCCAACGACCGCCCGCAGCGCGGAGAGCGCAGCGAGCGTCCCGCTTACGGTCAGCGTTCGGAGCGCTCAGAGCGCCCTGCCTACGGCGACCGCAACGACCGCGGCGCGCGCACCGAGCGCCCTGCATACGGCGACCGCAACGCCCGCACGGAGCGCCCGGCCTACGGCGACCGCAACGACCGCAGCGCGCGCACCGAGCGTCCTGCATACGGCGACCGCAACGCCCGCACGGAGCGCCCGGCCTACGGTGACCGCAACGCCCGCACGGACCGCCCGGCCTACGGCGCCGACCGTCCGCAGCGCGGCGACCGCCCCGCCTACGGCAAGCGCGAGTCCGGCTACGGCGACCGCCTCCGCGAGGAGCGCGCCCCGCGCGCAGACCGCACCGAGCGGCCCGCGTACGACCGCGCCCAGCGTTCGGATCGCCCCGCCTACAACGCCAGCGAGCGCCCCCCGCGCCGCGACGACCGCGGCGGCTCCTACGAGCGCCCCGGCTTCAAGACGTCGGACCGCAGCGACAGCAAGTTCTACCCGTCGCGCGAGCACAAGAACACCGGCCGCGTGCACGGAGACCAGAAGGGGCACTTCACCCCCGAGGACGACGTCGTGCTCGAGCGTCTCGAGGCCCAGGCCATCGAGGCGACGGATGTCGACGGCGTGAGCTTCGGCGACCTCGGCCTCGGCGGCAACATCGTCGCAGCCCTCACCGCCCTCGGAGCGGCAAGCCCGTTCCCGATCCAGGCGGCGACCATCCCGGTCGTGCTCGAGGGTCGCGACGTTCTGGGCCGCGGCAAGACCGGTTCCGGCAAGACCATCGCCTTCGCCGCTCCCACCGTCGAACTGCTCATGAAGCAGTGGGCGCAGAGCGGCAAGTCCGGCGGAAAGCGCCAGATCGGCCGTAAGCCGCGTGCGCTCATCCTCGCTCCGACCCGTGAGCTCGCCCTGCAGATCGACCGCACGGTGCAGCCCATCGCCCAGAGCGTCGGCCTGTTCACCACGCAGATCTACGGCGGCGTGCCGCAGTACAAGCAGGTCGGTGCCCTCCAGCGCGGCGTCGACATCGTGATCGGAACCCCCGGTCGCATCGAGGACCTCATCGAGCAGGGTCGCCTCGACCTCAGCGACGTGGCCATCACCGTGCTCGACGAGGCCGACCACATGTGCGACCTCGGCTTCCTCGAGCCCGTGCAGCGCATCCTCCGCCACACCAAGGACGGCGGCCAGAAGCTGCTGTTCTCCGCCACCCTCGACAAGGGTGTCGCCACTCTCGTCAACGAGTTCCTCGTGAACCCGGCCGTGCACGAGGTCGCCGGTGAAGACCAGGCCTCCTCCACGATCGATCACCGCGTGCTCGTCATCGAGCACCGCGACAAGGCCGCCATCATCGAGCAGCTCGCCGACCGCGACGGCAAGACCCTGGTCTTCGCCCGCACGCGCGCCTTCGCCGAGCAGCTCGCCGACCTGCTGGATGACGCCGGAATCCCGGCCGTCTCGCTCCACGGCGACCTCAACCAGGGGCGCCGTACGCGCAACCTGGCGCAGCTCACCTCCGGACGCGTCAGCGTTCTCGTGGCGACGGATGTCGCAGCCCGCGGCATCCACGTCGACGACATCGACCTGGTCATCCAGGCCGACGCCCCTGACGAGTACAAGACCTACCTGCACCGCGCCGGCCGTACCGGCCGCGCCGGCAAGCAGGGCACCGTGGTCACCCTCATCCCTCGTCAGCGTCAGCGTCGCATGAGCGAGCTGCTCGAGCGCGCCGAGATCGCGGCCGACTTCGTCGACACGCGGCCCGGCGACGAGCTGCTGCGCGAGCTCGCTGCCCTGTAGGCACAGCCCGCGGCCTCCGCGTCACGACGAAGCCCCCATCCGGTCCGCCGGGTGGGGGCTTCGTCGTGTGCTGGAGCAGATGTCGCCACGAATGCAGGACCAGAGGCGACACGGCCGCATATCGCGGCCACCTCGGGCGTGATCCTGCATACCTGCATCCGTGCCGCATCGATCTGCGGGTTCTCCCCGAGCCGAGTGCCGGGTGCACACCGATGGGCGCCGCCGCCGGCGGGTGTTCGATGGAGCTCGCGCCTCGTGCGGCGGAGGAGGGCCTCGGGCCCCGCCGATCGTGTAGAGGCATCCGCTCCGTGACGGAGCAGCTCCACCCGAGGAGCGCCTCACCCGAAAGGACCCATCTGTGAACACCCCTGCGCCCGCCGCGATCGCCGAGTCGATCGCCCACCAGTCCGCTGCCCCGGTTGCCACCCCGGCTGCTGTACCGATCCCCGCCCCCGCTGCCGCGTCGATTCCGGCACCGACCTCGCCCTCCTCCGATGCCCGTGCCCTCCTGGCTCTGCGCGACGCCCTCGACGGATCGGTGCACCTTCCGGAGGATGCCGACTGGGATGCCGCTCGCTCGGCGTGGAACCTCGCCGTCGACCAGCATCCGGCCGCCGTCGTCATCGCCGGCAGCGCGCACGACGTCGTGCTGACCGTCAACGCCGCCCGCGAGCTCGGCCTGCGCGTCGCGCCGCAGAGCACCGGTCACAATGCCGGCCCGCTCGGTGGTGCGGACACCCTGGCCGACACCATCCTGCTGCGCACCAGCGCGCTCCGCCGCGTGAGCATCGTGCCGGAGTCCCGCATCGCCCGCTGCGAGTCGGGTGCTCTCTGGGCCGACGTCACCGCGCCGGCCGCGACTTTCGGGCTCGCCGCTCTCGCCGGATCGAGCGCCGACGTCGGCATCGCCGGGTACCTGCTGGGCGGCGGCGTGAGCTGGCTGGCCCGCTCGCACGGCCTCGCCGTGAATAGCGTCACCGCCATCGAGATCGTCACGGCCGATGGACTGCTGCGCCGAATCGACGCCGACCATGAGCCCGAACTGTTCTGGGCCGTGCGTGGCGGAAGCGGCAACTTCGGCATCGTGACGGCCATCGAACTGCGGCTGTTCCCGATGACGGAGGTCTACGCCGGAACGCTGTTCTTCCCGCTCGCCGACGCGAGTCGGGTGCTGCAGGCGTGGCGCGAGTGGACCGCCGACGTGCCGGAGCAGGTCACCAGCGTCGGTCGCATCCTGCAGTTCCCGCCCGTGCCCGAGTTGCCCGACTTCCTGCGCGGCCAGAGCTATGTCGTGATCGAGGCGGTGCTGCAGGCGCCTCCGCTCGATGCCGACGACGTGCTCGCACCGCTGCGTGACCTGGGCCCGGCCATCGACACGTTCCGCCCCACTCCGATGGCGGAGCTCGACCAACTGCACATGGACCCGCAGGGTCCCGTTCCCGGCGTCGGCGATGGCTTCGCACTGGCCGAGCTCACGGCTGACGCCGTCGACGCGTTCGTGGCCGCTGTCGGAGCGGGCTCGGGTTCTGCGCTGCTCTCGGCGGAGATCCGTCACGTGGGCGGTGCGGCCGGCCGCGCTCCACGGGGAGCCGGCGTCGTCGCGCACCTCGACGCCGAGTTCCTGGTGTTCGGCGGGGGCATCGCGGCGACGCCCGAGCTGGGCGCCGCTGCTGCGGCATCCGTGGTTCGCCTGGCGGATGCCCTCTCCCCGTGGCGCTCAGAGGTGCTCTACCAGAACTTCGCCGAAGGGGCTCAGGCGCCCGCCGCCATCTGGGGATCAGCACTCGACCGCCTGCGCGCCATCAAGGTCGTCTACGACCCCGCCGACAGCATCCGCTCGAACCATCCGGTGCTGTAGCGGCGAGAACGGAGAAGCTGCGGGTCAGAGAGCGTTCTGACCCGCAGCTTCTGCGTTCTGGGCGAAGTCCGACCGGGGGTGGGCAGATCCGACCCGGTGGGCTTGGGCAGCCCGGCGAGCAGCGGGGGGCTAGAGCAGTTCGCCCGCGAGCAGTTCCAGTGTCTGGGCACGGCCCGGCGTCGCGTCGAGGGGGTCGCTCGCGAACGCGCCGCTGATGGGCGACACCATCACCTCGTCGACTCCGTAGCGCGCGGCGAGCTGGCGGACCGCCTGGCCGGCGGCATCCGGAGCCCCGATGACCCAGCGCTTCTCCATGGCGGCGACGAGCTCGTCGGTCGCGGTGTCGCGACCCGAGTTCTCGGAGTCCTCGACGGTCTCGAGAACGCTCAGCGGGCGTCCGGTGCGGAGGCGGGCCATCGCGCGCATCTGGGGCAGGGCGCGGCGGCGGGCCTCTTCGGCGGTCGGTGCGACGGAGGCGTTGAGCGTGAGGAACGTCTGCGGCTCCGGATGCTCGGGACTCGGCGTGTAGTTGGTGCGGTAGAGCTCGAGGGCCGCCTCGATGCCGTCGCCGGAGAAGTGATAGGCGAACACGTAGGGCAGGCCGTGGCTCGCGGCCAGGCGGGCGGAGTAGTCGCTCGATCCGAGCAGCCAGATCGTGGGAACACTGCCGGCGGCGGGGGTCGCGTGCACCGTGTACTCGCTGCCGCTCGTCATGCGGAGGGCGGCTCCACCGGGGTGGATGAGCGCCTGGATGTCGGCGATGTGATCGGGGAAGCGGTCGACGTCTGCGGTCGGACCGCTGATACGCAGCAGCTGGGTGATGACCGGGTCGCTGCCTGGGGCCCGGCCGATGCCGAGGTCGATGCGCCCGGGGGCGAGTGCCTCGAGTGCGGCGAACTGCTCGGCGACGACGAGAGGCGCATGGTTCGGCAGCATGACGCCGCCGGAGCCGACACGGATGCGCTCGGTCTTCGCCGCCGTTGCCGCGATGAGCACGGGCGGTGTCGTCGATGCGACCGAAGGCATGTTGTGGTGCTCGGCGTACCAGTAGCGGGTGTAGCCGAGGGTGTCGGCAAGCTGGGCGAGCCCGACCGAGGCGGTCATCGCCTGGGAGCTCGTCTGCCCGCTGCGCACGGGAATGAGGTCGAGAACGGAGAGGCGGAGTGGAGCAGTCATCTCCAAGGGCAACCGGCGAGGAGAGGCGGCTATTCCGGGAGAGATGATCCGGTGATCCGCGGCTCGAGATTCCGTCTCATGGGGGAGCGGGTTCGTCCGGTCGACGGATGCCTTCCGGTACGGCATCCGCCTACCGTCGACTCATGGCTGACACGAAGAAGGCTGCATTCGATCCGAAGGACCCGACGGCACGCGGCTGGGCGCTGGGCCTAGCCATCGGGATCGCGCTGGGCGCCGGTCTCGGCGTCGCCATGGGAAACGTGGGAATCGGGATCGCGATCGGTGTCGCCATCGGCACAGCACTCGCCGTCTCCTTCACCGAGATGTACAAGAAGGAAGACGCATCGCGCGCCGAGACGGATGACGACGAGGCCCCGCCGCCGACGACCTGACCGGGCGACGGACTGCGGGCGTTGGCCGATGGGCGAACCGGCCGGTTCCACGGTCGGTCTGACCGGCCCATCATCCGCCTGACAGGTCCATAATCGAGCCATGCGCTTCTCGACGACGATGTTCCTGGTCGGAAACAACACGGGAATCCCCGTGCCCGAGGAGGTCATCGAGGCGCTCGGGGGCGGAAAGCGCCCTCCAGTGAACGTGACCGTGAACGGCTACGAGTACCGCAGCACGGTGGCGCCGATGGGCGGCAAGTACCTCATCGCCTTCAGCTCCGACAAGCGTGCGGCGACGGGCATCCAGGGCGGCGACCCCATCGAGGTGGAACTCACGCTCGACACCGAGCCGCGCGTCACGGCGGTGCCCGACGATCTGGCCGCGGCGCTCGCCGCGTCGGCGCCGGTGCAGGCTACTTTCGACAGGCTCTCACCGAGCGCGAAGAAGGCGCATGTGGTGAACGTGGAGTCGGCGAAGACCGATGCCACTCGCCAGCGTCGCATCGAGAGCATCGTGGCGAGGTTGGCGGCGTCAGCGTGAGCGGCGTCGGCGGGATCGGTGGCATGGGCGGTGGCGGCGTCGGCGGTGGCGACGTCGGCGGCTTCGACGGCGGCGGCGGCCCGAGTGTCGGCGGCGGCGCAGGTATCGGCGGCGGGACTGCGGCGACGGTGGAACATCTCTTCTCCTATGGGACGCTGCGGCTCGCTTCGGTGCAGCGCGGCACCTTCGGCGCCGAACTCCCGACGCGCGACGATGCTCTGCCGGGATTCCGACTGGGGATGCTGACGATCACCGACCCGCACGTCATCGCCCTGAGCGGGTCGGACCAGCATCCGATTCTCGAGGCGACGGATGACCCCACGGACAGGGTTGCCGGTTCGGTGCTGGATCTCACGCCGGAGCAGCTCGCGGCCGCCGACGCCTACGAGGTGGCCGACTACGTGCGGGTGGCAGTGACGCTGGCATCGGGGACGCCGGCGTGGGTGTACGTGGCTGCTCGCTGACGGACTCAATCCCGCGCGGTCGGAGGGCGTCCACTGGCAGTCGCCGGCACTCCTCCCCAAGGCTCGCTGGCGCCGCGAGATTCCACAGCACTTGCGCCTGAAAGCCCTGATCAATGGCGCGATTCGTCCGTTTCGAATGTCGGTGGGTGCTGGGAGACTGTGTGCATGGGAAAGGTACCGGCACCACTGGCTCCTTTGCTGCACGACGTTGCAGCGCTGGCCGCGGTGTGGGCCGATGCCCTGCCCGCCTTTCGACCGTTGCCGACCGATGCTCAGGGTGGACTCGAGCTGATGGGTGGCCCGGGTCTGCTGGCGGTGACGGATGCGCTGACTCGACTCCGCCGTGATGCCGACGCCCTCCTGGTGCGGGCCGCGGCCGAGGTCGGCCGACGGTCGGGCCCGGAGTCGGGCGCGGAGGGGTTGGCGAAGAAGAGCGGGTTCTCCTCCCCGGTCAGACTGATCGCCGCATCGACAGGCGGCGGCACCGGTGAGGCGGCCCGGTTCATCGCTGTGGGTGTTGCCACGGCACGCAGGCAGGACTTCACCGGCATGGCCAGGCCGGCGCGGCATCCGCACGTCGCCGCCGCACTCGACGCCGGGCTCATCTCCGTCGACGCGGCCGGGGCGATTACCGGGATGCTCGACCGTGTGGGACCCCGGGCCGACGCAACCGCCGCAGAGGGCATCGAGCGGATCCTCGCCGAACGCGCTGCCGACCTGCCATTGAGCCTGCTGGTGCGGGTCATCGCAGAGGCTGAGGCGCGGCTCGATCCCGATGGCGCCGAACCGCGGGACGAGGAGCGATGGCTCGGCCGGTCGTTGAACATACGGCAGACCCGCACCGGGATGACGGAACTCACCGCTCGGCTCGATCCGGAGTCCGCGGGGCTCGTCAAGACGGCGATCGAGGCGATCGTGTCCGACGGGCTGCGCACGAAGAAGGGCAGCGGCGAAGCCGCAATGTCACCCGAACCCGTGATCGACGATGACCGCAGCATCCCGCAACGTCAGGCCGACGCGTTGGTCGAGATCATGCGCCACGTGCTGGGCTGCACCGGCACTCTGCCGCCACTCGCGTCGGTCACCACGATCACCCGCATCGACCTCGATGCTCTCCGCACCGGGCACGGCCTGGGAGGTATCGACGGCATCGACCAGCCCGTCTCCGCCGGAACCCTGCGCCGCATGGCGGCATCCGCCGATCTCATCCCGATGGTGCTCGGCACCGACAGCATCCCCCTCGACGTCGGTCGCACCGCCCGCCTGTTCAACAGAGCGCAACGCCTCGCGTTGTTCGAACGGGACGGCGGGTGCGCCAGCTGCGGCCAGAATATCGGCTACACCCACGCCCACCACATCCGCTGGTGGAAGCGACATCAAGGCAGAACCGACATCGGCAACGGAGTGCTGCTCTGCAGCTTCTGTCACCACATGATCCACCGCGACGGGTGGGGAATCCGGGCCACCGCGGACGAGGTGTGGTTCATCCCACCGCCGCACGTCGACCCCGATCAAGAGCCGCGACTCGGCGGGAAGGCGAGGTTCAACCTGCCCCGAGTGGCGAAAGCAGGAGCTGCATGATTCTCCGCGGTCGTGGCGGCGGGCCCCGAATGGGACGGGTTCGAGCTCAGCCCGAAGTGAACCTACGCGGCGGCGGTCTCGAGCTTGGCGCGCAGGGTGGCATCCGTCGGCTCGACGAAGTGATCGCCGTCGGGGAAGACGACCACGGGAATCTGGGTGCGTCCGCTGATCGCCTTGGCACGGTCGGCTCCGTCTTCGACGGTCTCCAGGTCGACGTAGTCGTACTCCACGCCGAGGCCGTCGAGGAGGCGCTTGGAGCGGCGGCAGTCGCTGCACCACTCGGCGCCGAACATGGTGATGCGGTCGAAGGTCTCAGAAGTCATTGGTCAAGCCTAAGCTCGCTCTGCTGAACATCCGCTGGTCACGCCTGTCGGCCCGGCGACCCGAGCGCCCCCGACTGCAGCCCCAACGCGTGCTCGAGGGCGTCGGTGATGAGGCGTCCGCGGGCGGCTGGGTCGCGGTACGACACCAGGCCCTGGGCGCTGAGCCCGTCGACCATGCCGAGCAGGTGCCAGGCGACCGCCTGTGGGTCGGACGCGGTGAACGCGCCCGTGGCGCATCCGTCCTCGATGACGCCGAGCACGAGGTGCTGCCACGCATCCATCTGGGCACGCACCGCCGTGGCCAGAGGGACGCTGCGCCGACCGAGGCTCCAGCCGTCGAGCCAGACGGCGGTGACGTCGTCGCGCCCAGCCTCGACCAACGTGTGGATGAGCGCTGCGAGTCGGTCCGTCGGCGCGGTGTACGGCTCGACGATGCTCGCGACCTCGGCCAGCTCGGCGGAGACCACGGCAGTGAAAGTGTCGGCCACCAGCACTTCCATGTTCGGCTGATAGTGGGCGACGAGAGCCGGCGTCACCCCGACGCGCGCGGCGACGCTGCGCAGAGTCACGGCCCAGAGACCACCCTCGAGTGCGACGTCGTGGGCTCCCGCACGGATCTCGGCCGAACGCTCCTCGGGGCTCTTGCGCGCCGCTCGTGGACGAACCGCTCTTGACATCATCACCTCCGGCTGGGTAGCGTCTCCCCAATCTTATTGATCGCTCGATCAATAGCAAGGCCCTGTTTCGGCAGGGCGTCTGGCCATCGAGAGGCATGACCCATGAGCATCGACGCTTCCCCGCGACCCTCGGATGCCGCACCTGCGGAATCCGCAAGCGCGGACGCCGCAGCCGCAGCAACGGCAGTAGCAGCCGCAGCCACGGCAACGGCAACCGCAGCAGCATCCGCCCACCCTCTCCACGAGGTCGACGCGGCCGGTGTCATCGAGACCCGGGGAACCGACTTCATCCCCGAGAGCGAACGGCACGGCAAGCCCCGGGAACTGTTCTGGGTCTGGATGAGCGCCAATGTGGTCTACCTGTACTTCGTCATCGGCGGCGTGCTCATGCTGCTCGGTCTCGGCATCTGGGAGTCGCTGGCCGTCGTGGTGCTCGGCAACCTGTGGTGGATCGCGGTGGGCTGGCTCGCCATCAGCGGACCGGCATCCGGAACCCCGAGCGTCACCGTGATGCGCTCGATGTTCGGAGTGCGTGGCAACCGGATCTTCGGGGCCGGGCTCGGCGTGGCCATCGGCATCTTCTTCGAGATCATCAACATCGCCTTCGCGACCCTCGCCTCACTGGCGCTGCTCGATCACCTCGGCATTCCGCTGCCGGATGGCGCCGAGTGGGGTGTGCTCGCCGTGGTGGCGGTGCTCAGCTTCGGCATCAGCGTCTACGGTCACGCGACGATCATCCGTCTCAGTCCCACCTTCACCGCAGCGCTCGCCGTCTGCTTCGTGCTGCTCGCCGTCTTCGTGTTCGGTGCGGCCGACTACGGCTACGCGCCGGCGCCGCTGCCCACGGCAGACCACTGGGGAATCCTCGTGCTCGGCTTCGCCATCGTCGCAGCCAACCCGCTGTCGTGGGGCACCGGTGCCGACTACGCCCGCTATCTGCCGGCCTCGGTGTCGAAGAGGGCAGTGATGGGCTGGACGGCACTCGGCGGCTTCATTCCGGCCGTCGCCATCGCGGCGCTCGGCGTCTTCGCCGGGTCGGTGATCGACATGACGGACCCGCAGATCTCCATCGCGGCCATCGTGCCGGCCTGGTTCTATCCGGTCTTCCTGTTCGTCATCGTGCTCGGCAGCATCACGAACAACGTGCTCTGCGCCTACTCGACCGGCCTGTACTTCCAGGCTCTCGGCGGGCGCCTCGGGCGCATCCCACGCGCCTGGACCGTGGTGATCACGGGACTTCTCGCCACAGCCATCACGGCCTACCCGCTGTTCATCGCTCCCGACTTCCTCGACACCTTCAGCGCCGCACTCGAACTGAGCGTCACGGTGCTCGGCCCCCTGGTGGCGGTCTACGCCGTGGACATCATGGTGCGCCGCAACCGCTACGACGGTCGGGCGCTCGGCGATGAGAGCCGCACCAGCCCGTTCTGGTACAGCCACGGCGTGTTCTGGCCTGGCGTCATCGCGATGCTCGTCGCCACCACCATCGCGGTGCTCATGGCGAACACCACCCTCTACGTCGGCCCGATCGCCGCGGTCCTCGCCGGCGCCGACTTCTCCGCCCTCGCCGGACCCCTTGTGGCCGGCAGCCTCTATGCGATGCTCTGGTATCGCACGAATCCATACCGCGACGCGAGCCGTCGCCCGGCAGCACTGGAGCTGAACGCATGACCTGGCTGATGCCCCCCGAGACCGCTCCCCACGACCGGATCTGGATGGCCTTCCCCGTCGCCGGACTCACCATCGGCGACTCGGAGGAGGAGCGCGAGGCAGCCCGCGCCGCGTGGGCATCGGTCGCACACGCAGTGCTCGAGTTCGAACCCGTGACCATGGTCGTCGACCCATCGGCGGTCGACGACGCCCGTCGTCATCTGAAGCCAGAGGTGGAGGTCGTCGTGGCCCCGCTCGACGACTTCTGGATGCGCGATTTCGGGCCCACCTTCGTGTTTGACGAGCAGGGCCGGCCCGGCGCGGTCGACTGGATCTTCAACGGATGGGGTGCTCCGGCCTGGGCGACGTGGGGCAAGGACCGTGAGATCGCCCGATTCATCGCCGGGGAGACATCGGTTCCCGTCGTCTCGTCGATGCTGGTGAACGAGGGCGGGGCGATCCACGTCGACGGCGAGGGCACAGTCATCATCACCGAGACCGTGCAGCTCGACCCCGGCCGCAACCCCTATGCCGACAAGGCCAGGGTCGAGGAGGAGCTGGCGCGCACCATCGGCGCCACGAAGGTCATCTGGCTGCCTCGCGGTCTCACCCGCGACTACGAGGACTTCGGTACCCGCGGCCACGTCGACATGGTCGCCACTATCCCGTCGCCGGGCACGATCCTCCTGCATGAGCAGCCGAATCCCGCTCATCCCGACCACGAGGTGATGCGCGACCTCCGCGCATTCCTTGAGACGACGACGGATGCCGCCGGCCGGTCGTGGACCATCATCGACCTGCCGGCCCCGGCCCAACTGGAGGACGAGGAGGGCTTCGTCGACTACAACTACGTGAACCACCTCGTGGTGAACGGCGGAGTGATCGCGTGCGGCTTCGGCGACGACGAGGCGGATGCCCGGGCACGCACCCTGCTCGAGGGCGCCTACCCGGGCCGCCGGGTCGTCACGGTCGACGCCCGCGAGATCTTCGCCCGCGGCGGTGGCATCCACTGCATCACGCAGCAGCAGCCCACCGGGGTCGCGCGATGACCTCGACTGCAGCGCAGCGGCCGGTCGACGTCGTCGAGGCCTCGATCGCGCAGCTCGGTGCCGCCCTGGCGGCCGGCGACTTCACGAGCGTCGAGCTCGTCGCGGCCTACCTCGAGCGCATTGCCGCCTATGACAGGCAGGGGATCAGGCTGAACGCGGTTCCTGTGCTCAACCCTGCGGCCTTCGCCGACGCCCGGGCGTCCGACGAGCGCCGCGCGGCGGGCCGTGCGCTCGGCCCTCTCGACGGCATCCCCTACACGGCCAAAGACAGCTACAAGGTGCGCGGGCTCACCGTGGCTGCGGGGTCGCCAGCCTTCGAGAACCTGGTTGCGACCGATGACGCCTTCACCATCGCGCGACTCCGGGCCGCAGGCGCCGTGCTCCTGGGCCTCACGAACATGCCTCCCATGGCCAACGGCGGCATGCAGCGAGGGGTGTACGGCCGCGCGGAGAGCCCGTACAACCCCGAGTTCCTGACCGCCGCCTTCGCCTCGGGCTCCTCGAACGGATCGGGCACGGCCACCGCCGCCAGCTTCGGAGCGTTCGGGCTCGGCGAGGAGACCTGGTCGAGCGGTCGGGCGCCTGCCTCGAACAACTCCCTCGTCGCCTACACGCCGTCCCGCGGCGTCATCTCGGTGCGCGGCAACTGGCCGCTCGTGCCCACGATGGACGTGGTCGTGCCGCACACCCGCACCGTGGCCGACCTGCTCGCCGTGCTCGATGTCATCGTGGCCGACGACGCCGAGACCCGGGGCGACTTCTGGCGCACGCAGCCCTGGGTGTCGATCCCGGCGTCGTCCGAGGTGCGGCCGGAGTCGTACGCCGGGCTGGTCGGGGCATCCGATGTCGGTGCGGATGCCGGCCCCGGTGCCGCGCTCGCCGGCACGCGTCTCGGCATCCCGCGCATGTACATCAACGACGACCCCGAGGCTGGCACCGCCCAGGCCGGAGGGATCGGGGGCCCGACGGGGGAGCGTATCGAGACGCGCGCGTCCGTCATCGCCCTCTGGGAAGCAGCCCGCCGCGACCTCGAGGCCGCAGGGGCCGAGGTCGTCGAGGTGGACTTCCCGGTGGTGTCGAACTACGAGGGTGACAGACCCGGAGCGCCGACGATCGCCACGCGCGGCCTGGTGAGCGCCGACTACCTCAAGCGCGAGATCGTCGACCTGTCGGTCTGGGCGTGGGACGACTTCCTGGCCGCGAACGGAGATCCCGCGATCGGCGGCGTCGCCGACGTCGACGGCGCGCGCATCTTCCCGCAGCCGCCCGGCGCCCTGCCCGACAGGTACACCGGTTTCGACGACGACATCGCTGAGTACCCCGACTTCGCCCGGGAACACCCGTCGGGAGAGCTGATCGACATTCCGCTCCTCGAGGCTGGGCTGCGCGGGCTCGAGGAGACCAGACGCATCGACCTCGAGGAATGGATGGCCCGGCTCGGCCTCGACGCCGTGGTGTTCCCTGCCGTCGCCGACGTGGGGCCTGCCGACATGGACGTGAACGAGGTCTCGGCCGCGCGAGGATGGCGCAACGGCACCTGGGTGGCCAACGGCAACCTGGTTCCGCGACACCTCGGCATCCCGACGGTGACGGTGCCGATGGGCCTCATGGACGACACCGGCATGCCCGTGGGCCTGACCTTCGCGGGAGCCGCCTACTCCGACACGGCGTTGCTGCGACTCGCGGCCGCTTTCGAGGCGACGGGAGCGCCGGGTTCGCGCCGGGTGGCACCCGGGCGAACGCCGGCGCTGGCGGGAGACGCTTCCGACGCGACGACGGATGCCGCTGCGGCCGTCGGTGGAGCAGTCGCCGGCCCGCCAGCCGGCGCGCCCGCCCTGGTGCTCGAAGCCGAGGCCCTGCCTCCCGAGGATGGTCGCGTCGAGATCGTCGTGCGTGGATCGTTCCAGGCGCCGGCCGGTCTCTCGTCCCTCACGATCTCGGTGGACGGCGTGCCGGTCGAGACCCAGGTCGACGACGCCGGCTTCGTGGCCAGGGCCACTGTCGCCGAAGAGGCCCATCGAGTGCGTCACAGCGTGTGGCGCCGACCCTACGGATCGATGGTGGTCGCCGTGCTGCGCGATGCGGCGGGCGCGGCGGTGGGCGCGACGGTGAGCGTCGGCGGGATCTAGCAGCTGCCACCTGACAGCTCGCCGAGTACTCGTTCAGCGAGCGGGAGGGCCACCCATCTCGGTGGCCTGCTCGCCGGCGACGGCGGTCCCCGCAGCGGCGCCGTCGACAGTGACCGTGTACGTCTGCCCGTTCACGATGTCGGCGGAGGAGAACACCACCGAGGCGAACTCCTTCGTGGCCGTGAAGCTCGCGACCACGGTTCCGTCCTTCGAGGTCACCTCGACGGTGCTGCCGTCCGGATGGCTCGAGTCGAGCACCGCCGAGATCGAGGCCTGGTCGGCATCGGCATCCGGAGCCACGACCATGCCGGCGCTCCCGACCGCCAGCAGAGAACCGCCGCTGATCGAGAATGCGCCGTCGACGTCGAGGGCACCGTTCCCACTGCCGGTCGGGCCGTTCACGACCACGGTGCCGCCGGACATCGACGCCGATCCGTTGGAGTCGAGGCCGTCGCCCTCCGAGTTCACGGTGAGGGTTCCGCCCGTGATGGAGAGGCTCATGTCGCCGGTCGCAGTGCCGTCGGTCGAGTCGGTGGCGGCGTCGTCGTCTGCCGCCGCGTCTGCTGCATCCTCGGCCGCGGCATCCGCCGCCTGATCGGGCCCGCCACCCATCCGGCCGCCCCCGCCCATCGCGCTGGCACCGCTGCCGTCGGAGACGTTCACCCCGTCGTCGCTGGCCGTCACCGAGGTGGTGCCGCCGGCGACGGTGATCTCGGAGCTCTCGAGGCCCTCGTACGACTGCGAGATGGTGAGGGTGCCGTCTGAGACGAGCAGGGCGGTGTCGGCGTGTACGCCGTCGTCGCCCGTGGCGAGCTTCACCACGCCGCCGGAGACGTGGACGGCGTTGTCGGAGTGCACGGCGTCGTCGGCCGCGTCGATGCTGACGTCGCCGCCACCGAGAACGACGATGGCGCTGGCTTTGATCCCCTTCGCCGAGGCGTCATCGGCCACGGTCTTGTCGGCGCCGCCACCTGAGGTCACGTCGAGCGCGCCTGCCGTCATCACCACGTCGGTCGTGGCCGAGAGGCCGTCGCCCGTCGCCTCGACCGTGACAGCTCCGCCCTCGATGGCGATGTAGCCGCGCGTGGCGTCCTCGTCGTTGTCGCTCTTCAGGCCGTCTCCGCCCGCGGTCACCGTGATGGTGCCGTCGAGGATCGCGAGGTAGTCCTTGGCACGGATGCCGTCGTCCTGGGCGTCGACGGTGATGTCGCCGTCCGCGATCACGAGGCCGTCCTTCGAGGAGATCCCGTCGTTGCTGCTGCCGGTCACGTCGAGCGCTCCGGTGCCCGTGATGGTGAGGTCGGCCGCGCTCGACAGGGCCGCGACGGGGGTGTCCACATCGGCGTCGGCGTAGCTCGCGGCATCCGTCAGCGTGTTCGTCGACCCGTCGGCGAGGATGACGACGGCCTCGTCTGCGGCGACGATGCTGATCGCCGATCCCGTCGAACTGGTGATATCGACCCCGTCGAGCACGAGCTTCACCTGGCCGTCGCCGGTGCTGTTCACCACGACCTGGCCATCTGCGAGGGTGCCGGTGAGGTGGTAGGTGCCGGCCTCGGAGATCGTGACGGTTCCATTCTCCTCGTCGAGGTCGATGGCCGTGGCGTCGGCCTCGCTCCACGCTGCATCCGAGTCGCCGTTCTCTGCGCTCGTGTGGGTCTTCTGGTTCGCGGCCAGCACTTCGGCTGCGGTCTGGGTGACGTCGACGGATGCCGGTGGCACGAGCTCGGCTGTGGTCTCGCTGCTGCTGGTCGTGCTCGACGTGCTGCCGCTACCGCTGCCGTTGTCGGTCTGGGTGACGGCGCAGCCCGCGAGCACGAGGCCGGTCGCGAGCACGGGGACGAGGAGGAAGTACTTGGGGGATCGCATGATGGCTCCTGGAGCTCAGGCCGCGAGGGACGCGGCGGTCTGTGGTGTCGTGGTGGTCGGAGTGGCGAAGTGGCGGCGCAGCACGCGCGTCCACTTGTTCGAGGGCAGGTCGGGGCGGAGGGCGGCGAGCCCGGTGCCGAACTTCGACACCGTGGCCGGCCGGTGTCCGTGCCGCCAGAGTGCTCGGTCGAGGCTGCCGGTGGCGCGACCCGACTTCGTCTCGACGATGACGGATGCCGGCGTGCGCAGGCGTCGCGGGAACAGGCCGGCGCCCTCGTCGATCCATTCGAGGTCGAGGTCGATGGTGGCGCGGCTCTCGTCGCGACCGGCGGCTGCGGGAAGCAGCAACGTGGTGCGGCGGTAGCGCGTGACGATGGTCGGTGTGAGGGTCGACCACTCGCCGTCGGCCACGCCGGATTCGCTGAGCACGCTGCTCGTGTAGGCGAGTCCCTCGGCGGTGAGCCTGTCGTGGTCGGCCGGGTCGTAGGCGAGGCGGTCCTTGACCGTCAGGCTGCGACCGCCGCGCGTCTTCACCTCGAGGAAGGTGGCGCCCGACTCGAGGTAGGAGCGGGTGCGCACCTTGAAGCGGCGGCGTCGGCCGCGTGCGGCCAGGTGGAACGCCACCAGTTCCGGGGTGTCGAAGTAGACCGACTCGTACGCCGCCGAGCGGATGCGGGACGACATGCCGCTCGCGGCATGCGATCCGTCCGCCGCGGTCGTGGCCGACTCGAACTCCAGCACCCGGGTATCGTCGTCGAGCTCGGCGAGCACGTCGGCGAGGTCGGCGAGAGGCAGCATGTACTTGCGGTCGACCCGCGTCTGCAGTTCGGCGCGTTCGGTGAGCTCGTCGAGGGTCACGGGGGAGAGTGCCGTGATGGTGGCGAGGGCGTTGCCGGTCATCGGGCCACCGCCAACTCGTCGCGGCGGCCCGCGCCCGAGCATGCGGCATCCGTCAGCCGTGCATGCAGCTGGTACCGCACGTTGACGTGGGTGGTGTCGTTGACCATGTCGAGCTCCTCGACCTTCACCCCGTGCACGCGGGCGTCGAGAAGCTGCTCGAGGTGGGCGATGAGCGCGGCTTCCGAGGGGATGGCCCGATCGAGCACGACGAGCTCCTGGCGGTAGCGGGCGAAGAGCCGCGGGTGGTCGCCGATGAACAGCACGACCATGACCAGGGCCATGAGGGCGAAGGTGAGCCAGTCGAAGTTCACGCTGAGTCCGGCGATGAGGCCGAGTGCGAGGGAGGCGAAGTAGTAGGCGACCTCGTGCTGCTCGATCTCGCGCGAGCGCAGCCTGATGATCGACAGCACACCGAACAGGCCGAGCCCGAGGCCGGCCCCGATGGCCGTGGAACCGAGGATCATGGAGACGGCGAGAACGCCGACGTTGACGCCGAGGAAGGCGACGACGAGATCGCGGCGGCGGTGGCGGGGAAAAGTAGATGCCGAAGGTCAGGACGCCGATGGCGACCAGGTCGATGGCGATGGTGATGGCTTGCATGCGGAGGCTCCAGAGGTCTCGGTGGTGTTCTTTCCGAGTTCCATCAAGCCGCGCGCTCCTATGGCGACCCTTTCTGGGGCCGACGGGGGCGCTATGGGTTCGCTATGCGCTTCCTATGCTCCGCTGTCCCGCCCGGGGACCGGTCAGCGCTCGACCAGCCTGATGAAGGCGCTCAGCTCGGTGACGCCCTGCGGTGTCAGCGGCAGGTACTCCGTGAGTTCGGGCGAGTAGACGAGATAGGCAGCCCACTGCGCCCGGGAGATGGCCACGTTGAGGCGGTTCTTCATGATGAGGAATTCCATCCCGCGGGGCACGTCGGACGCGGATGACGCGGCGAGGGAAACGACGGCGATGACGGCCTCTTGCCCTTGAAACTTGTCGACGGTGCCCACGCGCACCTGGGGGAGTCCGGATCGGTCGAGCACCTGGCGCACGAGGGCGAGCTGGGCGTTGTACGGCGTCACCACGATGAAGTCGGCCTGCTCGATCGGGCGGGCCGGCGCATCTCGGCTGGATCGCCATGGCGTACCGAGCAGCGACTGCACCACCGGGACGACGACCGCGGCCTCTTCGGGCGACTCCGTCGCGTTGCCCGAATGCACGACGGGGACCGTGTGGAGCCCGGGCTCGGTCGCCAGGAGCAGACGGTCGGCGGCATCGGGGTGGGACCGCAGCTCTCCCTCGTAGGACAGAGTCGACACGGGCTGGGCGACGGCCGGATGCATCCGTCTGCTCTCGGCGAGGAAATAGCCGAACTCCTTCGGGAGCACATCGTGCCCGGCAGCCACCCAGCCGAGTGCCGAGCTGTCGATGGGTTCGGGGTGGGTGCCCTGACTCACCTGCGGAAGCTGCTGCGGATCACCGAGGAGGAGCAGATTGCGAGCGCTGACGCTCGTGGCGAGGGTGGATGCCAGCGAGAACTGGCCGGCCTCGTCGACCACCAGCAGGTCGAGCGCGCGGCGTGGGAAGCGAGCCGGGTTGGCGAAGTCCCACGCCGTGCCACCGACGACGAATCCGCTCTCGGCATGGGCCTGGGCGAAGAGGAGCGCGGCGTTCTTGTCGGCGAACTGGGTGTACCCGTGCACTGTCGTGTCGCCTGACTTGGGTGCCTTGCCCACCAGCGCCGGGTCGAGCCCGGCGTCGGCGAGCCGATCGAGAAGGTTCTCGACGACGGAGTGCGACTGGGCGACGACGCCGATCTTCCAGTGGTGATCGTTCACGAGTCGGGCGATGACGTGCGAGGCGAGGTAGGTCTTGCCGGTGCCGGGAGGGCCCTGAACCGCGAGATAGGAGAAATCGAGGTCGACCAGACTGGCCACGACGGCGTCTGCATAGCCACCCGTGGTGACGGGCACGAGCTCTCCCCTGAGCGACCTCGGGGGCAGGCGCCTGAGGATGTCGGTCATGGGATCACGCGGCCAGGTCGGATGCTCCCGCACCAGCGCCGCACCCCATTCGCTGATCGCGTTCTCGAGCGCTGTCGTGCGCAGCGGCCAACCGGGTGCGATGGCCATCGGTGCCTGGCGGTGCCTCGCGGCTCCCATCGGCAGCGACTCCTCGACGACGAGTCCGTCGTCGAGCACCTCGAGCACCGTGACATCGCGCCTGATGCGCTGGCCGGGGTCGGCATCGGCGTCGAGCACCGCTCCATCGGGCTCGTAGAGGGCGAAGAGTCCGGCGCCGACCGAGATGCGCGTGCCGGGGCCGAACCGCCCGTGCAGCCGCAGAGTGCGCCGCTCCTTCTGGCTCCTGCCCTCCGGCAGGTGCCAGTCGACCTCGAGGCGCGACCTCGATGCATCGACGACCAGGACGTCGCGGGTGTCCTCCCACTCCCGCAGGGGCTGGTCGAGTCGGAAGAAGTGCGCCCACCAGAAGCTCTTGCGCTCCCTTGGGTAGTAGTCGATGGCGGCGGAGGCCAGGGCCAGCGCCGTCTGGTCGGGCGTGCGGTGGTCGATGGAGGCATCGCCGGAGCCGGCCAGGTGCGACAGGGCGATCGCGAGTTCGGACTGCACGTACTGCTCGCCCTCGCGGGGCGCGCGCGGCGCCGGACGAACTCCCACCTCGGCGGCGCGCTCGAGGAGCCACTCGCTGAGGCGCAGTGTGGACAGCACGTCGTAGCGGTTGTACCGGGCGATGTCGTCGAGAATGGCCTGCGACTCCGCCTGTTCGCCGGCGGCGCTCAGGTCCATCGCCCGCTGGTACTCGACGATCGAGTCGGCGGCGTTCGTCACGCCCTCGCGCTCCTCGTCGCCCATGTAGAGCGGCTCGAGCTTCTTGATCGAGTAGGAGCGGCTGCCCACGAGCATGCCGCGGCGCACGATCGGGTAGAGGTCGATGAGCACTCCGTCGCTGAGCAGCTGGTCGACGCGCGCCTCGCAGGTGCCGTGCCGTGCGGCGATGGAGAGCAGGTGGGTCCGCTCATAACTGGCGTAGTGGTAGATGTGCAGGCCCGGATGCGCGCGCCGACGCTCGTCGACGAAGTCGAGGAAGAGCTCGAGAGCCACCTTCTCCTCGGCGAAACTGTGCGCCCAGAACGTCGTGAACTCGTCGTTCCTGTCGAGCACGCCGAAGAGGTAGTCGATGCCCCAACTGATGCCGGCGCCCTCGGTGTAGAGCGGATCGCCCTCGAAGTCGAAGAACAGGTCGCCCGGATCCGGCTCGGGCACCGCGGCGAGGGCCTGAGGGTCGCGCACGGCGACGGGGGGCGCGAGATGCACGTCGTCAGGGTCTGACCCGGCGGCGAGCGCAGCGACGCGTGCGGCATCCGTCGCCCGTCCGGCCTCGATCTGCAGGGCGGCCTGGACCCTGAACGACTCGAGGGTGCTGCGGGCCATGCCGTCGACGGGGGATTCGCCGTCGGCGCGCATCTCGACTGCGGCGAGCTCATCGATGGTGGTGATGCCGGCGGAGCGCAGAGCGTCGCGCTGGGAGATGCGCATGCCGGCGACCAGCAGCACGTCACGGCTGGCGTCGACCTCCGCGGCGCAGGTCTCGCACCGGCCGCACACTGTGTACCGCGGGTCGCCCCAGGCGACGGGCGTCGATGCCTCCAGCCGCTCATCCACGATCTGCAGCAGCCGGGCGCGGCGCTTGCGGTAGACCGGCAGGATGTCGTCGACCCTGTGCACGCTCACGCTGCCGTCGCCGAGCAGCAGCTCGACGGTGTCGGCGCGGGGCACTCGCAGCACGTCGAGCTGATCGGCGTATGCCGCGAGCTGCAGCAGAGCCGTCACCCGCGCGCGCCGGGCCAGCTTGGTGTCCTGCACCAGGTAGACGCCGCCGGGACGCCGCACGATGAAGTCGGCGAACCCCAGGAACGCGCCGTCGAAGAAGGTGGCCTGGAATACCACATCGGCTCCGGATGCGAAGGCGGAGCGGGTGGCATCCGTCGCATACCGCAGGGTCTCGGTCGTGAGCTCGGGCGGTCGCGCCACCTCGACCACGCCGTCGCCGAAGCGCTCACGGTAATCGGCCAGCACCCGGCTCTCATGCTTGTCGCCGAGGATCGCCGTGCGGGCCAGCATCGCATCCTCGGCATCGGGGACGGCAGCGATCCTGCCGAGCTTCGCATCGAGTCTGCGCAGGAAGGCGAACTCGCACTTCGAGGCCGTGGTGAGGTCGCTCGCGCTCGTCACCACGGTGCCATCGAGCAGGAACATGCCACCTCCGCCGCAGGCGTCGCGTCTGTCGCGTCGCCTGTCTGCACGATAGCGCGAGCCGGCGACACGAGGTGGTGGAGACCGCCGTCTCGGATCCAGTCGTTCTCCCTCCCGCTGCCGCCGTGTCACGGACCGCCGGTATTCTCGACAGAGGTGCGTCGACGATCGATGCCCCGGAGCGGGAGTGCGATGTGGTTCAGTCGGTGGCGCAAGAGGAAGCCGCCGCCGTTCGACTTCTCCACACTGCCGTGGGCTGAGCCTCCCGAGGAGGCCGACGCCCGCGAAGAGGGCGTGATGCTGGCCGAGTACTCCAGCCGCATGGTGCTGAAGAACCGCATCCTGGTGAGCGTGCTGGGCGAGGGCGTCGACTTCGACGTCGACTCCTTCCTGCCCGACGCCCGCGACGCGCTCGCAGCGCTGGCGGCGGAGATGCGCGGGGCCGCTGAGAGGGTCGCTCAGGAGAGCGCTGCCGCCGCGTCGTTGCACGGCAACCCCCAGGACATGCACGACTACAGGTCGAAGGACCTCGTGAACCTCGGGCTGCGTGAGCGGGTGAACCTCGCCGTGGCGACGGAGCTCGAGCAACGCGCTGCCGACGACGAGTACCTGCGCACCTTCATCACGGCGGCACGGGACGACGCCTGGGACGACGTGGCCGGAGCCATCGGCGTGCGCCTGGACCTCGAGCGCCCGCAGAGCGCCGTCGACTCCAACTACCTGCGCACCCGCGCTGAGCGCATGCGCATGGTGCGCAACGTCGACCTGGCGCGTCTCGAGATCGAGAAGCTGGACTACTGACGGCGGTCGGGTGCTACCGCACCACCGGCTCGACCGCGACGTCGGACACCGCGGCATCCGAGAACGCCAGCTTCGGCACGAAGACCAGCAGCACGGCGGCCACGACTGCTGTCAGTCCGCAGATGAGCCACACGGTGATGTAACCGCTCAGCGATCCGGCCGTCCCCTCTGTCGCTGCTCCGCCGACGTGGCTGAGGAGGGCGATCCCGAAGACACAGGATGCGATGGCGCCACCGACGGTCTTGACCGAGTTGGTGAGTCCGGTGGCGACGCCGGTCTGACGGCGCGGCGCGGCAGCTGCTGCTGCGGCCGGCAGTGCGGCGACGAGGGCGCCCGAGCCGATGCCGGCGATGATCATGTTCGCAAGCACGTTCACGTAGCCCTCGTGGAACGGCAGGAACAGCAGGTAGCCGATGGCCACCAGCAGGCTCGCGCCGATGAGCGCGATGCGCGGGGTCACGAACCTCGTCGCGACGGGGAACAGCATGGCGCCGACGATCATCGACAGAACGTACGCCCCAATGAGGATCGAGGTCTGGCCGCTGCTGGCCGAGAGGCCGTAGCCATAGGTGGCCGCGTCGGTTCTGGCGAAGGTGGAGAGGGGCGCCTGTGCTCCCAGCACGCTCACGCCGAACAGACCGGCAGTGAGGAAGATGGGGCCGAGGGCCGGCGAGCGGAACAGCCGCACATCGATGAGCGGGTCGTTCTGGCGCAGTTCGTAGCGGGCGAACGGGATGACGAGCAGCACGCCGAGCAGCACGACCGCCCAGGAGAGGAGGTCGCCTGGGCCGGCGAGACGCAGCAGGCTGAGGCCGCCGGTGAGGGCGAGCAGGGCCAGCGAGATGAGGATGAGGCCGCCCGTGTCGAACCTGCCGCCGGTGAGGTCGGGCGACTCTTTCACGCCGAACAGCACGACGAAGAAGCAGATCGCCACGGCGATGCCCGGAATCAGCAGGGTGGTCTGCAGTGGGATGACATCGGCCAGTGCGCCCGCAGTGAGCGCACCGGCGATGGCGCCCAACTCGAGTGCCGCGACCAGCAGTCCGGCCGCACGACGGGTGATGGCGGCCGGGGAGTCGAGCGAGCGGCTCCGAGACCAGACCAGCGCGATCTCGAGCGGCAGCCACACAACGTAGAAACCCTGCAGCGCCCAGGCCACGAGGAAGACCCAGAACACGTCGGTGAACGGCAGGGCGAGCGAGGCAACGGCCGTGACTGCCGTCGAGATGAGCAGCATCCGTCGATGCCCGACCATGTCGCCGAGCTTCGCCATCGCCGGCACCACAAGAGCCGAGAGCATGAGCTGCGTGCCCTCGAGCCAGTTGACGTCGGCATCGTGGATGCCAAGGTTGCGCGCGATCTCGGTGAGCAGAGGCGTGTAGTAGCCCTGCAGGATGCCGCTCGTGAACTCCACGAAGGCGAGGAAGCCGACGACGCCGGCCACCGATCCGAGTTTCACTGCGCGCGTCATCGCGGCTCCTTCCGGCACGAGGCGGCCCGTCGATCCGGGCCGAGTCACACTCTAGACAGAGGAATGTTTCAGGCGGGCAACGAACGCAGCAGTGCGTTGTAGAAACGCTCCCCCCGTTCGAGGCTGTCGATGGAGACGTGCTCGTCGATGCCGTGGATGGACGCACGCTGCGCCCCCGTCATCATGAGCGGCGCGAAGCGGTAGGTGGCCGGAGAGAAGCGGTGGAAGTGCCGACCGTCGGTGGCCGACATCTGCACGTACGGCGCCGTGACGGCCTCGGGATAGGCCACCCCGACGGCGTCGCGGATGAGCGCGAACTGCGCGTTCCCCGTCGAGGACTCCGGCGACGGGTCGTCACCCTCCAGCACTGTCACCGTGATGTCGAGGCCGCGGACCAGTCGACGGATGCGGGCGACAGAACTCGCGACGGTCTCGCCGACGGCGATCCTGATGTTGAGCGTCGCCGAGGCCTGGGACGGCAGCACATTGGCTGCGGTCCCGGCGCCGAGCATGGTGACGGCCACGGTCGTGCGCACCATGGCGCCGGCATCTCCGGCGAGTCTGGCGAACAGCCTGGCCGTGACCGGCGGCGCGGCGAGCAGTGCCGACACGATGGCGCGCGGCCGGCCCGTGGTGTTCTCGCGGAAGACGCGGAACATCGCGCGGGCCGCTTTCGGGAAGTGCGGCGGGAAGCCGCGCCTGGTGATGCGCCGCACGGCCAGGGCGATTCGCGTGGTCGCCGTCTCGCGCGGGGGAGCCGACGCGTGACCGGGCTCGCCCCGGGCGTCGAGTCGCACGGTGAGCGCGCCCTTCTCGGCCACGCCGACGACGGCCGTGACGAGGGGGATGAACGGGAGAGGCGCATCCGTCACAGCACCGCCCTCGTCGAGCACGAGCCAGGGGCGGATGCCGCGGCCCTTCAGTGTGCTCGCGATGGTCTTGGCCGCCTCGCCGAAGGTCTCCTCGTTGCCGCCGAAGGAGAGGTAGACGTCGCGGGCCGGCGTGAAGCCGGCGGCCAGAAGGTTCTCGACGGCGTCGAGGATGAGCACCAGTTCACCCTTGTCGTCCAGCGTGCCGCGGCCCCAGACATGTCCGTCGGCGATCGTGCCGTCGAAGGGCGGGTAGCTCCACGGGTCTGTCTCGTCGACGGGCACCACGTCGTAGTGAGCCATGAGGATGACGGGCTCGTCGGCGCTGTCTGCGGCCGGGCCGGCGCTTCCCGTCCAGCGGTAGAGCAGCCCGAAGTCGGTGATCTTCTCGAAGGCGAGGTGCTGGTGCACGAGCGGGTAGAGCTCACGGATCAAGGACTCGACATCCTCGAACGGTGTGCGGCCCCGCGTCTCGAGCTCGGCCGAGACCGTGGGCAGATGCACCAGGCGCGAGAGCCTCTCGGCGATGCCCGGGCGGGGACGGGATGCGGGGTCTTCGGCTGGCACGGCTTCCACACTAGGCGGCGGCGCCGCGCGGCCGGGAACGCGACTCAGGAAGCGGTGGTTGCGAGGGAGAACAGCAGGTAGCCGACACCGCCGACGACCACGACGGCGCCGAGGGTGCGCGCGACGATCGACTCGATACGCGCGAGCTTGGGTTGGAGCAACCCGAGGGGGTTGAGGATGTCGGACATGTCGCGCGGGTCTCCGAGGCGCGTCTGCGCTGCGGTTTCCTCGTCTGCGACGGTGGAGAGTTGTGGAGTAGGGCTCACGTTTCAACGCTAACCACCGATGCCTGGTGCCGACATTCCCCGTACGCGGGACAAACGCAGCGTGGATGTCCCCACAGTGCGGGGTCGCGCTCGGCGGCTCGGCAGGGATCGGGGTACAGAACCGTTGGCCGTGTCGGCTGTTCTGCCGACCGGGGCCATGTCGATGCGAACCGCCGGGGGCGTGCCGGGCGGATGTCGGTGGGCCGACGTACCGTCTTCTGCATGAGCACCATCGAGATCAACACCCCAACGGAAGCCCGCCGCTTCGCGTGCCCCGACTGTCGCTCGGGTGCCACGGTGCAGATCATCTACGGCATCCCCGACGACGTGCTGCGCGCAGCCGCCGACGACGGTGATGTCGTGCTGGGCGGCTGGCTGACCGAGAACGACGCCCCCACTCGCCACTGCCGAGCCTGCGGCTCGGAGTGGGTCGACGCCGACGAGTACGTCGAGCGGCTGCATTCCACCTGACCCGCGCTGGCCCGCGGAGAGCGCAGCCGCCTAGGCTGAGGCGATGACGGCTGCTCCGATCACGCAGAACATCCCGCTCACGCCGCAGAAGCGATGGCGAGCGTACTGGGTCTGCGTCGCTGTCGCCGCGCTCACCATTCTCGACCTCTCGAAGGTCAACGTCGCCCTGCCGTCGATCGAGAAGTCGTTCGGCGCCAGTTCGACCGAACTGCAACTGATCGTCTCGGGCTACGTGCTCGCCTTCGGGCTCACGCTGGTGCCCGCCGGCCGCTTCGGCGACATCCGTTCGCGCAAGACCTTCTTCATCGTCGGTCTCACCCTCTTCACCCTGGCGAGCATCGGCTGCGCCCTGGCGCCGACGAGCACATTCCTGCTGGTCGCCCGTCTGGTCCAGGGTGTCGCGGCCGGCATCCAGATGCCGCAGGTGCTCGGGCTCATCCAGCAGCTCTTCCAGGGCGCGGAGCGTGGGAAGGCCTTCGGCCTGTTCGGTGCGATGATCGGCATCGCGACGGCTGTGGGCCCGACTCTCGGCGGCCTGCTGATCGCGATCGGCGGCGAGAGCGACGGCTGGCGCCTCATCTTCTGGATCAACCTCCCACTGGGAGTGGCGGCCCTGGCTCTCGCCATCTGGCTGCTCCCGCAGACCCGCGAGCGATCATCGCGTTCGGTGAGCGTCGACCCCATCGGCATCCTGCTGTTCGGCATCGCGGTACTCGCCCTGATGTGGCCGTTCCTCCTCACCACGGGAGCGCCGACCGACAACCCGTCCCGGTGGTGGATGCTCGTGGTGTTCGTGCTCGGGGTCACTGCTTTCATCGCCTGGGAGACCCGCTACGCCGCCCACGGACGGGATCCGCTGATCCCCCTGACGCTGTTCCGCATCAGCTCGTTCCGCAACGGATCGGCCCTCATCGGCGTGTACTTCGCCGCCCTCCCGTCGGCGTTCCTGCTGACGACCCTCTACCTGCAGCAGGGGCTCGGCCTCGCACCGGTGTTCGCGGGGATGGTCTCGATCGGATTCGCCCTCACGAGTGCCTTCTCGTCCTGGCGTGGCGGCATCCTCGTCGCCCGCTACGGCCGCACCCTCGTGGTGTGGGGTCTGGTGGGCGTGCTGCTGGGCGCCGGGCTGCTCGTGGCCGCCGCCATCCTGACCCCACCCGAACTCACGCCTTGGTTCATGGCCGGAGCCATGCTGGTCGCAGGAACCGGCGGCGGCTTCGTCGTCTCGCCGAACCAGACGCTCACCCTGCACGACATCCCGGTGCGTCAGGGTGGCTTGGCCGGCTCCGTCGGGCAGCTCGGTCAGCGCATCGGAACGGCCATCGGGACCGCCATCGCCCTGTCGCTCTTCTACTCCACGATCTACCGGGAGAAGGGCAGCGGCGAGAGCGACATCACGCTGTACCACCACGCCTACGGCTACGGGATGCTGTCGGTCGCCCTGTTCATCGCCGTGGCCTTCGCCATCGCGGTGCTCGATCTCGGTTCGCGCCGACGACGGGGGTCGAAGCCGGCTGACGACGCCGCCTAGGCCACGGCCGCGGCCGGAATCCTGTCGGGGTCCTCGGTCGTCGCGCGCAGGCGCACCACGATGGTCACGATCACGATGGCCACCACGGCGACGATCGCGGCAATGGCGGTCGGTGTCGAGAGCAGGTCGCCGGTGAGGCGGGCGATCGCGACCCACCCGATGCCCCAGCAGAGTGTTGCGCTCGGTGCGAGCCTGCCTCCGCCCCTGACCGCCAGGCCGACGCCGATGAGGCCAGCGACCGCGATCACGATCACGCCCCAGATGTCGGGGTCCAGGCCGAACCCGTCGAAGCCGATCGCCACCAGCCCGGCCGTGATGTTCGCGACAGTCGCGATGGTCACCCAGCCGAGGTAGAGCCCGATGGTGCCGTCGGTGATGATGGCGTCGATCACCCCGTCGCCGCGGAACTGCCTGGCGAGCAGGAAGCTGCGGATGAGCACCACGAGCAGGAGGATGATGATCGGGATGCTCAGCCAGAGCTGGTCGAACTGGATGCTGAGGATCCACGCGGCATTGAGGATGAGCGACGCCGCGATCCAGTAGCCGAGGCGGCGGTGGCGCTCCGCGGTGCGCTGCCCGGGGAAGAACTGCCAGATGGCGTAGGCGAGCAGGCCCGCGTAGATGACGCTCCAGATGCTGAACGCACCGGAACCCGGCGCGACCACTGTGGCGTCCGCCGCGAGCGCGCCGCCGGCGGCGTCCTGGATCGGGGTGCCGCCTGCTGCCCCCGAACCGATGAACGAGCCGACCACGGCGATGACGGCGCTCACCGCCACGGTGATCATGCGGGCGTAGTCGCCGCCCGTCGCCGAGTTCCCTGTCTGCGGTGCCATGGCTCTCCCCCGTCGTCTGTCCGGTACCAGCGTAGGACGCGTACCCCGTTCAGGGGGCATCCGCTCAGTCAATACACGAGAAGCGCCGTCAGCGTCCGACGGTGAGTTCGATGGCCCGGTGGTCGGATCCGTTGGCGTCGAGCACATGAACGGATGCGGCGCCGATGCCTCGCGTGAGAGCGTGGTCGAGCGCCACCAGCGGGATCCCGGCCGACCAGGTGAACGGGAATCCTGCTGTGTCGGTGCGCACGAGCGGCGCCTGATCCGTCACCGGAACGAGCATGTGATCGTCTGTCGACGTGTTGAAGTCGCCGATCACGACCAGCCGGCTCGACGTGTCGTCCGCGAGCGTGCCGGCGAGGTTCTCGAGCATCCTGTCGCGATCCTCATGTTCGCCGGGTCGGAACGAGGCGAGGTGCACGGCGAACAGCCGTGTCACGCCCTGCGCCGTCTCGACGTCGACGCTGAGCGCGCGCTTCCAGCCCAGCCCGAGATCGAGTCGTTGTCCGTTCGTGAGCTCTGTCGTGCTCCAGACGCCGACGGTGCCGGCGACGAACGAGTAGGGGTACCGGTCGGCCAGGGCATCCGCCACGGTGTCCCGGATGTCGCCGCTCAGCTCCTGCAGCACGATCACGTCGGGTGCGTCATCGGCGAGGGCGCTCACCATGGCCGCTGCGTCCCCGTTGCCGGCCTCGAGGTTCTCGCTGACGATCGTGGTGGTCTCGGCGGTGGCGGCGACGGCGGGAACCGGCAGCGCGGCCGGCAGCACGACGACGCACCAGGCGAGAGTCGCGGCACCCGCTCCGATGACGCCTGCCGGCGTGCGCACGATGATGGCCCCGACGATCAGCGCCACGACGACGATGCCCAACCAGGGGAATGCGGCCTCGATCAGCGACAGTGCGCCGGCGAAGCCGGGAAGGACCCGATGGAACACCAGCAGGGCCGAGAGCACGATGCCCCACACCAGCACCGAGAGACCTCGCGCTGTGCGTCGGCGGGCGCGTGTGGTCATCGGTCGATCATGGCAGCACGGGATGCCGCGAAAGTGAACGGCAGCTGAGTGCGGGCTGCGTGCCGAGACGCAGTGAGGGTCGGGCGCGAAGCGCGCCCGACCCTCAGCAGTCCTGCCGGGGTGTGCGGCTACAGCTTGGCTGAGACCTCCGCCTTGCCGCGCCTGGGCTTGGACGCGAAGGTGACCTCGGCCTCCTCGAGCGCCATGCCGCGGGTCTCCGGGATCTTGAAGAACACGAAGATGCCCGACAGCAGGGCGAACGCGGCGTACATGCCGTAGGTGAAGGTGAGCGAGAACGCCGCCAGTGCCGGGAACGACACCGTGATGAGGAAGTTGGCGATCCACTGCGCTGCCGCCGCCAGGCCGAGGGCCTTGCCTCGGATGCGGCTCGGGAAGATCTCGCCGAGGAGCACCCACACGATCGGGCCCCACGATGCGCCGAAGGAGATCACGAAGATGTTGGCGGCGACCAGAGCGATCGGGCCCCAGGCATCCGGCAACGAGACCTCGCCGTTCGACCCGGTGACGGCGAACGAGAACGCGAGGGCCATCGCACCGAGCGAGATGAACATGCCCGTCGAGCCGGCGAGAAGGATCGGGCGGCGGCCGAGACGGTCGACCAGGAGGATGGCGACCACCGTGACGGCGACGTTCGTGATCGAGGTGATGACGCTGATGAGCAGAGAGTCGGACTCAGCGAATCCGACGGCCTTCCACAGCGTCGTCGAGTAGTAGAAGATCACGTTGATGCCGACGAACTGCTGGAAGATCGACAGCGTCAGACCGATCCACACGATGGGCTTCAGGCCGAACGCCTTGCCGCGCAGTGTGGCCTTCGCGCCCTCCTTGTCCTCGTCGATCGCCTTCTGGATGTCGTCGACGGCACGGTCGAGGTCGTCCGCTTCGACGAGGGTCGAGAAGATCTCGCGAGCCTCCTCCGTGCGGCCCTGGGTGAGGAGGTACCGCGGCGACTCCGGCAGGCGCAGGGCGATCACGCCGTAGACGACCGCGGGGATGGCCCCGACGAGGAACATCCAGCGCCAGGCCTCGAGTCCGAGCCAGAGCACGTCGTCTGCACCGCCGGCCACACCGGCGAGGAGGGCGTCCGAGAGCAGGGCGGCGAAGATACCGATGGTGATCGCCAGCTGCTGCAGCGAGGCCAGCCCGCCGCGGATCTGTCGGGGCGCGATCTCGGCGATGTAGGCCGGAGCGACGACGGAGGCGATGCCGATGCCGAGACCACCGATGACCCTCCAGAGCGCGAGATCCCAGACCGAGAAGGCGAGACCGGCGCCGATGGAGCTGACGAAGAACAGGATGGCACCGAGGAGCATGACCCTGAGCCGGCCCCAGCGGTCGGCGAGGGTGCCCGCGAGGTAGGCGCCGAGCGCACAGCCGAGAAGCGCGATGGCCACGGTGAAGCCCGTGATGACGTCGTTGAGGCCGAAGTCCTTCTGGATCGAGTCGACGGCGCCGTTGATCACCGATGAGTCGAAACCGAACAGGAATCCACCGACGGCGGCCGAGACGGCCAGGCCTATCGCCCTGCGTCGGTATTTGCCTGTCGGCGCCTTGCCACTCGTCTCCGTCGCCTTGGCACTCTCATTGGAAGTCGTCACGACTCTCCCCTTCAATCGTTCCGGCGCGCTCGTCTGGGCGTGCTCGTGTCAGCTGCGCGATGCGTCGACGTGGCTGAGCGGAGATTCGTGCGGACTGCAGACGGCTTCTTCGGCATCATCAGGTCCTCGGCTCACACAGGAGCCGCCCTCTCCACGGCACCCATCGTATGCCCGGGGGAAGCGCCGGTGATCAACTCGCGGGAGGGTTGACAACGCGGATTCGGGCGCGGTCGATCGCGGCGACGCCGAAGAAGCAGCCGCTGATCACGAGGGTCGCTGCCGAGACGAACCCTGTGCCGATCGGGGAGTCGTGCGAGGCGAGGAACAGGCTCGACAGGAGCACGAACTCGGCGATCTGGCTGCCGATGCACAGCCCGAGCACGAGCACCGCCCAGGCGAGGCGGCCGCGGCGGGATGAGCTGAGCACCAGCAGAACGCTCGCGGCGATGACGGGTGCGAGGAACGCGATGAGCCCGAGAACGGATGCCGGAACCCAGTCGAGAACACCGAGTGCCGCATCCGTGACCGCAGCCAGGAGCTGGCCAGCGCCGATGACAGCGGTCGCCGCGGCCGAGACGAGGCAGGTGACGAGAGCGAGGCGCGATGCAGCCGGCGATGCAACTGCAGATGCCGCCCACGACGCCCACAGCAGCCAGAAGCCCGTCATCACGAAGGAGGCCAGTGCGGCGAGCACGACGGCGCCCAAGATCGGCTCGAACGGTGCGCTGACGATCCCGTAGTCGCGCAGGTGGTCCTGCGCCGCGACGCAGGCCATCGAATCGATGTCCAGGCTGCAGGGCTGCCACCTGATGCCGGCAGCGATGGCCAGAGCGATTCCGGCAACGATGAGGAGGATAGCTGTGGGCGCCCAGGGCGCCGGAGCAGCCTCACGGCGGCGCATCGCTGAAGCCGATGCCGGCGCCGCTGATCCCGTCGTCACCGCCCTCACCGCCGCCCGGCGTCGACGGCCAGGGCACCGATTCCCGTGACGAACACGGGGAGGGCGACCAGCACCAGAAGGAACGCGATCTCGGCGCCCGCCGCCACCAGTGCCGTTCCCGCGATGGCCACGATGACCGCCGTCGCCACGAGAAGCACGCCGACGACGGCCGCGATCGAGCGCGGCATCCGTGTCTCCCGTGCGGCCATGGCTCGAGTCTCGCGCGATTCCGCCGTCTGCGACAGGGCCGTCAGGTGAACGTCGGCGTTCCGGGTGCTCCGTTCGAAGTGAACGGAGCACCCGATGCCGCTAGGCGTTCGCCGGGTCGCTCTGCGCTTCCGCGGCCGACTCGGGTCCTGACGCCGCCGACACGGATCCCGTCACGGCCGCCAGTTCGGCGTCGATGTCGGTCGCGCCCTCGAACTGCGAGTTGTAGAGGCGGAAGTACGCGCCCTCACGGGTGATGAGCTCCTCGTGCGACCCCTGCTCCACGATGTCGCCGTGCTCCATCACGAGGATCAGGTCGGCGTCGCGGATCGTCGAGAGTCGGTGAGCGATCACGAACGACGTGCGCCCGTTGCGGAGAGCTGCCATGGCGTGCTGCAGCAGCAGCTCGGTGCGGGTGTCGACCGATGAGGTCGCCTCGTCGAGGATGAGAACGGATGGATTCGAGACGAACGCCCTCGCGATCGTGATGAGCTGCTTCTCGCCAGCGGACACATTCGACGCGTCCTCGTCGAGCAGGGTGTCGTATCCCTCGGGCAGGGAGTGAACGAACCTGTCGACGTAGGTGGCCTTGGCCGCGGCCACGATGTCTTCGTCGGTCGCGCTCTGTCGTCCGTAGCGGATGTTCTCGCGGATGGTTCCCGCGAACAGCCATGGATCCTGGAGCACCATGCCCGTGCGCGACCGCACGTCGTGACGGCGCAGCTCGGCGATGTCCTGACCGTCGAGGAGGATGCGGCCGCCGTTCAGCTCGTAGAACCGCATGATGAGGTTCACCAGCGTGGTCTTCCCGGCACCCGTCGGGCCGACGATCGCCACGGTCTGGCCGGGCTTGACGCTGAACGTCAGGTCGCGGATGAGAGGACGGTCGGGCGTGTAGGAGAAGGCCACGTTCTCGAAGGAGATCGTGCCGTCGCCATCGGCGGGCTTGGGCGCATCGACGGCGTCGGGCTCCTGTTCCTCCTCGTCGAGCAGCTCGAACACGCGCTCAGCCGATGCTGTGCCCGACTGGACGACAGCAGCCATGCCGCCGAGTTCGGACAGCGGCTGCGTGAACTGCTGCGAGTACTGGATGAACGCCTGAACGTCACCGAGGCGCAGCTGGCCGCTCGCCACCATGAGACCGCCGAGAACGGCGATGCCCACGTACGTGAGGTTTCCGATGAACATCATGCCGGGCATGATCATGCCGGAGAGGAACTGCGCCTTGAAGGAGGCCTGGTAGAGCTCCTCGTTCTCGGCCTTGAACTTCGCCATGGCGTCTTCCTCGCGGCCGAACACCTTGACGAGGGCGTGTCCGGAGAACGACTCCTCGACGCGGGCGTTGAGACGGCCGACCTTGCGCCACTGGATGCCGAAGGCCTTCTGCGACTTCGGGCCGATGATCCCGAAGATGACGCCCATGAGCGGCAGCGAGACGAGGGCGACGATGCTGAGCTGCCACGAGATCGAGAACATCATGATGAGCACGCCGACGACTGTGAGCACGCTGGTGATCACAGTGGAGAGGGACTGCTGCATCGTCTGCGTGATGTTGTCGATGTCGTTGGTGACCCGCGAGATCAGCTCGCCGCGCTGCACCTTGTCGAAGTAGCTGAGCGGCAGGCGGTTGATCTTCGCCTCGACCGACTCGCGCAGGCGGTACATCGTGCGCATCATGATGATGTTGATCACGAAGCCCTGCACCCAGCTCAGCACCGATGCGACGAGGTAGAGCGCCAGCACGAACATGAGCACCTGGCTGAGTCGCACGAAGTCGACGCCCTCGCCCGGTGTGATGTCCATGGCGGCGATCATGTTCGCCTGGTCGGTCTGGCCTTCGGCGCGGAGGCCCGCGACCACCTGGTCCTGTGTGACGCCGGCGGGCAGCTGCGCCGAGACGACGCCCTCGAAGATGATGTTGGTCGCCTCGCCGAGCACCTTCGGTGCCGCGACGGTCAGCAGAACGCCGATGGCCCCGAGCAGCGACACGAAGATAAACGCGACGCGGTGCGGTTTCAGCAGGCCGATGAGGCGGCCGAAGCTCTGGCGGAAGTTCGCTGCCTTTCCGGGCTTGACGCTGTCCCAGTCGCCGGAGGCGAGGCGCGCCTGCTCGGCGAGTTCGAGTTCCAGCTGCTCCTCGGCGGAGATCACGCTCGTGGTTCCGGTGCTCATGCGCTTGCCTCCACTCCGAGCTGCGATTCGACGATCTCGCGGTAGGTCTGGCTCGTCTCGAGCAACTGCTCGTGCGTTCCGACCCCCACCATCCGTCCGTCGTCGAGGACCACGATGCGGTCGGCATCGGTGATGGTCGAGATGCGCTGGGCGACCACGATCTTCGTCACCTGGGGCAGCTCCCTCCAGAGGGCTTGTCGTAGTCGGGCGTCAGTGGTGAGGTCGAGCGCCGAGAACGAGTCGTCGAAGACGAGCACGTCGGGCTGGTGCACGATGGCCCTCGCGATGGCGAGGCGCTGGCGCTGGCCGCCGGAGACGTTGGTGCCGCCCTGGGAGATGCGGGCCTCGAGCTGGCCGTCCATCTCGGAGACGAAGTCGGCGCCCTGGGCGATCTGGAGTGCCCGCCACAGCTCGTCGTCCGTCGCCTCCTCCCGCCCGAAGCGGAGGTTCGACGCGATCGTCCCGGTGAACAGGAATGGACGCTGCGGCACGAGCCCGATGCCGTTCCAGAGCAGGTCGAGGTCGGCCTGGCGCACGTCGACGCCGCCGACGGAGACCGAACCGGCCGTCACGTCGAAGAGCCTGGGGATCAGGGAGACGAGGGTGGTCTTGCCGGCCCCGGTCGATCCGACGACGGCGACGGTCTCGCCAGGCTCCGCCCTGAAGGTGATGCCGGAGAGCACCGGCTGCTCGGCGCCGGGATAGGTGAAGCCCGCGTTCTCGAACGACACAGCACCGGGCTCGGGGAAGGCCGTCGCCGGCTCGGTCGGACGGATCAGCGTGCTGGTGCTGTCGAGCACCTCTCCGATGCGGTCTGCCGACACGGCGGCGCGCGGAATCATGATGGTCATGAAGCTCGCCATGAGCACGCCCATGAGGATCTGCATGATGTACTGCATGAACGCGAACAGGGTGCCGATCTGGATCTCGCCGTTGTCGACCCTGATGGCGCCGAACCAGATCACGGCGACGACGGTGACGTTGAGCACCAGCATGGCCAGCGGGAACAGCACCACGAAGAGCGAGCCGACCTTGCGGCCGACGACCATGATGTCGTGGTTCGCGCCGGCGAAGCGCTCCTCCTCGATGGGCTCACGCACGAACGCGCGCACGACCCTGATGCCCGTGAGCTGCTCGCGCATGATGCGGTTCACAGCGTCGAGGCGCTTCTGGTAGGTGCGGAACAGCGGCACCATGCGGCTGATGATGAGACCGGCCACGATCAGCAGGGCCGGAACCGCGATCGCGATGATCCAGGTGAGGCCGATGTCCTGGCGGATGGCCATGATCACGCCGCCGATGGCCAGCAGCGGAGCCGAGACGAGCATGGTGGCGCCCATCATCGCGAGCATCTGCACCTGCTGGACGTCGTTCGTGTTGCGGGTGATGAGCGACCCGGCGCCGAACTGCGAGACCTCTCGTTCCGAGAAGCCGCTCACCCTCTCGAAGATGTTGTTGCGGATGTCGCGGCCCATCTGCATCGCGGCGCGGGCGGCGAAGTAGGTGGCGATGATCGAGGCGATGATCTGGCCGAGCGAGATGCCGAGCATCATCACGCCCGTCGACCAGATGTAGCCGGTGTCGCCGGTGGCGACGCCCTCGTCGATGATCTGGGCGTTGAGGGTGGGCAGGTACAGCGAGGCGAGAGCCGCGATGAACTGGAAGACCAGCACGCCGAGCAGCGCCCAGCGATACGGCTTCAGGTAGCGGACGAGGAGCTTTCCGAGCATCAGATCTCCGAATGGTGGTGGAATGGAGGGACATCTGGGGTGATGGGTGTCACGCGGGTTGCAGACGCAGTCTGCACCCACCCACCGACACGGGTGGCGACGTTGGCTGTGGTCGGTGTCTCGTGTGCGGCCGGCGCACGCAGCAGGTGCGCCCGAATCAGCCTTTCAGAATTGCACGCGCGCGCGACGGCGTCAAGCGATCGATCCTCGACTTCTCCCGCATCGATCAGGCCGCGACGGATGCCGCATCCAGGGCTCGCGGGCGCCGCGAGATCGAGATGCTCACGACGGCAGCCACGATGCACAGCCCGGCCGCGCCGAACCAGGCCAGGGTGTACTCGCCCGTGGTGTCGCGCACCGTCGCGGCGGCGGTGGCCGCAATGGCCGCTCCGACCTGGTGCGACGCGAACACCCAGCCGAAGACGATGGGTCCGTCCTTGCCGAACACCTCGCGACAGAGGGCGACTGTCGGAGGAACCGTCGCGACCCAGTCCAGCCCGTAGATGACGACGAAGATGATGATGGGCGGGGCGACGGTGGCCGAGAGCAGGAACGGCAGCACGAGCAGGCCCACGCCGCGGCCGGCGTAGTAGACGGCGAGCAGGATGCGGGGGTTCACGCGATCCGTCAGCCAGCCCGATGCGATGGTGCCCACGATGTCGAAGAAGCCCACGACGGCGAGCAGACCGGCGGCTGTCGTCTCGGCCATGCCGTGATCGTGCGCACTCGGGATGAAGTGGGTGCCGACCAGCCCGTTGGTGGTGGCGCCGCAGATGGCGAATCCGGCGACCAGCGCCCAGAACGTGCGCACCCTGCTCGCCCTGGCGAGGGTGGACAGCGCGAGCTTGGCGGCATTGCCCCGCGCGGGCGGCTGGTAGACGTAGGAGTCGGGCGCACCGAACGGCGTGAGGCCGAGGTCGACGGGATTGTTGCGCAGGAAGAGCAGCACCAGGGGCACCACGGCGAGCGCTCCGCAGGCGACGAGCAGCGTCGCCTGGCGCCACCCCTGCTGCTCGACGAGGATCGCGATGAACGGCAGGAACGCCAGCTGGCCCGTCGCGCTTCCGGCAGTGAGGATGCCCACGACGAGTCCGCGGCTGCGGACGAACCACTGGTCGGCCACGGTCGCCGCGAAGACCAGCGCCATCGATCCCGTGCCGATGCCGATGAGGAAGCCCCACGTGAGCACCAGCATCCACGGCTCGGTCGCGAAGACGCTCAGCCCGGCGCCCGCCGCGACGAGCAGCAGTGCGCAGGTGGTGACGATCCGCATGCCGAAGCGCGCCATGAGGGCGGCGGCGAAGGGCGCCATCAGCCCGTAGAGCAGCAGGTTCACCGTCACGGCCACCGAGAGCTGGGTGCGCGACCACCCGAACTCCGCCTCGAGGGGGAGCATGAGCACGCTCGGCGCTGCTCGGAACCCGGCCGCGCCGACCAGGGCCAGGAACGCCACGCCGGCGACGATCCAGGCCGGGTGCACCCGCCAGTTCGGATGCGGGCGCTGAGCACTGCTCGGCGCTGGCGAAGTGGGCATGGTTCCGAGTATGGCCGATCCCGGGTGGGCATCCGACGCCGTGTCCGACCTAGGCTGAATCGCGTGAGACGACTCATAGCACTGACCATCGCCGCTGCGATCGCCGTCGGAGGCGCTCTCCTCCCGGCGGCCCCGGCGCTCGCCGACGTCGACGACTTCACCTTCGAGAGCTTCTCCGGCGACTACTCGCTGGACCGCGACGCCGACGGGCACTCCACCGTGACGACCGTGGAGACACTGGTGGCGCTGTTCCCGGATGCCGACCAGAATCGCGGCATCCGCCGCAACCTCAACGCCGACTACGACGGGCATCCGACCGAGCTCACCATCGTGTCGGTGACCGACGGCGACGGCCGGGAGCGCGCCTACGAGGAGGACAGCGACGACGGCGTCGTGAGCCTCACCATCGCCGGCGACGAGTACGTGCACGGCCGCCAGACCTACGTGATCACCTATACCGAGAAGTACCTCGACAGGTACTACGCCGACACCGACGCGCAGGAGTTCTACCGCGACACCAACGGCACCGACTGGGCTCAGCCGTTCGGGCAGGTCACCGCGACGGTGCACCTGAGCGATGAGCTCCTCGAGGCCCGGACGGGCAATGCCGATGCGGCCTCGGGTGCCGAGGGCGAGAACGGACCGGCCGAGATCACCGAGACGGCCGACGGCTACGAATTCGCCGCGTCCGATGTCGGACCGCACGAGAACCTGACCTTCTCCATCGGTTTCGAGAACGGCACGTTCACTCCCCGTGACGACGGCTTCACGGCGGCCCCGTGGCCGACTCTCGCGCTCGTGTTCACCATGCTCGCCGTGCTGGCGATGATCGGGGCGTTCGTGGTGCGGTCCACCCGGCTGAGGGATGCCCCGGGGCGGGGGACCATCGTGGCGGAGTACCTGCCGCCACGCGGGGTCGGCGTCGCCCTGGCCGGTGTCATCCTCGGCAAGAGCACGACGGTGCCGCCAGCCCAGATCCTCGCGCTCGCCGTCGCCGGACGGGTGCGCATCGTCGAGGTGGCCGACCCGCGCGGCAGGGGAAAGGACTCCTACGAGCTCGAGTTCGTCCAGACCGGCGCGACGGGGCGCGAGGCCTATCGCCACCCTGAGCCGAGTGCCGAGGACCTCGAGGTGCTGCACGCCATCTTCGGTGCCGAGCTCACCCCCGGCGAGCGCCGGCCGCTCGGCAAGGCCGATTCGAAGGCGCTCAAGCGGCTCACCGCTGCCGGCAAGAGGGTGCGAGCGGATGCGGTGACCGATGGGTACCGCAGGCGGTTCCCCACGCGCCCTGTCACCCTCGTGGTCCTGGGGGCCATCGTGGCCGGAGTTCTCGCGGTCCTGTTCTCGGCCATCTCGCTGGCCACGGTGTACGGCGGATTCTGGCCCGGAGTGTTCCTCGGGGTCGCGGTCGCGGCCATGATCGCAGCCTGCGTCGCGGTGGCGAAGTACCCGCTCGACGCGAAGGGCGTCGAGGCGCGTGATCACCTCAGGGGACTCGACGAGTACATCAGGCTGGCGGAGGCCGACCGCATCCGCTACCTACAATCGCCCCAAGGTGCCGAGCGCACCCCCGTCGCCACGGACGACAGGGAGCAGATGCTCGACCTCACCGAGCGGCTGCTGCCCTGGGCGGTGCTGCTCGGACACGAGAAGAAGTGGACGGCGGAACTCGGTCGCTACTACGAGGAGATCGGGGCGCAGCCCGGCTGGTACGTCGGGTCGCATCCGTTCAACGCGGCCCTCTTCGCGACGAGCATCAGCTCGGTCTCATCGAGCGTCACGTCCAGCTACTCGGCGTCGAGTGGCGGATCCACCGGCGGCGCTTCGTCGGGCGGCGGCAGCGGCGGAGGGGGCGGCGGAGGGGTGTGACGAGCGATGCGCGCTTCGCCCGCGGACTCCGTCCGGGGCTCAGCGAGCGGGGATGCCTACGCCGTCGGCGGATGCGTCATGTCGGTGAACGACAGGGCGGAGTCCCAGGCGAGCCTGCTGGAGGCCTCCCCGCGTCCCGTCCGCACCCTGTAGGCCGCCCACTTCGCGTAGCTTCCGTCGGCCCGTCGCGCCAGAACCGGAACGGCACGCAGGTGCACGCCCTCGCGCGGCAGCTCCTCACCGGGGAAGGTCAGCGGTGTCGGCCTCAGGGTGACGCCGCTCGGAACGACGGGAGCGCCGTCGCGCAGGAGGGCGGCCTTCCGCAGCGACACCTGGCCTGGCTTCAGTGCGACCGGAGCCAGCGGTATCCAGTGCGCGGGCACCGGCGACTGCAGTCTGTAGGCGCGCTCCTCCTGGGTGAGGCCGGTCGGCCACGGGTCGGGCTCTGGCGCCGGCTCGCTCGAACGTCGTCGCGGGTCGCCGCTGCGTCCCTGCACCGAGTTCTCGATGGCCCACGCCATGTTCGCCATCTCGTCGCGGAGGAACAGCACGTCCTCCAGGGCCTCCCCGACGAGGGTGCCGACCGCGGTGGGCGGCAGCACGATTCCGGGCAGCATCCGCCCACCGGCCGACGCGACGCCGAACATCGTGAAGGCGGGGTCGGAGAGCTCCGACACCGTGACGGCATCGCCGAAGTCATCGGTGAGAGTGACGACGCCGACCCTGTTGACGGCGCCCAGCAGGCCGTCGACGGGCACGGCGAGCCAGTCGTCGCCTGACGACAGGGCGAACTCGGCGAGACACAGCCTGGCGAGGTCGTTGGTCTGGGCCTCGATCGCGCCCAGGTCGACGGCGCCGTCCTCGAGCTGCCAGTAGCGGTCGGCGGGCATCCCGGGGAACCGCAGCGGGGTGGCGAGCATGGTGGCCTCGCTGGTCACCGGGGTCCCGTCTGCCGATCCATCGGGGAGGGAACCGCTCGCGCCCTCGACCCACTCGAGGTCGCTCCAGCGCACCGACGCCGACCCGAACTGGGTGCCGCGGGCGAACACGGCGTTGTGCTCGTCGCCGAAGCGCAGCGCGAAGCTGTACTCCAGCCGTTCGGTGGACCAGGCTCCGCCCGAATCGGGTGCACCGCCCAGCCACTCCAGCCAATCGGCGATCACGGTGCGGGTGGCTGCGGCATCCGTCGCCTCCCCGATCCACGCCGGGTCGCCGGCGCGCACCTCGGCCGCGAGCGAGCCTCCGTCCGGCACGGCTCCCCCGAGCACCGTGAACAGGCGTGCCGCCTGAGGGTCGTTCAGTCCTAGGGGGTCGTTGGGGTCGTCGTCGAGGGTGAGCGGATGCCGCCCGACCAGTGAGCGCGCGAGAGTCTTCTCGCCGGCATCGGTCAGCAGGTCGACGAGTTGGGCGCCGGCCTCGGCCCGCTGGCGCAACCCGTCGCCGAACGCCAGTTCCGGAACGTCCTGGACGAGCTCTTCGAGGAGCGCCCCGGTGCGCCAGGGGTGCCAGTCGACCCCGGCGAGATCGGATGAGGATGCCGCCGCACCCGCGAGCGGCGCCCACGCCGTGATCGGCAGAGCGCTCGACGACACGTGCACCGACACCACCGAGCCGGCGTCCTCGCCGGTGAGCTCGCCGAACTGCCACTGCCGGCCGAGCAGCCACGCGGCGTCGCCGATCCGCGCCTCGGAGCCCGGAGCCGGATCACCGGTGATCGAGTCGGGCTCGAGCCGCACCATGGCCGGAGAATCGGCCACCTGCAGCAGCTTCACGATCGAGGCCAGGTTCTGGTCTGTCACGGCGTTCACCATCATGTCGATGGGGATGTTGACGGCCATCACTTCACCTCCGAGAGGAACGGGATCGTGGCGCCGGACCACTTCGCCTTGGCCAGTTCGGAGAACTGGAGGCCCTTGCGGATCTGCAACCAGGGACTCGCCACGTAGATGGCCGGCAGGATCGCAGCGTCACCCGGTGTGTACTCGTAGGTCACCAGTCGCGCCTTGGCCAGATCGACCGCCTCGAGAACCGTCGCGACCACGGAGTCCGTCGTCCAGCGCTTCCCGTCCGGCGACACCGCCGAGAGCACTACCTGCGGCGCCCGCGCCGAGGCCTGATTGGCATGCACGGCGAGGCCGGTGGTCGCCCGAGCCGCCCTGAGGGGATTGTCGGGGGCCGCGGGATCGAACGCTCGAGGATCGGGTTGGTACGGCAGGGTCTCGGCCCAGCCGTCGATGGCGAGGCCGGCGAAGGCTCCGCCGACGGCATCCTCGTCGCCGACGATCTCGACGATCAGGTGACTGGCGGATGCGGCAGGCCACGGAAGGTCGTCCGGCAGGGCTCCGGCCAGCCAGCGATCGGTGCCGACGGCGGGGTCGCCGGTCGACTCGTCGCGTTCGGTGAGCTGCACGACGCGCAGGGGGATCGGCTGGCCGAGGGCGCTGCCGAGCAGCTGTGCCTCGGCGAGGCGCCCGACGCCGGCCTGCACGCTCGCGTGGTCCCGCACGAAGGCGTTCACCCGCGACCGCGGCGGCTGCTTCTTCATCGCGGGCTTCGTCACGGCGGTCGAGAACGCGTCGGTGCCCGTCGGCTTCGCCAGCAGCGGCAGCAGCAGGAAGCCGTCGCCGAGGATTCCCTCGGCCACAGCACGGCAGGCGTCGATGAGCTCGCCCTCCGTCGCAGCGGGGTCGCGCGCCGGGTCGCGCAGGGCGGCCAGAGTTGCCCGTGCCTGTTCGAGGCGGGCGGATGCGGCCTGCCAGGCACCGACGGCCCAGGCCATGTTCGACGGGATGGCGGCATCCGGAACCAGCGGCACTCCGAAGGCGGCGAGGCCGCGGACGGCGGCGACGACATCGGCCACGTCGTCCTCCTCGACAGCGAGGGTGTCGGAATCGACGGCGGCGATCACGGCCTGGCCCGATGCGAGCACATCCGCCAGGGCGTCGAGCACGGCGTCGCAGCGGGCGAGGAGCTCGTCGGTGTCGAACCGGCGCTCGGGGGAGACGCCGGTTCGCACGAGCGCGTCCGGGCCGAGCGGGGTGCCACCGGCCGCCAGCGAACGCAGGCTGCCGGCGAGGGCAGCAGCGCGTACCAGTTCGTCGGCGAGCGGGGCGTCGCCCATCGCGGGGATGGCGGCGCGCAGCTCGCGATCGAGCGAGGCCGCGTCGTCGATGAAGACCAGGTCGAGGGCCGCCCAGCCGGCCTCGGCGAGCGTGTGCCTGTCTCCCGCGGCATCCGTCACCGTGATGCCGGCCGGATCGCCGAGACGCCGGGCAGCCCAGGCCTCGAGTCGCGGCTCTGCGAGAGCGCGCGGGCGGGTGGTCGACCAGCCCGGTGCCCCGACGGGGATGACGGCGAACACTCCGTGCGTGAGGATGCGGCCGGTCTGCCGCACGTTCAGCACGCCGAGGTCGGGGTCGACGGCTGCGCCACTGGCCATGGCGTCCATCGCGGCGGAGGCCCGCGACGGATTGCCTGACGAGTACTGCAGCACGCTCTCGCTGAGCAGGGCGTCAGAGACGGCGTCGAGGGTGGCCGCTGCACCGCGCATCGCAGCGACGACGAGGTTCCACTCGGCATCCGACACCGCATCCCAGGTCTCGATGAAGGCGTTGTCGGGCTTGCGTGACAGCCGGGCGCGCAGCGGCGGGTTGGCCCCGCCAAGCGAGTCCACCGGGAACAGTCGAAGCAGCTCGGCGCCGTCGACGACGTCACCACCGGCGACCCTGGCGGCGGCGACCTCCTGGGCCTCGTCGTTGCCGAGCTGGTCGGTGGCCTCCGGTGCGATCTGGCGCAGGCTGAGCTGGAAGCGGGCCGCCGATGTTCCGGCGAGGCCGCGCTCGATCTGGTAGCCGAGCAGCGCCCCGATCGACTGGCCGGCCTGAACACCCTCGAGCACGCGGCGGAGCTCGACGCCCCTGCGACTCGACAGGTCGATCGCGAAGGGCTGAGCGCCGGGCTTCGCGCCGATGTTGGAGCGGTGCGCGCTCGCGAGCACTCCGGCGGCGACGGCGTGCGAACTGCTCGGCGCGTGGATCCATCCGTCCGGATCGCGGCGGCCGGCCCCAAGCCGGATCTGCTCGACGTAGCCGAACGCCCCGATGGTCATCCCTACGGGAGCGGATGCCGCGAGCGTGGCCCGACGTGATGTCGCGAGGCCCGTCGCCCATGCGTCGACCCGGTGCGACGCGAGGTCGAGGGCGTGGGCGACGGCGATGCGGCGTTCCTCGAGCGGGGCGGCAGCGAGCGCGATCATGGCGGCGCGCACCTCCCCGCTGACGCCGAAGGCGTAGAGCAGCTCGGTGATGGCACTGCCTCCCAGCCACTTGGCCTGGGCGGTGTCGCCGAGATCGAGCGCGACCTGAGCGAGCGAGGTGCGTGCTTCAGCGATCGGCTCGATCGCCGCGATGCTCACCCGTTCGGCCGGCTGACCCTCGAAGTGCTGCACCGACGCGACCTTCTCGGCCGCGGCGAAGAAGTGAGAGGGTGCTGTGTCGTCGAGGGCTGCATCGGCGGATGCCGCGGAGGTCACGAGACGGACGATCTCGGGGTCGAGCTCGACGAAGTCGAGCAGCGGACCCACGAACTCCTGCGGCGTCGCCCGGAAGCGCAGCCGCTTCGCGCTGTCCCACGCGATGTCGAGCAGAGCCTGCAGCACGCTGTCGACCTTCGGGGTGGTGCCGGCGAGGATCTCGGCCACGACCTCGGCGTCTCGATCCGACACCAGCGGCAGGCCGATGGTGCGGGATTCGTCGTGCAGCGCCGGGGTCTTCAGGATCTTGGCGGCGTCGACGGAGAACTGGGAGAGGATGGCCGTGCGCAGCTGCGCCTCGGCTTGCACCCGGGCAGCATCCGCCCCCGTCGCTGCGGCGAAGGGGCCCACCTGCGCGCCATCGACCGCCGGCCGCGCCCTCACGCCGGTCGAGACCGGGCTGGTGCCGAGCATGTCGAGCAGGTCCTGGTCGCTGAGCTGGTCACCGGGCCGCACGTGGGGGACGACCGACGAGCGACTGGCCCAGCGCGCCAACGTGCGGCGGATCAGCGGAACGAGCTGCGCTGTGATCTCGCCCGACCACGGGCTCCAGGCGTCGAGGTCCGTCACCGGCAGCACGCCGTACGGCTGGGCGCCGATGCGGAGCGCCGGGGCCGGGCCGGCTCCACGAACGTGGTCGCGGTGCAGACGCCGGGCAGATTCGATGCTGCCCGGAGTGACGGCCGGAATGGCCGGGTCGTCGAGGCGTTCCAGCACACCCTCCCACGTGGCGAACCAGAGGGCGGTGTTCGCGGCCTCCTCCGCCTCGTCCTGGGTCGACACCGGACTGGCGGGGTCGAGGAGGTGTTCGACGGATGCGGCATCCAAACCCAGCGCAGCGGCCAGACGCGTGGCGTCCCGCGTCGGCGTGCGCGGCTCCAGCGCAGGTGCGCCGGCGCTCGCGCCCGGACGGTACGGCGACCGCTCGGCGTCGGCGTTGTTGGTTGCGGTTCCGGCGGCGAGAAGTGACACCCCGTCGCTGAACCTGTGACTCGTCAGCAGCTCGACGAAGTCGGCCGCGTTGGCCTCTTCCGACACGGAGTTGCGCGTGCCGACCACCACGATGCGGTCGATGAGCGTCGTGCCGGCAGGCAGGGGCACCTCGACCCCGAGACCGGCCTGCACGGCCGCCGGGAAGTCGACGGTCCATTCCGAGCCGACCGGGACGTTCAGTCCCGAGACCTCGCTCAGTTCGTCGTCGCCGAAGGCGATGGGCGAGAGGGGAACGTCGGGGGCGACGGGCGAGCCCGTCACCGTGATGGGCGCTGCGCCGTTCGGGAACACTCGGACGACGAACTGGTCGGGCAGGCACCGTGCGACGGTGCCGTGGGCGACTTCCTCCGGGGTGGTCGGGAACGACGGGTCGCCCTGTCCGCGCGTTGCGAGGTTCGTCGGCGTCGTCACCTCGGCGACCCAGCCGGCTCGACGGGCGCCGACGGCCTCGATGAGCTCCGGCCATGCCGCCGAGTCTGAGGCGTCGACCCAGACGGCACGCCAGTAGGCCTGGCCGGCGGCGACCTCGGCATCCGTCACCGACCGCAGCAGGCTGTCGATGTGCGCCTCGTCCGGGGAGATGCGCACCCGCAGCGTCGACGTGCCCGGAGCGAGCTTGCTCTCGATGCGCACGGGCAGGAGGACGAGGGGGACCTCGGGCGATGCGTCGCAGGGATCGAGTCGTTCCCGGAGGCCCCCGATGATCTCGCGCAGGTCGCCGTCGAGCTTCAGGATGTCGCCTCGCAGGCCGCGTTCGGCCGGCTTGCGGATGAGCGTGCGGCGCTTCTCAGTGAGGGTGGCGATGCTCTCGCGCACCCTGGCGAGCTCGGCTGGGGTCTCGACGGGCATGGTCTATGCCTCTCTCACGATGAGGTCCGTCGCCTGGAACGCGACCCGCACCGGACGGTGCAGGTGATCCTCGGCGTAGACGGCGGAATGCGGGGCTGTGTCGGTGAGGAACTTCTGTGCCGCCGGCAGATCGGTGTCGGGCGGTCGCTTGAAGCGGGTGGCGCTCGGATGCTCGGCTATGGTGATCCACCACTTCTCGCCGTCGAGCTCGTCGACGCTGATGTCGACGCCGACGAGCGCGATGTCGGGGTCGAGCACCTCGGAGAACAGGACGCGCGCGGTCTTCTGCGGCGAGTCGACCTTCTCGAACACCGGGTCGCGCACAGTGCCCTGGTTCTCGACGGCCTGGATGATCAGGTCGGGGAAGCGGCGCACGAGCTCGCTCTTCACCACGATGACGGCGCAGTCCTTTCCGCCGCTGCCGCCGATCGAGACCTGCTCGGCCAATGGCTTCTTCGGGAACAGGTGGATGGGCTTCGCGAGCTCGTCGGTGTTCGGGTTCCAGAAGCGGTGGAAGTAGGTGCCACGCTGGTCGGTCGGATAGCCGCGCCAGAGGAGCTCGCGCCCCATCTCGTCGCTGAGTCCGACGAAGAACGCCGCCATGAACTCACGGTTGGTCGACAGCACGGTCACGAAGTCGTCGGCGGGCAGCAGGCCCAGCCCGGGGACGAGCCAGTCGCGGTCGTACTCCTCGAGCGCCCGGTACATCGGCCGGTCGAAGCGAGGGGCCGCCATGATGGGCGCGATGCGGGGCTGCGCGAACCAGCGCTCGGCGAGCCCGGCACTCAGGTGCAGTCGCCCGGCCAGCGACGCGCGCACGGTCTGCTTCGGATCGATCGCCGCGATGAGAGCCGGGGATGCCACGGCCAGAGCATCACGATGCGGGACGACGTCGATCGTGAGCAGGGCGCCGGGGTCGATGATGCTGGTCATCTCAGCACGCAGCACGTCGACCGGCAGCTGGTCGATGCGATCGAGGGTGGGGGTCAGCTTCACCTCGGCCAGATCGGCGAACTGCGCCAGGCCGGCGTCGAGTTCGGCGGCGTCGCGGGTGTCGCCCAGCTTCTTGAGGTGCCGGACGTCGATGACGCGGAGGCCGCGACCATCGATCAGGACGTGCCCGTCGACGGGGATCCGGCGAGCACGCAGGCCGTCTCGCCCGCCTCCCCCGGCTCCGCCCCCGGCGAGGACTCCGCCCCCCAGGGGAACCCGCACCGCGGCGCCGGCACCGTTCTGAGGCAGGCGGCCGACGGCTCCGCCGATGGGGGAACGGCGGGTGAGTGGGATGCGCGGGTTCAGCGGTGAGACGACGGGTCCGCGGACGATCGGTCCGTCGATGACGGGCCCGCGGATGATCGGGCCGTCGATGACCGGACCGTCGATCACAGGACCGTCGATGACGGGCCCACGGACGATGGGTCCGTCGATCACCGGTCCGCCGGGTCGTCCGTCGACGACGCCGAGGTCGACGAGCACCCTGTCGTTCAGCTTCACGGCCGTGCCCTTCAACTGCTCGAGCAGAGGGCTCGCACTCGTCGTCTTCGACAGCGAGAGTTCGGCAGCGAGAGGCCCGACGCGCTGGGCGCGGATCGACTCGATGACGGGGATCGGCGATGAGCGCAGCAGCTTCTCCGTCCACTGCTCGGCGACGACGGCGCCGAGATCGAAGCCGGCATCCGGAGCCCGCCACCGGCTCGGTTCGGTGAGGTAGGTGGCGAAGCCGCCCTGACCTTCGACCTCCGCGTTCGCCCGCTTGAGCAGCCCGTCGACAGCGTCGACCGGCGTGCCGATGGCGGCACTCACGAGCTGGAGGTCGAGATGCGCCACGACGTCGGCCGTGAGTCTGCCGATCCCCTCCGGGTTCGAGTACACCCTGGTGAAGTCGCGCAGGGTGGTCTCGGTGCCCACCACGTTGCCGACGCGCTCCTGCGAGGCGGCGTCGGTCCGGCGGATCATCGGGCCGGCCGGCCGGGTGACCCGTCGGAAGGCGCCGCTCGTGGCTGCCACCGGTGTCGCGCTCAGCGTCACGTCGGCGAAGAGGGTGCTCCCGGCGCTGACCGAGATGCGGGTGGCCAGAGGCGACGTCACCTGCAGCAGGTGGCCAGTCTGCAGCTCTCCGAGCCTGCTGTGGAGCCTCGTGGCGAGGAGCTCGGCGAGCTGGGCCAGGCGGATGGCGCGGTTGGCGGCCTCGACCTCGCCGAGCTGCGCCCATGCCGACTGCATGAGCCGCTCCTGGTCGCGCTGCACGACGCGCGTGCCGAGTCCGCCCACGATGCGCTTCACGGGGGCGAGATTCAGCTCCGAGAACCAGTCGGAGCCCTCGATCACCGCGCTGCCCCGGTGCAGCTTGGCGTAGATGCGCGGACCGATGATGGGCAGCTCCGGTACTCCGGCGGTCTGCTTCTGCGTGCCCTCGATGGCGGCCGGCAGGTCGAGTTCCTTGTGCAGCTTGTCGATCATCGCATCGGGCCAGACGGCGGTCTCGGCCACCTGCTGTTCCGGGGTCTTCGGCAGGCTGGGGGAGAACAGCGCGCACCGCAGCACCTGCTTGCGACCGACCTCGTCCGGCCCGAGGGCCAGCAGTGGCTTGCCCGGCTGCGAGGTGTCGATGAACTTGCGCCCGACCTCGTAGGGGGCGGCGACACCCTCCAGTTTGAGCGCCAGCGAGCGGAAGTCGCCGTTGGGACCCGTGCGGAACTCCCAGCTGTCGTAGACGGGCAGCCGCACGGGATCCGGGGAGGAGCTGGTCCACGCGGGCTCGAGGGTGCCTCCGGTCAGGCCGAGACCGCCGCGCACCCCGACGTCGGTCGTCGGAACGAGAGCGGCGATGTAGTCGGTGTCCTGGGTGAGGATGCGCGGGGAGATGACCCGAGAGAGGTTGACGCGGGCGTGAGCCGGCGAGAGCCGTGCGCTCAGGTCCTGCCCGGTCGCGGTCGCCGGTGCCTGGGCGTGAGCCCAGAGGTCGGCGTGGGTGAGCACCGGCAGCTGCGCGAGGGGGACCTGGAAGACGGGAAGCAATGCACTGGTCGCGGGCTCCCGGATGACGCTGGAGCGCTCGAGAACCACGAGCGTCAGCCAGGGGCGCATGACGGCGGCCTGCTTCGTCGCGCTGAACGCCCACGGCAGCTCCGGCCGATCGAACTCGATGTGCGCGAGGACGGTCTCCTCCGCCGTCTGGGCGCCCGGGGCCGGAAAGCGTCGCACGATCTGGGCCGGGTCGATCCCGCGCACATCTCCAGGGCCGTAGAGCGTCACCGAGAGTCCAGCGGATGCACTGCCTCCGGCGCTGTCAGCCAGCGGCACCTCGACGCGCGAGGTCGAGCGCACGGTGCCGGCCGCCGGCGTGCTCGCCGCGGAGGACAGGCCGCCGACGGCTGATGAGGCGAACTCGAGCTCTTCGATGGCGACGGCGCTCTCGTCGAATTCGTCCTCTGGCCTGATCGCGAGCAGGAACGCATCCCGCACCACGTTGGTCGCCGTGTTGGCGAGAGGCGAGACGACGCTCGCGGCGATGGCATCAAGGTCGGCCATCAGGTCACCCCTTCACGATCAGGCGCGTCGCCGATGCGGCGCTTCCGGTGTTCACTGCCGCCGTCACGAGCGCGGCCTGGGTTGCGCTGAGTTCTCCGAGCCCGGAGACCAGGGCGGCACCGGTGACGGCATCCGCGATGATCGAGGTGCCCTTGTCCGACACCGTCACGCCGGCGTTCGGCGGTTTCGGCTGGACGTAGGGATTGCCGACCTCCGCCACGGCCCGGCCCACGGTCGTCTTGGTGGCGTAGGAGCTGGCGTAGGCGGCGAACTTCCCGGCGAACTCGATGAGCGAGCTCGGTTCGTCCGGATTGCGCACGTAGGTCTCGTAGGCGACCTTCGCCGGGGTGGCCGTGCCGATCTTCGGCGTCGTCGCCGCCGCGATGCGGCATCCGCCGGTCATGTCCTCGAATCCCGACCGCGCGAGCAGGCCCTCGCCCTCGAGCTCGAAGAACTGGCCGGGAGCGAAGGCCGTCTTGAGCTCGCTGACGGCGCCGACGATGCCGGCGTCGGGGCTCGACGTCGGAGTGCCCATGGTCACCATGTCCGCCGCCACCGGAGCCGAGCCGATGCGGGCGATCTTCACCCCGAGCGGCACCTGGGTCTGCGACACCTCCACTCCGGCGAGCGGATGCGCGATGCGTCCGTCGATGTCATCGACTTCGGCGAGGGTGACGAGCTGAGCCGCGTGATCCGGCAGCTGCACCTTCCACGCGTCGTCCTCGTTCATGGCCTTCGCCGCGATCTGGAGCGCGTCGACCTTGGTGAGGATCGGGGCGGGCTTCTCACCCCACTCGACCGGGCCGAGATCCTCGTCGAACGTCGGCAGGAACCACACGTCGACCTTGATGTGACCGGCCAGGCGGAAGGGCTTCGTCCCCTCGAGCGAGCCACGGAACACGATGGAGCAGAGGGTGCAGCCGAACAGCTCCACCTCGACGCCCACCTCGATGGTGATCTTGAACGCGAACCGCGGCGCCCAGATGAAGATCATGTCGAGGGTGAGCCAGGCCTTCGCCGTGATGACGGCGAAGTCGGCGTTCAGGCGGCCGTCGACGCCGAGCATGACGGATCCAGCCGTGATGGCGAAGTAGGCCTTGATGACGAAGCTGATCGCCTTCGATGGCGATAGGTCGATGGTGACCCTGTCCATGTCGCCGAGCTTCGGCTTGCCGCCCGTGAGCTTCTCATACTCCGGGTGGAAGCCGCCGACCGAGAACTCGAACGCGCCGCTGCCCGACCACTGGATGTAGAGCCCGAGGTCGCCGGAGATCTTGATGCCCGCCACGGTCGAGTCGCGCATGCTGGCGAACAGCAGCAGGTAGTCGGGCGTGATGGCGATGAAGACGTCGGCGCGGATGTCGGTGATCGGCGCCTCCTTCGTGGGCACCCGCACCCGCAGCGACCCGAGGATGACGATCATCGGGTCGGGGAGGGCCAGCACGACGCCGAGCTTCATCTCGACGAACTTCGCCTGCGAGCCCCAGCCGAGTTCGACGATCGGACCGAAGACGAAGCCGCCGTCCTTCGGCGGGAACACGTTCGCCACCTTGTCGAGCAGCTTGGGTGCCTCGGCGACGGGGTTGTCGGGGAACAGCATCTTGTCGAGGATGTGCTCCTTCATGCCCGAGCGCAGCGCCTCCAGGTCGAGACCGCGGTTGAGGGCCAGGATGCCGCCGATGCCGTTCAGCGTGAAGCCCATGCTGAGGTCGATGGCGACAGGGAAGCGCACCCCGATGACGAGCACCAGCGAGAACGGGTCTGGCGAGAGGATGACGATGGCCGAGACGCCGAACTTGAGGATCTGCAGCTGCACCACGCCGCCGAACTCGACCCTCTTCACGTCCTGTCCGTCGACCTTGTAGGTGCGCTCGACGCGCTGGATGAAGCCGCCGCCGGTCACGGGGCCGGCCTTCACCCGGAGCCCGATGGCATCGGGCCAGCGCGGCGAGACCGGGATGTCGAAGATCGCCTGCTGTTCGACGTCGCCGTTCAGTGCCACGATGAAGCCGGAACCGACGATCTGCAGGCCGACCGCGTCGCCGATCTTGGCCGCGATCGACGTGGTGAGTTCGAAGCCCGTCACGTCGCGGGCGGCGTCTCGACGGAGTCCGAACGCCACCTCGCGCAGCTCGACGCCGGGGAACGAGAACCGCACCGGCAGGACGGCGCGTTCGTTGCCTCGTCCGTCGCCGAGGTACACGCCCTGCCCCGTGTCGACCGAGATGGTGGTCAGCGTCGTGGTCTTCGGCTCCTGCGAGCCCGGCATGACCTTGGACAGCAGCGGGTCCTTCGTGAGCCCGGGCTCCAGCATGGTCTGCATCCGGAAGCCGAGGATCGCCACGTCGCCGATGAACCACTTGCCGTCCCGCTCCAGCAGGCTCGTCTTCTCCTCGGCCGTGGGGTTGGCGATCTCGCGGTCGCTGAACTGCAGGAAGGCCTCGAACGACACCTTGTCGAGAGTCATCGCTCCGAGTCCGACAGGGCCGAGGTTCACGAGCTTGGCGGCGAGCAGGAACTTGCCGCCGGTGCGGTCGAGCACCAGCACGTCGCCGAGCTTCTTGGTCAGGCCCTGAACGCCGAGCACAGTGGAACCGAAGCTGTCGAGCAGCTTTCCGGAGCCGGCGCCCAGGTCCTTGAACGGCTGGGCCCAGGGATTCCAGAGGTCCATCAGGCCGGAACGGATGGCCTCGTCCACGGTGCCGTCGGCCTTCTTGGCCAACTCTTTGGCGACGATGTTGAACGCCTCGTCCATGGCCGCCAGCGCCATGCCGATCCGCACGGCGACCCTGGACGCCGTGTCGATGTCGAAGTCGTCCTTGTCGATGTCGTCGGCCGACTCCTTGACCATCTTCGCGATGAGGTCGGTCTGCTTCTTGATCGCCTTCGAGATCGGCTCGACCAGGGCGACGGCCGCCTTGATGTCGGCCTTCAGCTTCTCGAAGGTCGGCTTCACGTCGCCGACGATGCCGAAGGTGACGATGGACTCGAGGAACGGCACGGTGTCCTTGAACGTCGTGCCGCTCATGTCGCCGAGGCGGGAATTGGCGAAGGCTTCGATTCCGTTGAGGAATCCGGTTCCGATGTCGGTCATCGTGTCCCACTGTGCGGTGCGGGCGCTTCGTGGCGGCGTGCGTGCCGTGGCGCCTGGCTTCCTGTGTGCGTGCGCCCGCAGCGCTGCGGGCGTATCAGCTCCGGGCACGCGATCGGGCGGGATGGAGGCTCGGCGCGCGGGCGAAGGACGCCCGAAACACAGCGGGCATCGCGAGAATTCAGTTTGTTCGGGGCAGTCGACTGACGCGAAGGGGCGGGAGCTGACGACTGATCTGGTGTCCGACTATAGACCCGGCGCGGCGTCAGCCTCTAGGGGCAGGCCCCGGTCCTGCCGCCGGCGGTGAACCGAGCGCAGCCGTCGCCGGCGCGCGGATGCAGCGGCTGGGGGGTTCTGGGCGGAGGTGTCGAAATCGCGTGGCCGGCATCGACATACTGATGGGAACGCCGTCCGGCCTCCCGAACACCAGTGCAAGGAGTGGATCTCGTGAAGTACCTCATCCTCATCAAGAGCAATCCCGAGTGGGCCGGCGCCTTCGCCTCGTTCACGCCAGAGCAGCAGGCCGAGGGCATGGCTCTCTACGAGAAGCTGTTCTCCGACCTGCAGGAGTCCGGTGAGCTGGTCGATGCCGAGCAGCTCGCCGCTCCCGAGACCGCCCGCGTCGTGAGCATCGGCGCCGACGGCCCCGTCGCGAGCGACGGACCGTTCGTCGAGGCCAAGGAGTGGTTCGGCGGGTACTACATCGTCGACGTCGACACGCTCGACCGCGCCGTCGAGATCGCCGGCCGCCTGCCGGAGGCCAGGAACGGCATGGTGTCGGTGCATCCGGTGATGGCCTCCGCGGGCATGGAGCTCTGACGGTCCATCCTGCCGCCGATGACCGACATCGAACGGATGCTGCGGGCCGCCGCCCCGTCGGCTCTCGCGATCCTCGTGCGCCGCACCCGCGACTTCGAGGCGAGCGAGGACGCGATGCAGGAGGCGCTGCTCGCGGCATCCGTTCAGTGGCGCAGCGATCCGCCGGACAACCCGCGGGCCTGGCTCGTGACCGTCGCCCACCGGCGCCATGTCGAGCAGGTGCGGAGCGACGTGGCCAGGCGTCGTCGCGAGGAGAGCGTGTTCGAGGCGCCGCCCGACCTCGTGCCGTCGCGCGATGACTCGCTCACGCTGTTCCTGCTCTGCTGCCACCCCTCGTTGGCTCTGCCGGCGCAGCTCGCCCTGACACTCCGCGCCGTCGGCGGTCTCACGACGGCCGAGATCGCGCGCGGCCTTCTCGTTCCGGAGGCCACCATCGGCCAGCGCATCTCGCGGGCGAAGGCGAGGATCCGCGCGAGTGGCTCGGAGTTCCGGATGCCGTCCGACGCGGAGCTGGGCGACCGGGTCGGTGCGGTGTGCTCGGTCCTCTATCTCGTATTCACCGAGGGGCATACGGCGACGGGCGGAGAGTCGCTCACCAGGGTCGACCTGTCGTCGGAGGCGATCCGATTGGCGAGGCAGCTGCAGGATGCGACGCCGGCCGATGCGCCGTGGAGGGGGGAAGTGGCCGGGCTGCTCGCGCTCATGCTCCTGACGGAATGTCGTCGGGGCGCCCGGATCCGCTTCGAGGTGGATGGCGGCCCCGGCACCCTCGTCCCACTCGCGGAACAGGATCGTTCGCTGTGGGACCGGGCCCTCATCGACGAGGGCGTCGCGCTGGTGAGCGGGGCTCTCGAATCGGCACCTGCCGGGCCGTACCAACTGCAGGCCGCCATCGCCGCCGTCCATGATGAGGCGCCATCGACCGCCGAGACCGACTGGCCCGAGATCCTCGGACTCTACGAACTGCTCCGCCGCATCGCGCCCGGGCCGATGGTCGAGCTGAACTGGGTGGTGGCGATGGCCATGGTGTGGGGTGCCGCCGTCGGCCTGCGCGAGCTCGAGACGGTCGCCCTCGAACCGGCGCTCGCCGGCCACTTCCGGGTGCACTCAGTTCGCGGGCACCTCCTCGAACTGTCGGGGGAGACTGACGCCGCCCGTTCCGAGTTCGCGATGGCGGCGCGGCTGGCGCTGAACGCCGCCGAACGGCGCTACCTGGAGGGGAAGGCAGCCTAGCGGCCTCGGGCGACCCGGCCTCGCACCGCCCACGCACGAGCGCCGAGCGTGAAGGGCCTGTCGACGCGGAGACCGCGCTCGATGAGCAGAGCGCGCAGACCTTCGCGAAGCGCGACGCGCTTCTGCTCGTCGAGGGCCATCGCGTAGGCGGGCGCCGGACCCTGACCGCCGAGGAAGGGTGTCCAGTAGTCGTCGAAGTCCCGGAACTCCGCGCGCAAATCGAGAGCCTCGACCTCGACAGCGGAGAGCCGCGATGAGAACAGCTGCAGCAGGGGGTCCGGGCGGCACAACTCGACGTGCGTCGCTTCCCGCAGCGAGTCGATCTCGGAGTCGAGCTTCGCCGCCGCCTCCCAGAACCGGCCGACGATCTCCATGCCGTCGGAGTAGTCCCAGACGTACGCGCCGACGATGGCGGCATCCGTCGCCACCCTGGTCATCTCGGTGAGCGCGGCGACGGCATCCGGCACGAAGTTGAGCACCAGGCCCGAGACGACGACGTCGACGGATGCATCCTGCAACGGGATGCGCTGGGCGTCGCCCGGCAGGATTCGGGCGCGGGTACCGACGCGCTCGATTGCTGAGGATCTGAATCCGGCCGACGGTTCGATGCCGGTGACCTCGGACGGCGAGCACCGGTCGAGGATCGCCTCCGTCAGCGCGCCCGTTCCGCAGCCGACGTCGAGCCACCGCAGTCCCGGCGCCGCGTCGAGCCCGGAGAGGAAGAGGTCGGCGACCCGGCTGCTCCAGCGACCGATGTACCTGTCGTAGGCTCCGCCCTGCCGCCACGTGTCTGCAGGCTCCATGCTGTCAGTTCTACTCCCGAGCCATCCTCGACGGAAGGTTGCGCCGACCGGCGGTCAGGGGTGGGATAGGGGCGAGCGGGGCGCCACCCGACGCATCCGTCGTGCGAGACGAGGAGTGCCATCATGTCCGGTCCCATGTTCCTGAAGGTCGCCGGCATCGCGGGCGAGAGTGTCGATGCCCAGCATGCCGATGAGATCGAGGTGCTCTCGTGGACGTGGGGCGCCACGAATTCCGCCTCCGCCATCTCGGGTGGGCGAGGAGGAGGGGGCGGCGGTGCGGGAGTCGGCAAGGTGACTGCGCAGGACTTCCGTTTCACGCATCGCGTCGATGCGGCATCCGCCGGCCTGATGCTCGCCTGCGCGACCGGGAAGCACATTCCCGAGGCCGTCTTCACCGTGCGGCGGGCCGGAGAGAATCCGCTGGAGTACCTGGTCATCAGGTTCACGAGCGCGACGATCGCGGCAGTGCTCCTCGATGCGGTCGAGGGCGATGACGCCGTGGAGAGCGTGAGCCTGGGCTACGCCGCTGTGGCCTTCGAGTATCGTCGGCAGCTGCCCGACGGGTCGCAGGCACCGGCCTCGACGTTCCAGTGGGACGTGGCTGCCAACCGACCCGGCGGCTGACTGGTGACAGCGACCGGTGCCCAGGCGTAGCGTGGCGACATGGCCGACTGGGATGAGCTGCGACGGCTCGCTCTCGAGCTGCCCGACACGACCGAGGCAGTGAGCTGGGGCAGCGCCCACTGGCGTGTGCGCGACAAGGGCTTCGTGTGGGAGCGGCCGTTGCGCAAGAAGGAGCTCGTGCATCTCGGGCTCGACGAGCAGCCGGAGCCCGTGCTCGGCGCGCGGGTCGAAGACGAGGCGACGAAGCTGGCGCTTCTCGAGGAGGACCCCGACGTCTTCTTCACCACTCCGCACTTCGTGGACTTCCCGGCGATCCTGGTGTGGCTCGACCGCATTCCGCAGCGCCGGCTCGAGGAGCTCGTCGTGGAGGCGTGGTTCGCCGTGGCGCCGCAGAAGCTCGCGAAGGTGTGGCTGGCGGAGCACCCCGACTGAGCTTGCCCGGTCGCTGAGGGCCGAGCGTGGCGACCGCCCGAAGCGCTTCGGCCGCGGACTCCGTCCGGGTCTCAGCGAGCGGAGGGGGAGAACGAGAAACGGGGCCGACCCGAAGGTCGGCCCCGTCATTGCTGACTGATCAGCGCATCAGTGCCCGACGGCCCGCAGCGCGTTGACGATTCCGGATCCGTAGAACCCGTTCTTCGACGTCGTGCCCTCGCAGGTGTGGGTGTCGGTCACAACAGCGCCGCTGACCAGCGTCCGCGTGTACGTGAACGCCGCCGGAACCGGGCAGGCGGTCGCGACCGCACTCTGCTTCAGCCGTGCCTCCACCAGCTGGGCCGGCAGGTACTTTCCGCCCCGGAAGATGTCGGGCAGGCCGTACTTGCTCACGATGAGCGCGGCGACTCCGACGGCGTGCGGCGACGCCATCGATGTGCCCTGCAGGTACTGGTAGTACCCGCAGGTCGTGCCCGCGGCATCGCAGCTCTTCACAGCCCACGGAACGATCACGTTGCCCGCCTCGTCGATGGCACCCTCCGACGCGGCGAGGGCCGCGGGGTAGGCCGCGAGGATTCCGCCCGCGTAGTCTCGCGTGCCCGCCGGGGTGTCGTAGACGTCGCCACCGGGAGCAGCGACATCGACGTAGCCGTTGCCGTAGTCGGAGTAGTACGCCTTGCGCTTGGTCTGGCCCGTGCTGCTGACGGCGATCACGCCCTTGCCCTCCGACGGCATCGAGACGCAGCTGGCGGGGTCGAGCAGGTCGCGCGTGTAGGCGACTTCACCGGGAACGTCGGCGAAGTCCGGGCTGTCGGCATCCGTCAGCGCCTTGGTGTAGTCGGTTGCACCGTTGCCGGCGGCCGAGATCAGCGTCACCCCGCGCAGGCGCGCGAAGTCGAGGGCGCGCTGCATGGCGGTGATGATGGTCTGCTGCTCCTGCTGGTCGGCGGGGGAGTCCGCCGGGTTGTCGGTGCAGTTGAACAGCCACGGGTCGACGTAGTAGCTCATGTTGACGACGTCGACGCCGATCTTGCCCGCGTAGGTGAGGGCGTCGAGCGACGGCTGCAGGAAGAAGTATCCCGAGTCCTGACCGGCGCGCAGGTTCACCAGCGACACGTTCGGAGCGACGCCGGCGATGCCGATGCCGTTGATGGGCGACCCGATCGTCGAGGCGACGTGGGTTCCGTGGCCGTTCTCATCGACGTTGGACGGGTCGGTGCAGGACTGGTCCGGCTCCTCCTCGCACGGGCCGTCGATGTCGGCCCCGTTGGCGTCGACGGGGATGTCGACGGTGAAGTTGCGACTCCGCTTCGCATCGAAGTTGGGGGCGATGTCGGGGTGCGCGCCGTCCACGCCGGTGTCGAGGATGCCCACGAGCACCTTCTTGCTGCCCTTCTCGTACTTGTACGAGCCGTCTGTCGTGGCGCCGATCTGCTTCATGTCCCACTGCAGCGATGCGAGTGGTTCCGGAGCGATCGCCCCCTTCTTCGCTGCAGGGGCCTTGGCTGCCTTCGGCGCGGTGGCTGTGCCGCCCGCGGCGCGCACCTCGGCCTCCGCCTGGTCGATCTTCTTCGCGTCACCCGAGGCGGATCGACCAGCAGGCACGTCGGCGACGACGCGGTTCTGGGCGGTTCCCTCGATCGCACCCTGGGCTGCGGCATCCGTCGCGAAATCGGCGTCGGTCGTTCGCACCGTTGCGACACCGACGTCGGTGTTCTGGGAGACGATCGTGCCGCCTGCCGCCGTCACTGCGGCCGCGGCTTCGGCCTGGGAGGTGCCCTCGGCGAAGAGCACGACGAATTCCTGTTCGCCCGTCGCCGAGGCGGTCTCGGTCGTGACGGCACTCGCCGGAACGGCTGCCAATGCCGTGATGGCGAGTGCGATGGTCGATGTCACTGCGATGGTTCTCAATCTGCGCATGTCGATCCTGACGTCGTAGTAGGAGTGCGCGCCGGTGGACTCCGGCGTATGAGTCGCGATGATTCCACCGCTGCAGCGCAGGCTGCAAGGGTCTGGCGCCAAGAAGGTCGATGTCCCACAAACGGGTGACATGAAACCGCAGATCCTGCGAGAGCCGCGGCGCGATGGTGTAGTCGCCCGCAGCATCCGCGGTGCGTCCGTCGGCCTCGCCGCACCGGATCTCGTGCCGGATGTCGATCGCCTCGCCCGCCGTTCGACGTCATGATGAGACGGATGCTCCGCCTCATCATCCGAACTTCTGGAGAGACTCATGCGCACGCTCATCGTCACCGAATTCATGTCGCTCGACGGAGTCATCGACTCACCGGGCGGCGGCTCGCACCCGCGCGCCGGCTGGACCTTCACGGAGGTGCCGTTCGTCGCGGCCGCCTACGAGATCAAGGGCACCGAGCAGCTCGAGGCCGGTGCGATGCTCATGGGTCGGGTGAGCTATGAGGAGTTCGCCCCGGTGTGGCCGAGCATGGTCGAGGACTTCGCGCAGTACAACGCGATGCCGAAGTACGTCGTGTCGAGAACGCTGACCGAGGAACCGACGTGGAACAACACGACGATCGTGCGTTCGCTCGACGACGTTGCGGCACTGAAGGAGGGCGACGGCGCCCCGATCATCGTGCACGGAAGTGCGACCCTCGCGCAGGGGCTGGCGGCCGCCGGTCTGGTCGACCGCTATCACCTGCTCGTGTTCCCGGTGCTCCTCGGCTCAGGCAAGAGGCTGTTCGCCGACGACGATCGTGCGCCGTTCTCGAAGCTCGAGCTCGTGGACCAGGCGGCCTACGAGAACGGGATCATCAAGGCTGTGTACGACGTGGCGCGGTAGCCGGAGACCTGACGATCCGCACGGCCCCGCCAGCCACCTCGGCGTCGGCGGTCAGCGGTTCTCCCGTGGCGAGGTCCGTTCCCTCCACGCCGACGGATGCAGCGGCGTCGGCGTGATTGATCACGACGGTGAACCGCGTGCCGTCGTCGGCGACGCGAGTGACCCGCTCGACGCCGGGAGCCGGGCGTGACACGGCGACGCCCGCCGACGCGAGCACCTCGGAGACGAACTCCTCCAGGTCTGCCCCGTCGAGGCGGGTCGAGAGGTACCAGGCCGACCCGTCGCCCAGGTCATTGAGGGTGACGGCGGGCTGGTCGGCGGCCGGCCCGTCGAGGTAGTGCGTCACGGCTCGCGCCCCCTCGAGCACGATGGCGTCGCTCCACACCGAGCCGGACCAGGGCGCCGCAGCACCGGCATCGGGCGCGACATCGGCGGCTGCATCCGCGGCTCTCGATAGCGCGACCCGGTCGCCGGCCTTCAGCGGCAGGAACTCCTCGATCGACAGACCGAGCACCTCGCGCAGCTGGCCCGGGTACGAGCCGGCAGGCACGTCGTCGTTCGACGACACGATGCCCGAGAAGTACGACACGGCAAGAGTGCCGCCGCCGGCGACGTAGCCGCGCAGGTTGGCGGCCCCCTCGTCGTCGAGCAGGTAGAGCGACGGTGCGAAGACGACCGAGTAGGCAGAGAGGTCGGCCGACGGATGCACGAAGTCGACGGTCACACCCAGGGTCCAGAGTGCTGTGTAGAAGGCCTCGATCCGCTCGCGGTGGGCGAGGTCGACCGATGGGCGCCACTCCAGATCCTGAGCCCAGAACGACTCGGTGCTCCAGACGATGGCGACGGATGCCTCCACCCGCGAGCCGCGCAGCTCGGCCGCCGCGCCCAGCAGGTCTCCGAGCGCGACGACCTCGCGCCAGGTGCGCGATGCCGTGCCCGCGTGGGGGAGCATCGCCGAGTGGAACTTCTCCGCTCCGAAGCGGCTGGCGCGGAACTGGAAGAACAGGACGGCATCCGAGCCGCGAGCGACGTGCGCCAGCGAGTTGCGAGCCAGCTCGCCGCTGCGCTTGGCGATGTTGCGCGGCTGCCAGTTGACGGCGGAGGTCGAGTGCTCCATCAGGATCCAGGGCTTGCCGCCCGCGAGCGAGCGGGTGAAGTCGGCGTCCATGGCGAGCATCACGTGGTTGTCGTCGCGCTCGGCCGTCAGGTAGTGGTCGTTCGAGACGATGTCGACCTCGCGGGCCCAGGTCCAGTAGTCGACGGACGGGCAGCTCGTGGCCATGAAGTTCGTGGTGATGGGCTGCGGCGCGTGAGCGCGGATCGCGTCACGCTCTCCGATGAAGCAGGCGAGCAGGGCGTCCGAGGAGAATCGCGCGAAGTCCAGGCGCTGGGCCGGGTTGGTGATGGAGGCCGACAGGCGAGGAGCGTCGATCTCGTCCCAGTCGCCGTAGCGCTGACCCCAGAACGACGTTCCCCAGGCTGCGTTCAGCTGCTCGAGCGATCCGTATCGATCCTGCAGCCACCGCCGGAAGCCGAGCACCGAGTACTCGTCGTAGCTCTCGCCGATGGGCGCTCCGTACTCGTTGTGAACGTGCCACAGCACGACGGCGGGGTGCTGGCCGTAGCGCTGGGCGAGTGCCGTGGCGACGGCGACGGATGCCGCGCGGTACTCGGGCGACGACGGGCTGACGAGCCCGCGCGAACCGAAACCGAGGGTCACACCCTCTCTCGTCACCGGTCGCGACTCCGGGTACTTCTTCCAGAACCAGGCCGGCGGCACTGTCGTCGGGGTTCCCAGGTCGACGTCGATGCCCGCGCCGGCCAACAGATCGAGCACCTCGTCGAGGAAGCTGAAGTCGTATTCGCCCTCCCGGGGTTCGATGAGGGCCCAGGAGAAGATGCCGACGCTCACGAGGTTCACCCCAGCCTCGCGCATCAGCTCGATGTCTTCCAGCCAGGTCTCGCGAGGCCACTGCTCAGGGTTGTAGTCGCCGCCGAAGCGCAGTCGGTCGGTTCCGGGGATCCAGCCAGAGCGAGCTGATGCTGCTGGGGAGGAGCCGACGACGCGTGCTGCATCCGTCACCCCGTCGGACACGTCGAAGGCGTGCTCGGCAGGTGCCGCGAGCGGGCTGTCCGCGTGCTGGGTCGACATGGGGTGATCTCCTTTGACTGTGTGCGTTCCCAGTTCTAGCACACCAGTAAACATAAGCAAAGACGGGACGCAATCGTGTTGACAAGCCATTCAGTCTGTGCGTTACTGGGATCGCTCACAGGCACAGCGGCGTTCTTTCAGCGAGAGCGGTGGTGCCACAGACCTGCACGACACAGCTTTCGACAAGGAGGACGAAATGCGAGCTCGACTTCGCATCGGCGCCATGGCAGCAGCCGCCGCAGCAGCGCTCATCATGACGGGATGCACGGCGACAGCCGATTCCGGCAGCGGCGGCGGATCATCGGACGAGAAGGTGGAACTCACCTACTGGGCCTGGGCGCCCAACCTCGACAAGGTGGTCGACATCTGGAACAAGGCGAACCCCAACATCCAGGTCACCGTCGCCAAGCAGGACGGCGGCGACCCGGCCATCACCAAGCTCCTCACCGCCATCAAGGCCGGCAGCGGGGCTCCGGACCTGATCCAGGCCGAGTACCAGAAGATCCCCACGCTCGTCTCGGCCGACGCCATCGCCGACATCGCGGGCGAAGGCGCTGGCGACCTCGCCTCGACCTTCCCCGACGGCGTCTGGAACTCGGTCACCCTCGGCAGCGACGCCGTCTACGCCATCCCCCAGGACACCGGCCCCATGATGTTCTTCTACCGGGATGACATCTTCCAACAGCTCGGCGTCAGCGTTCCCACCACGTGGGACGAGTACGCGGATGCCGCCAGGAAGATCCACGCAGCCGACCCGAGCAAGTTCCTCGGCACCTTCTCGGCGAACGACGCCGGCTGGTTCACCGGCCTCTCGCAGCAGGCCGGAGCCTCCTGGTGGAGCATCGACGGAGACGCCTGGGGTGTCGACATCGACGCCGAGCCCACGCAGAAGGTTGCCGAGTACTGGGGCGGGCTCGTCGAGGAAGGCGTGATCGACAACAAGCCGATGTACACGCCGGAGTGGAACGCCGGACTCAACGACGGCTCGCAGGTCGGCTGGACCGGAGCCGTCTGGGGCCCGGGTGTGCTCTCGGGCAATGCCGCGGACACCGCCGGCAAGTGGAAGGCGGCGCCGCTGCCCAACTGGGATGCGTCGAGCCCCTCGAACGGCAACTGGGGCGGATCCTCGACCGCTGTCACCACGCAGTCCGAGCACGCAGCGGCCGCCGTGGAGTTCGCCACCTGGCTGAACACCGACCCCGACGCCGTCAAGGCGCTCGTGACCGAGACGGGCATCTACCCGGCTGCGACGGATGCCGCGGCAGCCGCCCTCACCGAGGCGCCGGCGTTCTTCAGCAACCAGCCCGACTTCTACGACGTGGCAGCCGAGGCCGCCCAGTCCGTCGGCGACTTCACCTACGGCCCGAACGTCAACGTGGCCTACAGCGCCTACAACGACGAGTTCGCCAAGGCTGCCGAGTCGAAGCAGGCGAGTGCCTTCCTCGACGCGGTGACATCGATGCAGAAGATCACGTTCGACGACATGAAGTCGAGCGGCTTCACCGTCAAGTAGCAGCACCGGGCGGGGGCCGAGTCCATGCGGCCCCCGCCACCCCTCCCACCGCTCGCTGAGGCCCGGCCGCAGGCCGCGCCAGAAGCGCACACTCTCAGGAGACCCCGATGACAGCGACAGCCGAGAGGCCGGTCAAGCTCAGCCCGGCGAAGCGCAAGGCGGCCCGCAAGCGCGCGATCGTCCCCTACATGATGCTGTTGCCCGGAATCGTCCTGTTCCTGGTGTTCATGGCGGCGCCGATCGTCTACACGCTCTACCTGAGCTTCCAGAAGACCGTCGTGAAGGGCCTCGGCCTCGGCTCAGGCGCTCGCTCGCAGGTCTTCGCCGGATTCGACAACTACATCGCGTCTCTCACCGACCCCGCCTTCGCGGCATCCGTCGGCCGCGTGCTGCTCTACGGGCTCATCCTCGTCCCGACCATGCTCGGCCTCGCTCTGCTCTTCGCGTTGCTGCTCGACTCCCGCCGCACGCGCGCTCGTGGCTTCTCGCGGGTCTCGATCTTCCTGCCGTACGCGGTACCGGCCGTCATCTCGTCACTGCTGTGGGGCTTCCTCTACCTGCCGGGCGTGAGCCCGTTCTACTGGATCTTCGACCAGCTCGGCTGGGATGTCCCGTCGATGCTCTCGCCAGACCTCGTGATCTTCGCCATCGCGAACATCGCCCTCTGGGGCGGCGTGGGATTCAACATGATCGTGATGTACACCTCGCTGAAGGCCGTGCCGAGCGAGATCTACGAGGCCGCCACCATCGACGGAGCATCCGAGGTGCAGATCGCCCTGCGCATCAAGATCCCGATCATCACGCCGGCGCTCGTGATGACGGCGCTGTTCTCCATGATCGCCACGCTGCAGGTCTTCGCCGAGCCCATGACGCTGCGGCCCCTCACCAACAGCCTCTCGAGCACGTGGTCCCCGCTCATGCTCGTCTATCGCGACGCCTTCACGCGCGACGACGTGTACACGGCATCCGCCACCTCGATCATCATCGCGCTGGCCACCTTCGCCATCTCGTTCTTCTTCCTCCGCGTCGTTCAGCGTCGCGCCTTCGGTCAGGAGGACTGATCCATGACTGCCACAACGAACATGCCCGCCGTGAACCCCGGCTCCTCGCCTTCCGACCTGCCTTCGACGACGGATGCTCCCCGCCTGCCGTCGCTGTCCCGGCGGTCGTCGGCGTCGCCCGCCGCCCCGCGCGCCCAGGCTCCGATGTCGATCGGCACGACGCTCGTGCTGCTCATCGGAGCCCTGTACTGCCTGACGCCCGTGCTCTGGGTGGTGATCGCATCGACGAAGGACGGCTCGGAACTGTTCAGCACGTTCACCTTCGCGCCGTCGACCCACCTGTGGGACAACATCGTGGAGCTCACGCAGTACCGAGGCGGTCTGTACTGGCGCTGGATGCTCAACACCGCCCTCTACGCCGGTGTCGGCGCCATCCTCTCGACCTATGTCTCGATGCTCTCGGGTTATGCGCTCGCCAAGTTCACGTTCCCGGGCAAGTCCGGCGTGTTCAAGGTGCTGCTCATGGGCGTGCTCGTGCCCGGCGTGATCCTCGCCATCCCGCAGTACTTCCTGCTGGCACAGGTGGGCATGACCAACACGTACTGGGCTGTGCTGCTTCCGCAGATCATCAGCCCATACGGCATCTACCTGGCACGCATCTACGCCGCGGCAGCCGTGCCGACCGAGATCATCGAGTCCGGACGCACCGAGGGTGCCGGCGAGCTGTACATCCTGCACCGCCTCGCGATGCCGATGATGCTGCCCGGCCTGGTGACGGTGTTCCTGTTCCAGTTCGTGGCCGTCTGGAACAACTTCATGCTGCCCTACATCATGCTCGGCGACGACAAGCTGTTCCCCATCACCGTCGGCCTCTCCGGCCTGCTCAACCAGGGGTCGACGGTTCCGGCGCTCTACACGCTGGTGATCACGGGCGCGCTGCTCTCGATCATCCCGCTCATCGCGCTGTTCCTGGTGCTGCAGCGCTACTGGCGCGTCGACCTCGCGGCCGGTGCGGTGAAGGCGTGATCGCTCGCCCACCCCTAGGCTGACACCGTGGCAGAGAGCACTGCGCGCAAGCGCCCGACCATCGAGGACGTCGCCCGCGAATCCGGTGTCTCACGCGGAACGGTGTCGCGCGTGCTCAACGGCGGACACTGGGTGAGCCCGGATGCCGCAGCCGCCGTCGAGAAGGCGATCAAGAAGACGGGCTTCAGAGCCAACCCGCACGCCCGCAACCTGGCCACGGCGCGCGCGAACTCCATCGCGTTCCTGCTCACCGAGTCGCACGAGCGGCTCTTCGAGGATCCCAACTTCTCCGCCCTCATGCGTGGAGCGGCGCAGGCGCTCGCCGAGCGCGATCTCCCCCTCGTGCTGCTGATGGCCGGGTCGGACGACGAGCAGCGCCGTGCCACGGAGTTCATCACGGCGGGCCACGTCGACGGGGCACTGCTGGTCTCGTCGCACCGGGGACGCGAGAGCTTCCTCGGCGAGCTCGTCGCCGCCGAGATCCCCGTGATCGCCTGCGGCATCCCGCTCGGCTACGAACGGCGAATCGGCTACGTGTCCGCCGACGACCTCGAGGGGGCACGGGACATGGTGGTCCACCTCCGCGGTCTCGGGCGCCGTCGGGTCGCTCACATCGCCGGGCCTCTCGACACCTCCGGCGGAACCGGTCGGCTCGAGGGCTACCGCCTCGAGATGGGCGACGACTTCGACGACTCCCTCGTCGAGGAGGGCGACTACTCCCGCACGAGCGGCGAGCGCGCGATGCGGGCGCTCCTGGAGCGGCATCCGGATGTCGACGCCGTCTTCGCCGCCAACGACCTCATGGCGGCGGGTGCGCTCGATGTGCTGCACGCCGCGGGGCGCTCGGTGCCATCAGACGTCGCCGTCGCCGGCTTCGATGACGCCCCGATAGCCACGCGCACCTCGCCGGAGCTCACCACCATGCGCCAGCCCTTCGATCGCATCGCGCGCGAGATGGTGCGGATGCTGCTCGAGGTCATCGACGGGCAGCCCGCCGCGCGGCTCACGATGCCCACCGAACTCGTGGTGCGCGGGTCGGCGTAGGGCACCGCCCGACGTCTCCCCCGCTGATCGAGTAGTGCCCGACGTCCCCCGTTGATCGAGTAGTGCCCGACGAAGTCGGACACGTATCGAGATCACATCGATGGCACCCGCGGAGAAGTTGGGGGTAGACGTATCGAGGGCCGCACTTGTACCGTGAATGCAAGGTATCCATCGGGGGGTGGTCAGCATCGACGCACAAGTTCGATCCGGCCTGTACCCCGTTCGGCGGTTGATCCTCGGCGGGCTGATCGCGTCGACCGCCCTCGGAATCGCCGGATTCTTCTTCGGCTCCTCATCGGCATCCGCCGACGAGGCATCGCAGCCGCCTCGCTCGCCGTCTGCGGTGTCCTCCCTCGTGTCGACTCTCGGCTCGACCGTCGGAGGGGCGGTCACCGGTGCCGTCGACGTGGTCGATGCCACCGTGGATGCCGTCGTTCCGACGGTGGACGCCGTCGTCCCCGAGCCCCTCGCACCCGTCGTCGACGCGGTGACCGATCCCGTCTCCGATGTGGTCCAGGCCGTGGCCGACGCCGATCCGGTGTCGAGCGTCGTGACGCCGGTGACCGGCGTCGTCGACGATGTCGTCGGCAGCGTTCCCATCGCCTCCGACCTGCTCGGTGACGCACCGACCGGCGACCTGCTGAACCCTGTCGTGGACGCCGTGGACGACACTCTCGACGTTCCCGCGCAGGCTGTCGACGATCTCGGCGGCACGCCGGAAGCTCCCGGTCTCCCGCCCGTGCTGGTGCCGGAGACCCCGCCCGTCGGTGGCCCGGGCGCCGGGGGAAGCGATCCGACAGGCGCCGACGGCGCCGACGGATCCGGCGACTCCTCGCACGCACCCGTGGTCCTCGGGCCGCGCAGTCCGAGTGCCGCGGATGCGGCCACCCTCGCGGCGCTCTCTGCCATCGAAGCAGGCCTCGACGCTTCTCCCGCCGCCTCGGCGAGTTCTGCCGTGCTGTCGGCCGCGGCATCCGTCGCCGCAGCGACCTTGACTCCGGAGCCCACGACTCCCTACGCGCCACGCCACGGCTCGCCGGATCCCGCGCTGCCCGCAGCTCCGAGCGCTGCCGGCGGGTCCTCGAGCGCACCGGGCGGCGGTGGCCACGGTGGAATCGCTGCCGAGGCATCCGCTCGCGCCCTCATCCCCGATCCGACCACCGCACTCTTCGACCGTCCGAGCGATGACCGCATCCCGGCGTCGCCCGTGGCCGCGCACGACACCACCCCTGGCTGAGTGGGATCCGTCTGCCCGTGAGGCAGAACGCGATCCGAAGCCTCCCGCATGGGAGCACCAACACTCGACCAAGGAGTTTCATCATGAACAAGTACGTCTCCAGAGGGCTCTGGCTCGCCCTCTTCGTGGGCGGTCTATCGGTGGGCGGGGCCTGTGCAGCGAATGCTGCTGAGACCGACGGCACCGACGCCATCGCCTCGGGCACCCAGAGCGGGTTGTCCCTCTCCGTTCCCGTCACTCTCGTCGGCGACGCCATCAGCGTGCTCGGCGACGCCGTGACGGAAGCCGCCCAGCCCGCTGAGGCCGAGTCCCCGGCCGCGGCTCCCGCTCCCGAGGCTGTGCCGCCGTCGCTGTCGACGTCGGGCTCGGATGGGGTGGCGTCGGGAACGCAGGCGCCCATCTCCATCGAGGTGCCCGTGTCCATCACCGACACCGCCATCAGCGTGCTCGGCGACGCCAAGAGCACGCAGGAGGCCGCGGCGGCCCCCGCTGCCGCTGAGGCTCCGGCACCTTCGCCCTCTGGTGGGGACCTCTCCACCTCGGGCTCGGACGGTGTGGCATCCGGAACGCAGGCGCCCATCGCGGTGAGCGTGCCGATCACGATCGGTGGCAACGCCATCAGCGTGGTGGGCGACGCTGAGAGCACCCACGAGACGGCCGCTGCTGCCCCGGCACCTTCGGCGTCTGGTGGGGACCTCTCCACCTCGGGCTCGGACGGTGTGGCATCCGGGACCCAGGCGCCCATCGCGGTGAACCTGCCGATCACGATCGGGGGCAACGCCGTCAGCGTGCTCGGCGACTCGAGCGCCGCGGGAACCGATGCGGCGGCTCCTGCCGGGTCGTCGGCGCCCGCTGCCCCTGCTCCGGGCGCGGGCATGAGCACCGACGGAAGCGACAGCATCCTGGGCGGCACCCAGCTGCCGATCGACGTGTCGGTTCCTGTGACCGTCAGCGACACCGCGGTCGCCGTGGTCGGTGACGCCAGCAGTGCCGGCGCTTCCGGTTCGGCGGGGTCGACGGATGCCGCTCCCGGTGGCTCTGCCGGTCCGATCGTCACCTCGGGGGATGGTGGTGTGCTCTCGGGCACGCAGTTGCCGATCGGAGTGTCGATTCCCGTGGTCATCAGCGGTGACGCCGTGAGCGTCATCGGTGACGCCGAGACGGGCGGATCCGAGGGGACCGGACCGGTGACGCCGACGGACCCCACCGATCCGACGGACCCGGTCACTCCGACCGACCCGACCAACCCGACGGACCCGACGGACCCGACGGACCCGACGGACCCGGTCACTCCGACCGACCCGACGGACCCGACCGACCCGACCGACCCCGTCACTCCGACCGACCCGGTCGCTCCGACCGATCCGACCGACCAGGTGACGCCGGTGGACCCGCGAGCCCCACAGGATCCGACCGACTCGTCCACGACCGCTGGAATGTCGGCCGTCACACCGGTCGCCATGGTGGCGGCCGATGCGGGCACCCTCGCGTCGACGGGAACCGACGTCGGTTCGGCCCCGCTGTTCGCGCTGATGCTGCTCGCCGCTGGTGCGCTGCTCATCGTGGCGCGTCGGGTGGTGATGACGCGGCGGTGACGCCGGCGCACAGACCGTCGTCGATCTGACGGCAGAAGGACGCCGGGATGGGGTGGAGTTCGGGTCTCCGCCTCATCCCGGCCTGCCCGGCGCTCGGCATGGCCCTTGTCCGAACCCGACTCCGGGTCTACCGTGTGGAAGACCGTACGTAACCATTTCGGGGGACACGCTCATGGTCATCATCACCGCACACGGATCGTCGAAGCGTCGGGGGCCGGTGCTTCGACGGCTGGCGCTGGCCACCGCCGGCGCTCTCGCCTTCGGGGCTTTCGCCACTGTCGCTCCGGCGACGGCGCAGCCGCAGAACGCCACGGCTGCAGCCGCATCCGTCATCGCACAGGGCTCCGGAAACGGAGGAGGCCATGGGGGTTGGCCAGGCGCGCAGCGCCCCACACCCACCTCCACGGGGTACGGCGGCGCCGTGTCGTCCGTCGACGCGTCGGCGAGCCGAGTGGGCATCGAGGTGCTGAAGCGCGGAGGCAATGCGGCCGATGCGGCTGTCGCAACGGCGGCGGCACTCGGAGTGACCGAACCGTACAGCGCCGGCATCGGCGGTGGCGGGTACTTCGTGTACTTCGACGCCAAGTCGGGCGAGGTGAGCACCATCGACGGCCGCGAGACGGCACCGGCCGGCATCACGCCTGATGCGTTCATCGACCCGGCAACGGGCGCGCCCTATCCGTTCACGCCGCAGCTCGTCTCCTCGGGCGTCTCCGTGGGGGTGCCGGGGACCCTCGCCACGTGGGACGCCGCGCTCGACGAGTTCGGCACGAAGCGGCTCTCGAGCATGCTCGCGCCGGCCATCCTGCTGGCCGCGAAGGGATTCCCGGTCGATGAGACCTTCCGCAGCCAGACCCTCGACAACAAGGCGCGCTTCTCCGCGTTCCCCGACACCGCGAAGCTGTTCCTTCCGGGCGGCGACGCTCCCCGGGTGGGCACGACCTTCCGCAACCCGGCGCTGGCCAAGACCCTCGCCCTCATCGCCCTGCGCGGACCGAACGCGCTGTACGAGGGCAGGCTCGCCGCCGAGATCGCCGATGTGGTGCAGCATCCGCGGATCGATCCGTCGTCCACTCTCCCGGCCCCGGCCGGCACGATGACCACGGCGGACCTCGCCGGCTACGAGGTCGTGAAGCAGGACGCGACGCGGGTCGAGTACAGGGGCCTCGACGTCTACGGCATGGCGCCGTCATCGTCGGGTGGGATCGCCGTGGGTGAGGCGCTCAACATCCTCGAGAACCACGATCTCTCGTCGACGGATGCCGCAGCAGCACTGCACCTCTACCTCGAGGCATCGGCGCGCGCCTTCGCCGACCGCGGCGCGTACCTCGGCGATCCGGCCTACGTCGACGTGCCGACCGAGACGCTGCTCAGCCAGGACTTCGCGGACGCCCGGGACTGCACGATCGATCCCGCCGCCGCCTCCACCCGCCCCGTGCCGGCCGGAGCGCTCGACGCCACCGGGTGCGCGTCCCTCGCCCTCGAGGAACCGGCCGACACCGAGAACGTCTCGACCACGCACCTCTCCGTCGTCGACAGGTGGGGCAACGCGGTGGCCTACACGCTCACGATCGAGCAGACCGGCGGCTCGGCCATGGTGGTGCCGGGTCGGGGCTTCCTGCTGAACAACGAGCTGACCGACTTCAGCACCGTCTACTCGGAGACGGACCCGAACCGCATCGAGCCGGGCAAGCGTCCGCGGTCGTCGATGTCGCCGACCATCGTGCTCGAGGACGGCGCCGTGAAGTTCGTCGTCGGATCGCCGGGCGGCGCGACCATCATCACGACGGTGCTGCAGATCCTGATGAACCGCATCGACCTCGGCATGACGCTGCCCGAGGCTATCGCGGCACCGCGGGCATCGCAGCGGAACGGCCCGACGACGTCGGCCGAGCCCGAGTTCATCACCGCCTACGCGGATGCCCTCGCGCCCTACGGCCAGGTGCTCGTGCCGTCCGGCGACCAGTTCACCTCGGCCGCCCAGATCGGTGCGGCCGCGGCGATCGAGGTGGGGCACAAGGGACTCCTCACGGCGGCGGCGGAACCCGTGCGTCGAGGAGGCGGAACCGGTCTGGTGGTGCGTCCGGCACGGCACTGACGCGCCTGCCTCCCTGGCCGACCGTCGTCGGGGCCTCAGCGAGCGGCTGTTCGTGCACAGCGAGGGTAATGTTGTGCGTTCGCGGCTGAGCATTCGGCGGCCGCATCCGTTCCTCCACACCGTCGTCGTCGTCGGGAGTGGACTCCGCGCGATGGTGCGCGCCACCGCCACCTCGTTCCCGCGCTCTCCGTGAGCCGCCCTGTCGGAGTCCGAACCCATGCCTGCTGTCGCGTCGCCACCCTTCACCCGCACGCCCGTGACGGTGCTGAGCGCCCTGCGCTCGCCACGCCGCCTGTCGCGCGAGGTGCTCGCCGGAATGGTCACCACCCTCGCGCTCGTGCCCGAGGTCATCTCGTTCTCCCTCGTCGCCGGGGTCGACCCGATGGTGAGCCTGGTCGCCTCGATCGTGCTGGCGCTGACGATGTCGATTCTCGGCGGCCGCCCCGGGGTCATCACGGCAGCCGCCGGTTCCGTGGCTCTCGTCATCGCCCCGCTGGTGCACGAGCGCGGGGTGGAATACGTGCTTCCGACCGTGATCCTCGCCGGCCTCATCCAGATCGCCTTCGGGCTCGCCGGCCTCGCCCGGCTCATGCGATTCATCCCGCGCTCGGTGATGATCGGCTTCGTCAATGCCCTGGGCATCCTCATCTTCGTGGCGCAGGTTCCGCACGTGATCGGCGTTCCGTGGCTCGCCTACGTGCTGTTCGCGGTGACGCTCGCGATCATCTTCATCGTGCCGCGGTTCACCACGGCCGTGCCGTCTCCGCTGATCGCGATCGTCGTCGTCACCGCCGTCGTCATCATCGCGAACATCACGGTTCCGAACGTCGCAGACGAGGGGCCTCTCACCGGGCGACTTCCGGGCATCACGCCGTTCCTCGTGCCGCTCGACCTCGCGACGCTGCAGATCATCCTGCCGACGGCGCTGAGCGTGGCCTTCGTCGGCCTGATGGAGACCCTGCTCACGGCCAAGCTCGTCGATGAGATGACCGATACGCCATCCCACAAGGGCCGCGAGTCGTGGGCGCTCGGCGTCTCGAACATCCTCGCCGGCTTCTACGGCGGCATCGCCGGCTGCGCGATGATCGGCCAGACCGTGCTCAACGTCAAGACCGGTGGCGCCCGCACCCGCATCTCCACCGTCGTCGCCGGAGTCTTCCTGCTCTTCCTGGTCACCGCGCTCAGCCCCATCATGGGCCAGATCCCCATGGTCGCCCTCGCCGCGGTCATGATGGTCGTCGCCGTCACCACTGTCGACTGGCACAGCCTCAAGCCATCGACTCTCAGAAGGATGCCGATCCCCGAGACCCTCGTCATGGTCGTCACCGTCGTCGTCGTGGTCGCGACCAGCAACCTCGCGCTCGGCGTGATCGTCGGGGTGATCCTGGCGATGGTGCTGTTCGCCCGCCGGGTCGCGCACGTCATCACCGTCGAGCGCACCCTCGGCGCCGATGGGGAGAGCGTGCACTACGTCGTGCTCGGTCCGCTCTTCTTCGGCAGCAGCAATGATCTCGTCGACAGGTTCAGCTACTCCGACGATCCGGCATCCGTCACCATCGATCTCAGCCAGGCGCAGATCTGGGACGCCTCCAGCGTCGCCGCCCTCGACTCCATCGAGAACAAGTACCGCGACCGCCACGCACGCGTCACCATCGAGGGGCTGGACGAACGCAGCACGGGGTTCCGCAGCCGCCTCACCGGACGTTTCGGAGTCTGATTCTGCTCTGAGCGGATAGGGGTGACGTGGCGGGCCGCGCGAACTAGCCTCGCGCTATGGGTACCGTCATCCCGATCCGCCGACTGGACACGTTCTCGATGCCGATGCAGGGCCAGCCGCCCCGGCAGACGCCGGGACGGGCCCCGAGCCCGCTCGCGAGCCCGCAGCGCGAGCCTCTCTGGCGCGATCTGGTCGGTGCGTTCCTGCGCGAACGACGCACCGAGCAGCATCGCATCCTCGCGGATGTCGCCTCGTCGGCCGGCGTGAGCACGCAGTACCTCTCCGAGATCGAGCGCGGACGCAAGGAGCCGTCGAGCGAGATCCTCGGTGCCGTCGCCGAGGCGCTCGGCCTCACGCTGCATGACATCGCCGCGGGCGTCGGCGCCATGATCGAACGCCGGGATGGCGAGCGGATGCGGCGACTCGCGGCGCTGCGCCGCTCACGGTCGTTCTCGGCTGAGCCATCGGCGACCAGGCCTGTGCGCGGCGAGACCGACGTTCCGCCGACCGAACCCGGCGAACCCGGCGCCCCCGGCGTTCCGGAGGCACCAGAGCCGCCGTTCGTGCCGGCCACGCCAGACGCTCCGAACGATCCCGGTGCCCCGGATGCCCCCACCGAGCCCGACTTCCCGCTGACACCGGCCGAGCCCGGCATTCCGAACGCCCCCGAGCCCGGCATTCCCAGCCCGCCCGAGCAGCCGATCGCGCCTTTCGGAAGCGCACCCGTCTACGTGATGGCGGCCTGAGGCGTCCTTCCCATCTGGCCTCCCTCCGCCGGTCGAGTAGCGAGCGACGAGGGAGCACGCGTATCGAGACCACGTCGTGCGTGGCCTCCCTCCGCCGGTCGAGTAGCGAGCGACGAAGGAGCACGCGTATCGAGACCACGTCGTGCGCGGATGGTGGGGGATCTCGATACGTGTCCTCGCTGCGCTCGGTCACTACTCGATCAGCGAATAGGGGGCAGTGGCCGATCGACGGCGAGGACTCAGCGGAGCGCCAGCGGCGCAGCGCCCGGGAGTGCCCGCTGCGTCGCCACCACGGCATCCGCCAGCCCGTACTCGACGGCAGCCGCCGCGTGCAGGATCAGGTCGCGATCGGTGTCGCGTCGGAGGGACGCCAGGTCGCGGCCGGTGTCGGCCGCCAGAACCTCCTCGAGCTCGGCACGCACCCGCAGCACCTCGTCGGCGTGGATGATCAGGTCGGGAATCGACCCCTGCCCCTGCGTCGACGGCTGATGCAGGATGACGCGCCCGTGCCGCAGGATCGCCCGGTTGCCCGGCGCTCCGCCGGCGAGCAGCACGGCCGCCGGACCAGCAGCCTGCCCGACGCAGGTCGTCGCCACGAGGGGACGGATGTGCTGCATCGTGTCGTAGACGGCGAGCATCGCAGACGGAGAGCCGCCCGGGGAGTTGATGTAGAGGCTCACCGGCGCATCCGTGCTCTCCGACTCGAGGTGCAGCAGCTGAGCGATGAGCACGTTCGCGACGCCGTCGTCGATCTCGGTGCCGAGGTAGACGATGCGTTCCGACAGCAGGCGACTGTAGACGTCCAGCGAGCGTTCCACATTGCCGCGTCGCTCAACGACCGAGGGGATCGTGTAGCTGCTCATGCTCGCGGTCCGATCGGCAGCGACCCGAAGGTGCGCGGGTAGATGTCGGGCATGCTCGAGACCACCCTGTCGAGGAAGCCGTAGTCCCGTGCCTGTTCGGCCGTGTACCAGCGGTCCCGCAGCGAGTCGACGGCGATCGTCGCGACGCTCTGTCCGGTGGCCTCGGCCATGATGCCGAGCACGAGGTCGCGGGTGTAGCGCAGGTCGTCCGCCTGCAGCTCCACGTCGACGGCGGTTCCTCCGATGCCCGCCGAGCCCTGGTGCATCAGGATGCGGGCGTGCGGCAGGGCGTACCTCTTGCCCCGAGTGCCCGACGTGAGCAGGAATTGTCCGGCGCTCGCCGCCATGCCGATGGCGAGGGTCGACACGTCGTTCGGGATCGCATTCATCACGTCGCGGATGGCCAGCATCGCCGACACCGAGCCGCCGGGGGAGTTGATCCAGAAGCCGATGTCTCCGTGGGCATCCTCGGCGCTCAGCATGAGCAATTGGCTGCACAGCCTGTTGCCGAGGTTCTGGTCGAGCTCGCTGCCGAGCATGATGACGCGATTCTGGAAGAGCCGCGTGACGAGTTCGTGGTCGATGGGTTGGATGGCTGTCTCTGTGCTCATGCCGTCCACTCTCCGGCGAGCGGATGCGGCGGCTCCACTGTTTCCGCGCAGGGCGGTTCTGCCCTCAGCCGTTCTGCCCAGGGTGGATCGCGCTCTCATCCGCTCCAGCGCACGGAAGACCTCGCCGAGCCGCCTCCGAGACCTGTTCGGGCGAGCTGAGCGCCTCTTGTCCTTCCCCCAAGCCGATGCGAGCATGAGGACATGACTCACCGTCCGCGTCGTTCCATCGCTCTGGTCCTCGCGGGTGCTCTCACCGCCGGTGCCGCCATTGTCGGGGGACTCGTCGGAGCGGTGGCGCCTGCCGCCGCCGATGTGGGTCCCGTCAATCCGGTGCGGGTTCCGATGGGAACGCATCCGGCGAACAGCGGGTTCCTCGTCTTCATCGAGGGCGATGTCTTCCTGAACGCGGACGAGTCGGAGGGAACCCTCGCCCTCGGCGGCGACCTGTCCTATGGGGTCACCTACAACGTCGAGGCGGGCGGCGGCACGTCCACGCCCACGTTCATCGCACCGGGTGACACCGTTCCGACATCGCTGTTCGTCGGCGGCGGCATGGACTTCACCCAGTCGGGCGGCAACATCCTCCGCGTGCTCAACGGTGGATACGCCAAGGTCGCCGACACGTCGACCTATCTCGCCCACGACGTCGACCAGAACAACACTGCGATCGACTGGCGCATCACGCAGCCCGCTGCGGCCGCCGAGGCGACACCCCGCGTCGAGGGCACCTCCCGCCAGACGCCGGCGTCGATCGGGACCCCGGTGCCATCGACCCTCATCGACATCCCGGCGGCCTTCGACATCTATCGCGGGTTGTCCACCGATCTCGGCACGTGCCCGAACACCGTCGTGTTGACCGACGACCAGGGCGCACCACTCGCGTCGCCATTCGCGACGGGCGCCCGCGGGCACGTCAGCCTGATCACGGGTCAGACGAACGTGCTCACCATCTCCGCCGCTGACCTGGCCGCGCTCGGCGAGCTGGCATTCGACGATCAGCCGACGTTGACGACACCACTGCTCGTCAACGTCACGGGCGATGCCTTCACCGGAACCATGCCGAACTCGCCGGGCGTCTCGGCGTCGCAGGCCCCCTACATCCTGTACAACTTCCCGACAGCGACGACCATCACCGTGACAGGGGGCGATTCGCTGGAGGGCACGATCTACGCGCCGCGCGCCGATGTGCGCTGGCGGGTGACTCAGAACATCGAGGGAAACGTCATCGGTGCCAGCTTCACTCACGGCACGGGCGGACCACTGGGCACGACACCGCGCGAGGTGCACGATTTCCCGTTCGCCGCGGAACTCAGCTGCTCGACCCCGACGCCGCAGGCCGAACTCACCCTGGTGAAGGTGGYCGAGGGTGGTGATGCCGAGCCGGGCGACTGGGAGTTGTCGGCGGCGGGTCCGACTCCGATCACGGGTGCGAGTGGGACGGATGCTGTGACCGGTGCCGTGGTCGATNCGAGGGTGGTGATGCCGAGCCGGGCGACTGGGAGTTGTCGGCGGCGGGTCCGACTCCGATCACGGGTGCGAGTGGGACGGATGCTGTGACCGGTGCCGTGGTCGATGCCGGCGATTACACGTTGAGCGAGTCGGGYGGTCCGGCTGACTACACGGCCGGTGACTGGGTCTGCGAGGGCGCCGACGTCGTCGATGGCGTCGTGTCGGTCGAGGCTGGYGATGCTGTGACGTGCACGATCGTGAACACATTCGAACTCGCCGATCCGAAGCTGACACTGGTGAAGGTCGTGTCGGGCGGGTCGGCCTCGCCCACCGACTGGGTGCTCTCGGCCGCGGGTCCGACCCCGATCACCGGCGCGACCGGATCGACCGCCGTCACGGCGGCCGAGGTGCTGCCCGGCGACTACGTGCTGAGCGAATCGGATGGCCCCGACGGCTACACCGCGGGCGATTGGACCTGCGTCGGGGGCACTGTGGCGGATGACACGGTGACGGTGGACTGGGGAGACGACGTCGTCTGTTCCATCACCAACACCGCGGTGTCCACAGGCGGTGGCGGCGACGGCGGTGGTGGAACCGGTGGCGGCGGCACGGGCGGAGGCGGAACGGACACGTCCGGGGGTGGGGCACCGACCACGCTCCCGTCGACCGGCGTCGACCCCGGTGGACCGGTCGCGATCGCCCTGCTCCTGGCCCTCGCGGGTGTCGCGCTCCTCGGGGCCGGCCGCGCTGGTCGCGACCGACGCGCCTGATCACGGCTGGAGCGGCTCGCTCTCACTGAGCTCAGCGGCTCGGTCGCCGGCGAGAGCGCCCGACCAGCCGCCTCGGTGCGAGCAGGTGATGGCCGCCAATTCGGCACCGGCGGCTAACGCGGCGGTCACGTCCCGACCGGCCACCCTGCTCGCGATGAAGCCCGCGATGAAGGCATCGCCGGCCCCGGTCGTGTCGACGACAGCAGCCGGCAGAGCCTTCTGCTCCCAGAGACGTTCACCATCGCTGGCCAACGCGCCCTGTGCGCCGCGCGTGACGACGACGAGGCGTGCACCGCCCGCGAGCGCATCATGGCACCACGCCTCGGCGTCGCCTTGCTCGCCGACCGAGCCGAAGGCGACGTCGAGATCGGTGAAGCCATCGGCGACGGCGCAGTCCTGGCTGATGATCGGGCTGTTCCCGTCCCGGGCTGCGATGGTGCGCAGACGCCGGCGCAGCTCCGACGCCCGCGGCAGCATCCCCAGATGCACCCATCGAGACGCGGCCATCGTCGCCACTGCGGCTGCGCTCGGCTCGTACTCGGCGGTCACGCCGAAGTCCTCACTCTCGAAGATGCGCTCGCCGGCATCCGTCACCCGGATCGTGGTGACCGCCGTGGCACCAGGCAGGGTGATGAGACCCGCGGGATCGACGCCGGCCCGGTGCAGCCCGCGGGCGATCGTGCGAGCGTGGGCGTCTTCGCCGATCGCTCCGAAGTAGCCGACGTCGACACCGGATGCGGCCAGCTGGGCAGCGACGTTGAGTGCGTTGCCGCCCACGTAGCTGATCGTCTCGGCACCGACGTAGCGGTCGATCGTGTTGTCGCCGACGGCCGCGACGACGGGCACGCGGGCGGCCGGAGGCGACGGAGTCACGCGCACGCGCATCCGGGCCGGCTCAGTACTGGAGCTGCCGGTAGTAGCGGCGCGTGGTGAGCGGGTGATCGCGCAGCACCTCGAGGTGCGCGCTCACCCGCTCCAACGCCGTCGCCAGGAGTGCCGGCGCCAGGAGCGCACGCAGCTCGGCCGAGAACCCGGGGAGCTCGAAGTCGGCCGTGTCGATGACCTCGATGGTCGGCGTGATGCGGGGAACGAACGCCTCGACCCGCTCGACCAGGGCACGGCCGGCGTCCTCTCCCTTGAGCGCGATGACGCTCACCCCGGGTTCGACCAGCTCGAGTGTTCCGTGGAAGAAGTCGGAAGCGTGAACCGGCCGGGTGCGGATCCACTGCATCTCCTCGAGAATGCACATGCCGTAGTAGAAGGCCTCCGGCCAGCTGGCGCCTGCACCTGTGACGATGTGGAAGTCCGACGCCGCGATGATCTCGGCCAACTCCGCAGCTCGAGACTCGAAGGATCGCTTCACCCCCAGCAGTGCCGCCGGCAGATCGACCAGCGGCGCCACCAGTTGCGCATGGTCCTCGATCTCGCCGCGCACGCGCATGACCGACAGGGCGATGAGGAGGGACTGCACGGTGAAGGTCTCGCTCGAGGTGTCGTCGGCCGCGAACGCCGTGAGGTTGAGGTCGGCGGCGCGTGCGATCGGGGTGTCGGCTGAACCGGTGAGGCTCAGCACGAATGCGCCACGGGCTCGGGCGTACTCGAGCGCCGTGATCGACTCGGCCGTGGTGCCGGACAGGGAGGGAATCACGACGATCGACCCCTCACCGAGATGCACCGAACCGGTCTCGACGAGTTCCGCGGGCATCTCGAGGAAGGTCGGGAACCCCGACCGGGTCTGGAGGAGGCGCACCGCGGGCTGCATGAGAATGCCGGCGCCGCCGGATCCGACGAAGAAGATGTTGGGCGCGCCCGCGGCGATGCGCTCCTCGATGACGCGGTCGATCGGCTCTGCGAGAGCGACGGCCCCCGACTGGATGGAGAGGAAGCGGTCCTCATCGAAGTTCAGCACGGGCGTGTCCTTTCATGGGAGGGGAGGGGAGGGGCTGGATGGGTGGGGCATGGAAGCGGCGGGATCAGCGAGTGGCGGATGCCGCTGCCGCCAGCGCGGAATCCACGGCGGCGAAGCACTGCTCCAGAGCAGAGCGGGGGTCGAAGGCGTAGCTGCCGTCCCCGAACAGCTCGAACGTCATGCACCCGGCGTAGCCGCGACGACCGAGGGCCTCGAGATAGTCCGTCAGCGGGAGTTCTCCGTCTCCCCACGCCAGGTGGCCGTTCGGCCGCCCGTCGATGAGGTGCACATGACGGATGAGGTCGCCGAGCGTGTCGAAGTACTCATCGACGCTCTCGCCTGCCGTCGCCATGGCCACGGTGTCGAGCGCGGCCCCGAGGTTGGTGGCCCCGACGTCGGTGATCATCCGGTGCAATGCGGCGGAGTCGTTGACCAGGTTCGACTCGATGCGCTGCAGCGGTTCGAGGACGCAGTCGACGCCCAGGGTTGCCGCGTAGCCGGTGATCTCGCCGAGGGCGTCGACCGAACGCCGCCAGGCGGCATCCGTCGACGTCTCATCCTCGAAGCCCCGCCCTGGCGTCAGGAACAGCAGCGGGGAACCGAGTTCGACGCAGAGCTCGGCGGCCCGCGTGAACATGGCGATGCTGGCATCGCGCAGCCAGGGCTCCGGCGACGCGATGTTGACGGGGTAGATGACCTGCTCGGGCGTGAGGCAGTGCACGGCCAGGCCGCGTTCGTCGATTCGGCGACGGATGCCGCGGGCATCGGCATCGCTCAGCTGCGGGATGTGCAGCTGCGGCGCGATGCCCCAGAGCTCGATGCGCTCGCGCTCCAGCGCGACCATGTCGTCGAGGAAGTGATCGAACGACTGGTGCTGGTACGAGAAGTTGGATCCGGTGATCTGCTGGAGGGAGAGAGTCATGTCACTTTCCGATGCCGTCGGCCAGGCCTTTGACGAAGTAGCGCTGGCCGAAGAAGAACAGGAGGACCACGGGCAGGGCCGCGATGACCATGCCCGCGAACACCACGGGGTAGTCGGTGCCGTGCTTGCTCATCAGGCTGGTGAGACCGACGGGGAGCGTCTGCAACTCGGTGCCGCTGGTGAAGACCATGGCGAACAGGTACTCGTTCCAGGCGAAGAGGATGTGCAGGATGATCGTCGAGATGATGATCGGCTTGCACATCGGGAGGATCACGCGCCAGAACGACGTCCACCGGTTCGCGCCGTCGACCTCGGCGGCCTCGTCGATCTCCCGCGGCAGGTCGATCATGTAGGCGCGGATGAGGAACGTCGTGAACGGGATGCGGAATGCGGTGTAGAGGATGAGCAGCGCCCAGAAGGTGTTGTACAGGCCGAGCGACTGGAACATCTTCACCAACGGCACGAGGGCGACGGCCGGCGCCAGCATGAGCCCGCCGAGGATGATCGTCGAGACCACGCGTCCGAATGGGATGCGCACCCGGGTGAGGCCGTAGGCAGCCCAGGCGCTGATGAACACCGTGGCGATCGTCGACGTCACCGTGACCAGGATGCTCGTGGTCAGGTAGTTGCTCACGCCGCGATTCCAGGCGTTGACGTAGTTCTCCCAGTTGAGGCCCAGCGGAAGAGCGAACGGGTTGCCGAACAGTTCGGCGTTCGTCTTGAAGCCGTTCATCACCATCCAGAGCAGTGGATAGACCACCACCACGACCAGGCAGAGCAGGAACGTCCACATGAAGACGCGGGAGACCGCGCCGAGGAAGCCGATGCGATTCACCATTCCACCCTTCTGCGTCGCGTGAACCAGAGTTGTCCGAGGGCGATGGCCAGGGTGATCACGAAGATCACCGTCGCGATCGCCGCGGCGTAGCCGAAGTCGTTGCGCACGAATCCGCTGCGATAGAGCCAGGTGGCCAGCACCTGGGTCGAGTTGTTCGGGCCACCCGAGGTCATGACCATCACCTCGTTGAAGACCTGGAACGCACCCGAGATCGTGACGATCATCATGAGACCGGTCATCTCCCGAACCAGCGGCATGGTCACGTGGAAGAAGCGGCGCACCGGCCCGATGCCGTCGATGGCCGCCGCCTCGTAGAGCTCGGACGGAATCCGCTGGATAGCTACGGCGAACAGCAGCGTGCAGTAGCCGAAGCCCTGCCACTGGCTCATCGCGATGATGGCCAGCATGGCCGTGCTCTCCTGCCCGAGCCACGGCTGAGCCCAATCGCCCAGCCCGATGGCGTCGAGCATGTAGTTGAGCAGACCGAGGTTCGGTTCGTAGATGAAGTAGAAGAGCAGCCCGGCCACGGTCAGCGAGATGGCCGATGGCACGAAGTAGATGGCCCGCAGCGACCGCCGCCAGCGATCGCTCCGGATGCTCTCCACGATGGCGGCGAGCACGAGGGCTCCGAACACCTGGAAGGCGATCGAGATGACGGCGTAGAGCACGTTGTTGCCGAGACTCGACCAGAAGATCGGGTCGCCGACGAGCTTCACGTAGTTGTCCAGTCCGATGAAGGTCTGGCTGCCGCTGTAGATGTCCCATTCGATGGTGCTGAACCCGAGGTTCTGAGCCAGCGGCAGGTAGACGAAGACGCCGAGGAGCACGATCGCGGGAAGCACCCAGGCGAGACCGAGCGCGCGTTGAGCCGTGTTGCGGATGATCCGCTCCCTCTGTCGTGGTGGGCGCTGGGATGACGTGGGCGGTCTGGTCGATGAGGTGACGTGCGGCTGGGAGGAGGGCCGCGCCGGCGAGGTGGAGGCCGGCGCCGGCGCGGACGCGGTCATTTCGCGCTGTTCGACGCTGCGCGAACGCTCTCGAGCACCTGTTCCGGTGTCGAGCTGCCGCTGATGAGCGCCTCGCCGCCGGCGAGCCAGGCGTCGGCGACCTCGGGAACGGTCACGGTGTCGAGCCAGATCACGATCTGCGACGCCTCGTTGACCTGGGTGATGCCGTCGAAGACGGCGACGCTCGAGGTGTCCGGGGTGACCGCTCCGATGACCGTGCTCGGCTGTCCGTACGGGGGAGACGACAGGGTGGTGGCGCTCTCCAGTGTCGTGGCGAACTTCATGAAGTCCACGGCGAGGGCGGCGCGCGGCGACTTGGCGTTGACGAGGTAGCCCTCGGGAGCACCCTCGATCGCGTCTGCATCGCCGGCAGCGTCGGCGGGGGCGGGGAGCTGGAAGATGCCGAAGTCGTCGGGAGTGAGGGTGTTGCCCTCAGCGGTCACGGTGTCGAATTCGAGGATCTCCTGGTAGTACATCGCCGCGGTCCCGCCGGCGAGGGCCTCCTGTGCCGTCGTGTACAGCACGCCGTTCGTGCCGTTCCCGGTGTCGGTGCACTCGTCGACCAGCTGCTTGAACTGCTCGAGCGCCGTGATGTAACCGGGGTCGTCGAGCTTCGCGGTCGCCGGAGCGAAGTCGGCGTGGAGGACATCCGTCGGCACGTTGTAGGCGAACAGCTGCTGCAGGTAGTGCAGCGCCGGCCAGCCGTCCTTGTTGCCGAAGGCGATCGGCTCGTAGCCCGCGGCGCGGATGGGAGCGCAGCTGTCGATCAGCTCATCGAAGCTCGTCGGCACGTCGACCCCGGCCTCCTCGAAGATCGCCTTGTTGTAGCCCATGAACTTGCCGTTGTTGTAGAGCGGAATGCCGTAGTACTTGTCGTCGAACGCGAAGGCGTCGAGGGATGCCTCGCCGAAGCTCTTCCCCCACTCGGTGTCCGGGGCGATCACATCGCTGAGATCGGCGGCGAGTCCGCCGCGCACGAAGTTCTCGGCCCAGTTGCCCGTCCAGGTGAAGTAGATGTCGGGAAGGGCTCCGGATGCCGTGAGGGTCTTGGTCTTGTCCTTCACGCTCTGGTCGGTCTCCTGGATGAGCTCCACCTTCACGTCGGGGTGCAGCTCCTCGTAGGCCTTGCCGAGGTTCTCGAAGTAGGGGCCGAGCGGGTCGCCGCCGAACTTCGTGAGGATGCTGAGGGTTCCGGAGTACTCCGGCTCCGCGGTGACATCGGCGGCCGGGGCCGCGGTGCCCCCGGAGCATCCGCTGAGGGCGATGGCCGCAGCTGCGACCACGGCGGTGATCGCCGTCACTTTCTGTGCGTGCATGGTCTTCCTTGTCTCGTGAGGAGAGGGACCCGAGCCGGCGCCGAGAGCGCGGCCGATCCGCCTTTGGATCTGTGATGACACGTGGTGCGTGGTTGGGCACCGACTATACATAGAAACTGATACCGGTACCAGCTTTTCGCAGAAATGCATGGATGACGGGAGCGATTCGTCGTCCGAATCGCGGCAGGACACGAATATTGTCCTAATTAAAATACTGGTCAAACTATATAAACGGCTTTCGTGGCTTGGACTCGCCCACCGAGACTTGTTGACCCCCGACTTTCCGTGTGCCAGTCTGTGCTGACCTGATACCGGTATCAGATTGGCTTGGAGCCGACGGATCAGACCGCCCCTGGAAGGACGCACACATGCTCGGATTCGACGAGTCGGAATTTCTCACCCAGACGGCCAGCGCCATCGCGCTGCGCCCCCAGATCGAGGAGCTGGTCGACGCGCTCACCGAGCGCGGCTTCGACAACCTCTACCTCATCGGCGCCGGCGGCACGTACGCCGCCATGTGGCCCTATGAGCACCTCGCCCGCCGCAGTTCGACGCTGCCGGTGCGGTCGGTCATCGCCGCCGAGCTCATCGAGTCGGGCGATGCGGCACTCGGCGACAGGTCGGTCGCCATCTTCACCTCGGTCTCCGGAACGACGGACGACAGTCTCCGCGCCATCGAGTACGTGAAGGCGCGCGGCGCCTACGTCGTTGCCTTCACCGGGTACCCCGAGTCGCCCATCGCCGAGGCGGCAGACGTCGCGCTCGTGTCCCAGCCCAAGACCTGGCCATTCGACATGCAGATGCTGCTGTTCATGACGCGTCTCCTGTCGGTGCGGGGGGAGTTCGACGGCTACGAGAAGTTCGCCGACGAGTTCGCCGGCGTGCCGGAGCTGCTCGTCGAGGTCGCCCGTCAGTCGGAGGAGAAGGCATCAGCCTTCGCCGAGGCGCACAAGGACACCGACTACCACTTCCTCGTGGGTGGCGGAAACCTGTGGGGCTTCACCTACCTGTACTCGATGTGCATCCTCGAGGAGATGCAGTGGCTGCGCACGACCCGCGTGCACAGTGCCGAGTTCTTCCACGGCTCGCTGGAGCTGATCGAGAAGGACACCAGCGTCATCCTGTTCCAGGGCGAGGACGAGACCCGCGCCCTCACCGACCGCGTTCAGAGGTTCGTGACGAAGGTCTCCGACGACGTCACGGTGTTCGACACCAAGGACTACGCGCTCGAGGGCATCAGCCCCGAGTTCCGCGGGCTGCTCGCGCCGCTCGTGCTCGACACCGTCATGGGCCGCGTCAGCAAGCACCTCGAGCGGGTCAGGGAGCACTCGCTCGACCTGCGTCGCTACTACCGCGTCGTCGAGTACTGAGCCGGTGATGAGGCGGCCGGCGGAGTCGCCGGCCGCCCGCCGCACCCCGCGGCGTACGAAGGAACGAGGATGACATGAGGGTGCTCGGATTCGGCGACAACATCGTCGACCGTTTCGTCGATCGCGGCATCGACTACCCGGGAGGCAACTGCGTCAACGTGGCGGTGTTCGCCCGCAGGCTCGGTGCCGACGCCGCGTACCTGGGCGTCTTCGGCGACGACGACCTCGGGCACTTCCTCCGGGATGCTGTCGCCGAGCAGGGCGTCGACGTGTCGCGGAGCGTCTTCCGTGCCGGCCCGAGCGGCATCTCGACGTTGCGCGTCGATGACGGTGAACGGGTCTTCCTCGGCTGGAACGGGGGAGGAGTCACGGTGAAATCGCCGCTCGAGCTCGATGATGGGTTGCTCCACTACGTCGACGGGTTCGACCTCGTGCACACCAGCGTCTATTCGCGCTCGGAACCTGAGCTGCCGGCGCTGGCCGCCCGATCGGCCCTGGTCAGCATGGACCTGTCTAGCGAGGACGAGTTCCGCACGGCGGAGTACCTGCAGAGGACCTGCCCGCACGCGGACCTCGTGCTGTTGTCGTGCTCGCATCTCACCGTGCAGGAGACGCGCGATCTGCTCGCTCGAGCCATCGCATCCGGAGCGGGAATGGCGCTGGGCACTCGGGGAGTCGACGGCTCCATCGTCACCGACGGCGTCGTCACCATCGAGGGCACGGCGCATCTGGTCGACGCTGACGGAGGCATGGTCGATACCATGGGATGCGGCGACGCCTTCCTCGCGGGCTTCGTGGTGTCCCTCCTCGGCGCCGGTTGGCGGAAGGGGGAGGCGGTCGATTCGATCGCTCTCGAGGCTGCGCTCGCTGCGGGTGCCGATTCCGCCTACGAGCAGTGCTTCGTGGAGGGCGCGTTCGGCGGCGGTACGGCCTTCGGTGATGCCGTCGCCGCTACCATGTGGTGAGCGCCAGAGCGGCGCGCGCGAAAGGTCGAACCGTCGGAATGAGCTCTGAACGCGACCGGATCGCTCCCCCGCCCACCATCTCCGAGGTGGCGACGGCCGCCGGCGTCGGTCGCGCGACCGCCGCCCGCACTCTGGGCGGTTACGGCTACGTCAGCCCCGAACTGCGTGAGCGCGTGCTCGCCGCCGCCGACCGGCTGGGCTACCGGGCCAACGCTCTCGCCCGCAGCATGTCGACAGGGATCTCGCACACCCTCGGCGTGATCGTCGCCGACATCGGCAACCCGTTCTTCGCCGGCGTCGTGCGCGGTATCGCCGACAGCTCGCGCGAGCGCGGGTTCGACACCATCGTGCTCAGTTCGCATGAGGACCTGCCGGTGGAGATCCAGGCGATGGACGTGCTCATCGACAAGCGCGTCGACGGCATCATCGTCGCGTCGGCCGCCGTGGAGCGCGCCGAGGTCGCCCACATCCAGGCGGCGATCGATCGCGGCATCCCCGTCGTGCTCATAGACCGTGCCATCGAGCACCTCGTGCTCGATGCCGTCGTCATCGACAACCGCGAGGCGGCACGTGAGGCGGTCGACCTGCTCATCCGGGCCGGGCATTCCCGCATCGGCTTCGTCTGGGGCCCATCGGTCGACGAGCGGCCGACGACGCGCCGGGAGCTGCTCGCGGCAGCGGCGGCCGGCCTCTGGACCGACGGCGAGCGGCTGCGGGGCTACCTCGATGCGCTCGACGACGCCTCCATCCCCTTCGACGCCGACCTCGTCATGGTCGGACCGAAGACCGAGGAGCGGGCGCAGGAGTCTGTGAGCCGGATGCTCGAACTGCCCGAGCCGCTGACCGCCGTCTTCTGCACGGAGACCGATGCGGTGACCGGCGCGCTGCGCGCGATCAAGTCGTCTGGACTGCGCTACCCCGACGACGTGTCGATCATCGGCTTCGACGACAGCTCGTGGGCCACGGTGATGGATCCGCCTCTCACGATGATCGCGCAGCCGATGCACGAACTCGGTGCCCGGGCGGCCGAGACCCTGCTGGCCCGCATCGACGGTGATGGGGGCGACCCGACAGCGCTCACGCTTGACACCCGCTTGATGCTGCGCTCGTCCGTGGTCGCTCCGCCATCGCGCTGAGCCGACTCGGCATCCGCAGCCCGCATCCGGTCGCCCGATCAGCGGCGCCCTCGGGCCTCAGTCGAGCGGGGGAGCCACCGACGCGCGCTCGAGCAGCGATTGCGGCAGCCTGACCTGCTCGGCTGGACTGCGGTCGCCGGCGATCCGGCGCAGCAGCATCCGGGCGGCTTCGGCCCCGACCTCGTAGATCGGCTGCGCCATCACCGTGATCGCGGGCGTGGTGATGCCGGTCCAGTCGGCGTCGTCGAAGGACACCAGCGAGACGTCCCGGGGGACCTCCAGTCCGAGTTCGCGGATCGTGAGGAACACGGCCAGGGCGACGAGGCTGTCGGACGCGATGATCGCCGTGGCGCGATCCGCCCCTGTCAGCACGGAGCGCGTCACGGCGTCGATGCCGTCACGGCGCGCATTCAGGCGGATCACCGGATCGGGTGCCTGCGACGCATCCACGGCCCGGAGCAGACCGGCGACACGGTCGCCGACCGAGGTGGAGGCCAACTCGTCACCGCGTCGGTAGTCCCCGTCGTGGGCGATGGTCGAGATGAACGCGATGCGACGGTGTCCCGCGGCGAGCAGAAGCGTCGCGAGCTCGAACGCTCCGGCCTCGTTGTCCGCGACGACCGCGTCGACGTCGAGGGCGGGAGCGCACCGGTCGAACAGCACGAGCGGGCGACCGACGTCGAGCACGGTTTGTAAAGTCTGTGTCTCGATCGAGGAGGCTGGCGACACCAGGATTCCGTCGACGCGCTTGTCGAGGAGCACGCCGATGGCGTCGGATTCCGCGCCCATCTCCTCGTCGGAGTTCGACACGATGAGGTCGTATCCCGCTGCCCGGGCGACGTCCCACGCGCCTCGTGTCGCATGGGCGAAGAAGGGGTTCTCGATGTCTCCGACGACGAGGCCGATCGTATTGGAACGCCCGGTGTTCATGGATTTCGCGAGTGCGTTCGGTCGGTAGCCGAGTTCGTCGGCCGCGAGCAGCACCCGGTCGCGAACGGCCTCGCTCACGGCCCCGTATCCGCCGAGAGCGCGCGCCGCCGTGGCCTTCGAGACTCGGGCGGCGGCGGCCACCTCGGTGACCGTCACCTCGCGTCTGCCGTTCGTCGGGTGACTGCTCATGCGACTCCTCGAGGGTGTTGACGGAAGGGAACGGGACGTGTAGCGTCCTCGGAAACGAACTGAGACCGGTCTCAACATACGACACTGAGACCGGTCTCAACAAGAACGACACCGCAGTCCTGTTCGAAACGGTCCTCTCGATCGAATCGCAGATCGGCGGGTCCGATCACAGCACGAACAACGAGAATAGGAACAACGTGACCCTTCGTAACTCCCTTCGTCGGTCAGCGGTCGTCGCAGCATTCGCTGCCGCGGCGCTCGCTCTCTCAGCGTGTGCCTCGGGCAGCGCTTCCTCCTCCGAGAACGCGTCAGCCGACAACGAGTACGGCCTGATCACCCCCGGTGAGATCCGGGTCGCCAGCCTCGGCGATGCCAAGCCCTACACGTTCACGGATGAGTCCGGGTCGTTCACCGGGTTCGACGTCGAGCTCTTCACCGACGTGGCCGAGCGCATCGGCGTCGACAAGGTGACCTTCACGGGCCAGGACTTCTCGGGCCTGCTGTCGGCCGTGGCCAACGGTCAGTTCGATGTCGGCGTCGCCGCCATCGGAATCACCGATGAGCGCAGGCAGACCGTCGACTTCTCCGACGGCTACCTCGCCGGCTACCTCACCGTGATGGCGAACCCGGATGCCGACATCTCCGACGAGGCCGACCTGGCGGGCAAGCGACTCGGCGTCGTGCAGGGCACCCTGCAGGAGGCCTACGCCGTCAAGCACTTCACCGAGACCGACCTGGTGCGGTTCCCGGACAACAACGCCGCCATCTCGGCCGTCAACAGCGGCTCCGTCGATGCCCACTTCCTCGACTACGAGGCCGCCAAGGAGTACGCCGAGCAGTACGGGCTCGTGAACGCCATCGACATCCCGTCGTTCGACGCCCCCGCCGGGTTCGCCGTGGCCAAGGACCACGCCGCATTCGTCGACGCGCTCAACGGCGCGCTGCACGATGCCATGGAGGACGGCACCTGGAAGGAGCTCTACCAGAAGTGGTTCCCGGGCTCCCCGATGCCCGACCAGTACCTCCCGTCGGCCGAGCAGACCGAGACCCCGACTCCGTCCGAATAGACGACAGGTGGTGCGGGCCGCCCACTGAGGATCCGCGGCCCGCACCGCATCCGTCACCGATCGAAAGAGCACCGCAATGGACTGGCTCGACAACATCGTCAAGACCTTCTTCGATTTCGATGCGATGTGGCAGGTCTTCCCCCAGCTGCTCGGCATCGGCCTGGTCAACACCCTGATCATCTCGATCTGGGCCACAGTGATCGGGGTGATCCTGGGCATGGTGATCGCCATCATGGGCATCTCGCCGTCGCGCTGGCTGCGGGTGCCCGCCCGGATCTACACCGACATCTTCCGCGGCCTCCCGGCCATCCTCACCATCCTGCTCATCGGCCAGGGCTTCGCTCGCTTCAGCCAGAGCATCTTCGGACCGTCGCCCTATCCGCTCGGCATCCTGGCTCTCAGCCTCATCGCCAGCGCCTACATGGGCGAGATCTTCCGCGCCGGCATCCAGAGTGTCGACCGCGGCCAGCTCGAGGCCTGTCGCGCGCTGGGAATGAGCTACGGCAGTGCGATGCGGCTCGTGGTCGTGCCGCAGGGCATCCGTCGGGTACTGCCTGCACTCGTGAACCAGTTCATCGCCATCGTGAAGGACTCCTCCCTGGTGTACTTCCTCGGCCTGCTGGTGACCGAGCGCGAACTGTTCCGCGTCGGCCAGGACGCCGCCGTTCTGACCGGAAACCTGTCCCCGCTCGTGATGGCCGGACTGTTCTACCTCGTCATCACGGTTCCGCTCACCCACCTCGTCAACTACTTCGACAACCGCTTCCGTACCGGCAGGCGCAAGCCGACCCCGCCGAAGAGCGGACTCGACGAGGTCGAGGAGACGACCCCACTCCAGCCCCTCACCTACGGGAGCAACACATGACCTACACCTCGCCCCTGCCCGTCGCCGAGCCGCACGTGTACGCCGGCTCGAGTCTGGAACTGCAGGACCTCACCATGGCCTACGGCGACATCGAGGTGCTCCGCCAGGTCAACCTCACCGTCGCCCCGGGCACCACCACCTGCATCATCGGGCCGTCGGGCTCGGGCAAGTCCACCCTCCTTCGCGGAGTGAACCGGCTGCACGAGCCGAAGAGCGGTGAGGTGCTCCTGGCCGGAGAGAGCGTTCTGACGCAGAAGCCCGATGCCGTGCGCAAGCGCATCGGCCTGGTCTTCCAGCACTTCAACCTCTTCCCCGACCACTCAGCGCTCGAGAACGTCGCGCTCTCGCTGCGCAACGTGAAAGGGCTCTCGAAGGTGGAGTCGCGCCGCATCGCACTGGAGCGGCTCACCGAGGTCGGACTGGCCGAACGGGCCGACCATCGGCCGCGCGACCTCTCCGGAGGGCAGCAGCAGCGGGTCGCGATCGCCCGGGCCCTGGCGATGGAGCCCGAGGTCATGCTCTTCGACGAGGCGACCAGCGCCCTCGACCCCGAGTTGGTGAAGGGTGTGCTGAACCTCATGGCCACCCTCGCCCGCCGTGGAATGACGATGCTCGTCGTCACGCACGAGATGGGCTTCGCCCGCAAGGTCGCCGACCAGGTGGTATTCATGGACGAGGGCCGGGTGGTCGAGGCCGGCAAGCCCGGCGACCTGTTCGATCGTCCGCAGAGCCCCAGGCTTCAGCGGTTCCTCTCCGAGGTGCTCTGACCCGTACCTCTCGTCGAGGTGCTCCCGCCCCAGCGGCTCCGGCCGCTCCGGGCGGGCGCGCCGGGCACGCGCGTGCCTCTCGCCTTCCCTTCAGACCTACGACTTTCGAAACCCCACGATTCCCGCACGTAAGGACCATCCATGACCACCTCTCCCTCCATCTCCCGCGTCGCCGTCATCGGCGGCGGCATCTTCGGCGTCTCGACAGCCGTGCAGCTCGCCCGCCGGGGCGTGCAGGTCGTCCTCGCGACGGAGCACGCCCTCGCCAGCGGCGCCTCCGGCCGTTCGCTGGCCTGGCTCAACTCGGCCGGACAGCGCTCCGGCGAATACCACGCGCTCCGCGTGGCCGGCATCGACCGCTACCGCACGTGGTCGGCCCGCGTGGCAGGCAGCGAGGAGTACCTGCGATTCACGGGCGGCCTCACCTGGGCTCCCGATGGCGAGTCGTACCGCGAGACCTTCGAGTACGAGCGGGCGTTGGGCTACGACGCCCGGTGGCTGACCCGCGACGAGATCCCGGCCGTCACCCCCGGCCTGGATGTCAGTGCCGTCGCCGAGGAGGGCGCCATCTTCAACCCCGGGGAGGGCTGGGTCGACCTTCCGTCGCTCATCGCGGTGCTCGCCGCGGAACTGGTGGAGCTCGGCGGCGAGATCGTCGCCAACGCCGGTGATGTGCGGGTGAGGGTCGAAAACGGCAGGGCCGTCGGCGTCACGCTCGGATCGGGCGAGCGCATCGCAGCCGATGCCGTCGTGCTGGCGACGGGTCCCTCCGTTCCGGCGCACCTCGCGGCGCTCGGCGTGCACGTCGGCGACCAGAGCCCGGCGGCGTTCGTCGTCTTCACGAAGCCCGTCGACCTGCCGCTCGAGGCCGTGCTGAACACGCCCCGCGTCGCCGTGCGTCGCACCCCGTCGGGCGCGTTGGCCCTCGACTCGGCGTGGTCAGAGGAGGAGATCGAGATCGACGAGGATGGCGCGATCGTGGTGCACGACTCCACAGTGCAGGGACTGCTCGCCGAGGCATCCGCGATTCTGGAAGGACACCCGCAGCTCGAGTTCGACCACTACGGCGCGGGTTTCAAGCCGATCCCGGGCGACGGCGAGCCGGTGCTCGGGCCGATCGACGAGGTGCCCGGACTGTTCGCCGCGTTCAGCCACAGCGGCGCGACTCTCGGTCTCATCGTGGGTGAACTGCTCGCCGAGGAGATCGTGACGGGTCGGCCATCGCCCCTGTTGGAGACCTTCCGGCCGGCTCGCTTCGCGCCGGTGGCTGTCGGCTGAACCGCGCCGGCGGTCCGGCGGTCCGGCGTCGGACGTCGGACCGCCGGGAGGGCGGCGAGGCCCTACCGGCGTCGGCGGTGGAATAGCACCGCGAGCCCGATGTTGAAGACGCCGCACGCGATGATCACCCAGGAGAGCAGGGCGTTGTCGTCGCTGGTCACGAGGTTCAGCACTCCGAGCACGAGCATGATCACGCCCACGATCACGAACAGCGTCGTGTAGGTGCGGAGGGATCGGTCCTGTTCGTCAGCCATGTCGCTGAGCGTAGCGGCGGATGCCTGTGCCGTCACGCTCCGGCGCCATCCTGCACGCGCGCCGTCTCGCTCGCGGTCTCGCGCACCGGTTCGGCGCGTCACGGCCGCAGCGCGTAGAAGCGGAACGCCGCGAAGCCCTCGATCGGAAGCACGTCGACGGAGGCGTACCCGGCCCGGTGCGCATACGACTCCAGAGTCGATCGGCGCATCACGGTGCCTGTCGCCTCGGAGGGTGTGTGCGAGCGGCCGTCGGGAAGGCAGACGAGCAGGCTGAAGCCGTACATCAACTGCTCGGTCTCGTCGCCGGGCGCTGAGAACTCGTCGGCGACGGCTTCGTCGACGACGATCATCACCCCTCCGGGAGCAAGGGCTGCGCGTGCCGCCGCGAGCACGGGCACGGGCTGCGGCATGTCGTGCACGCACTCGAAGGCGAAGACGACATCGAAGGTGCCGGCGAGCTCCGATCCGTTCGCGAGGTGGAACTCGATGCGATCGGCCACGCCTGCCTCCTCCGCGTTGCGACGGGCGAGGGTGACGGATGCCTCGTCGACGTCGAAGCCCTCGATGGCGGCATCCTGGAACCCCAGAGCGAGGGCGATCGAGGCGTGGCCACCACCGAAGCCGATCTCGGCGATGCGCGCACCCGGCCGCTCGAGTGCGGCGCGGAGTTCGGGGATGGTGCGCAGGGCATCGGCCAGCCTGCTCTCGAACCACGGACGGTTCATGTCGGCCTGGGCTTCGCGCATGTCATCGCCGTAGGCGGCCCAGCCCACGCCGCCGCCCGATCTGTAGGCCTCGAGCAGCTCGGGCATGCGGAGTGCTGCCGCAGTGAGACTGCGCGCGAACGGCGCCAGGTAGGTGAGGCTGTGCTCGTCGGTGAGCACCTCCGCCGCGGCCGAGGACATGCGGAAGGTGCGGGCGGCGGCACGAGCGGCCGGATCGGGCGGGCCGTCGGCGGCATCCGTCGCCTCGAGAAGTCCGAACACAGCCTGCTGCTCGAGCCACTCGCGGGCGTAGCGCTCGTCGGTGGACGTTGCTGCGGCCAACTCCGTCGACGTCCGCGCGGCTCCATCGGCCAGCGCTCGGTACCAGCCCAGCCGATCGCCGATGTGGATGGACAGCATCTGGGTCATCCCGAGCCCCGCCGTGAGCAGGCGCTCGCCGAGGGCGTCGACGTCGTTGTCAGTCATGGGGCCGAGCGTAGCCCCGGCGTCGGGGCGGCGCACCCCCTGCACCCCCTGCGACCGGTGCGCGCGTCCGCGCTCAGCGTTCCGCTTCGCAGTACAGCGCAACCCCCAACCGTGAGGGCCTCGACCTGTCAAGCTGGTCACATGCTGGCGCTCGAGGTGATCGTCGCGATCGGACTCGCCGTGATGGTCGGCGGTCTCATCGCGGCGCGGCTGCGCGTCACGACGCCCGTGCTCCTCATCCCGCTCGGTGTCCTGCTCGGCTTCATCCCCGACTTCCGTGAGATCCAACTGCCGCCTGAGGCCGTGCTCCTGCTCTTCCTCCCGGTGCTGCTGTTCTGGGAGAGCCTGACCACGTCGACGCGCGAGATCCGCCGCTTCATCCGCGTGATCCTGCTGAACGGCACGCTGCTCGTGTTTCTCACGGCATTCGGCGTGGCCATGGTGGGCACCTGGTTCGGTCTGCCCTGGGTCGTCGCTCTGGTGCTCGGCGCGGTTCTGGCCCCGACGGATGCCACGGCCGTGAGCGAGCTCGCCGGCTCCCTGCCCCGCCGACAGCGCACGGTGCTGCGCGCCGAGAGCCTCATCAACGACGGCACGGCGCTGGTGATCTACGCGCTCGCGGTCTCGGTGGCGGTGAGCGGACAGGAGATCGCGCCGCTCGAGATCACCTGGACGCTTGTCGTCTCCTACGTCGGCGGCATCGCCATCGGCGTGGCGCTGGGCTTCCTCGGATCGCTCACCTTCCGCATCCGGATGCCGCTGCCCAGCAACGTCGGACTCATCATCACCCCCTTCGCGGCCTTCCTCATCGCCGAGGTGATCGGGTCGTCGGGCGTGCTCGCTGTGGTCGTGTGCGGTCTGGTCATGGCCCGCATCGCTCCGCGCGTGGCCGGACCCGAGGCCCGGGATCAGGCGCAGTCGTTCTGGACGGTCTCGACCTACCTTCTCAATGCGGCCCTCTTCGTGCTCATCGGCCTCGAACTGCACGTCGTCATCCGCGAGCTGCCGCCGTCGCAGCTGGGACTGGGCGTGCTGTTCGGCGTGGTGGTGTGGATCGCCCTGATCGTCATTCGGGCGGTGTTCGTGATGCTGACCACTGTGATCATCCGCACGGTCGACCGTCGCCCGTACCAGCGCACCCTGCGCTCATCGCGGCGCGGTCTCGTGATGTCGTCGCTGGCGGGATTCCGCGGTGCCGTCTCGCTGGCCGCGGTGCTCGCCGTGCCCACGGTCATCGCTTCGGGAGAGGCGTTCCCGAATCGCGACCTCGTGGTGTTCGTGACGGCCATCGTCACCGTGCTGACGCTGGGCGTGCAGGGACCGCTGCTTCCGCTCGTCATCAGGTGGGCACGCCTGCCCGCCGACGACGGTACGGAGGAGGAGCGCAACTTCGCCGAGCTGGCGGCGTCGCGGGCCGCCGTCGAGGCGATTCCCGGCCTCGCGAGTGAACTCGGCATCGAGGACAGCGTGCGCGACAAGGTTCTCGCGGAGACCGAGCACCATATAGAGGTACTCGAAGCCGTCGCCTCCGACGAGCCCGACGAGGAGGCCACCCGGCAGAAGGAGCAGTACAACCAGTTGCGCCTCGCCGCCCTCGAGCGCAAGCGCGAGACCATCGTGAACCTGCGCGACGAGCAGCGCATCGACGACATCGTGCTGCGTCGTATCCAGTCCCAGCTCGACCTCGAGGAGCTGCGGCTGACGGGTCGCTCGGAGGAGTAGCGGCATCCGCCCAACGGGGTTGACCTCCGCCCACTGCGGAGAGATGCTGTCGGCATGCTCCAGTCGGCGTTCCCGATCCTCGAAGTTCCCGACCTCGCCGTCGCCCTGACGTTCTACCGCGACATCGTCGGCGGCGAGCTGCGCTATGCCTTCCCCGACGAGATCGAGCCGGTGTACGTCTCCCTCCAGCTCGGCTCCAGCGCCCTCGGCATCGGGCTGACCGAGCATCCGGATCCGGTCGGCGGCATGCTGCTGTGGATCTACGTCGACGATGTCGATGCGGCGACGGTCGCCGTCCGCTCGGCGGGATTCCCGGTCGAGGAGGAGCCGTCCGACCAGCCGTGGGGCGAGCGCGTCTCCCTGGTGCGCGACCCGTTCGGCACGCGGGTGCGGTTCGGGGCTCCGCTCGCGCCCGTGGACTGAGGCGCGGGCGCACCGTCCCGTCACTCCCGCGTTCCCCTGTACGAGTCAGCGGAGTTGAGCGCCGGCGCGCACTGCAGTGCGCCGCGTTCGTGCGGGCGGGCATCCGTCGGCGCCTCCGAACTCCGCTGACTCGTACAGACGGATGCCGCAGCGAGCCGCCGGAACGCTTCGGGCGGTCGCGTCGCTCGGCCCTCAGCGAGCGCTCGCCCTTGCCGGTGTCACACCCCCGCGCCACCATGGCTACATGAGCATCCCGATCGAGCACATCACTCCGCAGCAGTTCACCGACGCCGACGGTGTCGACGACTGGCGGGTGCTGTACTGGGGCGCGCATGCCTTCTTCCGGGCCGGGTCGTACGCGCAGGGCGCCGCCCTCGTCGGAGACATCGCGGCGCTCGTCGCCGACGATGAGCACGACCCCGATGTCGACCTGCGGCGCGAAGGCGTGGCCGTGAAGCTCATCAGCCGCGGCATCCGGAATCTCAGCACGCGCGATATCGAGCTGGCCCGAGCCGTCTCGGCCGCCGCCGCGAAACGAGGCCTCACCGCTGATCCGAGCCGCATCCAGGTCGTGCAGGTGGCCATCGCCTCTGTTCCGGATGCCCCTGTGCTGCCGTTCTGGCAGGCGGCTCTCGGGTACGTGAGGCCGAACGACTCGCACCTCGTCGATCCGCTGCGACGCAACTCGTCGTTCTTCCTGCAGGACGAGATGCCGGCCGATCGGCCCCGCCGCGGACGGATGCACATCGACGTGGCGGTGCCGCACGACCAGGTTCACGCCCGCATCGACGCGATCGTCGCTGCGGGCGGACGCATCGCCGATGACAGCGCCGCACCCGAGTGGTGGACTCTCGCCGACGCCGAGAACCACGGCGTCGACATCACGACGTGGTGGGGCCGCGACTCGGTCCGCCTCGAGGAGGAGCGCGAGGAGCGCGAGGAGACCGAGGAGACGGGGGAACCCCAGGAGACAGAGGACCGCGAGAAGCTTCCCGAGAACTGACCCGACGCGCGAGCTCGCCTACTCGGCAGCAGCGCGGATGTCGACGACGAGCTCCGGGAGCCCGTCGGTGAAGACGTGCCCACCGTGGTCGAGCCGCCGCACCTCGGCGTCGGGCAGCTCGCGGGCATAGAGGTCGAGGTGATCCGCCGGCACCACGTCGTCGTCGCTGCTCTGGTAGAGGAAGATCGGCAACCCGGCCGGCAGTCGACTCCCGAAGTCGTCGGGCAGCACGAACTCCTCGAGTTCGCTCCCCCAGTACGGAGTGGCCACGAGGAAGAGGGCGCTGATGGAGGCATCCGTCGCTCCCTCGGCGAGAACCTTCAGCAGCACCGACGCTCCGAGGGAATGGCCGACCACCAGCAGTGGACGGGCGGCACCGTCGAGCAGGCGAACGACCTCGGCCTTCCACGCGTCGTAGTGCGGGTCCTCAGGTTCGGGCATGATCGGGAAGTCGACGCTGAAGGCCGATCCGAGTTGCGCGCGCAGGGCGTCGACGAGGTCGGAGCTTCCCTCACCGGCATCCTGCGACCCCGCGCTGTGGATGACGAGCACGGGGATCGGCGTGCGGATGCCACTGCTCACGGATCGCCTCCTGCCTTCGGCACACGGACTCACACGATGGGGGCACTGTACTGCGCATCGGGCGGGATCATCCAGCCCCTCGGCACGGGAATCGACCTCGGATACGGTCGAGGTGCGCGCTGCTGCGCCCACGACGACGAGGAGCACTCATCATGCCCACGACTGCAATGACCTGCATCCTGCTCGACGGCCCTCTCGACGAGGTCGCCGAGTTCTACACCTCCCTGGTTCCCGATTCCGAGGTGCTCAGCGTCGAACGGTGGCCGGAAGGATCCGACAGGGTCGGCGAGCCACTGGCCGTCGACTTCACCGTGGCGGGTGCTCGCTTCCAGCTCATCGCCGGCGGACCCGACGTCGCCCTCACCGAGGTGGTCTCCATCAAGCTCGAGGTCGACGGCCAGGCCGAGGTCGATCGCCTGTGGGACGCCCTCATCGCCGACGGCGGCGAGCCCAGCCGGTGCGGGTGGCTCACTGACAGGTACGGCCTGTCATGGCAGCTGATTCCGCGCGGCTTCACCGAGCTGATGACGACGACGGATGCCGACCTCAGAGCCAGACTCTTCAAGGCCATGCTCGGCATGGACAAGCTGGAGATGCCCGTCTTCGAGGCGATCGCCGTTGGCGAAGCCTGACGCCGCCAGGGGCTGAACTGACCGAGGCGCCAGGGCCATGAAGCTCCACCGCATCGAGTCGAGCGGCATCCGCGCGCTCGGCTACGACCCCGGTCGCGAGCTGCTCTGGGTGCAGTACGACAGCGGATCGATCTACGAATACGCCGGTGTGCCGGAGGACCTCTACCGCCGGATGCTCGCAGCCCAGCCGCATCCGTGGTCCCGCTACGGCATCGAGGTGAAGTCGTACCCCAGCCGCATGGTGCGCTGAGCGCTCAGGACCACCTACTCGGATGCCGCGGCCCCGGCCGACGCGACGTACTTGTGCAGCAGGCGGGCGAACTGCATCCGCTCACCGTCGTCCCAGTCCCGCGTGATGTATTCGAAGGCGCGTCGTTGCTGTCGTCGGGAGTCGGCGAGCACCTCTTCCCCGGCCGGCGTCACACGCAACGTGATGCTGCGGCCGTCGCTCTGCGAGGCCACGCGTTCCACGAGCCCGTCGCTCACGCAGGATGCGGCGAGGCGGCTGACCGCGGTGCGCTCCATGCCGAGAGCGGCCGCCACGGCGTTGACGCTCAGCAGGCCGTCGGCCTCCTCGACGATCGCCAGCAGCAGGTCGCGGCGCACATCGGTTCGAGCCACGGCCACCTCGGCGGGAACGCTGCTGGTGCGGCGCCGGAGTCGGGAGAACGCCGTCCCGATCGTCTCGAGCAGTTCGTCATCGCCAGGGGAGGGCCGGGCGGCATCATCGCGGCTGGTCATCAGTCTCCTCAATTTGCGTGCAAATTGCACATATGTGTTAGTTTACACGTAAACGGATGGTCGCCGCTCTGGCGGCCACCGATCTCGTGGGAATGGAATCGTATGCGTACAGCAATCGTGGCCGGCAGGGTCTTCGACGGCACGACAGACCTCGGAAGCACGACGGTCGTGATCGCGGATGGCGTCATCGAGTCCATCGGAGACGATGTGCCCGCGGACGCTGAGGTCGTCCTCGCGCCGGGTGCCACTCTCCTTCCCGGCCTCATCGACTCCCACGTGCACACCGACACCGCCGGGCTGCGCATGGCACTGCAGTTCGGGGTCACGACGGAGCTCGAGATGCAGGGAGCGAACACCGCCCGGGACCGCACCCACATCAGCGAGGATGACAGCCTGGCCGATGTGCGTTCGGCCGGATTCGGTCTCACCCCTCCCGGTGGACACCCGGAGGAGCTGTTTCCCAAGGACTTCAACCCGCAGGGTGGGGCAGGCCGGGGCGGTCCCGGTGGTGGCCACGGCGGCGGCCCCGGCGGCGCTGGCCGTCCGCCCCGCCCCGAGCGCGTCGACCCGATCGTTCGCGCGAAGGTCACCTCTCCCGAGCAGGCCGTGGATGTCGTCGGCCAGCTCGCCCGGGCCGGATCCGACTACATCAAGTTCATGGTCGATGACGGCAGCGTCGAGGGTCACCCCGGCCTGCCGATGCTCGATCAGGCGACCCTGAACGCCGGTGTGGCCGAGGCGCATCGCCTCGGCATGCTCACGGTGGCGCACGCGCTCACCATCGAGGCGACGCAGATGAGCATCGACGCGGGTATCGACGGCCTGGCGCACCTGTTCATGGACCAGCCGCACACGCCGCAGATCATCGACGCCATCGCTCAGTCCGGCGCTTTCGTCGTCGCCTGCGTGGTGCTCGACGCGTCGATGATGGGCATCACCGGCTCGGCGCTCGCCGACGACCCGCGGGTCGCCGGCAAGCTCTCCCCGCAGTGGGACGAGACTCTGCGCAGCAGCTTCAATCACTACCCGCAGGGGCGACTCGAGGATGTGCTCGCCACCGTCCGCGCGCTCGACGCGGCCGGCGTCGACCTGCTCATCGGCACCGACGTCTCCCAGCAGCTGCCCTTCCTCGGCGGTCTCGCCCACGGCGCCAGCGTGCACCAGGAACTGCAGTACTTCGTCGATGCCGGCCTGTCGCCGGTCACCGCGCTCAGCGCGGCGACAGCGGTCGCAGCTCGTCGCTTCGGACTCACGGATCGAGGCACGATCGCTGTCGGCCAGCGCGCCGACCTGCTCCTCGTCGACGGCGACCCGACGACCACGATCGGCGACACGTTGAACATCCGCGGCGTCTGGCGCCGCGGCATCCGTCAGCCCGCAGCCTGAGGAATGACGTGCTGACCGGGAGTGGCGTTGGCGGCTGGAAACGCGCCGTTCACACCGAGGCACTACTCTGCGAACGCATTCGCCTTCGGTCATCCGAAGCGGCCGAAGCAGCCCGAAGCATCCGCATCATCAGCATCACCCAGTGAGGAAAGAGAAATCCATGTCTGAAGCTCCCACCGTCGTTCTCGTGCACGGCGCCTTCGCCGAGTCCTCCAGTTGGAGCGGTGTGATCGCCGCCCTGCAGGCCCAGGGAGTCTCGGCCATCGCGACGCCGAACCCGCTCCGCAGTGTGACAACGGATGCCGACAACGTGCGCCGTGCCGTCGAGTCGGTGGGCGGCCCAGTGCTGCTGGTGGGTCACTCCTACGGTGGAGCCGTCATCAGCGAGGCCGCCGTGGGCAGCGATGTCGTGAAGGGCCTGGTCTACGTGGCCGCTTTCGCCCCCGACCACGGCGAGAACGCGCTGGGCCTGACCGGCCAGTTCCCGGGCAGCACGCTCGGCGAGACCGTGCGTCCCTACCCGCTGGGCGACGGCACCAACGACCTCATCGTCGACCGCGAGCTGTTCCCGAACCAGTTCGCCGGAGACGTGCCCCTCGAGGACGCGAAGATCGCCGCCGCCACACAGCGTGCCATCCGCGACTACGCGCTGGGCGAGCCGCAGCCGGCCGAGACTCCCGCGTGGAAGACCCTGCCGTCATGGTTCGTCTTCGGCACCGGAGACAAGAACATCCCGGTCGAGGGCCTGCGGTTCATGGCCGAGCGCGCCGGTTCGCTGAAGACCGTCGAGATCGAGGGTGCATCGCACTCCGTCATGGTGTCGAACCCCGAGGCCGTCGCGGGCCTCATCGTCGAGGCTCTCGCCCACCTGGCCTGACGCAGGCGCGCCGCCGCTGGCGTCGACGCAGTGAACTCGACTCCGTGAACCCGACACAGTGAACGAGGCAGGCTGAGGCATCTCGCCCCAGCCTGCCTCGCCGATTCCTCAGTGCAGAACGCGGTGCAGCCATCCGGCGACGGGCCGCTGCTGCTCGCCCTGCTGGGCCGCGAGCACGATGAGCACGCCGGTGACGACGGGCAGCACCCACTGGGCGACGCGCTGCTTCGACTGGGTTGCCGCAAGCTCATGCGACGTTTCGGCACCGGGCTCGGTCACGCCCTCAGCGCCCTCGCCCTCAGCGGCGTGCTTCGCGATCTTCCCGCCGAGAATGGCTGAGTAGAGCGTCGCGCCGCCGGCCACCCCGGTCAGGATCAGCTTGACGACGGTGTTTGCCTTCGTGCCGCTGTCCGCCGCGATCCGCGCCTTGTTGCCGACGATGAGGCCGACGCCCCCGACCCCATGCGCGGCGAGGGCCGCGAGCTGCACCGGAGCCCAGCGCCCCCAGCCCACCGACGAGATCACGAGCTTCTGGTTGGCCGGTTCCGCCTTCGCGGCGGCGCCGTTGAGACCGACGGCGCCCATGAGGGAACCGCCGAACCAGGCCGCGAGGCCGAGGTCGTGCAGGGAGCGAACGAGGGTGTTGCGTTGCGACATGAGGATCTCCGATCTCGGGAATTGTGCGTACAGGCTAGGCACGACCTCGGGGCTTCAGAGATGGGCTTGACAGCTGACGGATGCTCACCCGCGAGGCAGGCGCCGACGCGTGACTCGGCCGCCGACAGGCGGCGGCCGGGCCGCGGCTTCCAACGCCACGGCCCGGCCGTCCAGCCCTCGCACCCGCCTGATCGCCGCGGGTCGAGATGTGCCCACCCGCCTCAGCGCGTGACCACGATCGTCGCCGACGCGATGTCCGTCACCGTCGCCGATGCGAAGGTCTCAGCCATCACGTCGTAAGCTCCGCCGATGTCCTCGGGGTCCCTGCCGGCGAGTGTGGCCAGTTCACCGAGATCGAGGTCGACGGCGTAGCGGCCGCCGTCCTCGCAGTCGCCCTGCCCGAAGACCGAGAGCCCGGAGGCCTGGTCGGTGACAGTCACGGTGACGTGGTCGCGGCGGTCCGCGCGCGGCACCAGACCATTCACCACGAGGCGCCGCCCTTCGGAGCCTTCGCCCTCCCAGATCTCCATGCCGCGCACTCCGCGCTTCGGCGAGACGCGGGCCAGGATTCCGCCCATGTAGGTGAACCTCGACGCGAGTGGCGTGCCGGCCGGCTGCACCTCCTCGTAATCGCGCTGCAGGTAGCCGCGCACCACGATCGGGGCCGTCGGCGGAGCCTCGTGACCCTCGAGTCCTAGGTAGGCCTCGACGTCCCAGGTGGGCTGCACGACCAGCTCGAGCTCGCGCTCGTCGTGCGGGCCGAGGTGCACCCAGGCGTTCGGGAACTGCACCAGGTATCCGGTCGGCACGCCGGTCACGACGACCTTCGCGATCACCGGCTCATCGCGCGGGTTGCGCACGGCCACCGGGATGCGCACCGCTGCGGGCGGGCTGAAGGCTGGAGCGTCGAACTCGAACACGTTCTCCTGCGTCCAGTTGTTGCCCCCGCTGATCTCGCCCAGTTGCTGCGACGCGAACACGCGCAGGCAGGTGTGCTCACCGACGAGCGGTATCCAGTCCTGCGCCAGGTCGACGTGCCCGTTCGCGACGATGGTCGGAATCTTCTTCGCCGGGGCGATCGGACTCCAGTTGCCGTTGTCGCCGATGCCGGGAGGGGTGACGGCGTAGTACGTCACCATCACGTCGGACGCATCCGTGATGCCGCTGTTCGAGATCCGGGCGTACAGGTCGTTGCGCGCCAGGGGCTTCGGCTTGTCGCCGTTGCCGAGCGGTCGACCCTGCGGATCGAGCGGGCGGTCGTACTTGCCCTTCGGGTCGCGATCGACCCAGATGTCCGGCGTCTCGGCCGTGTTCCCGGGAGGCGTGATGCTGATATCGAAGGTGCCCTTCGGGTCGTCGGCGATGGCCTTCGCCCACTCGACGGTCACGCGTGCCACCAGCGGACGGTTCGACACCGCCACGTTCGCGACGGTGATGCGCAGGCCGCGGGCCGGGTCCTCGACCACGGCCCCGGAACCGAGCACGCCGACGTCGTGCAGCAGCGTGATGATGCGGCTCTGCTGGTTGTCCTGATTGGTGTCGGTGATCACGCGGGTGACGATCACGCCGCCGTCGTTCGGCGCGCTCGCACCCGGGATGCTGTCGTCGAAGACCTGGGCGGATGCGCCGCCACCCGGACGCTGGCGCACCTGCACGTAGTACACCAGCCCCTTCGTGACGACGATCTTGAGCAGGTGGAACCGGTTGGCCGCGCCGTTGCGGGAGAGGCCGTGCGCGACGATCTCGAAGGACTCGGAGAACGGATTCCGCGTCCACTGCAGCTCGCGGATGTCGCCCGAGTGCCCCGGATTGTCCGGCCGGTACCACCCGAGGCGGTCGAGGTGGAACCCCGAGAACAACGGGTGCGAGTCGTGATGGCCCATCAGGTCGAAGTCGGCCGCCGTGGCCATGTCGGGGTCGACGAGGTCGGAGCGGTAGACGTCCTCGCCGTGCACCTCGTTCTCGTTCTCGGTCTTCGCCGACGACACCTTCGGCACAGACACGATGTTGTGCGCGACCTCGTGCGTGAGGCGACCCCAGTTCGCGTCCTCGGCCACGATGAGCAGGTTGATGGCCTTGTTCTTCAGGGTCATCGTCGACGATCCGAGGGTGAACGACTGCTTCGCCCAGCCGCCGAGGCCGCGGATGCCCATGCCGTTCATGTTCACCACGACGGCGAGCACGTCGTAGGTCGAGAGGTCGAAGCCGGGTCCGTTGCCGCCCAGGTTGTTCCAGGCCGCGAAGGCGGCGGTCGCGACGACGGCATCCGTCTTGTCGTCCTTGATGTTGTTCTTGGCGGGATCCACGAAGTCGGCGAGCTTGCCGCCGAGCGGGTACCACCCCTCGGTGCGCACATCGACGGTCAGCGCGCCGAAGCTCGCCTGCGAGAAGTAGGTGCGCATCCTTTCGCCCGCGAGCCGCACGCGATCGCGGATGGTGGTGGGGAACGGCTGCACCATGTCGGCGGGAACCACGTCGCTCGCGTACATCATCATGACGAGCACCTTGAGGGTGCCCGTCGACTTCAGATCGCCGGGGGCTCCGGATGCGGCCTCGGCGTCGTCGCCTCCTCCTCCGGCACCTCCGCCACCGCCGGCGCCCTCGCCGGGCTGCCACGATCCGCCGGAACCTGTGAAGAAGATCGGCGGGCCGTCTTCGCCGTCCACAGGCTCGGGGAGGATCGTGAACGGATCGGTCGCCGTCGCGGTCTTGCCGTCGACGGTGAGCACGACCGGGCCGGTCGCCGTCGACTCGCCGACGATGGCCACCAGCTCCGTCGCCGACGCCTGGATGACGTAGGCGGGAGTGCCGCCGATGCGGAGGTCGTTGTCGCCTCGGTCGGGGTCGAAGCGTGATCCGGTGATGGTGATGAGGTCGCCGGGTCGGCCCTCGCTCGGCTGCACCGAGGAGATGCTCGGCCCGCGGAACCAGTCGATCCAGATGGGGATGATCTCGTTGCGGATGGTGTCGTCGAGCTCGAGGTCGCCGATGCGGTTGACCAGTTCGGCGATCGAGTCGGGTTTCTCGACCTCGAGGTTGTGCAGCGCGGTGACCTGGCGTCTCGTCAGATCGACAGCGGAGAGCTTCTTCCAGAGGATGCGTTCGGGCATGGCAACTCCTGACATATCGGGGGATTGGCGCCAGCCTTCCACTCGGGTGCGGGCGGGGCATCGGAGGAGGCCCGGGGGTTGGGGGCGGGGATGCGGCTGACGGATGCGGCACGTGCGGGCCGCCGCCAGCGCGCACGAGTCAGCGGATTTCATCCGACCGGCGGCGCGTGGAGGGCAGCATCCGCCCCTCGAACAGTCGAGCGCGGGCGGTGAAGTCCGCTGACTCGTACAGTCGATCGTTGACACCGCGCCCGCATCACCCGTAATGTCTCAAGGCTGCGCACTCGCGCGGCATGGTGCATCAGCACCACGTCACACCCCGGAATCTGAAAGGACGTCACCGTGTACCTGCAGCGCACCCTGACGTCAATCGACCTCGCCGCGAACACCAACGCGGCCTCGGGCCAGCGCACCCAGCGCCAGCCCGAGCGCGAGCTCGAGCAGCTTCTCGATCCGGCACACTGACGCCACTCTCGACATCCGTCGAAGATCCATCGTCACCCCGTGCCGCTCGTGGCCCGGGGTTCTTCTGTCTGCGCGCGCGACGATGCCTCGGGCCCGAGGGAGCGACATCCGTTGAACAATTGACACAGACAAGGAAAGGACCATGGAGAAGATCTCCGACCGGCTCGTCTCATGGGCGAGCCTGCTCGACGAGAAGACCGTCGAGCAGGCGAAGCTCTCGTCGACGATGCCGTTCATCTACCCGCACCTCGCGCTCATGCCCGATGCGCACCTGGGGCTCGGCGCCACTGTGGGGTCGGTCATCCCGACGCTGCAGGCCATCATTCCCGCCGCCGTGGGGGTGGACATCGGATGCGGCATGATCGCGGTGAAGACCGGGTTCGCGGCATCCGACCTCCCCTCGGATCGGAGGGTGGTGCGGGAGCAGATCGAGCGGGCCATCCCGCTCTCGGCCGGCAAATACAACCGCAAGGTCGCGGCGACGGCGGTTCCGCGCATTGCTGAGCTCGAGGCGCTCGCCGAGGCGAAGGGCTTCGACCCTGCCAGTTACGCGGGCAACTGGCGCGAGCAGCTTGGAACCCTGGGCAGCGGCAACCACTTCATCGAGGTCTCGCTCGATGAGACGGATGCGGTGTGGCTGTTCCTGCACTCCGGCAGCCGGGGAGTGGGCAACAAGATCGCGCAGCACCACATCAAGGTCGCGCAGCGGTTGGCGAAGAAGTTCTGGATCGACCTGCCGCACCCCGACCTCGCGTACCTCGTGGAGGGAACGCCGGAGTTCGCGCGGTACATCGACGAGCTCCGGTGGGCGCAGCACTTCGCGCTGCTCAACCGGGAGGAGATGATGGACCGGGTCATCCGGCAGGTGAGCGAGTGGGTCGGCGCGCCGGTCGAGGAGCTCGAGCGCGTCAACTGCCACCACAACTTCACCGAGAGTGAGATGCACTACGGCAAGAGGGTGTGGGTCTCGCGCAAGGGTGCGATCCAGGCGGATGCCGGTCGGCCGGGACTGATCCCCGGGTCGATGGGCACGGCGTCGTACGTGGTGGAGGGGCTCGGCAACCCGGTGTCGCTGAACTCGTCGCCGCACGGTGCGGGGAGGACATTCTCGAGGTCGGCGGCTCGGCGGGAGTTCACGCACGAGCAGCTGCGGGAGGCGATGGTGGGCATCGAGTTCCGAGACACGGATGCATTCATCGACGAGATTCCGCAGGCCTACAAGCCGATCGACCAGGTGATGGCCGACGCGGCGTCGCTCGTGACGGTGCGGCACACGCTGCGCCAGATCGTGAACGTGAAGGGCGACTGAGGCGGACGGATGCCGCCGGCAGGAGACACCGTGGCTCGCGCGTGATGCGCGGGCCGCGGTGGCTCCGGTCGCAGGCTCTCGCGGTCGCGGTCGCGGTCGCGGAAGCGGCTGGCTCGACCTCCATCATGCAGCGAGGCGGGCGAGGTGGAACCGGGCCTTGCCGCCGAGTCGCGGAACGCGGTCGGGATCGACATGGGGTGGTGGGATGAACCACACCTCATCGAGATCGGCCTGGATGGTCCATCCGTCGCGGTGAATCATGTGGTGGCAGAAGCTGCAGAGGAGTACGCCGTTCGAGACATCGGTCGGGCCGCGATCGCGTTCCCACCAACGGATGTGGTGGGCATGGGTGTAGCCGATGTTCTGGCCGCAGCTGGCGCAGCCGCCGTCTCTCTCGTGCAGGGCGATGCGTTGAGCTCTGCTGAACAGCCGGGCGGTGCGACCGAGGTCGAGGGGGACGCTTTCAGTTCCGAGCACCATGGGGATGAGATCGGCCGAAGCTGCCATTCGGCGGATCGTTCCGGCCGACACGGGCTGGTCGATGCCGTCGATGCTCCCCACACCGAGCCCGGTGCGGAGGGCGTCGAGGTCGATGCGGGTCACGGTGGTGACGGAGGCGAGCGGAGCGAGTGTATGGGTGCATCCGAGCACGTGTCTCATGATCTCGACCAGCGCATCCGCCTGACGCTGGGGAATGGTGCGTTCGTCATCGACGGCGGGGAGCGGTGGGTGGCCATTCGCTCCTGCAGCTTCGGATGGGTCAGTCGTCCCGGGCCCGTCTGTGCCGCGTACATCTGTGCCGCGTGCGTCACTGCCGCTTGCGTCGTGAGCGCGCAGACCCGCCGAGACGAGGGCCTCGATGGCCGACTTGATGGGCGCGGCCGACTCCGGATCGAGTCGGGCGACGAAGTGAACCATGCCGTTGCGGTCTTCGCGGATGCTGAGCGATCGGTCGAGCCAGCGTTCGTCGTCGCGTGGCTCGGCGCCGTCTTGATCGAGCTGCGCTTCGGCCTGCTTGATGGCGCGGAGCAGCAGGTGGAGCGGCAACTCGGCGGCTCGTTCTGCCAGGATCCGCTCGATGGCGTCGGCGGTGGCTGCGTCCGCGCGAGGAGCGACGCGGTCGAGCATCGCGGTGATGGAGCCGGCTGCGTCGACGCTGATGAGCCCAGCCTCCAACGCCGCTGCCACGTGCGGGTGCCGCGCGGGTCGCCTCGCACCACTGATGTCCTGCCGGGACGCCGTCGCAGTGCCCACGAGGATGAAGCGAGCCGCCTCGCCCGTGCTGCCGCCTGTCGCGGAGGCCACGAGTCGAGTCGGGTTGTGGAATCCGTTCTGCTTGGCCAGTCCGTCTGTGCCGAACTCGGGTCCGGAACGTCGTCCGACCTCGGCCGCCACGCGCACCAGGAGCGCGTCGGCATCGCGCCGGAGTCGAGCGATCGCATCCGTCACGCCCATGAGGCCCGCGTTGCTCATGAGTTCGACCTCGCCCTGGGCGTCAGCAGGGATCTGGTCGAACGGAGGCAGCGCACCTGCCCACGCGTTGGTCAACGCTGCAACATCCTGCTGCAACGAGACCAACGGTGCCGGTGGGTTCGTCATGCGAGAAGTCTTGCAGTACCCACTGACATTGAACGGTGCCAATTCCACAGATGACCGGGAATTCTTATCCACAGGGTGACTGTCGAAACGACGCCTGTGGAGGAGACCCGTCGGCGCGGGATTCTCGCTCGCCGAGGCCCCGGTCGCAGGTCAGGCGGCCGCGGCTCGAACGTGATGCGGAGGACGCGCTGCCTCAGGTCACAGGCACGCGCGCGCTGACTGATGCCGTCACGCCGTTCGGCTGCAGTGACCGACGACTTCCCCGTTCTGGGTATGGGGGCTGCACGCCGGCGCCGGTAGACATGTCTGGTCGGCTCAGATGTAGGGGGAAACATGGGCTTGTCCGGAAACGGGCCACGCGACTGGAGTCCATCCGGCTCTTGGGGCGATCCGGCAGCGCGGTCGGCACAGTGGCCGACGACAGTCACGACCGACCCTGGGCCTGTCCGACGATCGACGAGCCCCCTCCTACTGACCCTCATTTCGGTTCTTCTCGGCCTCGTCTCGTGCTGGCTGCCCCTGATGGCGGCGTCTGCGGGAGGAACGCGCGGCTGGGTCATCACCTCCATCGGCGTCACCGCCGTCGGTTTCGCCATCGCGGCCTCTCGAGCACGGCGGTCGCGCTACCAACGCAGTGGAGTGCTCCCGGCTATCGGAGGGACGCTCGGCGTCGTCGGCACGATCCTCTGCCTCTGGAGTCTCGCTGCGTTCTACGCGCCGTCCGTGGTTCCGCAGCTCCCAGCAGTTCTGGGTCCCGTCGCTCCCTCGGGCCAGGCAGGTGCGGTGGCGTCGGGTGGCGCCATCGCGACGCTGCCCGGGCAGCGCGTCGTGTCCCCGATCGAAGGCGCGGATGTCGTCGCGCCCGACCAGCAGCTGCATGCGAACGTCTGGCACGTGGCGTTCGGCCTCTGCGTCGGCGTGGCATCCGCGGCGTCGATGGCTGAGCAGTTCCCGGGTCAGTTCCAGGGTGCGCCAGTCGCACTCGACGTCGCAGCCGACCGGACCGTCACGGACGGGAATGCCAGCTACTCGGTGCTGCCGGCAGACATGACGTTGGAGTACGCCGCAACGCCCGAGGGTGCATACTCGCTCACTGTTCGGGATGCGCAGTCGGGACTCGGGGTCGGTTGCGACTCCAGCATCAACCGGATCGTCGATCGCTGAACATAGAACGGACGACTATGCCTGACACTCCCCAGCTCGCCGGCACCGCCATGATCCTCGGGATCCTCATCTGGCTCGGCGGAATCGCACTGATGATGCTCCTTGCTTACGTCATCATCCGTGCAGCGGTGCGGGCGGCACTGGCCGACCACTATCTGCGAGTTCAGCACTATCAGGCATCCGGCGTGTGGAACGGTCGACGCGTACCGAGGCGGATGCCGGCCACGCGTGATCGCGACTCCTTCATCACAGAGGCGCCGCGGCCCTGAGGCGCGTGGCTAACTGAGGTAGCGCAACCCCTCGCCGAAGCCTCTATGGCTCGGGCACCGGACGCGCGTCGCACCGCGTGCGCCGACGTTCACACCCGCGCGACCGCCCACCGGAACGAGTTGCGCAGAACGTAGCCGCCCTGCCCATCGCGGAACGGGGCGGCGGCCGCGACGATCACCTGGCGCAACGACGCCATCACCTCATCGTCCTCGCCGAGGAGGATGCCGCGCACGAGAGTGTCGTCGTCGGCCGCGAACCACGGCACGTCCACCACGCCAGAGCTCACGACATCAAGTCCGCCGGCGGCCAGCGCAGCCTCGATCCCACCGGCCGGACGCAACGGGCCATCGGGGTGCGTCTCGTCGTCGAGGGCTTCGGCGAGCGCGGCCTCGACCACGTCGATGTCGTTGAGCGCAGCCTCGGCCCAGTTCGCCACGGCCACGAAGCCACCCGGTCGCACCACCCGGGCGAGTTCGCGCACGGCATCCGTCGTGTCGTCCGCGAACTGCAGTGCGTTCACCGCCGTCGCCACGTCGAAGGCGGCATCCGGGAACGGGAGATCCTCGATGTCGGCGAGCACGACCTCGGCGCCGGGAACGACCGCGCGAGCGAGCGCGACCATGGCGGGAGCGGGATCGGCGCCGACGGCATCCGCACCCCGATCGGCGAGCAGGCCCAGGAACTCGCCGCTGCCGCAGCCCGCATCGAGCACGCGCGTTCCGGGACCGATCGCGGCCGCCGAGATGATCGCCCGTCGCGCCGGATCGGCGAACGATCCCCAGAGCTCGGCCCAGCCCTGCGCGACCTGTGACCAGCCATCCGCGTCTGCGCCATCCACCATGCGGCCACAGTATCCGGAAGGCCGTCGCGGGCGGCACATGATCTACGCGGCGATCGTGATTTCAAGCCCCGTGTGCAGCTGATTCGGGCGGCGCAGAATGACCAGACCGCCCGGCCGGGTGGTGACGAGAGAAGGAGTATCTCATGGCAGATCAGGGTGGCCTCGGCGACAAGGCGAAGGACTTCGCCAACAGCGACCAGGGCGAGAAGGCGAGCGACGCGGGCCTCGACAAGGCTGGCGACGCTGCCGATTCGGCGACGGGTGGCAAGTTCAGCGACAAGATCGACGCCGGCCAGCAGGCGGCCGACGACAAGGTGGGCGAGTAGCTCGACCAACCGACGTGGCGGGCCGTGCTGGATCGACGGATGCAGCACGGCTCCGCGCTGGCCGCCGCTCACATCACAGCGCGCACGATCGTTGGCAGCATCCGATCTTCTCCGAGGCTCCGGATGCAACCCCTGAACGTGCCGCCGCGAGCGAGCGCACACTGACGGCATCCGTCTCACCGACGGACCAAGAAGGGAGCGCCTCATGGCAGATCAGGGCGGACTCGGCGACGAGTCCAAGGACCTCACGCACGACGAGCAGCAGGAGTCGTCGACGGGCACGGCATTCGCGATGCCCGCAGCGGCGGCCGAGACGGAGGACCAGGTGCAGGACGAGCGTGAGCACCTGGGCGACGACGTGACGGAGGGCGAAGCCGCCGGCGACAGCGCGGCCGATGAGCAGATCGGCGCCGCCGATCAGGCCGTCAACGGGTCCGTCGGGCTGTAGAGCGGCGGCATCCGACGGGCGAGCTAGCCGACGTACGCCGTCATCCGAATCGACACCAGCACCCCCGGAATCACCGCGCCGAGCTTCGCGGCGTAGCGCGTGGGCGGCTCGATCGGGAACCAGCGCGCGTACTCCTCGTTCATGCCCGCGAAGTCGTCGGGGTCAGCGAGCAGCACGCCCACCTCCACGACGTCGTCGAGGGTCGCGTTGGCGGCTTTCAGTACCTCTTCGCAGTTGGTCAGCGCCTGCCTGACCTGCTCGCCGATCGTCGGCCCGGCGAGCTTGCCTGTCGCGACGTCGATTCCGGCTGTGCCCGACACGTAGACGAACGGGCCGGCCTTCACGCCCTGACTGAACATCGGCGAGCTCGGGGCTTGGGTGGTGGCGAGAACCTGGCGCATAGCCACGAGGATGGCCCTCTTCGACGGACGTGTCCAGAGCGGATGCTTCGCTGCCCAGCCGATGCCGAACGGATGATGGCGATGGCGGATGCCGCCCTCGAACCACGGCACCGCTCCGGATGCAACCCCGCGACGAGACCGAGGCGCCGCGCGCAGACTGGTGCTGTCGCCAGGCCGGCGGCGCGATAAGGGAGGGCACGATGGCGGATCAGGGCGGACTCGGCGACGAGACCAAGGAGTATGCGGACGCGGACAAGAGCCCATCGCCGAACGCGACGGGGTTCGCCATGCCGGGAGCGGCCGGTGAGGCTCTCGGCGACGCGAGCGACGCGGGCGAGAGTGCAGGCGAATATACGGCTGATGAGTCGACCACCGATGTCGACAACCGCAGGGCCGGAACGGATGACTCGACCGACGCGGCCGACGATCAGATCGGTGCTGCCGACAGTGCGGTGAACGGATCGGTCGGGCTGTAGGAACGACGAGCGATGGCCGGTGGCTGGCGGGCCGCATCCGTCGCCACCGGCGTACCGTGAGAATGACGAACGCGAGGAGGAACGATGCCCGCACGCGAGGAGCTGCCGTCGACGATCGCCCGGTCGCCGAAGCACGCGCAGGAGATCTGGCTCGAGACTCACGATGCCGCGGTGAAGAGCTACGGCGAGGGCGAGCGTGCGCATCGCACGGCGTTCGCGGCGCTCAAGCACCAGTACGAGAAGGTGGGCGACCACTGGGAGGCGAAGGCCGAGTGGGGTCCGAGTGACGAGGGCGCGGCGCAGCCCGGCGCATCTGGCGACACCGCGGGCGGGGTGGACGCGAACGCCTCGAAGCGCCACCTCTACGACATCGCGAAGTGCCTCCACGTTCCGGGCCGCTCCACCATGACGAAGAACGAGCTGGTCGAGGAGATCCAGCGAGCCAACGGCCGCGAGACCCGCCGCAGTCGCGAGCGCGAGGGCTGACGGGCGGCTTCGGGCTCTCCGGACCCGCTCGAACGGATTTCCGCCGTCGCAGCAGCCCCTACCGCCATCGTGCTTGATGAGCAGGCTGCGAGGTGGGGAAGGCGTTGAGCTGACGCAGGGACGGCTTGGTTCGCTCCTTCCGTCACACCTTGGTGCGGCCGCCCCGAGCCTCTTCCATCGCCAACTCCTGCGACTACCTATTCGCCCCCAGTTCAGGGCTGTCGGCCGGATCCGACTTGCTGCGAGGTGCGTCACCCGAGGACCATTGCAAGGAAGCGGATCCCGAGTTGGGGGAGTGCGACGAGGTGGAACAAGGGGTCGGTGTTGCCGGTGGGTTTTGAATCGAAGCTATCTGTCACGAAGGGACTCGACCATCTTGCGCTGCGGCTGGATCCGATCATCCGGTTTCGGCTGCCGGTCGATCTCGGGACTTTGCCATGGACGGCGGTGCTGAGCCAGCTTGATGACCTTGACGGTAAGCACCCCAAGAAATATGCCACGACTGACCTGCAATGCCAGCTGAGGATGCTCACCCGCCGGCTCGGCAAGCTCGGCTTCCCGTTCGATGACAACCGCCAGACAGCAGGCACGCTTGGGCGCGAGCTGACCATCGTGCGGAACGCCTGGGCGCACGGCGATGGGTTCTCGACGTTGGACGCCTGGCGTGCGCACGACTACATGGTGCGGTTGCTTGAGTACTTCGACGATTGTGAAGGGCTGGTCGCTGCGAACGAGTTTCGTCACGAGGCTCTTGTGGCCTTTATCGCGGAGGCCGCCTTGGCGGCCATTCCTGTTCAAATCCCCCCGGCGAAACAAGGTGCGCCGGCCTATGGCGAAACACCAATCGTCGCCCGCGCGGACGAGTCGGACGCGTCGAGGGAATCGGAGCCCGAGCCCGTTAGACCCGATCTCGAGGTCTTCTCGCGTGAACTGTCGTCTGAGACGACGCTGGTCGGCAATGCGCGTCCGTCGTTTGACCCGTGGGTGGTGGTGCAAGTGGGCGATATCGCGGTGCTCGACGAATTGCCAAGACTCGCCGCGAAACAGAAGGTCCGTGCGGTTGCGGTCGAGATCACCGAGGCTGAGGGGCCGGTGCACCTCGATCGCCTCACGCAGCTCGTCGCAGCGTCATTCGGACTTCAAAAGGTTCACTCGAGCCGCGCGACGAGAATCGCGACGCAGGTGAGAGCCGCGGGCCTTACCGTTGACCTGGCGAAGTTCGTCTGGCCAGACACGATCGATGTGGCCACCTGGACCGAGTTCCGCCCAAATTCGAGTGAGGTCACCCGCCAGTTCCTGCACATCAGCCCCCGCGAGATCGCGAACGCATACCGCTTCCTGCAGAAGCGCCATCCGGATGCCTCGGAGGTGGAACTCGAGGTGGCGACCTTGCAGACGTTTGGCCGAAAACGTCGCACTAAGGCGTTCGCGTCGCACCTTGCGAGGTCGAAGTTGCTGAAGTGAATCTATGTTCGTTGAGTCGGGTGCCGGAGCACGCCGGTAGGGTTGCAACCTCCGCCGATCGGGCCGTAGCGCGGTTTAGCGAGCGAGCACGAATGAGGGTACGAGTTGTACAAGCGTGGAGAGAGCAGGGAACGTGTCGGCATTGCAGCTTGACGGGTCGAGCACGGTCGCATGGGCGGATGCGCCTGCGGGCGCGGCCGATGCCGTCGTAGTCCTCGGCCGGGATGACGCCGGGGCTGGAGCGATCCAGGTCGGTGTCGCCCGCCTGGTCGCGCGGCCGACGAAGGGCGCTCTCGACGACCTGTGGAAGTCACGAGGCACACGGGCTCCGATGGGCTTCATCGTCGCAGCCGTCACCCCGGTCGGCGTTTGGATTCACTACCCGTCCGCGGACGCCCCGCCCTTCGGTCCCATCACGCTCGGCCAGGCGGAGCGCCAGCTCCAGTCCGTGCTGGAGGAAGGGAACGGGCTCGCCGCCCACGGGCGCATCCGCGCCATCCAGGAGGCGATGTCCTCGGCGGGCACAGACGGCTTCTCCAACCACTTCCTGTTCGCCACGTACCATCTGAACCGGGACGTGCCTCGCCGCCCGGATTGGGAAGCCGCGGGCAAGATGGCGGCGCCGCTCCTACCCGAGCGCGGCATCGAGCTGGTTACCGCACTCGGGTTCGACGCCGAGCCGGCCGGATCGGAGGGGCTGCTCGTCCTGCGCGCCTCCAGCGGCCCTCGCCGAGCCGTCGCGGTGCTGCTGCGCGACGGCGAGCACTTCGATCAGAAGTCCACGACGCACCAGCTCACCCCCGTTGCCAAGGCCCTCGAAATCGCTGGACGCGAGGACGTGCCGTGGGTGATCGCGCTGCGCAAGTCCACGCTGCGACTTTATCCCGGACGCGATGGCGTCGGGGTCGGCCAGCGAGGGCAGTCCGAGACCTACTTCGAGCTGGACCTCGATCTACTCGCGCTTGAGCAGGCCGCGCTGCTCACGCTCATCTTCTCCGCCGAAGCGCTCGACGCGAACGGCTCCGCTCAGCAGATCCTCGACGGCTCGGGCAAGTACGCCGCCGACCTCGGCACGCGCCTGCGCGACCGTGTGTACGAAGGCGTGGTGCCTCGGGTCGCGCTCGCGATCGCCGATCAGCTCCCGTCGCTCGGGCTCACGCTCGATGCGCCCGGCCTGCAGACCGCGTACCGCCTCACGATGCGTATCCTGTTCCGCCTGCTGTTCCAGGCATACGGGGAGGCGACCGAGCTGCTGCCTGCAGGTCGCAACGATCACTATGACGCGAACTCGCTCCAGGCGTTCATCACCCGTGAGATCGGTACCGGCCCCGACCAGTTCTCCACCGAGTCGGCTGCGATCTGGTCGGACCTCGCGCAGGTGTGGGAGGTGATCTTCCACGGCAACTCCCGCTGGGAGGTGCCCACCTACGGCGGCAGCCTGTTCGACCCGGCCACCGACGAGGGGGCCCTGCTGTCTCGCGTCAAGCTCACCGACAGCGTGATCGGCCCCGCCCTCCAAGAACTCCTCAGCGAAAAGACCGTCGACCAGACATGGGGGCCGGTCGACTTCCGCAGCCTCCAGGTGCGCGAGTTCGGCACCATCTACGAGGGCCTGCTGGAATCCAGCCTCTCGCTCGCCGAGCATGACCTCACCGTCGACCGGAACGGCGCTTACGTTCCCGCGAAAGACGACGATAAAGTCGCCGCTCCGGCAGGTCGCCCGTACTTCCACTCGGCGTCGGGGGAGCGCAAGGCGACCGGCTCGTACTACACGCCGAAGATCGTCGTGGATCACCTCATCGAGCGGTCGGTTGAGCCCGCGCTCAAGGCCCACCTCGACCGGATCAAGAAGCTCATGGACGACGGCAAGGAACGCCAGGCCGCCGACGCCTTCTTCGACTTCCGCGTCGCCGACCTGGCGATGGGCTCCGCGCATTTCCTCGTCGCGGCTGTCGACAAGATCGAGCGCGGCATGCGCGACTTCCTCACCGCCACCGAGGTGCCGGGCGTCCGTGCCGAACTCGCGCGCCTCGCCGAGAAGGCGCGCGAGGCGCTCGGCCAGGACACGGACGGCGCGAAGGCGATCACCGACGGCCAGCTCCTTCGCCGCCAGGTGGCACGCCGCTGCATCTACGGCCTCGACATCAACCCGCTCGCTGTCGAGCTCTCGCAGCTCGCGCTCTGGATTCACACCTTCGTGCCCGGCCTGCCAATGTCGAGCCTCGACCACGGGCTCGTCCTCGCCAACTCCCTCACCGGCATCGGCACTATAGACGAGGCGATGAACGCGCTGAAGGCCGACGGCCTGTTCGAGCAGATCATCCGGGAGCCGCTGATGGCCGCACGTGACCTTCTCATCGACTACGCGAACGCTTCCGAGGCCGACAAGTCAGAGGTCGCTGCCGGTGCGGAAATGCTGGCGAAGGCGCGCGACGCAGCGGCCCCAGCGAAAGCGATTTTCGACGTGGCCGTCGCCAAGCGCCTCGGCGTGACGATTGACGACGCATGGGACGCTGAACAGTTCGTCGCTCTCGCGGCGATGCGCGCAGTGCGCGATGCCATCGATCCACTTCAGCCTGCGCACATGCCGTATCTCTTCCCGGAGGTTTTCCTGCGAGAGCGGCCGGGCTTCGACGTTCTCGTCGGGAACCCGCCGTGGGAGAAGCTTCATGTCGAGGCGCACCAATGGTGGGGCCTCAGAATTCCGGGGCTTCGCTCGATGCCGCAGGCCGAAATGAACCGTGTTCTCAGGTCATTCCAGCAGTCGCGGCCCGACCTAGTTAGTGCCTACGAGAGTGACATTGCATCGGTAGCGTTGATGAATCGAGCAGTCGCAGCAGGGCCGTTCCCTGGGATTGGTGCCGCTCACATTGATCTCTTCTCGGCCTTCGCCTGGCGCAACTGGCTCCTCATCCGCGGCAACGGCCGAGCGGCCATCGTCCTTCCACGAGGCGCACTCGCTGGCTCAGGACTCGCCGAATGGAGGCGGAGCATCCTTGCTGATGGATCCTTCAGGGACGTTTGCTTCCTCCTGAACAACCAGAGCTGGGTCTTCCCCAACGTCCACCCCCAGTACACCGTCGGCCTGACCGTGCTTGAGCGAAGTGATCAGCATGTCGCTTCCTTCTGCGGGCCGTTTGCAAACGAGGCAGAGTTCCTATCGGGTGCCCATCTGCTCGCGTCCGCATCGGCAAAGGAGTTCCTGTCCTGGTCGGCGACGGCCGCGTTCCCGCTGGTTCCTGACCCGTTCTCGGCAGAAATTCTTGCTCAGATGAAGAAGTCACCGCGGTTTGATGCTCCGCGTGAGGACTGGGAGTTCCGCCCCCTCCAGGGAGACCTCAATGCCACGAGCGACTCCAGATGCATCGAGCTAGACGTAGCCGAAGCGCGTGGACGCATCCCGGTTGTAACCGGCGCCTCGTTCGATACCTGGGAGCCCAACTATGGAGCCCCGAAAGCATATGGCGATGCGGGCGTCCTCCGACCGTTCCTGCAGACGCGGCTGGAACGGTCGACTCGCCTTGCACGGTCCGCGTATTTCCAGATGCGTCTACCGGACGGAGCGCTACCGCTGGACACGGCGCGCATCGCGTTCCGCGATATATCTCGGGCCACGGATTCACGGACGATGAGGGTGTGCCTTCTTGCGCCCGGCACCGCAGCGATGGAGAAGGCTCCGGTCATAGTCCGGCGTCGTGGCGGGGCGCGGGAGGAAGCTGCGCTGCTCGGAATTCTTTCCAGCCGGCCGTTTGATTGGTACATGCGACGATGGGTGGAGATGAAGCTCTCCTTCGAGCTCCTCGCCCCAAGCCCTGTCCCGCGCCCGGACTTCGATTCGCCGCTCGGTGCGCGGCTCGTCCAGGTGGCCGGACGCCTCGCGGCTGTCGACGCACGCTACGCCGATTGGGCGGCAGAAGTTGGCGTAGAGGTAGGTACGGCAATTTCCTCGCCGGTGAAGGACAACCTCATAGACGAGCTGGACGCACTCGTGTCGCTTCTCTACGAGCTGACGCCGGAGCAGGTCGAGCACGTCTTTGCCACATTCCATCGTGGCTGGAACTACTCCGCGCGACTGGAGAGTGTCCTCTCGTACTACAAACAGTGGAAGGACGCCGCATGACCGAGCAACTTCCCGTATTTGCAACGAACCGGCTCGCGCCGCCCATGACGGTGCGCGAGGAGGCACGCCGACTATTCCGGGTGAACCGTGAGGCGCTCGCGGTACCGCCGAGCGCCGCGATTGCGACGGCCTACATCAACCCGGCGGGCTTCCTGCTGCTCGCCGATGAGCTGGAGAAGCTTCCGCGCATCCGCGTCATGCTCGGCGCCGACCCCGTGCCCGATCCCCTTCTGCCGGTGGATGCAGATGCAGAGCTCCAGAAGCGGCTTGATGCGGCCCTGACCGATCACATGCGCTGGCTGAAGGCGGAGCGGGACGCGCTCGGCTTCGAGCTAAAGTCAACGCAGTCGGCGAGGCGTCTTGTTGCTTGGCTGCGCGCCGCCGACGAGCGTGGCGAGCCGGTCGTGGAGATCCGCCGATACACGGGAGGGTTCCTGCACGGCAAGGCGTTCATCAGCCACCACCCGACGCATCCCGCCTATCTTGCGGGGTCGTCGAACCTCACCTACGCCGGGCTCACGCGCAACGCCGAGCTGAACGTGGGCGCATCCGGGCAGCATGGGTCGACGCCCCAGGTCATCGACTGGTTCGAGGAGTGCTGGGCAGACTCCGAAGCCTTCGACCTCGCCGGGCTGTACGAGCCGCTGTGGGCCGAGCACACCCCGTGGAGCGTGTTCCTCCGCATGCTGCTCGCCCGCTACGGCGAGAACCTCGATGACGAGCAGGCCGGGCCGACCCGATTCGAGCTGACCCGGTTTCAGGCCGACGGCGTGAAGCGGATGCGGCGGCTGCTGGACGAGATCGGCGGCGTGCTCGTCGCCGACGAGGTCGGACTGGGCAAGACGTTCCTCGCCCTCGAAGTGATTGCCGCGGCCACCGAGCAGCAGCGGCAGCGAGTGCTAATCGCGGCTCCCGCCGCGCTGAAGGCATCCGTCTGGGACCCGGTGCTGGAGCGGTACGACATTTCCCGCCGTGTCTCGGTTCACTCCTACGAGGAGATCCGTAGCCGAATGGACCCCGAGCACCCAGAGCACCTCGGCTTTTACGAACGCGCCGAGGATGCTGCGCTCGTGATCGTGGACGAGGCGCACAATCTGCGGAACGCGGGAGCTGCGCGCTCGGAGGCGCTGGATCGAATTATCCTCGCGGGCCGGCACCCGAAGAAGGTCGTGCTGCTGACCGCGACGCCGGTGAACAACTCGCTCATCGACCTGGAGACCCTGGTCAAGTACTTCATCCGCGACGATGCGCGCTTCGCCTCCATCGGCATCCCGTCGATCCGCAGGTATATCCGGGACGCGCAGGCGCTTGATCCTGAGGCGCTCACGCCCGCGCACCTGTTCGACCTCATGGATCAAGTCGCGGTGCGGCGCACCCGGAAGTTCGTCAAGGATAACTATCGCGGCGAGACGATTGCCGGGCCTGGCGGCAAGAAGATCCTGGTCGAATTCCCCGACGCGGACGTGCGGCGCGTCGATTATCAGCTCGACGAGCCCGGCGAAGTGCTGGTCAGTGCGGTCACTTACGCGCTCGACATCCCCGACAATGAGGCGCATGTCGCGTCGTTCAGCGTGCGGCGCAGTGACCCAGGGCGTCTTCTGCTCGCGCGGTATGTTCCCAGCCGGTATCTGAGGACCAAGGACCTGAACAAGACCGAGGTCTCGAACATGGGACTGCTTCGCTCTGCGTTGCTCAAACGACTCGAATCCTCGCCGACCGCGCTGGCCAACACGCTTGGCGTACTCATCCAGACGCACGAGGCGTTCCTCTCCGCTCTTGGCAAGGGCACCGTGCTCGTCGGCGGGGCGCTACGTGACTACGTCAACTCGGAGTCGGAGGACCTTGACGAGATTGTCGCCGGGCTCGACGAGGACACCGAGCATCAGGCCACCCCTGCGGAGGGCTACGACGCGGAGCTGCTAGCAACCGATGTCGAGCGTGACCTCGTCCTGATCCGTCACCTCCAGTCGCTCGCCGAGGGAGCAGCGCACGACGGCGAGCCGAAAGTCGCGGCGCTCCTCGCCGAGTTCGAACGGATCGCGGCCGAAGCGGAAAAGCCCGCCGTGACGAACGCGCCCAGCGGAGATCGCAGGAAGGTCATCGTCTTCTCCACCTACGCTGACACGATCCGTGACGTGCACGAGCGGCTCGCCGACGCGCTGAGCGCGGTGCCAGACGGCTCGCCGCTCGCGGCCTACCGAGGCCGGATCGCACCCGCGGTGATCGGCGAGTTCGCCTCGGGCAAGCGCGGCGGCATTGACCAGCCCACTCGAGCGAAGGCGGTCGCCAACTTCGCGCCACGCACCGCCGGGCAGCTCCGCGACGACGGCACCCCCATCGAGGCAGACCTCTACGACATCCTGCTGACGACCGACGTGCTCGCCGAGGGCGTGAACCTCCAGCAAGCCGCACACATCGTCAACTACGACCTGCCGTGGAATCCGATGCGCATCGTGCAGCGCCACGGCCGCGTCGACCGCATCGGCAGCCAGCACAAGTCCATCGAACTTGGCGTGTTTTTCCCCGCCGAGCACCTCGACGAGTTCCTCGGGCTGGAGCAGACTCTGATCCGCAAGCTCAAGCAGGCAGACGCCGCCATCGGCGCGGGCAAGGTGCTCCCCGGCGTATCGCACTACCCGCCGCAAGAGCACTACGACCCAGAAGCGATCCTTGACGAGATCGAGGAACTCATCGAGCAAGGCGGCGGCTCGGCCGCGGGATCGGGCGAGGAATACCGGCGACGCCTCGCCAACGCGTTCGACGCCGATCATGCCCTCCGCGGACGACTCGAAGACCTGCCCCACGGCGTCGGCAGCGGATTCATGAACCCGGCCGTCTCGGGCCGCTCCTTTGTGTTCTGCATGAAGATGGGCGACACAGGCCACATCTGGTTCCGCAACGTCAACGCCGATGACGCCTGGCAGCCCATCGCCGATGAAGACGGCCGAGTCGTTGTCGACGACACCCTGATGTCGCTCGTCACCGCAGACCCCGGCAAACCGGACAGGTCGCGCTCGCTGCCAGATGAAGCGTTCCGAGCCGCATACGAGGCATGGGCTCTCGCGCAAGAAGACGCGCACACCGAGTGGATGCGCTCCACCGATCCGAACGCCCTCGCCGCAGAGATCCCCGCCTCCTTCCGTGACGCACGCGAAGTTGTCATGAATAGGGGCGGTCATCTGGGACCGGCTCAGCTCGAGACGATCAAGCGCCTCAACACAGTGCCGACCACCAAGGCCAGGAAGGCGATGCGGGCTGCGCTGCGTACGCCCGCAGTGCCTGAAGTCGTCGTCGACGCGATTGTCAAGGTGCTCGACAGGTTCGGCATCCAGCCCGCCGAGAAGGTCGAGCCGCTTCCTCCCATCGCAGTGGACGACGTTCACCTCATCGCCTGGATGGCGGTCGAGGGGACGAAAGCGGAGCACGCCTATGCTCCGGGTACGGGGCAGTAGCCGATGTATCTCAAGCGGATTCGGATCGAGGGCTACCGTGCGTCGGCAAATTCGCCTTTGACGTGCGAGCTTGGCGGGCGGTTCGCCCTCATCCTCGGGGCGAACGGCGCAGGGAAGACCACGATCAACGAGGGGATCGCGCTCGCACACCCGCGCCGGTTCCCGAGCTTGTCGCCCATTGACGCAAACGCGCTCGGAAACCCGCCGCGGTCAGTGCAGGTGGAGTACGCCTACGAGGCAGAGGAATCGGACGAGGGTGCCTACGGCCGGTTCAGGAAGCGCCAGGGGTTTGGCGCGCCCGAGTGGAGCAGGCCGCTCGAACGCTCCCTCGGACGAGTACGAGCGGGGGCTCCATTGGAGTCCGCGAGCGAGTACGAGGGCATTCGTCTGGTTCATCTCCCGGCGCTTCGCAATCCGGTGGATGACTTGTCTCGCAGGGACGCGCGCATTCTCCTGGAACTGCTGCGTGCCGATGAGCGACGCCATCCCGAGACTGGTGGGCTGCGAGCCCTCCGCGGACAGGCTGCAGCCATGCTCAGAGCGCTCACCTCGCACCAGCTCGTCAGGAACGTCGAAGATCGTATCGCGCAGAACCTTCGGACGATCAGCGGCGGCGTCCAGGCGCACCATGCCTTCGTCGGGACGCAGCAGGTGGACGACGCGTACCTGGCCCGAGTTTTCGAACTGCTCTTGGCGATACTTCCAGATCGGGGTGTTGCGAAGCGTCTGGAGGCTTCAAGCCTCGGCTACGTCAACCTGCTGCACATCGCCGTCACTCTGGCGGGTATCCCGGACGCGGGGACGACTCCCCTCCCAGATGGTGACGTCGCCGAGGGCGGGGTCCCGGAAGACCCGGTTACCGACGCGCGAGAACGGCTGGCTGCAGCAGACGTGTCGGCCGATGCGGACGCCGACTCGTTCTACCCACAGCTCTTCCACGCGACCGTGCTCATCGAGGAGCCGGAAGCGCATCTTCATCCGCAGTTGCAGTTCGGGTTGATTCGGTACCTGCGCAAGCTCGTGCGGGAGCGCCCCGACATTCAAGTGATCGTCACTACCCACTCGCCCGAGCTTGCGGCTGCGTGCGAACCCGAAGATCTCGTCGTTGTCCGCCGCGGCGCTGACGGCGCAAGCGTCACCCGCCGTATGGCGGACGTTCCCTTGCCCGGCGCACTGAAGAATCGGCTGTTTCAGCAGACACGGCTCCACCTCGATGCGACACGTTCATCGGCGCTGTTCGGAGACCGTGTGCTCGTGGTCGAAGGAGTCACGGAAGCGACCTTGCTGCGCGTACTCGGCCATATATGGGCCGGAGATGATGAACTCCGAACCGGATTTGTCGACTCCCTTGCGATCCTCCCGCTCGGCCACAAGGTCGGCGAGTGGCCCATCCGGTTGCTTGCGACCCCTGGCTACGAGTTAGTCACCAGGATCGCCGCGCTCGCGGACACCGACCGCCGAGGTGATCCACTTCCCGAACCCAGCCCGCCCACATGGCACGGCCAGCTCGACAGCGCATCCGCCCGGTTCTTTTGGTCAAGACCCACTCTGGAGCCGTCGCTTGTAGCAGGCAACGAGGCGCTCGTGGGCCAAGCGTTCGATGAAGCGGGGGCGACGAAGCCGAACCCCATCACCGCCCAGACTGTCGATGCCGCGTTCAGCGCACAGCCGAGCGCGAAGGGCGAATTTGCGCTCGCACTCGCCCGAATCATCGACGCCAGCCCTACAACCGTCGTGGTGCCCGCGCACATCATTGAGATGTTCGACTGGCTCTACGGGGCTCCGGCGTCACCGAGCGACGAAGCCGCCGACCCAGACGGATGGTGAGGCTCACCCCCGAGCAGGCGCTCGCGGCAGCAGCTCAGGATCGCCTCGTCAACATCGTGTCCGCTCCGGGCAGCGGAAAGACGACGGTCGCGGCCGAGCGATTCGGCTACCAACGGCATCTCGTCGGTGACGACCGAGGTGTTCTCGGGCTTAGCTTCAACCGGGCGGCTGTGGCCGAGTTGCGTGCGCGGATCAGCGCGCGGTGGGGTGGGGGCGCAATTGCGCCACCCCACACAGTGATTACCTTCGATCACTTGCATGTCGAGCTGCTGCACCGATTGCTCGACGCCGGACTTGTCAACTGGCCGAACGGGCTGCGGGAACTCGACGTTCGAGACGACTATCGGGGCTCTGCCGGGTTTCGCTTCCTCGCGCCTCCCAGCAACTTCCTACGAGTCGCTGCCCTCGACGGACAGCGCAACGTAGTCTCCCGCGGTCGCCGAGTGGAGCAGCCAACGACCGGGATAGGAAACGTCGCAGCGCATGACGCGTTACTCAGTGCGGGCATCGTGAGTCACGGCGACGTCCGCAACATTCTGTTGTTTGCGATGCAAGTCGATGAACTGAGCGAGTTCGCGACGACATGGTTGGCGGAGAACTACCGCGCGCTCGTCGTTGACGAGGTGTACGACGCTGCCTTCCTGGACCTCAAGGTCGCCCACCTTGCGGCCGAAGCTGGTCTGGACGTGACCTTGATCGGCGACCCTTGGCAGGCGCTCTACAAGTGGCGCGGCGCAACACCGGATGAGGTGCAGCGTCTCCTCGCTGCGACCACGGACAGGTTCGTCGAGTACGAGCAGCCGCAGTCCTTTCGATTCGTCGGTGATCAAATGCCGCAGCTGGCGAGGGCGCTCAGAAATGGCGAGCCCGTGAGCCTGCCCCGGGGGACAAGCGAGCAGGTCGATGTGGCACTCGCTCGCACCTGGCGACCGCTCTGGTCGGCCGGGGATAACATTCTCCCCTTGTCGTTCCGCACGATTGAGAATGCGACGGACGCCGCGCTCAACTTGCTGTTGGATGTCGTGACGCGCGGGCGTCTCGGTGTGAACTCATTTGGGCGAGAGTCAGCGATCGCCAGGCTCGGGCTTGATCGTGAGAGGTTCCAGGCGGCGCAAGATCGAGTCCTGCAGCCGATAGTGGCCGGGTTGCGCACAGGCAGAGCGCCCACTGACGCTCTCGACGGACTGAGGGATGCAATCCGGGATTTTGGCGTCAGTCGGCCGCGTCGCCTAGGTGCCACGGCTGAGATCGAGCGGATCGCGCAGTTGGAACGTCTCGCCGCGCGACTTGCCAAGGACTCCGTAGTCCCTGGCCTCACTGTCTATCAGGCGAAGGGCCGCGAATGGGAACGAGTCGGCGTCGTCCTAACGAGGGCACAGCGTGCGCTCCTGACGACGGGCTTGCACGAGCTGGAGGACGAGCACTGTGTCGTGTACGTCGCCCTGACGCGGGCCAAGCGCCTCTGCATCCGACTCGATGGAGACACGGAATCGGATCAGGACACGCTTGACTTGCCCGCCGCCGACGATTGACCCTCAGAGACTTGTGCAGGTCTTGGGCGTCGAGACTGATCCCTCCAGACGGTGGGCTCAGCGGCTCACCAAGGCGCCCAGTCAACGAGGTGATTGAGATTGGCCAGGTTGTTGCGGCATCCGTCGCCGCAGAAGTGTCGGCACAGATCGAGGGGGAGCGGGAGGTGCGCTCCTTCTATGAACGGCACGACCTGCTCAGCCAGCCCGAGAGCCTGCGGCACTACGAGTTCGCCGCGACGCCCGCCTATCTCGCGCCGTTCGCGATGTTCGGTGTGACCGACGACCTGGGCAACCACGCCCGCAATGAGACGGCCACCTCGTACATCCCCGAGCCGTCGAGCGAGCTGCCCTACTTCGACGCGGCGAGCGCGCGCGATCCGCGGCTCGGCATCATCCACGAGGGAGTGCATGCCCAGCAGCTCGCGCTCTCCTGGGGCAATCCGCGTCCGCTGCGGCGCCACGTGTACGACTCGGTGCCCAACGAGGGCCTCGCGCACTACAACGAGGAGCTCATGCTCACCGCCGGGCTGTTCGCCGACGCCCCGCACTCGCAGGTCATCGTCCACAACTTCATGCGGCTGCGGGCGCTGCGCGTGATCGTCGACGTCAACCTCGTCACCGGTGTCTTCAGCCACGCGGATGCTGTGCGCTTCTTCGTGGAGCGGGTGCCGATGGATCTCGCCACGGCCACAGAGGAGACCGCCATGTACGTCGCGACGCCGGGGCTCGCGATGTCGTACAACGTGGGCAAGCACGAGGTGCTGCGGCTGGTGGCGGATGCGGCCGTCGCGGATGGCGACGCCTTCGACCTGCGTCGCCTGCACGACTTCCTCTGGGAGAACGGCAACGTGCCGGTGTCGCTCCTGCGCTGGGAACTGCTCGGCGATCGCTCGGATGTCGACGTGCTCGACGCCGCACGGTGACGGCTCTGGTCCTGTAGCGGCGACCAGCTCGGCGCGCGTCGATTGTCCGCAGATAGCTGCCGGAGCCCCCATTAGACTTGCCGGGCGCCCGACGACGGGCGCCGGGGAGACGGGGGATGAGTGCACTCCCCACACCCGCGCGGAGCCGCGCAACGAGGCGCCCCGGTGACCGCAGGATGAGCGCTGTCTGGATGCTGCGCACAGCGCTGCGGCGGATGCTGGCCGATGCCCGTCTGCTGCTGGTCGCGTTCGCGCTGGCTGTTGCGGCCACCACCGCGATCGCCGCGTTGGTGCTCCTGATCGTGGTGACCGAGCCCGCCGGCCTGCGCAGCACTCTGACGGGGGCGACGGATGCCAGCGTCGACATCACGGTCGACGTCTTCCGCCCCGCGGTGCCCGTCGGGGCCGTGACCGACGCCGCGACCACCGCTGTGCAGGACTCCGTGCTCGGCGGGCTCGATGTGACGACAGCATCCACCGCCGTCACCGATTTCGCGCGCGTGCCCGACCGTGATGAGGACACCCCGGCGCTGACGTACCTGGCGCAATACGACGACTTCGCCGACAACGCCGATCTCGTGAGCGGCTCCTTTCCCGAGGCGGCATCCGACACCGCACCGGACGCCGCATCCGGAGCATCGACGCGGGAGGTGGCCGTCGCCATCCCCGACGCGGCGGCCCAGGCCTTCGGGCTGGCCGTCGGCGATCGGCTGAGCGTCGAGGCCGGCGCGAAGGACGCGCCGGTATCGGTGCGCGTCGTCGGGGTGTACCGGGCGCACGACCCCACGAGTGCGTTCTGGGCGAACGACCCGTTCGCCGGGCAGGGCGATGTGCCCGGGTTCCCGAAGCCGCGAGTCAGCGTCTACGTTCCCGTGCACGGCTTCGGGCCGCTCGTGGCCGGCACGGGAGCTCTGGATGCCGCTGGGGTGCCGGTGCAGCGCATCGGCATCACCATCCGTCCCCACTTCAGTGCCGTGACCGCCGAGCAGCTGCCAGCCCTCAATGAGCACCTCGGTGAGCTGCCGGAGGCGATCACCGTGGGGGTCGGGAACATCGCCGACAGCGTCTCGTCGTCGAGCGACCTCCCCGCGACGGTGGCCCGGGCATCGGCGAACCTCGTCGTGACGCGATCCACCGTGGCCGTGGTCGTGCTGCTCCTGCTGGTGGTCGCTCTCTTCGCTCTCGCGCAGACCGCCGGTCTGCTCACCGACAGCCGAGCCGTGCAACGGGGGCTGTTCCGAGCCCGCGGCGGATCGACAGGGCAGCTGCTGGCGATGTCGGTGTTCGAGGGTGTGATCCTGGCCGTCGCGACTCTGGCGCTGGCACCAGTGCTGGCGGGCCTCGTCTACACCGCCATCGCGACCCTGCCGGCCATGACGGCAGCGGGGATGCCGCGCGGATTCACGGTGCCGCCGTCGGTGTGGGCGGTGTCGGCGGGCGTGGCCGCAGCCTTCGTGGTGGTGCTCGCCGCACCTGTGCTGCGCGCAGACCGGGAGGACGACCGTTCCAGCCGGGGCCGCGCCGGCGGCCTGCTGCGCGCCGGCATCGATCTGGCGGTCGTGGTGGTCGCGGGCGTCGCCCTGGTGCGACTGCTCGCCTACCGCAGCCCGGTCGATCCGCAGGCGGCATTCGCCATCGATCCGGTTCTCGTGGCCGCGCCGACGCTCGTGCTCGTGGCCGGTGCGCTGGTGGCGGCGCATCTCATCCCGCTCGCGGGCAAGCCTCTCGATGCCCTCGCGTCCCGCTCACGACGGGTGGTGCTGCCGCTCGCGACGTGGGAGGTCGCCCGCCGCGCTCGCAGCGCCACGGCGGCCGTGCTGCTGTTGACGCTCGCGCTCGGCGTCAGCAGCTTCGGCGTCGTCTTCCTCTCCACCTGGCGGCAGGCGCAGGTCGACCAGGCGACCCTCGCCCTGGGCGCGCCCGTCGTGGTGTCCGCCGACGGAGTCGACCCTGCATCGCGGCGGGCCGAACTCGCAGGCGGTGCCATCGGCGAACCGCAGCCGGTGATGCGGCGATCGGCCCGGCTGGCGACGGCCGGCGCGGAGCTCACCGCCGATGACTCGAGGGGAGTGGCATCCGCGACGGTGCTCGGCCTCCCGGAGTCGGCCATGCCGTTGATCCAGCGCGGCCGGCTCGGTGCGGAGGGCGGCGACGACGTGGCGAAGGGCCTGGCCGCCGAACGGGCGGCCGGGATCACCGATGGGGTCGAGCTCGGTGACGAGATGCGCGGCGTGGCCGCCACGGTGACCGTCGGCGATGCTGATGCGCCCCTGCCCGGCGCGACGGCACGCATCTATGCGGTGCTCGAGAATTCGGCCGGCCTGCTCGGCACGCTCGACCTCGGGTCCGCGGTGCTGGACGGTCAGCCGGTTGCGCTGCGAGGGGTGCTGCCGGCCGCATCCGCGGAGGAATCGGTGCCCGCATCCGCGCAGCCCGCAGCAGCCCAGGCCGACGACGAGCGGATGCGGCTGGTCGGCCTGCAGGTCGACATCTTCGCCAGCGACCCGGAGGGCTACGCCAGCCAGCCGGGAGCATCCGCCGAAGTGCTGGTCGGCGACGTCGCAGCACTGACAGGGCCGCCGGCCACCGAAGCGGCCGGGCTCACCGCGCGCCCCGTCGAGATGGCGCCCGCGACGGCCTGGAAGGCGTCGACGAACGTGAAGTTCGGCGAGGCACCTCTCACCGGCGATGTCCCGGTCGGCTCGCAGCTGCGGATGGACGTGCAGCTGCCCACTGACCTCGCCGTGAACCCGGCGAGCTACGTTCTTCTCGGATGGCTCCCGACCACGGGCCTGGCGGCCGTGGTGTCGGAGGAGCTCGTGGAGCAGCTCGGGCTGACCGACGTCATGCCGCTCTCGCTCGGCATCGCCGGAGCACGGGTGCCGATCGTGCTGAGCGGTTCGGCGGCGCTCGTGCCCGGGGTGTCGGGCAGCAGCCTGCGCACGGGAGTCGACGGCCCGGAAGGCGCCGTGGTCGTGGTCGATCAGCAGGCCCTCGCCCGCTCGCTCGTGCAGGCGGGGCAGCACGGCACCTCGGTCGACGAGTGGTGGGTCGACGTGCCGGACGGAACGGGCGAGACCTATGCGGCCGCGCATCCGTCGCCTGCGGGACGTCAGCCCACCCTCAGCGTCGACGGCCTCGCCCGCGCCCTGCAGAGCGGTCCGCTGCGCATTGCGGCCCAGGCGGCCCTTCTTCTGGTGGTGGGCGGATCGGCGGTGCTGGCCGCGATCGGATTCGCGGCGCACACGGCCGCGACCGTGCGTGCGCGCCGGCTGGAGTTCGCGCAGCTGCGCGCCATCGGCCTGCCCCGCTCCGCCCTGACGGGGTTGATCGCCGCCGAGGCGCTCGTGGTCGGAGCACTCGGCATCGTCTTCGGTGTGGCCATCGGACTGCTGCTCTCCACGATGACGGCGCCGGTCGTCGCGGTGTCGCCGAGCGGTGCGCCCGCCGTGCCCTCGGTCGTGGTCTCGATTCCGTGGCTGCAGGTCGGTGCTCTCGCACTGGGTCTGGTGGCGGTCATCGCGGTCGTGGTGAGCGTGGTCGGACTCCGCCAGCGTCTCGAGGAGCCGGCGAGCGCGCTGCGGGGGGCCGCCGAATGACCGAGGCGCGGACGCGAGCAGACGGGCCAGACGGCGCAGACCGGCCAGACGGCGCAGCGCGCTGGCGGTCGCTGATCGCTTTCGGATTCACGCTGCCACGCCGTCGTGCCGGCCGGGATCTGGGCGTGCTGGTGAGCTGGACGCTCCTGCTCTCCCTGACGCTGCTGATCGCGATCGGCGCCCCGCGGCTGGCCGGTGCCGTGACCGACGCTTCAGCTCGCGATGCAGTGGCGACGGCGGGCGCATCGGCCGACCTCGTGGTGCGGGCGCTCGTGGGCGCGCCGAGCCGGTCGGTGCCGGTTCCCGTGATTCCGCCCGATCAGATCGCCGAGGTCGCGGGGTCTCTGGCAGGCAACCTGCCGCCGGCGCTCGCCGCCGTGCACCGCGACACGACCTTCTCGGTGCTGACGCCGCCGATCGCGACCGCGCCCGTCGACGGCTCGCCCGCCCCGTCAAAGCGCGTGTCACTCCGCGCCGGCCTGTTGACCGACGCCGCATCCGAGACGCTCGCCCTCAGCGACGGTCGGCTGCCGGCCGATGAGCCACCGGCGGATGCGCCGTCGGCCGAGTCGGCCACCGCAGACACCGACGCCGTCGTCATCGAGGCCATCGTCTCGGAGCCCTCCGCGCGCGCGGCCGGTCTCGGGGTCGGATCCCGGCTGGGGCTCCTCTTCGCCGGCGAGGTCTCGGCGCAGTTGGTGATCGTCGGCATCACGGATGCGCAGCAGCCGGGTGCGGATGCGGGCGCCGATGCGGCCGCAGGCGCCCGTCAGATCCCGGCGTCCTACGCGGCTGCGGCGCCCAGTGGCCAGGGGACCTCGGTGGGCTCCACCGTGCTGGTGACGCCGACCGGGCTGGCGGCATCCGTTCGCGCAGGTGGCGAACCCGCGACCGCGACCGTGCGCGTGCGTCCAGACGCCGGCGCCTTCACCGGAGCGCTGGTCGACGAGGTCGCCCTCGAATCGCGACGGCTCCAGCTCGACCCGTCGCCACTGCTGTCGGACTCGGCGCTCACGATCGAGGTGCGCAGCGACTTCGATGATGTGCAGGACGCCTTCGTAGTGATGGCGACCACGGTGCGTGCGCACTTCACCGTGCTCACGGTCGGGATCCTCTCAGTGGCCGTTCTCGTGCTGCTGATCATCGGCGGCATCCTGGTGCGCCGGAGGGCTGCGGATGTCGCCCTCGAGCGGGCGCGGGGCTCCTCGCTCGCCGCGGTGGCCCTGCGCGCAGGCTGGGAGGCGCTGGTTCTCGGAACCGCGGCCTTCGCGATCGGCATCGGGGTGGCTGCGGCCATCCAGTCCAGTGCGACGCTCGAGCTCGCCTGGCCCCTCGTGGTGCTCGCCGTGGCCGTGCTGGCCCTGCCCGTGCAGGCTGTCGTCGGGGCGGGCCGGCAGGCCGGCGGTCGGCGTGCACCGGCCAACCGACGTGATCGCGACGCCCTGCAGCGGAGGAAGACCACCGGGCGGGCGGTCGTCGACATCTCCGTGGTCGTGCTCGCCGTTCTCGCGATGCTGTCGCTGCAGTCGCGCGGGCTGATGATCGGCGGCGGCGGCATCGACCTGATCGCCGCCGCGGCGCCGGTGCTGGCCGCGGCCGCGGTGACGGTGCTCGTGCTGCGGGTGTACCGCTGGCCGGTGCGCGCCGTCGCGGCCCTGACACGCCGCGCTCGGGGCCCGTGGGGGCTGCTCGCCTCCGTGCGCGCGGAGGGCTCGCTCGCCGTGCTTCCCCTCCTGGCGCTGACCCTGGCTGTCGCGCTCCTCGCGGCCGACGCGACACTGGCGACGACGGTGCGGTCGGGGCAGGAGGACGCCGCGTGGGCGAGGGTCGGCGCCGACGCGCGCATCGACGGCGCGGTGACGGCGGAGATCGCCGACCAGGTGAGGAGTTCGCCCGGCGTGCAGGCCGCATCCGCCCAGTTCACCGCCCCCGCGGCCACGATCGACCTCGGCACCGCATCGTCGCTGGCCACAGTGCTCGCGGTCGACAGGCACCACGCCGAGCTGGTGGCAGTGTTGCCTGCGCTTCCGGGGATCGTGGGGTCGGCCGGTGCTGATGCCTCGACGGATGCAGCCCTCTTCCACTCGCTCGAGCCGTCCGCCGGCGAGGTCTTGCCCGCCATCGTCGATCGCGGGCTTGCCGAGCGACTGATCGGCGACGACATCACACTCGAGATCGATCACCAGAAGGTACCTGTGCACGTCGTCGCCACGATCGATGCCGGCCCGAGCGGAACCGAGGCCGGCCCCTTCCTGTACGTCGACCTCGCCGGGCTCGCGGCGGCGCTGGCCGATGCCGGGTCGGATGCGGGGCACGCCGACACGCTCCTGGTGGCCGGGCCCGGTGCGGCGCAGGCTGCCCGAAGCGCAAACGTAGGTCACGTGACCACCCGAACGGGCTGGCTGGAGCACTGGCGCGACACTGCCGCCGCCGCCGGCGTTCAGGCCGGGTTCGGCTGGGGCATCGCCCTGCTGGCGGTGCTCGCCCTCATCGGCTTCGCCGGGTGGATCGCCGGAGGCAGCCGTGAGCGCGCCCGATCGGCGGCACTGCTGCGCACCGTCGGGATGCCGGGTTCGGTGAGGGCCTGGCTAGGGCTGGCGGATGAACTGCCGCTGGTGATCGCGGCCGTGATCGGCGGCGCTGCGACCGGTGTGGCCATCGTCTGGATGACGAGTTCGGGCCTCGGACTGGCCACGCTCACCGGCGGACTCGGTGCGCCGCATCCGGTCGTGCCGCCCGAGACTGCCGCGGTGCTCGTGGGCGGACTCGTCGCAGCCCTCGCGGTCGGGTTGGGGATCGACGCGTTGGCCTCACGGCAGCGACGTTCGCGGGATGTGCTGAGAGCAGGGGAGACGATATGAGTGTGATGACGATGGCGCTGTCGAAGGATCCGCTGATCGTGTGCGAGAACCTCGTGCGCATCTACCAGACGGCGGATGTCGAGGTGCAGGCGCTGCAGGGCCTCGACCTGCTCGTGGAGGAGGGTGCGATGGTGGCCATCGTGGGCGCATCCGGATCGGGCAAGTCGACCCTGCTCGGCATCCTCTCCGGGCTCGACGCGGCGACAGCGGGTGCGGCGAGGGTCGCGGGCTGGGACCTGATGACCATGTCCGCAGCAGATCGGCTCGCCTACCGGCGTTCGACCGTCGGCTTCGTCTGGCAGCAGACCGGCCGCAACCTCATGCCGTACCTCAGCGCACTGGAGAACGTCGAGCTGCCGATGGGCCTGCGCGGCACCCGCGCCTCCGCCCGACGGGAGCGCGCCCGTGACCTGCTGGCATCCCTCGGCATGATCGACAAGGCGGGGCGGCGCCCGGGTGAGCTCTCGGGCGGGGAACAGCAGCGGGTGGCCATCGCCGTGGCGTTGGCCAACGAGCCGAAACTGGTGTTCGCCGACGAACCGACCGGCGAGCTCGACTCGGACACCGGCGAGGAGGTGTTCGCCGCCTTCCGTCGGGTCAACGCGGAACGAGGAACGACCGTGGTGATCGTCACGCACGACGCGGCGGTCTCCGACCAGGTGCAGCTCACCTTCGCCATCCGGGATGGCCGCACCTCCTCAGAGGTGCTGCGCAGCACCCGGATCGATGAGTTCGGCGACTCGCACGTGATCGCACGCGAGTTCGCTGTGCTCGATCGTGCCGGTCGCCTGCAACTGCCTGCCGGCTATCGACAGGCGCTCGGACTGGAACGCCGGGTACGGCTGGAGCTCGAGACCGACCATGTCGGAGTGTGGGCGGAGCAGCACGAGCCCGGGAAGGAGGATGACGCATGAGTGGGACACAGGATCCGTTCCTCCTGACGGAGCGCGAGCCTGAGCCCGAGCCGATCGTCATCGTCGAGGGTCTGACGCGCACCTACTCGTCGGGCGGGGGTGACGTGCACGCGCTGGCCGGCGTCACGTTCAGCCTGCCGGTCGGCGCCCTGATCGCCCTGGTCGGGCGATCCGGGTCGGGCAAGACCACTCTGCTGAACTGCCTCGGCGGCCTCGACACCCCCACCTCGGGCAGGGTCGTGGTGGATGGGACGGATGTCGCGGCGCTGGACGACCGCGGCCGCACCGCACTCCGGCGAGACCGGCTGGCCTATGTCTTCCAGACCTTCGGGCTGGTGCCGATGCTCTCGGCGGCCGAGAACGTGGGTCTTCCGCTGCGCATGCGGGGCGTCGATTCGCAGCAGCGCGAGGAGCGGGTGACCGAACTGCTCGACCTGGTCGGGCTGACCGATCACGCCAGGCAACGCCCGGCTGAGCTCTCCGGTGGTCAGCAGCAGCGCGTGGCCATCGCGAGGGCACTCGCCAACGCACCCCGCGTGCTCATTGCGGACGAGCCGACCGGCCAGCTCGACGCCGAGACGGGCGAGTCGATCATGGCCCTGCTCGAGAGCCTCGTGCGCGATCAGGGCATGACAGCGATCGTGGCGACCCATGACCTCCGCATCCGCGAGCGCGCCGACCTCGTGCTCGTGCTCGCCGACGGCAAGCTCCAGGAGGGCGCCGGGCGTGCGCGGGCATCCGGACGGCATCGAGGCTGACGGTCGGCTCGCTGGAGGAGGGGCTCGATGTCAGCGGGCGCCAGTGGTCGTTGCTTCACTCAACCGGCGAGCTGCCTTCGAGCCGCGTCGGCGAGCCAGCGCTCGTAGCGGGTCTGGCTCCATCCGCTCTGCAGCACCAACTGCTGGTGGCTCTCGGGCGACCAGAGGAACGACAGGGTGGCGGCGGCCGTGTCGGCGTCTTCGCCCACGCCAGTCGCGATGCCGCGCTCGATGAGTTGTTCAACCACCCCTCGGTAGTCGCCGCGCCGCCGCGCGAGAAGGTCCTCCAGCGCCGCGGCCACCAGTGCGTCCGCATTGGCGGCCGCCAGGAACTCGATCCAGAGCACGCTCGTGCGGGCGTTGGCTGCGGCGACGAAGGCGGCGGTGGCGGTGAGGAAGGCATCCGCATCCGTTATCGCCAGAATCTCCTGGGCGGGATCGCTGTCGACCACGGGCGCTGGGCCTTCGGTGCCGGCGAAGGCCTGCTCGAAGGCTCCGAGCAGGAGTTCGCGCTTGGGGCCGTTGTTCTTCACGGTCTCGGGGGAGACGCCGGCGCGGGCGGCGATGTCGGCGAGCGAGGTGCCGCTGTAGCCGTTCTCGGTGAAGCAGGCGGCCGCGGACTCGAGGATGCGCCGGCGGGTGGTCGCCGCCTGCTCGGTGCGCAGGGACGAGACGTAGCTGCGGGTAGGGGCTTTCCCTGACATGTCGCCACTCCTATTGCTTAACCCATGAGGGTGGTGAATACTGCGTGAGGCGATTCAATCGTAACCCGCCTTCCACTCGACCCGAGGAACCTCGCAACCATGACATCCGTGCTCATCACCTCCACGCCCGTCCACGGGCACGTCACGCCGCTGCTCTCCGTTGCGGCCTCGCTCGTCGCCGCGGGCGACCGCGTGCGCTTCCTCACCGGTGCGCGCTACCGCGATGCCGTGGTCGCGACCGGCGCCGAGTTCCTGCCGCTGCCGGATGCCGCGGACTACGACGACACCGACATGGATGCCGCGTTCCCGGGGCGGCGCGGGCTGCGCGGGCCCGCGGGCATCCGTTACGACATGATCGAGATCTTCCTGAAGCCGGTGCCCGCGCAGCTCGCGGCCGTGCGGTCGGCTCTGGCGAATGAGAAGACGGATGCGATCCTCGCGGAATCGATGTTCGCCGGCGCCGCTGTGCTGAGCGGGCTGCCGCGCTCGCGGCGTCCGTTGCTGGTGAACCTGGGCATGATTCCACTCGGCCTGAAGCATCCGGATGTCGCCCCGTTCGGACTCGGCATCAAGCCGCTGCCCGGCTCACTCGGTCGGCTCCGAAACGCCTTCCTGACCGCGACCGCCGAGAAGGGCGTGTTCGCGCCGGTGCAGCGCTACGCCAATGAGATCGCGCGGGCCGAGATCGGTCGCGAACTGCCGCGCTTCTTCCTCGACTGGCCGAGCGGTGCCGACCTGGTCGTGCAGTTCACGGTGCCGGAGTTCGAGTATCCGCGGGCGGGGCTTCCCGACACCGTGCACTTCGTGGGGCCGGTGTCGCGGTCGCGGGCGTCGACGGCTTCGCTGCCGTCTTGGTGGGGTGATGTCCTCGCCGCGCAGGGTGTGCGGCCTGTGGTCCACGTGACGCAGGGGACTGTCGCGAACTCGGACTGGAACCTGGTGGAGCCGACGGTGCGTTCTCTGGCCTCGCTCGATGCTCTCGTCGTGGTGGCGACGGGAGGGCGTCCGGTCTCGTCTCTGCCCACCGACCTGCCTTCGAATGTGCGGGCGGCCTCGTTCCTGCCGTATGACCAGCTTCTGCCGCTCACCGACCTGATGGTGACGAACGGCGGATACGGCGGCGTGCACTACGCGCTCGAGCACGGCGTTCCGCTGGTGGTCGCCGGGATGACCGAGGACAAGACTGAGGTTTCTGCGCGCGTCGATTGGGCAGGGGTGGGCGTGAACCTGCGGACGGATACGCCGTCGGTGGCGAAGGTCGGAGCGGCGGTGAAGCGGGTGCTCAGGGATGACCGGTACCGCTCGCGGGCTGCCGAGATCGGCGAGGCGATCCGGCGCTCGCCGGGTCCGGATGCCGTGCACGGGATCATCGAGGAGGCGCTGGCGAAGCCGGTGCGGCAGGTTGCCTAGGTGCGCCTGCCTTCGCTCGGCGAATCGGGGCGGTCTCCGGGTGCCGATGACCAGTACATCGTCAGCGAACGCGGGTAGCGGCCCCGCTCGCGTTTCGGGTCGAATGCGAGTGCTGGCGCGTCGGTCACCCTCAGGTTGTCGAGCTCAATGCTCTCCAGTGGCATCGCGCCGAAGGTCTCCGCAATGCGCGTCCCGACATCATCGATCAGCGTGTCGAGCTCAGCTAGTACCGCGTCTACTAGGGCCTGGAAAGACGTGACTAACTCCCACGGCAGTGGTTGCACGACCGTCGTGGCCATGACATGACGGGTGCCCGTCTGGGTGTCGAACACAAGCGTCGGCCAAGTGGTCGCGAGTTCGCTCTGCGAGTGAGCCAGTGTCCTATTGCGATACGCGCGAATCTGGTCGTGAATGTCGAGCTGCGCCCGGGGAACCTCGAGGTGGTGGACCAGCCAACCTCGTGCCTTCGAGTGGGTGAACGCACGAGAGTAGGCCAGGACTGCGTGGTCAACTAGTCGGTCCGATAGCTCCGCCAGACCATCCGCCTGGAGCTGGACAGCATGCTCGAGTGTGGCCGTCGCATCGGCAAGATCGCGAGCGTAGCTCGCCAACTCGATGTAAAGCCGCGTATCGCTTGTATCCGGAACGTGAGCGAACCGAAACCGGTCCGGTGCGCTGGGGTCGACGGTCATCCGGCTGCTTCGTGATTCGCCACGACACCGGTTTCGGGTGTCAGCGTGACGGTGGATCCATACTGGGCGCCGGTCAACGTGAGCGAATAGGAGAGCCCGTCGGCGCTCGGCGCGTAGTCGGCTTCCGTCCCGTCAGGAAGATCCACGAGAACGGAGCCGTCCGGTAGCTGGAGTTCGGAACCGGTCCCGAGGGCTAGCGACGCGGGGCGAGTTCCCCCGGCGCTGGCGCGTTCGATTCCGAGCGAGGCTGCGCCGGCATACTGCGCCAAAGCGGCCTGTTCCTGATCCGCGGTCGCAAACGCTTGCTCCTCTGCAGCGGGTTTGGCCAGGTTGTTCACGTAGTTGAGGCCGACGATTAGCAAGGTAACGGCGAGTGCAAACTTGAAGAGATCCGGCAGCGCCGATTTGCGCTTTCGGCGCGTGCGACGGTTCGACGGACGAGTCGATCGCGGCGCCCGTTGTGTGCGCAAGACACTAGGCATGGCCTTCGCCGCGGGCCGTGGTGACGTCGCCTTGCTGGGTCGTCGCTCAGGTGGGGACAAGCTGATCGCTTCGAAGTTCGAAATCAGGGAATGGGCGTCGACAGCCTCCAACGGAAGGCGGCTCCACGTCTCAGGTCGCGCCGCAGCTGCAGCAATACGTGCCACCTGCTCGTCGCTATACCTGCGACCTGCACGCATGAACGCCGCCAACAGATCGTGATCGCGTACGACGTCCACCACGATGTCGCCGCCGTCCGGGCGCTCCCTAACGGTCACATGGCGCGCAGCGACGACGACGATCAGGCCACTCGTCTCGACTTGTATCCCGCTCGCGGCGCTCAATAGCTCTTCAGCGCGGCGCGCTTCTCCCGCGGCCTTCGGGATGTAGGGCTGATACTGGCCGGCGACTTGGAGTGAGCGCCCGGCGACCCAGACCGTGCCGCCGGGATGCCGTTTCGTGTTGAGGGTGAATGCCCCGGGTGGGCCTATGACCACATGATCGATGTCAGTTCCGTTGTCCCCGAACGGTACCGAGTGCAAGACGGTCCATTCCGATCCGAGGCGACTCAGTATGTCGCCAACATGACGCTCCCCGATCGCTCCTGAATGCCAGGAAGCGATCTCGGCGTCGGGCTGACCGTCGAGGCGCATCCGGAGCACGAGCTCCATCAATGCCTGTGCAGGGACCCGTGCTCGGAGATCGATCGGCCCGAAAGTCGACTCGGGCTCGCCGACGGCGCCCGGTGTAGGCGTCGCCATTGGCGGTGCAAACATTACTCCGGAAGCCTGATCCCTTGGATAGCGGTGCTCAGTCCACCCAACGCCGTTCCACCATACGAACTGACTTTCGTTCAGCGGATCGGAATACCAGCCCTGCGGTGGCGGCGGCGGAGATAGTTCGGCTGAGTCATCAACGGGTGAACTGTGGCGACCCGGTGGCATCCCTTAACGGTATTGGGGCTTCACATTCAGCGCTGCCCCCAGAAGGTGGCTGCAGCCCAGGGCCGGCTGCGCGGACATCGGCGCACATCGTCGGAGTCACATGACAGGGGCGGCACCCTCGGAGTTGAAGCTCACGTCGCATGCCGTCGATGGGACACTGTGGCATGGCCGATGATGATCTGAGTGTCCGCTCTTCCCGCGAGCTCCTTGGCATGTACGCACGGATCTTGAAGGAGCTCATGCGTCGCGAAGTCATTCGAACCTTGAATGCCCCGGCAGGAGATCTGGCTGAGGCGCTCGTGACCCGCGCATACGGCGGTGTGATTGCGCCAAATAGTGAGAAGAGCTACGACGTCCGGGCCGCCGATGGTCGGCTTCTTCAGGTGAAAGCGCGCGTAATCGCGTCGACTGCGCGTACGAAGCCGATCCAGTTTTCAGTGTTTCGTTCGTGGGACTTCGATTCGGCCATCTTCATTGTGATGGCGGCCGAGGACTACGAGGTATTGGCGGCCATTGAAGTGCCCATGGCTTCAGTACGCGATCGCTCAGCGGAAGTGGCCTGGGTTGGTGGCTCAAGACTCGCGGTTTCCCTCGTCGTCCTGGCGGGCCTGCCAGGCGCAGTCGACCGAACGCGGGAAGTACGTGACGCTTTCGAGGACCTCGACTCGAAAGCTATTGGCGCCGATGGACCGAATCCCGGGATTGACTAGGAACTGACGAACGTATTCGTCCCGCCTTTCGATTTGCGAACGGTCGGGCCCCGAAAGCTGTTACGAAGTCGGCGATCATCGTCGACTCGACCAATTCCGGATCGACATCGGGCGTCTCCCTCCATGCCACCAAGAGGTTGTCGCTGTCGCGGAGCTGCCAGAGATAGCGACCGCCCCAATGGCCGACGGGCTGGCCCGCCCCATGCCGGCGGTACTCGTCGAGGCGTTTGCGGAGGCCCCGCCGTCCGGTCGATCCTCCTCCGGCCTTACCGATGTACACGACCGTCGCATCTTGAACCCATGCCGATTCGAGCGTCGGTAAATCAACCGACGGATCTTTCCCCTTGAACCAGCCCGCAATGCTCCGGTCCAAGAACTCGGGTGGCGCGGTGTCCGGGCGAACGACGATGTACACGCCGGGAGCCCCTGGCACCTGAGAGGTAGGGAGTGCGGCAAACGGGATGAAACCCTCGAATCCAGCGGCTTCGAGGCCGGCGCGAGTCCACGCGCTCCCCGACATCACTGGCTCCGCGAGCGGAAGTGTGCTCGAACAACGTTCGCTTGATCGGCCGTCAGCTTCCAACGCGTCGTCGGCGGACGGAGCTTGCCATAAGCAGCGCGCAGGACATCGCGGATGCGCTTCTGGCTCACGCCCAGGTCCCGGGCCAAGTCCGCAGGTGTCAGGTCATCCATGGCGTCAGCGTATCGGGGAGAAGCTCGGAACTGCCTCGAGTCGGCGACGGGACGGCGCGCGGGACTGCGGCTCGCCCATGCGTCAGGCGCGACCTCTCGGCTCGCTTAGTCTGTACCGAGCAATCCCTTGAAAGGTCACCATGAGCGCAGGTACGTCCACCGGCATCCGTCAGACTGCTGCCCCCACTCCGCCGACGCGTTCGCCTCGCCAGCTCGCGAAGGCGAACGCGTTCGCATTCTGGGCGCAGATCTCGGCGATCACCGCGGTGTTCTCCTTCTTCGTTCCGCTGCTCGGCCTCGTTGCCTCACTCGCCGCCCTCGTGTTCGGCATTGTTGCTCTCGTGCAGGCGACCAGCCGTCCTGCACGGGCGATCATCGCCATCGTGCTCGGTGCCGGCGCGGCGCCGATCGCCCTGACGCTGAGCCTGACGTCGCTCGCCGCGATGGTGGTCGAGGTCGTCGGCCGCTGAGAGAAGCGGCATCCGTGGGCGACGGTGGCCGAAGTGTTGGTCGACCGTGCTGCCGCCGACGGTCGAAACGCGCTCGGCTCGACTCACGGTCCCCAGTCGAACAGGTCGAACCCGGCGGTGGCTGCCTCCAAGACGCCCGCCACGTCGACGAGTGAGAACGCGAGATTGACCACCTGGCCGCCCAGTTCGCCCATGATGAAGAGGTCGACGGCGAAGTCGGTGGCATCGAGGGCGCTGACCTCCACTGGGCGGAGCTCACCATAGGCAGTCTTCAAGTTGGAGATCCACTCCTTCTCGATGCCGAAGATGACCGCGTAGGGCAGGAGCTTCTCGTAGAGGCGAAAACGCCCGATCGCCGTGCCAAGGTCGGCGGCGTCGTTCAGGAGCGCACCGGCAACGGCTGACGTCTCGGCTGTTCGCGGTGACTGCAGTGAACGGATGCGGTCCTTCTCGGCCAGCACCATGTATTGCCGCAGCCCATCGAGATGCCGACGCGCGGGCTGTGATGCGTCGGTGAATCTGCGCGACAGGCCCTGGGGTGTGATGACGAAAGCCGTGATGAACCCGGCGATTGCCAGGATGAGGGGAACTCCGCCTTGCGGCTCTCCCATGGCGAGTCCGCTGACCAGCACGATTGCCGCACTCGCCGCGCCCAGCCAGGCGAAGGAACGCAGGATCACTCGGCCATAGTGAGCGCCGCCCAACATGCCGGCGTTGTCGAGCTCAGACGCCTGACTGTGCAGAAGTGAGCGCAGCCGCGAATTCGTCTCGACGCGATCCTTCGAGAACCGACGCACGCGCCGATCAGGATGAGCGCGCCCGAGGATCGCGTCGAGCACGAGAGCGTCCTCCTCGGAGAGGGCGTCGGGGTCCGGAACTTCCACGGCGACGGTCGGGCGTCTGGCATTGGCTGTGTCAGTGAGCAGCAGCACGACGCGACGAGCCGCAAGATCGAGCAGGGCCGCGGAGGGCGCCCGGTCGTCCCGGCCGGCGAGGATCGCGTCGCGAAGAACCGTCGATCCCTTCGCGGGGCCGTACTCCACGATGAGCGACCGTGGCAGGCTGCCCTGGCGGCGCCGCGCGGAAAACCCCAACGCCAACGTCGCGAGGGCGATGACGAGGAAGACGAGTGAGGGCCAGAACATCGCCCAAGTCTAGGAACGGCAATCGCTGGGATCGGGGTGCCGCGCTCGGAGCGGGTCATCGGCTGCGGGCTTCGCCTGAGGCGCCGAGGGCGCGATCTCGAGCCGTCGAACTCTTGCGCTCGGTGCGGCATCCGCAGTTCCCTTGTAGATGCGGGTGCCGACGGCTCGGCGTCTGCGGCTTGCCAGTCTCCAACCCGAATGGAGTTCTTCATGTCTGCAACGATCCTTCCGCCGAGCGGTGACGTACCCGAGCGGCCTGGCGGTGCTGGCGCCCCCGGCGGCTCGGCCGGCACGGGCCCAGCATCCGTCACCTGCGATGCGTCGGGGATGGAGGAGATTCACCGGATGTTCCGCGCCGGCTTCGCGGAGGGGCCCGATCTGGTGGCATCCGTTTCGCCGGGCGATGTCGCGTATGCCGGGGTGGTCGCCGATCACCTGACGCTGCTGTCGACCGGTCTGCACGCGCACCACGAAGGCGAGGACGCGGCGCTCTGGGACAAGCTCGAGCAGCGGGCGCCGGCCTGCGCGGCGCATGTCGCGCGCATGAAGTCGCAGCACGCCGAGATGCTCATCTACCTCGAGGCGCTCGATGAGGCTCTGCCGGCCTGGCGGGCGAGTGCATCGGTAACGGATGCCGCCCCGGTGCGCGGAGCGCTCGACGGCGTGAACGCGGCGCTCGCCGTGCACCTCGGCGACGAGGAGGCGAACATCGTGCCGGTGATGGAGACCACGCTCACGCAGGAGGAGGTGGACTGGTTCGGCGAGCACGGGCGCAAGGCGACGCCGAAGGGCGCGATGTTCCTGCAGCTCGGCGCGATCCTCGCCGCTCAGCCCGACGGCGGCGACGAGTGGCAGCACAAGCATCTGCCGGCGCCGGTGCGGCTGATCTGGCGGGTCGTGGGGAAGCGGAAGTACCTGGCGAATCGGGCGGCGCTGGAGGGGAGTGCGGCTCGGGGGTAGCGCGGCGGTAGGCGCGTCGCTAGCTGCAGCATCCGTTCGAAAGCCCTGCAAGACAGCTGTGCGTCCGGTCGATGCGTTAATCGACAGGTGTAGATTAGTTGTGACGGGACCGATGAAGCGCCCCGCCGACCCGGTGTCGGATGACGGCCGGGTCCTCACGACAGAAAGGTCAGCACCATGGCACGCGTCAGCGGCAAGATCGCCCTCATCAGCGGCGGAGCACGAGGCATGGGAGCCTCGCACGCCCGACTGCTCGTCGACGAGGGAGCGAAGGTCGTCATCGGCGACATCCTCGATGCGGAGGGCGAGGCGCTCGCGGCCGAGCTCGGCGACGCGGTGCGCTACGTGCACCTCGACGTCACCGACTACGCCCAGTGGGAGAACGCGGTGAAGACCTCCGTCGACACCTTCGGCGGCCTCGACATCGTGGTGAACAACGCCGGAATCGCCAACTTTAGCCCCATCGAGGACTACTCGATCGAGGCCTGGAACACCATCATCTCGATCAACCTCACCGGCGTCTTCTACGGCATCAAGGCGGCGATCCCGGCGCTCAAGAACTCGAAGGGCGGGTCGATCATCAACGTCTCGTCGACCGCCGGACTGCAGGGCTACGAGGCCCTGCCCGGCTACAACGCCTCGAAGTTCGGCGTGCGCGGACTCACCAAGAACGCCGCCCTCGACCTCGGTCGCTACAACATCCGCGTGAACTCGGTGCACCCGGGCGCCATCCGCACGCCCATGACCGAGGGCCTCGACACCTCGCAGAGCCACGTCGCCCTGCACCGCGTGGGCGAGCCGATCGAGCTGTCGAACCTCGTGCTCTTCCTCGCGAGCGACGAGTCGAGCTTCTCCACCGGATCCGAGTTCGTCGCCGATGGCGGAGAGACGGCGGGCCTCGCTCACTACGAGTCCTGATCGGGCGAGCGGATGCCGCTGGGCTGCGGCGGGCGGACGCGGGCGTCGTGGTGTCGCAACCGGCGTCCGTCGTGGCCGGCGGCATCCGTCGCCCGTCGTGCCTGCGGTGTCCGTCGTGCCGGCGGCATCCGTCGACCATAGGGTGATGCCATGAGTGAAGATCCGCGCCAGCGTCGCACCCGGGAGTCTCTCGGGGCGGCGTTGGCGCGTCTGCTCGAGACGACGCCGCTCGACGACATCACCGTCGCCGAGCTGTGCCGCGAGGCCGGGGTGCACCGTACGACTTTCTATGCGCACGCCGACGACGTGCACGACTTCGCGCTGGCGGAGTTCAGCCGCGGCATCGATCGGCTGACGGCCGTGGCGGTGGAGCCCGCCTCGGAGTCCGTAGCTCACGTGGCCGGACGCTACGTCGAATCGATGCGCCAGGTGTTCGAGCACGTCGCCGAGGACCGCGCGGGCTACCGGGCGCTGTTCGGATCGAGCACGCGCGGCGTCTTCCGCGGAGTTCTCGACGAACGGATGCGGGCCCGAGCGCAGCGCGCCCTCGAGGTGTGGGCCGATCAGGGCGTGGTGGGGGCGCCCGTTGGCTCGGCGGCGCAAGCGGAGGCTGCCGCGTTCATCGCCGGGGCGCTGGTCGGCGTTATCGAGAGCTGGGCGCTCGGCGATGACGGCGACGCTGCGGCTGCGGCGGCGCGGGTATCGACGCTGATGCCGGGGTGGTGGCCGCGGGCGGAGTGAGGGCGGTGCGGCTGCGGGGGCAGCGGGCGGAGTGAGTGCGAGCGGCTGGGTGCGCTTCGGCCGCGGACTTCGTCCGGGCCTCAGCGAGCGGGTCGAGGGTGAGCGGCTAGCCGCGGATACTCTGAGCCCATGAGCTACCTGTCATTCGGGCCAGGTTCCGAGGATGCCGAAGAGATCCTCCGTCGTGCCTTCGCGGAACACCCGCCGATGACCGATGAGGAACGGGCTGCTGCCATCAGGAAGAACCTCGGAGTCCGCGAGCCTGAGGTGAAGGCGGGCGGTGACCCGTTCTCGGCCGACGTCATCCTCTATGTCCACGAAGGGTTCTTCTGGGTGGATGGCGCCCACCCCGACGCGCCCGAATACAACCCCACCGATTACAGGAACCGTTTATTCGGGCTGAGCGACTCCGGCGTGTTCGTATTCACCGGATTGAACACCGGGCGGGTACCGATCCGCGTCGAAGCCACTCGCGAAGAACCGCCGGTTCCCGAGGGTGACTGGGTGGGGGAGGCATCCATCCGGTCCATCTTCGGCACCATCAATGTCACGTCCTTCGACGACTACGCCGACGTTCCGAGCGCGGCCGTGGGTGGGCCCGGGCACTACAGGGTGAGAATCGCCGGGCGCGGCCGAGAGTTGCACTTCGATGCCGTGAGCGACGACCTCGATGAGACGTACGTCGTGCAGGTGTGTGCGGCGCCTGTGATGTTGGCGGAGCCGCAGGACTCCTGACCGTATTCAGTAGCCGGGCACTGGCGCGGGCTCTCGCGCGTGCTGCATGGAGTCGACCCGACGGGGCCGCATCCAACTCCAGCTGCCGACTCTCGCATGGCTCCTTTTCCTGCTCCCTGAATCGACTCTGTGTTCGAGAGAATGTGGAAACAGACTTATCTACATTCGTAGAGAAAGTCGAGGAAATGTCAGTGGGTCGCGCGAGAATTGGGGCATGAAGAACCACTTCCGGCTCCTGCGCGACAGCGTTCGGGCGCTCCGCACAGCATGGAAGGGAGCCCTGCCGGCGGTGCTGATTCCTAGAGCGGATGCCGCTTCCGCGGTGGGCGCCATGAGTGATTCCGGGCTGGTTCGGGTCGTCGATGCGCTCTCGGCGCTGGCGCGAGCGGTCGGCGCGTTGCAGGCCCTCGTGGCCGGGGAAGTGGCACGCCGATCCCGGCCCGAGCTGGGGCCGGCGGGGTTGGCGAAAGGGCAGGGATTCTCGTCGCCCGCCGATCTGCTGGCCGCCAGTGCCGGCGCCTCCCTGGGGGAAGCGAAGGCCCTCATCACCGTCGGTGAGGCCACGGCCGGGCGGGAGTCGTTCACCGGCGAACGGATGCCGTCCCCGCACCCGTTCGTGCAGGCGGCGTTGACGGCCGGTCGGATCAGTGTGGCTGGCGCGGCGATGATCACCCGCATGCTCGACCGGGTCGCCTGCCGAGCCCACCCGGAACTGCTGATGGCGACCGAAGAGGCCCTCACCGCCGCGGCCGCGCAGTTGAGTCTCGGGAGCCTGTCGGTGGCGGTGAAGTATGCCGAAGCCAGACTCGACACCGACGGTGTGCAGCCCCGTGAAGAGGAGCTGCACGCGGGCCGGTCCCTGTCGATCGTGGAGGAGAAGTCCGGAGCGGTGCGGCTAACGGGCGTGTTCGCTCCGGTGGATGGTGCCGTCGTCGCGGCGGCGATCAACGCTCTCGTGTCCACGGAGCTGCGGCGGGCACGGGACGCATTCGGATCCGGGCGCGCCTACACCTGCCCCGACGGGACTCCTACGGATGCGTGTGTCTGCGTTGATCCGGCGCTGACCGAACAGCGCACCCTCACGCAGATGCGCGCCGACGCCCTGGCGGACATCGCCCGGCATGTGATCGGCTGCGAACAGACCACCATCGACGCCACAACCGCCGTCGTCGTCCGCATGGACCTGGAAGACCTCACCGATCCCGACAGTGCCGGTGTCGCGTCGATCGACGGCATCGCCCAGCCCATCTCCGCGGAAACGGCCCGCGGCCTGGCCGCATCCGCCGGCATCATCCCGCTGGTCCTCGGCGGAGACTCGGCCCCCTTGGACCTGGGCCGGTCGCAACGACTGTTCACGAGGGCGCAGAAGATCGCCCTCGCCGAGCGGGACGGCGGCTGCGCGTTCCCCGGCTGTGCCCGCCCGCCACAGTTCTGCGATGCGCACCACATCCGCTGGTGGGACCGACACCACGGCCCCACCGACATCACCAACGGAATCCTCCTTTGCTCGCACCATCACCACCTGATCCACCGCGAGGGCTGGGGCATCCAGGTGGCCGAGAACCGAACCTGGTTCACCCCACCCGTCCACATCGACCCCGGACAACGACCAAGACCGGGGAACAACCTGCGACGGCTACTGATGCGTCCGGTGGTCGTCAGCGCGGGCGAGAACGACGCGAGTGCGGCGGGTGCTGTGGGCATTGCGGGTGAACGGGCGGCGTAATGCCCGCCAGCGCCCACGCGCCCACAAGCCCACGCGCAACCCTCGACCCCCGGCCCGCTCGCTGAGGCCCGGACGGAGTCCGCGGTCGAAGCGTCTCACTGGCGCACCGCACCGCACCGCAAGGCGCGCTTCAGGCGGTCGCTGCGCTCTGCCCTCAGCGGGCGGGTGGCTGGCAGCGCTACAGCGTCGCCGCGTGGTCCGGCACGAACTTGTGCTCATCGATCGGCGGACGCGGGGCTTCGGCGGCGACCGGGCGATCGGGGAAGTGCACCTCTTCGGGATCGATGGTGTCGTAGGGGATCTGACTCAGTAGATGGTTGATGGTGTTGAGGCGGGCGGAACGCTTGTCGTCGCTGTCGATCGACCACCAGGGGGCGGCTTCGATGTCGGTGACGTCGAACATGGCGTCCTTCGCCTTCGAGTAGTCCTCCCACTTGGTGATCGACAGCAGGTCGGTCTCCGAGAGCTTCCAGCGGCGCATCGGGTCGTTGAGGCGCGAACGGAAGCGCTTCTCCTGTTCGGTGTCGGAGACCGAGTACCAGTACTTCAGCAGGATGATGCCGTCGTCGACGAGCATCCGTTCGACCGTCGGAACCTGCTTCAGGAAGCGCTCGTACTGCTCATCGGTGCAGTAGCCCATGACCCGCTCGACGCCGGCGCGGTTGTACCAGGAGCGATCCATCAGCACGATCTCGCCGTTGGTGGGCAAGCGCTCGATGTAGCGCTGGAAGTACCACTGCCCCTTCTCGCGCTCGCTCGGCTGCGGCAGCGCGACGACGCGCGCGGTGCGCGGGTTGAGGTACTGCATCACACGCTTGATGGCACCACCCTTGCCGGCGGCGTCACGTCCCTCGAAGATCACCAGGATGCGGGCATCGGATGCCGTCACCCACTGCTGCATCGCGACCAGCTCGATCTGCAGGCGGGTCAGCTCCTTCTCGTAGAGCTTCTTGTCGAGGCGCTTGGACTGCTTCTTCGCGTGCTTCTTGCCGGACATCGGACTCCTCGAGGGGACGTGCACTCGGTGCGTGCACTGGGGCGGGTCCGGCGGTCTGGGTGGCAGTCGGAATGCGCGGAGAAAGGCCGACGCGTAGGTACAGCAAACACCTGTTTAGGCGACGGGGTGAGGCCCTTGCCGCGGTTGTGTGGGGGCACTACTGTTTCGGGCCGCAGTCGCAGCTACTGTGCGCCATTTCGCGGGGGCTTGCGCCACATCTACTGGCGCGCACGTCCGCGAAATGGCGCAGCGTGCCCGATCAACGCGGCGCGATGCAGCGCCGGGCACAGCGAAGAGCCGGCGCCGACACCCGAAGTCGACGCCGGCTCGTTCCGCGAGGCGGAGGGCGGCTGAGGCGGGGGAGGGCGCCGGAGCTGTCAGCTCCAACGCCAGCTCCGGCGCCCGCTGCTCCTACATCTCCGTCTCGCCGCTGGTTCCCGTGGCCCGGCGGCGGCGCACGAACACCAGCACCGCACCGAGGAGCACGAGCAGCCCGGCCACCCAGCCGGCCGTGGCCAGCATGGCGCCGTTCACACCGGTGCTGCTGAGCGACGACGGCGACGACGCCACCACCGACGGGTTCTTCGGCCCATCGGTGCCCGTGCTTCCATCACCCGGAACCTGGGGCGCCAGCACCTCGAAGCCGAACGACACCGGAACGTCCGAGGTCGAGCCCGTGACGACGACCTCGTGGTCGCCGACCGGAACCTCGGGCACCTCGAAGGTGAGCGAGAACGCTCCGCGGGCGGTGGCCTCGGTGGTGCCCACGACCACGGGGTCGGAGTGCATCTCGACGGTGATCTTCTCGCCGGGGGCGAAGCCCTCGCCGGTCACGGTCACGGTGTCGCCGGGACGACCGGAGGTCGCATCAGAGCGCACCTGCGGCGTGTAGACCGGGGCGGTCGCCTCGGGAACCACCGTGACCGTCGCCGTCGCGGGCATCCGCGAGTCGGCTCCCGTGGCGACGAGCGCGTAGGTGCCGGGGGCGGCATCCGTCGGCACTGTCACCGTGGCGGCGATGGTGCCGTCGGATCCTGCCTCGACCGTGGCCGTCACCGGCGTCGCCGTCGCGAGCGACACAGTCACGGATTCGCCGGCCTTGAAGCCGTCGCCCGTTACAGCGATGTCGGTCCCCGCGAGCACGTCGTCGGCGGGATCCGCCTTCACAGTGGTCGCGTAGACCGGGGCGGCGGCGATCTCGGCTGTGAGCGTCAGGTGCGTCGTGCGTGCTCCGTTCGCCACGGTCACCGAGACCGTGTAGCTGCCCGCTGCGGCGTAGGTGTGGCCGCCGGTGACGGTGAGTCCGTCGTCGGATGCTGCAACCTCGGCGTTCTCGGTCGTGGTGCCGTCGCCCCACTGAACGCGCACGATCGGCGCGTCGGCGGAGGCATCCGCCTGGGTGATGCTCGCCAGCGTGGCCTCGAGTGCCTCGCCGGCGGTTCCGGTGATGTCGTCGCCGACAGTGGCCTCGAAGCCAAGGTTGGGCTGGGCGCCGTTGGAGGCGATCGCGAAGACGTGCACGCGACCGGTGACTCCCGGCTCACCCGGCTGGACCGGCATCGTGATGCTCGCCACGGTGCGGCCCTCTGGGATCTCGTACGGAACCGTGGAGAAGAAGTACGACGCTGTGTTCGAGGGCGATGCGCCCACGAGCCGGTACGCCGACTTCACGACCTCGATGTTGCCGAAGGGCGCCGTGGCGTTCGCGTTGCCGCCCTTGGTCCAGTCGGAGAACTGCAGGGGAATCTCGATCGGGTCTCCCTCGGTGAAGTTCACCGTGGCCGTCGTGTCCTGGTTCTTCTCCGTCGCTGCTCCGATGAACGAGAGCTTGGTCGCTCCCTCGCCGAGGTCGACCGCGATGGTCTGGCCGGCGCCCGTCGCGTTGTCGGGAGCGCCTGCCGGAACGACCGGAGTCGTGAAGGTCAGGTCGGTTCCGGGTACGTCGTGCTCGACCCCGGCGGTGAGACCGCCGTCGGCCAGGCCCTGGCGGGGGTAGGAGATGCCCTTCGCGTCGCAGTTGCCGCCCACGCCGTCATCCGCAATGCAGACGCTGTCGAAGGCCGCGCGCAGTCCGCCCGGCTCGACGTAGTCGACGGTGATCGGAACGGTTCCCGAGAAGCTCGACACTCCGTCGGTCGCCGTGACCTTCGCCTGGTAGACGCCGGGCTGCGCGTAGGTGTGGTTCGCCGAGACCGGGTTGTTGCCCAGCTGGGCCTCCCCGATGGTCGCGGGCTCCGCGTCGGTGCCGTCACCCCAGTCGACGGATGCCGCATAGCCCTCAGGCACTCCGCCCGACAGGATGCCGAGGGCGAAGTCGCTCGCCATGCTCGACGTGGCCGTGAGGCTCTCACTCGGGCTGAACGTGAGGGTGTTCGCCTCGGCTCCGCTGCCGTCGGTCAGCAGCTCGAACTCCGACAGCGAGATCGCGGCGTCTCCGCCGGTCACGGTGAGGCGGAACTGCTGGAAGGCCGCGGGGTTCGCGATCTTGAAGGGCACGGTCTGCGAGCGGTTCGCGAAGCCGCGATCCGCACGCGAGTCGACCTCGGTCCACGTCGTGCCGTCGTTGCTTCCCTCCAGCGCCCACGCCGACGGGTCGGCATCCGGAGTCGAACCCGCCGTGATCGTGTAGAAGGTGGGCTTCTGCTTGGCGCCCTTGTAGGCGACGGTGACAGCGGGGTTCGCGTCGGCGAACGTCACCTGCGATCGGGACGCGTTGTCGACGAGGGCGGAGACGTTCTCGCCGCCGCGGCTCGTGACCGTCGCGAGCGACGGGTCGGTGGCGTCGACGAGTGGCTTGGCCACGTCGGCTCCGGTGGTGAGCGACGGCAGGCCGTCGTCGTCTCCCGTGCCCCAGGCGCTCGGCTCCGACCCCATGGTGAAGTCGAGCGTCGCGCCGTCGGACAGGATGCGGGAGTCGATCGACGTCGAGGAGTGCTCCTCGCCGTTCACCCGGAGCGACTGCACGTAGACGTTCTTCGTGCTGTTCTCGGGAGCGTTGATGACGAGCTGCTTGCCGCCGGCGAGGTTCACCGTGGCCTTCGTGAACAGCGGTGAGCCGAGCACGAGCTGGGTCGATCCGGTCTGCATCGGGTAGAAGCCGAGCGCATTGAAGATGTACCAGGCGCTCATCTCGCCGTTGTCCTCGTCGCCCGCGTAGCCCTGACCGATGGCGCCGCCGGCGTAGGAGCGCTGCAGCGCCTCACGCACGATGGCCTGCGCCTTGGCGGGGGCTCCGGCCTCGTTGTACATGAACGGGATGTGGTGGCTGACCTGGTTGCTCACGCCCCACTGGCCGTAGCGGCCGTCGCGGGCCTCGACCTCCTCGTGGATGCTGCCGGTCGAGGTCTCCGGGGTGGCGAAGAACTCGTCGAGCTTGTCCTCCAGGCCCTGGTCGCCGCCGTAGAGGTTGGCAAGACCCTGCGGGTCCTGCGGGGCGTGGAACGCGAAGTTCCAGCCGTTGGTCTCGGTGTACGGACCCCACCAGGACTTCGGGTTGTACTGGTCGGCCGGAGTGGCGAAGCTTCCGTCGGCGTTGCGCGCCTGGAAGAAGTCGATCGCCGGGTCGAACAGGTTCACGTAGCCGGTCGCCCGGTCGAGGTAGTACTCGCTGTCCTCGCGGAGCTGCGCCACGCGGTCGGCCGGTGTGTTCGGGTCATCCGCGAGGGCGGCGGCCATGTTGCCGATGCCGAAGTCGTTGATGTATCCCTCTGTTCCCCACGACACGCTCTCGCCCTGCGAGGCGGGCGTGAAGCCGAGGAAGGTCGACGTGGCGAGGCTCTTGCGGCCGACGCTGTCGTTGCTCGACGGCGTCGTCGCGTTCTTGACCGCCGCGTCGTAGGTCGCGAGGGCATCCGGAAGCTCGACTCCGCGCAGGTAGGCGTCGGCGAAGGCGACATCCGAACTGGTGCCCGTCATGATGTTCGCGTACCCGGGCGATGACCAGCGGGCGATCCAGCCGCCGTCACGATACTGCTGGGTGAAGCCGTCGACCAGTTCGCCGGCGAGCTCGGGGTAGAGCATCGAATAGGCCGGCCACGTGGTGCGGTAGGTGTCCCAGAAGCCGTTGTTGACGTACATCTTGCCGTCGACGATCTTCGCGCCGGTCTCGGTGGCCGTGCTCGCGCCGACCTGGGCCGAGACGGGGCTGGCGTACTTGTAGGTGGGGGCGTCCGCGGTTCCCGTGTTCTCGAACTGCGAGTTGGGGTACAGGTTCAGCCGGTACAGGTTGCTGTAGAGGGTGCGCAGCTCGGTCTCCGACGCACCCTCGACGGCGATGACTCCGAGGCGGTCGTTCCAAGCGGAGCGAGCAGACTCGCGGATGCCGTCGAAACTCTCGGCGCCGACCTCCAGAGCCAGGTTCTTCGTGGCCTGGCCGAGGCTGAGCAGGGATGTCGCGAACCGGAGCTCGACGGTCTTGTCGCCCGAGGTGTCGAAGGTCGCGTACTTCGTGAGTGCGCGACCGCCGGATGCGGTTCCCGTCGTCGTGGGAGCGGCGTCGAAGCGCCCGGAGACGAACATGCGGGTGCGACCCGTGTCGCCAGCCGCGCCGTTCTCGATCCAGCCGGTGACGGAGCCGTCGGTGTCGATGGTGAAGCTGCCGTCGTTGTTCGGCGCATCCAGGACGACGCTGTTCGCGTCTCCCGTGAAGGTGAACTTCATCAGTGCGGCGTGATCGGTGGGCGTCATCTCGGCAGTCACGCCGTTGTCGAGCTCGACTCCGTAGTAGTCGGGCTGGGCGGTCTCGTTGTCGTGGCTGAACGTCGCGGCGCGGGTGTGCCAGTTGCCGTTCGGCGCGGTGCCGCCTGCGACGGGCATGACCGAGAACAGGTTGCGGTCGCCCATCCAGGGGCTCGGCTCGTGCGAGATGCCGAGGCCCTCGAAGCGCGTGCGGTTCGCATCGGTGTTGTCCTGCTGCCACGAGTACTCGCGCGAGGTCGCGCCGGCGTTGGTGACGGGCACGAGGAAGTTGAAGCCGTTGGGCATCGAGGTGATCGCCTCGTTGGAGCCGCGCGAGAAGGCGCTGGACGAGTTGGTGCCCCGGCGGGTGTCGACGAAGTGGGTCAGGCTCGAGTCGTCGATGGTGGCGGGCTCCGCCTCGATGGCGATGTCGTCGACGAAGCCGCCGAAGGCCGACGCATCCGCTCCACCCGGGTTGTCATAGGAGAACTGCACCGCGGTGATCGTCTTGCCTGCCGCCACGGGACCCAGGTCGATCTCCACCTGGTTCCACTGGTTGGGGTAGAGCACCTTGCCGGCGCCCTGGCCGAGCGCTGTCGCGTCGATGCCGTAGACATCCGTCGGCGAGAGGTCGCTCAGCTCGGTTCCGTCGCTGAAGCGCAGGTTCACGGCCGAGTACGTCGACGGGTACTGCAGGTCGTTCGCGGTGAGGTCGGGGAAGATCATGTACGACAGGCGAGTGCGATCGCCGACGGGAATCTCGACGTCGAACAGGCGGTTGGTGACGGATGCCGCCCCATCGCCGCTGTGCTCACCGCCGTAGCGCAGCGAGTGCGCGCCGGTCCAGCCCACGCGTGCCTTCATGTTGTAGCCGGCGCTCGGGCCGGTGCCGATGGCCGTGGTGATCGGGGCTGCGGGAGCGTTGGGGTCGACCTCGGTGATGAGGTCCCAGTCGGCGAGCTGGATGAGCCCACCCGAGTGGTTCACGATGCCGTCGAGCCTGTAGTAGCTGTAGGCGGCCGGCGTCGCGACGGAGAAGGTCCTCTTCACCTTGCGGTCGCCGTCGGCCCAGCTCTGGTTCGTCTGGGTGTCGAGGGTGGCCCAGGTGGATCCGTCATTCGATCCCTTGAGCACCCAGTTCTTCGGATCGCGCTCCGGGGCGTCGCCGCCCGACGTGAGGGTGTACGTGACGGCGCTCGCGGCCGCGGAGAGCTTGTACTGCAGCCACCCCGTCGCCGAGAACACCAGCCACTTGGTGTTGGCGTCGCCGTCGGTCGCCCAGACCGCCGCCTCACCCGGGGCGTTCTCGCCGCTCGCCGTGACGGTGGTCACGTTCGGCAGCACGCTGCCGCCGCTGGCGCCATGCACGTTCTGCTGCAGCGGTGCGCCTTCTTCGCCGGCGGGGGCCGGTGCCAGCTCGACGCGGTTGGCATAGGGCGCGACGGCCTCGCCCGGCTCGAACGACGTCGACCAGTCGTCGGCACCGGATGCTGCTGCCGCTGCGGCGGTAGCCGTGGCCGCTGCGGCCGGCGACGCCACAGCCAGCGGGATGGCTGCGGCCACCAGGGCGCCTGCCAGGAGCGGCGCAGTGATGCGGCGCAGGAGGCCGGGCATCGAGCGCCGAGTTGATGTGGTGGTGGTGGTGATCGCGGCGGTGAGGCTGCGGGTGGTGCGCTCCGGCATGCGGGGCCTTTCGACACTGAAATGGCTGGAATCGGATACGCGAGGGGCATCCCTGCGAAAACCTAGCGAGGAATCGTCGGGTATGTCAACGTTGTCCTACCGATTCGGGGGACAAGAAGGGTCCATTCTTCCGTTCCATCGCGGTTCTCGACGTGCGAATGCGCGGGAATGAGCGCGTTCGTATGTCAACGCTGTCCTATGGCGGATCGTGCCCGCTATCCTGACGGGATGACGTCGACACCCCATCGCTCCCGAGCGACCATGAGCGACGTCGCCGCCGCGTCGGGCGTGAGCCTGAAAACGGTGTCGCGGGTGGTGAACGGCGTCGGCTACGTGAGCGCCGAAACTCTCGAGACCGTGCAGGCGGCGATCGAACAGCTCGGCTTCCGTCGCAATGAGTTCGCGCGACAGTTGCGGCAGGGCACCACAGCCACCATCGGGCTCGTGCTCGAAGACGTGGCTGACCCGTTCTACTCGGTGCTCACGCGCGCCGTCGAAGACGTGGCGCTGGCCCAGGACTACCTGCTGCTGTCGGCGTCATCAGCCGAGGATGCAGCGCGCTCTCGACGCATCATCGAGTCCTTCTCGTCACGTGGCGCCGACGGACTCATCATCGCACCCGCCCGCGGCACCGATCCGGCGTTCCTGCAGGCCGAGCTCGATGCCGGCTGCTCGATGGTCTTCGTCGACAGGCCGGTTCCCGGCATCCGTGCCGACACCGTGCTCGCTGAGAATCGTGGAGGCGCCGCCCGAGGCGCTGCCCATCTCCTCGCCCACGGTCATCGCCGCATCGCATTCTTCGGGGATGCTGCCTCGGTCTACACCGCCACGGAACGCCTCGCCGGCTACCGCGACGCCTTGGCGGCCGCCGACGTCGAGGTCGACGACGAGCTCATCGTGATGGCGGTTCCGCACGCAGACGCGAACGCCGTGGTGATCGACGCGGTGCTCGACCTGGACGACCCGCCCACGGCGATCTTCGCGGGCAACAACCGGTGGAGCGTGCTGCTGCTTCGCCACCTGAGGGCTCGCGGCATCCGTCCCCTTCCGGCATTCCTCGGCTTCGACGATTTCGAGCTCAGCGATGTGCTCGACCCCGGCATCACCGTGATCGCGCAGGACCCGGCCGCCATGGGCCAGCTCGCCGCAGAACTGTTGCTGCGCAGGGTCTCGGGCGACGACCGCCCGACCCAGCACATCCAGCTCGAGACCCGCCTGATCGAGCGAGGCTCCGGGGAGATTCCGGGCCCGTTCAGCGCTCGCTGAGGCGCGCAGAAGCGCGCTGTATCCCGGCGATTTTCACCATTTTCACAGCCATCGGCTGCTTGGCACTCTCCATCGTCGAGTGCTAATATTTTCGTAGTTGAGTCGATGAGGCTCAACTACAGATTCATCGTCGAACACATCCGAGAGGAGCACACCATGGCTATGACCTGGGACCCGTTCCGTGACCTTGACCGCCTCGCAGCGAGCATGCTCGACTCCCGTCAGGGACCCCGGCTGATGCCGATCGACCTGCACCGCGACGGCGACCACTACGTTCTCTCCGCCGACCTGCCCGGCGTCGATCCGGAGTCGATCGACGTCGACATCGACGGCCAGCTGCTCACGGTGCGCGCCGAGCGCACTCTGGGCACCGGGGACGACGTGCAGTGGCTCGCCCACGAGCGCCCCGCTGGTTCGTTCCTCCGCCAGCTCACCATCGGTGATGGCATCGACTCGTCGAACATCAGCGCCCACTACGACAACGGCGTGCTGAGCGTCATCATCCCGGTGTCCGAGCGGGCGAAGCCGCGCAAGGTCTCGGTGCAGTCCAACATGGCTGCATCAGGACACGAGGTGACGGCGTCGAGCAACGCGAGCTGACACGTCGAAAAGAGCACGCGTCGAGAACAGCAGAGAAGAGAAGTGAAGGTCCGCGCCCTGCAGAGGGCGCGGACCTTCTGCGTCGTCAGCCGAGGCCGCCTATTGACCGCGGCCGGTGGCCTGCTGCAGTCTCTCGATCTCGACGGATGCCTGCGCCTTCGTGAGGTCGGTCGGCAGCTCCTCGCCGGCTTCGCGGGCCAGGGTGTCGAGGTAGCTGGCCTGCGCGGCGGTCATCGGCTCGTCGCCGGTCACCCACTCGGCCGGATCCTTGCTGGCCGGATTGGCGTCGTCATCGCCGCGGCCGCCCAGGGTGTCGGCGAGGTCTGAGGAATCCGCGACATCGGGGTCTGTCGCGAGCTGCTCGCTCGAGGTCTGAGCGCTGGGGATCTGATCGCTCATGGTCTGGTCGGTCACGGTCTCTTCGTTCGAGTTCTGGTCGTTCATGAGGCGATGGTAGGCGCCATCGGCGGCGACATCCGAGTAACGGACGACGGGTTGACAACAGCTCGGAGAGTGCGCACGGGATTCCCGCGGGCCGCGCCTCTTGCCGGTGTCGGCGGGTGGTGGTCTTATGGTTCCCATGCAGCACGCAACGTCAGCGGATGGCACACCGATCGCATTCAACACGACCGGGGATGGGCCGCCCGTGCTCATCGTCGGTGGAGCCTTCTCGACGGCGGAGGCCGGTGAGCCACTGGCGGCGGCGCTCGCGTCGGCGGGCTATCAGGGAGTCACGGTCGATCGCCGGGCGCGCGGCGACAGCGGTGACACGACGCCGTACGCGCCCGAGCGAGAAGCCGAAGACCTCGCGGCCGTGATCAGCGCAGTCGGAGGCGAGGCCTCCGTTCTCGGGCACTCGTCCGGAGCGGTGCTCGCACTCTTCGCAGCCGGTCAGGGGGTTCCGATCAGGCACCTGTTCCTGTCGGAGCCGCCGTTCCACTTCGGCGAGGGCGAGCCGGCCGACGACCTGCCGGATCGACTGCAGACGCTGGTCATCGACGGCAGACCGGAGGATGCGGTCACGCTCTTCCAGCTCGAGGGCATCGGGTTGGCCGAGCCGATGGTCGAGCAGATCAAGGCGAGCCCGATGTTCGCAACACTCGTTCCGCTGGCCCAGTCCACGGTCTACGACGCCATCCTCACGGCTGCGGTCTCGACGCCGACCGACGCCATGACCTCGGTGAGTGCCCCGGTCACCGTCCTGCGCGGCGAGCCGACCTTCCCCATGCTGGTGCGCGCGGCCGGGCTGCTGGCCGAGGCGATTCCGGATGCCGAACTCGTCGTCGTGCCCGAATCACGAGACCACAGGCCCGACCCCGACGGCACCGCCCGGGAGATCGCGCTGCGACTCGGGAAGCGCTGAGGCTCAGCCCCGAGACGCCAGCCCGCGTCTGCCCGCGCGCCGTCAGACCCAGTCGCGCCGCACGGCCTCAGCGCCGAGCTGGATGCGGGTGGAGACGCCCGCCGTCTCCATGAGCTCGGCGACCCGGCGCTGCACTGTGCGCACGGAGATGCCGAGCTGGGCGCCGGCGGCGGCATCCGTCAGCCCGAGAAGCAGCAGCTTGATGAGGTCGCGATCGAGCGGCAAGAGTCCGCTGGCGCTCTCCAGGTCGGACGGGAATGACGTGGCGGTCGCCCAGAACTCGTCGAAGCTGGCGGCGACCAGGTCGAGCAGGCCGCTCGGGTGCACGAGCAGCGCGCCAGACGCCCGCTCCTCGCCATGCGACTTCATGGGGAGCAGGGCTATGGCGTCGTCGACGATGATGAGGCGCGTGGGCAGCTGGGGGAGCACGCGCACCGCAGCACCTCTCGCCGCGGCGTCGCGGGCGGCATCGAGGAAGCCGGGGCGTTCGATGACCGGCGATTCCACCAGGACGCGATAGCTCACGCCGCGGTCGAGGGCCAGGTCCTCCTCGGGGTTCTCATCGGCGGTGAGGAAGGCGATCTCGCTGAGCACGAAGGTGCCGACCCGCTCGGTGGCGGCTGCCTGCAGCTGCGCGAAGCGCTGGCGAACGGCATCCGCCCCGAGCACGACGTCGACGACATCGGGGGCGGAGCGCTGGACCGCGCCATGCCTGTACAGCTCGCTCAGCTGCACGAGCGCCTCATGCGCCTGCGACAGTCCGCGTTCGCGTTCGAGCAGCATCGGCCGCAGTGCGATCGACGGGGGAGAGGCGACGATGCGATCGGGCGCCGACGCCTGTCGGGCGATGAGACCGAGGTGCTCGAGCTCGTCGAGGATGCCGCGTGCCCGCGATGGGGACAGGCCGGCGGCGGAGGCGATGCCGTCGATGGCCGCCGACGGGGTGGAGAGCACGAGTCTGTAGACGGCCGTGTGCTCGTCGTCCAAGCCGATGGCCTCGAGCACTGCGGCCTCCGACTCGTCGTGATGGGTGCGTGGCTGGCGGATGGAAGCCATGGCATCTGTCCGCCAACAGGATAGCGAATGCGCTGTGAGAGGTTGCTTCTTAGCTCCCACCCACCACGTTCGAGAGGCCTGTCAGTGTCGAACAGCAATCCCCCGTTCTGGCGTCATCGCCGGCGCACCATCGCCGCCGCGATCGGAGGCGTCGCCATCGGCGTCGCCGGTGTCGGACTGACCTCCGTTCCCGCATCCGCCGGCCCGAACGACGCCGCCTCGTCGACCGCCGCCTCCGCGCCTGCGGCCCGATCCGCTGCCGGCACGCATTCCGTCACCCTCATCACCGGTGATCGCGTGCGAGTGACCGATCTCGGCGACGGCACCCGCGCGGTCGAGATCGAGACCGCCGTGCCCGGAGCTGCTGTGCAGTCCGTCGAACTCGACGGCGACCTGCACGTGCTCCCCAGCTCAGCGCTGCCGTACCTGGCCGCCGGTTCGCTCGACCCCGACCTCTTCAACGTCACCCAGCTGATCGAGTTCGGCTACGACGACGCGTCGGTGCCCGCGACGCCCGTGATCGTCGAGTTCGCGGATGCCGATGGCCCCGCCCTGATGACGGCTCCGGTTCCCGGGGTCGAGATCGGCACTCCCCTCGAGAGCATCGGCGGCGCGGCCGCCATCGCAGACCACGCTGCGGCAGCAGACGCCTGGTCGGCGCTCACGGGCAGCGCCGGCGGCACCGGCGCCACCGGCCCGAGCACCTTCAGCGCCGAACCGGCACTGGCCGGCGGCATCGCCTCGATCCACCTCGACGGCAAGGTGGAGGCGACGCTCGACTCGAGCGTGCCCTACATCGGTGCTCCGGCAGCCTGGGCCGAGGGCTACACCGGCGCCGGGGTGACCGTCGCCGTGCTCGACACGGGCATCGACGACACGCACCCCGACATCGCCGGGCGCGTACTCCCCGGCTCGATGAGCTTCGTTCCCGGTGAAGACGCCACCACCGACACGCAGGGCCACGGCACGCATGTGGCGTCGACCGTCGCCGGAACCGGAGCGGCCAGCGGCGGAGTGCACCGCGGCGTCGCCGACGGTGCCGACCTGCTCGTCGGCAAGGTTCTCGGCGCTGACGGCTCAGGCCAGGACTCGTGGATCATCGAGGGCATGCAGTGGGCCGGCGAGAACGCCGACATCGTGTCGATGAGCCTCGGTTCGTCGCAGGCATCCGACGGCCTCGACGTGATGGCCGAGGCCCTCAACGCCATCTCCGAGGAGACCGGCGCACTCTTCGTGGTCGCAGCCGGCAACAACGGTGCGCCCGAGAGCATCGGCTCCCCGGGCTCCGCCGCCCGCGCCCTCACCGTCGGCTCCGTCGAGGACCCGAGCGGCGAGCTGGCGAACTACTCCAGCCAAGGTCCACTCGCCCTGAGCGGCGCCCTGAAGCCGGAGCTCGCCGGCCCGGGCAGCTCCGTCACGGCCGCCCGGTCGGCCGACAGCCCGGGCGAAGGCTCCTACATCACCATGAGCGGAACCTCGATGGCGACGCCCCATGTCGCCGGCGCCGCCGCCATCCTCAAGCAGCTCCACCCCGAGTACACCGCCGAGCAGCTGCGTGCAACCCTCCTGAGCACGACGACCGATGTCGGGCTGACCTCGTACCAGGCCGGCACCGGCGTCGTGAACGTCGCGACGGCGATCGACGCCACCGTCATCGCATCGGGATCGGGCGACTTCGGGATGCTCGCCTGGGGCGAGACCGCCGAACCCGTGGTGCGCACGGTCGACGTCGCGAACAGCGGCGACGCCGAGGTGGTGCTCGACCTCACCGCCTCCCTCGAGGGAGCCGCCGACGACGTGCTCACCCTCGACACCAACGTCCTCACCATTCCCGCCGGCGAATCGCGCAGCGTCACCATGACCGTCGACCCGACGAAGGTGCCCGCGGGAACGCAGCTCGCCGGAGCGTTGCTCGGCAGCATCGACGGCACCGTCGTCACGCGCACGGCCCTCGGCATGATCGCCGAGATGGAGCGCTACAACCTCACCGTGAAGGCCACGGGCTTCACCGGTGAACCGATCGACACCTACGGCATCATGTACGAGGCCGGCAGCGGCGACTACTACCCGTTCGGAGTGGCGGGCGACGTGACGATGCGCATGCCGGCCGGTCGCTACGGCGTGATGACCTTCATGGACGCACTGCGCTCCGGCGACTCCGTCGTCACGGCGCTGGTCGGAGATCCCGACCTGGTTCTCGACGGCGATGCGACAGTGGCATTCGATGCCAGGACCACGAAGCCCGTCACCGTCGATGTCGGCGACTCGGGCGTCGACGCGGTGTTCAGCCGACTCGACTACAGGATCGACGGCTTCACCGGCACCTATTACCGTGACCTTCTCAGCGACGGCTTCTACGCCCAGCCGATGACGGCGCCGAACGCCGACAGCTTCTCGTTCACCAGCCGCTGGCGCCTGCAGGATCCGCTGCTCACCCTGGCAGCGGGCAAGCGCAGGCTCGACGTCACGGTGCAGGCCGGCTCGACCTTCTACGACGGCAGGCTGCGAGCGGATGCGGTCGACGTCGGTACCGGCAGTGCGGCCGAGTTCGCGGCGGTGAGCGCGAAGGGCAAGATCGCCGTTGCGACGCGGTCCGACGCCGTCTCTCCGAGCGAGCGGGCGGCCAACGCGCTCGCGGCGCACGCCACGATGCTCCTCGTCGTGAACGACGCCGACGGTGAACTCAGCGAGTGGGTCGGAGCTGACGACTACGTCACCGACGTCGCCATTCCGGTCGCCTCCATCAGTGGTGTCGAGGGTCGGGCTCTGCTCGCGTCGCTTGCCGTCGCCGCGTCCAAGGGCAAGAGGCCGAGTCCCGCGAAGGCCGTCACGCTCACGGGCGTCGGAGTTTCCGCCGCCGACGAGGTCTACGACATCTCGCGCTTCGTCGACGGGTCGATCCCCGGTGACCTGCACTACCGGCCGACCAAGCTCGCGAAGACCACGACCACCTACCACGGCCACGCGGGCGACCTCGTGGGCGAGTTCCGCTGGGACTACGGACCGGGCATCGACGTCAGCTCGGGCTTCTACCTGCGCACCGAGCGGGGCCTCACCCGCACCGAGTGGGTGAACACCGACAAGGTCGAGTGGAACCAGGGCGCTGCCCTCATCGCGGCGGCATGGGAGGTGCGGGACGTGAAGCGGGCCTACACCCCGAAGCAGAAGTCGACGACCAGTTACTTCGCGCCCATCGTGCGACCCTTCGTCGGACCGGGGTACTGGGCGCCCGAGCGGATCGCCGCCTTCGCCCAGGTGAACGTCCCCTCGTGGGGTGACGGCGGAAGCCCGCAGCACACCGGCGCCTTCGACGTCTTCGAGCAGCGCCCCGACCGCTCCCAGCTCACCGAGGTCTGGATCGACGGCGAGCAGGTCGCGGCATCCCCGTGGCAGTCCGCGACGGTGTTCGACATCCCGGACGGCGAACACGAATGGCGGGTGCTGAACACGGCGACCCACGACGGACGCTACCTCCCGTCGTCGACGAAGACCGTGACGGAGTGGACGTTCCGCAACGGTGGATCCGCCGACGATTTCACGGAGCAGACGCTGCCCATGATGCAGGCCTTCTACGACGTCGACGCGGATGCATCCGGTGCCGTCGGTGGGAAGCGGTCGTCGGGCAGGCCCATCGACCTCGGCCTCGAGCTCAGCCACATCGAGAGCGCCGACGGCATGGCCGAGCTCACCGGAGCGACCCTCGAGATGCGCACCGCGGGCGGGCAGTGGACGCCGGTGGCCCTGAAGCCGGCGGCAGCGACGGGACAGGCATCCGGAGCATCCGCCTCCCCGGATGAAGAGCCGGTGGCGTCGCCGATGATCAACTACCCCGAGGAGCGTCCGTTCCTGAAGGCATACAGCGCCAAGCTCGCCGTGCCCGACGCCGGGGCGTGGATCGACCTGCGGGTGACGGCGACGGATGCCGCGGGCAACACGTTCTCCCAGGAGATCGAGCGCGCCTTCGAGGCGGCCTCGGCGAAAAAGCGCGGCCACCACGGACACGGCGGGGGTCACCCGGGCGGTCGATGACGCCGCACGCCATTTCGCGGGGGTCTGCGCCAGATGAGGTGGCGCAGACCCCCGCGAATTGGCGCAGCGCGGCGCGGCGGCAGCCGGACGCGGCGGCTAGGCGCGCCGCAGCTTGAGCAACGCGGCCGTCACGAGGAGCGAGCTCCTGATGACGTCGGCCTTGGTGGCCCGCGGTGACGTCACCACGACGGTCCCGATCGCGACGGCCTCGTTCAGGCCCGCGACGGAGGCCGGCGTGTACTTCGCCGGCGTCACCCGAGCGGCCACCGTGAGCAGCGCCTGGATCGGGCGCTTGTCGACCGTCGACGCCTTCTCCACCTTCACCAGGCGCACGTCGTCGAGCACGCCCCACGCTCCGGCCGAGAGCGAGAAGTTCGCCGCGATGGTGACGACGCCGTCGGAGCCGACGACGACCGACTGCAGCGTCGCGGTGTGGAACTCGTTCCAGGCTGTGAACTCGAGCGGAGCGCTCCAGCTGCCCGCCGACGTCGTCGCCGCGAGCGTGCGCACATCCGTCGCCGGGGAGTTCGTTCCCTGCGTCGTGGCCTGCAGCGTGTAGGTTCCGGCCGGAACCCCGGTGAGCTTCTGCGTCGCCGACGTCGTATAGGCGGTGCCGTTCCAGAAGGTGACGGCGAAGTCGCCGTCGGACCCGTCGGCCGTCTGGGTGCGCGCGGCCGGGCCGGTGAAGGTCCAGGCGCTGGTGTCGGCGTCCTCGAAACTGTGGTTCCTCACCAGGTTCGCGGCGAGCACGGTGACGGATGCCGTCACGGCGATGCCCGTCGACGTCCTACCCGGAATCGAGTAGGTGCCCGGGCCACGGATGTAGCCGGCGGCCTTGCTCCAGGCGACGGTGGGGTGCTCGGTCGTGGCGTCGTTATAGGTCACGGTGATCGTGGACGGGAGAGCGACGGGGGCGCCATCCGTCACCGAGAGGGCGACCTTCTCGACCGAGACGATCTCGCGCGGGGCTGCGGCGCCGGTGCGCACGTATTCGAAGGTGCGGAGCGACTCGAGAGCCGTGCCGTCGAAGGCGAAGAGCGCCTGGTTGTCCCACGAGGATCCGCCGAAGAAGTCGCCGACGTTCACCGGGTCGTAGCCCTTCGCGTAGCTCGTGGCCCAGCCGGATCCGTCGCGCTCCCAGAGCGTCTTGTTGGTCTCGATGGCGCTCGGCGGGCCGACCGGGATCCACGCCGGCTCCCAGTAGAAGACGCCGATGCCGGCATCACCGACAGCCGCCACGGCCGCGATGACGTCACGCAACTGGGTGGCCTGGCCCTGCACGCTGGCGGGGTAGGCGTCGGTGATGGTGCCCGATCCGATGGAGTTGGAGAATCCGTCTCCGTCGTCGAGAGTGTGCGCCCACGAGGTCTCGGCCACCATGACCTTCTTGCCGTAGGTGGTCGCGATCTGACTCAGCACGGCGGTGAGGTTCGCGGGAGTGCCGTGCCAGTAGGGGTAGTAGGAACTCGCGAAGACGTCGTAGTCGACGCCGAATTGCGCCAGGCCGGCGGCGTAGGTGGCGTAGCGTCCGGGTGTCTCGGGATTGGTGAAGTGCACGGCGACGAGGGCGTCGGGGAGGGTCTCCCGGGTCGCTGTCGCTCCCGCCTGCAGGAGTGCGGCGAACTGCTGGTCGATGGCCGTGCCGGCGCGGGTGTAGCCGGCGATGGCGTTGTTCGTCTCGTTGCCGATCTGCACCATGCTGACGTCGACGCCGGCTTCCGCGAACGCCGTGAGCGCCTCAGTCGTGAAGTCGTGCAGTGCTGTAACCGTCTCGGCCGGTGACAGGCCCTGCCAGGCCTTCGGGGCCAGCTGGCGCCCGGGGTCGGCCCAGAAATCGGAGTAGTGGAAGTCGACGAGCACTTTCATGCCGGCGGCCGTGGCGCGCTCGCCGATCTCGACGGCGCGGGGGACGTCGACGGTGCCGCCGCCGTAGCCGTTGCCGTCGGCGTCGTACGGATCGTTCCAGACCCGCACTCGCACGGTGTTGACGCCGCTCTCGTGAAGGGTCTCGAAGATGTCCTGCGGGTTCCCGTCGGCGTCGCGGTAGACGACGCCGGACGCCTCCTCGCTGAGCACACTCGACACGTCGACGCCGTTCACGAAGTCGGGGGAGAGGTTCTCCACCTTGTTCACGAAGATGCCGGCTTCGACCGGGCCGTCCACTTCGGCTGCGGATGCCGCGCTCGCGGCGCCGACGACGCCGATCGCCCCGGCGGGAATCGAGATGGCGGCCGCGACTGCGCCGGCCAGGGCCCCCAGCCCCACGCGGCTCCAGGTGCTTCGTTTTCTCACGATCGACGTTCCTCTCGAGTCGGACAGCTCGGGCGGGACGCCTCATCGTGAAGGCGCGGTCATCCGCGGCGCTGCGGGGATTGCGCACATGAACTGTGTGCGCTCCCAGTTCTAGCACACGGATCGGCCGCTGAAAAGAGGGATCGATGCATGAATACGGACTAGCAAGTCAATGACAACTCGGAGCGCTCACAGCCCGAGGGACCGTTCTCCAGAGGCTGTCACCCCGCTAAGACGGTCAGGCTCTCAGCGCAGCAGCACGGGGCCGGCGTCGATGCGCACCCTGAACAGCGAATACGGGTACTGCCGCAGGTCTTCGCCGTCCTGGTACTTCTCCTGCCGATGCAGCTGGTTGGCCGTGAAGTACAGGTGCCCGTCGGTGGCCACCGACATGGTGTCGGGCCAGAGCATCCGTTCGTCTTGCACCAGCGTCTGCAGTTCGCCGCTCGGAAGCCGGCGCAGGATGGCGTTGTGCTCGTAGTTCGTCGCATAGAGGCGTCCGGCGTCGTCGGATTCGAGGCCGTCGGCTCCCCCGCCCTTGTCACCCTCGTCGACGACGGATGCCGCAACGGCCAGCTCGCTCACGGCGCGATCGCGCAGCGCCTCGGTCGACACGCTGTACCAGCGGCGGGAGATGAGCGGGCAGTACCAGAGGCGCTCGCCGTCGCTCGAGATGGCGATGCCGTCCGACCCCATCGTCACGGGCTTCGGCGGCTCCCCGGCCGAGCGTTCGGCGAAGACCCGGCCCTCGGCCATCGGCACCATCTCCTGCGGCGGCAGGGCCTTGGTGCTCGGGTGATCGTGCAGGCGTCGCCATGCCTCACCCGTGGCGAGGTCGACGACGATGATGCCGTTCGGGCCCTGGTCGGAGGAATCGGTGATGTAGGCGACTCCGCCGTCGCCCTGCCTCAGGTCGAACCTGACGTCGTTGAGATAGGTGGTGGGCAACGCGACGTCGGGCTCGAACACGATCGTCTGCACGACGGCATCCGTTGTCAGGTCGACGCAGACCAGCTTCGGTCCGCCCCGCTTCGTCGGCTGGAACATGGGGCTTCCGGTGTCGAGGATCCACAGTCGGTCGGCCGGATCGACGACGATGCTCTGCACCGAGACGAGGGCGTTCTCGTCGTCGTCGCTCGAGGGGCTGTTCCACGCCTCATCGGGGAACGGATGCTGCTCGCCATCCCGCAGCTCGACCACGGTCGCGCGCACGTCGTCGCCCCACTTCGGGAAGTTCACGAAGATGCGGCCAGAGTGCGAGACGCTGACACCGGTCGGCATCGGCCCGTCGTCGAAGGAGTGCACCAGCTCCAGCGAGCCGCGCGGCTCATCCGCGGCGCGAGGTTCCACCTCACCGGTCGATCCGAAGAATGCGTTGGACATGGTCTCCTCCTCCAGGCTCGTGCCTGCCAGCCAACTCCGGCCGTTCGGATCGGAGAAGGCCCTTGCCGCGCGGATGCGCGGTGGCTACTCTGCTGCCGGCTGTCAAGCCTGTTCCGGCATCCGTTGGGCCTGAATATCGTTCCCCGCATGAGTCCCCAGCGCATGCGTGCAGCCGAAGTGAGTGACGGCGTCTTCCTGGTGGAGCACGGTCACGTGAACAGCTATCTCGTCGCCGGAACGAGCGACACCGACGGTTTGACCCTGATCGACAGCGGACTGCCGCGCGGGTACCAGGCACTCGCGGCGACGCTGCGCTGGCTGGGCCGCGACTTCGGCGACATTCGCGGGCTCGTGCTGACGCACGGTCACTTCGATCACGTCGGGACGGCGAAGCGTCTGGTGGAGGAGCACCGCATCCCGGTGTGGGTGCACGAGGACGACAGGTACATCACTCGGCATCCGTACAGCTACGAGCACGAGCGCGCCCGCACGCGCTACCCGGTGGAGCATCCGCGGTCGGTGCCGGTACTGGCGGCGATGGCGGCGGCCGGGGCGCTCGCCGTGCACGGGGTCGACGTGAGCAACCTTCTCCAGCCCGGAGTCGCCGTCGACCTGCCCGGGCAGCCGATCCCGCTTGCGACTCCTGGCCACACGGCCGGACACTGCGGGTTCCATCTCGCCGACCGGGGTGTTCTGATCAGCGGCGATGCCCTGGTGACCTTCGACCCGTACACGGCCGAGCGCGGACCCCGCATCGTGGCGCGCGCGGCCACCGCCGACAGCGACCAGGCGATGCGATCGCTCGCGGTCTTCGAGGAGACGGATGCCGCCCTCGTGCTGCCCGGCCACGGCGAACCGTGGCGGCACGGCATCAGGGAGGCCGTCGACGCCGCCCGAGTGGTGGGCGTCGCGTAGGCGACGCATGCGAGCGCGCGATGGTGCAGGGCGATGGTGCGGGTGCTCCAGTGGATGAGGTGACGAGCGGGCGAGGGCGTCGCCGAGCCAGGCAGGAGTGGAGGTCGCGCACGATGGGCGGAGGCGTTCGGGACCCGCGACCGGAGCGCGCGGTCATCAGGGTCGTCACGTGGAACGTGCTGTGGTGGTTCGATCCGCAGCCCGAGGCGCGCCAGCGCGGCATCCGGAGCATCGTGGCCGACCTCGCCCCCGACATCGTCGGTCTGCAGGAGTGCTGGGCATCGGCGGAGACGACGCAGGCGGATGCCGTCGCCGAGGTGACCGGCGGGCATGCCGCGTTCGTGGCCACCTCGCTGCCGCCGGTCCCGCCCGAAGACGCCGATCGCCTGGGGATGCGCATGGGCATCGGGCTGGTGTGTCGGTGGCCGATCACCGCCACCGAGGCTATCGAACTGCCGGTGACCCATCGCCAGGTTCCGCCTGTGGCGCTCGTGGCGTCGGTCGAGCATCCGTCAGGACCTCTGAGCCTCGTGGTGGCCGCGACGGAGTGGGAGCCGGAGTACGCCGACGACCATCGTGCCCAGACCAAGCGGCTGGCGCGCCTGATCGAAGAGCTGGCCCGGGCAGGTCGGCCCGTGATGCTGCTGGCCGACCTCAACGCCGATGCGAGCCAGGTCGAGTTCGCGCCTCTGGCTGAGGTGGCATCGGACACCTGGGAACGCGGTGGCGGGATGACGGATGCGGTCACGCTGAGTTCCGCCGTGCCGTTCGCCCCGCTGGAGGCGACGAAGCAGATCGACCGTCGCGTCGACCACATCCTCACGCGGCCGGCGCTCGAGGTGGAGAGGGCGTTTCTCGTCGACCGTGCCGTTGACGGCATGTATCCGTCTGACCACTTCCCGGTGGTGGCCGATGTCGTGCTGGAGCGGATGCCGTAGTCGGGGTGGCCGGCGCTGGGGCGCTGGGGTGTTGGCGCGCTGGGGCGCTTTCCAGCATCGGCTCCTAGGCTGTGCGCATGAGTGACACCTTCCAGCAGGATCAGCAGCGTCAGCAGCAGCGGTCCGAGCCGACGGCGCCGAGCACGACCCGTCGCGTGGGGGCCGCCCTCGGTCGGGCCACACGCAGTGCCGCGCACGGAACCCGAGAGACGATCCGCCGCAATCCGACTGTCGACAAGGCCTATCGGGCCGGCGTGGGCGTCGTCGGTGGAGGCACCGTGGCACTCGGCGTAGTGATGATCCCGCTGCCGGGCCCGGGAGCCCTCGTGGTGCTCGGGGGCCTCGGCATCCTCTCGACCGAGTTCGAGACGGCCAAGAAGGTCAGCACCAAAGCCAACGCTGCTGTGAAAAAGGGCGTCGGCGTGGCCAAGCAGGCACGCGACCGCAGGCGAGCGGCGAAGGAGGCCGCCTCCGAGGCACCGGCCGAGCCCGAGGTCTGGGTGGTGAAGAGGGGCTGATCGCCGCCTCGCTCGATCGTCGCCTCGCCCTATGGCCGCCTCGCCCTATCGCCCGCTCGAGCCGAGTGCCACTATGAGGGCTATGGAAGACAGCCTGTGGGTTCTCAAAGACGACGAGCTCGACCTCATCCGTGAACTGGAGCCCGAGCGGCTCGCGGAACTCGACGAAGACGGGCTGCTCGCCCTGCACAAGCGCGTGCGGCAGGCGCGCAACAAGCATGTGAAGCGATACCGGCGGGACGCCGCGACCAGGGTCGAGGCGGCCGGCGGCCGAGGGGCTGCGGCACCGAAATCCGACAAGGCGCGGCTGCGGGCATCCGTGTTCGAGGAGGCGCTGGCGCGGATCAGCGCTGAGCTGGCGCGGGTCGCCCACGAGGAGGCGGAGACCCTCAGGGACGAGCGGCTGGCCCGCGCACGCGAGGGCCGGTGGGCCGGACCGCAGTCGCAGACCTCGCACACCGGCGGGGTCGGGTCGGAGGGCCGCGCCCGTGAACACCAGAAGACGAGCGGTGGCGTGAAGCGCGACGCGTCGAGCGCGGCTCAGGGCGCGAAGCGGCAGGCGAAGCGCGACTCCTGAGGCAGCGCCGCCGTCAGTGCTCCCGCGGTCGCCGCTGCTCCGGCCGCGCCGGGGCGACGATGGTCGCGAGCCGGCCCTCGTCGTCGGGCTGCGAGTCGGCTCCGAGCACCTGGCAGCGATCGAGGTGATGGCGCGCCCAGAGCGAGGCCGTCCAAGCGCAGATGACCGCATCGATGAGGTCTTCGCGGTGCTTGTAGGCGGCATCCGTCAGCGGTGACGGGGTGTTCAGAAGGTCATGCGTCACGGGATGCGAGCCAAGGTCGAGCGGCGTCTCGGCGACGGTGAGCGCTGCGAGGCGCGCGATCAGGTCGTCGCACTGGTGTGCCCTGAACTCGCGTCGCTCCGACGCCGGGATGGCGAGGTTGGGGCGCTTGTAGCGGGGGCGTTCCCCGTCGTAGCCGAGCTCGACGGCGCCGACGAGTGTCGTGTACGGGTAGCACTCGAAGAACTGCACGATGTCGTCGCGGGCGGCATCCGTTCCGCTGATGCAGGTGAATCCAGCGGCCTCCAGACGTCTGCGCAGGGTGACTCCGGCGAGCCAGCCGAGGCCGAGGTTGCTGGCGTTCGCCGAGACCTTCCAGCGACCGTAGCGGCGCCCGACCTCGCGCTCGCACTCGCGCATGCCTGTGCGGTTCGCAACCACGAGAGGCGCGTCGATCGCGATCACGTCGCCGACGGATGCCGTCGCCAGCAGCCAGCGCTCGACCTCGTTGATGCCGCGGGCCCACCCTGCGTCGATGACCGTGCCGTCAGCGGCGATGGCGGCGAGGCCGGTCTCGTTCGCGGCGCGGGTCGCGGTTCCCTCGCCCCAGGCGAGGTCGACGCCGAGGAAGAGGGGCATGGATCGAGGGTATCCGGGGTGGAATCTATGAGGTGTGCGTTCTCGTTTCTGTGTTCCCATTCTCGCGCTGCCTGAGTTATCCACATTCGAAGAGAAAGTCGAGGAAATGTCAGTGGGTCGCGCGAGAATTGAGGCATGAAGAACCACTTCCGGCTCCTGCGCGACAGCCTCACGGCGCTGCGCACAGCATGGAAGGATGCCCTGCCCGCGGTGCTGCTTCCGGGGGCGGATGCCGCTGCGGCGGTGCGGTCGATGAGCGATGCCGGGCTGGTTCGCGTCGTCGACGCCCTCTCGGCGCTCGCGCGGGCCATCGGTGCGTTGCAGGCCCTGGTGGCGGGGGAGGTGGCGCGCCGGTCGCGGCCCGAGCTGGGTGCTGAGGGGTTGGCGAAGGGGCAGGGCTTCGCGTCGCCGGCGGATCTGTTGGCGGCCAGTGCAGGCGCCTCCCTGGGGGAAGCGGAGGCCCTCATCACCGTGGGTGAGGCCACGGCCGGGCGGGAGTCGTTCACCGGGGAACGGATGCCGTCCCCGCACCCGTTCGTGCAGGCTTCGTTGACGGCCGGTCGGATCAGTGTGGCTGCGGCGGCGATGATCACCCGCATGCTCGATCGGGTCGCCTGCCGAGCCGACCCGGAACTGCTCGCCGCGACCGAGGAAGCCCTTGCTGCGGCTGCCGCGCAGCTGAGTCTCGGGAGCCTCGCCGTGGCGGTGAAGTATGCCGAAGCCAGACTCGACACCGACGGGGTGCAACCCCGCGAAGACGAACTGCACGCCGGCCGGTCGTTGTCGATCGTGGAGGACAAGTCCGGAGCGGTGCGGCTAACGGGCGTGTTCGCTCCGGTGGATGGTGCCGTCGTCGCGGCGGCGATCAACGCCCTCGTGTCCACCGAGCTACGGCGGGCACGGGACGCGTTCGGATCCGGGCGCGCCTGCACCTGCCCCGACGGGACACCCGCTGATACCTGTGCCTGCGTTGATCCGGTGGTGACCGAGCAGCGCACTCTGACGCAGATGCGCGCCGACGCCCTGGCGGATCTCGCCCGGCATGTGATCGGCCGCGAGCAGACCACCATCGACGCCAGCACCGCTGTGGTGGTGCGCATGGACGTCGGGGACCTCGCCGATCCCGAGAGTGCCGGTGTCGCGTCGATCGATGGCATCGCCCAGCCCATCTCAGCCAGCACGGCCCGCGGCCTGGCGGCATCCGCCGGCATCATCCCGCTGGTCCTCGGCGGGGACTCGGTCCCGTTGGACCTGGGCCGGGCGCAACGGTTGTTCACGAGGGCGCAGAAGCTCGCTCTCGCCGAACGGGACGGCGGCTGCGCGTTCCCCGGCTGTGGCCGCCCTCCGCAGTTCTGCGATGCGCATCACATCCGCTGGTGGGACCGCCACCACGGCTCCACCGACATCGCCAACGGGGTGCTGCTCTGCTCCCACCATCATCACCTGCTGCACCGCGAGGGCTGGAGCATCCAGGTGGTCGAGAACCGCACCTGGTTCACCCCACCCGTCCACATCGACCCCGGACAACGACCGAGACCCGGCAACAACCTCCGCCGACTACTGATGCCGGCGGGCAGTGGCAGCAGCGGGGTGCGCGGGAGCGGTGCGGGTGTTCAGGCGGCATGAGACGAACATCGGAACTCTGAGCCACTGAAGGCAGCCCATCGCGGGGAATTTCGTGGAACCGGTGCGCTTGACATTCGAGACATCCGATGTCTAGGCTCGGCAACGCCCTCGAAAGGACATCATGAGCACCATCGTCAGCGTTGACACCCGGGACATCCGCTTCCCCACCTCCCTCGAACTCGACGGTTCGGATGCGATGAACCCCGACCCCGACTACTCGGCCGCCTATGTGGCGATCCGCACCGACGCCGAGGACGGCCTCGAGGGCCACGCCTTCGTGTTCACCATCGGTCGCGGCAACGATGTGCAGGTCGCAGCGCTCGACACCCTGCGCGGACACCTGGTCGGCCGCAACGTCGAGGAGCTTCTCGCCGACATGGGCGCGGCGTCGCGTCTGCTCATGCACGACTCGCAGCTGCGGTGGCTCGGACCGGAGAAGGGCGTGATGCACATGGCCATCGGCGCCATCGTCAACGCACTCTGGGATCTGCGGTCCAAGCGTGCCGGGCAGCCGCTCTGGCTGCACCTCGCCAGCCTCAGCCCCGAGGAGCTCGTCTCCGTCGTCGACTTCCGGTACCTGAGCGATGCGCTCACGCCCGAGCAGGCGCTCGACATCCTGCGGGCGGCCGAACCGACACGGCAGGAGCGCATCGCGCAGCTGCTCGACGCCGGCTACCCCGCCTACACGACCACGCCGGGCTGGCTCGGCTACTCCGACGAGAAGCTCGATCGCCTCTGCCGCGAGGCCGTTGCCGACGGCTTCCCGCAGATCAAGCTCAAGGTGGGGGCGAGCCTCGAGGACGACATCCGTCGCCTCGGCATCGCCCGAGCAGCGGTCGGCCCCGACTTCCCGATCGCGATCGACTCCAACCAGCGCTGGGACGTGGCCGATGCCATCACCTGGGTGAACGAGCTCGCGGGCTTCAACCTGGCCTGGATCGAGGAGCCGACGAGCCCGGACGACATCCTCGGCCATGCCACCATCGCCCGCGGTGTCGCCCCGGTGCGGGTGGCGACGGGCGAGCACGTGCAGAACCGCATCGTCTTCAAGCAACTGCTGCAGGCCGAGGGCATGCAGGTGATGCAGATAGACGCGACCCGTGTGGGCGGCGTGAACGAGAACATCGCGAACCTGCTGCTGGCGGCGAAGTTCGGCGTTCCGGTCTGTCCGCACGCCGGCGGCGTCGGGCTCTGCGAGGCGGTGCAGCACCTGTCGATGTTCGACTACGTCGCGGTGTCCGCCAGCATGGACGGCCGCATGATCGAGTTCGTCGACCACCTGCACGAGCACTTCGTGACTCCGACGGTGGTGGAACGCGGGCGCTACCTGGTGCCCTCGGCGCCGGGAGCCGGCACCGAGATGCTGCCGGCGTCGATCGACGAGTACACCTGGCACGGCACCTCGGCGGCGGCCCCGGTGGCCACCGCGGCGGCCTCGGTATGAGCGTCACCTCAGCCGCGCGCCTCGGCCCCGTCGGATTCGGCGGCGCACCCCTCGGTAACCTCTATCGGGCCGTGGACGACGCGGAGGCCGCCGCCGCCGTCGCGGCAGCGTGGGAGAGCGGCATCCGCTACTACGACACGGCTCCGCACTACGGGCTCGGCCTGTCGGAGAAGCGCCTCGGCACCGCGCTGCGAGACAGGCCGCGCGATGAGTTCACGATCTCGACGAAGGTCGGCCGCGTGCTCGACCCGAATCCGGCATTCGACGGCGGCGACGACCTCGCCGATGCCTATGCGGTTCCGAACGACCTCGTGCGCCGGTTCGATCCGAGTGAGTCCGGCATCCGTCGCAGCATCGAGGAGTCCCTCGAGCGCCTCGGCCTGGCCAGCGTCGACATCGCCTACCTGCACGATCCCGACGTCTACGACCTCGACCGCGGTCTCGCCGAGGGCCTGCCCGCCCTGCAGCGACTGCGCGACGAAGGGGTCGTCGGCGCCATCGGCGTCGGCACCAATGACGCGGATGCCGCGGTGCGTGCCGTGCGCGAGGGCGACATCGACCTGGTGATGATCGCCGGCCGGTACACGGTGCTCGAGCAGCCGGCCCTCGCCGAACTGCTGCCGCTCTGCCTCGAGCGCGGCGTCGGAGTCGTGGCGGCCGCGCCATACAACTCCGGGCTGCTCGCGAGCGATGAGCCCGACGCGAACGCCCACTACGACTACGCCCGGGTCGGCGATGACGTGCTCGAGCGGGCTCGGCGCATCGCCGCGATCTGCCGGGAGCACGGGGTGGCGTTGCCCGTCGTCGCCATGCAGTATCCGCTGCGGCATCCCGCAGTGCGCACCGTCGTGGTCGGATCGGCCCGGGCGGATGCCATGCGTGAGAACGTCGAGCGCGCGACGTCGCCCGTGCCCGGCGCGCTGTGGGATGCGCTGCGCGACGAGGGGTTCGCGCCATGAGGGCCAGTGCTGAGAGGCGCCTTCAGATCCGACCTATGACGACCTTCGATGGCTCGAATGCCGGATTTACGCTGGAAACGGTCACAGACATCCGACGAGTAGTACACTCGAGCACACCCATCTCAAGGAAGAGAGGCCCCCAGTGAGCGCGGTACAGACGCCACCACTCCTCGAGCTCGAGGGCGTCACCAAGGGGTTCCCGGGCGTGCTCGCCCTCGACGATGTTCGGCTCGACCTGCGCCACGGTGAGGTGCTCGCCCTCGTCGGCGAGAACGGCGCCGGCAAGTCGACGCTCATGAAGCTGCTCGCCGGCATCTACACCCCCGACGCCGGCGTGTTCCGGATGAACGGCCGCGAACTGGTGATCGACGGCCCTCGTCACGCGCAGGAGCAGGGCATCAGCATCATCCACCAGGAGTTCAACCTGATGCCCGACCTCACGGTCGCGCAGAACATCTTCATCGGTCGCGAGAAGCGCTCGGCCGGACTCTTCCTCGACGACAAGGCGCTCAACGCCCGCGCACAGGAGCTGTTCGACCGGCTCGGCCTCGCGCTCGACCCCGACGAGCCCGTCGAGAAGCTCACCGTCGCCCGCCAGCAGATGGTCGAGATCGCCAAGGCGCTCTCCTTCGACGCCAAGGTGCTCATCATGGATGAGCCGACGGCGGCCCTGAACGATGCCGAGGTCGACGTGCTGTTCGACCTCATCCGCCGCTTCCGCTCGCCCGACACCGGTGTCATCTACATCTCGCACCGCATGGAGGAGCTCGCGCGCATCTCCGACCGCATCTCGGTGCTGCGCGATGGCCGCTACATCGACACGCTCCAGACGGCATCCGCCGACCAGAAGGACGTGATCTCGCTCATGGTCGGGCGGGAACTGCGTTCGGAGCAGCGGCCGGGACCGGTGGCGGCATCCGAGGCTCCGGTGCTCTCGGTGCAGGGGCTGTCGACCAAGCGCCTGCTCCGCGACGTGAGCTTCGAGGTGCACGCCGGCGAGATCCTCGGGTTCGCCGGCCTCATGGGGGCCGGGCGCACCGAGGTGGCGCGGGCCATCGTCGGTGCCGACCGCCGAGACTCCGGCGTCATCACGATGCGGGGCGCGCAGGTCGACATCCAGAATCCGGCGGATGCCGCCCGCCTCGGCATCGGCTACCTCTCCGAGGACCGCAAGCAACTGGGCGTGCTGCTCGAACGCAGCGTGCGCGAGAACATCGTGCTGGCGTCGTTGCGCGACTACGTGAGCGGTCTCGGCTTCGTGAACAATCGGCGCATCGAGGCGACGGGCAAGGAGTACGTCTCGAAGCTGCGCATCAAGACTCCCTCGACGGCGCAGCTCGTGCGCAACCTCTCCGGCGGCAACCAGCAGAAGGTGGTCATCGCCAAGTGGCTGGCGAAGGACTGCGACGTGCTCATCTTCGACGAGCCGACGCGAGGCATCGACGTCGGGGCGAAGGAGGAGATCTACGTGCTCCTGCGCCAGCTCGCCGATCAGGGCAAGGCGATCATCATGATCTCCTCCGAGCTGCCCGAGGTGCTGCGGCTCTCCAACCGCATCGCCATCATGGCCGAGGGCCGCCTCACCACAGTGCTCGACAATGCCGACGCCTCTCCCGAGGTCGTCATGGACTACGCCACCCGCTTCAGCGCCGAAGGAACGATCGCATGAGCCCCACCACGACACCGACAGCGAACCCCAGCGGTCGACGGAACGCCGATCCGCAGACACCGTCGACCTCCGCCTACGCGGCCATCGAGGCCGGAAAGCCCCGTTTCGCCTGGGTGCGCGGCTCACTGCAGCAGGTTCTGGCCGCCGCGAGCCTCATCGTGATCGTCATCTTCTTCTCGGTCACCAGCACGCACTTCTTCACGGCAAACAACCTGATCTCGATCCTGACGGCCGCGACCGTCACCGGCATCCTGGCGCTCGGAACGACGTTCGTCATCATCACCGGCGGCATCGACCTCTCCATCGGCACCGTGATGGTGCTCTGCGGCGTGATGGCGGGTGTCTTCCTGACCTACTGGGGCTGGCCACTCTGGGCAGGCGTGCTCGCTACCATCGTGTTCGGCGGCATCATCGGCCTGATCAACGGCGTGAACGTGTCGGTGCTCGGCATCCCGCCGTTCATCGCGACCCTCGGCATGATGCTCATCGCCGCCGGTCTGTCGCTGGTGATCTCGGGAACGAAGCCCATCTACTTCAACGACACCCCGGCCTTCCAGCAGATCATGAACCTGTCGATCATCCCCGGTGTGCGCTTCCCGCTCGGCGTGGCCATCTTTATCGTGATGATCATCGTCGCCGCCATCCTGCTGTCGCGCACCATCATCGGTCGCTACACGTTCTCGATCGGCTCGAACGAGGCTGCAACAGCGCTCTCCGGAGTGAATGTGCGCCGCTGGAAGATCATCATCTACACGCTGGCCGGCCTGTTCGTCGGACTCGCGGGAGTGCTCAGCGCTTCACGTCTCTCGTCGGCACAGCCGACAGGTGGCATGGGCCTCGAGCTCGAGGCCATCGCGGCCGTCGTCATCGGCGGAACGTCGCTGCAGGGTGGCAAGGGCTCCATCATCGGCACCGTCATCGGTGCCCTCATCATGGCCGTTCTCACCAACGGCCTCCGCATCATCTCAGTCCCGCAGGAGTGGCAGTCGGTCGCGGTCGGCATCGTCATCCTGGTGGCCGTCTACCTCGACATGCTGCGGCGGCGTCGGGACTGAGACATCCGTAACACACAGCGAAACACCAACACAAAGGAGTGACCATGTTCACAAAGCGCGCGATGGGGGCCGTCGTCGGCCTCGCTGCGGCAGCGCTCATCCTCTCCGGATGCGCGAGCGACGGGGGCGGAGACAGCTCGGGCGGCAGCGCAGGCGGCGACGGTGACAAGCCGTACGTCGCCCTCGTCTCGAAGGGCTTCCAGCACCAGTTCTGGCAGGCCGTGAAGTCGGGGGCCGAGCAGGCCGCCGACGAGTTCGGGGTCGAGCTGACCTTCGAAGGACCCGACACCGAGGCCGACGTCGACCAGCAGATCCAGATGCTGCAGACGGCGCTCGACAAGAGCCCGGCCGCCATCGGATTCGCGGCCCTCGACAGCCAGGCAGCCGGCCCGCTGCTGCAGCAGGCGAAGGACTCCAACATCCCGGTGATCGCCTTCGACTCCGGCGTCGACAGCGACATCCCGGTCACCACAGCGGCGACCGACAACACCGCCGCAGCGGCCGAGGCGGCCAAGCACATGGCCGACGCGATCGGTCACGAGGGCAAGGTCGCTCTCGTCGTGCACGACCAGACCTCGGTGACGGGGCAGGAGCGTCGCGACGGCTTCGTCGACTACATGAAGGACAACGAGCCGAAGATCGAGATCGTCGATATCCAGTACGGCGGCGGCGACCAGGCCAAGTCGGCCGACCTCGCGAAGGCCATCATCTCGGCCAACCCCGACCTCAAGGGCCTCTACGGCTCGAACGAGGGCTCGGCCATCGGCGTGGTGCAGGCCGTGAAGGAGCTCGGCATCGATCCGACGAAGCTCGTCGTGGTCGGCTTCGACTCCGGCAAGGCCCAGATGGACGCCATCCGTGACGGCCAGATGCTCGGCGCCATCACGCAGAACCCGGTCGGCATCGGCTATGAGACCGTGAAGGCCGCCGTGGAGGCGATCGACGGCAAGGACCTGCCGAAGACGATCGACACCGGCTACTACTGGTACGACAAGGACAACATCGACGACGAGAAGATCGCCGCCGTCTTGTACGAGTAGAACGCAGCGAACGCAGCGAACATCGGAGCGGTACCAGGGGAGGCGTCGACGAGAGTCGGCGCCTCTTCTGCGCGCTCGCTAGAGTCTCGGCGCGTCAGGCCCGAGCGCGCTCCGCAGCCACTGCTCGACGCCGGAGACGTGCACCACGGTGAGGGCGGAGGCGAGGTCGCCGTCGCCTGCCGCGATGGCGTCCAGGATGGCGTGGTGCTCCTGCAGCGTGCGGCCGACGGCGTTCTCCTGCGTGATGCCGCGCCAGATGCGCGCCCGCACGGTGTGCGACGACAGCGAGTCGATCAGGCTCGCGAGGTAGGCGTTGCCCGCGGCTTCGGCGATGCCGCGGTGGAACTCGAGGTCGTGCTCGACGAGGCCGGCGACATCCGCCGCCTGATCCACGCTGGCCACGACCTCGCGCAGCTTCTCGAGGTCGGGCTCGGTGGCGTTGCGAGCGGCGAGCGACGATGCAGCAGGCTCGAGGATGCGTCGCACGGCGAAGATCTCGAGCACGGAGTGGTCGTCATGCAGGTCGACGACGAACGACATCGCCTCGAGCAGCAGGCGTGGCTCGAGGCTGGTGACGTAGGTGCCGTCGCCGCGTCGCACGTCGAGCACCCTGATGACCTCGAGGGCCTTGACCGCCTCGCGCAGGGAGGAGCGGGAGAGCCCGAGGCTCTCGCTGAGTTCCTTCTCGGGAGGGAGCCTGTCGCCGGGAGCGAGCGAACCCGCAATGATCATCTCTTTGATCTTCAGGATCGCTTCGTCGGTGACCGCCATGCCCCGATCGTAGCGTGCACTCCCGCAGACATCCGATCTCTCGACGGGCCGCGTCATCTGTCGCTCGGAACCAGCGACGCGAACACCACGAAGTTGTTGGCGTACGACTGGGCTGCATCGTCGTAGGGGCCGTTGCAGGTGATGAGCCGCAGTTGCGCATCGGGCGTCGGGCCGTAGACCTCGTCGGTCGGAAACGCGACCTTCGACGTGTCGAGTGCGGAGTCGACGGCGAACGTGGCCTGCGCGCCGTCGGAGAGCGAAACGATGATGGTGTCGCCCGCCGTCAGTTCTTTGAGCCGGGCGAAGACGGCGGCGCGCTCGGTGGTGTCGAGGTGGCCGGCAAGCACGGCCGGGCCGATCGCGCCGGGGAGCACACCGGCGCTGTACCAGCCGGCATCAGCCCATGCAGTCGGAGGCTGCAGGATGCCGGTATGGTCGCGACCGATGGGCTCGACGGCGGCGTCGACGCCGATCGCCGGGATCTGCACGCGCTGGACGCTGACTCCGCTTCGGTCGGCCGATGCCGCCGGAGCGACGGGGTCCTGGATGCTGCCGGCCGATGCGCTGACGTCACGGTTCCGCGGCGGAGCCTCCGGAGGAGTGGCCGTCGACAGCGGAGCGGACACAGCGGCGGGAGCGCCATCCGTCGCCATTCGCGTGGTGGACACCCAGACCGTGGCGATGCCGCCGACGGCCAGGCTCGATGCAGCGATGACCGCTGTCACCAGCAGGCGGCGTCGGCGATGGCGACGATCTCGTGGACGGAGGAGCAGGGTCGGGTCGGTCATGATCGGTTGGGCGTCAGACGATCAGCGCAGCGCTGCAGTGGCGGCCTGCACGACGGCGGCGAGGAAGCCCGCGATGAGGGTGAGTGGCGCGGTGGCGCTGGCGCCAGCGGCGCCGAGCGCACCCGCACCGCCGGCGTCGCGGAGGGCTCCTCCGCCGGTGTCGAGCGATCCGTCGGGGGCGTCGCCGGCAGCCGAGCTGTCGAGCACGGGCATGACGGTGAGCCCGCCCGAGGCGTTGTCGAGAACGAACAGCGTGCTGATGGTACCGGGGTCGACAGTGACCGAGGCGTCGTAGCTGGCGGCATCGGGCGTCGTGACGACGAGGTCCCACGGGCCGCTGGGAACGCTCGCGTAGTCGGTGGCCGTGCCCGATAGTGCCCCGGTCGCTATGGCGACGCCGGTGGTGGTGGTGACGTCGACCGAATCCACCTGGGTCGATGCCGAGACGACGCGGATGCGGGCCTCGCCGGCGGCCGGGCTGGTGAGGTCGTCGCCCAGAGACAAGGTCTGCAGGGAGTCGTTCAGGCCGTAGGCCGCCACCGTGTTGGCCACGCCGGCCGTGACGGCGACCTCGGTCGCGATGACGGGCGTGGTGCCGGCAGGCGCGCCCGTCGGCACCATCGTGAGCTCGTAGTCGCCGGCCGCCAGAGCGGCGTACGGAGACACCTGGCCGTAGCTCACGTCGTCCAGCTCGACCGGTGCCGCCCCACCGTCAGCGGGAGTGAGTCGCACGTCGACGGCGACGGTGTCCGGCGAGAGGTGTCCGACCCGCACCCAGCCGGCGTCGGCTGGGGCAGTGCGGGTGGCCGCCAGTGCTGGCGCTGCGGCGAGGCCGAGGCTGGCGAGCGCGACTGCGGTGAAAGCGGTGGCGCCTGCGATCAGCCGGCGGCGCACCGGGGTCGTTCGTATCGTCCTTCTCATGGGGAGCTTCTCCTTGGGCAACGCTGAGTGGTGGAGCTAGCGGGTCGTGCTGCTACGCGTGGTGCCGTGCGGCAGGTGGTTCGGGCACCTGACGCAGCACTGAGATGGAGCTTCAGCGGGCCGAGACGAAGAAGGGCAGACGTCCGCGGTCGTGAAGGTGATTCGGAGGCGTCGGCCGATCGGTTTGCGCTGACCCCCTCAGTTGAGAGTCGTCGGACGGCGGCGGGGTGGGCGCGACCTCTGGACGCCTGAGGACCCCGCCCCTAGGCTGCCGCCATGACGGGTTTCCGGGCGATGGTCACGGGTCAACTGCTCACGGCGGAGACCTCACGCGAGGGCGACAGGGTCACCACGCTGGAGCTCTTCTTCGACCTCGTCTACGTGTTCGCGTTCACCCAGGTGACGCAGCTGATGGCGCACGGTCACAGTGCCGAGAGCGTGCTCCAGGGGCTCGCGGTGCTCGCCCTCATCTGGTGGTCGTGGACCTCGTTCGCCTGGCTCACCAATCAGGCGCACGCCGACCGGGGAGTCGTTCGCGTGGGAATCATGCTGGCGATCGCCATCATGTTCATCGTGTCGCTCGTGATCCCCGAGAGCTTCGACGATCTCGAGGGCGGCCTGTTCGCCCCGATGGTGTTCGTGGTCGGCATCACGCTGGTGAGCATCGTGCACGCCGTCGTCTACTGGATCGCGGCGGGAGAGGATGCCGCGCTTCGCCGGCAGATCCTGCGCAGCGTCGGCATCACGATCGTTCCCGTGCTGGTGCTGACCACTGTCGGTGCTCTCGTCGGCGGCGCCTGGCAGGGCTGGATCTGGCTCGGGACGGCGGTGCTGCAGGGGGTCATCATCTTCACGACCTCGCACGGCGGCGACTGGCGCATCTACTCCATGGCCCACTTCTCGGAGCGGCACGGGCTCATCGTCATCCTGGCGTTGGGCGAGTCCGTCGTGGCGACGGGCGTCGGGGTCGCGGAGCTCGCCATCAGCGTGCCGATCATCATCGGGTCACTGTTCGCCATCACCCTGGCCGTCGCCATGTGGTGGAACTACTTCCACCACCTCGCGGGCGGCGCCGAGCACGCCCTGCAGCAGCGTGAGGGTCGCGACAGGGTGGATGCAGCCACCGACGTCTACACCTACCTGCATCCGTTCGTCGTGGCCGGCATCATCATCGTCGCGCTCGGCGTCGAGCAGTCGATGCACGATGTCGAATCTCCGGAGGCCATCGGCTACTTCGCGGCCTGGGCGCTGGGCGGCGGACTGTCGCTGTATCTGGCGACCACGGGATTCATCTGGGCGCGGGTGTCCGGCCAGTGGTCGCTGCTCCGCTTCGGCGCCGCCGTGCTGGCTCTCGTGCTCGTGCCGGTGATCGCCGAGCAGGTCGCGCTCGTGGCCCTCCCGATCCTTGTCGTGGTCTCGGTGCTGTTGGCCGTGCTCGAGGAGGCACTCGGGCCGCGGGCCAAGGTGCGGCGGCGCCCACGGCGGGGCGCGGCCGCAGAGGGAGTGATCGCCGCAACCGACTAGGCGCAGCGCAGTGTGAGCGCGGCCCCAGCTCAGTCGACGACGGACCCCGACGGATGCTCGAGCTCAGCGAGAGTGCGCTTCATCGGGTCGACCGCCGACTCGTCGACGAGGTGCGATCCCATGATGGGCTCGGCGTGCCAGTCCACCAGACTCCATCCGCCGTCGGCGTCGGAGTCGAGGGTGACGAGGCCGGTGTTGTCGAGTTCGTGGGTGGCGGCGTAGTCGCCGCCGACGTTCTGCGCCCGGGATCCGGCCCAGGCGCGAATGGCCATGCCGTGGCTGACGACCAGCGCGCAGCCGGCTCCGGAAGCCACCACCTCGGCGATGGCGGCGTCGAACCTGGCGAAGAACTCGTGGCCGTCGGGCCCACCCGGGATGCGCTGGTCCACGTCTCCGGCCGCCCACGCGAAGGCCGCCTCGAGGTAGCTGCGCACCGACTCCGGATCGCTGCGATCCTCGAAGTCCCCGGCCTCGATCTCGCGCACGCCGGGCAGCACCGTGCCCCGCAGGCCGAGATGCTGGGCCACGGGCACAGCGGTCTGCTGCGTGCGCAGCACCGTCGACACGAAGAGTGCGTCGGGCACCTGGGCGTGCGGAAGCTGAAGTCCGGGCGCGAGCCCGATGAGCGCTCCGGGAACCTCCTTGGCCTGTTCCTCGCCGAGCTCGGTGAGGCTCGGGCCGGGGGCATCGGTGTCGAGCAGGCCGAGGACGTTCGAGGATGTCTGGCCGTGGCGGAGGAGGAGCAGACGCATGCTGCGAGCGTAGACCCGGAGGCGTTTCAGCGATCAGCGGGCGCGTATCGCGCCAGCATGATGCCCGTCGCCGTCGTCATGCTCGAGAGAAGCGTGAGGTCCTGCCGCACGCCATCGAACATGCGCTGCCCGCTGCCGAGCAGCACCGGGTGGATGATCAGCACGTACTCGTCGATGAGGCCGGCGGATGCGAGGGCTCGCACGAGCTCACCACTGCCGAGGATGGACAGGTCGCCGCCCTCGGTGTTCTTCAGCTCGGCGACGGTCTGAACGGCCTCACCGGCGAGCAGGGTGGAGTTCTGCCAGCTGAACTCCAGCGACGGGTCGCGCGAGACGACGATCTTCTCGGTGCGGTTCAGGTGCTCGGTGAACGGGTTCGCATCCGTCTGGTGCGGCCAGAACGCCGCCATGTTGTCGTAGGTGCGGTGGCCGAACAGCATCGCACCGCTGGCGGCCATGCCCTTGCCCATCTCGGCGCCGAGTTCTGGGTCGGCTCCGGCGCCGACGGCCCACCCGCCGAGGGTGAAGCCGCCGCGGGTGTCCTCCTCGGGCGACATCGGCGCCTGCATGACGCCATCGAGCGAGATGTTGTTCGTCACGGTGATCCTCCGCATGGAACGAGTGTGGCACGCCGGCGGGTTCCGGCGGCTGGGAAGTCAACCCCTAAAGAGCGGACCGGCCCGGCCCGTACCGTCGTTGACGGAGGCATCCGGTGCCCAGCGCACCGACTTCAGGTACGACCTACGAAAAGAGAGACGCACACCATGGCTCAGGTAATCGAAACGATCGACGTCGACGTTCCCGTCACGACCTCGTACAACCAGTGGACGCAGTTCGAATCGTTCCCCCAGTTCCTGCACTACGTCGACGAGATCACGCAGACCGACGACACCCACACGCACTGGACCGTGACCATCGCCGGCCAGACCCGCGAGTTCGACACCGAGATCACCGAACAGCACCCCGATGAGCGGGTCGCCTGGAACAGCATCAACGGTGACGTGAACCACGCCGGCGTCGTGACCTTCCACCGCCTCAGCGACACCACGAGCCGGGTGACCGTGCAGCTCGACTGGGAGCCCACCGGCGCGGCTGAGAAGGTCGGATCCGCCCTCGGCTTCGACTCCCGCGCTGTGAAGAAGGACCTCGAGAATTTCAAGGAGCTCATCGAGAAGCAGGGCACGGCCGAGGGCGCTTGGCGCGGCGAGGTCAACTAGCCGCATCCCGGTGAAGCCGGGTCACCCTGGGTCCGTCCGCGCGATGATGGACCCATGGTGACCCGGCTTCTTCTCATCTCGGACACGCATCTGCCCACGCGCGCGCGCCGGCTGCCCGATGCGGTGTGGCGGGCGATCGACGCCGCCGACGTGGTGATCCACGCCGGCGATTGGGTCGACACTGCCACCCTCGACGCCATCGAGGCGCGGTCGGCACGGTTCGTCGGCGTGTACGGCAACAACGACGGAGCGGACCTGCGGATGCGGCTGCCCGAGTTCGCGACGGCCGCGATCGACGGGCTGCGCTTCGGCGTCGTGCACGAGACCGGCTCCGCGGCGGGCAGAGAGGCGCGGATGGATGCCCGGTACGGCGCCGACGAGCGGCTCGACGTTCTCGTGTTCGGGCACAGCCACATCCCGTGGGACTCGACGACGCCCGGCGGCATCCGGCTGCTGAACCCCGGATCCCCGACGGATCGCCGACGTCAGCCCGTGTGCACGATCATGACCGCTGTGGCGGATGCCGGCACGCTGCGCGATGTGGAGATCGTTCCGGTCGAGCGCTGAGCGGTCCGCGTCACCAGGCGATCAGGCGCTTCGGGAGGAACTCGATGACGACGCTGTAGCTGGCCGCCATCGACTCCATCGTGAGCTTCTCGCGCACCAGGCCGTCGGCGTACTTCTCCGAGTACTCCCGGCCGATCTCGGCGATCCAGTCGCCGGCCGGAGTCGGCGACAGGCGGGCGGTGCCGCGCAGAACGAGCAGCTGCTCGCCGTCGTCCCCGGCCTCCAGGTGCACGAGCGCCTTGTCGTTGCGCCGGAGGTTCCGCACCTTGGCGGTGTTCGGCTGGCTCAGGATGAGCACACGGCCATCACGCCACAGGAACCACACCGGGACCGCGTGCGGTGTTCCGTCGCCGCCGACGGACCCGATCCAGGCGATCTCCTCCCGAGACAGCCGGGCGATCGCCCGGGCGTGCACCTCGTTCCGCGGATCGAATGCGAAGTGCTCGGACGGCTGTTCTGCAGTGGTCATCGGCGACCCCCTTCTTCGTCGACAGTATTCTCGTCGCCTGCGCTCGCGGCGTCATCCGTTGTCGGCGCGGGAATCGGACTCCCCGACCACGCGCGTCATCGCCCGGCACTCCTCGACCGTGGCGAGGTCGAAGACTCCGGCGCCGGCGACGTCGGCGTTGGCGCCCCCGCAGGCCGCCGCGGTGAGGAGGGCGCGAGGCACCTCGCAGCCGTCGTCGAGCTCGGCCAGCAGTCCGGCGAAGAACGCGTCGCCGCTGCCCACGGGGAAGGCGCCGGCTGTGCGTGCGGAGGTGGCCCTCCAGGCCGAGCCGTCGGCATCGGCCGCGAACGATCCGTCGGCTCCGTCGGTGAGCACGACGATGCCGGCACCGGCCTCCCGCAGCCGGGCGGCGTGCGCCGCGAGGTCGGCGCTCTCTGCCAGCCCGGTGAGGGGAGCAGCTTCGCTGCGATTGACCTTGACGACCCACGGATGCACCCCGCCGACGATCGCCCCGAGAGCGGGGCCGTGCACGTCGACCGCGATCCGCACCCCGCGCGCCGAGGCGCGAGCGAGGGCGGCGACGACGGCTGCGACGTCGAGTCCGTCGGGGATCGCCCCCGAGATCGCGAGGATGTCGCCGTCGGCACCGGCGTCGATGTGGTGGAGGATCTCGGTCACGGCGGCGGGATCGGGCGTCGGTGCCCGTTCGTAGAACTCGGTGAGGGTTCCGGATGCCGCATCCGCCGCCGTCACGCACATGCGGGTCTCGCTCGTCGTCTGCACGACGGTCAGCTCGATGGGGCTCGGCTGGAGCAGGTCGACGATGAGCTCGCCGATGCGTCCGCCGAGCGGCACGATCGCCGCAGCCGGGCGGCCCAGGGTGACGAGGGACCTGGCGACGTTGAGAGACTTGCCGCCGGCCGTGCGCAGCACGCGGGTCGGTCGATGGATGGCGCCCAGGGTCACGGCGTCGACGGTGTAGACGACGTCGAGCGAGGGGCTGAACCCGAGGGTGCGGATCATCGTGCTGCGGATGCGAGGTGGCTGGCGAGCTCGCTGGCGGTGGCCTGGAACCCCGTGCCTCCTGCGCCGCGCGTGGACAGGGAACCGGCGACGGCGGCCCAGCGCACGCGCTCCTCCTCGGACGCGACGCCCGCGACGAGCGCCGCGAGATAGCCGGCGTCGAAGCTGTCGCCCGCTCCGGTGGTGTCGACGACGTCGATCACCAGCCCCGGGGCGCGAACGATCCGGCCGTCAGCGGCGACCGATACTCCACCGTCGGCGCCCGACTTCACGACGACGCGGGGGCCGAGTGCTGCAAGAGCCGCGGCCGCGGTGTCAGGGCTGACATCAGGGGCCGCATCCGTCGTCACCCGGGCGATGGCGAGAACCTCCTCGCGATTCGGCAGGAAGACGTCGACGAGCGGCAGCACCTCGTCGAGCCCAGCCCACCGCTCGGCCGGATCCCAGTTGGTGTCGAGCGAGATCGTGATGCCGCGCTCTTTCACCGTGGCGAACAGCGCAGGCAGGCCAGCCGCGAGCATCGGCTGCAGGAAGAAGGAGGCGATGTGCACGTGCTGCGGTTGCAGGCGGTCGACGGCGGCGAGCACGGCCTGGGCCGTGAGGGTCGGAATGGTGCCAGGCAGCGTGAGGATGGAACGGTCGCCGGATGTCGCCAGGATGACGCTCAGTCCCGTCGGGGTGCTGGGATCGACGACGATGGCGCTGGTGTCGACGCCGAGCCTGGCCAGGTGATCCGTCATGAAGCGGCCGAAGTCGTCATCGCCGACGGCGGCGATCAGGGCGGTGGAGACCCCGAGCGTGGCGAGTCCGCAGGCGACGATCGATGCAGAACCGCCCACGACGAGGTCGGCTCCGTCGAGCAGTTGCTCGGCCTGGCCGAAGCGCGGCACGGTGTCGCCGGTCAGGATGAGGTCGGGGTTCGCGTCGCCGACGACGAGCACGCCCGTCATCCCTTGAGTCCCGAGAAGGTCATCGTCTGGATGAACTGGCGCTGGGCGAACAGGAAGAACAGGATCAGCGGCAGTGTGGCCACGACGTTGCCGGCCATGAGCAGCTCCCACTGGGTGCGCCTGGTCGACTGGAAGTTCGCGATTCCGAGCTGCAGCGTGAACGCCTGGTCGTTGTTGATCGCGATGAGCGGCCAGACGAGGTCGTTCCACGACCCGAGCAGGGTGAAGATCGCGAGTGTCGCGAGGGCGGGCTTGGCCAGCGGCAGCACGATGCGGAAGAACACCTGCCACTGCGTGCAGCCGTCGATGCGACCGGCCTCCTCGAGTTCGGCCGGCAGCGACAGGAAGAACTGCCGCATGAGGAAGATGCCGAACGCCGTCGCGAGCCACGGAACGATCGCCGCGCCCAGTCCGTCGAGCAGACCGAGCTTCGAGAACATGATGTACGTGGGGATCATGAGCAGCTGGGTCGGGATCATGATGGTCGCGACGATGGCGAAGAACCCGAAGGTGCGGCCGCGGAACTTGAGGCGAGCGAAACCGTAGCCGGCCAGGGAGCACAGGATCATGTTCGACACGATCGCCACCAGCGAGACGAGCAGCGTGTTGCCGAACCACAGCACGACGTCGGTGTCGCGGAAGAGGCCGACGTAGCCGTCGAGAGTGAGCCGCGACGGGATGAACGGCGGCGGGAACGTCACGAGTTCCTTCGCCGGCGAGAGCGAGGCGAGCAGCATCTGCACGAACGGGATGAGGAAGAGCAGCGCGACGGGAGCGAGGAAGAAGTGCCAGCCGCTGATGCGCCTCCGGCGTCGGCGGGGCGGTGCGGGGTGGTCGGCCACCTGCTCGGAGGAGGTGACGACTTCGTTCAGCAGGGTTGTCATCAGAACGCCTCGAGATTGCGGCGGCGCGAGTACACCACGACGCCGATGGTGATGAGCAGGGTGACGGCGAACAACACGTAGGCGGCGGCCGATCCGTAGCCGAACTGCAGGCTCTTGAACGCCTTCTCGTAGAGGAAGTAGACGATGGTCTTGGTCGCATCCAACGGCCCGCCGCGGGTGGTCGTGTAGACGAGGTCGAACAGCTGGATGGCGCCGATGGTCTGCCAGATCGACACGAACACCGTCACCGGGGCGAGCTGCGGCCAGACCACCCGCCAGAACGTCTGCCACCGTGATGCGCCGTCGATGCGGGCGGCCTCCAGCAGCTCGGACGGGATGTCCTGCAGGGCGGCGAGGTAGATCACCGTGGTGAATGCGGCCTGCCCCCACAGCGACATGATCGCGATGACGACCATGGCCTGGGCCGGGTCCTCCAGCCAGCCCTGCTCCGGCAGGCCGAGGGTGCGCAGCACGTTGTTCACGAGGCCGTACTGCGGGCTGAACAGGTAGGTGGAAAGGATGCCCGTGGCGGCGGCCGAGGCGACGAAGGGCACGAAGATCGCCGTGCGGTAGAAGCCGATGCCGCGGATGTTGCGGTTGAGGGCCACCGCGAGGAACAGCCCGAACAGCACCGAGGCCGGCACGAAGAGCACCGTGTAGCCGATGGTGTTCCAGACGGCTCCCCAGAACTCGTCGTCGGAGACGAGCTTGGCGTAGTTGGCCCCGCCCACGAAGGTGGCCTCACTGAAGCCGTCCCACTTCTGCATCGACAGCAGGAACGCCCAGGCTGCCGGGAAGATCGACAGGCCCAGGATGATGAGGGTGGCGGGTGCCACGAATCCCCATCCCGTGAGCATCGCCCTCCGGCCCTGCCGACGGCGGGCTGCGCGACGGCTGGGAGCGGCCGCATCCGGAACGGATGCCACCACCTCCGGTCGTGCGACCTCCTGCACGCTCACTCCCTACTCGCTGAGGGCGTCGTCGGCCTGGGCGGCAGCGTCTTCGAGCGCCTGCTTCGGTTCTCCCTGGCCCTGGAGCACATCGGAGATCGCGCCGCCGATGGCCTCGGAGAGCCCGACGTAGCCGGGGATCGTCGGCCGCGGCTGCTTGGCGTTGACCATGTTGGCCGCCATCACGTCGAGGCCGGGGTAGGTCTCGACCTGCTTCTGGAAGGCCGCCGAGTCGATCTCGGAGCTGCGCAGCGGGAGGTTGCCGATCTCGACGTTCCAGCGCTCGTCCTGCGCGGCATCCGTCAGCCACTTGATGAACTCGTAGCTCCAGTACTCGCGGTTCTTGTCCTTGTGGTCGAACAGGGCCCAGATGTCGGCGCCGGACACCGTCTGCTGGTCTCCGTCGGTTCCGGGAAGCGGAACGACGCCGTACTGGGTGCCCGCCGTCTTCAGGTCGAACAGCTGCCACGGGCCCGAGGTGATCATGCCGATGCGGTCGCTGGCGAACAGTTCGCCGAACTTCGTATCGGTCTGGTCGAGGTAGATGCTCTTGTCGTCGACGGCCATGTCGCGGAGGTAGGTGAGGGCGTCGACGCCGGCATCCGAGGCGAACTCGGCCTTCGTGTCGTCCTCGTTGAGGATGGCGCCGCCGTTCTGCCAGAGGTGCGGCCAGAACTGCCAGGTCGTCTCCTCGGAGCCGGAGACCGAGTACGCGTAGCCGTAGGTGTTGCTCGCCTCGTCGGTGAGCTTCTTGGCGGCCGCCCGGAAGTCGTCCCAGGTCCAGCTGTCCGTGGGGTAGTCGACGCCGGCGGCATCGAACACCGTCTTGTTGTAGATGAGCGACAGGTTGTCGGCGATGGCGGGGAAGCCGATGGTCTTGGCGCCCGTCGGCTGCGCCGTCGCGCGGGCGGATGCCGAGAACTCGTCCCACTTGACGTCGGGCTCGCTCACCTGGTCGGTGATGTCGAGGGTGCGACCGGAGGACTCGAGCTGGCCCGCCCACGAGCCGAAGGCGTAGGAGATGTCCGGGTACTTGTCGCCGGCGAAACCGGCAGAGATCTTCTGGAGCAGGTCTTCGGTGGATGATGCGCCCGGCGAGACGTTGATGGTGACGTTCGGGTGGTCCTGCTCGAACTCGTCGGCCAGCTTCTCGATCAGCTTCTCGGCGTCGTCGGTCTGGCCGGTCCACATGTCGATCTGCACCTTGGCGTCTTCATCCAGCGTGGTCGCGCCCTGCTGTGATGAGCAGCCGGTGAGTGCGACGAGCACCGAGAGACCGAGTATCAGGCCGGATGCCTTGAGAACCCCTGATGTCTTCAGGAAGGGGGTGCTGCGGGAGGTGCCATTCATCGTTGAATCCTCTTTCTGCTCTGCAGGGGTGGGTCTGCGCTCAGCCGAGCACGATGGAACGGGTGAGGTGACGGGGAGTGTCTGGATTGAGTCCGCGCAGTTCGGCCACCGCGACGGCGAGGCGCTGCGCCTGGGCCAACTCGATGAGCGGATCGTGCGTCGAGGTGAGCACGGTTGCCCCGGTGCGACGGATGTCGTCGGCCAGGTCGTCGTCGCTACGGCCCAGCATCCACACGAGTGATCCGTCGCCCGCAACGGCGAGCGGCCCGTGCCTGTAGTCGAGCAGCGGGTAGGACTCCGCCCAGGCCTGGGCGGCCTCGCGGATCTTGAGCGCTGCCTCCTGGGCGAGGCCGTAGGTCCAGCCGGTGCCGAGGTAGACGAAGTGTCCGAGCGCCGGAACGTCAATGGGCAGCGGGGCCGTGAGCACCGCGGCAGCCTCATCGGGAAGCGCCGAGACGTCCTCGCCGAAGGCGGCCCGGGCGAGCACGAGGAAGGTCGTCGGGAAGCGGGTCTGGACGACCGACTCCTCGTCGGCGAAGTCGAGCAGCAGAACGTCGTCGCAGAGGTCGGCGACGGGCGAGTCCGCGACGCCGGTGACGGCGATGGTCCGTACGCCGGCCGGCACGGACCGCAGGGCGTCGGCGACCTCCGTGGTCGTACCCGACCGGGTGAGAGCGATGACGGCGTCATACGGGCGCCAGGCGCGAGGCTCCGACGCGTAGGCGGCATCGGTCTCGCCGAGTCCGGCCGCCTCGCGGAGCGCCGCGAAGGACTCGGCGACGTAGGCCGAGGTGCCGCAGCCGATGACGAGGACCCGCTCGCCGGGTCGGGCGAGAAGCGCTGTCGCCTCGGGGATGCGGGTGAGGGCTTCGCGCCAGATCGCCGGCTGGCTGGCGATCTCCTGGGACGTGATCACGGGGACTCCTGCTGACTCGAGCGGACGGCGATGCGCACCGCGGTGTGGAATTCATCATCTGTTCGAAATGAGCGTTTGACAACTAGAATGTGCATATCGCTCACTTTGGGTGATCATTTGTTACAGTGAGGTTTCAGGATGACCCAGCCAGACTTCGCCGCCCTCGCCGAGTTGCGGCTGGCCGAGTGGAAGCCGGTGAGCCAGCTGCGGGCATCCGTCACCCGTGTCGAGCGTGCCGCGCATCCCGCGATCGATGTGCACAACCACCTGGGTCGATGGCTCACGGAGGACGACGACTGGATGGTCGCCGACGTGCAGGCACTCGTGGCGATGATGGACGCCCACGGCGTGCAGGCGATGGTGAACCTCGACGGGATGTGGGGCGACGAGGTGAGCGCCAATGTCGAGCGGTACGACAGTGCGTATCCGGGCCGCTTCCTGACCTTCTGCCAGCTCGATTGGGCCGTGCTCACCCGCGCCGGCGGCGAGAGCGCCGAGGGCGCCGCGGACGGCGTCGCGACCCTCATCGCATCGCTCGACGACAGTGCTGCCCGCGGGGCTCGGGGGGTGAAGGTGTGGAAGAACCTCGGCCTCACCCACCGCGACCCCGACGGGTCGCTCATCCTGCCGGACGACGAGAGGGTCATCGCGGTGCTCCGCCATGCAGGCGAGCTCGGCCTGCCGGTGCTCATTCACACGGCGGATCCCATCGCCTTCTTCGAGCCGCTGGATGCGCACAACGAGCGCCTCGACGAGCTCATGTTCGCCCAGGACTGGTGGTTCGGCGACTCCGATCGCTACCCGACCTTCGACACCCTCCTGGACGCCCACGCCGCCCTGGTGCTCGCCTGCCCCGGCACCCAATTCATCGGAGCCCACGCTGGATGCGCCGCCGAGGATCTCGACAGGGTCGAGCGTCTGCTCGCGGCCGCACCGAACTACTCGATCGACATCGCGGGGCGGATGGCGGAGCTGGGCAGGCAGCCGCGTCGGTTCCGATCGCTCATCGAGCGTTTCGGCGACAGGGTGCTGTTCGGCACCGACATCTACCCGGCGAACGACGAGCAGTTCGAGCTGTACTTCAGGTTCCTCGAGAGCTCCGACGAATCGTTCAGCTACGACCCCGGGAGCGAGATCCCCGGGCAGGGGCGCTGGGCCGTGTCGGCGCTGGCGTTGGCCGACGAGCAGTTGGCGGCGGTGTACGCAGGCAACGCGCGGCGGGTGCTCGGGCTGCCGGAATCCGGCAGCGCCGACTGAGGTCGCCCGGCGTCACCGCCAGAATTCGGCGATCCGCTCGGCGCCGGCCCTCCCCTGGTCGTAGCCGGCCCTGGCTGCCGCGGGGCGCAGCGACGGATCCATCGCGTTGACGCCGAGGAGGTGCTCGGCGTCGCCCTCCGGGAAGACGGTCTCGACCCTGCTGCCGCCGGCGCGGAGCTCATGCACCTGGGCCGCGAGGTGCATGTTCCACTCCGGCGGATACAACGACCTGCCGCCCAGCGGGGAGAGCACGAGCACCGTGTCGTGGCCGGCTGCCAGATCCGCGTTCTCGCTGGAGCGCCTGTAGCCGCCGTCGATGTACGCCCTGCCGTCGATGGCATAGGCCGAGCCGCCGCCTGATGTGCTGGCGGCGACGGCGTCGATCAGGCTGACGCCGTTGCTGCCGTCGAAGACGACGCCGTCCCCGGTCTCGGCATCGACCGCCGTGATGAGCACCGTGCGCGGCGGCCAGTCGTGGCCAGGGAAGCGGGAGGCGACTGTGGCGCGCCACCGCTCCCGTCGGGAGCCGTCGGATGCCGCATCCGCCGCGAGCGCCATCGCACCCATCCGGCGCCGCATGTCGGCTCCGTCGGCGGAGGAGGCGATGATGCCTCTGAACCGCTCCAGGTGGTCGTGCACGGGACGGAGGGTGGACCGTGCGCTGGCCGATCCGGCAGCGACGGGCTGGTGCTGCTGAGGTGCGGACAGGATGGCTGCCAGCAGCTCGGGCGGTGTCGCACCGGCCAGCTGGGCGGCCACCGTCGCGCCGGCCGAGGTTCCGACGGTGAGGTCGGGCGTCGTCACGTCGAGCCCGGATTCGAACAGCCCGGCGATCATGCCGATCAGCCAGGCGTTGCCTGTGGCGCCGCCGCCGCCGAGGACCAGTGCTCTGGTGCCGGGACCGGACGGGGAGGAGGAAGCGGAGGGGAAGGAGGAGGTGGTGTTCATGGGAGTCGCCTTTCGCGATGTGCCTGACAGGCGCTCCCGGCGGCGACTACCCCAGTCGCTCGATCGTGGACTGCACGGGAGCGCCCACTGTGGTTACTGCGTTCATGGGTCTCACCTCCTGCCGTCGGATCACGATCGCCCACACGCTAGCACGCCCTGTCAGCGAGCGGGGTCTGCGATGACCTCGCAGAGGTGCGCCACCAGCGCAGCGGTGTCGGAGCGGGCGGCCCTCGAGTACTTCCGCGGATCGACGGCGTCGGGCTGCCCGGCGAGCGACGAGCGCAGGGCGGCCGTGCTCGCGATCGAGAGCGCCGTGCCCACGTTCACCTTGCGGATGCCGGCGCGAACGGCATCAGCGATGCCGGCATCCGACACCCCCGACGACCCGTGGAGAACGAGGGGGACCGAGACCCTCAGGGCGAGTTCGCGGATGAGGGCGATGTCGAGTTCCGCACTCCGGTCGCGCATGGCGTGCGAGCTGCCGACGGCGACGGCCAGCCCGTCGACGCCCGTGGCCTCGACGAACGCGCGCGCCTCGTCGGGGTGGGTGCGAACGCCGGGGGCGTGCGCGCCGTCCTTGCCGCCGATCTCACCGAGTTCGGCCTCCACCCAGAGCCCGAGCTGCTGGGCTCGGCGGGCGAGGGTCGTCGTCGCCGTGACGTTGTCGGCGTATGCGAGCTTCGACGCGTCGTACATGATCGACCCGACGCCGAGCTCGACGGCTCGGGGCAGCATCCGTTCGACGAGGGCGTCGTCCTGGATGTGATCGAGGTGGATGCCGATGGGCACCGCGGCCGCCAGCGCGAGCTCGCGGCAGGCGGCGAGGATCGGCTCGGGCGCGCCGTGCCAGGCGAGGGCGTTCTCGCTCAGCTGCAGAAGGACGCCGCAGCCGGCCTGTTCGGCTCCCGCGACGATGGCCTCGGCGTTGTCGAGGGTGATGACGTTGAACGACGGCACGGCGCCGCCGCGCTCGGCGGCGTCGTCGACGAGGGAGCGCGTCGAGGCCAGGGTCACGGCAGCGCCAGCTCGACACGGCCGCCCAGGCTGGTGGGCAGCAGGTCGGCGTGAGCGTCGGTGAGCTCGTCGCAGAGCGCCCAGATCTGCTCTGGCGTGATGCTGGAGCTGGCGTTCGGGTCGACGAGCACGGCACGGCGCACCAGCTCGGCGTCACCGGTGAGAGCGGCGTCGATGGTGAGCTGGGCGACCGAGAGGTAGGTGCGGTTGAGGGCGGCGCCCTGCTCCGGGATGGACCCGACGGCGATCGGATGCACGCCGGCCGCGTCGACGGTGGCCGGGACCTCGACGACGGTGCCCTGCGGCAGGTTGTCGATGAGGCCGGTGTTCACCACGTTGACGTGGATGACCCGCTCGGTGCCGGTGAGGATCGAGTGGATGATCTGGGGTGCGTACTCTGCTGCGCCCTCCTCCAGCTCGAGTTGGCGCCCCTCGGCGAGGGCGAGCTTCGCGGCCTCGAACTCCGCGACGTTCTCCTCGGAGATGCCGATGTACTGCAGGGGCTCGATGCGGAACCGCTCGATCTGCTCGTCGGAGCGCAGGAACCAGTCGAGGTACTCGGCCGAGTGCTCGCTCGTCTCGGTGGGGTAGTAGCCGAGGCGGCGGAACATCTCGACGCGTACCCGGCGCTCGAGCTCGGGGTCGGCCGCGATCTTCTCGCGCAGCGAGGGGTAGAGGCTCTCGCCGTCGCGGCTCCACTCGGTGAGCCAGGCCTGGTGGTTCACGCCGGCCGCACGGAAGTGGGTGCCCTCCAGCGGAACTCCGATGAGCTCGCACAGGTCGTTCACCGTCCAGTAGACGCTGTGGCAGAGGCCGACGGTCTTGATCGACGGCGCCACCAGCGACATCCACCACACGTTCATCGCCATCGGGTTGGTGTAGTTCAGGAACCACGCGTCGGGGCAGAGCTCGAGCATGTCGTTCGCGATGCCTGAGAGCACCGGGAAGGTGCGCAGCGCCCTGAAGACGCCTCCGACTCCCGTGGTGTCACCGATGGTCTGCCGGATGCCGGCACGTGCGGGAAGCTCGAGGTCGATGCGGGTCGCCGCGATGCCGCCCACCTGGATCATGTTGACGACGAAGTCGGCTCCGGCCAGTGCGGCTCGGCGGTCCAGCGTCGCGACGACCTCGACGTCGCGGCCGAAGCGGGCGGCCACCTGCTCGGCCGTGCCCCGCGCGACCTCCAGCCTCTCGGCATCGATGTCGTGCAGCACGACCGTGAAGGCCGGAAGGTCATCGAAGCGGGCGAGGTCCGCGAGGAGCTGGCGGGTGAAGACGACGCTACCGGCGCCGAGGAAGACGATCTGAGGCATGGATCGATCATCGAGCGAATGCGCGAATCGCGCAACTGAATGAGCGATTTGGGTATAAAGTGATCATTCCAACTGATCGACCCGACGGGCGATCGGCCGGCCGAGGGGGACTTCCGATGATGGCTACTGCTTCGACCGATGCGACGATCGCGCGGATCGGCTCGGGCAAGCGGTCCCAGCGCATGGTGGCGATCCTCGACCTGGTGGCCGAACGCGGCACAGTGAGCCTGCTCGAGCTGTCGGAGACGCTGCGCATCTCGCCGGCCACCGCGCGGCGCGACCTCGCCGACCTCGCCGACCAGAACCTCCTGCTGCGCACTCACGGAGGAGCCACGGTGCTCGACAGGGGAACCGAGCTGCCCGTCGCCCTGCGCGACAGCCGCTTCCAGGACGCGAAGCGGCGTATCGCCCGCACCATGGCCGACCTCGTTCCCCAGGGCAGGCACGCGGTGGCGCTGTCGGGCGGAACGACGACGGCGAGCGTGGCGCGCGAGCTGGCGCGGCACGCCGACCTCACCATCGTCACGAACTCCCTCACCATTGCCGGCCTCGTGGCCAACCACCCGCAGCTGAAGGTGATCATGACGGGCGGCATCCTGAGGCCCCAGTCGCTGGAGCTCGTCGGTGTACTCGCCGAGGGCACGTTCACGGCCGTCAACGTCGGAACGGCCATCCTCGGGGCCGACGGCATCTCGGCGGCATCCGGGGTCACCACCCACGACGAGACCGAGGCGCGCACGAATCACGCCATGGTGATGAAGGCGCAGCGCACGGTGGTGGTCGCCGACGGTTCGAAGATCGGTCGTGTCGCCCTCGCCCAGATGGCCGAGCTCAGCCAGGTGGCCATGCTCATCACCGATGCCAGCGCCGACCCCGAGGAGCTCGACCGCATCCGGGCCGCTGGCGTCGAGGTGGTCGTCGCGCCCGACTGAGGTCGTGGGTACGACGATGCCCCGAGGGCATGCTCTCCGGTCCTCCGGTCGAGCGGAGGGGGAGTGCATGCCCGTCGGGGCATGATGCCGGACATCAGAACTGGCCGCGGGAGAGCAGCACCAGCAACTGGGTGTCGTGGGTGCTGGTTCTGCGCAGCGAATCGGCCTCGCGTCGGTTCTGCACGCTGTGACTGGACAGTTGCGTGTCGCGAACGTTCCGTGCGCTCGAGCGTGAGCTCCAGCGCACCAACGCCAGGCCAGCGCGCCGCGCGAGGCGGTCGAGTCCCGTCGTCGTGTACTGCTGAGCCCGCGATTGCGTATCTCGGGCCGTGAGGAGTTGCGTATTCATGGTGATTCCCTGGGGTGATCGGTGGTGCGTTGCGGATGGTGGTGAAGCTGGTCGTGACGGCATCCGTCGCGGCCGGAAGAGGGCAGCGCGAAGCATGCGAGAGGTCGCTGGAGGAGAGGACGCAGGCGCGGTGGCGCACTGCGGGGCGACGTCGCCCGGAGCATCCGCCGACGACCGGAGTCGATCAGCGGGAGGACGGGGCGACCGTCGACGATGGCTCAGCCATCGGTACCACCCGAGGGGTGGCGGGGCACGACGCTCGAGGCGTCAGCGACCAGGGGTCAGCCGGCGATCCGAGGGAAGGAGGCCGCAGAGGTGACGAACGGCGTCATCGCGAGGTTCGTGTGCTGGGTGTAGAACATGGGGTCTTCTCCTTCCCGTCGTGGGCTGGGTCTGCCGGGATCGAGCAGCACCAAGAGATGAACCTAGCGGGGTTCGGCGACGGGCCGCAATAGGGGCGTGCCCGGAGTCTGCGATCGTTACCCGGCAGTGACCTTGACGGCTTCTGCCGGGGGTTCGTTCGGGACTCCGTGGGCGCCGATGGCCCGAACGACGGCCTGCACCGGATCGTGATCGGATGCCGCCGCGCCATCGAAGCGCACCACGTTGATGCCCGTGCGCTCGACCTCCACGTTCGTGCCGACGAGGATCAGGTCGATGCGCTTGCCGCCTGGTCGGAGCGGCAGGTAGTTCGAGAACGTTCCCCACTGCGGCGTGAGCCGATGCTCGGCCGCGTGCCAGCTGTCGCGCAGCACGCCGCCCTCGGTGAGGTGCCTGTAGACCGCCGAGTCGACATCGGCGTTCACGTCGCCCGTCACGACGACGACAGCGGCCGGGTTCGCGGTCTGAGCATCGGCCACCAACTTCACGATCATCTGCGCCGACCGCCAGCGCGCCCTGGGGGACTTGTGGTCGAAGTGGGTGGTGAAGGCGATGACGCGCCCGCCGGTGGCGAGGTCGTCGAACTCGGCCGAGACCACGACGCGCGGCACGCTGTTCCCCCAGGTGCGGGAGCCCGGTTTGTCCGGCGTGTCCGACAGGGCGAGCTGGTTCGTGGCCGTCAGGCGCAGCCGGCGGCGATCGAAGAAGATGATGCTGCGTTCGCCGCGCCCGTTGGGGTTTCGGCCACGGCCGACGCCTCCGAAGTCGGGCCCGAGGCTCTCGGCCACGTACGCGGCCTGGTCGGCCAGCGCCTCCTGCACTCCGAGGATGGTCGGCTGTTCGGCCTGGAGGATGCGCCGCAGCAGCGGTCTGCGGGTCGCCCAGCGGTCGGGGTGGGTGGGCATGACGTGTCCGATGCGGCGACGGATGTTGTAGGTCATCACGTGCAGGTCGGGAGCGATGACGGGGCCGATCATCGGGGCTGTAGCGGCTGCATCCGTCATTCGTTCAGCGTAGGTGCACCCGGTGTCGGGATCGGGAGCGTGTCGCGGCCCGGCGCCGACCGGGGTGGGCGAGGATGACGCGAGCGGCGGTGCGCGATCCGCTCGTCGGCACGGAGGTTCACATGGGGTCTGCACTCGTTCTCGGTGGTGGAGGGGTCACCGGTATCGCCTGGGAGACCGGACTGCTGTTCGGCCTGGAGCAGGCCGGTGTGCACGTGCGCACGGCCGATCGGCTGGTCGGCACGTCGGCCGGATCGACGGTGGCGGCGCAACTGGCCAGCGGGACCCCGCTGGAGCGCCTCTTCGAGGCGCAGCGGCGTAGCTCGGTGGGCGAACGTGCGGCGAAGCTCTCCGGCGTGGACATCCTCCGGCTCGTGAGCGGCCTCGCGTTCGCCAAGGACCGGACGAAGGCCATCCGAAGCCTGGGCCAGGCGAGCCTGGAACGCACTGACGCCGCCGAGGCCGCTGCGCGCCGCGCTGTCATCGCGGAACGGGTTCCGGTGTCGGAGTGGCCGGATCGCGACCTGCGCATCGCTGCGAACGACGTGCTGACCGGGAAGCTCCACGTCTTCACCTCCGCCGACGGCGTGCCTCTCATCGACGCCGTGGGTGCGAGCTGCGCCGTGCCCCTGGTGTGGCCGCCCGTGGATATCGACGGCAGGTACTACATCGACGGCGGCCTGCCCTACTCGGCCAATGTGCAGTTGGCTGCGGGATGCGACACCGTCATCGTGATCGCTCCGCTCCCCAGGGGCATCGGCGTCGGTACCTCGGTACGCGCCCAGCTCACGGCCCTCGGACCCGGGGTCCGCGGCCTCGTCGTCTCTCCCGACCGGGAGGCGAAGCGCGCTCTGGGCCGAAACTCCCTCGACCCGGCGGCCCGGGAGGCATCGGCCGTCGCCGGTCACCTGCAGGCGCAGAGGGTCGCCGCGGAGGTCGCCGCGTTCTGGCGTGCGCCTCCGACCGGGCCCGGGCGTGGGGCCGGGGCCTAGCCGCTCGCGAGCTCGCCGAGACGGGCCTCGATGCGCTCGATCAGCTCATGGAGGCTCTCCGCCGGGTCGACCGCAACCGCGAAACCGGGCTCATCGACCTCGAGCGACTCGAGCGTCGCCAGTTGCGAGTCCAGCAGCGACGACGGCATGAACTCGTGGGAACGCTCCCGCACCCGCCGCTCGAGCTCACCTCTCGGCACGTCGAGTTCGACGAAGACGGCGTCGGGAGCGGCGAGCAGCAACTTCTCCCGGTAGCGCCGGCGCAGGGCGGAGCACGCGATGACGGTGCCCGGCGCCGCGATGGCGGCGGCGCCGACAGCATCCAGCCAGGGGCCCCTGTCGTCGTCGTCGAGGGGATGCCCCTGCGCCATCTTGGCGATGTTCGATGCTGGATGCAGGTCGTCGGCGTCGATGAACGGCCGTCCGAGCTGCGCGGCCAGCGCCGATCCGACGGCTGACTTCCCGGATCCCGACACGCCCATCACGATGACTGTGGGCACGGCTGGCAGGTTCGGCTGAGCACTGCCCGTGGTCACAGCTCGCCCTGGTCGGCGGTACCGGCTGCAATCGGCGTCATCAGCGTGACGGGCGTGGGCCGTGCGAGGAATCCACCGACGGCTGCGTCGAGGGCGGCGACCGCCGACCCGGTGGCGTGGGCGTCGAGGTCGGCGCGGGAGTCCCACTTCTCGAGCATCGTGACGGTGCCGTCTTCAGCGTCGTGGATCGCGTAGAGGCGGCATCCCTTCTCCGCGTGCACGGCGGGGATTCTCTCGCGCAACGCGGCGACCAGAGTGTCGTGCTGGCCCACCCGCGGGTGGAAGACGGCGGTGACGACGACGGACATGGATGCTCCTGACAGTGGGGGAATGGCCGGCGAACGACTCCGGCGAGGGGTGGATGACTCAGCCGGCTGCGGCCGACGCCGGAGGGCTGATGCGAGGTGCAGCGCTCGAGCGCTGAACGAATTCGGCGTCGATCTCGATTCGTCGTGGCGGTTCGGTGAAGGCGCCGCGGAGTCGACCGACGGCGACATCGACGGAGTGCGACGCGAGCATGTCGATGGGCTGCCTGATCACGGAGAGCGGCGGTGAGACCAGCTCGGTCCACGGGTTGTCGTCGAACACGACGACGCTGAGGTCTTCGGGAACGCTGACGCCGATCTGCTTGATGCGGCGAAGCGAGGAGCGCACCTGTGCCGTGTTGCCCACGATGATGCCCGTCGGCGGATCGGGGAGGGCGAGCAGCGCGCTCACGGCGTCACCGCCGGAGTCGCCGCGGAAGGGAATCGCCCTGATGAGCCTGTCGTCGACGGGGAGGCCGGCATCCGTCATCGCCTGACGGAAGCCGGCCACACGCGAGCGACCGGTCGACGTCGTCAACGGACCCGAGATGAAGGCGATGCGCTCATGCCCGAGTTCGAGGAGATGGCGAGTCGTCACCTCTGCCGACTGGTCGTTGCGGATGGTGACGACGTCGGCTTCCGGAAGCTCCTCGATCTCGCGGTCGACGAACACGACATTGACGCCGAGTTCGATGAGCCGCCGCCACTTGGCTGCGTTGCCCCCGGTGGGGGTGGCGATCACGGAGCCGACCGAACGGCCGATGAGCGTCTCGATCGACTCGGCCTCGAGGTGCTCGTCCTCCTGGGTGGTGAGCAGCACGACGTGGATTCCGCGCGCCCTGGCCTCCCAGACGACCCGGTCGGCCAGGCGGGCGAAGAACGGATTGGTGAGGTCGGCCAGAACGAGGCCGATGGTGGTACTGCCCCGCTGCTGCAACTCGCGGGCGGCTGCCCGCGGCTGATAGCCGAGTTGCTCGATCACCTCGACGACCCTGGCCCTGGTCGCGGCGGCGACCGGCCCGGATCCCTCATTGATGACACGCGAGACGACGGCGACCGAGACGCCCGCGTCACGCGCCACATCGCGGATCGTGGCTGGTTTGCGCACGCTGTCCTCCCTGCGAGTCGATGGCCAGCCTACCGATTTCCGACCGAGGTGTTGACGCCGGCCGAGCGCTGGTGGTACAAAAGTGTAACCGTTACCACTTCAACCGCACAACATCGACGAAGGCGTCGCGCCGGACTGACCGGCACGAGGGATCCGCCATCGCCGTGCACCATCAGAAAGGCGATCGTGAACCTTCACCCCCTCCTCCAGCAGCGTGAGCGCGAGGGCCGCCCGATCCGCGTCGGACTCATCGGCGCCGGCCGCTACGGCACCATGTACCTCGCCCAGGCCCGCAACATCCCCGGCATCCACGTGGTCGCAATCGCCGACATCAACGTCGCCCGCGCACAGGGCGCCTTCGCCCTGGTCGACTGGCCGGCCGAGGCCATGGCCGACTCGATCGACGAGGCCATCGCGAACCGGACGACGACGATCGTCGCGGATGCGGCTGCCCTCTTCGATTCCGACATCGACGTCATCGTCGAGGCCACCGGAAACCCGATCGTCGGCGTGAACCATGCACTTCGGGCCATCGAGACCAAGAAGCACATCATCATGGTCACGGTCGAGGCGGATGCCCTGGCCGGCCCGGCCCTCGCCCGCCGGGCGGAGGCAGCAGGCGTGGTCTACTCCATGGCCTACGGCGACCAGCCCGCCCTCATCATGGAGCTCGTCGACTGGGCACGCACGTCGGGCTTCGATGTGGTCTGCGCAGGCAAGGGCGCCAAGTACCTCTCGCACTACCACGAGATGAATCCCGACAACGTCTGGGACAACTGGGAGTTCTCGAAGGAGCTCACCGACTCCGGCCAGCTCAACCCCTACATGCACACCTCGTTCCGCGACGGCACGAAGGCCGCGATCGAGATGGCCGCCGTGGCCAACGCCGCCGGTCTGGTTCCGTCGGACGATGGCCTCACCTTCACGCCGGGCAACGTCGAGGAGATCGCGACGATCTGCCGTCCATCCGAGGTGGGAGGCGTGCTCGCCAACGGCGGATCGGTCGACGTCATGTCGAGCGTCACCCGCGACGGCGAGTGGATCCCGTTCAACACCCAGGAAGGGGTGTTCGTCGTCGTGAAGGCCACGAACGCCTACGTGTCCGGGTGCTTCACCGAGTATCCGTGGCATCCCGACCCCACCGGACAGTACGCGGCGCTCTACCGGCCGTACCACTACGTCGGACTCGAACTGAACGTCTCGATCGCGAACGCCGCACTCCGCGGCATCGCGACGGGGTCACCGACGGGCTTCCACGGCGACGTCGTCGCCACCGCCAAGAAGGACCTGACCGCCGGTGAGTTCCTCGACGGCGAGGGGGGATTCACGGTCTGGGGCAAGCTCGTCTCGGCCGAGACCAGCGTGCGGAACCGCCTGCTGCCCGTCGCCCTGGCACACCACGTCGAGCTCATTCACGACGTGGTCAAGGGACAGAGCGTGAGCTGGGGCGACGTGATCATCGACGAGTCGCTCGCGACCGCCCTGGAGCTGCGCCGCGAGACCGAGGCGCTCATCGACGTGGAGGCGCTCGCGCACCAGCGCTGACGTCACCATCACCGGTCCCCGCGCTCGCGGCGGAGAATGGAACCGGTCCCACCGCGAGCACCATCCGCACCACCTCTGGAACCTTCCAAAGACGAAAGGCAGCACAATGCAGCGACGAATGGGTGCGCTCGCACTCCTCGCGACCACGGCCACCGCAGTGCTGGCGCTCAGCGCCTGCACGGCCACTCCCGACGGCGGCAGCGCCGGAGCCGGTTCGACCAGCGGGGGCGCGGACATCGCCTCCCTGGTGCAGGCCGACACGAAGACCGACATCGCCGACGTCGAGAAGGCGCTCGGGGACCCCGAGCCCGGCGACGGCGTCAAGCTCTGCTACGTGACCCGCACGCTGGCGAACGAGTTCTGGGGCTTCGAACGCGACGGCTTCGAGAACGAGGCCAAGAAGCTCGGCGTCGAATACCAGACCTTCGCCGTGAACGACGAGTCCTCCATCACCGAGCAGCTCGATAAGGCGCAGAGCGCCCTGAACCAGGGCTGCTCGGCCATCCTCGCGTCCCCGATCTCCGCGACGGCGCTCGACAGCGTCTTCACCGCGGCGCTCGACCAGGGCGTACCCGCCATCGTGCTGAACGACGCCCAGGGCACCATCCCCGGCGTCGTCTACGTGGGACCGGATGCCACAACCATCGGTCAGACCGCAGCGGACTACATCGCCGAGCAGCTGCCCGATAGCGGCAAGGTCGCGATGATCGAGGGCGACCCCGGGTCCTCCAACGCCCTCAACCGCGGCAAGGGCTTCAAGGCGGGTCTCGAGAAGCACCCGAACCTCGAACTCGTCGCCTCGCAGAGCGCGAAGTGGGACACGAACCAGGCCCAGACCATCGCAACGGCGATGCTCACGGCCAACCCCGACATCAAGGCGTTCTACTCCCAGAACGACGGCATGGCGCTCGGTGTCCAGGCTGCCATCGACGCCAAGGGCCTGACCGGCGACGTCATCCTGGTCGGAACCGACGGCATCCCCCAGGCCAAAAAGCAGATCGCGGACGGCACCTACACGGCGACGGTCAGCGAGCGCCCGACCACCGAGGGCGCGTCCGGAGTGAAGATCGCGCTCTGGCTGCTCGCGGGCAAGGAGGTGCCGGACTGGGTCGACGTTCCCGCGTTCATCATCGACGAGGCAAACGTGGCCGACTACCCGACCGGCATGCCCTGATCGGCCGACCCGGCCAGCCGACCGTTCGACGACGAACTGCATGAAGGAGTCCCTCTCATGACCGACACCCTGCTCGAGATCCGGAACATCGCCAAGTCGTTCCCGGGCGTGCGCGCCCTGGACGACGTGAGCTTCTCGCTCGATCGAGGAGAGGTGCTCACCCTCGCCGGCGAGAACGGCGCCGGGAAGAGCACTCTCCTCGGCATCATCGGCGGCTCACTGGCCCCCGATCGTGGCTCGGTGTACGTGGACGGCGTGCGGCGCGGTGAGTACTCCCCGCGCCGCGCGCTCGCCGAAGGCGTCGTCATCGCCCATCAGGAGCCGGCCGTCGTTCCGCAATTGACCGTGGAGCAGAACCTGCTCCTGGGCAAGACGCGGGGCGAACGTCGGGCCGCGGCCAGCCAGGTCGCGGAGGCTCTGGCCGACGTCGCCAGGATGGGGTTCCCCCTGGACCGCCGCACGCCGCTCTCGCGGCTGAGCCCGGCCCAGCGGCATGCGCTCACCATCGCCAAGTCGTTCGCGTTCGGCGCCAAGATCGTCGCGCTCGACGAACCGACCACGTCGATGGTGGAGCAGAACGTCGAGGCGGTGCTGCTGCGGGTGCGCGAACTCGCGGCGGAGCGCGGCGTCGCGGTGATCTTCGTGTCCCACAAGATGCCCGAGGTCATGACGGTCTCCGACAGGGTGGTGGTCCTGCGGGACGGACGGGTGGGCTATCAGGCTGCCATCGCCGACACCACGACAGAGGACATCGTGCGCAACATGGTCGGGCGGGAACTGCTCGGCTTCACACGCGAGCATCCGGTGGCGGCGGATGCCCCGGTGCTGTTCTCGGCGACATCCGTCACCAGACCCGGCACGCAGTACACGAACGAGATCGCGGTTCGCAGGGGCGAGATCGTGGGCATCGCCGGACTGGTCGGTTCCGGGCGCACCGAGTTCCTGCGTGCCATCGTTCGGGCGGACCCCGGATGCAGTGGCGTCATCACCATCGACGGTGTCACCGAGCGCATCCACACTCCGAACGACAGCCGGGATGCCGGGATCGCGTTCATCCCCGAAGACCGCAAGCAGCAGGGGCTCGCCCTGCAGATGCCGGCCTACGCCAACATCTCGCTGACAGCTGCTCCCGATCTGGTCGGCACTGGTCCGTTCCTCAGCGTGCGCCGGCAGGTGGACGTCTCGACGCAGATCGCGCAGTCACTCGCTCTCAAGCCCGCGAACGTGAAGCTGCGCGCACGCCAGTTCTCAGGTGGCAACCAGCAGAAGCTCGTGATCGCCAAGTGGCTGCGGCGCGGCTCGAAGGTCTTCCTGTTCGACGAACCGACCAAAGGGGTCGACGTGGGCGGCCGCGCAGAGATCTACGGACTCATCGACAAACTCGCCGCGGCCGGCAACGCCATCATCGTCGTCTCCAGCGACCTCCCCGAGATCATCTCGCTCAGCGACCGGGTGCTCGTCATGAGCGGCGGACGCTTCGTCTCCGAGCACATCGGCGACGACATCAACGAACACAGCCTGGTGGCCAGCGCCATGGGCATTGCGAAGGGAACATCATGAGCAACGACGCTGCGACCACCCGACCGGGCAGGAAGCTGACCATCAATTTCCAGGCGATCGGCATCTTCATCGCCGCCGCCGTCATCTTCATCATCTTCGGCATCCTGAGCCCCAACTTCCTCACGCTCGACAACCTGCGCGACGTCGCGGTGTCGGCGTGCGTGAACGCCCTGATCGGCATCGGCCTCACCTTCGTGATCATCACGGGAGGCATCGACCTCTCCGTCGGCTCGATCGCGAGCCTCGTCGGCATGGTGTCGGCCAACATCATGGTGAACGAGGGCGTGGCGCCCTTCCCCGCCCTGCTGGCCGGCATCCTGCTCGGCTTCAGTGCCGGCGCCGTCAACGGGTTGCTCATCACGATGCTGAAACTGCCGCCCTTCATCGCGACGCTCGGAACCATGAGCGTGTATCAGGGGCTCGCCTACGTGGTCACGAACGGAACACCCGTGTACAACGTTCCCCAGGAGTTCGTGCTCATGCTGAACAGCTACATCGGCGGGATTCCGGTCATCGTGATCATCGTGATCGTCGTGGCGATCCTCGCCTGGCTGCTGCTGCGGCGCACCGTCTTCGGCCAGAACGTGATCGCGATCGGCGGCAGCGAGGAGACGGCCTGGCTGTCGGGCATCCGGGTGAACCGCGTGAAGATCCTCGTCTACGGCATCTCCGGTGCGCTCGCCGCCCTGGCCGGACTCGTGGTCGTCGCGAGGATCAGTGCTGCGCAGTCAGAGGCTGGAAGCCCCTACCTGCTCACGGCCATCGCCGCAGCCGTCATCGGCGGTGCCAACCTGATGGGTGGAGAGGGCCGGATCGCCGGCACCCTCGTCGGAGCCCTCATCCTCGGTGCGCTGACCAACGGCCTCGTGCTGCTGAACGTCCCGAGCTTCTACGAGCAGATCGTCACCGGTCTCGTCGTGATCATCGCCGTCGCCGTCGACCAGGGCAGCAAGGGCTGGCCCATGATGAAGCGCGGCGGTCGCGGTGACCGTGACAAGCCCATCCCGGCACCGCTGACCTCCTCGGTCGCTGCCGTGGGCGGCGCGGAGGCGACCGTCGGCACCGGGGCATCGAAGTGAGGTCGGCACCCGTGATGAGTGCCCTCGGGTCGGTCACCGGCCGACGGGTGCTCGTCACGGGTGGAGACGGACTGATCGGCCGCGCCGTCGTACGGCGACTCGCTGCGGCCGGCGCCCTGGTCACGGCGCTCGACCGCAGCGCGGATGATGCTGCGAGGCGAGCCGACGAAGCCGGTGCCGTCTCGTATCGGCAGGCATCCGTGACCGACGAAGCCGCGGTGCTGGACGCCATCGCGGGTCAGGATGCCGTCGTCCACCTGGCCGGCATCCCGGGCCTCGGCTTCACGGGGCCGGGCGAGATCTATGCGGCGAACGCGCTCGGCACCTTCCTCGTGCTGAATGCCGCGGCGGAGGCCGGTCTCGCCAAGGCCGTCTTCGCCTCCAGCATCAATGCGTTCGGCCTGCCGTTGAACGCCCAGCCGGTCCTGCCGTCGCGGTATCCGTGGGACGAGGACGAACCGGCGGACATCGGCGATCCGTATTCGCTGTCGAAGCAGGCGAACGAGGCGGCGGCTGTGGCGATCGCCCGATGGTCGGGCCTGGCCGTCACCGGCCTCCGCTATCCGTTGGTGCGCGACATCAGGGCCGAGGGAGGGCGGGCGTTCGCTCGTCACATCCGGGCGGCGCTGCGCGGTGACCCGCGTCGTCAGGCGTGCGAGGGCTGGACCTACCTCGACGTGACGGATGCAGCGGAAGCGACGCTCGCTGCCCTCACCCACGAGACTCCACCGGGCCCCGGCATCCTGGTGGCCGCGCCCAACACCTACCTCCGCCAGGACACCGAGGACGCACTGGAGCAGATCGCGCCGGCGGTCCCGAGAGAACGGTTCGAGCGCCGCGAGGTTCCCGTGAGGCTGGACCGTGCCGTGAACCTCCTGGGGTTCACCGCCGCGGTGCTGCTCGAGGACGTCGACCCGACGCTGCTCGCCGACCTCTCGGGCAGAGACGAGGGCACGGCATGAGCGCGCCCGATGTCGCGCTGCTCGGGCTCGGTCGCATGGGCGAGCCCATCGCCCGCCGGCTTCTCGCGTCGCGGGGCGCGCTCACGGTCTGGAACCGGTCGCCCGACAAGGCCGCTGCGCTCGTCGAGGCCGGGGCGTCGCTCGCTGCGACACCGGCCGACGCAGCGGCATCCGTCACCCTCACCGTTCTGACGGACCTCGTCGACGTCGAGCAGCTCCTCGAGGGCGACGGCGGGCTCCTGGCGGGCTGGCGCCGGAACGGGGTGCCCGCGCCTGTGCTCGTGGTGCACGGGACCGTCTCTCCGGTGGCGGTCGCAGAGCTCGGTGAGCAGCTGGCGCTGCACGGCGTCGCGGTCGTCGACGCGCCCTTGAGCGGTGGCGTCGCCGGGGCCGAATCCGGCGCCCTCAGCGTGATGGTCGGGGGAGCGCCCGATGCCGTGGAACGGGCCTGGCCCGTGCTCGATGCGGTCGGCTCGACGGTGCTCCATCTCGGCCCGCTCGGCAGCGGGGAAGTGGCCAAGGCCTGCAACCAGGTCGTCGTCGCGGCGACGGTCGCGGCCCTCTCGGAGGCCCTCGTGCTGGCCGACGCCACAGGCATCGATCGCGGCCAGCTGCTGCAGCTGCTAGGCGGAGGGCTCGCGGCATCCGAGGTCCTCGCCCAGAAACGCGACCGGTGGCTGAGCGGCGACTTCGACGGCGGCGGCAGCTCGGCCAATCAGCTCAAGGACCTGCGTTTCGTGGCTGAGGCTGCGCGCTCCACCGGGCTGACACTGCCGGTGGCGACCGCCCTCGAGCAGGTGTTCGAGCGCGCGGTGCAGGATGGGGATGGGGTCCTCGATCACTCGGCCGTCGAACTGTCGATCGCCCGCCACGGCGCCGCGGCAGCGGTCGCGCCATCCGTCGCGCCATCCGGATCGGACTGAAGGAATCCATGCTCGACCTCGACGTCATCGATGCCCATCACCACCTCTGCGCGCTCAGCACGGCCTCCTATCCGTGGCTCGAGGGGCCGAGGGTCGAGCGCTACCACGGCGATGACTTCCCGCTGAGGCGGGACTACCTGCTGTCCGACTACAGGGCCGACGCCCTTGAGATCGAGGCGATCGGAGCCACGCTGGTGGGCTCGGTGCATGTGGAGAACGGCGCTGGGGACCCCCTCTGGGAGAGCGCCTGGGTCGACGGCATCATCGCCGCGAACTCCGTTCCGAGCGTGCAGGTGGCGAAGGTCGACCTTCAGGCACCGGATGCCGCGGATCGGATCGCCGCGCACGCCGCGCTGTCATCGGTGCGAGGTGTCCGCGACATCCTGAACTGGCACGAGAACCCCTTCTATGCGCATCGCGATCGAGCAGACCTCATGCAGGACCCGGCCTGGCTGAGGGGCTTCGCCAGCCTGGGCTCCCACGGCCTGTCCTTCGACCTGCAGGTCTTCCCGGCGCAGTTGCAGGCGGCGGCGGCGCTCGCCGCGGCCCACCCGGAGGTGCCGATCGTGCTGGACCACGCCGGGATGCCCATCAAGCGGGACGCCGACTCCCTCCGAGCCTGGAAGCGCGGGTTGACCCGGGTGGCTGCTGAGCCCGGCACGATGGTGAAGATCTCGGCGCTCGGCACGAACGATCATCGCTGGTCGCCGGAGAGCATCCGTCGCATCGTGCTCGACACCATCGACGTGTTCGGGCCATCGCGGTGCATGTTCGGCAGCAACTTCCCGGTCGACGGCCTCTACTCGGGGTTCGGCGCCCTGTACGAGGCGTTCGACCAGATCACCGCGCGATTCGATCGCGCTGAGCGGGAGCAGATGTTCGCCGGCACGGCCCGGCGGTTCTACCGGATCCTCTGACGCTGGCTATGTTGCAGAAGGCAACACTCAGGCGTACTGTTGCATAAGACAACAGAGGGGAAGGTCACCGTGTCCGAACAGCGAGACGAACACGCGGCGAGCGTGCTGCGCGCCCTCATCCGGATCTCCCGGCGTGGAGTCGCCGACGCCCGTACGGCGGGGATCCGACTCTCCCTGGCCGACCAGTCGATCGTCGCGTTCATCGTCGACAATCCCGGCAGCCGCTCCACCGACATCGCGCGGGAGTTCCTGCTGAACCGGTCGACCGTCTCGCGGCAGCTCGCCAACCTCACGAGGCTCGGCGTCGTGCGCGAGGCGACGGATGCGGCCGGCCGGGGCCGGCCGCTCGAGCTGACCCCAGCGGGATGGGACGCCTACCGCGAGAGCCTCGGCATCCTGCAGAACGTCGTCGATGCGCAGATGGGCGACTGGAGCGACGCCGAGGTCGCAGCATTCGCCGCCGCACTGGCCCGCTTCAACGCCGCGCATGTCCCGACGGCGACGGCGGATGCGGCATCCGCCCCCACGACTCCACAAGAGAACCCACACAAGTAAGAAAGCAAGAAGGAAGTCATGTCAGAACTGACGAAGATCACAGTGCTCGGAACCGGCGTGCTCGGGTCGCAGATCGCGTACCAGACCGCGTTCTCAGGACTCGAGGTGGTCGCCTACGACATCAGCGCCGAGGTGCTCGAGCAGGCGAAGGCGCGCTTCGCCGCCCTCGCCGAGACGTACACCCGGGAGGTCGCCGGCGCCGCCGACGGCCGGGCCGCTGACGCGCTCGACCGCATCCGGCTCTCGGCCGACCTCGCCGACGCGGTCGCGGATGCCGACCTCGTCATCGAGGCGATCCCCGAGAACCTCGCACTCAAGCGAGACACCTACACGAAGCTGGCCGCCCTCGCTCCGGCGCACACGATCTTCGCGACGAACTCGTCGACGCTCCTGCCGAGCGACCTGTCCGGCTTCACCGGCCGCCCAGAGCGCTTCCTGGCTCTGCACTTCGCCAACCATGTCTGGGCGCAGAACACCGCCGAGATCATGGGAACGCCGGTGACGGATGCCGCCGTCTTCCAGAGCGTCGTCGACTTCGCATCGTCGATCGGCATGGTGCCGATCGAGATCAGGAAGGAGAAGGCCGGCTACCTGCTGAACTCGCTGCTCGTCCCGTTCCTCGACGCCGCCGGTGAACTGGTGGTGGGTGGCTACGCCGATCCGGAGACCATCGACAAGACCTGGCGTATCGGAACCGGCGCTCCCCTCGGCCCGTTCCAGATCTACGACATCGTGGGACTCACGACCGCCTACAACATCTCCTCGCACGGCGGAGAGAAGCAGCAGGCGTTCGCCGCGTACCTCAAGGAGAATTACATCGATCAGGGCAAGCTCGGCACCTCCACGGGTGAGGGGTTCTACTCCTACAAGTAGGGGGCTCCGCTGACGGGTGATCTCGATACGCGTCCGACTGCGTCGGGCGCTACTGGACCAGCGGGGCTGGGTCGGGCGCTACTGGATCGGCGGGGCTGCGTCGGGCGCTACTCGATCAGCGGGGAGCGGGGCTCGGGGTTCGGGGGCGGCGGGGGTCATAGCAGGTGCTCGCTGAACCACTCCACCGCGAGCACGTCGTAGTCGGCCGCGGCTTCGGTCTGGGGTGCGGGCTCCATGCCCGGCTCCTCCGCCAACGCGTGGGCGACGCCCTCCATGAGCTGCAGGTCTGCTCCGGCGGCGACGGCGAACAGGCGCGCAGGCCCGACGAAGGCCGGCTCGTCGTCGAGGCCGGCGATGACGCGGACGGCGGCATCCGTCGCCGTGATCTCGTCGGCGCGGGCGACGAAGTCCATCTCGGCGGCGACCCTGCGGGACTCCGGGTGCCACGAGTAGGCGTCGCCACCCAGGAAGTCGGCCATCGCATCGATGTTCGGTGCGAGCTGCAGCATGGGGCTCACGAGCACGGCCGCCGAGGCGCCGGAGGTGCCGCTCGCGAGTACGCCGGCGGCGACGGCGGACCCGGCGGAGCCGCCCAGCAGGCCGAGGGCGGCACCGTCGGCGACACCGAATCTCTCGCTCAGCTCGGCGAACGCGGCAGGGAACTCGGCGATGGCGCCCTCGAGGATCGGTGCGAACAACTGCATCACGACGTCCTCCCCGGCGCGACGCATGATCTCCTCGAAGCCGCCATCGGGCATGCGGTCGCCGCTGAGGGGAAGGCCGAGGTAGAACACCGTGGCATCGAGCCCGGCGAGCGGGAGGGCGGCCGCGAACGCCGCCGGGGTGCGCGGAGGATCGAGCAGGTGCCAGGCGACGATCACGGGGGCGGATGCCGACACCGCCTGCCGGGCGACGAACGGGACTCCGGCTGCTGTCGTGCCGCTGATCAGTGCTGAGTCGGTCATGACCTCACGGTAGCGGGAGCATCCGACACCCACGAGGGCTGTTGCGCGCCCGTTCCTCAGCGCCGCGCCTCGGATTTCGGGCGCGCGCCGGAGAAACGGCAGCGCAGGCACGGGCGGGCGGAACGGGCGGCGCGTGGGGCCGGTGCTGCGAGCGTCGCGGCGATTTCCTGCACGACGGCACCCGAACGCGCTCGAAGCCCCTGCTCCAGTGCGCAACACTGCGCGTCGCATCCGTTTCACTGGGTGGAGCCCAGCTGTTCTCCCGGAGTCGGCGGCTGAACGGAAAGATGTACCCATGAACGCAGCACGCGGAACCACTCCCGCAGCCGGAACCCAGACCACCCGCATGCACGAGGTCTCGAAGGAGACCAGCGACATCGTCGACGTGGTGCTCGAATACTCGCGGCGACGCATCCTCAGCGCTGACACCCCGCTCGACAAGCCGTTGAGCGCGGCGGAGCTCGAGCGCCTCGCCGGCCGCTCGATCGACGAGAAGGGCATCGGCGCCACCCGCGCTCTCGCCCTGTTCGAGCACGTGCTCGCACCGGCCTGCATCACGACGGACCACCCGCAGTACCTCTCCTTCATCCCATCCGCCCCGACGAAGGCGGCGATCTCCTTCGACCTCGTCGTGTCGGCCAGTGCGCTGTACGGCGGATCCTGGCTCGAGGGCGCCGGCGCCGTCTTCGCCGAGAACGAGGCCCTCGGATGGCTCGCCCGGGAGTTCGGCCTGCCCCCGACCTCCGGCGGCGTGTTCGTGCAGGGCGGCACCCTGGGCAACCTGTCGGCTCTCGTCGCAGCCCGCGAGCGTGCGCGCCTCCGCGTGACCGAGCGCGGCGACGAACAGCCGCGCCGCTGGGTGATCGTGTGCAGCGCCGAGGCGCACTCGTCGATCGCCTCTGCCGCGCGCGTGATGGACGTCGAGGTCGTGCCGGTCGCCCCGGGCGCCGACGGCATGCTCACGGGCGATGGCGTGCGGGCGGCGCTCGTCGAGCACGGGGCATCCGTTCTCGCGGTGGTGGCCACCGGGGGATCGACGAACTTCGGCATCGTCGACGACATCGCCTCGATCGCGGCCCTGAAGGACGAGTTCGAGTTCTGGCTGCACGTCGACGGCGCCTACGGCCTCGCGGCCATGCTGTCGCCGCTCGCGAGGCACCGCTTCGCCGGCGTCGAGCGCGCCGACTCGGTGATCGTCGATCCGCACAAGTGGCTGTTCGCCCCGTTCGACGCCTGCGCCCTCATCTACAGCGACCCCGAGTCGGGCCGGCGCGCGCACACGCAGCACGCCGAGTACCTCGACACCCTCACCGAGACCAGCGACTGGAGCCCATCGGACTACGCGGCGCACCTCACCCGCCGCGCGCGCGGGCTGCCGCTGTGGTTCTCGCTCGCGACCTACGGCGGCCAGGCCTACCGCGACGCCGTGTCGCACTCCATCCAGCTGGCGTTGGACATCGCCGCCGAGATCGAGAAGCGCCCCGGCCTGTCGCTGGTGCGGGACCCGCAGCTCTCCGTCGTGGTCTTCGAGCGCGACGGATGGGCCAAGGCCGACTACGACGCCTGGTCCGCGCGCCTGTTGGAGTCGCAGCACGCCTTCGTGACGCCGTCGTCGCACGCCGGTCGGCCGAACGCGCGCTTCGCGATCATCAACCCGCTGACCACGTTCGACCTGCTGGTGGGCATCCTCGACACGATGGAGTGACGCCGACGGCGGCGCTGGCGGTGGCGGTGGCGCTGTCGCTGTCGCTGGCGGTCAGGCGGCCCCCGCGGCACGCACGCGCAGCAGCCGGAACTCCTCGCGCCCGAGCAGCCGGAGGATCGCGGCGCGGGGGCCGCCGAACGCCTGCAGGCCGGCATCCGTCGTATAGGGCTCGATTGCAGCGATGCTGTACTCACGACCACCGGAGACGATGACGCAGGTACCCGCGGCCACGATGTTGCGGTACCAGTTGACGTCGTCGCCGTAGGTGAGCTCGGCGACGAAGCCCTCGGGAACCCGCGCCAGGATGAGCGGGGTCTCGAAGGTGCGTCCGCTCGTACGGCCGACGTGGCGCACGAGCGAGAACGGGCCGTGGCCCCAGCGTGCGAGACCGAGCGTGAGCCGGTTGAGGGTGTTCTTCAGCACCCAGAAGTACCCGCGCTTCACTCGCCCCGTCGCCATGCAGCCAGCCTGACATCCGTCGGCTCGCGGGTCGAGGGGGCGGTCTGAGTTTGCAGGACGAGCCGCACGATAGGGGCTGTGGGGCGCCCATCGTCGCTGTGGTCCTGTAAACGTGGCGCGAGGCGAGCGAGAGCGGGCCGGCGGGGCGACGCGGCCGCCTGAGCCGGGCTCAGCCGAGCATGAGCGCGATCGCCGGCATCAGCTGCGTCACGGCGACGGCGCCGACGGAGACGGCCACGGCGCCCAGCCAGATGGCGCGCACGTCCCGGGCCGTGCGCACCTCGTGCTGAAGTGTGGCGAACTGCTCGAGATTCGCGTCGGCGAGGGCCTCGGTCGGGTTCGAGTGCCAGGTCGACGGATGCTCCGCGGCGGCCACGACAGGCGTCGTCTCGAGGGCCGGCGTCCGCCGCCGCCGTCGAAGCCAGCGCACCAGCTGGGTGTCGGCGAGCACCATGACGTCGCTCGGCTGCTGCTTGACGGTGATCGTCTTCGCGCCGACGAGGGCGATGACGGGGCGCACCACGATGTCGCTCCCACTGGCGGCGCTCAGCAGGCGGGTGGCGCGCTCGGCCTCGTGCCGCGCGTTGCGGAGGTAGTCGGTCGGCTGGCCGTTGACGAGCAGCTTGCGGGCACCCACCCAGACCCGGGCATCGTCGTGGTGCTTGGTGTTGATCGTGTAGACGCCCGACGGCCCGATGACGACATGATCGATGTCGCTCTCGCCGCGGCCGACCGGAACGGAGTGCAGCACGGTCCAGTCGGGTCCGAGCTGCCTGAGCCGGGTCGCCACGGCCAGCTCTCCGAGCGCTCCGAGGTACCAGCTGCGCGAGTCCTCCGAGAGCGGACTGCGGCCGAGCACGCGGGCGAGGCGCCCCCGGTCGGGCACCTGCGACTGCTCGGCCAGGCATCGGGTGATGACGGATGCGCCCGCAGCACGGCTGCGGAGGGTGGTCGCTGCAGTGCGCGCAGGGTCGACCTCGGGGGAGAGAGCCGTCATCGGAGCCTTTCGTGGGTCAGGCACTCGACGTTACGGATGCGCGCGGGCTCGCGAGAAGTCCCCGTTCGCGGGCTGGCGGGCGGGCGCGCCGTCGTCGGCGCCCTCGTCCCCGGCCTCGTCCCCGGCGCGGGCCGATTCCGCTTCGCTTCTCTGGAAAGCGAGGACTTTCCGACGCGACGAGAACGGGGAGGAGCGATTCGGGCCGAATCGGCCCGAAAGTCCTCGCTTTCCAGAGGGGCCTAGAAGACGATGCTGAGGTGCGGGGTGCGCTCGGCGGCGAACAGGCGGTCCGCCAGCGCCAGCGTCTCGGGCTCGTCGGCCGTGATCAGGCCTGCGGATGCGAGCACTGTGGCCCGCACGCCGCCCAGGAAGATCGCCCCGAGCTGGTTGACGGTCAGGGCGAGCGTCGCCGGAGCGCCGGCGCCATCACCGGCACCGTCGCCGGCGTCGGCACCGGCGTCGGCATCCGCACCGGCATCCGCGTCCGCAGACACCCGCGTCACCGAGGCCGAGCCGTCGGGTGCAGCCTCGAGCCTGAAGCGCCCGCCGGCGAAGCCCAGGGCATCGGAGACCTCTAGGTCGAGACGGCCGGAAGCGCCGTACCGGCGGCTCTCGAGCGCCGCGATCGGGTCGAGCACGCGCACCCAGAGGAAGTCCTCGATCTCGCTCCAGCGCACGGCGCGCCTGTCGGTGATGAGGTGAGTCAGCGGCTCGTCGATCGACCTGTGGCGGGCACGGATGCTGGTCACGAGGTCGTGTTCGAGCAGGAACTTCCACAGGCCGGCGTAGGCATCATCAGTCGCCGCCGTGAAATGCTCGACCTCGAGCCGCACGATGTCGGGCTCCTGCTCGACCAGCCGGAATGCGGCCACGCCCTGCGCCGTGCCGTCGGCATCGTCGTAGCGCACCGTGCGGATCGACCGCCCGCGATCGCTGTCCGGCGAGATGAGGCCGAAGTGCTGGTCGAAGCGGCCGCCCCATCGGTCGATCTCGCCGGGGGTCCTGCGCACAGCGCGAGCCGAGATCCCCTCGACGACCGAGCGTGCCGCTGCAGGCTCGACGAAGTGCACCCGACCCGTCGGCGTCGGCCCCGCCCACGCGACGCGACGGCGGTCGACCTCCAGCGTCGCGACCGAGGTGGCCGGCGCATAGCCGTACCGGCCGTAGATGGTGGCCTCGCTCGCGGTGAGGATGGCGAGTGGAACGCCGGCGGCCGCCGCCGTGCGCAGCTCGCCCTCCATGAGCGCTCGAGCGATGCCGCGACGGCGGTGCGTCGCCGCGACGGTGACCGAGCTCACGGCCCAGGCCGGAACGATGGCGGGGCCGGGAACCGTGAGTTCGGCGACCCAGGTGCTGACGGTCGCGACGGGGACGGCGGCATCCGGGATCGTGTCGTCCCAGACGCCGGTCGTGCGGCGGTAGGCGAGGTTGGCGAAGTTCGCGTCGATGATCTCATCGCTCAGGCGGCCCTCGTGGAAGCCCCGCGAGTCGGCCTGGTCCCACGCCGCGAAGGCCGCGCGATCCGTGGTGTCGACCAGGCCGTAGCGCAGCCCGGTGGCGGCGAGAGCCGCGGTGGATGCTGAGTCGACGGGAAGCAGGCGGGCGTCGGCAGTCATGATTCGAGCCTAGGGCGCTCAGCGCGTGGACAGCGTCGAGCACGTCGGCTGCAGGTCGCGGGCGGCGTCCGGACTTCACCCGGCGAGAAGGACCCCGATGCGCGACGTGCCCGCGGATAGACTCGGCGCGTGAACGCGCCCGGAACGACCGCAGAGTCAGCACCAGCTGCAGCAGCAGCACCCCGCTTCGCCCTGGACATCGAGGCCGTCGCGCGTCCAGCCAGGTCCGAGGCGCTGCTGGAGGCCCTGCGCACCAGGGTCGTCATCGCCGACGGCGCCATGGGCACGCAGCTGCAGGAGTTCGAGCCGACCCTCGACGACTACCAGCAGCTCGAGGGCTGCAACGAGATCCTCAATGTGAGCCGGCCCGACATGATCGCCGCCATCCACGACGCCTACCTGGCCACGGGCATCGACGCCGTCGAGACGAACACCTTCGGAGCCAACTGGTCGAACCTCTCCGACTACGGTATCGACGATCGCATCCGGGAGCTGGCCCGCGAGGGGGCGCGCATCGCCCGCGAGCGGGTCGAGGCCGCAGAGGCGACGGATGCCGCGAACGGCGAGCCGGGCCGCATCCGCTGGGTTCTCGGATCGATGGGCCCGGGCACCAAGCTGCCCAGCCTCGGCCACACCACCTACGACCACCTCAAGCAGACCTTCGCGCTGCAGGCCCACGGACTCATCGACGGGGGCGCCGACGCCTTCCTCATCGAGACCTCGCAGGACCTCCTGCAGACGAAGGCAGCCGTGAACGGATGCAAGCAGGCCATCGTCGAGAGCAGCATCCGTCTGCCCATCTTCGTCGAGGTCACCGTCGAGACGACGGGGACCATGCTCATGGGCAGCGAGATCGGCGCGGCGCTCACGGCGCTCGAGCCCCTCGGCGTCGACGCGATCGGGCTGAACTGCGCCACAGGGCCGGCCGAGATGAGCGAGCATCTGCGGCACCTGTCGAAGCACTCCACCGTGCCCGTCGTCTGCATGCCGAACGCCGGCCTGCCCGTGCTCGGCACCCACGGCGCCAGCTATCCGCTGACTCCCGTCGAACTGGCGACGGCGCACGAGCAGTTCGTGCGTGAGTTCGGGCTGTCGCTGATCGGCGGATGCTGCGGCACGACGCCCGCGCACATGCGTGCCGTGGTCGAGCGACTGCACGGAACCGGCACCGGCACCGGCGCGGGTGGCGCCAACGCCGCAGGGACGCCGGTGGTCCCCGCCGTGCGGGTCATCGAGGAGGAGGCCGGCGTCGCCAGCCTCTACCAGCACGTCTCCTTCGACCAGGATGCCTCGTACCTTGCGATCGGCGAGCGCACCAACGCCAACGGCTCCAAGGCGTTCCGGGAGGCGATGCTCGACGAGCGCTGGGACGACTGCGTGGAGATCGCGCGCAACCAGATCCGGGTGGGAGCCCACCTGCTCGACGTGTGCGTCGACTACGTGGGACGCGACGGCGTCGCCGATATCCGCGAGGTGGTGTCGCGACTTGCGAGCGCCTCGACGCTGCCGCTCGTCGTCGACTCCACCGAGCCACCCGTGCTGCAGGCCGGCATGGAGCTCATTGGCGGGCGCCCGACCGTCAACTCGGTGAACTTCGAGGACGGCGACGGCCCCACCTCCCGCTTCGGTCGCATCATGCCGCTGGTCGCCGAGCACGGCGCCGCTGTCGTCGCGCTCACCATCGACGAGGAGGGGCAGGCCCGCACCGCAGACGACAAGGTGCGGATCGCCTCCCGTCTCGTCGACACCCTCACGGGCGAGTGGGGGATGCGCGTGGAGGACATCATCGTCGACGCCCTCACCTTCCCCATCGCCACGGGCCAGGAGGAGACCCGCCGCGACGGCATCGAGACCATCGAGGCCATCCGGCGCATCACCGCCAAGTACCCGGGTATCCACACCACCCTCGGCGTCTCGAACGTGTCGTTCGGCCTGAACCCCGCCGCCCGCTCGGTGCTCAACTCGGTGTTCCTGCACGAGGCGGTCGAGGCTGGGCTCAGCTCCGGCATCATCGACGCAGCCAAGATCGTGCCGCTCGCCTCGGTGCCCGACGACCGTCGCAAGGTCGCCCTCGACCTGGTGTGGGACCGGCGCGAGTACGACGCCGACGGCACGCTCGTCTACGACCCGCTCGAGAAGATGCTCGACCTCTTCGCCGGTGTCGACACCGCAGCGCTCCGCGACCAGCGCGCCCACGAGCTCGCGGCGCTGCCCGTCGGCGAGCGGCTCGAGCGGCGCATCATCGACGGCGACGCGAAGGGGCTCGAGGCCGACCTCGACCTCGCCCGCGCCGACGGCATGAGCGCGCTCGGCATCGTGAACGACCACCTGCTCGAGGGCATGAAGGTGGTGGGCGAGAGGTTCGGTTCCGGCGAGATGCAGCTGCCGTTCGTGCTGCAGTCCGCCGAGGTGATGAAGGCGGCCGTCGCCCTGCTCGAACCGCACATGGAGAAGACGACGGATGCGGGCAAGGGCCGCATCGTGCTCGGCACCGTGCGCGGCGACGTTCACGACATCGGCAAGAACCTGGTCGACATCATCCTCACGAACAACGGCTACGAGGTGATCAACCTCGGCATCAAGCAGCCGATCGCCGACATCATCAAGGCGGCCGAGGAGCACGACGCCGACGTCATCGGCATGAGCGGACTGCTCGTCAAGTCGACGGTGGTCATGAAGGAGAACCTGCTCGAGCTCAACACGCGGGGACTCGCCGGGCGCTGGCCCGTGCTGCTCGGCGGTGCCGCTCTCACCCGCGCGTACGTCGAGGACGACCTCGCCGGCCTGTTCGACGGCACCGTGCGCTACGCCCGCGACGCCTTCGAAGGGCTGGCGCTCATGGAACCGCTCGTGGCGATCGCGCGCGGCGCGGATCCGGCATCCGTCGGCCTTCCGGCGCTCAAGAAGCGCATCCACCGCGAGGGCAGCCTGCTCACCCTCACGGAGCCCGAGAACATGCCGACCCGGTCGGACGTGGCGACGGATGCCGCCGTGCCCGTTCCGCCGTTCTGGGGCACCCGCATCGTGCGCGGCATCGCGCTCGCCGACTACGCGGCGTTCCTCGACGAACGTGCCACCTTCATGGGCCAGTGGGGCCTGAAACCCGGACGCGGCGACGGCGCCGCCGGCTACGAGGAGCTGGTGCAGACCGAGGGTCGCCCCCGGTTGCGCTACTGGCTCGACCGCATCCTGGCCGAGGGCATGCTCGACGCCTCGGTCGCCTACGGCTACTTCCCCGTGGTGAGCGAGGGGGACGACATCGTGGTGCTGAACCACGGCGACGACCCGACGGGCGTGCTCGGAGTCCCTGGGCTGCTGGCCCCCGACGGCGGTTCGGTGACGGAAGGTTCCGCGCTCGGCTCCGACCGCCTGCGGTTCCACTTCCCCAGGCAGCGCCGCGACAGGCACCTGTGCCTGGCCGACTTCGTGAAGCCCCGGTCATCGGGGCTCGTCGACGTGATGCCCGTTCAGCTCGTCACCGCCGGGGCGCACATCGATCAGGTCACGGCCAAGCTCTTCGCCGAGAACAGGTACCGCGACTACATGGAGCTGAACGGCCTCGTCATGCAGCTCACGGAGTCGCTCGCCGAGTTCTGGCACGGTCGCATCCGCTCGGAGCTGGGCTTCGCGGCTGAGGACCCCACCGACGTCGCCGGTCTGTTCAAGCTCGAGTACCGCGGCGCGCGCTTCTCGCTCGGCTACCCGGCCTGCCCCGACATGGAGGACCGCCGCAAGGTGGTCGAGTTGCTCAAGCCCGAGCGGATGGGCGTCGAGCTGTCGGAGGAGCTGCAGCTGCATCCGGAGCAGTCAACCGACGCGTTCGTGTTCCATCACCCCGAGGCGAAGTACTTCTCGGTCTAGCCGGTCCGACCTTCGCCCGGCGCAGCGCCGCGAGGATCGCGGGGCCGGCCACGACGATGCCGACGACACTCGTGACGGCCCGCAGGGTGTCCCAGGTGAGAGTCGACGTGACCAGTGAGTACAGCAGGAACGAACTCGCGTTCGTGGCGACGGATGCTCCGGGCACGTAGGCGATGTCGGAGGCCGTGCCCACGGCGAACGGCCAGAACCACAGGTTCATGATCAGGCCGAAGGCGTAGGACGAGAGCACGCCGTAGACGGCGAGCATCGCGATCTCGACCGCAGGGCTGCCGGGCCGCCTTGCCTCCTGCATCCTGGGCCTCGGAAGGAGGCCGGCTCCCGCTCCCACCCAGCCGCAGGCGAACATTTGGAACGGCGTCCACGGGCCGAATCCGCCCCACAGGGTGGAGGACAGCGCGATGGTGAGGATGCCGAGGAGGAAGCCGAAGCGGGCGCCGAACACCCGGCCGGCGAGGATGAGCAGCACGAACAGGGCCTCGACGCCGCCGACGCCGGTGCTGGCGATGCGCACGGCCGCTCCGATGGCGGTGAGGGTGCCGAGCAGCGCGAGCGTCTTGGCGGATCGCACGGCACCGTCGAGGGAGAGCGCGACGGCCACCACGAGGAACGGGAGCAGGGCGATGGCGGCGATCGGAGCTGCAGCCTGCGCCTGGGCAGGCAGGGCCGGGACGAGCAGCGGCCACCCGAAGGCTGCGGCGGCCAGGAGGGAGCCCGCGAGAAGGATGAGCGGTTGCCAGAGGGTGGCGCGCGTGCCCGCGCTCGCAGAGGCCCGGACCTCACCTTCGCTCGCTGAGGCCCGGGCGGAGTCCGCGGTCGACGCGTGGTCGCGGGCGGCGCTTCGGTCGCGGCTTCGCCGGACCTCAGCGAGCGGGAGGTCAGGGAGCGGCAGGTCAGCGAGCCGGACGGCCTCACGCAACCGCCCCTCGCTCATCTCGAGCCCACGATCGGCGACCTCGGCGGCGAACGTTCTGTCGTGACTGGCGATCACCACCGCGCATCCGCTCGCCGCAGCCTGGCGGAGTGCCCCGGCCACCTGCGTGCGCGCGACCCCGTCGAGTCCGCGGGTCGGCTCGTCGACGAGCAGCACTCGTGGTGCTGCCGCCAACTGGATGGCGATGGCCAGCAGCCGGCGCTCCCCGGTGGAGAGGTCCCGCGGGTGCCTGAGTGCATGACCGCCGGGCTCGGAGCCCAGCAGCGACTCGAACGAGCGCTGGGTCGTGCCGCGCTCGGCCGAGCGGTCGGCCCGTCGGCACTCCTGGGCGACGGTGGTCGAGAACAGCAGGTCGTCGGAGGCGTCCGGAACGAGGGCGACGGACATGCGGCGGAGTCGGGCGGGAAGCGCAGCCACGTCGGCTCCATCGACGAGCACGGTTGCGGATGCGGCAGGCAGGGCCATCGCCGCGAGGAGGGATGACTTGCCGGCGCCGTTCGGCCCGGTGATCGCGACGATCTCGCCGGGGGCGAGGGTGAACGAGGCGTCGAGCACAGCGGGGCGGTCGCCGTGGCTGACGGACAGCCCGGTGACGCGGGCGATCGGCGTGGCAGCGGGCGCCGCAGCCGCCGACGCCGACGCCGACGCCGCAGCAGCCTCCGCCGACGCTGCAGTTTCTGCGTCGCGCTCATGAAACATCGGCAGCGCGACGGAGGAACTGCCGCGCCGCAGCTCGCCCTGCTCGATCGACAGCACCTCGTCGGCCACGTGCGCCAGCTCGCCCACGCGATGCTCAGCCACAAGCACGCACACGCCGGCGTCGTGCGCGAGCGCGCCGAGGAGGTTCGCGATGCGCTCCCTGGCGTCTCGATCGAGATCGGCGAGCGGCTCGTCGACGAGCAGCAGCGTCGGCTGCTGGATCACCGCTGCAGCGATGGCCACGAGGGTGGCCTCTCCGGCCGAGAGCGAGCGGATGTCGCGCCCGACGAGATCGACGATGCCGAGGCGCTGCGCCACCTCGCGCACCCGCGCGGCCACGATGACCGGCGCGACGCCGCGCACGTCGAGCGAGAAGCCGATCTCGTCGGCCACGCTCTCGCTGGCGAAACCGAGCCGCGGCTGCTGCAGCACCACGCCGACGAAACGCGCCGTGTCGCGCGGCGGCACGGTCAGCCTGTCGACACCCCCGATCTCGATGGTGCCGCTCGCCTCGCCGCCGTCGACGTGGCTGAACAGGCCGCTGCAGGCGTTCAGCAGCGACGACTTGCCGGAGCCGGTGGACCCGGAGAGGACGGTGAGGGACCCGGTCGACAGCGACAGGTCCTCGACGTGGAGCATCCGTCGCCCGTCGAACCCGAGGGTGAGGCCGCGCAGCACGACGGGGCGATCGCACCCGCCGTCCACGGGTCGGCTCGACGCGAAACCGCGCACCTCCATGGTGGCCGCCACGGCGACGGCGCGTTCGATGGTGCGCTCGAAGACGGGCACCAGCAGTGAGGCCGGCCCGCGCTCGGCACGCAGGCGGCGGGCGCGCCGCACGGAGCCGACGGCATCCGTCAGCCCGGGGAAGGTGGCCCACGCGATCACGAGGGACCGGGCGATGCCGCGGAACGGCCCGCCCCGTGCGCCCCGGGCGAAGAGGCGCGAGGCGTCGACGAGCGCGTTGAGCACGCCGAACGCCAGGATGACGAGCGCTATCGGGAGGGCGCTCTCGATGGCGACCTGGATGCCCCCTGTCGTGATGGGACCGAAGAGGGCGACATGGGCGAACGGCGGCGGAAGACGCACGGCCGGCAGGTCGAGGAGCACGAGGCCCGAGCCGCTGAGTCCGTTGAAGAGTGCTCGATACGCCAGGCGCAGCGCGATGAAGCCGACGGCGAGGAGCGCCGCGGCCTTCAGTGGGGCCGACCGGAAGCGGAGCATCAGGGCCTCACTCTCGCACGCCGGCGAGCTGGTGTCAGGCGGCGGGGGCTGCCGGCTCGTCGTTCAGCGTGAAGAGCAGCTCCACGGAGTCGCCCGGAGCCAGCTGCAGGGTGCCGAGGCCCTCCTGCGCGTACGCCCACTCGCCGTCGGCCGGCTTCACCCAGAGCGACCAGTAGGCGAAGGCAGCAGGCATGCTGGCGCACTTCTCGAAGTAGTCGGTGCCGTCGGGTGCCGTGATCGCCTCGTCCTCCGCCGGCACGCCGTTCACGCGGCAGACGACCTGGTCGGCGTACTCGTCGGTGCCCACTGTCGCGACGTCCGCCTGCTTCAGTGCCTCGGATGCCGCGATGGGCGCGTCCGCGTCGATGCAGGCCGTGGTCGACGGGTCGTCGGCGCTCTCGAGGTTGCCGGCATCGACGATCACGGCGACGCCGGTGCAGTCGCCGATCGGTTCGGCTGCGGCCGTCGAGCTGGACGCGCTCGACTCCGGAGCCGGGGAGATGTCCGACCCCGAGCCGGCGCTGCTGCACGCGCTGAGCGCGAGCAGGGCGAATCCGGCGATGGCGGCGAGCGTGGCACGGGTGGCGATGCGGGTCGTCATGCTCTCAGCGTAGGGGGCGGCGCGGCGTGTGACGGCGGATCTCGCGGGTGAACGACGAAACGCCCCGCCCGATCCGAAGATCGAGCGGGGCGTTCGGTGTCATCCGGCCTCGGGAGGCAAGACGGTGTTCAGCTAGGCGCTCTGCTCCGCGTTGCGCTTCGGCAGCACCCAGCCCGGACGCACGAAGTGGCAGGTGTAGCCGTTGGGGTAGCGCTCCAGGTAGTCCTGGTGCTCGGGCTCGGCCTCCCAGAAGGCTCCGGCCGGGGTCACCTCGGTGACGACCTTGGCCGGCCACAGGCCCGACGCGTCGACGTCGGCGATGGTGTCCTGCGCAACGGCGGCCTGCTCCTCGTTCAGCGGGAAGATCGCCGAGCGGTAGCTGGTGCCGATGTCGTTGCCCTGGCGGTTGCGCGTGGTGGGGTCGTGGATCTGGAAGAAGAACTCCAGCTGGTCACGGTACGAGGTCACCGTCGGGTCGAAGACGATCTCGATGGCCTCGGCGTGGGTGCCGTGGTTGCGGTACGTGGCGTTCGGAACATCGCCGCCCGTGTAGCCCACGCGGGTGCTGATCACTCCGGGGCGGCGGCGGATGAGATCCTCCATGCCCCAGAAGCATCCGCCCGCGAGGACGGCGGTCTCGGTGGTGGCGGGTGTCGTGGTCATGAGTTCTCCTTCGTGGTGGATGCGGCGTCGGTCGGAAACAGCGCCCGGAGTTCACCGTAGCCCTGCTCCTCGAGCTCGGCGAGCGGGATGAACCGCAGCGACGCCGAGTTCATGCAGTAGCGCAGGCCGCCGGCATCCGCGGGCCCGTCATCGAAGACGTGGCCCAGGTGGCTATCGGCCCCCGAGGAGCGCACCTCGACGCGCTTCATGAAGAGCGTGCGGTCGGTGTGCTCGGTGACGGCGTCGGGGCTGATCGGCTTGGTGAAGCTCGGCCATCCCGATCGCGAGTCGTACTTGTCGACCGAGGTGAACAGCGGCTGCCCGGAGACGACGTCGACGTACAGGCCGACCTCGTGGTTGTTCCAGTACTCGTTGCGGAAGGCGGGCTCCGTGCCCTCGTTCTGCGTGACCTTGTACTGGTTCGGGGTGAGGCGGGCGAGCGCCTCGGGAGTCTTGCGGTAGTCCTGTGACACGTGCTCCTCCTTCTGCTGGCGACGCTGGCTGCGGCGCCGGGTGACACCCGTATTTCGGTGCCACCTAGGAGAACGGATGGCGGGGGTCTGCTGTTCCGCCGGGGCTGGGAGCGCGCTGTGAGTTGCGGATGGTACTCTCCATCGAGACAAACCGTCCGGTCGGTCTGTAGCATGATCCCGAACGGATCCAGGCAGCAGCGTACTCGCGTACTCGAAGGAGAGCACATGCAGAGGTTCGACGGCCGGGTGGCGCTGATCACCGGCGGCAGCAGGGGCATCGGCCTCGCCATAGCGAAGCGGCTGGTGAGCGAGGGCGCGCAGGTGGTCATCACCGGGCGCAAGCAGGAGTCGCTCGACGCGGCGCTCGCCGAGCTGAACGGGGGCGGGACCACGTCGCCCGCGACCGCCGTCGCCACCGCTGTCGCAGGCAAGGCCGACGACCCGGAGCATCGCGCGGCGGTCTTCGCTCACATCGCCGAACGGCACGGCCGTCTCGACCACCTGGTGAACAACGCGGGCATCAACCCCGCCTACGGTCCGGCGCTCGAGATCGAGGCCTCGATCGTGCGCAAGATCCTCGACGTGAACGTCGTCGCCGCCCTGGAGTGGACGCGGGACGCTGTGGGTGCCGGCCTCTCGAGGTCGATCGTGAACCTGTCGTCGATCTCAGCGCTGTCCGCGGCTCCCGGCATCGCGTTCTACGGGGTCTCGAAGGCGGCGCTGGTGAACCTCACCCTGCAGTTGGCGCACGAGCTCGCACCGGGCATCCGTGTCAACGCCGTCGCCCCCGCCGTGATCAAGACCGCCTTCGCCCGGGCGCTCTACGAGGGGCGCGAGCAGCAGGTGGCAGGGGAGTATCCGTTGAAGCGCCTCGGACTGCCCGACGACGTGGCCGGGCCCGTCGCTTTCCTCCTGTCGGAAGACGCCGCGTGGATCACCGGCCAGACCATCGTGATCGACGGCGGCGGCAGCATCCGCCCTGTCGGATGACGCACCGCGAGAACCCAGCGAGGATGAGTGCATGAGACAGACCAGTGTCGTAGACGACGTGACCAGGGCCGCCGTCGAGCTCTTCGCAGCTCAGGGCTTCGCCAACACCAGCGTTCAGCAGATCGTGGAGGCCGCCGGAGTCACCAAGGGCGCGATGTACCACTACTTCCAGTCGAAGGACGACCTGCTCTTCGCCATCTACGAGCGGATGCTGTCACTGCAGAAGTCGCACCTCGACGAGATCGTCGCGCGGGGAGGGGCCGTCGACGACGTGCTGCGCGCCGTGTGCATCGACGTGATCGAGACCTCGATCGACTTCCTGCCAGAGGGCACGGTGTTCTTCCGCAGCCAGCACATGCTCTCGCAGCCGCGTCAGCAGGAGGTCACCCGCCGGCGACGCGATTACAACGACGAGTTCAGCGCTCTCATCGAGGCCGGCCAGCAGCAGGGCCTCTACCGCACCGACATCCCGCGGCCGGTGCTCATCGCGCACTTCTTCAGCGACTTGCACTACCTGTCGCAGTGGTACTCCCCGGAGGGCCCGGAGGGCAAGACCCTGCTGGCCGAGCAGATCACCGCGCTGTTCCTGAGGAGCATCGCCGCCGAGCCCGCCGAGCCGGGCGCACCGGAGGGGGCGACGGATGCCTGAGCCGACCACCATGCGCGCGTGGAGGGTCGTCCGCACCGGAGAGCCGTCGGAGGTGCTCGAGCTCCACGACCTGCCCGTGCCCGTGCCCGGCGCCGGTGAAGTGCTCGTGAAAGTGCACGCCGTCGCCGTCAACTTCCCCGACGTGCTGCTCGCCCGGGGCGAGTACCAGGTACGCCCCGAACCTCCGTTCACGCCGGGCATCGAGCTGAGCGGCGAGATCGTGGCTCTCGGGCCGGATGCCGACGGCGTGCGCACCGGCGGGAAGCCCGCCCTGGGCATCGGCGACAGGGTGGTGGCGACGAAGATCGGCGTGCTCGCCGAGTACGCCGTGCTCGCGGCATCCGAGGTGCATCCGACGCCGGACGGGCTCGACGACGTGCAGGCCGCCGGGCTGATGATCGCCTACCAGACCGCGTGGTTCGCCCTGCATCGTCGGGCGCGGCTGCAGGCCGTCGAGACCGTGCTCGTCCATGCAGCGGCGGGCGGGGTCGGAAGTGCCGCCGTGCAACTCGCCGTCGCCGCCGGAGCCAGGGTCATCGGCGTGGTCGGCAGCGCGGGCAAGGCCGACGTCGTGCGTGAGGCCGGTGCCGAACTGGTGATCGTGCGGGGCGAGCAGGACCTCGCCGCAATCGTCAACGAGGCGACGGACGGCCGCGGCGCAGACGTGGTCTTCGACCCCGTGGGCGGGGAGAGCTTCGAGCGGTCGACCAAGTGCATCGCCTTCGAGGGGCGCATCGTCGTGATCGGCTTCGCCGGCGGGACCGTGCCCACGGTACGGGCGAACCATGCCCTCGTGAAGAACTACAGCGTGCTCGGCCTGCACTGGGGTCTCTACCCGACGAAGAACCCCGCTCTCGTGGCCGAGGCCCATGCCGAGCTGGTGCGATTGGCGGATGCCGGCGCCATCTCGCCGCTGGTGGGGGGAGTGGTGGAGTTCGAGCAGGCTCCCGCCGCCATCCAGGAACTGGCCGGCGGACAGACCGTCGGGCGGCTCGTCGTGCGGGTCGGGTGACGCCATGACGGATCTCGATGGACGCGTCGCGCTCGTCACCGGCGGTGCGCGCGGCCTCGGTGCTGCCTACGTGCGGTCGCTGCACGCGGCCGGCGCGCGAGTGGTCATCGCCGACCTGCTCGCCGACGAGGGTGGTGCGCTCGCCGCCGAGCTGGGCGAGCGCGCGCTGTTCGAGGCGCTGGACGTCACCGATGAGGCCGCATGGGACCGCGTCGTGGCCGCAGCTGTGGGCGCGTTCGGATCGCTGGACGTCCTCGTGAACAACGCCGGCATCGCCAATGCAGCGCCGATCGAGCACCTGACGCTGGCGAAGTGGAACGCCGTGATCGCGGTCAACCTCACCGGGGTGTTCCTCGGCTGCCGAGCGGTGGTTCCGCAGATGAAGGCGCAGGGCAGTGGCTCGATCATCAACATCTCCTCGGTCGAGGGCATGCGCGGCTCGCCGGGCCTGCACGGCTACACGGCTTCGAAGTTCGGCGTGCGCGGACTCAGCCAGTCGCTCGCCGTCGAGCTCGGGGCATCCGGGATCAGGGTGAACTCCGTGCACCCCGGGCTGATCCTCACCGACATGACCACCAGGATCGACCCCGCGAGGATCGACATCCCGCTCGGGCGGCCAGGGGTTCCCGACGACGTCGCCGGCACGATCGTCTTTCTAGCCAGCGACGCCTCCCGCTTCACGAGTGGCGCCGAGTTCGTGGTCGATGGCGGCATGATCGCGGGCATCCCGCACCACTGACGACTCCCGGCCTCCGGTCGCGGGCGAATCAGACCGCCAGCAAGAAATCAAGCCCTTGGGATGGGCGGCCTCGGAGGGCTTGTCTGATGGCGGGGCGATCTGAGGAAGGTGAATCGAAGTGGACACCAGTGCATGGATCTGGATCATCGTCGCTGTCGTCGTCGTCATCATCGTGGTTGTGGCCATCTTGCTGATCACGGCGCCGAAACGTCGTGAGGCGAGGCAGCGGGCCGGGCGCGAGAAGGCATCCGAGCTGCGCAACGAGGCCGCAGAGCGAGAACTGGCGGCACGGGAGCGGCAGGCGACGTCTGCCCAGGCATCCGCCGATGCGCAGCAGGCGCAGGCCGATGCCGCGAAGGCCGAAGCCGCCGCGCGTCAGGCGCAGCTCGATGCGGAGCGGCTGCAGCGGGAGTCCGCCGAGCACCGCGACGACGCGGAGGGCCTGCGTGTGGAGGCGGAGGAACGCGCCAGGAAGGCCGATGAGGTCGACCCCGACGTGGATCGGTCCGGGCGCCAGGGCTCGGACGACGTGCGCGGCACAGACGGTGGCGCTCACAGTGCAGGTACCCGCGGCGTCTGACGTGCGGGTCATATCCTGAGGACGACGCGCACTGGAGCGCGCCGAGGGAGGCGACGATGAGAAGTCAGCTCCGGATGCTGCTGGCAGCCATCCTGTCCGTCATCTGCGTTGCGGCTCTGCTGACGCTGCCGCCAGCCGACGCCGCGTACGCCGCCACGGGCAAACCCATCATCGGAGTCGCCTCGAAGAAGTGCCTCGACGTCCAGTACGGGTCGATGACCGTCGGGGCGCAGACCGTGATCGGGACCTGCAACGGCGGAGCGGACCAGCGCTGGACGCGCACGGCCGAGGGCGAACTGCGCGTCTTCGACGGCGCCCGCTGCCTGACCGCCGGCCCGGTCACCACGACCCGACCGCGGAAGGCCGTGATCGCCCAGTGCTCGGGCTCAGCCTCCCAGAAGTGGAGCTACACGAGCGCCAAGACGCTGAAGCACACGGCGACAGGTCTGTGTCTCCATGTGCGCGGCGCGCGGACGACCGGCGGAACCGAGGTGAACCTGCACGCCTGCACGACGGCGACCCACCAGAAGTGGACCGTTCCCGCGAAGCTGCCGGACACCACCCCGCCGACCGCGCCGAGCGGCCTGACGAGTTCGGCGCTCACCTGCACCGCCGTCACCCTGAGCTGGACGGCGTCGAAGGATGGCGTCGGGGTCTCCGCCTACGACCTGTACCACGACGGCCAGCTCGTCACCTCGGTCGCCGGAACCGTGCGCTCGGCATCCGTCAAGGTCGTGGCGGGAGTCGCCTGGGGCTGGTACGTCAACGCCCGCGATGCTGCGGGCAACGTCTCGCAGGCCAGCTCCACCGTGACGGTGACGCCGCCGCAGTGCACAGCGGACACCGTTGCGCCGACGGTGCCGAAGTCGGTCGCGGCCGTGGCATCCGGAACCAGCGTGAAGGTGACCTGGGCGGCATCGACCGACAACGTCGCCGTCACCCGGTACGACGTGCGTCGCGACGGCACCGTCGTCGGGTCGGTCGGTGGCGCAGTGCTCACCTTCACCGACAGCGGGCTGGCCGTCAGCCGCGCCTACTCCTACACCGTCGTCGCACGCGACGCCCAGGGCAACGCGTCCGCCGCCAGTGCGCCCGCCACCACGACGACCGGTGCCGCCTGTGGAAGTCCCATCTGCGGGGTCGCCCAGGTGACGACGGACACCGACATCCCGTGGGGCCTCACCACCCTGCCCGACGGCTCGGTGCTCTATGCGCGCCGTGACGCCCTCGACATCGTGCGCCTGGTGCCGGCGACGGGGGCGAAGACGAGCGTCGGCACGATCCCCGGAGCGAAGGGCACCGATGGCGAGGGTGGGGTGATGGGCATAGCGATCGCATCCGACTTCGCGGCGGATCCGTGGCTCTATGTCATGCACTCCACTGCGACGGACAACCGGATCGTGCGGCTGAAGTACTCGGCCGGAAAGCTCGACACCACGTCTGTGCAGGTGCTCGTGAGCGGCATCCTGCGCAACAAGTACCACAACGGCGGCCGCCTGCGCTTCGGGCCGGACGGCATGCTCTACGCCTCGACGGGCGATGCGCAGAACGGCGACTACGCCCAGCGTCTCACCGGTACCGGAGCGCTGAACGGCAAGATCCTGCGGCTCACGCGCACCGGTGGCATTCCGAGCGACAACCCGTTCGGCAGCTACGTCTGGAGCTACGGCCACCGCAACCCGCAGGGCATCGCCTTCGACAGCCGGGGAAGGCTCTGGCAGCAGGAGTTCGGCAACAGTGTGATGGACGAGACGAATCTCGTGGTGAAGGGCGGCAACTACGGGTGGCCGCTGTGCGAGGGCACCTCGGGGAACGGATGCGGCACCGCCGGCCTCATCGCACCGAAGAAGACCTATCCGACGGCCGACGGGTCCTGCAGCGGCCTGACCATCGTGCGCGACGTCGTCTACATCGCCTGCGGGAGGGGCGCGCGGCTGTTTCGCGAGGTGATCAGCGGCGACGCCCTCGCCTCCGTGCAGCAGTTCTTCGTCGGCACCTACGGCCGGCTGCGCACCGTCGAGCCGTCGTCCGATGGCGGGCTGTGGCTCACCACGACGAACCAGGGCGACAAGGACAGCGTCGCGAACAACAGCAACGAGAAGATCCTGAAGGTGACGCTGGGCGGGTAGGGCCCCAGCGCGGCGCCGTGTCCGCTGGTCGAGGCCCTCCCCCGCTCGCTGAGGGCCGAGCGCAGCGACCGCCCGAAGCGCAGTGTCCGCTGGTCGAGTAGCGACCGAGCGCAGCGAGGACGCGTATCGAGACCACCCTTCCCATGCGCCGCCCGAGTAGCGCCGGTATCTCGGGTCTCGATACGCCTGTTCGCTGCGCTCGCGGGCTACTCGACCAGCGGTGTGCGGAACGACCGCGCGCGCCCGTGCAACATCAGCATACCGTCTGGTCGGTTTCTGTTGTACAGTGTTGCCACCACGACACGAAGAGGTGCCGATGCACACACCAACGCCACGGCTGCGGATCACCGGGCTCACTGTCGCCTTCGGCGGCCTGACCGCCCTGGACGACGTCTCGCTCGAGGTCGCCTCCGGCGAGACTGCGGCGCTCATCGGGCCGAACGGCGCGGGCAAGACCACCGTCTTCAACGCCGTGTGCGGGCTCGTGCGGCGCGCGAGAGGACGGATCGACATCGACGGTCGGCCGGCGCCCTCGGCTCCGACGGGGTTGATCGGCCGCGGTGTCTCCCGGACTCTGCAGGGCCTGGGCCTCTTCGACTCGATGACCGTGCTCGAGAACGTCCTCGTCCCGCTCGGGCTCGTCGGCCGCGACGGGAGAGGCGCGAGCGAGACGGATGCCGTGCTCGCCGCGACCGACCAGCTCGCCGCGCTCGGCCTCGCTGAACAGGCCGCTCGCCCGGTGGCGTCACTGCCCTATCCGGAGCGCAAGCGCGTCGCCCTGGCCCGCGCCCTCGTGACGCGCCCCCAACTCCTTCTGCTCGACGAACCTGCCGGCGGCCTCGGCTCGGACGACATCGCCGACCTGGCCGCCACGGTGCGCGGCATCGCCGCGACGGGGTGCTCCGTCCTGGTCGTCGAGCACCACATGGACTTCGTGATGAGCCTTGCCGATCGCGTCGTGGTGCTCGACTTCGGTCGCGTGATCGCGAGCGGCACTCCGGCCGAGGTGCAGGCCGATCCGCGGGTCGAGGAGGCCTATCTGGGCGTGGAGCCGGCCGCATGACGGCGCTCCTCGAGATCGACGCCATCTCGGCCGGGTACGGCGGCTCGCCGGTGCTCCACGAGGTGCGCTTGGCCATTCCCCCAGGCGCCATCGTCGCCCTCCTCGGAGCGAACGGGGCAGGCAAGACCACCCTGCTCCGCACCATCTCGGGCCTCGTCACTCCACGGTCGGGACGCGTCGTGCTCGACGGTCGCGACCTCACCGGTGTCAGCGTGGAGGACCGGTCGCGGAGCGGGCTCGCCCAGGTTCCCGAGGGGCGCAGCGTCGTCGCCGAGCTCACGGTCGACGAGAACCTGCGGCTCGGCGGCCTGTGGCGTTTCGATCGGCGGAGCCTCACCGCTGCCGTCGACGAGATCTACGACCTCTTCGAGCCGTTGTCGCGCCGGCGAACGGCATCCGGCCACCAGCTCTCGGGTGGCGAACGGCAGATGCTCGCCCTCGGACGGGCTCTCATCGCGCGGCCCCGGATGCTGATCCTCGACGAGCCGTCGCTCGGACTGGCTCCGCGCGTGGTCGCGCAGATCCTGGGGGTGCTTCGCGCGCTGCGCGACGAGACCGGGCTGACAGTTCTGCTCGCCGAGCAGAACGTGACGAGCGCACTCTCCATCGCCGATCACGGCGTCGTGCTCTCCCTCGGCAGGGTCGTCGCCGATCGACCGGCGCCGGAACTGCTCACCGACGACGCCCTCCGCCACGCCTACTTGGGGTTCTGAGAATGGACAGACTGCTCTTCCTCCTCGCCACCGGCATCGCCCGCGGCGCCATCTTCGCGCTCTTCGCTCTCGCCCTCGTGCTCATCTGGCGCGCGGCACGCATCGTCAACTTCTCGCAAGGGGCGATGGCCGTGGTGGCCACCTATGTCGCCTTCGCGGTGACAGCGTTCACGGGCTCCTACTGGGCGGGGCTCGCCAGTGCTCTCGCCGCCGGGGCGATCCTCGGCTACGTCGTCGAGCGGGGCGTGATGCGCTTCGCCCCGCAGAACTCGCCGCTGGCCGGCGTGATCATCGCCATCGGCGTGGTCATGGTGCTCCAGTCCGCGCTGGGCATCGCCTTCGGCCAGCAGTACCGCCCGATGGCGGCGCCGTTCGACCAGAGCCCCATCGTGATCGGCGGGGTCCCCGTGTTCTCGCCCTACGACGTCTTCATCCTCATCGTGGCCGTCGTGGTCATGATCGGGCTCGCCCTCCTGTTCACGCGGACGTCGCTGGGTCTCCAGTTGCGGGCGTCGGCGTTCGCCCCCGAGGTGTCGCGGCTGCTCGGCGTGCGGGTGTCGCGCATGCTCACCATCGGCTGGATGCTCGCCGCCGCCGTCGGTGCTCTCGCAGCACTCCTGCTCGTGCCGACGGAGCTCGGGCTGAGTCCGCACTCGGCCGACATGCTCTTCGTCTACGCCTTCACTGTCGCCGTGGTCGGCGGTCTCGATTCGCCCGTCGGCGCGCTGGTCGGCGGGTTGATCGTGGGGGTCGCCATCAGCCTGGTCACCGGCTATGTGGGCTCGACAGTCGCCCCCATCGCCGTGCTCGTGCTGCTCGTGGTCGTGCTGCTGGTGCGGCCCGGAGGCATCTTCTCGGCTCGAGAGGCGCGTGTCGCATGAGCGCCGAAACCGAGCTGTCCGGTCGTGGCGCTTCGACCGCGGACTCCGTCCGGGCCTCAGCGAACGGAATGACCGCGGCATCCGTCGCCCGTGCCCGCACCACGGGTCGTCGTCGCACGCGCCTGGTCGGAACGGCCCTCGTGCTGACCGCCATCGCCATCGGCGGAACCTTCCTGCTCGACCCGTATCGCAACTACCAGCTCGCGCTCGTCGCCGCCTACTTCTGCGCCACGGCCGGGCTCACCCTGCTCATCGGCCTCACCGGCCAGCTCTCCCTGGGGCACGCGGCGCTCATGGCCGTGGGCGGCTACGGCTACGCCATCGCGGCGAATGCCCTGACGGATGCCGGCGTCGACGGCGTCGCCCGTTTCGCGTTGGCGCTCAGTGCCGCGCTGGCCGCATCCGGAGGGGTCGGACTGCTCCTCGGCCTCGCCGCCGCCCGCCTGCGCGGACCCTACCTCGCCGGTGTCATGCTCGCCCTCGTGATCGCGCTGCCCGCGGTCACGGCCGTCTTCAGCGGAGTGCTCCGCGGCGACCAGGGACTGCAGATCGCCTACGACGCAGTGCCGCCGGCGCTCTCCACGATCATCGCGGTCGAGCAGTGGCAGGCCTGGGTGGCCATCGGCGTCGCCGCCGTGGTCGTGACAGTGCTGAGCGGCATCAGATCGGGCGTGCTCGGACTCCGGATGCGAGCGGCGCGCGACGACGAGGTCGCGGCGCGCCTGAACGGCGTGCGCGCCGGGCGCGGAAAGGTGTTCGCCTTCACCGCCAGTTCCGTGGCTGCCGGAGCGGGCGGAGCCGTGCTCTGCTTCGTGACGCAGTCGGTGAGCCCCGGCGCCTACACCCTCGCCTTCTCGCTGCTGCTGGTGGTGGCCGTGGTCATCGGCGGTCTCGGCAGCATGCTCGGCGCCCTGCTCGGATCCATGGTCATCGTGCTGCTGCCCTGGCTCATCGGAACCCTGACCGGAGCACTGGACCTGCCGGCCGATCTCACCCAGCGGCTCTCGGGCAACCTGCCCGTGCTCGTCTTCGGAGCGCTGCTCATCGTCGTGACCCTGCTCTGGCCCGCCGGCATCCGCGGGGCGCTGCCCGAGCAGCTGACGCTGCGGCGCCGCATCCGCCCCTCGGCGCCCTCCCCGACGCCACCGACCGCAGCACCGCACCATCCACCACAGGAATAGAGAGGTCACCCATGTCACATCGAAGCGCACCACCCCGCCGCGCGATCGCCGTCGCCGCGGCATCCGCCATGCTCGTCACGCTCGCGGCGTGCAGCACGCCAGCCGCCCAGAGCGCTGATGCCCCGGCTCCCGGCGTCACCGACGACGCCGTGACCGTCGGCACCCACCAGCCGCTCACGGGACCAGCCGCCGCCGGATACTCGTCGATCTCGGCCGCGACGCAGGCCTACTTCGACTACGTGAACGAGAAGGGCGGCATCAACGGCCGCACCATCGAGTACCTGGTGAAGGACGACGGCTACAACCCGGCCACAACGCAGACCGTCGTTCGTGAGCTCGTACAGGACGACGACGTCTTCGCGATCCTCAACGGCCTGGGAACACCGACGCACACCTCGGTTCTCGACTACCTCAACCAGAAGAAGGTGCCCGACCTGTTCGTGGCCTCGGGATCCACGAGCTGGAACCAGCCCGAGAAGTACCCGTACACGTTCGCCTTCAACGCCGACTACGTGACCGAGGGCGAGGCGCTGGCGCAGTACGCCTCCGACGAGTATCCGGGCAAGAAGGTGTGCCTGCTCGGACAGGACGACGACTTCGGCGACGAGTTCATCACCGGAGCGGAGAACGTGCTGGGAGCCGACGGGCTCACCAGTGTGCAGCGCTACTCGGTGTCGAACCAGGACGTCGTGGCGCAGATCAGTGCCATGAAGGCTGCCGGATGCGAGATCAACATGCTCGCGACGGTGAACGGGTTCACCGCCCTCGCCATCGGAACCGCCGCCAAGCTCGGCTGGTTCACCCAGTGGTTCTCCTCGTCATCGGGCGGCGACTATCCGACGCTCGTCGGGTTCCTCGGCGAGGACACCGGGCCGAAGCTGCTGCAGGGCTTCGTGAGCACGAACTACCTACCGGCGCGCCAGGGCAACGACTGGAGCGAACTGTTCGAGAAGGTCAACGCCGACTTCAACGACGGCGCCCCCTTCGACGGGAACACCGTCTACGGCATGTCGGTCGGCTACCTGTTCGCCGAGGCGTTGGCCGCCGCAGGCGAGAACCCGACGCGGGAGAGCCTCCTCGAGGCTGTGAACTCCGGCGACCTCGTCGGCAACGGCATCCTGCCGCTCTCCTTCGGCGATGACAGCCACGCCGCCTACCTCGGCGTCGGCATCACGACCGTCGACCAGGGCGTGCAGGACTACATCGGCACGAACTACGTGAGCGACGGGAAGGGGGCGGTCTCGGTCTCCGATGCCGAGCCCGTGGCGCTGGAGAACGAGGGAGTGCCGGCCTCGGAGTAGCACCCGCTGATCGAGTAGTGCCCGAGCGCAGCGAGGTCACGTATCCGGCGTTGATCGAGTAGTGCCCGAGCGCAGCGAGGTCACGTATCGAGATCACTCCACCCCGGCGGTTCGTCGGGAGGGTGGTCTCGATACTGCTGCTCGCTGCGCTCGCGGCCTACTCGACCGGCGGACAGGGCGTGAGCGCAGGCGTCGTCACACGCACACCCGCTGATCGAGTAGTGCCCGAGCGCAGCGAGGTCACGTATCGAGATCACTCCCACCCCGGCGGTTCGTCGGGAGGGTGGTCTCGATACGGCTGCTCGCTGCGCTCGCGGCCTACTCGACCGGCGGTCGAAGCGCGTCAGCGCACGGGCTCCTCGACGGCCGCGAACCGCGCCGCGAGCTCCCGCTTCAGAACCTTGCCGCTGCCGCCCAGCGGCAACGCGTCGACGACGTGAACCACGCGCGGATACTTGTAGGCCGCGATGCGCTCCTTCGTGAACGCGACGAGCTCCTCGGCGTCGACGTCGTGGCCGTCGAGGGCGACGACGGCCACGTGCACCTCCTGGCCGTGGGTGGCATCCGGGAGTCCGAACACCGCCGCCTGCGCCACCGCCGGATGCCGCACGATGACGGCCTCCACCTCGGTCGGGTACACGTTGTAGCCGTTGCGCACGATCATGTCCTTCTTGCGGTCGACGATCGTCACGATGCCCTCTGAGTACGTCCCGAGGTCTCCGGTGCGGAACCAGCCGTCGATCACGGCCTCGGCCGAGGCATCCGCCCGCCCGAGGTAGCCCTTGAACAGGTTGTGGCCGCGCACCACGATCTCGCCGAGCCGGCCGGCCGGGCAGAACTCGATGCTGCCCTCGACGTCGGCCTCCGCGATCGCCACGTCGATGCCCCAGTACGGTCGTCCGACGGTTCCCGGCCGGATCGGTTCGAACACCGTGTTGAACGACACCGTCGGCGAGGTCTCGGTGAGCCCGTAGCCCTCGTGCACCTGTGCTCCGAACTCCGCGGCGAAGGCCTCGAGCACGGCCACGGGAAGGGCGGCACCGCCCGAGACCGCGTAGCGCAGCGGGGGCCGCACCTCGACGCGGCGAGCGGCCTCGATCATGCCGACGAACATCGTGGGAACGGCCGTGAACACCGTCGCCCGGTGGGCGACGAGGAGCTCGAGCGCCTGGTCGGCGTCGAACTTCGGCAGCAGGATGACGGATGCCCCGCGACGGAACGCCACGTTCATCACGGCGGTCTGCCCGAAGGTGTGGAACAGCGGCAGGCCGCCGAAGATCACGTCGTCCCGCGTCATGTCGAAGGCGTCGATGAGGGCGCAGTGCACCTGCTCGACGATGGCGAGGTGCGAGCCGACGGCGCCCTTGGGGGTTCCGGTCGTGCCGCTGGTGTAGAGGATGGTGGCGGCATCCGTCGGCCGAACCGACACATGCCGTTCGATCGGAGCGGCGACGGATGCCTCCGCCTCCAGCCTCGGCAGATCGGGACCGCCGTCCTCCGGGGCCGGCGCCAGCACCGTGATCAGCGGCACGCCGGCGTCGCGTGCAGCCGGAACGGCCTCGGCGAGCATGGGCGCTGCCGCTACGAGCAGATCGGCGCCGCTGTCCCGCAGCACGTAGCCGATCTCCTCGGCCTTGAACAGCAGGTGCACGGGCACCACGACGGCTCCCAGGGAGAGCACCGCGTAGTAGACGCGCGCGAAGTCCGGAACGTTCGGCACCAGCATGGCCACCCTGTCGCCGCGTCCGATGCCGCGAGCCTGCAGGGCGCCGGCGTAGGCACGGGTCTGGTCCCACAGCTGGCCGTAGCCGATCGTGTGGCCCGCGAAGTGCACCGCTGGACTATCGGGAGTGCGGTGGGCGGACTCGGCCAGGATGCTCGCCACCGACAGGGTGCCGAATCCGTCGCCGTCGATCGCGGGATCAGGGATGTGGGTCATGGACGCTGTCTCCTTCGACTGCTGGGGTGGTCTCGATACGCGGGCGACTGGGTCGCTCCAGTCGACCGGCTAGGTCCGTCGGAACTCGGCCTTGCCGAGTGCCGACAGGTGCACCTCGTCCGGTCCGTCGGCGAGCCGCAGCACACGCGAGCCCGCGAACATCTCGGCCAACGGGGTGTCGTCCGAGACTCCGGCGCCGCCGAACACCTGGATGGCGCGATCGAGGATCTGCTGCACGGCGCGGGGCACGGCGATCTTGATGGCCTGGATCTCGGTCATGGCCTCGCGGTTGCCCACGGTGTCCATGAGCCACGCCGTCTTCAGCACGAGCAGGCGCAACGACTCGATCTGGATGCGGGACTCGGCCACCCATTCGCGCACGACGCCCTGCTCGGACAACGGCCGCCCGAAGGCCGCCCGGGACGCGGCACGCTCCCGGACGAGCGCCAACGCGTGTTCCGCCATGCCGATCGCTCGCATGCAGTGGTGGATGCGGCCGGGGCCGAGCCGCGCCTGGGCGATGGCGAATCCGTCGCCCTCGCCGCCGATGAGGTTCGTCGCGGGCACGCGCACGTCGGTGAAGGCGATCTCGGCGTGCCCGCCGTGGTCGCGGTCGTCGTAGCCGAACACCGTCAGCGGGCGCACGATCTCGACGCCGGGGGTGTCGCGCGGCACGAGGATCATCGACTGCTGGCGGTGACGCGGTGCCTCGGCATCCGTCTTGCCCATCACGATGAAGATGGCGGCCTCGGGGTTCATGGCGCCGGTCGACCACCACTTGCGGCCGTCGATCACGTAGTCGTCGCCATCGCGCCGGATGCTGGTGGTGATGTTGGTGGCGTCGCTCGAGGCGACATCGGGCTCGGTCATGCAGAAGGACGACCGGATGCGCGCCTCGAGCAACGGGTCGAGCCAGGTCTGCTTCTGCTCCGGCGTGCCGAAGTCGTTCAGTACCTCCATGTTGCCCGTGTCGGGGGCGGCGCAGTTGAACGCGATCGGCGCGAGACGCAGGCTCCACCCGGTGAGCTCGGCGAGCGGGGCGTACTGCAGGTTGGTGAGTCCGGCGCCGCGTTCTCCGGGGAGGAAGAGGTTCCAGAGGCCAGCGTCCCGCGCACGCTGCTGCAGCTCGCGCACGATCGGGCGCGGACTCCAGGCATCGGGTTCGGCCGCGAGCTGCTCGGTGAGCACCGCTTCGGCCGGCACCACGTGCTCGTCGATGAACGAGCGCACCCTGTCGATGAGATCGAGCGTGCCGGCGTCGTGGCTGAAGTCCATCAGTTCCTCCTGAGGGCGAGGCGGGCGAGCCCGTCGGTTGCGAGAGGCGCGACCATGGCGCCGATGTGGGCGAAGCCATCCCCGACGGTCTCGTGCTGCTGGTAGCGGTAGTGGATGCCCTCGGCGATCACGGCGAGCTTGTAGGCCGCGAAGCCGCGATACCAGCCCAGGTCGGGCACGGCGCGGCCGATCCGGGCCGCGTAGGCGTCGACGAGCTCGTCGAAGCCGGGGTAGCCGGCGGTGAGATCGACGGCGCTGTCGAAGAGGCGTCCGCCGGTGAGCTCGTCGATGTTCCAGTACATGCCGAAGACTCCGAGGTCGACGAGCGGGTCGCCGAGAGTCGACATCTCCCAGTCGAGGATGGCGGCGATGCTGGGGTCGTCCCCCGAGCCGGCGACGATCGCGTTGTCGAGCCTGTAGTCGCCGTGCACGAGGCCGGAACGTGGGTTCTCCGGCATCCGCTCGCTCAGGGCGTCCTGCAGCTGGTCGAGGGCCGGTGTCTCGCGCGACCTCGAGGCGTCGAGTTGGCGTCGCCAGGTGCGCAGCTGGCGCTCCAGGTATCCGTCGCCGCGGCCGAAGTCATCGAGGCCGACGGATGCCGGATCGACCGAGTGCAGCTCGGCCAGCACCTCGGCCAGCTGGATGCCGATGCTGTGCAATCCGCCGCGGGTGAAGGCGGCGTTCTGCGCCGGTCGGGCGAGGACCGCGCCATCGACGAACTCCATGACGAAGAACGGGGTGCCGGTGACCCTGCCATCGGCCGTGTCGTCGACGATGGCGACGGTCGGAGGCACAGGCACGGCGCTTGCGCCCAGCGCGGTGATGACCCTGTGCTCGCGTGCCATGTCGTGAGCCGTGGCGAGCACGTGGCCGAGCGGCGGGCGGCGGACGACGAGGGGGATGCGCGCGCCATCAATGCGATAGGTGAGGTTGCTCTTCCCGCCGGTGATGAGGCGGGCGCTGAGGGGTCCCGCTGCGAGCTGCGGATGCGCTTCGCGGAGCCACACCTCGAGCCCGCCGACGTCCAGGCCCGGAACGGCGCCATCCGGTGTCGCGGGGGAGTGGGTCATCCTCGACCAGCCTTTCGTGCGCATCCGTGCGTCCTCGAACGGTAGCATACCGCGCAGTCGGTATGTTTACGTCCCGTTCGCTGGGGCCCCGACGGAGTCCGCGGCCGAAGCGCCTTCTCTGCCCGGCTCGCCCTGGGTGCGCTTCGGGCGGTCGCTGCGCTCGGCCCTCAGCGAGCGATCAGCCGGTCCTCCACGGCGGCGCGGATCGCCGCCGGGATCGGCGTCGGACGACGCGTGGCCGCATCCACGAACACGTGCACGAAGCGGCCCGTCGCGATCGGTTCATCCATGCCGGCCCGCAGGATTCCGAGCGCCCAGGTGATGCTCGACGTGCCGAGGCGCTCGATCCCGATGCCCACCTCGAGCGGCTCGGGGAATGACGCCGACGCCGCGAACTCGCACGACGACGACGCGCACAGCGCGATCGCCGAGCCCTGCGGGTCGAGGCCGCCGTCGGCCATCATCCAGGTGTTCACGGCCGTGTCCATGGCTTCGTAGTAGACCGTGTTGTTGAGGTGGCCGTACTGGTCGTTGTCGTTCCACCGGGTGCCGAACGGAAGGCGTACGCGATACTCGCGGGCCGGCATCGCTCAGCCCACCCTGAGGAGGAACCTGAAGGCCACGCGTGCTCTGGCCGTGCTCGGGCTGTCGCCGGCGATGAGGTCGGCGTAGGTGAACGACTCCGAGGTGCGCACCAGGAGGTAGGCGAGCGACGCCGGGTCGATGGCGCCGCCGAGGGGGTGTTCGCCGAGCTCGTGGCGCACGATCCATTCCGCCGTCGCCACGTAGCGGCGCTGGATCTCGCTCTCCTTGGTGGTGAGCAGTCGCAGGGCCCGCGCGGGTTCGCGTTGCAGGAACTGCCGGAAGTACGGCGCCTTGATGAGGTCGTCGACGAAGTGCGTGAGCAGCGTCGCGACGCGCTCGGCGCCCTGCTGCCCCTCTGCCGCCTGCTCGGCCAGCACGAGGGTCGGGATGGCGAGGGACCAGAGCACCTCCGACAGCAGTGCGTCGCGATTGCCGACCCAGCGGAACAGCGAGGTGCGGTCAACGCCGAGCGCCGTGGCGAGGGCCGTCATGTCGATGCGCTTGCCGCTGATGAAGGTCTCACGGGCGAGTGCGAAGGCGCGCTGGGCGTCGGCGTGGCCGGCCCCGTCGGCCGCGTCGAGTCGGTCCGACAGCCAGGACGGCGCCACGGCGAGGCCGACCGAGGCGATGGTCGCCTCGGTCGTCGGGGGTGCTGTCGTCGTCGGCATGTGCGGAACTCTACCCCGCAGGCGCTGCTGCGGTGGCCGCATCCGGAACTCTCATGCAACATTCTGAAAAATGATGCATACTACGGATGTTCACCGATGAACGGATGCCGCCAGACGGCACGATGAATGGAGAAGCGATGACGCTCACCACGGGGCAGACCAGGACCACGCAGACCGGGACCACGCAGACCGGATCGGCGCGGACGGATCTGGCGCAGTTCGAGGAAGCGGACGTGCTGGGCGCCGACTTCTACTCGTTCCAGCAGCAGCTGACCTCCGAGGAGCAGCGTTCCGTCGCGGCGATCCGTGCGTTCCTCGATCGCGAGGTGCGCCCCCATGCCGACGACCTGTGGGAGAAGGCGCAGAGCCCGCGCCACCTCATCCCCGGATTCGCCGAGCTCGGGCTGTTCGGAGCCTCGTGGCCGGAGACCCGCCAGTTCGAGAACAGCGCCGTCTACCGCGCGTGGGTGGCCCTCGAGATCTCCCGGGCCGATCCGTCGACGGCCACCTTCATCGGAGTGCACAGCGGCCTGGCCATGAACGCCATCGGCGTCGGCGGCTCGGCCGAGCAGCGCGAGGAATGGATGGGGCCCATGGCCAGAGGCGAGGTCATCGGCGCATTCGGGCTCACCGAACCCGGCCACGGCTCCGACACGGCGAAGGGCCTGGAGACCACCGCGACGAGGCGATCCGTCGACGACGGCGCCGGTGGCAGCAGGGACGAATGGGTGTTGAACGGCTCGAAGCGCTGGATCGGCAACGCCGTCTTCGCCGACATTGTCGTCATCTGGGCGCGCGACACCGCGGACGACCAGGTCAAGGGGTTCATCGTGCGGCAGCCGGCAGTGGGCTTCACGGCCACGAAGATCGAACGCAAGCAGTCGCTGCGCGGCGTGGAGAACGCCGACATCGTGCTCGAAGACGTCGTCGTACCCGAATCCGACCGGCTCCAGAACATCAACTCGTTCCGCGACGTGGCGATCATCCTGCGCCTCACTCGCGCCGAGGTCGCCTGGCAGGCCATCGGTGTCGCCGTCGGCGCCTACGAGGCCGCGCTCGCCTATGCGAAGGAACGCCAGCAGTTCGGCAAGCCCATCGCCTCCTTCCAGCTCGTGCAGGAGAAGCTCGCCAACTCGCTCTCGAACATCACGGCGAGCATCGCGCTCTGCATGAGGGTCTCGGAGATGCAGGACCTCGGCATCCAGAAGGACCACCACTCGGCCATGGCCAAGGCCTTCGCGACAGCCCGGATGCGGGAGGTGGTCGGCTGGTGCCGCGAGATCATGGGCGGAAACGGCATCCAGCTCGACCACGGCGTCGCCCGCTACTTCGCCGATGCCGAGGCGGTCTACACCTTCGAGGGCACCTACGACATGAACACCCTCATCGTCGGCCGCTCGATCACCGGAATCGCGGCGTTCGTATGAGCGAGGCCTACATCGTCGCCACGGCGCGCTCGCCGATCGGTCGCGCACGCAAGGGATCGCTGGCCGGCATCAGGCCGGACGATCTCACCGTGCAGATGGTGCGGGCGGCGCTCGCATCGGTTCCCGCCCTCGACCCCGGGCGCATTGACGACCTGATGCTCGGATGCGGCATGCCCGGCGGAGAGCAGGGCATGAACATGGCACGAATCGTCGCCGTGCTGCTCGGTCTCGACGAGGTGCCCGGCACCACGGTGAATCGCTACTGCTCGTCGAGCCTGCAGACGACGCGCATGGCCTTCCACGCCATCAAGGCCGGTGAGGGCGACATCTTCGTCTCCGCCGGCGTCGAATCCGTCAGCCACTCCCTGCGCGGATCGAGCGACTACATCCCCGGGGAGAAGCTCACCAACGAGCTGTTCGAGGACGCGATGGCGCGCACGGAGGCCAGAGCCACCTCTTCGGCGACGGATGCCGATGGCGCACGCGGCCTGCGCCCCTGGCACGACCCTCGTGCCGACGGGCTGCTGCCCGACGCGTACATCGCCATGGGCCAGACGGCCGAGAACGTCGCCGAACTGCGCGGCATCACCCGCGATGAACAGGATGCCTTCGCCGCGCGCAGCCAGCAGCGGGCGGAGGCCGCACTGGCCTCGGGATTCTGGGCGCGCGACATCACGCCCGTCACCCTCGCCGACGGCTCCGTCGTGTCGACGGATGACGGCCCGCGACCCGGCGTCACCGTCGAGACCCTCGCCGGTCTCGATCCGGTCTTCCGCCCCGACGGCACCGTCACCGCTGGTAACTGCTGCCCGCTCAACGACGGGGCCGCCGCCGTCGTCATCGTGAGCGATCGCGTCGTCGACGAACTCGGACTGACCCCGCTGGCGCGCATCGTCTCGACGGGCGTCAGTGGACTCTCGCCCGAGATCATGGGGCTCGGACCCGTCGAGTCATCGCGCCGTGCGCTCCAGCGGGCGGGCTTGAGCATCGACGACATCGACCTGGTGGAGATCAACGAGGCCTTCGCCGCCCAGGTCATCCCGTCGGCCCGCGAGCTCGGCATCGATCCCGAGAGGCTCAATGTCCACGGCGGCGCGATCGCCGTCGGGCATCCGTTCGGCATGACCGGAGCCCGCATCACGTCGACACTCATCAACGGCCTCGCGGCCACGGGAGGCCGCTACGGCCTCGAGACGATGTGCGTCGGCGGAGGTCAGGGCATGGCGATGGTGCTGGAGAACCTCCGCTGACCCAGTACCGCTGATCGAGTAGCGACCGCCGCTCCCTCCCTCCCGCTGATCGAGTGGCGACCGAGCGCAGCGAGGACGCGTATCGAGATCACACCCGAAGCGACGGCGTGATCTCGATACGTGTCCGACTCCGTCGGGCACTACTCGATCAGCGGGAGGGAGCGTCGGGCACTACTCGATCAGCGGTGGGCGTCGTCGGGCACGACTCGATCAGCGGTGGGCGTCGTCGGGCACTACTCGATCGACGGCGTGCTCCGCGGGGTGAGGGCAGTCAGGCCGGCACGAGCAGCGTCACCCACTGGGCGACGAGCGCCGGCCGCTCCGACCCTTCGATCTCGATCGTCAGATCCTGCACGACGCGGATGCCAGAACCCGTTGGCTCGACCGCCGAGAGCGTGCCGACGGCGCGCACGCGCGATCCGGCCGTCACCGGCTGGAGGAAGCGCACCTTCTCGAAGCCGTAGTTCACTCCCATCGCCACGCCGCCGACGTCGAGCAGGGGCGTCGCGAGGGCGGTGAGCAGCGAGAGCGTGAGAAAGCCGTGGGCGATCGGAGCGCCGAACGGGCCGGCGGTGGCGCGTTCGACATCCACGTGGATCCACTGGTGATCATCCGTCGCATCAGCGAACGCCACGATGCGGTCCTGATCGATGGTGAACCAGTCGCTCGGCCCGATGGCCGTGCCGATGGCATCCGTCAGCTCGGCGGGGGTGTCGACACGGATGCTCATGCCTTCGGCCCTCCTGCCACGTAGAGCACCTGGCCCGAGATGAAGCTCGCAGCATCCGAGCAGAAGAACGCGACGGCGGCGGCCACGTCCTCGGGTTGCCCTGGGCGCCCCACGGGAATCTCCTTCGCGGCGCCGGCGAGGAAGTCCTCGAACGAGACGCCCATCCGCTCGGCGGTCGCCCTGGTCATGTCGGTCTGGATGAAGCCCGGCGCCACGGCGTTCGCGGTCACCCCGTAGCGGCCGAGCTCGATCGCCAGGGTTTTCGTGAACCCCTGCATCCCGGCCTTCGCCGCGGCGTAGTTCGCCTGGCCGCGGTTGCCGAGTGCCGAGGTGCTCGACAGGTTCACGATGCGGCCCCAGCCCTCCTTCACCTGGTGCGCCTGCACGGCCCGGCTCATCAGGAACGCACCGCGCAGGTGCACGCCGAGCACGGCGTCCCAGTCGTCATCGGTCATCTTGAAGAGCAGGTTGTCGCGCAGGATGCCCGCGTTGTTCACCAGGACCGTCGGCGCCCCGAGCTCCTCGGTGACGGATGCCACCGCGGACGCGACCGCCTGGGAGTCGGCGACGTCGGCTCCCACGGCGACGGCGCGACCGCCGGCAGCCTCGATGGTGGCGACGGTGTCTGCGCAGCAGGCGGCGTCGAGGTCGAGTACGGCGACGGCGAATCCGTCGGCGGCGAGCTGGACTGCTGTCGCAGCTCCGATGCCGCGGGCGGCTCCGGTGACGATGGCGGTGCGGGTCATGCGTTGTCCTTTCGTGGGCTGACGGGTCGTGGTCGCAGTGCGTGTTCGGTGGTCTCGCTCGCTATCCGACCGGCGACGGAGCGGGGAAGGTGATGAGCTGGCGCAGCTCGCCTCCTGCGGCGAGGCGGTCCATGGCGACGTCGAGGTCCTCGAGGCGCACGTGCGATGACACGAGGCGTTCGAGCGGGAGTCGGCCGCTGCGCCAGAGCTCGACGTAGCGCGGGATGTCCCGGCTCGGAACGGCCGAGCCGAGGTAGCTCCCGACGACGGTCCGCGCCTGGGCAGTCAGCAGCAGAGGGGAGACGCTGGCGCGGGCATCCGGAGCCGGAAGCCCGACGGTCACCGTCGTGCCTCCCGGCGCCGTGAGCGCGAATGCCGTCTCGAAGGCGCGAGCAGAGCCCGCGGCCTCGATCACCAATGAAGCGGTGATACCCGACTCCGCAGCCTCGGCCGGGCCGTGCGCTGCAGAGGCTCCGAGTTCGAGTGCGAGGTCGAGCTTGGCCGGCACGGCGTCGACGCCGATCACCTCGTGCCCCAGTGCGACGGCCACGAGCAGGGCCGCCATGCCGACGCCGCCGAGGCCGACGACGATCACGCGCGAGCCAGGCCCAGGGTCGCCGGCGTTGAGCACGGCGCCGCCGCCGGTGAGCACGGCGCAGCCCAGCAGCGCGGCGATCTCGGCGGGAACGTCGGCGTCGACGGGCACCACCGAGGTGCGGTTGACGACGGCGTGGCTGGCGAATCCCGAGACGCCCAGGTGGTGGTTCACGGATTCCGCCTCGTCGGCCGCATCCGTTCCCCCTCGATGCAGCCGGATGCCTCCTCCGACGAGAGTGCCGTCGTTGTTCGCGGCGCTCCCGATCCTGCAGGGCAGGCGTCCGTCGGTCGCGCACTCGGGGCAGTCGCCGCAGCGCGGGAGGAACGTCATGACCACGCGGGTGCCGATGGGCAGGTCGTCGACGCCGTCGCCGAGCTGCTCGACGACGCCGGCGGCCTCGTGGCCGAGCAGCATGGGGGTGGGGCGCACGCGGTTGCCGTCGACGACACTGAGATCGGAGTGGCAGACTCCGGCTGCCTCGATGCGCACCAGCACCTCGCCCGGGCCGGGCGGATCGAGCTCGAGCGGGCCGACGGTGAACGGATGCGAGGTCGCGAACGGCGGCTCGGCCCCCGATCGCTCGAGTACTGCTCCGATGATGCGCATCCGACCTCCTCGTCGTGGTGGCGCTGCTGGGATCGTTCGACGCGGCGCCGCGTTCCATGATGCCGCGTGACAAGCATACCGACTGCGCGGTATGCTCCGAAACGGATGACCAAGACGTGAGGAATCTCGATGACGAGCAGCTCCCCCAGCACCGCGCCGGCCACAGACGCAGTCCCCGCGCCGATCGCACCCGAGGCGCCGATCGACGGCGTGGTCGATCCACGCTTCTCCGCACTGCGGGAGGAGTTCGAGAGCAGGCTGGCCACCGGCGACGAGCTCGGCGCCTCGCTGGCCGTCGTCTTGGACGGACGACTCGTCGTCGACCTCTGGGGTGGCTGGGCCGACCAGGAGCGCACCGTGCCGTGGGCGTCCGACACCATCACCAACGTGTGGTCGATCTCGAAGACCGTCACCGCCCTCGCCGTGCTGATGCTCATCGATCGCGGCGTCATCGACCCCGACGAACCTGTCGCCACCTACTGGCCGGAGTTCGCCGCGGCCGGCAAGGAGGGGGTGCTGGTGCGCCACGTGCTCACCCACACCTCGGGAGTGCCGGCCTGGGAGCAGCCGATCACCGGAGCCGACATCCTCGACTCCGAGGCGTCTGCCGCCAGGCTCGCCGCGCAGGCTCCGTGGTGGCCGGCGGGAACGGCGTCGGGCTACCACCTCCTGAACTACGGCCACCTGCTCGGCGAACTGGTGCGCCGGGTCACGGGCGCGACCCTGGGTGACTTCGTCGCGAGCGAGATCGCGGGTCCACTCGGCGCTGACTTCCACCTCGGCCTCCCCGCGAGCGAGGACCACAGGGTGAGCAATGTCGTGCCACCGCCCGGAACCGTCGACGTCACCAGGCTCCCGCCCGAGTCGATCGCGTTCCGCACTCTGACCGGCCCGCCTCTCGACGCCTCGTTCACGTGGACGCGGGAGTGGCGCGCGGCCGGCCTCGGAGGGGCGGGCGGCCATGGGAACGCACGCTCCGTCGCCCGCATCCAGAGCGTCGTGGCGCAGGGCGGGGAGGTCGACGGCATCCGGCTGCTCTCGGCCGAGACCATCGAGCGCATCTTCGCCGAGCACACCGACAACATCGACCTCGTGCTCGGACTGCCGCTCCGGTTCGGTCTGGGCTACGCCGTATCGAACCCTGCGAGCACTCCGAACATCCCCGAGGGGCGGGTCGCGTTCTGGGGCGGATGGGGCGGCTCACTCGTGATCGCCGACACGGAGCGGCGCCTGACCTTCGCCTACGTGATGAACCGCATGTCGCCCGGCATCATCGGCTCGCCGCGTTCCGACGCCTACGCCGCCGCCGTCTACGGCGCCCTGGGGTGACCTCGTGCGGCCGGCTCAGGCCGCGCAGCTCCCCGACGAGACCGTGTCGCTGAGGCCGGCAGCCGCCTCGGCCACGGGCTGGAGTTCGCTGAGCGCGAGCGCGTAGCCCACGTCGTCGATGGCGGCCGACTTCGCGAACACCACACCGATCACGGAGCCGTCAGGGCTGAGGAGCGGCCCACCCGAGTTGCCCTGGTTGATGTCGGCCGACAGTGCGTAGACCTCGCGTTGGCCGGCGGCATCCGCCCGCGGAATCGCCGAGAGCTCGGCGACGGTGGCGGGCAGCGAGACGAAGGGACCACCGAAGGGGTAGCCCTGCACCGCCGCGGCAGAGCCGACACTCGGCACGTCTCCGAGCGGGAGGGGCGGGGCGTCGAGGTTGTCGACCTCCAGCACGGCGAGGTCGACGGCCGGGTCGAAGTACACGACGGTTGCAGCGCGCGGCTGTTCGCCGGGGGCCTCCACCACGGGCTCGTCGACGCCGGCGACGACGTGGGCGTTCGTGACGACGCGGTCGTCGCTCACGACGAAGCCGCTGCCGGTCAGGCTCTGGCCGCACTGGTAGGCGTTCCCGGACACGCGCACCACCGAGGCGGCTGCGGCCGAGAGTTCGGGGGAGGCCGTGTCGAGGTCGGCGATCGGCGGCACGGATGCCGGCGGCGCGATCGTCTCGAGCACCCAGGGCAGAGCGTCGTTCACGGTCGATGCGCGCACACCGGCGAGGAACGACTTCGCCGGGGCGGGCGTGAGCCTGTCGATGGAGCTGAGGGTGGCACTTCCCGCGATCGCCTGCGTGACTGGAGGGATGCCGAAGCCGCTGATGCCTCCGGCGACAGTCGTGAGCACGAGTGCCACGATGACCGTGCTGGTGACGAGGCCGGCTCCGCGATCGATCGGCCCGAGTTTGATGACGCGCACGCCGCGGCTGAGCAGGCGACCGATCATGCTGCCGAGGGTCTGGCCGAGCACGAGCAGCAGGATGCCGCCGCCGAGCACGATCACGATGCGCCAGCCGGGTGATGTGGTCCAGGTGGTGAACACCGGCAGCAAAAGGTAGGCGGCGATGCCGCCGACCACCAGGCCGACGGCGGCGAACACGCTGCGGAGGAATCCGTTGCGCCATCCGGAGACGGCCGCCGCGATCAGCAGGACGATCACGACGATGTCGAGAACGACGGATGCTGGCACAGTTGCTCCTGGATGCGGTCACCGAGGCCGGGTGGCCATCCGCTCTACTCTGCGGCATCAGCCTTGCACGGGGCTGGGAGGACGCTGTGCCGCGCCCCTCGGTGCTGCCGGCGAGGCCCGCCTACGCCGCGGCGAGACCGATGTTGAACATCCAGTGCGTGCCGAAACGATCGGTGAGCTGGCCGAAGGCGTCGCCCCACGGCGCGACCTCGAGCGGCATCGTGATGGTCGCCCCCTCGGAGAGCGCCGCCCAGTAGCCGCGCAGTTCCGCCTCGTCCTGGCCGCTCAGCGAGACGGTCACGTTGTCGCCGATGGTCAGGTCGATCGAGTTCGGCGTGTCGGCGGCCATCAGCGTCATGCCTCCGGACTCGAGCTGACCGTGCATGATCTTGTGCAACTCGGCCGGGTCCTCACTGGCGTGGAACTCCTCGTAGGTGCTCAGCGTGAGCTCCCCGCCGAAGACGGACTGGTAGAACTCCAGAGCCTCCCGGGCGGTGTCTCGAAAGCTCAGATACGGGTTGAGGGTCGTCATGGCGGAACCTCCCTGGTTCATCCTCATCGATGCCCACCATCATCCCGCCCTCGGCCCGGCGGCGCGAGAGGCATCCGGCCATTCGCCCCAACCGATCCGAGTGCATCCGGCGTGTGGTTCGTGCGAGCATTGTCTGATGGCCATCGACAGCTTTCCCCGCGTGGAAGAGCTCACGATCGCGCGTTTCGTCGGCCCGCTCGCCCTCAGCCGGGGGCGCAACTACGCTCGTGCCGGCAACGTCGGCGAGCTCAGCTGGGATGCGCCGCAGCACCGGCTGACGGCGTCCGTGCAGGGAAGCGATCCGACGCCCTATCGGTGCTCCGTGTCGCTCGACATCGGGTCCGCCGGTCGCACCACGATCCTCGGCAGCACCTGCAGCTGCCCGGTCGGCTTCACGTGCAAGCACGCCGCAGCCGCTCTCTTCGCCGCGAACGAGGCGGCAGCCGCTGCAGCGAAGGCCGTCGTCGAGTCGCAGCGAAGCGCAGCCGGTCCGGCCGACGACGGCTGGCGCGGCGACATCGCTGCCATCACGGCGAAGACCCGCGCACCGTCTGGTCCCGGCTCGATGCCCGGATTCGCGGATGCCGCCCGCCGCGCGCCGAGCGAGAACCCGCTGGCCCTGCAGTTCGAACTGCGCCAGCGGGTGGTCAGGCGACGCGACAGCTGGCAGTCGCCGCGCGACGCCACCGCCGGAGATGCGACGACGGTCGAGCGCCTCGCCGTGCGCCCGGTGACGCTCGGTGCCCGCGGCGGGTGGATCAAGGGTGCGCTCACGTGGCAGAACGTCGGTTTCCAGGGGGGAGCCGGCGGCTTCGACTCGGTCAAGGCGCGCTGGTTCGCCCAGTTCTCCGTGCTCAAGGGGCCGGTGCACGGCGGCTATCTCAACTTCGGTTCGGACTGGATCTCGCTCGACGACTTCGAGAGCAGCCTGCTCTGGGCGCTGCTGACGGATGCCGACAGGCTGGGCATTCCGCTCGTCGGATCCGGCCCGACCCCCACCATCCGTGTCGCCGGCTCTGCGTCCATCGGGCTCGATGCCCGCTTCGGGACCGCCGAACCGGGCGACGGTGCCCTCACGCTCACTCCCTCCGTGCTCATCGACGGTGTTCCGCATCCGGCAGACCAGGTGCGGCTGATCGGCACGCACGGCGTCTACCACTATGACTTCGAGCAGGGCGTGATCACCCTCGCCAGGCTCGGATCACCCGTCACCCCCGAGCAGCGCGCGGTCGTCGAGCGCCAGCGGCCGGTTCGGGTTCCGCAGCCCGAGGTGGCCGAGTTCCTCGAGTCGCACTACAGCGCGCTCGCACGCACGCTGCGGGTCGTGAGCAGCGACGCCACCTTCACGCCACCGCCGCAGAAGCCAGCCACGCTCGTGCTCACGGCGCGCTTCGAGTCGGGCCACGTGCTCCGGCTGCTCTGGGAGTGGTCGCTCTCCGACGGACGTCGGGCTCCGCTGTCGGCTCCGGACTCCGAGTTCCACGACGCCGCCGCCGAGCGTGCCGTCGTCGGAGTCGTCGAGCAGATCCTGCACGATGACGCAGCCGGATCCCTCGCCCTCGGCAACCCGGTCTCGGCGGCGGCGACCACCCCGAGTGCCATCCCGTCGTCAGGCGGCCTGCGCCTGCGCGCCTCGGTGGTGCTGCGCGCACTGGATGCGGCCGAGTTCAGCGCGCGCATCCTCCCCGAGCTTGAGCGGGTCGAGAACCTGCACGTCGACATCGTCGGTCAGCAGCCGGACTATCGCGAGGTCATCGAAGCGCCGGTGCTCACGGTCAGCGCCGTTGAGACCGAGGAGAACGACTGGTTCGACCTCGGCGTCGTGGTCACCGTCGAGGGCCGCACCGTGCCGTTCGGTCCGCTGTTCACGGCGCTCTCGAACGGGCGCAGGAAGCTCCTCCTCGTCGACAACAGCTATCTCTCCCTCGACCAGCCCGTGTTCGAGCCCCTGCGCGAACTGATCGAGGAGGCGGGCACGCTGCCCGAATGGGAGGCCGGCATTCGCATCAGCCGCTACCAGACCGACCTCTGGGACGAGTTCGAGGAGCTTGCAGACGTCGCCGAGGCGACGGCGGCGTGGAGGGCCACCGTCGACGGCCTCCGCGACTTGGGTGCCATCGAGCCCATCGACGCCCCGGCCGGGCTGGCCATCGAGCTGCGGCACTACCAGCTCGAGGGTTTCCGATGGCTGGCCTTCCTGCACCAGCACAGGCTCGGCGGCATCCTCGCCGACGACATGGGCCTCGGCAAGACCGCCCAGACGCTCGCTCTGATCGCCCACGCCGTCGAGTCGGCGGCGAACGAGGCGCCGCCGTTCCTCGTGGTCGCTCCCACCTCGGTGCTCTCGAACTGGGCGACCGAGGCCGCCCGGTTCACTCCCGGCCTCAAGGTCGTCACCATCGATGCGACGCAGGGCAAGACCGGCAGGCGGCTGGCGGATGCCGCGGCCGGTGCCGACATCGTCCTCACGACGTATGCCATCCTGCGCATAGACGCTGAGGTCTTCGCGGATCTCAGCTGGGGCGGGCTCGTCCTCGATGAGGCGCAGTTCGCCAAGAACCACACGTCCAAGGTGCACCAGGCGGCTCGCGGCATCAGCGCCCCCTTCCGCCTGGCCGTGACGGGAACGCCGATGGAGAACAACCTGATGGAGCTCTGGGCCCTGTTCCAGATCGTGGCTCCCGGGCTGTTCCCATCGGCACGGCTGTTCACCGAGCAGTATCGACGCCCGATCGAGGGCGACCACAACACCGAGCGACTCGCGAAGCTCCGGCGCCGCATTCGACCCCTGATGCTGCGTCGCAGCAAGGAACTCGTGGCTCCCGAGCTGCCGCCGAAGCAGGAGCAGGTGCTCTCGATCGAGCTCGATCCACGGCACCGGCGCATCTACGACACGCACCTGCAGCGCGAGCGGCAGAAGCTGCTCGGCCTCATCGAGGATCTCGACCGCAACCGCTTCATCGTGTTCCGGTCGCTCACACTGCTGCGCATGCTCAGCCTCGATGCCGCCCTCATCGACGAGGAGAAGTACGCGGGAGTGCCATCGGCCAAGCTCGACGCGCTGTTCGAGCAGCTCGACGACGTCGTGGCGGAGGGACACCAGGCTCTGGTCTTCAGCCAGTTCACCTCGTTCCTGCAGCGCGCTGCTGCGCGGCTCGACGCGCTCGGCGTCCCCTACGCCTACCTCGACGGCAGCACGCGCTCTCGCGGGCAGGTGATCGAGCGCTTCCGCGGCGGCGAGGCCAAGGTGTTCCTCATCAGCCTCAAGGCCGGTGGATTCGGGCTCAACCTCACCGAGGCCGACTACGTGTTCCTGCTCGATCCGTGGTGGAACCCGGCGAGCGAGGCGCAGGCCGTCGACCGTGCGCACCGCATCGGCCAGGACAAGACGGTGATGGTCTACAGGATGGTCGCATCCGGCACCATCGAGGAGAAGGTGATGGCGCTGAAGGCCAAGAAGGCCGAGCTGGTGAACTCGGTCATGGACGACGAGGCGCTGTTCAGCGAGTCGCTCACGGCCGACGACATCCGCGGACTCCTCGAGGCGTAGCTGTCGGTCAGTCCGGCGCCGTCGTCGCCGCACGGGCGGCCCTGGCAGCGTCGCGAGCCTCATCGGCGGCCTGGGCCTCGGCCACCGTCGGCGCCGTGCCGCCCAGGTGCTGGGGCTGCCACCACTGGCCGGCTCCGCTGACGGGGTAGCTGCTCTGCAGCCGGTCGACCATGCCCTGCATGGTGGTGCGCAGCTGCTCGGTCGCCACGCGCGGGTCGTCGTCGGCGTGAGCCGTGATCGGTGCGCCGAAGGCGAAGGAGACGGGAACGCCGAACCGCTCGGAGAACTTCACCTTGTGGCGCTTCGTCATGAGGCGGTGTCCGCCCCAGACGGCCACCGGAATGATCGGAACACCGGCCTCGGCGGCCAGACGTACGGCCCCGGTCTTGAACTCGCGCACCAGGAACGACGCGCTCACGCCGGCCTCGGGGAACACGCCGATGAGCTCGCCGGTGCGGAGAGCCGTGACGGCGTCGGCGTAGGCGGCTGCGCCGGCCTGCATGTCGACGCTGATGTGGCGCATGCCGCGCATGAGCCATCCGACGACGGGCTTCTGGAAGACGCTCTTCTTCGCCATGAAGCGGACGCGGCGGTGCGTGCTCAACCAGGCGACCCACTCGGTGAGCGCGAAGTCGAGGTAACCGAAGTGCGTGATCGCGAGCACAGCGCCTCCGTCTCGCGGCAGGTTCTCGATGCCGGTCACGTGGCGTTTCAGTCTCCAGAAGCCGAAGAGCCCCCGACCGGCCGTGATGGCCGCGCTGTAGATGGGCTCTCTGGCGCTCTTCGTCATGGCACCCAGCGTAGGGCTTCCCGCTGGGCGGCGACCGGAAACCCCGAACCCCTTGACAGGCACGGGGCTCGGGCCGGCTCGGGCGTCCGTACCGGGGCCTCCATCGCTCCCAGACATCGATTCATGCCTGTGCGCGCATGTAGTCGGCGACGATCGTCGCCAGCGAGGCGCCGATCACGTCGGCCGGGCGCTTGGTGCCTGCCACGGCGAAGTCGTGGGTTCCGCCGTCGATCCACGAGATCGAGGCGTTCCGACCGATGCGCTCGACGACGGACTCGAGCAGATCGACACCGATGAAGGGATCACGGGTCCCTTCCACGAAGAGCATCGGCAGGGTGAGGCCGTAGAGGTGAGCGTCGCGGATCTTCTCAGGACGACCGGGCGGGTGCAGCGGGTACCCGAGGAAGACGAGCCCGGCCGGCTCCATTCCTTCCGCCACGGCCATCGACGCCATCCGGCCGCCGAAGGACTTGCCCGCCGCCCAGACCGGCTCGTCAGGGGAGGCGGCGTCGCGCGCCCGTTGCTGAGCGAAGGTCAGCGCGGCGCGCCAGGCGGCGATGGCCGCCGGCGGCCTGTCGGGGAAACTGCGGCCGGCCTCGCGATAGGCGAAGTTGAACCGCAGGGTGGCGACGCCCTCGGCGGCGAGGGCTTCGGCGAAGCCGACGAGGAACGGATGCTCGTACCCCGACCCGGCTCCATGGGCCACCACCACGGTGGCCCAGGCGCTCTCGGGGCGGGCGTAGGCGCCGGACACCGTCGTGCCGTCGATGTCGATCGTGATGGGCTCCGTTGACATGCGTCCATTCTGCCCGGCCTGTGCCGGTGGCCGATCACAGAGAAGCGGGCGGCACCGGTGACCGGTGCCGCCCGCTTTCGAGCTGGGAAGTGAGGGTGGACCTACTTCTGCAGAACGACCTGGATCTCGGCGTTCAGGGTGATCTCGTCACCGAGCGTCAGGCCGCCGGCCTCGACGGCTGCGTTCCACGAGACACCGAAGTCGTTGCGGTTGAACTTGGCGGTCGCTGACGCTCCGGCCTTGGTCTGGCCGTAGCCATCGGTGGTGATGCCGCCGAACTCGCCCTTCAGGGTGACGGGCTTGGTGACGCCGCGGAGGGTCAGGTCGCCGGTGACGGTGAAGTCGTCGCCGTCGATCGCGATGTCCTTGGCCGCATAGGTGGCGGTGGGGAACTCGTCGACCTTGAAGAAGTCGCTCGTGCGGAGGTGCTCGTCGCGCTGAGCCTGGTTCGTGTTGACCGAGGCCACCTCGATGGTGGCGTCGATGGTCGTGTCAGCGGGGTTCTCCCCGGTCACGATGGTGGCGTCGAAGTTCTCGAACGAGCCGCGCACCTTGCTGATGGCGAGGTGGCGCACCGAGAACGAGAGCTCGGAGTGGGCCGGGTCGAGCTTCCAGGTGCCGGCGATGTACTGGGGGTGAGTGGTCGTGGTGTCCATGCGGGGGTATAAGTCCATGCATCTGCATGTTATTCCCGACTCGGACGAATTCTTTTCTGGCGCGGCTGAACTCGGGCCGTCGCGCTCGATGTCGCCGTATCCGTCGGCGAGGGCTACGCAGCCGAGGCGCGCTCCGAGCCCACGTCCAGCGGGCTAGGCGTGATCCGGCTTCTCGTCTCCGAGCTCATCCGGGTCGGTCTCCGGCGCATCCTCCTCCGGATTGAAGTGGGACTCCTCGCCCACGCCCACACCGATGCCGCCCGGGTGGTTGGGGATTGTGCCGTCTCCACCCAGTCCGTCGGGCTTCTCCTGGCCATCGGGATCGTTCTTCGCGTCGTCGCTCATGTCGCCCCTCGCTTCTCGTGATGCTTCCAGCATGTGGCACGGCCGGCATCCGATGCATGCCCTTGACTTCACAGGAACCGAACACCGAGCGTCGCCGATCGGCCGTCTCACATCAGGATCGGCTGGGAACGGGAACAAACGGCAGCCCGGACGTCTTGCCTACCCACATGACGACAATCGGAATCATCGGAGCAGGACACATCGGCAGCCAGGTCGCTCGCGCGGCCATCGCGGCGGGCTACGACGTGGTCATCAGCAATTCACGCGGGCCGGAGACCCTCGGCGATCTCATCGCCGATCTCGGCCCCCACGCCAAGGCGGCAACGGCGACGGATGCCGCCGCAGCAGCGGACATCGCTGTCGTGACGGTGCCCCTCAAGGCCCTCGACGCAGTTCCGGTCGAGCCGCTCGCCGGCAAGATCGTGATCGACACCAACAACTACTACTTCGAGCGCGATGGCCACATCGCCTCGCTCGACGACGGCATCGACACAGTCTCCGGAATGCTGCAGGCCCACCTTCCCCAGAGCCGCGTCGCCAAGGGCTTCAACCACATCATGGCCGCCGACATCACCACCGACGGAACTCCGGCCGGCACCCCTGGTCGCCGCGCTCTCGCCACGTCGAGCGACTTCGACGACGCCGCACAGGCCGTCGAGCGTCTCTACGACCAGGTCGGCTTCGACACAGTGAACGTCGGCCCGCTCTCGGAGAGCTGGCGCGTCGAGCGCGACCAGCCCGCGTACGTGGTCCGGCAGACCCGCGATGAGCTCATCGCGAACCTGGCCAAGGCCGAGCGCGCCACGCCCTCAGCGGCGTAGGCCCAGTCGGGCTCGGTGGACGAACGCCGGGCCCGACTCCTAGAGGTCGATCACCTCGAGATCGACGCTCACCTCGTCGTCGGGTTCGATGCCCTCTGCCGTGCGCACGGCCTTCTTGATCGGCAGCACGTAGGTGCCGTCCGAGGGGAAGATCGAGGTCGACCAGTCGGATCCGCCGATGCGCACCCGTACCTTCACCGCCCCGAAGCCCCGCACCATCCGCGGCACCTCGGCGATGTCCGTGCCCATCTCCTCGGGCAGGCTGACGAAATACCAGTTCGCCTGCGCCTGCCACTCCCAGAGCGGCGCGGAGAAGGTGAATCGCATGGCTCGACGCTACAGGCGTCCGCCGACGTCGGCCGGTTCCGGCATCCGTCCGCGTGAGAGCAGTCTCTCGATGGCGATCAACGGGATCGGCGCCCACGTCGGCCTGTTGCGGGTCTCGTAGACCGCCTCGTACACGGCCTTGTCGAGCTCGAAGGCGTCGAGCAGTTGACGGTGCTCACGGAGATCGTTGCCGGATGCCGCTATGTAGCCATCGACGAACGCGCGGCGGGCGTCGTGCGACCACGCCTTCAGCTCCGATACCCGGCGCTCGGGATGGTCGGCCTTCGTCGAGCCGGCCACGTAGTCGAAGGAGCGGAGCATGCCGGCGATGTCGCGCAGAACGAGATCGGGCTGGTCGCGTTCGTTCATGGGGCGCATCGGCTCGCCCTCGAAGTCGACGAGAACCCAGCCGCGGTCCGGAACCTGCAACACCTGACCCAGGTGGAAGTCGCCGTGGATGCGCTGCATCGAAGGCCAGGGGACGGCCTGTGCGGCCTCGAAGACCGCTTCGGTCTCGGCCCGGTGAGCCGCGATCTCCGGCACCTCCGCCAGTGCGATCGCGAGGCGCTGGTACCAGCTCATGGTGACGGCGACCATGTCGCCCGGGCTCGCCGGCCGGGTCGGGAACAGGTGCGAGAGGGAGCTGTGCACGACCGCTGTCGCAACGCCGAGGTCGTGCGCGGGGGCGCTGAAGTCGTCGCCGGATGCCGCGGCGTCGAGTGCGAAGCGCCACGCGTCCTGCACGCCGGGCAGGAACTCCTGCGCGAAGGCGAGGTGGCCGCTGGCCCGTCCGGAGGCTCGCCCCACGTCGTCCCACTCGCCGGTGATGTTGCCGACACTGCGCGGAACATGCGGCGAGCCGGACTCGGCGAGCGCGGTCTGCAGGGTGACGTCGGGGTTGTCGCCGTGGTGGAGTTGCCGGAACACCTTGCAGATCACGCTGACACGATCGCCGGGTCCCTCGTAGATGATCGACGTGTTCGACTGTTCGCCGCTCAGCACTGTCGCCGTCATCGACGCGTCGTCCAGGCGAGGGTTGTCGGCGCGGGCGGCCGGAAGCGAACTGTGACCGATAGCGTCGACGGCATCCGGGATCGCCGTCTGCTCGCCGACGATCATGCGGAGCAGGGCGCGCGCATACACCGGGTCGTAAGGGCCGTCGTAGGCGTACTCTCCCGAGTCGACGCGTCCGATGAGCCTGTGCCCGCCGCCGGGCAGCAGCGAGTGCCGCAGCGTGATCGGCACCTGGTAGAGGGTCGCCGGACGTGCGGCTTCGTCCATGAGGAGCAGCGTGCGCACGCGCACGCCCTCGGTATCGCTCGGCAGGTCCCACGCGCCCAGACGGCGCAGCTGCGGTACGCGGCCCTTGCCGCCGTACCAGCGTTGCCGCATCATCCAGTCCGTGAGGCACGCCATCGTGCTGTCCATACTGCGACGCTAGGGCCGCCGACCGGTCGGTGTCGAGGGGTTGCGAAGACCCGCACCGACCCTCGGCTGCGCGAAGTCGGTCGGCGGCGGGTCGCTGATCAGCGCGAAGATGGACTATGACCTACGCGAACATCGGCACCCTCGGTGCCCGCCCCGGCCGTCGCGACGAGCTCGTGGCCCTGCTCACCAGGCCCAGCGCCCCGCTGCGGGAGGTCGGATGCCTCCTCTACGAGGTCGGTGTCAGCGACGACGAACCGGACACGGTGTTCGTGGCCGAGCTCTGGGAATCCGAGGAGGCTCACCGGGCATCGCTCGAGCTGCCCTCGGTCAGAGCGGCCATCGACGAGGCCCGGCCGTTGCTCTCGGGTGTCATGGGCGGGACGGGCTTCACCGTGGTGGGCTCTCCGCTGCGCTGACGCACGGTCCTGAACCGACGCGCGGTCTCGCGCTGACGCTCGGTGCTGTGATGATAGGACCACCGTGCCGGTCGGCACCGTCCCCGTCGGAGCAGGAGACCTCAGATGCAGCGCACAGCCAACGCCCACCTCCGCCTCCAGATCCTTGACCCGGCGCACCTCGCGTTCATCGTGGCGGTCGCGGAGGGTAACGAGCGCACCGAGACGCTCGATCTGAGGCTCGACGGGGTGAGCGTCGAACCCCGCGAGGTGATCAGCGGTCACGGAACGCGCATCCACGCCCTCGAGGCCGGGCCGGGCGAGCTCACCCTCGACTACGCGGTGACAGTGACGGGGCAGGCCGAGCCCCTCGCCGTCACCGAGCGCTCACTGCTCACCTACCTGCGGCCGAGCCGGTACTGCGAGTCGGACTCTCTCGGACCGACCGCTGTTGCTGAGTTCGGCGGACTGACGGGGGTGGAGGCTCTCGACGCCGTCAGCTCGTGGGTGGGCAGCCACCTCGCCTACGTTCCCGGTTCGAGCCTGCCGACAGACGGCGCCGAGCGCACCCTGCTCGCTCGCAGGGGCGTCTGCCGCGATTATGCGCACCTCGTGATCGCCTTCCTGCGCGCCCTCGACATTCCGGCGCGGCTGGTGGCCGTCTACGCGCCGGGCCTCGATCCGATGGACTTCCACGCCGTGGCCGAGGCCTACGTGGATGGGGCATGGCATGTCGTCGACGCGACGGCGCTGGCGCCCCGCCAGTCCCTCGTGCGCATCGCCACGGGGCGCGACGCCGCCGACACGGCGTTCCTCAGCACCTATCGCGGGGCCGTCACGCTCGAGGAGATCTGGGTGAGTGCCGTCGTCGACGAGCTGCCCTACGACGACGTGCGGCAGCTGGTGCAGCTGCGCTGAATCGTCGTGGTATCCATGAAGAGGCCGCGCGCTCGCGGCAGTGAACAGGAGCGTCATGACCACCACTGAGCCCATCCGCACCGCCGTCATCGGCTTCGGCACGTCGGGGCGGGTGTTCCACGCCCCGTTCCTGGCCGCGAACGACGAGTTCTCGCTCGACGTCGTCGTCACCGCGAACCCGGAGCGGCGCGCCGAGGCGGAGCGCCTGCACCCGAATGCCACCGTCGTCGACAGCCCCGACGACGTTCTCGCCCGGGCCGCCGACCTCGATCTCGTGGTCATCGGTTCCCCGCCCGAGACGCACGCTCCCCTTGCCGAGGCCGCGCTCGCCGCTGGGCTCTCGGTCGTCGTCGACAAGCCCTTCGCCGTCACCGCGGCCGAAGGGCGCGCGCTCATCGACGCTGCCGCAGCATCCGCCGGCACCCTGACGGTATTCCAGAACCGCCGCTGGGACGGCGACTTCCTGACGCTTCGCCGCCTCATCGATGCTGGAGAACTCGGCGAGGTACGCCGGTTCGAGTCGCGGTTCGAATGGTGGAAGCCGACTCCGCCGGCCACCTGGAAGTCGACGACGGCTGCCGCATCCGGGGGCGGAATCCTCTTCGACCTGGGCACCCACCTCATCGACCAGGCGCTCACGCTCTTCGGCCCCGTTGTCGACGTGTACGCCGAGGTGCGCACGCTCCGCGCGGGGGCCGGTGCCGACGACGACGCGTTCGTGGCTCTCACCCACGCCTCGGGAACGATCTCGCACCTCTGGATGAGCTCGCTCGCAGCCCAGTTCGGCCCGCGCTTCCGTGTGCTCGGATCCGAGGCCGGCTACACCACGTGGGGCCTCGACCCGCAGGAGGCCGCGCTCAAGGCCGGCGGTTCGCCCACGGACCCCGGTTTCGGGGAGAAGCCCCGGAGTGCGTGGGGCGAACTCGGTCTCGAGGGAGCCACGCGTCGGGAGCCCACCGATCGCGGCGACTACGCCGGCTTCTATCGGGCACTGGCCGACACCCTGCTGCGGAATGCCCCGGTTCCCGTCGACCCTGCGGACTCCGTGCGCGTTCTGGAGATCATCGAGGCCGTCCACGCAAGGGGGGCCGCCCACGGGTGAACTCGTGGCACCCTGAGGTGACGCCGGTGACGCCACCGGCGCCGTCACGCCTGCAGGGGGAGCGCATGCACGAATCGGATCCGACATCGGGTGAACGGATGCCGCAGGCGAGGCGCCTGCCGCGATCCACCTACCGGCTGCAGATCACGCCGGGGTTCACGCTCGACGATGCCGCATCCGTCGTCGACTACGTGCGGGATCTCGGAGCGGACTGGATCTACCTCTCGCCGTTGCTCGCCGCCGAGGACGGCTCAGACCACGGCTACGACGTCACCGACCACGCGCTGGTGGACCCGGCTCGCGGTGGCGGCGCGGCGCTCGACCGTCTCGCTGCTGCGGCCAGGGCCCGGGGACTCGGCGTGCTCATCGACATCGTGCCGAACCACGTCGGGGTCGCGACCCCCTCGGCGAACGTGTGGTGGTGGGACGTCCTGGCGCATGGTCGCGAGTCCCGCTACGCCGAGGCGTTCGACGTCGACTGGGACGCCGCCGACGGTCGACTGGTGCTGCCCGTGCTCCGCAGCGACGGCGACGACGAGCTCGCCGCGATGAGCATCGACGTCGATGCCGCCGAGCTGGTCTACTACGACCACAGGTTCCCGCTCGCACCGGGCTCCCTGGATGGGCTTCCAGACACCGGTGGAGACGCCGGCGTCGCAGCCATCCGCGCGATCCTCGACCGCCAGCACTACGCCCTCGTCGACTGGCGTCGGGCAGACGCCGAGCTGAACTACCGGCGCTTCTTCGCGGTCAACTCGCTCGCGGGCATCCGCGTCGAGATTCCGTGGGTGTTCGAGCAGTCCCACCGGGAGATCGGGCGCTGGGTGCGCGAGGGTCTGGCCGATGGCCTGCGCGTCGACCACCCCGACGGCCTCGCAGACCCCGGGCGGTATCTCGCCGACCTCGCGCGCCTCACCGACGGCGCTCCGGTCTGGGTCGAGAAGATCCTCGAGGGCGACGAGTCCATGCCACCGGAGTGGGCGACGGTCGGCACCACCGGCTACGACGCCCTCGCCCAGGTCGACAGGCTGTTCGTCGACCCGGCAGGGCGCCACCAGCTCGAGCGGGCTACGGCGGCGCTCGATCCGACCGCGGCATCGGCGTCGCCATCATGGCCCGACCTCATCCACGGCACCAAGCGCGCCATCGCCGACGGCATCCTGCACGCGGAGGTACTGAGGCTCGCGCGGCTGCTGCCGGAGCTCGAGGCTGCCGGCTTCGACCTCGACGCCCGCGCCGACGCGCTCGGCGAACTCCTCGCCTGCTTCCCGGTGTACCGCTCCTACCTGCCGTTCGGGGCCGGCCACCTCGACGAGGCCAGGGCCGAGGCGAGCCGGCGCCGGCCGGACATCGGTGCCGCCCTCGATGCCGTGGCGGCCGTACTCGCCGACCCGCGGCATCCGGCAGCGGTGCGCTTCCAGCAGACCTCCGGCATGGTGATGGCGAAGGGCGTCGAGGACACGGCCTTCTACAGGTACACCCGCCTGACCTCGCTGACCGAGGTGGGCGCCGACCCGAGCGAGTTCTCGATCGACCCCGTCGAGTTCCACTCCCGCCAGGTCGTTCGGCAGGCGGCGTATCCGCTCACGCTCACCACCCTGTCGACTCACGACACGAAGCGTGGCGAGGACGTGCGCGCCCGCATCTCGGTGCTCTCGGAGTGGGCGGACGGGTGGACGCAGGCGCTCGCCGAGTTGCACGAGAGGCTGCCGCTCGGAGACGTGGCGTTCGAGAACCTGCTGTGGCAGGCCGTCGTCGGTTCCTGGCCGGCGTCACGGGAGCGCCTGCAGGCCTACGCGGAGAAGGCGGCGCGCGAGGCGGGAACCTCGACCACCTGGACGGCGCCGGATGCAGCATTCGAAGCCCGCGTGCACGCTGCCGTCGACGCGGTCTTCGATGACGACGACGTCGCAGCCGTCGTGCAGGGCGTCGTCGACGCGGTCACGGCAGCGGGCTTCACGAACGGGCTCGGAGCCAAGCTCGTCCAGTTGACGGCACCCGGAGTCCCCGACGTCTACCAGGGCAGCGAGCTCTGGGAGCTCTCCCTCGTCGACCCCGACAACCGCCGTCCGGTCGATGCCGGGATGCGCCGCGACCTGCTCGCGCGCCTCGACGACGGCTGGCTGCCGTCGGTCGACGACTCGGGCGCCGCCAAACTGCTCGTCACCTCGCGCGCCCTGCGCCTCCGTCGCGATCACCCCGAACTCTTCACCCGGTACCTCGGCCTGCCGGCCTACGGACCCGCCGCCGACCACGTCGTCGCGTTCGACCGCGGCGGTGCCATCGCCGTCGCGACCAGGCTGCCGGTGGGGCTGGCGGCCGCAGGCGGGTGGAACGGCACCGTCCTCAGGCTGCCGGAAGATGTCCTCGTCGATGTGATCAGCGGCAGGGAATGGAGCGGCGAGGTGCTCCTCGCAGAACTCCTGGCCGACTACCCGGTCGCCCTGCTGGCTCCGCGGTCCGTGCAGTCCTCCGGCGATCGGGCCGTCCGATGATGCTGGGGGTCTGGGCGCCCGATGCCCGCGACGTGGTTCTGCGCCTCGACAGCGAGGACCTGCCGCTGACCCGTGACGAAGACGGCTGGTGGCGGCATCCGTTCGAGGTCGCCGAAGGCGTCGACTACGGCTTCATCGTCGATGGGGAGGGGCCGCTGGCGGATCCGCGGTCGCTGTGGCAGCCGCAGGGGGTTCACGGACCGTCGCGCACCCTCGACCTGCACGGCACGGATCGACTCGGCGCCGATGGAGACCCGGAGGGATCGAGCGATGGGTGGCGCGGCCGCCCTCTCGAGGGTGCCGTCATCTACGAACTCCACCTCGGGACCTTCACCCCGGAGGGCACCCTCGACGCGGCCGCCCGGCACTTCGACCACCTGCGCTCCATCGGGGTCGACTTCATCGAGCTGCTGCCGGTCAACGCCTTCAACGGCGAACACGGGTGGGGCTACGACGGCGTGCTCTGGTTCGCGGTGCACGAGCCGTACGGCGGGCCTGCTGCCTATCGCCGTTTCGTCGACGCTGCTCACGCGGCCGGCCTCGGCGTCATCCAGGACGTGGTCTACAACCACCTCGGTCCGAGCGGGAACGTGCTGCCGCGCTACGGTCCGTACCTTCACGAGCAGGACGGCCCGTGGGGGAGCGCGCTCAACCTCGATGGACCCGGCGCCGGGGAGGTGCGTCGCTACATCATCGACAACGCCATGCTCTGGCTGCGCGACTACGGTGTCGACGGACTGCGACTCGACGCCGTGCACGCGCTCCACGACACCAGCCAGACGCACATCCTCGCCGAGATCGCCGACGCGACGGATGCCCTCGCCGCAACGCTCGCGCGCCCGCTGCACCTCATCGCAGAGTCCGACCTCAACGACCCCGTCATGATCGAGCCGCGCCCCGACGGCTACGGCCTCACGGCGCAGTGGAGCGACGACTTCCATCACGCCCTGCACGTCGCGCTCACCGGTGAGGTCACCGGCTATTACGCCGACTTCGATGGACTGGCCGTGCTGAAGAAGGTGCTTACCAGGGGTTTCTTCCACGATGGCACCTGGTCGTCGTTCCGCGAGCGTGAGCACGGGCGACCGATCGACTTCGATGTCACGCCGCCCTGGCGGCTGGTCGTGAGCGACCAGAATCACGACCAGATCGGAAACAGGGCGCGGGGCGACAGGCTCGCTGAGACCCTCGACGACGGCCAGCTCGGAATCGCCGCGGCGCTCACCCTGCTCGGCCCGTTCACGCCGATGCTGTTCATGGGGGAGGAGTGGGCGGCATCGACGCCCTGGCAGTACTTCACCTCGCACCCCGAGCCGGAGCTCGGCGCTGCTGTCGTGAACGGCCGCATCTCCGAGTTCGCCCGCATGGGCTGGGACCGCGACCTGGTGCCCGACCCGCAGGACCCCGACACGCTGAAGCGGTCCGTGCTCGACTGGAGCGAGGCCGAGAATGGCCGACATGCGCGGCTCCTCGCGCTCTATCGGGAACTGGCCGGGCTACGACGCTCGGTGCTGGCGTTGCGGAGCGCCGACCTTCCGCAGGTGGAGGTCCATGGGGCATCCGTTCTCACCATGAGACGCGGTGATGTGGCCGTCACCGTGAACTTCGGCGACGTCCCGGCTCCGATCGAGGCGGCGGTGACGAGTACCGAGCTTCTGCGTTTTCCGACGACGGATGCCGCTGACGCGTCTCCGACCGCCCTCGCGGCGCACTCTCTCGTTGTGGTGCGAGTGGTCACACCGGAGCGGTGACGCTCTCGCGCAGCAACCTGGCCAGTCCGGCCGGTCCCCCGGCATGCAGTGCTGCGCGCTGCCGGTGCGCGCCGGTGCCCTCGCGCAGGAGCCTCGCGATGCCCGTCGCGACGAACTCGCGGTCGCCCTCGACCTCGAGCTGGTCGGCGATGTACGCCTGCAGGGCGTCGAGCGCGGCCCGCGCCTCCATCATGGTGCCCGAGATCGGCTCGAGCTGGCGGCCGCGCAGGCCGTCGCGCGCGGACTGCCAGAGTGCGTTGTCGAGCAGCTCCGGATGCACGTCGTACGGGCTGGTCTCATCGGCCTCGGCGAGGGCGGTCGCGACCAGCCCACGCACCACGGCGACGAGCAGAAGCGTGTCGTCGGTGGTCAGCTGGGCGTCGCACACCCGCACCTCGAGGGTGGGCACGTGCTCCGAGAGCCGCGCATTCCACATGACCATTCCGGTGTCGAAGGTGCCGCCGACCCCCACGATGTCGCGCAGCCGCCGCTCGTAGTCTGCGGCGTCGGTGAATGCGGGCGGGCATCCGGACACGGCCCAACGACGCATGACGATGGCGCGCCAGCTCTCGAAGCCCGTGTCGACTCCGCGCCAGAACGGCGAATTGCCGCACATGCCCTGCAGCAGCGGCATCCACAGTCGCACCCGGTTGAGGGCGCGGACGCCGGCGTCGCGGTCGGCGATGCCCACGTGCATGTGCAGGCCGTTGATCTGGTGGTCGGCGATGATCTGGCGGTAGTCGGCCACCACGCGCTCGTAGCGGTCGTCTTCCGTGATGGTCGGGTACAGGGGAGCCTGGAACGGCATTCCGACGCTCGCCGCGATCACGTCGAGGTTGCCGGCCCTCTCGGCCACCTCGCGGCGGAAGCGATCGAGGGCGGCGGATGCCTCGGCCAGCGTCGTGAACACCGCCGAGGTGTGCTCGACCTGGGACGCGAGGTACTCGTGATTGACGATCGGCGACCACTCGGCCTGCGCCGCCATCGACTCGTGCACGTGAGTGCCGACGTCCACGGGCCGGAGGGTCTCCGGATCGAGGAACATGAATTCCTCTTCCACCCCGAATGTCGCCATCGATCACTCCCCTCGGGCCCACGGCATCGCACAGGACCGTGGCGGAATCATGGCACACGCAGCCCGTCGACCGCTGGGGAATGACCCACATTTCACCTGCGCGCCTCATCGCCCGGTCGGTTCGGTCCGTGGGCGGCATCCGGGATCTGCTCAGAAATCGTTCCTAGGGTCGAGGAGACCCCGACGAAGGAGAGACGTTCGATGCAGTGCCCGAATGACCAGTCCGTGCTCGTGATGAGCGAGCGCAGTGGCGTCGAGATCGACTACTGCCCCACCTGTCGCGGAGTGTGGCTCGACCGCGGGGAGCTCGACAAGATCCTCGAGCGTGCTGGCGCCGAACTCAGAGCGGCTCAGGACTACAGGTCGTCGGCAGTGGCCCCGCCTGCACGCCAGCAGTCTCAGCCGAGCTGGGGTGCGCAGCAGCCGGTGCAGGCCCACGGCCAGCAGGGCTATGAGCAGCGGGGGTACGACCAGCGGGGGAACGACGACCGCCGCCGTGACGACCAGGGCTACTACCGCAAGAAGAAGCGGGAGAGCTGGCTCAGCGAGCTCTTCGACTGAGCTCCGGGCTCCGCTCCGCCCGCTGCCCACGCCGCTGATCGAGTAGTGCCCAAGCGCGGCTCCTCCCGCTGATCGAGTAGTGCCCGAGCGTGGCCCCTCCCGCTGATCGAGTAGTGCCCGAGCGCAGCGAGGCCACGTATCGAGATCACCTCACCGCGCGCCCCCGCCCTACGGCTCCGATCAGCCCTTCGCCAGCGCCTCCACCACGGCTGCCGCCACCGCTGCGCTCGACTGCGGGTTCTGACCGCTGATGAGGTTGCCGTCGACCACGACGTGGCTCGACCAGTCGGCGGCGGTCTCGACGACCGCCCCGGCCTCGCGCAAGCGCGTCTCGACGAACCACGGCGTCTTCTCGCCGGTTCCGCCGGTGAGCTCCTCGTGGTCGGTGAACACCGTGAGCCGGCGTCCGTCGAAGGCGAACGCGCCGTCGGCTCCGACGGCGGACAGCAGGGCGGCTGGGCCGTGGCAGAACGGAGCGATGATGGTTCCGGCGGCGTTCGCCTCGTCGAGCAGGCGTCCCGTCGTCGCATCGAAGGCGAGGTCGGTCATCGGGCCGTGGCCGCCAGGAAGCACGACCGCGTCGTATGCCGACACGTCGATGCCGTCGAGAGCGACGGATGCCGCCAGCTCCGGCGCGATCGCGTCGAGGTAGTCGCGCAGCTCGGCGGCCTTCTCGGCTCCGCCGGCACCGGCATCCGAGAGGCTTCCGGCGTCGACGGTGGGGGTGACCCCGCCCGGCGTCGCGATCGTGATGGTGTGGCCCGCGGCGCTCAGCTCGCGGTGCGCGACGACGAGCTCCTCGGCCCAGAAGCCCGTGGGGTGCTCGGTGCCGTCGCTCAGGGTGAGGCTGGTGGCGCCGGTGACGATCATGAGGATGTCGCTCATAGGGGGTCCTTTCGTTGTGCCGGATTCGGCGGAATGGTCTGTGGGGAGGTCCGTGCGCCGACGTTCAGACGAGGGCTGCGGTGGGCCGGGTCGGCGCCTGCGCTGAGTTGCCCGCGTCACCCAGTCTGCGCGTCTTTCGACGGGCATCGATGGCTGCGAAGGTCATCACGAGCACGGCTGCCGCTGTGATGATGGCGCCGACCCAGAGCGGAGAGGTGTAGCCGAGGCCGGCGGTGATGGCGAGGCCGCCGGCGAAGGCGCCCAGGGCGTTGCCGAGGTTGAACGCCGCGATGTTGGCGCTCGAGGCGAGTGTCGGCGCGCCGGCGGCGTAGCCCATGATGCGCGTCTGCAGACCGGGCACGGTTCCGAAGCCGAAGCCGCCCATGAGGAAGAGCAGCACGATCGTCGCGATGGGGTTCGCGGCCAGCACGGCGAACAGCACGAGCACGATGGTGAGCGCGGCGAGGAAGCCGAGCAGGGTGCCGTCGATCGACCTGTCGGCGAGCCGTCCGCCGAGCCAGTTGCCCACGACGAGGCCGGCGCCGAAGAGCACGAGCAACCAGGGCACCGTTGTCGAAGCGAAGCCGCTCACCTCGGTGAGCGTGTAGGCGATGTAGGTGAAGGCACCGAACATGCCGCCGAATCCGAGGATGGTGACGGCCAGCGACAGCCACACCTGGCCAGAGCGGAACGCGCCGAGCTCGGTGCGGAGGCTCGGCCTCTGGGGGACGGATGCTCCACCGGCGGCATCCGGAACCGCAGCAGCGGCCGGCACGAGCCGCCAGATCCCGATGAGCGCCACGACGCCGATGGCGGCGATCACCCAGAAGGTGGAGCGCCAGCCGAACTGCTGACCGAGGAAGGTGCCGAACGGGACGCCGAGCACGTTCGCTGCTGTGAGGCCCGTGAACATGATGGCGACGGCGCCCGCCTGGCGGTTGGCGGGCACCAGGCTCGCGGCGACGACGGCGCCGATGCCGAAGAAGGCGCCGTGGCAGAGGGCGGCGATGACTCGCCCGCTCATCATGACGCCGTAGCTCGGGGCCAGGGCGGACAGGGCGTTACCGGCGATGAACAGTACGAGCAGCGCCATGAGAACGGGCTTGCGGGGCAGCCGGATGGTCGCGGCGGTGATGCCGAGAGCGCCGACAACCACCGCCAGCGCGTAGCCGGAGATGAGCCATCCGGCGGCAGCCTCGCTCGCACCGAAGGTCGACGCGACCTCGGGGAGCAGTCCCATGATGACGAACTCGGTGAGTCCGATGCCGAATCCGCCGATGGCGAGGGCGATCAAGCCTGCAGGCATTGTCGAATACTCCTGTGCTGGGGTAGGTGTTCTGCGGTGATGCGCGTACGCTGGTAGTTGCAGACGCGTTGTATAAATAGTTGCACATGCAAGTACAACGCGCAAGCAACTACTTTCGTCCGGCTGTTCGGCCGGGCGACTGCGACGAGAGGATCGAGGACTGCCATGGGCATCGCCGACGACGCAGTCGAGGTGCGCGCGCAGGGCTGGCGCACGCTGGCGGCGCTGCACGGGCTCATCGAAGCGGAGTTGGAACGCGCGCTGGCCGCATCCGTCGGCGTCTCCGTCGTCGAGTACACGGTGCTGGATGCGCTGAGTCGCCAGGACGGCTGGCACATGCGGATGCAGCAGCTCGCTCGTGCCGCGGCACTCAGCGCCAGCGCGACCACCCGGCTCGTGACGCGCCTCGAGGAGCGTGCGCTGCTGACCCGCATCCTGTGCGCCGATGACAGGCGGGGCATCTACACCGAGCTGACCGCTGCGGGGCAGGCGCTCTACGAGCGGGCGCGGCCCATCCACGACGAGGCCCTGGAGCGTGTGCTCTCGACCGCTGCCGAGCAGCCCGAGCTCGCCCCGATGGTCGACGCGCTGCACGCTGTCGCGCCCGCGCACGCTCGCTGAGGCTCGGGGGAGCCTGCGGTCGACGCGCTGCACGCTGTCGCGCCTGCGCACGCTCGCTGAGGCCCGGGCGAAGCCCGCGGTCGAAGCGTCAGACGCGGTCCCGCCACGAGTGCTGCGGCTCGAAGCCGAGCACTCGCCGCGCCTTCGCGATCGAGAGCAGGGTGTCGTTCTCCCCGAGACCCCCGTGCACCGGCACGTCGGGGAACACCTCGGCCACGAGTTCAGCGTTCGGCCGGCTCATCACGGTGTCGGCGGCGGCGATGATGAAGCGGTCGAATCCTGGTCCGGCCGCCGTCAGCGCGCGCTCGATCGCCTGTGCGCCGTCTCGGGCGTCGATGTAGCCCCACAGGTTCCACTTGCGTGCGCTCGCATCCGAGTCGAACGACGGGAAGGCCGCGTAGTCCTCGGGGTCCATCACGTTCGAGAAGCGCAGGGCCGTGATCGACAGCTCCGGGTCCCAGCGCACCAGCTCGATCGCCAGCTGCTCCTCCAGGTGCTTCACCAGTGAGTAGACACTTTCGGGGCGGGCCGGGTACTCCTCGTCGACAGGGATGTAGGGCGGGGGTACGTCGAACGGGAGGCCGAGCACGGTCTCACTCGATGCGTACACGATGCGACGGATGCCGAGACGCTTCGCCGCCCAGAAGACGTTGAAGGTGCCGAGCATGTTGTTGTGGAACGTGCTCACGTCGCTGACCAGGCCCGGGGCCGGCACCGCGGCGAGGTGAACGAGGGCATCGACGTTGCCGCGATCCTCGTGCCCGTCGGGCTGCTCGGCCAGGCCGGCGATCGCGTCGATCACGGCGCCGAAGTCGCTCAGGTCGACCCGCAGGAACCCGGGCCCACGCTCGCCGTTCTGGTCGAGATTGACCACCTCGTGACCGGATGCCGCGAGCTCGCGCACCACCGTTCGTCCGAGCTTTCCCGATCCACCAGTCACCACGATGCGCATGACTCCATCCTGCCGTGCTCCGGTCCCGCGCGCGCCCCGCCCGCCCTCGGCGCTCCGCCCCCACCCCGCCGCCCGCCCGCCCCCATCCCATCGAGTCGCCCATCTTCGTCGGCTCCGAGCCCTCCGCGTGGGGCCAGAGCGACGAATCCGGGCGACTCGAGGGATGGGTGTTGACACCGGGCCGCGTCGGCGTTATCTTTAATCAATCAAATGGTTGATCAAGCAGAAGGTTGATAATGATCGTGGATCCGAAGTCGGACGAACGGCTCGACCGGGCATTCATGGCCCTGGCCGATCCCATCCGTCGGCGGATCATCGCCCGCCTCAGTCGGGGCTCGGCCACGGTCAATGAACTCGCGGAGCCGTTCGAGATCTCCAAGCAGGCGGTCTCGAAGCACATCCAGGTGCTGGAGCAGGCGGGGCTGGTCACGCGAACGCGTGATGCGCAGCGCCGGCCCGTTCACCTGAACGCCGTCGAGCTCGAACGCATGACCAGCTGGATCGACCGATACAGGCTCATCCACGAGCAGCAGTTCCGCAGTCTCGACGCTGTGCTCGGAGCGATGGGCGCATCGGATGCATCGAGACCCGCATCCGTCGACACCATCAAGGAGAAGGAACAATGAGCACCACCACCAATGCACTCACCGTCACCGCCCCGGAAGGCGTTCAGTACGTGGACTTCGTCCGCGAGTTCGACTACCCCGTCGAGGCGGTCTTCAACGCCCACCGCGACCCGGCGCTCGTGGCGCAGTGGCTCGGACCGCGCGATCTCGAGATGGAGATCGAGGAGTACGACTTCCGCACCGGAGGCCGCTACCGCTACATCCACGGCCGCGGCGACGAGAAGTACGGCTTCAACGGCGTCTTCCACGTCGTGCGCGAGAACGAGTTCGCCGTGCAGACCTTCGAGTTCGAGGGGTTCCCCGACGTGGTCGCGCTCGACGCGATGCGCTTCATCGACCTCGGCAACGGCCGAACCCGTCTCGAGGGCCACTCCGTCTACCCCACCCAGGAGGCTCGCGACGGCATGGTGGCCTCGGGCATGGAGACCGGTATGCGCGAGGGCTACGAGCGCCTGGAAGAGCTGCTCGGCTGACAACCTCTGGAAAGCGAGGAGTTTCCTCGTCCTTGCGGCGATTCCGGTGCTCCCGGGGCCGCCCGGGCGAGAAACTCCTCGCTTTCCAGCCAACGGAAGGAAGAAAGAAGATCATGGACTGGACCCTGGAAGTTGTGATCGTGCCCGTCTCCGACATCGCACGATCGATCGAGTTCTACCGCGACAAGGTCGGATTCGACCTCGACCACGACACCGACATGGGCGAGGCGCGCATCGTGCAGTTCACGCCGCGCGGCTCGGGCTGCTCGATCGTGATCGGCACCCTGCCCTCACAGAACCAGATGGAACCGGGCACCCTCAAGGGTCTGCAGTTGGTGGTGCCGGATGCCGCCACAGCACGGGAGGAGCTCATCGAACGCGGGGTGGACGCCAGCGAGCTCACCGTGTTCGACGAGCGCGACGGTGGAACCTTCTTCGGCTTCAGCGATCCCGATGGCAACAGCTGGGCCGTGCAGGAGCTGCGGGTGCGCGCCGAGAGGCCGCTCATCCCGGTCGAGTACCGAGGGCGGTTCGCTGAGGACTCCGCCGAGTAGCCACTCCGCGAGGCGCGAGAATGGCGGTGTGACCGAGTCCCCGCAGATCCTCCGCTACGCCGCCTTCACCGCCGACCCACGGGGCGGCAATCCCGCCGGCGTCGTGCTCGACGCCGGCGGGATGACCGACGCCGAGATGCAGCGCATCGCGGCCGAGGTCGACTACGCCGAGACCGCCTTCGTGACAGGGGTCGACGGCGGCGTCCACGTGATCCGCTACTTCAGCCCGATCGCCGAGGTGCCCTTCTGCGGTCACGCGACCATCGCAACGGCGGTCGCGATCGCCGAGCGCGACGGAGCCGGGGAGATCCACTTCCGCACTCCGGTCGGCGAGATCCCGATCGTGACGGATGCCGCGGGCACGCCGTCGACGGATGCCGGAGTCGCCGCCGGCATCACCGCCGCCTTCACCAGCGTCGATCCCACCGTCGAGCCCCTCGGCGCCTCCGCGCTCAGCCAGATCCTCGCCATGACGTCGCTCAGCGAGTCGCAGCTCGACGAGCGATACCCGCCGCGCGTCTCCTTCGCCGGCAACCGGCATCCGATCGTCGTCGTCGCCGACGCGGATGTCTTCGACTCCTTCACCTTCTCGCCTGTCGTCGCGCGCTCGCTCATGGACGTCGAGGGCTGGGCGGGAACCATCACCATGCTGCGAGCGATCGGCCCGACGGAGTTCGAGGCCCGTAACATCTTCCCGGTCGGACGCATCACAGAGGACCCGGCCACGGGCTCGGCCGCGGCGTCGCTGGGCGGCTACCTCCGTGAGCTCGGCCTGGTCGAGCCGCCGTCACGGGTGACGGTTCACCAGGGGCGCCATGTCGGCCGACCCAGTGTGCTCGCCGTCGACATCCCGATGACGGGCGGCATCACCGTGAGCGGCACCGCGGTCCCGATCCCCGATTGACCTGCGTCCAGGATCCATCCAAACCGATCGTCCGTCGGCTTCGAACCACTCCTCATGCCGGGGAGACGCTCGGCATGCGATGTCATCTGTGGTCGACCCGACGACCTCTTGTGCGGATGGCATGAGGGGCCCCGCGAGCGCGCGGGGCCCTTCCACTTGCCCGCACCGGTTCTTCGGCGGTGACAGTCCCACGCGGCAGGATGGACTCACACCGCGAAGGGGGAACGGATGCCGTTCATCACCGAGGACGGCGAGCCGCTGGCCTCCATCGAAATCGGCCAGGTGCCGCCAGCCGGATACCTGTTCCAGCTGCGTCGGGGCATCGGCTACAGGGAGCCGGGCACAGACGGCGTCGTGTGGGCGCCTGCCCACGCGCCCGAACCGCATCCCACCCGGCAGAACAGCACCGACCTCGCCTCGGTGCCGCCGCTGCTCTGGAGCTTCATCGCCTCCTACGGTCGCCAGTCGGCTCCGGCCATCGTGCACGACCATCGCTCAGAGGTCGCGGCGGTCATCGGTGACGGCGGCGATCCGCGAGCGGCGCTCGAGCAGCGCCGGGAGGACGACCGCATCTTCCTCGTGGGCCTGCGCGAGCAACGCGTGCCGCTGCTGCGCGCCTGGCTCATGTGGGGGTGGGTGTCGGCGGAGCGCTACCTGCGGCACGCCCGGCCGTTCGGTCTCCTCCTCCTCCTGCAGATCCTGCTGTCGCTCGCCGTCATCGCCGCGGGCATCGTGCTGGCGATCACCGTGCACCCCGCGTGGCTTCCGGTACTCCTGCTTCCCTTCGCGGCGTCGTTCCTCTGGGGTCGGAACTGGCCGATGACAGCCGTGCTCTCCTACGGGAGCGCCGTCATCGCCCCGCTCCTCATCGTGCAGCTCGTCGCGCTGCTTCCGTTCCGCCTGCTCGAGTTCCTCGTCGAACTCCTCAGCGGGGGACAGCCGACACAGGTGTTCCGACCGACGCTGCGCCCGGCCGACCGCCCCACCGACCGCCCGGCGGGGTGAGAGCCGCTGCGGTTCGACTGACCGCTCGCCGTGGTCCACGGCATCCGGAAGCCGCGGGTAGATTGTCTGCATGGCTGAGAACACCCCGGAGCCGCGCCTGCCCGGCCGCGCGGGCCGCAAGCACATGAGTGCGCTGGTCGCCTGGCCTCTGGGCCTCGTCGTCGGTGGCGTGCTCGGCGTGGCGATCGGCTACTCGCTCGACAGCGTCGTGGCCGGCGCGCTCATCGGCATCGGCATCGGCATCGCGTTCGGCGTGCTGTTCTCGCCGTCGTCGACCGAGGGCAAGCGTCCCCGCAAGGCGCCCAAGTCCACCGAATGACGGCGGCGCGAGCCGCTCGCGGGTTCAGGCCAATGCGAGCATCCCGGCGGCCGTGAGTGCCAGCGCCAGCCCGATCCACTGCACCGGGGCGATGCGCTCGCGCAGCACGATCGCTGCCAGCAGGATCGTTCCGGCAGGGTAGAGCGCCGTCAGCACGCTCATCACGCTGAGATCGCCCAGGCGGATACCGAGCAGCAGCAGGGTGTTCGCGATGGCGTCGATCACGCCGCACGCCACCGCCAGCATGATGCCCGTGCGCAGCATGCTCCGGCCAGCGGATGCCGCCGCCTCCGCGCGGGTGCGATCGTCGCCTTCGGTTCCCATGCCGGTCAGGCTCGCCGCCTCGTGGCGTGAGTGGCGGCGGCGGCGCACTCCGATCACGAACAGGAGGCCGACGACGCTGAACATGATGGCCGCGTTGACGGCGCGATTCAGCACGAGAGGCACGAGGCCGCTGTCGTCGGGGCTCAGATCGATGAGCACCAGGAACGCTCCGATGGCGGCGCCGGAACCGACGGCCATGAGGATGCCCTTGAGCGACGGACGCACGGCCCCCTTCTCCGGCACGAAGCCCACCATCACCACGGCGATGAGGGCGAGCCCGATCGCCCAGTACCCGAGCGGGGCGAGGGTCTCGCCGCCGGCGAGGGCGACCGTGAGCGGAACGATCGCGGAGACGACAGCGGTCAGCGGCGACAGGATGCTCATCGGGCCGATCGCGAGGCAGGCGTAGAGCAGGGAGATGGCGATGGCCCCCGAGACGCCGGAGAGGGCGCCCCAGAACACAGCGTCGGCCGACCACTCGCCCCCGAGCACGGGAAGCAGGATCACGAGCAGCACCAGTCCGGTGAGCGCAGCGATGGCCGTCGTCAGCAGGGCGCTCATGCGTTTGGCCGCGAGGCCCCCGAGGAAGTCGGCCGAGCCGAAGATGAGGGCGCCTGACACCCCGAGGATCACCGTGACCATAGGCGACCAGCCTAGGGTGCGGCTGTCGGCGCCGCGCGTTCAGCACACGGGCCAGCATTCGCGCGCGGCGCTGTGGCGACCAACTTAAGAGCAGATGACATTTCCCTCACGACTCTTGGCACTGTCACAGGCAGCCCATAGTCTGCGGATGACCCCTGAACGAGTGCGCCCCGAGTCGGGGTACATGCGGGAGGGGTCACCAGTTTCTCGGCGCCGCGGCCGAATCCGCGCTCGAGAGCAACCCTGTGCACCACATCCGTTTCATCCGAAGGGAAGCCCGTGTCCACGATCGAGCGCTCCAGCGCAGAGGCGGCAGCGAACACGCCGCCTGAAGTCCAGCCAGTCCGATCCCATCGCCGCCGGCTGTCGGCGCTCGCCGCCGTCACGGTCGCCACCCTCGGGTTCGCCTCCTTCGGCGCTACCCCGGCCTTCGCGGCCACCGTCGACACCACGATCGCCGCCATCCAGGGCACGGGCACGGCGAGCCCGTTCGCCGACGACGGCAACAGCTATGTCGTGCAGGGCGTCGTCACAGCAGACGAGCGCACCGGCGGCTACAACGGCATCTACATCCAGACGGCCGGCAGCGGCGGTTCCATCCCCGGAGCCTCGGAGGGGCTGTTCGTCTTCCTCGGCAGCCAGAAGCCCACCCTCGCCATCGGCGACCTGGTGCAGGCCACCGGAACCGTGCGCGAGTTCAACGGACTCACCCAGCTCACCGCATCCGCTGCCGGAGCCGTCACGGTCGTGACGCCCGGCGTCGGCGTCCCAACGGCCACCCCGCTGCCCGACACCCTGCGCGGTGCCGACCGGGAGAGCCTCGAGGGCATGCTCGTCGAGCCGACGGGCACCTACAAGGTCGCCTCCAGCCACCAGCTCTACAACTTCGGCACCCTGTGGCTGTCCGCAGGAGAGGCGCCGCTGGTGGCGGCAACCGAGCAGAAGCAGTCGGGCCCGGATGCCGCAGCCATCGCCGCGGCGAACAAGGCCAACCGTCTGCTGCTCGACGACGGCTACAGCATCCAGGTGTCCAACGTCGCGCACATCGGCGGTCAGCCGTACTACACGACCGACACTGTGGTGCGGAACGGCGATGTCGTCGACTTCCCGGCGCAGCCCTACGTGCTGAGCTTCGGCTTCGACGACTGGCGCCTGCAGCCCGCTGTCCCGATCACGGACGCGAGCCCGGCCGAGGCCAAGCCGACGTTCCAGGCGACCAACCCGCGCCCCGAGGCTCCGCCCGCCGTCGGCGGCGACGTGCGCCTCGCGTCGTTCAACGTCTTCAACTACTTCACGACCCTCACGAGCGAGAACTCGAGCGCCCGTGGTGCGGCCACGGCCGAGCAGTTCGCCATTCAGCAGTCGAAGATCGTCGCGGCCATCAACGGCCTCGACGCCGACATCGTCTCGCTCGAGGAGATCGAGAACTCGGTGAAGCTCGGCGACCCGAAGGACGAGGCACTCGGCAACCTGGTCGACGCCCTCAATGAGGCCGCCGGCAGCGAGGTGTGGAGCTTCGTGCCCACTCCCGACACGCTCACGGCGGATGTCACCGACTTCATCACCACCGCGATCATCTACAAGGCCGCTGCGGTCACCCCCGAAGGTGCCAGCCAGACCGTGCCGATCGATGAGAGCATCTGGGGCAACGCCCGTGAGCCGATCGCCCAGACGTTCAGCTTCGACGGCAAGACGGTCACCGTCGTCGCCAACCACCTGAAGTCGAAGTCCGCCCCGTCGGGTTCGACCGGCGAGCCGGCCGACGGACAGGGCTGGTTCAACGAGGACCGCGTCAAGCAGGCCCAGGCCACCCTCGCCTTCACCGACACCCTGAAGCAGACTTCGGGCAGCGGAGACGTCTTCCTCATCGGCGACTTCAACTCCTACGCCCAGGAGGACCCGATCGACGTCTTCACCGACGCCGGCTGGACCGACCTGGTGCCGACGGATGCCGCCGGCCAGTACACCTATTCCTTCAACGGCGAGCTCGGCAGCCTCGACCACGTGCTCGCCAGCCCGTCGGTCTCGTCGACCGTCACCGGCGTCGGAGTCTGGAACATCAACTCGCCCGAGTGGAGCGACCGCGGCTACGCGTTCGCCGCCACCGAGTCCGGAACACCCTGGCGCTCGAGCGACCACGACCCCATCGTCGTCGGTGTCTCGAACGAGGTGGCCCCTGTCGCGATCGACCTCGTGACGGTCAACGACTTCCACGGTCGCATCGAGAACGAGTCGGGTTCGGCTGCCGGCGGCATCGCCGCACTGTCGACGGCCGTGAAGCAGGTGCGGGCCGAGAACCCGAACACCGTTTTCGCTGCGGCGGGAGACATGGTCGGTGCCTCGACGTTCACGTCCTTCATCCAGCAGGACAACCCGACGATCGACGCCCTGAACGCGGCCGGTCTCGAGGTCAGCGCCGTGGGCAACCACGAGTTCGACAAGGGCTTCGCAGACCTCACCGACCGCATCATCCCGCGGGCGAAGTGGGAGTACCTCGGAGCGAACATCTACAAGAAGGGCACGGACGAGCGCGCCCTTCCCGCCTACTACACGGAGGAGTTCGACGGTGTGACCATCGGCTTCGTCGGAGCCGTGACGAACGAGCTGCCATCGCTCGTGAGCCCGGCCGGCATCGCCCAGCTCGACGTGCGCGACGTGACGGAGTCGGTCAACACCGTCGCCGACGAACTGCGCGACGGCGACCCGGCGAACGGTGAGGCGGATGTCGTGGTCCTCCTCGTCCACGAAGGTGCGGCGACGCCCGATGTGGCGTCTGCCACCGACCCGGCCTCCGCGTTCGGCAAGATCGTGACGGGCGTCGACTCCGACGTCGATGCGATCGTCTCCGGTCACACCCACCTCGCGTACAACCACGTGATCGACGGTCGTCCCGTCATCTCGTCTGGTCAGTACGGCGAGAAGTTCAGCGTCATGGACATCGAGGTGAACCCGCAGACCAAGGAACTGCTGTCGATGGTGAACAACACCTACGACGTCAAGACCAAGGTCGTGACCGGCAACGTCACGACGTACACGCCGAACTACGCGGATGACCCGACGGTCACGCCGATCGTCGCCGACGCCGTGGCCAAGGCCAACGAGCTGGGTGCAGTCAAGCTCGGCGACATCACGGCCGACTTCAACCGTGCCAAGCAGAGCACCGGTGCTGAGAACCGCGGGGGAGAGTCGACGCTCGGCAACTTCGTCGCCGACGTGCAGCTCTGGAGCGCTCAGCGCGACGCCGCTGACATCCAGGTCGCCCTGATGAACCCAGGCGGGCTCCGCACGGACATGAAGTACGCGTCCAGCGGGCCGGCGGATCCCGCAGGCAACCTCACCTACAAGGAGGCGGCCGTCGTCCAGCCGTTCGCCAACACCCTGGTGACGCTCACCCTCAGCGGGGCGCAGCTCAAGGAGGTGCTCGAGCAGCAGTGGCAGCCGGCCACGGCCAGCCGACCCTTCCTCAAGCTCGGCGTGTCGAAGTCCCTCGCCTACACCGAGGACCCGACGGCGCCTGTCGGTTCGCACATCACCAACATCCTGCTGAACGGTGAGCCCGTCGCCGCCGGCGACAGCATCCGTGTCGTCGTCAACTCGTTCCTGGCCTCCGGTGGAGACAACTTCTTCACTCTGGCGCAGGGAACGCAGAAGGCGGACTCCGGCAAGGTCGACCTCGAGTCGATGGTCGACTACATGGCGGCCAACTCGCCCGTGTCGCCCGACCTCGCCCAGCGCGCTGTCGGTCTGAAGCTCACGGCTCCGGCCAGTGGTGCTGCCTACGCCCCGGGGGAGTCGGTCACCGCCGACCTTTCGTCGCTCGCGTTCAGCGCCGGTGAGCCTGCGGCCTCGACGGTCGAGCTCTCGATCGGTGGAACGGTCGTCGGCTCCTCGGCCATCGACCCGACGATCGTCGACACGACGGATGAGGTGGGTCGCGCATCGGTGACCTTCACCATTCCGGCCGGCCTGTCGGGCGCCCAGCAGCTCACGATCGCGGTGCCGTCGACGGGAACGTCGATCGCCGTGCCGATCACCATCACGGCACCCGTGCCCGCGGTGAAGAGCTCGACGTTCGCCTACGCCAACACCATCCTCGGCAGCCACAACTCGGCGCTGAAGTACACGGTGGTGGTGTCGGCGCCGAAGGGCACCGTCATCACCGGCGACGTGAAGGTCTACGACGGCAAGAAGCTGCTCACGACCATCACGCTCACCGAGGGCGACAAGGGCAGGAAGACGATCACCCTGCCGAAGCTGAAGGCCGGTCTGCACCTGCTGAAGTCGGTCTACGCCGGCTCCGACACGGTGACGGGTTCCACGAGCAACACCTTCCCGGTGCTGCTCTGGTAGTCGACGCCCGGCGGCGGATCTCGATCTGCTGAACGGATGCGGCCCCTCGCCATCACGGCGGGGGGCCGCATCCGTTGCGCCGTCGCATCGCCACGCCGCGCGGCCGTTTCCCAGCGGCGCGCTTGAGATCTCACTGGCGCGCCGCAGATTCGGCAGCGCGACGATGCCGCGGTGCCCGGGGGTTCGCCGTACTGCCGACATCCGTCGGCCCTCGTAGACTCGAGGGTATGAGCCAGCGGGGTGCCCGGACTGCGCGCGGGCTGACCGCGGCTGCTGCGGCCACCCTGCTCGCCGGCCTCTCGCACTCGATCGGCGGCGGCGCAGGCGCCCAGGTGCCGTTCGGTGTCGGCACTGTCATAGCCTTCGCCTTCGCTGCCATGGTGTGCGTCGCGCTCGCCGGGCGCACGGTCTCACTCGCTCGGCTGGCGGCATCCGTGGTGCTCAGCCAGCTCGCGTTCCACGGCCTGTTCGCCGTGAGTGGCAGCTCGCTCCAGGTCACGACGAACCCGGCGGCGCACCACGATGCCTCTGTTCACCTGCTGAACCAGATCGAGTCGGGCGGTTCGATCGAGGCGATGGGCCAGGCAGGTCACCTCTCCCACGGCGGCACGGGGATGATCGTCGCACACGTGTTCGCGGCCGTGATCACCATCGCCGCCCTGCACAGCGGAGAGCGGGCGATGCTGGCGATCCTGCGTGCCGCCGGGCGCCTCATCGCCGTGCTCGTCGCGGGCGCTCCTCGGCTGGTTCCGGTCGTCGAGATCCGGCTGTCCGCCCGAGCTCTCGTCCTCCTCCCGCGCGACCTGCTGGTCGTTCTCTCGTCGATGCGGCATCGAGGGCCGCCCCGTTCGACCGCGCTCCGCCTCGCGTAGCGCTGCTCTTTCGAACCAATCCCCTCTCGGCACCGAACACCTCTCCAGACGCCGACGCGCGTCCACGGTGCCATCGACCCAAGGACGACCAACGATCATGAAGACCACCACCCGCACGACCGCCATCGCAGCCTCGGCTCTCGGCGCCGGCATCCTCCTCGCCCTCGCCTCGCCGCTCGCCGCCAGCGCGCACGTGGGCGTCACCCCCGACACCACGGCCGCCGGGTCCTACACGGTGCTCACCTTCGCGGTGCCCCACGGCTGCGACGGATCGCCGACGACGGCCATCGCCATCGACATCCCCGAGTCGATCCCGTCGGTCACCCCGACGGTCAACCCGGGCTGGACCGTCGAGAAGAGCACCATCACGCTCGACCCGCCGGTGACGGACGCCCACGGCAACGAGATCACCGAACGGGTCGGCCAGGTCGTCTACACGGCCAAAACGCCGCTCGCCGACGGCTACCGCGACACGTTCGCCCTCTCGCTGCAGCTCCCCGAGGATGCAGCCGGAGACACGCTCGAGTTCCCCGTCATACAGACCTGCGAGGTCGGCTCGACGCTGTGGAACGAGAAGACCGTCGACGGTGAGGCCGAGCCCGAGCATCCGGCGCCCGCCATCGCCGTGACCGCGGCGACCGGCGACGAACACGGCCACAGCGGTGCCGCCGCAGAGGCCGACGACCACCACGACGATGCGACGACGGATGCGGCCGAGGTCGACGTGCTCGCCCGTGTGCTCGGCCTGCTGGGCCTCGCCGTGGGAGCCGTCGCCGTGGTGATCGCCGTGGTGTCGCGTCGCCGCACACCGGCAGGGAAGTAGCGGACATGCGCACACGACTTCGTCGCCGGCTCGGCCTCGTCGGTGCGGGGGTCGCGGTTCTCGCGGCCTCCGTGCTCGGCGTGGCCGGGCCGGCCTCGGCGCACAACTACCCCGTCAGCTCCACCCCACCCGAGAACAGCACCGTCACCGAGCAGCCGGGCACGGTCTCGCTCACGACGAACGACAATCTGCTCTCCTTCGGCAACGGCTCCGCGATCCAGGTCTCGGGTCCGGCATCGGATCCGAGGTTCTACGGCGACGGATGCTCCAGGATCGTCGACGCCACCATCGAGACCGACGCGCAGCTCGGTCAACCGGGCACCTACACCGTGACCTGGCAGGTCGTTTCGACCGACGGGCATCCGGTGTCGGGCGAGTACGAGTTCGAATGGGCGCCCGCCGCCGGCACGGAGCTGGCCGACGGCAGCTCGAGCGCGCCGACCTGTCCGACCGCGTCGGCCGAGGCGCCGGCTGCCGGGAGCGACGACGGATCGGACGATCCGTCGACGGATGCCTCTGCCACGCCAGCCTCATCGCTCGGCGACCTGCTCTGGATCGCCGGCGCCCTCGCGGTCGTGGTACTCGCCGTCGTCGTCACGCTCCTGGTGCTCCGCCGCCGCAACCCCGATGCCCCGTCGGACGCCGAGGCCTACGAGGCGACGGCCCCGAAGGAGGACCCGGGCGCCCGCTGATCCCACCGCTGATCGAGTGGTGCCCGACGGCTCCCCACCGCTGATCGAGTAGTGCCCGACGGCTCCCACCGCTGATCGAGTAGTGCCCGACGGCTCCCCACCGCTGATCGAGTAGTGCCCGACGGCTCCCCACCGCTGATCGAGTAATGCCCGACGGCTCCCTACCGCTGATCGAGTAGTGCCCGACGAAGTCGGACACGTATCGAGATCACTCCCACCCCGGCGCTTCCCGAGTGCCGTGAGAGTGGTCTCGATACGCCTGCTCGCTTCACTCGCGGGCTACTCGACCGGCGCTGGGGCGACCGGCGCACCATCCCCAGCCCACCCGCTCCCAGCCGTCACCGTCAGCCCCGGCGCATAGAATCTCCGGGATGAGTTGGAACGCCGAACGGAACCAGATCCCCGACCCCGACGAGGGCTTCGACGGGTTCCCGTTCGACGACGCTCCGCCGCCCATCGACGACTGGGCGCCACCTGAGGACGGCTGGCTTCCGCCGACGGATGCCGAGCTCACCCGGGCCGCGTCGTTCGGCCGACCGGCGGCATCCGCACCTACCGCGACCCTGGTCGCCCGCGCTGCCCCGCCCCGCTTCTCGACGGCCGCCGAGGCCCTGCACACGGTGTTCGGCTACGAGTCGTTCCGGGGCGAACAGGGCGAGATCATCGACCAGGTCGCTGCAGGCGGCGACGCCATCGTCCTCATGCCCACGGGTGGAGGCAAGAGCCTCTGCTACCAGATCCCCGCCCTGCTGCGCGAGGGCACGGGCATCGTCGTCTCGCCGCTCATCGCCCTGATGCACGATCAGGTCGACGCCCTCCTCGCCGTCGGCGTGCGAGCCGCCTACCTCAATTCCACGCAGGATTCAGGGGAGCGCGCCCGCGTCGAGCGGGCCTACGTCGAGGGCGAGCTCGACCTCCTCTACATCGCTCCCGAGCGGCTGAACAACGAGGCGTCCAAGCGCTTCCTCGAGCGGGGCAGCATCGCCCTCTTCGCCATCGACGAGGCTCACTGCGTCTCGCAGTGGGGTCACGACTTCCGACCCGACTACCTCTCGCTCGGCGATCTCGCCGAGCGCTGGCCCGACGTTCCCCGCATCGCGCTCACGGCTACGGCCACCGAGGCCACGCACCGCGAGATCGCCGACAGGCTGCATCTCGAGAGCGCCAGGCACTTCGTCTCGAGCTTCGACCGGCCCAACATCCAGTACCGCATCGTGTCGAAGAACGAGCCCCGCAAGCAGCTGCTCGACTTCATCCGGACCGAGCACCCGAACGACGCCGGCATCGTCTACGCGCTCTCACGAGCGACCACGGAGAAGACGGCCGAGTTCCTCCGCGCCAACGGCCTGAACGCCCTGGCCTACCACGCCGGTCTCGACGCCGGCCTGCGCATGCGCACCCAGTCGCGCTTCCTGCGCGAGGAGGGCGTGATCGTCGTCGCCACCATCGCGTTCGGCATGGGCATCGACAAGCCCGACGTGCGCTTCGTCGCCCACATCGACCTGCCCAAGTCTGTGGAGGGCTACTACCAGGAGACGGGTCGCGCCGGGCGTGACGGCGAGCCGTCGACGGCCTGGCTCGCCTACGGCCTGCAGGACGTCGTGCAGCAGCGCCGCATGATCGACCAGTCGCCCGGCGACATGGCACATCGGCGGCGCCAGTCCGCTCACCTCGACGCCATGCTCGCCCTGTGCGAGACCGTCGAGTGCCGTCGGGTGAACCTGCTGAGCTACTTCGGCCAGCCGAGCACCCCCTGCGGCAACTGCGACACCTGCCTCAACCCTCCGGTCTCGTGGGACGGCACTGTTCCGGCGCAGAAGCTGCTGTCGACCATCGTCCGGCTGAAGCGGGAGCGCAACCAGTCCTTCGGCGCCGGTCAGATCGTCGACATCCTCCGCGGCAAGTCCACGCCGCGTACGGAGCAGTGGGGCCACGAACGCCTCGCCACCTGGGGCATCGGCGCCGACCTGAGCGACCAGCAGTGGCGCGGAGTCGCCAGACAGCTCCTCGCGCAGGGCCTGCTGGCCGCTGTCGGCGAGTACGGAACCCTCGCGCTGACGGATGCCTCGGCCGATGTGCTCTCGGGTGCCCGCACCGTCGCCCTCCGCACCGAGCCCGAGCGCTCCGCCAGCCGGTCATCCGGTCGCTCGGCGAAGTCGTCGGCGGCCCTGGCCGACCTCAGCCCGGCCGACATCGAACTGTTCGAGGCACTGCGCGCCTGGCGTGCCGCTCAGGCGAAGGAGCAGGGCGTTCCCGCCTACATCGTCTTCGGCGATGCCACCCTGCGCGCCGTCGCACAGGCTCGACCACAATCGATAGGCGACCTCGACGGCATCTCGGGCATCGGGGAGAAGAAACTCGAGGCCTATGGCGACGGCCTCATCGCCGTCGTCACGAGCGCTCGATGATCGAGTAGCGCCCGAGCGCAGCAGGACGCGTATCGAGATCGCTCGCAGCGACGGGCGTGGTCTCGATATGCCGGCTCCTTCGTCGCGGGCTACTCGACCGGCGGACCAGGCAGCATCTTCCGCCAGAACACGGCCGACTCCTCATAGCCGAGGGCCGCATAGAAGTCGCTGGCCCGTCGGCTCGCCAGCGCCAGGTACGGAGCGCCCACGACGTCGCGAGCCCAGTCCTCCGCCGCGGCCATCAACGCCGACCCGACACCCGATCGCCGCATCGTCACCTTCACCTCCTCGACCCACGCGACGGGCCCGTTCGCCAGGAACGTGCGGTGGGCATCCGCGAGCAGGTACCCGACGACCCGTCCCTCGGCCTCGGCGACGATGAGCAGCGCATCCGGATCCTGAAGCAACAGCGGGAAGGTCGCGCGGTAGGCGTCCTCGTCGGGCCGGAACGTGGTTGCGAAGTCTCGCGCCATCGGCCACACGGCATCGGCATCGGCGATCGTCGCCGGCCGCACTGAGATGACTGGCTGGTCCATCCCCGTACGCTACCGCGCCACCTCGTGCCCGATGCCGACAATCGCACTCTCCGATCAAGTACTGTGTGTGATACAGTACTCAACGTGATGAAAGCAATTGATGCCGCACAGGGCCAAGCGGGCGAGAACAACGCCTTCGCCGCCGACCTGTTGCGCGGCCACACCGACACGATCGTGCTCGGTCTCCTTCGCCGTGGCGACAGCTACGGATTCGAGATCTTCAAGGCCATCCGCGACGCGACCGGCGGTGAGCACGAGATCAAGGAGGCGACCCTGTACGCCACGTACCGCCGACTCGAGAAGGACGGCCTGGTCGAGTCGTACTGGGGCGACGAGACCCAGGGCGGTCGTCGCAAGTACTACCGCATCACCGACGCCGGCCGGGCGATCTTCCACGGCAACGTCGCGGCCTGGGTCGCCACCCGCCGCGTCATCGACTCGCTTCTCGACGTGAAGGACACGAAGAATGACTGACAACACGTTCCGCCGCTCAGGTGGGGACATCCACAGACTGCTCGACGAGGCCTTCGCCGGCGTCGACATGACTCCCGACGCCCAGGACCTGAAGGAGGAGGTGCGCGCGAACCTCATCGCGCGCGTCGCCGACCTCGAGGCATCCGGACGCAGCACGACGGATGCGGCTCGCCAGGCCATCGACGAACTCGGCGACGTGCGGGCCCTCATCGCAGACCCGAGCGCGGCCGATACCGTCGATTCCGCTGGGGCGACGACCAGTGCACCGGTCGCGAGCGTGACTCCGCCTCGTCAGACGAACCCGTGGAACCAGAACGCCGCCTACCTCTCGGCTCGGGTTCGCCCGAAGCCGGCCTTCGTCGTACGCGTCGTCATCGCCTCGCTCGTCGCCCTGGCGGCCCTGGTCGTGGCCGGTCTGGCCGCGGCGGGTGTTCTCGCCCTGCCGCTCGGCGTCACGATCCTGATGATCGGCGTCGGGGCCGTCGCCGCGGGCTGGATCGTGGGCGACTCGCTGGTGCAGGAGACGACCACTAATCATCCGATGCCGGGGCGGCGGGGAGCCGGCTACGCGCTCGCCACCATCCTGACCGTCGCCGGCCTCGGCCTCGGTGCCCTCATAGCCCTCGGTGCGATCGAGCTCTGGGGCATCGCGATCGCGGCTGTCATCCTCGTGGCCGGCATCGTGCTGTTCTCGTTCCTCGGCGCCACGCAGACCAATCGCCACAAGGCCTGGCTGCGCCAGGCGCAGCGCGAGATGAGTGTGGGCAACCGCTTCGAGGAGGAGCCGGAGTCAGCCGCCCGCTTCGGCATCTACACCGCCGTCATCTGGATCGTCGCCTTCGCGGCATTCATCGTGCTCGGCTTCACGATCGGCTGGCTGTGGTCGTGGCTGGCCCTGCTCGCCGGCTTCGTCGTCATGATGCTCGTGCTGGCCCAGATGCTGTTCGGGTCCAGGAAGGGCTGAGCCGTGTCAGCGCTGGAGCGGCCCATGGCCTGATCAGAAGGAACGGCGGTCCGGATGCTGGAACATCCGAACCGCCTCGCAACAGAGTCGAACGGCGTGAAGCCGACATGAACCAGCTCAGTGCGCGCTGCCAGAATACCGGCGCGCCCTGAGACGACTCGACCACCATCGAGAACCTGAGGAGCGCAGCATGACTGCAGCAACACCGGGGTCGGCACTGGAAGCCGTCGACCTCGTCAAGACCTATTCGCAGGGGCGCGGAAAGTCCGCACTCCGAGCCCTCGACGGGCTCACGTTCCGAGCGGAGGCCGGCACCGTCTTCGGACTGCTCGGACCGAACGGCGCTGGCAAGTCGACCACCGTCAAGATCCTCTCGACGCTCTCGCACCCCGACTCCGGTGACGCCTTCGTCGCGGGGATCGACGTGCGGCGGCATCCGGAGCAGGTGCGACGGGCCATCGGTTTCGTCGCCCAGAAGCAGGTGTCGGATCCCATGGACACCGGCCTCGAGAACCTCGTGCTCGCCGGTCAACTGCAGGGCATGGGCACATCGGCGGCTCGCGTGCGTGCCGACGAGCTGCTCGACCGCTTCAACCTCACTGCTGCGGCTGGGCGCCAGGTCAAGACCTACTCCGGCGGAATGGCCCGCAAGCTCGATGTGGCCATCGGTCTCATGCACTCGCCGGAGGTGCTCTTCCTCGACGAGCCGACGACCGGGCTCGACCCCGAGGCGCGTGCGGAGATGTGGGCCGAGATCGAACGGATGTCGCGCAGCGATCGCATGACCGTCCTGCTCACGACGCACTACCTCGAGGAGGCCGACCGCCTGGCCGACCGACTCGCCATCGTCGATCACGGCCGCATCGTCACCGAAGGCACGCCCGAGCAGTTGAAGAGCGGTCTCCGCGGCGACGCCGTCGTGCTGGAGTTGCGCGACAGCGATGCGCTGACCGACGCGCTCGCCGCCATCGCCCGCGTCCCCGAGTTGCGCGAGGTGAGCGTCGAGGCCGGTCGCATCGTGCGCGCCCGCGCCGACGACGGCGGGGCGGCGCTCCCGCTCGCCCTCGCTGTGCTCGATGCCGAGGGCCTCGGGGTCGCCTCGGCCACAGTCGCCAGGCCCAGCCTCGACGACGTCTACCTCGCCAACACCGGTCACTCCTTCGCCGCTGCGCAGGACAGCTTCGCTCGGCGGGCGACGGATGCCGCAACGAACCTCGAGAGGAGTGCATCATGAGCACCCTGACCGCCCCCGCGCAGCCGACCCGGCCGGCGAGCTACGCCCGGCCCGCCGGCGCCGGCTTCTTCTCCCACACCGGATACCTCACGCTGCGGCACCTGCGCGCGGCAGTGCGCATCCCGGCCTTCCTCGTCATGAACGTCGTGCAGCCGCTCATCTGGCTCCTGCTCTTCGGGCAGCTCTTCATGAGCGTCGTCGACATCCCGGGCTTCTCCGGCGGCTCGAGCTATCTCGAGTTCCTCACGCCGGGCATCGTCATGATGATGGCGCTGTTCGGCAGCGCGTGGGCTGGCACGAGCTACATCGAGGACATGGACCGCGGCGTCATGGATCGCCTGCTCACCTCTCCGACGAACCGCGGAGCACTGATGACGGCCACGCTCGTCTACCAGGCCATCCTCACGGTGGTGCAGACGCTCATCGTGCTGGGCGTCGCCTGGCTCTGCGGTGCACGCTTCGCCGGGGGCATCGGCGGCATCCTGATCATGGTGGTGGCGGCGATGCTGCTCACGGCGTCGTTCTCGGCGCTGTCGAACGCGGCAGCGCTGCTCGCTCGCAACCAGACCGTGCTCATCGGACTGTCGCAGCTCATCACCATCCCGCTGATGTTCCTGAGTTCCGCCCTGATGGACACCAGTCTGTCGGCGGACTGGGTCGCGGATGCCGCGGCCTGGAATCCGTTCGAATGGGCGGTCGTCGCCGGCCGAGAGGCGCTCCAGGCGAACCCGGACTGGTCGAGCGCGTGGACGAACCTCGGCATGCTGGCGGTCTTCACCGTCGTGCTCACCTGGATCGCCACCCGGGCGTTCCGCGCCTACCAGCGCAGCGCCTAGCCGACGGGCTGCGGTGGGCCGTGGCTATGCTTCGAGCATGGCCTACCGCAGACCCGTCGTGGTGAGCATCGCCGGTGCCCTCACCTGGCTCGCCGGCGTCATCGACATCGTGATCGGCGTGGTCCTGCTCGCACAGTCCGGCGTGAACGTCGTGGTGCTCGAGTTCGGGGGAGCGGTCCAGCTGTTCACGGCCGCCATCGTCGCCCTGCTCTTCGGAGCCATCCTGTTCTTCGCCGGCGGCGGGGTGCTCAGCGCCAAGAACACGGCGCGCATCGTCGCGACGGGCGCCCACGGCGTCTCGATCCTGGCCTCGCTTGTTCCGGCGCTTCTGCTCCCAGCGGCGTTCTTCGGCTCCTGGCTCGGCATCCTGGCGTCCGTCGTCGTCATCGTCCTGCTGTACACGAGGCCGGCCAACGCATACTTCCGCGACGACAGCTGACGCCACTAACCTGAAGGTCACCACCCACCTGAGGAGCCCCATGAGCCTGACCGTCAGTCGCCCCGGAGGAGTCACCTTCATCGCAGTCCTGGCGTGGATCCAGGGTGTCCTCGACATCATCCTCGGCGTCATCCTGCTGTTCAACCAGAACGACGCGGCGCTCGTCCTCGACTTCGGCGGCAGCGGACCGCTCATCACGTCGGCCATCGTCTACATCCTCGTCGGAATCATCATCATCGTGATCGCCCGTGGGCTGCTGCGCGGAAGCAACGGCGCCAGAGTGGTGGTGACGGCCTTCGAGGTCATCACGCTCGCCGCGGCCCTCTTCGTCATGATCGCTGCGCCGTCGCAGTTCCTCGGAGCCCTGGTCACGGCCTTCATCGCCCTCGTCATCATCCTGCTGCTCTGGACAGGACGCGCCGGGGCGTTCTTCCGACGCTGACTCCAGCGCACCTCAAGCTCGGGGGTCGGCCCTTGTGGTCTTTCTCCCGTGGCGACGGCCGTCTTTGTCGGATGCCGCCAACATCGCACGCCAGCATCCGGTTCCCGATTGTGGCGCAGCCACGCAGAGTTTCGCCTGGTCGAATCGCGCTCGTACCGTGGGGACACACCCCTACTGCGAGATGTGAGGACCCCGATGGTTGACACTGCCGTTCGCCCGACCGACACCGAGAACGTCGACGAGGTGATCCGCCCGACGGTCGACACCGGCCCGATCACGGTGCCCGGGCAGCCCGGCGCTCCGCGCATCGATCTCGAGAAGCTCGGCCGACAGCTGCTCGGCACGTGGGCCGACGTGCGCCTCGCGTCCCGCGAGCTCACCGCCCGTCCCGAGATGCAGCGCATCGACGGCCAGTCGATGGACGAGCACCGCGAGCGGGTCATGGGCCAGCTCAAGCTCCTCGTCGAGCACGGGGGCGTGCACCGCGCCTTCCCGGCGGCCGTCGGTGGCATGGACGACCACGGCGGCAACATCGCCGGCTTCGAGGAGCTGGTCACCGCCGATCCGAGTCTGCAGATCAAGTCGGGAGTGCAGTGGGGACTGTTCTCGGCCGCGATCCTGCACCTCGGCACCGAGTACCACCACCTCACCTTCCTCCCCGACACGATGACCCTGAAGGTGCCCGGCGCCTTCGCCATGACCGAGACCGGACACGGATCGGATGTCGCGTCCATCGGCACGACAGCCACCTACGACGAGAAGAAGCAGCAGTTCGTCATCAACACCCCGTTCCGCGGTGCGTGGAAGGACTACCTGGGCAACGCCGCCAAGCACGGAACGGCCGCCGTCGTCTTCGCCCAGCTCATCACGAAGGGCGTCAACCACGGCGTGCACGCGTTCTACGTGCCGATCCGCAACGCGAAGGGCGGCTTCCTCAAGGGGATCGGCGGCGAGGACGACGGTCTCAAGGGCGGCCTGAACGGCATCGACAACGGGCGCCTGCACTTCACCAACGTGCGCGTACCCCGCACCAACCTGCTCAACCGCTACGGCGACGTCGCGGAGGACGGCACCTACACGAGCCCGATCGCCAGCCCCGGCCGTCGCTTCTTCACCATGCTCGGAACCCTGGTGCAGGGGCGCGTCTCCCTCGACGGTGCCGCAACGCAGGCCTCGGCCATGGCCCTGAAGATCGCGGTGACCTACGCCACCCAGCGCCGCCAGTTCAACGCCGCGAGCGACACCGACGAGGAAGTGCTGCTCGACTACCAGCGCCACCAGCGCCGTCTCATCCCGCGCATCGCGACGACGTACGCCCAGACGTTCGCCCACGACGAGTTCCTGGTGAAGTTCGACTCCGTCTTCAGCGGCAAGGCCGACACCGACGACGACCGGCAGGACCTCGAGACCCTCGCTGCGGCGCTGAAGCCGCTGTCGACGTGGGCGGCTCTCGACACCATCCAGGAGGCGCGGGAGGCGTGCGGCGGTTCCGGATTCCTCGCGGAGAACCGATTCGTGGGCCTTCGAGCCGACCTCGACGTCTACGTCACATTCGAGGGCGACAACAACGTGCTGCTGCAGCTCGTCGCGAAGCGCCTGCTCACCGACTACTCGAAGAAGTTCGCATCGGCGGATGCCGGAGCCATGGCGCGCTACGTGGTCGAACAGGGCGTCGACAGGGCCTACCACGGCACCGGACTCCGCCGACTGGCGCAGACCGTCGCAGACTTCGGATCGACCGCACGCTCGGTGTCCGGCCTCCGGAACCCCGTGACCCAGCGTGAGCTCCTCACGGACCGCGTCGAGACGATGATCGCCGAAGTGGGCGGACGTCTCCGCGACAGCCGCAAGCTCGGCAAGAAGGCCGCAGCCGACCTGTTCAACTCACAGCAGAACGAGCTGATCGAGGCCGCGCGAGCCCACGCCGAACTCCTCCAGTGGGAGGCGTTCACCCGTGCTCTCGAGAAGACCACGGATGCCGGTACCCATGAGGTGCTGACCTGGCTGCGCGATCTCTTCGGCCTGGGCCTGATCGAGAAGCACCTGGCCTGGTACCTCATCAACGGCCGCCTCTCGGCGAAGCGGGCGCAGGCCGTGACGGCGTACGTCGACCGCCTCATCTCGCGATTGCGTCCGCATGCCCTCGACCTCGTCGACGCCTTCGGCTACAAGCCGGAGCACCTGCGCGCATCGATCGCGAGCGGTGCCGAGCAGGAGCGCCAGGACGAGGCTCGCGCGTATTACGCGGATCTCCGGGCCTCCGGCAATGCGCCGGTCGACGAGAAGACGCTGAAGGCCAAGAAGCGCTAGGGCATCACGCCTCATAGACCGCTCGCTGAGAACCGGACGGAGTCCGCGTTCGAAGTGCCCGGCCGTACCACGCTTCGGCCGCAGCCTGCGGCCGGGCCTCAGCGACCGCTGCCCGCCCTATTTCACCGGCGGCTTGATGAAGGAACCGAACGCCAGGCCGACGGCGGCGCCGGCGGCGAGCCAGAGCCAGAACCCGCTGATCAGGCTGATCACGAGGCCAACGATGAGCCCGACGATCACGCCGATGATCACCTGGGAGCGTCGCGAGGCGCGCTCGGGTTCCGGGGCTGGGCGCTGTGCTGGTCTCTGGGCCATGGCTCCAGCGTAACGATCGAAACGACGCGCTGAGACTCCGCGCCGCCTCAGCCCAGGAGCCCGAGCGTCCTCACGGCCTCGCGCTCCTCGACGAGTTCGGCCACCGAGGCGTCGATGCGCTCGCGGGCGAAGGAATCCAGCTCCAGTCCCTGAACGATCCGCCACTGCCCGTCGACGGACTCGACCGGGAAGGACGAGACGATGCCCTCTGGCACGCCGTAGGAGCCGTCGGAGGGCAGGGCTGCCGACGTCCACCCGTGCGTCGTCCCGGTCACCCAGTCGTGCACGTGATCGATGGCGGCGTTGGCAGCCGAGGCGACGGATGACGAACCACGCACCTCGATGATCTCGGCGCCGCGTTTCGCGACCCGGGGGATGAACACGTCGCGGATCCACTCGCGAGCGGCATCCGCGCCCAACTGCTCCTCGAGCAGTTCCACGACCGGTCGACCACCGGCCGTCGCATGGGCGATGTCGGGGAACTGCGTGGCCGAGTGGTTGCCCCAGATGCTGACGTCCCGCAGTTGCGACACAGGGGCGTGCAGCGCCTCGGAGAGCTGACCCAACGCTCGGTTGTGGTCGAGCCTCGTCAGGGCAGTGAAGCGCTCACGCGGCACATCGGGCGCGTGGGCGCTGGCGATGAAGGCGTTGGTGTTCGCCGGGTTGCCGACCACGACGACGCGGATGTCGTCGGCGGCGCCGGAATTGATGGCCGCACCCTGCGGGGCGAAGATGGCGCCGTTGGCCGCCAGCAGGTCGCCGCGTTCCATCCCGGGTCCGCGGGGCCGAGACCCCACGAGGAGCGCGACATTGGCTCCGTCGAAGGCGCTGGCGGCATCATCCGTGACGTCGACGGACTGCAGCAGGGGGAACGCGGAGTCCTGCAGTTCGAGCGCTGCGCCCTCGGCCGAGCGCAGCCCCTGGGGGATCTCGAGCAGACGCAGCCGAACGGCGGTGTCCGGTCCGAGCAGTTGGCCGGAGGCTATGCGGAACAGCAGGGCGTAGCCGATCTGTCCGCCTGCGCCGGTGATGGTGACTGTCGCCAGGGAGTTCGCCATTCCTCGACCCTACGCCGGGTGCCGGTGGAGTGCCCACGCGGATATGGTGATCTGATGCGCGACTTCTACCCCGAGATCGAACCGTACGACTCCGGCATGCTCGACGTCGGTGACGGACAGCAGATGTACTGGGAGACGTCCGGCAACCCGGACGGCAAGCCCGTGGTGTTCCTGCACGGCGGCCCGGGCGGTGGCACGAGCCCGACGCAACGCCGTCTCTTCGACCCCGCGAAGTACCGCATCGTTCTGCTCGACCAGCGCGGTTGCGGAAGGAGCACCCCGCACGTGAGTGCGCCGGATGCCGACCTCAGCACCAACACCACCTGGCACCTCGTCGCCGATATCGAGAAGCTGCGTGAGCACCTCGGCATCGAGCGCTGGCAGGTGCTCGGCGGGTCCTGGGGCAGCTCGCTCGCACTGGCCTACGCCGAGACCCACCCGGAACGGGTCACCGAGATCATCCTGCGCGGCATCTTCACTCTGCGCCGCATCGAGCTCGACTGGTTCTACGAGGGCGGGGCGGCGGCGCTGTTCCCCGACCTGTGGGAGGGCTTCATCGCCCCTGTGCCCGAGGCCGAGCGCAGCCACCTGATCGCCGCGTACAGCCGGCTTCTGGCCGACCCGGATCCCGCGGTGCACCGTCCGGCGGCGATCGCCTGGTCCCGCTGGGAGTCTTCAACCATCACGCTCCTCCCGCAGGAGGAGACCATCGCCCGATTCACCGAACCCGACTACGCGGTGGCCTTCGCGCGCATCGAGAACCACTACTTCATGAACGGCGGCTGGTGGGACGAGGGGCAGCTCATCCGCGACGCCGTGAAGCTGCACGACATCCCCGCCGTCATCGTGCAGGGCCGCTACGACGTGTGCACTCCGCCGATGACGGCATGGGACCTGCACAGGGCCTGGCCGCAGGCCGAGTTCCGGATGATCCCGGATGCCGGTCACGCGTTCGACGAGCCCGGCATCCGCGATGCCCTCATCGAGGCGACGGACCGCTTCGCCGGGTGACCCCGCGCTTCGTGCGTGTAAACGTCAGGTGACGTTTCCCCGCCAGATCCTCGGAGCGGCCTAGCCTGCAGGGATGAGCGCGAATGAGGACACCCGAACGGGGACGGGCAGTGCTGGAGCGGTCGTCCTCGCGCCCGTCGTACGTGAGCGGTGGATCGACACGGCCAAGGGCATCGCCATCGTCCTCGTGGTGCTCTACCACGCGACGATGTACCTGGGTCTCGCCGGCGTCGACGTGCCGGGCGCTCGCGCGAACCCGATGCTCGAGACGTTCCGGATGCCTCTCTTCTTCTTCATGTCGGGCGTGCTCGGTGCCCGGGCGCTCGCCCTCGGGTACAGGGCGCTGTTCCACCGCCGCCTGGCGCTGCTCATCTACCTCTACGTGCTCTGGGTCGCGTTGCAGCAGATCTTCCTGGCAGTGCTTCCGCCCACGTCGCTCGAACCGGAGCCGAGCCCGCTCTGGAGCTTCCTGACCCTCGCCGTCGTTCCGAACGAGAACCTCTGGTTCCTCTACGCCCTGCCGGTGTTCTTCACCATCGCCTGGCTCACCCGCTCGTGGCCGGCCGTCGTGCCGCTGGCACTGGCCGGAGTCGTGTCCGTGCTCTTCAGCTCGGGCATCCTGGAGTCCGACACCGCCTGGGACAAGATGGGCCGATACCTCTTCTTCTTCCTCCTCGCGCTGCGCATCGGGGGCAGGGTTCGCCGCGTGGCCCCGAGCGTCCGCTGGTGGCATGCCGCGGTGCTCGGCGCGGTCTACCTCGCACTCACCGGGCTCACCTTCGCCAGCGGCATCCGCGGCATTCCGCTCGTTCTGTTCGGCCTGAGCCTGCTCGCGGTCGCCGTCGGCATCGCCGTGGCCGTCGTCATGAGCCGGATCCCGGTCTTCGACGTCGTGCGCTTCCTCGGCACCCGCACTCTGCCGATCTACGTCGTGCACGCCTTCCCGCTGCTCGCCGTCGGAGCGCTGCTGGTCGCGACAGGCGTCGACGTCCCGACCCCTGTCGCCGTCGCCATGCCGGTGGTGCTCACAGCACTGTCGACAGCGTTCGCCCTCGGCGTGCACAGGCTGCTGCGCGAGGTTCCGGGCGTCTTCACCCTGCCCCGCTTCCTGACGCCTATCCGAAGCACAGCTGACCCGAAGGAGGCGGGTCCGAGCACCCTTGCCGACTGAGCAGGCCGGCCCTATCCTGAGACCACTCGGCTGACCGGTGACGTCTCCCGGGCTTTCCGGCGAGAGGCACACCCGAGTGACCGACCACATCCCGACTCCAGCGTCAGAGCCGACCGCGCTCGCTGCAGTGAATCGTGAGCCGTGGATCGATGTCGCCAAGGGAATCGCGATCACCCTCGTCGTCCTCTTCCACAGCACGATGTACCTCGGGCTCGCTGGTGTCGTCGGACCCTTGACCACTCTCAACCCGCTTCTGGACACCTTCCGGATGCCGCTCTTCTTCTTCATGTCCGGCATCGTCGGGGCGCGAGCGCTCACCCTCACGTACCGCGGTCTCTTCCGTCGACGCCTGGTGCTCCTCCTCTACCTCTACGTGGTGTGGAGTGCCGCCCAGCATCTGTTCGCCATCGTCCTCCCGCCCATCACGGATGTCTCCGACGAGAATCACTGGTGGGGGATCGTGAACCTCTTCATCGTTCCGAACGCCAATCTCTGGTTCATCTACGCGCTGCCGCTGTTCTTCACCATCGCCTGGTTGACGCGCTCGTGGCCGCGCTGGCTGCCGCTCGTGCTGGCGGCGATCGTGTCGGTCCTGTTCGGCTCCGGATTCCTCCACACGGGCAGTGCCTGGGACAAGATGGGGCGCTACCTGTTCTTCTTCCTGTTCGCCCTGCAGATCGGTTCGTGGGTGCGCGCGGTCGCTCCGAGAACGCGGTGGTGGCACGCCGTGGCCGTGATCGTGGTCTACGGCGGCGTCCTCGCCGTCGTGGTGAAGGCTGGCCTCATCCGGGCGCCGTTCGTCCTCTTCGCGCTGAGCATCATCGCCGTCGGAGTCGGCATCACCGTGGCGGTGCTGATCTCCCGGATCCGCGCCCTCGACTTCGTTCGCCACCTCGGAACCAAGACCCTTCCGATCTATCTCGTGCACACGTTCCCGATGGTCGCGCTCGCGTCTCTCATCGTCGCCACCGATCTGCAGGTACCGACTCCGCTCGCCGCCGTGATGCCGATCGCCCTCACCGTCGTCGCCATCCTGATCTCGCTTCTCCTGCACCACTGGCTCGGCGGGGTGCGGGGAGTGTTCACGGTGCCCGTGCCGTCGTGGGTCGACACTCGCACGGTCCCACCGTCGGAACGGGTCGCTGTCAACCCATCACCCGGAGGAACGCCGGCCCGGTAGGTTTGCGGCATGACGTTCGACGACAACGCCAAGATCGGCGGCGGCAAGGTATCCAAGCGCGGCCGCAATGTGGGCATCGGTGTGGGCGGAGGCATCGGCGTCATCGCCATCGTGCTGATCGGCCAGCTTCTCGGCGTCGACCTGTCAGGCATCGTGGGAGCCGGCGGGGGTGGCGGTGCAGTCGACTCGTCGAGCGACGAGGTCATCACCAACTGCGAGACCGGGGCGGACGCCAACGCGGGCATCGAATGCCGTCTCGAAGGTGCCGCAGAGTCCCTCGACGCCTACTGGGCCGAGGAGGCGCCCGCGCTGGGCGCGGCGTACACCACGACGAATGTGAAGCTGTTCTCCGACGGGGTCCAGACCGGATGCGGCAACGCGACGAGTGCCGTCGGACCGTTCTACTGCCCGCCCGACCAGCTCATCTACCTCGACACGACGTTCTACGACGACCTGCGCAGCCGGTTCGGCGCATCGGGCGGCCCGCTCTCCGAGATGTACGTCATCGCGCACGAGTGGGGGCACCACATCCAGAACCTCACCGGTGCCATCGAGGCATCGCAGGACGGCACGACGGGGGCCGCATCCGGCAGTGTTCGGGTCGAACTGCAGGCCGACTGCTACGCCGGCGCCTGGGTCGCGGCAGCGTCGACGCAGCCGACGGCCGCTTCGGACGTGCCGCTGCTGAAGCCGGTCACGCCCGCTCAGATCGCGGATGCGCTGAACGCCGCAGCGTCCATCGGCGACGACCGCATCCAACAGCAGTCCGGCGGGGATGTGAACCCCGAGGCGTGGACCCACGGATCGAGCGAGCAGCGCCAGAACTGGTTCCAGGCTGGCTACGACGGCGGAGCTGCCGCCTGCGACACCTTCTCCGTCAGCGACACGCAACTCTGAGCCGGCCGTTTCTCGTAGCCGATTCACACGGATCGCAGAGGAGCGTTGCGTAGCGTCGAGACGTGGACACGATCCCCGATGACAAGCCCAGGCTGACCGCTCTCACGCGGCCGCTCCTCACTCCTCGCACCAGCGAGCTGTTCCAGCAGCTCGACCTCGACACCCTCACCGAGATGAAGGCGCTGCGCGACGAGTTCAGTCGCTTCCTCCAGCGCTACAAGTTCGGCATGGACGAGATCGTCACGAAGCTCTCGATCCTGCGCGAGGAGTTCAGCGAGCAGGAGGGGCACAACCCGATCGAGCACATCTCGTGCCGTCTCAAGTCCACTGACGGCGTGCTGGAGAAGCTCGACCGCAAGGGTGTCGAGCCCTCGTTCGAGGCCATCCGCTCGTCGATCACCGATATCGCCGGGGTGCGCGTCACCTGCAGCTTCGTCTCCGACGTCTACCGCATCGTCGACATGATCACGGCGCAGCAGGACGTCCGCGTACTCAGCATCAAGGACTACATCGCGCGCCCGAAGCCGAACGGGTACCGCAGCCTGCACGTCATCCTCGAGGTTCCGGTCTTCCTCTCCGACGGGCCGGTCCCGGTCACCGTCGAGGTGCAGTTCCGCACCATTGCGATGGACTTCTGGGCGAGCCTCGAACACAAGACCTACTACAAGTACGACAAGCAGGTTCCGCAGCACCTCGTCGATGGCCTCACCGAAGCCGCAGAGACGGCGGCGCGGCTCGATGAGACCATGGAGCGCCTGCACCGCGAGGTGCACGGGCATCCGGAACCGCGCAGGCCCCGGGTACTCGACGCCTGATGGCCCTCAGGGGCGCTGGGAACGGGTCCGATCGGCCCGAACCCTGCTGTAGGTGCCCCTGGCCGTGCGAACGATCAGGCCCAGGCGCCCGGCCGCGAAGCCGAGGAGACCGAACCCGACGTATCGGGGCGGGCGGATGCCGGCGGCGCGCGCACCCGCGAGCCGGCCGGCGAGGGTCTGGCGTCGCTTGCGCTGAAGCGGCTGGACCGCATCGAGGTCGTCGATCGACAGGGGCTCGGCGACGAGGATTCCCGCCGCGATGGCGCGGGCGATCACGTCGCGCCCTCGCACCGTGCGAGCGATCAGTGCGCTGACGCCGTCGCCCTCGGTGAAGTCCGGGTAGCCACGCTCATCCGATCGCCAGAAATCAGCGGCAGTGATGTCGGAACTCTCGCCGACCCCGTCAGGGCAGATCTTGCAGCGCCACTGCACGGTGGGACCGAGGTGGTCGCCCCAGGATTCGTCATAGGACGCGGAGTGCTCGCTGCCCTCCGACGTGACAGCGGTGAAGCGTCCTGGCCAGCCCCTTCCGCGGTACCAGAGGTCGCGGAGCACCCCGCCCTGCCGCACGCCCAGCGCCGTGACGAGCGAGTCCGTGGCCGATTGGCTGGGTGTCCCGGCGCAATAGAAGGACAGCAGAAGCGGCGACTCCGCCTCCGGAGAGGCGGGAGCCTGCATCGCGCGCAGTGCCGATGCCTCGCACGGCTTTCCGACGACAGCCGATCCTGCCGCCAGCACCAACGGATTCGCGGCGATCGAGACCGGGGCATAGCGCGATCCTGCCGACGCGAGTGCCTCATCCCTCGTCATGATGGCCACGCTGACGGTGCGCCGCGGATTCCCCGTCTCGGCCTGGGCGCCGATCACCCGCGCCGCTTCGCCCGACTCCAGGAGCCAGGCGGCCAGGGCTGTGATCGTGCCGCCGCTGCTTCCCTGTCGCCGGATCTCGGGGTCTGCCGCCCACGCCGCCCACGCCTGCACGACGGGTCCCATGGTCGGATGACGCCGCGAGCCTGCGGCATCCTGAGCGCGGACGATGACACCTGGGCATGCCCGGCGGAAGGTGTCGAGGGCGCCGTCGACGGCGACGCCATGATCGACGCGGCTCGGACGGCTGTAGCCGCTCTCGTCGATCCTCATCGTGAGGCCGCTGTCGAGGAGTGTGCATGCGCCGCAACCCGAGCAGTTCCCCTCGGCCACGACCCGACCGATCGCCCTGTCGAGGGCTGTTCCCTCGCCGGCATCACTCCTCGTGGCTCTGATGCGCATGCACCGATGCTAGCGGTCCGGTCCTCGACGTCACGGCGCCGGTCCAGTGGTCTTGTCGCGTCGGCGCAGCGCCCCTATCCTGAGCACGAGCGGCCTGCCGGCTGCCAAGCGAGCACGAGTCGAAGGATGCACCCGAGTGACTGCAGAGCATCACGGCCGACACCTCACCATGGCCGTCGCGATGCGGGTGTACAACAGCGAGCGCTTCGTCGGAGATCACCTCCGTTCCCTCATCACCCAGTCGGTCGTGCCCGATCAGATCGTGATCGGCGACGACGGTTCGACCGACGGCACGAGGGCGGTCATCGAGGCCGTTCGAGCCGAGGCGGCAGCGCGACCGGAGAGCGCAGGCATCGTCTGGACCCTCCTGCCGTCCGAGCACCATGGCATCGCCGGCAACATCGAGCGGACGATGGCCGCGTGCACTGCGGACATCGTGGTCGTCTGCGATCACGACGACATCAGCTATCCCGACCGTTTCGAGACCATCCGGAAGGAATTCGAGACCAGACCCGACCTTCTCTTGCTCCACGGCGATGCAGACCTCATCGACGAGAGCGGAGCGATGATGGGCGCGCGCCTGGCGGCCACCCAGGCCGTGACCGACTGGGAGCGAGAGCGCTATCGCGCCGGCGAGGCGCTCGACGTGCTGATCCGTCGGAACATCGTCACGGGCGCGACCGCGGCGTTCCGTCGCGTGCTTCTCGACGCGGCCACGCCGTTCCCGCGCAGTTGGGTGTACGACGAGTGGCTCGGGATCGTCGCCGCCGGCCTCGGCGGCACCGACTACCTCGGCGACCCGACCATCGGCTATCGCCAGCACAGCTCCAACAAGACGGGCGTCCGCCGCCGGGGTGTCCGTGAGCGGGTCGCGCTGCTGATGGCCCCGGGAGCCGGCCGGAACGAGCGCCTGCGCGCGCGCGCCGAGGTGCTGGTCGCCACGCTCGAATCCCTGGGCGACCGTGTGCCGACGGCGCGTCTCGCGCTGGCGCGCCGCAAGCTCGATCACGAACGGGCGAGAAGCGCCTTCCCGGTCAACCGACTGCGGCGCGCGGTTCCCGTGCTTCGCGTCGCGTCCTCGGGAGCATACGGGCGCTTCGCGCGCGGCCGCAAAGACGTTCTGCTCGATCTGGTGCAGCCGATCCGCTAAAAGGTTCAGGCCTCGCTGGCGACGGCCTCGTCGCCGCGATCGAGAGCCTCGAGGGCCCTGCGCAGCATCGTGCTCGAGGTGTGCACCGTGTACGGGAAGTACACGATGTCGACTCCGACCTCGGCGAAGCGGCGCTCCAGGCGCAGGCCCTTCTCGGTGCCGCGCCAGTCGTCACCCTTGAAGAAGACGTCGAAGCCGACCTCGCGCCAGGTGTCGAGCTTGTCGGGCAGCACCTCGGCACGCGCCTCATCGACGAAGGAGATGTGGCTCACGATCTCGAGCCGTTCGGCCAGGGGCACGATGGGGGGAGCCCCCTTCGTGCGCAGCAGCATCTCGTCGGAGACGACGCCCGCGATCAGCACGTCGCAGTGGCTCTTGGCATGGCGCAGCAGATTCAGGTGGCCGACGTGGAAGAGGTCGAAGGCGCCGGCGGCATAGCCGATCCGGGGTCTGGAAGCGTCGATCGTCACGGGAGTCCTCTCGTTCGGCGCAGTTCGGGCGCACCGATCTCGGGTGTGAGAGTTTCTCAGATCGTAGACCGCCGGATCCGTCGACGCCTAGGCTTCGCGACCGAATCACCCCCGCTTGAGGGGTTTTCGCCTCATTCCGTTGCGGGCGGTCTGCGTCGGAGCGATGGAAGCAGGCGGAGGAGCGAGAGCACGTCGAGCACGTCGTTGCGGACGGGTCGGATCAGGAGCGCCGCAACGGCGTACGTCAGGATCACGGTGACGATGCCGCCGATGAGTGCCACGAATGTCGGCAGTGCTCCGAGCCCCACCACGACTCCCCACCCCGCGGCCGCGCCCGCGGTGACGACCGCGATCACCCGCAGTGCCTGCATGTACAGCCGGCGCGTGGGAATGACGGTTCGGCGCGACAGCCACGCGAGCGAGATCGGCCACGCTATCGCCGGTGCGACGGCGTAGCCGACGGCAACCCCGATCACACCGAAGAACGATCCGATGACGATGCAGGTGACCTTGATCGCCGAGGTCACGAGGGTGTAGCGGAACAGGTCGCCGGTGAGTCCCTTCGACATGTAGATCCAGTATCCGACGTACGAGATGGTCTGGAAGATCCCCGCGACCGCGAGTAGGCGGAGGATCGGTGTGACCCCACTCCACTGCGGGCCGAGGAGGATCGCAGTGAGCGGGTCTGCGGCTGCGATCACGATTCCCAGCCCGGCCACGAGCGTGTATCCGAGTGCCTGTTGACCGCGCAGGATGAAGGCGGCGTAGCGGTCGCTGTCATTGCTGAGACGGGACAGCACGGGAAGGGCCACGCGTGTCGTCGGCGATCGCAGCTGGCCGAGCGGCTGCATCAGCAGCTGGAAACCGCGGTTGTAGATTCCGAGCTGGCCGGCTCCGAACCGGAAGCCGATGATCACCGAGTCCACGTTGTTGCTCACATAGCCGATGAGCTGCGTTCCGACCATGTGCCAGCCGAATCGGAGCAGCCCTCCCATGGACTGCCCCCGGCGGGGGAGCCGGGGAAGCCAGCGGGCACTCGAGACCACGACGAGGAGACCGACGACGGAGCCGGACAACTGCTGCACGGCGAGCGCCCAGTATCCCCATCCGGCCAAGGCTGTCGCGATGGCCGCGGCGAGGCCGACCGCCGCGGCGAGGATGTCGCTGGCCGCCAGGACGGTGAACTTCAAAGCCCGGTTGCGATCTGCTCGATACTGCGTGGTGATGCCGTTGATGAGGAAGGTGAGCGAGAGCACGCGCACCAGGTCGACGAGCTCCGGCTCGCCGTAGAAGGCGGCGACGAGGGGAGCGGACAGCGCGACGATGGCGGTGAGGACCAGCCCGATGCCCGAGTTGATCCACACGAGGTTGTCGCGCTGGCCACGGGTGAGGGTCGGGCTCTGGATGGCTGCAGACGACAGTCCGAAGTCACGGAAGATCTCGCCGATCCCGATGATGGTGAGCACCATCGCGAGCAGCCCGTAGTCGTGGGGCGTGAGAAGCCGGGAGAGCACGACCACCGACGCGACCTGGATCGCGATGCGCCCACCCTGGCCGCCCAAGGTCACGGCGGCGCCACGCGCGGCGGCCTGCCCGAGACTCCGGCGTGGTGGTTCCTCTGGAAGCGTCACGGCTAGCTGATCGCCGAACGGATGGCGTCGGTCGCCGGAAGCAGCCGTTCCCGTGCCCGATCGAGGGTCGTCTCGACGGCAGCGACCAGCTCGGCGTTCGACGCCAGGCCATCGGTGGCCGCGGCGGGATCCGGATCCGTGCGCAGATCCACCGTCGTCCTCCAGCCCAGATCGTCGAGCAGGGGCTTGAACTTCCGCGAGTACGCCAGCGGAATCGCCGGGGTCCCGACGGAGAGGGCGTTGAGGCACGCGTGCATCCGCGATCCGATGACCAGCTCCGCGGAGGCGACCATGGCACGGACGTCATCCAGACCCGTCGGTGCGAGGACCTCGGCGTCGGGGGCATGGGCGGCCGCGAACTCACGGATGGCGGGAAAGTCGTTGTCGGGATCGCTCGAGTCCAGAACATGGGGGAGCAGGGCGACGGTACGGCCGGATGACGTCAGTCGGTCGTACAGGCTCGTCACGACGGCACGGTAGGCGACGGCGTCGACGTGGGGATTGTCGCGCCAGAGCAGGCCGGAGATGTTCAGGACGACGTCCCGGGTCTTCCGGACCGCGGGAACCGGGAGCGCGAAGACAACATCGGTGGTGAGCGTCGCGTCGGAGTGCCCGAGCTTCCTGGCGTGGTCGAGGCTGTTGCTGTCCCGCACGAGCACTGCGTCGGCGCGCCGCAGGGAGAACCGGCCTGTCGCACGGCCTCGAGCCGACGTGAACGGGCCGATCGTCTGGGGACCCATGACGACGACGGCGCCGGCCTGGCGTGCGCACTCGGCCATGGCGGACATGACGGCCAGCCGACGAGCCCCGTAGATGTCGGCGAAGCTGTCGCCGGCCCGGGTGTCGACCACGAGATCGAACTGCGAGAGCCATTTCTGCATCCCGAGCCGACCCGTCACGCGCTCCTTGGCGATGCTCGTCACCCGTCCGCCGGGAAGGTGCCGGTTCGGCTGGCCGAAGCTCTGGAAGGTGAAGGTCGCCTCGGGAATCGCACCATGCACCAGTGCGGCCGTACCTGCGGCGAGCGCCCTGACTCCGAGGTTGGTGGAGATGTCGTTCGCCCAGAGAACCAGTGTCCTCATCACCACCACCAGGGTTTCAGCCTGCGGTCCGGCAACCGATAGGTGAGGTTCCTCGGGCGGTCGCCGAGCTTCTTGGCCGGAACTCCCCCGACCAGCGTGAATGGCGCGACGTCCCCCGAGACCACGGCGCCGGCCGCCACCACGGCACCCTCTCCGATCGTCGTCCCCGGCAGGATCGTCGCGCGCGCACTGATCCAGGCTCGATCGCCGATCGAGACCGGAGCCGATTCGTAGGCGAAGTCCGGCGAACGCCAGTCGTGCTGACCCGTCCAGATGTGCACGCTCGTCGACAGGTTGACGTCCGAGCCGAGGGTCAGGCCCCCGCGAGCATCGAGGATCGCACCGTTGCCGATGGAGGACCGCGGTCCGATCCTCAGCCCGGTCGCGCGGCGCACCTCGAAGCCATGGGAGATCGTGACGGTGTCGTGGATGGTGGCGCCCCACCAGCGGAGCATGACGACCCTGACGGCATGGATCGGGATCTTCCCGGCCAGGACGAGCGTGGCCATCTCGGCATCCCGTCGCCTCCGGGCTGCAGCACGCTTGATCCGCTTGAGCATGCGATGAGACTATCCGCACATCACCCGGCGACCCCACTGGTGTGGCGAGCGAGAGAGTGTCACAGTGGAGATGCCCGAGAGGGCCGAGGCGAGCGACTCGACCGGACCAACCCGAATGCGACGGCCATATGAGTGCAACCACCACTGCTGATCTCCCCGTCAGTGCAACTCCGGCGCGCACTGCAGCAGGCTTCCTGCCGGAGATCCAGGCATTGCGCACAGTGGCCGTCCTGCTCGTCGTCGTGTACCACCTCTGGCCCGGCTACCTCCCGGGCGGATACATCGGTGTCGACGTGTTCTTCGTCATCTCCGGCTACCTGATCACCGCCCACATCATCCGGCAGGTCGTCGACAAGGGGTCGTTCTCGCTCACGGGCTTCTACGTGCGCCGGATCAGGCGTCTGCTTCCGGCAGCGCTGGTCGTGCTCGCGGTCGTGGGGATCGCCACCTTCCTGTGGGCGCCGCAGACGCTCTGGAACGACACCGGCAAGCAGATCGTCGCCAGCGCCTTCTACGTCGAGAACTGGGCGCTCGTCGTCAACTCGGTCGACTACCTCGGCGCTGCCGTCGAATCGAGCCCTGTCCAGCACTTCTGGTCGCTCTCCGTCGAGGAGCAGTTCTACCTGTTCTGGCCGATCCTGATCGCCGCGACGTGGTTCGTGATCGCTCGCTCCGGGGGTGCTCGCACGCGTCTCGGGCTCGCGCTCGCAGGCATCGCGGTCGCCTCTCTCGCGTTCTCGGTGATCGCGACGTACTCTGACCAGTCGAGCGCGTACTTCAACACCTTCACCAGGGTGTGGGAATTCGCGATCGGTGGTGTTCTCGCGGTCTTCGCCGCACGTCTGCGGCTCCGCCCGTGGCAGTCCATCGCGGCGAGTTGGGCCGGGCTCGCGGCCATCCTCGTGTCCGCCGTGCTGTACACGTCGAACTCCCTGTTCCCCGGCTGGATCGCCCTTCTTCCGGCACTCGGGACGGCGGCGGTCATCGCCGCCGGTCACGCGGATGGACGGCTCTCGCTCGCTCCGGCGATGCGCTCGCGTCCCGTCCAGTTCGTGGGTGCCATCTCGTACTCCGTCTACCTCTGGCACTGGCCGCTCATCGTCCTGCTGCCGATCATGCTCGAGAGGGCGCTGGACACCCCGCTCCGGATCGCGCTCCTTTTCGGGTCGCTGCTGGTGGGATGGCTGTCGAAGAAGTACATCGAGGATCCGTTCCGCTCGGGAACGATCTCGTGGCGATCCGGCGCCGCGACGCCGAATCCGGCCGTTCGTCCGCGGGTGGTGTTCGCGATGGCGGCCGCAGGCATGATCGTGGTCGCATCCATCGGAGCCGCCCAATGGGCGACGAGCGAGGCCAGGATCGCACAATCGGAAGCGGCCATGCGCGCGGTCGTCGATCCCGCCGGGACGCCGTGCTTCGGCGCCGCCGCTGCGGTCCCGGGGTCGGGGTGCGCACCTGCGACGACGTCCGATGGCGTTCTTCCCGACCCGATCATCGCGCGGGACGACGGCGCCGCCGACGGCTGTCAGCAGTCGTCTGGCTCGACGGAGGTGCTCGTCTGCTCGTTCGGCTCGAAGGAGCCCGGTGCGCTGCGGGTGGCGTTGGCCGGCGATTCCCACGCCGGGCAGTGGATGGGTGCGTTGAAGACCCTGGCCGTCGAGTCCGGCTGGCATCTCGACACCTATCTGCGCAGCGGATGCGGGCTCGCGAAGCTCCCCGGTTCCGCGATCGGCGGCGCTCAGCGCTGTGCGGAATGGAACGGAAAGGCGTTGCGTGCGATCGTCGGCGAGCACTACGACGCGGTGATCGTCTCCACCCGCAGCAGCGTCGTCGGCGGCGGCGCCAAGCCGGAGAGCCAGCAGGCAGCGGACGCATCGGCGATGGTCGGAGCCTGGACCGACATCCAGGAGTCGGGTGCGGATGTCATCGCCATCCACGACATCCCCCAGCCGGCCAACGGCGGCGTGTACGACACCCCGACCTGTGTGATGGAGAACCCGGATCCGACGGCGTGCGCCACGACGTTGTCGGCGTCCCTCGTGACCGACCCGCAAGTGACAGCAGCTCGCACGCTCGGTTCGGTCGAGGTCATCGATCTCTCTCCCTATTTCTGCATCGACGACAGCTGTCCCGCCGTGTTGGGGGGCGTTCTGGTCTACGGAGACGGAAATCACATGACTGCGCTCTTCGCGGACACCCTCACGCCCTACCTCGGCGCGGAATTGGCCCCTGCTCTGGGTATCGAGGCGCCTGAGGCTTCCTCGCTATCGTGAAGGCCCCGGTGCAGCACCGAGGTCGATGTGACAATCCACGAGGCCATATGTAAGGTTGCTGCAATCCCCCGAACGGGTGTCAGCTCCCTACAGCTATTTTGACCGACGACCGTTAGAGGCCCCCTCGATGCGTTTACGCACCACACAAAGCCGCCCATTGTTCGCCCCCATCACCATCGCAGGTGCCTTCCTGGCTCTCTCTGCGCTGATCCTCACCCCCCTCGTCGCCACACCGGCTGACGCAGCCACTCCATCCGGGTCGCTGTATCAGGCTGTGGCTCCCCAGCGGGTCCTTCCCGGGACCTCGCTCGCTGCCGGCGGCACCACCACCGCCGTTCTTCCCTCCGTGCCGACGGGCGCGACAGCCGTGTGGCTGTCGGTGACCGCGGCCCGCGCGACAGCGGCTTCCGCCGTCTCCGTCTGCGCCGGGTCGACTGCCCCGCAGGCATGCCGTGTCGCACCGGCCTTCATCGCTCCCACCGGGACCCCGGCATCCGCCCCGGTCCGTGTTGTCCTCGGAGGCCAGTCGCAGATCACCGTGCACGCCACCAAGCCCGTCGCCGTCGCCTTCGACGTCGTCGGGTACTCGGTTCCCAGCGGAACCAGCGGTGCCGGCACGTATTCGCCGGTCGCGACCCCGTCGACGTCCACGCAGAAGATCGGCGCTCGCGAACTCGTGACGCTGACCGTGCCAGGTGTGCCGGCCGGTGCGACCGCCGTCGCGCTGAACCTCACCTCTTCGGGATTCAGCTCGTCGAGCTATGTCTCGGCATGCCCGGCCGGACAGGCCAAGGCGGACTGTGCTGGAACCTCGGTCCTCAACCCGCTTCCGAGCGGTGACCGCCAGAAGTCCACGATCGTCAAGCTGGGCGGCAGTGCTCGCAATCAGGTGCAGTTCTACAACAACGCGGGCAGCGGAACGCTGCGCAGCACCGTCGCCGGATTCTTCCGGTCGACTGCAGGCGCCGGTGGCGTCCTCTCGGATGTTCCGAGCGCGACCTCCGAGATCGTCCTTGCTCCCGGCGGCTCGGCATCAGTGCCCCTCGCCGGAGTGTCGACCACTGCCACAGCCGCGCTCGTCCGCATCGTCGGAAGCGGCGCCTGGCGATCGACCACGGTGTCGGCGTGCTCGACGGCCACCGTCTGCCCCACCACGGCCCTCATCGCCGAACCCGGCCAGGCTTCCACGAACACCGTGCTGCTGCCGCTCGTCGCGAAGTCGGGAGCCGTCTCGATCCGCAACTCCTCCGCCAGCGTGCGTCTGAAGCTCGAGGTCCTCGCCCAGGTCGTGCCGACCGGCTCGAGTGCTCCGGCACCCCAGCCCACGGCCACTCCGACCCCGGCGCCCACGCCTCCCGCCAAGCCGACGCCGACGGCCACTCCGAAGCCGACGCCGACGGCCACTCCGAAGCCGACGCCGACGCCGACTCCGACTCCGACCCCGACGACCGCGCCGAAGCCCCCGGCACCGGCACCGGCTCCGACGGGCGGCATGCCCGGTCCGAAGAACACCGGAGTGCCCGCGGGCACGACGCTCAAGGTCCACGACGGTGACATCACCGTGACGGCGGCAGGAACGGTCATCGACTCCCTCGATGTGCATGGTTCGATCGTCGTCAAGGCGGCGAACGTGACCATCAAGAACTCGATCATCCGCGGTCGGGCCGGTTCCGGCCCGCTGGTCAACAACCTGCTGCACAACCCGAACCTGGTCATCCAGGACTCGGAGCTGTTCGCGGCCATGGATCGACGTGTCAGCGGGATCATGGGCTCGCACTTCACCGCAACGCGGCTGAACATCCACCACGTGACCGACGGGATCCACCTGACCGAGGGCGAGGTGACGCTCAAGGACTCCTGGCTGCACGACAACCTCCACCTCGACAAGGACCCGGCCTGGAACGGCACGCCGACCCATGACGACGGCATCCAGGTGCAGGGTGGATCGAACATCACCATCGATCACAACACTCTGACCGGCGCTCACAATGCGGCGCTCATGGTCACGCAGGACCGCGCCAGGGTCACCAACCTGAGCTGGACGCGGAACTATGCCGACGGCGGTGGCTGCACCATCAACATCGCCCAGGGCAGCCTCGGACCGGTGACCGGGCTGAAGATCACCGACAGCACCTTCGGGCGCAACACGTCGGTCGCGAACTGCGCGATCATCGCTCCGACGACGACGAAGATCGACACCCAGCGCAACTACTGGGCCGACGACATGTCGCCGGTGTCGGTCCGCAAGGGCTGATCCCCAGGGCTGACCCGACGCCGTCCCACCCGCTCGCGCGTGCCGCGAACGGGTGGGGCGGCGTCTCTGGCATGGGTGGGGCGGATGCTCGTATAGTGTGACCTCTCCCCCAGAGAGGCTCAGCCATGACCGATCCGAACACCTCGGCGGGCGCAGATCCGTCGCGGCGCCGCATCATCCTGCTCATCGCTGCGGGACTGGTGGTGCTCGCCGTCGTCGCGATCGTCATCGCACTGATCGGGAACGCCGCCGGTACGCCCGGAGGTCCGGGCGGGTCCAGCTCGCAGAAGCCCACCGGAACCTCGACGAGCGGCGAGATCGCGCCATCCGACCAGGCGACACCGACCACCACGCCGACACCGCCCATTCCCATCGAGACCACCGTGCCCATCGAATCGACGGCGCAGCCCGCACCAGGTGTCGCGGTGTCCGTCAGCGGTTTCGAGGCAGTGGAGGGGGAGGCCGAGCTCGCAGGCGATGTCGCCGGTCCGGCCGTTCGCTTCACGGTGACGGTGTCGAACACGACGGCCGCCGCCGTCTCCCTCGCCGGCGCGCTGGTGAACGTGTACTACGGGCCGGAACAGACGCCGGCCGACAGCCTGCCCGAGCCTGGGGGCGTTCCGCTGCCGGCGGAGGTGGCTGCCGGCGGGACGGCCGAGGGGGTTCTCATCTTCACGATTCCCGAGGACCAGCGGGACGACGTCCTGATCACGTTCGATTACCAGGTCGGAACTCCCGTGACGGCGTTCCAGGGTTCTGTCGCCGGTTAAGGAATCGGCCCCTTTTGGGGGGGATTGAGTTTGAGTATTCGTCACTAAACTCTGCCTCAGGCTGGCGATCACCCGAAGGTCGCCTCCATACCCGAATGAGGCCTGCCCGATGCGTGTCTTCGCCCGCTCACGTGTACTTTCCATCGCTACAGTCCTGGCTGTCACAGCCGGACTCGTACTGGTCGCTCAACCGGCGGTCGCCGATACGGCGCCACCGATAGCCGGTACACCTGAGACCGTCTCCTCGGACGTGCTCCCCACGGTCCAGATAGACGGCGTCGTCTGGGACCAGGAGGTCGTCGGCAACAAGGTGTTCGCCGGTGGTGAGTTCGGCACGGCGAGGCCAGCCGGCGCCGATCCCGGGGTCAACACTGTCGTCCGGAACAACATCCTCTCGTACAACCTCACGACAGGCGTCCTCGACGCTTCGTGGGCTCCCAACGCCAATGCCCGGGTGCGCAACCTCGCGGTCTCGCCCGACGGCAAGCGGCTCTACGTTGTCGGCAGCTTCACCTCGATCGCAGGAGCGACGCGCTACCGCATCGCGGCATTCGACACAGCGACCGGGGCCCTGATCCCCACCTTCAAGCCCGTGATCAACGGCAAGATCAACGCCGTCGCGGTCACCGACTCCACCGTCTACGTCGTCGGCCAGTTCACGGCCGCGAACAGTGTCGCGGTGGCCGGTGGCGCCGCCCTGGACGCCGCGACCGGCGCCACGAGGACCGCCTGGACTCCGCAGATCGCCAACGGTCAGGCCACGTCCATCGTCGTCAAGTCCGACGGGTCGACTGTCGTCATCGGCGGATACTTCCAGAGCGTGAACGGCTCGTCCAACCCGGGCTACGGCCTGGCCTCCCTCGATGGAACCACCGCGGCGATCAAGACGTTCAACGTCAACAACAAGGTCCGCAACGCCGATGCCAACGCTGCGATCAGCAGCCTCGCCTCCGATGAAGGCGGCGTCTACGGCACCGGGCAGCACTACGGATCCGGCACGCTCGAGGGCACCTTCTACGCGACCTGGGACACAGGAGACATCATCTGGGTCGAGGACTGCCACGGAGACACGTACTCGGTGTACCCGGCCGGCGACACGATCTACACGACGAGTCACGCGCACTACTGCGGAAACATCGGCGCCTTCCCGCAGACCGACCCGTGGCAGATGCACCGCGCGCTCGCCTTCACCAAGACGGTGCAGGGCACCATCACCAACGACCCGCTCGGCTACACGAACTGGGGCGGAACGCCTCGTCCCGCCCTGCTCGACTGGTTCCCCGACATCAACACCGGAACCTTCACCGGCGTCGGCCAGGGCGGCTGGTCGGTCAGCGGCAGCGCCGACAAGAAGTACGTCCTCTACGGCGGCGAGTTCACCCGCGTGAACAACATCAAGCAGCAGGGGCTCGTGCGCTTCGCCGCCAAGACCGTCGCTCCCAACAAGGATGCGCCCCGACTCAGTGGGGCCAACTACGTCCCGAACGTCGTCTCGTTCGCGACCGGCACGGCACGCATCGCGTGGCCGGCGAACTGGGATCGTGACAATGCGAGCCTCAAGTACGACGTGATCCGCAACGGCGCCACCGCCAGCCCGGTCTACACGACGACGGTGAACTCCAACTTCTACACATTGCCGACGATGAAGTTCGTCGACACCGGCCTGACACCAGGAGCGACGTACACCTACCGCATCCGAGTGACCGACCCGTTCGGCAACGTCGTCAACGGCAACAACGTGAGCGTCGTCGTCGCATCGACCGGATCGCTCTCGGCGTACGCCACCGACGTGCTCGACGACGACCCGACCGACTTCTGGCGACTGGGTGAGACCTCTGGCCCCACGGTCTACGACTGGGCCGGTTCGCAGGACTCCGCTGCCGGCTCCGGCGTGACCTTCGGTGCGGCCGGAGCCATCGGCTCCGACTCGAACACCGCGGCCACCTTCTCGGGCGACTCGAGCGGTCTCGTGTCGACTCAGGCCGCGATCCCGGGCCCGGACAGCTTCGCGATCGAGACGTGGTTCAAGACGACGAGCACCGCCGGCGGAAAGATCGTCGGATTCGGCAACTCGAGCACGGGAACGTCGTCGAACTACGACCGTCACGTGTACATGGACGGCGCCGGTCGGGTGCTGTTCGGGGTGTACCCGGGCCAGTCACGAACGCTGCAGAGCGCGACCGGGTACAACGACGGACAGTGGCACCACGTGGTGGGGAACCTGGGCCCGTCGGGCATGCAGCTCTACGTGGACGGCCTGCGCGTCGGACAGCGTTCCGACACCACCTACGGTCAGGCCTACTCGGGCTTCTGGCGCATCGGTGGCGACTCGTCCTGGGCAGGTGCGAACTTCTTCCAGGGAACGATCGACGACGTCGCCATCTACCCCGCTCCGCTGTCGCTCCAGCAGGTCGACTCGCACTGGGTGAAGTCCGGCCGCACGAGCAGCATCCCGACCGCACCGGCCGACAGCTACGGGGCTCGAGTGTTCAATGACTCTCCCGACCTGTACTGGCGCCTCAACGAGGGCGTCGGAGCCGGGACGGCGAACGACTCCGGCACCGCGGACAACGACGGCTCCTACTCGGGGGGCGTGACCAAGGGCGTCACCGGCGCCATCGCGGGCACCACGAACAAGGCCGCATCGTTCAACGGTTCCAACGGGCTGGTGGCCAGCAACACGGTGTTCAGCAACCCGAAGAACTACTCCGAGGAGCTGTGGTTCAACACCACGACGAACAGTGGAGGCAAGCTCATCGGCTTCGGCTCCGCGAACTCGGGCACCTCGGGCAGCTACGACCGCCACGTCTACATGCAGGACGACGGCAAGGTGGTGTTCGGGGTCTGGACCGGATTCACGAACACGATCACCACCCCAGGGGCATACAACGACGGTCTCTGGCACCACATGGTGGCGACGCAGTCCACGTCGACCGGTATGGCCCTCTACCTCGATGGCGAACTCATCGGGACCAACGGGCAGACCGACGCCCAGGGCTACGACGGGTACTGGCGCGTCGGCGGTGACACTACCTGGGGCTCATCGAGCGCGTTCATCAACGCACGCATCGACGAGGCCGCCGTGTACAGCACCGTGCTGAGCGCCACGGACGTCTCGGCGCACTACGCCCTCGGCACGGGAGTCACCCCGAACGTCGCTCCGACAGCGTCATTCACGTCGACGCCCGGCGTCCTCACGGTCGCGGTCGACGGATCAGGCTCCACCGACTCCGACGGCACCATCGCGAGCTACGCGTGGAACTTCGGTGACGGCGGTACTGCCACCGGAGTCTCGCCGACCCACGACTACGCGGCCGGCGGAACGTACACGGTGTCGCTGACGGTGACGGACAACAAGGGTGCGACCGGAACGACCTCCTCATCCGTGGTCGTGTCGTCGCCGCCGCCGAACGTGCCGCCGACGGCATCCTTCACCAAGACGGTGACGAACCTCGACGTGACCGTCGACGGCAGCGGATCGACCGATTCCGACGGCACGATCGCCAGCTATGCGTGGACCTTCGGTGACGGGGGGACCGCAACCGGTCCGACCGCGGCGCATTCGTACGCGGCCGCGGGGACGTTCCCCATCGGCCTCACTGTCACCGACAACAAGGGGGCCACCACGACGACGTCCAGTGAGGTGATCGTCGCACCGGCGCCGCCGCCCAACGTCGCCCCCACCGCTGCGTTCACCACGAGTGCGAACTTCCTCTCGCTCTCGGTGGACGGCGGGACGTCGACCGACTCCGACGGCACGATCGCCGGCTACGCCTGGGACTTCGGAGACGGAGCAACGGCCACGACGGCCACCGCAACGCATCCCTACGCTGCCGCCGGCACGTACACGGTCTCCCTGACCGTTACAGACGATGACGGGGCGACCAACACGAAGACCACCTCGGTCACGGTGTCCGCTCCGCCGCCGAACGCACTGCCGACGGCATCCTTCACAACGACGGTGAACAACCTCAACCTGGCTGTGAACGGATCGGCGTCGTCGGACACCGACGGCACCATCACCGCCTACGCGTGGAACTTCGGTGATGGCGGCACCGCAACAGGGGCGACTGCCACGCACGACTACGCGGTGGCCGGAACCTACACGGTGACGTTGACGGTGACGGACAACGCGTCCGGCACAGGGACCACCAGCAGCAGCGTCACCACGGTCGCGCCTCCCGGCCCGGCCGTGTACGCCACCGACGCCTTCGGACGCACCACGAGCAACGGACTCGGGACCGCCGACGTCGGCGGCGCCTGGACGGTGTCGGGTGGTACGGCGAACTTCTCGGTGGGCTCGGGCACCGCGAACCTGAAGGCGCCGCTCGGCGGAACGCTCACGGGTTACCTCAACGGGGTCTCGACGACGGATTCCGAGGTTCGCACGCAGGTCTCCATCGACAAGGTTCCGACGGGGACGGGCACGTACGCCTCGGTCTACGGACGCACGGTCGGCACGGGGACCTACGGTGCCAAGCTCAGGTTCTTCGCGACGGGTGCAGTCACACTGCAGGCGTCAGGAGGCACGGCGATCGTTCTTCCAGGGCTCAGCTACACGCCCGGCGAGCAGCTGCAGGTGCGAGTCCAGGTCACCGGTACCTCCCCGACGACCACGCGCGCCAAGGTCTGGCGCGTCGGAGAACTGGAACCGACGACCTGGCAGGTCACCGGTACGGACTCGACGGCGGCGATGCAGGTCGCAGGCGGAGTGGCCATTCAGGTCTTCCTCCCCAGCTCCGCGACGAACGCGCCCGTCACCGGTCGCTTCGACAACCTGTTCGCAACAGCCTCCCAGTAGAGAGGTCGCCGAAGGATCGCTGGAGGGGGCGACGATGCGTACTGCTGACGATGAGAACACCACGCTCGTGGTGACCATCGGAGTGCTCACGTATCGTCGCCCCGCCGACCTCGTGGCGATCCTCCCCGTACTCGTGGAGCAGGCACAGGCGTCGGACGATGACGTGCACGTCCTCGTCATCGACAATGCGCCGGAGGCCTCGGCCGAGGAGACGACCCGCACATTCCCCCCGCGATTCGTTCACTACATCCATGAGCCGACGCCGGGAATCGCGGCCGCCCGCAATCGCGCCATCGACGAGTCGACAAGCTCCGACCTGCTCATTTTCATCGACGACGATGAACGTCCCGTCGGCGAGTGGCTGGCGGCCTTGCTCTCCACCTATCGTGCGGAACGACCGGCTGGCATCGCCGGGCCCGTCATCTCCCACTACGAGGAGGAGCCGGACCCGTGGATCGTCGGCGGCGGCTTCTTCGCGCGCGAGCGGTTCGCGACCGGCACCGAGGTCGAGGTCGCTGCGACGAACAACCTGCTTCTCGACCTCGCCGTGGTGCGCAGGCTCGGCCTGCGCTTCGATGAGGAGTTCGGTCTCAGCGGCGGATCTGACACGCTGTTCACCCGCAGCCTGACCGTGGCCGGCGAGCGGATCGTGTGGTGCGATGACGCCGTCGTCCTCGACATCGTGCCTGCGTCCCGTCTCACCCGCCGCTGGGTGCTTCAGCGCTACTACAGGATGGGCAACACCTGGAGCCGCACCACTCTCCTGCTCAGCCGATCCACGCCCAGCCGTCTCCTCGCTCGACTGTCACTGACGGCCGGCGGCGCGGCCCGAGTCGCCCAGGGCGCCGCGCGGTCGGGATGGGGCCGTCTGGCGCGCTCGACGTCACGTGACGCGCACGGCCAGCGCACTCTCAATCGGGGGCTCGGGATGGTGGCGGGAGCATGGGGCCACGTCTACTCGGAGTACAGGCGCGCTTGAGCTCCGTGGCCCAACTACCCGCGCCGGATGCGCACTGCGCGCTCGTACGCTTCAGCGTGCTGCGAGCCGACGGTGCTCCACGATCGCCTCGACAGGTCGGGGCGATCCGGTCCGAGAGCACTCACAGCACTCAGCGCGCGGGTGAGGTCGGCGGCATCCACTGTTCCCGTGAAGCGTTGCACCCACGGCGCTCCGACTTCCGCCGCGAGATCGGCGTTCGTGGGGTTCTCCGGAACCAGGATGGGCCGGTCCAGGGAGAGTGCCAGGATGGCGACCCCCGAGTTGTGCATCTCGCGGTAGGGGAGCACGACCAACTCCGCTGCACCCACCTCCGCGGCGAGACGCTCGTCGTCCACGTACTCGAACGCCGCGTCGATGCGTGCGTCGCCACCGGCGGCAGCCTCGATCTCGGCCTGGAGCTCGGGAGTGGCGCGGCCGACGATCCGCAGGGCGGCATCCGGGTCATCGACGTCCTGGAAGGCGGAGACGAGGTTCTCGACTCCCTTGTACGGACGGATCAACCCGAAGAACAGCAGACGTCCGGGCTGGCGGGACGGATGCGGTCGCCCGGCGAACCAGTCGACGTAGTCGCCGTGCAGGATGGTGGCAGCGGCGGCGCCATCCGGAACCGTCGTGCGATCGTTCAGCCGGATCCACAGCGAGGTCCCGCGGGCGCTGAGCCGATCGAGTGCCGTGGTGACGACACCGCGACGCTCGTGCGGCGCGAGATTGTGGGCGGTGCGCACGAGGGCCGTTCTGGTCAGCCGCAGCCGCACCAGCAGGGCCAGGAACAGAAGAGCGCCGCCGGCGGATCTCAGTCGGCTGCTGCGGAGGAACAGCACGTCGGGCAGGTGCAGGTGGAACACGTCGTAGCGTCCGAACAGCGCGGTGCGCCAGGTGAACGGCCTCTGCGCCACACCGGGAACCCGGCGGAGCAGCTGCGTCAGGTAGGGATTCGTCGTCGGCCCCGGCTCGCCGAAGGACTGCAGGATCCGGAGCGGCGGATGCGGGAGACGGGACGGGCTGGTGATGGTCGGTCGTCCTTCGAGTCGGGTGAACGGATGACGGAAGCTGAGCGATCCCCAACCTATCGCGTCGTCCGGCGCGGTGGCGTGGGTAGACTCGCGACACGTGCGGGCGGTCCCCACCGGTCCCGTCCGGCGCTGCGCGTTCCGCGGGAGGTGAGGAGATGACCCTCCCCCTGCTGCGCCCGTCGATCGTGGCCTACAACGGATACGACTCCGGACTCGGGAACCGGGTGCGTGTTGTGCTCGGCTGCAAGAGCCTGGCCGACCACGAGAACCGCGACTTCAGTTACGTCTGGCCCACCGGCAAGCTCTTCGGCCCGAAGTTCCCCGAGCTGTGGGACTTCTCGGGTCGCACGATCTCTCGTGCGACATCCCGAGTGCTCGCGAAGGTGTACCCCTACGTCGACGAGACCTTGACCTGGCTCGATGACGAGAAGCGGCGCCAGCACGTCTGGCAGATCAGGACCGGGAGTCCGATCCAGCTCCCGGCCGGTGCCCGGTCCTGGCAGGAGGAGTTCCGCGCCCTCCAGCCCGCCGACGAGATCGCGCGAGCCGTCACGGCCTTCTTCGACACACACCTTCGCGGCGCCCCGTACGTCGGTGTCATGGTGCGGGCGCATGCCGTGTCCCACTCCGTGACCCGCGAGACGTCCCCGGTGGAGTGGTTCGTCGCACGGATGCAGCAGATCAGGGATGCCGACCCCGACGTCCGGTTCTTCCTCTCTTGCGATGTCCCCGAGGTGCAGGAGCGCATCATCGCGACGGTGCCCGGAGTCGTCGCGCAGACCGACAAGGGCGCGTACAACTCGGCCGAGGCCGTGCGCGCCTCGATCGTCGATCTCTACCTGCTGGCGGCATCCGGCTACCTGATCGGTCCCCATTTCTCGAGCTTCATCCACCTGGCCGAGCACCTCGCTGGTGATCGCCTGATCCTCGACACCCCGGTGAACCCGCACGCCGAACCCGACTACCTCAGCCACGGAGTCGCCCAGGACCCTCTGCGGCCTTTCATGAGAGTCGACCAGTCGGACGCCGTCTCATGACGGTCAGAGTCGCCGAACGGTCGACGATGACGCTCGACGCCCGCTTCGATCCGCGGGCGAACGGCCTGAACGCCGTGCGACTGCTGCTCGCGAGCGGCGTGATCGTCTGGCATGCCTTCCCGTTGACCGGCCAGGACATCCCCGACGGACCGCTCCGTCAGCTCCTGGCCTTCATCTGGGTCGACGGTTTCTTCGCCGCCTCGGGCTTCCTGATCGTCTCCAGCTGGATGCGTCGACCGAACTGGTGGGCCTTCCTCAGCGCCCGGCTGCTCCGCATCCTTCCGGCCTTCTACACCTGCCTCATCATCACAGCCTTCGCGATCGCGCCCCTCGCCATCTGGTTGTCCGGCTCCGTGTTCCCACCGGGCTTCTGGGCGGATGCCGTCGGCTACGTGCTGAAGAACTCCAGCCTGCGCATCTTCCAGTACGACATCGCCGGAACTCCGCTCGGGGTGCCGGACTCCGGTGTCTGGAACGGATCGATCTGGACCCTGTGGTGGGAGTTCCTCTGCTACCTCGGCGTGCTCCTCCTCGGGGTCACCGGACTGATCAAGCGCAGCTGGGCTCTCCCGGCGGCCTTCGTCCTCTGCGTGATCGGAGTGCTCGCGACGTCGTACGGCCCGATCGACAACTTCTACGTCTACGCCGCGGCGCGTTTCGGAATCATGTTCCTCGCCGGCGGCCTCGTGTACCACTTCCGACACCGCATTCGCGCGTCCTGGACGCTGGTGATCGTCGCGATGGCGATCGTCATCGCCTCGGCCTGGCTTCCGGACTACAGGGTCGTCGCCGCCATTCCTCTCGCCTATGCGGTCATCACCACCGGCGCGCTGCTGCGTCAGCGGATCTTCTGGCTGCGGAACGACATCTCGTACGGCATCTACGTCTACGCGTTCCCGATCCAGCAGACCCTCGTGCTTCTCGGCGCTGCGGCTTGGGGCATCCCGGGCTTCGTCGTCCTGTCCATCGCCCTGACGATCCCGTTCGCCGTGGCGAGCTGGGTCTTCGTCGAGCGCCCGGCGCTCCGACTACGGAAGCGGGCTCAGGGCGTCTCGACTTGAGACGAGGGCAGGCGGATCCGAGCCGAGCGGCTTCGCGGCTGCCAGCGGGAGAAGCCCGAGCCCGACGGTGAGCACCAGCGTGGGCAGGGAACCGTAGATGGGGCTGAAGAGCACGTTCCACAGCGTCGAGATGCCGAGGAACATCGTGATGCTCGTGGCCGTACGCGTCGACAGCCCCTGCCCCAGCGTGTGCAGCACGAGCACGACGATCCACGCCACGAACGCCAGCCCGGGAATGCCGTACTGACTCCAGAGGTCGCCCGCGACGGAATGGAGCTCGAACCCTCCGCCGAAGAGATAGGTCTCGACGTAGCCGTTGTTGGGTTGGTACCCGATCGACGCCATGCCGGTCTTGGCGACGAGGATGTCGTCGAGGTTGGGCTGAACGCCGACTCCGAACCCCCACGGGTTCGACTGGAACAGCGCGATGCTCGCCGCGGCCTCAGGCCGACCTCCGAGCAGGAGTGAGCCGGATGCCTCCAGTTGGGCGATCGTGCGTGATTGGGCCTGCTCGCCGAGATAGCCGTCGACGATCAGGGCAGTCGCCAGGTTGTAGGTGATGGCGGCGATGATGCCGACCATCGCGACCATGGCGAGCGAGCTGGCACGACGGGTGCGGAACTGGGGGAGCATCTGCCAGAGGACGAGGACCGCCGTGATCATGAGCGTCGCGAATCGATAGCGCGAATCGGTCCCGAGGGCGACGACGGCGAAGACGAGCAGAGCGATGGCCTCGAGGGTGCGCAGGCCGGGGCGACTCACCAGCGACAGCACGATGATCATGACCGGGAAGCCGACGCCGAACTTCCACGGGTTGTCGTTGCCGGTCTCGGCGCCGAGGGTGGCGCTGGCGAGCATCGCGAAACCGAACAGGGCGCCGACCATCCAGTCGGGGATGATCGTGCGGGCCCACAGCACCACGCCGACGGCGGTGACGATCCCGAGGAGCATCATGACGCCCGCGATCATGCCGGAGACGCTCGAGGCGTGGTTCACCGCAGTCACTTCGCGCAGCCAGATCCCCGAGAGCGCGGCGAGGATCCCCAGGGCGGCGAACACGGTGGCACCCCAGTACCGCCGCAGCACCGGCACCCACAGGGGGAGCAGGACGAGGGCGACGACGAATCCGACGGTGAGGCTGCCGCCCACGAAGATCCGGGAGCCGGCGGCCAGGACTGCGAAGCCTGCGACCAATCGGATGGTGAGGCCCGAGTTCTCCGGACCCTGTGCGTGCACCGGCGTCAGCTCTCCACGACGACTGTCGCTCCGGCGTCACTCGTGTGGATCACGTCCGATCGAGCGCGGCGCGTCTTCTTGGTGCGGGTCACGGTCGGAGCCACCGCCTGCGGCTCGGCCGAGGGTGCTGGTTCCCGAGCCGGCTCGACGTCCTCGGCGGGAACCGGCGACTCCGGCTGCGCCGCCGGCGCGATGGTGGAAGGTGCCGTCTCGTCCACTTCGTCCAGCCCCGACGCCGTCAGGTCGGCCGAGCCGTTCGAGTGCTTCGCGTGGTAGGAGTAGTACTCGATCGCCTTGGGCGTCGGGATCCGGTCGAACACGACGCCGAGCAACCGGGCGTTGACGGTGCGCATCGATCCGACAGCCTCGGCCAGTTGCTGACGACGCGTCGACTTGTACTTGACGACCACGATCGCACCGTCGGTCGCATGGGCGAGTCCGAGGGTGTCCGTGGCGGCGAGGAGTGGCGGAGTGTCGATGACCACGAAATCGTAGGTCTTCGACACCTCGGCGAGCAGCGCGGCCATCGCCGACGAACCGAGCAGCTGCCCGGGGTTGTGGGGGATCACTCCCGACGCCAGGACGTCGACCGTGCGCGCGTAGCGCTGCACGGCGTCAGCCACGGAGATCTTGCCGAGCAGAACCGTGGTCAGGCCGACGGAGCCTTCGAGTCCGCAGCGATCCGCGATGGTGGGGCGGCGCAGGTCGCCATCGATGAGCAGGACCCGACCGACGCGTTCAGCCATGGCGAGAGCGAGGTTCAGCGACGTCGTGGACTTGCCCTCGCCGGCGGTCGCGGAGGTCACGATCACGCTCCGCACGGCTCGCTCGATGTCGGCGAACTCGAGGTTGGCCCGAATCCTTCGGTATGACTCGGCCTGCATGCTGTGCGAATCACTGCGCATGGCGATCCAGCCGGGCTTCTTCGACGGACCCTTGGCCACGGCTCCCAGCACGGGAAGGCCCGTGATTGCCGTCAGTTCCTTCTCGCTGCGGACCCGAGTGTCCAGAAGTTCCCAGATCAGTGCGAGGACCAGTCCGAGCGCGAGTCCGACGGCCAGCCCGGTCGCGACGATGAGCCGTGTGTTCGGGGCGAAGGGCGCCGCCGGCACCTGCGCCGACGCGATCTGGGTCATCTTGACGGCCGGAGTCTTGTCGGCGCTGGTCGGCGAGATCTTCTCGACGACGGTCGACAGGGAGGAGGTCACGGCGTCGGCGATCATCGCTGCACGTGCAGGATCGCTGTTCTGCACCGTGATCTGGATGATCACGGTGTTGAGCGGGGTATCGGCCGAGATGACCGAGGCCAGGCCGTTCACGCTCGTGTCGAGATCGAGTTCATCGATGACGGGCTGCAGGACCAGGGGTGTCGTCGCCAGTCGGGCGTAGGACTGCACGTTCGCCTGGGCGAAGTTCGACCCCTGGACGAGCTCGCTCGTCGTATCGCCTCGCTGCGTCGACACGAAGACGCTCGCGGTGGACTTGTAGAGCGTCGGCAACGTCGAATCGTAGAAGAAGGCGACTGCTGCACCGAGGATGCCCAGGATGATGATCAACGGCCAACGGCGGCGCAGCGCCGAGAGGTACATCCGCGGATCCATCCCTCCCCCTCCTTCTCTTTGCCGCAACACTACCCGGTCGGCCGATGAAACCTCAGGTGCCGACATCGGAGTCCCCTGCGCCCCAGGGACGGCCGGCGGCGGTGGCCTCGACCGCGGCCGCCATGCGCGTCCGGTAGAGCTCGGTGCTGTGGCGGGAATGCGCGACCTCGCGGTCGACGAGCGCCGCGTCACGGAAGGTCGGCCAGTCGTCGTAGACGCGGCGGAGCGCAGAGGCGAGAGCACCGGCGTCCCCAGGTCTCACCCGCTGGGCGCTCTCGAACCCCGACGACGCCTCGCGCAGGCCGGACGTGTCACTCACCACGACGGGCCTGCCCGCCAACAGGGATTCGACGGCGGTGTTTCCGAACGGCTCGTCGACCCGGGACGGAACGACCGCGACGTCGCATCGCCGATAGGCGTCCCAGACATCGGGCTGGAAGCCGAGCATGCTGACGGCTCCACCCAGTCCCTCGTCACGGATCTGGTCGCGGAGTGCTTCCTCGTACTCCTCATTGCCGGCGAACACGGACCCGACCACCTCGAGCTCGGCGGGGGTCCCCCCTCTCCGCAGCTCGGCCAGGGCCGCGATCGCCACATCGACACCCTTGCGGTCGGACAGGCGGCCGACGTAGAGCACCCTCAGCGGTCCGTCGATGCCGTCGCGCGCCTTCGTCGTCTCGGCAGGTCCGGCCACCCCGTTCGCCACGACGCCCACGCGCGGCCCGAGTTCGGGGAAGGAGTCCTCGAGGACCCCTGCGCTGAATGCGCTGTTGGCCACGACAGTTCGAGCGAACAGCACCGGTGCCGAGAGCGCGCGACGCACGACAGGGCGGGCCGAGCGCTCGGCTTCGTGCACGTGGCAGAGCACCGGTCGACCCGTCACCCGTCCGACGGCGATCCACAAGGGGATCGTCACGGTGTTGACGTAGATCACGTCGGGTCGGGCACGCAGTGCCAACCGGATGCCGGCGACAAGGCCGCGGACGGTGCCGGAGATGAGCTTCAGCCATCCCGTCGGAGCGATGAGACTCTTGCGCAGCACGAGGGTCGGGGTGATGACCACAGTGGCCCCCATCGCGCGGACGACGTCGAGCATCGGACCACCCGTCGGCACGGTCACCAGCACGGCGTGGCCGGCTGCCCGGAGACCCGCGACGCTCTCGACGAGCATCCGATCAGACCCGAAGAGCTCGGCTCCGGGATGCGCGACCAGCACTCGGAGGCTGCGCGAGGACGCGGGGCTGCTCATCTCTGCGCCCCTGTCCTGCCTCGAGCACCGGCCCAGGTGCCGCTGATGGCTGCGGCGATGAGCCGGGGCCTGCGGTAGAGCACGCGTCGGCCCGCCCCGCGCGTGATGATCCTGTAGGCGTAGCTCACGTTCCGTGCGCTCCAGGCCCTGCGCGTCTCGGCAGGAAGGTTCTTGGCAGCGAACAACAGCCGGTTGCGACAGTTGTAGTAGACGTAGGCCGGGGTCTTGCCGGTGCCGGCCTGAGTGCCGCCGACATCGTGCACGACCTCGAGGTCGGCGCGTACTCTGAGGAACCCGCCGGCCGTCCGGCATCGCCACGACAGGTCGACGTCCTCCCAGTAGAGGAAGTAGTCGTCGTCGAAGCCGCCGGATCGCGTCCACAGGTCGTCATGGACGGCGACGCAGGCTCCGGTGATCCACCCGTCGATGGACGCACTGTCCGACCCCGGCGCCGTCGAGGTGAATCCCGTCGTCGTGTCGAGCGTCGCTCCCTCGAACCAGGGGCGTCCGTCGGTTCGCACGATCCGCGGCGCGACCAGGACGTTGCGGTTGCTCACGACGCTGGCGAAGAGTTCTGCCGCCACCGCCGCCGTGATGATCGCATCCGGGTTCAAGACGATGAACGCCGAGCACCCGAGTGACCTGGCGTGTTCGACGCCGGCATTCACCGCCGTGCCGAATCCGACATTGCGCTCGTTCCAGACGACGCGCCATCCGTTCTCCGCCGCCAGATGTGCGAGACGTTCGGCTTCAGCCGTGCTGGTGAAGTTGTCGACGATGACGGTCTCGGTGGCGGCGCCCGGTGCGTCGCCCGCGGCGAGATTGGCGGAGAGAAGTGCCGACGACCCGTAGTTCACGACGACGATCGCGGTCTTGGGGGCTCCAGCCTGCTGCGGCGTCACGACTTCCCGGCGGGCACGAGGGCGCCCATGTCTCGGAACCACTTCACCAGGGCCAGGAGGAGGTAGGCCGCGTTGGCGACGAAGAGGAGCGTGTACACGACCAGGAAGGCCGGCGGGAACCCGAGAAGCAGGAAGGACAGGCAGAGCACCCCATAATCGGTCGGGATTCCGAGCAGCGAGCGGAGCGGGCTGCTGGCGCGCTGTGGCGCCTCCACGGCCGACGGATGCCGTCCCTTGAGCTGGTCGTTGAGGATCATCGCGAAGAACGACACCGTCGCCACGATGGTGAAGCCGATCGGTACGAGCAGCCAGGCCGCGTTGGTGATCGGGAAGTGCAGGTAGAAGGTGATGAGCACGGCCAGGTGCAGTGCGGAGGTCTTCGCGGCGTCAAGCACGTGGTCGAGCCATTCGCCGGCCGGAGTTCCGCCGCCGCGCAGGCGGGCGAGCTGGCCGTCGGAGGAATCGAGCGCGTAGCCGATGAGCAGGAGGGCCGCGACGAGCACCCCGATCCACGGGACCGCTGGAGCCGCGGCGATGACGACGATGGCGCTGAAGGTGAAGACAGCGCTGATGATGCTGACGACGTTGGGCGTCAGCCCGGCCAGGTACGCGACGGCCGCGAGGCGGCGGCCCGCCGGACGATTGATGTAGACGGAGTAGGCCGGCGCGCCACGGGCGCGCTTCTTCTGGGCTCCGGCCAGCCGCTGCACGATGTCCGAGTATCGCTCCGCCCGAGGGCTGGTGGCGGCATCCCCGGTCATCGTCGCCTCGATCCGCTCAGGGCCGTGTCCGTCGAGACGAGGCGTGGCTTGACGGCGTGCGATCGCTCCGAGTTGGTCGATCGTGGGTGGGATTCCCCGCTCGTGGAGTAGCCGAGGACGAGTCGCTCGGCGAGGGCCTCGTAGCCCAGGGCGACGGTGTCCCAGCGATAGACGGACTCGGCTCGCTTCTGGACGGCATCCGCGTCGGCGTCCACCAGATCCGGGCGCGACTCGGCGATGCCCACGAGCCTCGCGACGTCGGCTGGGCTGCCGAACAGCTGGGCGCTCGGGCCGGCGACGTCACGGTTGAACTCGACGTCCCACGCGATGATCGCCGTGCGCGCGCCCATGGCCCGGAGCAGAGAGGGGTTCGTGCCGCCGACCGAGTGACCGTGCAGGTAGGTCATGGCGTGGGCGTAGAGCTGGTCGAGCAGATCCTGGTCGTAGACGCCGCCCAGGAACCGGATGCGGGGGTCGCCGCCCGCCGCCTCACGGATGCTCTGGGTGTGCTGTGCGGCGTACGGTGCGCTGCCGACGACGATCAGCGGCTTGGTGGCCGCACTCTGCCTGTAGCCCTCGACGATGACGTCGACGTGATTCTCGGGTTCGAATCGGGCGACGACGAGGTGGAAGCCGCCTGGCTCGAGATCGAGCTCGGCGAGCCGGTCGGACGGGGTGTCGGTGAGGATCTTGGCCCCGTACGTCAGCAGCTCGGTGGGAACCGCGAACTCGTCGCGGTAGTACCGGCTGATGCCGTCGGCGTCGGCGATGAGCGCGTCGGCCCAGCGCACCGACATGGATTCGGCCCACCGGTAGTAGCGACGCCCGTTGGCACCCCACTTGTCACGCTTCCACTCCAGGCCGTCCACGTGCACGGCCACCGGGATGCCGCGTGCACGCAGGGCGGGCAGGAACGGCGCGTTGGCGGCATTGAACACGAAAGCAGCATCGGGCCGCCGATGGGTGACCGCGTGCGCAACGGAGAACGCCGTGTGCGAGAGGGTCTCGGCCGTCTTCAGGTGGAGGGCCGGAAGGTGCACGAGGTTCATGCCGAGGTAGCTCGACTGGGGGCGCTCGTCCGTCCTCCTGCAGTACACGGTGACCTCGTGGCCGTTCTCGACCATGCGGCGGCCGATCTCCTCGACTGCGGTCTCGAATCCGCCGTAGGCGGCTGGCACTCCCCGGGTGCCGATCATCGCGATCCGCATCTCAGTAGGCCCCGACGGGACGGAGGACGGTCTTGAAGGTACGCCAGATGATCATGATGTCTCCGGTGAGCGACCAGTTCTCCACGTAGTAGAGGTCCAGGCGCACGCTCTCCTCCCAGCTGAGGTCGGATCGGCCGCTGATCTGCCACAGCCCGGTGATGCCCGGCTTGATGAAGAGGCGGCGGTGCACGTCCTTCTCGTAGGAGTCGACCTCGGATCGCAGCGGTGGGCGCGGGCCGACGATGCTCATGTCACCGTTCAGCACATTCCAGATCTGAGGGAGCTCGTCCAGCGAGTACTTACGGAGGAGGCGCCCGACGCGGGTCACGCGGGGATCGTTGCGCAGCTTGAAGAGCACGCCGTTGGCCTCGTTACGATCGAGAAGGCCAGCGAGGTCGTCCTCGGCTGTTGCGACCATCGAACGGAACTTCACCATCTGGAAGGTGCGCCCGTTGCGACCGCAGCGCTCCTGACGGAAGAGCACCGGCCCTGGGCTGTCGAAGTGCACGAACAACCCGATCACGACGAGTGCCGGCGCGAGGATCAGAAGGGCGGTCGCGGCGAATACGACGTCGAAGGTGCGCTTCAGGACGTGCTTCCACCCTTCGAAGGTCGGGATCTCCACGTGGATGAGTGGCAGGCCCTCGACAGGACGGAAGTGGATGCGGGGCCCTGCGACATCCGTGAGCCGGCTCGAGAGCACGAGTTCGGTCGCCGTACCCTCGAGGCTCCAGCCGAGAGTGCGGATGTAGTCGCTCTCGCCGGCCCGTGGACCGGCGACGATCACGGTGTCGGCGCGCCACTCGGCGGCGGCCTGTGCGACGCCGTTGACGTCGGAGATGACGGGGATGTGGCGGTCACCGGCCACGAGGTCCGCGACGTTGTCTCCGTCGAGGGCTGCTCCGACGACGACGAACGTGGCACCGGACTTCTGCTCGACCTGCTGGGCGACGTACTCGGCGTCGGCGCGGTCGCCCACGATGATGGCCCGGGCGAGGTAGTGGCCGAAGCGCCGCTGGCGCAGCAGCCACTTGCGGCACAGCCAGCGCATGCCGACCACGCCACCGAGCCCGACCGGCAGGGCGACCAGGAAGTAGATGCGGGCGAAGTCGACCGTGAAGACGATGCATCCGATCGCGAAGAGTCCGAAGGCCAGCGCCGTGGCGTTGGTGACCCGCTTGTACTCGAGGGCGCCGACACCGATGGTGTGCGAGCCCCGCGTGTGGAATGCGGCCAGCGATGCCAGCCAGATGGCCGCGAGCGCGATGGGACCGACACTGTAGGACAGGAGGTTGCCCACGGGGGCCCCTGTCGTCAGCAGCCCCGTGACGAGCGCGGTTCCGATGGCGAGCACGACGATCACCGAGTCGGAGGTGCGAAGCAGGTCGCGATAGCGACGAGCCCAGAGCAGGCCGGAGAGGTGTGTGTCGACGTGCGGCGGAACGCTCGACGTCGCCTGCGTCTCGACGAGACGCAGGGTGCGCGGAGGCTCAGCCGCCGCTGCGGGCGTGGGTGTGGGTGTGGGTCGACTCTCGCTCATTCGGACTCCACGATCTGGAGTCCGGACGGCGCGTAGGGGGCGCGTGGCCGAGGGGATGGATTGGTGGCTTCAGGTAGGCAGAAGCCAGCGCAAAGTGCTGACATGGCGGTTCGTTCCCTGCATTTCGGGTTTACAGGTACTGCATCGGGTATACGCAAGCTGAACTGTGCTCAGCTATGCATGGTTCGACACTATCGATCCACGGGGGAGGGGAATGACCCCAGAGTGGGGGTAAGTTCGCGTTCTGGTCAGGAGAACGGTGTTGACAGTCCAGCGCAGCACGAGCGCGAAAAAGCCCCCGATCCGTGGGGACCAGGGGCTTGTGGTGGCTCCGACGGGCGTCGATCCCGTGACCTCACGATTTTCAGTCGTGCGCTCTACCAACTGAGCTACAGAGCCTAGGCATTCTCGATGCCGCTTAAAGGAGAAGCCCTCTCTTTCGAAAGGGCTTGTCGCCTTTGCGACCCTGACGGGACTTGAACCCGCGACCTCCGCCGTGACAGGGCGGCACGCTAACCAACTGCGCTACAGGGCCTCGATGTGAAACCATTCTATATTCAATTTAGAGATCCGATTTCTCGGTGACCCCAACGGGATTCGAACCCGTGTTAACGCCGTGAAAGGGCGCCGTCCTAGGCCTCTAAACGATGGGGCCGGATGAGCCATCAAGCGATGACCACCGACGCATAAGCATACGGTGTGGCGCGCGGAGTGACAAATCGAGGCAGGAATCCCCGTGTCTGCCCCGGAAACATGCGCCTGCATCCGAATTCCGCGACAGGCGCCGGATGAGCCGGTTTTCGCTTCGGCATCGGGTTAGATTCCTCGCGGCGGATCCCGTCGACGCACTCGGCTGCCATCAGTCGGGTGTTTCGCCGCTGTTGTTAGAGTTACAGAAGTGACCAGAGTGATTGCGCGACCCCCCAGCGCGATCGAGTGGGGACCCATGGAACACCGCGAGCGGAAGTACGGGCTTCGCCGGAGACGACCGGATGCGAGCTCTCGTTCGCTGCGCCTGCGCGCCGGCTCGCGGCTTGCCGCCATCGCCGTCGTCATCGCGCTGGCGTTGACGGGTGGCCTCGTCTCGCCGGCCGCCGCCGACGAATACCCCACCTGGGAGGACCTGCAGAAGGCGAAGTCGAACACCGCCGCCGCTGCCGACAAGGTCGCGCAGATCACCGACCTCATCGCTCAGATCGAGGTGCAGGTGGCCGAGACCCAGGCAGAGGCCGAGAAGCGCGGCACCGAACTGCAGCTCGCGCAGGACGCCTACGACGAGGCCGTGCGGAAGGCCACCGAGATCCAGGCGCAGGCCGACGCGAGCCAGAAGGAGGCCGACGCCGCGACGGCGCAGGCGGGCCAGCTCGCCGCCCAGCTCTACCGCACCGGCGGAACCGACCTCACCGCGAATCTCATGCTCGACCAGAATGCGGCGAGGTCCGATGCCCTGCTGTCCCAGCTCGGCAGCATGAGCAAGCTCGTGGAGCGCAGCTCGGAGATCTACGAGTCAGCGCGTACGGCTGCGAACACGGCCAAGTCGCTCGGGGAGCAGGCGAAGGTCGCCCAGGGCGAGCGCGAGAAGCTGCGCATCGCAGCCGAGAACGCCCTCGCCGCCGCGATCGAGGCCCAGCAGGCGGCCGAGGCCGCGCTGGCCGAGTCGCAGGCGAAGAGCGCAGAACTCGCGGCCCAGCTCGCCTTCCTCCAGGACACCCAGGCCAAGGTCGCCACGGCGTACCAGAAGGGCGTCGAGGAGCGAGCCCGCCTCGAGCGGGAGAGGTTGGCGCGCGAGGCCGCAGCCCGTGCTGCTGCCGCAGCCGAGGCCGCCGCAGCAGCTGCCGCAGGTGGCGGTGGCGGTGGCGGCGGCGGAGGAGGCGGCGGCTGGAACGGTGCCGGCCTGCCCGGTGGCTACGTCTCTCCCCAGAGCCTGTGGGGTGTGCCTGCAGGCGGACCCATCACCGACGGCTATGGCCCGCGTGCGTCGCTGTGTGGCAGTGGCGGCTGCAGCGGCTCCTTCCACTACGGAGCCGACATCGGCGCCGGATGCGGTGCTCCCATCTTCGCCGCGGCCAGCGGCACCGTCGTCTACGCCGGGTACCTCGGCACCTACGGCAACTACGTCAAGATCGACCACGGCGACGGCATCTACACCGGCTACGCGCACATCGCCTACGGCGGAACGTACGTCGGCGTCGGCCAGCACGTCAATGTGGGCCAGAACATCGCGGGCGTCGGCACCACGGGTGCATCGACGGGATGCCACCTGCACTTCGAGGTGTACCAGGGCGACTACCGCATCAACCCATTCCCGTGGATGGCCGGACTCGGAGTACCGCTTGGCTGAGAAGGACCGCTCGCGCGGATCGCGACTGACCCCGTTCTCGCTGTTCGCCGTGGTGACGGCCGGGGCCGTGACGGCATCCGTCGGCATCGTCGCTCCAGCGCTCGCCGACCCGGGATATCCGTCGTGGGACGAGATCCAGGCCGCGAAGAAGAACGAGGCCACGAAGAAGGCGGAGATCGGTCGCGTGACCGAGCTGCTCTCCGGACTCTCCGCGGCAGCCGAGGAGGCGTCGAAGCAGTCCCAGATCGCCGCCGAGGCCTACCGCAATGCCCTCGAGGCGTTGACGGCGGCCCAGGAGCGCGAGAAGGACCTGCGCTCGCAGGCGGATGCCGCGGCGAAGACCGCGAAGACGTCGAAGATGCGCGCCGGCCTCATCGCAGCCCATCTCGCACGTTCGGGCGGGAAGGATCTCTCGGTCGACCTGTTCCTCAACGGCGACAAAGCTCAGGACCTGCTGCATCGCCTCGGGTCGGCATCGAAGCTGAGCGAGCAGTCGCAGGAGATCTACACCGAGGCCCTGCAGGACGCGAACACGGCGCGAGCTCTGGCGGCAGCGGCCGATTCCGCTGCTGCCGAGCGCAAGAAGCTCGCAGCCGATGCCGAGACCAAGCTCGCCAGTGCTCAGGTCGCGGCGAAGGCGGCCGAGGACGCCTACGCCGAACAGGTGAAGTACTCCGACGAGCTCTACAGCCAGCTCGCCACGCTGAAGGACACGACGGCTGCGCTCGAGAAGGATCGGATCCAGGGCATCGCCGCGGCGGAGGCCGCAGCGGCAGCAGAACGAGCTGCTGCCGAGAAGGCCGCTGCCGAGAAGGCCGCCGCCGACAAGGCTGCGGCCGACAAGGCGGCCGAGGAGGCAGCCAACAATGGCGGCGGAGGAGGAGGCGGCGGCGGAAGCGGCCCGGCTCCCGCGCCGGCACCGGCCCCGGCTCCAGCCCCCGCGCCCGCTCCGGCTCCGGCTCCGAACGGGAACCTGGTGGAGACCGCCATCGGATTCGCCTCGGCCCAGCTCGGCAAGCCCTACGCGTCTCCCGGCGACAGCTGGAACACCTGGGACTGCTCGGGACTCACCAAGGCCGCCTACGCGGCCGCGGGCTCCTACATCGGCACCCACTCGGCCACGAACCAGTACTGGACCATGGCCGGACAGGGGCGCCTGGTGCCCTACTCCCAGCGTCAGCGCGGCGACCTCATCTTCTGGGGCAGCGGCGGCGACTACTACCACGTGGCCATCTACCTCGGCGGCGACCGCATCCTCGAGGCCGCTGACTGGGGCAAGCCCGTACGCGAGTGGTACATCTGGGGCGGCTACGACGTCGCCGGCATGGTCGGGCGCCCGGGCTAGACGACACCGGCTCTCTCCGGGAACGCAGAAGGGGCGAGCCGCAGCTCGCCCCTTCTGCGTTCCGTCACGCGGGAAGGACTAGTGCTTCTCGTGCCCGGGGAACGCCTCGATCGACTTCTGGATGATCGCCTCGGCCTCAGCGGCCGTGCCCCACGCCTCGACCTTGACCCACTTGCCCGGCTCCAGGTCCTTGTAGTGCTCGAAGAAGTGCTTGAGCTCGTTCTTCGTCTGCTCCGGAACGTCGTCGATGTCCTGGATGTGCGCCCAGCGGGGGTCCTTGGCCGGCACGACGATGACCTTGGCGTCTCCGCCGGCCTCGTCGCTCATGTCGAGGTAGCCGACGGGGCGCACCGAGACGCCGACGCCCGGGTAGACCGGGTACTCGAGCAGCAGGAGCGCGTCGAGAGGGTCGCCGTCATCGGCGAGGGTGTTCTCGAAGAACCCGTAGTCGGTCGGGTACGCGAAGCTCGTGAAGAGCACGCGGTCGAGGTAGACACGACCGGTCTCGTGGTCGACCTCGTACTTGTTGCGGCTCCCCTTCGGGATTTCGACGACGACGTCGTATGCGGCCATGTTCTGTTCTCCTTGGGTGTCGGCAAAGTCGGCTTAAGGTTACTGGATGGAGTCCGAGCGCCGTCCCCGGCTGACCCCCGCCATCGCCGACGTCCGCCGTGCGGTGCGCGGCTGCATCGACGATCTGGCTCCCGCCTCCATGGATGAACTCCTCCTCGTCGCGCTGAGCGGCGGTGCCGACTCCCTCGCCCTCGCCGCTGCAGCGGCCTTCGAGGCGCCGCGCTCAGGGATGCGTGCCGGCGCCGTGATCGTCGACCATTCCCTGCAGTCGGATTCCGCCGCCGTTGCGGAGCGAGCGGCTGTCCAGGCGCGCTCGCTCGGCCTCGATCCGGTGCTGGTCGCTCGCGTCGATGTCGCTTCGTCGACGGATGCCGGCGGGCCAGAGGCGGCAGCACGCGACGCCCGCTATCGGGCCCTGAACGCCGCCGTCGCCGAGACCGGCGCACTCGCCATGCTCGTGGGCCACACCCTCGACGACCAGGCCGAGACGGTGCTGCTGGGTCTCGCCCGGGGTTCGGGAGCTGCGAGCCTGCAGGGCATGGCTGCGGCATCCGGACACCTGCGGCGACCGCTGCTCGCCATCCGGCGATCGACGACGCGCCAGTACTGCATCGATGCCGGCCTCGACGTCTGGGACGACCCGCACAACGAGGATGACGGCTATGCCCGCGTGCGAGTGCGGTCCAGCGTGCTGCCGGTACTCGAGGCGCAGCTCGGGCCGGGCATCGCCGAAGCGCTCGCGCGCACGGCCGAGCAGCTGCGCGAGGACTCTGAGGCACTCGACTCCATGGTCGAGGAGACCATCGAGGAGATCTGCGAGCCGGCCGAGGCCGGAATCGCCGTGTCGGTCGGCGCCCTGGCGGCGAACCCGGCTGCACTGCGCCAGCGCATCATTCGCCATGTGGTGGACAGCGAGTTCGGCGTGAGCCTCAGCAGGGTGCAGACGCTGGCGGTCGCTCGGCTGGTCACGGACTGGCACGGCCAGAAATCCCTCGATCTGCCGGGTATTAGAGTGAAACGCGACGGCGGACTGATCGTGTTCACCGCAGCGTCGACCCCCATCTGATCCCACCCGGATCACCCCGGATCACACCTGATCGACCCAAGCGGAACGGAAACCCCAGGCCATGGAATCCCACGACATCGACGGTCAGCTCACCGAGATGCTGCTGAGCGAAGAAGACATCCACGCGAAGCTCGCCGAACTCGCCCGGGTGATCGAGGTCGACTACGCAGACAAGAACGTGCTCCTCGTCGGTGTCCTCAAGGGTGCGGTCATGGTCATGGCCGACCTGGCACGTGAGCTGCGCATCCACGCCAACATGGACTGGATGGCCGTCTCGTCCTACGGCAGCGGCACCCAGTCGAGTGGAGTCGTGCGCATCCTCAAGGACCTCGACACCGACATCACGGGTCGCCACGTGCTCATCGTCGAGGACATCATCGACTCGGGCCTCACGCTGAGCTGGCTGCAGTCGAACCTCGTCACCCGCGGAGCCGCCTCGGTGGAGATCTGCGCCCTGCTGCGCAAGCCCGATGCGGCCAAGGTCGAGGTCGACGTCAAGTACCTCGGCTTCGACATCCCGAACCAGTTCGTCGTCGGCTACGGCCTGGACTACGCCGAGAAGTACCGGAACCTCCGCGGCGTCGGCATCCTCGCGCCGCACGTCTACAGCTGAGGCCGGACCGCGCGCGCCCCGGGGCAACCGACGCGCCAGTTTCGCCCCGTTCATAGCGATCGGGTTGGCCGGAAGCTATATTGACGCCATGCGACTCCCGATCAGGCCGCTTTCCGGGCGTTGGCCCGCCCCGTTGCAGAAGGCGTTCAGCCGGTTCTTCTGGCGCGACCCCAGTGTCATCCTCGATCCCGACGTCTCTGCTGAGGATTTCCGTCGTGCCATGTCGGCGATCCACGTCGGCGACACGATCAAGATCACCGAAGGCGACAGGCACCCCGCAGCCGACGCTCTCATCATCGACAACATCGACCTGACGGATGCCGTCATCGTCGACATCGGCGCATCGGACGGATCCACGTCGGTCGACCTGATCGGCAAGCTGCCCACATTCGGCCAGTACATCATCGCCGACCTGTACTTCCACCTCACGGCCCGGAGGTCGGGTGGACGCACCTTCCTCTTCGACCAGTCGGGGGAGTGCATCCTCGTCGTCGGTCCACGAGCGGTCGCCTGGCCGTCGCTGTCCGGCCTCGTCAAGTGGCTCTACCGGCGTCGGATCACCGGCTCCCTCCGCCCCGACGTGCCTGTCGAGCAGGTGCTGTTGCTGAATCCCGACGCGCGAGCCCTGATGGAGTCGGACCCCAGGGTCACCTACCGTCAGCATGACGTCTTCACGCGGTGGGGTGAGCCGAGGCCGACCCTCATCAAGGTGGCCAACCTGCTGCGCCAGCTGTACTTCTCCGACGAGATGCTCCGCGCCGGTGTCGCCTCGGTGCTCGACAGCCTCGACGACGGCGGCTACTTCCTCATCGTCGACAACTCGCGCATCAAGGACATGCCGCCGCGGGCAGGTCTCTACCGACGGACGGGCGACCGCTTCGCGGTGGTCGAGGAGACGCCCAACAGGCCAGAGATCGGCGAGCTCATCGAGAGCGTGAGGCTTCCGTCGGCGGTTGCGCGCTCCGAGTGATCGTTCCCGCACAGCCGTGCTGCGGCAAGCCGTGAGCGAACATGGAGCAAGTGCACAGCGGCCGGGCGATACCCTCAGAGCACCATGAACGTGAAGAAGCTCCTGCGCGGACCATTCCTGTACATCATTCTGGCCATCATCGCCGTCTGGGTCGGGTCCAGCCTGATCACGATGTCGGGCTTCCGCGAGGTGTCGACCCAGCAGGGCCTCGAGTTCCTGAACGACGGCAAGGTCGCCAGCGCCAAGATCGTCGACGGCGAGCAGCGCGTCGACCTCACCCTGACCAGCGCCGACCCGAAGTACGGCGAGCAGGTGCAGTTCTACTACGTCACCCCTCGCGGTGAAGAGGTCGTCAACGCCGTCAACGCGGCGGCACCCAAGAAGGGGTTCACCGACGAGGTTCCGCAGCCCAACTGGTTCCTCTCGGCGCTTGGTTTCCTCCTCCCGCTCCTGCTCATCGGCGTGTTCTTCTGGATCATGCTCTCCGGCATGCAGGGCGGCGGCAACAAGGTCATGCAGTTCGGCAAGTCGAAGGCCAAGCTCGTCACCAAGGAGAGCCCTCAGGTCACCTTCGACGACGTCGCCGGCAGCGACGAGGCGCTCGAAGAGCTGCAGGAGATCAAGGACTTCCTCAAGGAGCCGGCGAAGTTCCAGGCCGTCGGGGCCCGCATCCCCAAGGGCGTGCTCCTCTACGGCCCTCCCGGTACCGGAAAGACCCTGCTCGCCCGCGCTGTCGCCGGAGAGGCGGGAGTGCCCTTCTACTCGATCTCGGGTTCTGACTTCGTCGAGATGTTCGTCGGCGTCGGCGCGAGCCGCGTGCGTGACCTGTTCGAGCAGGCCCGCCAGAACGCTCCAGCCATCATCTTCGTCGATGAGATCGACGCCGTCGGCCGTCACCGTGGCGCCGGCATGGGAGGCGGCCACGACGAGCGCGAGCAGACCCTCAACCAGCTCCTGGTCGAGATGGACGGCTTCGACCCGAAGACGAACGTCATCCTCATCGCAGCCACGAACCGCCCCGACATCCTGGACCCCGCACTGCTGCGTCCCGGCCGCTTCGACCGTCAGATCGGTGTCGACGCGCCCGACCTGCAGGGTCGCAAGAAGATCCTCGAGGTGCACGGCAAGGGCAAGCCTCTCGCCAAGGGCGTCGACCTCGAGATCGTCGCCCGCAAGACGCCGGGCTTCACCGGAGCAGACCTGGCCAACGTGCTGAACGAGGCCGCGCTGCTCACGGCGCGCTCGAACGCCCAGCTCATCGACAACCGTGCGCTCGACGAGGCCATCGACCGCGTCATCGCCGGTCCGCAGCGCCGCACGCGTCTGATGAAGGACAAGGAGAAGCTCATCACGGCCTACCACGAGGGTGGCCACGCCCTCGCAGCGGCGGCGATGAACTACACCGATCCGGTCTCGAAGATCACGATCCTTCCGCGCGGTCGTGCCCTCGGGTACACGATGGTGCTCCCGCTCGAGGACAAGTACTCGATCACCCGCAACGAGCTCCTCGATCAGCTGGCCTACGCCATGGGCGGACGCGTCGCCGAGGAGATCGTCTTCCACGACCCGACGACCGGTGCGTCGAACGACATCGAGAAGGCCACGGCCACGGCACGCAAGATGGTCACCGAGTTCGGCATGAGTGCCGACGTCGGAGCGGTCAAGCTGGGCCAGTCGCAGGGCGAGGTCTTCCTCGGACGCGACATGGGCCACCAGCGCGACTACTCCGAGCGCATCGCCGAGCGCGTCGACGCCGAGGTGCGGGCGCTGATCGAGAAGGCTCACGACGAGGCCTGGCAGGTCCTCAACGAGAACCGCGACATCCTCGATCACCTCGCCCGCGAACTCCTCGAGAAGGAGACGCTCGACCACAACGAGATCGCCGAGATCTTCAAGGACATCAAGAAGCTCCCCGAGCGTCCGCTGTGGCTCTCGAGCGAATCGCGTCCGTTGTCGGAGCGCCCGCCGATCGACTTCCCGACCCCTGCACCGATCGACGAGACGGTGACGGATGGCGGAGTCGGGTCGGACACCGAGGCTCCCGCCGCACCGGCTCCCGCGCGCACTCGCGCCGTGAAGCCGCGTCCGGCGACGGCATAGACCGGGAGCGCGCGTGACGGGCGTCGATCGGCCGCGCATCGAGGCAGCGGTGACCGAGCTGCTTCTCGCGATCGGCGAGGACCCATCCCGACCGGGACTCGTGAGGACCCCGAAGCGCGTCGCCGACTCCTACGCGGAGTTCTTCGGCGGGCTCGAGGTCGACCCCGTGTCGCATCTGCTCGACGCCGTGCCCCTGGGCGTGAGCGATGACGGCCTGCCGCAGACAAGCGATGCCGTCATCGTGAGGGGGATCGACTTCAGGTCGATCTGCGAGCACCATCTGCTCCCGTTCGTCGGGATCGTGCACGTCGCCTACCTTCCCGGTGAGCGCGTGGTCGGACTCGGCAAGCTCGCCGATGTCGTCGAGACCCTCTCCACCAGGCCCCAGCTGCAGGAACGCCTGACCGAGGAGATCGCCGAGGCCCTCGAGACAGGCCTCGGCGCCCGCGGGGTCCTCGTGGTGATGGATGCAGTCCACAGGTGCGTCGTCGCCCGCGGCTCGCGCCAGGCCGGCAGTTCGACGGTGACCGTGGCCAGTCGCGGAGAGCTGACGGATCCCGTCGCCAGGGCCGAGCTCATGGCGCTCATCGGCGAATCCCCGCGGAGCTGACATGACGGCATCCGTCGACACCGTCATCCTCGGCGTGCTCAACGTCACGCCGGACTCGTTCAGTGACGGCGGACGCTGGGTCGACACCGACGCAGCCATCGCCCATGCAGAGATGCTGGTCGCCGAGGGCGCCGACCTGATCGACGTGGGCGGGGAGTCGACCCGCCCCGGGGCCGAGAGGGTCGACCCCGTCGCAGAGCAGCACCGCGTAATCCCCGTGATCGCAGCGCTCAGCGCCGCGGGAATCGCGGTGAGCGTCGACACGATGAACGCCTCGACGGCCATCGAGGCCGTCGCAGCCGGAGCCGCGGTCGTGAACGACGTCTCGGGCGGACTCGCCGACCCCGACATGGCAGCCGCCGTCGCCGACCTCGACGTCCACTACGTGGCCATGCACTGGCGCGGTCATTCGAAGCACATGAACGATCTCGCTCGCTACGGCGATGTCGTGGCCGACGTGCGCACCGAACTCGCCGACCGTGTCGAGGCCCTGTTGGCCGCCGGCATCAGGTCCGACCGCATCATCCTCGATCCCGGACTCGGCTTCGCCAAGCGTGCGGAGCACGACTGGGAACTGCTCGGCAACCTGGGCGATCTCGCCGGTCTCGGGTTCCCGCTTCTCATCGGAGCCTCCCGCAAGCGGTTCCTCGGGCATCTCCTCCCTGCCGACGCACCCGTGGCGGATCGCGATCTGCCGACGGCCGTGGTGAGCGCTCTGAGCGCTCGCGCGGGCGTGTGGGGCGTGCGCGTCCACGACGTTCTCGGCACGCGGCGCGCCCTCGACGTCGTGCGCGCATGGCAAGGTGGAGAGCGTGGATAAGACGCTCGACAGCATCACCATCACCGGCCTGCGCGTCGACGCGCATCACGGCGTGTTCGATCACGAGCGCCGAGACGGCCAGGAGTTCGTGATCGACGCCACGGTGTGGCTCGACTTCTCGTCAGCGGCGGCCGATGACGAGCTGGCGCAGACCATTCACTACGGGGAGCTCGCCGTTGAGATCGCCGAGGCCGTGCGCCGCGATCCCGTCGATCTCATCGAGACCCTGGCCGAACGCATCGCGACCACCGTGCTCGAGCATCCAGCCGCCCAGGAGGTCCGGGTCACGGTGCACAAGCCGCACGCCCCCATCCCCGAGCGATTCGACGACGTGGCCGTCAGCATCACCCGGGGTCGCGCGTGAGCGCCGCGCCGCGCACCGCAGCCGTGGAGAGCCACGCCGTGCTCGCCCTCGGCAGCAACCTCGGAGACCGCTCCGAGCAGATCGCCACAGCCATCGCCGAGATCGCCGACACCGACGGCATCCGCCTCACCGCGGCGTCGAAGCTCGTGGAGTCGACAGCCGTCAAGCTCACCGGAACCGACGATCAGGCCCCTCGATATCTGAACGCCGTGGTCGCCATCGCGACGACGCTCGACGCCGATGCCCTGCTGCACGCAGTCAACTCCATCGAGGCCGACCACGGGCGCACGCGCGACGAACGCTGGGGCGACCGCACCCTCGACATCGACATCATCACCTTCGGGGACCTCAGCTCAGACGACGAGCGCTTGACGCTGCCGCATCCGCGGGCCGCGGAGCGCGCCTTCGTGCTGGCCCCCTGGCTCGAGATCGAACCGGATGCGGTTCTGCCCGGCCACGGACGGATCGACGCGCTGCTCGCAGCACTGCCGCCGGCCGACGCCGTCGCGGTGTGGCCGGCCGACGCCGGATGGACGGCGCGATGACCCGCACGCATCCGACGACCCTCACCGCCCTCGCCCTCGTCGGGCTGGTGGTCGGCTACCTCCTCGAGCTGGGGACCGCCGCGACGGGAAGAGCGGTGTTCGTGCCGCCGCTCTCGCTGCCTCTGGCGCTCCTGGCCATCGCGGCCGTCGTGATCGCGTTCGCCGTGCCCATCCGCCGTGCCGTCACCGGTAAGTCGAAGGAGCGCATCAACCCGTTCCGTGCCATGCGCGTCGCCGCCCTCGCGAAGGCGTCGTCCCTCTCCGGCGCCCTGCTCCTCGGAGGAAGCCTCGGCGTTCTGGTCTACCTCCTCACCCGCACGGCCATCCCGGGCCTCGGCTCGATCTGGATGGCGGTCGCCTCGGTCGTGGCCGCGGCAGTCCTGCTCGCCGCAGGCCTCGTCGCCGAGTACTTCTGCACGATCCCGCCCAGCAGTGACGAGCCCGACGATGAAGTGGAAGCACATGCCTGAGACCGATCATGACGACGACGTCGCGATGGCGAGCGCCGGCGCCGACAGCGGTGCCGCGGCCGAATCGCGCATCGACCTGCCCGGAATCGCCTGGAAGCGGGTGTCGCCCAAGTACCTGGTCGCCGGGCTCGTGCAGCTCGGCATCGCGGCCGTCGTCGTCTGCGGCCTGATCGCCGTCGCCTGGCTCGCGTGGGAGTGGACGTGGGCGGGATGGGCGCTGCCTGTCGCGATCGTGTTCTTCCTCATCAGCATCATCGTCGAGCCTCGTCGGGTGCGCTCCATCGGCTACGCCCTGCGCGCGGACGACCTCGTGTTCCGCCGGGGCATCATGTTCCAGCGCTTCGTCGCCGTCCCATACGGGCGGATGCAGCTCGTCGACATCACGCGGGGACCGGTATCGCGTGCCCTGGGTCTGGCCGACCTGCGCTTCGTGACGGCTGCGGCATCGACGGCCGTCGCGATCCCCGGCCTGCCGGAAGCCGATGCCGAGGAGCTGCGCGACCAGCTCGTGACTCTGGCCGAGAGCCGCCGGGCGGGACTGTGAACCTGACCGACGGCGAGTGGCATCGCCTGCATCCTGCATCGCCTTTGCTGCGGGGAGGCATCGCCTTCGTCGCCATCGCCGGCTTCGTGATCGCCAACCTGCGGGAACGGCTCGTCGAGTTCTTCTTCCACGTGCCGAGCTACGGCGACGACCCCCTCGACGACATCTACTCTCGGGGCCTCGTGGGCTGGGCACTCCTCGGCGTGCTCGCGGTGCTCATCCTGATCATCGCCGGCTTCTACCTCTCGTGGCGCATGCACAGTTTTCGGGTGACGGACGATCTCGTCGAGGTGCGCAGCGGCATCCTCTTCCGCACCCATCGGCGTGCGCGCCTCGACAGGGTGCAGGGCGTCACCATCACGCGGTCCCTCCTGCCCCGTCTCTTCGGCGCGGCGAAGCTCGACGTCGCCGTCGCGGGCAACGACGGCAACGTGCAGCTCGCCTACCTCGGATCGACGGCGGCGGATGCGCTCCGCCGCGAGATCCTGCAGCTCGCGTCCGGCCTGCGGGCGAGCCGCGACGTCCCGTCGCCCGCCGAGTCGCCCACCGGCGCCCGAGTCGATGGGGATGACCCCGCCGCTGCCCTGGCCGCCCCCGAGGGTGACGCTTCCACGGGCATGCCGCCACGCGCACCGGCATCCGCGGTTCCCGGAGTCATCAACCAGCGGGTCACCGAGTTCCTCGCCCCCGAACTCGACGCCGACCTGGCACCGCCGGAGTCGGTCGTGCGCATCCCCGTCGTACGGCTGATCGGGTCCGTGCTGCTCAGCGGCTACACGGTCTTCGTGCTGGCAGCGGGAGTGGCGCTGATCGTCGGCTTCGCCAACGATGCCATCTGGCCCGTCTTCGCCGTGCTGCCCATCCTCATCGGAAGCGTGAGCTACTACTGGAACCGGGTCACGCGGATGCTCCGCTACAGCATCGCGGGCACGCCCGACGGCGTGCGCGTCGGGTACGGCCTGCTCTCCACGAACAACGAGACGCTCCCGCCCGGCCGCATCCACGCCATCGGCGTGAGCCAGCCGCTGCTCTGGCGTCCCTTCGGCTGGTGGCGCATCCAGGTCAACACGGCGAGCCGCGCCCGGAGCGACAGCCAGAACCGTGATCACACGACCGTCATGCCCGTCGGAACCGCCGACGACGTGTCGCGCGTGCTCGGCCTCATGCTGCCCGCCTTCGTCGGCGATGACGCCGACCTCGTGATCCGCGCCGGGCTCGTCTCCCGGGGCGGCGACGACTACACGGGCGTTCCGCGCCGAGCCGCCTGGCTTCGTCCGTTCTCGTGGCGACGCACCGGCTTCCGGGCGGCATCCGGAGTGCTGCTGCTGCGCCACGGGATCGTGTCGCGACATCTCGCGATCGTGCCGTACGCGAGGGTGCAGAGCGTCTCGCTCACGCAGGGTCCGCTCCAGCGTTCGCTGCGGCTGGCGGCGGTGCAGCTGCAGACCGTCGCCGGTCCGGTCGTCGCGTCACTCGATGTCGCCGACGCCGCCACCGCCGTGAGCCTGTTCGCCGAGGCCGAGGCAGACGCTGTCGCCTACGCGGCCTCGGACACGAGCCACCACTGGAGCACATCATGAGCCCGACGACGCCATCGAGCCGCGCAGGGCGGCTGGGCATCGGCATCGTGGGCGCAGGCAGGGTCGGGCCCGTTCTCGGAGCCGCGCTCGCCGGAGCCGGCCACGCCCTCGTCGGCATCTCGGCGGTGTCCGAATCGAGCCTCGAGCGAGCGGATGCGATGCTTCCGGGAGTGCCCGTCCTGACCGTTCCCGAGGTCGTCGAGCGCAGCGAACTCGTCATCCTCGCTGTGCCGGCGGCCGAGCTCCCGGCCCTCGTCGCCGGACTCGCCGCGACCGGTGCATGGCAGCCGGGACAACTGGTGCTGCACACCGCGGCCGAGTACGGAACCGACGTGCTCGCCCCGGCGCTGCAGCGCGGGGCCATCCCGCTCGCCGTGCATCCCGCGATGACGTTCACGGGCACCAGCCTCGACATCTCCCGGCTCGCCGAGGCCTGGTTCGCCGTAACGGCCCCGGCTCCGGTCCTGCCGATCGGACAGGCACTCGTGGTGGAGATGGGCGGCGAGCCGCACATCGTCGCCGAAGCGGACCGTCCCGCCTACGCCGAGGCTGTGGAGACGGCCGTGTCGTTCTCGAGCGCCATCGTCGACCAGGCCGCCGGGCTGTTGCGCGGCATCGGCATCGAGAACGCCGGAACGTTCATCGCGCCGCTCGTGCGCTCCTCGGTCGAGGCGGCTCTCGCCCGCAGCGGCGCGAGTACCATCGATGTGGCCGATCTGCTGGCCGACACCGGATACGGGTTCGACAACCCTCCCGCATCCGAGGAGTGAGATGACCCACACGACCACCGCCGGCCACACCGTCACGGTTCTGACGACGATCGCCTCCGTGCGCGAGAGCGTCCGCTCGGCACGGGCATCCGGTGACAGGATCGTGCTCGTGCCGACGATGGGTGCCCTGCACGCCGGGCACCTGGCTCTCGTCGACCGCGCGCGGGAGCTGGGCCAGACGGTGATCGTGTCGATCTTCGTGAACCCGCTCCAGTTCGGCGTCGGTGAGGATCTCGATCGGTATCCGCGCACCCTTGAAGCCGACCTCGAAGCGCTCGATGCGCACGGCGCGGCCTTCGTGTTCGCCCCGTCCGTCGACGAGATGTATCCGACCGGTGCTGTCGAGACCCGCGTCACGGCCGGTCATGTCGGAACTCTCTACGAGGGTGCAGCCAGGCCCGGCCATTTCGACGGAATGCTCACTGTCGTCGCCAAGCTGCTCGGCATCACCCAGCCCGACGTCGCCGTCTTCGGCCGGAAGGACGCCCAGCAGGCGTTCCTGGTGCGGCAGATGGTCGCCGACCTCAATCTGGCATCGAGCATCGAGGTCGTCGACACCGTGCGCGAACACGACGGCCTGGCGTTGTCGAGCCGCAATCGCTTCCTCTCCGATGAGGAGCGACTCGCGGCCATCACGCTCTCCGAAGCGCTGCGCACCGCGGAGAACACGGCCTTCGAGGGCGTCGCCGAGGTGCTCGCCGAGGCGGCTGGGGCGTTCGGCGACCACGACGCCGTTAAACTGGACTATCTCGTCGTCGTCGATCCGGCGACCTTCCTTCCGGTTGACGACGATTTCCGCGGAACGGCGACAGTTCTCGTGGCCGCACTCGTCGGGGGGACCCGGCTCATCGACAACACCACCATCACCCTGAACTGACGCGGGCCACGGGGCCCGCACCCACGGAGACATTCATGGCCGACGACCAGACGACCACCGACGAGCCGACGGCCGAGGAGATCTCGGAGCAGAAGGCCGTGCGCCTGGCCAAGCGCGAGCGACTCATCGCCGAGGCGACGGATGCAGCAGGCGGCGCCTACCCGGTGAGCGTCCCCGTCACCGACACCATCCCCGCGGTGCGCGCCCGTCACGAGGGCCTCGAGGCCGACGTCGCCACGGGCGACATCGTGGGGATCGCCGGTCGTGTCGTCCACCTCCGCAACACCGGCAAGCTCTGCTTCGCCGCGCTGCAGTCCGGCGACGGATCGCGCATCCAGGCCATGGTCTCGCTCGCCGAGGTGGGCGAGGAGAGCCTGGTGGCGTGGAAGGAACTCGTCGACCTCGGCGACCACCTCTTCGTCTCGGGCGAGGTCATCACCAGTCGTCGCGGCGAGCTGTCGATCATGGTGCGCGACTGGACCATCGCGGCCAAGGCGATCCTGCCCCTGCCGAACCTGCACAGCGAGCTCTCCGAGGAGAACCGGGTGCGCAGCCGATACCTCGATCTCATCTCCCGCGACCAGGCCCGCGCCAATGTGGTCAACCGCGCCAAGACCGTCGCGAGCCTGCGCCGAACGTTCGACGACCTCGACTTCATCGAGGTCGAGACGCCGATGCTGCAGGTCATGCACGGGGGAGCATCCGCTCGCCCCTTCGTCACCCACTCGAACGCGTTCGACACCGAGCTGTACTTGCGCATCGCTCCGGAGCTCTACCTGAAGCGCGCCGTCGTGGGCGGCATCGACCGGGTGTTCGAGATCAACCGCAACTTCCGCAACGAGGGTGCCGACTCCACGCACTCGCCCGAGTTCGCCATGCTCGAGGCCTACCAGGCCTACGGCGACTACAACTCGATCGCCGATCTCACGCAGAAACTGATCCAGGACGCCGCCGTGGCCGTGTCGGGATCGCACGTGGTGACCTGGGCCGACGGCACAGAGTACGACCTCGGCGGCGAGTGGGACCGCATCTCCATGTACGGCAGCCTGTCCGAGGCGGTCGGCCGGGAGATCACGCCGGAGACGCCCATCGATGAGCTGCGCGCGATCGCTGCCTCGGAGGGAGTCGAGGTGGAGCATCCGCTGCACGGCAAGTATGTCGAGGAGCTGTGGGAGCACTTCGTCAAGGGCGACCTCGTGCGGCCGACCTTCGTGATGAACTTCCCCGTCGACACCTCTCCGCTCGTTCGCGCGCACCGGTCGCGCACGGGCGTGGTCGAGAAGTGGGACCTCTACATCCGCGGGTTCGAACTGGCGACAGGCTACTCGGAGCTCGTCGACCCCGTCGTGCAGCGCGAGCGTTTCATCGAGCAGGCGAAGCTCGCTGCTGGCGGCGATCCCGAGGCCATGCGCCTCGACGAGGAGTTCCTCCGCGCCCTCGAATTCGGCATGCCTCCGACCGGCGGCATGGGCATGGGCATCGATCGTCTGCTCATGGCACTGTCCGGCCTCGGCATCCGCGAGACGATCCTGTTCCCCCTGGTGAAGTGATGAACGACTATCTCCCGAAGAGCGAGCTCGAACCCGACAACGGCGGGAAGAAGCCCGTCTCCAACACACGCCTTGGCATCTGGCTCGCCGTCGGAGGCGTTGCCGTCTACATGATCGTGACGGGCATCATCGGCATCGTCTCGAACTAGCCGCGTCCCACCCCCCCCCGTCGTCGGAGAACAGGCCGGATCGCGCGTTCAGCGCGGCAACAGGCCAGGCTGGCCTATTCTCGGCGCTTCGGCCTGTTCTCGAGCATCCTCCCCAACCCGCGCGCGCCCGCGGCATCGCTCGCTGAGCGTCGCCGACGGCTCCAGTCTCCGTCATCGAGAGCAGCATGGGCGGATGCAGACCCTCAGCGCCCGCCCTGTCTCAGCCTCCTCGATCCGCGCCGCAGCGCGCGAGTCTGCCCTCGCGGCCGATATGGCCGGGCTCGGCCAGCTCGCTCCGCGCTCGCGGCTACGCCGGCTGGGCCACACCGACGCAGCGATGCGGGCCGCTGTAGATCGAGGAATCCTGCGCTCGGTCGGACGGTCCTGGCTTGCCGCTCCGGGCGTCGAGCCCGCTGCGGTGCGGGCGATCGAGCTCCGAGGGTTTCTCGGTGGGGAGAGCGCCTTGCGCAGCATGGGCGTCTGGGTCTCCCACGACACCGGTCTGTGCGTGGCGACGCCGCACTCGGCCAGCAGGCTGTCGCCGGTCGGCGAGGGGGAGTACCGCGTGCAGGCCAGGCGGCCGCCGCAGGTCGACGACGCTCGGCCGTGGAGGGCGTCGGCGATCGACGCCCTCGAGCATCTGCTTCGCCGCGAACCGGAGGCCGCCCACGGGATCGCGTCCGTCGACAGCGCTGTACGACTGGGGTTGCTGCCGGCCCACAGGGTCGACGAGCTGTTCGATCGCCTTCCGCGCCGGCTCCGGCGTTTGCGTCGCGATGTGAACGGGCTCGCGGATTCGGGGGTGGAGACTCTGCTTCGGCTCGCAGCCCTCGCCCAGGGCTGGCGGGTGGAGGTGCAGGTGCAGGTCTCATCCGTCGGCCGGGTCGACCTGCTCATCGACGGCTGGCTGATCGTCGAGGTCGACGGATACAGATGGCACTCCTCGGCTCAGCAGGTGGCGGTCGACCACCGCCGTGACGCGGAGAGCATCCGTCGGGGTATGCGCTATCACCGCTTCGGTTACGACCAGGTGATGACGGACATCGACGGATGCATCGGCGTGCTCCGCGAGCTGCTGAGATGCGGACGCCCGAGCCGCGGGTGACGCGTTGCGAAGACAGGCCGGATGCGCGGCAACAGGCCAGGCTGGCCTGTCCTCGGCGGAATGACGCGATCCGGCCTGCATTCGGGTACCCGTCGGGGCGCCGGTCGAGCGGCCGGTGGGGGAGCGGCATCCGGGGCCGTAGAATGGCAGGGCTATGGACAACTTCTGGGTCAACGCGCTCTGGTCGCTCACGCCGACGGTACTCGTCGGCGGCATCTTCTGGTTCATCATGCGTGCCCTGCTCCGTGCCGACCGCACCGAGCGCAAGGTCTACAGCGAGATCGAGGCAGAAGAGCGCGCCAAGCTCGGCCTCGATGCGCCTCACCGCGACAAGCCCGCGGTCTGAGCGCAGATGTCGTCGACGGACCTGTCGCTGCTTGTCGTCGCGCTTCTGCTCATCATCGACTGGTCCATCCGTATCGCGGCGATCATCATCATTCCGCGCAATCGTCGACCGACGGCTGCCACGGCGTGGCTGCTGGCCGTCTTCTTCATCCCCTACATCGGCGTCCTGCTCTTCCTGCTGATCGGCAATCCGAAGCTTCCGCGCAAGAGGCGCGCGAAGCAGAAGGAGATGGACGCCTTCATCCGCGCGAACACCGACGTCCCTGAGGGGCGGCAGGCGAATGAGCAGTGGCCGGCGTGGTTCGGCGCCATCGTCGAACTGAACTCCAACCTGAGTGCGATGCCCATGGTCGACGGCAACTCCGCTCATCTCATCGCGAGCTACCAGGGATCGATCGACGCCATGACGGCCGAGGTCGCGACGGCACGCAAGTACGTGCACGTCGAGTTCTACATCCTCTCGTGCGACCAGACGACCGCCGCCTTCTTCGATGCGCTCGAAGCGGCCGTGCAGCGGGGCGTTAAGGTGCGCGTGCTGCTCGATCACTGGGCCTCGTCGCACACCCGCGACTACAAGGCCACCCTGAGACGCCTCACCGACATGGGTGCCGAGTGGTACCTGATGCTGCCCGTGCAGCCGCTCAAGGGCAACAACCAGCGGCTCGACCTGCGCAACCACCGCAAGATCCTGGTGGTCGACGGACGCACGGCCTTCGTGGGGTCGCAGAACCTCATCGATCGCACCTACAACAAGAAGTCGAACATCAAGCGCGGCCTCAAGTGGCAGGAGCTCGTGGCCCGCGTCGACGGACCCGTCGTCGACGCGCTCAACCTCATCTTCATCACCGACTGGTTCATCGAGTCCGACGTGCTCCTGGAGAAGGAGGCGGAGGTGCTCGAGTCGATCGACGACCCGCGCCTGCTCGAGTGCCAGGTGGTGCCGAGCGGTCCCGGATTCGCCGGCGAGAACAATCTCCGGCTCTTCCTGGCGCTGCTCTACAACGCGCAGGAGCGCATCGTCATCACCAGCCCGTACTTCGTGCCGGACGAGGCGATGCTCTACGCGATCACGACGGCTGTGCAACGGGGTGTGGCCGTCGACCTGTTCGTCTCGGAGATCGGCGACCAGGCGCTGGTCTGGCACGCGCAGCGCTCCTACTACGAGGCGCTGCTGCGCAGTGGCGTGCGCATCTACATGTACAAGGCGCCGTACATCCTCCACGCGAAGCACTTCACGATCGACGAGGACGTGGCGGTCATCGGCTCGAGCAACATGGACATGCGTTCCTTCGGCCTCAACATGGAGGTCTCCCTGATGGTGCGAGGCAAGAGCTTCGTTCAGGAGATGCGTGCCGTCGAGGACGACTACCGTGCCGCCAGCAAGGAGCTCACCCTCGAGGACTGGATGGCGCAGCCCCTGCGCTCTACCGTGCTCGACAACCTCGCGCGTCTGACGAGCGCTCTGCAGTGATGTAGCCCGAAGAGACCGGGACGGAAGTCTGCGGCCGAAGCGCTCCAGGGCTGCGCGTCGGGCGGTCGCTTCGCTCGGCCCTCTGCGAGCGGGCCATGGGCGATCCGGTCGCTACGACCGCGGCTTGAGGCGCACCGTCGGCATCTCGGGCGCCGGAAGAGCGCGGCCGTCGTAGTCGACGATGCCGAAGCGGCCCCCGGGATCGCCGTGGGTGATCGCATCCGTCTGCCAGTCGCTCCGGAACTGCTGGATCTCGTCGTGCGTTCGGCCGATGAAGTTCCACCACATGATGAAGCGCTCTGCGAACGGCTCTCCGCCGAGGAGCAGCGCCCGGGCGCCGGCCTCGCCCGCCGTCACCGTCACGGTAGTGCGTCCGGGAGACAGGTAGGCGAGCTCGGTGCGTGCGACCTCGACGCCGTCGACCGTGAGAGGCCCGACGTCGACGAGCAGGCCGTGCTCGAAGTCGGGGTCGAGCGGCAGCTCGGCGCGTCCGAACAGCGGAAGATCGAGCTGGGCGCCGAGCAGGGGAGTGAAGACCGAGGCGTCGGTCGTCACTCCGGCGATGTCGCCGACGAACACCTGCAGGTCGGCATCCGCCACCGAGACCGCCACAGCCGTGTGCCTCTCGAAGAACGGCTCTCCGTGGCGGGCGTCGTCGGGAAGCACGATCCACAGCTGCACCCCGTGCAGTTTCGTGGCGTCGCCGAGCGACACCTCCGAGTGCGAGATGCCGCGGCCGGCCGTCATGAGGTTGAGCTGTCCTGGATGGATGCGTCCCAGGGTTCCGACACTGTCGCGATGTTCGATCTCGCCGCCGAACAACCAGCTGGCCGTCTGGAGTCCGGTGTGCGGATGCGGCGGCACGACCATGCTGTCGGAGTCGCCCGGCCCGTAGTGGTCGGCGAAACACCACGCGCCGATGGTGGGGCGGCCGCGCTGCGGCAGAGTGCGGTGCACCTTCATCGCCCGAGGCCCGCCGAGCGGCACCTCCCGCGCCTCCAGAATCTGCACGTCGTGGGCGGCAGTGTCGAGGGCTGCGACGGCCGGCTCGTCGAGGATGAGCTCGGCCGGGTGCTTCTCCAGATTGCTCATGGGGAGAGCCTATTGCGCTCGCCTTCCCGAGCATCAGCACCCGAGCGTAGGCTGGCCGCATGTTCAGCGCCCGGAGCCTCGCACGGCTCGCCGCATCCGTCGCCGTCATCACGACGGGGCTGGCGCTCGCGGGCTGCAGCGGTGCCGGATCCGGCGGCGGCAGCGGCAGCAGCGGGGCTCGGGGCAGCGCTGCCGTCGAGAACTTCGCGGGCGGCCCGAAGGGCGTCGTCGACCGTGGGGAGAGCGCGCTGGCGCCCTACGCGTCGTGGCTCGACAGCGGCGAACAGATCGCATTGACCCTCTACGGCAGCTCCGGATGCCCGCCGATCGGCGAGAGGATGCGGGTCGCGTCGTCGAACTCGCTGGTGGTGTCCGTCGTCCCCATCCCACCGGACAAGGCCTGCACCGCCGACTACGCGCCCCACACCACCGTCTTCGCGACCCCTGAAGACGTCACGACCGACTCCGACGTGAGCATCCGGGTCGACGACCAGAGCATCACGCTCAAGGCGATGCGCTGAGCCCGAACCGGGAGCGAGCTGTGATCCGCCGGGCGGTGGCATCCGTCACCGTCGCAGCACGAACAACTCGCCGATCTCGCAGTCGAGAGCCCGGCAGACGGCCTCGAGGGTGGAGAACCTGATGGCGCGGGCCCGATCGTTCTTCATCACGCTGAGGTTGACGACGCTCACGCCCACGAGCTCGCTCAGCCGGGTGAGGGTCATGCCGCGGGCGGCGAGCAGTTCGTCGAGCCGGCAATGCACCGCCCCGGAGTCCGGGGTTCCGGCCGGGGCCATCAGACGAGGCCGTCGGTGTCGCGTTGGAGGCGCTCGCCGACCCCGAACACCGTCGCAACGAGCGCGACCACGAACGCGATGATCACGAGATCGAACGGCGCCACCGAGATGACGACGTTGTCGAAGGTGCGGTCGCTGATTCGAGCGAAGGCGCCGTTGGCCGCCATGTTGCCGAAGAACGGGACCAGGAAGTACCCGGCGATGCCGAGGAAACCGGCGGAGGTGACGAGCACGGAGTTCGTGCGGCTGAAGACGGTGCCGACGGCCATGTTGCGGATGAGCCAGATCAGGCAGACGACGACTCCGACGACGGACGCCGCGAGCACCAGTTGCTGGATGACGATCGCCGCAAGCGATGCGTCAGGAAGGGACGGCGCCGTGACGATGGCCTGGTCGAGCTCGACGGCCACCTCGGCGCCGTCGGGTCCGATGGGGGCCATGGCCTGGGTTCCGGAGAAGGCCGCGAGCACTGCGACGTCCTTGTTGGGCAGCACCTCGATGATCCGAGCGATCGCTGTCCACACCGCCCAACCGGCGATCGCCACTCCGGCCACGGCGAAGGTCCAGAGGCCGATCCTGTCGCCCCGGCTCGGCCTGTGCGTCTCGGTGATGGTCACGATGCACTCCTAACGATTATCGATAACAACGATAATCGATACGTTAGGCGGCTGGATCGCGGATGTCAACGGGCGAGCACTCAGCCAGTCGTCAGGGTCCGTGCGCCGAGGGCGAACACCGCCATTTCGCTTCGGATCGCTGGCTACTCTCTTTCTATCGGCACCGCATCCGCGCGTGGCGCCGAGAGGAGTAGAGATGTTCGAGAGATTCACCGACCGAGCTCGTCGTGTCGTCGTTTTGGCCCAGGAAGAGGCCAAGATGCTCAACCACAACTACATCGGGACCGAGCACATCCTGCTCGGCCTGATCCACGAGGGTGAGGGCGTCGCCGCGAAGGCGCTCGAGTCGCTCGGCATCTCGCTCGACGCCGTGCGCGAGCAGGTGCAGGACATCATCGGTCAGGGCCAGCAGCAGCCCACCGGTCACATCCCGTTCACGCCGCGTGCCAAGAAGGTGCTGGAGCTCAGCCTCCGCGAGGCCCTCCAGCTCGGCCACAACTACATCGGGACCGAGCACATCCTGCTCGGCCTCATCCGCGAGGGCGAGGGCGTCGCAGCCCAGGTCCTCGTGAAGCTCGGCGCCGACCTCAACCGCGTGCGCCAGCAGGTCATCCAGCTGCTCTCCGGATACCAGGGGAAGGAGCAGGTGCAGGTGGGTGCCAACGAACAGCAGCAGGCGCAGGGTGGCTCGCAGATCCTCGACCAGTTCGGTCGCAACCTCACGCAGGCCGCCCGTGACGGCAAGCTCGACCCGGTGATCGGGCGCGAGAAGGAGATCGAGCGCGTGATGCAGATCCTGTCGCGCCGCTCCAAGAACAACCCCGTGCTCATCGGTGAGCCCGGTGTCGGAAAAACCGCCGTCGTCGAGGGCCTCGCGCAGGCCATCGTCAAGGGCGATGTTCCCGAGACCCTCAAGGACAAGCAGCTCTACTCGCTCGACCTCGGGTCGCTCATCGCCGGCAGCCGCTACCGCGGTGACTTCGAGGAGCGCCTGAAGAAGGTCACCAAGGAGATCCGCACCCGTGGCGACATCATCGTCTTCATCGACGAGATCCACACGCTCGTCGGAGCAGGTGCAGCCGAGGGCGCGATCGATGCCGCCAGCATCCTGAAGCCGCTCCTCGCACGCGGCGAGCTGCAGACCATCGGCGCCACCACGCTCGACGAGTACCGCAAGCACTTCGAGAAGGATGCCGCTCTCGAGCGTCGCTTCCAGCCCATCCAGGTGGCCGAGCCGTCTCTGCCCCACACGATCAACATCCTCAAGGGACTCCGCGACAAGTACGAGGCGTTCCACAAGGTGTCCATCACCGACGGTGCGATCGTGTCGGCTGCGAACCTCGCCGACCGCTACGTGAGCGACCGCTTCCTGCCCGACAAGGCCATCGACCTGATCGACGAGGCCGGCGCTCGCCTGCGCCTCTCGATCCTGTCGAGCCCGCCCGAGCTGCGCGAGTTCGACGAGAAGATCGCCGTGGTTCGCGCCGCCAAGGAGACCGCGATCGAGGACCAGGACTTCGAGAAGGCCGCGTCGCTGCGTGACGAGGAGAAGAACCTTCTCGGCGAGCGTCTGCGCCTCGAGAAGCAGTGGAAGTCGGGCGACGTCAAGACCACAGCGGTCGTCGACGAGGGCCTGATCGCCGAGGTGCTCGCGCAGGCCACCGGCATCCCCGTCTTCAAGCTCACCGAGGAGGAGTCGAGCCGACTCGTCTTCATGGAGAAGGCCCTGCACCAGCGCGTCATCGGTCAGGAGGAGGCCATCTCGGCACTCGCCAAGACCATCCGACGCACCCGCGCTGGCCTCAAGGACCCGAAGCGCCCCTCCGGCTCGTTCATCTTCGCCGGCCCGACCGGTGTCGGAAAGACCGAGCTCGCCAAGGCCCTCGCCGAGTTCCTGTTCGACGACGAGGCAGCCATGATCTCGCTCGACATGAGCGAGTACGGCGAGAAGCACACCGTCTCGCGTCTGTTCGGTGCTCCTCCCGGGTTCGTCGGATTCGAGGAGGGCGGCCAGCTCACCGAGAAGGTGCGCCGCAAGCCGTTCAGCGTCGTGCTCTTCGATGAGATCGAGAAGGCGCACCCCGACATCTTCAACTCGCTGCTCCAGATCCTGGAGGAGGGACGCCTGACGGATGGCCAGGGTCGTGTCGTCGACTTCAAGAACACCGTGATCATCATGACCACCAACCTCGGCACGAAGGACATCTCCGGCGGACCCGTCGGCTTCCTTCTCGAGGGCGACAGCGCCACGGACTACGACCGCATGCGCGGCAAGGTCAACGACGAGCTCAAGAAGCACTTCAAGCCCGAGTTCCTCAACCGTGTCGACGAGATCATCGTCTTCCCGCAGCTGAACAAGGCCGAGCTCCTGCAGATCGTCGACCTGTTCGTGAAGCGTCTGAGCGAGCGGATGCTGGACCGCGACATGACCGTCGAGCTCACGGTTCCGGCCAAGGAGCGCCTCATCGAGGTCGGCTTCGACCCCGCTCTCGGTGCCCGCCCGCTGCGTCGCGCCGTGCAGCACGAGGTCGAGGACCGCCTGTCGGAGAAGATCCTGCACGGCGAGCTCGGCTCGGGCGACCACGTGCACGTCGACTTCATCGCCGGCGAGTTCGTGTTCACCACCACGCGTCGCGAGGTGCCCGCCGGTGTGGGCATCAACGCCGGTGCATCCGTGGGCACGGGTGGGGTCACCCCCGACCTCGCCATCACCGCGGACTGAGAGCATCATCAGCGAGGGGTCGGGCGTTCGGGTCGCCCGGCCCCTCCTCTCGTTAATGCTGCACGGCGGCCTCGTTAGGCTGGGGTCGTGACCGACTTCTCCGTGCGCCGTGCCCGCACGAGCGACATCCCCCACATCGCCAGGCTCGTGGAGCCCCTCGTGCAGAGCGGCATCCTGTTGGGCAAGGAACGCGTCGTCCTGTACGAGTCCGTGCAGGAGTTCCGCATCGCCGAATCCGCGGATGGCGAGGTCGTCGGCTGCGGTGCACTCCATGTCATGTGGGAGGACCTCGGAGAGGTGCGCACCCTGGCCGCCGCCCCCGAGTGGCTCCGTCGCGGCGTCGGGCACGCCCTGCTCGACGTTCTCGAGGACGACGCGCGGGAGCTCGGCCTCTCCAGGCTGTTCTGCCTGACCTTCGAGGTGCCGTTCTTCGAGCGGCACGGCTTCGAGGACATGGGCACCGAGACCGTCGACCCGGCCGTCTACGCCGAGCTGGTGCGTTCCCGCGACGACGGCGTCGCCGAGTTCCTCGACCTCGCCCGTGTGAAGCCGAACACCCTGGGCAACACGCGCATGCTCAAGCAGCTGCGCTGAGGTCGTGGCGTGCCCGGGTGAGCGCCCTCCGTCGATCTGAGCGGATGCTGCGCCGGCGTGTTCCTGAGAGGGTGGCGGCTCGCCGCAGCGCCTCACCCCCGGTCGGGGCGCGGGTGCCTACCCTGTCGGTATGTCGACGCTCAAGCATCCAGTCGGCCCCCAGTCGAGCAAGGTGTACTGGCGCCGGCGTCTCGTAGTCGGTCTCGGCCTGATCGCCGTGATCGTCGCCATCATCCTCATCGTGGTTCGCCCCGGATCCAGCTCGGGCCAGCCCAACGATCAGAAGGCTCCACAGGCCGTCTCGACCAGTTCCGAGAAGCCAGCCGCCGATGCCACGGCCATCCCGACGGATGCTGTCGATGCGAAGGGCGTCGCGTGCAAGGACGATGACCTCGTGGTGAAGGCCGTGACGGACCTCGAGGCCTACGCGGCCGACCAGAAGCCGCAGCTCACACTCAGCCTCACCAACACCGGATCGAAGCCCTGCGTCGTGAACGCCGGCAGTTCGCAGCAGGTGTTCACGATCACCAGCGGCGACGAGGTCTACTGGCTGTCGACCGACTGCCAGAAGGATGCCGTCGACGCGGAGGTCACGCTGAAGCCGAACGTACCCATCGGGTCGGCGGCGCCGCTGACCTGGGATCGCACTCGGTCGTCGGCCGACAGTTGCGACGGTGACCGCGAGGTCGTGCCAGCGGGTGGCGCCTCCTACAAGCTGACGGTGACCCTCGGCAACGTGACCAGCGAGCCCACGCAGTTCCTGCTCGACTAGGGCGGCGCGCGCGGCTGCTACTACCCTTGAGGCATGCCATCAGCGTCTCCGAAGAAGCCCAAGAAGTCCGCGAAAGCCGGTGCTGCCGGTGCTCCCGCCTTCCGCTCCCAGGCCCTCGCCGAGGCTCTGGAGCACCAGGACATGGCGGCTGTCGCGCTGGCATTGCGCAATGGAAACACCGTGGTGCCGCTGCTGAAGCCGGGCCCGCGCGACAATCCTCTCGACGGCGGCGAGGTCTGGACCTATCGATCGCCCGAGACGGGGGAGGTCGCCCTGCTGCTGTTCAGCGACGCGGCGAACAAGCCGGCGAACCTGCCGCCCGCCGTCGGTCTGCAGTCTCCGGTCTGGCTCCGCGCATTCCTGGGCGCCAACGCCGAGCTGATCACCACTGTGTTCTTCGACATCGCCGGACCGCATCCGATGCAGGCCACCCCGGCTGAGATCCTGCGCGCTCTCGACGTCGAGGCCTGAACGTCCTAGAACGACCCGCTGAACTCGCGCTCCCACTCGTCGCGCTGGGCGGCTCGACGCTCCGCGGCACGTGCGTCTGAGGCATCGGATGCCGATGGTCCGGCCAGCCGCAGCCTGTCGAGGGCTGCGTGCACACTGCCCACCTCGGCGTCGAGCACATGGGTGAACCCGAGGCGGCGTGCCTCGGATGCCCGCTGCGCGGCCGCGGAGACCGGGCGCACCTCGCCCGCCAGGCTGATCTCGCCGAACGCCGTGAGCTCGTGGGGCACGGGGCGCTCGCTGAGCGCCGAGGCTATGGCCACGGCGATGGCCAGGTCGGCGCCCGGCTCGGTGAGCCGCACCCCTCCGACCGTGGAGATGTACACGTCGTGCTCGCCGACACCCTTGAGGCCTGCTCGGCGTTCGAGCACGGCGAGGATCATGGCCACCCGCGAGGGATCGACGCCGTTCATCACGCGCCGCGGCTGCGGGCCTGTCGCCTTGACGACCAGTGCCTGCACCTCGACGGGCAGCGCCCGTCGCCCTTCGAGGGCGACGGTGACGCAGGTTCCGCTGACATTCGTCGAGCCGCGGCTGAGGAACAGACCGCTCGGGTCGGGCACCTCGGCGATGCCGTCTCCGGTCATCTCGAAGCAGCCGACTTCGTCGGTGGGGCCGAAGCGGTTCTTGAGGGCTCGCACGAATCGCAGGGCGGTCTGGCGGTCGCCCTCGAAGTGGCAGACCACGTCGACGAGGTGCTCGAGCAGGCGGGGGCCGGCGATCGAGCCGTCTTTCGTGACGTGCCCCACCAGGAGGATCGGCAGCTCGCGCTCCTTGGCCAGTCGCACGAGTGCTGCCGCGACCTCGCGCACCTGTCCGGGCTGGCCGGCGAGGCCATCGGACAGTGAACTCGACACCGTCTGCACGGAGTCGACGATGAGAAGCTGCGGCTCGACGGCATCCACCTGACCGAGGATGGTGCCGAGATCGGTCTCCGACGCGAGGTAGAGGTTCGGAACGAGCGCGCCCGTGCGGGCCGCGCGCAGCCTCACCTGGCTCACCGACTCCTCGGCGCTCACGTAGAGCACCCGCTTTCCCGTGGCTGCAGCGCGTGCGGCGACCTCGAGCAGCAACGTGGACTTGCCGACACCGGGCTCCCCGCTCAGCAGGATGGCCGCTCCGGGGACGACGCCGCCGCCGAGAACCCTGTCGAACTCGCCGATGCCGCTCGGCCACCGGGTGATCTCCATCTCGGCGGTGAACTCCGTGATCGGACGGGCCGCGCGGCCTGCAGAGACGGCGACGGGCTTGACAGCGCGGGCGTTGCCGCCAGCCTGTTCAGCGGCATCCGTCACGGTTCCCCACTGCTGGCACTCGCCGCAGCGGCCGGCCCATTTCGCCGTCGTCCATCCGCATTCGACGCAGCGGTACGCGTTGGTGGATCGGGCCATGCGGCGAGCCTAATCGGGCCCGACGACACTGCCGGATGCCGCTCCGCTGCACAACTGCATCCGTGGACGAAGCGGCGTGTGGGGGAGCGGCATCCGGCACCGAAGGATGGGACGGAGTCGCTGGCCGCCCGCGAGCGCCGGTCGTCAGCCAGCCGGGAGGTAGGGGTATTCGCTCGAGCGCCCCTGGAACTCGAGGATGGCGTCGTTGCGCACGCGTCCGGCCTCGATCTCGATCGCTCGGCGGATCGTGTCGGATGACGCCCACGAGTCCGGACCCTCCATGACCGTGCGGAGGAACGGCATCAGCGCCTCGCTGATCTCCCACGTCGCTGAGTTCCACAGGAACGACGGGCTGTGGTCGACGGCGTAGTAGTTCGTCGATTCGCCGACCGTGAACATCGGGTCGTCGAAGGTCGTCGGCCGCGCCCAGCTGAAGCCCATGCCGGCATCGATCGAGACGTCGACGATGAGGCTGCCGGGCCGGAACTCGTCGAGGTCCTCCTCACGCAGGTAGGTGAGGGGCGCGTTCGGGTCCTGCAGCGTGCAGTTCACGACGATGTCGTGGGCAGCGAGGAACGGGGCGAGTGCCACGGGGCCGTCCTCGGTGTTCACAGTGCTCTGGAACGGCGAGTCGGGGTCGTGCTCGAACTGGATGATGTCGACAGAGGGTATGGGCGAACCGACGGCAGCCGTGTCGCGGTTGGTGAGCACCCGCACATCGTGGATGCCGTGGGCGTTCAGCACGGTGACGGCTCCACGCGCCGTGGCGCCGAAGCCGATCACCACGGCGCTGAGGCGGCGCCCGTAGTCTCCCGTCGATCCGCACAGCTGCAAGGCATGCAGAACGGAGCAGTATCCGGCCAGCTCGTTGTTCTTGTGGAATACGTGCAGGCCGAAGCCGCCGTCGCTCGTCCAGTGGTTCATCGCCTCCCACGCGATGAGGGTGAGGCCCTTGTCGATGGCGAACTGCGTCATCTCGCGATCCTGCACGCAGTGCGGCCAGCCCCACAGGGTCTGCCCGTCGCGCAGCTCGGCGAGGTCCGACGCCACCGGCTTGGGGAGCACGATCACGTCGGCAGCCTCGATGATCTCCTCGCGGGAGGCGATCGCTCCGACGAAGGGAGCGAGGCCCGCATCCGGAATTCCGAAGCGCTCGCCGTAGCCGGTCTCGAGCATCATGTTCGCCCGCAGGTCGTCGTCGATGCGTTCCAGGTGCGATGGGTGCAGCGGAAGCCGATTCTCATGGAGCTTGCGCGAGGTTGCCATAACGCCGAGGCGGAGGAGGGGAGAGGCGGTCATGTGCGAAGGCTACGCCACCCTGTGCGGTGCTGATCAGGCTTCTGGCGAACGGATGCCGCTGACCACGTGACTCGATTCGCGCAGAAGCCCCCGCTCAACTAAACTCCTTCTCGGTACCGTGTCCGAGCGGCCGAAGGTGCAACTCTCGAAAAGTTGTGTGGGTGAAAGTCCACCGTGGGTTCAAATCCCACCGGTACCGCCATGCGTAAGGCCCCGACTCCCCGAACCCCGGAGGAGAAGGGGCCTTTGCTTTCCCCATCACTGCGGTATCGGCAACGGATTGGCCCATGTTTCGCTACACGCAGACCGATCACGGCCCGATGCTCGAGGGTTCCTCGGGTGAGCGCTTGAAATCACTCCTCGTCGAGTACGAGAGCCTTCTCCACGAGCTGGGAGGACCCGAGAACACCGGAATGCGGCCGGGGGTGCCGAGAGAGATCACTCAACTCGCTCTCGCGCAGCGAGGCCTGAAGCCGGTCGAGGAGATCCTGGTCTGGTTCGAGTGGCACGACGGGATCCAGAGGGGCGCCACGCGCCCCCTCGGCGACTTCCCTCCAATGGTGTTGGCTTCGCTGGCTGAATCGCTGGACCGCTACGACGAGGCTCGAGTTCTTCTCGAGCACGCATACGAAGATGAGATGGACTACTCCTTCGTGGCTTGGGGTGCAGGCGAAGGATGGCTGCGGCTGGAGAATGAGGGCATGTCGGTTGCGGTGGACTGCACCGGCGCGCCGGACGTCCCTCCTCGGGTCCGGCGCACCACACCCGATTTCGACTACCCGGGCACCGAGGGATGGAACCGCGCGACCTCTCTCTGTACCCCCGTCGCGAGATGGATCGAATCCGCCCGCGACGGAGCATTCACCTGGGATCCTGACATCGAGATGTGGCGGATCGACGAAAGTCTCTTCAAGTCGGATCTGACCCACTCACGGCTCGGATAGGTCGTCCGGCTCAAGTCAAGGTTGAGGTGCGGATTACCCCGCAAGTGCATCCGGATGTCCCGTTCCGGCGGAAGTACCGAGTGACAGCACTTCTCCGCCTTCGGGCCCTAGATGGAGGTAACAATGCGCACAACGATCATCACCGCCGGCATCGCCGCCGGCGCTCTTGCTCTTCTGGGAGTCGCCGCCCCCGCACAAGCCGCCGACGGCGACGCTCAGCTATCCGTCCTGCACGGCGTTCCCGACGTCACCGTCGACGTCTACGTCAACGGCGCACTGACGCTCGACGACTTCACCCCGGGGTCGTTGGGCGGTCCGCTTCCGCTCGCTGCGGGAACCTACTCTGTCGCCATCACCGCCTCGGACGCCGCTGACGCATCCGACCCCGTGATCGGGCCGATCGACCTCACGCTCGAGTCGAATTCCAACTACACGGCCGTGGCCCATCTCGGGGAGGACGGTACGCCGACCGCGACACTATTCACCAACGACGTGTCGACTCTCTCGGCAGGCGAGGGACGCCTGACCGTCCGCCACGTGGCTGCGGCTCCTGCCGTGGACGTCCTGGCGGGTGGAACTCCGGCCATCTCAGGGCTCACGAACCCGAACGAGGAGGTTCTGACCCTTCCCGCCGGCGTGATCTCCGCATCCGTCGCCGCAGCCGGGACGACCGAGCCGTTGATCGGTCCGGCCGACGTGAACGTGGCCGAGGGCGTCAACACCATCGTCTACGCGTGGGGAAGCCTCGACGACGACAACCTGGATCTCGCCGTGCAGACCATCGGCGACCTGCACTCGAACCCTGAGGGAATCCCTGCCGGCTCGGCGGGTCTGGTCGCCACCAACCAGCCGTTCGATCCGACGGGACTGTGGCTGGGCGCGTCCGCACTGGTTCTGCTGGCCGCTGCCGTCGTCACCGCCGCAGTGACTCGCGCAAAGGCGAGGAGCTGACGGACAACGTCAGGAGCGTCGCGACGAGACGAACCTCTCTCGTCGCGGCGCTCCTCTGCGCGGCCGCCCTGACCGGATGCGGTAGTCCGTCTTCGCCATCGGCGGCGGTTCCGTCGGCCGCGACGGCGACGGCATCGCCCACGCCCACGCCGACGCCGACGACATCCGTGGCCGTGCCCGTCACCAGTGCCGACCTGGACCAGCAGTACCCGGTGGCTGCGGTTCCGGTGCGGATCCAGATTCCGGCCATCGGGGTCGACATGGGGGTCCAACCCGTGGGAACGGCGGATACCGGCGCGATGGCTCTACCGCCCGATCCCGCAGATGCCGCCTGGTACCGGTTCGGATCGTGGCCTGGGCACACCGAAGGTGCGACAGTGATCGCTGCCCACGTCGACGCCCTCGACTACGACATCGGCCCGCTCTCCCGATTGCCCGAGGCCACGGCCGGCACCGAGATCTTCGTCACCGTCGACGACGGATCGACCATGCGCTACATCGTGCAGACCGAGGGGATGGTCCGCAAGCCGGAGGTCGACTGGCCGTCCGTCTTCGACAGGAACGGGCCACCCCGATTGGTGGTCGTCACGTGCGGCGGTGAGTTCGACTACGAACGACGGGTGTACCTCGACAACGTCGTCGTGACCGCCATGCCGGCGGACTAGGCCTCTACTCCCGTTTGACCGGAGCCTCTACGGCCGAAGGTGAATGCGCGCACGATCTGCATGATCCCGAGCACGATCAGGGCAACGCCGGTCACGAGGAACAACAACCGGGCGCCCCACACCGGTGCGAAGAGCAGTGCGATGCCGGCGAGGATGCTCACTATGGCGATCACGACCGCCCAGCCCTTCGATGGAGCATCGCTCAGCTGCACCAGGGTCGCTATGCCCTCGACGATCCACAAGACGCCGATCACGATGCCGAGGAAGCCGGCGAGGAAGGCCACGGTTCCCGAGAGGTTGGCGAAGGCGAGCCCGGCTCCGACCAGGAACAGCACACCGAGACATGCGTCCAGAGCCCTCGCCGCACCGCTCAGACCCCGCGCCGTGATCCCGACCACCACGTAGACCACTCCGGCGATGACGAAGTAGACACCCAGCAGGACGGCGATCGTCGTGGCCGCTGCCTCCGGCTGGAACGTGATCAGCAGGCCGACGATGAGTGCGACTGCTCCGCCGATCCCCAGCGCTGCTCGGATCGAGTTCACGGCGGTCCTGCTGAGCGCAGCAGAGTCGAGCGAGAAGACGCTGAGGGCTGCTCCGGATTCCTGCGACATCTCATACCTCCAGGTGCGAATGGCGATCCGCTGCCTCCGGGAGTGACAGGCACTCCCGGAGGCGACGGTCAGTCGGCGATCTCCCGTCCGTGGGCGCTGACCGCGTAGATGATGAGAACGTCGATCGCGATGACGATCACCGCCCACCACGGTTGGGCAGGAATCAGCAGCATCTGGCCGATGGCGCTGAGGGAGGCGGCGATGATCGCGACGACTCGAGCCCAGGTGGCGCCGGTGAACAGCGCGAGCCCGACGAGGACCAGCACCGCGCCGATGATGAGGTTCCACCACCCCCAGCCGGTGAGGTCGAACAGGAACAGGGTGCCGTTCTCCACGGCGTAGTAGTAATTCGATCCGATCAGGGCGACGAATCCCTGGATCAGGCTGAACACTCCGCTCAGGATGAGGATGATGGCCGCGAATCCGACCCACCCCGTCCAACCGCTTCTCGTTGTCTCGGCCATCGCACTCTCTCCTTCTATTTGCCTGCCTGCAGACCCTCCGCCGGCGGGTATGTGGCTGGAACTCACCGGTCGGCGAGTCCACAGCGCTGCTCATACGGATCGGGTGGTCGATGCGGCGAACTCGCGGATGAACAGAGTCTGGGCGACGATCATGCGCTCGATCTCGGCCGGGTCGACGGACTCGTCCGACGCGTGGATGCGCGACTTCTCGGTGTCCTCCACTCCCCACAGCACGATTGCGGCGTCGGGAGCGACCTTCTTGAGCGAGGCCACCAGGGGGATGGATGCGCCACTGCCGATCGATTCGACCGGAGCGTCGTATGCCGTCGTCAGAGCCTCCTTCGCGGCGACGATCGCCGCGTGGGACTCATCGACCTCGAACGGGTTGCCCACCTTCACCCGCTCCACGACGACCTCGCAGTTCCACGGCCGCTGCGTACGCAGATGGGTCATCAGTGACTCGAGTTGAGCGTCGGCATCCGACCCCGGAATGACCCGCATGGAGAGCTTCGCCGTCACCTCGGGCAGCAGCACATTCGACGCCTCGGCGGTGTTCGGGAGGTCCATGCCGAGCACTGTCACGGACGGCTTCATCCAGATCCGGTCAGACAACGACCCTGTGCCGAGGAACTCGACGCCCGGCAGGATCGAGGACCCGTCACGGTAGACGTCCTCGTCCATATCGGCTCCGCTCCACGCTCCGCTCGCCACACCCGGGATGACGGTGTCGCCGCGCTCATCGTGAAGGGTGTCGAGGATGCGGATCATCGCTGTCATCGCGTCGGGGGCCGCGCCGCCGAACATGCCGGAATGCACGGGATTGGCCAATGTCCGCACGGTCACTGTGCACGCGACGTCGCCGCGGAGCGCAGTCGTCAGCCCTGGCCTGCCCACGCGCTGCGGGCCGATATCGGCGATCACGTAGGCGTCGGCCTCGAACAGGTCGGGGTTGGCTTCGACGAATCCCTCGAGGTGGGAGATCGTCTCCTCCTCCCCTTCGACGAGGACCTTGATCGTGCAGGGCCAGGAGGAGGCCAGCAGCTTGAGGGTCGCCCAGTGGATGACGAGTCCCGACTTGTCGTCGGCGGCACCGCGGCCGTAGATGCGGCCGTCGTCCTTGGTCATCGGCTCGAAGGGTTCACTGGACCACCCCTGACTCTTCGGGGCCGGTTGCACGTCGTAGTGCGCGTACAGGAGCACTGTCGGCGATCCCTCCGGGCCGGGGATGCTCGCGTAGACGCATGGGTAGCCATCCGGAACCGGGAGCAATCTGGCGTCATCGGCGCCAGCAGACGTGAGCAACTCGACGACGGCCTCACCCATGCGGTGCACGGGGTCGGGGTCGAAACCGGGGAATGCGACGGACGGGATGCGCACGAGATCCTCGAGCCGCTGGATCACCTCCGCCATCAGCGGTGCGGCGTCGACCGTGGCTGCATCAGACATGTTTCCTCCTCCTTGCCCGCCCTGGCGGGCTGAATGGACCGATCAGGATCAGGCGGGCACGACGAGCTGGATGAGGAGACCTGCCAGTACGACGGCAACCCACGACACGAGCATCGGGATGGTGAACGAATGCCAGACGGGCACCTGGGTGAGCTTCGTCGATCCGGTGAGGTCGGTCTCGACCGATGCGATCTGGGAACCGTTCGCCGGGAACAGCCAGACACCGATGAGGGATGGCCACATCGCCGTGATGATTCCCGGTGCGAGCCCCGCGGCCAGCGCGATGGGGATGAGGGTGTTGGTGGTGGCCGACTGGCTCGTCGTGAGACCGCAGACCAGGAAGAGTGCGACGGCGAGCAGCAGAGGATTGGCCTCGATCATCGCGCCGAGCGGCTCGATGATCGTCTCCTCATTCGCGGAGATGAAGGTGTCGGCCATCCACGCGATTCCGAACAGGGCCACTGCGGCCACGAATCCGGCCTTGAGTAGCGGCTGCTCCACGACGACACTCGGCTTCACTCGACGGGCGAGGATGATGACCAGGGCCACGGTGAACATGATCATCTCGATCACCGTCGTCATGCTGATGGGCGCCAGTTCGCCCTCCTCGTCGGGGAATGCCGGCCGCAGTCCAGGGAACAGGCCGAACAGCACGATCAACATCGTTCCCGAGACGAAGATCCAGGCGGAGATCGCGCCCCCGGGTGGCACGGGATGCTCGATTCGCGCCGGCGGCGCGGCCGCCGCCTCGACCGTGCCGGACCCGTGGCGCCCGGCAGGTGCGGCAGTGGTCGTCGTGGTCCCTGAAGCGGCGGACCCGGCCGTGACCCTGGCCTCATACCGTGCGGCCAATGCGGCCGGCATCTCGACAGTGCCAGCCTCGACGCGCTTGAGGTACACCGGGTCGTCGAGCAGATCCTTGCCGATGCGCTGCTGCACGAACGACGTGACGATGCACGCGACGATGGCCGCGGGAATGGTGATGAGCAGGATCTGCGGGAGGCCGTATCCGGTGCCGTCCATCAGGACGATGTAGGCGGCCATCGCTGCGGAGACGGGGCTCGCCGTGATTCCCAGACCGGAGGTCACCGTCGATGCGGCCAGGGCGCGCTCGGGGCGTTGCCCGTTCCGATACGACGTCTCGTAGATGACGGGGATGAGGGCCAGGAAGATGTTCGACGTTCCGGAGAGAACGGTGAACACGAACGCGACGATCGGCGCCACGTACGTGAGCCTCTTCGGGTTGCGCTGGATGATCTTCGAGGCGATCGACACGAGGTAGTCGATGCCGCCGGCTGCCTGCATGGCAGACGACGCGGTGATCACGGCGATGATGATGAAGAACGCATCGACGGGGATCGACCCCGGCGGCAGATGGAAACCGAACACCAGGATCACGGTGCCGACGACACCCCAGAGTCCCAGTCCCAGACCACCCGTGCGCACGCCCATGGCGATCGCACCGATGACGACGACGGCTTGCAGAATGATCAACACGGCGTCCATGACGGCCCCCTGCTTCAACGGCCACTGCGCTTGGGTGGAGGCAGTGAACCTGCTGGCATCAGAGTGCACCCAAACAGGCACCGAAGGGAAGAGCCAAATCAGATGCGATTTCCGGCCGTCTCTTGCAGAGTGAAGATCGCAGGAGCATCATGGGCGACGTCGAGGGAGGGGCCGTGGCCGCTGACACCCAGAAACGCATGACTGTGCTCCAGGCGACCTTCATCGGTGTCGGTTCGATGGTGGGTGCCGGCATCTTCGCGCTCCTCGGAGCGGCTGGCGCCGTCGCCGGTTCGGCCGTGTGGTTGTCGTTCCTGATCGCGGGTGCGATCGCGGGACTGCAGGGATACTCCTTCGCCAAGCTCGGTACGACGTACCCATCTGGTGGTGGCCTTCTGACATACCTGTCGAAGGGATTCGGAGAGGGTCACATCGCCGGCATCGGTGCGTGGTTGTTCTTCACAGCCGGCTCGATCGTCGTGGCGATGATCGCGTCGTCCTTCGGCGGCTACGCCAGCTCCGTCGTTGCCGGCGGTGACGCAGGCTGGGCGAAGGTTCTCGGTGTGGCATTGATCGTGGTGATGAGCTGCCTCAACGCCGTCGGGTCCACGGCCGTGGCCAAGGTGCAGTCGATCCTCGTCACCGTCGTACTGGCGATCCTGGTGGTGTTCGCGGCCGTCACCATCGTGAACCTCGACCCCGCGCTGCTGGCGCCGGCGGACTACCCGGGGCTGCAGCAGATCATCGCGAGCGTCGCCCTCACATTCTTCGCGTTCCTCGGGTTCGGTGTGATCACCTTCACCGCGAAAGACCTCCCGAACCCGAAGCGACAACTTCCGCGCGCCATCTACTTCGCGTTGGCCATCGCCACGACCGTCTACGTCGCGGTATCACTCGGAGTGTTCGGCACCCTGACCGCCGACCAAGTGGTGGAGTACGGCGCGACGGCGATCGCCGAGGCGGCGAAGCCGACCCTCGGGCAGGCCGGCTACGTGCTGATGGTGATCACCGCGTTGCTGTCGACCACCGGTGCGGTCAACGCCGGACTCTATCCGTCGATCGGAATGACGCGCCATCTCGCGTCGATCGGTCAGTTCCCGCCGGTGTTCAGTCGCTCGATCGCACGATTCCCCGTTGGCCTGATCGTCATGGGCGTCTTCGCCGGAGTTCTCGTCGTCTGGTTCGACCTCACCAGCATCGCCTCGATCGGCAGCGCCGTGGCCCTGCTCGTCTTCTCGACCGTGACCGTCGGGCACTTCCGGCTCTACCGCGAGACGGGTGCGAGCATCGTCGTGCTCATCGTCGCGCTCATCGCCACTCTGGGCACCTTCATCGTCTTCTGCACCACGACACTCGTGAACGAGCCCGCAACCGCGATCGCCCTCGTGGCGATACTCGTGCTCGCCGTGCTCGTCGACCTCATCTGGAAGCGCATCCGCTCTACCCGAGAGGCCGCATCCGATCGCTCCAGCCAGGATGCCTGAGGTCGGGAACGGCTCAGGACCTACTCGTAGGCCTCATCCACTTCCTCGTCGAGTTCCTTGTCGTCGACGCTCAGGTCCTTCTTCGTCACCTTCGTCGCACCGGCCAGGAGTCCCTCCACGCCGTCCACGTCCTCCGGCTCGAGGACGAGCACGATTCCGCCGCTGCCAGCATCCAGCGTCTCGCTGATCGATTCCAGGTCCCGCGTCGGAGTCTTGCGTCCGATGTGCCCCGCGATGGCTCCGATTCCGGCACCGGATCCCCCGGCCACGACCAGCGCGCCGCCCAAGGCGACGGCGGGGAAGAGAGCAACGGCCAAGCCGGTCGCCAGACCGATCGTCAGTCCCTTCTTCGTGCCGTGATGCTTTCCGCCGTCGTCGCGCTTGACGATGGAGATCTTCCCGTCCAGCTCGCGACTGATCACAGCCGCGTCGAACGACTCCTTCTTCGGCGTTTCCGCGAAATGCGCCCGGATGCGGTCGAAGTCGGCCACCGCCCCATCCGTGTCCGCGTACTGTGCAGCGATCGCGACGTAGTTCTGATCGGCCATGGTGAGCTCCCGTCTCATGCAGCGGCGTCGTTGCCGGCTGGCAGGTTCTGATCCGCCGTCTGGCGGCAGTCTAGAGCTGCCGACTCGGCGGTGGCTAGCGACGGATCTCTGTCGAACTCGCGGGCGCGATCGAGCCCGTGCTGCGAAGGAAGACGATCACCCAGGCGAAGATCAGCACGAACGCGATGAGTTCCACCGCCGTCAGGTTGTAGTACCCGGTGATGAAGAAGATCGCCAGCACGACGATCACCGCGACGAAGATGTAGCCGAGAAGAAGGAACACCCGTGGCATCGACGGGATCAGAGCTCGAAGCGAGAGCGCCATCACCACGTAGATGATCGCCATGCCGGTGGCGGAGATGTTGTGGATCTGGAGGTTCTCGTCGACCGGGAACAGGCCGACGCAGGCCAGGAGGATCCCCATGAGGATCAACGCGAGCCGAACCAGGTTCCGCCCTCGGATCTCGGCCCGCGTCGACGTCGGCAGCCACGCCGTCGCGTAGTGCGAGATCGTCGTCATCATCACGCCCGCGATGATGAGCGTGACGTTGAAGGTCAGCGCCGAGATGTCGTCGGAAATGCCCAGGGTGCTCAGATTCTTCTCCCACCACAGCGGATCACTCGCGCTCAGCATGCTCGCCAGGGCTCCGACGACGAGGAACACCGCCAGGAGGAGCGACAGGAGCATCGGCGTGAGGTTGACGGCCGACAGGAAGGCAGCGTATGCCGTGATCGCCATGAGGGCTGCGGCGAGCACGGCGGCAGACGTGGCGTAGAGGGATGCCCCCTCGAAACCGATACTGAACACCGACGCGAGACCGATCCACCCGAGCAGGGCGATGATGGCGTGGGCCAGACACAGTGCAGCCACGTCGAACCAGCGGAGCCGGCGCCAGGTGGTGGCCGGTCCCTGTTGCCGTCTCCTGAGGATGCAGCCGTAGAGGAAGGCAAGGGCCGCTGCGACCGCCGAGCCGATCGCAGCGAAGTCCCCGAATGAGCCTCGCCCGGAGATCGCCAGCTCACGCCCCCAGAAGAGAACGAGCGCGGGCACCAGACCGGCGACGAAGGTGACTGCACCGACCAGAAGGGCGGACGACTCGCGAGCCTCGGCATCCGCGATCGGATGGCGGAGAACGCGAACGAGCGACGTGGGTTGACTCACCGAAGGCCTCCAGTGGACCCAGCGCATCCTGCGGCGAGCACGCTGTCCATTCCGGAGCGTACAGCGCAGTGGCGGGCTGGCAACAGAGCGCGCCGCGCGCCCTCACGAGACCGAGTTACTGCTCGTCGGCGCCATCCTCAGCGGGAAGGCTGTGCCAGATATCGAACGCGACCGCCGCTGCTCGCTCGGCGTCGCCGGACTCGAGCAGATCGATCAGTTGTTCGTGGGCCTCGCCCGACGTGTTCCCGTCGCCGCTGAAGCGAGTGCGTTCCGCTCGGCGCACGAGCGGACCGAAGTGCTCGATCACTGATGCCAGAGCGCCATTGCCGAGCGCGGCCACCGGGATGTTGTGCAGCTCTTCATCGGCATCCAGGGCTGCTCCGACATCGCCTGCCTTGGTTGCCTTGACGAATCGCCTGTTCGCCTCCCGCATCCGCTTCACGTCGTCGTCGGGAAGCCGCCCGGCCATCTCACGCACCGCGAGCGAGTGCATCGCCGCTATGACGTCGCGCGCATCTCGAACGGCCGCAGCGTTGATGGCGCTCACGGTCGTCGACCGGCCAGGCAGTGCAACGACCAGTCCGCTGTTGCCGAGACGGAGCAGGGCTTCTCGGATGGGCGTGCGGCTCACCCCGAGCCAAGCCGCCAGTTCGCCATCCTTCAACTGCTCGCCCGGCGTGAAAGTTCCATCGACGATCGCATCGCGAAGTCGCCTGTAGACGTCGTCTCGCAGGAGCGAGCGACCCACTCCGGCGCTGTCAGAAGGAATCGGCATGCAATATGTTGCGCACGGCGTGGACGCATGCGCAAATCGTCGAACCCTTGGAATAGATCATTGAATGCAATATGTTACACATCACAAGCGCACGATGCGCCCATGAGCAGCCTCTCCGTGACCGGCGGGGCCAGACAAGGAGAACGCGATGTCCCGAAACGGAATCAAGAATGTTGTGCTCGTTCACGGAGCTTTCGCGGACGGCTCGGGCTGGCGAGGGGTCTACGACAACCTGACCAAGCGCGGGTACAGGGTGACGATCGTGCAGAATCCGCTCACGTCATTCGACGATGACGTTGCCGCGACCAACCGGGTCCTGGACAAGCTCGACGGACCCGCCATCCTGGTCGGGCACTCCTGGGGCGGCACGGTCATCACCGAGGCCGGATCGCACGACAACGTGGCCGGCCTGGTCTATGTAGCCGCGCTCATTCCCGACACGGGCGAGACCTCGGGCCAGCAGTACGAGGGGTTCGCCGCGACTCCGGACTTCGTCATCGACATCGGTGATGACGGGTTCGGTTTCCTCGATCACGAGAAGTTCGCGGTCGGCTTCGCGGCCGACGCCAGTGAGTCCGACGCCGAGTTCCTGCGCGACTCGCAGGTTCCGGTGAACATGGCCGTCTTCGGGGCCGCTGTCACGAGGGCGGCGTGGCACGACAAGCCCAGCTGGGCCGTGATCGCCACAGAGGACAGGGCATTCGACCAGGCGATGCTGCAGCACATGGCGCATCGGGCCGGCGCGAAGGTCACCACCACGCCAGGTAGCCACGCGGTGTACCTGACGCAGGCCGGAGTGGTCTCAGACGTGATCGACGGTGCCGCCGAGAGCGCGCTCCGCGTCGAGCTCTGATGCGTCGATGAAGAATCTCCCACGGGCGGTCGCCATCGCCGCGTCGTCCTTCCTGCTCGCCGGATGTGCGATCGCCCCGTCGTGGGAATCGGAGCTGACCACCGCACTCGAAGGGGCGGACGACAGCATCGCGCTGTCCAGCGTGAGGGGGATCGATGGGTCCGCATTCCTGGTCGTCTGCCCCTACGAGTCCGTCGAGTCCATCACCGATCGCCTGGGGTTCACATGGCCCGGCGCCCCCGACTACTCCACCCGTGATGATCGACAGACCATCGCCATCGTCGGCGACGAGGAGGTCACCTCCTCTGCGGAGATCCCGCGCGACAAGGTCGACTTCTGTTCGGCGACGGCCTGGAAAGCCCTGCCCTTGGACACGTCACTGACGGTCACGAGGTCCGCTGACGTCGTCCTCGTGAGCCCGGCGGGCTGAGACGGACCGACAACCTCGACTGAACGCACGACCGGGACGCCTGGTCGTGCGTTCGGACTGCGAACTCGAGCCGGCCCCTTGACGAACCACTTGTTTTTTGCAAGTGTTGAATTCGTCCCCAGACGGGACCACGAAGAGGGAGTCCATGATGACTGCGATGTTCGTCAATCTGCCGGTGACCGACCTGGAGCGTGCGAAGACGTTCTATACGGCGATCGGCTTCCCGTTGAACCCTGCCTTCACCGACCACAATGCCGCCTGCGTCATCGTGGAGGAGGACCACAGCTACGTCATGCTGCTGGTGCGCGAGTTCTTCCAGACCTTCACCGAACTCCCGCTCGGCGACCCAGCCGTGAGCCCCTCGGTCTCGACCGCCATCTTCGTCGATACCAGGGAAGCCGTTGACACAGCCATCGCCGCAGGCATCGCCGCCGGTGGGGTCGAACCCCACGACGCCTCGGACTACGGCTTCATGTACCAGCGTCAGCTGAACGACCCCGACGGCAACATCCTCGAGTTCGGCTGGATGGACCCGGTCGCCGCCGAGCAGGGTCCAGGGGCCATGGCGAACCAGCAGGCCTGAGGCGTGGCAGCGCGCGATTACGGCCAGTACGGCGGCATCACGCGAGCGCTCGAGCTCGTGGGCGAGCGCTGGGCCCTGCTCATCGTGCGCGATCTGCTCGTCGGACCACGCCGCTACGGAGAGCTCGCCGGCGGTCTCCCGCGCATCCCGAGCAACATCCTGGCCACCCGGCTGAAGGAGTTGCAGGCGGCCGGCGTCCTGCGTCGAGTGCCACACTCCCGAGTCATCGTCTACGAGCTCACCCCGTATGGCCGTGAGCTCGAGCCGGTCGTGCTCGCCCTCGGCGCATGGGGGTTCAAGGCGATGGAGGAGCCGCGCCAGGAGCAGATCATCACGCCCGACTCGATGACGATCGACCTGCGCACGGCCTTCAGACCGCAGGTGGCGGTGAGCCTGCCGCCGACCTCGTATGCGGCCAGTTTCGGCGCCGCCGAGTTGCTCATCCAGGTAGACGGCTCATCGCTCGATGTGACACGCGGGGGTGGCCCCGCCGACCTCGCCTTCGCAGCGAACCATCACATCCGCCACCTCATCTCAGGCGAACTCGCACCGGAACGCGCGATCGCCACCGGGGCGGTCGAAGTGCTGCACGGTCGCCGTGACCTGCTCGATCGTTTCGCCTCCACTTTCCATCTGGCTGCGTGATCGAGGGTCTATTTCCGCATCCGCGGGCATAGCATTGCTGTCATGTCGCAGATTCGGATCAAGGATGCCGCAAGCTTTCTCGGCGTCAGCGATGACACCGTGCGCCGCTGGATCGACAACGGCCTGCTGGACAGCACCAAGGATGCCTCGGGCCGGAGTGTCGTCGACGGACTGACTCTCGCGAGGCTGGCGCGCAAGAACGCTGTTCTGCCTGTCGACCCCTCGGAGATCGGTCGCTCCGCGCGCAATCATCTCGTCGGCCTCGTGACCGAGATCACGATGGACAGGGTCATGGCCCAGGTCGAGCTGCAGTGCGGTCCGCATCGCATCGTCTCACTGATGAGCAGCGAGGCCGTGCGCGACCTCGGCCTGGAGCTCGGCTCGGTCGCCATCGCCGTCGTCAAGGCCACGACGGTGATGATCGAGACCCCGGCAGGCGCGGTGCACGCATGAGCTCGAGCGCGTGCATGGTCGATCGCATCCGTACCGTCGGCGTTGCGGCAGTCGTCGTGCTCACAGCCGTCGCGCTCGCCGGATGCTCGCCCAGCGCCTCAGACGGTGACGGTGCGCCGGGCGCGGGGACGGGGAGCGCGCCTTCTGGTGCCGCATCCACGGGCTCGATCACCGTCTTCGCCGCCGCGTCTCTCACGGCGTCCTTCACCGAACTCGCTGCCGAATTCGAGAAGGCGAACCCCGCTGCCAGCGTGGCGCTGAACTTCGCCGGATCATCCGACCTCGTCACGCAGATCACCGAGGGCGCACCGGCCGATGTCTTCGCGTCGGCCGACGAGAAGAACATGACCAAGCTCACCGACGCTGCCATCGTCGAGCCGGGCTCCCCGATGGACTTCGCATCGAACACCCTGCAGATCGTCGTGCCGCCGTCCAACCCGGCCGGCATCGCGTCTCTCGCCGATCTGGCGGAACCGGGTGTGAAGACCGTCATCTGCGCTCCCCAGGTGCCCTGCGGCGCGGCGGCTGTCGCCGTCGAGCGGGCGGCCGGCGTCAGCCTGGCTCCGGTCAGTGAGGAGTCGTCGGTGACGGATGTTCTGGGCAAGGTCACCTCGGGCGAGGCCGACGCCGGGCTGGTCTACGTGACCGACGTGATCGCCGCAGGCGATGCCGTGCAGGGAGTCGCATTCCCCGAGGCTGCGGAGGCGGTGAACACCTACCCGATCGCCCCGATCACGTCCTCGAAGACGCCCGACCTCGCCCAGGCGTTCGTCGACTACGTCACTGGCGACATCGGTCGGCGGGTTCTCGACTCGGCAGGGTTCGGGCAGCCCGAGTCGAACCGATGACGCCTCGTCGAAGGACCTCCTACGCCGGCATTCCCGGATGGGTCGTCGTCGTCGCCGTCATCGGCGCCGCCTTCGTCGTGCTGCCCTTGGCCGCCATGATCCTGCGGGTCGACTGGGCGCAGTTCATCCCCCTGATCACCTCGGAGTCCTCCGTCGCCGCCCTGCTCCTGAGCCTTCGCACTTCGCTGATCGCGACCGTTCTCTGCATCCTGCTCGGTGTTCCGATGGCGGTGGTCCTCGCCCGCGTCGAGTTCTGGGGCCGGAAGGTGCTGCGCTCGCTGGTGCTCCTTCCGCTCGTGCTGCCACCCGTGGTCGGAGGCATCGCGCTGCTCTACACCTTCGGCCGGCGGGGGCTGCTCGGCCAGACCTTCGAGGTGCTCGGAGTCACGATCGCATTCTCGACGACGGCCGTCGTGCTCGCCCAGACCTTCGTGGCCCTTCCCTTCCTCGTGCTGAGCCTCGAGGGCGCGCTCCGCACGGTGGGCACGCGCTACGAGGCCGTCGGGGCGACGCTCGGTGCCCGGCCGACCACGGTTCTCCGCCGCATCACGATGCCGCTGGTGCTTCCGGCGCTCATCTCAGGCGCCGTGCTCTCCTTCGCCAGGGCACTCGGCGAATTCGGCGCCACCCTCACCTTCGCCGGCAGCCTGCAGGGCGTCACCCGCACGCTTCCGCTCGAGATCTACCTGCAGCGTGAGACCGATCCGGATGCCGCCGTCGCCTTGTCGCTCGTTCTCGTCGTCGTCGCAGTCGTGGTCGTGGGCCTCGCCCACCAGGCAGGGGAGATCTCCGGATTCCGTCGGCGGACGAGCGCATGACGTTCAGCCTCAGCGCGAGCGTCGCCGATCGCGGCTTCGACATGGAGTTCTCGATCGCCGATGGGGAGACCGTCGCCGTGCTCGGCCCCAACGGCGCGGGAAAGTCGACCCTGCTCAGCCTCATCGCGGGCTTGCTCAAGCCGGACTCCGGGCGGGCTGTGCTGGCAGACACGGTGCTGTTCGATCTATCCCCGCAAGCCGGCGGCAGGCGAGCCGGCGCTCGCACCGGCACCCGGAACCGCTGGTTGCCTCCGCACGCCCGGGGCGTCTCCCTGCTGGCTCAGGATGCCCTGCTGTTCCCGCACCTCACCGTGCTCGACAATGTCGCCTTCGGTCCGCGGAGCGCCGGGGTCCACCGGGCGGAGGCCGACAGCCGTGCGCGCGACTGGCTGCGCAGGGTCGACGCCGCCGAGCTGAGTGAGCGCAGACCCGGCCAGCTCTCGGGCGGACAGGCCCAGCGCATCGCGGTCGCGCGAGCACTGGCATCCGACCCCAGACTGCTGCTCCTCGATGAGCCACTCGCCGCCCTCGACGTCTCGGTCGCCCCGGCCATCCGTCGCATGCTGCGCGACGTGCTCGCCGATCGCACCGCCGTCATCGTCACCCACGACGTCCTCGACGCCTACACGCTGGCGGATCGGGTTGTCGTCGTCGAGGCGGGCCGCATCGTCGACATCGGCCCCACCCGCCAGGTGCTCGACAGGCCGTCGACGCAGTTCGCAGCGGGACTCGCCGCGGTGAACCTGCTCACGGGAACGGCATCCGCCGACGGCGTGGACACGGATGCCGGCGGTCACGTCAGCTCTCCGGCGGGCGACCCGCTCCCCGAGGGGGCACGCGTCGGGGTCGCGATCCGGCCCGGCCTCGTCGCCGTCAGCGTCACCGAGCCGACGGACCCGGCTCTCACCGTGGTGGCCGGGGTGATCCTCGACCTCGAGACGCGCGGCGACCTCATCCGCGTGCGCACGGAGCACCTGGCCGCAGACGTGACGCCGCGGGTCGTCGCAGATCTCGATCTCAGTTCCGGGGCCTGGGTCTGGCTCGCGTTCCACCCGGCGGATGCCGTGGCCTATCCCCTCTGAGGTGACGTGCCGATGATGGCGCGCGCGAAACACCGGTGGAAACGGGCCGTGACTGCCATACTCGTTTCCACCATCCCGACCTCGGCGACGAAGCCCCGTGAGGCGGGCCGACACCAGGGAGATGGACGCATGCTCCACGCCAGTGCACCGGAATCGAATCATGTGGCCGTGACCGGCCGCCGCAGCGGCAGAGAGCACCAGCGATGAACGGTGAGTTCGCCTCCATCCTCGGCGGCGTGCTCGTCATCCTCGACTTCTCCATCCGCATCGCCGCGCTCATCATCGTGCCGCGCGATCGCAAGCCGACAGCGGCAATGGCCTGGCTGCTCGCCATCTTCCTCATCCCCTTCGTCGGGATCGTGCTCTTCCTCGTCATCGGGAACTCGAAGCTGCCGAAAAAGCGCCGGGACAAGCAGAAGGAACTCGATCACCTGATCGAGGAGCGTGCGAAGACGATCGACCTCGTCGACGACCGCTCCACGTGGCCCGACTGGTTCGCCGCGCTCGTGCGCCAGAACCAGGAGCTCGGGGCGCTGCCTGCCGTCGGCGGCAACTCAGCGACCCTCATCGGCGACTACACGACATCCATCGAGGCGATGGCGGCAGAGATCGACACGGCCCAGAGATTCGTGCATGTCGAGTTCTTCATCGTGTCGTTCGATGCGACGACGAAGGGGTTCTTCGCCGCGATGGAGCGAGCGGTTCAGCGTGGTGTCACCGTGCGACTCCTCGCCGATCACGTCGCATCGAGGAAGGCCGTCGCCAGCAAGGAGACCTTCGCCGAGCTCGATCGCATCGGCGTGACCTGGAGCTGGATGCTGCCCGTGCGCCCCCTGAAGGGCGAATACCAGCGGCCAGACCTGCGCAACCACCGCAAGCTCGTCGTCGTCGACGGCGTGGTGGGATTCATGGGATCGCAGAACCTCATCGACCGGAGCTACAACACTCCGAAGAACCTGAAGCGCGGTCTGCAGTGGCAGGAGCTGATGACCCGCATCACGGGACCGATCGTCGCCGCGACGAACGCCGTGTTCATCTCCGACTGGTACCTCGAGACGAACGAGCTCCTCGGAGACGACGCGAACGTTCGGGCCGTCGACATCCCGGCCGACAGGTCTGCGGATGCCGTGGTATGCCAGGTCGTGCCGAGTGGGCCGGGCTACGAGGGCGAGAACAACCTGCGCCAGTTCCTCACCCTCGTCACGTCGGCGCAGCGCAAGGTCATCATCACGAGCCCGTACTTCGTGCCGGACGAGGCGATGATGTACGCCATCACCTCGGCCTGCCAGCGCGGCCTCGACGTGCAGCTCTTCGTCTCGGAGATCGGCGACCAGGGGTCGGTCTGGCATGCGCAACGCTCCTACTACGGGCCACTGCTGCGAGCGGGCGTGCAGATCTGGCTCTACCCGGCGCCGTTCATCCTGCACTCGAAGCACCTGTCGATCGACGACGACGTCGCCGTCATCGGCTCGAGCAACATGGACATCCGCTCCTTCGCCCTCAACTCCGAGGTGACCCTGCTGGTGCGGGGGCTCCCGTTCGTCGACCAGATGCGCGCCGTCGAACAGGGCTACCGCGACGCCGGCCGCCGGCTCACTCTCGAGGAGTGGAACAAGGAACCGGCATCCGCCACGTTCCTCGATGGCGTGGCTCGGCTCACCTCGGCTCTGCAGTAGAAGAACGGATGCCGCCGACCCGACCCGTGCCCTGAGGCGGCGTCGGGGGCTCGACCGCGCTACTTCTTGCCCTTGCCGCCCTTGTCCTTCTTGTCGTTGCCGGGGTTGCCCTTTCCGGGGTTGCCGTTCCCGTTGTTGCCGTTTCCGTTGCCGTTGCCGGAGTTGCCCGTCTCGGGCTCCGGTTCGGGCTCTGCCGGCTCGTCGACCACCGGGTCGGTTGCCGGTGCCGGCGCATCCGTGCTCGGAGCCGGCGAGGGAACCGAGGTCGCAGCGGGCGTCGGCGCCGGTTCGTCCGGCGAGCCGACCCCTGACGTGATCAGCACCGTCGCGGCGACGACGACACCGGCCAGCAGGACGGCTCCTGCCGCCAGGGCCGGGCCGCGGCGGCGCCTCTCGCCCGCCGATGCCGCAGACGTGGGCGGAGCGGGTGGGGGAGGTGTCGACCCGAGGTTCACGGTGGCCGCGGTCGCGGGAGGGAGGAGGCGCGTCGGGGTGGGCATCGCCCCCGTGGCCTCGGTCTCAGGCGATGCGCTCGAGACCTTCGGGGGCATCCATCCGTCGAGGGCCGGCGCCTTCGCGCGCGCGGCGATCGCCACGTCGATCGCCGTGGGGCGGAGGCTCGAATCGCGTGATGTCATCTGCGTGAGCAGGCTCGCCCACTCCACCGGGAGGCCGTCGGGCATGGCTGGGTCTCGGGCCGCGCGCACGCTCATCGCCTCGATCGCGGTTCCCGGGTACACGCGGATGCCCGTCAGGCATTCGAGGATGAGCAGGCCCAGGGCGTAGATGTCGGACGACGCACCGGGCTCGGCACCCGCTGCCTGCTCCGGACTGAGATAGGCGGCCGTGCCGATGACGGTGCCCGCCGTCGTGACACGGTCGGCGCCGACGAGGTGGGCGATGCCGAAATCGGTGAGCCTGGCGTGGTACTGCGGCTCCGGGAGTCCTGTCGGGGCGAGCAGGATGTTCGCGGGCTTCAGGTCGCGGTGCACGATGCCCTGACCGTGCACGACGGCGAGCGCCTCGGCGATCTCGGCCGCCAGCAGGGCCGTTGCCGGTCCAGACAAGGGTCCCGCGTCGAGGACCTTGCGCAGATCCGGCCCGTCGACCAGTTCCATGACGATGTAGCTCGGCTCCTCCGAATCGGCCGGAGCGAGCTGGGCGTCGTGGAGTGCGACGAGATTCGGATGATTCACTCGAGCCAGCAGGTCGACCTCGGCTCTCCGGCGAGCATCGTCGAGGGCCGTGCCCGGGGCGAAGAACTTCACCGCGACGAACCGCCCGAGGTTCGTGTCGCGCGCACGGTAGACGGTTGCCATGCCACCGCGACCGACGACATCCGTCAGTTCGTAGCGACCGGCCAGAATCTGGCCGATGCGTTGCGGGTACTCGGCACTCATGCCTCCGACCCTAAGCGGATGCGGAGGCCCGTTCCAACCCGCGCTGGCTTCGACAACCCGTGAGTTGCCTCACAGCAGCAGCGTTTCGCTAGAGAATCTAACGAGTATGCGTTTCAGTTGACGAGTGACGACTTCCGACGATTCAGCTCGACCGAGCGTCGAGTCTGCTCAGAACGAAGCACCCAGCGTCCTCGAGGCGCTTCAGGTCTACCGGGCCGCCGAGGCCGCCATGCGGCGACGCACCGGTGCGGCGATGGGCTTGGGGGAGAGCGACATCCTCGCCCTCCGCTTCGTGCTCGACAATCACGCAGCCGGTCGCGTGACGGCACCGAAGGACATCACCCAATACCTCGGGATCTCGAGTGCGTCGACCAGTGTTCTGCTGACCAGGCTCGAACGCGGCGGATTCGTCGAGCGGCGTCCGAGCTCAGTCGATCGGCGGTCCATCGAGGTCGTTCCGACGCCGGCGGCCGAGGGGGACACCGGCCCGATGCTCGCCGTCGCGAATGCGCAGATGGCCGACGCGACGCAGGAACTCACTCCCGAGGAGGCCGTGGTGGTGACGAGCTTCCTGGCACGGATGCGGGAGACGGTCGATCGCATCGGGCACAGACGCAAGGACTCGTCCTAAGCACGTCTTCCCTGCGTTTGTCAACGCATTGCTAGACAAATGAACTAGCGGTCATGATGTGAGATCACGACGGGGTCGGTACGACGCCGTCCTCCACCACCACTGAATGGATCGACCACCATGAACCTCCTCGTCATCATCATCGCGATCATCGCCGTGATCCTGCTCCTCACGGGCGGATTCGTCTCGTCCCTCAACTTCCTCCTCTGGGTGGGCATCGTCCTCCTGGTCATCGCTGCCATCGTCTTCCTGCTGCGCTTCATCGGCGGAAACCGTCGCGTCTGAGCCCGCTGCGAAACTCGCACGCCTCAGACAGCACTCGACAGTAAGGAACAACACATGAGTCTCGGATCAGGCATCGTCCTCTTCGTCATCGGCGCGATCCTCGCGTTCGCCCTCAACATCGAGGTCGACTGGGTCGACCTCCACCTCATCGGCTACATCCTCATGATCGCCGGCGTCGTGGGGATCATCCTCGGCATCGTCCTCATCACGCGCCGTCGCAGCTCGGTCTCCACGACCCGCTCGGCTGTGGACCCCGCCAGCGGCGAGAGCATCACCAAGCGCACATCGGAGAGCGACCCTCTCGTCTGAGCCGGTCTCGTCTGAGTGAACAGAAGCCGACGTCCCCACGCCTGAAGCGTGGGGACGTCGGCTTCTCACATACCCGGGGTCGAGAGGGCGTCAGAGCTTGGCGTACCGCGCCCGGAAGAACAGGTACACCGCGTAGAAGATGAGCCCGATGCCCGCTGCGATGAGCACGGCGACACCGAACGGCAACTGCACGAGCGACTTGAGGGCACCGTCGAGTCCCGTCGCCTTGCTCGAGTCATGGGTCACGGCGGCGACGCCGAACAGCACGCCGACGATGCCCAGCGCGATTCCCTTGGAGATGTAGCCGACCCGACCGACGATCATGGTGACCTTACCGAGCGTGCCGCCCGGCGGCACGATGTCCTCGGTGAACTTGGCGGCGACGCCCTTGAAGACGAAGTAACCTCCGATTCCGACGACGATCAGTCCGATCAGGAGGATCAGGAAGACGCCGCCGGGTGCGGCCAGAACCTTGGCGCTGAACTGCTGGTTCGACTGCGAACTGCTCGAGCTGCCGCCCAGGGCGAAGGTCAACGCGGTACCGGCGAGGGCGAGGTAGACGACGCCCTTCCCCAGTTCCTTCACGACGTGAACCGCGCGCTTGGTGTTCTTGTCGGCCGGCGGCAGCACCGCGGCGACGACCTGCCATGCGCCGAGGGCAGCGAAGCCCAGCACCATGAACCAGAGGAGGAACACCCCGCCCGGGGCACTGGAGACCTGCTGCAGCGCTCCTGACTGGTCGGCCTCGCCGCCGTTGCCGACGGCCACGCCGATGGCGAGCAGGCCGATGAGCAGGTGGAGCACGCCGTTCACGACGAACCCCAGCCGTGCCAGCATCTTCAGGGCGGAGGAGTCCTTCGCGGAGCGGGCCGCGTTCTTGGCTGTCGAGGTCACGGGCTCACTGTATACACAGCAAGGCGGATGCCGCTGATCGCGGCACCCGCCTTGACAAGCGCTCCAACTGCTACTTGAGCACCTTGTACTGGTACTCCACCCTGAAGCGGTTGATCACCTGGTCGGTGTACTCGTTGATCCCGACCTGCACCTCGATCTCCGCCGGGTTGCCGCTCATGCCGAGCCACCCGAGGCTCCGAACTCCCTTGGCGGTGCTCCCGATCTTGAAGCTGTCGCCGAAGCCGTAGGCCCATTCGCCGGAACCCTGGAGGGAGGCGATGTCCGCCGTGATGCGCACCTGAGGAGTCCAGTAGACCCTGCTGGCGCGAACAGCGGACGGCACACCGACGCTACCTCCGCTGATGATCGAGTAGCCGTTGGGGTTGTAGTAGCTGTCGTATCCGACGCATCGCACGGCTTCGAACTTGTTGTACTCGCAGAATCCGCTGTCGGAGGAGTCGTACCTCCAGTACGACGGGATGACTGTGTTGGCTGTGACCCACTTGCTGGTGATCGTGGTCACGAGCTTCTTCGCCGACACCTTCACCGTCGTGCTCGCCGACTTGGTCGCGCCCTGCGGGCCCTTCTCGGAGACCGTGATCGTATAGGTGCCCGGCACGACCTTCTTGTTGTTGAGGCCGTTCCAGGTGAACTTGGTCGTCGACGACTTCGTCAGGTTCCAGCTCGTGATCGTCTTGCCGTTCAGCGTGACCTTGACGGTTCCGGTGACGGCGAGCGTTCCCGTCGGAGAGGCCTGCGCGTTGGTCGTGATCGACACGGTGTCCTTGTAGCCGTCCTTCGCCGGGTACACGGTGGAGAGGGATTTCGCGACAGCGACCGACGTGATCTGGGTCGACGAGAAGGTCGCCTTCACCGATGAGCTGACCTTCGCCGCACCGGCCGGACCCCTGACTGACGCGTACAGGCTGCCCGAGCCGAGCGGAAGTCCGGCGACGGAGACCGTCGTCTTCGCGGTTCCCGTGGTCTTGGTGATCGCCACGATCTTCTTCGTCGTCCCCGAGAGGGCGACGACCGATCCCGTGATCGGGAGCGCAGTACCGGTCTCGTCCTTCGCGGAGACGCTTCCGACGAACGAGTCGTACCGGCCGTCCTTGTACGGGTAGAAGGTCTTCGCTGACGCGGAGAACGCCACGGTCTTCGCGATTCCGGAGCCGACGGTGAGCACCGGCCCTCCCGTGGATGCTGCGACGGGCTCTGTCGCGGTCCGGGCGACGACCAGGTATCGGCCGGCGGGCATGGCAGACGCCGGAATGGCCACCTCCGCACCGAAACCGACGGTCTCCTCGGTCAGCGCCAGTTCCTGCGTGATGGCGGGGAACACCTGACTCGTCGTGGTGTCGACGACGTCGACGACGACAGACGTCGCCACGTCGGACGCGATGTGCACGAGGCCGAAGTCCTTGTATCCGTCGTCGAACGGCAGGGTCAGCACCGATGACCCGATCGTCGTGACGGCCAGCACCGGCGCCGAAGCTGGCTCCTCGGTGGGTTCGTCGGTCGGAGCCGGCGTCGGCGTCGGTTCCACGGTCGGTTCCGGCGTCGGCTCTGCGGTCGGTTCCGGAGTCGGCTCGGTGGTCGGTTCGTCCGTCGGCGTCGGATCAGGCGACTCGGTCGGCGCGGGAGTCGGGTCCAGCTGCTGCTCCGTGGGGACGGGCGCGGGCTCGTCGCCATCGACCGCGAAGGCGGGGGAGGCGATGGAACCGAGCAGGAGTGCTCCGGTGACGAGCAGGCTCGCGGGCGCGAGTGCGTGCAATCGACGACGTGCTGACATGGATCCCCCTGGAAAGACCGCTCCCCATCGTTCGCGTGGGAGCTCCGTGATGGGTCCAGAGATGGCTGAGATGCACGTTACAGAGGTGCGCTCCTGGGCGGTCGCCCCAGTCCGGGGGCGAGCGACGAGAAGGGTGCCGGAAGCGAAATGCGTAACGAATTGACCCGATCTCAAACTCGTACAGCCGCATACCATGCAAATGCGATAGATTGATCGAAGTTGTTGTGTTGCGCATTTCTTGTGACCCAAGTCGCGAGCGTGAAAGCGAACTGTGGACACTATGACTTTGAACCCCGAAAGGCGGGGTTCACTGAAGAAGAATGCGAGAAAGACTGTGGCAACTGGCACCGTCAAATGGTTCAACGCGGAAAAGGGCTTTGGTTTCATTGCTCCTGACGACGGCTCTGCCGACGTCTTCGCCCACTACTCGGCCATCGCGTCGAGCGGGTTCCGCTCCCTCGAGGAGAACCAGCGGGTTGAGTTCGAGACGGCACGTGGCCCCAAGGGTCTGCAGGCGGAGAACATCCGTCCCGTGTAATTACGAGACTTCGTAACGAACCCCCTTCGGCCTTCGGGTCGGAGGGGGTTCTTCGTTGTGCCGGCCCGGATGGGCGGTCGGCGGGGAGCGCCTCGTCAGCCGTTGAGCTCGACGAAGGCCTTCAACAGACGTCTGGGAACCGAGACGGATGTGGCTGCCAGGCGCGCCTGCACCACATGCAACTCGTGGGCGTCGAAGTAGCCGTGATGCTGGTAGATGCCGGCGCGGGCTGCGAGGTCGTCGGCCGTGACCTCGGGGTGGAACTGCACGGCGTAGAGACTGCTGCCGAGCCTGAAGGCCTGGACCGGACACTCCGGCGAACCGGCCAGCAGTACTGCACCGGTCGGGAGGGTGTTCACAGCCTCCTTGTGCGCCACGAGGGCGTCGAAGGTTCGGGGCAGCGTGCCCAGCAGCGGGTCGGCGGCGCCCTCAGCGGTGAGGGTCACAGGAACCGCCGACGTCGGTTCTCCGTGCTCGCGTCCGACGGATCCGCCGTAGGCCTGGGCGACCACTCCGATTCCGTAGCAGGTGAACAGCACCGGAAGCCCCTGGTCGACGGATGCCGCGGCCACGGTCCTCAGGTCGGCCTCGGCGCGGCGCTGGGCCGGGCTCTTCACGGCATCGGTCACGCTGAACGGGCTCCCGCCGACGATCACCCCGGACACACCGTCGAGCGCGTCGTCGAGCGGCACGTCAGCGAGCAGGTGCTGGGAGAGGGCGGATGACGGCAGGCCCGTCGCGGCGAGCATGGAGCCGTACTCGTCGCGCGCGGCATCGAGCTCTGGCCTGATCGTGATCAGGAGGAATCGGGCAGTCATCGGGCTAGCTCCGACGCTTCTTCCCGCGGGAGTTACGCGCTGCCGCCACGCGGATCTCGGCGGCGGTGCGCTGCTTCTTGGCCGGCTGGGCTGCCTTCTTCTTCGCCTTGGCGGCCTTGGCCTTCGCTTCGGCGGCCTTCTTGGCCTCGGCGGCCTGCTCGGCGCTGGAGCCGCGCGAGCTGTTGGACGTCCGTCCGCGCACGATGCCGATGAACTCCTCCACATCGCCTGTCGTGGCAGCCGTCGGCCAGACCAGAGCGATGTGCGTGACGGGGGCATCCGTCACCGTGCGCGAGATGACGTCCTTGCGGGCGTAGAGCCTCGCGATCGAGTGCGGAACCACGACGATACCGACCCCGGCGGCGACGAGTTCCATCACCATGTCGCCGTCCATGGTCCCGATGTCGGCGACGCGCTTCTCGTCGGCGATATCGGCGAGCACCAGTTCGTCGGCGGCCGCGATGGCGTGGTCCTTGGGGGCCACGGCGACCGCCACCTCCTCGTAGAGGCGGATGACGCTGAGGCCGGCGTCGTCGTCGAGGGGAAGGCGGGCGATGGCCAGGTCTGCGCGCTGATCGCGGAGCACAGCCGTCTGTTCGGCCTGCTCGGTGCGGAACGCCTCCAGCGGATCGCGGGGGCGGCGGTCGTTCCAGGCACGCAGCCACTTGGTGGGCGTGACTCCGGCGACGAAGGCCAGCTTCAGCATGCGAGCGCCTTCCGTTCCGCCGAGGGCGGATGCCCCTCCGCCGGTCTCAGGCTATACGCTGGGCACTGTGAGTACCGCACCCGAGACCCCGCAAGACCAGCCGTCCGAGACCGCACCGGAATCGGAGACTGAAGCGGCGGCCCCGCAGTACGAGTTCCCCGAGGCCAAGCCGAAGCGCCCGAAGAAGACGCAGACCATGAAGCCGGAGACCGCCGCCAAGAAGCTCGGCATCCTGCTGGCTGCCGCTCCGCCCGAGTTCACCTCCGTCGAGATCTCCCGAGAGCAGTTGGACGAGTGGGCGGCGAACCCTCCGGCTTGGCTCGAGGAACTGCGCAAGAACGGACCGCACCCCCGCCCGGTCATGGCCGGCAAGCTCGGCGTCTCGACCTCCGGCCTCGCCCGTGCCGGCATCACCGAGGCTCTCACCACGGCCGAGATCAGCGCCCTGCTGAAGCAGCCGCCGGCCTGGCTGGTCGCCGAGCGGGCGACCCAGGCAGAGGTGCGTGCCGAGCAGGTACGGGTCAAGGAGCGCGACGCCGAGCGTGCTGCCCGCCGCGCGGCGGATTCCTCCCGCTAGACCTCGCTCCGCGATCGCGCCCTCGTATCTGGAAAGCGAGGACTTTCGGGCTGCTCGGTTCGACTTCGAACCGCTCGGGCCTGTTCCCGTGCGAACTTCCTCGCTTTTCAGACGTAGCGTGCGCGGAGGAAGGTCGTCAGGTCGCCCAGTTCCGCTTCGGACACGGAGTGCCCCAGCCCCTCGTAGATCCGCTCCGTGAGCGTCGAATGGGTGGGCAGCCACGCCTGAGTGCGGTCGATGCGGTCGCTCGCGATCACGGCGTCGGCTGTTCCCCGCCCCCAGAACACCGGTGGCGCCGCCTCGGCGAGGGCGGAATCGTTGGCGTTCGGCAGATCGGCCACGAAGCCCGCGAGCACCGCCGCGTAGGCAAACGCCTCCGGTCGAGCACGAAGCAACTCCAGCGCCATGGCGCCGCCCTGCGAGAAGCCGAGCAGACCGACGGATGACGGCGTGACCTCGAGCCCGTCGATCCAGTCGAGCAGGGCATCCGTCGCGGCGCTGATGTCGGCGGGCGTTGACGTGAATCCCGTCGGAGAGTCGTGGAGCGGGAACCACGCGTTGCCCGGGCCCATGGCGATCGGCGCCCGCACCGACGCGAGCACGGGCTCGAGCGGCAGATACGGAGCGAGTCCGAAGAGATCGCCCTCGTGCGAGCCGTAGCCGTGCAACAGCACGAGCAGTGGGCGACCGGCGCGGTCCGCCGCGCTCGCCGACCAGAGCACCGCCCGATCATCGACCTGCAGGGAGCCTTCGGCTGATTCTTCTGTCATCTGGGTGCCCGTCGTCCGGTCGAAGCTGAACATGCATCGACGACCTCAATCCTTCCATTGCCATGGGCGGTTCCGGCCCCGTCGCGAGCCACGTGCAGGCAGCGGTGCCAGAATGGCTGGCATGAGCGTGCGCACCCCCGACCCCAATCCCGGCTGGCTGACGGATGTGGAGCTCGCCGAGACGCGACGTCGCCTCCCGCTTCTCTACGTCGAGGCCGTGCCCGTCCGCGTGGACGGGATGGGACAGGTCACCGAGGTGGGCGCCCTGCTGCGTGCCAACTCGGTCGGAGAGATCACACGCACCCTCGTGACCGGCCGGGTCATGTACGGCGAGACGCTGCGCGACGCGCTGTTCAGGCACCTCGAGAAGGATCTCGGCCCCATGGCCTTCCCGCAGCTTCCCGTCAGCCCGGTGCCGTTCACGGTCGCCGAGTACTTCCCGCTGCCCGGGATCACCGCCTTCACGGATGAACGCCAGCACGCCGTCTCGCTGGCCTATGTCGTTCCGGTCACCGGCACCTGCGATCCCCGCCAGGACGCGCTCGAGATCACGTGGATGACGCCCGCAGAGGCTGCGTCCGATGCCATCGTGTCCGAGATGGAGGGCGGACGAGGGGTGCTGCTCCGTCAGGCGCTCGCGTCCGTCGGAGCGCTGCGCTGACTCGCCGAGCCGACCCGCAGCGTCGGCCGGGTGCAGCCGGCTTCTAGGACCTGGACTCGGGCCGCAGGCACTTCAGCACGCTGAAAAGCCCCAGTCCGGCGAAGAGCACGGCCACGGCGAGGTTGATGGCGTAGGTCCTCCACAGCTCGGAGGACCCGATGGTGGCCAGGAACTCCGACCAGAATTCGCTCGATGTCGCTGCGGCGAGAGGGGCGATACCGGTCGTCGAGATGATGTCCGAGGCGACGGCGCCGAAGAACGCCAACGCGAGTGTCGCGAGGATCACCGAGATGAGCGCCCAGAGCGCACCTGTCGTCACGCGGGCGTGCGAGCCGAGCCTGTAGAGCCCGACGGCGCCCCAGGAGATTCCGAAGGCGATGACGGATGTGATGAAGCCGTAGTTCCAGAGCAGCACCCAGGCCGCGATGCCGACCGGGATGATCAGCAGCGACAGCAGGACGCCGCGCGCGACTCGTCCGCGCTTGCGGCGCGAGGAGGTCGACGGCTCTGCATCCGATGCGGGAACACCGACGGCCTCGGCCGGCTCGGAGGACTCGTCACTGGCTGCATCGGTCTGAGCGGCTGTGGTATTCTCCTCGACAGCGATCGCCGTCTCGGGCTCCGCCGCGGCCATCGGGGCCGGGGAAGCGACGGGCGCGAGACCGAAGAAGACCGGTGATGCCGTGCTGGACACGGCGGGAACCGGCGCGGGAAGAGCAGCCGACTCGGGCGCGGGCCCGTCGAGAACGGCCGTGGCGACGGGGGGCGCGAAGGAGCTGAGAGCCGCCGGCTGTGCGGCGTCGATGGAGGGAGCGGCTGATGCGCTGAGAGGAGCGGATGGGGCTTCCCAGGGCGGCGGGGCCCACGCGGAGGTCGCCGGCTGCTCGGTCTCCGTGGAATCGCCCGGGTCGACGGATGTCGCCGGCTGCGGCTCGGGCTGCTGCTCCTGTTCCGCCGCGAAGGAGTTGGAGTCGGAGTCGACGAGGACGTGGACGGGATCCGCCGGGGCGTCGGGCATGGTGTCGCTGTCATCGACATCATCGACGATCTCGGCGTCGATGATGTCGGCGCCGGTCGCTGGTGCGGGTGCCGCTGGTGGGGCGGCCTCCGCGGCGGGAGCCGGTTCGGCAGCCGGTGCGGGAGCAGGGTCGGGAAGCAGGGCGGGTTCGGAGAGGAGAGCGGGCTCTGCCGAGGCTGCTGGTGCCACGGAAGCCGTAGATGCTGCACTCGGCGCATCGACGGGGACATCGGGATTCGCGTGCCGGCCGCGGGGGCGCACAGCGGGGAGCAGGTCACTCACGTCGGACTCCTTCTGTCGGTCTCGCGTCGACGATGGCGCGGCGGCCGTGTCCGCCGCGGCCATGCTCCCATGAACTCAGGGGGTGGGGGCAGGGCGCGACACGCGAAACGTCCCCGTTCGGGGGGTGCTTTCGGCGCTTCTGCGGCGCCTACGGTGCGACAGTCGCGAGGAAGAGCCGAATCATCCGGTCGGCGTCCACCGAGAGGGCGACCTCGACATGGACGGTCGCGGCCGCCAGACCGTGCAGGAGATCCTCGCCTGATGCCTCGCGGCGGTCCACGACGGTCTGGCCTCGGGAGTGGCCGGCCAGTTCGACCCGGACGGGACGGATCTGAGTGCCGACGGCACCCGGATCGACGATCGCGCACACAGCGCCTGCGTCGCCGATGAGCCCCGAGTAGTCCCCGGCGGCCTTCACCCGGTTGCCCAGCAACTCGCCCACCACCCGGCCGCCGACGTCTTTCCGCGCGGCGAGGGCGAGGGCCGTGTCGAAGGGCACCGAGACGTGATTGAAGACGTCGAGGCCGTACATGTAGCACGGCACTCCGGAGTCGAGCACGATGGCTGCGGCTTCCGGATCATGCCAGACGTTGAACTCGGCGACCGACGTCGCGTTTCCGATGCTGGCAGAACCGCCCATGAACACGATGCGCTCGATGTGGGGCACCACCTCGGGGTGGGTGCGCAGCAGCAGGGCGAGGTTGGTCTGCGGTGCGAGTGCGACCAGCGTCAGCGGCTCGGCGCTCTCGAGGAGCAGGCGTCGCATCAGGGCGACGGCACCATCGGGGTGCGGCTGGCGGACGGATGCCGGGAGTTCGACGCCGCCGAGGCCGTCGGCGCCGTGCACCTCTGTCGCCGAGCGAGCGGCCTCGATCAGCGGACGCCGGGCACCGGCCGCCACGGGGATGTCGGGCGCTCGGGCGGCGTCGAGGATGCTCAGGGTGTTCGCCACGACCTGATCGAGGCCGGCATTGCCGGCCACGCAGGTGATGCCGCGCACGTCGATGTCGGGGTGGGCGACAGCGAACAGGATGGCGAGGGCGTCATCGACTCCGGTGTCGACGTCGAGGATGACGGAGGTTCTCATCTAGCGGACGAGCCGGATCTCGTGGATGATCTCGCCGAGGAAGGGCTCGTCGTGCGAAGCGCCGTCGGCGACGAAGCCATTGCGCTCGTAGAAGTGGATGGCGTGGGTGTTCGCCTCCGGCACCCACAGATAGGCGGGTCCCTCGGGGATGACGGCATCGAACAGTCGCTGGCCGATACCGTGACCGTGCCAGGCGTCGAGGAGGTGGATGAAGAAGAGCTCGCGCTCCCGTGGGGCGTCTTCGTCGCGTGCCGGACCCGAGCCGGCGAAGCCGACGATCTCGTGATCGACGAGGGCCGCGACGTGGGTGTACGACTCGCCCTGGTTCATCCAGTGCGTCCACAGTTCGGCCATGCGCCGCGGCGACAGGTTCTCGAGCACGGCGGTGCTCACGAGGGTGTCGTAATCCTCGTGCCAGCAGGTCGCGTGAACTCGCCCCAGCATCTCGGCGTCGACGTCGCGGACGGGGCGAACAACTACTTCGGTGCTCATGGAACGAGACTAGAGCGGGCTTCCGTCAACGCGAAATCGACCCGACCGGCGCTCGCCGACGACGCATGAACGCGCGGCCCCTCCGCAAGGAGGGACCGCGCGTTCGACGAGAGAAGGACTAGCCCTGGGCGCGACGCGGGCCGCGGCCCTGCGACGAGGAGGACCGCACGACACTGCCGACGGTCAGCCCGCCGGAGCGGCCGGAGCCGGAGCGCCCGGTGCCGCCCGAGCGAGCGGAGCCGCCGGTGGCGGCGCCGGAGCGCGAACGTCCCTGACCCTGCTCGGATGAACGCGAGCGGCCGGCGCCCTGCTCAGTGGGGCGACCGGAGCGGTCACGACGCGGGCGAGCCGCGGCATCCGTACCACCGGTGCGCTCGTCGCGGTTCGCGCGCTTGCGCTGGGCGTTGGCGCCCTGCGAGCGGCCGCCACCGCCCTGCTGCTGGGCGGCTGCGCGAGGAGCCGGCTTGACGTAGGCGGCGACCTCGCCGACGAGGGCGGAGACCGCGGCCGACTCGTGCGTGACCTGCTGCGGCTTCACCTGGATGGCGGCCTTGCGCATGAGCTGCTCGACATCGCGCTTCTGGCCGGGGGTGATGACGGTGACGACGTCGCCCTCGCTGCCGGCGCGAGCCGTGCGACCCGAGCGGTGCAGGTACGCCTTGTGCTCCATGGGAGGGTCGACGTGCACGACCAGCTCGACGTTGTCGACGTGCACGCCGCGCGCCGCGACATCCGTCGCCACGAGAACCCGGGCCGAGCCCTCGGAGAAGGCGGCGAGGTTGCGGTCGCGCTGCGGCTGCGACAGGTTGCCGTGCAGATCGACCGAGGGGATGCCCGAGTCGGTGAGCTGCTTGGCCAGCTTCTTGGCGTGGTGCTTGGTGCGCATGAACAGGATGCGACGACCGGTGCCGCTGGCGAGGGTCTCGACGAGGCGCTTCTTCGCATCGAGGTCGCTCACCTCGAAGACGTGGTGGGTCATCGCTGCGACGGGGGAGTTGGCCTCGTCGACGGAGTGCAGGATCTCGTTGTGCAGGTAGCGCTTGACGAGCTTGTCCACGCCGTTGTCGAGAGTCGCGGAGAACAGCATCCGCTGTCCGCTCTGGGGCGTCTTGTCCATGATGCGGGTCACCACGGGGAGGAAGCCGAGGTCGGCCATGTGATCGGCCTCGTCGAGCACGGTGATCTCGATGGCGTCGAGGGAGACGAAGCCCTGCTTCATCAGGTCCTCGAGGCGGCCGGGGCAGGCCACGACGATGTCGACGCCGGCGTTGAGGGCGTCGACCTGCCGCTTCTGGTTGATTCCGCCGTAGATGGTGGTGCTCTTCAGCCCGTAGGCGTCGGCCAGCGGCTCGATGACGGCGGTGATCTGGGTGGCGAGCTCACGCGTCGGTGCGAGCACGAGAGCGAGCGGGCGCCCTGCGCGACGACGGCCGCCGGCGAGTTCGCCGCCGAGGCGGGCGACGAGGGGGAGGGAGAACGCGAGGGTCTTGCCCGATCCGGTCTTCCCACGGCCGAGCACGTCGCGGCCCTTCAGGGTGTCGGGGAGGGTGTCCACCTGGATGGGGAAGGCGGTCGCCTTCTCCTGCTTGGCGAGCACTGCGACGAGCGGTGCGGGAACGCCGAGCGAGGCGAACGTGGTGGTGTTGTCAGTCAAGGGGTGTGCCTTTCAGGCTGCTCTGAACGCGAACCATCGCATCGAAAGCGACGGCGCTTCGTTCAGAAGTGTGGCGAAGGTGCCAGTGGGCACATCCGTTCGCCGTATGAATTGTCGATCGCTGGATGCAGCGGGGCGGAGAGGCCCGGCGCGCATCGCAAAGAAAGCGTTCTACGACGCAGGGAACGCATCAATACGTTCGCAAGTGGTTCCACTCTAGCGGATGTGTGCTGACGACGTGCTGAGAGCCGAAACAGTGCATCAGGCGGCGGAAAGAGGCGAGGATCGCTCACGATCGCGGAATTACAGTGATGGCGCGCCGGAATTCAGCGTTCTCCCCGGCGCGTCGAATCGCATTTGTGGTTCGCGGGCTTCGATTCATGGCAGCATCTAACTGCGCTCATCACCCTATTGCCGGGTGTAGCGGGGGCTCCCCTGTCCGTTCGGGTCGGACCAGGGTGAGCCCCATTTTTCTGCCCTCCACCTAGCGAGCGGAGTGCTCGCCGACGGGTATCGGCGTCGTGACGGTGTTGCCGGGCTGGGCGAGCGGGCATTCCCAGGACGGGTCGTAGGCGCACGACGGGTTGTAGGCGAAGTTGAAGTCGAGGACGAGGGCGTCGTCATCGGCTCCCGGGCCGAGGTCTGCACCCTTGATGGTGTCCAGAAGATAGCGCCCACCCCCGTAGGTGCCGCCCGGCTGGCCCGCGAGGCCATCGCGCACGGGCAGGAACAATCCGCCCCCGTAGCCGGTGTGCCGCCAGACGTCGAGCGTTCCGATGTAGGCCAGCCGCACGGTGCCGACCAGGGCGAAGGTGACGACGCCGTCGGTGCCGGTCTCGACCGAGAGCCGGTGCGGTTCCTCGGCGCGGTGCACCTCGAGCTCGAATCGCCAGTCGGGGTCGTACGGGGCGATCGGGAGTCCGGTGAAGGCCGAGCGGTCGTCGGGGAGCAACGGCGATGCCGGGTGCCCGGCGAAGAGCTCGTCGCGTCCCGACCGCCACAGCTCGTGCCCGGCGGCGGGATCATGCCCGCTCAACTGCCGAACACCGGCGTAGAGACCGAAGACGCGACGACGCCAATCGGTCACCTGCAGAGCACCCAGAGTCGACCCCATGCCGCCACGCTAACCCTCGACGTGCCGGGAGTGTCGGATGCGTGCACCAGAATCGGAGTCGTGGCGATCAGATTCTGGCTCGGAGTGGTGCAGCGCGATCACGTGCTGCACGGTGTCGCGCAGGGGATCGCCCAGTTCAATCACGGGTCCAAGGCGGCGGTGTCGCGCCTCAGGGAGGCGGATGGACTCATCTACTACTCGCCTCGCGTGAGCTTTCCCGACGGTGATCCACTCCGGGAGTTCACGGCCATCGGGCGAGTCGCCGACGACAGCGTCTATCAGGCGACGGACGGGCATGCGGTCACGGGAGGCGACACGTTCCGGCCGTGGCGCAGGCGAATCGACTACGACCGCGAGGCGCAGGCCGTCCCGATCCGTCCGCTGCTGGGCGCCCTCGAGTTCACGACGGCGTCGCCCAACTGGGGCTACCAGCTCCGGCGCGGTCTCATCGAGCTGAGTCGCCACGACTTCGACGTGATCAGGGCGCAGATGCGCGCGCCCTCCTACCGCTGACGGTTCAGCGCACCGTCTCCGCATCCACGCCGATGTCGTAGGCCCAGGTCGGGGCCAGCTGGCGCAGCCGAACCCCGCGCCACTGCCAGAACAGCCACGTCGGGTACCAGGCCAGGGCGGTCACCGGGCCGGCGCTGAACTCGAGGCGGTCCCTGTAGAGCGTGCCACCCGAGCCGGCGGGGTCTGGAGAGATCGCCATTCGATGATTCCATGCGGTGATGCCGGCCATCACGCCGCTGCGCCCGCCCCCGCCGTCCTTCAGCATCCGCACGCCGTCGGGCAGCCCTCCGGGGAAGCTCAGGTCGATGACCTCCTCCCCGACCGAGACCGCGCCGAGGGCCAGGGCGTCGACCCTGTGGGGTCCGGCGGGCCACACTGTCGGGAAGCCGCCCTCCTCGAGCGAGTCGAAGCCCAGCCAGGGCGCCGCGACCTCGCGGAGAACGGCCGGACTCCTGATGGCGCGCCACGCCGCATCCGGGTCGCAGTCCAGCACGAGCTTCAGCATGACCTTCATGGCCGCAAGCGTAGGCCGCCGTCATGCGACATGCGAGGCCTTGCGCGGTTGCCTACGATGGCGGGGTGACCGACGCCAGCCCTCATCCCCACGCCCAGTCCAAGTACCAGGTGCGGTTCGACTGGGGCCGATCCGGGGCCGTCCGCATCGGAACCGATGCCGACATCGTCGTGTGGGTCGACGTACTGGGTGGTGCAGACGATGGCGCGCCGACCGCCTTGTTCGCCGAGCTGCCGCAGGCCGAGTTCGTCGAGGGCGGGCTGACGGATGCGGCGGTCGTGGCCGCTCGCGTCCTCGACCTGCAGGTGCGACTCGGTCGCCGTGTGCTGATCGGTGTCGTGGCGGCTGGAGCACCGGACCGCGGAGACGGGCAGGCCGACGACGCCTCCGATGCCCTCCGCTTCACCGTGGAGGATCTGCTCGGCGCCGGGGCCGTGATCGACGCTCTCGCCTCGGTCGGACTGGACTACTGCTCCCCGGAGGCGGCGGCCGCCTGTGCTGCCTTCACGGGGCTGCGCGGAGCCGTCGCGCACCTGGCCACGGCATCCGCTGGAGCACAGGAACTTCTGGCGGCCGGCGTCGCAGCCGCCGAGATCAGGCGAACGGCGACGCTCGGATCCTCGGAGGAACTGCGCGTGCTGCGGCTCTACCCGGCCTGAGCCGCTCGGAACTTGCGTACCTTCGCCCGATTGCCGCACCGCTGCATCGAGCACCACCGGCGGGTACCGGCACGGGACGTGTCGACGTACCAGGGCGCAGTCCTCGGCGGCGCACTCGCGGACGCGCCCGACGGCATCGGCGGAGAAGACGGCGACGGCATCACGAGCGAGAGTGGCGAACGCCTGGTTGGTGCTGGTGGTCTGACGGCCGGCACGGCGGGATCCGCCCTCGAGCGCCGGCGGGATGTCGGGGGTCGCGGCGAACAGGTTGACGGCATCGACGTCGCGCGGCTCGAACGCCTCGCCTCGGCTGGCTTGCACAGCCAGGCGGCCGACGGCGTCTCGCAGCATCATCCCGTCGGTGAGGTGACGCGGATGGACGATGCCGTCGCTCTCCGGGAAGCGCCCCAGGATCCAGGCGGCCAGGTCGTCGGGGGAGTGCAACTGCTCCCACTCCGGATGCCCGAAGCCGAGGTCGCCCGTATAGGCGAAGTCGAGGGAGAGCGCCCCGGAATCGAACCACCACGGCTTGCCGTCGCGGGTCGTGAACCACTGCCCCGTGGGAAGACCGGGTGATGCTGGGGTCGGCGGTGGGGTCGATGGCACGAAACCACGGTAGTCGGTTACGGGCCCTGCTTCGATCGGTCACCATGGGGAAGGAGCCCCGCGCGGTCTGCCGCCGGAGGCCAGTCGACCGAACGCTACTCCGCAGCGGCCGCGGCAGCCCGCCGTCGTGCTGCGGCGCTGATGTCGCGTCGAGACCAACTGATCACGTGGGCCTGGTTGAACCCCCGCGAGCACAGTCCGCACGACAGTTGACGCGCAGGCTGCCGATAGCGGAAGTGCGCGTGACCGGCCGGGCAGACTCCCACCCAGGGTGCGAGTTCGTGGGCGATCTCGCCGTCGTGGGTTCGACGGCCCTCGTAGCCCAGGTCGCGGGCGATGGAGAGCCATCGGGCCCCATGCGCGGCGCGTGCACCGGCGATGGCGTGGGCCACCTCGTGCAGCAGGACCTGGTGGATCTCGTCGTCGTCGTAGCGTGCGGCCAGGTAGCGGGAGACCGTGATGCGCTTCTCCGTGAAGTTGCAGAGGCCGGCCCGCTTCTTGGCGTTGTCGAAGCCGAAAGACCACACTGCGGGGTCGAGGTGCAGAGCGATGAGCGCGTTCGCCCACACCTTCACCCGTTCGAGTTCGGCCATGGGATGAGGATAAACCCGCCGAGCGACACGATCGCAGCGGTGTCCACAGCTCAGGCGGCTGGGCCCAGGCTCACCTGGAACAACCGATCGTCTCCGTCTCGGGGGTCGCCACGCCCATCGGTGTTGTTCGTGATGAACCACAGCGTTCCGTCCGCTCCGGGCACGACGTCGCGGATGCGGCCGTAGACGCCCTCGAAGGCGGCCTCCGGCGCGCGACCGGCGTCGGGCCACACGGTCCACAGGCGCTCGCCGCGGAGGGCGGCCAGGAAGAGCGTGTCGCTGACGATCGCGAGACCGCTCGGGCTGGCATCCGTCGTCGCCCACTGCTGCACGGGATCGACGAAGGCCGGGTCGCCCGCTGCTCCCTCGACGACAGGCCAGCCGTAGTTCGATCCGGGGGTGATGAGGTTGAGCTCGTCCCAGGTGTTCTGGCCGAACTCGCTGGCCCACATCCGTTCCTGCGAGTCCCAGGCGATCCCCTGCGGATTGCGGTGGCCGAGGCTCCACACGAGGGTGCTGAAGGGGTTGCCGTCGGGTACTCCGCCGGTCGGAGTCATCCGCAGGATCTTGCCGTTCAGTGATGCCGGGTCCTGCGATCGCGCGCCGTCACCGGCATCGCCGGCCGTGGCGTAGAGCATGCCGTCCGGCCCGAAGGCGATGCGGCCGCCGTCGTGGTTGCCGGCCTTCGCGATGCCGTCGAGCACGGGCTCAGGGGTACCCAGGCCGAGCGACCCCGGGGCGCCGGAGAGCGGCATCCGTACGATCCGATTGTCGTCCGCGGCGGTGAAGTACGCGTAGATCCAGACGGATGCGGAGTCCTCGAGCGCGGCCAGGCCGAGGAGTCCGCCCTCGCCGTTCGGCACGACGCCGTCGACCTGACCGATGACCCGGGTGCTGCCGTCGGCGAGCAGCTCGAGCACGCTGGCGGTGTCCCGCTCGCTGATCAGCGTCGCGCCGTTCGCGAGCCTGAGGATCGACCACGGTGCGTTCAGCCCTGAGGCGAGCTCGACGGGATCGCCGGTCACCTGGACAGGCTGCAGCACGGGGTTCGGCGTCGAGGTGCCCGTCGGACGCGGCGGTGCCGACGACGCGGGCGGTGACGGGCTGGGAGCGCGCGACGGTCCGCCGCCGGTGCTGCACGCCGCGAGGGCCGCTATCAGGGACACGGTCGTGGCAAAAGCGGCTGCCGCCTGGTGCATTCGTGTCATATCGCTGCCTCCCCCTCCAGTCTGCGGGTCGCGCCGGTGCAACGCGAGTGGCCAGAATGGGAGACGTGGGCGACACCATCGATCTCAACTGCGATCTCGGCGAGGGGCTCGGCGATGATGCCGCGCTCTTCCCGCTCATCTCGAGTGCCAACATCGCCTGCGGTTTCCACGCCGGGGACGCCGAGACGATCGCCGAGAGCTGCCGCCTGGCCGTGGCGAACGGGGTGGCCATCGGAGCGCATCCGTCGTACAACGACCGCGAGGGCTTCGGGCGGCGAGCGGTGGAGGCCGCTGACTCGACGCTCATGGCCGAATGGGATGTGCAGATCCGCTCGGTGCGCCACGCCGCAGCCGAGGCCGGTGGGGCCATGGCCTACGTGAAGCCGCATGGAGCGCTCTACAACCGCCTGCAGGTCGACGATCATCTGGCGCAGCTGTTCTGCAGGGTGCTGGCCGATGGCGGTGACGCCGCAGTCCTCGGCATGCCGCGCAGCGCCCTGGAGCGGGCGGCGGTCGCTCAGGGGGTCGCCTACTTCACGGAGGCTTTCGCCGATCGTGCCTACCTCCCCGACGGCTCCCTCGCACCGCGATCGCTGCCGCGCGCTCTCATCGACGACGCCGACCTCGTCGCAGAACGAGCCGTCGCGATCGCCACGGGCCGGGGCGTCCTCGCCACCGATGGCACCCGCATCCCCTTGCGCGCGTCGTCGCTGTGCCTGCACGGTGACACCCCCGGAGCGCCGGCGCTCGCCGCAGCCGTCCGGGAGGCGCTGGCCGGGGCCGACGTCGAGGTCGGGTCGTTCGCATGAGTCCACCGGATGCCGCCCCTCCCGTCGCGGAGGCCTCCCTGCGCTTCCTCCCGACAGGCGACAGGGCGCTGCTCGTCGAGCTCGAGTCGCTCGACGCCGTCCTGGCCCTGCACGAGGCGCTGGAGCTGTCGAGACCCAGCGGCGTCATCGACCTGGTGCCCGCGGCCAGGACGGTGCTCGTCACCGTCGATCCGGCGCAGCTGACGCTCTCCGAGGCGCGCCGCTGGATCATGCGCGCTGCAACGGCTCGACCGGCCGATGCAGCCGCGCCGACACTCGCGCCCGTCGTGATCCCGGTGCGCTACGACGGGCCGGACCTCGAATCGGTGGCCACGGTGCTCGGCCTGCGCCCGGCGGACCTGATCGAGCGCCATGTCGCCGCCACCTGGCGCGTGGCCTTCACCGGCTTCGCGCCGGGCTTCGGCTATCTCACGAGTACGCAGTGGACTCACGACGTGCCGCGTCTGGCGAGTCCTCGAACGCTGGTTCCCGCGGGCTCGGTCGGTCTCGCCGGCGAGTTCGGCGGCGTGTATCCGCGCAGCAGCCCCGGCGGCTGGCAGCTCATCGGAACGACAGAGGCCGTGCTGTGGGACAGTGACGCCATGTCGCCGGCACTTCTCGTTCCGGGCGGCACGGTGAGATTCGAGGCTGTGACGTGACGCCCTCGATCACGGTCATGGAGGCCGGTCCCCTGAGCCTCGTTCAGGACCTCGGGCGGCCGGGCTTCGCCCACCTCGGCGTCGGAGCCTCCGGCGCCCTGGACCGGGGGTCGCTCCGGCTGGCGAATCGCCTCGTCGGCAATCCGGAGGGCGCTCCCGGCCTCGAGGTGACCGTGGGCGGACTCAGGCTGCGTGTCGGGGAGCCGATCTGGTTCTCCGTGACGGGAGCGTGGGGGCCGGTGCGGCTCGACGGGCGAACCATCAGCCTCGACGCCGCCATACCGGCGGCATCCGGCAGCGTGCTCCAATTCGGCACGGCGGAGCACGGCCTGCGGTATTACCTCGCTGTGCGCGGCGGCATCGAGACGACCGCGGTGCTCGGTTCCTCCTCGACGGACACGCTCTCGGGGCTCGGACCCGCCCCACTGGCCGCCGGCGATCGGATCCACGTCGGCGACGCCGCATCCGTTCCCATCCCGGCACTCGACCCGCTCACGCTCTGGGCGCCGACGGACGCCGCAGTCGACATCCGGGCGCACACCGGTCCGCGCGCCGACACCTTCGTGCCTGCAGCCGTCGCCGCGTTCTTCGAGGAGGAGTGGTCGGTGTCGGCCGAGTCGAACCGCATCGGACTGCGGCTCACCGGACCCGTGCTCGAGCGCAGCGGTCACGACGAACTCCCCAGCGAGGGCATGCTCACGGGCTCGGTGCAGGTGCCGCCATCCGGACAGCCGACGGTGCTGTTGGCCGACCATCCGGTGACGGGTGGATACCCGGTGATCGCCGTCGTGGCCGATGCCTCCGTCGACGCCTTCGCCCAGCTGAGGCCCGGGCAGAAGGTGCGCTTCCGTCACGCACGCTCCACCGTGTGAAGGAACCTCGGCGCGTCTGTCCGCGCCGCTGCAGGCCTGCCCGAAGGAATGCCTTCAGGTTGCGGGAGCGGTGAAGCGTCGCCGATCCATGAGCAGGAAGAAGGCGACGTAGGCGACGAGGGAGAACCCGATGCCGATGGTGAACGCCCAGGCTGCCGGATGCTCCCAGACGAGGTCGTCCCAGCGCAGCACGAGAGCGAGCACGATGAACACGAGGCTCACGATCTGCGCCTGGAACACCCAGCGGAAGGCGCTCCACCTCGCGTCGCGCAGCATCCAGATGTTCACGGTGCCCGGCAACGTGAGCACGGCCCCCACGACCCGGGCGGTGAGCGGGGTGACCTCCCAGGCCCAGGCGCCGAGGAGCAGATTCGGGAAGGCGAACAGCACGGCGCCCGTGACGAAGGCCGACACGCCCACGACGACGAGGAGGGCTCGCACGGCGCCCGGGATCACGGCGTCCAACCGGTCGGGCGTCCTCGGGTCGGTGCGGCGGTTGAGGAGGCCGGCCGCCAACACGAGAACCGGCGTGGTGACGTAGAGCGTCACCCAGGTGATGAACGAGATGTGGCCGAAGTGGAACCTGTCCCAGTGCAGGAAGGTCGCGATGCTGAGGAGCGTGGCGAAGACGAACACCGCGGGCAGGCCGTGGCTGATGCGGTGCCACTTCCCCACCCGGAACACCTGCAGGAAGAACCAGATGCCGCCGAGGTAGGCGCAGCCGAGGAACATCGCGGTGATGTCGGGTTGGATGGTCCAGGCGAAGGTCTGGTCGGTGCTGCCGGGCAGCAGGTAGAGCAGCACGCTCGCCACGACGAGGAACGGGATGATCGCGAGCGAGAGCCACCAGGTGAACGGAAGGATCCGATCGTCGCGAACCGGTGGCAGCCTCCCGGTCGACGCCTCATTCGCCGATCCACGCCGCTGCTCGGTGCTCATGGCGTGGCCTCGCTCATGGCGTGGCCTCGCGACCTGGCGCGGCCTCGGGACCTGGCGCCCCGGATGCTGGCGCGAGCGCGTAGTCGGTGGCCGTCTCGGCCGTCATCCGCTCGCCCTCGGCGACGGCTGCGGCGAGCGCGGGGGCGGCATCCGAGGCGCGGATGGGTGCGAGGTAGGCCTCGTGGAAGCTGAAGGTGGGCGCGTTGTACAGGCCGCTGCGTTCCCGGAGGATTCTGGCGGCTCCGGCGAGGCGGCCGGCGCGGTCGATGTCTCTCGCCGCGGCCGCGATGGCCACGAGCCCCTCGAGGCCGTACGCCACTCCCTCGTCGTGTCCGAGTCCGGCCGAGACCGCCAGGCTCCGTTCGAAGCAGTGCCTGGCGTGCTCGATCGACCCGAGCAGGAGGTGAGCCCATCCCAGGTGGTGCAGTGCGATCGCGATGCCGAGGTCGTCGCGTTCCGACTCGGCGAGCGCGAGGCTCTCCTCGAACCGGTTGAGGGCGGCGTGCTCCTTGCGGGCGAGCAGGGCGACCCGGCCGAGCGTGACGAGTGCCATGGCCTCTCCCCATCGGAAGCGAGCGTCGCGGAACTGCCCGAGGCTGGTCTCGAGGGCCTCGTCGGCCCGGGCGGGATCCGGCTCCTGGGCCGAGAGCAGGGCGAGGGCCAGTGAGATCAACGCGAGCGCGGATCCCGATGGGTCTCCCGACCTGCTGAACAGCTCGGCGCTCTCGGTGAGGCCGGGGAGGATGACCTCGTCCGGGTCCTGCCAGAACACGATGGCGCAGCTGTAGTAGAGCGCCGTGGCCTTCGTCCGGTCCGAGAGGGCGGCATCCGCCCCCAGGACCTCGCTCATCCACCCGCGCACCTCGCCGAGATGGCCGTCGACCCACCAGAAGATGTAGAGGTTCCAGGCGAATCCGGCTGCTGCGTCGAACTCCCCGGCGTCGATGAGGTACCGGATGGCGGCCCTCAGGTTGTCGTACTCCCGGGCGAGCCCGCGCACGCTCTCCGCCTGGAGCCTCCCGGTGAGAGAGCCGCTCATCTCCTCGCTCAGCACGCGGTAGTAGTCGGCATGCGCACGTTGGGCGGCCGGCAGCGTTCCCTCGGCCTCCAGCCGTTCCAGGGCGTACTCCCGCACCGTGCTGAGAAGGGAGAACAGCGAGACGTCGTCGCTTTCTCGCTGACGCACGAGGCTACTGTCGACCAGGGCGCCGAGCAGTGTCACGGCGTCCGAGCCGCCGCCGGTCTCGGCGTGGACCGCTTCGGCGGCGTCGAGGGAGAAGTCGCCGGCGAAGACGCCGAGCCTGGCCAGCAGAGCGTTCTCCGCCTCGCCCAGCAGTCTGGTGCTCCACTCGATGGTGCCGCGCAGGGTGCGTTGGCGTTCCGGCAGGTCGCGGACCCCCTCGACGAGGAGGGGGAGTTGGCGATCGAGGCGCTTCAGCATCGCTTTCGGACCGAGCACTCTGGCGCGGGCGGCGGCGAGTTCGAGGGCCAGCGGTACGCCGTCCAGGGCGGTGCAGATTCCGGCGACGGCCGCCGCGTTCCCCTCGGTCAGCTCGAAGTCCGGCTTGACCGCGCGCACGCGGGCGACGAAGAGCGCGACCGACGGCACGGCGATGAGCCTGGCGAGATCGCCGATGTCGGCGGCATCCGGCACCGCCAGCGGGCTCAGCTCGTAGGCGTGCTCGCCCGAGACCCGCAGCAGCGATCGGCTGGTGACGATGAAGCTGAGCCCGGGGATGTCGGAGAGCAGGCGGGACAGGAGAGGCGCGGCATCGAGGACCTGCTCGAAGTTGTCGAGCACGAGCAGGCTCTGCCGTCCTCCGAGCGCCATGGTGATCTTGTCGGCCAGCGGGGCGTCACCGGTGTCGCGCACGCCGAGAGCCTGGGCCATCGCGGCGATGACGAGGGAGGGTTGGGTCGCCGCTGCGAGATCGACGAACACGACGTGGCCGGCGAACCGTTCCGCCAGGTGTTCGGCGGCATCGATGGCCACCCGGCTCTTGCCGATGCCTCCCGGTCCGATGATCGTCACCAGCCTGGCGCCGGCCCCGGCGACCAGGTCGACGACCTCCTCGATCTCGCGGTGGCGGCCGATCAGCTCCGTCAGGGGAGATGGAAGCCTGGTGAGCCGGGACTCGGGAGGCGACCCTGCCGCCCCCGGCGCCGCGGCAGCCGGCGCGCGGCTGGCATCGAAGCGCTCGGCCAGCAGCGTCGCCAGATCGCCCCGCAGGTATTCGCCGAGCTCCTCCGCGGTGCTGAACGACTTGTACGAGGCGGTGTCATCGGATCGGATGCGGTCGAGCAACTCGGCCAGGCGCGGCTCCAGTTCCGCCGAGTGCCTGATGTAGATGAGCTTCGGCATCGCGGTCGGCGCGAGGTTGTACTCGTCCTCGAGACCCGACACCTGCTCCTCCGGCGCGACCCAGCCGTAGCGCTCCCAGTAGATGCCGACGAAGACATCGCTCTGCTCCAGGTAGGCGCGGTAGAGATCTCGGGGCGGATGCGGCCTCGCGCCGAGCTCGAACATGACGGGCGCCATCCGCAGGTCTTCGATCGCGGAACGCGCGGCTCGACGCTCCGCTGCGAGCTCCTGGAGGGTCGAGCTCACGAAGACGCGGAGGCGTTGGTCGGGTGTACGGATGCGTCCCGCTCTGGGGGTCATGCAGCACAGTCTGATCTCGCAGACCGCATCGCGTCCAGAGTCGAGGCCGGTGCGCGTGCTGAGTACACTCCTCTGTGACACGCAACATCGTGATCGGCCATGCCCCGGGAGGCGTCATGGACACGCAACGGAACAGTGCGACCGAGCCCGTCATCCTGCTCGGCATCTCCGATGCCGCAGCCCGCGCCGACGTCGTGCGCGAGATCGAGAATCGCTACGCCGGGGACTACAGGGTGGTGAGCGCCGAGACGACGGATGCCGCAGCCTCGGCTCTTCACGACATCGACGCAGCCGGCAGCACCGTGGCACTGCTCCTCAGCGATGAGGTGGCGCCGACGGCCGCCGGCCGGCCCAGCCTGTTCGCCATCGCTCGGCAGCTCTTCCCCGAGGTGAGGCGCTGCCTTCTCATCGAGTGGGGAAGCTGGGACGAACCCGCGCTCGCCGATGCCGTGTACAGGCTGATGTCGGCGATCGAGATCCACTACTACGTCGTGCGTCCGCTGCGCTCGCCGGACGAGGCGTTCCACCGCCGCATCACCGAGTTCCTGCTCGAGTGGCAACGAGCCGGAGTGGTGGCGTCCACCACGGCATCCGTCACCGTGATCGGCCGGACCGCCGACCCGCGCACCCATCAGGTCATCGCTCAGCTGGCGAGGTTCGGCATCGGTCACGCGGTGGAGGAACCGGGCCCGTCATCACCAGACCCGGAATCCGTCGTCGTGCGGCTGGTCGACGGACGAGACGTTGTCGACCCGACGGACACGGAGCTGGCCCGGGCGTTCGCGTTCAGCACCGACGTGCCATCGGAGGAGGTCGACGTCGCCATCATCGGCGCCGGCCCTGCCGGTCTCGCCGCCGCGGTCTACGCGGCATCCGAAGGGCTGCGCACCCTCGTGGTGGAACGGGGGCCGGTCGGCGGCCAGGCCGGTTCGAGTTCGCTCATCCGCAACTACCTCGGGTTCGAGCGCGGCATCTCGGGATCGGATCTGGCCCAGCGCTCCTACCAGCAGGCGTGGGTCTTCGGCGCCAGGTTCGCCCTGACCCGAGAGGCCGTCGGTCTCGAGATGGTGCCGCACGGCTTCCGTATCGCCATCGCTCCCGATGATGCCGTGCTGGCTCGCTCCGTCGTGCTCGCGACCGGCGTCACGTACCGGCGCATCGACCTCGGGCCGCTCTCTCCCTACGTGGGGACGGCCGTCTTCTACGGTGCAGCGGCGGTGGAGGCGAGGGCGCAGGCCGGACGCATCGTGCACGTGGTGGGTGGCGGGAACTCGGCCGGGCAGGCGGCATTGCACCTCGGGCGGTACGCCGACGCCGTCACCCTCATCATCCGGGGCCGCGAGCTCGCCGACAGCATGTCGGCCTACCTCGTAAGGCAGCTGGAGGAGGCGGGCGTGGCGATCAGAACGCAGGCGCGGGTCGTGGGCGGGGCGATCTCCGCTGATCGCGCCGACAGGCTCGACCACATCGTGCTGCGCGACGTGGCGACGGGGAGTGAGGAGCGGGTGCGCAGCGACGCGCTGTTCATCACCATCGGAGCCAGCCCGCACACGGCCTGGCTGCCCGATGCCGTGCTGCGCGATCGCTGGGGATTCGTCATCACGGGAGACGAGGTTCTGACCGAGGGTGGCAGGCGCGCCTGGCCGCTCGAGCGCCCACCACGCCAGGGCGAGACGTCGGTGCCGGGGCTGTTCGCCGTCGGCGACGCCCGGCGCGGCTCGGTGAAACGGGTGGCGTCAGCCGTGGGCGAGGGTTCCGTGGTGGTCTCCGCGGTGCACGCGGTGCTCGCCGAGGTGTCGTCGGCGCGCTGATCCGTGCCGGGTCAGCGTCCGCCGGGCTTGGTCAGGAAGATGGAACGCGCCGGAGGCGGCGAGGGGATGGCGGTGGCATCCGTCACGATGGGAGCTCCGGCGATGAAGTTCTCGAGCTCGCGGCCGCTGACGAGCTTGGCGTGGGCGGGATCCGCCGCGAGCAGTCGGGGCATCCGATCGAACGGCAACTCCGCGGCGGATGCGAACATCACGACGTTGCCGAACCGCTTGGCCTTCAGCATCTGGGTGTCGGTGGCGATGGCGACGTGGGGGAACACGCTCTGCAGGGTCGAGGCCTGGCCGCGGGCGAAGGCGAGGCCGGCACCGTCGGCCACGTTCACGGCGACGATTCCGGATGCCGAGAGCAGAGGGGCGATGAGACCGTAGAACTCCCGGCTGGTCACGTGCGCGGGTGTGCGGGCGCCGGAGAAGATGTCGACGACCACCAGGTCGACCGATCCGTGCAGGCCGCTCGGCAGCTTGGCGAGCACCTCACGGGCGTCGCCGTGCCGGATGCGCAGTTGGGCGTTCCGCGGCAACGGGAGGTTCTCCCGGACGAAGTCGACGAGGTCGCTCTCGAGCTCGACCGCCTGCTGACGCGAGCCGGGACGGGTCGCGGCCACGTAGCGGGGGAGCGTCAGCGCGCCGCCGCCGAGGTGCACGGCCGTGATCGGCTGCCCCTCCGGGGCCACGAGGTCGACGGCGTGGCCGATGCGACGCACGTACTCGAAGTGCAGCACCTCGGGATGCTCGATGTCGACGCTCGACTGGGGAGTCCCGTCGACGACGAGGGTCCAGACGCCCGGCTCGTGGCGGTCCTCCTCCAGACGGGCCGAGAAGCCGCTGGTCGAGAGAGTGCGCGTCGGGGCCGAACTGTCATCCCGATTGGCGCGCATGCCTCAACGGTAGCGTTTCGTCTCGCTCGCTGAGGCCCGCCGGAGGCCGCGGCCGAAGCGCGTCGCTCGCGGACTCCGTCCGGACCTCTGCGAGCGGATCCCTACCCCAGATCGACGGCCGCAGGATGCGGCCCGCGCTGCTGCAGCTCCGGTGCCCAGGCGGCGATGCTCTCTGCGTCGGCTCCTACGAGCACGATGTTGCCGAGCTCCTCGCCGGCCAGCACTCGCGGCGGCGCCGTGGCCAGCGTGGCCTCGACCACCCGGCCGAGTTCGAGACGCTGCGCCCTGGTCTGGATCTGCGAGCGACCGTCTGCCACGTTCACGACGATCGCGCCGCCGAGCGCCAGCAATGGGGAGAGCTCGCCGAAGAACCCGCGGAGTCCGACGTACTCCGGAGACTCCAGTGCGATGTAGATGTCGACGATGATCACGTCGAAGGCGATCTCGCCGGCATCCTCGAGCACCGCCAGGGCCTCCCTCGCGTCGGAGAACACGATGGAGATCCCGGAGGCGTCGGCCAGGGGCATCCGTTCGAGCACGAAGTCGGTCTGCTCACGATCGATCTCGACCACGACCTGCTCGGACCCCGGCCGGGTGGCGGCGACGTACCGGGGCAGGGTGAACGCCCCGCCGCCGAGATGCAGGGCGCGGATCGGCTGGCCGGGGTCGGCGACGAGGTCGATGACGTGCCCGATGCGCCGGGTGTACTCGAAGAACAGTCGCGTCGGATCCGCAGGGTCGACGTGCGATTGACGGATGCCGTCGACGCTCAGGATGAAGCTGCCGGGGACGAACGGATCCTCGTCGAGCCGCATCCGTTGGTCCATGTTCCGACCCTAGCGACTCACGACAGGCTGATCGAGTCGCCCGTTCTCGTCGGCAAACCCCCGGAATCCGGGCGCTGTAGCGACGAGGATGGGCGGCTCGGCGTACGGGAATATCGGGGCCGGCTCGCGGTTATACCGGAAGAAGCAAAAGAGGTCAAGAAACCGCTGGACATATCGTGGTCCACCGGTTATGCTTTTTCTTTGCGCTCCTAGACATCACTCTGCCTTCATATTGCGGTCGGCTTCTGCGTGATCGGGTCTCAGATCCGGTCCCCACGCATCAGAGGGTCTACGAGTACTCCATCATTACCGATCGTAACGAGACCTGACGGGGTCCACGGAGGTTATTTCCTTGGCTGCTGCGCGCAACGCAACCACCAACTCACCCAAGAACGGTCGTAACGCTTCGCGTTTGTCGTTCGCCAAGATCACGGACACGCTGACTGTTCCCGATCTGCTCGCTTTGCAGACGGAGAGCTTCGACTGGCTGGTCGGCAACGACGCGTGGAAGTCACGCGTCGCGGAGGCTCAGGCAGCCGGCCGCAAGGATCTTCCCGAGAAGACCGGTCTGGAGGAGATCTTCGAGGAGATCTCTCCGATCGAGGACCTCGGCGAGACCATGCAGCTCAGCTTCTCGAACCCCGAGCTCGAGCCTGAGAAGTACACGATCGACGAGTGCAAGGAGAAGGGCAAGACCTACTCCGCACCTCTCTACGTGAACGCCGAGTTCATGAACCACCTCACCGGTGAGATCAAGACCCAGACGGTCTTCATGGGCGACTTCCCGCTCATGACCCCCAAGGGCACGTTCGTCATCAACGGCACCGAGCGTGTCGTCGTGTCGCAGCTCGTCCGCTCGCCGGGCGTCTACTTCGAGCGCACCCCCGAGAAGACGTCCGACAAGGACATCTACTCGGCTCGCGTCATCCCGAGCCGCGGTGCCTGGCTCGAGTTCGAGATCGACAAGCGCGACCAGGTCGGCGTTCGCATCGACCGCAAGCGCAAGCAGAGCGTCACCGTCTTCCTCAAGGCCCTCGGCCTGTCGAGCGAAGAGATCCTGGCGGAGTTCGCCGGCTTCCAGTCCATCGAGCTGACCCTCGAGAAGGACAACATCCTCACGAAGGAAGAAGCCCTCAAGGACATCTACCGCAAGCTGCGTCCGGGCGAGCAGGTCGCCGCCGAGGCCGCGCGTGCGCTCCTCGACAACTTCTACTTCAACCCGAAGCGCTACGACCTCGCGAAGGTCGGTCGGTACAAGATCAACAACAAGCTCGGCCTCGAGGCCCCGCTGACCGACTCGGTGCTGACCGTCCAGGACATCATCGCGACGATCAAGTACATCGTGGCCCTGCACGACGGCCAGACCACCTTCGCCGGACACCGTGCCGGCAAGGCAGTCGACCTGCGTCTCGACACCGACGACATCGACAACTTCGGCAACCGTCGCATCCGCGCCGTGGGTGAGCTCATCCAGAACCAGGTGCGCACCGGTCTGTCCCGCATGGAGCGCGTCGTCCGCGAGCGCATGACCACGCAGGACATCGAGGCCATCACGCCGCAGACCCTGATCAACGTGCGCCCCGTCGTCGCCGCGATCAAGGAGTTCTTCGGAACCTCGCAGCTGTCGCAGTTCATGGACCAGAACAACCCGCTCGCGGGTCTGACCCACAAGCGCCGTCTCTCCGCGCTCGGCCCCGGTGGCCTCTCGCGCGACCGCGCCGGCGTCGAGGTCCGCGACGTCCACCCGTCGCACTACGGCCGCATGTGCCCGATCGAGACCCCGGAAGGCCCGAACATCGGCCTGATCGGCTCGCTCGCATCGTTCGCGCGCATCAACTCGTTCGGTTTCATCGAGACCCCGTACCGTCGCGTCGTCGCCGGGCGGGTCACCGAGGACATCGACTACCTCACGGCGATGGAGGAGGACGACTTCATCGTCGCCCAGGCCAACGCTCCGCTGAAGGCAGACGGCCACTTCTCCGAGGACCGCGTCCTCGCCCGTAAGAAGGGTGGCGAGGTCGACCTGATCCCCGCCGACGAGATCGGCTACATGGACGTCTCACCGCGCCAGATGGTGTCGGTCGCGACCTCGCTCATCCCGTTCCTCGAGCACGACGACGCCAACCGCGCCCTCATGGGTGCGAACATGCAGCGTCAGGCCGTCCCCCTGCTCCGCAGCGACAGCCCGCTCGTCGGAACCGGTATGGAGGGCTACGCGGCCATCGACGCCGGTGACGTGCTCACCTCCGACAAGTCCGGTGTGGTCGCCGAGGTCTCCGCAGACTTCGTCACCATCCAGCTCGACGAGGGTGGAACGCAGACGCACTACCTCCGCAAGTTCGACCGCTCCAACCAGGGCACGTCGTACAACCACCGCGTCGTCGTCAACGCCGGTGACCGGATCGAGGCCGGCGAGGTCATCGCCGACGGACCTGCGACCGACAACGGCGAGCTCGCCCTCGGAAAGAACCTCCTCGTGGCATTCATGCCGTGGGAGGGTCACAACTTCGAGGACGCGATCATCCTGAGCCAGAACCTGGTGAAGGACGACGTGCTCTCCTCGATCCACATCGAGGAGTACGACGTCGACGCGCGCGACACGAAGCTCGGCAAGGAGGAGATCACCCGTGACCTCCCCAACGTCAGCCCCGACCTGCTCGCCGACCTCGACGAGCGCGGCATCATCCGCATCGGTGCCGAGGTTCGCCCCGGCGACATCCTCGTCGGCAAGGTCACGCCGAAGGGCGAGACCGAACTGAGCGCCGAGGAGCGTCTGCTCCGCGCGATCTTCAACGAGAAGAGCCGCGAGGTTCGCGACACGTCGCTCAAGGTTCCCCACGGTGAGCAGGGCACCATCATCGGTGTCAAGGTGTTCGACTCGCAGGACGGCGACGACGAGCTCGGCTCGGGCGTCAACCAGCGCGTTGTCGTCTACATCGCCCAGAAGCGCAAGATCACCGAGGGTGACAAGCTCGCCGGTCGTCACGGCAACAAGGGCGTCATCTCGAAGATCCTGCCGGTCGAGGACATGCCGTTCCTCGCCGACGGTACTCCGGTCGACATCATCCTGAACCCGCTCGGCATTCCCGGTCGAATGAACTTCGGCCAGGTGCTCGAGACCCACCTCGGTTGGGTCGCGAAGCAGGGCTGGAAGGTCGAGGGCAACCCGGCATGGGCCAAGAAGCTCCCGAAGGACGCCCACTCGGCTCCCGCGGGCACCAAGGTCGCCACTCCGGTGTTCGACGGTGCCTCGGAGGAGGAGATCGAGGGTCTGCTCGACTCGACCACGGTCACCCGTGACGGCGACCGCCTGATCGACCGCACCGGAAAGACGCGTCTGTTCGACGGCCGCTCCGGCGAGCCGTTCCCGCAGCCCATCTCGGTCGGCTACATGTACATCCTGAAGCTGCACCACCTCGTCGACGACAAGATCCACGCACGTTCCACGGGTCCGTACTCGATGATCACCCAGCAGCCGCTCGGTGGTAAGGCGCAGTTCGGTGGACAGCGCTTCGGTGAGATGGAGGTCTGGGCGCTCGAGGCTTATGGAGCCGCGTACGCCCTGCAGGAGCTCCTCACCATCAAGTCCGACGACATCCTCGGCCGCGTGAAGGTCTACGAGGCCATCGTCAAGGGCGAGAACATCCAGGAACCCGGAATCCCCGAGTCCTTCAAGGTGCTCATCAAGGAGATGCAGTCGCTGTGCTTGAACGTCGAGGTCCTCTCGGCCGACGGCAGCGTGTTCAGCCTGCGCGACACGGACGACGAGGTCTTCCGTGCCGCAGAGGAGCTGGGCATCAACATCTCCACGCGCTTCGAGTCGTCGTCTGTCGACGAGATCTAAGCCACCTCACCAATTGAAGACTTCGGAAACTTTCCAAGGAGAGAAATTGCTCGACGCAGCCACTTTTGACGAGCTTCGTATTGGTCTGGCCACTGCTGACGACATCCGTCGTTGGTCGTACGGTGAGGTCAAGAAGCCCGAAACCATCAACTACCGCACCCTCAAGCCCGAGAAGGACGGCCTGTTCGGAGAGCAGATCTTCGGACCGAGCCGTGACTGGGAGTGCTCGTGCGGCAAGTACAAGCGTGTCCGGTTCAAGGGCATCGTGTGCGAGCGCTGCGGCGTGGAGGTCACCAAGTCCTCCGTCCGTCGTGAGCGCATGGGACACATCGAGCTCGCCGCTCCCGTGACCCACATCTGGTACTTCAAGGGCGTCCCCTCGCGCTTGGGCTACCTGCTCGACATGGCACCCAAGGACCTCGAGAAGGTCATCTACTTCGCCGCCTACATGGTGATCGACGTGGATGTCGACGGACGCCACCAGGACATGCCCGGTCTGGAGAACGAGCTCCGTCTCGAGATCAAGACCCTCGGCGACCAGCGCGACTCCCGCATCGCGGCACGCCTCGCCAAGCTCGAAGAGGACCTCGCGGCCCTCGAGGCCGAGGGAGCCAAGTCCGACGCCAAGAAGCGCACGAAGGACGGCGCCGAGAAGGAGATGGCTCAGACCCGCAAGGCGGCTGACGAGCAGATCGCCCACCTCGAGCGCGTCTGGGAGGACTTCCGCACGCTCAAGGTCGGCGACCTCAAGCCCGAGGACAGCGTCTTCCACGAGCTGCAGGACCGCTTCGGCATGTACTTCGAGGCCTACATGGGCGCCGAGGCCATCAAGAAGCGCCTCCTCGCCTTCGACCTCGCGGCCGAGGCCGAGAGCCTGCACCTGCAGATCACCGAGGGCAAGGGTCAGAAGAAGATCCGCGCCATCAAGCGCCTGCGCGTCGTCAGCTCCTTCCTCGCCACCGGCAACTCGCCGGCAGCGATGGTGCTCGACGTCGTTCCGGTCATCCCGCCGGAGCTGCGCCCGATGGTGCAGCTCGACGGTGGCCGCTTCGCGACCTCCGACCTCAACGACCTCTACCGTCGTGTGATCAACCGCAACAACCGTCTGCGTCGTCTGCTCGACCTCGGTGCTCCCGAGATCATCGTGAACAACGAGAAGCGGATGCTGCAGGAGGCCGTCGACGCACTGTTCGACAACGGCCGTCGTGGTCGCCCCGTCACCGGTACCGGCAACCGCGCCCTCAAGTCCCTGAGCGACATGCTCAAGGGAAAGCAGGGTCGCTTCCGCCAGAACCTGCTCGGAAAGCGCGTCGACTACTCGGGCCGTTCGGTCATCATCGTCGGTCCGCAGCTGAAGCTGCACCAGTGCGGTCTGCCCAAGCAGATGGCGCTGGAGCTCTTCAAGCCGTTCGTCATCAAGCGCCTGATCGACCTGAGCCACGCTCAGAACATCAAGGCTGCGAAGCGCATGGTCGAGCGTTCACGTCCGCAGGTCTGGGACGTGCTCGAGGAGATCATCCGTGAGCGTCCGGTTCTGCTGAACCGTGCACCCACGCTGCACCGTCTCGGCATCCAGGCCTTCGAGCCTCAGCTCGTCGAGGGCAAGGCCATCCAGCTGCACCCGCTCGTCTGCGCCGCGTTCAACGCGGACTTCGACGGTGACCAGATGGCTGTGCACCTGCCGCTGTCGGTCGAGGCTCAGGCCGAGGCCCGCATCCTCATGCTCGCGTCGAACAACATCCTGAAGCCGTCGGACGGCCGCCCGGTGACCCTGCCCACGCAGGACATGATCATCGGTCTGCACCACCTGACGACCATCAAGGAGGGCGTGACCGGTGAGGGCCGTGCGTTCAGCTCGGTCTCCGAGGCGATCCTCGCCTTCGACCAGCACTCGCTCGACCTGAACGCCAAGGTGCGCATCCGTCTGACCGACAAGTTCTTCGCCGAGGGCACCCAGCCCGAGGGCGTCGAGCTGGTCGACGGCAAGGCGGAGGGCACCGTTCTGGTGAACACCTCGCTCGGCCGCGCGCTGTTCAACGAGACCCTGCCCGCCGACTACCCGTACTTCGAGGACGTCGTCGACAAGGGCGCCATCTCGGCGATCGTCAACGACCTCGCCGAGCGGTACCCCAAGGTGCAGGTTGCCGCAGCTCTCGACAACATCAAGGACGCCGGCTTCCGCTGGGCGACTCGTTCCGGTGTCACCGTCGCACTCAGCGACATCCTGACCCCGCCGAACAAGCCGCAGATCGTCGCCGGTTACGAGAAGCAGGCCGCCAAGGTCACTGCACAGTTCGAGAAGGGTCTCATCACCGACCTCGAGCGTCGCCAGGAGCTCATCCAGATCTGGACCAAGGCCACCGACGAGGTCGCTGTCGCCATGCGCGCCAACTTCCCCGAGGACAACACCATCAACCGCATGGTCACGTCCGGTGCTCGTGGTAACTGGTTGCAGGTGCGCAACATCGCCGGTATGCGAGGCCTCGTGAACAACCCGAAGGGTGAGATCATCCCTCGCCCGATCATCTCGAGCTACCGCGAGGGACTCTCGGTCGCCGAGTACTTCATCGCGACGCACGGTGCCCGTAAGGGTCTGGCCGACACGGCCCTCCGTACGGCCGACTCGGGCTACCTCACGCGTCGACTCGTCGACGTCTCGCAGGATGTCATCATCCGCGAAGAGGACTGCGGCACCGGCAAGGGCCTCGATCTCGCGATCGTCACCCACGACGCCGACGGAAACGTCGTGCTCGTCGACGGCAAGCCGACTCGCGACGACAACGTCGAGAACTCGGTCTACTCGCGCAACCTCGCAGCCGACGCGGTCAACGCCGCCGGTGAGGTCGTCGCCGCTGCCGGCGCCGACGTCGGAGACGTGCTCATCAACGAGCTCGTCGCCGCTGGAGTCGAGTCGATCAAGGTGCGCTCCGTGCTCACCTGCGAGTCCGCCGTCGGTGTCTGCGCGAAGTGCTACGGCCGTTCGCTCGCGACCGGCAAGCTCGTCGACATCGGTGAGGCCGCGGGCATCATCGCGGCCCAGTCGATCGGTGAGCCCGGAACGCAGCTCACGATGCGTACCTTCCACACCGGTGGATCCGCATCCGCAGCCGACATCACGCAGGGTCTTCCCCGCGTGCAGGAGCTCTTCGAGGCCCGTACCCCCAAGGGTGCGTCGCCCATCGTCGAGGCCGCCGGTCGCATCACGATCGAGGACACCGACCGTGCCCGCAAGGTGATCCTCACGCCCGACAACGGCGACGAGGCCATCGCGTACCCGGTGCTGAAGCGTTCGACGCTTCTCGTCGAGGACGGCCAGCACGTCGAGCTCGGACAGCAGCTCATCGTCGGTACTCTCGACCCGAAGGAAGTCCTTCGCGTCAAGGGTGTCCGTGAGGTGCAGAAGCAGCTCGTCAACGGTGTGCAGGACGTCTACCGTTCGCAGGGTGTTCCGATCCACGACAAGCACATCGAGGTCATCGTTCGTCAGATGCTCCGCAAGGTGACCGTCGTCGACCACGGTGACACCGACCTGCTCCCCGGCGAGCTGGTCGACCGTTCGAAGTACAACGAGATCAACCGCGCGGCTCTGGCCGAGGGCAAGAAGACGGCTTCGGCTCGTCAGGAGGTCATGGGTATCACCAAGGCTTCGCTCGCGACCGAGTCGTGGCTGTCGGCTGCTTCGTTCCAGGAGACCACGCGTGTTCTCACGCAGGCCGCCATGGAAGGCAAGCGCGACCCGCTGGTCGGCCTCAAGGAGAACGTGATCATCGGAAAGCTGATCCCCGCCGGAACCGGACTTGCGAAGTACCGCAACGTCACGGTCGAGGCGACGGAAGAGGCCAAGGCCGAGCGTTACCCGAACCGGATCTTCGCGGATGACGCGTCGTTCACCGAGGGTGACCTGAGCTTCGTCGACTTCGACAGCTTCTCGTCCGACGACTTCACGCCCGGCAACTACAGCTAGGCACGAGTCTCACCAGGAAGGGCCCCGCATCCACTCGGATGCGGGGCCCTTCCTCGTTGGCGGGGAATGCTCGATCCGCCCGCGCTATCGAATCTCCGCTGCGCGCTTGAAGTTTCAGTAGCGCGGGCGAGGATCGGGCGCGCATCACACCAGCACGATGCCGCGACGAGCACTTGCGGAACGACTCAGCGCCCGCGCACCGGCAGCCACTCCAGCACCCGCTGGATCTGCTCGTCCCACCGCGCCCAGTCATGCCCGCCCGGACCCTCGCTGTAGCTGAGGTGCGCCCCTGCCGCATCCGCCGCGGCTCGGAATCGGCGGTTCTCCTCGATGAGGGCGTCCTCCGTGCCGCACCAGACGAAGAGCGGCGGCAGTGACGACGCATCCGTCGGCGTCGCGGCGACGAGGGCGAGGAGATCGTCACCCTTGGCCTGCGCCTGCCCGATGCTGCCATGGTTCGCCAGCCACTCGGCATCCTGATCCCGGGCGGCGATGTCGACGGCACCGGACAGACTCGCCGCAGCCGCGACTGTGTGCGGCTTGTTGAGCGCCCACTTGAGCGCTCCGTAGCCGCCCATCGAGAGTCCGGCCACGAACGTGTCCTCAGGCTCCGCTGAAAGGGGGAAGAATCCCTGCATCACGCGCGGGAGCTCGTCTGAGATGAAAGTGAAGTAGTCGTAGCCCGTGACCTGGTCGGTGTAGAAGCTGCGCCCGGCGTTCGGCATCACGACCGCGATGCCGTGCTCGGTGGCGTACCGCTCGATGGCAGTCCACCGAAGCCACGCCGTCTCGTCGTCCGAGCGGCCGTGCAGGAGGTAGAGCACCGGCATCCGCTCGCCGGCCAGGCTCACCTCCTGCGGGAGGATCACGTTCGCGTGGGTCTGCACGCCGAGCGCATCCGAGAAGAAGCTGCACTGCATCAGGGCCATGGGCCAACTCTACGATCGCTCCGACGTCGATCGGCAGCGCACACCGACAGGCGGGCGTCTGAAAAGCGAGGAAGTCCCGGGCGAACTCTCCGGATATCGGCCCTTCCGGCCGCTCTCCGGCGAGAAGTTCCTCGCTTTTCGGTCGGTCCGCCGGTCGGTCGGTCGGTCCGTCGGACGGTCGGTTCGGTCCGTCGGCCGGCCGGCCGAGCCGTGAGCGCGTGCGGCGGAGGCTCAGCGCCCGCCGGCCACCGCGATGTGCGGGCCGAACGGGCCGTCGAGGGAGACGGAGGGAAGGAGCGCGACGCCGTCGAGCGGATGCGCGGAGCCGGTCTGGATGTCGGCATCGGGCAGCACCTCGCGAACCGACCCGGAGAAGGCGCCCGCGAGCTCCGGGGAGCGGAACACTCCTCCGATGCCGCGCACGCTCGCGGTCGGGTTGGCGTCCTCGCCCACTCTGCGGAGCGCCGTGAGTGCGGAGAGCGCCAGGTCGCGGCCGGCCGCGGTCATGATGCCGGCGGCCACGGCATCCGTCGGGGCCAGTTCCCCGACCACGGCGGCGTATGCGGCGATCCGGCGAACCCGGCCGTCGTCGGACTGCAGATCGATGTACGCCTCCTCGAGCTCGGGGAACTCGCGCTGCACCACCGCGGTGAGGGCGGTCTCGGCGCCGCGGCCGTCATAGGCGCGCATGACGGCGTCGAGGGCCGCCCGGCCGATGGAGTAGCCGCTGCCCGCATCGCCGATGAGGTAGCCCCATCCGTCGACGCGGGCCACCGTCGAGGCACCGACCCCGAGCGTGACGACGCCGGTCCCGGATGCGACCACGGCCCCACGTGACGCTCCGAGGGCTCCGAGGTAGGCGCCGATGGAATCATGCGTGAGCCGCACCTCCCGCACGCGGAAGGGCTTCAGCGCCGACAACAGTTCCTCGGGACGGGTCTGCTCCGGCGTGAGTCCCGAGACGCCGAAGCTCACGACGTCGACATCGCTGCCCGTCTCCTCGGCCACGGCCACGACGATGCCGGCGAGCTGGGGGATGAGCGGACGGTCGGTGCGGATGCCGGTGAACTCGAAGTCCTGCTGAGTGCCCGACGTAGCGTCCAGGCGCACCTTGATGCCGGTCTGGCCGGCGTCGATGGCGAGAGCGGTGTGCGAGGCAGGCGCGGGAGAAGTCACCCGTTGATCGTAGTCGGCGGGCGTCTGGCGCCGTTCCGCTCGCCCGGGGCCGAAACCCGGACTCCCTCAGACCGCGCCGGCACCGACCGCGGACAGCCGAGCCGACAGCCAGGCCGCCTGCTTCACCCACTGGTGGCCCTGGCCACCCTCGTGCTCGTTGAACGGGTACACCTCGATGGCCGCTTCCGCCGCCCAGTGATTGCGGGTGGCGAAGACGGTCGACGGAGGGCAGGTCGCATCGTGCAGGGCCGTCGAGAACAATGCCGGGGCGCTCGCCCGGCGTGCGAAGTTCACGCCGTCGAAGTACGACAGGGTGCGATAGCTCTGCTCCACCAGATCGCGGTGCACCGAGAGGTACGTCACGATCTCCTGGTAGGGGAAGGCATCCGTCAGCCCGACCGCGCGCTCGAAGTGCTGCAGGAAGGGCACGTCGGGCAGCACGCCGACGAGCCCGTCGGCGAGGCCGGCCACGGCCACGGCGATGCCGCCGCCCTGGCTCACTCCGGTGACCGCGATGCGCGCGGGATCGATCTGCGGCAGGGTGCGCGCGGCATCGACGAGCCGCGCACCGTCGGTGTAGACGCGACGGTAGTAGTAGTCGTCCGGGCTCTGGATGCCCCGGGTCATGAAGCCCGGGGATGAGGGGCCCGTGCCAGCCGGGTCGGGGGTGTCGCCACCGCTGCCCCAGCCGCTGCCCTGACCGCGCGTGTCCATGATCAGGTGCGCGTAGCCGGATGCGGCCCACTCGAGCTTCTCGTGCGGCAGGCCGCGCCCGCCGCCGTACCCGAGGTACTCGATTACGGCCGGCAGTCTAGTGCGAGCGCCGCTCGGCAGCAGCAGCCACGCCTTGACCGCCTGTCCGGCGTACCCGCTGAACGTCACGTCGTGCACCTCGACCTGCGTGAGCGGGGAGGCTACGCGCTGCACGACCGGCTCAGCCGGGAACGCCCGCGCCTCGTCGAGGGTGCGCTGCCAGAAGGCGTCGAAGTCGTCGGGTTCGCTCACCTCCGGCCGATAGCGCTCGAGCTCGGGCAGGGAGAGGTCGAACCGGGCCATGCGTCATCCGTTCTCATCGGTGAAGGTGGGACCTGTCGAGCGTATCCGCGTTCCGGGACCGGTCAGGGCGCCGTCGGCCGACCGGCCGCCGGGGTACAGGCGCGGTGGGCCGAAGGGTGGACAGGCCCACGTGCCCCGATTGCGGGACTGGTGTGACTCGTGAGAACCCCGTTAGCTTGCCCTGTTACCTGAACAACTCACCCGAGCTCCCCTTCTTTGCCCCTACACAAACTGCGGCTGCTCGGGCCATAGCCGCAGCTTTGGTGTCCCCATCGGGAGGATCGGCGTGGCTGCGCTTTCAGAGATCCTCATCCTGCACGGACATCTCCCCATCGAGCATCTCGACGAGATCATGGGGATGGACGAGACCGACGAGGGTGCCGTTCGCGGACTCGTCGATCGCGGCGTCATCAATGAGACGCAGCTCGCCAAGGCGCGCGCGGCGCAGGCGAGCGTTCCGTTCATCGAGCTCGTGGACTACCCGGTCGATCGCGCGGCCATCGTGCTGGTGAGCGCCGCCACCTGCCGGCGCTACGAGGTGCTGCCCATCGCGCTCGCCCCCGGGCGCATCGTGCTCGCCATGACCAACCCGGGCGACGTTTTCGCGATCGACGACGTGCGTGAGGCATCCGGTCTCCAGGTCGTTCCCGTGGTCGCCGAACGCAGCGACCTGCTCACCGCCATCGCGCGCTATCACCGTGCCGATGACGAGCTCACAGACCTCACCAACACGCTCGAGGAGGAGAACGCGGCACTGCTGACGGATGCGTTCTCCGTCTCGGAATCGCAGGACGACGACGCGCCCATCGTGCGCTTCGTCAACCTCCTCGTGAGCCAGGCCATCGAGGACCACGCCTCCGACATCCACATCGAGCCGGCAGAGAACAGCGTGCGGGTGCGCTACCGCATCGACGGCGTGCTGCACGAGATGCAGAGCGCCCCGAAGAGCATCCAGAACGGCGTGATCTCGCGCCTCAAGATCATGAGCGACATCGACATCGCGGAGCGCCGCAAGCCACAGGACGGCCGCATGTCGGTCAACTCCGGCGGCCGAAAGATCGACCTGCGCGTTGCGACCCTTCCCACAGTGTGGGGCGAGAAGGTCGTCATGCGAATCCTCGACAACACCAACACGAGCCTCGACCTGCGCGATCTGGGTCTGAGCGAGGCGAACGGCGCCATCTACCGCGAGTCGTACTCCAAGCCCTACGGCATGATCCTGGTCACAGGGCCGACGGGCTCCGGCAAGTCGACGACCCTGTACTCCACGCTCAACCAGGTCGCCCGCACCGAGGTCAACGTCATCACCGTCGAGGACCCCGTCGAGTACCGCATGGCGGGCATCAACCAGGTGCAGGTGAACCCGAAGGCCGGTCTCACCTTCGCGAGCGCACTGCGCAGCATCCTGCGATCCGACCCCGACGTGGTGCTGCTCGGTGAGATCCGCGACCACGAGACGGCGCAGATCGCCATCGAGGCCTCGCTCACCGGTCACCTCGTGCTCTCGACCCTGCACACGAACGACGCGCCCTCTGCCGTGACCCGCCTCATCGAGATGGACATCGAACCGTTCCTCGTGGGTTCGGCGCTCGACTGCGTGGTCGCCCAGCGACTCGCCCGACGGCTCTGCGAGCGCTGCAAGCACCCGATCTACACCGAGTCCCGCCAGCTGGCCGCCCTGCGCTTCGACGTCGACCCGAACGGTGAGCCCATCCAGACCTTCGCCCCCACCGGATGCTCGAGCTGCTCGAACACCGGCTACCGCGGCCGTCTCGCCCTGCACGAGATCATGGCCGTCAACGAGGAGATCGAGCGGCTGGCCGTCGCCCGTGCAGCGTCCTCCGACATCGCCCGGGCCGCCCAGGCGAACGGGATGCGGACCCTCCGCCAGGACGGCTGGCTCAAGGTGCAGGCAGGCCTCACATCCGTTGAAGAGATCATGCGCGTCGTCGTCTGACGACCCGCGCGAACAAGGAGACGTCATGACAAACCAGAACAACGACCTGCCGATCAATCCACCCGGCATCTCGTTCGAGGACTGGGCCGCGCTGCTCACCGGTGGCACCGGGGGAGCGGCACCGATGTCGCCGCCGCCCTCGAGCGCACCCGTGCCGCCGCCGGCCGCTGCCGGCCCCGCCGCCGTCGTGCCGCCCGCCGCGTCACCGGCTGCCGCATCCGTTCCTCCAGTGCAGCCGTCACAGGTCTCGCCGGCGGCCTCGGACCCGCTGGCCGAGGCCCTCGAGGCCTCGTGGCGCGAGAGCCTGCGGCAGGAGGCCCTGCGCGACGCGTCGCAGGTGCAGAACCCCGAGCCCGTCGTCGCGCCCGTCGCCCCAGCGGCACCTCTCGCAGCGCCGGTCGCTCTGCCGCCCGCCGCAGCTTTCGCGGCCCCGGCGCCGATGCCCCCGCCCGTCGAGGCGGCCGCATCCGGTGCGCCGCTGGCCCCGCCCGCTCCTGTCGGTGAGTCGCGGCGCTCTCGCCGTGCCGAGATCGCGGCCGAGGCAAGCAATCCCTTCACCGATGGACTCGAGGGTGAGACGGATGCCGCTCCTCTCGTCGCGCCGGTCGTGTCAGCCGGCGAACCAGCGCTGCCGACCGTCCCCGACTTCTCGAAGACGGCTCCCCTCGACTCCGGGCTCTTCAACGCCGAGGTTCGCGAGCCCGACGCCGTCACCGCGGTGCTTCCGGTGGTGCCGACCGAGGTGATCGACATCGCTCCTCCGGCCGCACCCGTTGCGCCGATCGCCGCCGACGAGCACCTCGCCGCGCCCGAGTCCGCGTCCGAGGTGAGCGTGGAGGAGGCTGCTGCCGGTCTCGCCCAGACACCCCCGACCCCCGCGCCGGCACGCGAGGCGGCACGGGAGCGACCCGAGCCGACTGCATCCGCTGTCACGGAGAAGTCCGCGGCTCGCGAGGCTGCCGACCGTGACCTCGTGCACTCACTGAGGGAGGTCGTGCTGCAAGGAGCATCCGACCTTCACGTCACGGCCAATTCGGCGCCGACCATCCGCATCCATGGTGGCCTCACCCAGCTGCCCGGCCCGGTGTGGACCAGCGACAAGGCGAAGCAGGCGATCTACAGCATCATGTCGCCAGCCCAGCGGCAGAAGTTCGAGCGCGAACTCGAGCTCGACTTCGCCTACGCCATCTCGGAGAACGCCCGCTTCCGAGTGAACATCTACCAGCAGCGCGAGAACGTCGGCGCCGCCTTCCGTCTCATCCCGACCGAACTGAAGACCCTCGAGGAGCTCGGCGTTCCCTCGTCCGTCGGCCGCTTCGCCACGCTCCCGCGTGGGCTCGTGCTCATCACGGGGCCGACGGGTTCCGGAAAGTCGACGACGCTCGCCGCCCTCATCGACCTGGTGAACTCCACCCGTGCCGACCACATCGTGACGGTCGAGGACCCGATCGAGTTCATGCACAACCACAAGAAGTCGCTGGTGAACCAGCGCGAGGTCGGCCACGACACCCACAGCTTCGCGGCCGCCCTCAAGCACGTGCTGCGCCAGGACCCCGACGTCATCCTGGTCGGCGAGCTCCGAGACCTGGAGACCATCTCCGTCGCCCTCACCGCGGCCGAGACCGGTCACCTCGTCTTCGCCACACTGCACACGCAGAGCGCGGCCCAGACCATCGACCGCATCATCGACGTCTACCCGCCGCACCAGCAGAACCAGGTGCGCGCGCAGCTGGCGGCGACCCTCAAGGGCGTGGTCACCCAGACTCTGGTGAAGCGGGCGAGCGGGCAGGGCCGTGTGGTCGCGACCGAGATCCTCATCACCACGCCGGCCATCGCCAACCTCGTGCGCGAGGGGCAGACCTTCCAGGTGCCCTCCGCCATGCAGGCCGGTCGCGGGCACGGAATGCACACCCTCGACCAGCACCTGGCCGAACTCGCGAACGAAGGCAAGATCACGCGGGACGCCGCGTTCGAGAAGTCGAATGATCGCGAGAGCCTCAAGCAGCTGATCTCCCGCACCGAGACGCAGGGCGGCGGTCCCAGCCTCGACGGCATCGACTTCGGCGACGCCTATTCGTCGAAGGATCCCGCCTGATGTCCACCGTCCGTACGTTCGAGTACAAGGGTCGTGACGCCGGCGGCAAGGTGGTCAAGGGCAAGGTGGACGCCGCGACCCCCTCCGTTGCCGTTAACCGGATGCGCACGATGGGCCTCTCGCCGATCGAGGTAAACGAGTCGAGCGGGGGAACAGGTCTCCAGATGGAGATCAAGATGCCCTTCGGCGATCGGGTCAAGCTCAAGGATCTCGCCGTGATGAGCCGTCAGATGGCGACGATGGTCGCGGCCGGCCTGTCGCTGCTGCGAACGCTGAACATCCTTGCCGAGCAGACCGAGAACAAGACGCTCGCTGCGAGCCTCAAGTCGGTGCGTGGCGAGATCGAGGCGGGCGGATCGCTCTCGAGCGGGATGGCGAAGCAACCGACAGTCTTCCCGCCGATCATGATCTACCTCGTGAAGGCCGGCGAGACGGGTGGATTTCTCGAACGTGCTCTGGAGTCCGTCGCTGCGAGTTTCGAATCCGACGTCAAGCTGCGCGGTACCATCAAGTCGGCGCTGACCTACCCCGTGGCGGTTCTCTGCATCGCCATCGTGGCCATGTTCGGCATGCTCATCTTCATCGTTCCCGTGTTCGAGAACATGTTCAAGGGCCTCGGGGGAGAGCTGCCGCTTCCCACGCAGGTTCTCGTCGTGCTCTCGAAGCAGATGATCTGGTTCGTTCCTTTGTTCGCTGTGGTGGCGATCGCATTCAGCGTCTGGTGGCGCAGGAACAAGCACACCGACCGGGTCCGCGGCTTCGTGGACCCGCTGAAGCTGAAGCTGCCGGTCTTCGGCGGCCTCATCAAGAAGCTCGCCGTCGCACGGTTCACTCGCAATCTCGCCACGATGCTCGGTTCCGGCGTTCCGATCCTCCAATCGCTCGCCATCGTCGGGGAGACCTCGGGCAACAAGGTGATAGAGGATGCCCTGGATCGGGTGAGCGACGCGGTGCGTCAGGGAAAGTCGATTTCGGAGCCGATGGCGCGGGAGGACATCTTCCCGCAGATGCTCACCCAGATGGTCGCCGTCGGCGAGGACTCCGGCTCGCTGGAGACGATGCTCGGCAAGGTGGCCGACTTCTACGAGGAGGACGTGCAGTCTGCCACCGAGCAGTTGACGGCCATGATCGAGCCGCTCATGATCGTGGTCATCGGCGGCATCATCGGGTCGATGATCGTCGCGCTCTACATGCCGATGTTCAGCATCTTCGAGCAGATCAAGTAGTCAACCCCATTGACCTCGCCAGCGCCGTCGCGCGTCCCCCTCAACTGGGGTCAGAATCACGCCGATTCACCCCCTTACAAGGGATTTTATCCCGATCAGGGTGGCCAATAGAGTCGCTATCGGCGATCCGAAACCGCCGTCTCCGTCACTCCCTACACTGATTGGAATCACCATGACCCGCTTCCTGCAGGCACTCCAGAAGCGCCGCACCGACGCCGCGGGCAACGAGAAGGGCTTCACCCTGATCGAGCTCCTGGTCGTCGTCCTCATCATCGGCGTGCTCGCCGCCATCGCCATCCCGATCTACCTCGGCCAGCAGGATGCAGCGAAAGACAACGCGACCCAGGCTCAGGTCACGAACGCCAAGACGGCGGTCGTCGCACAGCTCGTTTCCGGAACCGCCCCAACCGCAGTAGCTCTTACGGCAGCCAATGGATTCACTCCCAGCGCCGACATCCCCGTCACCATCCAGTGGTCGACAGACAACAAGAGCTTCTGCATCGCCGGCACCGACAAGTCGGGAACGGCACACAAGGCGGCCATTGACGACACAGGTGCGGCTCTCAAGGGTGGCATCTGCACCGGCGGCAAGGCAGTAGCAGGCTCCTAGGCTCCTGACATCCGAGCGGAACGTCTCATTTATGAGTACCTACGCAACCGAAACCGCGCTCGTCAAGGACGAGCGCGGTTTCGGCATGGTCGAAATCCTGGTCTCCATGCTCCTCCTGGGCATCGTCGCCATCGCATTCCTGCCGCTCCTCATCCAGGGGCTGAAGGTCTCACAGCTCAACACCACGACAGCCACGGCCACCCAACTCGTCAACCAGCAGGCTGACGGTGCTCTGGCCACTCCTCAGAATTGCGACGCATTCGTCGAGTTCATGGGCCGGCCGCTCGTGAGCGTCACCGATCCTCGAGGCGTCGTGCTCACTCCGCACATCACGGGCACGACCACCTGCCCCACGGTGTACCCGGCGACCGTATCCATTCGGGTTTATGTCACCAACCCCTCAGGTTCCGTTGTCGCCGAAACGACCGCCCTCATCCTTCTTCAAAAGGCTCACGCATGACGATGGCACGCGACGAGAAAGGCTTCACCCTGGTGGAGCTCATCGTCTACAGCGGACTCTTCGTCATGATCCTCGCCATCGTCGGCGGCTTCCTCATCAACTCCATCAAGGGGGATGCGCTCGTGCGCGACTCCTCACAGGCGACCCAGGATGGGCAGCTGGTCGCCCGATCCTTGAAGACGGGGATCGCGAACGCATCGGACATCCGCCGCACGCTCCTCACCGATGACTCGGAGCTACTGGTCGCTCACACCCGCAGCGGCGACGCCGCTGGAACCGCCAATTGCCAGGCGTGGTACTACACCCCGCTGTCCGGGGGTGCCATCTACTGGATGAGCGGCCCCGGCAGCACACCCATCCCGTCTCCGAGCATCGACCCGGCCGGCACCACGACGCCGCCGGGATGGATTCTGATGCTTCGGGGCGTGACCCCACACTCGACTCGAATCTTCACAACGGGCACGGGGAGTGTCACCCTCGACATGAGCGTCGACGCCGGTGATCGTCCTGCCGTACTCATCCAGACCACCGTGAATCAGCGTATCCAGCAATCGGAGAGCCTCGCATGCTTCTGAACCGAATCCTTCCGGTCGCACGCGATGAACGCGGCAGCGCCCTGATGGCCGTGCTCGCAGTCTTCTCCATCTCGCTCATCGTCGCGATGGCCGTCGCCGCGACGACCCTCAGCGCCTTGGGTTTCACCGGGGCGACCCGTGCGAGCGTGCAGGCGACCACGGCAGCGGAATCAGGCGTCAACGCCATGGCTGCAACGCTGCAGAACACTGGGTGCCCTGCCGGTGGAACCACTGCGACCGCGGTCACGGCCGTGCCTGCCTACTCCGCGTCGATCGAGTGGAGTGAGTATTCGACACCGGAGGAGGCGCAGTCACACGGCGCGTGGCACGCGGGCTGCCCTTCCCCCTCCGCCCAGGTACTCCGGATCACCTCCACCGGATTCGCGCAGAGCAAAGGCGTGGTCGGCAATGCAACCGGTGACCAGCGCAAGATCCAGGCCGTCTACACGACGGTGCGGTCGGCGGTCGGCATCACGGCAACGGGCGCAGCTCTCTACGCCTTCAGCTCGGGAGGCTTCTCAGGATCCGGTGGAATTCTTGCCGGCACCGGCGCTGTGCCGTCCGTTCAAGTCAAGAACGGTGACGTGACCTGTTCGGGTGGCAGTCCGACATACGCCAACGTCGTCGTCGCTGATGGCGAGTTCACAGGGTCGGGAAGCTGCAAGATCAGCGGTGACGTCTACGCCGCGAAGAAGATCACATTCAGCGGGGTCGTTCCGGTCGGTGGCAACGTCGTCGGCAAGGAACTCGACATCAACGGCGCACTCATCGGTGGCAGTGTCTGGGCGACCAGTCCCTCGGGGAAGATCACCGTGCAGTGGGGGACTCTGGTCGGCGGCAATGCCACGGCCAGCACGATCGCACTCAATGGAGGCAACATCCGTGGCACGGCGTGGGCGACCGGCGCGGCGACTTCGGTGTCCGGGTCATCCATTGACGGCAACCTCACAGCCAAATCCTTCAGCGGTCCGGGCACCGTGAGGGGCGTCAAGACCATCGTCGCGAGTGGCCCCGGCCCGGGGCCTGCGGCGCCCGCGATGCCCCTGGTTCCTGAGTGGATCGATTTCAAGTACGACATGAGCGCGTGGACCGGGTACACCGAGAAGGTCCTCAGCGGGGCCGACTGCACGAAGGCCAAGCTCGTCGCAGCGATGGAGCTTCCGGGAACTCACGTGATCGACATGCGCACGTGCACTGCGGGTATGCAGCTCGACGGTGGAACAGTTGTCTCCCTGACAGGCGACAAGGTGATCGTCGCCAACAAGTTCAGCTTCGGCGGGGGCGCGCAGATCAAGTCGACGACCTCGAATCGCGTGTGGTTCATCACGCCGGACGAGACAAGCAACCACCAGCCGAACTGCCCGGTGAACGAGGGATCGATCAACAGCTGGAACGGTGTGGCGTCGAATCCCGCAGCCACGGCCGGAGGAGGCTTCACTTTCGCGGGCGTCTCGGCATTGCTGTACACGCCATGCACGGCAGTGCTCGGGGCAGACATCCGCTGGCCGGGTCAGGTGTTCGGGGGCAAGGCCACGGTGGACGGAGATGGGAAGATCGACTACAAGCCGCTCGGGCTCCCCGGCTACGACCTCAGCACTGGGATCGCCAACCCGACCGGGCCATCAACGCCGAGCGGGATCGTTCTCTCTGCGCGGCTGTCCATTCGAGATTTGAATTGATCCTCATGGTCGTCGTCGTGGGGATATTCGGCTCGCTTATCGGGTCGTTCCTGAACGTGGTGGTGTATCGCGTGCCGAGGCGGATGTCGGTGGTGGCGCCTCCCAGCGCCTGCCCGAGCTGCGGGACGCACATCACCGCGCGCGACAACGTTCCGGTGCTGTCATGGCTCTTCCTGCGCGGAAAGTGCAGGACGTGCGCGGCCGCGATCTCCGCGCGCTACCCCTTGGTGGAACTCGGCACCGCGCTGTTCTTCGCGGTCGTGGCCCTCGTATTCGTACCGCCGCTGTTCGTGGCCACGGATGGCCAGCAGATCGCCGCCGACGCATTGATCCTGGTCGCGTACCTCTACCTCGCGGCGATCTCGGTGGCCCTCGCATTGATCGACTTCGACACGCACACCCTTCCGAACCGGATCGTGCTCCCGGGCTACCCTGTGCTCGCCGTGCTGTTCACGGCATCCGCGGCGCTGGGCGGAGCATGGGACGCGCTGCTCGGCGCCGGCGTGGGGCTGCTGATCGTCGGCGGCACCTACCTCCTTCTCGGTCTGATCGCGCCACGCGGAATGGGTGGCGGTGACGTCAAGCTGTCGGGCGTGATCGGCATGGCGCTCGGATGGCTTGGTTGGGGCCCGCTCATCGTCGGCTCCCTGTCGGCGTTCATCCTCGGCGGGCTCTTCGGGCTCGCCCTCATCCTGTTGCGGAAGGCCGACCGCACGAGTGGTATCCCCTTCGGCCCTTGGATGCTCCTCGGCGCCTGGATCGGCATCCTCGCCGGCGAACCGCTCTGGAACGGCTATCTGGCGATCTTCGGTCTGGCTGGCACCCTCTGATGTGCACTGTGAATGGAATGAGGTAACTGATGGCGACATCAATCGTCGGCGTCGACTTCGGCAGCCGAGTGATCCGGGCGGTCGAACTAAGCGATGTGACCAAGTCGCGCCCGACCATCGAGCGCTATGGCGAGATCGAGGTGCCCGAGGGCGCGATCCTGCGGGGCGAGGTCGTCGAGCCCAATACCGTTGCTGCGGCTCTCAGGAAGATGTGGGCCTCCGCCGGATTCAAGAGCAAGTCGATCGCCATGGGCATCGGGAACCACAAGGTACTCGCCCGTGATCTGGCCGTGCCGCGGATGTCTCGCAGCCGAATTCGCGAATCGCTGCCCTTCCAGGTTCAGGACATCATTCCCATGCCCGTGGCCGAGGCGCTGCTGGACTTCTACCCGGTCGAGGAGATCGTGAATGAGAACGGGCCGGCGATCCAAGGCCTGTTCGTCGCTGCCCCGAAGGAGGCGGTACTCGGCAATGTCAGGGCGGCCAGGCTCGCCGGGCTGACCACCGTCGATGTCGACCTGCTCCCTTTCGCCGTCTCCAGGGTTGCGCTTCGGGGTGCTGGAGCGAACGGCACATCGGTTCTGGTCGACGTCGGTGCGGGCACCACCAGTGTCATCATCGCTGGGGGCCGGGTTCCGCAGTTCCTGCGCATCATCCCCACCGGCAGTGACGACCTCACTCAGGCGCTGGCGCTCAGGCTCGAGACTGATATCGCCACTGCCGAATCACTCAAGCGCCGCATCGGACTCTCTTCCGTGCCGGTGCCCGCTGAAGATCAGCGGGCACTCGAGATCATCTACGAGATCACCGGCGACCTGCTCACGAGCATTCGCAACACCATCACCTATTTCTCCAACACGCGCCCCAATCGATTGCCGACGCAGATCATCCTGACGGGGGGTGGCTCGGCTCTGCCCGGGTTCGGCAGGTCTCTGGGCGAGTTCACCCGTCTGCCCGTGGCGTTCGCCGACCCGTTCGGGGGCTTCGCTATCGCCAAACGGCTCGATGCGCCCTCGATGCGGACGTATGGCGCATCAGCTGCTGCCGCTCTCGGACTGGCGATGGTGGCGGCATGAGCGTCATCGAGACACCTCCGGAGGCGGTGGAGGCCCAGGAGTCACCTGACGAATCGGCTCGCGGAGCCCGCAAGGCGGCAAAGCAACTTCCAGCGGCTGCGCCCAAGCAGTCCAAGTCGACGACCGAGGTCGTTGAAATCGGCGGGACACCGCGCGTAGATCTCCTGCCACCCGAGGTTCGTGCCCAGGCTGCGGTCCGCCGCATACGGGGGCGTGCGCTGCTGGCCCTGGTGCTCGCGGTCGCGCTCGTCTTGGCGGGCACCGGCTATGCGGTATTTACCAACGTGAACGCTCAACTTCTGCTTGCGAACGCCAACCAGCGCACGGGCGATCTCGTGCAGAAGCAGGCCGACTATGCCATCGTGACCCAGGTCGAGCAGGCGACCCAGGCGGTGCATGACGCCCAGGCGCTCGGCGGCTGGACGGAGATCGACTGGCGCAGTTTCCTCCAGGCAGTTCAGGCGACGTTGCCGGCGGGCGTGACCATCACCGCCGTGAACGTCGATTCCGCGTCACCCACCGAGGCTTACGCCCAGTCGACGGTTCCATTGGAGGGCGCGCGCATCGCCACGCTCACCTTCACGGCGACGAGCAGTGACATTCCGCAGATCCCGGCCTGGTTGGACGCCCTGCGCGCCGTACCCGGGTTCACGGATGCGATGCCGACATCGGTGAACCAGGCTGAAGGTGGCTACACGGTGAACATGATCATGCACATCAACGACAGCGCACTCTCGAAGCGATTCCTGCCCGACGTGCCGGCCGGCGATGCCGGCACGCCAGCCGGTGATTCCGCAGATACCGCAGCGACAGGAGCCGCACAGTGATCACTCCAGCCAGACTCTGGGTCATCGGTGCCGCCGTGGTGGCTCTTCTCGTGGTGGTCGGCGGCTACTTCGTGGCCATCTCGCCGCAGCTCTCCGCCGCATCCACCGCCGACCAGCAGAGGCAGGCGGTCGAAGGCCAGAACGCTGCTCTCGAGGCTAATCTCCTCACTCTCGAGGCGAAGAAGGCCGACATCGGTACGGCACAGACTGCGCTCCAGGCACTGAGGGCATCCATCCCCGCGTCGGCCGACACGTCTGCCATGCTAAACGAGCTGAATGCCCTGGCGGCGCAGAACCAGGTGACCATCACCACGGTCAGTTTCGGCACCGCCGCAGCGTTCGCCCCCACGGCTCCGGATGTCGTTCCGGTGCCTGAGGCGTCGACCGAAGGCACGTCGGCGACGCCAACGCCAACGCCGACTCCGACTCCGACTCCGACTGCTCCTTCGGGGGCTTCTGCCGTTCCGGTTCCCGCAGGCACGGCATCGATGGCGACGGTTTCCGCTCCGACCAGCTCCCTCGTCACCGCTGAAAACTTCGTCACGATTCCACTCGACCTTGCGGTCAATGGTGAGTACAGCAAGGTGCTCGACTTCATTGCCGGGGTGCAATCGGGCGCCCGCCTCTTCCTGGTCAATCACGTGACGACGACAGCCGCCACGGAAGCAGCTCCCGTCGGAGACGACGGTGACGTGGCACCAGCCACGGTGGGCCAGCCGGCAACCGGCGTCATCAGTGGTCTGATCTATGTGCTCCTCGGCGTTGACGTCACGGCAACAGACGCTGCGGCCGCAGGTTAGTCAGCACCGCACGCCTAACGCCCCACCGGGCGCCCCGTTGCTAGTCTGAGCAACGAATGGGCGCCCGCTGGGCGCGGGAGGAGTACGACAGATGAGCACGACGGAGCCGAACGGGGCCGCAGAGCCCACGAACGAGCCCACGCCGACGACGGGACCGACGCAGGTCGCCGACACTCCCGCCGACGCGACAGGCGCCACGACGGTCATCGACACTCCGGCCGAGCCGGTCGCAGAGCCTGCACAGCCGGTGGCTGAGCCCGTCAACGAGCCCGCCGCTCCGGTCTCGGAGCCCGAGCCGCTCGTCGAGCCGCCGGCACCCGAGCCCGCGGCCCCCTACGTCGCTCCGAGCGTCGACTCGATTCCGGATGCCGCCGCTGCCGACGAGCAGCCCATCGACTACGGCTCGGCCCAGGAGCCGGAGCCCTACGTCTCCCCCTCCACGATCGCCGCCCCCACCGCTGCGGCAGCCGCCACGGCTCCGGCCTCCCAGCCCGTCGTCGACGAGGCACCGGCCGCCAGCTACCCGAACGACGCCTATCCGGCTGCTGCCACCCCGATCTACGTCCAGGCACCCACGCCGCCGGTGAACAAGGGCAACCGCGGCTTCGGAATCCTCGTCGGGCTCATCGCGACCGCGGCCTTCGCCATCCTGTACTCGATCGTCGCCCTGATCACGGCGGGCGTCTTCACCGGCGACGGAGCGGCAGACGCGTTCCGCGACTTCGCCAGCCGCCCCGTGTTCTACGTTCCGATCATCGCCTTCTTCGGCGTGTTCGCGCTGCTCGCCGCCATCATCAACCGCGCCGGCTGGTGGGCGTGGGTGGTCGGAGCGTTCTTCGGCGCCGTTCTCGTCTACTTCTCCTACATCGCGGCGTCCCTGCTGACCGTCGGAGCGTGGACCCTCACCTACGACGAGGCCATCGCGTTCCTCGCCAACCGCTGGTTCGACCCGCTCGCGATCGGTGCGGCCGTCATCGCCCGCGAGGTGCCGATCTGGTTCGGCGCCTGGATCGCCTCGCGTGGCCGCAAGGTCACCGAGCGCAACATCGCCGCCCGCCAGGAGTACGACCGCGTGCTCGCCGAGGGCCCGACGCTCAGCCGCTGACCTCCCGGTCGCAGACCACCCTCACCGCAGAAACCGCGGGTGCCGCTCCAACGGCACCCGCGGTTCCTGCGTTTCCGGCCGCATTCGGGCGTCGGCAGGTGCCGACTGTCGACCCGCGGATGCCGCGCGAGGCGCGCGTACGCTGAAAGCGTGACCGTTCCAGCATCCGATCAGGCGCCGCGCCGCGTGGTGCTCACACTCGCGGTCTTCGCGCTGGCGGCCTTCGTCGCCGCGGTCGTCTGTGCCTTCGGATTCGCCAGCCTCATCACCGATGTGAGCGTCATCGACGAGCCGGATGCCGGCCCCCTCGTCGGACCCCTCATGGTCGCCGCTGCCGCGTTCGTGCTGTTCAGCGCGCTCATCGTCGTCGGCATCCGCGTCGATGCGACGTCGCGCTTCATCTCCCTCTGGGCCATCCTCGCCACGGGAGTCGCCACGACCGCTGCGTATCTGCTGGTGGGAGCCATCGTGTACTCCGCCACGACGGGGGACCTGCTCGACGCCGTGCTCTTCCTCGGCCATCACATCCTGCGCCTGTTCACCCTCGTCGTCTTCCTGCTCGCGGTCATCACGGCGGTGCTCTACCTGCTCGTGCTGCTGCGGCAACTGCACGGCGGCCTCCGCCCACTGTGGCCGTGGGAGCGGCACGACGGGAACTGAGAGCCGAGAGCCCGGCGAGTTCCGCCCGAATCCCCCGGAATCATGCGGCGGACGGTACGGTGAGAATCGTGGAAGGCTCGATCGAAGCCCGTGTGAGCCACGAAGTCGACAACTGGCTGCGGTGGCTGCCTAAATGGCGCCCCGGCACCCACCGGGCTCGAACCCGACTGTGCCGTCGGTGCTTCGGATCTCCGATCATCGCTGCGGCCGGTCTCTCCACCGACGTGCCGCACGCGGTGCAGCACGCTCTCTCGATGCGCATGAAGCTCATCATCGACTCGGCCGTCGACGACTACACCGATCGCAACCTTCCGCTGCTGCGCCGTGAGATCCGTCTGAGCGAGGAGCGCAAGGCTCACCGGCCGTACCGGCCGGGGGAGGGCCTCCCGCCCGAGGTCACGGGGTTGGAGCTCGATCCCGAGCCCGAGCCGGGCCAGCCGTACCTCTTCACTCTCGGCGAACTCGCCAGCCAGACGGCCGCCGAGTTGGCCCCGCCGCCGCCCGAGCCGCTGTCGGAGCCCGAGAAGGAGGCCATCCGCGCGGAGGTCAAGCTGGCCGATCAGTACGCCAAGCAGATCGGCCGCCGGGTGTGCGTCGAGCTCGTGCAGCACCGCGACCGCATCGAGAAGGCCGTCGGCGACATCGTCGAGCCGCAGATCGCCCAGCTGCTCGCCGACCTGGATCGCGAACTCGACTCGCCCATCTGGCCCGGCTTCTGAGGGGAATGCGGATGCTCCCGTCCGCGTTGCATTCCTCGTGAACCCTGCCTGTGCGCGGGCCGTGAGACACGCGCCCGCGTTTGACCGCCTGTGTGGCGGGCAGTAGAGTAGGGCGGGTGTGCGCTCCTGTGCGCGCTTGCTTCGTGCCCCGGCTCCGGCCGGGATGTGAGCCGGCGACCGAGGGCCACACGGGAAGGGAGCCCTGAACGGGCTGCCCCCACGGCATACCCACCATACAAAAGGCGTCGCTCGTCTGCGATGCCGGTGGGTCGTGATGTGAAACAAATCATCAAGCTGTCACCGTGCAGCACAACAAGGAGAAATAGTGCCAACCATTCAGCAGTTGGTCCGTAAGGGGCGCACGCCGAAGGTCTCGAAGACCAAGGCTCCCGCTCTGAAGGCCAACCCCCAGCAGCGCGGCGTCTGCACGCGCGTCTACACGACGACGCCGAAGAAGCCGAACTCGGCTCTCCGCAAGGTCGCCCGTGTGAAGCTCTCCAACGGAACCGAGGTCACGGCCTACATTCCCGGCGAGGGCCACAACCTGCAGGAGCACTCGATGGTGCTCGTGCGCGGCGGTCGTGTGAAGGACCTCCCCGGTGTGCGCTACAAGATCGTTCGCGGCGCACTCGACACCCAGGCGGTCAAGAACCGTAAGCAAGCGCGTAGCCGCTACGGAGCGAAGATGGACAAGAAGTAATGCCTCGTAAAGGACCCGCACCCAAGCGCCCCGTCGTCGCAGACCCCGTCTACGGCGCACCGATCGTCAGCCAGCTCGTCAACAAGATCCTCAAGGATGGCAAGAAGGCCATCGCCGAGCGCATCGTGTACGACGCTCTCGAGGGTGTCTCGGCCAAGAATGGCCAGGACGCCGTCGTCACCCTGAAGAAGGCACTCGACAACGTGCGCCCGACCCTCGAGGTCCGGTCGCGTCGCGTCGGTGGCTCCACCTACCAGGTTCCGGTCGAGGTCAAGCCTCACCGCGCGAACACCCTGGCGCTGCGCTGGCTCACCAGCTACGCCAAGGCTCGCCGCGAGAAGACCATGACCGAACGCCTCACCAACGAGATCCTCGACGCGTCCAACGGCCTCGGCGCCGCTGTGAAGCGTCGTGAGGACACTCACAAGATGGCCGAGTCGAACAAGGCATTCGCCCACTACCGCTGGTAGTCGGCAGGCGGATGCCGCGACTCGCGTCGCGGCATCCGCCCCATCTTCACCCCAACAACTTTTCGGAGGACACCCCGTGGCACAAGACGTGCTCACCGACCTGAGCAAGGTCCGCAACATCGGCATCATGGCCCACATCGATGCTGGCAAGACGACGACAACTGAGCGCATCCTGTTCTACACGGGCGTCAACCACAAGATCGGCGAGACCCACGACGGCGCCTCGACGACCGACTGGATGGAGCAGGAGAAGGAGCGCGGCATCACGATCACGTCTGCCGCCGTGACCTGCTACTGGAACAAGAACCAGATCAACATCATCGACACCCCCGGTCACGTCGACTTCACCGTCGAGGTGGAGCGTTCGCTCCGCGTGCTCGATGGCGCCGTCGCCGTCTTCGACGGCAAGGAGGGCGTCGAGCCCCAGTCAGAGACCGTCTGGCGTCAGGCCGACAAGTGCAACGTCCCGCGCATCTGCTTCGTCAACAAGATGGACAAGCTCGGCGCCGACTTCTACTTCACCGTCGACACCATCGTGAAGCGCCTCGGCGCCAAGCCGCTGGTCCTGCAGCTCCCGATCGGCTCCGAGTCGAACTTCGAGGGCGTCGTCGACCTCATCGAGATGCGTGCACTCACCTGGCGCGGAGACGCTAAGGGTGACGTCCAGATGGGCGCCAAGTACGCCATCGAGGAGATCCCCGCCGACCTCGTCGAGAAGGCTGCGGAGTACCGCACCCTCCTCCTCGAGACCGTCGCGGAGACCAGCGACGACCTCATGGAGAAGTACTTCGGTGGCGACGAGCTGACCGTGGCCGAGATCAAGGCCGCGATCCGCAAGCTCACCGTCAACTCGGAGATCTACCCCGTGCTCTGCGGTTCCGCGTTCAAGAACCGCGGCGTTCAGCCGATGCTCGACGCCGTCATCGACTTCCTCCCCTCCCCGCTCGACGTCCCCGCCATCGAGGCGCACGACGCTCGCGACGAGGAGAAGGTCGTCATGCGTCACGCGGACTCCACCGAGCCGTTCACCGCTCTCGCCTTCAAGGTCGCTGTGCACCCGTTCTTCGGTCGCCTCACCTACGTGCGCGTCTACTCGGGTCGTCTCGACTCGGGTGCCCAGGTCATCAACTCGACCAAGGGCAAGAAGGAGCGCATCGGCAAGATCTTCCAGATGCACGCCAACAAGGAGATCCCCGTCGACTCGGTGACCGCCGGCAACATCTACGCCGTCATCGGCCTGAAGGACACGACCACGGGTGACACCCTGTGCGACCCCGACAACCAGGTCGTTCTCGAGTCGATGACCTTCCCGGAGCCCGTCATCGAGGTCGCCATCGAGCCGAAGACCAAGGCCGACCAGGAGAAGCTCGGTACCGCGATCCAGAAGCTCGCCGAGGAGGACCCGACCTTCCGCACCGAGCAGAACCAGGAGACCGGTCAGACGGTCATCAAGGGAATGGGCGAGCTGCACCTCGACATCCTGGTCGACCGCATGAAGCGCGAGTTCAACGTCGAGGCCAACGTGGGCAAGCCCCAGGTCGCCTACCGCGAGACGATCAAGAAGACCGTCGAGCGTCACGACTACACCCACAAGAAGCAGACGGGTGGATCGGGCCAGTTCGCCAAGATCCAGTTCGCGCTTGAGCCCCTCGAGGTCACGGCCGAGCAGACCTACCTGTTCGAGAACAAGACCACCGGTGGACGCGTTCCCCGTGAGTACATTCCTTCGGTCGATGCCGGATTCCAGGACGCCATGCAGTACGGCATCCTCGCCGGATACCCGATGGTCGGCGTCAAGGCAAGCCTGCTTGACGGCGCCGCACACGACGTCGACTCCTCGGAGATGGCGTTCAAGATCGCCGGCTCGATGGGCTTCAAGGAAGCCGCTCGGAAGGCGAACCCGGTTCTGCTCGAGCCGTTGATGGCCGTCGAGGTGCGCACCCCTGAGGAATACATGGGTGACGTCATCGGTGACCTGAACTCGCGCCGCGGTCAGATCCAGTCCATGGAGGACGCCAGTGGTGTGAAGGTCATTCGCGCCAACGTCCCCCTGTCGGAGATGTTCGGATACATCGGCGACCTGCGCTCGAAGACCTCGGGCCGCGCCGTGTACTCGATGACGTTCGACAGCTACTCGGAGGTCCCGAAGGCAGTCGCCGACGAGATCGTCCAGAAGAACAAGGGCGAGTAACACCACCTGCGTTCACCACGCTGGAGCACCGACAGCAGTGTCGGCGCCGGGGGAGCTGAGCTCCCCCGGTTCACGCCCCGGTTGATGAAGTAACATGACAACACAAACCCCCGTAGAAACCGAGTGCAATCCAGCGCCCGGCGCTTCTACACGAGTCCTGAGGAGGACCCACAGTGGCTAAGGCCAAGTTCGAGCGGACCAAGCCGCACGTCAACATCGGAACGATCGGTCACGTCGACCACGGCAAGACCACGCTCACCGCCGCTATCTCGAAGGTGCTCGCGGACAAGTTCCCGTCTGCCACCAACGTGCAGCGCGACTTCGCGTCGATCGACTCCGCTCCCGAGGAGCGCCAGCGCGGCATCACGATCAACATCTCGCACGTCGAGTACGAGACGCCGAAGCGCCACTACGCGCACGTCGACGCTCCTGGTCACGCTGACTACATCAAGAACATGATCACCGGTGCGGCTCAGATGGACGGCGCGATCCTCGTGGTCGCCGCCACCGACGGCCCGATGGCTCAGACGCGTGAGCACGTGCTGCTCGCCAAGCAGGTCGGCGTTCCCTACCTGCTCGTCGCGCTGAACAAGTCCGACATGGTCGACGACGAGGAGATCCTGGAGCTCGTCGAGCTCGAGGTTCGCGAGCTGCTCTCCAGCCAGGGCTTCGATGGCGACAACGCCCCCGTCGTCCAGGTCTCGGGCCTCAAGGCTCTCGAGGGTGACGAGAAGTGGGTCCAGTCGATCCTCGACCTCATGGACGCCGTCGACTCCTCCGTGCCGGACCCCGTGCGCGACAAGGACAAGCCGTTCCTCATGCCCGTCGAGGACGTCTTCACGATCACCGGTCGTGGAACCGTCGTCACCGGCCGCGCCGAGCGTGGAACCCTCAAGATCAACTCCGAGGTCGAGATCGTCGGCATCCGCCCGACGCAGAAGACCACGGTCACGGGTATCGAGATGTTCCACAAGCAGCTCGACGAGGCATGGGCCGGCGAGAACTGTGGTCTGCTCCTCCGCGGCACCAAGCGCGAGGATGTCGAGCGCGGCCAGGTCGTCGTCAAGCCGGGTTCGGTCACGCCGCACACCGACTTCGAGGGCACCGCGTACATCCTGTCCAAGGACGAGGGTGGGCGTCACAACCCGTTCTACGCGAACTACCGTCCGCAGTTCTACTTCCGCACCACCGACGTCACCGGCGTCATCACGCTGCCCGAGGGCACCGAGATGGTCATGCCCGGCGACACCACCGACATGACCGTCGCGCTGATCCAGCCGATCGCCATGGAAGAGGGCCTCGGCTTCGCCATCCGTGAGGGTGGACGCACCGTGGGTGCCGGTACGGTCACCAGCATCATCAAGTAGTAACTCTCGTTACTCCTGAATCAGGGGTCGGGCCTTCGGGTCCGGCCCCTTTTTCGCGCCATCGGCCCCTTTTCGTGCAGAAGACGATTGCGTGAGAGTCCTCTTCAAGTCCTTGCGTTCGCATAGGGGTCCATGCCTAGCGTGGGACCGTGCACAGTGAGAAGGTGGTCGGCCCCGATCGTGCTCCTGCGCGCCCGGAGATCCAGGAGCTCCGGGCACTCGCGGTCGGCGTCGTGGTGCTCTACCACTTCTGGCCTGCGCTGTCCCCGGCCGGCTACGGGGGCGTCGACGTCTTCTTCGTCGTCTCCGGATTCCTGATCACGGGCATCCTGTTGCGGGATGCGGCCCAGACCGGGCGCATCCGGTTCGCGCGCTTCTACGGGCGCCGCGTGCGGCGCATCCTGCCGTCAGCGCTGCTGGTGCTCGCGGTCACCTCCATCGTCACGGCCGTCGTGGTTCCTCCGGCGGAGGCGGCGCGCTGGTTCCGCGAGATCCTGGCGAGCACGCTGTTCATCGAGAACTGGACGCAGTCGATCGAGTCCCAGCAGGGGACGGGCCTCGAGTCCACGCCGGTGCAGCACTACTGGTCGCTCTCCGTCGAGGAGCAGTTCTACCTCGTCTGGCCGCTGGTGATCCTCGCCGGCGTCTGGATCGCCTCGCGCTTCCTCCGCCCCCGGATGCCGGTCATCATCGCCCTGCTGGGGACCGTCACCGTGCTCTCGTTCGCCACGTCGCTCGTGCTCGTCAGCATCGACAACAACCTGGCCTACTTCTCCACCCTCAGCCGGGCGTGGGAGTTCGGCATCGGCGGCCTGCTGGCATGCGTCCCCGCCGCCGTGGGCCACGAGCGGCTGCGCGCGGTCACGTCCTGGCTCGGGCTGACGCTGATCGTCGCATCCGTGTACGTCGCCACCGACGTCGACGCCTTCCCGGGCCTGCTCGTTCTGATGCCCGTGTTCGGCGCCGCCGCCGTCATCTGGGCGGGCACGCCGACTGTCGCCTGGTCCACCCGCCGTCTGGTGTCCTTCCGTCCCGTGCTCTGGCTCGGCGGCATCTCCTACGCGCTCTACCTGTGGCACTGGCCCGTTGTCATGCTGACGCCATACATCACCGGCCGCCCCAGCGAGAATCCGGTGATGCTGCTCCTGCTCGCGATCTCACTCCTGCTGGCGTGGGGAACCACCCGATACGTCGAGGATCCCATTCGCTTCGGTGTCGCCAGCCACCGCCTGCGCACCCGCACCATCATCGTGGCCGCTGCCGCGATCGGCGTCGTCCTCGTCGGCACATCCGCCATGGCGGCCGATGCGCTCACCGAGGTGGCGGAGGAGAACGTCGCCTGTCACAGCGGTTCCCCATGACCGAGGCGAACCGAGGCGCGCAGTCTCCCCTCAGACCTCGGTGCCGTTGATGGTCGTCGACAGGTCGATAGCACTGCCCACGCTCCTGGCGACAGTGCACGACTTCTCGATCGACCGCTCGATGAGGCTGATGAGCTTCGCCCGATCCTCCACGCTCATCTCGTCGAGGCCGTCGATCACGATCTCCTCGTCGATCGCCTTGTAGCGGTTCTCGTCCTTGTCCGAGGTGCCGTGAGCCCAGTACGTCGCTGTGAAGTCGTCGCCGAAGCGGCGCGCGATCACCGAGTCTGCACTCATGCCGGCGCATCCGGCCAGCGCCGCCTTCAGCAGCTCACCCGGGGTGAAGGCGCCGTCGACGGATGTCGGTCCGATCAGCACGGTCGCGCCGCGGTCGTTCCGCCCCTCGAAGGTGCGCTCGCCCACCCTGGTGGCCGAGACGCTGCCCGGTGCCACACGCACACCCGTCGGAATTCTGTCGTTCGTCATGCAACCGTCCCCACGTCGTTCTGTCTGTACCGTTGAGCGTATGACGGATGCCGCGACCCAGCGACGCTTCGACGTCGCTTTCCTGCCGGCACTCCAACTCCTGACCTTCTCGACAGGGATCGTCGACGCCGTCAGCTACCTCGCCCTGGACAGGGTCTTCACCGGCAACATGACCGGAAACGTGCTCTTCATCGGCTTCGCCCTGGCCGGCACCGGAGGGATCCCGCTGCTCAACAACGTCGTGGCGCTGGTGGGCTTCCTCATCGGCGCCCTGCTCTGCGCCCGCATCGTGCGGGGTCGAGTGCACGCCAGCCGGCTGCCGACGGCGAACCTCGCGGTCCTGCTCGGATCAGCCGCGCTGGCTCTCATGCTCGGCATCCTCTGGCTCTCGCTGCACACCCTCGAGGGCATCCTCCTGCTCCTGGTGACCGGCTTCCTCGCCATTGTCATGGGCGCGCAGGCTGCGAGCGTTCGCGCGACAGGCATCACCGACGTGACCACGATCGTCGTCACGTCGACCCTCGCCAACCTGGCGATCGACAGCCGGCTCGCCGGCGGCACGGGGGAACGGTGGCCCCGGCGTCTGGGTGCGGTCCTGGCCATGGGCCTCGGCGGCGCCTGCGGCGCGCTGCTCGTGCGCTTCACCGATGGGGCCCCGGCGCTCGTGGCCGCGGCCATTCTGATGCTCGTCGCCGTCGCCCTCCTGCACGTCGCCCGCAGGCGGGAAAGCGCCGCTCTCCAGTGATGCGGGAGCCCCGGAATGACGCCGAAGCTGGGAGTCCGCGGCGCGCGACACGCCCGGGCTTGCAGCATGGCTCCCAGTGTGGCAAACTCGACTAGTTCAGCATTTCGGATGACTGCGTATGCGCGCGTCTTCGAATCACTGCCAGGCAGTGCATAACCTCCCTCCGGGATCAGGTTAGGCCGCGGGCAGCAGGACGGACTTAATCGACAATCACTGCACAGGGTCTACCTCTGTGCCTCCTCCGGTCCAGACCGGAGGCGTGAGGGTCGGTGACAGGCTCGCAGGGCGGGTCTGTCGACATCATCGGATGCAGGTTCCGGTTGTGTGGACAGGCCCGGCCGGCGGCCGATTGACAGATAAACAGTGGTGCGACATACGTAGTGCTACGACGGCGTCCAATGCAGCCGGCTCGAGAGAGTTCCGGATGTAAGACGCCTTGACAGAGAGAGAGTTCGACATGGCGGGACAGAAGATCCGCATTCGACTGAAGTCATACGACCACGAGGTCATCGACACCTCGGCGCGCAAGATCGTCGACACGGTCACCCGTGCTGGTGCAACCGTCGTCGGCCCCGTGCCGCTTCCGACGGAGAAGAACGTGATCTGCGTGATCCGTTCCCCCCACAAGTACAAGGACAGCCGCGAGCACTTCGAGATGCGCACCCACAAGCGCCTCATCGACATCATCGACCCGACGCCCAAGGCTGTCGACTCGCTGATGCGCCTCGACCTTCCGGCCGATGTCAACATCGAGATCAAGCTCTAAGGGAACGACCATGTCTACTGCTAACAAGACCAGCAAGGGTCTGCTCGGCACGAAGCTTGGCATGACCCAGGTGTGGGACGAGAACAACAAGCTCATCCCCGTCACCGTCATCGAGATCACTCCCAACGTGGTCACCCAGATTCGTACCGCAGAGGTCGACGGCTACAGCGCCGTGCAGATCGCTGCAGGCCAGATCGACCCGCGCAAGGTGACCAAGCCCGCCGCCGGTCACTTCGACAAGGCCGGAGTCACCCCGCGTCGTCACCTCACCGAGGTGCGCACGGCTGACGCCGCCGACTACACCCTCGGCCAGGAGCTCACCGCAGAAGGTGTGTTCGAGGCCGGACAGCTCGTCGACGTCGTCGGCACGAGCAAGGGTAAGGGCACCGCCGGTGTCATGAAGCGCCACAACTTCAAGGGCGTCTCCGCTTCGCACGGTTCGCACCGCAACCACCGCAAGCCGGGCTCCATCGGCGCCTCGTCGACCCCCAGCCGTGTCTTCAAGGGCATGCGCATGGCCGGTCGCATGGGTGCCGAGCGCGTCACCGTCATGAACCTCAAGGTTCAGGCGATCGACGCCGAGAAGGGCCTCATCCTGGTCAAGGGCGCCGTTCCCGGCGCTCGTGGCCGCCTCGTTTTCGTCCGCACCGCAGTGAAGGGGGCGTAACCACATGGCTACCGCTACCAACACCGTCGACGTCGTCGACGTGACTGGAAAGAAGTCCGGCACCGTCGAGCTCCCCGCTGAGCTCTTCGACGTGCAGACCAACGTCCCGCTCATCCACCAGGTCGTCGTGGCGCAGCTCGCAGCTGCACGCCAGGGCACGCACAAGGTGAAGAGCCGTGGCGAGGTCTCCGGCGCCGGCCGCAAGCCGTTCAAGCAGAAGGGAACCGGTCGCGCTCGTCAGGGCTCGATCCGCGCACCTCAGATGACCGGTGGTGGAATCGTCCACGGACCGACTCCCCGCGACTACTCGCAGCGCACCCCCAAGAAGATGATCGCCGCAGCCCTGCTCGGTGCCCTCTCCGACCGCGCTCGTGGAGCCCGCGTGCACGTCGTCGAGTCGCTCACCCTCGGTGAGACCCCGAAGACCAAGGCCGTCATCGCCCTGCTCGAGCAGATCGCCACCTCGAAGCACGTTCTCATCGTGCTCTCGCGCGGTGACGAGCAGGCTCTCAAGGCCGTGCGCAACATCCCGACCGTGCACACCCTCACGGCCGACCAGCTGAACGCCTACGACGTCCTCGTCTCCGACGACATCGTCTTCACCAAGGCTGCTCTGGACTCGTTCATCGCAGCCAAGACCAAGAAGGTTGAGGTCTCCGCATGAGCGCCGCCCACAACAAGGACCCGCGCGATGTCATCATCTCGCCGGTCGTCTCGGAGAAGAGCTACGGCCTGATCGACGAGGGCAAGTACACGTTCATCGTGGACCCGCGCTCGAACAAGACCGAGATCAAGCTCGCGATCGAGAAGATCTTCAACGTCCAGGTCGCTTCGATCAACACGCTCAACCGTGTTGGCAAGACCCGCCGCACCAAGTTCGGCATGGGAAAGCGCAAGGACACCAAGCGTGCCATCGTCACGCTCAAGTCCGGTTCCATCGACATCTTCACGGCTGTCGGCTAGGGAGCAGAGGAATAACTAATGGCTATTCGTAAGTACAAGCCCACGACGCCGGGTCGTCGCGGTTCGTCTGTTGCGGACTTCGCAGAGATCACCCGCTCGACCCCCGAGAAGTCGCTGCTTCGCCCGCTGCCCAAGACCGGCGGACGCAACAACCAGGGTCGTATCACGACCCGTCACATCGGTGGTGGCCACAAGCGCCAGTACCGCGTGATCGACTTCAAGCGCAACGACAAGGACGGCGTGCCGGCCAAGGTCGCTCACATCGAGTACGACCCCAACCGCACCGCTCGTATCGCGCTGCTGCACTTCGCAGACGGCACCAAGCGCTACATCCTGGCTCCGAACAAGCTCGCCCAGGGCGACATGATTGAGTCCGGCCCCAGCGCTGACATCAAGCCGGGCAACAACCTCCCGCTGAAGAACATCCCCACGGGTACCGTCATCCACGCCATCGAGCTCCGTCCCGGCGGCGGCGCGAAGATGGCCCGGTCGGCCGGCGCATCCGTGCGTCTCGTCGCCAAGGACGGCCCCTACGCCCAGCTGCGTCTCCCGTCGGGCGAGATCCGCAACGTGGATGCGCGCTGCCGCGCCACGATCGGCGAGGTCGGCAACGCCGAGCAGTCGAACATCAACTGGGGCAAGGCCGGCCGCATGCGCTGGAAGGGCGTCCGCCCGACCGTGCGTGGTGTCGCCATGAACCCCGTCGACCACCCGCACGGTGGTGGTGAGGGCAAGACCTCCGGTGGACGTCACCCGGTCAGCCCCTGGGGACAGAAGGAAGGCCGCACACGCAAGCGCAACCTTCCCAGCGACCAGCTCATTGTCCGTCGACGCAACGTCGGCAAGAAGCGTAAGTAGGAGTTGTAGAAGATGCCACGCAGTCTCAAGAAGGGCCCCTTCGTCGATGACCACCTGCTTCGCAAGGTGATCTCGGCCAACGAGGCCAACAGCAAGAACGTGATCAAGACCTGGTCGCGCCGCTCGATGATCATCCCGGCCATGCTGGGTCACACCATCGCGGTGCACGACGGTCGCAAGCACATCCCGGTGTTCGTCACCGAGACCATGGTCGGGCACAAGCTCGGCGAGTTCGCGCCCACCCGCACCTTCCGTGGACACGTGAAGGACGACAAGAAGGGCCGTCGCCGCTAACGCGGTGACGTGAAGGAGGAGAAGAAATGGTGGAGTCGATCGCACGCGTGCGACACATCCGCGTCACCCCCCAGAAGGCTCGTCGCGTCGTCAACCTCATCCGCGGAAAGCAGGCTCAGGAGGCACTCGCCATCCTGAAGTTCGCCCCGCAGGGTGCAAGTGAGCCCGTGTACAAGCTGGTTGCCTCGGCAATCGCGAATGCGCGAGTCAAGGCCGACGCCTCGAACACCTACCTGGACGAGCAGGACCTGTACATCGCCAAGGCATTCGTCGACGAGGGTGCAACCCTCAAGCGTTTCCAGCCGCGTGCCCAGGGCCGTGCATTCCAGATTCTGAAGCGCACCAGCCACATCACTGTTGTGCTCGCCACTCCTGAGGAGGGTACGAAGTAATGGGTCAGAAGGTAAACCCCTACGGCTTCCGTCTGGGAATCACGACCGACCACGTGTCGCGTTGGTTCTCGGACTCGACCAAGCCCGGTCAGCGCTACAGCGACTACATCGCTGAAGACATCAAGATCCGTCGTCTGCTGCAGACCTCGCTCGACCGCGCGGGAGTCTCGCGCATCGAGATCGAGCGCACCCGTGACCGAGTGCGTGTGGACATCCACACCGCTCGCCCGGGTATCGTCATCGGCCGGCGCGGAGCAGAGGCCGAGCGCATCCGCGCCGACCTCGAGAAGCTCACCGCCAAGCAGATCCAGCTGAACATCCTCGAGGTCAAGAACCCCGAGGCCGACGCTCAGCTGGTCGCGCAGGGCATCGCCGAGCAGCTCTCCGCACGTGTGGCCTTCCGCCGCGCGATGCGCAAGGGCCTGCAGGGCGCCCAGCGCACCCCGTCCGTCAAGGGTGTTCGCATCCAGGTCTCCGGTCGCCTCGGCGGCGCCGAGATGAGCCGTTCGGAGTTCTACCGCGAAGGCCGTGTGCCGCTGCACACGCTCCGCGCGAACATCGACTATGGCTTCTACGAGGCCAAGACCACCTTCGGCCGTATCGGCGTGAAGGTCTGGATCTACAAGGGCGACATCACCAACAAGGAACTCGCTCGCGAGCAGGCGAACCAGAAGTCGTCGCGCCCCGAGCGTCGTGACGACCGTCCCCGCCGCGCCCCGCGCGCCGAGGCGCCGGTCGCGGAAGGAGCGTCGGCATAATGTTGATTCCCCGTCGAGTCAAGCACCGCAAGCAGCACCACCCCGGCCGTTCCGGCCAGGCCACCGGTGGTACCAAGGTCACCTTCGGTGAGTTCGGTATCCAGGCCATGACCTCCGCGTACGTGACCAACCGTCAGATCGAGTCCGCTCGTATCGCGATGACGCGTCACATCAAGCGCGGTGGAAAGGTGTGGATCAACATCTACCCCGACCGTCCGCTCACCAAGAAGCCTGCTGAGACCCGCATGGGTTCCGGTAAGGGTTCGCCCGAGTGGTGGGTCGCGAACGTCAAGCCGGGTCGAGTCCTCTTCGAGGTCTCCGGCGTCTCCGAGGAACTCGCTCGTGAGGCCATGACCCGTGCAATCCACAAGCTGCCGCTCAAGGCACGCATCATCAAGCGCGAGGAGGGCGACGCATAATGGCGATCGGATCCAAGGAGCTCGCCTCAGTCGAGCTCGACACCTACGACGACGAGCGTCTCGTGGAAGAGCTGAAGAAGAGCAAGGAAGAGCTGTTCAACCTGCGCTTCCAGTCGGCCACCGGCCAGCTCGAGAGCCACGGCCGCCTGCGTGCGGTCAAGCGCGACATTGCTCGCATCTACACGGTCATCCGTGAGCGGGAGCTCGGCATTCGTGCCACCCCCGCACCGGTCGAGGTTCCCGCCAAGGCTGAGAAGAAGAGCGCCAAGAAGGCCAAGGCGACCGATGAGGTCACCGAGGCTGCAGAGACGAAGGAGGCCTAGTCATGGCTGAGACCAAGAAGGCCGCAAGCGCGGCCGAGGTCGCCGAGACGGCTGAGCTCGTTCGCGGCTACCGCAAGACCCGTCGTGGCTACGTCACGAGCGACAAGATGGAGAAGACCATCGTCGTCGAGGTCGAAGACCGCGTGAAGCACCCGCTGTACGGCAAGGTCATCCGCCGCACCTCCAAGGTGAAGGCGCACGACGAGCTCAACACGGCCGGCATCGGCGACCTCGTCCTCATCAGTGAGACCCGTCCCCTCAGCGCTTCGAAGCGCTGGCGCCTGGTCGAGATCCTCGAGAAGGCCAAGTAAGCCTCGCGCTTGCTTGATAGAAGGAGTTAGAAGTGCTTCAGCAGGAATCACGCCTCAAGGTCGCCGACAACACCGGTGCCAAGGAGCTGCTCACCATCCGCGTTCTCGGTGGATCCAAGCGTCGCTACGCCGGCCTCGGTGACGTCATCGTCGCCACGGTGAAGGATGCAATCCCCGGCGGAAACGTGAAGAAGGGTGACGTCGTCAAGGCTGTCATCGTCCGCACCAAGAAGAACACCCGTCGCGCCGACGGGTCGTACATCAAGTTCGATGAGAACGCTGCAGTGATCTTGAAGAATGACGGAGACCCCCGTGGTACCCGCATCTTCGGACCGGTCGGTCGCGAGCTTCGCGACAAGAAGTTCATGAAGATCATCTCGCTGGCGCCGGAGGTCATCTAAATCATGGCGAACATCAAGAAGGGTGACCTCGTGCAGGTCATCTCGGGACGCAGTCAGGCTCGCGGCGGAGATCGCGGCAAGCAGGGCAAGGTCATCGAGGTGCAGGTCGAGAAGAACCGCGTCATCGTCGAGGGCGTCAACTTCGTGACCAAGCACGTGCGCGTCGGACAGACGCAGCGTGGCACGAAGACCGGCGGTATCGAGACGCACGAGGCTCCGATCCACGTGTCGAACGTCGCGATCGTCGACCCCGAGACCAAGAAGCCGACCCGCGTCGGCTTCCGTACGGAAGAAGTAACGAAGGACGGCGTCACCAAGACGGTCCGCATCCGTTACGCCAAGAAGTCAGGTAAGGACCTGTAATGACTGAAACTGCCGTGGGAACTGGCAAAATCCAGCCCCGCCTCAAGCAGCGCTACCGCACCGAGATCGCGGCCGAGCTCACCAAGGAGAACGGGTACACCAACGTGCACCAGGTTCCCGGTCTGGTGAAGATCGTCGTGAACATGGGTGTCGGTGAGGCCGCTCGTGATGGCAAGGTCATCGATGGTGCGGTCGCAGACCTCACCAAGATCACCGGCCAGAAGCCGCAGGTCACGAAGGCCCGCAAGTCGATCGCCCAGTTCAAGCTTCGCGAGGGCCAGCCCATCGGCGCCCACGTCACGCTTCGTGGCGACCGCATGTGGGAGTTCCTCGACCGTCTGCTCTCGCTCGCACTGCCCCGTATCCGCGACTTCCGCGGCCTCTCGGACAAGCAGTTCGACGGAACCGGAAACTACACCTTCGGTCTCCAGGAGCAGAGCGTCTTCCACGAGATCGACCAGGACAAGATCGACCGCGTTCGCGGCATGGACATCACGATCGTGACGACCGCCAAGAACGACGACGAGGGCCGCGCGCTGCTCAAGCAGCTCGGCTTCCCGTTCAAGACGGCCGACAACCAGCAGTAGACTGTTCGGTTGGTCCGCCTTGCGCCTTATGGCGTGAGGCGGGCCGATCGGAATACCGGGGTCAGGCAGTCGCCGGGCCCCCAACACCACAGGTCGACTTCCGTGTAACGGATGCTCGAAACCTGGTGAATAGAAGGATAAACATCACATGACGATGACAGATCCGGTCGCAGACATGCTGACCAGACTGCGCAACGCGAACTCGGCACACCACGACACCGTGTCGATGCCGCACTCCAAGCTCAAGTCTCACATTGCCGAGATCCTCCAGCGCGAGGGTTACATCGCCGGCTTCGACGTCGCCGACGCACGCGTCGGTCAGACGCTCACCCTGAACCTCAAGTTCGGCCCCAACCGCGAGCGGTCCATCGCAGGCATCAAGCGCGTCTCGAAGCCCGGCCTCCGCGTGTACGCGAAGTCCACCGAGATCCCCAAGGTGCTCGGCGGCCTCGGCGTTGCCATCCTGTCCACCTCCAGCGGTCTGCTCACCGACCGCCAGGCCGAGAAGAAGGGCGTAGGCGGAGAAGTCCTCGCCTACGTGTGGTAATCCGACATGTCACGTATCGGTCGACTTCCCATTGACATCCCCGCCGGCGTCACCGTGACGATCGACGGCCAGGACGTCTCGGTCAAGGGCCCGAAGGGCGAGCTCGCGCTCACCATCGCCGCCCCGATCGAGGCCACGGTCGAGGAGAACCAGGTTCTCGTCACCCGTCCCGACGACGAGCGCGCATCGCGTTCGCTCCACGGACTCACTCGTACCCTCATCAACAACCAGATCATCGGTGTCACCACGGGTTACTCCAAGGGACTCGAGATCGTCGGTACCGGTTACCGCGTCGCCCAGAAGGGTGCCTCCCTCGAGCTGGCACTGGGCTTCTCGCACCCCGTCACCGTCGAGGCCCCTGCCGGCATCACGTTGACCGTCGAGGGCAACAACAAGATCACCGTCGCGGGTATCGACAAGCAGGCCGTCGGTGAGACCGCCGCGAACATCCGCAAGATCAAGAAGCCGGAGCCCTACAAGGGCAAGGGCATCCGCTATGCCGGTGAGGTCGTTCGCCGTAAGGCCGGAAAGGCTGGTAAGTAATCATGGCTCTTGGAACAAGAGGCAAGAGCAAGTCGGCTGCGCGTTCGCGCCGCCACACCCGTCTGCGCAAGAAGGTCGTCGGCTCCGAGCTGCGTCCGCGTCTCGTCGTGACCCGCTCCGCGCGTCACGTCTTCGTCCAGGTCGTCGACGACAGCAAGGGCTTCACCCTCGCGTCGGCATCGACCATGGAGGCAGACCTCCGTACGTTCGACGGTGACAAGACCGCCAAGGCCCGCAAGGTCGGCGAGCTCGTCGCCGAGCGTGCCAAGGCCGCCGGTGTCGAGGCCGTCGTATTCGACCGTGGTGGAAGCAAGTACGCGGGTCGCGTCGCTGCTATCGCCGATGGAGCGCGAGAGGCAGGGCTCAACCTGTGAGCGAGAACACCCCCAACAAGGAGCAAGAAGTGACCGCAGAGGCACCGGTGGAAACCGCTGCATCGACGGAGACCGCACAGGCAGAGCCTCGTGAGGCTCGCCGTGGTGGCCGTGAGCGCAACCCGAACCGTGACCGCGGAAGCCGCGACGCCGAGAAGAGCCAGTTCCTCGAGCGCGTCGTGACCATCAACCGTGTGTCCAAGGTCGTCAAGGGTGGACGTCGCTTCAGCTTCACCGCCCTCGTCGTCGTCGGTGACGGCAACGGACTCGTCGGTGTCGGCTACGGCAAGGCCCGCGAGGTCCCGACCGCCATCTCGAAGGGCGTCGAGGAGGCGAAGAAGAACTTCTTCCGCGTCCCCCGCGTCGGCAGCACCATCCCGCACCCCGTGCAGGGTGAGGCAGCCGCCGGTGTCGTCCTCCTGCGTCCGGCCGGTGCCGGTACCGGTGTTATCGCCGGTGGCCCCGTCCGCGCCGTTCTCGAGTGCGCCGGTATCCACGACGTGCTGAGCAAGTCGCTCGGTTCGTCGAACACGATCAACATCGTGCACGCCACCGTCGAGGCCCTCAAGCAGCTCGAAGAGCCGCGTGCGGTCGCCGCCCGTCGTGGCCTCGACTACGACCAGGTCGCTCCGGCCCGTCTGCTCCGTGCAGAGGCGCAGGCTGCCGAGGCTGCCGCAGCAGTGAAGGCAGGTGCCTGATGGCCCAGCTCAAGGTCACGCAGATCAAGTCCAAAGTTAGTGAAAAGCAGTACCAGCGCGACACGCTTCGCAGCCTGGGACTCAAGCGCATCGGTCAGTCCGTCGTTCGTGAGGACACCCCTCAGAACCGTGGCTACGTTAAGACCGTCGCTCACCTGGTGAAGGTTGAGGAGATCGACTAATGGCTGAAGCCAAGGAAACCGAGAAGGACGCCGTCAAGGCTCCTGCCAAGAAGGCTGCAGCCCCCAAGGCCGCCGCTGACAAGGCACCCGCCAAGAAGGCGGCCCCCAAGGCTGCTGCCGCCGACAAGGCTCCGGCCAAGAAGGCTGCTGCTGCCGACAAGGCTCCGGCCAAGAAGGCGGCCCCCAAGGCCGCTGCCGACAAGGCTGCTGCAGACAAGGCTCCGGCCACTGCCGCCAAGCCGAAGGCCAAGGCCGAGCCGGCCGAGGCTCGCGAGCAGGTCCTGAAGGTGCACCACCTTCGTCCTGCTCCCGGTGCCAAGAAGGCCAAGACCCGCGTGGGTCGCGGTGAGGGCTCCAAGGGTAAGACCGCTGGTCGCGGTACCAAGGGTACGAAGGCGCGCTACACCGTGCGCATCGGATTCGAGGGTGGCCAGATGCCCCTCCACATGCGCACTCCCAAGCTGCGCGGCTTCAAGAACCCCTTCCGCGTCGAGTACCAGGTCGTCAACCTGGAGAAGCTCGCCGAGCTCTACCCGAAGGGCGGCGACGTCACCGTCACCGACCTCGTGGCCAAGGGCGCCGTTCGCAAGAACGAGAAGGTCAAGGTTCTCGGCAGCGGCGACATCGCTGTCAAGCTGAACGTCTCGGTCGACAAGGTCTCCGGCTCGGCTGAGCAGAAGATCGTCGCCGCCGGCGGGTCGGTCAAGTAGTACCTGCATCTGTCTGAATCGAGCCTGTCGGGACCAGCCCTCATCACGAGGCGGTCTCGGCAGGCTCGATTCGCAGGTAGGCTGACTTCACACCACACCAGGAGGCTTTGTGTTTAGCGCCATCGCGCGGATCTTCCGCACGCCCGACCTTCGTCGCAAGATCGGGTTCACTCTGGGCATCGTCGCCCTCTTCCGCCTGGGATCGTTCATTCCGGCTCCGTTCGTCGACTTCGGCAACGTGCAGGCCTGCCTCGCGGCCAATCAGGGCACCAGCGGCCTCTACGAGCTGGTCAACCTGTTCAGTGGTGGCGCGCTCCTGCAGCTCTCCGTCTTCGCGCTGGGCATCATGCCGTACATCACGGCCTCGATCATCGTGCAGCTCCTCCGCGTGGTCATCCCTCACTTCGAGACCCTCTACAAGGAGGGCCAGTCCGGCCAGGCGAAGCTGACGCAGTACACGCGTTACCTCACCATCGCCCTCGGCGTGCTGCAGTCCACGACGCTCATCACCGTGGCGCGCTCCGGTGCCCTGTTCGGCACCTCCGCCAGCCCCGAGTGCACGCAGCTCATCACGAACGACGCCTGGTACGCGATCATGCTCATGGTCATCACCATGACCGCCGGTACCGGCCTCATCATGTGGATGGGCGAGCTCATCACCGAGCGCGGCATCGGCAACGGCATGTCGCTGCTGATCTTCACGTCGATCGCAGCCCGCTTCCCGGGCTCGCTCGGCTCCATCCTCCAGGCCAAGGGCTTCAACGTCTTCGCACTGGTGCTCCTGGTGAGCCTCCTCGTCGTGCTGGCGGTGGTGTTCGTCGAGCAATCGCAGCGACGCGTCCCGGTGCAGTACGCCAAGCGGATGGTCGGCCGGCGAACGTACGGCGGCAACAACACCTACATCCCCATCAAGGTCAACATGGCCGGTGTGGTGCCCGTGATCTTCGCGTCGTCGCTGCTCTACCTGCCGGCACTGATCGCGCAGTTCAACCAGCCCGCAGCGGGCGAGACCGCGCAGCCGTGGGTGCTCTGGATCACGAACTACCTCACCAAGGGCGACCACCCGCTCTACATGCTGCTGTACTTCCTCCTCATCGTCGGGTTCACGTACTTCTACGTCGCGATCACCTTCAACCCTGAAGAGGTCGCCGACAACATGAAGAAGTACGGCGGGTTCATCCCCGGCATCCGTGCCGGTCGTCCCACGGCCGAGTACCTCGACTTCGTGCTGACACGCATCACGCTGCCCGGTTCGTTCTACCTCGGTGCGATCGCGCTCCTGCCACTGATCGCCTTCAGCGCGTTCGGTGCCGATCAGAACTTCCCGTTCGGTGGAGCATCCGTGCTCATCATCGTCGGCGTCGGTCTCGAGACGGTCAAGCAGATCGACTCGCAGCTCCAGCAGCGTCACTACGAGGGTCTGCTCCGATGACGGGGGCCACGGCCAACCAGGTCCGCGGCGCTCGACTCCTGATCGTCGGTCCTCCCGGCGCCGGCAAGGGAACCCAGGCGAAGCGCATCGGCGAGACGTTCGGCATTCCGGACGTCTCGACCGGAGACATCTTCCGCTACCACATCAAGAACCAGACGCCCCTCGGCGTGCGGGTCAAGGAGATCGTGGACGCAGGGGACTACGTGCCCGATGAGCTCACCAACGAGATCGTCACGGCGCGGCTGGCCGAGGAGGATGCCCGCAACGGCTTCCTGCTCGACGGCTACCCGCGCACGGTCGACCAGGTCGGCTACCTCGACAACCTGCTGGCCGAGCAGGGTCGCCCGCTCGAGGCCGTGATCCGCCTCGTCGCCGACCAGGACGAGATCGTCGCGCGCCTCACCAAGCGTGCGACCGAGCAGGGTCGCGTCGACGATTCCGAGGCCGCCATCAGGCACCGCCAGGAGGTCTACACCCGCGAGACCGCTCCGCTCGTCGACATCTACCGCGACCGCGGCCTGCTGATCGACGTCGACGGACTCGGGTCGCCCGACGAGGTCGGCGACCGCGTCGCGCTCGCCCTCGCCGCCTTCGGCATCGGGGAGCTCGACTCCGCGGTGGCGAACTGAGCCTCATGGGCTTCCGCCGTTCGATCTACAAGTCGCCGGCCGAGCTGCGGTCGATGCAGGCTCCAGGCCTGCTCACGGCCTCTGCGCTTGCTGCCGTGCGACGGGCCATCCGACCCGGCATCACTCCGCTCGAGCTCGACGCCATCGCCGAGAAGACGATCCGCGACGGCGGCGGCATCCCCAACTTCCAGCTCGTTCCCGGCTACTCCCACACGTTGTGCGTCTCGGTGAACTCCGATATCGTTCACGGGATCCCGAGCGCAGTGCCCATCGCGCCCGGCGACATCGTCTCGGTCGATGCCGGAGCCGAGATCTCGGGCTGGAACGGTGATTCCGCCTTCACCGTCGTGGTGCCGGATGCCGCCAACCCAGAGCTCGTCGCCTCCAGGACGCGGCTCTCCGACGTGACGGAGCAGTCGCTCTGGCACGGCATCGCCGCTCTCGCCCGGGCGAAGCACCTCAACGAGGTCGGCGACGCGGTGCAGCGCTACGTGGAGTCGCAGGGCGACTACGGCATCCTGACCGACTACGTCGGCCACGGTATCGGGCGCACGATGCACGAGGATCCGCCGGTGTTCAACTACCGCGTGCGGCAGAGGGGCCCCGACGTGAAGCCGGGCCTGGTCGTCGCGATCGAGCCGATGATCGTCGAGGGCTCGATCGACACCATCGTGCAGGACGACGACTGGACCGTGACGACGGAGGACGGCCTCGACGCGGCCCACTGGGAGCACAGCATCGCCGTTCACGCCGGCGGCGTCTGGGTGCTCACCGCTGAGGACGGCGGCGCCGCGGGCCTCGCTCCGCTCGGCGTGGTCCCGGTTCCGATTCCCTAGGCATCCACCCGCGCACGTCGGATGCGATGCGTCGACGTGAGCGTTCGGCAGTATTCGCGCCCGGCCGGCGAACGCACGTCACGCCAGGGCGTGGACGAGCTCCTCGATGAACGTCGGGTAGTCGCGCGCATTCCGCAGCAGCCTCTGCACGGAGTCGTGTTCCGAGAACACCTCGACGAACTGGTCGAACACGTCCTGGAAGCTCGACCTGTCGCTCTCGCTGAAGGCGATGAACGCGACCACGTTCACGCGCGCACCGCTCCACTCGATGGGAGCGTCGCTCAGCACGATCGCGATCGACGTGCGCCGCGCCGTCATCGCGAGTGCGTGCGGCACGGCGAGCGTGTCGGTGAACGCCGTCGACGACAGGCGCTCCCGCTCGATCGCCCCCGCGATATAGGCGTCATCGATGATGCCCAGGTCGCGCATCCGCTCGCCCAGCAGCCGGATCATGGCCTCCTCGTCGGGCACCACGATGTCGCGGAAGAACAGCTCGGGCGAGAAGTAGCGCTCGAGCTCGACGGCGAGCCGAGCACGACGACGGTGCCGACGGATGCGGCTCACCGCCGCCCGCACCCTCTCGACGTCGCCGTCGGTGAGGAAGGGGGCGATGACGATGACCCGTTCGTCCGGTACCGGCGGTTCGACCGTCGAGATGACGATGTCGCCGGGGAGTGAGCGCCAATCGACGTCGGTGCGGGTCACGACGCTCCGCACATCGAGGTCGCTGCCCACGGCCGACTCGATCCTGCCGAGCACGGTGAGATGGAGTTCGTAGTACGAGGGGGAGACGATGGAGCAGCTGACCCTGTCGTCGTCCAGCCGGCGGCGCTGCTCGACCAGAGCGCCGACGTGCATGGCGATGTACGCGATCTCGTCCTCATTGATGCTGATCCCGCGACTCGTCTGCAGCTCGTTGGCGATGTAGACCGCCAGTTCGTAGGTGAGCGGATAGCCGGCCTTGATCGACCGGGTCAGCGGATTGCGCGAATAGGAGAGATCGTTGGCGCGCGCCACGAGGTTGCGCACATGCAGTGCGAGCCTGGCGAGGAACTCGTCGTCGTCGAGGTCGATGAGGAACTCACGACCGGCCTGCACGGCGATTCGTCGGAGTTCGGCCAGGTCGCCGGCATCGAGCAGGTCGCCGGTACGGGCTTCGGGGCCGGCCTGTGCCGGAGTGGCGACCCTGGTCTCGACGAGGTAGCCCAGATAGGCGACGTCCTCGGCGCCGAGCCGCACGTCGAAGTGGCGGGCGACCAGGTCGTCGACGACCGAGGCGAGCCCTGTGGCTGCCGCATCCGTCGCCGTGCTGCCGTCGGGCTGCAACGAGTGGTGCCGGCGCACCCTGTCGACCGCGATCGCTATGTGCAGCAGCACGTTGCTCAGGCCGTACTCGTTCACGGCGGCGCCGCGCCTGGTCAACTCGGAGATGAGGTCGGTCTTGAACTCGGCCAGGCCGTCGGTGGGGAACTCGCGTTGGATGGCGGCGAGCTCGAGCATTCCGCGTGCCGATTCCTCGCGGAAGAGCGTGCCGAGCAGGCGCCGCCGGGCGGACTCGGTTCCCTCGAGCACGAGGGTTCCGCCGCGTCGGCGCAGCGACAGCCCGGTGCCGTCCAGCCGGGCGCGCACACGCGTGAGGTCGCCCTCGAGCGTCGATTCGCTCACGTGCAGCTCGGCGGCGGTGGAGAACGCGTCCAGCCCGGAAGGAGCATCGACGAGCCGGCGGAGAAGCCGGCTGGCACGCGCCGTCGGTCCGCCCGTCTCCTCCGGAGCGACGACGTCGCCACCGGATGCCGCTCGCCAGCGTGCGTACACGGCGCGGTCCAGCCTGTAGCCGGCTGGGCCCGAGCGCACGGGCTCGAACGGGGCGGCCTCGGTCTTCACGGCGGTGACGTAGCTGCGCACGCTGCGCGAGGTGACGCCGAGCTGATCGCCGAGCTCGGCCGCGGTGAACCAGCGGTCGGCGCGCGCGAGCAGAGCGAGCAGCTGCTCCCGTCTCTCACTCACGCCCGGTCCCTTCGCGTGCCCTCTGCTCTGAGGACGCTGTCCGCATCACGACGAGTCAAGCATCTCCCGTGGCGCGAGCGTGCCCATCCGGCGAGATTTCCGCCGGGCCGGAAGAAAACGTGTTGGCCGATGCGCACGTGCGCAGGTCACACTGGGGGAAGTCGAGCAAAGGAGCCGGATCAGTGAAGATCCTCGTCGTGTGTGGAGCAGGGGCATCGAGCTCCTTCGTGGCTCACCGCATCCGTCGCCTCGCCCGTGAGCGCGGCCTGGAGGTCGACGTCGTTCCCACGAGCGACTCCCTCCTCGAGGACTCGGCACAGGATGCCTCCGTCGTCCTGCTGGGCGCTCATCTCGCTTCTCAGGCCGATGCCATCCGCATCCGTCTCGCCGTCACCGGCGACGCCAGCGTGGTCGTCCTTCCCGAGGCGGCCTTCACAGACCAGTCGGGGGCCATCGCCCTCGACAGTGCACTCGACGCGGTCGGAATCCGTCCGTGACCGGCCGCGTCGATCCCATCTCCGTGGTGCCCGTGCATCCCGGACAGTATGGTGGGGTTGAGAACGGACGCCAGCGACGGAGGCCGACCACATGGAAGACACCGACACCACTGCGACGCGCAGCGTGCGAATCGGATCGGAGCACGGGCTGCACGCTCGTCCCGCGAAGCTCTTCACACAGGCTGTCGGGGGATCCGGGGCGAAGGTCACGATCGCCAAGGGCGACGGAAAGCCCGTCAACGCGGCGAGCATCCTCGCCGTCATCGCCCTCGGAATCGATCACGGAGACGAGGTCACTGTCACGGTCGATGGAGACGACGCCGCAGCGGTCCTCGACCGCCTCCTCGATCTTCTCCTCACCGATCACGACAGCTGATCGCACCGGGCGGGCGTCCTTCCGGCACACGACGGAGGGCGACTGATGGAACTGAACGGCATCGGAATCGGCGAGGGGATCGCCCTCGGGCCTGTCGCCCGCATGGCGGAGCCCCTGCCAGAGCCCGTCGACCGTCCGACGCACCTCGACGCCGAGCGCGAGGGCCAGAGGGCCACGGCGTCGCTGTCGGTCGTGGCCGCGGAGCTCAACCGCCGGGGCACCCAGGCTGGAGGCGCAGCGCGCGACATCCTCGAGGCCCAGGCCATGATGGCCGAGGACGTCACCCTCGCGGACGACATCACCGCCAGGCTCGCCGAGGGCAAGACCGCGGAACGTGCCGTCTTCGAGGCGTTCGCGGCCTTCCGCGACCTGCTCGCCGGCATGGGCGGCTACATGGGGGAGCGAGCCGCTGACCTCGACGACGTCTCCCAGCGCGTCATCGCACACCTCCTCAAGCTTCCCGCTCCCGGCATCCCGAACCCGGGTCACCCCTTCGTGCTCGTCGCCAGAGACTTAGCCCCTGCCGACACCGCGCTCCTCGACCTCGACCAGGTGCTCGCGCTCATCACGACCGACGGCGGCCCAACATCGCACACGGCCATCCTGGCGCGGGAGAAGTCCATCGTCGCCGTGGTCGGTGCTGCAGGGGCCAGCGCCCTCGCCGACGGCGACCAGGTGATCGTCGACGCTGCGGCCGATCTCGTGATCACGGATCCGAGCGACGAGCAGCTGAGCGCGGCCAAGGCGCGCATCGACGAGCGTGCACAGCGGCTGCAGGAACCGACGGGACCCGGCGCCCTGGCCGATGGAACCCCGGTGCCCCTGCTGGCGAACCTGGGCTCGGCTGCCGGAGCTGCCGACGCCCTCGCAGCCGGCGCCGAGGGCGTCGGATTGTTCCGCACCGAGTTCCTGTTCCTCGACTCCCAGTCGGCTCCGACAGTGCGCGAGCAGCAGGAGCAGTACACCAAGCTCCTCACCGCGTTCGCAGGCAAGAAGGTTGTGGCGCGTGTGCTCGACGCCGGCGCCGACAAGCCCCTCGCCTTCCTCAACGACGCTCCCGAGGAGAATCCGGCTCTTGGACTCCGCGGCATCCGTTCGCTCCGACACAGCGAGACGATCCTGCGCGAGCAGCTCACGGCCCTCGCGGCGGCTGATGCGGCGACGGATGCCGACCTCTGGGTGATGGCGCCGATGGTGGCCACCGTCGAGGAGGCCCGCTACTTCACCGGACTGGCCAAGGAGCTCGGCATCAAGACGGCAGGCGTCATGGTCGAGGTACCGTCGACGGCGCTGCTCGCCGACCGCGTGCTCGCCGTGACCGACTTCGCCTCCATCGGCACCAACGACCTCACCCAGTACACGATGGCGGCCGACAGGCTCCTCGGCACGGTCGCGAACTTCCAGGACCCCTGGCACCCGGCCGTGCTCAGACTGGTCGCCGAGGTGGGCGCCGCTGGTGCCGCATCCGGCAAGCCGGTCGGCATCTGCGGAGAGGCCGCCGCGGATCCGATGCTGGCCGTCGTGCTCGTCGGTCTCGGCGCCACGACGCTCTCCATGTCTCCGTCGGCACTCGCCGACGTACGCGCGTCGCTCGCGCGGTTCACCCTCGACGACGCCCGCGCGTTGGCCGAGGTCGCCCTGGCCGCCGATGGGGCGGCCGAGGCCAAGGCGGCCGCGAAGTCCCGCGCGGCCGAGCGCACAGCAGGGCGCACCCCAGCGCCCGCCACCTGATCACAGAGAGGCACCATCATGACAACGACGTCGGAGAAGAAGTCCGGAGGCGGCAGGGTCGTCATCCAGAGATTCGGCACGTTCCTCAGCGGAATGATCATGCCGAACATCGCGGCCTTCATCGCATGGGGCTTCATCACGGCCTTCTTCATCAAGACCGGCTGGACGCCCGTGCCGGAGCTCGGAGGCTTCCCGAGTGCTGACGGCACGGAGCACACCGGGCTCGTCGGCCCGATGATCACCTACCTGCTGCCGCTGCTCATCGCCAACATGGGCGGCCGCCTCGTCTACGACACCCGCGGTGGCGTCGTCGCCTCGATCGCGACCGTCGGCGTGATCGTCGGCACCGACATCCCGATGTTCCTCGGGGCGATGATCATGGGTCCGCTCGCCGCCTGGGTCATGAAGAAGATCGACAGCATCTGGGACGGCAAGATCAAGGCCGGCTTCGAGATGCTGGTGAACAACTTCTCGGCAGGCATCGTGGGCATGATCCTGGCGATCTTCGGGTTCTTCGCGTTCGGGCCAGCCGTGCAGTGGCTGAGCGGCCTGCTCGAGACGGCCGTCAACTGGCTGACGTCGATGAACCTGCTGCCCCTGCTCTCACTGCTGGTGGAGCCCGGCAAGATTCTCTTCCTCAACAACGCCATCAACCAGGGCGTGTTCACCCCTCTCGGCACCCAGCAGTCCGTCGAGACCGGCAAGAGCATCCTGTTCCTCATCGAGGCGAACCCCGGCCCCGGCCTCGGCCTGCTGCTGGCCTTCACCTTCTTCGGTGTCGGCATGGCGAAGGCGAGCGCACCCGGCGCCATCATCATCCAGTTCCTCGGCGGCATCCACGAGATCTACTTCCCGTACGTTCTCATGAAGCCGCTCACGGTCATCGCGGTGATCGCCGGTGGAATGACGGGTGTCGCCACCAACGTCATCTTCCAGACCGGACTTCGAGCACCGGCATCCCCGGGCAGCATCTTCGCGATCATCCTGCAGACGGCATCCGACAGCTACGTCGGCGTCATCCTGTCGGTCATCCTCTCGGCGGCGGTCTCGTTCCTCATCGCCTCGATCATCCTCAGAGCCAGTCGGAAGCGCGACCTGGCCACGGAGGGCGCAGGCGACCTGGGCATGGCGATCGCCATGACGGAATCGAACAAGGGCAAGTCGAGCGATGTTCTGAGCGGCCTCTCCGGCGCCGGTGTCGCCGCCGGCGGCGGACTGGTCGCCGAGGGCGAGGCGGCAGCCTTCGAGCACAAGCCGATCCACACGATCATCTTCGCCTGCGACGCCGGCATGGGATCGAGCGCCATGGGAGCGACGGTGCTGCGCAACAAGATCAAGAAGGCGGGAATCGACAGCGTCGACGTCACGAACAAGTCGATCGCCAACCTGACCGACGACGTCGACCTCGTCGTCACCCACAAGGACCTCACCGATCGCGCGAAGCAGCAGTCGCCGAGCGCACTGCACATCTCGGTGGAGAACTTCATGAACAGCCCGAAGTACGAGGAGATCGTGAACCTCCTCCAGAGCGAGGGCGTGCGCTGACGACGGGCGGATGCCGCGCACTGGTGTCGCGGCATCCGCCCCTCGTCCACCTCGTCGTCATCCGACGGCGAGGATCGCGACGATGAACGAGAGAAAGCAGGGGGAGAGATGACCGATCAGATCCTGTCCAGTGGAGCGGTGCGCATCGCGGATGCGGCCGTCGGACGAGACGAGGCCATCCGTGCGGCCGGTGCGATCCTGGTGGACGTCGGCTCCGTCGACGAGGCCTACGTCGACGCGATGCTCGAGCGGGAGGGGTCTGTGTCGACGTACATGGGCAACTTCCTCGCCATCCCGCACGGCACGAACGAGGCCAAGGACGCGATCAGGAAGTCGGGACTTTCGTTCACCCGCTACGACCAGCCGATCGACTGGAACGGAGACGAGGTGCGCTTCGTCGTCGGCATCGCCGGCATCGACAACGAGCACCTCGAGATCCTCTCGAAGATCGCCATCATCTTCTCCGACGAGGACGAGGTGGAGAGGCTGCTCGCCCTGGGCAGTGCTGAGGAACTCTACGCCGCGCTCTCCGAGGTCAACGAGTCGTGAACATGAAGAAGGCAGTGCACTTCGGTGCAGGCAACATCGGGCGCGGATTCGTCGGGCTCATCCTGCACGACGCCGGCTACGAGGTCGTCTTCGCCGACGTGAACGCCGAGCTCATCGACGCCCTCTCCGCCGCGTCGAGCTACGAGGTCCACGAGGTGGGGGAGACCCCGGCCACCCGCATCGTCGACCACTTCCGCGCCATCAACAGCGCGACCCAGGAGGAGGAGCTGCGCTCCGAACTCACCACGGCGCACATCGTGACGACGGCTGTCGGCCCCACGATCCTGCGCTTCATCGCTCCCCACATCGCCGCGGCGATGAGGGAGCGCCCGGCGGAGCTTCCCCCGCTGCAGGTCATGGCCTGCGAGAACGCGATCAACGCGACAGATCTGTTGCGCGACGAGGTGGCCTCGTTCATGGGGCAGGACGAATGGCGGCGCAACCTGCACAAGGCGGTGTTCGCGAACACCGCCGTCGATCGCATCGTCCCCGGGCAGGATCCGGATGCCGGACTCGACGTGACCGTGGAGAGCTTCTTCGAGTGGGTCATCGAGGACGGGCCGTTCGAGGGTGACGTGCCGGTCATCCCCGACGCCACCTTCGTCGCCGACCTCTTGCCGTTCATCGAGCGGAAGCTCTTCACCGTGAACACCGGGCACGCCACAGTGGCCTACCTCGGTGCCGCAGCCGGGTACACGAAGCTCTCGGACGCCCTCGGTGATGCGAGCGTCGCCGAGATCGCGACGCGGGTGCTGCAGGAGACCTCGACCCTTCTGGTCGCGAAGCACCAGGCCGACCCCGAGGTGCAGCGGGACTACCGCGAGAAGATCCTGCGCCGATTCGCGAATCCGTCGCTCCCGGACACCGTGCAGCGTGTCGGTCGCCAACCGCTCCGCAAGCTCAGCAGGCACGAGCGGTTCGTCGGGCCGGCCGCCGAACTCGCCGAACGCGGTCTTCCCACGAGCGCCCTGGTCGAGGCCATCGGCGCGGCGCTGGCGTTCGACGACCCCGACGACGAGCAGAGCGTGCAGATGCACGCGCTCCTCGCTGCGGCGGAGAGCCCCGACGAGTTCGTCGAATCGGTGATGGGAATCGACTCGGGGCATCCGTTGTTCCAAGACCTGAGAGAGATCGTCGCGGCGCGACGGTGATGCGGATCGGCAGGCGATGAGCAGGATCCGTCATCGTCTGGATCCGAGCTGGGAAGTGTAGCCGCTGATTCGCGAAAACCCCGTCAATGCCATACGATTGATCTTTGGTGTCCTGCGTCCGTTGACGCATGCCCTCCGGACGTCTGAGTTCGAGGGTGGGCACCGTCCGCACGACCAGCATCCAATACTTTTAGCGACGAAGAGGCTATGGCCAAAAAAGACGGCGTCATCGAGATCGAAGGCTCGGTTGTCGAAGCCCTCCCGAACGCAATGTTCCGGGTAGAGCTCACCAACGGGCACAAGGTTCTGGCTCACATCTCAGGAAAGATGCGTCAGCACTACATCCGCATCCTCCCGGAGGACCGCGTGATCGTGGAGCTGAGCCCGTACGACCTGACGCGCGGCCGGATCGTCTACCGCTACAAGTAACGGCTGCTGTAAGTAACGGCCCGTCCGATTCCCCTGCGTGAGCAGGTGGACGGGTACGAAGACAGCGAAAAGGAAAAGCAATGAAGGTCAACCCCAGCGTCAAGCCCATCTGCGACCACTGCAAGGTGATCCGCCGTAACGGCCGCGTCATGGTCATCTGCAAGTCCAACCCGCGCCACAAGCAGCGCCAGGGTTGAACCGAAGGTCGACGCCGCGAAAGCTGCGTCGACCGCAGGTTCGTCGACAAGCAGAAGACACACCTCGATAAGAGAACAGCACTCCCAGGAACCTGATCCGTCAGGGGACACCCACGGTTGGAGGCCGCGGCACCGGGAGTGCTCCACACCTCCACTCATCAACAGGAGAAGCCACACATGGCACGTCTAGCCGGCGTCGACATCCCGCGCGAGAAGCGCGTGGAGGTCGCACTGACCTACATCTACGGAGTTGGCCGCACCCGCGCCCTCCAGACCCTCGCCGAGACCCAGATCGACGGAAACATCCGCGTCAAGGACCTCAGCGACGAGCAGCTCGTCGCACTGCGCGACTTCATCGAGGGCACGTTCAAGGTGGAGGGTGACCTCCGTCGCGAGGTTGCCGCCGACATCCGCCGCAAGGTCGAGATCGGCTCCTACGAGGGCATCCGCCACCGTCGTGGCCTGCCTGTCCGCGGACAGCGCACCAAGACCAACGCTCGTACCCGCAAGGGACCGAAGCGCACCGTGGCCGGCAAGAAGAAGGCTCGCTAGGCCTCGGCCAGCGAACTTTCGCGCCTCATAGGATTCAGGAGAAATCATGGCAGCACCCAAGTCGGCCGTACGCAAGCCGCGCAAGAAGGAAAAGAAGAACATCGCCGTGGGCCAGGCCCACATCAAGTCGACGTTCAACAACACGATCGTCTCGATCACCGACACCACCGGTGCGGTCATCAGCTGGGCCTCGTCCGGTGGAGTCGGCTTCAAGGGTTCGCGCAAGTCGACCCCGTTCGCCGCTCAGCTCGCCGCCGAGTCGGCTGCGCGTCAGGCGCAGGAGCACGGCATGAAGAAGGTCGACGTCTTCGTCAAGGGACCCGGTTCGGGTCGCGAGACGGCCATCCGCTCGCTCCAGGCCGCAGGCCTCGAGGTCGGATCGATCAACGACGTCACCCCGCAGGCGCACAACGGATGCCGCCCGCCGAAGCGTCGCCGCGTCTAATCAACTGACTGGTCGGTCGGCTCTCGCCTAGCGCGAGCCGGCCGGCCGTTCAGCCGTTCCTTCCATAACTCAACACCCGCCGGGCCCGCCCACCCGGTCGCCATCGCAGGTGTCATATAGCGGACACCTCGCCGAAAGGAATAACAGTGCTCATTGCACAGCGCCCCACGCTCACCGAGGAGAACATCTCCGAGTTCCGCTCGCGGTTCGTGATCGAGCCCCTCGAGCCCGGCTTCGGCTACACGCTCGGCAACTCCCTCCGCCGCACCCTCCTCTCGTCGATCCCCGGCGCTGCTGTGACCAGCATCCGCATCGACGGCGTCCTCCACGAGTTCAGCACCGTTCCCGGTGTCAAGGAGGATGTGACCGAGATCATCCTGAACATCAAGGGTCTCGTCGTCTCCAGCGAGCACGACGAGCCGATCACCGCCTACCTGCGCAAGCAGGGCGCCGGCCAGGTCACCGCCGCCGACATCTCGGCTCCGGCCGGTGTCGAGGTGCACAACCCCGAGCTCGTGATCGCCACGATCAACGAGTCGGCCAAGTTCGAGCTCGAGCTCACGATCGAGCGCGGTCGCGGCTACGTCTCGGCCACGCAGAACCGCAACGAGTACAGCGAAGCGGGTCAGATCCCGATCGACTCGATCTACTCGCCCGTTCTCAAGGTCACCTACCGCGTCGAGGCGACTCGTGCCGGTGAGCGCACCGACTTCGACCGCCTCGTGGTCGACGTCGAGTCGAAGCCGGCCATCACGCCGCGCGATGCCATCGCATCCGCCGGTCGCACCCTGACCGAGCTGTTCGGTCTGGCCCGCGAGCTCAACACCGCAGCCGAGGGCATCGAGATCGGCCCCGCGCCGGTCGACGCCGTGCTCTCCAGCGAGCTCTCGATCCCGATCGAGGACCTCGACCTGTCGGTGCGTTCGTACAACTGCCTGAAGCGTGAGGGCATCAACAACGTCAGCGAGCTCGTCGCCCTCTCGGAGACGCAGCTCATGAACATCCGCAACTTCGGTCAGAAGTCGGTGGATGAGGTCAAGGACAAGCTCGTGGAGCTCGGCCTGTCGCTCAAGGACTCGGTTCCCGGATTCGACGGCGCCCACTTCTACAGCGGCTACGACGACGAGAACATCTAAAGCTCGTAGCTGAGCTTTTCGACCTTTCACATACTGGAGAAATAAATGCCTAAGCCCACGAAGGGCCCCCGCCTCGGAGGCGGACCCGCACACGAGCGTCTGATGCTGGCCAACCTGGCTTCGCAGCTGTTCGAGCACAAGTCGATCAAGACGACCGAGACCAAGGCCAAGCGCCTGCGTCCGTACGCCGAGCGTCTCATCACGTTCGCGAAGCGTGGGGACCTCCACGCCCGTCGTCGCGTTCTGGCTGTCATCGGTGACAAGTCGATCGTGCACGAGCTCTTCACCGAGATCGCTCCGCTCGTCGCAGAGCGCGATGGTGGCTACACCCGCATCACGAAGATCGGCTACCGCAAGGGCGACAACGCCCCCATGGCGCAGATCGAGCTCGTTCTCGAGCCCGTCGTGAAGAAGGCCAAGCCGGCCAAGGCCGCCGCGAAGACCGCTCCGGTCGTCGAGGCCGAGCCCGAGGCTGACGAGACCGTGACTCCGGCCGAGGCCGAGGTCGACGAGGCCGTCGCCAGCGACTCGACCGAGGTCGAGACCCCGGCTGAGGCTGAGGCCAAGTAGCACCTGCACCACCCTGACAGGGCCCCGGTGATCCGCTCGGATCGCCGGGGCCCTGTCGTTTGGATCGGCGACCGGTATCCCGGCTCGTAAACTGGTTTGCGTGGATGGCATGACCGACGAGGACGACGACGCCCCATCGACCCTGCATCCGCCGCTCGCCGGCACTCGTCGCGTGCGTCTGGACATCGCCTACGACGGCACCGACTTCAATGGCTGGGGACGCCAGCCCAACCTGCGGACCGTGCAGGGCGAGATCGAGCAGGCGCTCGCTTCGATCCTCCGTCGCTACGGCCCGCCGCCCACTCTCGTGGTCGCTGGACGAACGGATGCCGGCGTGCACGCGACGGGCCAGGTGGCCCACCTCGACCTCACCGACGCCCAGGCCGGCAGCCTGCTGCGGCCCGACCGGGGTCGGAATCGTGGCGGGGAACGCGATGCGGGCACGGCGCTCGCGCGCCGGCTGAACGGCATCCTGAGCCAGAGGGGCGACATCGTGATCTCGCGGGGCTCGCTCGCCCCGGAGGGATTCGACGCACGCTTCGGCGCGCTCTGGCGGCGCTACAGCTACCGCCTCGCCGACCAGACCGCGGTCCGGAATCCGCTGCACAGGGTGAACACGACCTGGCACCACTCCCGCCTCGACGGCGAGGCCATGGACGCCGCTGCCGCCAGCCTGTGCGGTCTGCACGACTTCGCCGCGTACTGCAAGCCGCGAGACGGCGCCACGACGATCCGCACCCTCCAGTCGTTCACCTGGGAGCGGGATGTCGACGGTGTGCTGACCGCTCGCCTCCAGGCCGACGCCTTCTGCCACAGCATGGTGCGCGCGCTCGTCGGTGCCTGCGTCTCCGTCGGCGCCGGGAAGCTCGCACCCGGGGACCCCGTTGCACTGCGGGAGGCCGCCGAGCGTACCAACGCGTTCATGGTGATGCCCGCGCGGGGGCTCACCCTCACCCAGGTGGGATATCCGGACGACCTAAGACTCGCAGCGCGGGCGGCGGAGACGCGGCAGCGCCGGGGCCCGGCCCACCGGGCCGCATCCCCGAACGAGAGCGTGGAGCCGGCCCGAATTGCCAACGCGCCCGGAGTCTCCTAAGATAGACCGTTGGTGCCCGTGCCTTGGCGGCCGGGTACACGAACGTGAGCCCTCCATCGACAGTGTTCTCTTCGAGAACCGCCCGGAGTGGGATTCACGAACACCTCCGTTCGAACAGAAAGCAGCCACTACAGTGACGCGCACTTACACCCCGAAAGCCAGTGAGATCACCCACGACTGGTACGTCATCGACGCAGCCGATGTCGTGCTCGGTCGCCTGGCGACTCACGCAGCAGTCCTGCTGCGCGGCAAGCACAAGCCGACCTTCGCCAACCACATGGACACCGGCGACTTCGTCATCATCATCAACGCCGACAAGGTGGCCCTGACCGGCGCCAAGGCCGAGCAGAAGAAGGCCTACCGCCACTCGGGTTACCCGGGCGGCCTCACGGCAGTCACCTACTCGGAGCTGCTCGAGAAGAACCCCACGCGCGCCGTCGAGAAGGCGATCCGCGGAATGCTCCCGAAGAACTCGCTCGGTCGCGCCCAGCTGAAGAAGCTCAAGGTCTACACCGGCCCCGAGCACCCTCACGCTGCACAGCAGCCGAAGCAGTTCGTCTTCAACCAGGTCGCTCAGTAGCGCCCGGCCCCCAGACTTCTCGATTCACAGACAAAGGATTCCAATCACCGTGGCGAAGATCGCAGACCAGATCGACGTGGCTCCCGAGAGCTACTCGACCGAAACCCCCGCTGAAGAAACCCCCCGTGCACCCCGCGCCGTCCTGAACGTCTCAGGTTCGGCCGTCGGCCGTCGCAAGCAGGCCATCGCCCGCGCGCGTCTCGTGCCCGGCTCCGGCAGCCTGATCGTGAACGGCCGCGAGCTCGCGGACTACTTCCCGAACAAGCTGCACCAGCAGCTCATCAACGACCCGTTCAAGGTGCTCGACCTCCTCGGCAGCTACGACGTCGTCGCCAAGGTCACGGGCGGTGGCCCCTCCGGCCAGGCCGGTGCCCTGCGCCTCGCGATCGCTCGTGCTCTCAACGAGATCGACCGCGAGAACAACCGTGCAGCTCTCAAGAAGGCCGGCTTCCTCACCCGTGACGCTCGTGTCATCGAGCGCAAGAAGGCCGGTCTCAAGAAGGCCCGTAAGGCATCGCAGTTCTCGAAGCGCTAAGCGCTTCGACACTGGCAGACATGCCTCGTCTCTTCGGAACCGACGGGGTCCGGGGCCTGGCCAACCGTGAACTCACGGCTGACCTGGCCCTGGGCCTCGCTCAGGCAAGCGCCGTCGTCCTGACCTCAGGACGACGTGCTGAAGACCGCCGCGCGCAGGGCCGACGCCCCGTCGCGGTGCTGGCCCGCGATGGCCGCGTCTCCGGTGAGTTCCTCGGAGCCGCCGTTGCCGCAGGCCTCGCGAGTTCTGGCGTCGACGTGCTCGACGCTGGGGTCGTGCCGACACCGGCAACGGCCTTCCTGATCGCCGACAGCGGCGCCGACTTCGGTGTCATGATCTCGGCGTCCCACAACGCAGCCCCCGACAACGGCATCAAGCTGTTCGCAGTCGGCGGCACCAAGCTTCCCGATGAGGTCGAGGACCGCATCGAAGCGCACCTCGGCATCGAGAAACTCCTGCCGACGGGCGGCGATGTCGGCCGCATCCGCCGATTCGCGGATGGCGAGGACCGCTACATCCTGCACCTGATGGGCACCCTCCCGCACCGCCTCGACGGCGTGCACGTCGTGCTCGACTGCGCCAACGGCGCGGCAGCCGGCATCTCGCCCGAGGTGTTCGCCCTCGCCGGCGCCAAGATCACCGTCGTCGGTGCGGAACCGAACGGCACCAACATCAACGACGGCGTCGGGTCGACCCACCTCGACCACCTCGCGACCAAGGTGCTCGAGGCCGGAGCCGACATCGGCATCGCCCATGACGGCGACGCCGACCGGTGTCTCGCCGTCGACGCAGCAGGAAACGTCATCGATGGCGACCAGATCATGGCGATCCTGGCCGTCGCGATGAAGGAACGCGGGCACCTCACCAACGACACGCTCGTGGTCACGGTGATGAGCAACCTCGGCCTGCACAGGGCGATGGAGGCCAACGGCATCCGGGTCATCCAGACCGCCGTCGGCGACCGCTACGTTCTCGAGGAGCTCAACGCCGACTCGCTGGCGCTGGGTGGCGAGCAGTCCGGGCACGTCATCATGACGGAGTACGCCACGACCGGCGACGGAATCCTCACCGGCCTCCACCTGGTCGCCGAGATGGCCCGCACGGGCAAGTCGATCGCCGAACTCGCCAGCGTGATGACGGTCTTCCCCCAGATCCTCGTCAACGTGCGCGGCGTCGACCACCACGCCCTCGACTCCGACGAGGTCATCGCCGCCGCCGTGCGCGATGCCGAGGCCGAACTCGGGTCCTCCGGCCGTGTGCTGATGCGCCGCTCAGGCACCGAGCCGATGGTGCGCGTCATGGTGGAGGCGGCAGACCAAGCAACGGCCGACCGTCTCGCGCATGGCCTCGCCGACGTAGTCAGGGAGCGTCTGGCTCTCTAGAGCTTCCGCAGCAGCACCGAGTTCACGGTGTGGTTCTCGTCCTTGCGCAGTACGAGGGTTGCTCTCGACCGTGTCGGGCGAATGTTCTGGAGCAGATTCGGCTCGTTGATCGACCGCCAGATCTCACCCGACCGTGCGCGGGCCTCGCTCTCGGTGAGCGACGCGTACCGATGGAAGTACGACAGCGGGTTGCTGAACGCGCCGCGCTGCAGCTTCAGGAACCTCTCGTCGTACCAGCGTGCGATGTCGCGGGTGCGGGCGTCGACGTAGATGGTGAAGTCGAAGAGGTCGCTCACGGCGAGGCGATGGCCAGGGCCGGGCGGCTGCAGCACGTTGAGCCCCTCGACGATGAGCACATCGGGCCGGCGGACGGTGATCTGGGCATCGGGGACGATGTCGTAGCTCAGGTGCGAGTAGAACGGCGCGCGCACCTCGGCGGTGCCGGCCTTGACCTCGCTCACGAATCGGAGGAGCGCCCGGCGATCGTAGGATTCCGGGAACCCCTTGCGCGACATCAGGCCTCGGCGCTCGAGCTCGGCGTTGGGCAGCAGGAAGCCGTCCGTCGTCACGAGTTCGACGCGGGGGGTGTCCTCCCAGCGGGCGAGGAGCTCACGCAGCAATCGAGCGATCGTCGACTTGCCGACGGCGACGGAGCCGGCGATCCCGATGACGAACGGGGTGCTCTCTGCACGATCGCCGAGGAAGTCGCTCGTCGCCCGGTGCAGGCTCTTCGCGCCGGCGACGTAGAGGTTCAGCAGGCGGCTCAGCGGCAGGTAGACGTCGGTGACCTCCGACAGGTCGAGGGGCTCGCCCAGGCCGCGCAGCTGCACGAGTTCGGTCTCGCTCAGCGGGAGCGGAGTCGATCGTGCCAGGGCCGCCCAGTCGGCGCGATCCAGCTCGACGAACGGGGAGCTGTGGCCGTGGACACCGTTGGTTCTCGCCGGATCGGACATCGCTATGAGCTTAGCGTCAGCCAGTTCAGGCTAAAATCGGGCCCATGTGTGGAATCGTGGGATATGTCGGCGAGAACAAGAGTCTCGAAGTACTCATCGGAGGGCTTCGTCGCCTGGAATATCGGGGGTACGACTCCGCTGGCGTCGCCGTCATCGATGAAGACGGCGGGCTCGGCGTCGCCAAGAAGGCGGGCAAGCTGGTCAAGCTGACCGACGAGCTCGAGGCCCGGCCCATCAACGACGGCCGCACCGGCATCGGCCACACGCGCTGGGCGACCCACGGTGGACCCACCGACCGCAACGCCCACCCGCACCTGGGTGACGACGGCCGCCTGGCCCTCATCCACAACGGCATCATCGAGAACTTCTCCGAGCTGAAGAACGAGCTCCTGGCCGAAGGACACACCTTCGAGTCCGAGACCGACACCGAGGTCGCCGCCGTCCTCCTCGGGCGCGAGTACCGCGCCGCCGGTGACCTGCGCCTCGCCTTCCAGCGCACGGTGTCGCGCCTCGAGGGCGCTTTCACCCTGCTCGCCCTGCACCAGGACCAGCCCGGCCTGGTCATCGGCGCACGGCGCAACTCGCCGCTCGTGATCGGCCTCGGCGACGGGGAGAACTTCCTGGGGTCGGATGTCGCCGCCTTCGTCGAGCACACCCGCCGTGCCGTCGCCATCGGCCAGGACCAGATCGTCGCCATCACGGCCGACAGCGTCACCGTCACTGACTTCGAGGGCGCCGTCGTCGAAGCCGAGGAGTTCGACGTCGCGTGGGACGCATCGGCGAGCGAGAAGGGCGGCTGGTCGAGCTTCATGGCCAAGGAGGTCTCGGAGCAGCCGGATGCCGTCGCCAACACCATCCGCGGTCGCATTCACGACGGAGCCGTCGCCGTGCCCGAGCTCACAGCATTCGGCGACGACGCCCTCGCCGCCATCCGCCGCATCACGATCATCGGCTGCGGCACGGCCGCCTACGCCGGCATCGTCGCCAAGTACGCGATCGAGAAGTGGGCCGGCATCCCCGTCGAGGTGGAGCTCAGCCACGAGTTCCGCTACCGCGACCCGGTGATCACCGACGACACGCTGGTCATCTCCATCTCGCAGTCCGGCGAGACCATGGACACCCTCATGGCCGTGAAGTTCGCCGGGGAGCGCGGCGCCAAGACGCTGTCGATCTGCAACACCCAGGGTGCGACCATCCCGCGCGAGTCGGATGCCGTCATCTACACCCACGCCGGCCCCGAGGTCGCCGTCGCATCGACCAAGGCCTTCGTCGCGCAGATCACCGCCCTGTACCTCTTCGGCCTGCACCTCGCCAGGGTTCGCTCCTCGCTCACCGCCGAGGAGATCGGATTCGAGCTCGGCGAGCTCGAGGCCATCCCCGAGAAGCTGTCGACGGTGCTCGGCACCGGCGAGATCATCCGCCAGCTCGCCCACTGGATGAGCGACACCCGCGCCGTGCTGTTCCTCGGCCGTCACGTCGGCTTCCCCGTCGCCCTCGAGGGTGCGCTGAAGCTCAAGGAGCTCGCCTACATCCACGCCGAGGGCTTCGCCGCCGGTGAGCTGAAGCACGGCCCGATCGCGCTCATCGAGCCGGGGCAGCCGGTCTTCGTGATCGTGCCGAGCCCGCGTCACTCGGCTCTGCTGCACGCCAAGGTCGTCTCGAACATCCAGGAGATCCGCGCTCGAGGTGCTCGCATCATCGCGATCGCCGAGCAGGGCGATGCAGCAGTGCTTCCCTTCGCCGACGAGGTCATCCCGATCCCGCTGGCCGCGCCGCTCTTCGAGCCGATCCTCGCCGTCGTCCCGCTGCAGATCTTCGCGATGGAGCTGGCCACGGCCAAGGGCCTCGACGTCGACCAGCCGCGCAACCTGGCGAAGTCCGTCACGGTCGAGTGAGCCGTGATCGCCGGCATCGGAGTCGACGTCGTCGATCTGGCGCGGTTCGAGCGGGCGATCGCACGCACCCCGCGGTTGGTCGAGCGTCTGTTCGCTGAGAGCGAACGCGATCGGCATCCGCGCTCCCTGGCTGCACGGTTCGCCGCGAAGGAAGCCCTCATCAAGGCTCTCGGCGGGCCGGGCGGCCTGCGTTGGCACGACATGGTCATCGAGGCGAATGAGCACGGAGATCCGGAGTTCGCCCTCTCGGGAACCGTCGCGGCGGCCGCGGCAGCGCAGGGTGTCGCTCGCGTGCACGTGTCGATGAGCCACGACGCCGGCATCGCAACGGCCTTCGTCGTGATGGAGAGGGATGCGTCATGAACGAGCAGCTCGTCTTCCGTGAGGCATCCGTCGACCTCGGTGCCATCAGGTCGAACGTCGCAGCCCTCGTCGCCCATGTCGGCACACCGCACGTCATGGCCGTCGTCAAGGCGAATGCCTACGGCCACGGAGCGGTGCCCGTCGCCCGGGCGGCGCTCGCCGGAGGCGCGGACTGGCTGGGCGTCGCCGACATCACCGAAGCCGTCGCCCTGCGCGATGCCGGCATCGACGGTCCGGTACTCGCGTGGCTGCACGACCCGGACGCCGACTTCTATCAGGCCGTGGCACGCGGCATCTCGATCGGCGTCTCGACGCTCGGCCAGGTGGATGCCGTGACGGATGCCGCCCGCCGGGCGGGCGCTCCGGCGCGGGTGCACCTCAAGGTCGACACCGGGCTCAGCCGCAACGGCATCGCCGAGGACGACTGGGTCGCCGCCGTCGAGGCTGTCGCCTCCCTCCAGGAGTCGGGCGACCTCATCGTCGAAGGGCTGTTCAGCCACCTGTCGAACGCCTCGCCAGAGGACGACGCAGCTCAGCGCGAGCGGTTCGAGGCGGCGATCGCCACGGCGGCGCGTCGTGGAGTCGCGCCCGAGCTCCTGCACTTGGCGTCGACTGCCGCGGCCATCACCCACCCCGAGAGTCGCTACACGATGGTGCGACTGGGCATCGGGATCTACGGGCTCTCGCCGTGGAGTGACAGTGCACCCGAGATCGCACTGGTTCCGGCCATGACGCTGCGGGGCCGGGTCGCCAATGTGCGCCGGGTCGCAGCCGGAACAGGGGCGTCGTACGATTACCAGTGGCGGGCGTCACGGGACACGACCCTGGTGCTCGTCCCGCTCGGCTACGCCGAAGGCATCCCGCGGCAGGCATCGGGGCGCGCGGAGGTGTGGATCGCGGGGGAGCGGCATCCTGTCGTCGGGCGCATCGCGATGGACCAGTTCATCGTCGACGTCGGCGACGTCGACGTCGCCGTCGGGGATCCCGTGGTCGTCTTCGGTGACCCGGCGACGGGTGCGCCCTCTGCCGATGACTGGGCGGCGGCCGCGGGAACCATCAACTACGAGATCGTGACGCGCATCGGCCACAGGGTGCACCGTCACTACGTGGAGTAGCGCCGTGCAGAGACTCACCATCGCCGAGGCCGACGGGATGACGGCCCTCGGCCGCACCCTCGCAGCCGAGCTGCGCGCGGGCGACCTCCTGGTGCTCAGCGGCCCCCTCGGTGCCGGCAAGACGACTCTCACGCGCGGCATCGGAGCCGGGCTGGATGTTCGCGGTCGGGTGGCGAGCCCCACCTTCGTGCTGGCACGCACCCATCCCAGCCTCGGCGATGGACCGCCGCTCGTGCACGTCGACGCCTACAGGCTGCAGAGCGCCCTGGAACTCGACGACCTCGACATCGACTACGCCCGGTCCGTCGTCGTCGTCGAATGGGGAGCCGGACTCCTCGACGGCGTCGCCGAGTCCTGGCTCGAGCTCGAGATCGAGCGCCCGACCGGCGCGGGTTCCGCTGCCGACGGCACCGGCGAGGGCGGAACCGACGATGCTGCAGACAGCGACCCGGCGGACGCCTCGGAGCTGGGCGCCGATGAGCCCCGCACCGTCACCATCCGCGGCGTCGGCCCGCGCTGGGCGGGAACCGCGTACGCCGAGGGGTCGGCGCCCGAGGCGAAGTAGGCTGGACGGGTGCTGCTCGCCATCGATACCTCCGCAGGCACGAGTGTCGCCGTGGTCGATCGGGACGGCGGCATCCTGAGTCAGGTCGACGTCGCAGACACCATGCGCCACGCCGAGGTGATCGGCTCTCTCATCACGGCCGCCCTCGCCGAGGCCGGCATCCGGCCCCGTCAACTGTCCGGGGTCGTGAGCGGCATGGGCCCGGGCCCCTTCACCGGGCTGCGCGTCGGCATCAGCGCCGCGCGCACCTTCGCCTTCGCCTTGGGACGACCCCTGGTGCCGATCGCCAGCCACGATGCCGTCGCCTGGCAGCACTATGCGTCGGGCGCCACCGGGGGCCTTCTCGTGGTGACGGATGCCCGTCGCCGGGAGGTGTTCTGGTCGGCGTACTCCGGCCCCGACGCCGACGGGCTGCCGCAGCGCATCGACGGACCCGCCCTCGCGAAGCCGGATGCCGTTCCCTTCGCGGAGCTGACCCGCGTCGACGCCGCAACGATTCCCGCCGGTGGCCTCGGAATGGTGGCCGAACTCTCCTTCGCGGCGGGGAAGCCGTTCGCCGCCGACGAGCCCCTCTACCTGCGCTCGCCCGACGTCACCCCGTCGAACGGTCCGAAGCGGGTGACGCGATGACGTTCCAACTCCGGCGCGCCGGCGTCGCCGACCTCGACGCCATCATGGCCATCGAGACCAGTACCTTCACGACCGATGCCTGGTCGTCGTCGACGATGCGCGCCGACCTCGCCAGCGAGCACACCTACTACCTCGTCGCGTTCCCGCCCGACGAGCGCGAGCACATCGTCGGCTACGCCGGGCTTCTGGCGCCCCGCGGAGGAACGGATGCCGACATCCAGACGATCGCCGTGGTCCCCGAGTTCCGCGGACAACGCCTCGGACGCGCCCTCATGGAACGCCTCATCGACGAGGCACGCGGGCGCGGCGTGACGGAGGTCTTCCTCGAGGTGCGGGCGGACAACCCGGTCGCCCAGGCTCTCTACGACACGTTGGGATTCGTCGAGATCGCCGTGCGGCCCACGTACTACCAGCCCGACGGAGTCGATGCGATCGTCATGCGCCTCAGCGTTCAGCCGGCCAGGACGACGCTGGCCGTCGGCATCGAGACCATCCAGCCGGGGGAGGCCCGATGAACCGCGAGGATCCGCTGGTGCTCGGCATCGAGACCTCCTGCGATGAGACCGGCGTCGGCATCGTGCGCGGGCGCACCCTGCTCGCCAACGCCATCGCATCGTCCATGGACGAGCACGCGCGCTACGGCGGAGTGGTTCCCGAGGTCGCGGCGAGAGCGCATCTCGAATCGATGACGCCCATGATCGGTGCAGCCCTCGCCGAGGCCGGCGTGAGCCTCGAAGACCTCGACGCCATCGCCGTCACCAGCGGCCCCGGCCTTTCCGGCGCCCTCATGGTCGGTGTCGGTTCGGCCAAGGCGCTCGCCCTCGCCCTGGACAAGCCGCTCTACGCCGTCAACCATCTCGTCGGCCATGTCGGCGTCGACGTGCTCGGCGACGACGGCCACCTCGAATACCCCACCATCGCCCTGCTCGTCTCCGGCGGACACACCTCGCTGCTGCTCGTGCGCGACCTGGTCTCCGACGTCGAACTGCTCGGCGAGACCATCGACGATGCGGCGGGCGAGGCGTTCGACAAGGTGGCGCGCATTCTCGGCCTGCCCTATCCGGGCGGTCCGCACATCGACAGACTGGCCGCCCTGGGCGACCCGAAGGCCATCCGTTTCCCCCGTGGTCTCACCCTGCCGAAGGACATGGCCGCCCACCGCTACGACTTCAGCTTCTCGGGCCTGAAGACCTCGGTGGCGCGCTGGGTCGAGAAGAAGCAGGACGCCGGAGAGGATGTGCCCGTCAACGACGTCGCCGCCAGCTTCCGCGAGGCCGTCGCCGACGTGCTCATCGGCAAGGCGATCGCCGCGTGCACCGACCTCGGGGTGCCGAGGCTGCTGCTGGGCGGCGGTGTGGTCGCGAACGCCAGGGTCCGTTCTCTCGCCGAGGAGCGCACGGCCGCGGCTGGCATCGCACTCCGCATCCCACCGCTGTCGCTCTGCACCGACAACGGCGCCATGATCGCAGCGCTCGGGGCGCAGCTGGTGATGCACGGACATGATCCGTCCGGTCCCGATTTCGGTGCCGACTCCACCCTGCCGGTCACCGACATCCAGGTGCGCTGAGCGGCCGGATTCCTTCCGGGTCGCGTCCGATCGTCGCGGTGTCCTCGTCGCCGTCATAGTCGCGCGTCGCCCTTTCCGCCCCTGATCAGGCGGAGTAGGGTGATGAGACGTGCGAATCCGCGGCCGGAAGGGGACCGATGACCGACGTCAACCAGCCACCTGCAGATGAGGCGGGTGGTGCAACGGTTCCGCCGGCTTCCCAGCCCGCCGCGTCCGCTGAACCGCCGGCCTACGCTCCGCCTCCGGCTCCGGCACAGGCTCCGAGCTACGCGCAGCAGCCGGCGTACGGGCAGCCGTACCCGGTGCAGCCGAAGTGGAACGTGCTGTCGATCGTCTCGTTCATCCTGTCGGTGCTGGGCATCAGCGTCGTGGGCGTCGTGCTCGGCCACATCGGATTGAACCAGGTCAAGAAGACCGGTGAGCAGGGTCGCGGCTTCGCCATCGCCGGCCTCATCCTCGGATACCTGGGCATCGTCGCCGGCATCATCCTCTTCTTCGCCGTCCTCATCCCGTTGATCTTCTTCGCCGCGTCCAACGGCGACCAGTACTGAACGAAAGCAGGCAATCACCATGAGCGATCCCACGACACCAGCGCGACCCGACGAGCCCGAGCAGCCGATCGACGGCGTCGACCCGGTCGTTCCGTCGACCGAGGCTGCCGAGCCCGCGGCCGCGACTGACGCGGGCGAGCCGACGGTCGCTGACGAGCCATCGGTTCCCGATGCCCCAGAAGCACCGCCCGTAGCGCCTCCTGCTCCTGCGGCACCGCCGGCACCACCCGCCGGTCCTCCGGCTCCTCCGGCCGGCCCTCCTGCGCCCCCGGCACCCCCGGCCTACGGAGCTGCGCCAACGCCGCCGCCGGCCTACGGCGCCCCATCCGCGTACGGCACCCAGCCGCCTGCGCCCCAGGCCTATGGCTCCGCGTACGCTCCGGGCACACCGTCATCGACACCGGTCCTCAGCCTCATCGCGTTGATCGCCGGAATCGTCGGCGTCGCCGGGTCGCTGGTCGTCGTGTGGATCCCCATCGCCGGTGGCATCCTGCAGATGCTGATCCCCGCTGCGGCGATCGTGCTCGGCTTCCTCGGCAAGAAGAAGGAGCCGGCGGCGAAGGGCATGTGGCTCACCGGAATCATCCTGGGCTTCCTCGGCGTCGTCATCGGCCTGATCTCGCTCATCTTCTGGATCGCGGTCTTCGCGTCCATCGGCGACTCGGGCTACACCACGTACTAGAGAACGCCGTAGGCGGGGGCGGATGGCCGTGATCGGCCATCCGCCCCCTGTCTCTCCACGGCGACAGGAGGAACGATGAGCCAGTCCGAGGCGGCGCTGATTCCGGAGCCGCCCAGTGCTGCCGCCAGCCTCTCCAGCTGGCTCGGGGTCGGCGGCCTGATCGTCTGCCTGTTCCTGCCGTGGGGTGCGATCGCTTCCATCGTCGCCGTGATCGCAGGCATCGCCGCGCGGCCCCACGATTCGTACAGCAGAACCAATCGGATCGTCGGCATCGCAACAGGGATCGCCGGCATCGTCGTCGCCGCGATCTGGGTGCTCGTGGTCGTCAGGATCGCCCCAGCGCCCTGAACCGCTCTGCGGCACGGGGCAGCATCGTCACGCCCTCGGACGCGTCATGTCCTCTCGACGAGACGTCAGACCCTCTCGACGAGGAGCGTCACGTGCCTGCCGGCCTGCCGGGCGAGCACGATGGTGGCGGATGCCGACCCCTTCAGCTGCAGGCGCTTGCGCAGCTGAGCCGGATCGACGTCGATGCCGCGCTTCTTGATCTCGAGCGTTCCGACCCCGCGCTCGCGCAGGGCGGCCTTCAGCTTCTTCTCGTCTGTCGGCAGCACATCGAGCACCCGGAACGCCGTAGCGAACGGGGTCTCCCGGGCGACGTCGGACGTGAGGTACGCGATCGACTCGCTCAGCATGCCCGCGTCGATCTCGCGGGCCAGGTCGCCGATGAGCCTGGCCCGGATGACGGCGCCGTCAGGCTCGTACAGGTACTCGCCCAGCGCGCGAACCTCGACGTCGGGGCTGTCGGCGTCTGCGCTGAGCTCAGCGGTGCCCGCCCGCCCGAGCAGCAGTGCCGACCGACGGATGCCGGGCCGAGCCAACGCGCCGAACCAGAGGCCCATCTCCACGAGCTGCCCGTCGACCGACACCCACTGGGCCTCGGCATCCGCCGGGATGAGGGAGCGATCGAAGCCGGGGCCCAGCTTCACGCCTGTCGGCATCCGCTCACCCAGCCCGAAGGCGAAATCGAGCGACGGCGAGTAGTCGCCGGCGTGGGTCAGCCGTTCGGTCTCGGAGTGTCCGGCCGTGCGCCGTGCCGGGTCGAGGTAGACCCCGCCGACATCCGCCAGGTCGACGTCTTCGGCGCGGGCATTCAGCACCGAAGCCGTCGGGAACGGTGCGAGGTTGTAGCTGGCGATCGCAGCTGTGACCTCGTCGGCGTCGGCAGCGGTGACCTCCAGCTCGAGGGCGGACATCGCCAGGGCGTCGCCGCCGATTCCGCACCCGAGGTCGGCCACCCTGGTGATGCCGGCCGCGCTGTAGCGGCCGGCGTGCAGAGCGGCCACCGACAGTCGCGTCGCCTGCTCGAGGCCGTCGTCGGTGAACAGCATGCGCGAGGCGAACTCACCGAACTTCCCCTCGGCCTTGGCGCGCAGCCGTGACTGGCTCAGCACACTCGCGACCAGTCCGGCCGGGTGACCCTGCGCACGCAGTCCGCTGACCAGGCGGACGACGTCGGTCTTCGCGTCCCAGGCGGGGAGGGAGTCGAGGAGCCGGAAACCCTCGGGCGTCAGAAGGTCGACGAGCTCTGAGCGATCCATGCCCCCAACGCTAACCCACGGCCCGCGGCGCAGAACGTCATCGTTGGCACTCACGTTGCATGAGTGCCAATCGCGCCCTAAACTCGTCTTAGCACTCTCATATCGAGTGTGCTAACCAGTCTTCGTTACAGAAAGAGGTCAACCGTGTCGGTCTCCATCAAGCCGCTCGAGGATCGCATCGTCATCAAGCAGGTCGAGGCAGAGCAGACCACGGCGTCGGGTCTCGTCATCCCCGACACCGCCAAGGAGAAGCCCCAGGAGGGCGAGGTCGTGGCCGTGGGCCCCGGTCGCATCGACGACAACGGCAACCGCGTGCCCCTCGACATCGCCGTCGGCGACAAGGTCATCTACTCCAAGTACGGCGGAACCGAGGTCAAGTTCTCGGGCGAGGACTTCCTGGTCCTCTCCGCTCGCGACGTCCTCGCTGTGGTCGTGCGCTAGTCGCACCCCATCGAGTGAAGGGTCCGGATGCCGACGGCATCCGGACCCTTCGTCGTTCCCCTGCCGAAAATGACCGAGCCGAGGCAGGATGTCGCGCCGCGTTGGCAGTCGGGCCGGGACGTCGCCGCCCCGACGCGGCGTAAGCTCGGACGAGTGGCTGTGACCCAGGAATCCTCGAAGACCCCTCTGGCGTCGCCGACCGACAGTGTCGGGAGAACGGGCCTGATCTACGCGATCTCCGCCTACGTGCTCTGGGGCTTCCTCCCGATCTACTTCATCGCCCTCGCTCCGGCCGGTGCTCCGGAGATCGTCTCCTGGCGCATCCTCTTCTCCCTGGTGTTCTGCGCCATCCTCCTGACCGTCACGAAGGCGTGGCGCGGGTTCGTCGCGCTGGCGCGGCAGCCGCGCATCTCGCTGACCATGGCTCTCGCTGGTGTTCTGATCCTGGTGAACTGGACGGTCTACGTCTTTGCGGCCATGACCGGTCAGGTCGTCGAGGCGGCGCTGGGCTACTTCATCAACCCGATCGTCACCGTGTTCCTCGGCGTCATCGTGCTGAGGGAGCGGCTGCGCCCGATGCAGTGGGCTGCCGTGGGCATCAGCATCGCCGCAGTGCTCGTGCTCGCGTTCGGGCACGGCAGCTTCCCGTGGATCGCGCTGGCGCTGGCGTTCTCGTTCGGCTTCTACGGGTTGATCAAGAAGCGCGTCGGCGGTCAGGTCGATGCGGTCTCCGGTCTCACGCTCGAGACGGCATGGCTCACGCCTGTCGCCATCGTCGCCCTCATCGTCGTCGGCGCGACCGGAGGCATCACGCTCGGCACGATCAGCGTCTGGCACACGGTCCTGCTCGCGGCGGCGGGTGTCATCACGGCCGTTCCGCTCCTCTTCTTCGCCGCGGCGTCGAGGCGCCTCCCACTGATCTACATGGGGTTCATCCAGTACTTCGCCCCGTTCATCCAGTTCCTGGTCGGCGTGGTGCTCCTGCACGAGGCGATGCCGCCCGAGCGCTGGGTCGGGTTCAGCCTGGTCTGGGTCGCCCTCGCGGTGCTCACGATCGACATGGCGCGCTCGGCGCGCAGTGCGCGGCGCGCATCCGTCGAATTGGTCTGACCCGCCGCTAGGCTGGCGCCCGGCAGAAGGGGAGAACCGCCGTATGAGGACCCACCGTTCGGTTGCGCTGGCGGCTGTCGTGGCAGGAGCATTGCTGCTCACGGGCTGCACGGCCGAGGGCGAACCGAAGCCGACGCCGACTGCCACCCAGACCCCGGCGCCCGTCATCCCCGGCGACGGATCGCTGCGCCTGATGACGGTTCTCGACATGGCAGGCAAGCCTGCAGACGTCTCCCAGGCGCAGGTCGCCGGAGTCGAGCTGGCCGTGCGCGAGCTCGACGAACAGGGCGGAGTGCTCGGAGCTCCCGTCGTCGTCGTGCACCGCTCGACGTCGACGGGTGCCGCCGACATCGTGAAGGAGCTCGCCGATCGCAGCATCGACGTGGTGCTCTGGGCGGCGGTGGGCGACATCCCCGAGGAGATCACCGCCGTCAGCGGTACCACGACTGTCGTGCGCATCGGCCCGGCGGGCTGGAAGCCGGACAAGTCGTTCTCGGCCAGGCTGAAGTCCGCCGATCCCGGAGCGATATCGCTCTGGGGCGGTCCGGAGGCCTATGACACCACGATGCGGGTGGCCCTGGCCGCGACAGAGGCGGACAACGATTCCGGAAGCGCGGTCGCCGAGGCGATCACGGCGGTCTCGAGCGGCGGCTTCTCGTGCGTCAGCTTCGGTGAATGCGCCGCGGCGCTCGCCGACGACGCCTCCATCGTCTACGCGGGGGTCACGGGAACCGGTGGCCTCGCGCAGGCCACTCCCGAACCCGAGCCGAGTCCCACGAAGGCCAAGAAGAAGTAGCTCGCGGGGGCGGCATCCGACGCGTGAAAACGTCGCTGGAATGTGCCCGTAGTACAGATTCCGTTGTTTCAGGCCCGTCAGTTTGCCGGGATGTAACAATTTGAACGGTTTTACCGCACTGTGACCAAGTTGGCTTGTCCGGCCCATGATCGCCCAATACTGTGGCACCACGGCAGTCTTCCGGACTGCCATCTGTGTACACATTCCTAAGTCCCAAGGAGCAACATGAGCGTATTCGCGAAGGCCAAGGCCTCGCGCTCTGCCCGGGCAGTATTGAGCGGAGCCGCCCTCGTCGGCGTCAGCGCTCTCCTACTGACCGCGTGCAGCAGTGGTGGCGGCGAGGCGGCCAGCCCGTCCGCTTCCGAGACGGCCTCGGCCGGCGACGCCCTGCCCATCAAGGCCGGTGACCGTGCCCTCGATCTGAAGATCGGTACGATCCTGCCGCAGTCCGGCACCCTCGCCTTCCTCGGCCCGCCCGAGGAAGCCGGCGTCGCGCTCGGTGCGACCGAGGTCAACGATGCAGCATCGGGGCTCAACCTCGAGGTCATCTACCGTGACTCGGGTGACACCACCACAGACACCGCCACCGTGTCGGTGACCGACCTCCTCTCGCAGGACGTCTCGGCCATCGTGGGTGCGGCATCCTCGGGTGTCTCCTTCACTGTCATCGACCAGATCACCGGCGCCGGTGTCGTGCAGTTCTCGCCGGCCAACACGTCGCCTGACTTCACCACCTACGAGGACAAGGGCCTGTACTTCCGCACGGCTCCCTCCGACCTGCTCCAGGGCGAGGTTCTCGGCACGCAGATCGCCGAGGACGGCAACTCCACCCTCGGTCTCCTCGTGCTGAACGACCCCTACGGCACCGGCCTGGCCGCTGCCACCAAGGAGGCCTTCGAGGCCGCCGGCGGCGAGGTCGTCGTCGAGCAGCAGTTCAACACCGGTGACTCCAACTTCGACGCCCAGCTCTCGGCGATCTCCGCCGCGAAGCCCGACGCCGTTGCCGTCATCACGTTCGACGAGGCCAAGGTCGTCGTGCCTGCTCTCGTCGGATCCGGTTACCCCGGTGACAAGCTGTACTTCGTCGATGGAAACCTCGCCGACTACAGCGCCGACTTCGCTCCCGGCCTCATCGCCGGATCGAAGGGTACGCTCCCCGGCCCCAAGCTCGAGGACGACTTCAGGGAGCGCCTGCTCACCGCAGACCCGGCCCTGACCGACTTCAGCTACGGACCCGAGTCGTACGACGCCGCCGTCCTCATCGCTCTGGCGGCCTACGCGGCCAACAGCACCGACGGCACTGAGATCGCCAAGTACCTCCAGCAGGTCTCGGGCGGTACCGGCGACGGCACCAAGGTCACCACCTTCGAAGAGGGCGCCAAGCTCCTCGCCGAGGGCAAGCAGATCGACTACGACGGAGCCTCCGGACCCGTCACGTTCGACGAGAACGGCGACCCGACCGAAGCCACCATCGGTGTCTACGAGTACGGAGCCGACAACAAGTACTCGCGCATCAACTAGGCGTCAGCACTGAAGGAAGGGCCCCGGCTTCGGTCGGGGCCCTTTCTCATGCGCGCATACGGGGTGGGCGGGCTCGTCTCGCCGAAGGCGAGCGACAGGCGCTCAGCGCCCACCTGACCGCCCTGGGGGCCTCGGGCGCCCGACGGTATGGCAGACGGCGTGCGAGGACCCTGTGCGAGCGTCAGTGCGTGAGTGCGTGAGTGCGTGAGGGCGGCAGGCAGAGGGCGACGCTCGCCGGCGGGCCAGACGGCGGGCGTCGGATCGACAACGAGAAGAGGGGCGGATGCCGCAGCATCCGCCCCTCGTCTCGTTTCGTCGTCTGCGCGCTACTCGCCCAGCGTTCCGAGGTAGAGCCCGATGACCTTGGGGTCGTTCAGCAGCTCACGGCCGGTGCCCGTGTACGCGTCCTTGCCCTGGTCGAGAACGTAGCCGCGGTCGCAGATCTGCAGGCAGCGGCGGGCGTTCTGCTCGACCATGATGGTCGTCACGCCGGCCTTGTTGATCTCCTTGACCCGAAGGAACGCCTCGTCCTGGCGCACGGGGGAGAGCCCGGCGCTGGGCTCGTCGAGCAGCAGGATGTGCGGTCCCATCATGAGCGCCCGCGACATCGCCACCATCTGGCGTTCACCACCCGACAGCGAACCGGCGCGCTGCGTGAGGCGGCGTCCGAGTTCGGGGAAGATCTCGGTCACGAATTCGAGACGCTCCTTGAGACCCTTGGGCTTCTGGTACATGCCCATCTCCAGGTTCTCCTGGATGGTGAGCGACGGGAACACGTTGTTCGTCTGGGGAACGAAGCCGACACCCTTGGCGACGAGCTTGTTCGCCTTCAGGTTGGTGATCTCCTCGCCCTGCAGGAAGATGCCGCCCTCGCGCACCTTCACGAGGCCGAAGATCGACTTCAGCAGGGTCGACTTTCCGGCGCCGTTCGGGCCGATGATTCCGATGAGCTCGCCCTGGCGTGCCTGCAGCGAGCAGTCGTTCAGGATGTTCACCCCGGGCAGGTAGCCGGCGGTGACGCTGCGCACGTCGACGACGAGTTCGCCGACGGGGGCAGGGGCTGCCGGGGCTGCTGGACTACTGTTCGTCATCGATGAGCTCCTTCAGGACTTCGACGTGCTCCGTGTCGGTCTCGCCCAGGTCGGAATCGTGGTGCGATCCCAGGTAGGCGTCGATGACGGCGGGATTGGCCATGACTGTGTGCGGATCGCCCTCGGCGACGACCTTGCCCTCGGCCATCACGATGACCCAGTCGGCGATGTGGCGCACCATGTGCATGTCGTGCTCGACGAAGAGCACCGTCATGCCCTGGTCCTTGAGGCCCAGGATGTGGTCGAGCAGCGACTGCGTGAGCGCCGGGTTCACGCCGGCCATCGGCTCGTCGAGCATGACCAGCGTCGGATCGCTCATGAGGGCCCGAGCCATCTCGAGGAGCTTGCGCTGGCCGCCGGAGAGGCTGGCCGCGTAGTCCTCGCGCTTGGCGTCGAGCTTGAAGCGGGCGAGCAGTTCGTCGGCCTTCGTCGTGATCTCGTCCTCCTGCTTGCGCCAGAGGAAGGGCAGGACCGAGCGGAACAGGTTCTCGCCGGTCTGCCCCTTCGCGCCGAGCTTCATGTTGTCGAGCACGGTGAGGAGGCCGAGCGACTTCGTCAGCTGGAAGGTGCGGATGAGTCCCATGCGGGCCACGCGGTAGGCGGGCACCCGCTGCAACGGCTTGCCGTCGAACTCCCACACACCGGCATCCGGCTTGTCGAAGCCCGTCAGCAGGTTGAAGAAGGTCGTCTTGCCGGCGCCGTTCGGGCCGATGAGGGCGGTGATGGCGCCGCGGGGGATCTCGACGTGCTCGACGTCGACGGCGGTCAGACCACCGAAGGTGCGTCGCACTCCGTCGGCGATGATGATCGGGTCGACCTTGCGGACTCCCGGCACGGCATCGCCGATGTGCAGTCCGGTCGTCTTGACCGGGGTGACTGTTGGGGTCGTGTCACTTGACAAAGGCCAACTCCTTCTTGTTTCCGAAGATGCCCTGGGGTCTGAAGATCACGATCAACATGATCGCCACTCCGACGAGGATGAAGCGCAGCTGTCCAGCCTGCACCTGGGTCATGAAGGGCAGCCAGCCGGCCTCCACGGCTCGGGCGATGAAGCCCGAGAAGAACGACAGCAGCACCCAGAAGATCATCGAGCCGATGATCGGTCCGAGGATGGTGGCTGCACCACCGAGCAGCAGGATCGCGTAGATGAAGAAGGTGAGCGAGGTCTGGTAGTTCGCGGGAACCACAGCACGCGGCAGCACGAAGATCATGCCGGCGAGGGTTCCGAAGACACCACCGAGCACGAGGCTCTGCATCTTGTAGGAGTACACATTCTTGCCGAGGGCGCGCACGGCGTCCTCGTCCTCACGGATGCCCTTGATGACACGGCCCCACGGGCTGCGCATGATGAGCCAGGTGAGGATGCCGGCGACGATCACGACGGTCCAGCCGACGAGGCGGATCCACCAGTCGTAGGCGTTGTACTGGAACGGCCCGAAGCCGACGGTGCCCTCGAAGGTGAAGGGGTTGAGGGCGCCGAAGCTGCCCTTGTAGCCCTGGAGGCCGCTGGCGGAACCCGTGACGGACTCCCACGTTCCCGTGGTGAAGAGCAGTCGCAGGATCTCGGCTGCCGCGATTGTCACGATGGCGAGGTAGTCGGCACGCAGGCGGAGGGTCGGAATACCGAGGATCAGTGCGAAGACCACCGACGCCCCGACTCCCACCAGCACGGCCGCCCAGACGGGGAAGCCGAAGGTGAGGATCGAGATGGCGTACCCGTACGCGCCGAGGGCCATGAAGCCCGCCTGGCCGAAGTTCAGCAGGCCCGTGTATCCGAAGTGGATCGCGAGGCCGAGCGCGGCGAGCGCGTAGGCGGCCGTCGTCGGGCTGATGAGTTCCTGCGAGGCATTGGAGAAGATCTGAATCCAGTCGATCATGTGCCTGCCCCCTAACCGATTCTCTCTTTGCGACCCAGGATGCCCTGCGGTCGGAACAGCAGGATGAGGATCAGGACGATGAGTGCTCCCACGTACTTGAGGTCCGACGGGAGCCACAGGGTCGTGAGCTCCGTGAAGAGGCCGACGATGATCGACCCGACCAGCGCACCGAACGCCGTACCGAGACCACCCAGGGTCACGGCTGCGAACACGAGCAGCAGGATCTGGAAGCCCATGTCCCAGCTCACACCCGGGCGGGCGTAGGCGTACAGGATGCCGGAGAGTCCGGCGAGCAGGCCTCCGAGCACCCAGACGATGCGGATGACCCTGTCGACGTCGATGCCGCTGGCCGAGGCGAGGCTCGGGTTGTCGGACACTGCGCGGGTCGCCTTGCCGACGCGGGTGCGCAGCAGGAAGTAGGCGACACCGAGGAGCACGACGATCGAGATGATCATGCTGGCCACGTCGACCCATGACAGGGCGACGGCGCCGAAGCGGATGTCGCTCGGCAGGGTCGCGCCGGGCAGCTGCTGCGTGGCTCCACCGTAGAAGAACTGGTAGACGTAGCGCAGGGCGAGGGAGAGGCCGATGCTCACGATCATGAGCTGGATGATCCCGACGCCCTTGCGGCGCAGCGGTTTCCAGATCATGGCGTCGAGAGTCCAGCCGAGGCCGGCGCTCAGCACCAGGGCGATGATGATCGCGATCCAGAGCGGCCAGGCCAGGTCGACGCCGAAGGTGAGCGTCATGAGAGCACCGAAGGTGATCATCTCCGCGTGCGCGAAGTTCGACAGGCCGGTCGTGCCGAAGATCAGCGAGACGCCGATCGCGGCCAGGGCCAGGAGGAGACCGAAGTTGAGGCCGTTGACCACGCGCTGCACGAACTGGTCGAAGAAGCTCGTCGTGACGCGCTGCCCCTCACCGAGGAAGAAGTTGACCGCCTTCGTCGCGGTGAGGGCGAACTCGGCCTCGATGGTCGAACCGCCCTTGGCCACGACGACGCCCTTGGGAAGGGTGTCCTCGTCGAGGGTGATCTTGTAGGCCGCCTTCTCCGGAACTCCGATCTTCCACTTGCCATCGGCATCCGTCTTCACCGTCGCCTTGTAGCCGTTGCCGGAGACCGTGATCTCCACGCCCTCCAGCGGCTCTTGGTCGAATTGGACGTTGCCGACGAACGTGTAGTCGTACTCGGTGCCCACCTCGTCCGCCTGGGCTGGTGAGGCGTTGAATGCGCTCAATGTGAGAAATGCGAACAAGAGACCGACGAGGATCACGAGAGTTCTCGGTGATCGCCGACGAGCCGTATCAGTGGAATTCACTGAACCTCCATGGGGGGTGCCTCACCGGTCGTGCCGGTGGCGGCTCCTAGGTCAATCCTGACAACAACTTTGTCGACAGTACGTGCTGATTATGTCCTATGTGTTTCGCAAATGTGGTTGTCGACGCTGAGTGATTGTGTCGGGTGGAATGCCTGAGGCGCAAACTCGCTTAACATTGATCAACTGGTCGGATCATCGTGGATTGCGGCTTCATAACGATCTGAACTCTGCAAAGGAACTTCGAGATGGGCGAGCACGATCCCTTCGGCTTCATCGGTCTGACCTACGACGACGTGCTGCTCCTGCCCGGACACACCGACGTGATCCCGAGCGACGCGGACACCCGCTCGCAGTTGACCCGGCGCATCGACGTGGCGACACCGCTGCTCTCCGCCGCGATGGACACCGTCACCGAGGCGCGCATGGCCATCGCCATGGCCCGCCAGGGTGGTATCGGCATCCTGCACCGCAATCTCTCGATCGCCGACCAGGCAGAGATGGTCGACAGGGTGAAGCGCAGCGAATCCGGTATGGTCTCCAACCCGGTGACGACGACTCCGGATGCCTCCGTCGCCGATGTCGACGCCCTCTGCGCGACGTATAGGGTGAGCGGCCTTCCCGTCGTCGACGAGGCCGGCAAGCTCGTCGGCATCATCTCGAACCGCGACATCAGGTTCGTCGCCGACTTCGAGAAGAGCTCGACGAAGGTGAGCGAGGTCATGACCCACATGCCGCTCATCACCGGTCGCGTCGGCATGAACCCCGACGAGGCTCTCGCGATCTTCGCCAAGCACAAGGTCGAGAAGCTGCCCCTCGTCGACGACGAGGGATACCTCACCGGTCTCATCACGGTGAAGGACTTCGACAAGAGCGAGCAGTACCCGAACGCCACCAAGGACTCCGAGGGGCGCCTCCGCGTCGGCGCGGCCATGGGGTTCTTCGGCGACGCCTGGGAGCGCGCCGAGGCGCTGCGCGACGCCGGCGTCGACGTTCTCGTGGTCGACACGGCCAACGGCGAGAGCGCGGGCGTGCTCGACATCATCCGTCGCATCAAGAGCGATCCCACGTTCGCCCACATCGACGTCATCGGCGGCAACGTCGCGACCCGCGATGGCGCCCAGGCCCTGGTGGATGCCGGAGCCGATGCCGTGAAGGTCGGCGTCGGACCCGGATCGATCTGCACCACGCGCGTCGTCGCAGGCGTCGGCGTTCCGCAGATCACGGCCATCTACGAGGCATCCAAGGCCACTCGGCCGGCCGGCGTCCCCCTGATCGCCGACGGAGGCCTGCAGTACTCGGGCGACATCGCCAAGGCGCTCGTCGCCGGAGCCGACACCGTGATGCTCGGGTCCCTCCTCGCCGGAACGGCCGAGAGCCCCGGCGAACTGATCTTCCAGAACGGCAAGCAGTTCAAGACCTACCGCGGCATGGGCTCCCTCGGAGCACTCCAGACGCGCGGCAAGAAGACCTCGTATTCCAAGGACCGGTACTTCCAGGCCGACGTGCCGAGCGACGACAAGCTGATCCCCGAGGGCATCGAGGGCCAGGTGCCGTTCCGCGGACCCCTCTCCGCCGTCGCGTACCAGCTGATCGGCGGACTGCGCCAGTCGATGTTCTACGTGGGCGCTCGCACCGTGGAGGAGTTGAAGGCGAAGGGCAAGTTCGTGCGCATCACGCCGGCTGGCCTGAAGGAGTCGCACCCGCACGACGTGCAGATCGTGGTCGAGGCGCCCAACTACACGCGCTGAGGGTCAGCGTGCCGCGGAATTCCGCGGTCCTGAGATGAGGCGTGAGCCCGCCGCGGGTGCCGCAGCCTTTCCTCACCCTCGGGGTCGTCCCCGACGCCCGCGGCACGCGAGCCTGCCTAGGATCGCCGGATGGGGTCACGATGGGGGCTGATCGCGGCGCTCGCCGTTGTGGTGGTGCTCGGCTCGACAGGATGCACCCGCCTCGACGGCGACGCTCTCGCCGAACAGGAAGCGTGGTCCATCGCTGAGCGGATCGGGGACGACCTGGCACCCTCGGTGATGAGAGCACGCACGGCTGAGTGGCTCGTGGCCTCGCACGTCCAGGACGAGAACGTCGAACTCCCCGACGGCTCCTCCCATCGGGTGGAGGCTCTCTCCTGGAGCGGTGCGACCTCGGACGCCGCTGGTGCGCAGCTGCTCCTCCGCATCAGCGTCGACATCGCAGCTCACAGCCCCGACACCGTCGGAGACATCGCACGGGCCGCCGGCTCTGCGACGCTCTGCGCCCAGTACACGGTCGTCGGTGATCGCTACGGAGACGCCCCCGACCTCGAGCAGGTCGACTGTCCCGATGGCGATGTGCCACCGCTCCCGTCGCCATCACCACCGCCAACCCTCGACCCGTCCTCAGCGGCCATCCTCGAGGCGGTTCTGCTGTCGACGGATGCGGCCGGCCTCGAGGCGGACGTGATGGCGGCATTCCCGCAGGACTACGTCGCGATCGAGACGACCGTCGGAGATGGGCGGCTCATCGCAGCCGTCGGGGTGCCGAGCGAGGGCGACTGCATCGTCGGGGTGCGCGAGAGCGATGGCAGCGTCAGAGCCGGAGGTGGATTCCCCCCGGAGCGGCTGATGCCCGGCGAGATCGGCTGTTCGACTCGCCTCGTCACGGCGCCTCCGCTGTAGAGGGCGGCGCGCGGCGACGGGAGAGCCCGTGAGGGCGTGGTTCTCGGGGACTGGTCTCGATACGGCTGCTCGCTTCGCTCGCGGCCTACTCGACCAGCGGAGGTAGCGGTGGGCGTGCGGCCAGATCGGCCAAGCGGTCGACCGCCTCACGGAGGATCTCGGGCGAGGTGCCGAAGTTGAGCCGGGCATGTCCGCGGCCCTCCTCGGCGCCGAACTCCGGGCCGTTGGCCAGAGCCACCCTGGCGTGCGCGAGTGCGTATGCGGCCGGGTCGTCGCCCCACCCCAGAGCCGAGAGGTCGAGCCAGGCCAGGTAGGTCGCGTCGGGAATCCTGTAGCGCACAGCCGGCAGCTTCTCCGCGAGCAGCTCGCCGAGCAGGGCCGCATTGGAGTCGAGCGTCTCGCGCACTCCGTCGAGCCAGATGCTGCCTGCTGAGAACGCCGCGATGCTCGCGATCTCGCCGAACAGCCCGGTCCTCCACTGCACCTCGATGGGGAACCCAGAGCGCACGGCGTCGCCCCGGTCGCTCGCCGAGATGACGAGAGCGCACTTGAGGCCGGCGGTGTTGAAGGCCTTGCTCGCCGAGGTGACGGCGACGCCCACCTCGCGGGCGGCATCCGACACCGACAGGAACGGCGAGTACGCGGCACCCTCCCGAAGCAGGGCGTTGTGGATCTCGTCGCTCACGATCGTGGCCCCGTGCCGCAGCGCGATGTCGGCGAGGACGCGCAGGTCGTCGGCCGTGTGGACCAGGCCGACGGGATTGTGCGGGTTGCACAGCACCATGGCGCGGGCGCCGGCCGCGAACGCGGTGTCGATCGCATCGAGGTCGAGTCGCCAGCCGTCGTCGATCCCGCCCAGCAGCGGGACCTCGACGATGCGCGCCGACGCCTCGGGGGCCAGTTCGAAGAACGGCGGGTAGACCGGCGGGGTGATGATCACGCCGTCGCCGGGTCGGGTGACCTGACGCAGCACCTCGACGATGCCGAGGCTCACATCGGCCGTGCTGGTGATCCTCTGCGGGTCGACCTCCCAGCCCCAGCGCTCCAGCGCGAATCCGGCGAAGGCCGTAGCCACGGCCAGGCGGCTGGAGACGTAGCCGGTGTCAGAGCGATCGACGGCCGCGTGCAGGGCCGCGGCGATGGGCGGCGCCAGCGGGAAGTCCATCTCGGCGACGGTCAGCGGAAGGACGTCCGCGGGGTGCATGCGCCACTTCTCGCTGGTGCGCTCGCGGAGCAGGTGGAGGGGTTCGGCGTCGATCCTCGTCATGGCCCCAGCTTGCCGCATCCGTCCGGCGCTAGGGGGTGCTGCTGCCGAAGGGACGGATCGGTGTATCCTGATCGGCTGCCCACCCGCGGCGCCCGCAGCTGTCGGGCTCAGGCGATCACGAGGACTTCCTGCTCATGGGCTACATCGACGTCAGCGACGTCTCCTTCACCCTTCCCGACGGCAGGCCCCTGCTCGATGCGGTGTCGTTCCGCGTCGGCGAGGGCGTGACCGGTGCTCTCATCGGCGCCAACGGCGCAGGCAAGTCGACGCTGCTGCGCATCATCCGTCGCGAGCTGGCCCCGGATGCCGGTGTCGTCTCCTTGGCCGGCGGCCTCGGCGTCATGGACCAGTTCGTCGGGCATGCGGCATCCGGCACCGTGCACGACCTGCTCGTGTCGGTCGCCCCGGTGCGGGTCAGGGGAGCGGCGATCGAGCTGGAGGCGAGCGAGAACGCGCTCATCGAGCACGACGACACCGCCACCCAGATGCGCTATGCCACGGCGCTCGCCGACTACGCCGACGCTGGCGGCTACGACCAGGAGACGGTCTGGGACACCTGCACGATTGCGGCTCTGGGCATCCCCTGGGACCGAGCCCGCTACCGCGACGTCACCTCGCTCTCGGGCGGTGAGCAGAAGCGGCTCGCCCTCGAGGCCCTGTTCCGCGGCCCGGAGGAGGTGCTCCTGCTCGACGAGCCGGACAACTACCTCGACGTGCCGGGCAAGCGCTGGCTCGAGGAGCAGCTGCGCGCGACCCGCAAGACCGTGCTGCTCGTCTCGCACGATCGCGAGCTGCTGGCTCGCGCGGCCGACCGCATCCTGACGGTCGAACTCGGTGCGGCCGGCAACACCGTCTGGGTGCACGGCGGAGGGTTCGGCGACTACCACGAGGCCCGCGACGCCCGCATGGACAGGCTCGACGAGCTGCGTCGGCGCTGGGACGAGGAGCACGCGAAGCTGCGCACGCTCGTGCAGACGTTGAAGACCAAAGCCACGTACAACGACGGGATGGCGTCGCGGTACCAGGCCGCCCAGACGCGGCTGCGCAAGTTCGAGGAGGCGGGCCCTCCCGAGGAGCGACCGCCGGCACAGGACGTCTCGATGCGGTTGCGCGGGGCGCGCACGGGCAAGCGCGCCGTCGTCTGCGAGCGGCTCGAGCTCACCGGCCTCATGCGGCCGTTCGACCTCGAGGTCTGGTACGGCGAGAGGGTGGCCGTGCTCGGCTCGAACGGATCGGGCAAGTCGCACTTCCTGCGCGCGCTCGCCCGGGGCGGCACAGAGCCCGATCGGATGCTCGGCCACGTGACCAGCATCGGGCAGGGGCTCGCACCGGTACCGCATACCGGCCGCGCCGTGCTCGGCGCACGCGTGGTGCCCGGCTGGTTCGCCCAGACCCACCACCATCCCGAACTCGCCGGCCGCACGCTGCTCGACATCCTGCACCGCGGCGACGAGGGACGCACCGGTCTGCCGCGCGAGGCTGCGAGCTCGGCGCTCGACCGCTACGGGCTCGTGCGCTCGGCACAGCAGAACTTCGAGTCGCTCTCAGGAGGGCAGCAGGCGCGGATGCAGATCCTGCTGCTCGAACTCTCGGGCGCGACACTGCTGCTGCTCGACGAGCCGACGGACAACCTCGACCTGGTCTCGGCCGAGGCGCTCGAGGAGGGCCTCGCCGCCTTCGACGGCACGGTGCTCGCCGTGACCCACGACCGCTGGTTCGCCCGGGGCTTCGACCGCTACCTCGTCTTCGGCGCCGACGGCGAGGTGTACGAATCGGATCAGCCGGTCTGGGACGAGGCGCGGGTGGCACGGGCACGGTGACGCCCCGCTGAGGCCCGGCCATCCGCAGGCCGCGTTCAGGCTCCGCAGTAGGCTGGAGTCGTGAGTATGGAAATCGAGATCGGTCGCGCCAAGCGCGGTCGCCGTGTGTATGCGTTCGACGACGTCGCGATCGTGCCGAGCCGGCGCACCCGCGACCCAGAGGACGTCTCGGTGACGTGGTCCATCGACGCCTACCAGTTCGACATCCCGTTCCTCGCCGCCCCCATGGACTCCGTGGTCTCGCCGACGACGGCCATCATGATGGGACAGCTCGGAGGTCTCGGCGTGCTCGACCTCGAGGGCGTCTGGACGCGCTACGAGGACCCGGAGCCGCTGCTCGCCGAGATCCGCAGCCTTCCGCAGGACAAGGCGACACGTCGCATGCAGGAGATCTACACCGAGCCGATCAAGCCCGAACTCGTGACCGAGCGACTCGCCGAGATCCGCTCAGCAGGCGTCACCGTGGCCGGAGCCCTGTCGCCGCAGCGCACCCAGGAGCTCTACGAGACCGTCGTCGCCGCCGGCGTCGACCTGTTCGTCATCCGCGGCACCACAGTCTCGGCCGAGCACGTGTCCAAGAGCACGGAGCCGCTCAACCTCAAGAAGTTCATCTACGAGCTCGACGTTCCCGTCATCGTGGGCGGCGCAGCCACCTATACGGCCGCGCTGCACCTGATGCGCACAGGAGCCGCCGGTGTTCTCGTCGGCTTCGGCGGAGGAGCGGCATCCACCACCCGAGCGGCGCTCGGCATCCACGCCCCGATGGCCACGGCCGTCGCCGACGTGGCCGGTGCTCGCCGCGACTACCTCGACGAGTCCGGCGGACGCTACGTTCACGTCATCGCCGATGGCGGCCTCGGCACCAGCGGCGACATCGTCAAGGCGATCGCCTGCGGTGCCGACGCCGTGATGCTCGGATCGACCCTGGCCAGGGCGACGGATGCCCCCGGCGGCGGCTACCACTGGGGTGCTGAGTCGCACCACTCCAAGCTTCCTCGCGGCAACAGGGTGCAGGTCGGCACCATCGCCCCGCTCGAGGAGATCCTCTACGGCCCGGCGCCGGTGGCCGAGGGAACGGCGAACCTCGTCGGAGCGCTCCGCCGCTCGATGGCGACGACCGGATACTCGGACCTGAAGGAGTTCCAGCGCGTCGAAGTTGTTGTCGCGCCGTATCAGGGCAACTAACGTCGAAGTAACGACTCGCCTCAAGGAGGCCAACGATGGCATCTACGAACAACGTCAGCCGATCGTCCAAGCTCGGCCCCGAGGAACGCGCGGCCGCGCTGACGAGGATGAAGGAGCGAGAGCTCGACATCCTCGTGGTCGGAGGCGGCATCGTGGGGGCCGGAGCGGCGCTCGACGCCGTGACCCGCGGACTCAGCGTCGGGCTGCTGGAGCAGCGCGACTGGGCGTCGGGAACGTCGAGCCGGTCGTCGAAGCTCGTGCACGGCGGCATCCGGTACCTGGAGCAGCTCGACTTCAGGTTGGTGCGTGAGGCGCTCATCGAACGTGGGCTGCTTCTACAGCGCATCGCCCCGCACCTGGTGAAGCCGGTGCGCTTCCTGTACCCGCTCAAGAAGCGCGTGATCGAGCGCTTCTACATCGGCGCGGGCATGCTGCTCTACGACATCTTCAGCTACAGCGGCGGGCGCCCGCCCGGCGTCCCGCATCACCGTCACCTCTCGAAGAGGCAGGTGATGCGCGCGATCCCGTCGCTCTCCAATGACGCCCTCGTCGGGGGAATCACGTACTACGACGCCCAGGTCGACGACGCGCGCTACGTGTCGTCGCTCGGCCGCACGGCGTCGTTCTACGGGGCCCACGTGGCGACCCGCGTCAAGGTCGAGGGCTTCATCAAGGTCGGCCAGCGTGTCGTCGGCGTGCACGCGCATGACCTGCAGACCGGTGAGCGCTTCGAGGTGCGGGCCAAGCAGGTCGTGAACGCGACAGGCGTGTGGACCGACGACACCCAGCGCATGGTGGGCGAGCGAGGCACCTTCAAGGTGCGCGCGTCGAAGGGCATCCACCTCGTCGTGCCGCGCGACCGCTTCCAGTCGTCGATGGGACTGCTGCTGCGCACGGAGAAGAGCGTGCTCTTCGTCATCCCGTGGGGCAGGCACTGGCTCATCGGCACGACGGACACCGACTGGAACCTCGACAAGGCGCATCCGGCAGCCACGGCGGCCGACATCGACTACCTGCTGGAGCACGTCAACAGTGTGCTGGCCACGCAGCTCACCCGCGAGGACGTCGAAGGCGTCTATGCGGGCCTGCGGCCGCTGTTGGCCGGAGAGAGCGAGCAGACGTCGAAGCTCTCCCGCGAGCACCTGGTGGGCCACAGTGTTCCGGGTCTCGTCGTGATCGCGGGCGGCAAGTGGACGACGTACCGGGTGATGGCCAAGGACGCCATCGACGCGGCCGCCGACGCCCTCGATGGTCGCATCCCCGCATCCACCACCCAGGAGATCCCCCTGCTCGGAGCGGAGGGCTACTGGGCCGCGTGGAACAAGCGCCGCAAGATCGCCAAGGCGTTCGGGGTGCACACCGTGCGCATCGAGCACCTGCTGAACCGCTACGGCACCCTGACCGACGAACTGCTCGACCTCATCCGAAGCGATGCCTCCCTCGGCGAGCCCCTGCCCGGTGCCGACGACTACCTGGGCGCCGAAGTGGTCTACGCCGCCTCTCACGAGGGTGCCCTGCACCTGGAGGACGTGCTCGCCCGACGCACCCGCATCTCGATCGAGGCGTGGGATCGCGGAGTCTCGGCGGCGCCGGTGGCCGCCAAGCTCATGGGCGGGGTGCTCGGGTGGGACAAGGAGCGTCAGGAACGCGAGGTGGCGAACTACCTGAAGCGCGTCGCCGCCGAGCGGCAGTCGCAGGAGCAGCCCGATGACGAGTCGGCCGACCGCGTGAGGCTCGAGGCGCCCGACATCATGACGCCGTAGGGGGCCGTCGCCGGCGCCGCCGTAGAGGAGCGCCCGGTCTGCTGCCGTGCGCCATTTCGCGGGAGTCTGCGCCACCTGACGTGGCGCAGACTCCCGCGAACTGGCGTGGGGCGGCGGGAGAACGTCAGGAACGTGGGCGACGCGGAGTGCGCGGGAGTCCGAGGGCGAGCAGGATGGCGGCGAGCGGGGCCCCGTGCTACGCCTCGGCCCAGTCCCATCTCCCGCAGGTCCAGCGCATGGCGGAGCGCACTGCGTCCTCGCGCTTCTTCTCCGCGGCGACGATCTGCCCGGGTGAGCGGCGGTCATCGGGGCCGGGCAGGAGTCCCAGGTACTTGCCGTCCCCGTCGGCCTCCCCCCACGCCGCGTATTCGGGCCACGCGAGATCGAGGTGGACGGTCGACCCGGAGGGCAACGTGACCGGATACTGCAGCGTCGGAGCGGGGAACCCGAGCTCCTCGATGCGGAGCCGGCTCAGAGTCTCGAGCGGACTCTCCGCCAGGGTCGTCGCCCGATCGAGGACGGCGGCCACTCGCCTGCTGCCCGGGAACGGCAGCCGCCGCTCGAACGCTGATCGCAGCTCCTCCGACGTGCACAGCGGCTCTCGTTCCCCGAACCGGTCGACGCGGAGGGCGGCATCCGCCATCACGAGTGCTTGGAGGAGCGAGCGCGATCGAGCCACGTCGATGACCGTGTCGGGCACGGCGGTTGCCACGACCCCGTCGACCACGACGAGTTCAGCGGGGTCGCGTCGACCCAGCTCCACGACGCCGTTGCGTCTGCGACCCGAGCTCGTGGGCGACAGGAGGAACACCTCCGGGCTGAATCCGTCGACGACGGGCAGCCCATGCATGACCGCGGCCGTGAAGCCGGCGTAGACCGGACGAGCTCGTTGCTCACCGACCGCGAGCGCACGAGTTCGGTAGCTCTCCCGTTCGGTCAGATCGCGATGTGCCGTCTCGGGCATGTAGACGCCGCGTCTCATGCGCACCAGCTCGCCGGCGCGTCGGGCCGAACGCAGGGTGTCGGCCATGCCGACCTCGCCGGCGCGGCGGGAGAGCACGAGGTTCTCGGGGGTGGTGGGCAGGGGAGCTCTCATGGTCCGATGATCTCGCCGGGCGTCCGGGCCATTCGCGGGCATCCGAGGTCCGAACACCGGCGCTGTCGCCGCCGCCGCGGGGGAGGAGCGCCCGGTCGGGTGCCGTGCGCCAGTTCGCGGAGGTCTGCGCCACACCATGTGGCGCAGACGCCCGCGAAGTGGCGTGGGGCGAGGCGCAAAGGGTACGGCCGGAGCCCGGCGATTCGGGTGCCGCTGGCCCTCTTGTTAGGGTGGAAGGACTGTCCCCGAGACGTAACGGAGTTCCAGCCATGGTCGATGTTCGGCGCGTCAAGCTCCCCGGGGTCGGGGTGTTGCACACCTTCATCACCGACGACGGCGGCAAGGTCGGCGTGATCGCGCATCGCTCCGGCCACAGTGACCTCGTCACCTTCTCCGATGAGGAGAACGACGCCGAGAAGGTGTCGCTCCGCCTGAACGAGGACGAGGCCCACACCCTCGCGGAACTGCTCGGCGGAACGCAGATCACGGAGACCCTCACGGCACTCGACCAGATTCCCGGGCTCTCGATCGACTGGTTCACCGTCGACTATGACGACCACATCGCCGGTCAACCCCTGGGCGATCCGGCGGATGCCGGCGTGGCCGGGCTGACCGTCGTCGCCGTCGTGCGCGGCGAATCGGCGAACCCGGCTCCGGCTCCCGACTTCAAGGTCTTCCCCGGCGACACCCTCGTGGTGGCCGGTGCTCCGGACAAGGTGCTCAAGGCGTTCGCCTACTTCCGCACCGGAAGCCGCCCCGCCACGTCGGCCACCGACGCACCGCCCGGAGGCTGAGTCATGCACTTCGGCCCAGAACTCATCACGCTCGGCATCCTGCTGATCGTCGCGTACGCGCTCGGACGCCTGGGAAAGATGGTCGGGCTGCCGACCATCCCGATCTACATGATCGTCGGGCTGCTCGCCAGTCCGCACACGGGATGGTTCCCGCTCAACTTCGAGAACCACTACATCGAGCTGATCGCGGTCTTCGGGCTGATCATGCTGCTGTTCAACCTGGGCCTCGAATTCGACCAGGACGAGTTCTTCGGCAACGCGGGCAAGCTGTTGATCTCGGGCGGCTCCTACATCGTGCTCAACATGGGCGCCGGGCTCCTCTTCGGCTTCCTGGTCGGATGGGGACCTCGGGAAGCGCTCGTCATCGCCGGGATGACGGCGACATCGTCGAGCGCCATCGTCACGAAGCTGCTGATCGAGCTCAAGCGCCTGCCCAACCGAGAGACGCCGATGATCCTCGGCGTGACCGTGGTCGAGGACATCTTCATCGCCGTCTACCTGGCGATCGTCTCGGTCGTGCTGAGCGGGGAGACCGACATCGGGCCGATCCTCATGAAGCTCGGCATCGCGTTCGCGTTCCTCGTGATCATGTTCAGCGTCGCCCGGTGGGGCGGCAAGTTCGTCGGTCGCATCTTCCGCACCAAGGACGACGAGCTCTTCACCATCCTGTTCTTCGGCCTGGCCGTCATGTTCGGCGGCATCGGCGAGGTGCTCGGGGTGACGGATGCGATCGGCGCCTTCCTCATCGGCCTCGTGCTCGGCGCCACCCGCTTCCGCAACAAGATCGAGCACATCGCGCTGCCGCTGCGCGACGTGTTCGGAGCCTTCTTCTTCCTGAACTTCGGCCTCGCCATGGACGTCGGCGCGTTCCCCTCGGTTCTGCTGCCCGTGGTCATCGCCATCGTCATGACCATCATCCTGAACGTGGCCGCCGGTCAGTTCGTCGCCCGCATCAACGGCCTCGGGGTTCAGGCAGGCATCAACGCGGCCGTGATCCTGCAGAACCGCGGCGAGTTCGCGCTTATCCTGGCGACCCTGTCCGTCGGTGCGGGACTCGACGACCGGATCACCCCGTTCGCCGGCCTCTACGTGCTGGTCATGTCGATCATCGGACCGCTGCTCGCGGCGAACTCCGAGAAGATCGGGGCGCGCATCATCCGGAAGAAGCCGGAGAAGCAACGCAGGGAACGCGATCCGATGCTGGCCGAGGAGATCGCCCTGATGGAGGCGGCCACCGCCGGCCTCAGCACGAGCCGCAACGACGAGACGGCCGAAGCGGTCGAACGACTCATCGACGTGACGGACAATGGATCAGACACACCCCGCTCGAAGGACGACGACTAGATCCATGCTCCGGATGATGGTGCGCCCGCGCTGGGTGCTCGCACTGCTCGCTGCCCTCGCGATCGCGGCCGGATTCGCCGTGCTCGGTCAGTGGCAGCTCAGCCGCGCCGTCGAATCCTCCCGGGTGGAGACGCACCCGACCGAGACCATCGTGCCGCTCGCGGAGAAGGCCGAACCGTCAAAGCCCATCCGGCAGACCTCGACCGGCCAGATGGTCTCGGTCACCGGGCGATGGGTTCCCGGCGACGAGCAGGTCATCGGCGACCGCGTGAACGCGGACGCGACCGGGTTCTGGGTGGTCAGCCATCTGGCGGTGGATGCGGCCGGTGAGCCCGGCATCCCCGTGGCACGCGGCTGGGCGGCCGATGAGAAGACCGCGCGCGCAGCCGCCGCGGACCTGGCCGATGAGAGCACGGATCCCGTGACGGTCATCGGCCGCCTCCTGCCGACCGAGGCACCCGAGGTTCCGGATGAGGGCGCAGACCCGCACTCGATGACGACGGTGTCGACAGCGGCGCTCATCAACCTCTGGGCCGACTTCGACAACCGCGACGTCTACGCCGCCTACCTCGTCCAGATCGAACCTCCCGCCGGGCTCACGGCCATCGACTCGCCGCCGCCGCTGCAGGACGTCGAACTCAACTGGCTCAACATCTTCTACGCCGTCGAGTGGGTCGTCTTCGCCGGCTTCGCGATCTTCCTGTGGTACCGGCTCGTGCGCGACGCATACGAGCGCGAGCAGGAGGAGGCAGCGGATGCGCTGGCCGAGGCCTCGGCAGAGGCGGCCTCCAGCGCGCCGTAGAATGGTGAGCATGCCGCTCGCACCCAAACCCGCTGATTTTCCGCGCATCCGGGGGGCTGTGAAGTTCTACCAGGTGGCCTCGGTCATCACCGGAACGCTTCTGCTCGCCCTCTGCGCCGAGATGCTCCTCAAGTACGTCGGAGGTCTCGAGATCGAGCTCGCCGGTCCTTCGGGCTTCCTCGCGCTCGTTCCGGAGGGAACGACCACCGCGGTGAACCTCTCGACCGGCATCCTGATCGTGCACGGCTGGTTCTACGTCGTCTACCTGTTCAGCGACTTCAGGCTGTGGAGCCTCATGCGCTGGCCGTTCACGAGGTTCATCGTCATCGCGCTCGGCGGCGTCATCCCGTTCCTGTCGTTCTTCCTCGAGGGCCGCATCGCCCGCGAGGTGAAGGCGTACCTCGCGACCCGGGAGGCAGAAGCCGCTCCCGTCGCCCAGACCACCCCCACCGTGGAGGCCACACAGTGAGCGAGACCTCGCAGCGCCCAGTACTCGTCGTCGACTTCGGGGCGCAGTACGCGCAGCTGATCGCTCGACGCGTTCGTGAGGCATCCGTCTACTCCGAGATCGTGCCGCACACGATCACCGCGGCCGAGGTGGCCGCGAAGAACCCGATCGGCATCGTGCTGTCGGGCGGACCATCGTCTGTCTACGAGGAGGGTGCGCCCGCGCTCGACACCGGCATCCTCGAACTCGGGGTCCCGACGCTCGGCATCTGCTACGGCTTCCAGGTCATGGCCACCCAGCTCGGCGGCGAGGTGGCCCACACCGGGCAACGCGAGTACGGCTCCACCGCCGTCACAGCGCGCACCGACGACGGCAACCAGTTGCTCGGCGGCCAGCCGTCTTCTCAGACCGTGTGGATGAGCCACGGCGACTCGGTCGCCATCGCGCCCGACGGCTTCGAGGTGCTGGCGTCGACGGCGTCGACTCCCGTCGCGGCCTTCGCCAACGACGAGAAGCGCTTCTACGGCGTGCAGTGGCACCCCGAGGTGAAGCACTCCGAGTACGGCCAGGACGTCATCGTGAACTTCCTGCACAAGGCAGCGGGCATCGCCGCCGACTGGAACAGCGGCAACGTCATCGCCGAGCAGGTCGAGAAGATCCGCGCCCAGGTCGGTTCGGCCCGTGTCATCGCCGGGCTCTCGGGCGGCGTGGACTCGGCTGTGGCGGCGGCCATCGTGCACGAGGCCGTCGGCGACCAGCTGGTCTGCGTCTTCGTCGACCACGGCCTGCTGCGCCAGGACGAGCGCCGCCAGGTCGAGGTCGACTACGTCGCCGCGACCGGCATCCGTCTGGTCACGATCGACGCACGCGAGCAGTTCCTGAACGCCCTCGCCGGCGTCTCGGATCCCGAGACCAAGCGCAAGATCATCGGGCGCGAGTTCATCCGCTCCTTCGAACAGGCAGAGCGCGATCTCATCGCCGAAGCCGACGCCGACGGCGAACCCATCCGCTTCCTCGTCCAGGGCACCCTGTACCCGGATGTCGTGGAGTCGGGTGGCGGGTCTGGCACGGCCAACATCAAGAGCCACCACAACGTCGGCGGACTCCCCGAAGACCTCATGTTCGAGCTCGTCGAGCCGCTGCGCGCGCTGTTCAAGGACGAGGTGCGCGCCATCGGTCGTGAGCTGGGGCTGCCCGAGGAGATCGTCGGACGCCAGCCGTTCCCCGGCCCCGGCCTGGGCATCCGCATCGTCGGCGAAGTCACCGAGGCACGCCTCGAGCTCCTCCGCCACGCGGATGCGATCGTGAGGGCCGAGCTCTCGGCCGCCGGTCTCGACGGCGAGATCTGGCAGTGCCCCGTCGTGCTCCTCGCCGACGTGCGCTCGGTGGGCGTGCAGGGCGATGGCCGCACCTACGGGCACCCGATCGTGCTGCGCCCCGTCTCCTCCGAGGACGCCATGACGGCCGACTGGACCCGGCTGCCCTACGACGTGCTGGCCCGCATCTCGAACCGCATCACCAACGAGGTGGCCGACGTGAACCGCGTCGTGCTCGACGTCACGTCGAAGCCGCCGGGAACGATCGAGTGGGAGTAGGTCTGCTGGTCGCTTTCGCGGCCGGATAGCTCGCTCCCGCTGGTCGAGTAGCGACCGAGCGCAGCGAGGACGCGTATCGAGACCATCTCAGGCGTGCGAGTCAGCGGAGTTCGGCGTGATCGGGCGACGGATGCGTCTGCATCGGCCTGTTCTCGGCTCGAACTCCGCTGACTCGTACACGTCACGGTCATCGGCGCGCGGTGGCGTGCTCGCTCCTCTGCACGGGAGGATGGGCACATGGCTGAGATCGAGAACTCGAAACTGACCGTCGTCGGCGCCGGAAGCGTGGGGGCCAGCCTCGCGTATGCCGCGCTCATCCGCGGCTCGGCCCGACACGTCGCCCTGTACGACATCGACGCGGCGAAGGCGGAGGCCGAGGTCCTCGACCTCGCGCACGGCACCCAGTTCACGGGGTCGAGCACCATCACCGGCGGCGCGGACATCGGGGTGGTCGAGGGATCGAACGTGATCGTGATCACCGCCGGCGCGAAGCAGGAACCCGGCCAGACACGGCTCGACCTGGCGGGCACGAACGCGCGCATCCTCGAGAAGCTGATGCCGGCACTGCTCGAGCAGGCTCCCGACGCCACCTACGTGCTCGTCACCAACCCCTGCGACGTGCTCACCGTCGTCGCCCAGAAGATCAGCGGACTGCCGTCGCATCGGGTGTTCTCCTCGGGCACGGTGCTCGACACCTCGCGACTCCGCGTTCTTCTCGCCCGACGAGCCGGAGTCGCGACATCGAGTGTGCACGCCTACATCGTGGGGGAGCACGGCGACACCGAGTTCCCGCTGTGGTCGAACGCCACCATCGGAACGGTGCCCCTGCTCGACTGGGGCGGAGGCACCGTGTTCGCCGCCGACGAACTGGACGACATCGCCGCAGAGGTGCGCGAGGCCGCCTACGCCGTGATCCGAGGCAAGGGCGCGACCAACTACGCCATCGGACTCTCGGGTGCCCGCATCGTCGAGGCCCTCCTGCAGGACGAACACGCAGTGATGCCCGTCAGCACCGTGCTGAACGACTACCACGGCATCGACGGCATCGCCCTGTCCGTGCCCAGTATCGTCAGCGCCTCCGGGGTGCGACCCATCCGCGAGACGCCGTTCTCGGAGCAGGAGGAATCGCGGCTGCTCGCGTCCGGCGAGGCACTCCGGAGCTCGCTCGCGTCACTCGGATACTGACGCGAGAATTCTTTTCCCACGCTGTCGATCCCAGCGGCATCCGTTCGACGACTGAGTGAAGGCCCACGACGGGCACCACATCCGAGGAGGAAACACCATGAAGTACATGCTCATCATGCGAGGCACCGACGAAGCGTACGAGGCGTACAAGGAGATGCCGTTCGAGGAGGTCATCGCCGCCATGGGCCGTTACAACGAGGAGCTCATCAAGGCCGGAGTGCTGCTGGCAGGGGAGGGCCTGACCGATGCGAGCGAAGGCTTCGTCGTCGACTTCGCCTCGGAGACGCCCCTCGTGACCGACGGCCCCTACGGAGAGACGAAGGAGCTGTTCAACGGCTTCTGGATCCTCGAGGTCTCCTCGAAGGAGGAGGCAGCCGAGTGGGCGAAGAAGGTGCCGCTCGGCCCGGGCAGCTTCATCGAGGTGCGGCGCGTCACGGAGCTCAGCGACTTCCCGCAGGACAACGAGTTCATCCAGCGCGAGGCTGAGTTCCGGGCGGCGAACGACCCGACGTTCAAGCTCTGATCGGCCTCTCCCCAGCCACGACAGTGATCATGCCGACCGAGATGGGGGTGACGGATGCCGACGGCATCCGTCGCTCCGTCGCGGCGGTCTGGCGCATGGAGTCGGCCCGCATCGTCGCGACTCTCACCAGGCTCACCGGCGACTTCTCGCTGGCGGAGGACCTGGCCCAGGAGGCACTCGCCGACGCCCTCGAGCAGTGGCCGCGCGACGGTGTTCCCCGCAACGGCGGCGCCTGGCTGACAGCGGTCGCCAAGCGGAAGGCCATCGACGGGTGGCGCCGTCGAGAACGCCTCGACGATCGCTACAGCGCCATCGCCCACGACCTCGAGTCCCGGATCGATCCCGATGCCGCGCCCTGGGACCCCGATGACATCGACGACGACGTGCTGCGCCTGGTCTTCATCGCCTGTCACCCCGTGCTCGCCCGGGAGGCGCGCGTCGCGCTGACCCTGCGCGTTGTCGGCGGTCTGTCGAGCGAGGAGATCGCCCGGGCGTTCCTCGTCCCCACCGCGACAGTGCAGCAGCGCATCGTTCGAGCGAAGAAGAGCCTGGCCGCAGCGAAGGTGCCATTCGAGGTGCCGTCGCGCGACGAGTACGCCGCCCGCCTCGGATCGGTGCTCGGCGTGCTGTACCTCGTGTTCAACGAGGGCTACTCCGCCTCCAGCGGCAGCGAGTGGATGCGCCCGGAACTCAGCCGGGAGGCGTTGCGGCTCGCCCGCGTGCTCGCCGAGCTCGCTCCCCGCGAGCCCGAGGTGCACGGCCTCGTCGCGCTCATGGAGTTCCAGACGTCGCGGTTCCGGGCCCGCGTCACCGAGGACGGAGAGCCGATCCTGCTCGGCGACCAGGACCGCAGTCGCTGGGATCGCGCGCACATAGCCCGGGGACGTGCTGCTCTCGCTCGGGCGGATGCGGTCGGCAGGGGCCGCGGTGCCTATGCCCTCCAGGCCGCCATCGCCGAATGCCACTCGATCGCTCCGTCGACGGAGGAGACGGACTGGGAGCGCATCGTGGTGCTCTACGAGGTGCTCGGTCGGCTGGCGCCGTCGCCCATCGTCGACCTCAACCGCGCCGTCGCGCTGGCCATGGCCACAGGGCCGGCGACGGGATTGCGCCTCGTCGACGAGATCGCGGCATCCGGAGCCCTGGCCGGTACGCATCTGCTGCCGAGTGTGCGTGGCGAGCTGCTCACCCGCCTCGGCCGCTTCGATGAAGCCAGGGTGGAGCTCATGGAGGCCGCGCGGCTCACGGGCAATGAACGGGAGCGCGGAGTGCTGCTCGGGAAAGTGGCGTCCCTGGGCGACTGAAAGCCGGGGTGACCGAACGCCGGACGACTGAACGCCAGGGTGACCGAAACGCCGGGAAACCGAACAGAAGCCCGGAACGCCAGAACGGGCCGCCCCGAAGGGCGACCCGTTCTGTTGGACTCGGAGCGAGCGCTAGTTGCGCGCGATCGCGAACATGCGCAGGATCTCGGTGTACAGCCAGATGACCGTGACCATGATGCCGAAGGCGCCGGACCAGCCGTACTTGCGCGGTGCGCGGTTGCGCACGCCCTGCTGGATGGAGTCGAAGTCGAGCACCAGCGAGTAGGCCGCGAGGATCACGACGAAGATGCCCAGGATGACACCCAGGGGGATGCCGGCGATCTCGACGTCTCCGCGGAGGCCCCACGGGTTGCCGTTCGCCCCACCGAAGATCATGATGCCGACGTTCACGAGCGAGAACACCAGGTAGCCGACCATCGCGATGAGGAAGACCTTGGTCGCCTTCTTCGAAGCGCGGATCTTGCCGCTGGCGAAGAGTGCCAGGGTGACGCCGACGACCACGAGGGTCGCGACGACCGCCTGCACGACGATGCCGGGGTAGAGCGATTCGAACAGCAGCGAGATGCCGCCGATGAAGATGCCCTGCGCGGCGGCGTAGGCCAGGATCAGCGGTGCCGACGGCTCGCGCTTGAAGATGTTGACGAGCGCGAGCACGAAGCCGACCAGGGCGGCGACGCCCCAGAGCCACGGCAGCGTCGGGTAGGTCATCCAGCCGATGGCAGCGCCTGCCAGCAGGATGACGAAGCTGATCGCCGACTTCATGATCGTGTCCTCGACGGTCATGCGGTCGGTCTCGACCGCATTCGCGGAGGGCTGGTTGTAGTGTGCCGCCAGCTCTTCTGCGGTCGGAGTGGCGACGGCGACGCCGCCCTTCTCGCTGAACGCGGCGTTGCGACTGAATGCGGGGTTTGCCATGGTGGTCCTTCGCTCGAGGCGGGGGAAGTGGAAGCGACGAGTGATCGCTTTCCCCAAATCTACCGGGGATTCCCGGAGAATTCTTGGGAATCCGCCGCCAGCGTACGGTGAGCATCGCGCTCTCGTTAGCCTTGTCGCATGCCTGCTCGCCCGCATCCGCTCGTCATCGGCCATCGTGGGGCCAGCGGCTATCGTCCGGAGCACACGGCATCCGCCTACCAGCTGGCATTCGCGCTCGGTGCGGATGCCGTCGAACCCGACATCGTCGCCACCCGTGACGGCGTTCTGGTGCTGCGTCACGAGAACGAGATCTCAGAGACGACCGACGTCGCGTCGCACCCGGAGTTCTCTGCCAGACGCACCACCAAGGAGATCGACGGGAAGAAGCTCACCGGCTGGTTCACCGAGGACTTCACCTGGGCAGAGCTCGCCACGCTGCACGCCCGTGAGCGCATCCCGAAGGTGCGCCCGGCCAACGCCAGCTTCGACGGGCGCTTCCCCCTCCTGCGCCTCGCCGACCTCTTCAGGCTGATCGAGGAGACGGATGCCGCAGACGGCCGGATGCTCGGCATGGTCGCCGAGATCAAGCACGCCAGCTACTTCGCCGGTCTGGGACTGCCACTCGATGAACTCTTCACCGCGGAGCTCGCCGCGGCCGGCTGGTCGACGGATGATGAACGCCTCACCATCGAGGCGTTCGAGATCACCGTTCTCGAGGAGCTCGCGCTGCGCGGGGTGTCGGCGCCTCGGGTCTTCCTTCTGGAGAAGGCCGGAGTCCCCTACGACCTTCAGCTGGGTGCAGGGGTCGACGCGCCGGGCTACGCGGACTTCATGACCGAGACGGGGCTGCGCGAGCTGGCGGGGCGGGTCGACGGGATCAGCGTCGACAAGAGCGTGCTCGTGGGGGAGCTCGTGGCGTCGGATGCCGGAGCCGCCCAGCGGGAGGCCCTGGACCAGCACAGCCGGGGCGACCTGAGAGGTCGCACGCTCGTCGACGCGGCCCACGATCACGGACTGTCCGTGTTCACGTGGACGCTGCGGCCCGAGAACCGCTTCCTGCCGACGAACTTCCGCCACGGGCACGGCAAGGCGACGCACGGCGACTGGCTCGGCGAGTTCACGCTCGTGCTGGGCACCGGCGTCGACGGCATCTTCGTCGACCACCCGGATCTGGGAGTCGAGGCACGGGAGCGCTTCGGCCGCTGATGGCTTCGCGCAGCGGCCGCCCGAAGCGCAGGTGTCAGCGGTCGCGCCTACAATTGAGGCAGCCATGAGCACACTCTTCGAACCCGACGCGCCCACCCCGATCATCGTCCACGACGCGCCGGGTGGCTCCGGCCGGGGCTCCAGCCACGGGGGTGGCAGCACCGGCCCGTCGAGCCGCCTGACCGACGGCCTCAACCCGCCGCAGCGCGAGGCCGTCGAGTACCGGGGACCGGCACTCCTCATCGTCGCCGGCGCCGGCTCCGGCAAGACCCGTGTGCTCACCCACCGCATCGCCGGCCTCATCGAGACGCGAGAGGCGTGGCCCAGCCAGATCCTCGCCATCACCTTCACGAACAAGGCAGCGGCCGAGATGCGCGAACGCGTCTCCGCCCTCCTCGGACAGGCATCGGAGGGCATGTGGATCTCGACCTTCCACTCGGCCTGTGTGCGCATCCTCCGTCGTGAGTCCGAGAAGGCCGGTCTCACCTCGACGTTCACCATCTACGACTCGGCCGACAGTCGCACCGTGCTGAAGCGCATCATCAAGGCCCTCGACGCCGACACCCTCGGGTTCACCCCTGGCAACGCGGGCGCTCAGATCTCCAAGCTCAAGAACGAGCTGACGGATGTCGACGCCTACGCGCGGAACGCCAACATGAGCGATCCGAAGGAGGCGGTGTTCCTCGAGATCTTCCGCCAGTACACCCGCACGCTGCGTTCGGCCGGCGCCCTCGACTTCGACGACCTCATCGGCGAGACCGTCTACCTGTTCCGTGCCTTCCCCGAGACGGCGGCGCTCTACCGCCGGCGGTTCCGGCACATCCTGGTCGACGAGTACCAGGACACCAACCACGCGCAGTACTCGCTCATCCGCGAGCTCACCCGCCCGGTCTCGCGAGAACTCGTAGCCGAGATGGAACGCAAGGGCGTGCTCGTGAAGGGCCTCGAGGACGAATCCGGGATCATCCCCGGCGCTTCCCTCACCGTCGTCGGCGACTCTGACCAGTCGATCTACGCGTTCCGCGGCGCCGACATCCGCAACATCACCGAGTTCGAACGCGACTTCCCCGGTGCCCGCGTGGTTCTGCTCGAGCAGAACTACCGGTCGACCCAGAACATCCTGAGCGCCGCGAACGCCGTCATCTCGAACAACTTCGATCGCAAGGCCAAGAATCTGTTCACGACGGTGGGCGACGGAGACAAGATCACCGGCTACACGGGCTATTCGGGCCACGACGAGGCGCAGTTCGTCGCCGACGAGATCGAGGCGCTGCACCGCAAGGGGATGGCCTACCGCGACATCGCCGTGTTCTACCGCACCAACGCCCAGACCCGTGCACTGGAGGAGATCTTCGTACGCTCCGCCCTGCCGTACCGGGTGGTCGGCGGCACCAAGTTCTACGAGCGTGCCGAGATCAAGGACGCGATGGCCTATCTCATCGCCGTCGCCAATCCCCTCGACGAGCTCGCCATCCGCCGCATCCTGAACACGCCGAAGCGCGGCATCGGGCCCGCGACCGAGACGCAACTGGCCCAGTTCGCCGAGACCAACGGCTTGAGCTTCCGCGAGGCGATGCGCGAGGCCGGCTCCCTCGGGCTCGGGCCCAAGGTGACGAACGCCATCCTTCAGCTCGCGGCCGTTCTCGATCAGGCCGCGGCCATGCTCGTTCCGATCCAGGCAGACGGAACCACCGCGCCCCCGAGCGACGACCCCAACGCCGAGGACCAGCGGGGCGGCGTCGGAGCGGCCAAGGTCTCCGAGGTGCTCACCTTCCTCATGACCGAGAGCGGCCTGCTCGAGGCGCTGCGTCGGAGCCGCGACCCCCAGGACGAGACGCGAGCCGAGAACGTCGAAGAGCTCGTCGCACAGACGAAGGACTTCGAGAAGGAGAACCCGGGCTCCGGCCTGGTCGACTTCCTGACCCAGGTGTCGCTCGTGGCGGCGGCAGACGATCTCGACGACTCATCGGGAACGGTCTCCCTCATGACACTGCACACGGCGAAGGGCCTCGAGTACGACGCGGTCTTCCTCACGGGCATCGAGGAGGACCTGCTGCCTCACAAGATGAGCGCGAACGAGCCCGGCGGCCCGGCCGAGGAGCGCCGGCTGTTCTACGTCGGCATCACCCGCGCCCGCCAGCGTCTCTACCTCTCGCTCGCGATGACGCGCTCGCAGTTCGGCGACACCTCCGTGGCCATGCCCAGCCGCTATCTGCAGGAGATCCCGGCCGATCTCATCGACTGGCGCCAGTCGCCGGGCATGGCCAACTCCCGCGGCGGAACCCAGCCGCGAGCATTGAACGCGCGTCGCGACGGCCGGGGTCCCGGCCAGTACGGCTACAGCTCCGATCCCACGCTGCCGCCGGCTCCGCGACCGAAGACCGAGTGGCCGAACGCCATCGGCGCGCAGGTGCGCGACAACGGCGATCTCGAGCTGGCGCCGGGCGACCGCATCCGTCACACCAACTTCGGCGAGGGACGGGTGTCGCAGGTGACAGGCGAGGGCACCAAGCGCGTCGCGCACGTGCAGTTCGACACGGCAGGCGCGAAGAAGCTGCTGATCAAGATCGCGCCCATCGAGAAGCTGTAGGCGTGGCCGGTGGCCTGCCGCCGACCGCCGGTCACGCCGGCGAGCCGGACCGGCCCGTCGGACTGGTCGAGCGGCTGAAAGGGCTGCGCTCCCTCGACATCGAGGTGGCCGCCCGTGCCGCGATCGCCGCAGCGGTCCCACTGCTGATACTGCTGGCTCTCGGCCACGTGGAGTGGGCGCCCTACGCCTCGTTCGGTGCGATGGCGGCCCTGTACGGACGCAGCGAACCGTACGAGACGCGCTGGCGAAGCGTGTCGACGGCGGCGGGCGGCATGGTCGTGAGCGTCGCACTCGGCATCCTCGTCGCCGTGGTCGGGGCCCCGCTCGGCCTAGTCGCCGCCGTGCTCGGCGTCGTGATCGTCGGTGGCGTGCTTCTCGCGGCGTCGCTCGGACTCTTCCCGCCGACGCCGCTGTTCTTCGTCTTCGGCTTTCTCATCTGCGCCGAGATCCCGACGACGGTCGACGAGGTCGGCATCCGCATGGCGATCACCGTCGCCGCGGCCGGCTTCGCCGTTCTGCTGAGCCTCTCGGGCTGGGTGCTGCGTCGGGCAGCCGGCTCCAGAGAGGACCGCTATTTCAGCACGCTGAGCCGGATGCCGGCCCCGAGGCCTCGCGCCTATCGCGACGCGGCGGTGTGGATCAACATCGCACAACTGCTCGTCGGCTCGGCGGCTGCCGGTGCCATCGCCCTGGCGGCCGGTGTCGGCCACCCGACCTGGGCCGTCGTCAGCGTCGTCGCGGTGGTGCCGCCGCCGCGTGCACCGCACTCGGCTTCCAGATCGGTGCACCGCATCATCGGCACCGTGGTCGGTGTCGGCGTCTCGGCGGTCGTGTTGCTGCCGGATCCGCCTGCCGTGCTGATCGTGCTCGTCATCGCGTTCTGCCAGTTCGCGGCGGAGATCCTGATCGGCCGCCACTACGGCGCGGCACTCGTCTTCGTGACGCCCCTCGCACTCTCGATCTCGCACCTCGCGTCGACGGCGCCGGTGCCGGGCCTGCTGCTCGATCGCGTGATCGCCACGACCCTCGGCGCGACGATCGGCCTGCTCACCGTCCTCGCCGCCCGTCTCGCCACCCGCCGGTCCCGCTCGGCTGCCGGCACCTGACGTCACCAGCGCGAGCAGGCCGGATCGTCGATCAGGCACGGATGCAGGCCCATTCGGCCTGCCTGCGCGCATCGGGCCTGCTCCGGCGGTGCATAATGCGGCGGCGGCCGCCCGGCAGGCCGGCCGGTCGCCGGGCCTACGGACGGCCCGGCTGACGGTCGGGCAGGCCGGCGAGTCGTCCCAGCGCCCGCCGGTAGGACGGCGTGCGCGGGTACCAGCTGTGGGCATCGACGGCGCCGACGTAGCCGCTGGCATCCACCTCCTCTGCATAGACGTCGCGGTCGTTCGGCGTGGTCGACCAGGACGGGAAGCCGAGGAAGTCGGTGGCGCGCCACAGGCTGATCCACTCGGCGACGGGGACGACTCCGGGGGACGGCCGGTCGGAGATCTTGGCCGCCGCGGCAGCCTCCTGCTCGGCGAGAACGTGTTTCCGATCCGATGCCCAGGGATCACGCGCGCGCAACTGGGGTGCCCGGCACGGCTCGCCGCCGATGACCTCCGGCCCGAGGATCTCCGGCCAGAACCGTCCGAAGTACGGGCGCAGCTGGATTCCGAAGGTGAGCAGCGACACGCGTCCCTGATAGTCGCTCAACCACTTCGGGTGGGTGGCGAGGGCGAACAGCGATGAGACCGCCACGACGCCTCCCATGCTGTGGGCGGTGACGATCGCCGAGCGCTCCTGCCCTTTCGCCGGTGGCAGGTCGAGCCACCAGCTGAGTCGCCGAGCCACCTCGGGAACCGCCCGCTCCGTGTAGCAGGGAGCCCCGAGGGGGTGGCCGGCCCGCGGCAGGAAGCAGGCGAGATCCCAGACGAGCCCGAGGGGGCGCACCACCTTCGACCCGCCGAGGACGAGGCCGCCCACCACGGCGAGCCCGATGGCTCCCCAGACGATGAGGGAGAAGTCCATCCACCGAGCCGCCAGGATCGACGCGGTCGAGAAGGGTTCGGGTTCCAGCAGCGCTTCGACGAACGGCTGGTTCAACGAGGAGAACGCCGTGATCAGCGTGACGACGGTCGCCGCCATCGCAGCAAGACAGAGCACGCCGAGGATGGGCTCGACGAGGTGGTAGCGCGCCGCGGCGGCACGCTTGCGCCGAACCTCGTCGGCCAGCAGCGCGCGCAGGTCGCCCCGCGGAGTGCCATCGGCGACCGGAGGCTCCTTCGACGCCTCGTCCCAGAACGCACCGATGCGTGGCCGTACGTCCCGGCGGCGGATGAGGGCGATGGCCACGATCAGCAGGGCCACGATCAGGAAGGCCAGGAGCACGCCGAGGTACCAGGGGTAGAAGGCTCCCAGGCGCAGGGAAGGGTCGCCAGGGACACAGCCCGTGCCGGTGCACGATGCGTACGCCGCTGCCAGTCGGCGTCCGCCTCCCAACGCGCTGGGCGGTTTGTCGCCGTTGAGCCAGTCGCCCACCACGACGTTGACGATGCTGGAGAGAGCGAGGCCGATGACCAACCCCATCGTCATGAAGACGGCTGGGGCCATGCCGCCCCACGCACGATGCTTCCGGTCGGGTGCCGGGAAGAACAGCGTCGTCGTGATGAGGAGCACCGCGAACAGAACGGTGGAGACGAGCACCCAGTTGAAGGCGATGCGCATCGTGTAGCCGTTGATGTCCATCCCCGGAATGAGGGAGAGGGCGCCTGTCGCGACCGCCAGCACGAGGAAGGCCAGGGTCAGGGTGAGCGTCGGCAGGGAGTTGCGCTCCTCCAACTGCTCGAAGGGCATCGTGTCGGTGCGATAGGCGAGTGCGACGGCTGCGACCATGACGATGGTCGCGGCGACGCAGACTCCGATGCCCAGAACCACCTGCGTGCCGCTCGCCAGCGCCAGCCCGCACAGCAGGGCGCACATCGCGATTCCGGCGGCCAGGTGCATCGAGGTGAGGCGCGAGGTCTCGGTGCGCGACTGCCAGAATCGCGGCTGGGCGAGCAGCACGGGCTCCTCGGTGGCCGGCGCTCCCTTGATGATGCGTCCGGCCACGTTGTAGCGCAGCCGGGCGAGCGTCGAGGTCGCGAAGACGGCGAACAGCGCCGCGACGGGCACGAGCGAGAAGAGTGCGATTCGACGGCCGGGCGACCAGCGCGCGAAGGCCTCGAACTGTTCGGGCAGCGCCGTGCAGGTGAGGCGACGACCGCCGTAGCACTGCATGGCGATGAGGTCGAGTGCCACGGTGGAGAAGGCCAGGATGAGCAGTGTCGTGAGCACCACGCAGAAGACCCTGATCAGTCCGGACCGGAACCGGATGCGCGTACCGGAGCGCGGCAGGTTCCAGCTCCAGATCGCGGCGTTCGCGATGCTGAACGGCAGCACCGCCGTCCAGCAGGCCCGGCCGATCGCCGCGACGATCGCACCGCCGATGCCGGTTCCCGGCGGGACCGTGCGCACCATGCCGCCCCAGGAATACGCCTCGCGGTGGATTCCTTCCGGAACGCTGCCCCTGGGCGATTCGACGGCGTCCACGACGCCGCGAGTGCCTTCACCCAGCTCCTGTTGCGCGCGTCCCTTGTCGAGCGATTCGGCGGTCGGATGCCAGAAACTACCGAGCTTGTCTCCCATGGCGAACTCGACCTGATCGGGTGGCAGGTCGAGCAGCTCGTGTGGCGGCATGTTGTTCACTCCGTGGATCCGGAGCTCGAGGACCGGTTCGCCGCCGCTCGCATTGGTCGCCATGGGATCCGCCTTTCGCACGTGGATGCTCGCGACCGTACTGCGCGCGCCATCCCCGGCGACAGAGGGTCAGCCCCGAAGCCGGGCGATCAGCGCCATGGCGTCGAAGGGAGCCCGCACCTTGATGTCGTTGTCGAAGTACACATGCACGTCCCGTCCTGCGGAGAGGTGGGCACGGCACCAGGCCTCCCAGCGGTCGAGCCCGGCCTCGTCGTAGCCGCTCTCGTAGAGGACCTTGTCCCCGTGCAGCCTGGCGTAGCCGAAGTCGGCCGTCGTCTCGTCGATGACCGGCCACTTTCCGGCCGTGTCGGCGGTGACGGATGCCACGCCGTGACGCCGCAGAAGCTCTGGCCAGGCATCCTTCCTGAACGAGGGATGGCGCACCTCGACGGCATGGCGCAGCGGACGGTGCTCCACCAGATCGAAGGCGCTGCGCCCGTCGAGTCGTTCGTCGTGCGCCGCGGCCAGGCTTGCGGCATCCGTCGTCGTGCGGGGGAGGAGCCGGAGGAAGGCGTCGAGGAGGTGCTCATCGAACTCGAGGGTGGGCGGCAGCTGCCACAGGACCGGTCCCAGCTTCCCGCCGAGGGTGAGCAGCCCGGAGGCGAAGAAGTTGGCGAGTAGGGTCTCCACCCCGCTGAGGCGACGGATGTGGGTGACGAGTCGCGGACCCTTCACGGAGAACAGGAAGTCATCGGGGGTCTCATCACGCCAGCGCGCCCAGCTCGACGGCCGCTGCAGGGAGTAGAAGGACCCGTTGATCTCGATCGACGTCACGTGACGGGACGCGTAGGCGAGCTCCGCCCTCTGGATGGTGCCCTTGGGGTAGAACACGCCGCGCCACGGCGCGTACACCCACCCGGAGATCCCGATGCGTGCCGTCGGAGAGTGCATGTCTGCCATGCAAGCATCGCCCCCGCGGCGAAAGCCAGCCCCCTCCGGCGCGTTCTGGCCACCCGAAGGAGAGGGGTAGGCTTTCAGATGGCCCGGAACTGTCTTGATGTCGAGGTAATCGCGCGGACTCGGGCCACGGAACACATCCCCTGAAAAGCCAGCGCCGCGCGCTCAATGCGGATTGGAAGTCACGCACGTGGATCTTTACGAGTACCAGGCCAGAGACCTGTTCGAACAGTACGGAGTCCCGGTCCTTCCGGGCATCGTCGCGGACACCGCTGATGAGGTGCGGGCTGCGGCAGAGAAGCTGGGCGGCGTCGTCGTCGTCAAGGCGCAGGTCAAGGTCGGTGGCCGCGGCAAGGCCGGCGGCGTCAAGGTGGCCAAGAACCCCGACGAGGCCTACGAGGCCGCGCAGGCCATCCTCGGTCTCGACATCAAGGGACACGTCGTCAACCGCGTCATGGTCGCCGGCGGCGCGCGCATCGCGCAGGAGTACTACTTCTCCGTGCTGCTCGACCGGGCCAACCGTTCCTACCTCTCGCTCACGAGCTTCGAGGGCGGCATGGAGATCGAGCAGCTCGCCGTCGAGAAGCCGGAGGCACTCGCGCGCATCGAGGTGAACCCGGGCACCGGCCTCGACCTCGAGACCGCCAAGGAGATCGCCGTCGCCGCGAAGTTCCCGGCCGAGCTCGTCGACAAGGTCGCCCCCGTCTTCGTCAAGCTCTACGAGGTCTACACCGGCGAGGACGCGACCCTGGTCGAGGTGAACCCGCTCGTGCTCACCGAGGAGGGCGACATCATCGCCCTCGACGGCAAGGTCACCCTCGACGAGAACGCCGACTTCCGTCACCCGAACCACGCCGAGCTCGAGGATGCCGCCGCAGCGGACCCGCTCGAGGCGAAGGCCAAGGAATCGGACCTCAACTACGTCAAGCTCGACGGACAGGTCGGTGTGATCGGAAACGGTGCCGGACTCGTCATGTCGACCCTCGACGTCGTCGCCTACGCCGGTGAGAACCACGGCGGCGTGAAGCCGGCCAACTTCCTCGACATCGGCGGTGGAGCATCCGCGGCCGTCATGGCAGCCGGCCTCGACGTCATTCTCGGCGACGAGCAGGTCAAGAGCGTCTTCGTGAACGTCTTCGGCGGCATCACCGCCTGCGACGCCGTGGCCAACGGCATCGTCGGAGCCCTCGAGACGCTCGGCGAGCACGCCAACAAGCCGCTCGTCGTGCGCCTGGACGGCAACAACGTCGTGGAGGGTCGCCGCATCCTCACCGACTACAACCACCCGCTCGTCACCCTCGCCGCCACCATGGACGAGGGCGCCGACAAGGCCGCCGAGCTCGCGAACGCCGCCGCGTAGGCCACGGACAAGGACAGGATTCAAAGACATGTCGATCTTCCTCAACAAGGACTCCAAGGTCATCGTCCAGGGCATCACCGGCGGCGAGGGCACCAAGCACACTGCCCTCATGCTGAAGGCCGGAACCCAGGTCGTCGGCGGCGTCAACGCCCGCAAGGCCGGCACCACGGTCACCCACGGCGACGTGGAGCTGCCGGTGTTCGGAACCGTCGCCGAGGCTGTCGCCACCACGGGCGCCGATGTCTCGATCGCGTTCGTTCCGCCGGCCTTCACCAAGGACGCCGTGATCGAGGCCATCGATGCCGAGATCCCCCTGCTCGTCATCATCACCGAGGGTGTTCCCGTCCAGGACTCGGCCGAGTTCTGGGCCTACGCGCAGGAGAAGGGCAACAAGACCCGCATCATCGGCCCGAACTGCCCCGGCATCATCACGCCCGGTGAGTCGCTCGTCGGCATCACGCCAGCCACGATCACCGGCAAGGGCCCCATCGGCCTGGTGTCGAAGTCCGGCACCCTGACGTACCAGATGATGTACGAGCTGCGCGACCTCGGCTTCTCGACCGCCATCGGCATCGGCGGTGACCCCATCATCGGAACGACGCACATCGACGCCCTCGCGGCGTTCGAGGCCGACCCCGAGACCAAGGCCATCGTGATGATCGGCGAGATCGGCGGCGACGCCGAGGAGCGCGCGGCCGACTTCATCAAGGCCAACGTCACGAAGCCCGTCGTGGGCTACGTCGCCGGCTTCACGGCTCCCGAGGGCAAGACCATGGGCCACGCAGGCGCCATCGTGTCGGGCTCGGCGGGAACCGCCCAGGCCAAGCAGGAGGCCCTCGAGGCCGCCGGCGTCAAGGTCGGCAAGACGCCGAGCGAGACCGCACGCCTCATGCGCGAGGTGCTGGCCGCGCTGTAGTCGACGCTGCACGACATGGGGCCCACCGAAATGGTGGGCCCCATTTTCGCGTTCCCGCGTCGTTTTCGCGTCACACCTGTCGTGCTCGTGAGCATGGCGATACTGTGATCGCACACGACGAGAGGTGGGGCCGATGGCTCGGTTGACGAATGCGGAGCTGCAACGTCAGCTCGAACTGCTCGCGGCCGAGAACGCGGAGTTGCGTCTGAGTCGCCAGGAGATCGCGGGATCGGACGACGCCGAATCCGAAGAACTCAGGCGACAGCGGGAGGAGTCCGCGGCGACGCTCGCTCTGGAGGTCGAGCGACTGCGGCGGGAGCAGGCCGAGGCCGAAGCGGCACTCGCCGCGGAGAACGCGGCTCTCCGAGCCGAGCTCGAGGCGGCCCGCACTGCTGCCGAGACCCTGCCGATCACCCCGATCGATGGCCCTTCGGCTCCGCCGCGCGGCGGTCGTCGTCCGCGCACCAGCCGGTGGTGGGCCGTGCTCTCGGCCTTCCTCATCGTGATCGGGCTGATCCTCGCCCCCACGGCGGTCGTCGCGAGCTGGGCGAAGAACCAGTTGTCGAACACCGAGACCTTCGTGGCCACATTCGCCCCGCTGGCCGACGACCCGGCAGTCCAGAAACTGGTCGCCGACGAAGTGGTCGTGGCCATCAACGACAAGGTCGATGTCAACGGACTGACCGACTCCCTCTTCGACGGAGTACAGGAGCTGGGCCTCGGCCCGAAGGCATCCGCAGCACTCGACCTGTTGCGGGCCCCTGCTGCGGCCGGCATCCAATCGCTCATCCAGGATGCGGTGAGCCGGTTCGTCGAGTCCGACGCGTTCTCGGAGATCTGGAAGCAGTCGCTCACCGTCACCCACACGCAGGTTCTCGCGACGCTCAACGGCGACGAGAACGCGGCGATCGGCATCGACTCGAAGGGGCAGATCGGCGTGCAGTTGGGGCCGATCATCGAGCAGGTCAAGAAGGTCCTGGTGAATCGGGGCATCGGGTTCGCAGCCCAGATTCCGGCCATCGACAGGACCATCGTCATCGCGCAGTCGGATCAGGCTGTCCTCGCCCAGTCGTTGTACGGCGTCGCCGTCGGACTGGGAACGTGGCTGCCGTGGGTGGCGCTCGCCTTCCTCGTCGCCGGCGTGATCGTCGCGCGGCGCCACATGGTCGCCCTGCTCTGGGCGAGCATCGGCCTCGCCGTCGCCATGATCCTCCTGGCCGGCGGATTCGGCGTCGGGCGTATCGTCGCCATAGCCAACCTCGCCCCGGCCGTCATGTCGGCATCAGCGGCCGGAGCCATCTACGACCAGGTCCTCACCTACATCTCGGCGACGATCACAGCCGTCGCGGTGCTCGCTGTGACTGTCGCCGTCGTCGGATGGCTGTCGTCGTCGTATCGCCCCGCGGTCGCCCTGCGCCGACTCTTCCTCGGTTGGGTCGCCTGGGTGCGTTCCGCCGGAGAGGAACGGGGAGTGACCACCGGCCGCTTCGGAGAGTGGCTCTACCGCCAGCGGGTGCTGGTGCGGATCGCCGTCGGGGTGATCGCGGCCGTTGTCGTGCTCTTCACACGTCCGCTGTCGCCAGGGGTCATCATCTGGACCGCGGTGATCGCGATCGTCGTGCTCGGCATCAGCGAGCTCCTCCAGCGCCCCGTCGTGTCGGTTCCGGAGGACTCCGACGAAGACACCCCGGTCGTCGTCGCCTGACGGCGGGCATCCGGCGGGTAGAGTCCCTGACGGATGAACCGCATAACCACCGCACTGATCGCCGCTCTCGAGGCGCTCGTCGTCGTCGCCGTCGGCATCGGGATCCCGCTGGTGCCCCTCACCATCCTGTGGGCGACGACCCTGCGCATGGCGTCGGACTGGGTGCCGTTCTGGCGGGGGTCGGTCGATCTGTGGCTGCTCGGGCACGGGGTCGATCTCACGGTCAGGCTGCCGGAGGCCGTGGCCGCGACCACAGGGCTTCCCGGCGCAGCCGAGCCGTTCTCGATCTCCATCGCCCTGCTCGGGTTCGCCGTGATCACGGTGCTGAGCGGCGTGCGCGTCGGTCGGCGCGCAGTCATCAGCGGCGACAGGATGCTCGGAGTGGTGGTCGCCGCCGGAACTTTCGCCCTGCTCACAGCTCTCCTCGCGGCCAGCGCCGCCACGTCCGTAGCGACGCCAGCGCCCGTGCAGGCCTTCGTGCTCCCGACACTGGTCTACGTGGGCGCGATGCTGGCGGGATCGGAGTGGGAGTCGCAGCGTGGCCCCGTCGGTCGGCGCGATGCCACGGCCGTCTGGTCGCGGGCGGCGATCATGCAGTGGCCGTCGATTCTCCGTACCGGCATCGGCGCAGCGCTCAGGGGTGCGCTGCTCGCCGTGGCCGGCATCATCGGTGCCGCCTCCGTCGTCGTGGCGGTCATGCTCGTGACCCACTACGCCACGGTCACCGCCCTGTACGAGAGCCTGCAGGCTGGCATCCTCGGCGGCGTCGCGATCACCCTGCTCCAGCTGGCGCTGCTGCCCAACCTGGTCATCTGGAGCGCGGCCTGGCTCATCGGACCCGGCTTCCTGATCGGCACGGGAACGAGCGTCGCGCCGGGTGGGACCGTGCTCGGAGCCGTACCCGGGCTCCCCGTGTTCGGCGCCCTCCCCCAGGGCGAGCCAGCGATCGGCGTGCTCGGTCTGCTCGTGCCCCTCGCCCTCGGAGCCCTGGCGGGGTGGCTCGCCAGCCGCCGGATGCCCGCCGCGGCGACGAGGCTCGAGCTGGCCGCCGTCGGCGCAGGCATCGGCGTCCTGGCCGGACTCGCGCTCGGGATCCTCGCGTGGTGGTCGGGGGGAGCCATCGGCCCCGGGCGGCTCTCCAGCGTCGGCCCCGATCCGTGGTCCGTGGGCCTCATCGCCGCAGCTGAGATCGCCGTTCCCGCCGTGCTCGTCCTCGTCGTGACGGGCTGGCGGCGCTCCTCAGGCGGCCGGGTCGACTCCGAGTCGCGGCTCGATGTCGCCGAGCGGGAGTGAGTCGGGCCGCAGGAGCTGAGTGCTCCAGCTGTGCGCAGGTGAGCGGCTACAGCGGCGTCGAGGGCACATCCGCTGCTCCGGTAGGCTCGACTGCGTGCTGTCGCTCGTCGTTCTGATCTCCGGAGGGGGGTCGAACCTCCGCGCCCTGCTCGAGGCATCGCAGGATGCCGAGTTCCCCGCACGCGTGGTGGCGATCGGTGCCGACCGTGACGCCACCGGTCTCGCGCTGGGGGAGGAGTACGGCATCCCGACCTTCACAGTGGCCTACCCCGTCTACCCCGATCGGGAGACCTGGGGCGATGCGCTGCTCGAGCAGATCCGGGCGTGGGGCCCCGACCTCGTCGTGCTGAGCGGCATGATGCGCCTGCTGCCTCCGCGCGTCGTCGCAGCACTCTCGCCGAACCTCATCAACACCCACCCCGCGTTCCTCCCGGAGTTCCCCGGAGCCCACGGAGTGCGGGACGCGCTGGCCGCCGGTGCGACCCAGACCGGCGCCAGCCTCATCGTCGTCGACAACAGCGTCGACGGCGGCCCCATCATCGCGCAGGAGCGCGTGCCGATCCTCGCGGGCGACACCGAGTCGTCTCTGCACGATCGCATCAAGCCCGTCGAGCGCCGCCTCCTCATCGAGGCCGTACTCGACATCGCCAACGGACACGTCGATTTGAAGGAACTCTCCCGATCATGAGCGGCCCCAGCCACGACCCCAGCCTGTACCGCGACCGCGATGTCGTGCCGATCCGTCGGGCGCTCATCTCGGTGAGCGACAAGACCGGGCTCCTCGAGCTCGCGGGTGCCCTCTCGGCAGCCGGCGTCGAGATCGTCTCCACCGGATCGACGGCGTCGACCATCCGCGACGCCGGATTCGCGGTGACTGACGTCGCCAGCGTCACCGGTTTCGCCGAGGCCCTCGACGGCCGCGTGAAGACGCTGCATCCGGCCGTGCACGCCGGGCTCCTCGCCGACCTGCGACTGGAGTCGCACGAAGCGCAGCTGCTCGAACTCGGGATCGCGCCGTTCGAGCTGGTCGTCGTCAACCTGTATCCGTTCGTCCAGACCGTCGCATCGGGCGCTCCGGCCTCCGACATCGTCGAGCAGATCGACATCGGAGGGCCCGCCATGGTGCGGGCCTCGGCCAAGAACCACGCCAACGTCGCGATCGTGGTCGATCCGGCCCGGTACCCTCTGGTCGCAGCGGCACTGGAGGCCGGGGGAACCACCCTGGCCCAGCGCCAGGCCCTCGGTGCGGAGGCGTTCCGCCACACCGCGAGCTACGACGTGAACGTCGCCTCATGGATCGGCAACGTGGTCGCCCCCGACGATGAGGGCACGGGATTCCCGGGCTGGCTCGGAGCCACGTGGACCCGGAAGCAGTCGCTCCGCTACGGCGAGAACTCGCATCAGGCCGCGGCCATCTACGCTTCCCCCGACGGCGGCGGCATCGCGCAGGCCTCCGTCCTGCACGGCAAGGAGATGTCGTACAACAACTACGTGGACGCCGACGCGGCCCTGCGCGCCGCGTTCGACTTCAGCGAGCCCGCCGTGGCGATCATCAAGCACGCCAACCCGTGCGGCATCGCCGTCGCCGCTCCGGATGCCGCTGACGCCATCGCCTCGGCCCATGCCCGCGCCCACGCCTGCGACCCCGTTTCGGCCTTCGGCGGCGTCATCGCCGCCAACCGCGTCGTCACCCGTGCCATGGCCGAGACCGTGGCCGGCATCTTCACCGAGGTGCTCATCGCGCCGGGCTTCGAGCCCGAGGCGCTCGAGCTTCTCACGGCGAAGAAGAACATCCGCCTGCTCGAACTCCCCGCCGACTACGCGCGCAGCGGGACCGAGCTGCGCCAGATCTCGGGCGGACTGCTGGTGCAGCAGGCCGATGCCCACTTCGCACCCTTCGAGGAGTGGACCCTCGCCGCAGGCGATCCCGTCGACGACGCCACGCGCGCCGACCTCGAGTTCGCCTGGCGCGCGTGCCGTGCCGTCAAGTCGAACGCCATCCTGCTCGCGGTGGGAGGAGCATCCGTCGGCGTCGGAATGGGCCAGGTCAACCGCGTCGACTCCTGCCAGCTCGCCGTCACCCGCGCCGGTGATCGCGCGGCCGGATCCGTTGCCGCCTCCGATGCGTTCTTCCCCTTCGCCGACGGCGCCCAGATCCTCATCGATGCCGGCGTGAAGGCGATCGTCCAGCCCGGAGGCAGCATCCGCGACGACGAGGTCATCGCTGCAGCTGCCGCGGCAGGCGTGGCGATGTACTTCACGGGTGAGCGGCACTTCTTCCACTGACGGAACCGACGTCGCCATCCTCGCCTGACGGCGACCGCGCGCGTATCCTTGGGAGCGGCACACACCCCGTGCCGCGCACCCTGCCCACGAAGCAGATCCTCAAGGAGAATCGACGATGACTCTCATCGACACAGCACCAGCAACCCTTCCCGCCGTCACAGCATCGGTCCCCGAGTTCGACCATGAGCGTGTGCTCATCGTCACCGGTCGCCGCTCCGGCCTGACGATCATCGTGGCGGTGCATTCCACCCGCCTCGGTCAGGCGCTCGGCGGCTGCCGCGTCTGGCAGTACGAGGACTGGCAGGATGCCCTCGCCGACGCACTCCGGCTGTCGGCCGCCATGACGCTGAAGAACGCGGCGGCGGGCCTTGCCAGGGGAGGCGTCAAGGCCGTCATCCACGTGCCGATCGGCACCGTCCTCACCGAAGAGGGTCGGCACGCGGCCATGCTCGATCTCGGCGACGCCGTCGAGAGCCTCGGTGGCGCCTACATGACGGCGGAGGACGTCGGCACCAGTGCGGAGCTCATGGCCATCGTCGCGCTCCGCACGGCTCACGTGTGCGGCCTTCCCCCGGAGCAGGGCGGGGTGGGGGAGCCCGCCGATGCGACGGCGTCCGGGGTCCTCGCGGCCATCGGATCCACCCTGGACGCCCTCGACGGATCCCGCGACGTCGCGGGTCGGCACATCGTGATCTCCGGGCTCGGGCAGGTCGGCGGCAGGCTCGCTCGGGCGCTGGCGGCCGGCGGCGCGCGTCTGAGTGTGACGGATGTCGACACGTCGAAGAAGGCGCTGGCCGCCGAGCTCGGTGCCCGCTGGGTCGAACCGGCTGAAGCCCACACCGTGACGGCCGACCTGTTCGTTCCGTGCGGCCTCGGCGGGGCGCTGTCCAGTCGGGTGATCGATGAACTGCGTGTGCGTGGAGTCGTCGGTGCCGCCAACAACCAGCTCGAGTCGCGCGACGGAGCCCGGCGTCTGGCCGACCGAGGCATCCTCTGGGCGCCTGACTTCGTGGTCAACGGCGGCGGCGTGATCTACCTGGATGGGGCATCGAGCGGAGGCGCTGATCTCGACGCGATCGAGCTGCGGGTGCTGGCCATCGGCGACACCGTCGCCGAGATCTTCCGGGAGTCCGCCGCCCAGGGGACGACCACGTTGGAGGCCGCGGAGCGCATCGCACAGGCACGGTTGCACTCCGCCTGAGAGCCGCTCGGGTGGCCGGTAGTGTCGCAGTCATGACTTTCTCGAGTGCTGCCACCCGACCACCCGTTCCGGCCGTCGACCTCGGGCGCCGCATCACGGCAGGCGTGCTCTCGGCTCTGGTCGTGGTCGTCGTGGCCCTCGCCGTCACGAGCCTGGCCTTCTTCATCGGTGGCCAGCAGGCGACGGCCGTGCTCACCCAGGCGGCGAACTTCTTCCTGGTGCCCGCGATCGTCGCCGGTGTCCTGCTGGCGATCTTCAACTCCCTCGGCGCCACCCGGTGGTGGCTCCCCGCGCTCGCCGGTGGCCTCGGTGCCGGCCTGATCGGTGCCGTGCTCGGTTCGATCCTGACCGCAGCCGGGAACGGAGCCGCCATCGACGGCGCCGTACTCGGGCAGATCGTGGCGAGCCTCATCGGCTTCAACCTGCTGTTCGTGCTCGCCGTGACGCTCGGCGAGGTCACCCTCGGCCGCAGCATCACCGCGATCGTGCTCGGCTCCGGCGTCGGGTCATCCGGCCAGGCCCGCCGGATCGCGCTCGTGCGTCTTCCTGCCGAGAACCTGGCCGAGGGGATGGTGACCCACATCGAGCGGGAGGGCATCGACTCCGAGCTGGCCGATGACCAGTGGGACAACTACTGCGCCGCCCTGACGGCGGAGGGCTGGGACGTCGTGGAGGTCGCCGCAGAACCTCAGCTGGCCGACTCCGTGTTCGTCGAGGACACCGTGGTGATGTTCGGCGACGTCGCCGTGATGACCAGTCCGGGCTCCGAGGTCCGTCGCGGTGAGATCGCCGGGGCCGAGGAGTCCGTCCGCTCGATTCCGGGCGTGCGGATCGAGCGTATCGAGCTGCCGGGGACCCTCGATGGCGGCGACGTGCTGAAGGTCGGTTCGACGGTCTACGTCGGCCGGTCGACGCGCACCAATGCGGAGGGCATCCGTCAGCTCCGCGTCCTGTTGGCGCCGCTCGGCTACACGGTGGTCGCCGTGCCGCTCACGAAGGCACTGCATCTCAAGAGCGCAGCCACCGCCCTGCCCGACGGCACTGTGATCGGCTACCGGCCGCTGCTCGACGACGTCACGGTCTTCGATCGTTTCGTGGCCGTGCCGGAGGCGGGGGGAGCGCACGTCGTCGAACTCGCTCCCGACACCGTGCTCATGGCCGGATCGGCCCCGGTCAGCGCGGCGCTGATCTCCGATCTCGGGTACAGGGTGGTCACCGTGGACATCTCCGAGTTCGAGAAGCTCGAGGGGTGCGTCACCTGCCTCAGCGTGCGCGTGCGCTGAGGTCGTCCGCCGCACGCAGCCGGCCGTCGTGCATCTCGAGCACGCGATCGGCACGCTGCACGAGGAGCGGGTCGTGCGTCGAGACCACGGCCGCGATACCGCGGTCGTGCACCAGCCCCGAGATGAGATCCATGACCGTCGCGGCCGTTCCGCTGTCGAGCTGGCCGGTGGGTTCATCCGCCAGCAGGATGCCGGGACGCGACACCAGCGCCCTGGCTATCCCCACGCGCTGCTGCTGTCCGCCGGAGAGTTCGGATGGACGCTGGGCGGCGTGCTCCGAGAGGCCGACGAGGGCGAGCGCCTCGGCGACGCGGCTGTCGCGCTCGACGGCGTCCATCCTCGCCAGTCGCAGCGGCACCTCGATGTTCTCGGCGGCCGACAGCACCGGGATGAGTCCGAAGCCCTGGAAGATGTAGCCGAGTCCCGTACGACGGAGTTCCGCGAGTTCGTCCTCATCCAGGCTGGAGAGCTCCCGGTCGCCGACCCACACCTGCCCGGCCGTCGGGCTGTCGAGACCACCCAGCAGGTTGAGGAGCGTCGTCTTGCCGGCGCCGGATGATCCCCTGATGACCAGCAGTTCGCCGGGCGAGACGTCGAGCGACACCTCGTCGACGGCTCGCACGGTGATGTCGCCGACCGTGTAGTGGCGGCTGAGGCCTTCGGCGCGCAGGGCGATACTCATGATCGATCCTCCTCGATGGGGGCGGCGTGGCGCCCGCGCGGCTGTGGGGAATGCGCAGGCGAGGGGGCGGGGGACGCATCCTGCCCCGTGGTCGACTCGGGGCCTGGGTCTGACGCCGGCGCAGCAGGCGGAGTGGGCGGGATGGCCGGTTGCCGCTGCTCCTGGCCGGGGCGCACAGCCACGTGGTCGGGCTCGAGCGAGAGCCGCACCCTGTCGCGCAGGCCGAGAGCCCCGACGAAGTCGTGCGGCAACTGCAGCCGGCCGACGCGGTCGAGGACGGCGAACTCCTCGGCCACAGCCTGCTCCGCTCCGTGCTCGTCCGTCCGCGTGCTGCGCAGCACCTCGGTCGAGGTGCGTCCATCGCGGATCTGCACAGTGCGCGCGACATGCTCGGACACTGTCGGGTCGTGGGTGACGATGAGCGTCGTGACCCCGAGGCGCTCGTTCACCGAGCGCATCGCCTCGAGAACGGATGCAGAGGTCGCCTCGTCGAGTTCACCGGTCGGCTCGTCAGCCAGGAGCACGCGCGGCTCGTTGGCGATGGCGACGGCGATGGCCACCCGCTGCTGCTGTCCGCCGGACATCTGCGACGGCCGCCGATCCGCGACGTCCGTCACGTCGAGCACCTCGAGCACATCACGGACGCGTCCGTCACGGTCGCCCCGTGCGCCGGCGACGGCCAGAGCGGCGGCGACGTTCTCAGCGGCGGTCAGGTAGGGCAGGAGGTTCCGTCCGGTCTGCTGCCAGACGAAGCCGACGCTCCGTCGACGGAATGCGACCCTCTCGCGTCGACCCAGAGCGAGCAGGTCGTGACCGGCCACCCGCGCGACTCCGGCCGTCGGGACGTCGAGTCCGGACAGGATGCCGAGCAGGGTGGACTTGCCGGAGCCCGATGCCCCGATCAGGGCGACCAGCTCTCCTCGATCGAGGCGCAGATTCAGACCTTGAAGGGCCTGCACCTCCACTCCCTGGGCGGTGAAGATGCGCACCAGGTCCGAGCAGATCACGTCGGGCTCGCCGGTGTCGGTCGCGTCGATCACGCGGGTCTCCGTCTTCTCCATGGTCAGGACTCCACTGTTCTCAGGATGGAACTGGCGCGCGCCCGCCCTGAGGCGAACAGCGCGATGAACGTGCACAGTGCGGTCACCAGCACGAACCCGACCACGAGGGCCAGGGTGAGGATCGGGTCGACGGAGAGCTCCGGCTGCAACCGGCCTCCAGTGAATCCGCGCAGGTCGACGCCGGCCAGGATCACCAGCGGCAGGCCGATGCCGAGCGCCGCCCCGAACACGAGGGCGACCACGGCCATCGGCGCGACCTCCCAGACGGCGAGCGAGCGGGCATCGCGCCGCCCGCCGCCGAGCATGCGCAGCAGCACGAGGATGCGAGCTCTCGCCGTCGCGCCGAGCACGAGGGTCATCGCGATGGTGAGAGCACTGAGCAGTGCCGTCACGGCGATGCCGATGAACAGGGCGGACTGCAGGCCGGCCGCAGCCGGGGCCGACTCCAGGACCGCAGCGGAGTCCGCGGGCGAATCGACGGTCGCCGCACCGCCGGCCACGGCCTGCACCGCTGCCCTGGTGGCTTCCCGATCGGCATCCGGTTCGAGGCGGAGCAGCACGACGTGAGTCACGGGATTGACGACGCCGACCCTGTCAGCGAAGCGGCTGTCGACGACAGCCCAGTTCGCCCGACTGCTGAGGGCCGTGATGCCGTCGACCGTGCCGACGATGGTGATCGGCTCTCCGTCGAGAGTGGCATCCGTCGACGAGCCGACGGCCGACGTCGTCGCCCCCGACGCCACGATCGGCACGGTGTCGCCCTCGGCGCGCAGCGCAGGCCCGACCGGCAGTGCGCCGGGGGAATCGCCCTGCACCCGACCGAGGGCCTCGGTGTCGACCACGATGATCGACGTGTTGGTGCGGCGCCCGTCGACGTCGATGAGCTCCGAGTTCGCTCCCGACACGGCGGCGGCATCAGCGACACCCGGAACGGCGGCGATCTCCTCCACCTGGTCCGTGGTGAGTGGCGTGCCCTTCACGCGCAGGTCGGCGCCGACGGCCGTCACCGCTGCATCGTCGATGCCCGAGCGGATGGTGGTGAGCAGTACTCCCGACGAGACGGCGACGGCAACGCCCACCACCAGGGCGAGCACCGGGGCGAGCCCAGTCGCCGGGTCGCGCAGCGCCCGCACGGGTCCCAGGTAGGCACTGAGCCCACGCCGCGCATGAGAGCGCCGGGCCAGCCAGGCCAGCGGCAGCGGATAGAGCCTGAGCGCGGCGACGCAGACCGCCAGGGCGAGCAGCAGCGGAGCTGCGGCGAGCAGGGGATCGATTCCGGATGTCGCCGCAGCCGTGGTGAGCCCGCGCTGCATCAGGGCGAAGGTCGCGACGGCCGCCAGCCCGACCACGACGAGCTCGCCGACGAGACGCACCCGGCCCGAGGCTCGGCTGGCACTGTCGAGGTCGTCGCGTTCCGTGCGACGAGTGAGGTCGGGTGACGGCAGCGCGAGCAGGAACGCCGGAAGCAGGCCGAGCAGGGCGGGCAGCACGAGCGCGCTCGCCGTGATCGGTCCGGTGGTGAGCAGGATGCCCGCGAGGGCTCCTGTGATCGCCGCGGGAATGCCGATCACCAGACCCTCGATCGCCATCATGCCGCGCAACGTCTGCCCACCCGCCCCGCGGGCGGCCAGCAGCAGGAGGGCATCGGCCCGCCGGCCCGTGATCACTCGGCAGCCGAGGAGCAGCACGGCGATCATCACGCCCAGAGGGCCCGACGCCGTCATGGCGAGCACAGCGTCGACGGCGGCATCCGTCGTCAACGTGTCTTCGATGGTGTCGGCCGGACCGGCGGAGAACGACAGCGCGGCCTGGTAGAACTCGGTCCGCGTCATCATGACCGTCGGCGGTGCCGACTCGAGGCGGCGCAGTTGTTCGACCAGGGTCGATGCATCGGCCTGGGTCACGGCATCGGGGTCCAGGGGGAACCACACTTCCACGCGCACCGCAGTGGGCGACGCGGCCAGCGCAGCGAGCTCCGAGGCATCGATCAGCCCGGTGACGGTGTAGACCGGCGGCGCGAGCGGATCCCGCACGATGCTCGGCTCGAGCAGCAGGGGCGCATGCGACCAGTAGTCGTCATCGGGGTCGACGGGTTCGAAGACGCCCGAGAGTCTGGCGCTGTAGGTCTCGCCGCGCTCGGCCTGGATCTGCCGGGTCTCGCCGACTCCCCAGGAGAGGGCATCGGCGTTGAGGGATCCGAGGCCGATCTCGACGACGTCGTCGTCGGTCGCCGACGGGGGCGAGCCGTCGGTGTACCTCACATGGTCGGGCGATCGCGGATCGAAGGCGAGGGCCAGCTCCCCGTGATTCTCGTCGCCGACCCTGGTGACGGGCAGGCTGTCCTGCGACAGGAAGTACTGCGGGCTGCCCGTGGCCTCGCGAAGCGGAGACGGCAGGCTGTCATGCAGGCCCACGACGCTGTCGTTGAAGGCACCCCAGACGGCCTGCGACTCCTGCGGGAGCCCATCGGGACCGGTCGTGGCGCCGGGTCCGGGGTCCGGCACTCCGATGGCGCCACCGGTGACGTCGCGTTGCACCGGCTCGAGTGCACTCACGGCGTAGTCGAGCGACCTGGTGTGCATGGCCTCGACCGCCCGGGGTGCCGCCGCGGCGAGAGCGGACAGCAGCACGACGAGAACGGCGACGGTGAGTCCGCCGGCCGGATGGGCGGCCAGATGGCGAAGGAGGAGCGCGGGGCCCGACCGTGCGGACCGGCGGCTCACGAGATCTCCCCGACAGGCGAGGGCCTGGACGCGCTGCGGCGGACCGAGTGCGCGTGCACAGCGATGACGACGGCCAGCGGCAGGGCCAACGCGAGCAGTGCCGCGGCGAGAGCGGGAACGCCGAGCGACGGCGGCAGGTCGGTGACGAGCGATGATTCGGCGACGGATGCCGCGGCGAACGGAGCCGCAGTGAGAAGTACTGTCAGCGCCCCCACGGCGACTCCGGCGAGGCCTCCCGCGATCACAGCAACGCTGAGCTCGACGGCGCGGCCCCTGCCCTGCGCCCGTGACGGAACGCCGATCGCCCGCAGGAGGGCGACCTCGCCGGAGCGAGCGGCTCCCAGTGCGGACAGGATTCCGACGGTGGCGATCACGGCGAGCGCGATGGCGGCGCCGACGCCCACCCACCCAGCGGTCACGACAGGCTCGGCGAGCAGGGTCGCCGGCCCGGGACCGGCGACCGTCACGACGTCGCCGGAGTCGCCGCCCGGGTCCGCCAGCACCGGTTCGATCGCAGCGGCCGCGAGCGCCGGGTCGGCAGCTGCGGCCCAGACCTCGTCGGCGACGGCCGTGGTGTCGTTGTCGCGCAGCAGGGCGTCGTCGAGGGTGGCGAGGGGGAAGAGCGCCGCGAGGGCGTCGGCTGAGCCCGGAACCGAGGGCGTCAGGCCGGCCACGACGGCGGATCCCGAGCGCAGCAGTCCATCGAACTGGTAGTCGAATCGGTCGCCGACCCGCAGTCCGCGCTTCTCGGCCAGGGCCGTCGAGATCACGGCCGGCACGTCCTGGTCGGTGGCATCCGTCAGCATGATCCTGCCGAGCGGCTCTGTCGATGCCAGAGTGGTCTCAGGCTCTTCCGGAAGGGGCAGCGACGCGGGAGCAGCCGGGTCGGTCTCCACGGACGTCAGCTCGAGGTCGATGTCCTCGGCGCCATCGGCTGCGCTCAGACGCCCGTCGACCGCGAGCAGGCTCCAGCCCCCATCGACGACGGGGAGCTCTCCCGACACCGAGATGCGCCCTGGGGCGTCGACGTCGATGGAGCCGAGGCCGACGGAGACGAGTGCTCCGTCGGTGTCGGCGAGCCACGCGCTGATCGCGACCTCTCCGCGACGGCTCTCCTCGGGAGCGGCGATGTCGAGATCGATCCGGAGCGACGTCGAGTTCTCGGCGAGGGCGATGCCCGGCCTGACCTCTTCGGCGAGGGCCGCCGCCATGGCCGCCGTGTCCACGGTGCCGCCGACATCGGCGAGCACGGCCGACACCAGCGCGGGTGAGAGAGCCGTGAGGGTGGACGGATCGTCGCCCACCCTGATGGGCGCTGTGGCGACGGGGGCCGCATCCGTCACTCCGTCGACGGCGCGCACGGCGGCAGTCGTCGTCACGGCCGTGGAGTCGTCGGCGAGGGCGATCCGCACGGATGTCCCCGTGGCCTGCTGCGCCGAGGCCGAGGCCAGCGACCGCCACGTCGCCGAGTAACCCGAGGCGAACACGGCACTGCCGACGGCCAGGCAGACCAGCAGCACTGCGACCTGGAACATCGGGAAGCGTCGCGCGACCTGGCGGGCGGCGAGTGAACCGGCGAGCCCGGTTCCGCGCGCCGCCGCCCTCTCGACGGCGATGACGGCCGGCCGGAGCAGGAGCAGGGCCAGCAGCGCGCCGGCCACGAGCATGAGCACAGGGGCGAGTTCGGCGATCGGGTCGACGCGGACGCCGCCATCGGCTGAGGGGACGAGGGGCGAGCCGTACTGCAGCAGCTGGGCGACGGCGACTGCGGCCGCGATGGTGGCGAGGACGGCTCCCGTCGCCGTGGCGGCGCCGACGCCCCGGCCCGAGCGCTCGGCACGGCGCCCGGCGGTTCCGCCGATGCCGCTCCGCCCGGCGCTCCATCCGGCAACGATCATGGCCAGGAGTCCGACGGCCACGGCGAACGGCCAGCCACTCAGCGAGGTCGTCGCTGCGGGTTGGATGACGCTCAGCGCTCCGACCGCTGCCGCTGCTCCGATGACCGCCGCGGGGATCACGGTCACGGCCGACTCGAGAATGGCCAGCGAGCCCAGCTGCCATGCCGTCATCCCGCGAGCGGTGAGCAGTTCGCTCTCCTCGGAGCGGGCGCTGCGCAGCAGACGAGCGAGCTGGGCGAGCGCGAACCAGGCGAAGACGAAGATGAGCAGCAGCGGAACCGGCAGCACGGAGGACACGGCGACGACGCCCCTGTCGAGTTCGGCGAGCGTTGCGGTCAGCCCTCCGGATGTCGCCACCGTCGTCGCCGGAATCGACGCCGCGTCGACCATCGTGACGAGGTCGCCGATCTCGAGGCGCAGCTCCGCCGCGCCGGCCGGCGTCAGAGCGGCATCGGCAGGGGTGATCGTCCAGACCAGCCGATCGACATCGTCGACGGAACGCTGCACGTCGCCGTGCCGGATCGTCTCGTCGATGAGGGCGTCGACGGCATCCCGGCTGGCTGGAGCGTCGTCGGGATCGGACGGATCGGCGGTGACCACCAACTCCGTCGCGGGCCCGGTCACCACGAGGGCGTCGTGCACCCCCGTCGCCGTCGCCGTCGCGAGCCCGCCGATGATGCCGACGCCCGCGAGCGCTGCGACGGCCACGACGGCGCCGAGACCGAGAAGGAGTCCGGCACGCGCTCGCGCTCGGAGCATGGCGAGACGAATCGATCGCACCGGCGCCCCCTCGTCTCGCGCGCCCGCTGCCATGCCGACACTCCCGCCAGCGTAATCGACGCCCAGGCAGCGATCGGATCGGCGCAGCCGTTGCGGTCGACGGATGCGCGGGTATAGTCTGCAAGGCTGCCTGCCGCCCCGCACGCGACGGTGGCACCAGATTCGACGAAGACGCGCAGGAGGATTCCATGACGAAGACAGACAAGCCGACGCCCCGATCCGGAGCGACCACCGGCCCTGTCGTCGCGGCACGCCTCGCCGTGATCACGGAGTAGCCGCACCGCACGCCGCACGGGCGACGCCCGTCCCGCACAGCGCCCGTCCGCAGACCGACCCGCGCTCGTCCTCTCTCCACCACCGCCGACAGCGGATCTCCGCTCGACAGCGCGCACCGCCAGCGCGGTCACGCCCGAGCCGGCCGCCGGCCACCCCGTCAGAAACAGCGAGACATGCCTGCATCGATTCAGCACCAACACCCGCCTCAAGACCGTCCCGGCACCATCCGCACCCTTCTGAGGCTCTACCCGTACGTCAAGCCCGCCGTCCCGTTCCTCATCCTGGGCGCCGTCTCGGCGTTGCTCGCGAGCCTCGTCGCGCTCGCGATCCCGCAGATCCTGCAGGTGCTCGTCGACGGTCCGCTGTCGACGGGGAACGCCTCCGCGATCCTGCCGGCCTCGCTGCTCGTCATCGGGCTCGGCGTGCTGGAGGCCATCCTCATCGCTCTGAGGCGCTGGTTCGTGCTCACACCGGGCACGCACGTCGAGGCGACGATGCGCAACGGGCTGTACGCCCAGCTGCAGGACCTCCCCGTCGCGTTCCACGACCGCTGGCCGAGCGGCCAGCTGCTCTCCCGCGCCGTCAGCGACCTGGGCCTCATCCGCCGTTTCCTCGCCTTCGGCATCATCCTGCTGGTCGTCAACGTGCTCACGATCATCGTCGGGTTCGGCATCCTCATCTCGATGAACTGGATCCTCGGCCTCATCTTCTTCGCCTGCTCGATCCCGCTCTGGATCTACGGCTTCGTGTTCGAGGGCAAGTACTCCACCATCGCGAGGCGCAGCCAGGACCAGGCGGGAGACCTGGCCACTGCGGTAGAGGAGTCGGTGCACGGCATCCGTGTGCTGAAGGCATTCGGTCGAGGCAAGCACGCGCTCAAGAACTTCACCTCGCAGGCGGAGGATCTGCGCGGCACCGAGATCGAGAAGGCCCGTGCCATCGCCGGCATCTGGCTGTGGTTGCTCATGGTTCCGGACGTCGCCTTCGCGCTCTGCCTGGTCGTGGGCACCTGGCTCGCGGCGCAGGGCGAGCTGAGCGTCGGAACACTGGTGGCCTTCTTCGCCACGGCGACGGTGCTGCGCTTCCCGGTCGAGTCGATCGGATTCCTGCTCTCGATGACGTTCGACACCCGCACCGCGACCGACCGCTTCTTCGACATCCTCGACGAGGTCAACGCCATCCGCGACCCGGAGGCACCGGTCACGATCACCGACCCGAAGGGCGAGCTGCACTTCGACGCCGTTCACTTCCGCTACCAGGACTCGCCGGAGCGATTCCCCGATCTCGTCGACGGAGTCGAGCTCACCCTTCGACCGGGCGAGACCATGGCGCTCGTCGGGCTCACGGGTTCGGGCAAGTCCACCATCACGGCCCTCACCACGAGGCTGTACGACGTCACCGGGGGAGCGGTGCGCCTGGACGGTGTCGACGTGCGCGACCTCAGCCGCGAGGAGCTGCGCCGGCACGTCGCGATGGCTTTCGAGGACGCGACGCTGTTCTCGGCGTCCGTGCGCGACAACGTGCTGCTGGGTCGCCCCGAGTTCGCCGAGCGCAGCCCTGAAGCCGATGCCGCCCTGGCGGAAGCGCTGGAGATCGCGCAGGCCGGTTTCGTGCACGACCTCCCCGACGGTGTCGACACGACAGTGGGCGAGGAGGGCATGAGCCTCTCGGGCGGCCAGCGTCAGCGACTGGCGCTCGCCCGCGCTGTCGCAGCGAAGCCCGCCGTGCTCGTTCTCGACGACCCGTTGTCGGCGCTCGACGTCGACACCGAGGCTCTGGTCGAGGCGGCGTTGCGCAGGGTCCTCGCGTCGACGACGGCGCTCATCGTGGCGCACAGGCCGTCGACCGTCATGCTCGCCGACAGGGTCGCCCTGCTGCAGGACGGCCGCATCACCGCCGTGGGCAGGCATTCCGAGCTCCTGGAGACCAACGACCACTACAGGTTCGTGATCTCGAGCCTGGAGGACGAGGAACGCCGCGACCAGGCGCGCCAGACCGATCGAGATCTGTTCGATGAGAAGGAGGGGGTGAACCGATGAGCGTCACCGGAGTTGAAGGCGAGGAGCGCAACGACTTCACCAAGGAGGAGTCGCGTCAGATCCGTCGGCGGTCGCTGCACCTCCTCGGGTCGCTGCTGCGACCTCTGCGGCCCCAGGTGGTGCTCGCCGTCATCGTCATCGTGTTCTCCACGGCGTTCCAGGTGGCTGGACCGGCGCTGATCGCGATCGGCATCGACCAGGGCCTGCCAGCTCTCATGAAGCAGGACTGGGGTCCGCTCGGACTCGTCGGCGGGGCCTACCTCGTCACCGGAGTGCTCGGTGCCGTCCTCATCGCCTGGTACACGGTGCTGAGTGCGCGCATCAGCCAGGCCGTGCTCATCGACCTGCGCACCCGCGTGTTCCTGCAGACCCAGCGGCTCAGCCTCGAGTTCCACGAGTCGTACACCTCCGGGCGCATCATCTCGCGCCAGACCAGCGATCTCGACGCGATCCGCGAACTGCTCGACGAGGGCATCAACGGCCTCATCCGCGGCGTGCTCTACATGGGCTTCATCGGCATCGCGCTGTTCACCCTCGACTGGGTGAGCGGCATCGTGCTGGTCGTCTCGCTGGTGCCGCTCTTCGTGCTCACCCGATGGTTCCAGACCCGGTCGCAGCGACTGTTCCGGGAGTCCCGGGTGGCCTCGGCGAAGCTCATCGTGAAGTTCGTCGAGACCATGACGGGCATCCGTGCCGTCAAGGCGTTCCGTGTCGAGAAGCGCAACGCCCGCGAGTTCGGCGCCCTGACGGAGGACTACCGCGACGTCAACGCCCGCGTCATCCAGCTGTTCGGCATCTTCGATCCCGGCCTCGTGCTCATCGGCAACGTGGCGGTCGGTGTCGTCCTGCTGGTCGGCGGCTTCCGCGTGATCGACGGGCAGGTGGCGATCGGCGTGCTGTTGGCCGCCCTGCTGTACACGCGGCGCTTCTTCGACCCCATGGAGGAGATGGCGATGTTCTACAACTCCTACCAGTCGGCCACGGCGGCGCTCGAGAAGATCTCCGGCGTGCTCGAGGAGAAGCCGAGCGTGCCGGATCCCGTGAAGCCGGTCGACCTCTGGGAGGCCAAGGGCACGGTTCGCTTCGATGGCGTCCGGTTCGCCTACAGGGCCGATCGCGAGATCCTTCCGCGGTTCGACCTCGAGCTGCCGGCAGGCCAGACGATCGCGCTCGTGGGATCGACGGGTGCTGGCAAGACCACTCTCGCCAAGTTGATCTCGCGCTTCTACGACCCGACCGACGGGGCTGTGACACTCGACGGCGTCGACCTGCGCGACCTGCACCCGAAGGACCTGCGTCGCGCGATCGTCATGGTCACGCAGGAGGCCTACCTGTTCTCGGGGTCGGTCGCCGACAACATCGCCATCGGCAAGCCGGAGGCGTCGTTCGACGAGATCGTGGCCGCTGCGAAGGCCGTCGGGGCGCACGAGTTCATCGAGGGTCTGCCGAACGGCTACGACACCGACGTGAACAAGCGCGGTGGCCGGGTGAGTGCAGGCCAGCGCCAGCTGATCTCGTTCGCACGCGCGTTCCTCGCCGACCCGGCCGTGCTCATCCTCGACGAGGCCACGTCGTCGCTCGACATCCCGAGCGAGCGCCTCGTGCAGGAGGCGCTGCAGACCCTGCTCGCCGACCGCACCGCCGTCATCATCGCGCACCGCCTCTCGACGGTGGCGATCGCCGACAGGGTGCTGGTCATGGAGCACGGACGCATCGTCGAGGACGGCACGCCCGACGATCTCATCTCCGGCACGGGTCGCTTCGCGCAGCTGCACGCCGCGTGGAGGGACTCGCTGGTCTAGAAGCGGCGCGAGCCGGCGTCGACCACGTGGATCCGCGTCGGCTCGAGCCCGTTGAATGCCGAGGCCGTCACCGAGGTGTACGCGCCCATCATCGGGCTCACCAGCAGGTCTCCCTCGTGCAGCACGGGCAGATCGACGCCGTGCGCGATCACGTCGATGCTGCCGCAGGTCGGTCCGGCGAGGGTGACCCGTTCGCGTGCGGCATCCGGGATCGGGGATTCCTGCAGCTCGCAGGCGGCGAAGACGAGCGGATGCACTCCCTCGGTCAGAACATTGGAGTAGCTGCCGTACAGGCCGTCGTCGAGGTAGTGCCAGCGTCCGTCGATCCGGTCACTCGACCCGACCACGCGGCTGACGAGGGTCATGGCCGTCGCGGTCACGAACCTGCCGGGCTCGAGCAGCACCACGTCGTGGCGCCCGCTCGCGGACAACGCCGCGCGGATGCCGGAAGCCAGCACCGCGAGATCGGGAACGGCCTCGTCGTAGCCGATCGGGAAGCCCCCGCCGAGATCGAGCACGTGGAAGCGCACCCCTGTGTGCGCCTCGAGATCGTTCATCAGCCGGGTCGTGCGGCGGATCGCGTGCTCGAACGGCGCCACCGACGTGGTCTGGCTGCCCACGTGGAAGCTGAATCCGGCGACGGTGACGCCCAGCTCGATCGCGCGCTCGACGAGCGCGGCCGCCTGCGCCTCGGTGGCGCCGAACTTCGCGGAGAGGTCGCACCCGGCGGACGGGTTCGGAAAGCTCAGCCGCACGAGCACGTCGATGTCGCGGGGCAGCACGGCGAGCTTCGACAGCTCACCGGGGTTGTCGACCACGAATCGCCGGATGCCGCTGCCGTAGGAGTCGGCGACATCGGCCCTGGACCTGATCGGATGGGTGTGCAGCGTGCGGCCGACATCGACTCCGGTGTTGCGGAGCAGGGCGATCTCGCCGCGGGAGGCGACTTCGAAGGAGGCTCCGGCCAGCTCGATCGTGCGGACGACCGCCGGATGCGGAAGCGCCTTGGTCGCGAAGTGGACCTGCGCCCCCGGCAGCTCCCGCCGCAGCAGGTCGAGCTGCTCGCGCACTCGCGCCACGTCGAGCACGAGAAGCGGAGAGCCATGACGCCGCACGATCCCGGGCAGCCCGATGGCCGCGCTGTACCGAGCGAGCTCGACCCGCATCCGTTCGCGATGAGTCGGGCCAGGGGCGTGCGCAGGAGATCGAGCGCTGTCGCGTTCGTCGTCAGCGAATGAGCGGACCGACCGTGCCGGCAGCGTCGAGAGGGATGCGGGAGTCATGGTTCTCCTTCTGGTGCGGCAGGATGATGCGCTTGCCGAGCTCGAAGCTCGTGATGGTGATCGCGTAGAACACGACGTCGGATGCCAGCTTCCCGACGAGCCAGGCGAAGGGGGATGCTCCCCAGGCCGCCGGGACGGCCCAGAGGAGGAGTGGTCTCACGAGCACGGTGTCGACGACCTCGGCCGGTCCGAATTCAGCGCCGAGCGACCTGATGGTGAGCCAGGACGTGGCGACAGGTCCGTTGGTCGCGGCGTGGCCGCGCACTGTGCGCACGACGATGACGGAGTAATAGCCGACGGTCTCGGCGAGGGTGCCGGCGATGGCGGCGGCGGCCAGCGACTGCGTCGCCTCGTAGACTCCCCACGCCGCGACCAGGGCCGCGACCGTTCCGAGGAGCTCGGGAACCAGGTAGCGCGCGACCCACACCTGGACTGCTCGACGGGTTCGGAAGGGACTCACGCAGGCGATCCTCGTCCGCCGGAGCCGCTGCCGCGTCGGTGCTGGCACCTCGACGGGGAGGGGACAGCCCGGACACGGCTGTCGCGACGCGGTACTGCGGCGGCCCCGCACGTGAAGAGGGGGAGGACCTGTCGGGATCAGGTCTTCCCCCTCTTCGTGAACCCGACCGGCTGATCGTCACGTCCGTGTTCGGGTCCGGATGCCGACGAGCTGGATCTGCGATCCACCACCGCTGTGCCCGGTGATTTCCCGCGAGTTCGACAGTCATGTTCCTCCCTCGAACGGGGGCGCGGATCGGTGCGCGCCCTCCGTGTCCCCTCGGGGTGCTCCCCGATCTTCGGCCCGCTGGTCGGATGGCCCTTCGTGGCCGGGGCAGAATCAGGACATGGTGTCTCGGGTGGTGATCGTCGACGACCACGACGTGTTTCGTGATCAGGTGCGCAGGCTCCTCGAAGCCGACGGCTTCGAGGTGATCGGCGACGCCGCATCGGCTCATTCCGGACTCGAGCTGGTGGGTGACAGCCTGCCCGACCTGGTCCTGCTCGACGTGATGCTTCCGGATGCGATGGGCTTCGATGTCGTCCCATCGCTGCGCGCGCTCGGTTCGTTCGCTATCGTTCTCACATCGAGTCGCGATCGGAGTGACTACGGCAGTCGCATCGAAGCGAGCGGCGCCGACGGCTTCATCCCGAAGGACGAGCTCTCCGGAGCCGGCCTCCGCGAGTTCGTCGCCTGAGTCGCGGGCACCTGCACAATCGCACAGCACCTTCAGTCACATCCGTCACCCCCAGCGTCGTGAGCACGGCGCCCGACAGACTGGACGATCATGAACGCGGAGAGAGTCACCCCGGACGGCACGCCGACCAGGGTCGCCATAGCCGACGACGCGATGCTGCTGCGCACGGGGATCTCCACGGTCCTCACCGCCGGCGGCTGCGAGATCGTCGCCTCGGTCGGCACGGCTGCGGAGTTGCTCATGGTCGTTCAGGAGCGCCCCGTCGACGCCGTCGTCCTCGACATCCGGATGCCGCCGACCCACACCGACGAGGGCATCGTCGCCCTCGAGACTCTGCGTGCCGGCGGCTCGAAGGTGGGCGTGCTGCTGCTCTCCATGTACGCGACGCCGGCATACGCCATCCGGGCCATGAGCGCCGGAGGAGGCACGGGCTACCTGCTGAAGGATCGCGTCGCCGAACCCGAGCGACTCGTCCAGGCCGTGCGCACCGTCGCATCGGGCGGCTCCGTCGTCGACAGCGAGGTCGTGGCGCAACTCGTCGCGCAGAAGGGCAACCCGTCCGTCGAGGTGCTGACCCCACGAGAACGTGACGTGCTCGCCCTCATGGCCGAGGGCAAGTCGAACTCCGGAATCGCATCGACGCTGTTCCTCAGCCTCAAGACCGTCGAGACGCACATCGGCAACATCATGTCGAAGCTCGGCATCGACGAGTCGCCCACGGACCACAGGCGCGTGCTCGCCGTGCTCCGCCTGCTCGGCCAGCCGTGACGGCACTGCGGCTCCGCAGGCTGCTGCTCGTCGCGCTCGCGGCGGCGCTCATCGTCGCCCAGGAGGTCATCGGCTTCGAGGCAGCCGCCCTCGCGCAGCCGTGGTCGCTGAGCGGCACGATCTTCCACGCCTTCGCCGGGCTCAGCTACGCCGCGTGCGCCTGGATCGCCTGGGAGACGGCCGACTCGCCCATCCCCGCCCGCATCATGATCACGATCGCGTTCCTCTGGCTGCCGCCGGCGTTCATCGCCGCCATGTGGCCGTACGGCGCGGTCTGGCCGCTCCTGGAGTCCGTCGGACTGTTCTGGGCCGTCCTGCAGGCGGGACTGGTCGTGGTGTACCCGACAGGGCGGTTCTACGGCCCTGTGGAGAAATGGCTGCTCGCGATCGGCGTCGTCGCTGCCGTCATCCGCATGTTCGCCGTGCTGTTCGTGATGCCTGCTCCCAACCGCTACCCCGACTGCGACTGCTCGCCGAACGTCTACGCCTTCGCCGCGAACCAGGCGGCGTACTCCGCCATCGACCTCGGCTTCCGGGTGCTCGGCATCGCCCTGATCATCGGGATCATCGTGCTGGTCACGGTGCGCTGGATGCGCGGCACGACGCCCGCTCGCAACGTCGCCTTCATCATGCCGGTCGCCCTCGTGCTGTGGTGCGCTGCGGTGACCTACGGCACCGTCTCCGACTTCACCGGCGGCAGCTCGGCGGTGTTCACCTATCTCGGCTATCTCGGAACAGCGTCGATCCCGATCAGCTTCGTCGCTGGGCTCGGTTTCATCAGGAGCCTGAGGGGACGGGTGTCCGATCTCATGGTGCACACCCGCGACGGCGTCGACCGCGACTACTGGCAGGCCGTTCTCGCCGAGACGCTGCGGGACCCCGCCCTGAAGGTGTACTGGTGGGAGCCCGACGTCGAGGGGTACGTCGACTCGCGCGGCGCCGTGATGTCCGGCGAGCCGGAACGAGCACGCCCACGAGGGCGCGCACTCATGGCGATCGAATCGCAGTCGGGCCGCCTCGCCGTCATCGATCACGACAGGGCGCTGAGCGAGAATCAGGAGCTGCTGGACGCCGTGTCGACGGCACTGACGCTCTCCGTCGACAACGGACGACTGCGTGAGGAGCTCGAGCAGACGCTCGATGAGGTGCGCGAGTCCCGGGTGCGCATCATCGAGGCCGGCATCCTCGCCCGCAAGAAGATCGAGCGGGATCTCCACGACGGCTCTCAGCAGTCGCTCGTCTCCCTGGCACTCAGTCTGCGGATGGCGATCACCCGGGCGAGTGCCGACGGCAACGACGGGCTCGCTGCCGACCTCGAGGAGGCGCTCGCGCAGCTGAGCGGCTCGTTGAAGCAACTGCGGGAGCTCGCGCGTGGAATCCACCCGAGCTCTCTCACGCTCGGGGGCCTGGGCATGGCGATCAGCGAACTGGTGTCGCGGTCGCCGGTGCCCGTGCAGGTCGACGTGGTCGTTCCCGATCACCTCCCGCCGCTGACGGAGACCACGCTGTACTTCTTCATCGCGGAGTGCCTGACGAACGTCGCGAAATACGCCGAGGCGTCGCACTGCGGCATCCACCTGGCCGCTGACGACGACGGGCTGAGTGTGAGCGTCACCGACGACGGACGTGGGGGAGCCGACTTCTCCAAGGGCACGGGTCTCATGGGGCTCGTCGACCGCATCGCCGCGCTCGGCGGAACGGTCGAGCTGTCGATGGGCGAGGGCGGGCGCGGCACGACCGTCGCAGCACGCATCCCGGCCGCTGCCCTCATGGAGCAGCGCGTCGGCTGACGCGGTGCGTACGGCAGGCGCCGCTGTGGTGTCAGGGACGCCAGCGTGCCGAAGTCGCGACGCGGTAGCCGGCATCCGTCAGCACGATCGGAGTTCCCTCGGCCCGGTAGTGGACGAGAGCTCGATCCTCGTGGTCGACGGGCGGATGGCCGCCGGCCCTGATCACGCGCCACCAGGGGGCGTCTGAGCCGTATCGCGCCATGACCTGGCCGACGACCCGTGCGCCACGGGACCCGAGGGTGGCCGCGACGTCGCCGTATGTCATGACGTGGCCGGGCGGAATCGAGTCGACGACCTCGAGCACGGCGGCGACGAAGCCCTCCGCGATGGCGGGCGGACGACGGGGAACGGATGCGCCAGCCGACGGGCCGACGGAACCGGTGCGCCCGGACTCAGAGCGCGAGGGCACCGATGACGTCGCCGTACTGGGTCTGGCCGACGTCGACGAAGCCGATGCGGTGGAAGAACGCCTCCGGTCCCTCTGTGCCCGGCTCCCACATGACCGTGATGCGGTCGAAGCCGCGGGTGCGCGCCTCCTCGGCGAGGGAGCGGGCGAGGAAACGGCCGACGCCCTGACCCTGGGCATCGGCGTCGACGTTGATCCGCCAGATGCACGCGCGGAACTCGTCGTGCTCGTTGTCGGGATCGAAGTTGCCGTGGATGAAGCCGACGACCTTGTCGTCGAGGCGGGCGACGCGCTGCCAAGCGGCGGCCGGGTCGGTCACCGTCGTCTCCGCCGAGTACGAGACCGGCGCGATGAACTGCTCCTGGCCGGGCTTCAGGCTCAGGGTGTTCGCCGCCGCGATATTCGACGCGGACAGTTCTTCCAGTGTGATCTCACCCATGACGCAAGGCTATCCTGCGGGCCGCCGGAGCGGAAAGTCGGCGTTTCCGTGGACGTCACCCGCGGAAATCCAAGGCAACTGTCTTGATGTCGAGATAGTTGCGTTGCTCGGGTAGGATTGTCGGGGCCGATCGGCCCGCATCTTTCGAGGAGAACAACAATTGTCCAAGATCAAGGTTGAAGGCACCGTCGTCGAGCTCGACGGCGACGAGATGACACGCATCATCTGGCAGGCCATCAAGGATTCGCTCATCCACCCGTACCTCGACATCGACCTCGAGTACTACGACCTCTCCATTCAGAAGCGCGACGAGACCGACGACCAGATCACGGTCGACGCGGCTCACGCCATCCTGAAGCACGGCGTCGGCGTCAAGTGCGCGACCATCACCCCCGACGAGGCCCGCGTCGAGGAGTTCGGCCTCAAGAAGATGTGGCGCTCGCCGAACGGCACCATCCGCAACATCCTCGGCGGCGTGATCTTCCGCGAGCCGATCATCATCTCCAACATCCCGCGCCTGGTCCCCGGCTGGAACAAGCCGATCATCGTCGGCCGCCACGCCTTCGGCGACCAGTACCGCGCCACCGACTTCCGTTTCGAGGGGGAGGGCACCCTCACGATGACCTTCACGCCGAAGGACGGCTCGGAGCCGCAGTCCTTCGAGGTGTTCCAGTCGCCGGGTTCCGGCGTCGCCATGGGCATGTACAACCTGGACGACTCGATCCGCGACTTCGCCCGCGCCTCGCTCAACTACGGCCTCGACCGCAACTACCCGGTCTACCTCTCCACCAAGAACACGATCCTCAAGGCCTACGACGGCCGGTTCAAGGACCTGTTCCAGGAGGTCTTCGAGACCGAGTTCAAGGAGCAGTTCGACGCTGCGGGCCTCACCTACGAGCACCGCCTCATCGACGACATGGTCGCATCCTCGCTCAAGTGGGAGGGCGGCTACGTCTGGGCCTGCAAGAACTACGACGGCGACGTGCAGTCGGACACCGTCGCGCAGGGCTTCGGTTCGCTCGGCCTCATGACCAGCGTCCTGGCGACGCCGGACGGCAAGGTCGTCGAGGCCGAGGCGGCTCACGGCACCGTGACCCGTCACTACCGTCAGCACCAGCAGGGCAAGCCGACGTCGACCAACCCGATCGCCTCGATCTACGCGTGGACGCGCGGCCTCTCCCACCGCGGGAAGCTCGACGGCAACCAGGAGCTCATCGACTTCGCGACGACCCTCGAGGACGTCGTCATCAAGACCGTCGAATCCGGCTCGATGACCAAGGACCTCGCGCTCCTCGTTGGCCCGGAGCAGGGCTACGAGACGACAGAGCAGTTCCTCGAGTCGATCGCCGCCAACCTGCGCGCCCGCCTGGCGTAGGCAGCAGCATCCGTCGTCCGGCCCACCGCCGGCGCCGTCCTCCCGCCTTCGGGCAGGAGGATCGCAGCGCCGCGGTGGGCCGGACGTCTTTCCCCCGCACCTGCCGGTGCGAGACACCCCGGTGCAGCCGTGCCGACGAATTCCGAGGACACCCATGAGCCAGATCCGCCTGAACGACGTGACCAAGGAGTACGACGGGCGACTCGTTGTGCGGGAGGCGTTCCTCAAGCTCCGCGAGGGCGACAGGGTGGGCCTCATCGGCAAGAACGGAACAGGCAAGACCACGTTCCTCGAGCTCGTGCTGGGCAGGCAGGAGCCGACCAGCGGCACCGTCGACGTGTCTCTCGGGACCACCATCGGCTACTTCTCGCAGTTCTCCGAGCTCGACGGCGAGCTGTCGATCCGGCAGATCCTGAGCGGGCTGTTCGCCGAGGTGCACGAGACCCAGGCCCGCATCGACGCGATCGGGTCTCGACTCGCCGAGCCCATGGACGAGCCCGAGATGACGCGCCTCCTCACGGAGCAGGGGGAGCTGTTCGAGAAGATGGACGCCATCGACGGATGGGGCTATGAGAACGTCATCGAGACGGTTCTCACCCGCATCGGCTTCGACGAGGCGCGCAGCACCCTGCCCGTCGACCGTCTCTCGGGTGGCTGGCGCAACAGGGCCGCGCTGGCGAAGATCCTGGTTCAGGCCCCCGACGTGCTGCTGCTCGACGAGCCGACCAACTTCCTCGACCTCGACGGCGTGCGCTGGCTCGAGGGCTGGCTGCGCACCTTCCCCGGGGCCGTGCTCGTCGTCTCGCACGACAGGCAGTTCCTCGACGGCGTCGTCACGCGCATCGTCGAGATCGAGAACCACCACCTGCACGACTACGACGGCGACTACTCCGCCTATGTGCAGGCCAAGCAATCCCGGCTGAAGATGCTCGAGAAGCAGTTCGCCCACGAGGAGGAACTGCTGGCCTACGAGCAGGCTGCGAGCAGCGCTCGCCGAGAGGCCGCGAGGAATCCCGACCGGGGTCTCGCGCGGAAGCTCGCCGACATCAAGAAGCGGCAGGCGCCCCGGCCGGTCGACCAGGTGATCACGGCGATCTACGACGGGCTCCGCGTGAGCAACGACCTGTTGACCGTCGAGTCCCTGGAGAAGGGATTCGACGGCGAACCGCTGTTCTCCGGGCTCACCTTCAGCCTGCATCGAGGCGACCGCTTCGCCGTGGTGGGTTCGAACGGTTCCGGCAAGTCGACGCTCCTCGACGTCTTGACGGGCCAGACGGAACCGGATGCCGGCCGGGTGCGCTGGGCCAAGGGCGCGCGCTTCGTCTCGTACAACCAGGTGTACGCCGACCTCGACCTCACCGACACCGTCGGCCACGCCGTGAACGCCTACCCGGACTCCCTGGCCTTCACAGCGACCAAGAAGAGCGTGAACCGCTTCCTCGCGATGCTGCAGTTCTCGGATGCCGACCTGCAGCAGAAGATCGGTACCCTCTCCGGCGGCCAGCGTGCCCGTGTCGCCATCGCCCAGTGCCTGCTCTCGGGAGCTGCGGTCATCGTGCTCGACGAGCCGACGAACCACCTGGACATCACCAGCACCCAGGTGATGGAGCGCGCCCTGACGCACTTCCCGGGCGCCGTGGTGGTCGTGAGCCACGACCGCTTCTTCATCGACAAGATCGCAGACACCCTGCTCGTCTTCGACGGGACGGGCACCGTGACGCAGACGCCGGCCTCCGGCGCGCTCTAGAGTCGCGGGGCAGGAGCTCGGCCGTCGCGTGTTTCCTGAAGGTCACAGGTTTGTAAAGAACGTGGACTAACTTCACCATCGGCCTTGCGGATCGTTTGTTCGTAAGCTTTACTAACAAACATGACGGCGACGCAGCTCTCTCCCAGCCGGGCACTCCGCCCGACAGCCAAGGTGTTGCCCGAGCACGCTCGTGGACACAACCGCTCCCTCGTGCTCCAGACCCTGTACCGCGCTTCTGGCCAGAGTCGTGCCGACGTGGCCCGCGAGACCGGCCTCACCCGCGTGACGGTCTCCGACCTGGTCGCGGAGCTCATCGCCGAGGGACTCGTCGTCGAGCTCGGCCAGCGCGAGGATGCACGACCGGGAAAGCCGGCCACCCTGCTCGACTTCGATCGTGGCGCCTTCCAGATCGTGGCCGTCGACCTCTCGGACGACTCGGTGTTCCGAGGTGCGGTGCTCGACCTCGGCGGCGCCATCCTCGCCCGCGACGAGATCGCCCTCGCGGGCAGCACCGGCGCCGAGGCCATCGCGAAGGTCCTGAAGCTCGTCGACAGCCTCGTCGCGTCCGCAACGGGTCCGTTGCTCGGCATCGGGGTCGGTTCCCCGGGCATCGTCGACCTCGAGGGCACCGTACGCACGGCGCCCAACCTCCGGTGGACCGCCGTCGACCTCCACGGAGTGCTCGCCGAGCGCTTCGAGGTCCCCGTGCTCGTGGCCAACGACGCCAACGCCGCCGTCTACGCCGAGCACAGCTTCGGCGGGGTCGATGGCGACATCATGCTCATCAAGGTCGGCCACGGTGTCGGTGCCGGGCTCCTGGTCGGAGGCCGACCGCTCTTCGGGGCCACCTCGGCCGCCGGTGAGATCGGCCACGTCGTCGTCGGCACCGACGGTGGCCCGCTCTGCGCCTGCGGCAAGACCGGATGCCTCGAGGCCTGGCTCGCCGCCCCGCGGCTGGCGGCGCGCATCGCCGCCATCACGGCGACCGGCGACGAGGCCGACGCCGAGCGCGACACTGTTCTTCGGGAGGCGGGCCGCCGGCTCGGCATCATCCTCGCCCCCGTGGTCGGAGCCCTCGATCTCTCGGAGATCGTGCTGAGCGGGCCGACCGAACTGCTTGAGGGCCCGCTGGCGACGGCGGCCATCGAGACGATCCGCACCAGGACGATGGCCGAGTTCACGGGCTCTCTGACGGTTCGGATGACCACGCAGGGGCAGGACATCGTCCTGCGCGGCGCCGCGGTCATGGTCCTGTCCGGACAGCTCGGGGTCTCCTAGAGGCCCCGAGGAACGGGCGTCGGAAAGCCGCGACGCCCAGAGCTCGTGAATCACACCCCCAAAGCACCACCACCCAACCAAGAGAAGGAAATCCCAATGAAGAGAAAGTACGCAGTAGCTGCCATCGCAACCGCAGCCGCACTCGTTCTCGCCGGTTGCAGCTCGACAGGCGGCGACACCGCTTCGACCGAGTCTGCCAAGGGCCAGGACATCACGCTGTGGCTGATGGGCGGTGACACCCCTGACACCCTCCGCGACTACCTCAAGACGGAGTACAAGAAGGCGACCGGCGGCACCCTGAAGATCGAGGAGCAGGGCTGGGGCGACGCCGTCGCCAAGCTCACCACCGCGCTTCCCGACGCCGCGAACACCCCCGACGTCACCGAGATCGGCAACACCTGGTCGCCGACCTTCACCAACGCCGGTGCCTTCACCGACCTCAGCGACATGTACGACGAGCTCGGTGGCGACAAGCTGCTGAAGTCGTTCGTCGAGGTCGGCGAGGTCGACGGCAAGCAGTACGCGCTGCCCTACTACTTCGGCTCGCGCTACAACTTCTACCGCAAGGACATCTGGTCCGCCGCAGGCAAGACCGTTCCCACGACGCTCGCCGAGTTCGACGAGACCGTCAAGTCGCTGAAGACCGACACGCAGTCCGGCTTCTACATCGGCGGTTCAGACTGGCGCAACGGCATCTCCTGGATCTTCGCCAACGGCGGAGACCTCGCCAAGAAGGACGGCGACAAGTGGGTCGGCACGCTGGCCTCCGACGAGACCGTCAAGGGCCTGACCGAGTTCCAGTCGCTGTTCGAGGGTGCATCCCTGGCGCCGTCGACCGAGTTCGACAGCACGCCGTGGGTCAACATCAACAACAACGAGGCGACGGGTGTCCCCGAGGCCGCGACGATCATCGCTCCCGGATGGGCGCACTGGTCGATCGGTGACCTCGCTCCGGACCCCAAGGACGCGACCAAGACCGTCGCCACCTGGAACGACGACACCTTCGGCACCTTCGTGCTCCCGGGTGTCGACGGTGGAGCGGCCCCGGTGTTCGCCGGTGGATCCAACATCGCCGTCTCGGCCGCCAGCAAGAACCAGGCCGGCGCCAAGGAGCTCATGAAGATCATCTTCTCCGAGGAGTACCAGACGCTCCTCGGCGAGAACGGTCTCGGCCCGGCGAACCTCGACTACGCGTCGGCCCTCGGTGACGACCAGTTCGCCAAGGCCCTCGTCGAGTCGGCTGCCGGCTCCAAGCTGACCCCCGCCGCACCCGGATGGGCTGCAGTCGAGGGTGCCGGCATCCTCGAGGAGTTCTTCGGCAAGGTCTCGGCCGGCGGCGACGTCAAGGCCCTGGCCACCGAGTACGACGAGAAGCTGAACAAGCTGCTCAACTAGTCCGACCCTTCGGACAGCAGCGGTCGTTCCGGCCGCGGCATCCGGACATCCAGCACGATCCCAGGGGCCGCGAGCGACTCTTCGCTCGCGGCCCCTACCCCTGATCTCCCTTGCACGCGCTCCACACTGAAAGGAGGATGAGACCGTGACAGCAACGCTCACGCGGGACGCCCCCGCAGCGACGCAGCCCGGGCGCCAACGGCGACGCCTCTCCGTCCCGCACCTTCTCCTCATCCCCGCGATCGTCATCCTCCTGGTCGGAATGGGCTACCCGCTCATCTGGCAGATCATCACTTCGATGCAGGAATTCGGCATCAAGCAGCAGTTCGGGCAGCCGGCGCCGTTCGTCGGCCTCTCCAACTACTTCAGCCTCGCCACCGACCCCACCATGTGGGAGGTCGTCGTGCGCTCCATCGCCTTCTGCTTCATCACTGCCGCCGTGACCCTCGTGGTCGGTCTGCTGCTCGCCGTCCTCATGACCGCCGTCGGCACCGTGGTGCGACTCATCCTGCAGATCTCCCTGCTGCTCGCCTGGGCCATGCCCGTCGTCGCCGCGATGACCGTGTGGATCTGGCTCTTCGACCGCCGCCGCGGCGTCGTCAACTACCTTCTCGACATGATCCCCGGCGTCGACATGAACCGGTTCTCGTGGCTGTCGACCCCCATCACCTTCTTCATCGTCGCCAGCGTCATCGTCATCTGGATGAGCGTTCCGTTCGTGGCGTTCTCGGTCTACGCCGGTCTCACCCAGGTGTCCGAGGAGGTGCTCGAGGCGGCGCAGCTCGACGGCGCCAACGGCGTCAAGCGCCTGCGCTACATCATCATGCCCATGATCAGGCCCGTCATCATGATCGTGCTGCTGCTGCAGCTCATCTGGGACCTGCGCGTCTTCACCCAGATCACGATGCTGCAGGATGCCGGATCGAAGTCGAGCGAATACGACCTGCTCGGCACCTACATCTACAAGCTCGGCGCCGGGTCCCAGGACTTCGGCATGGCCAGCGCCGTCTCCATCTTCGTACTCGCGCTCACCCTGGCGATCAGCTGGTTCTACGTGCGCAGCCTTCTCAAGGAGGACGAGCAGTCATGACCGACACCAGCATCAACACCCACGTCATCGCCAGCGAGCTCGCGCCGGCTCCAGCCCCCATCCCCACCGCCCCTGAGACTCAGCCGCAGAAGCTCACGCGCCTGCGCTTCCGTCCGGCGCGCATCCTGCTGTCGGTCCTCGCGATCGTCGTCTCGATCGCGTGGGTGTTCCCGGTCTACTGGATGATCAACTCTTCGCTGCTGCCCAACCGCACTCTGCAGTCGTTCATCCCGACCTTCCTGCCCATCGGCGGATCGCTGGACAACTACTCCAACGCCCTCGAGGACGGGACGTTCTACTCGGCGCTCGGGATCAGCCTGTCCGTCACTCTCATCGCGGTGTTCTTCTGCCTGCTGTTCGCGTTCCTCGCGGCCGTGGCCATCAGCCGGTTCCGGTTCAAGGGACGCAAGTCCTTCGTGCTCGCGGTCCTCATCATCCAGATGCTGCCGGCCGAGGGGCTGTTCATCGCCCAGTACAAGATGGTCTCGAGCGTCGGGCTCCTGAACTCGATCATCGGCGTGAGCATCATCTACACGGCCGCCGTCGTGCCGTTCACGATCTGGATGCTCCGCGGCTTCGTCGCCGGCATCCCGGCCGACCTCGAGGAGGCCGCCATGGTCGACGGGCTCAGCCGCACCGGAGCGTTCATGCGCATCACCTTCCCGTTGCTGGCACCCGGGCTCGTGGCATCCGGAGTCTTCGCGTTCCTGCAGGCCTGGAACGAGTTCACGGTCGCCCTCGTGCTGCTGCCCGCCGAGGACATGCACACGCTGCCGCTCTGGCTGCGCGGCTTCATCCAGGCCAGCGCGACCCGCGAGACCGACTGGGGCCAGGTCATGGCCGCGTCCACCCTCGTGGCACTGCCCGTCATCATCTTCTTCCTCATCGTGCAGGGCCGGATGACGAGCGGACTCGTGGCCGGGGCGGTCAAGGGATGAGCGGCGCCGTTTCCACCGCCCCCGTTCCCGACCCCGACATCGCCAGCAGCAGGGGAGAACTCCGCTCGCTGGTCGCCGCGACCCTCATGCCGGGATTCGTCGGCACCGAGCTTCCCGAGTGGCTCGCCGCGCGTCTGCGGGCTGGACTCGGCGGGGTCTGCATCTTCGGTCCGAACATCGTGTCGCCATCCCAGCTGCGTGCGCTCACGGATGCGGTTCGGGAAGCCAACCCGCGGGCGGTCATCGCGATCGACGAGGAGGGCGGCGATGTCACCCGGCTCTACTACGACCAGGGCTCGCCATACCCCGGCCCCGCCGTGCTCGGACGACTCGACGACGTCGACCTCACCGAGCGCGTCGGCCGCACCGTCGCACACGAGCTCGCCATCGTCGGCTGCACCCTGAACTTCGCACCGGATGCCGACGTCAACTCCAACCCTGACAACCCGGTGATCGGCGTGCGCAGCTTCGGAACCGACCCCGCCGCGGTCGCCCGGCACGTCGGCGCCTGGGTGAGAGGGCACGAGGGAGCCGGCATCGCCGTGAGCGCCAAGCACTTCCCCGGGCATGGAGACACCGCCCAGGACTCCCATCTCGCCCTTCCCGTCGTCGACGCCGACCTCGAGACCCTGCGCTCCCGGGAACTCGTGCCCTTCCGTGCCGCGATCGAGGCCGGAGCCCGCACGATCATGACGTCCCACATCCTCATCCCGCAGGTCGACGCCGAGTTCCCGGCGACGCACTCGCGGCGGATCCTGCAGGGACTGCTGCGCGACGAGCTCGGCTTCGACGGCGTGATCGTCAGCGACGCCTTGGACATGAAGGGAGCGAGCGGTCTCCACGGCATCCCCGAGGCCGCCGTGCGCGCTCTCGACGCCGGGTGCGACCTGCTCTGCATCGGCACGGAGAACACCGATGCCGAGCTCGGCGAGATCGAGGATCTCGTGCTCGCGGCCATCGCGGGCCGGCGACTGTCCGTCGAGCGCGTCCTGGAGGCCGGACTCCGTGTGCGCGAGCTGGGGGAGGAGACCAACGCCGTCCTGGCCGGTCTCGACATCGGCTCGGTGCGTGCCATGGAGGACGCCACGGACGGCACCATCGCCGCCGAGCCCTCCGAACCGGACTTCGACGTCGAGCAGGTGCAGCGAGCTTTCGACGTCTCGCCGCATGCCCGGGCCTGGCTCGACGCCGGAATCGCGCCGACGGCCGTCGTGCGCATCGACACCGTCGCGAACATCGCCGTGGGAGTCGCGCCCTGGGGCCCGTTCGCCGAGCTCGCGCGGCATCCGTTCCCCACGGACTCGGCATGGAGTGTCCCGCACGCTCTCGCCGAGGCGGGAGCGTCGCTTCCCGACCTCTCCGGCCCGGTGATCGTGGTCGGCAAGGACATCCACCGCCATGCCTTCGCACGCGATGCCATCGATGCCCTCCGCGCTGGCGGGGGAGCGGTCCTCGTGATCGACATGGGCTGGCCGAGCGACGACCGTACCTACGCCGACATCGCCACCTTCGGCGCATCGCGGCTGCTCGGTCGCAGCGTGCTCGCCCTGCTCGACGGGGCGGTCGCATGAGACTCGGAATCGACATCGGCGGCACGAAGACGGCCGCCATCGCCATGGACTCCAACGGACGGCTCAGCGACCAGGTGCGGATGCCGACGGGGTGGGGCGGGCCAGCTGTGATCGAGACCGCCGTCGACGCAGTACGCCAGGCGGCGGCGCTCTCGGGCATCAGCGTCGGGGACCTCCGCTCGATCGGCATCGGAATCCCGGGGGCCGTCGACTCGGCCACGGGCCGGGTGCGCCACGCTGTCAACCTCGGCGTGGACGACCTCGACCTGGGTGAGGCTCTGATCGAGCGCCTCGGGGTGAGTGTCAGCGTGGAGAACGATGTCAAGGCCGCGGCCATGGGAGCCCAGCACCTCCTGACCGAGACCGGGGCAGCCAACGGATTCGACTCGATGGCCTACCTCAATCTCGGCACAGGTCTCGCCGCCGGCATCGTGCAGCGCGGCGTGCTGCTGCGCGGCGGCCACGGCATCGCCGGCGAGATCGGCCACATCCCGATCGACCCCGATGGAGCCATGTGCAGTTGCGGGCAGCGCGGCTGCGTCGAGACCGTCGCCGCGGGCTCGGCCATCGCCCGGCTGTGGCCGACGGAGGACCCCCTGCCTGCTCGCGCCCTGTTCGAGGCCGCGACATCCGGGGATCGCGTGGCGATCGACGTGCAGCAGCGCTTCTTCGACGGCGTATCGGCGGCGGTGCGCATCCTCGTGCTGTCGACTGACGTCGACGCCGTGGTCATCGGCGGCGGCCTCAGCGCCCTCGGGACGCCTCTCATCGACGGGGTGCGTTCCGCACTCGGTCGCGCAGCGGCATCCTCCCGTTTCCTCGCATCGATCGGCCTCGCCGAGCGCGTGCACATCATCCCACTCGGATTCCCGGCCGCAGCGGTCGGAGCAGCCCTCGCAGGAGTCACCCATGGCTGAAGTCGTCATAGTCCCTGATGCCGAGGCCGCCGGCGCGGTCGTCGCCGATGCCATCATCGCCCTCATCCAGCGCCGGCCGGATGCCGTGCTCGGCCTCGCGACGGGATCGACCCCGCTCACCACCTACCGGGCGCTCGAAGCTCGCATCGGTGGCGATGGGATCGACGTGAGCAGCGTTCGAGGCTTCGCGCTCGATGAGTACGTCGGCCTGCCGGTGGATCACCCCGAGAGCTACCACTCGGTGATCCGCCGTGAGGTCGTCGAACCCCTCGGGCTCGACCCCGCACGCATCAGCGTGCCCAACGGCGACCCCGGCGGAATCCTGACGTCGGGCGACGAGTACGAGGAGGCGATCCTCGAAGCCGGAGGCGTCGACCTGCAGATCCTCGGCATCGGCACCACGGGCCACATCGGGTTCAACGAGCCCGGTTCCTCCCTGGCGTCGACGACGCGCTGGAAGACCCTGACGGAGCAGACCCGCCGCGACAACGCACGCTTCTTCGACTCGATCGACCAGGTGCCGACGCACTGCATCACACAGGGGCTCGGCACGATCATGCGCGCGCGTCACCTGGTGCTGCTGGCCTTCGGGGACCGCAAGGCCGCTGCCGTCGCCGACGCGCTCGAGGGACCCATCTCGGCGAGCCACCCGGGTTCAGCCATCCAGCTGCATCCGCACGTCACCGTGGTGGTCGACGAGGCCGCGGCGTCGAAGCTCCGCAACGCCGACTACTACAGGCACGCGTGGGCGCTGCGTCCGGAGGGCGTTCCGCTGTAGGAGTGATCCCGCTCGCGGAGGGCCGAGCGGAGCGACCGCCCGAAGCGCATGGGATGCCCGGCTCTCGGCGCGCTTCGACCGCGCACTGCGTCGAGGCCTCAGCGAGCGGCTGATACGAACGGAAGGGTTAGAGCGCGACGCCGTTCGCCCAGACCTGCTGCACGGCGAAGGCCGCGTCGAGGAGCACGGCATCCGCGGCTCGACCCTCAGCCAGCAGCCCGAGATCGGCGTCGAGACCGAGCACCCGCGCCGGCGTCAGAGTGAGGGCCGCCACCGCGGCGACGGGGTCGAGGCCGACGAGCTCGACGGCGTTCTTCAGGGCGCGATCCATCGTGAGGGTCGAGCCGGCGATGGATCCTCCTGCTGTGAGCCGAGCGACGCCGTCGGTCACGGTGACGTCGAGCGAGCCCAGCTCGTAGTGACCGTCGACGGATCCGGCAGCGGCCATGGCATCGGTGATGAGGGCGATGCGGCCGGGGGCAGCGGCGAAGGCGAGCGCGGCGACCTCGGGTCGCACGTGGACGCCGTCGAGGATGAGCTCGAGGGTGACCCGCTGATCGCCGAAGGCCGCGACGATCGGTCCGGGCTGGCGGTGGTGGATTCCGGGCAGCGCGTTGAAGGCGTGCGTCACGAGCGTCGCCCCCCGGTCGAACGCCGTCTGCGCCTGCTCGAAGCTCGCGGCCGTGTGGCCGATGGCCACGACGACACCGGCGGCGCGGAACGCCTCGATGGCGTCGAGACCGCCGGGCAGCTCGGGAGCGATCGTCACCTGGCGCAGGGTGCCGCGCGCCGCACCGAGGAGGGCCGCGACAACGGCGGCATCAGCGTCGATCAGCAGCTCGGGGTCGTGCGCACCGCGATGCGAGTCGGCGAGGAACGGGCCCTCGAGGTGCGAACCGAGCACCAGCGGGTCGGCATCCGCGAGCTCGGCGATGATGCCGAGGCTGTCGATCAGGCTGTCGACGGGGTTCGTGACGAGGCTCAGCACCGATCTCGTCGTGCCGTGGGCGCGATGCACGGCGAGGGCCGTGCGGATGCCGTCGAGATCGTGGTCGAAGTCGGTTCCGCCGCCGCCATGGCCGTGCAGGTCGATGAAACCGGGGGTGAGCCAGCGCCCCTCGGCGTCGGTGACTGCGGCGGTCGGGTCGGACGCCTCGACGGCACGCCATCCGTCTCCGGTGCCGGTCGCCGTTATGCGGTCGGCGGATGCCGCGAACCAGAAGTCGTCGATGATGCCATCGGCGTCGAGCTTGCGTGCACCGCGCACGATGATGCTCACGCGAACTCCTTGCGACCACTGATGATGCCCGAGACGGTGGCGATGACGGCGAAGACCGCGGCGACGACGGGTTGCCCGAGCTGCCACCAGGCGACGGCCGCCGAACCCATCACGACGATCTCGACCAGTGCCTTGCCGAACGGGTCGATGTGGAACACGGCCTTGGGGGACCGGAACAGGCCCCAGAGCAGGATGGCGAACAGCGGTGCTCCGATGCCGATGACGGCACCCGGCCACGGCAGCGGCCAGGCCAGGAAGCCCCAGATGCCCAGCGTGACGATCGCGAAGATCTCGAGGAGGAATCGGAGGATGTCGTTCGGACTCACTCTGGAGGGTTCTGGCGCTGCGTCACTCACTCGTCGAGTTTACCGGGATGCGCTTCGGCCGAGGCTGCGGCCTGGTGCGAGCGCCCGACCGGCTCAGCGGAAGATGATCGTGCGGGCGCCGTCCTGAAGCACCCGACGCTCGGCGAACCACTTCACGGCCTGGCTCAGGGTGCGGCTCTCCTCGTCCTGGCCGATGGCGACGAGTTCTGCCGGCGAGCGCGAGTGGTCGACGCGGACGACGTTCTGCTCGATGATCGGTCCCTCGTCGAGGTCGCTGGTCACGAAGTGGGCCGTTGCGCCGATGAGCTTCACACCGCGGGCGTGCGCCTGTTTGTAGGGATTCGCGCCCTTGAAGCCGGGCAGGAAGGAATGGTGGATGTTGATGGCCATGCCTTCGAGCCGTTCGCACAGCTCGGGCGTCAGGATCTGCATGTAGCGGGCCAGCACGACGAGTTCGATGTCGTGCTCCTCGACGGCCCGGAGGACCCGGGCCTCGAAAGCCGCCTTGCTGGCGGCATCCGTCACCGGAAGGGCCTCGAACGGCACACCGTGGAACCCGACGAGGTCGCGCAGGGTGGAGTGGTTCGAGAGCACGAGCGGGATGTCGACGGGCAGCTGGCCAGCGCGCTGGCGGAACAGCAGGTCATTCACGCAGTGCGCGGCCGTCGATGCGAGCACGAGCGTGCGCAGCGGACGACCGACGGTGTCGATGTGCGCCGCCATGCCGTAGTGCTCGATGACGGGGGCGAGGGCGGCTTCGAACTCGCTGCGGTCGGCGAGCGACTCCACCTGAAGCCTGATGAAGAACCGGCCCGTGTCCGAGCTCGAGAACTGCTGGCTCTCGGTGATGTTGCCCCGGGCCGAGACGATGGCGCCGCTCACGGCGTGCACGATACCCGGCTGGTCGGGGCAGCTGACAGTGATGACCCAGTGGTGGTGGATCGAAGGATGCGGCACGGCGGCGTCGAAGTCCATCCGCTCAGGGTATCCCGTGCAGCCGGGCTAGACTCGACGACGGTCGGTGTGATCAACCCGACCCTGGGCGCGCACAACAGCGCGTAGTCGACCCGCAGTGCATCCGCTCGTCGAGCGCGTCACGCGGGGAACGCCTGTCGGAGACTCCTGTGTCCACGACCGATTCCGCTGCCGTGAGCAGCACCTCGAAATTCCCCTGGCTGGGCCTCATGGTGCTGGCCGTCGCCGTCTTCCTCTCCGTCACCGGCGAGATGCTGCCGACGGGCCTGCTGCCCGACATGAGCCGCGACCTCGGCGTCTCGGAGCCGCTCGTCGGCCTGCTCGTCACGGTGTTCGCGTTCACGGTCGTCCTCACCAGCGCACCGCTCACCGGCCTCACCCGCAGGTTGCCGCGCCACGCCCTGCTCGTCGCTGCGATCGTGGTGCTCGGGCTGGCCAACGTGCTCACAGCCCTCGCGCCGAGCTACGGCTTCGTCGTCGGCTCCCGTGTCGTGGGAGGCATGGCGCACGGCCTGTTCTGGGCCATCGTCGGTGCCTACGCCGGCCACCTCGTCCCCAAGGAGCAGATCGGACGTGCCGTCTCCATCGCCCTCGGCGGAGGAACGCTGGCGTTCGTGTTCGGGGTTCCACTCGGCACAGCCCTCGGCCACGCCGTCGGGTGGCGACTCGCGTTCGGCATCGTCGCCGGCCTCACCCTGCTGAGCGCCCTGCTGGTCTGGCGCTTCCTGCCGGTGGTGCACCGCGTCGAGCCCGGGGTCAACACCGCGGCGATCCCGGCGATCCGCGACAGGTCCGTCATGGCCGTGGCGATCGTCTGCGCCGTGACGGCGATCACCATGATCGGCCACTACGTGCTGTACACCTACATCGCCCCCTACTTCATCGAGGTGGTGGGAACGGATGCCGCCGCCATCAGCCCGCTGCTCTTCGTCGCCGGTGTCTCGGGCCTCATCGGCCTGGTGGTGGCCGGGTCCGTGTTCAGCAAGCTGCCCACGCGAGGGCTGCTCGTCGCCCTCGGTGTTGTGGCGCTGTCGGTCTCAGCGCTCGGCCTCTTCTCGGGCAGCTGGATCCCCGCGCTCATCGCCTTCATCGTCTGGAGCCTGGCCTTCGGCATGCTCCCGCCGCTGCTCCAGACCCGACTTCTGCACGCCGCTTCGGCCCGCATCCGCGATGCCGCCAGTGCCTTCTACACGACGGCCTTCAACGTCGGCATCGGCGGGGGAGCGCTGCTCGGCGCCGTGCTCTACGACACGCTCGGACTCGCGGCGCTGCCGTGGGTGTACGCGGGAATCGTCGTCGTGGCCTTCGTCGTGGTGGCCGTCACCTCCGGCCGGCACCGGCCGCAGGGGGCCGAGCACGTCGAGGGCGGCGGCTCTCAGGCGACGATCACCTCGTAGCCGTTGTCGAGCAGGTCACCGCGCTGACGATCGGTGATCCCGGTGTCGGTGATGATGGTGCCGAAGCGCGCAGAACCGCCCATGGTGGCGAACGCCTTCTTGCCGATCTTGCTCGAATCGGCGATGAGCACCGCTCGGGCAGCGCGCGCCGCCATGAGGGTGTTGACGCCGGCCTCGCGCTCGTCGTGGGTCATCGGGCCGAGCGTCGGGTCGAGGGCGTTGACACCGATGAAGGCGATGTCGAGCGACACGGACTCGAGAACCAGGTCCGAGTAGCTGCCGACGAGTTCGTAGGAACGGGTGTGCAGCACCCCGCCTGTGACGACGATCTTGATCTGGGGGCGCATCGCCAGCTGCACCGCGATGTTGATGGCATTCGTCACCACGGTGAGGCTCGCCTGCGGTGACGGCTCGGCCAGGTCGTGGCGCGAGCCGAGGGCGTTCGCCACAGCGGTGGCCGTCGTGCCGCCGCAGAGCCCGATCACCGAGCCCTTCGACACCAGGGCGCTCGCGGCCGCGGCGATGCGCTGCTTCTGGCCGGCACTCTGCTGGTGCTTGTAGCGCAGCGGCAGGTCGTACGCGACGGTGTTCCCGACGGCGCCGCCGCGGGTTCGGGTGAGCAACTGGTTCTCGGCGAGGGTGTCGAGGTCGCGGCGTGCCGTCGCCGGCGAGACGCCGAGCGTCGAGACCAGGTCGTCGACGTCGACGTGACCGCTCTGGGCCAGCAGGTCGAGCACGGCTGTGAGTCTCTCGGCGCGGTTCATCTCGGCTCCAGGTCTGCTGCTGTGGGTGTCGGCGTGGAGGAATCCGGTGTCGGGAGAACGGATGCCGCCCCGGGAACCAACAGGTCCCTGGCTCGCAGGGCCGCCCCGAGCAGGCCGGCATCCTCGCCGATCTGCGCGGGGAGGAGGAGGGGGCGCCTGTGGAAGGTCAGCAGGGCGTCGAGGCGCTGTTCGAGGGGTCGGAACAAGGCGTCCCCGGCCTGCGCGAGTCCGCCGCCGACCACGATGGCCTCAGGTCCGAGCAGGGCCACAACCTGCGCGAGTCCGAGGGCCAGGCCGTCGATGGCCTCGTCCCACACCACGGCGGCATCTGCATCTCCGGCTCCGGCCCGCTCGAGCACGACGCGGGCTCCGTCGACGGCGTGGCCCGTGCGCTGCCCGTACCGACGGACGATGGCGCCGGCCGAACCGACGGCCTCGAGGCGTCCGACTCCGCCGCACGGGCAGGCGGGGCCGCCGGGGACGATGATCGAGTGCCCGATCTCGCCGGCGTAGCCTCCGGCGACCAGCATCCGTCCGTCGACGATGAACGCACCGGCGATGCCCGTGCCGATCACCAACACGGCGACATCGCTGAAGGCGCGAGCCGCCCCGAGCCTGAACTCGGCCTCGCCCGCCCCGCGCACGTCGTGACTGAAGGCCACGGGGAGGTGCAGCATCCGTTCGGCTGCGCTCCGGAACGGCACGTCGCGCCAGCCGAAGTTCGCCGCGAGAACGCCGATGCCCGTGTCGTCGTCGACGAGGCCGGGCACCAGCAGGCCGGCGGATTCCGGAGCGATGTGGGGGAACTCCCGGCGATAGGTCTCAGCGAGCGCGCCGACGTGGGCCGTGATCGCACCGGCCGGATCGGCGGGGTCACGGGGCGTTGCCGTGCGCCGCAGGCCGTGGACGGCTCCGGACTCGTCGATGACGGCGGACTTGGTGTCGGACCCGCCGACGTCGAAGGCCAGCACGGCGGCGCCGGGGCCGAGGACGGCCGGGCCTGATCGCTTGTCGTGCATGGGCTCCTCCGCCGGTGCACGCGTCGTTTCGTGCCGTTCCCCATGATTGCGGATGAGCAGAACTCCTGTCTACCGATCAGTGTCACGATCGGCAACGGCAGGTGAACGGCAAACCATGGCGTTTTGTTAGGAGCGCTAATAAACTCTGTGTAACGAATGTGTGAACCCGTTGACCTCTCCGTGGCAGAGCAGCCATAGTTTCGTCATCGGTGAACGATTCTGATCGTTTATCGGCGATATCCGTCAAGAAGTGTCAGAAATCTCGCATGTTCTGCGCTTCTTCGGCGTACGCACTGTGGCGTGCAGGACCGCATCCGCAGTGCATCACCCTTTCCAACAGTGAGGAAGTACTGATGAAGAAATCCCTGCGCGTCGGTGCCGTGGTCGCGACTGCGGCCCTGGCAACCGTGACGCTGGCCTCGTGCGGTTTCGGCAGTGGTTCGAGCGGCGACGCGAGTGGGTCGGCGACGACGCTGAACCTGCTCGTTCCCAGTTACTCCGACAACACCCAGGGCCTCTGGGAGACGGTGATCGACGGCTTCGAGAAAGAGAACCCCGACATCAAGGTGGAACTCGAGGTGCAGTCGTGGGACAACCTCAACGACGTCGTCACCACGAAGATCCAGGCGAATCAGGCACCCGACATCATGAACGGCGGGCCGTTCGCCGGTTTCGCCGCAGATGACCTGCTCTACCCGATCGAGGACGTGGTCTCCTCCGACACCCTCGCCGATTTCCAGGACTCCTTCGTCGAGGTCTCCTCCGTGGGCGACACCCAGTACGGTGCTCCGCTCATCGCCAGCGCCCGTGCCCTGTTCGTGAACAACGACCTGCTCACGCAGGCCGGCGTCACGACACCGCCGACGACGTGGGACGAGTTGCTCGCAGACGCGAAGAAGGTCTCGGCACTCGGCGGCGGGGTCGCCGGTTACGGCATGCCGCTCGGTTCCGAGGAGGCTCAGGCCGAGAGTGCGGTCTGGTTCTACGGCGGAGGCGGAACCTTCGGCGACGCGGACGAGATCACCATCGACGGCGTTCCGGCCAACCTCGAGGCGGCCACCTTCATGCAGAAGATGATCGACGAGGGCGCCACGGAGGCCGACGCCGGCTCCACCGACCGCAGCCCCCTCATGGACATCTTCGTGCAGGGCAAGATCGGGATGCAGGTCGGCCTGCCGCCGACGGTCGGGCAGATCGCGGAGGGCAACCCCGACCTCGACTACTCGATCGTTCCCATCCCCACGAAGGACGGCTCGCCGTTCACGCTGGGCGTCGCCGATCACCTGATGGCCTTCAAGAACGACGGCAAGAAGCAGGAGGCGATCACGAAGTTCCTCGACTACTACTACACGCCCGACGTGTACGTGCCGTGGGTGAAGACCGAGGGCTTCCTGCCCACCACGAAGTCCGGTGCCGAGCAGCTCTCCTCCGAGGCCGACCTCAAGCCGTTCCTCGACCTGCTGCCCGCTGCCCAGTTCTACCCGAACACGAACCCGGCGTGGGACGCCACCAACGCGGCGTTCAAGAGCACGATCGGCAAGCTCGCCCAGGGAGACGACCCCCAGGCGGTGCTCGCAGAGATCCAGGCCGCGGCCGACGCAGGCTAGCCACGTCGCTGCACCTGTGAGGCGGTGGGCCGCCGGCATCCGTCGGCCCACCGCCTCGATTCCACCGCTCCGAACGTCCCGTCGGCACAGAGTCGACGGTGCGCCAAGCATTGGGTACGCACTTCTATGACGACACAGATCGACCGACCACCGACTTCGACGCCGCCGGATGCCGCCGCCGAGCGGCCCCGCCGCGCTCCGGGCACCCGCGCCAAGGACGTCCTGCACGCACTGCCCTGGATCGGTCCGGCGCTGCTGCTCGTCTTCGGGATCGTGCTCTACCCCGCGGTGGTGATGTTCTACAACTCCACCCGCGACATCTCCCTGAGCGGCATCGACAAGGGCTCGGTGGGCTTCGACAACTACGTCGAGGTCTTCACCTTCGTCGACTTCTGGCCCATCATGGGCCGCACCATCATCTGGGTGGTCACCGTGGTGGCCTTCACCGTCGTCATCTCCCTCGGCCTCGCCCAGGTGCTCAACAAGGCGTTCCCCGGGCGACAGCTCGTGCGCCTGGCCGTCATCATCCCGTGGGCGGCGTCCGTGGTCATGACGACCCTCGTCGTCTACTACGGCCTGGAGCCGTACTTCGGGGTGATCAACAAGTTCCTCGTCGACATCGGCCTCATCGACACCCCGCAGGGCTACGGCTGGACGAAGAATCCAGAGACCGCGTTCATCTGGGCCATCGTCGTCGCCGTCTTCGTGTCGCTGCCGTTCACCACCTACACGATCCTCGCCGGGCTCCAGACGGTTCCGGCCGACGCGCTCGAGGCGGCCAAGATGGACGGCGCCGGGGCGGGACGCACCTACGTGAGCATCGTGCTGCCGCAGCTGCGGGGTGCCATCTCCGTCGCCGTGCTCATCAACATCATCAACGTCTTCAACTCCCTGCCGATCCTGAAGACCATGACGGGTTCGATCCCCGGGTACGACGCCGACACCGTGATGACGCTCATCTTCAAGTACATCCAGAACCAGCACAAGATCGACGTGGCGAGTGCTCTCAGCGTCGTGGCCTTCCTCATCGTCCTGGTGATCGTGGCCGTCTACGTGAAGGTCGTCAAGCCGATGAAGGAGGTCGGGGAATGAGCGTCACAGCGCCTGCCTTCGAGACCATCGCCCCGCCCGTCAAGCGCAGGAGGCGCTACACCACCGACCAGGTCTCGTTCGCCCGGGTGGCGTGGCGCATGGCTGCAGGACTCATCATCCTGCTGATCTTCGTGCTGCCGTACACGATCATGTTCTTCGGTTCGGTCAAGACGAAGTCCGAGATCCGCAGTGTCGAGCCCACCTACTTCCCCACGGAGTGGCACTGGGAGAACTACATCACCATGTGGTCGACGCCCGAGACTCCATTGCCGCAGAACCTCATCTCGACCGTCGTCATCGCGGTGTTCGCGACGGCGCTCGTGCTGCTCGTCGCGTTGCCGGCCGCCTACTACACCGCGCGGTTCAGGTTCCCCGGTCGTCTGGTGTTCCTGTTCCTGGTCATCGTGACCCAGATGCTGCAGCCGGCCGTGCTCACCTCCGGCCTGTTCCGGCAGTTCATCACCCTGGGGATCTCCGACACGTGGCTGGCGATGATCCTGGTGAACGCGGCGTTCAACCTGTCGTTCGCCGTCTGGATCATGCACAGCTTCTTCGCGGGTGTTCCCAAGGAGATCGACGAAGCGGCGCAGATCGACGGAGCCGGCCGGCTCACCGTGCTGTTCCGCATCAACCTGCCGCTCGTCTGGCCCGGCATCGTGACGGCCATCGTCTTCACCTTCGTGGCCTGCTGGAACGAATTCGCCGCCTCGCTCGTGATCCTCTCGACAGCAGGAAACCAGCCGCTCTCCGTGGCCCTGACGAAGTTCGTCGGACAGTACGAGACCAGTTGGCACTACGTCTTCGGCGTCTCGGTCGTCGCGATCATCCCCGTGGTGGTGCTGTTCATGCTGATCGAGAAGCGGCTCGTCGGCGGCCTGACCGCCGGCAGTGTCAAGTAGTCATCGAGGGGAACGGAGACCGGAGCCTGGCGCCTACTCCAGCTGCATGGCCTCGGATGCGACCATGCGGCTGTAGCGCCACTCGTCGATGACGACCACGGTCAGCAGCACCACATTCACCAGCCAGGTGAGCGCAAGAGGGTTGAGAAGCCCGGCGAACCCGAACAGCACGGCGAGGGCGACGACGCCGAGCAGGTGGGGGAGCAGCCACGGGCCTCCGACCGAGCGCTTGAACAGCGTGGTGCCGAACAGGTAGATGGCGGCGCCTCCGGTGATGATCGCGGCCGTCCCGGTACCGGTCTCGCCGTGATGACCGAACGGATGCGCCAGCACGAGGTCGTCGCCGACCGCTGTGAGCACGATGCCGATCACCATGAGGATCGGGATGTAGGTGTAGGTGGCACGGGCGATGCTGCCACTGGACTCGGCTCCGGTGATGTAGGCGGAACCGCTGCGCTCCCCGTGCGCGAAGTAGAGCAGCCACAGCAGCACCGTGCCGACGAACGCCGCGAGGAGCGCGGCCAATCCCTCCCACGAGACCGGCTGGGCCGAGAACACCGACCCCGTCACGATGATGGACTCGCCGAGCGCGATGATGAAGAACAGGCCGACGCGCTCGGCCATGTGCTCGCCCGAGACCTCCCACGTCTCCATCGGAGACTTGCCCATGCCGGGCACCCAGAACCTGGCGGCGGGGCCGAGGCACTCGATGGCCAGGGCTATGACCCAGATCCAGATGCGCTGCTCGGGCTCGGCGAAGCCGCCCGTGATCCACAGGGCGCCGGACGTCACGTACCAGGTGATGATGCGCACGACGTTGAGCGCGTTCTCCCGCCTGCCCTGCTCGACGAAGGAGAAGTAGGCGAAGGTGGTGCGGCTGAGCTGCATCGCCACGAAGGCGATCGCGAACAGCCAGCCCTTGTCGGTGAAGGCCTCGGGGATGGCGCTCGACATGAGCAGGCCGAACAGCATGAGCACGATGAGCATGGCTCGCACGGCGCCGCGCTCGGGGTTCAGCCAGTTGGCGACCCAGGTCGTGTCGACCCAGGCCCACCACACCGCGCCCACCAGGATGAGCACCTCGGCGAAGCGCAGCAGCGTGGGTTCATCGATGAGGCTGTGCGAGAGCTGCGTGATCGCGAACACGAAGACGAGGTCGAAGAACAGCTCGACGAAGGTGACGCGGTGGGACTCGTCGCCGGTCGTGGGACGCAGCAGGTTGCTGGTGAAGCGCGTGCGCGGCATCCGTTCGCCTTCCGATCGGTGGGGTCAGTGCATCAGGCTAGCGGTGCGCCGCGCTCTCGACGGCGCGGCGCAGGCTGCTCCGGTAGCTCCATTCGTCGGCGAGCACGACGACGGCGAGCACTCCGTTCACCGCGAAGCTGAGGCTCACCGGGGTGATCCCCACTCCGATGACGCCCAGCACGACGAGTGCGCCGATGGCGGCGAGATGCGACACCAGCCAGGGCATCCCGACTGCACGCTTGAACAACAGGTTGCCGAGCACGTAGACGGCCGGTCCGCCGCAGATGAGCCAGGCGGTCGACGGATGCTCCATCTCGTGCGGATGCAGGATCACGAGCTCGTCGGCCACGGCCGTGAGCACGACGCCGATCACCATGACGACGGGCACGATCGTGTAGGCATTGCGGGCCACGATGCCCGTCTTGGACGCCTCCTCCATACGCTCCCGGCCACCGCGCTCGCCGTGGTTGAAGAAGAGCATCCAGAGCAGTACGGAGCCGATGAAGGCCGCGAGATAGCCGCCGATGGAGTCGCCGCTCAGCTCCTCGCCGGCGAACACCGTGCCGGTGACGATGATGGACTCGCCGATGGCGATGATGAAGAACAGGCCGACGCGTTCGTTCATGTGCTCGCCGCTCACGTCCCAGGTCTCGGCCGGGGTTCCGCCCAGACCGGGCACGCGGTACCTGATCAGTGGTCCGAGGAAGGCGAGGGCCAGGGCGGCGACCCAGATCCAGACGCGCACCTCGGCCGGACCGAAGCCGCCCAGCAGCCAGAGCAGACCGCCGGCGCCGGTCCACACCAGGATGCGCACGAAGTTGCGGGCGTTGTCTGGCCGGTGGATGCGGAACGCGACGATGGCGAAGGTGGTGCGCACCAGCCCGATGAGCACGATGCCGACGGCGAAGACGGCGCCGCCGACGGCGGTGTCGAAGGCGTGGGGGAGAGAACTGGAGAGCGTGAGGCCGAGCGCCATCAGCACCAGGAGCAGCGCACGCACCGGCCACTTCTCGGGGTTCAGCCAGTTCGTCACCCAGGTGGTGTCGACCCAGATCCACCAGATGGCCGCCGTGAGCACGACGGTCTCGAGCAGGCCGATGGGGTTCGGCTCCGCCAGGAACAGCTTCGAGAGCTGCGTGAAGGCGAAGATGAAGACGACGTCGAAGAACACCTCGATGAAGGCGACACGGTGAGCGGCCTCGCCGTCCTCCGGGCGCAGCACGCCGGGGCCGGCAGCGCGTTCGTCCACTCTCTCCACAGCGCTCAGGCTACTGGGCGGCATCCGTCCAGGGCAGATCGGGCGCGCGGTGGTACCCGATGCCGGCAGCTTCGAGACGTTCCGCGAAGGCGACTGCACGCGGCCCGAAGCTCTCGAAGTCGTGCTGGTCGTGCTCGGCTCTCGGCGACCACGCGATCTCCATGATCGCCGCGAGGCGGGGGAACGCCATGTATTCCACATCCTGCATACGATGCATGGTCTCGGTCCAGATCGGTGCCTCGATTCCGAGGATCTCCTCCTCGCCCACTCCGTCGATGATGCGCGTGGGCTTCCAGCCGTAGGACTCGCGCACCGAGGTCGGCCCCTGCGCCCAGGCCTGGCCGAATTCGGTGCCCGTCTCGTAGACCATGTCGAGATAGGCGACGTCGGCCGGCGAGAGGATGACCCGGCCGCCTCCCCGCACGAAGGTCATGGTCTCGTCCTCTGCGCCATCCTGCGGGCGGGTGAAACTCCAGTACTGACCGATCGTTCCGTTCGGCATGGCCGTCGCGGCGCCCATCTCGTGCCAGCCGATGATCGTCTTGCCCGTCAGGGCGGCATCCGTCGTCACCCGCTCGATGAATCTCACGAAGTCCGCCTCGGGGGTGGACAGCGACTCGTCGCCGCCGAGATGGAGGTAGGGACCCGGCGTCATGGCGGCCATCTGGCGGACGACGTCGGAGACGAAGCGGTAGGTCTCCTCGGAGTTGATGCAGACCGAGCTGAAGCCGACCTCGATGCCCGTGTAGAGCGGGGGAGCCTGACCGGTGCAGGTGAGCTCCGGGTAGGCGGCCAGGGCGGCGTTCGTGTGCCCGGGCAGGTCGATCTCGGGAACGATCGTGATGAAGCGGTCCGAGGCGTAGGCGACGATCTGCGCATACTCGGCTTTCGTGTAGAAGCCGCCTCGTTCGTCGTTCACGGAACTCGTTCCGCCGATCTCGGTGAGCTTCGGCCAGCCGTCGATCTCGATGCGCCAGCCCTGGTCGTCGGTGAGGTGCAGGTGCAGGTGATTGGTCTTGAGCAGGGCGATGTCGTCGATGTAGCGCTTCACGTCGGCCACGTCGAAGAAGTGCCTGGCGACGTCGAGCATCGCTCCCCGGTAGGCGAAGCGGGGATGGTCGGTGATGTCGACGGATGCCGCGAGCCAGCGGGTTCCGAGATCATCGACCCTCTTCCTCGACTCGATGGCGGCGGGGAAGAGCTGGCGCAGGGTCTGCACGCCACGGAACAGTCCCTCGGCGGTGTCTGCGCGGAGGCTGGCGCCGGCAGAATCGGTCTCGAGGGCGTACCCCTCCTGCTCGTGGCCGGCCGGAGCCGTGCCGGCGGCGATGGCGAGGGTGATGTCGGATGCGGCAGCTGGGGCCGCATCCGAAGTCTCATCCGCCAGCTCGACGACGGGAAGCTCGAACCCCGTCGAGACGCGGAAGGCTGTGGCGAGGTGCTCTGCGACGGCTGCGGCGCCGGGACCGTCGACGACGATGCGGCTGCCACCGGTGAGCTCGAACGGTTCGCCGTCGCGGGCGACGAGGGAGACGGGTTGGGGAACGATCTGCGGCAAGGTCACCTCGGGTTCTCTCAGGGCGGCGATGGCCAGCGTCGTGCCGGCGGCTCCGGCGGCGAGCACGACGGTGGCCGCGACGAGGGCGAACACCGTCCGGCGCCTGCGCATGCCCCTCCTCGATGCATCGTCGCGATGTCCAGCGAGTATGTCAGGAGTCCTAACTAACACACAAGAGCGCGGACGGGGATGCTGCTGCTACTCTGATCGGGTCGCAACTGGCGTTCGGATGGGTGACCATCGGGGAGCGATGAGAATCGGTTGGTGGCCGTTCGCCTGGGCCACGACACGAACCCCTTAGTTCACCGATTCCGCAAGGAGACGCCAGTGTCTGATTACGCCAACTCGCAGTCAATTCTCAACGCCCCTCTGTCCGAGGTCGATCCCGAGATCGCCGAGGTGCTCGAGCTCGAGCTCGGTCGTCAGCGCGACTACCTCGAGATGATCGCCAGCGAGAACTTCGTTCCCGTCTCGGTGCTCCAGTCGCAGGGGTCGGTGCTCACCAACAAGTACGCGGAGGGCTACCCCGGCCGTCGGTATTACGGCGGCTGCGAGTACGTCGACATCGCGGAGTCTCTGGCCATCGAGCGGGCGAAGAGCCTGTTCGGCGCCGAGTACGCGAACGTGCAGCCGCACTCGGGCGCCACGGCCAACGCAGCGGTGCTCTCGGCCATCGCCACGCCCGGCGACACCATCCTCGGTCTCGAGCTGGCGCACGGCGGGCACCTCACCCACGGCATGAAGCTCAACTTCTCGGGCAAGCTCTACAACGCCGTGTCCTACGGCGTCGACCCCGAGACGTTCCTCGTCGACATGGACGTCGTTCGCGACAAGGCCCTCGAGCACCGCCCGCAGGTCATCATCGCGGGCTGGAGCGCCTACCCCCGTCACCTCGACTTCGCGGCCTTCCGTGCCATCGCCGACGAGGTCGGCGCCAAGCTCTGGGTCGACATGGCGCACTTCGCCGGACTCGTGGCAGCCGGCCTGCACCCGTCGCCCGTGCCCTTCGCGGACGTCGTGTCCTCGACGGTGCACAAGACCATCGGCGGACCGCGCTCGGGCTTCATCCTGTCGCGCGACATGGAGCTGGCCAAGAAGCTGAACTCCAACGTCTTCCCCGGCCAGCAGGGCGGCCCCCTCATGCACGTCATCGCCGCTAAGGCCACGGCGTTCAAGATCGCTGCGTCCGACGACTTCAGGGACCGCCAGGCTCGCACCATCCGCGGTGCGCAGATCCTCGCCGAGCGCCTCACCGCCGACGACTCGCGCGCCGGGGGAGTCGACGTTCTCACCGGGGGAACGGATGTGCACCTGGTGCTCGCCGACCTCCGCAACTCGCCGCTCGACGGCCAGCAGGCCGAAGACCTCCTGCACGAGGTGCTCATCACGGTCAACCGCAACGCCGTCCCGTTCGACCCGCGCCCGCCGATGGTGACCTCGGGCCTCCGCATCGGAACGCCCGCCCTCGCCACCCGCGGTTTCGGTGACGCCGAGTTCGTCGAGGTGGCCGACATCATCGCCGAGACGCTGAAGCCCGGCGCCGACGTCGCCGGCCTCCGGGAGCGCGTGACGAAGCTCACCTCGGTGTTCCCGCTGTACCCGGGCCTGCAGCAGTAACCCCTCACCTCCTCGGAGCTGAAAAGCGAGGAACTTCTCGGCGGATGCCGCGACGAACGCGGTGTTCGGGCCTGTTCCGACGGGAATCTCCTCGCTTTCCAGCAGCAGACGGTCGAAAGGATCTCCCATGACCGCAGTACGACTGGACGGCGTCGCGACGGCGTCGACGATCAAGAACGAGCTCGCCACCCGGATCGAGGGTCTGCGCGCCCAGGGCATCGTGCCGGGTCTCGGCACCCTGCTCGTCGGCGACGATCCCGGATCGCGCTCCTACGTCGCCGGCAAGCACCGGGACTGCGCCGAGGTGGGCATCGAGTCGATCCGGGTGGACCTGCCTGCCACGGCGAGCCAGGCCGACGTCCTGGCGGCCATCGCCGACCTCAACGCCGCACAGGAGGTGACCGGGTACATCGTGCAGCTGCCGCTGCCGAGGGGGCTCGACGAGCACGCCGCGCTGGAGGCCATCGACCCGTCGAAGGATGCCGACGGCCTGCATCCGACCAACCTGGGCCGACTCGTGCTCGGCATCGAGGGAGAGCTGCGCTCGCCGCTTCCCTGCACGCCGGCCGGCATCGTCGAGCTGCTGCAGCGCTACGACGTGCCGATCACCGGAAAGCACGTCACGGTCATCGGCCGCGGTCTGACCGTCGGGCGGCCGCTCGGGCTGCTCTTCACCCGCAAGGGGCTCGACGCCACGGTCACCCTGACGCACTCGCGCACGATCGATCTCGCCGCCGAGGTGCGTCGGGCCGACATCGTGGTGGCCGCCGTGGGCGTCGCCCATCTGGTGCAGGCCGACTGGATCAAGCCGGGCGCCGCGGTGCTCGACGTGGGCATCACCCGCGTCGAGGACCCGGAGACCGGCAAGGGTCGGCTCACGGGGGATGTGCATCCGTCGGTCGCCGACGTCGCTGGCTTCCTGTCGCCGAACCCCGGTGGCGCCGGTCCGATGACCCGCGCCATGCTGCTCTCGAACGTGGTGAAGGCAGCAGAGCTCCGGCTCGGCTAGCGGCTGATCGCGTCGCATCCGGTCGCATCGCATCCGGTCGCGTCGCATCAGGCCTGCATCCGCTCGCATGCGGAAACATCCCGCGCGCTGCGGCGAGCGACCCCGGGGTGACCGGCCGCGTTCACCTCCCGATCACGGGCAGGTCACCTCCGAACCCTAGCCTCGCGGCATGACCAACACGGAGCGAGCGCGAGCCGGGGCGGTCGGGCGTCCCAGCACGGCCGGCGCCGTCGGCGAAGGTCGCGTCGTCGACCGCGTCGTCGCCGTCATCCCCGCACGTGCGGGCTCCCGGGGTCTGCCGGGAAAGAACTCGACTCCGGTCGGGGGAGTGCCGCTGATCGTGCGCGCTGTGCGCGCCGCCCTCGCCGCGCCCTCGATCGACAGGGTCGTCGTGACGACGGATGGCGACGCCATCGCCTCGCTCGCCCGCGACGCCGGGGCCGACATCGTGCAGCGTCCGCCGAGCCTCGCCGGCGACACCGCGACCTCGGAATCCGCCCTCCTGCACGCGCTCGACTCGATCGAGAGCGAGACCGGGACGGTTCCCCAGGCGACGGTGTTCATTCAGGCGACCTCGCCCTTCATCGATGCCGCCGACCTCGAGCTCGCGGTGCGTGCGGTGCTCGACGGTGATGCCGATGTCGTCTTCTCGGCGATCGAGAGTCACGCGTTCCTGTGGCGGGCGACGCCCGACGGCAGCGGAGCCGTCGAGGGCGTCAACCACTCGGCCGACGTGCGTCTCCGGCGGCAGGACCGCGATGCCGAGTACCGCGAGACCGGTGCCTTCTACGTGATGAGCACCGCGGGGTTCCGTGAGGCCGGTCACCGCTTCTTCGGGCGCATCGCGGTTCAGCTCGTCCCTGAGGCCTCCGCCGTCGAGATCGACTCCGCGGCCGACCTCGCGATCAGCACGGCGCTCGCCCGGGTCATCGACCAGTCCCCGCATCCGCTCATCGACGTCGATGCCGTCGTCACCGACTTCGACGGCGTGCACACCGACGACACCGCATCCGTCGACACCCTGGGCCGTGAGTCGGTGCGGGTGAGTCGCCGCGACGGGCACGGGGTCAAGCGCCTCCGCGAGGCCGGCATCCCCATGCTCATCCTCTCCGCCGAGACGAACTCAGTGGTTGCCGCCCGCGCCGAGAAGCTGCGGGTCGACGTCGAGCACGGTGTCGACGACAAGGCCACGAGCCTCATCGCCTGGGCCGAGCGGGTCGGGGTTCCGCTCGACCGCATCGCCTATCTCGGCAACGACGTGGCCGACCTGCCGTGCATGCGCATCGTGGGCTGGCCGGTCTCGGTGGCGGATGCCGATCCGAGTGTCATCGCCGCAGCACGCGTCGTGCTCTCCCGCGTCGGCGGAGCCGGCGCCGTGCGCGAGCTCTCCGACGCGATCCTGGCCGCTCGTGGCACCCGCGAGAACTGACGTCCCGCCACGCGGGCAACACGAAGGAGTACACATGTCCGTGCGAATCGGTCGATCGGTCATCGGACCGGGCGAGCCCGTCTACGTCATCGGCGAGATCGGGCTCAACCACAACGGCTCGGTCGAGATCGCCAAGGAGCTCATCGACGTCGCCGTCGATGCTGGGGCGCAGGCCGTGAAGTTCCAGAAGCGCACTCCCGAGATCTCGACCCCGGAGCACATGAAGGACGTGCCGCGTGAGACTCCGTGGGGAACGATGACCTACCTCGACTACCGTCGTCGGGTCGAGTTCGACCGTGACCAGTACATCGAGCTGGCCGACTACGCCTACCTGCGCGGGGTCGACTGGTTCGCGTCGCCGTGGGACGCGCCGTCCGTGGCCTTCCTCGAGGACATCGGGGTCGTCGCGCACAAGGTGGCCTCGGCATCCGTCACCGATATCGAGTTGCTCTGGGCCCTCCGCGAGACCGGCAAGCCCGTGATCCTCTCGACGGGGATGTCGACGCTGGACGAGATCGATGCCGCCGTCGACGTGCTCGGAACCGAACGCCTCGTCATGCTCCACGCCACGTCGAGCTACCCGATGCCGACCGAGGAGGCGAACATCTCCGTCATCCGCACGCTTCAGGACCGCTACCGCGGCGTGCCGATCGGATACTCGGGTCACGAGCGGGGACTGCAGATCTCCCTCGCGGCAGTCGCCCTCGGTGCTGTCGCCGTCGAGCGGCACATCACGCTCGACCGCACGATGTGGGGTTCGGACCACGCCGCCTCGCTCGAGCCGCAGGGATTCGACCACCTGGTGCGCGACATCCGCATCATCAGCGAAGCCATGGGCGACGGCGTGAAGCGCGTGTTCCCGGGCGAGGAGGCACCCAAGGCGAAGCTGCGGAGGGTCAACGCGTCATGAGGCCTGTGGCCGCCCGACGGATGCTGGTGATCGGCGACTCCGATTCCTACGTGAAGTGGGGTGCCGCGCTGGCGTCAGGGCTTCCGGCAGCGTGGGCGGTCGAGATCGTGGTGCTCGCATCGCCCGTGCAGCCGAGCGCACGTCAGCTCGAGGACGCGCTCGCCGGATCGGCCTTCACCCCGGGGCAGGTGCGCGTGCGTCATCTCACCGACCTGGCACGCGTCGTGGCCGAGCTGCGTCCCGACGCCGTGCTCCTGGCGCTCAGGGGTCCGATGGTGCGGGTGGTCATCAGGGCGATCGGGTCGGTTCCGAATCGGCCGGTGCTCGTGAGCGGGTTCCCGGGCATCACCATTCCTGCGGTGCCCAAGGCCATCGTCTACCGCGAGCAGACGGACCTCATCGTGGTGCACAGCCGGCGTGAGGTGCGGGAGTTCTCCCGGAATGCGGAGCGGATGCCGGTCTCCGTCGACGTCGGCCTGTCCACCCTGCCGTTCCTGAACAGCCGGGCGGCGGACGGGGCGTCCGCTGCTCAGGCGGCCCCGGTCCGGCCGACAGGCGGCCTCCCTGACTCGATCGTCTTCGCGGCCCAGGCCATCGTGCCCCGCGGGCTCGATGATCGGATCGAGCTGCTCGAATGGTTGGTCGAGACCGCGCGCGCCCACCCCGGACAGCGCGTGGTCGTCAAGGTCCGTGCTCGCGCGGGCGAGGCGCAGACCCACGCCGAGGCGTACGATTTCGGTGCGCTGCTCGACGACCCGGGTGTCACCGACCGTTGGGGTGGTCCGGTGCCGGCCAACCTCGTGGTCGAGGACGGGCCGATGGCAGATCATCTCGCGCGCGCTGTCGCACTCGTGACGGTCAGCTCGACCGCCGCGCTCGAGGCCGTCGCCGCAGACATCCCCGTGCTGCTGCTCGATGACTTCGGGATCGCGCCCGGGCTGATCAACACCGTGTTCATCGACAGCGGCCTGTTCGGTGACGAGGCCGACCTGCGCGCGGGACGGTTCCATCGACCCCGGGCGGAGTGGCTGGAGGACAACTACTTCCACGGCGCCGAGGCCGACGACTGGCGCGAGCGGCTCGAGAAGCTCGTGGCCGAACGCGACGCAGCGCCGCTCCAGCTGAGCCCCCAGCGGCACAACCTGCGCGGTGGCCGGCTGCGCAGGGCTTGGGACCGCAAACGCGTGCTCGGCTCCTACGACGACTCGGTTTCCGGGTTCGTCGTGATGATCGTCGCCGTCCCGTCGCTCTGGGTGCTGCGTCGTGCCCGACGGATGCTCCGTGCCCTCATGCCGGGCCCGCTGGCGGCGCCTCTCGGGCGCGACTCGAGGGTGCCGGTCGTCGCGGCCGAGGAGTCCGCCCTCCGCTGAGCGACCGGGCAACCGCAGTCGAGCGAGCGCGGTCAGTCAGCGATCAGTCGAGCGCGGCGGTGTGTTCGCCGACGTGGCGGAGGTAGTGCTCTGCGTTGGTGCGGATGCCCTGGCGTTCGTCATCCGTCAGCTCCCGGCGCACCTTGGCTGGCACTCCGGCGACCAGTGATCCCGGAGGCACCTCGGTTCCCTCGAGCACGACCGCGCCGGCGGCGACGAGGGATCCTGCGCCGATCACCGCGCCGTTCAGCACTGTGGCCGACATGCCGATCAGGCTGTCGTCTCCGACGGTGCAGCCGTGCAGCACGGCACCGTGCCCCACGGAGACGTTGGCTCCGATCGTGAGCGGAAAGCCGGCGTCGACGTGGCAGACGACGGTGTCCTGAAGGTTGGAGCCCGCTCCGAGCACGATCGGGGCGCCGTCGGCCCGCAGCACGGCGTTGTACCAGACGCTCGAGCGCTCGCTCAGGGAGACGTCGCCGACGATCACGGCGCCGGCGGCCACGAAGGCGGTCGCGGCGATGGAGGGGCGGCCGATACCCGGCAGCTCCCTGATGACAGCCAGCTCGTCGATGCTCACGCCCCCACCCTACCCAGCCCTACCCAAGCCCGACTCGCCCGCTTTCGTCGCCTCAGAGCCCCGATCAGCGCGCGGATGCGACACATTTGGGCGACTCGGGGCGAGCGCCCTAGGGTGGCGACATGGTCGACACCTCTCACCCGGCGGTCGAGCGCGTGCGCGCCGCCCTGGCCGAACACGGTCTCACCCCCGACGTCACCTGGTTCGACGTGGCGACGCCCACGGCTCAGGCGGCAGCCGACGCCATCGGCACCAGCGTCGGCGCCATCGCCAACTCGCTCGTCTTCACCCTCGACGGGAGACCGCTCCTCGTTCTGACCTCCGGCGCGCACCGGGTGGACACCGAGTGGCTCGGGGCGAGGCTCGGCGGCACCGTCGCCCGCGCCACGAAGGAACAGGTGAAGGATGCGACGGGCCAGACGATCGGCGGCGTCGCGCCGGTGGGGCATCCGGCGCCGGTGCGCACGATCGTCGACACGGCGCTCGCCGACCACGACACCGTGTGGGCGGCAGCAGGCCACGCGCACACGGTGTTCCCGACCACGTTCGCGGAGCTGGTGCGCATCACCGGCGGCGAGCCATCGGCCGTGGTGGCGCCGGCCGAGGGCTGACGCTCGTCCGAACGAGAGGCGCGCCTACTCCTCGCGCGCGGCTCCCTGCGCCGCTCGCACCGTGAACAGCTCGGGCGCGGTGTAGCCGGCTGCAGCGAAGGCGGCCAGCACGGCAGCGCGCACGGCCGGAAGGTCGGCATCCGCCACCAGGGCGATGGCTGCACCACCGAACCCTCCGCCGGTCATGCGAGCACCGACGGCTCCGGCGGCCCGGGATGCCTCGACGGCGAGGTCGAGCTCCGGCGTCGAGATCTCGAAGTCGTCGCGCATCGAGGCATGCGACGCGTCGAGCAGTTCGCCGATGGCGCTGGGCCCCTCGGAGCGGAGGGTGCGCACGGTGTCGAGCACCCGCTGGTTCTCGGTGACGACATGGCGAACGCGACGGAAGGTCTCGTCATCGAGGATCTCTGCGGCCCGCGCGAGGTCGCTCATCTGCACGTCGCGCAGGGTGTCTGCTCCGAGGGCTCGGGCACCGGCCTCGCACGAGGCGCGGCGGGCCGCATAGCCGCCCGTCGAGTGGGCGTGGCTCACCTTGGTGTCGATCACGAGCACCTCGAGACCGGCGGTGTCGAAGCCGAGGGGAATGACTTCGGACTCGAACGAGCGGCAGTCGAGGAAGACCCCGGCATCCGCTCGCCCGAGCAGGGAGGCGGACTGGTCCATGATGCCGGTCGGTGCTCCGACGGCGCGGTTCTCGGCGAGCTGCCCCACCCTGGCGAGGGTGCGGCGGTCGAAGTCGAGGTGCCAGACGTCCTTCAGGGCAACGGCCATGGCGCTCTCGATGGCGGCCGACGATGACAGGCCGGCCCCGACGGGAACCTCGGAGTCGAGGTACACGTCGGCTCCGCTGAGGGAGTCGAGCGGCGCCCCGAACTGGCCGAGCGCCCAGGCGACGCCGAGCGGATACGCCGACCAGCCGTGCAGAGCCTCGGGCGCCAGGTCATCGAGCGAGATCGAAACGGGCTCCGTCGAGAACGCCGATGCCACCCGCAGGATGCGGTCCTCGCGCGGTGCGAGCGCCAGGACCGTGCGGCGGTTGATCGCGAACGGGAACACGAAACCGGCGTTGTAGTCGGTGTGCTCGCCGATCAGGTTGACGCGGCCCGGAGCAGACCAGATCCCCGACGGACGGCGCCCGTACAGCTGGGTGAAGTGCTCCGTCACGCTGGTGTGCAGGTCGGCCATCAGATCTCTTCCTCGTGCGATGCGGATGTTCCGTGCTCGACGGCGCCGGATGCCGCATCCGCCGCATCGATCGGTGTTGCCGCGTCAGCCCTGGCGATAGCCTCGCGGATACTCCGAGCCTGCTGCTCGGGCGTCACGTCGCCGATCCAGGCGCCCATGGCGGCCTCGGATCCGGCGAGGAACTTCAACTTGTCTGCTGCCCGACGGGGGCTGGTCACCTGGAGCATCAGCCTGATGTCGTCGCGCCCGACATTCACCGGCGCCTGGTGCCAGGCGGCGATGTAGGGCGTCGGCGTCTCGTAGAGCGCGTCGATGCCGCGGAGCAGCCGCAGGTAGAGCCGGGCCAGCTCGTCGCGCTCCTCGAGCGTCGTGGCGGCGAAGTCGGGGACGTGCCGGTGCGGCAGCAGGTGCACCTCGATGGGCCAGCGCGCGGCGAACGGCACGAACGCGCTCCAGTGTTCGCCCTGCAGCAGCAGCCGGTCGCCAGACTGCTCGCTGGCGAGAAGGTCTGCGAACAGGCCGGGACCGTAGCGTTCGATCGACTCGAGCAGTCGCGTCGTCCGGGGAGTGACGTACGGGTACGAGTAGATCTGGCCGTGCGGATGCTGCAGCGTGACGCCGATCGCCTCGCCCCGGTTCTCGAACGGGAACACCTGCTCGATACCGGGCAGCGCCGAGAGGGCGGCGGTGCGATCCGCCCACGCCTCGATCACGGTGCGTGCGCGGGAGACGCTCAGGGTTCCGAACGATCCGGCGTGCTCCGGGCTGAAGCAGACCACTTCGCACCGGCCGATGGAGGTGCGGGTGCGGCCGATGCCCACCGCCGAGAGCTCGGCGAGGGCGTCGGGGTCGGCATCCGTCGCCAGCTCTGGGCCGAACGACGGGGACTTGTTCTCGAAGACGGCCACGTCGTAGATGCTGGGGATCTCGGACGGGTTGCCCGGCTTCTGCGGGGCGAGCGGGTCGAGATCGGCCGGCGGCAGGAACACGCGGTTCTGGCGTGCGGCCGCGATGGAGATCCACTCTCCGGTGAGCGCGTCCTGGCGCATCGTCGCCGTGGCCGGCCGCGGGTCGAGCTCGCGCAGGTCGGGCGCACGCTCCGCGGAGAGCGTCGTGTCGGCGTCATCGAAGTAGATGAGTTCTCGGCCGTCGGCGAGCGAGTGCTCGAGGCGACGGATGCGAGGGTCGGCTGTGAAGGCTGCAGGCTCTGTCATGACAGGCTCACGATACGCGGCTTGCGTTTACGAAACAAGTTCATTTGCGCATTGCAAAGGCAAAGCAAAACCGGGAACAATGGGCGGATGACCTCGACCGATCGCGACATCGGCAACTCGGTGCCGGCCGGCATTCGCCGCAACCGCGCTGCGGCCCTCGTCGCCGACCGCGGCTTCGTGAGGGTGCGCGACCTGGCCGTCGCCTTCGGCGTCACAGACGTCACCGCCCGCGCCGATCTCGACCAGCTGGAGCGCGAGGGCCTCATCAGGCGCGTTCACGGGGGAGCCGTTCCGTCGACGGATGCCGCTGCCACGGCCATCGCCCGACGCCCGGAGCGCGAGCCCAGCTTCGAGGAGGCACTCGCAGCCTCCGCCGGACCGAAGGAGAGCATCGGGCAGACCGCCGCCGCCCTGGTCAGCAGCGGGCAGAGCGTCATCCTCGACGTCGGCACGACGACGCTGCAGGTGGCCCGGTCGTTGCGTGCCCGCCGCGACCTGGACGACGTGACGATCTTCACCAATGGGCTGAGCATCGCCCTCGAGCTCGAGAGCGCCATCCCCCGCTTCACGGTCGTGCTCACGGGTGGCACTCTGCGGCCTCGGCAGCACTCCCTCGTAGACCCGTTGGCCCGGGGAATCCTCGCCGATCTGCGGGCAGACATCGCCTTCATCGGCTGCAACGGCGTCGACGTCGAACGTGGCGTCACCAACGCCAACCTGCCGGAGGCGGCCGTCAAGATCGCGATGATCAGGGCGGCCGGTCGCGCCGTCGTCGTGGCCGATTCATCGAAGCTGGGCGAGGTGCACCTGGCCCGGATCTCCCGTCTCGACGAGGTCGACACCCTGGTGACGGATGCTGCTGCCCCGGCGGTGCTCCTCGGCGAGTTCGAGCAGGCGGGTCTCGCCGTGCTGCCGGCCGGCTCTAGGCTTTCCGCATGACCTTTCCCACCGGTGAGCAGTACGAGTTGCAGACGAGGACAGCGAGCGGCGAGCTGCGCGCGACGATCACGGGCCTCGCTGCAGCCATCCGTCAGCTGAGTCTCGACGGGGTCGACCTCGTCGAGACCTACGCGGAGGAGTCGTCGCCGCCCTACGGGGCCGGCATCGTTCTCGTGCCGTGGCCCAACAGGATCCGCGATGGGCGGTGGGAGCACGACGGGGTCGAGCGGCAGCTGGACATCACCGAGCCCAAGCTGAACAACGCCATCCACGGCCTGCTGCGCTACACCGAGTACCGCGAGGTCGACCGCACCCAGGACTCGGTCACGCTCGCCGCGACGGTCTTCCCGCAGCATGGCTACCCCTACCTTCTCGAGACCGCCGTCCACTACGAACTGGTCTCCGACGGGCTGAAGGTGACGCACTACCTGCGCAACCTCGGACACGAGTCGGCTCCCGTGGCCGTGGGAACGCATCCGTTCCTGCGCATCGGCGACGTGCCCACAGACTCGCTCACCCTGCAGCTCTCTGCCGCGAGCCACATCGAGGTCGATGACAGGCTGCTGCCGACGGCCGAGGTTCCCGTCGAGGGAACCGAGTGGGACCTGCGCGACCCGCGGCGCGTGAGCGAGCTTCAGCTCGACGACGCCTGGGGAGAGGCCTTCGCCACCGACGGCGAGGTGGTGCACACCCTCACTGCACCCGACGGACGCACGGTCTCGATGTGGTCGGAGCCCGAGTTCGGATTCGTGCAGGTCTTCACCACACGGCAGTTCCCGGGCCGCGAGGGCGACGCCGCCATCGCGATCGAGCCCATGACGGCCCCGGCCGACGCCTTCAACTCGGGCAAGGGCCTGCGCTGGCTCGCCCCGGGCGACGAGTGGGAGATCAGCTGGGGCATCCGCTTCGGCGGGTTCTGAACTCGACGGTGATCGAGTAGCGCCCGACGGAGTCGGACGCGTATCGAGATCCGCCGGTGCGCCTCAGCGACCGACACACGAAGAACGGCCCGCCTCCATTGGAGACGGGCCGTTCCCTCTTCACCGGATCATCAGGCCGGCGGCATCAGCACGGAGTCGATGAGGTACACCGTGGCGTTGGCGGTGTGAACGCCACCGCAGATGACCTTGGCGCCGTTGACCATGATGTCGTCGCCGCTGCCGGTGACCTCGACGGTTCCACCCTCGACCGTGGTCTGGGTTCCGTCGATGTCGTCAGGAGCGATCTGGCCGGGAACCACGTGGTACGTGAGGATCTTGGTCAGCGTGGCGGAGTCGGTCTTGAGCGACTCGATCGTGGCGGCGTCGATCTTCGCGAACGCGTCGTCGACGGGAGCGAAGACGGTGAACTCGCTGCCGTTCAGCGTGTCGACCAGGTTGACGTCGGGGTTGAGCCCGCCCGAGACGGCTGCGGTGAGCGTCGTGAGGATCGGGTTGTTCGAGGCGGCGACGGCCACCGGGTCCTCAGCCATTCCGGCGACGGAGCCGGCGCCATCCGGAACCTGCTCGGCGTAGCCGGCGCAACCGGAGCCGACGAGGTCGGCTGCGGGGTCCATGGCCTCGGGGGTCTCGGTCATGGGGGCTTCCGAGCTGGGGCTGCTTGACGACGACGAGTCGTCGGATCCGCCGCCCATCGAACAACCGGTCAGGCCGAGGGCTGCGATGCCCACGATCGAGAGGGCGGCGAGTGAAGTGCGTGTGAGTCGCATGGATCTTCTCCTTGGAATCGGTGGCCGGGTTCGGCCGGCTCCACTTGCTGTGGTGCCTTCAGGAGGGCATTCGGAACCCCGTGGGGCGCGGATTGGAGAAAGTCCGGAAAGTTTTTCGAAGCTGGGAATCCGGCGTGATCCGCACATTCGGTGCATCCGGGAGAGGGGTGGAAGTCGAAGGAGCCGGCGGTCGGCCGCGGCGCCGTGCCGGTTCAACCCGATCGGCGTACCGATGTCGGACCTGACGGCATCCGATTTCTCGTCGTATCGACGGCAATCCGAAACCGGCATCACACCGAACACCTGACATGCTTGTTCTCGTGCCCCATGAGATCGGTGAAGACGACATAGGAATTCCCGTCGTCACACTGGAAGAGCTGCTGGAACGTGTCGCCACGGGAGACCAGCGTGCTTTCAGCGAACTCTACGACGGGGTATCGGCTCGGCTATTCGGACTTATTCGACGGCTCGTCGTCGACCCGGCGCAATCGGAGGAGGTGACGCAGGAGGTGTTTCTCGAGATCTGGCAGTCCGCAGCGCGGTTCCAGCCCGAGCGGGGCAGTGCCCTCTCCTGGATGTTCACGCTCGCCCACCGCCGCGCCGTCGACCGCATCCGCTCGGCCCAGGCCTCGCGTGACCGCGACACCAGGATCGGCATCCGCGATCTTCCCATCGACACCGACGTGGTGAGCGAGGCCGCAGAGCTGCGGGTGGAGAACGAACGTGTTCAACGCGCACTCACGGAGCTCACGGATGTGCAGCGCCAAGCCGTGTCGTTGGCCTACTACTCCGGCTTCTCGCATAGCGAGATCGCCGATGAACTGAGCGTGCCGATCGGCACAGTGAAGACCCGAATACGCGACGGGATGATCCGTCTGAGAGACGCACTGGGGGTGACCGCATGAGCGAGAGAGACCAGAGTCCCGTGGGGGACGAGAACTCCCTGAGCGGCTCCTATGCCCTCGACGCCGTCGACGCCGACGAGCGCGCCCGCTACGAGCGTGCCCTCCTCGACTCGGATCAGCTGCGCGAGGAGGCGGCCGGATTCGCTGACACCGCAGCCCTGCTCGGCTCCAGCGTTCAGCCGGTCGACCCTCCGCCTGCCCTCAAGGCGAGCATCATGGCGCAACTGGCCGGCCTGCCTCAGCTGCCCGCACGCACTGCGGACGACGCCGATGCCGCCCCCGACGTCGGTGACCCGGCCGTGCTGTCGGCTCCGGATGCCGCGGATTCCGTCGCTCCTCCGACTCTGACTGCAGTCCCTCCCGCTCCGGGCGCGCCCCTCGCGCCGTCGGCCACTGATGCCGACGCTGCTCCGAGCCCCGGCTCGTCCGTGACGCCGCCTCCGGTCGGCCGGGCAGAAGCCGCAGCCCACCGGCGCTGGTTCTCCCGCCCGGGTGCCTTCATCGGCGCCGCTGCCGCCGCCGTCGTCCTCATCGCCGCCGTCGTCGTCGGGGTGAACTGGCCCGGACCGAACGGATGGGGCGCCCAGCGCGACCTCGCCAGCATCTCGGCCGCCTCGGATGCCCAGCAGGCGACCGGCGAGGTCTCCGGCGGTGGAACCGTCACTCTGACGTGGTCCGAGGAACTCGGACGCTCGGCCGTGATGGTCGACGGCATGCCGGCGCTCGCCGAAGACCAGACCTATGAGCTCTGGTACATCGACAGCGAGACTGCGGTTCCGGCAGGCACCTTCACCGTCGGAGACGACGGAACCACCTGGCGCGTGCTCGAGGGCAGCATGAGTGCTGGAGCGGCCGTCGGAGTCACCGTTGAGCCGGCAGGCGGTTCCCCGCAGCCGACGACGCAGCCCGTCGTCGTGGTGCCGACCGCCGTCTGATCGGCCTCAGGGTGCCGTCGGGCGCCAGCTGAGGTCCGGCATCCGCTCCCGTTCACAGGATGAGCCCGACGATGACGGCCGTCCAGGCCTCATCGTCGAGCTCATCCTGTGAACCACGGATGCCGCCGAGCTCAGTCGGAGACCGCTGCCACCGCGGCGAGGATCGCGTCCACCGTCGCCGACGGATGCGACACCATCGACACGTGCGACCCCGCGACGTCCGTGATGGTGGCCCCGGCGCGTTCCGCCATGCTGCGCTGCGTCGCGGGCGGAATCACGCGATCCTCGGTACCGACGACGGCCCAGCTGGGCAGCGTCTTCCAGGCCGTGGTGGTGGTCGGCGAGGCATTGGCAGCCAGCGTGATCGGGCGCTGGCCGGCGTGGATGAGCCAGCGGTCGGCCTCGGGCAGGTCCTGGGCGAAGGAGTCGTGCACCGTCGCCGGCTTGAGGAACGCCTCGGCGTCGCCCTCGGGAGAGCCGGGGTATCCAGCGACGTCGAGGACCGTGGTCGGATCGGGGACGTCGAGCGCCGAGCCGGATCCGCCGAGGATGGAGAACACTGTCTCGCCCTCATCGGGGATGAAGGCGTCGACGTAGACCAGCGCCTTCACCTCACCGCCACCGGTGCCGGCGTTGGTGATGACCGCACCGCCGTAGGAATGGCCGACGAGCACGACCGGACCGCTCGTGCGCTGAGCGAGGAAGGAGGCGACGTAGGCGGCATCCGTCGCCACGCCCCTCAGGAGGTTGGTGGGTGCGAGAACAGTGAAGCCGCGACCCTGCAGGTCGGTGGCGACCGCGTTCCAACTCGAGGCGTCAGCCCAGGCTCCGTGCACCAGGACGATCGTCGGTTGTGTCATATGCATGCCTTTCATTCAGGGGATGAGAGCGCTGTCATTCGAGCGAAGACTATTCCCCCGATCGGGGGGCGCGCCATGGTCGTCACGCAGAGTTCACGAGACACCGGATGCCGCATCGGCGGCGCAGGGATTGCAGGATGAGACAAGGTTCAGCCCCATATCGCGGCTGAAACGCAGCTGATCCTGCATATGCGCGCAGCGGCTTCGGTACGGATGCGGCCCCGGGGCATACTGGACGCTGGCCGCGTGCATCTCGCGCAGCCTGACGACACCACAGCGCAGTGAGGACTCACATGGACATCGGCATGATGCTGAACTACTCGGGCGGATTCCGCGAGACGGCCGCCGAGGTCGGAGAGCTCGAGAAGGCCGGGGTCGACATCGTCATCGTGCCAGAGGCCTACAGCTTCGACGCCGTGAGTCAGCTCGGCTACCTCGCCGCCGTGACCGACACGATCAAGCTGGCGTCAGGCATCCTGCAGATCTACACACGCACGCCCTCGCTCACGGCCATGACGGCCGCCGGTCTCGACTTCGTCTCGGACGGACGATTCGTGCTCGGCATCGGCGCCTCCGGCCCCCAGGTCATCGAGGGCTTCCACGGAGTTCCCTACGACGCACCGCTGCGGCGCACGCGGGAGATCATCGACATCTGCCGCATGGTGTGGCGCCGCGACCGCGTGGAGTACGAGGGCCGCAGCTACCGGATTCCGCTGCCGGCCGAGCAGGGAACCGGGCTGGGCAAGCCGCTGAAGCTCATCAATCACCCGGTGCGCGACCGCATCCCGATCGTCGTCGCGGCACTCGGCCCGGCCAGTGTCAGACAGACGGCCGAGATCGCCGATGCCTGGATGCCGATGTTCTTCCACCCCGAGCGAGCGCGCGACGTCTGGGGCGGGTCGCTCGATGCCGGCCTGGCCAAGCGTTCGGACGACCTCGCCAGCCTGGACGTCTTCGCGAGCCCGGCGCTGTACATCGGGGACGACGCCGACGCCGTCCTCCCGCTCGTGAAGCCGCAGATCGCCCTGTACGTCGGCGGCATGGGCGCGCGGGGCAAGAACTTCTACAACGACCTGGTGTCGCAGTACGGCTTCGAGAAGGAGGCGGCGCTCATCCAGGACCTGTACCTGGAGGGGCGCAAGGACGAGGCGACCGCGGCGGTTCCCGATGAGCTGGCTCGGGCCATCAACCTCATCGGGTCTCCGGCCCATGTGAAGGAGCGCGTCGCGGCCTTCGCCGAGGCCGGCGTCACCACGCTCGCCGTGACTCCACTGGCGCGCACGTCGGAGCAGCGCGTCGGACTCATGAGCGGGTTCCGCGCGCTCGTCGACTGAGGCCGGCTGCGGGGGGTCGTGACGCAGGAGTCGCGACGGCGGCACCGCTACAGGTGAGCTCGAGACCGCCTACTCGCCCTCTTCTCCTAGCTCGGAGGGCTGCCAGTACAGACCCGATGCCGTCTGGGTGACAAAGGCGACGTTCGACGATCCGTCGGGGTATTCGATGGTGCAGAGGAACTGCACGTCGTCGTAGCCGATGTCGTCGGGGCACTGCACGGACTCGGGGGCGGGCACCGAAGGGTCGGAGGCCGCTGCCCTCTCCAGATCCCTCATGATGCGGCGCTCGGCCGTCTCGGACACGGGTTGCGGGTAGTCGAACCCCGGAAGGCCGAGATTCGGCGTCATCGCGATGGAGGTCACGATCCACACGATCCCCGCCAGGATGACGCCGGCCGGGCCGAGCACCGTTCCCCAGATCGATGCGGTTCGTCCCGTACGCGTGCGCATCGACCGCACGATCCCGAGGATGCCGAGCAGGAGAGCGAGCAGGCCGGTGATGACAGCGACGAGTCCCGCGAGTGGAGTCACAGCAACGGCGGCGGCCGCGGCGATCGTCGCGATCCCGAGGATGAGCGCGTAGCGCGAGAACGGGTTGCGTTCCCCGGATCCGCCGGTCTCATCGGTGACGGATGCCGGCACGTGCGTGTGCTCCGTCCACGCCGTGCCGTCCCACCACCGCGTCGAGTCGGCAGGCACTGATGGGTCGTGGGCGGCGCCGGGGTCGGCATACCAGCCGGGCGGTGCTGTCGACATCGCGGCATCCGTTCGCGTAGGGGCGGCTTCCCCCGAAGCGTAGGGGAGCGCGGATCCCCCGCGCGTGCCCCCAAGCTGGGCACCGCGCTGCTCACTCCGCCGAGGCCGACGCTTCCGACGGCTTCGAGCCGCCGACATCGTCGACGTCGCGGCTCCAGCCGATCCGTGCGATCCGCGTGCGAGCGGCGTCCTCGGATGGCGACCTGTTCCCGAGCAGCCGGTGGACGGCCGTGAGAGCCCGGGCCGTCGCCCAGACCACGGGCAGCCTGGATCGGCGGAGGCCCAGCATCCGTCGATAGTCGTCGGGAAGGCTGGCCACCGCGCCGGCGAACAGCACCCTGTAGGCGGGCAGCATGGGCTTCGGCAGCGGGGGATGCCTGATGAAGCGCACGGCCTCGGCCACGCGTTCATCGCTCTTCAAGACCCCGTCGCGCGAGAACGCCGCCAGGTGGTCGCGGAGCTCCTGTTCCGAGCGCGGCGGGGACTCGACACCCACGAGTTCGCCGGCCGTCGCCCACTCCCGCACGTAGGCGTCGGCTCCTCCCGGGATCGGCCCGCCCCAGATGGTGTGGCACGCGAGGAACGAGTCCGTGAAGGCGAGGTGCACCCAGGCGAGCAGCTCAGGGTCGCCGGCCGCGTAGGGTCGCTCGACGCCGTGGGCGTCGAGATACGTGCCGACGACCCGGGAGTGGTACTTGCCCACGCGGGCGGACTCCTCGGTGGCGAAGACGGTGTCGGCGTACGTGACGATGGTCAGCCACTGGATTGTGCCCGCGAGCCGGCCGAGCGGATCCTCACCGAATCTCGAGTGGTCGTGAACACCGGCCATGGCTCCGGGATGAAGCGTCTGCACGAGCAGGGCACGGATGCCGGCCACGAGCGTGGGCATCCCGCCGTGCACCGCCCATGCGGCCGATCCGGGCCCGAAGAACCCGGCGTCGTCGCCCTCCTCGATGCGGTCGACCCAGGCCGGGCGGCCGTCGTGGGTGCCGGACAACGCGGCGAGCAGCCGCGATCGTGAGCGATCCTTCCCGGTGACCATGGGCCGAGTGAACACCGCGCAGCTGAATGCTGGGCGAGAGAAGCCCGGTCGGTTCCGGCGTCCGTCGACGCAGCAGCGGGTCACCCGGTCGTGCCATGATCAGGGCATGCCTGAGCGCCTGATGCTTCTCGATACCGCTTCGCTGTACTTCCGCGCGTTCCACGGCTTGCCGGACACCATCACGGCGCCGGATGGAACGCCGGTGAATGCCGTGCGCGGCCTGCTGGACTTCATCGGCCGGCTGGTCACGGACTTCGAGCCGACCCATCTCGTCGCCTGCTGGGACGACGACTGGCGGCCCCAGTGGCGGGTCGACCTCATCCCGAGCTACAAGGAGCACCGGGTGGACAAGGTCGTGGCCGGCGGGCCGGACGTCGAGGAGACTCCTGCCCTCCTCGTGGCCCAGATCCCGCTGATCCGTGAGGCGCTCGAGGCCTTCGGCGTCGTCATCGTCGGTGCGGCCGAGCACGAGGCCGACGACGTGATCGGCACCCTCGCCACTCGGGCGACGATGCCCGTCGACGTGGTTACGGGCGACCGCGACCTGTTCCAGCTCATCGACGACGATCGCGACGTGCGCATCGTGTACACCGCCCGCGGCATGAACAAGCTCGAGGTGCTCACCGGAGAGACCGTCCTGTCGAAGTACGGGGTCACGGCCGCCCAGTACGCCGACTTCGCCGCCCTGCGCGGTGATGCGTCCGACGGCCTGCCGGGTGTCGCCGGCATCGGTGAGAAGACCGCTGCGACCCTGCTCCAGGAGCACGGCGACCTCGACGGCATCATCGCAGCCGCGGCGGATGCCGCTGAGCCGATGTCGGCTGGCATTCGGGCGAAGATCCTGGCGGCAGCCGACTACCTCGCCGTCGCTCCGACCGTCGTCGAGGTCGTGCGCGACCTCGACCTCGGCGAGTTCGACTCCCGCATCCGCCCGCTCGATGCAGATGCCCTCGCAGCCGTCGCGGCGCTCTCCGAGACCTGGGCGCTCGGCGGATCGGCCGACCGTGCGCTGAAGGCCCTCGCCGCCCGTGCCTCGCGACGGGCGGCTCCGCCCGCGCGCTGAGCGATCCGCGCCGCGCCATCGCCGAGCGACGCGCGGGTCGTCGTTCGCGGTGGGGAGGCATCCGTTCTCCTAGGCTGAGGGCAAGGCGTGGGGGCGCCGAACCGCCTCCACGCCGTTCATCTCCATGGAGGATGCACCGCATGAGTGCGACGACGCAGGGTGGCTACGGCTCGGCCGCTGTGACGGAGCCTCAGCCGAAGCCCATCTCACCCTGGCTCTGGGTGCTCATCGGCATCGCCGCGGCGGTCGCTGGACTCCTGCCGTGGATCATCACGGGCATGCGTCTGCCGTTGCAGAACCTCTGGGCTGCTGAAACGCTTCCCTGGGACATGCCTCTCGCGCTGCTGCCGTTCAGCCAGTATGCGATCACGACCATCGTGGCTCTCCTCGGAGCGGGGGCGGTCTTCGCCGGCATCATCGCTCGAGCGACCCGCTCGCGCCAGGGCGTGGGTGGCTGGGTTGCGATCCTGGGTGGGGTGCTTCTCGTGCATACGACAGCCGTCGTCCAGACCGCTGCAGTGACGAGCAATGGGCTGCAAGCCCGAAGCGAAGCCACGCTCTATCTGAGCCTGCTCATAGGCGTTGTCGTGCTGGCAGTCCTGCTCGGGATCCTGGTCTTCTGGCTGATCGCGCGAGCACCGCGCGCCGGCGCCCTCATCGGCCTGAGTCTGGGTGCGCTCGCCGGCGGATCCTGGCTGGCCGAGCTGATGATCCCCGTGGGATCGAGCTACGCCGAATGGCAGTTCTGGCTCGCACCGCTTCTTCGCTGGGTACCCGCGATCCTTGTTGGCGTGGCCATCGCATGGTGTGGTGTCGACACCGTCGGTCGCATCGTGGCTGTTCTCGGCAGCCTCGTCATCCTCTGGGTCGGCCCGGTGCTGATCACGGCCATCACCAGCGCCGCTGGTAGCCGGGTCCTCGCGTCCCGTCCGTCGGAGATGCTCGACTACGGCGCCCAAGTGTTCCGGATGGCTCTCGTGGCTGGGGAGTTCGTGCTCGTTCCCATCGTCGTCGCCGTCGTGATCGCGGCGATTGGCCTGTGCGGACGGATGCTGCTGCAGCGGTCGCGCTCGACCGCGACGCGCCCGGTCGGCGACACCGAACCGGAATGATGGTGGGCCCCGTCGGGCTCGAACCGACGACCCAGGGATTAAAAGTCCCTTGCTCTACCAACTGAGCTAGAGGCCCGCGTCTCTAACTTATCGTGGATCGCGTTCCGCAGAATGCGCGTAGCGTTGGGCGGAGCGCACTGGACGAGACCCGGAAACGGAGCACCATGGCAGAGGAATTCCACAAGCCGACGAAGTTCCCCTCGCGCATGTTCGAGGCCTTCCACGGGGGAGACGATCCGGCGACGCTCAGCCGCGTCGCCCACGAGACGGCGCATGCACTGCTCTCACGAGTGCGCGAGGATCCCGATCCGGCCGTCGTCGAGCGGCTCGTCGCCTACACCGACGAGCACGGGATCGACGCTGTCGCCGAACTCTGGTCTCGGGCATCCCCGCGCAGCCTGCCCGGCGCCCTGTGGCGGCTGTACCTGCTGCGCCTGCTCATCCGGCAGGATCCGACGGGCACGGCTTTCCTCTTCCAGCGCGGGTCCGAACTCGCTGTCGGCGTCGACCCCGTCGTGGCCGGCGCTCCGACACCGACAGGTCCCGAGGAGGTCCTCGCCCTCGCCGACGACATCCTGCGCGGCATCTTCGCGGGCGACTTCGGTATCGCCCTCGACCGCGCAGCGGCCTTCTGCCGCATCATGGCGAGCGGCGCCTCGAGCGTCGCCGACGACTCCGATGCCACCGAGCCCGAGCGCAGCAGCGAATTGACCACTCGGGCGCTGCGGTTCTCCGAACTGGGTCAGGAGCTCGGCGCCTGCGCCCGCCTGTGGCGCAGCTTCTCACTTGACTGAACCTCGGCCCGGCTCGTGGCGTAACGCGGCATCCGCCGCCTGACAGACTGGACTGAGACGCCGCACGGCGCGAGGACTCGGCTGGACGGATGCGGGAGGACGACGATGGCCATGGAACGCACCGGAGACGGCAGCGCCGGCGATGCCGACTACGCCCGCATCGGCTTCGGCTACGCGGACTACCGCCGACCGGATCCACGGATCGCCGCGGCGATCCTGCGGGAACTCGGCGACGCCTACACCGTGCTGAACGTGGGCGCAGGCGCCGGATCGTACGAGCCGCGCGACCGTGACGTCACAGCCGTGGAGCCCTCGGCCACCATGCGCATCCAGCGCGAGGCCGGGCTGCCCCGTGCCATCGATGCGACGGCCGAGAGGCTGCCGTTCGACGACGACGCCTTCGACGCATCACTGGCCACCTTCACCGTGCACCAGTGGGCCGACATCGACCGCGGGCTCGCCGAGATGCGACGGGTCACGCGCGGGCCGGTGCTGGTGCTCACCTGCGACCCGAAGGCCCTCGACAGGTTCTGGCTCGACGAGTACGCCCCCGAGGTGATCGACACCGAAGCCGCTCGCTACCCGGCCGTCGAGGCCATCGCCGCAGCTCTCGGCGCGAACAGCCGCATCATCGAGGTGCCCATCCCGCTCGACTGCCTGGACGGCTTCGGCGAGGCGTACTACGGGCGTCCCGAGGCCCTTCTCGACCCGGGTGCCCGCCAGGCGAACTCGGCGTGGAGCTTCGTCGGACCGCTCGTGGCCCGCCGCTTCGTACGCGAGCTCGGCGACGAACTCGCATCCGGCGCCTGGGACGCGAAGTACGGCGACCTGCGCACCCAGCCCGAGTTCGAGGGTTCCCTGCGCCTCATCGTCGGGCTCAAGTAGAGCTCCTGCGATCGGTGCGGCCGAGACGAGTTCGCCAGATCGCGCCGAGCGGGGAATAGCTCACGGCATCCGTCGCTTACACTTGTACGTGGTCGGGCCGCAGTAACCCCGGGCTCCAATATTCGCCGCTCCGAGCGGCCTCGCGCCGAGAGGCGTTCTGCGGCCCGGCCACTTCTCTGTCCGCCTCGCGGGCACCCGCGACGTGGTGATGTCAGCAGTTTCCAGCCGCTCCGAGCCACCACGGATGTCAACCCACCGGCAGCAGGCCTCCAGCCGAACTAGGCTTTCGAGCATGTCGTTGCCGTACACGCTGCTCATCGATCCGCTCGCTGCGGATGACGCCACCTCAGCCACGGAGGGCACCTTCCGGGAGATCGACCCCTCTGCGCCGGCGCTCAGGGTGGGGGAGCTCAGCACTCAACGAGGCGACGGCATCTTCGAGACCATCGCCGTCGTCGACGGCCACGTGCAGGAGTCGGAGCCGCACCTGGCGCGTCTGGTGCGCTCGGCCGAGATCTGCGACCTCCCCGTGCCGAATCTGCGCCAGTGGCGCGCGGCGATAGCCTTCGCGCGCGACCAGGTGCCGACCGAGGGCGAGCTCGCCATGAAGCTCGTGCTCAGCCGCGGGGTCGAGCACGGGCCGGCCCCCACGGCCTGGCTCAGCGTGAATGCGGCATCCGATTCGACCGAAGCCCGCACGAAGGGCATCCGCGTCGTCACCCTCGACCGCGGCTACGACCACGGGGTTGCCGAACGAGCTCCCTGGCTGCTGCTCGGCGCGAAGACCCTGAGCTACGCGGTCAACATGGCCGCCCTGCGCGAGGCACGGCGTCGCGGCGCCGACGACACCATCTTCGTCACGAGCGACGGCTACGTCATGGAGGGACCGACGTCGAGCGTTATCGCCCGCATCGACGGCGTCTTCGTGACGCCGAAGCCCTCAGGGTCGATCCTTGCGGGAACGACGCAGGCGAGCCTCTTCGAGCACATCCGCGTGCACGACTTCCCGGCGGCCGAGCGGGACATCACGGTCGAGGAACTGCGGCGGGCGGATGCCATCTGGCTGGTCTCCAGCGTGCGTCTCGCCGCGCCCGTCGTCTCGCTCGACGGGGAGCCGATCGCGCTCGACGCCGAGGCGAACGACGCTTTCACCCGGTACCTGCTGAGCCCCCGCGACTGACGCCCGGCGGCAGCTGGAAAGCGAGGACTTTCACGGCGAAACGCCGCTCGTGGCGTTCACGGAGCGGCGTTTCGACGTGGGGTTCCTCGCTTTCCAGCGAGGGGCGGGATCAACCGAAGCGGCCGGAGACGTAATCCTCCGTCGCCTGCACGCTCGGGTTCGAGAACATCGTGGTGGTGTCGTCGTACTCGATGAGCTTGCCGGGCTTGCCGGTGCCGGCGATGTTGAAGAACGCCGTGCGGTCGGAGACGCGCGATGCCTGCTGCATGTTGTGGGTCACGATGACGATCGTGAACTCCTGCTTCATCTCCTCGATCAGGTCCTCGATGGCGAGGGTCGAGATCGGGTCGAGGGCCGAGCACGGCTCGTCCATGAGGATGATCTCCGGATTGACGGCGATGGCGCGCGCGATGCAGAGACGCTGCTGCTGACCGCCCGACAGGCCGGAGCCCGGCATGTGCAGGCGGTCCTTGACCTCGTTCCAGAGGTTCGCTCCGCGCAGCGACTTCTCGATGAGGTCGTCGCCCTCGGACTTCGACATGCGCTTGTTGTTGAGCTTCGCGCCGGCCAGCACGTTGTCGCCGATCGACATGGTCGGGAACGGGTTGGGGCGCTGGAACACCATGCCGACCTGGCGGCGCACGAGCACGGGGTCGACGCCCGCTCCGTACAGGTTGTTGCCGTCGATCAGCACCTCACCCTCGACGCGTGCGCCGGGGATGACCTCGTGCATGCGGTTGAGGGTGCGCAGGAACGTGGACTTGCCGCATCCGCTCGGCCCGATGAATGCGGTGACGGTACGGGGTTCGATGGTCAGCGAGACGCCTTCCACAGCGAGGAAGCTGGAGTAGTAGACGTTGAGGTCGTTGACCTCGATGCGCTTGGACATGGATTCCTTCGTTCGGTGGTGCGGGGGAGGAGTGCTGGGGAGTCTTCGGTGCTCAGCGCAGGCCCTTGGGGGCGAGGAACTTCGCCACCAGTCGAGCGATGATGTTGAGCAGGGCGACGATGAGGATGAGCACGAGCGCGCCGGTCCAGGCGCGGTCGAGGTAGGCCTGGGCATCCGTTCCCTGGCTCGCGTACTGGGTGTACACGAACACCGGGAGGGTCATCATCCGCTCGGAGAACAGGTTGTAGTTCATGCTGGCGGTGAAGCCGGCGATGATGAGCAGAGGGGCCGTCTCGCCGATCACACGAGCGATGGAGATCATCACGCCGGTGATGATTCCGGCGATCGACGTGGGCAGGACGACCTTCAGCACCGTCAGGTACTTCGGCACGCCGAGGGCGAGGGATGCCTCGCGCAACTCGTTCGGAACGAGCTTCAGCATCTCCTCGCTCGAGCGCACGACCACGGGGATCATGAGCACGCTGAGGGCGACGGAGCCTCCGAACCCGAAACGGATGCCCGGATCGTCGAAGATCAGCGCGAAGAACGCGTAGGCGAACAGGCCGGCGACGATCGAGGGGATGCCGGTCATCACGTCGACGAAGAAGGTGACGCCGCGCGCCAGGCGACCGCGTCCGTACTCGACGAGGTAGATGGCGGTGAGCAGGCCGATGGGGACCGAGATGAGGGTCGCCATGCCGGTGATGAGCAGCGTTCCCACGATGGCGTGCAGAGCGCCTCCGCCGGCACCGACGACGTTGCGCATCGATTCGGTGAAGAACGCGATGTTGAACGCGGGGATGCCCTTCACGATCACCGTGAACGTCACCGAGATGAGCGGGACGAGCGCGATGGCGAAGGCGCTGGTGACCAGTGCGGTCACGAGTCGATCGGTGGCTTTGCGTCCGCCCTCGACGAGCCGCGAGATCACCCAGATGAGCACGCAGAACAGCACGACGGCGAGGACGGCCATGCCGGCCCAGTTGAATTCACCGCCGCCGGCGGCCTGCACGACGGCGAAGATCGCGATCGAGATGGCGAAGGATCCGGCGAGCAGCCAGAGGGGGGAGTACTTCGGCAGCTTGCCCGAGGTGAGCGCGTTGGGCATCGCCGTGGCTGGCGCTGTCCTGGTCGGCGTGGTCGTCATGGTCATCAGTTGGCTCCTGAGAAGGCCTTGCGGCGGCCGACGATGTAGCGCGCGATCGAGTTCACGCCGAGGGTGATCACGAACAGGATGAGTCCCGTCGCGATGAGGATGTTGACGCCCACGTCATGCGCCTCGGGGAAGTTCAGCGCGATGTTCGCAGCGATCGTCGTCGGGTTCTGCGACTGCACCAGGGCGAACGAGATGATGGTCGCGGGGGAGAGCACCATGGCGACGGCCATGGTCTCGCCGAGGGCGCGGCCCAGGCCGAGCATCGCACCCGAGATGACACCGGGGCGTCCGAACGGCAGCACGGCCATGCGGATCATCTCCCAGCGCGTCGCACCGAGCGCCAGGGCCGCCTCCTCGTGCAGGCGCGGCGTCTGCAGGAAGACCTCGCGGCTGATCGCGGTGATGATCGGGAGCACCATCACGGCGAGCACGATGGCCACGGTGAGGATCGTGCGGCCCGTGCCGGAGACAGGACCGGCGAAGAGCGGGAACCAGCCGAACCACTCGGTCAGGCTGGAGTAGAACGGCTGCACGGCCGGGGCGAGCACTCCGATGCCCCAGAGGCCGAAGACGACCGAGGGAACGGCGGCGAGAAGGTCGACGACGTAGCCGAGGCCCTGGGCGATGCGGCGGGGTGCGAAGTGGGTGATGAAGAGCGCGACGCCCATGGCCAGCGGAACCGCGATGATCATGGCGAGAGCCGCCGACCAGATGGTTCCGAAGACCAGGGGAGTGACATACGACCAGAAGTTGGTCGCGTCTCCCTTGAAATCGTCGGATTCCGCCACGAACGCGGGCATGGACTGCGCGACCAGGAAGATGGCGACGGCGGCGAGCACCGCGAGGATCAGGCTGCTCGCGACGACGGTCAGCGTGGAGAACACCCGGTCGCCGGGTCGCTCCTTCGCGGTGATCACGGGGGCGGCGACAGTAGTCGTCATGGCTGGCGAGTCCCTTGCGGTGCGTGAGATGGGGGTGTCTGTGCGGGGTCCGCTGCCGCGAACCCCAGTCTGCCCGACCCGTCATCCGGCACGCAATGCGTGCGGACGTCGGGCCGGGCAGGCGGGATATCCGGGTGTTACTTGATCGAGGCCACGACGTCGGCGACCTTGCCCTGCAGCTCGCTGGAGAGCGGCGAGGAGCCGGCGGCATCGGCTGCGACGGTCTGGCCGTCAGCCGAGGCGATGTAACCGACGTACGCCTTGACGAGCGCGGCCTGGTCGGCGTCTGCGTACTCCGGGCACACGATCGCGTAGCTCACGAGAACCAGCGGGTAGTGCGACGGGTCGGTGGTGGTGCGCTCGAGCTTGACGGCGAGGTCGTTCGCCTCGCGTCCCTCGACGGCGGGCGAGTCGTCGACGACGGCTGCTGCGCCCTCGGCGCTCGGGGCGACGAACTCTTCGCCGACCTTGATCTTCACGACACCGAGGTCACCGGCGCGCGAGGCGTCGGCGTAGCCGATGGTGTTGGTTCCGTTGGTGACGGCGTCGATGACACCCGAGGTGCCCTGGGCGCCCTCACCGGTCTGGTACGGGAACGCGTCGGCCGGCTTCTGGTCCCACACGTCGGGGGCGACCTGGTTGAGGTAGTCCGCGAAGTTCTTGGTGGTACCCGAGTCGTCCGAGCGGTGGACGGCCGTGATGTTGGCGTCCGGGAGGGTCACGCCGTCGTTGAGGGCGGCGATCGCCGGGTCGTTCCACTTCGTGATGTCACCCTTGAAGATGTGGGCGATGGTCGCGGCGTCGAGCGAGAGCTCGTCGACACCCTCGACGTTGAAGACGACGGCGATCGGGGAGATGTAGACCGGGAGGTCGACGGCCTTGGTGTCGGGAGCGCAGGCGGCGAAGGTGCCGGCGATCTCCTCGTCGTTCAGAGCCGAGTCGGAACCGGCGAAGTCCACTCCACCGGAGATGAATGCCTCACGACCGGCGCCGGAGCCCGACGGGTCGTAGTTGACGGTCACGTCGGGGTTCGCGGTCTGGAATCCGGCGACCCAGGCCTCCTGGGCTGCCTGCTGCGAGGAGGCGCCGGCAGCGTTGAGCGTGCCGGTGAGCGAGGAGGTGGTCTCGCTGGCTGCGGGGGAAGCTTCCTCGTTGGCTGCGCACGAGGAGAGTGCGATGGTGGCTACGACGGCCAGGACGACCGGGGCGCCAAAACGCTTGAGTTTCACGAATGTCCCTTTCAGGGGAAGTGATTACATGATGTGAACCTGTTCGGCTCGGTCCCGACGCTAAGCGGGCTCCATGACGCGCAGCCTCACTGCAGGTGAACGGAGCCTTAACGGGCGCGGACCATACGTACGCATGCCGCCCCGTCTTTCCGCGGCGGCATGGCGCGCACAGGCCCACGGCGAGCCAGGGCAGGGCGACGCGCCAGGCACGGCGCGTGCGAGCCGCTGGCCCGCGGCATCCGGGATCAGACGCGCGGAGAGTGCGTCTCGATGGCGATGATGCCTGAGCTCGGATTGGTCGATGACAGGTGCACCACGGAGAACGCGCCGGGCTCGAGGGAGGCCGCATCCGAGATGTACGCACCGGTGGGCGTTCCCGTCGCCAGGGCGATCTCGCGCAGGATGTCGCCGAGCACGGGGCCGTGGCTGCAGATCACGGCGGTCTTCCGGGATCGCACACGCTGGCCGATGACCGCGCGGATGTCGGCCTTGCCCTCCTCGTACAGGTCCTGGCTGAGGTCGTCGGTGCGCTTCAGCTCGATCCCGGATGCCGCCGAGAACGGGGTGACGGTCGTCACGCAGCGCGTCGCGGTGCTGGTGGTGATGCGCTTCGGGTGCCACGCGGCCATGGTGTCGACGATGGTGGCAGCCTGGTGGACGCCGCGCTCGGTGAGCGGCCTGGTGGCGTCGGACTTCTTCCAGTCGCTGCGGGCCATCGCCTTGGCGTGCCGGAGCACGACGAGCGCGAAGGTGCGGGTGACCCCGCTGTCGACGAGTGCGGCGAAGGCGTCGAGGATCTCGACATCGGACTTGAAGGTGAGATAGCTGCGGGCCTTCTTGATGGTCACCCACTCGAGCGCGGCGACCTCGCCGTTCGGCACGAAGGTCGAGTGTCGGATGGCCTCGTCGCTCACCTCGGCCGCCCAGTAGTGCACGATCTTGGTGCGGTTGCCCGAGAGGGGATAGTTCGAGACACCGAGCGGAACGCCGAGGGCGACGGTGAGGCCGGTCTCCTCCTTGATCTCGCGCACGGCGGTCTGCGGGAGCGTCTCCCCGGGATCGACCTTGCCCTTCGGGATGGTGACATCGCCGTGCACGGTGCGGTGGATGACGAGCACCATCATGCGGCCGTCGACCACCCGCCAGCAGACCGCCCCGGCGGCGTAGATGGCGGTTGCCGTCATCGGTTCCTCCCGGGTCGCTTGCGTGCTCCGATCTCGTGCATGAGCGTGTTCTGCATGTCGTCGAGAGGCGAGCCGTCCTCGTCGAGGTGGTGGCGCACCCACACTCCGTCGTCGCCGAGCCACCACGAGGACGTGCGCTCGTCCATGGCGCGGTCGAAGAGGCCGGCGATCTCGTCGAGGTGCTCCTGCTCGGTGAGACGCACCAGGGCCTCAACACGTCGGTCGAGGTTGCGGTGCATCATGTCGGCGCTGCCGATGAACACGTGCGGCTCGCCGGCGTTCAGGAACGAGAAGATGCGCGAGTGCTCGAGGTAGCGACCGAGGATCGACCGCACCCGGATGTTCTCGCTCATCCCGGGCACGCCGGGCATGAGACTGCAGATGCCGCGCACCCAGATGTCGACGGGCACTCCGGCGTTCGATGCCCGGTAGAGGGCGTCGATGATGGCCTCGTCGACCATGGAGTTCACTTTGATGCGGATGCTGGCGGGCTTGCCCGCGAGAGCGTTCCGGGTCTCGGTGGCGATGTGGCGCAGCAGTCCCTTGCGCAGGTGCAGGGGAGCGACGAGCAGGCGCTTGAACTTCTTCTCGATGGCATATCCCGAGAGCTCGTTGAACAGACGGGTGAGGTCCTTGCCGACCTGGTCGTCATCCGTCAGCAGCCCGAGATCCTCGTAGATGCGGCTGGTCTTCGGGTTGTAGTTCCCCGTTCCGATGTGGCTGTAGTGCTTCAGCTCGCCCTTCTCCTCGCGGATCACGAGGGCGAGCTTGCAGTGCGTCTTCAGGCCGACGAGGCCGTAGACCACGTGCACGCCGGCCTTCTCGAGCTTGCGGGCCCAGCTGATGTTGGCCTGCTCGTCGAAGCGGGCCTTGATCTCGACGAGGGCGAGCACCTGCTTGCCAGACTCCGCCGCGTCGATGAGAGCCTCGACGATGGGGCTGTCGCCCGAGGTGCGATAGAGCGTCTGCTTGATGGCCAGCACGTGCGGGTCGGCGGCCGCCTGCTCGATGAACGCCTGCACGCTGGTCGCGAACGACTCGTACGGGTGGTGCAGCAGCACGTCGCCGCGGGCGATGGCCGAGAAGATGTCAGGGCGCGAGTTGGGCTCGAGGGGCTGCAGGCGCGCGCTCGTCGTCGGCACGTGCGTCGGATAGTGCAGGTCTGGCCGATCGATCTTGGCGATGTCGAACAGTCCGCCGAGGTCGAGCGGCGCAGGCAGCCTGTACACCTCGTTGTCGGTGACGTCGAGTTCACGCACGAGCAACCCGAGGGTCACGTCGTCCATGTCGTCGGTCACCTCGAGGCGGATGGGCGGCCCGAAACGACGGCGCAGCAGCTCCTTCTCGAGCGCCTTGATCAGGTTCTCGGTCTCGTCCTCGTCGACCTCGACGTCCTCGTTTCGGGTCACGCGGAACACGTGGTGCTCGAGGATCTCCATGCCGGGGAACAGGTCGCCGAGGTGGTTGGCGATGAGGTCCTCGAGGGTGATGAAGCGCTCGGCGCCCGGGTCGTGCGGGATCTTGAGGAACCGCGGCAGCATCTGCGGCACCTTGAGGCGCGCGAACTCCTGCTTGCCGGTCTTCGAGTTGCGCACCCGCACCGACAGGTTCAGCGAGAGTCCGGAGATGTAGGGGAACGGATGCGCCGGGTCCACTGCGAGGGGCATCAGCACCGGGAAGATCTGGCGCGAGAAGTAGTCGCGCAGGTTCGACCTCTCGGCATCCTCCAGCTCGTCCCAGCGCACGATGTGGATGCCGGCGTCGGCCAGCGACGGACGCACGAGTTCGCTGTAGGCGGCTGCGTGCCGCTCCTGCAGTTCGTGCGCCTTGGCCGAGATGTCGGCGAGCACGTCCTGCGGCGCACGACCGACGTTCGTCGGGATCGCCAGTCCGGTCAGGATGCGGCGCTTGAGGCCGGCGACCCGAACCATGAAGAACTCGTCGAGGTTGGAGGCGAAGATCGCCAGGAAGTTGGCGCGCTCGAGCACCGGCGTCGTCGGGTCCTCTGCGAGCTCCAGGACGCGCTGGTTGAACGCGAGCCAGCTGAGCTCGCGGTCGAGGTAGCGCTCTCCGGGCAGGCTGGTGTCTCCGGCGGGGTCGAAGGGCTCGAAGTCGTCGTCGAAGTCGCCCGCGAGTCCGGTGTCGATCAGGTTCTCGGCATCCATGTCTTCATCATGGCATCAGCGGCATGAACAGCACGTGACGAGCACGTTATCTCCCCGCCGGATATCGCTGTGGAGGTGCCGGCTTTGAAGCCGGCTGATGCCGATTGCAGGATGAAACCGAGGCTGACCACCCCAGGGAGCATCATCCGCCGTCTCATCCTGCAAACGTGACGTGACGTGGGCCGCGCAAGAGCGCGCGGAACTCAGCGACCGAGGCCTGCCGGTTCCTCGTCCTCGTGCACGTTGAACCTGTAGCCGACGTTGCGCACCGTTCCGATGAGGGACTCCAGGTCGCCGAGCTTGGCGCGCAGACGACGCACGTGCACGTCGACGGTGCGGGTGCCGCCGAAGTAGTCGTAGCCCCAGACCTCGCTGAGCAGCTGCTCGCGGGTGAAGACGCGCGACGGGTGCGTGGCCAGGAACCGCAGCAGCTCGAATTCCTTGAAGGTGAGGTCGAGCGGCTTGCCGCGAACCTTCGCCGAGTAGCTCGCCTCGTCGATGATGACGCCCGATGTCTGGATGCGGGTGTTCACCTCGGGGGCGATGCGCCCGACGGCCAGACGGATGCGGGCATCCACCTCGGCGGGCCCGGCGGACTCCACGATCACGTCGTCGACTCCCCAGTCGGGGCTGACGCCCGACAGGCCGCCCTCGGTGAGCACGAGCAGCAGCGGAACCGAGATCCCGGTCGTGCGCAGAATCTGGCAGAGGGCCTTGGCGCTGGCCAGATTCGTGCGGGCGTCGACGATCACGGCATCGGAATCGGGCGCGGTGATGAGCTGCTGCGGGTCCGCAGGGATCAGCCGCACCCGGTGGCTCAACAGCGCGAGGGCGGGGAGAACTTCATTGTTGACTGCCGACGTCAGGATCAACAATTGCGCCACGCGCATTCCTCCAGCTCGTTCGTTGCGCCATCCTATCCTGATGACGCAGCCCCATTCGCGCGCCACAATGGGACCATGACCGACACCGAAGTGCCGCTGAGTCCCGCCGTGACCTTCGCGGGCATCGTCGCCGTCTGGATCCTCGCTGTCGTCGGTGCGGTCGTGGTGCTCATCGCGGTGGAGCCCGACGAGCGCTTCGGTGGCCTCTGCCTCAGCCTCGCCGTGTGCGCCCTCGCAGCCTTCTGCGTGCAGCTCGCCACCCGTCGCCGCGACGGTTTCGTCTCGCGCGTCGTGGCGAGCTTCGTCGGCAGTGTCGTCATCACCGCCATCGCAGGCATCGTGGTCGCCGTCACGCTCTGAACCGGCCTCAGGCGGGGATAGACTCGATCCATGGCCGGCGGCGAACTCATCTTCCTCGAACTCTTCTACCTCGGACTTCTGGGCCTTGCGAGCCTCGCGATCGCGTGGATCTCCGGCGTCGTGGTCTACAAGCTCTTCCGGGGGCAGCGGTAACACCCGATGATCGAGCTGCCCGTCGAGCTTCCGGCCGAGCTGGTTCCCCTGTCGTGGCTGCTCGGGGTCTGGGAGGGCTCGGGCGTCATCGACTACACCGTCGGTGAGGCATCCGTCACCCATGAGTTCGGTCAGCGCGTGAGCTTCAGCCACGACGGACTGCCGCACCTGAACTACACCTCGTACAGCTGGCTGTTCCCGACCGAGGAGGGCGGGGAACCCACGCCGCTCGTGACCGAGACCGGCTACTGGCGCCTCAGCCGCCAGCTCGGAGACGCCGACGCCGGTCCGGCCATGCTGCCGGGCGTCGGCGAGAGCCCGTTCCGCGACGCCGAGGCCGTCGAGACCCTGCGCAACGCCGCGGGCGGTTTCGACATCGAGGTGACGCTCGTGCACCCCGGCGGCGTCGCAGAGCTCTACCTGGGCCAGGTGAAGGGCCCGCGCATCGATCTGGCGACGGATGCCGTCATGCGCACGCAGGGTGCGAAGCCGTATTCGGCTGCCACGCGCCTCTATGGGCTCGTGGATTCCCACCTGCTCTGGGCGTGGGACATCGCCGCCCTCGGCCAGGACCTGCGCACGCACTCCTCCGGCCGACTCGCGAAGGTCGAGTGACGACGATGACGGATGCCGTCTCCCCCCTGCTCTCCGTGCCCGGCGCCGTCCGCGCCGAGGGTCTCGACGAGGGTGTCGCCGCACACTACGGCAACCCGAACGTGGAGCAGCGCCGTCTCGAGGCCGGCACGGCTGTCGTCGACCTGTCGCACGCCGGCGTCGTGAGCGTGACCGGCCCCGACCGGCTGACCTGGCTCAACTCCATCTCGAGCCAGGCGCTGGACAGGCTCGCGCCGGGGGAGTCGTCCGAGACCCTCATCCTCGATCCCCAGGGCCGCATCGAATACGACGCCCACGTCTTCGACGACGGCGTCACGGCGTGGCTCCTCGTCGATCGTGTCGAGACCGCCGGCCTGTTCGGCTGGCTCGACCGCATGCGCTTCACGCTGCGCGTCGAGGTGGCGGATCGCACGGAGGAGTTCGCCACCATCGGAACGATGGCCGCGGATGCCGCATCCGTCGGCCTCGACGTCGCCGCCCCGAACGGCATCCCGCTCGTCTGGCGCGACCCGTGGGCCGAGATCGCCGTCGGCGGCTGGCAGTACGCCTCCGAGCTCGAGCACCCAGCCGGCTCCTGGTCCTTCAGCGAGGTCCTGGTTCCGCGAGCGTCGCTCGAGGGCCTCGCCGAACGCGCAGCCGGGGGAACGCCCGAGCTCGCCGGCACCCTGGCCCTCGACGCACTGCGCATCGCAGCCTGGCGTCCGCGGTTCTCGACCGAGGTCGACGAGCGCAGCATCCCGCACGAGCTCGACTGGCTGCGCAGCGCGGTGCATCTCGAGAAGGGCTGTTACCGCGGCCAGGAGACCGTGGCCAAGGTGCACAACCTCGGGCATCCTCCGCGCCGCCTCGTGATGCTGCACCTCGACGGCTCCGACACCGTCCTTCCCGTTCACGGCGACGAGGTCTTCGCCGAGAAGAAGCGCCCGGAGTCTGAGGCCGGCTGGCGTGCGGTGGGCAGCGTGACGTCCAGCGCCATCCACCACGAACTCGGGCCGATCGCGCTCGCCGTGATCCGGCGGGGCGTTCCCGTCGATGCGCCCCTCCAGGTGCACACGGCCGAGACCGGCGAGATCGTCGCCGCGGCCCAGGTCGTGGTCGTACCGCCCGAAGCCGGTGCGACGGCCGGCATCCCGCGGATGCCGCGGCTCGGCGTCCGGCGCTGATGCGCCCGCGGTTCGACACCGCGGCGGCATGGGCGCGCACGAGGGACGCCCTGCCGCCCGTCGCGCAGATCACCGTGACCGCGGTGGCGAGCTTCGCCTTCGCCCACTACGTCGTCGGGCACCAGTCGCCGCTCATCGCGGCCATCGTGGTGATCTCGGCCCTCGGCTTCGTGCGCGACGCGAGGCCGGTGCGCATCCTCGAGACCGTGCTCGGAATGACGCTCGGCATCGCACTGGCCGAGCTGCTGCTGCTCGGTTTCGGCCTCGGACTGGCCCAGTACGGTGTCGCATTGGCCCTCACGATGCTCGTGGCCCGGTTCCTGCTCCCCAACCCCGCCTTCGCCGTGGCGGCGGCCGTGCAGTGCTCCCTCGTGATGCTCTCGCCGCTGCCTGCAGGCGGTCCGTTCACCCGCACGGTCGATGCGCTCATCGGCGGCGCCTTCGCTCTGCTCGCCACCGTGCTCATCCCTCGTGATCCGGGCAAGTCGGCCACCCGCGCCGGGCTGCGGCTTCTGGCCGAGCACGACGCGATCCTGGCCGAGCTCTCCACCGCGCTGGCCGTGGGATCCGCCGCGAAAGCCGATTCGGCGCTCGTCCGGGCGCGGGCGACGCAGCCTCTGACGGATGCTTGGTCGAACGCCGTCGAATCGGGCGTCGCGATCTCGAGGCTATCGCCGTTCCTGCGCCGTCGGCGCTTCGACCTCGCCAGGCAGGCCTCGATGCAGACGGCGATCGAGCTGTGCACCCGAAGCCTGCGGGTCGTCGCCCGCCGGGCGGCCTACGTCGCCCGCGACGGCGCAGCGCGACCGGCCGTCGCGGACCTGCTGGCGCGCGTGCGGGTGAGCATCGAGCTGATCAGCGAATCGTTGACCGACGTCTCGCTGCAGCCCGTCGCTCGACAGTCGTTGGTCGAGGTGGCCCGCCACCTCGACCCGGCCGAGATGGCGCCGGAGGGCGACTTCGCCGACCGCAACCTCGTGCAGGCCATGCGGCCGTACATCGTCGACGCCCTCGCCGCCACGGGCATGAACGCCGACGCGGCGAGAGACCTGCTGCCGCGGGCCTAGCTTCCTCGGGCGTAGTGGTCGCTCCGGCTGCGTTCCGTCGCCCGATCGATCTTCGGACTCCGCCCGGATTCAGCCCGCCGGGGCCACGGCAGCCCAGTCCATGGTGAGCTCTCCGAGCCGCCAGCGCCGCACTCCTCCGCGCACCGGCCAACCGGCATCCGCCAGCATCCGGACGGCTGCGATCCACCGTTGCGACGGTCCGTAGACCGAGAGCGGGGCGTTCACGTGCCAGGCGCGGTCCAGCTCGAGCAGCAGCGTGTGGATGCGTTCCCCGGGCACGTTCCGGTGGATGAGCGCCTTCGGCAGCCGCTCGGCGACGATCGACGGGGCCTCGAGCCCCGCCAGACGCAGGCTGATCGTGAGACTGAGCGGGGCATCCGGGCTGAGGGCGACCCAGCTGCAGATGCGGCCGATCTCGTCGCACGTTCCCTCGACGAGCACGCCATCGGGCTGCAGCCTCGAGGTCATCAGCTCCCAGGCGTCGGAGACGTGGGACTCGTCGTACTGCCTCAGCACGTTGAACGCACGGATGACGGCGGGGCGCCGACGCCCAGGAAGGGGAACCTCGAATCCGCCGAGGCCGAACGACACCTTCGCGTCGGCGGCGAAGCCCGTGCTGCCGGACCTCACGACGGCGAGCTGATCGGTGGCCGTGCGCACCCGGCCGGGCTCGATCTCGAGGGCGACGACCTCCACGCCGGAACGCGCCTTCGCGAGCCTCTGGTGCAGTTCGAGAGCCGTCACACCGCTGGCTCCGTAGCCGAGGTCGACCACGAGAGGGTCGTCGGTGGTGCGGAGGACGGGCAGCTCCGCGATCCAGCGGTCGATGCGACGCAGCCGGTTGGTGTTCGTGGTGCCGCGGGTGATGGATCCGACGGGCATGCCCCCAGTATCGCAAGCGATAGATTGGAGCCATGACTGCGCCTTACACCCTCATCCTGTTGCGCCACGGAAACAGCGACTGGAACCAGAAGAACCTGTTCACCGGATGGGTCGACGTCCGCCTCTCGGATCAGGGCCGCGCGGAGGCCAAGCGCGCCGGCGAGCTGCTCGCCGAATCCGGCCTCCTGCCCGACGTGCTCCACACCTCGGTGCTCACCCGTGCCATCCAGACGGCTGACATCGCGCTCGAGGAGGCCGACCGCCTCTGGATCGACGTGAGGCGCTCCTGGCGGCTGAATGAGCGTCACTACGGAGCCCTCCAGGGCCTCGACAAGGCCGAGACCCTCGAGAAGTACGGCCCCGAGCAGTTCCAGCTCTGGCGCCGCTCGTTCGACGTTCCGCCGCCCGTGCTGGCAGACGACGCCGAGTACTCGCAGGTCGGCGACCCCCGCTACGCGAACCTCCCCGATGCCGACCTCCCGCGCACCGAATGCCTGAAGGACGTCATCGAGCGGATGCTGCCCTACTGGGAGTCCGACATCTCGGTCGACCTCAAGGAGGGCAAGACCGTGCTCGTCACCGCTCACGGCAACTCGCTGCGCGCGCTCGTCAAGCACCTCGACGGCATCTCGGACGACGACATCGCCGAGCTCAACATCCCCACCGGCATCCCGCTGGTCTACCGCCTCGACGAGAACCTCGCGCCGATCGGCGCCGGAGAGTACCTCGACCCCGAGGCCGCGGCAGCGGGCGCGGCCGCCGTCGCAGCGCAGGGCAAGAAGTAGCACCCTCGAAACCACGAAGCGAGGAACTTCTCCCGAATCACGGCATCCGGTCTCCGGAATCCGTGGTTCTGGCGAGAAGTTCCTCGCTTTTCAGTTCGCGCGGGACGCGCGCCGAGCTCCGATCAGGCGCTCTCGGGCACCCATTCGCCCGTGGCCAGGTACTGCACCTTCTTGGCGATCGCAACGGCGTGGTCCGCGAACCGCTCGTGGTAGCGGCTGGCCAGCGTCGCGTCGACGGTGTCGACGGTCTCGCCCTTCCACTTCTCACCGAGCACCTTGTCGAAGACGCTGAGGTGCAGGGCGTCGATCTTGTCGTCGTCGTTGCGGATGGTCTCGGCGAGCTCGACCTCCTGCGAGCTGAGCAGCTCGGTGAGCTTGCGGGCGATCTCGACATCGAGGCGACCCATCTCGGCGAAGGTCGGGCGCAGGCTCTTCGGAACGACCTTGTCGGGGAACCTGTAGCGGGCGAGCTGGGCGATGTGCGTCGCGAGGTCGCCCATCCGCTCGAGCGACGCGCTGATGCGCAGCGCGCTCACCACGATGCGCAGGTCGCGGGCGACCGGGTTCTGGCGGGCCAGGATCGTGATGGCCAGCTCGTCGAGGGCGACGGCCAGTTCGTCGATGCGAGCGTCATCCTCGATGCACTCCTCGGCGAGGGTGACATCGGACTCGTTGAACGCCCGCGTCGCCTTGTCGATCGACTTCGCCACGAGTTCTGAGATCTCGACGAGGCGATCCTGAACCTCTCGGAGTTCCAGCTGGAATACTTCGCGCACGTGTGAATCCTCTTGTCGTTCGAAGCGCACGCAGGAATGCATGCGGGTAGACGGAGCCCGCGTGGCCCCACCCCATCGTTGCGAGACAAGGTTAACGGCGGGTGCCGCAGGTTTGAACATTCCCTGAAGTAGACCTCCGGCACGACGGATGCGGCGGTCGGGTGCTCGATGGAGACATTACTCTGATGCCATGGATACCACCTGGTTGGTGCTGTTGTCCCTGGCACTCGGGTTGGTGGTGGGCGGTGGCTTCATCGCGCTCCTGCACGTCGCCGAGCGGCGCGGAACGCATGCCGCAACAGTGGTCAACCCGTCGGTGCCCGACGGCATCGCCGAGGTCATCGACGCGCTGGAGAGTCCGGCCGTCGTCGTGGATCCCTCGAACAACGTGCTCGCGTCCTCGCACGCTGCACTCACCCTCGGACTGGTCCGCCTCGATGCCCTGGTGCATCCGGAGCTCATCGAGATCGTCGCCCGCGTACGCCGCACGGGGGAACCCGTCGCCGAGCAGCTCACGATCGCCCGCAGCCGTTTCGGTGAGTCGAACATCCTGCTCGACGTCCGTGCCGCCCGCCTCGGTTCTCGCTATGTGCTCCTCCTGGGGGACGACCTCACGGACTCCCAGCGGCTCGACGAGGTGCGCCGCGACTTCATCGCGAACATCTCGCATGAGCTGAAGACCCCCATAGCGTCGGTGGGCCTGCTCGCCGAGGCCATCGACATGGCCGCGGACGAGCCGGCCCAGGTGCGCCGCTTCACCCACCGGCTCACCCAGGAGGCGGCGAGGCTCGCACGCATCACGCAGGACATCATCGACCTCTCCAGGCTGCAATCGCAGGACGTGCTGGCGAAGCCCGACCTCGTCTCGGTCGACGAGATCGTGGCGGCCGCCGTCGACCAGAACCGCGTCGTGGCCGAGGCTCGGGACATCGCACTGGCCGTGCGCAACAAGAGCAGGGCTGAAGTGCTCGGCGACGAATCGCTGCTCGTCATGGCCGTGAACAACCTCATCGCGAACGCCATCAACTACTCGCTGCCTGGCACTCGAGTGGGCGTCGGCGTCAAGAGCACCGACGGAGCCGTCGAGATCGCCGTCACCGACCAGGGCGTCGGGATCCCGGAGGAAGACCTCGACCGGGTCTTCGAGCGCTTCTTCCGCGTCGACGAGGCGCGCTCCCGCAACACCGGCGGCACCGGTCTCGGCCTCAGCATCGTCAAGCACGCCGTGCAGAACCACGGCGGCGATGTGCGCGTCTGGTCGCAGTCCGGGCGCGGCTCCACCTTCACCATCCGTCTCCCCGAAGCACCGATCGACGCCGTCAAGGCTGAAAAGGACCCCCAGTGACACGCATCCTCCTGGTCGAAGACGAGACCGCCCTGAGCGAACCGCTCGCCTTCCTGCTCGAGCGCGAGGGCTACGACGTGACCGTCGCGGGCGACGGGCCGAGTGCCCTGACCGAGTTCGACCGCACGGGTGCAGACCTCATCCTGCTCGACCTCATGCTGCCCGGTCTCTCCGGCACCGAGGTGTGCCGGGAGATCCGCACCCGGTCGAGCGTCCCGATCATCATGCTGACGGCCAAGGACTCCGAGGTCGACATCGTCGTGGGACTGGAGCTGGGCGCAGACGACTACGTCACCAAGCCGTACTCGACCCGGGAGCTGCTCGCCCGCATCCGCGCCATCCTGCGCCGCCACACCGACGACGACCGCGACGAGGGCACGCTGCTCGAGGCCGGGAGCGTTCGGATGGACATCGAGCGGCACACCGTGGCCGTCGACGGCGTCGTCACGCCGATGCCGCTCAAGGAGTTCGAGCTGCTCGAGTTCCTGCTGCGCAACGCCGGCAGGGTGCTGACTCGCGGCCAGCTCATCGACAGGGTGTGGGGGAGCGACTACTTCGGCGACACCAAGACGCTCGACGTGCACATCAAGCGCATCCGTTCGCGTATCGAGAAGACGCCGTCGGAGCCGCGGATGCTGGTCACAGTGCGCGGGCTCGGCTACCGCTTCGAGGAGTAGGGGCAACGCCTCTGCAATGAAGAACGCCCGCACCTCGATGAGGTGCGGGCGTTCTCGATCGGTGCAGGCTACTGAGCGGTGACCGCGCCGACGATGACGTCGATCGGCAGCAGGTCGGAGTACTCGGGAAGGCCGCCGTCGAGCACGGGGACCTGCAGGTCCTCGCCCTGCTCGTCGCCGTACTGGAAGTACACGTCGAGCAGCGAGCCGGGCTGGGCGTCGAGGTCGCGCAGCAGCACCTGCTCACCGTCGGCGGGTCCGAAGATCGTGGTCTTGTTGGCCGGGGCTTCGATCGTGACGGTCTTCTTGCCGCTCGACGACTCGTGCTGCACGGTGATCTCGACGTCCTCGGAGCCCGAGTTCACGATGGTCGTGACGAGGTTGCCGAGCTTGCCCTTGTCGGTCACGACGACGGCGTTGCGGATGCCGATCTCGCCGATATCGCCGCTCACGCCGTCGCTGGCGAAGTAGTGGTACGTCGTCGCCTGCGGCGCGGTCAGGTTGCAGCCGGCGGTGCCGACGATGATCGCAGCCGCAACGATGACGGATGACGCGATACGGCCTCTCACAGTGCCCTCCCAAGCTCTGCGCCTCCGCGACGGGAACCCGTGCCGGGCGCGATGAAATCCGGTGTCGAGCCTAGCGCACGCGCGGTCTCGGGGGCGCGCGATGCGCTGGCGGAGGCGAACCTTACCACCATGCAGCCTGTGGTATTCTGTAGGTTGCTGAAGGGACATATATTCATGCTTTTCGAGGTCGGCGAAACCGTCGTTTACCCGCATCATGGTGCGGCAACCATCACCGAAGTCAAGACCAGGATCATCAAGGGCGAAGAGAAGGTCTACCTCAAGCTGAACGTCACGCAGGGCGATCTCACGATCGAAGTGCCTGCTGAGAACGTCGATCTCGTCGGCGTGCGCGACGTCATCGGACGGGAGGGCCTCGACCGTGTGTTCGAGGTGCTGCGTGCCCCGTTCACTGAGGAACCCACCAACTGGTCGCGTCGTTACAAGGCCAACCTCGAGAAGCTCGCTTCTGGAGACGTCATCAAGGTGTCCGAGGTCGTCCGCGACCTCTGGCGCCGCGATCAGGACCGCGGCCTCTCGGCCGGCGAAAAGCGCATGCTCGCCAAGGCCCGTCAGATCCTCATCTCCGAGCTCGCGCTCGCCGAGAAGACCGACGAGGAGAAGGCCTCCACCGTGCTCGACGAGGTTCTCGCCTCGTAGCCGGTCAGCCACGATCATCCGAGACGCGCCTCCCCGGCAGGGGAGGCGCGTTTCGCATTCCCGGGGGACGGCTGCCGGCGGTCCACGCGATAACCTCGGCTCATGACTGAAACGCCTCCGGATGTCGCCGTCATCGTGGTCGCCGCAGGCAGCGGCACCCGACTCGGACTCGGGATGCCGAAGGCGTTCGCCGAGCTCGCCGGTCGTCCGCTGCTCGCACACGCGCTGAGTGCGGTGTTCGGCATCGCGGAGCCCGTGCAGGTCGTCGTCGTCGCTCCGGCCGACAGCATCGAGCAGGCGCGTTCCATCGCGGTGGGAGTCGCCGGACCGGCATCCGACCACCTGAGCCTGGTGGCCGGCGGGGCGACAAGGCAGGAGTCCGTCGCCGCCGGGCTCGGCGTCGTCGCCGAGTCGGTGCGGGTCGTGCTGGTGCACGACGCGGCCCGTGCGCTCACCCCGACGCGCCAGCACGAGGCCGTGATCGCCGCAGTGCGAGCCACGGGGGCTGGTTCCATCCCGGGTCTTCCCGTCGCCGACACCATCAAGCGGATCGACGCCGGCGGGCGCATCCTCGAGACCGTCGACAGGGCGCACCTCTCGGCCGTTCAGACGCCGCAGGGCTTCCCCAGGGCGCAACTCGACGCCGCCTACGCCGATGCCGCAGACGATCACACCGACGACGCCGCGCTGGTGGCTGCGGCTGGGGGAGAGGTGCTCGCCATCGCCGGCGACCCTCTCGCCTTCAAGGTGACGACGGCGTGGGACCTCGCCCGGGCCGAGCAGCTGGTGGCGGATGCCGCCCCGACGAGTGCCGCGGCGTCAGGGTTCCGCATCGGAACCGGAACCGACGTGCACGCGTTCAGCGACGACCCGTCGGAGGAACTCTGGCTGGTGGGACTGCACTGGCCGGGCCAGGTCGGCCTCTCCGGGCACAGCGACGGCGACGCGGCCAGTCACGCCATCTGCGACGCGCTGCTCGCCGCTGCCGGCCTCGGCGACGTGGGAGCCGTGTTCGGCACGGCCGACCCCGCACTGTCCGGGGCCCACGGAGCCCTCTTCCTCGCCGAGGCGCGGCGCCTGGTCGAGGAGGCCGGGTTCGGGATCGGCAACGTGTCGGTGCAGGTGCTCGGCAATCGCCCCAAGCTGGCCCCGCGCCGAGCCGAGGCCGAGGCCGTGCTGAGTGCTGCACTCGGTGCTCCGGTGAGCGTCTCGGCCACCACGACCGACGGGCTCGGGTTCACGGGCAGGGGCGAGGGCATCGCCGCCGTGGCCACGGCGCTGCTGACGCTGCGCTGAACGGCAGTGCCGACTGGCCGCTGATCCGGCCGCTGATCGGGGCGAGACGCGTCGCCGCCGCTAGTCTGGATCCCGTGACAGTGCGCCTCTACGACTCGAAGACCCAGTCGCTCCGCGACTTCGTTCCCCTTGTTCCCGGACGCGTCGGCATCTACGTCTGCGGGCCGACAGTGCAGTCGAGTCCGCACATCGGTCACCTGCGCAGCGCGCTGGTCTACGACATCCTGCGGCGCTGGCTCGACCACCGCGGCAACGACGTCACCTTCGTGCGCAACGTCACCGACATCGACGACAAGATCCTGGCCGGGGTCGCCGACTCGGCAGAGGAGTGGTGGGCGCTCGCCTACAGGGTGGAGCTCGAGTTCACCGCCGGCTACAGCAGGCTGGGCATCCTGCCTCCGACCTACGAACCGCGGGCGACGGCATCCGTCGACCGGATGCAGCGCCTCATCGCCGACCTCATCGAACGCGGCCATGCGTACGCCGCCGCCGACGGAACCGGCGACGTGTACTTCGACACCGCGAGCTGGCCCGCGTACGGGGAGCTGACCCGTCAGAACCGCGACAACATGGAGCCGGCGACGGATGCCGACCCCCGAGGCAAGCGCGACCCCCGCGACTTCGCGCTATGGAAGGGCGCGAAGGAGACCGAACCGGCGTCGGCCCAGTGGCCGTCGCCCTGGGGAGACGGCCGCCCCGGCTGGCACATCGAGTGCTCGGCCATGTCGGAGCGCTACCTCGGCGACGCCTTCGACATCCATGGCGGCGGTCTCGACCTGCGCTTCCCGCACCACGAGAACGAGCTGGCCCAGTCGACGGCCGCCGGCCGCCCGTTCGCGAGCTACTGGGTGCACAACGGGCTCGTGAACGTGGCCGGCCAGAAGATGTCGAAGTCTCTCGGCAACTCCGTGTTCGCCTCCGAGCTGCTCGAGGCCGCGACCCCGCTCGCGGTGCGCTACCTGCTCGGCCAGGCCCACTACAGGTCGACGCTCGATTACAGCCCGGCCGGACTCGCGGAGGCCCAGTCGGCCGTCGACCGCATCAGCGGGTTCCTCGACCGGGCCGCGCGCCGGCTGGCAGACACCCGCTTCGCGGCGACCGGGGCGATCCAGGTTCCCGATGCCTTCACCGAGGCGATGGATGACGACCTCGCCGTGCCGCAGGCCCTCGCCGTGCTGCACGACACCGTGAGGTCGGGCAACGCCGCGCTCGACGCGGAGGATCTCGCCGCCGCGGCATCCGCCCACGGATCCGTGCTGGCCATGGTGCGTGTCCTCGGCATCGATCCGGGAGCGCCGGAATGGGCCAAATCCGGCGATGCGGCGTCGGAGCAGGCACTTGCTATGCTGGTAGGTCGCCTTCTCGTCGATCGATCCGACGCACGTTCGGAAAAGGACTGGGCGACAGCTGATCGCATCCGCGCGGAGCTCTCTGCGGCGGGCATCACCATCGAAGACACCCCGACGGGTGCGCATTGGAGTCTTGAATCATGAAGTCGAGTAGCGGCAAGTCGCGCGCAGGCGCGGTACGCAAGGGCAAGAAGGGTCCCCAGGTCGGCTCCGGCGGCCAGGGCCGACAGGCCCTCGAGGGCAAGAAGCCCACGCCCAAGGCCGAGGACCGCCCGTACCACCCCGCCGGAAAGCGCAAGGCGGCGCAGGAGCGCTACACGGCAGCCGGCGGCAAGAACTCATCGAGCGGCCGCACGGCAGCCAACGGTCGACCAGACACCCGCTCGCAGGGACGCACGAAGCCGAAGAGCGAAGAGGCCGAGATCGTCACCGGTCGCAACAGCGTCGTCGAGGCCCTGCGCGCGAAGATCCCCGCATCGGCCCTCTACGTCGCCGCTCGCGTCGAGATGGACGAGCGCGTGAAGGAGATCCTCTCGATCGCCAACCACCGTGACATCCCGATCCTCGAGGTCATGCGTCCCGAGCTCGACCGTCTCGCCGGGCGCGACGCGGTTCACCAGGGCGTGGCCATCAAGGTCCCGCCATACGAGTACCCGCACCCCGTGGACCTCCTCGAGGAGGTCATCGGCCGCGGCCAGACGCCCCTGTTCGTGGCGCTCGACGGCATCACCGACCCGCGGAACCTGGGTGCGATCATCCGCTCGACCGCCGCTTTCGGCGGTCACGGCGTGATCGTTCCCGCCCGCCGCTCCGTGGGACTGACGGCATCGGCCTGGAAGACGTCGGCCGGCGCTGCAGCGCGCACCCCTGTCGCGATGGCTCCGAACCTCACCGCCGTGCTCAAGGCGTTCAAGGATGCCGGTGTGTTCGTGCTCGGTCTCGACGGCGGCGGCGATCTCTCGCTCCCCGGGCTCGAGCTGGCCGATCGCCCCGTCGTGATCGTGGTCGGCAGCGAGGGCAAGGGCCTGTCGCGACTGGTCACCGAGACGTGCGACGCCGTCGTGTCGATCCCGATCAGCTCGGCGACGGAGTCGCTGAACGCCGGTATCGCCGCATCCGTGACCCTGTACGAGATCTCGAAGCTGCGCGCCGAACGCTGACGTCCGGCCTGAGCTGAGGAGTCACAGCGACGTGACACAGGATGCGGAGAGGGACCGGCTGGTGCAGCGGGTCTACGCGCGCTCGTCAGCCGACGAGGCCGAGCAGAGCTTCGTCGACCCCGAGACCGGCGAACGCGTGAGCATGCGCCCGTCGGTCTGGGAGCTCATGCTCCACGACCGGCGGGTCGCTGCTGCCCGCGCGGCCGCACCGGTGGAGACCGCGGCTCCGGATGTCGTCGCCGTCGCCGTCGCCAAGGCCGAGGCCGCGGCGCCCGCGCCGGCCCCCAGCCCTCCTGGAGGCTCCGGCCGCAGATCGGGGCGGCGGATGCTGCTCATCGGCCTGGCGGCCGGTGTGCTGGTCGGGGCCCTGGCCGTCACGGCGGTCGAGGCCGTCGACAGGGCCATCATCGCTGCGCGGCCCCCGACTCCAGCGCCCACCGCGATGCTCGAGACTGTGTTCAACAGCCTCGCGTATCCGACGGCGAATCCCGGCGACGCCGTGGTCCCGGGATACGTCCGGGAGTCGTTCCGCCGGCTCGCCGCCGACATCGTGAGCGACGACGACGTGCAGATCTACGCGGCCATCCGCGACGACGGCGCCTACTGCCTGGTCTCGGTGGTCTCCGGGGTGCGCGCCGTGTCCGAGTGCGCGACGGCCGAGGAGCTCGCCGAGAGGGGGCTGCGGATGGAGAAGACCGCCACGCGACCGAGCAATCCGGAGCTGCTCACCCTCACGGTGGAATGGGGCAGGAACGGCATGATCACCTGGCACGTCGACGAAGCGGGCTACGACCAGGACACCGTCCCGGTCACACCTTGAGGCGCCAGTCCTCGTCGGTGTCGGTCGTCGACTCCTCGTCGCCATCGCCGTCCTCGCCGACCACGGGGATCGGCACGGTGAAGGTGCCGGTCGGGGGATCGATCATCGTGGCCTCGTCACGACGGTGGCGCAGGACGTCGTTGATGTAGCTGGTGACCGCCTCGGCCAGCGGGATGTCGTGCCCGGCGTTCTGCGCCATGTACCAGCGGTGTTCGAGCAGTTGGTGGAACACCTCGGCCGGCTCGAGCTTGCCCTTGAGGTCCCGGGGGATCGCACGCACCACGGGCTCGAAGACGCGCATCAGCCACTCGTGGGCCACCATCTCCTCGTCCAGGTCGTTCTTGCCGTAGGTGGCGGCATACGAGTCGAGGTCGTTGAGCAGGCGGCGGGCCTGGTTCTCCTCGGCGTCGAGCCCGGTGAGGCGCAGGAGGCGGCGCTGGTGGTGGCCGGCATCGACGACCTTGGGCTGGATCCGCACAGTCGAGCCCTCGTCCGTGGTGCGGATGGCGAGCTCCTCGATGTCGAAGCCGAGCTTGTTCAGGCGGTCCACGCGTTCGTTGATGCGCCAGCGCTCGGACGAGTCGAACGACTCCGAGCCGGTGAGCTCCTTCCAGAGCAGCCTGTACGCCTCGACGATGCCGTTGGAGATGCGGATGGGGTCGAGCTCGTCGGCGACGCGACCGCCGGCCTCGAGGTCCATCAGCTCGCCGGCGATGTTCACACGGGCGATCTCGAGGTCGTTCTCGCGCTGGCCGTTCGACAGGCCGCCGGTGTACAGCTGGCCGGTCTCGGCGTCGACGAGGTACGCGGCGAAGGCGCCGGCGTCGCGCCGGAAGAGAGTGTTCGAGAGCGACACGTCGCCCCAGAAGAATCCGATCATGTGCAGGCGCACCAGGAGGACGGCGAGGGCGTCGACGAGACGGGTGGCCGTGTCGGGTCGCAGCGTCTGCGAGAACAGCGCGCGGTAGGGGAGCGAGAACTTCAGGTGGCGGGTGACGAGCGCGGGCGGCAGCGGGTCGCCCTCCACGTCGACGCGATTGGTGATCACGGCGACCGGCTCGACGCACGGCACCTCCATGCGCTGCAGGGTACGGAGCATCTCGTACTCGCCCTTGGCCATGACCTCGGTGGTCTCCTTGACCGCGATGACGTGCCCGGAGAGGTTGGCGAAACGAACGAGGTGGCGCGAGATGCCCTTGGGCAGCACGGCGATGTGGTCGTTGGACCAGTCGTCGAGGGGCTGGTCCCACGGGAGGTCGAGCAAAGCGGGGTCTGTGACCGCCGAGGTGATGGTGAGGGAGCCTCTCATGAGGATCGAGCCTACCGTTCCGGGTTCAAGACGAACGGCCGGCGGGATGTACCCGCCGGCCGTTCGATGGTGGATCTGGTCTCGATAGGTGTCGGCTACGCCGGCACTACTCGACCTTCGGACCCTCGCTGTGCTCGAGTCCTCAGTGCGCGATGGCGGTGTGCAGCAGACGCTCGCCGCTCTCGGCGTCGAAGACGTGCACGTGGCCCGGCGTCGGCGTGAGGTAGACCTTGTCGCCGGCGTTGGGGTGGATGCGGCCGTCGACGCGAGCGACGATGTCGGTGCGCTTGCCCTCGATCGTGGAGTGACCGTAGAGGTAGCCGTCGGCTCCGAGCTCCTCGACCAGGTCGACATCGACCTCGAGGCCGGTGTTGGCGGTCGTCGAGACGGTGATGTCCTCGGGGCGGACGCCCACGGTGACGCTGGAGCCGGTCGCGCTGTCGAGCGCCTGGCGCTCGACGGGAACGATGGCAGAGCCGAACTTCACTCCACCGTCGGCGATGTCTGCCGTGAAGAGGTTCATGGCCGGGCTGCCGATGAAGCCGGCGACGAACACGTTGTTCGGGGCCTCGTACAGGTCGCGCGGGGTTCCGACCTGCTGCAGCACGCCGTCCTTCAGCACGGCGATGCGGTCACCCATGGTGAGCGCCTCGGTCTGGTCGTGCGTGACGTAGACCGTGGTGACGCCGAGGCGGCGCTGGAGCGACGCGATCTGGGTGCGGGTCTGCACGCGGAGCTTGGCGTCGAGGTTCGACAGCGGCTCGTCCATGAGGAACACCTGGGGCTGACGCACGATGGCACGGCCCATGGCGACGCGCTGACGCTGACCACCCGAGAGGGCCTTCGGCTTGCGGCTCAGGTACGGCTCGAGGTCGAGCAGCTTGGCGGCCTCGAGAACGCGGCTGGCGCGCTCGTCCTTACCGACGCCGGCGATCTTGAGCGCGAAGCCCATGTTCTCGGCAACGGTCATGTGCGGGTACAGGGCGTAGTTCTGGAAGACCATCGCGATGTCGCGGTCCTTCGGGGGAACGTCGGTGACGTTGCGCTCGCCGATGAAGATGTTGCCGTCGTTGACCTCTTCGAGGCCGGCGAGCATGCGCAGCGACGTGGACTTGCCGCAACCGGAGGGGCCGACCAGAACGAGGAACTCGCCGTCGGCGACCTGCAGGTCGAGCTGGTCGACAGCGGGGCGGGTGCCGCCCGGGTACAGGCGTGTGGCCTTGTCGAAAGTGACTGATGCCATGGTTCTTCTTCTCCTTCACCGGCAGGTACGTGCCGGACGATCCGTAGTGAATGGATGGTGGTCGCCATCGGTCGACGGTGACCAAGTGTCAGTATGACACGCGGTGATGATGACACCGAATCGGGGGGTGCAGTGCGCTCTCCACCGCCCTGACAGCGGCACACCCCCCATTCAGGCCGTGGTTGGTGTATTCCCAGACTGTCGGCCTACTATCTTCGAGGCGTTTGCCTGCAGCCACCCGCGGTCCTATCCGCGGCCCCCCGACGCATTTCAAGCGAGGATCCATGACCAACGGGAGCGACCCCCGTCCGACCAAGAACCAGCGCCGTGAGGAAGCCCGTGAAAAGGCACGCCTCCTGCGCGAGGAGCAGAAGAAGCGCGAACGGCGTAACAAAGTCCTGCTCCAGGGCGGAATCGCGATCGCGATCGTGGCTGTCGTGGCCATCATCGCGCTCATCATCGTTCAGTCGGTCAAGCCTGAAGGACCCGGCCCCAAGAACATGGCCAGCGATGGCATCGTGATCGGGGAGGGGCTGAAGGCCGTTCCCACTCCCGCGCTCGCTGCCGGCGCCACCCCGACGCCGTCGGTTCCCGACGACAGCGGCAAGGTCGCCAACATCCGGGTCTACCTCGACTACCTCTGCCCATACTGCAACCAGTTCGAGATGACGAACTCCGAGCAGATGCAGAAGTGGCTCGAGTCCGGAGCCGCGACGGTGGAGATCCACCCGATCGCGCTGCTCAAGACCAAGTCGGCCGGAACCATGTACTCGAGCCGCGCCGCGAACGCGGCGGCCTGCGTCGCCAACTACAGCCCCGACGACTTCTGGGCCTTCAACAGCGCCCTGTTCGCGAAGCAGCCCGAGGAGGGCACGGCCGGTCTCTCGAACGAGGAGATCGCCGCTGTCGCCAAGGATGCCGGTGTCGGATCGTACGGCAGCGTCGAGAAGTGCATCACCGATGGCAAGCTCGGCACCTTCTCGAGCTGGGTCGAGGCCTCGACGGATCGCGCACTCAACGAGCCGATTCCGAACTCCGACCTCAAGGCCGTCGGCGGTACGCCCACGGTGCTGGTGAACGGCAAGCAGTACTCGGGATCGCTGACGGACCCCGAGGAGTTCGCCTCCTTCGTCATCCAGGCCGCCGGGGAGACCTACTCGACCTCGACGCCCACGCCGACTCCGACGCCGACCCCTGCTGGCTGAGTCGCCTCGTCGCTGAACGGATGCCCGCCCTCCTGGTGAGGGCGGGCATCCGTCGTTCGAGCGCCGGGTGCACTTCGGATAGGATCGACACTCGAAGTCGCGAGGCTTCCTGCCGGCTTGGCGCAATTGGTAGCGCACCGCTCTTGTAAAGCGGGGGTTGCGGGTTCGAGTCCCGCAGCCGGCCCCGATCGGGGGAATGCACGTGACACAGCAGGACGCACCCGCCGCGACGGCTGCTCCGCACGCCGCCCCGGCACGCCCGGCGATCATCGGCGCGGTGGCCTGCGCCGTCGTGTCGGGCGTGCTGGTCGCCGTGCAGTCGCGCATCAACGGCGAACTCGGCCGGCAACTCGGCGACGGCTTCGCTGCCGCGCTCATCTCCTTCGGCAGCGGCCTCGTCATCCTGCTCATCGCACTGGCGCTGTGGCGGCCGGGGCGTGCCGGTTTCCGGCGCCTGCCCGCCGCGCTCCGCGACGGTCGGCTGCGCTGGTGGATGCTGTTGGGTGGAGCGGCCGGTGCCTTCCTCGTGCTCACCCAGGGGCTGACAGCAGCGGTGCTCGGCGTCGCGCTGTTCAGTGTCGCCACGGTCGCCGGCCAATCGATCAGCGGGCTTCTCGTCGACCGCACGACGTTGGTATCCGGCGGTCCGCGCCCCCTCACCGTTCCGCGGGTCGTCGGGGCGGTACTCGCCATCCTCGCCGTCATCGTCTCGGTGGCGACGCAGCTGAACGGCGACGCCCCGTTCTGGATGCTGCTGCTGCCCTTCCTCGCCGGGCTCGGGCTCGGCTGGCAGCAGGCCGTCAACGGCAGGGTGCGCGAGAGCGCCGAGAGCGCGTTGACGGCCACCGTCGGCAACTTCGCCGTCGGCACGGTCGTGCTCCTGGTCGCCTTCCTCGTGCACGCTCTCATCGTCGGCTGGCCGCAGTCGCTGCCGACGGAGCTCTGGCTCTACCTGGGCGGCGTCATCGGCTGCGTGTTCATCGCCGCAGCGGCCGTCCTCGTGCGCATCACGGGAGCCCTCCTCCTGTCGCTGGCCATGATCGCGGGTCAGCTCGTCGCGGCGGTCGTCATCGACACGACGCTGCCCGGTCACGCCGGATCGCTCGCCGTGACTACCGTCGTCGGCACCGTGCTCGCCCTCGCCGCCGTCGTGGTGGCCGGGGTGAACTGGCGTCAGTTCAGACGCGCAGCCTGACCTTCTCGTCGGGGGAGCCCCGTCAGGAAGGCGTCGGGCGTCACGCTTCAGGCGTCCGGCTTCAGGCGTCGGGCGTGAAGTTGAGCGCGATCGAGTTCATGCAGTACCGGTCACCGGTGGGGGTTCCGAAACCGTCGGGGAAGACGTGGCCGAGGTGCGAACCGCAGGTGGCGCAGCGAACCTCGGTGCGCTCCATTCCGAGAGTCGTGTCGGCGATCAACTGAACGGCCTCGGGTCGAACGGATTCGTAGAAGCTCGGCCAGCCGCATCCGGAGTCGAATTTCGTGCCGCTCTTGAAGAGCTCGGCGTTGCAGGCACCGCAGGTGTAGATGCCGCCCCGTTCCTCGTCGAGGAGTTCGCCCGTCCACGGGCGCTCCGTCGCAGCCTCGCGGAGCACCTGGAACTGCTCAGCGCCCAATTCCTCGCGCCACTCGTCGTCGGACTTCGATACCTGGTAACTCATGGGGTCCTTCCGGGGATTCAGCGTCGACGTGGGACAACGCCCATATCGATGATCGCATTCCGACGGGCCGGGTGACGCGCCGTTGCGGCGCGATGGCTCGTGCCTATGATGGCGGCAAGCCGACCCGAACCGGTCGCGGTCGTCTGTGGGAGGTGCGTATGGCCGAGGCGAGTGAGAACCGACAGCACACCGCACGTGCGTCGTCCGGGTTGTCGGAGCGCGAGGAGGCGGTGCTCGCGTTCGAGAGGCAGTGGTGGAAGCACGCCGGCGCGAAGGAGCAGGCGATCAGGGCCGAATTCGGTCTGTCAGCGGCCCGCTACTATCAAGTGCTGGGAGCCCTCATCGACTCACCGCTCGCACTGGCGTACGACCCCATGCTCGTCAAGAGGCTGCAGCGGCTCCGCGACGCCCGCACCGAGGCACGCCGACGACGATCCCTCGGCACCACTGACGACACGAACTGAACCGGGAAGAATGGCCACCTCGTACCCTGAAGACCGCTTCGACGACATCCCCAAGGATCTCGAGCGGGTCGGAGCCCACCGTTCCCCCCGCAAACGCGGCCGTGGCTGGATCGCCGTCGGCTGGGCCGCGTTGGCGACCGCGATCCTGGTGGTCATCGGCGCGGTGGCCATCATGCTGTTGAACAACGGGCTCGATTCCGCTCCCGGCGACACCAGTGCTCCCGAGACACCGGCAGCCACCGCCACCGCCGAGCCCACTCAGGACCCCTCCGTGAGCATCACCGTGCTGAACGGCACGGGCACGTCCGGCCTCGCCCGCGAGGTCGCCGACTCTCTGACCGCGGCCGGCTGGACGGTCGGGGCAGCATCCAACGCCGACAAGCAGGACTACACCGCCACAGTCGTGTACTACGCCGATGCGACGCTGGAGGGCGCCGCCCGCGGTCTCGCGGCCGCCGTTCCCGGAGCCGACGTGCAGTTCTCGCAGGACTTCGCGGATGCAGGAGCGCAGCTCGTGGTCGTGGTCGGATCCGACTACGAATCGCCCGCCTGACGCTCGCTTCGAGCGCCCCGCGCGGACTGTGTGACGAATCGTTGCCAATCTGCGATGAAAAGCAGCGTTCCATCCCTTGTCGTCGCCGTCGATTTCAGTAACATCTGGTGCTGGTCGAACAATTTCCGCGAGAGCGGAGACGTAGGCGCAGTTCACTGCGACAGGCCCGGTACAGGCATTTGGGCAGGTGCTGCGAGTTACACAGCAATGGGAGCAACGAATGGCGAACGGAACCGTCAAGTGGTTCAACGCTGAAAAGGGCTATGGGTTCATCACGGTCGACGGTGGGGGTCAGGACGTCTTCGTTCACTACTCCGCCATCGACATGGCGGGCTACAAGGTTCTCGAGGAGGGCCAGCAGGTGGTCTTCGAGGTCGGAACCGGAAACAAGGGCCCCCAGGCCGAGTCGGTCCGACTCGCCTGATCAGCACGATCTGAGGGCATAGCCCGTGTCCTAACGCCGTCCGGGTGACCGGGCGGCGTTAGTGTTTGGTCGGAGAACCGACTGAGGGGTGCGGATGAGTCGACAAGCTGTGCTGGCCACGATCATCGTGCTGCCCGCGATCCTGCTCGCCGCAGGATGCACCTCGGCCGCGCCCACGAAGACGGCGACCCCGACCCCCACCGGGCCTGCCTACGTCTCGACGTACGAGGCGCCGGCGGCGACCCAGTTGGCTCCGCTGCGCGGAAACACTGTTCCCGCCGGCAGCATGGCGCATCCGTCCCTCGTCGCGAAGATCGACAACCACGAGGCCGCGCGGCCGCAGGTGGGGCTCGATCGCACCGACATCGTCTTCGAGGAACTCGTCGAGGGCGGTCTCACCCGCTACGCGGCAGTCTGGCACTACGACATCCCGAGCGAGATCGGCCCGGTCCGATCGATCCGTCCCATGGATCCCGACATCATCTCGCCGTTCGGAGGTCTCGTCGCCTATTCGGGCGGCCAGGAGATCTTCGTCAACATGATGATGAACACTCCCGTGCGCAACCTGGTCTTCGACTACGACACCTCGGGCATCTTCTACCGCTACGACGCCCACGAGGCACCGCACAACGTCATCCTGCACGCCTCGGATGCGGTGAAGCAGGCGAGCGACCTGGCGGCTCCCAAGCAGCAGTACGCCTACTCGACCGACATCGCGTCGTCGACGGCTGCCCTCGACGGTGCGCCCACCGCGAACATCGCAGTCGTCTTCTCGCCGGAGCGCTACCCGAACTTCACCTGGGACGAGGCCAACAAGGTGTGGCTTCGCAACCAGGAGGGCGCGCCCGACCTCGACGACAAGGGCAAGCAGCTGCAGGCCACGAACGTCATCACGATGCGCGTCGACATCGACGGCACCTACGGCGAGGTGCCGAAGACGGTCCTGACCGGGTCCGGAGCTGCTACGGTCTCGACAGGCGGCAAGACCGTCAACGCGACCTGGTCGAAGAAGGATGCCGGGAGCGCCATCCGCTTCGTCGACGGCAATGGTGTCGTCGTGAGGCTGGCTCCCGGCAACACCTGGATCGAGCTCGTTCCCAACGGCCAGGGCTCGGTCGCACTGCAGTAGTCGTTCGCTTCCCACGGCGTCCCACCGGCTTGCACTCGCGACATCAGAGTGCCAGAATCGAATTAGCACTCGTTTGGATTGAGTGCTAACTAGACGCAGATTGAAACGTCCGGGAAGGGACGAGAATCACACATGGCAAAGATCATTGCTTTCAACGAGGAGGCCCGTCGCGGCCTCGAGCGCGGACTCAACATCCTCGCGGACGCCGTCAAGGTGACGCTTGGCCCGCGCGGTCGTAACGTCGTCCTCGAGAAGAAGTGGGGCGCCCCCACCATCACGAACGACGGTGTCTCCATCGCCAAGGAGATCGAGCTCGACGACCCGTACGAGAAGATCGGTGCGGAGCTCGTCAAGGAGGTCGCCAAGAAGACCGACGACGTCGCAGGTGACGGCACCACGACCTCGGTCGTTCTCGCCCAGGCACTCGTGCGCGAGGGCCTCCGCAACGTCGCCGCCGGCGCAGACCCCATCAGCCTCAAGCGCGGCATCGAGAAGGCCGTCGCCGCTGTGACCGCCGAGCTCGTCGCCAACGCCAAGGAGGTGGAGACCAAGGAGGAGATCGCTGCGACCGCTTCCATCTCCGCCGGAGACCCCGAGATCGGCGCGCTCATCGCCGAGGCCATCGACAAGGTCGGCAAGGAGGGTGTCGTCACCGTCGAGGAGTCGAACACCTTCGGCACCGAGCTCGAGCTGACCGAGGGCATGCGCTTCGACAAGGGCTACCTGTCGGCGTACTTCGTCACCGACCCCGACCGCCAGGAAGCCGTCTTCGAAGACCCCTACATCCTGATCGTCAACGGCAAGGTCTCCAACATCAAGGACCTCCTGCCGATCGTCGACAAGGTCATCCAGACCGGCAAGCAGCTCCTCATCATCGCCGAGGACGTCGACGGTGAGGCTCTGGCCACGCTCGTCGTGAACAAGATCCGCGGCATCTTCAAGTCGGTCGCCGTCAAGGCTCCCGGCTTCGGCGACCGTCGCAAGGCCCAGCTGCAGGACATCGCCATCCTCACCGGTGGTCAGGTCATCTCCGAGGAGGTCGGTCTCAAGCTCGAGAACGCCACCCTCGACCTGCTCGGCAAGGCTCGCAAGGTCATCATCACCAAGGACGAGACGACCATCGTCGAGGGTTCGGGTGACGAGGAGGCCATCGCCGGCCGCGTCGCGCAGATCCGCGCCGAGATCGAGAACACGGACTCGGACTACGACCGCGAGAAGCTCCAGGAGCGCCTCGCCAAGCTCGCCGGTGGCGTCGCCGTCATCAAGGCGGGTGCAGCGACCGAGGTCGAGCTCAAGGAGCGCAAGCACCGCATCGAGGACGCCGTGCGCAACGCGAAGGCAGCCGTCGAAGAGGGCATCGTCGCCGGTGGTGGCGTCGCCCTCATCCAGGCCGGCAAGACCGCGTTCGAGAAGCTCGAGCTGGTCGGCGACGAGGCGACCGGTGCGAACATCGTCAAGGTGGCCATCGACGCTCCGCTCAAGCAGATCGCCCTCAACGCGGGCCTCGAGCCCGGCGTCGTGGTCGACAAGGTGCGCAACCTCCCCGTCGGCCAGGGCCTCAACGCCGCGACCGGCGAGTACGTCGACATGCTGGCTGCCGGCATCAACGACCCGGTGAAGGTCACCCGCTCGGCTCTGCTCAACGCAGCGTCGATCGCCGGCCTGTTCCTCACCACCGAGGCCGTCGTCGCCGACAAGCCCGAGAAGAACCCGGCTCCGGTCGGCGACCCCACGGGTGGCATGGACTTCTGATCCGAAGGTGGACATTCGCCGTAGGCGAATCTCAACCGAAGGATCAGCGCTGAGGGCCCATCGAAGCGGGCGCCCGAAGTGCAGGTCTAGAACCGCAGGACAGTGACAGAGGGCGTCTCCCATACGGGAGGCGCCCTCTGTTGCATCTCCCGGCTGGTGCAGGAGGCCGGACGGGACTCGGCCGTCGAGCTAGCGTCCGAACAGGCGCAGGTTCGCCTGCTCCGTCTCGGCGTACTGCTGCCCGGCGCTGCCGAGTGCCGTCGTGATGCCGACGAGGCTCTCCTCCACCCGCTGCTGAGTGGCCCGCCAATCGGCGACGACGGACTGGAACGCCACGGAGGCCTGCCCGCTCCACGAGCTCTCGAGGCTGCTGAGTTGGCCGAGCAGCGCCTGCACCTCGGTCCGGATGCGCTCGATCGATCCGTGAGCGCTCTGGGTGGTCTGGATGACGGCATCGCTGTCGACGTGGTAGCTGGTCATGGTGGCTGATTCCCCTCGGGTGGCTGTCAGCCGACGGTAGATCGATCGACCTGACGGCGGAGGGCGGCCATCGTCTTCGGGGACCCCATCCGTTTCCGAGGCACTGGGGAGGAGGCCTGAGCGATGTGTATTCCGATCGCTGCATATCTCGGGCCTTTCGACATGCAACCGTGATCTCGGCCCATATCCGCCGCTGCCGCCCGCTGCTACTTTCATCCCATGAGGACTCGGGGCGTCGTCGGCGCGATCACGGTACTGGTGATGATCGCCCTGACGGGCTGCGCGGCAGCAGATGGCCCCGCTGCTGAGGGGATCACATCACCCTCGCCCACGGCGGAGGGAAGTCCCTCCCCGATACCGGCCTCCACGCCGCCTTCGTCGGCGGAGGGCGCCGGGGCGCCATCCGTACCGACGACGCCGCTCCCGTTGAGCTGCGCTGACCTCATCGATGCAGCCGATGTCGCCGCGGTCGTGGGGGACGGAGCCGTCGCGGAGCCCGAACAGGCCGCCTTCGGAATCGGCGCGCCACGCCTGGCCGCCGTCGTCGACGCGGGCGGCTGGCGCTGCGTCTTGGCGAACCAGACCGGTCTCGGAGCCGGCAACTTCTACCCGGAGGACTACCGCGGGATGATCGTGCAGATCCTCCCCGACGGAGCCACCGATCCGCGAGCCGACTGGGCGCAGATGCTGGAGTACTACGGCACCGATGAGAGCGGTTTCGAGAGCGAAGTGATCCCGGAGCCGCTCATCGGTCGGTGCTTCGAGGGCGGATGCGAGCTGGACTTCATCATCGGCTCGTACTGGGTCGAGATCTCCGCGCGAGCTCCGGCAGGCGGCACTCCGGAGGGAGCGGCCGATCGATTCCTGCTCCTCGCCGAGCGGATCGCGGGACTGTTGACCTCGCCGGCAGCTTCAGCAGAGCCGACTCCGACGTCGGCCCAGGAGGCGCCGTCGTGCGAAGCGCTGGTCGATCCGGTGGCCGCGAGGGACGCCGCCGAACTGCCGACCGACATCGATGTGAACTCGCCGCACGGCGGATGGAGTCTCGCTGCCGGCTCCTGGAACATGGCACCGCTGGCGGCGTGCATGGTGATCCAGACCGGAACCGAGCACAGCTACGGAGCCGTCGAGTTCATGCCGGGCGGGGCCTGGGCGCTGCCGATGATCGAGGCTGCGCATCCGGACGGCGTCGTCGAGTCCATCGAGGGAACCGACCGGGCGGTGTTCAGCTGCGTCGACGGTCAGCACGGCGGGTGCCGCATCGACGCGGCGGTCGATGGCGCGTGGCTGCAGGTTCAGCTCTTCGACGAGGTGGTCCCCGATCGCGCCGACGCTGCGCGCCGGCTGGCCGCACTCGCGGCCGTGGTGGTCGGGAACCTCACGGCCTGACGGGTCGACCTCCGAGCCGAGGTACCTCAGACGACCGGAACAGCTGCCGTCGGGGTGCCTGTGGCGTCGAGCGGCTGCGGGGCGGACGGCGACGTCGCCAGCGGCAGCGACACCCGGAACGTCGCCCCGCCGCCGGGAGTCTCGACGACGTCGACGGTCCCGTTGTGCGCGGCGATGATGGCCGAGACGATGGCCAGCCCCAGGCCACTGCCTCCGGTCTCGCGGGTACGGGAGGTGTCCGCACGCCAGAATCGCTGGAAGATCTTCTCGCGGATCTGCGGCGGAATGCCATCGCCGTGGTCGATGACCGAGAGCACGGCCCTGTCGGTCGACTCGTCGATGGCGACGCCGATCTCGATCGGGCTGCCCGAAGGGGAGAAGCGCATCGCATTGCCGAGCAGGTTGGTGAGCACCTGGCGGATCTTGTTCTCCTCGGCCAGGACGACGGCCTGGACGGCTTCGGCCGGCTCCAGCGACGGCGCGATGGCCGAGGCCAGGATCGTTCCCGAGGCGACGGATGCGGCATCGGCCTTGCGGTAGCGGCGGCCTCGCAGTCGCGCGAGCGTGGCGCCGGCGAAGGCGACGGGGCCCGTGGCGTTGCTCGTGCCGAGACGCTCGGGAGTGGACGTGGTCTCGGCCGGCTCCTCGATGACGGCATCCGACGGCTCGAGGTCGTGCTGAACGCTGGGCGGCAGGATCACCGTGACAGTGCGGTCTGGCGATGACGCCATGGTGTCGAGGGCCGCGTCGCGGGCGATCGGAACGAGGTCGACCGGAGCGAGCTCGAGCGGCTTGGTCTCGTCGAGGCGGGCCAGGGAGAGCAGGTCCTCCACGAGGCCGCCCATGCGGATGGCCTCCTTCTCGATGCGATCCATCGCCTGCGCGACATCCTCGGGGGTCTGCAGCGCACCCATGCGGTAGAGCTCCGCGTAGCCGCGCACCGAGACGAGAGGCGTGCGCAGCTCGTGGCTCGCGTCGCCGACGAAGCGGCGCATCTGCTCGATGCTGCGGGCGCGGTCCTTGAACGCCCGGTCGATGCGGTTGAGCATGGTGTTGAGGGAGCGGTTCAGCCGCCCGACCTCGGTGTTCGGGGTCGCCCCGCCCAGGCGCTGGCTGAAGTCGCCGTCGGCGATCGCGGCAGCGGTGCGTTCCACCTCGCGCAGCGGAGAGAACGTCGAGGTCACGAGCATCCGGGTGATGAGGGCGCCCAGGATGACGACGCCGATGCCGAAGCCGAGGAAGATCGACAGGTACGTGGCCATGATGTTGTCGGTCTGGCGCATCGAGACAGCGATGAGCGCGGTGCCGAAGGTCCCCTTGTCGAACTGCAGTGGCACGACCATGGCGTGGAAGGCCGTCCCCCGCGAGTCCCGCAATTCGAGGATGGATGTTCCGAGATCGTAGGTCGTCTCGATCGGCAGCGTGTTCGTGATGATCGGGAGGTCCTCGATGGGACGCGTCTGCCAGTTGTGGACGAGCGGGTTGCCTTCGCGATCGAAGGCGGCAACGAAGTACTCCGATGATTCGGACTCGCTGGTCACTGAGGCGAACTCGGAGTTGCCCTCGATCCCGAACTTGTCCGTCTTGCCGTATGCGACGGAAGCCAGTCGCTGGTCGACCTGCTGCGTCATGTACTGGCGCAGCATCGCCATCGTTCCGATGCCGGAGACCAGCAGCCCCACAGTCAGCATGAGCACCGTCACGCCGGTGATCTTGCTGCGCAGGGAGACGCGGTTCCACCGCTCGGAGAGTGTTTCATGCATGGCGGCGCCAGTCTACGAACGCTGTCTGAGCATCAGCCCATCGATACCCGCGCATCACCCGACGGACTCCCGGGAATCAGCCCTTCGAACTCTTGAGCATGTAGCCGAAGCCGCGCTTGGTCTGGATGAGCGGCTCGGTGGAGTGCTGGTCGAGCTTGCGGCGGAGGTACGAGATGTAGCTCTCCACGATGCCGGCGTCGCCGTTGAAGTCGTACTCCCACACGTGGTCGAGGATCTGCGCCTTCGACAGCACCCTGTTCGGGTTGAGCATGAGGTAGCGCAGCAGCTTGAACTCGGTGGGGGAGAGCTCGATGGGGATGTCGCCGACGAGTACCTCGTGGGTGTCCTGGTCCATGGTCAGCTCGCCCGTGCGGATGACGGCCTCTTCGTCGGCGTGCATCGTGCGACGCAGGATGGCGCGGATGCGGGCCACGATCTCGTCGAGGCTGAACGGCTTGGTGACGTAGTCGTCGCCGCCGACGGTGAGGCCGGTGATCTTGTCCTCGGTGTCGTCCTTCGCCGTGAGGAAGAGGATCGGAGCCGTGTATCCCGCTGTGCGGAGGCGTTTGGTCACGCCGAAGCCGTTCATGTCGGGCAGCATCACGTCGAGGATGATGAGGTCGGGTTCTTCTTCGAGGACCGCGGAGATGGCCTGTGCGCCATTGCCTACGGCTCGCACCGCGAAGCCGGCGAAGCGCAGGCTCGTGGTGAGGAGATCGCGGATGTTGGGTTCGTCGTCGACGATGAGAATGCGGGGACCGTCAGCCATGGGTCCAGTATCTGCGCGTTTCCTGAAACCCGCCTGAGAATCGCGTGGAGGCGAGTCGGGTGAACCCTGTGCCGCGTGTCGTGAACCCGGAGCCTGCTGGGAGTCCGTCGATCGACGTCGTCGGCGCTGGCCGCGGCGCGGGTGGCGTGGAAGACTCGGCAGCATGAGCGCTCACCATCGCATCGTCATCATCGGGGGAGGCCTCGCTGCGGCGCGTGCGGCCGAGAGCGCGCGCAGCGAGAGCGCAGACGCATCGATCACCGTGGTGGCGGCCGAGGCCAGACCGCCGTACGAGCGGCCGCCGCTCTCGAAGGGCTACCTCCTCGGAAGCGACGACGCGGCCTCGACGATCACGTTCGATGCCGCCTGGTACGGCGCGCACGACATCAACCTGCATACCGGTGTCGAGGCGACCGAGCTCGACACCGCTGCCCACACCGTGCGCGCCGGTGACCTGAGATTGGACTACGACACGCTGCTGCTCGCCACGGGCGCATCTCCCAAGCCGTTCATCGGCCCCGGCGCCCCGCTGACCGGGGTGCACACCCTCCGCACCCTGCACGACTCGACGGTTCTGCGCACCGCGATCGCGCACGGTGGTCGCCGGATCGTCGTCATCGGCTCGGGATGGATCGGCCTCGAGGTCGCGGCGGCCGCGATCACGTACGGCAACAGTGTCACCGTCATCGGCCACGGACCCATCCCGCTCGCATCGGCCATCGGGCCGGTGATGGGCGAGGTGTTCGCCGATCTGCACCGTGGCCACGGCGTCGACCTCCGCATGGACTCAGCCGTGAGCGCCATCCGCGGCTCCGGTCACGTCGACGGCGTCGTGCTCGGCACCGGCGAGGAGCTCGACGCCGACCTGGTCGTGGTGGCGATCGGGGCGACGCCGAACACGACGCTGGCAGCCGCATCCGGGATCACCGTCGACAATGGCATCGTGACGGATGCCGGCCTGCGCACGAGCGCCGCAGACGTGTTCGCGGCCGGCGACCTCGCCAACGCGTACCACCCGGTGCTCGGGCGTCGACTGCGGATCGACCACTGGGCCAACGCCGACAAGCAGGGCGCCGCGGCCGGGCGTGCGCTCACCGGGGTGGACGTCGAGTACGACGAGATCCCCTACTTCTTCACCGATCAGTACGACCTGGGAATGGAGTACTCGGGGTACGGCACACTCGCGGCCGAGGCCGAGTTGGTGGTGCGGGGCGATCTGGCCTCGCGGGAGTTCGTCGCCTTCTGGCTGCGCGATCGCCACGTCGTCGCCGGCATGAACGTGAACGTGTGGGACGTGAACGAGAGCGTGCAGAAGCTCATCCGTGCGGTCGTGCGCGTCGACCCCGTCGCCCTCGCGAATCCGGACGTATCGCTCGACTCCCTGCTCCCCGCATGATCCCGAATCCGGTGCGGACCATCGGCCCGCGCACCTTCGACTTCTCGTGCGAGGTGGCCGTCATGGCCATCGTCAACCGCACCCCGGACTCGTTCTACGACAAGGGCTCGACCTTCGCCCTGGACGCAGCCGTCGCAGCGGCGCGCAAGGCGCTCGACGACGGCGCCGACTGGGTGGACATCGGTGGCGCGAAGTTCGCCCCGGGGCCGCCGATCCCGGTCGAGGAGGAGATCGCCCGGGTGGTCCCCGTCGTCCAGGCTCTGCGCGGATCCGGGGCCGTCATCTCGGTGGACACCTTCCACGCTGCCGTCGCCGAAGCGGCCATCGACGCCGGCGCGCACGTCATCAACGACACCACGGGCATCAGGGACGACCGCATGGCCGACGTCGTCGCCGCCAGCGACGCCACCATCGTCGTCACGCACAGTCTCGCCGAGCCACGCACGGCATTCCCCGCGCCGCACTACGACGATGTGGTGGGCGAGGTCGTCGACTTCCTGCGGGCTCGCGTCGACCGCGCGCTCGAGCACGGGGTTCCGCTGGAGCGCATCGTCGTGGACCCCGGTCACGACCTCAACAAGAACACCCTGCACTCCCTGGAGCTGACCCGACGCCTGTCCGAGGTGACGGCGCTCGGGCATCCGACGCTCGTCGCCCTCTCCAACAAGGACTTCATCGGTGAGTCGATCGACCGCGACAGGGGGGAACGCGTCGAGGGGTCGATCGCGGCCGCCGTGTACTGCGTGATGCAGGGGGCCAGGATCGTGCGCGTGCACAACGTGCGTCAGACCGTCGATGCCATGCGCATGACCGAGGCGATGGCCGGATGGCGTGAGCCGAGAACGCTGCGTCACAACGTGAGCGCGGAGACCGCGGCACAGTGGGAGGCCGACCATGATCGAGCGTGACGACCTGAAGGCCGCCTATGCGATCGAGCGCCCCGACGGGCGCGGAGTGCGTATGAACTTCGTCGTGTCGCTCGATGGGGCATCCACTCTGGAGGAACACAGCGGCGGGCTCGGCGACGCCGAGGACCAGCGCGTCATGAGCGTGCTGCGGGAGACGGCAGACGTGCTGCTCGTCGGCGCCGGCACAGTGCGCGCCGAGGGCTACGGCGGGCTGCCGATGCCGCTGGCTCTCGTCTCGGGATCGCTCGACATCGACCCGGGCCACCAGGTGTTCACGGACACGGATGCCGCCCGCTACGTGATCACCCACGCAGGCGCTCCCGCTGCGAGGCGCGAGGCGCTCGCCGCGGTCGCCGAAGTGCTCGTGTGCGGCGAGGACGCCATCGACCTCGAGGCGGCTCTGGAGGCTCTGGCGGCGCGCGGTCACACGCAGGTGCTGTGCGAGGGCGGCCCGTACCTGTTCGGCGAGTTGATGCACGCCGACCTCGTCGACGAGCTGTGCCTGAGCCTCAGCCCGGTGCTCGTGGGCGGCGACGCCGGGCGCATCCTGCGTGGTGCGCCGGAGCAGCTCCGACGGATGCGGCTCGTGCATGCCCTGCAGGGCGAGGCGATGCTGTTCCTGAGGTACGCACGCGGCACGCCGGTCGCATAGGCCGCGAACGAGGTGGGCAGCCGTATGGAGGCCAGCTGAACGGGGAGAGCGGTTCGATCCGAACGGATCTCGATACGCGTCGACTTCGTCGGCGCTACTCGATCAGCGAGGCTGGGTGTCGACTTTGTCGGCGCTACTCGATCAGCGGGGATGGGTGTCGACATCGTCGGCGCTCCTCGATCGGCGGGAGGCGTGACTACGCCGCCACCGCGTCCAGTGCGTGCGCGTCGAGGATTGTGTAGCTGTAGCCCTGCTCGGCGAGGAACCGCTGGCGGTTCTGCGCGAAGTCCTGGTCGACGGTGTCGCGCGCGACGAGGGTGTAGAAATTGGCGGTGAGGCCGGACTCCTTCGGACGCAGCAGGCGGCCGAGGCGCTGCGCCTCCTCCTGACGCGAGCCAAACGAGCCTGACACCTGGATGGCGACTGTCGCCTCGGGCAGGTCGACGGAGAAGTTCGCCACCTTGGAGACCACGAGCACCTCCTGGCTGCCCTCGCGGAAGGCCTGGTACAGCCGCTCGCGCTCATCGACGGGCGTCGCGCCCGTGAGCTTGGGGGCGTTCAGGGCTTCGGCGAGCTCGTCGATCTGGTCGAGGTACTGCCCGATCACCAGGATGCGCTCGCCGGGATGCCGCGCCACGAGCTGCCGGACGACGTCGAGCTTGGCGGGCGCCGTGGCGGSGAGCCTGTAGCGCTCGTCGTCGGCTGCGGCGGCATAGGTGAGCCTGTCGCTCTGCGGCAGGTCGATGCGCACCTCGTAGCAGGATGCGGGCGAGATGAAGCCCTGGGCCTCGATCTCCTTCCACGGGGCGTCGAAGCGCTTCGGGCCGATGAGTGAGAACACGTCGCCCTCGCGGCCGTCCTCGCGCACCAGGGTGGCCGTCAGGCCGAGGCGGCGTCGCGCCTGCAGTTCGGCCGTGAGTTTGAACACTGGGGCTGGCAGCAGGTGCACCTCGTCGTAGACGATGAGTCCCCAGTCCAGCGCGTCGAGCAGGGCCAGGTGGGCGTACTCGCCCTTCCGCTTGGCGGTGAGGATCTGGTACGTCGCGATGGTGACGGGCTTCACCTCCTTGATCTGCCCGGAGTACTCGCCGATCTCGTCCTCGGTGAGGGAGGTGCGCTTCAGCAGCTCGTCGCGCCATTGGCGGGCCGAGACGGTGTTGGTCACCAGGATCAGCGTGTTGGTCTTGGCCGTGGCCATCGCGCCGGCTCCCACGAGCGTCTTGCCGGCGCCGCATGGCAGGACCACGACTCCGGATCCGCCGTCGAAGAAGTTCGTGACGGCCTTCTTCTGGTAGTCGCGCAGGCTCCAGCCGTCTTCGGCGAGGTCGATCTGGTGAGGGGTGCCGGGCGTGTAGCCGGCGAGATCCTCAGCCGGCCAGCCGAGCTTCACGAGCTCCTGCTTGAGGGCGCCACGCGCCCACGGCTCGATGAGGTAGGTATCCGACGACGGATGCCCGATGAGCAGCGGCGCGATGCGCTTGGCGTGGGAGATCTCGGTGAGAACGGGCTCGTCGGTCGACCTCAGCACGAGTTCGCCATCATCGTTGCGCTCGATCACCAGGCGTCCGTAGCGGCCGACGGTCTCGGCGATGTCGATCGTGACGGTCTGCGGAACCGGGAACTTCGAGTACTTCTCCAGTGTCGCCAGCATGTCCGATGCCTCGTGGCCGGCGGCGCGGGCGTTCCATAGTCCAAGTCGCGTGATGCGGTAGGTGTGGATGTGCTCCGGCGCGCGCTCGAGTTCGGCGAAAACGGCGAGATCGTGGCGTGCATCCTCGGCGAGCGGATGCGCCACTTCGAGCAGCACAGTGCGATCGCTCTGGACGATCAGTGGTCCGTCTGACATAACCGTCAATCCTACAGTCGCCTGCTGGGGCATCGCCCGATGGGCACGGCGCGACGGCGGTGCACCGCCAGCCGTGACCAGGTGCTCAGGAGATGCCGTCGATGCTCGACAACGGCAGGGTGCGTTCGATGTCCGCTCGCCGGTCCCGGGCTCGCATGCGACCGTTGGCCACCGAGGTGGGCTCCAGAAGGTAGTCGGAGACGGTGCCGCCGGGCATCCGCACGCTCACCGTCAGCGTGCGCTTCTCACGGATCGCGGCCTCGATCTGGCGGGCGAGGAATGCCTGTCCGGTCTCGCCCATGTCGGCATCCGCGGCCCGCAGCCGCACCACGAGATCGACGAGAGGATCAGCCTTGGCCGGCGGCGGCGGTCGACGCACGGTGCGCCGCGCGATGTGCACGATCTGTTCGCTGTCGTTCTCGGCTGCGACAGGGTAGCGCGCGTCGCTCAAAGCCCAGAAGACGATGCTCGGTTCGAAGCGGCTCGCGACGCGGTGTCGACCGGTGCGCACCAGAGCGAGTGCGGTGAGGGCCTTGTCGACGCTGATCTGGCCGATCAGCGACTCGTCGTCGCTGCGCACGTAGCTGCGGTACTGCTCCTCGCCTGAGGTGGCCCCGACCCGCACGCGGCCGTAGCGGGCTGCCGTCTCGGTGATGAGGTATCCGAGCGGTTGGGGCATGCCGGTGAGCGAGATCTCGCCGAGGAACGAGAGCATCGACTCTGCGGTCTCGCCGACGGCGAGTGCACGCTCGACGGATGCAGCCGTCACGCGATAGCTCGACGCGAGTTCGCGGCTCTCCACGTCTGCCAGCGTTCGCAGCCTGGCGTCGAGCCGAGGAGCCAGCGGACCGGGGGAGATGACGGTGAGATCGTGCTGCAGGTAGACCTTCTCGACCTCGTGCGGAAGCAGTCCGTCGAGCGTCTCGAGCGCTGCCGGCATGTCTCCACGGAGCACGAGCGCACCGACGGCACCGGGGGTGCTTCCCGCGGTGATGCCGAGCAGTTCGGCATCGGCCGAGAACTCGTCGATCCGACCCTCGAGCGCAGCGCCCGACGCCGGGTACAGCCAGGCGACGTAGGCGCGGACTCCGGGACCCCACGGCACGCGCGCGCTGGCCAGGATGTCGTGCACGTCTCCGGGCATGGCCTGGTACCAGGAGGAGGCGAGCGCCGACCACCGCTCGGGCGTCGAGCCGTTCAGCCAGTCGCCACCGGCGTCCGTCTGCATCCAGTCCGTGACATTCAGGGCGACGAGTCCGGCACGGGACGCGACCCGGAGGTGCCCGGCGACCTGCTCGATCGGGATCGACATGGCCGTGGCCAACCGCTTCGCGTCGGGAAGCGACAGGCCGCCCTTGCCGAGCTCGCGGGCGGGTTCCGCACCGACGGCCGCGACGAGTTCTGCGATGGCGGCCACCGTGGAGAAGGCGCGTTCAGCGGCGAGGGCGTCGAGCATACGGGTGTCGACCCCGCTCTCGGCCACCGGCGTCGGTGGGAACGGCGCGGCGAGCTCGTCGAGCGACGGCAGTCCCTCCGACGGCCACGCGGCGAGCCGTTCGCCGACGCCTCGGAACACGATGATGCCGTCGTCATCGGCCCGGCACAGCAGCACAGCCGCGAGGTCCTCGGCGGCGGCACGCACCTCATCGGCGCCGAGTGGCTCCGCGCGCAGCTGGGTGAGGCGGTCGGCGACGCTCTCGTAGGAGACCGCGATCTCTGGCTCCTCCCCGTCTGCGGCGATGACGGCTGCTGCGCCGAGAACGGCGAGATGCGTGCGGTCGAAGTCGCCGAGGGCCGCCTGCACCGACGCCGGCGTCGACAGCCATTCCGCGAGATCGAACAGGTCGCGCATGCCCGTCGTCGGAACCCCGCGCGCGTGCAACGCCCCGACGAGAGCGTCATCGCTCATCGATCGTGCGAGGGCGGCCAGCGCGATCATGGCAGGAGAGGAATCAGCTCTGCCTCGATGAGGACTCTCGAGAACGGCGAACGCCGGACACGATGATGAAGGCGATGATGAACAGCAGCCCGATCGGCAGCGCGATGAGCGGGATGACGAGCACGACGACCCAGATGCCGCCGCTCAGGTCGAGTCCGGCTGCGCTGCCGATGAGCAGGGCGACGATGGCAAGCACGGCGAGGCCGACCGTGGTGCCGGCCATCGCGGCGAGCGAGCGCTCCAGGCGGTGCTTGCCGGGGGTGGTCGGTTCAGAGGTCACCCGACCAACAATACGAGCATTCCCCATCAGTCGAGCTGTCACCCGGCATCGGCGCCCCGAACGGGGTGCATCGGGCGGCCGGTGGCGAATCGGTGGAACGGATGCCGCTCGCAGGCGCGCGGCATCCATCGCCCCTCTAAACTAGGAGGAGGACTGCGTCGCGATTCGGCGCGCCCGCACACAAAACGAGGTTCAGTATGCCCACCGGCAAGGTCAAGTTCTACGACGAGGACAAGGGATTCGGCTTCATCAGCGCCGACGACGGACAGCAGGTTCACCTGCCGGCGTCAGCTCTGCCCGCCGGCACTGTCGTCAAGGCCGGCAGTCGCCTCGAGTTCGGCATCGCCGAGGGCAAGCGCGGCCCGCAGGCTCTCTCGGTGCGGGTGCTCGACACCCCGCCGAGCCTGGCGAAGCTCAACCGCAAGCCGGCCCAGGAGATGGCGATCATCGTCGAGGACCTCGTGAAGTACCTCGACGGTGTCGGTGGCGACCTGCGCCGCGGACACTACCCCGACAGCAGCAAGACGCGCATGACCGCGACGCTGCTGCGCAAGGTGGCTGACGAGCTGGATGCCTGACACCGACGGAACGACAGACATCGACCTCGGTTCCGAGGTCGAGTCGAGCGTCGATGCCGAATCGGTGACGGATGCCGTCGTTGACGAGGCGTCCGACGAGGCCGAGACGATCGCAGAGGCCCCCGCTCCTGTAGCCGACGACGTTCTGCTCGCGGCGGAGGCTCTGGCGCGCACGGCTCTCGCCGAGATCACGCCGGTGGAGACCATCGGCGAGCCCGCCGGGCACATCGTCGAGGGAGAGCACGCCCTGTCGCTGCTGTTCGAGACGCGACTCACCGGCTACCCGGGCTGGCACTGGACCGTGACGCTGGGACGCGTCGAGGGTGAGGAGCCCACGGTTCTCGAGGCCGAGCTCATGCCCGGCGAAAACGCCCTGCTCGCGCCGGAGTGGGTGCCGTGGTCCGACCGGCTGGCCGACTATCGCGCCGCCCAAGAGGCCGTGGCCGCCGCGGCCGCGGAAGCAGCAGCGGAGGGTGACGACGACGCCGACCTCGACGACGACGAGGACTTCGACGACGATCTCGATGTCGACGTCTTCGGGGACGGCCGAGCGGAGTCCGACGACGATGACGACGACTCGGATGATGACGACGACGAGTCCGACGACGACTCGGACGACGACGACTCGGACGACGACGACGATGACGACTCGGACGACGATGATGAGGCAGACGACGACTCGGACGACGAGTCAGATGACGATGACGACTCGGACGAAGACGAGTCCGACGACGACGAGTGAGACCGCCTGGGGCTGACTGCGGTCAGCTCCGGCGGGCCACCAGCACGACCACCAGGCCGATGACTCCGAGCGCGATGCCGGTGACGCACATCCAGAGCCACCAGCCGTAGCCGGCATCCGTGAGCATCTCGCCCCAGATGAACCAGATGATGATGGCGACGAACCACGCGGCGGTTCCCGCGACGACGGCCTTGCGTCCATCGGCGCGAGCGGGCTCCGGCTCGGGTCTCCGCTCGCTGTCCTTCAGCCAGATGCGCATGATTCGACCCTAACCATCAATCGGCGGTCGAGCACTCAACCGCTGGTCGAGCACTCAACCGCTGGTCGAGCACCCCACCGCTGGTCGAGCACCCCACCCGCTGGTCGAGTAGGCAGTGAGCGAAGCGAGCAGCCGTATCGAGACCATGTTCCGGTGGGCGGTGCCTGATGGAGTGCGGGTTCGTGACGGTGATCTCGATACGCGTCCTCGCTGCGCTCGGTCGCCACTCGATCAACGGTGTGGCGTCGAGCACCCCACCCGCTGGTCGAGTAGGCAGCGAGCGGAGCGAGCAGCCGTATCGAGACCACGTTCCGGTGGGCGCTGCCCGTGGCAGCGCGAGACGGTGATCTCGATACGCGTCCTCGCTGCGCTCGGTCGCTACTCGATCAGCGCGGTGGCGTCGACCACCCCATCCGCTGGTCGAGTAGGCAGCGAGCGGAGCGAGCAGCCGTATCGAGACCACGTTCCGGTGGGCGCTGCCTGAGGGAGCGCTCGTTCGAGATGGTGATCTCGATACGCGTCCTCGCTGCGCTCGGTCGCTACTCGATCAGCGCGGTGGCGTCGACCACCCCACCGCTGGTCGAGTAGGCAGCGAGCGAAGCGAGCAGCCGTATCGAGACCCCGGTCAGGTGGGCGGTGTCTGAGGGAGCGCTCGTTCGTGACGGTGATCTCGATACGCGTCCTCGCTGCGCTCGGTCGCTACTCGATCAACGGGGTGGCGCTCGGTCGCTACTCGATCAGCGGAGGCGCTCGGTCGCTACTCGATCAACGGGGTGGCGAGGGCGGCTCAGGCCCCGGAGTTCTCCACCACGTACTCGATCGACGACACCAGCGCGCGCACGTCGTCGGGCTCGATGGCCGCGAAGGTCGCGAAGCGCAGCTGGTTGCGGCCGAGCTTGCGGTACGGCTCGGTGTCGACGATGCCGTTGGCCCGCAGGGTCTTCGCGATGGCGGCAGCGTCGATCTCATCGACGAAGTCGACGGTGACGACGACCTGAGACCTGTGGGCGGCATCCGTCACGAACGGAGTCGCATAGTCGACCCGATCCGCCCACTCGTAGAGTACGTCGGACGACTCCCGGGTGCGCGCTGACGTCCAGGCGAGGCCGCCGTTGCCGTTCATCCAGTCGAGCTGGTTCTCGAGCAGCAGCAGGGTCGCGAGCGCAGGGGTGTTAAGCGTCTGGTTGAGCCGCGAGTTGTCGACCGCGTTCTTGAGCGAGAGGAACTCGGGGATGTAGCGGTCGGATGCCGCGATGCGGTCGATGCGCTCGAGGGCGGCGGGGGAGAGGAGCGCCAGCCAGAGACCGCCATCGGAGGCGAAGTTCTTCTGAGGCGCGAAGTAGTAGGCATCGACCTGCGAGGCGTCGAAGTCGATGCCTCCGGCGGCGCTGGTCGCGTCGATCACGGTGAGGGCGCCGGCATCGCCGACCACCCGCTCGATCGGGGCCGAGACGCCGGTCGATGTTTCGTTGTGGGTCCAGGCGTACACGTCGACGCCATCGACGACCTCGGCGGTGGTCCGCGATCCGGCAGGAGAGGTGCGCACGTCGGGCGCCTGCAGCCAGGGAGTCTTCGCGGCGTTCGCGAACTTGCCGCCGAACTCGCCGAAGACGAGGTTCTGGCTGCGGTTCTCGATGAGACCGAAGGCGGCGGCATCCCAGAAGGCGCTCGAGCCGCCGTTGCCGAGCACGACCTCGTAGCCATCAGGGGCGCGGAACAGCTCGGAGACGCCGGAGCGCACCCGGCCCACGAGATCCTTCACCGGAGCCTGACGGTGGGAGGTGCCGAGTATGGCGGCGCCGGCGGAGACGAGGTACTCGAGCTGCTCGGTGCGTACCTTCGACGGGCCGCATCCGAAGCGTCCGTCGGCGGGCAGGAGTGACGTGGGGATAGTCAGCTGGGGCATGCGTAGATTCTAGATGGGGCCTCCACCGAGTGACGGCGAGTGACGTCGGCGGGCGGGTAGGCTTACCGGGTACGTGCCAGGCGACAGGGGAGGCGTGAGTGACGGACCTCATCGACACGACGGAGATGTATCTCCGCACCATCCTCGACCTCGAAGAGGAGAACATCGTTCCCCTTCGAGCTCGCATCTCCGAGCGTCTCGGCCACTCCGGGCCGACGGTCTCGCAGACCATCGCGCGCATGGAGCGCGACGGACTCGTCATCGTGTCCGGAGACCGCCACCTCGAACTGACGGATGCCGGACGCCTGAAGGCCGTGCACGTCATGCGCAAGCACCGACTGGCCGAGCGCCTGCTCTCCGACGTCATCGGACTCGAGTGGGAGTTCGTGCACGAGGAGGCATGCCGCTGGGAGCATGTGATGAGTGAGCAGGTGGAGCGGAAGCTCCTCGAGATCCTCGATCACCCCACGGAGTCGCCGTACGGCAACCCCATCCCGGGCCTCGAAGAGCTGGGCGAGCCGGCCTCGACCCCCTTCATGACCGGCGTGGTGAACATCGTGACGCTGGTGGCCGAGGGCGGAGCCGCCGTGCCCGCCCGCATCCGTCGCCTCGCCGAACCCGTGCAGTTCGACCCCGAACTGCTCGCGCAGCTCAAGCAGTTCGGCATTCTTCCCGGCGCCCAGGCGTCCTTCTCCAACGCCGGTTCCTACGTGCGCATCGAGGTCGATGGCGCCGACGGCGGACTCGAACTCCCCAACGAATCAGCGGGTCACATCTTCGTCGAGGCCTGATCCGCTCGTCCTCCCCAGACTGAGAAACCGCTCTCAAAGGGACGCGGTGGGGAAACAGGATGTGACATAACCGTGACCTTGGGCTAGCGTCGAGGAGTCCCACAGACCATCCCCCCTGGTCGAAGGACTCGGAACAAGACGCCTCCCATCCCGTCTCTTGACCTTCCGATACGCACGCGATACCCGCAGTGGACGGACCAGCCTCAGGGCTGTCGGAGGCGCCGGAGGTGACTTTGGCCCAGCTACAGACCCGTGATGACCACAACTCAAGAAAGATCGAGGCAGCCCCCGCAGCCGCGATCGTGAAGTCGAAGCCCCGAGGCAAGCGCCGCGGCGTGGCTTCGAACCTCACCGTGATGGCCGTCGCCGTCGGCCTCGTGGCCACCGTGGCACTGCCCGCCTACGCCAGCGCGCCCGGAGTGGGCGACCAGGCCTTCGCCGAGTCCGACGTGAACCGCGCCATGAAGGCAGGTGAGCAGGAGGTGACCGTCGACAAGCAGGCCGCCACCATCACCGTGGCCCGCGACGGCTACGACGCCACGACCAAGGCCTCCATCGACGCCGCCGCTGCGGCTGCCGCCGCCGAAGCCGCCGCCCAGGCCGCCGCGACGGCCGCCAGCGAGATGACCGCGTACAGCGAGGCGTTCTCGGGCCCGACCGTCGGCGACCTGCTCGCCAGCCCGCCGTTCCCCGGTGGCTTCGATCTGGCCGCCGTGTACAACGTGGCGCTGCAGTACCAGGGCGTTCCCTACGTCTACGGCGGCAACACCCCGGCCGGCTTCGACTGCTCGGGCTACGTGCAGTACGTCTTCGCCCAGTTCGGCGTCAGCCTCCCGCACTCCTCCTCCGGTCAGGGCGCCATGGGCACCCCCATCTCCATCGAGGATGCCCAGCCGGGCGACCTCGTCATCATGGATGGCCACGACGGGTTCTACGCGGGGAACGGCAACATCCTGCACGCTCCCTACGAGGGCGCATCCGTTCGCGTTCAGCCCATCTGGACCGGCGACTACACGATCGTGCGCCTCGGCATCTGATCGGCATCCGTCGACCCTCGGGCATCGCACTCTGACCGTCGTCAGCGGGGCCTCTTGTCGTGAACGAGATCTGACGAACGGATGACGACACACACGTGCGGCGTGCCTGATAGTGAGTGTTCCTCCGGTGTGGTTTAGCCTGAAGCTCTGACAAACGAGTTCTCGGGAGAGTCGATGCACGAGCAACGCAGCATCCGCACCATGGATGACCGCTGTGCCTTCGTACGCCGGCATTCGAGTCGCACGCAACACCGCATTCGTGTGGTTGGTAGGGCACTGTCTTCGTGACGGTGCCCTTTTCTGTTCGCCCTCGCTCCTGAGTACCCGCTCGTCGGGGTAGTTCGAATGGCTGGAAGCCGTCCAGCCTCATTCGAGAGGGAGAGACATGCGCACACTGGTTCTCAACGCCGGCTACGAGCCGCTGGCGGTCATCTCGTTCAAACGAGCGCTCATCCTGGTGATGAACGGCAAGGCCGTCCTCCTGCAGTACGACGCCGATCACCCTGTGTGGGGGCAGTCGGGTTCGTGGGATCGCCCGTCGGTCATCCTGCTGACGCGCTACGTGCGCATCCCGTACGCCCGTGACGTGCCAGTGAGTCGCCGAGGCGTGCTGCGGCGCGACAATCACCGCTGCGGATACTGCGGGAAGTCGGCTGCGACCATCGATCACGTGCTGCCCCGCTCGCGCGGCGGTCGCGACTCGTGGGAGAACCTCGTGGCGTGCTGCGTTCGCTGCAACAACGTGAAGGCCGACCGCACGCCCAACGAGATGGGCTGGCACCTCCGCATCACGCCCACGATGCCGCAGGGCACGGCCTGGCTGGTGCGCGGCTTCGAGCGTTCCGAGCCGCAGTGGGACGAGTTCCTGACCCTGGCCGCGTGACTTGGCCGCTCCAGCGCCTTCGGGTCGCCAGTTGTGGTCGCCGGAGCCGTCGTCGAGCGGCCATAAGTGGCGAGCCGCTGGAACAGTCGGCGGCCGAGTGCGCGCCTACCCGTTTCGCACCGTGACAACCTCGGGGCTATCACGTAGTCTGGGGCAGGTCGCGCCGGGGGAGGTCATCCCCACCGGGCGACACGACCCCTGTACGACGACGCGGCGCCACCAAGCGCCCCGGAGGACCTCTTACGTGATCGAACCCGGCAGCCCCGACCGACTCGCACCCGAGTCGGCGCCGGAGACCACCGGAGCAGGTCCGGCAGCTGAGCTGCCCACCAGGCGTTCGCTCCGCGCTCAGCGCGATGCATCAGCGGCGAGCACCGCGGCGTCCGCCCCGGCCCAGCAGACGCAGATCACGCATCCCGCCGCCACCGAACTGGTTCCCACGCGGACGGAAGCCGCGCCCGCCAGTGAGTCGGTCGGCCCGTCGGCCGCCTCGTCGGCGGCTCGTACCGCGGCCAGCCCGTCGGCAGCTCGTTCTGCGGCAACCGGAGCCGGAGCCGGAACTCCTCCGCGCAGACCTGCCACGGCGGCTCAGCCCGCCCGTCGACGGAAGAACCCGTTCGGCGCGATCGTCGCCCTCGTGGTCGTTCCCGGACTCTTCCTCACCGTCGCACTTCCCGCCTACGCCTTCGCGCCGACGGGCGGCTCCGAGTACGGCGAATCGGGAACCCACGAGCTTTCCGTCGCCTCGGCGCAGGAGGTCGACGTGTCGAGTTCCGCCGCCAAGATCACCGTCGCCCGAGACGGCTACACAGCGGTGAGCGGCGAGGAGATCCGGCGGCAGACCGCCGAGGCCGAGGCTGCAGCACGGGCTCAGGCCGCGGCCGAACTCGCCGCGCAGGTCGGCACCTACTCCGTTCCCGCGCAGCGCCAGGAGGGCGACGACTATCCGTGGCCGGGCGGCCCGGTGGGAGTGCTCTCACCCCTCAACTACGAATACCGCGAATGCGTCGACTTCGTCGCGTGGCGCCTCAACCGCGACGCCGGTGCGACCGGTCCGTTCCGCTGGGTCTGGTCGAACCTCACTCCGGGCGGCGGCAGCGCGTGGAACTGGGCCAACGCCTGGTACGCGAACGGCTGGCAGGTCAGTCACGATCCGATCGTCGGCTCCGTCGCCTGGTTCACGGGCAACCACGTGGCCTACGTGCAGTCGGTCAACGGCGACGGCACCGTGACGATCGAGGAGTACAACCAGAACTCCGACCACAACTACCACCGCCGCACCATCGGTGTCGGCGATGCGTCGCTGTACCTCTACCCGCCGCCCGCGTAGGTCGCCGCATCCGCCTGCGTAGCAGTGCGGCATCCGCTCGCCCACGGCATCTGTGATGCTCACCGTGGCTGCCTGCTCTGCAGCTGAGTTAAACGTGGAAAGCACGACGCGCCCGACTCCTGGGAGTCGAGCGCGTCGTGCTTCGTCATGCGGGGCTGGGTGGTTCGCCGGCCCGCATGACAGGTGACTAGGAGCGGCGAGCCGAGCTGCGGCCTCCGGCGAAGCGCACGTAGAGGAACAGCACGATGATCGCGCCGATGATGGAGCCGATGATGCCGGCGGGCTGGAAGAAGCCGTCCATCGGGTCGTGCTGGAAGATCAGGAATCCGAGGAATCCGCCGACGAAGGAGCCGACGATTCCGACGAGGATCGTCATGAGGATGCCGATGTTCTGCTTGCCGGGGATCACGGCGCGAGCGATGAATCCCGCGATGAGGCCGATGATGATGAGGCTGATGATGAGACCGAGCATGAGTGTTCTCCTGTACTGATCGCCCGACGGAGCACGACCACGGACGCATCGGGTGATGCGCCGGCCGCCATCGGGTTATGTTCCAACCCAACCACCCCTCCGGGTGTGGTGGCACACCCCTGAGGGTGGAATGCTGGAACCATGCCAGCATCCACGAGTCGTCGTCCCATCACCGTCGCGCTCGTCGATGACTACGACGTCGTACTCAAAGGCCTCGCGCATCTGTTCGACGACTACCGCGACCGCGTCGTCGTCGCGGAGATCGACGCCAACGCCGCGATGGAGGACTACGTCGACGTCGTGCTCTACGACTCGTTCGCCCAACCGGAGTCCGACCAGACCGAGATCGCGGCGCTGATGCGCAACCCGCGCGCTCGCCACGTCGTCGTCTACACCTGGAACTTCCAGCCGGAGCTCATCGCCGAGGCGCGCGAGCTCGGCGTGCACGGCTATCTCTCCAAGACGTTGACGGCGGCAGCCCTCGTCGCGGCCATCGAGGCTGTGAACGCGGGGGAGATCGTGATCAGCGAGCAGAACCGTCGGGCGCCGAGTGCACCGGGCCTGGACTGGCCGGGGAAGCGGGAGGGGATCACGGATCGCGAGTCCGAGATCCTGGCCCTCATCACGCAGGGCAAGAGCAACGCCGAGGTGGCGCAGCTCACCTACCTCAGCCCCAACACCGTCAAGTCGTACATCCGCTCGGTCTATCGCAAGATCGGGGCGACGAGCCGCACCCAGGCCGTGATCTACGGTGTGAGCCACGGATTCGCACCCGACACCCACCGCATCGAGCACTGGCTGGGTGGTCCGTGACGGGCGACGGATGCTGCAGCTGAGGCATCCGTCAGTCGAGGGCGCGGGCCAGCAACCCGATCGCCGCAGCGTCAGGTCGTGAAGTCGCCGACGGGGCTGTCGTGGACGACCTCGCGGTCGCGGTTGCGGCGCATCGTGATGCTGCGGTGCCGCGCGATCAGGTAGACGAGGCACCCGAGCAGCGGGACGAGCACCAGGAACACCAACCAGAAGGCCTTCGCCCACCCGTTGAGCTCCTCGTCGCGGAACACGTCGATGGCGATGTACAGGAAGAGCACCAGGCAGCAGATGGCGATGTAGAACCAGAAGAACCAGCTGACGAAATCCCAGATGAACATGCGCGCTCTCCCTTCACGATCGGGCGGTACTGCGGCCGCGCTGCGGTCGTGGTGCCGAATGTAATGCAGGATGCGCGCGCGACACATCACCCGGATCGGATGAGCTGGGGACCCTGCATCCGCTGCTGGCACGACGAGCCGCCGGTGACCGATGCCGTCGGCGTCGGCGTCGGCGTCGGCGTCGGCGTCGCAGAGTGTAGCCCTCGGGACGGTGGCCGTCGACCCGGCCCCGTCGATCCGAAAAGGATGGCTGACTAGAGGTGGCCACTCGCCGGGCGACCGGCGCGATCGGCGGGCCCTACCGCCGGCCGGGTACCATGACCGACACACCACGACAGGATCCAGGACGATGACGAACCGAGATCAGACCGACGATGGTCGGCCCCAGACCACCCAGCCCCAGGGGTCGACGCAGCCCCAGACGGCTCATCAGCAGCCCGTCGCGCAGGGCTCCGTTCCCGCCGGTGGCCCCGCCTCATCGGGGTCTGTGCCGCTGGAGGATCGCAGCACACTCCGCGAGGAGGTCGTGAGCCGCGAGCGGGAGAGGTTCGGCGGCATCAAGTTCGGTTCCGCCTTCTTCGGATGGCTCACTGCCACGGGCACCGCCGTCATCCTGACCGCCCTCGTCGCGGCGACAGGCGCTGCCGTCGGACTGGGAGCATCCGACACCGAGGCGGCATCCATCGACGAGAACGAAGCCGCCACCATCGGCATCGTCGGCGCCATCGCGCTCGTCGTCGTTCTGCTGATCTCCTATTACTGCGGCGGATATGTTGCTGGGCGGATGGCGCGCTTCGACGGAGTGAAGCAGGGCCTGGCCGTGTGGCTATGGGCTGTCGCCATTGCTGTCGTGGTCGCCATCGTGGGTGCCATCGCCGGCAGCCAGTACAACGTGCTGGCCAACGTCAACAGCTTCCCGCGCATCCCGCTCAACGAGGGTGACGTTACGTTCGGTGGCATCATCACGGCGATCGCCCTGGCGCTCGCCAGCCTCGGAGGCGCCCTCCTCGGTGGCGCCGCAGGTATGCGTTTCCACCGCAAGGTCGACCGCGCCGGCCTCGGACGGTGACGCGGATGCTGCCATCGAACAACATCCAGAGCATCGTCGGTGCCACGCTCTACGGCACCGGGGACGACAAGATCGGCCGAATCGCCCAGGTTCTGGTCGATGCCGTGGACGGGCATCCAACCTGGGCGGTGGTGAACACGGGAACGCTCGTGCGCCATGCCACTTACGTGCCGCTGGGCGACGCGACCTGGGAGAACGACGACGTCACAGTCCCCTTCAGCAAAGACTTCGTGAAGGGTGCTCCCCGCATCGATTCGGATGGCGGCCTCGATCCGGCGCAGGAACAGGAGCTCGTGCGTCACTACGAGGGACTGCCGGCATCCGTGCCCGCTCTCTCCGAGTCAGACAGGGACCCGGACGCACGCCACGAGGGACCCGGTCACGACGACTCGGTGCGCTGACTATATTTCGCATGGGTCTGGGATGCCGCCAGTCAGCGCCGCCTCCCAGACCCGATAAACTCGTCAGGTCAGCCTCTGTAGCTCAATGGAAGAGCAGTTCCGTCCTAAGGAAAGGGTTGGGGGTTCGAGTCCCTCCAGGGGCACCGGATGTCGTGCGCCGCTGTTTTTGACGGATGCGCGCCTCGCTGAGATCTGTACGTTTTTGCTGAGCCCACTCTCCACAGGCCGCTCGACAGAAAGCCAGTCTGATCAGGGTTATTTTCTGAGGGCTGTTCTCTCGCGTCCGACGGGGTCTGTAGCTCGAGTTGCGTAGGGCGCCGGCGTAAGTACAGGGTTGATGGACATCGCTCGTACCCTTGCTGACGCGATTCCTCCGCCGAGCGTCACGCTGCCGTCGAAACTGGACTTTCCGCAAGTAACGCTGGACTCGCTCGGCATTTCCGAATCTGGGCGGCGTCGGCGTCGGCGTCAGTCGAGGTGGTGGCATTCGCCTGTCGGCGGACGTGTGGATTCGGTTGCTTGGGTGCTCGTGACGGACGAGCGCATAGTTGTTGCGGTTGTCGCACCGTCACCGGGCATTTTCGCGGGCGGGGTCTACGGGACCGAAGAGGCTTCGACCATCACGCGGGCTCAGCACGACACGAACCATCACGTTGTAGGACCGGCTAACGGCATCGATCAGGTGCCGCGGAATGAGTTCTCGCGTCCCAGTACCCACCGCCGAAGCCCCGACTCATCGGTGAGCTCTTCCAGTGTGCCACCGCTCGTGCATCGCAGGTTTCTCCTCGCCGTGGGGAACTCCGCCTCTGTGTGGAGGAATGACCGGCGGACGATGGTGGCGCCGTTCGCGCGGGCTGCTCAGAGTCGACCAAGCAATTCGTTTCGTTTGGCTTCGAATTCAGCCTGGGAGAGGAGGCCTTGGTCTTTAAGCTCGCCGAGTTGGCGTATCTGTTCGATGGGGTCGGAGGCGGTGGGTTGTTGCACCACCGGTGCCTGGGAGCGGTGGTCCGGGGCAGCCAGCGTTGCCGACTTCCGGGCGTTCACGACCAGGAGGACGACTACGACGATGACGGCTGCAGCCAGTAGGAGGAGCACAGCGAGGATGATGAGGACGTGCCAGCCGGTGAGGTTCGAGAACATGTGGTGAGCGTATCGGTGGGCGTATTGAGTGTCGACGGTCGCGATCCACTTCCGGGCCGTTACGGCGGTGCTCGATCTGGTGATTCCGGCCGTTCTCCGTCTTGCGGGTGCGATGGATCGTCGTCGGATAGTCATCTCAATGGATGAAGCATGCGCCTCGTTCAGGAGGCAGCGGTCGGTTCGAGTGGGAGCGGAGAATCAGGCGATGCGCGATGACTTCGAATGGTGGGCGAACATCTGGGTGCCAGCCGCCGTTGGTGTAGCGACGGTATTCCTCGGCACTGTCGCCTGGTGGACCAGCCACCGATCGGTGAAGATCGCGGAGCGCAGCGATACTCGCGCAGCGATTGCGCGAATCGATGCTGAGATGCCGAAGCTCTCGTTCGCTGTCGAGTACATATATATCGTGTCTGGCGATCTAGTCGATATGGATGACGGGTTCGCGGACCTCAGCCCGCGGAGACCCGGAATAACTAAGACTGACGAGGAGCTCTTCAACGCAAGTTGGGATCTGAGCGCAGGCGGGTCGACAACACTCGTCGTATTCGTGGGCGTCCAGGTGTGGAACGATGGGCCGCGTCGAGCTGACCTCCAAGTCTCTAACCCTCGCGGCTATCTGCGCGACGATCAGGGGCAAATCGGTGTTTCCGTGGGTGAGTGCCGTCATCTCGAGGTTCGAAAGGCGCTCACGGTCACTGAGTGGGTCCGTCTTGCGCGAGAAGGCGTCAACCCCGAGAGTGTTGCGACCATCACCTATCAGCTCCCTACCGCGAGCAACGCCATCGACACCGTCGACATCGTTCTTCGAGGCACCTTCCTAACGGTGGCGGATGGCTCGGCCACCCTCAGTAGCGACTTCGGAGGGTTCGTCATTACAGGGTTCCGAGGCGAGGCGACGCCCGCGAAGAGGACGTATAGCGCCATTCAGTGAGCGACTTCACCCGTCCATCAAGTCTGGACACAGCGCGAGCCTGGCGAATCAAGGCACAGCGTGATTGGGTCCGCAGAAGGATCCTGTTTCAGGGTGCGTGTGGGTGTGGGTGTGGGTGTGGGTGTCGAACAGCCGCCCCAGGGGCATTCCGCATTTGTCGTGATCGTCCCTGGCATTGCGGCAGCCGATTGCCCCGCGATTCCGGATCGCGGGGCAATGGTTACTCGCCAGGGTCGGTCATGCGTCGAGTTGGCGCCGCACCCACTCTCCGCGGGTGTGGCGTGCCGCCTTGGAGAGTTCGGCGTCAGGCGCGAGCAGTTCGAAGAGGTGGTACGCGCCGGGCCAGACGTGTAGTTCGGCGGAGCCGCCTGCAGCCCAGATCTTGCTGGCGTAGGCAACGTCTTCATCGCGGAACACTTCGGCGGAGCCGACCTCGATGTAAGTCGGCGGCAGTTCGTCGAGGCTGGCGGCGTAGGCGGGGGACTCGTAGCCGGTGATCGAGGCGCCGTGGCGCCGATCGCCGAGCAGGAAGTTCCAGCCGGTCTCGTTGCTCGTGCGGTCCCAGATTCCGATGCCGTCGATCTGCTGGGCGGAGATCGAATCGTTGCCCTCATCGAGCATTCCGTACATGATCACCTGGCCCGCCAGTTTCGGGCCGCGGCGGTCGCGGGCGAGGAGGGCAATGCCAGCTGTGAGGCCCGCGCCGGCGCTTGCACCGATGGCGAAGAGCTTGGCGCGATCGATGCCGAGTTCCTCGGCATGCTCTGCAGTCCACACCAGGCCGGCGTAGCTGTCGTCGAGAGCGGCGGGTGCCGGGTTCTCGGGTGCGAGGCGATACTCGACGGTGACCACCACCGCGTCGAATCGTTGCACGTAGTCAAGGACTGGCTCGACGCCCACGAAGCGGTCGCCGAAGATCATCCCTCCCACGTGGGTGAAGTAGAACCCGGGACCTCGGGTGTGCCCGGGACGGTTGAACACGGAGATCGTGAGGTCGGGCGCGCCGGCTGGCCCGGGAATGACGAGTTCCCGGTGCTCGATGTCACGCTCGGTGAGCAGCTGGTCGAGTGTCTGCGTGAACCCGGGGCCGCGAAGCGCTTCGAGGTGCTCGGGCAGCAGGGTGGGGCTGATGGACTGGTTCACGACGTCGAGGACGGTCTTCAGTTCGGAATCGAACGGAGGGGGTGTGAGTGTATAGGCGGACATGGTGTGCTCCTTGGGGTGATCGTGCTTCTGGATGGGTGTTTAGGTGGGGTGGATCAGGCGGGGCGGCTCTCTATGCGGGCAGATCCGCCCCGCCGGTAACGCTTGACGGCCGTGACCGACGATGATCTGGATTTCCTACTTCCCGGCCCCAGCGGCGCGCTCGATGAGGTTCGCGACGTCGTTCGGCTTCTCGAGCATGGACAGGTGATCTGCCCTGACGCTCACGACCGTTCCGCCTGCCCGATTCGCCATGGCGAGCTGACCGTCGGCGGGGATGATCCGGTCGTGGGTGCCGACGAGGAAGAAGCTCGGGAGACTCTTCCAGGCGGGAGCTCCCGACGGCTCCTGCAGGGCGCCCCCGGCGACGGGGCGCTGCGACGCGGCGAGCACAGCAGCCTCTGATTTGCTCAGGTTCGCGGCGAAGGCGTGTCGGAAGAGAGACTTCTTCACATACAGGTCGGGGTCGCCCTGGGGCAGGTTCGGGTCCTGGACCACGTCGAACACGGCCTGCGGGTCGGCCGCCAGCGCGGAGCCGGGGACGGCGCCAGCCAGCTGAACGATGGTCTCGCCTTCGTCGGGCGCGAAAGCGTCGATGTAGGCCAGCGCCTTCACCGACGGGCTCTGGGTGGCGGCGTTGGTGATGACGGCGCCGCCATAGGAGTGGCCGACCAGTACGACGGGACCCGTGGTGGCCTGGTTGATGAAGGCGGCCACGGTGGCGGCGTCAGTCGTGAGCCCGCGCAGCGGGTTCGGCGCTGCCAACACGGTGTAGCCGTCCCGCTGAAGCTTCTCGGTCACCGGTGCGAAGCTCGACGAATCGGCCCAGGCGCCGTGCACGAGCACGATGGTGGGCTTGTCGGAGGGCTTCGAATCGACGCCGGTGGACGCGGCAGCCCCCGCCGAGGCGGAGGTTGCGACGCCGAGCCCTGCGAGCGCTACGGAGGCGGCCGTCATCGCGGTAAGCACCCTGCGGTTGCGAGTGAAGAGAGACATTGTTGGATTCCTTTCGAGGTAGAACGATCGTTCGTTCTTGTTAACAGAAGCATTCGATCATTGATCTGTCAACGCGGGCCGGCAGTTTTCGCAACAAAGAAATACCGTTCGTTCTCGTGTATCATGACGCCATGTCTGAATCGCCGCGCCCCACCCTTTCGCCCCGTGAGCACCTGCTCGAAGTGGCCGGCGGACTCTTCTATCGCGAAGGCATCAACTCGGTCGGCATCGACCAGATCGTGCGGGAGGCGGGGGTGACGAGGGCCACGCTCTATCGGCACTTCGCCGGCAAAGAGGCACTGGTGGTCGCATACCTTCAACGCGAGGATGCAATGCTGCGCGACGTCTTCGCTGAGGGAGAAGCGGCGGCGGTCTCTCCGGAGCACATGCTGGAGTCGGCCCTGGAGGGCATCGCTGACGACGCGACGCGACACCACACGCGAGGCTGCCCGTTCATCAACGCCACGGCCGAGTTTCCGGATGCAGAGAGCCCCGTTCGACAAGTCGTCGCCGAACACCGAGCATGGTTCCGCAGCTCGCTGAAACGCTATCTATCCGATGCCGGGCGTCCGGAGCCGGACGCCACCGTCGATGCACTCGCCATCCTCAGGGACGGCGTCCTCATCGGCAGCTACATCGACGACGCCCCGCGCGCCCGCCGCGCCTTCCTGCGGACCGCGCGTCCGTTGGCTGGACTGTCTTAGTTCCGCCGGCCGCGCGGGTAGACGACGCAAGCAGGCGCACGAGGTCAACGTGGGCGACGTCCGCATGAGTCAAAACGCGTGTGACTATTTCTGTCCGGTGAGCCGCTGCGACAGCGCTCAAAGGTCGACGCCCCAGCTTCATCTACTCGGACTCCGGCTTGGGCAGCGCCGCACGTGCCGGTGGGGTGTGCGGCGTAAGCCCGGTAGGGGATCCCATTGCGATTCACGGCCGCGGCTATCGCATCCCACAGGGCACCGGTCCCCACTCGATGTTCTCCATTTGCTGAATCCGTCACTACCGCCAACACGGCGGTCAGCCGGCTAGCGAGATGCGCGGCGTCATCGTCCCGGTCGATCGCGAGGCGTATGAGGTAGCCCTGCACGGTCGTGATGATCGCGTCGGCGAGTTCGTCCGCCGTGGCTTCTAGTTTCGATCGGGCGACGGCGTCGCGTGGGGCGTCTCGACTCCAGGGAGCGCGTCGCGGACGTGTCCGCGGAGCTCACGGATGCGGTGAGATGCGATGTCCGCGAGTTCAGGGTCGCGCGCGGCTCCACCGCCGATCCAACACGACGCACCCGGACTCGGTCCCACGAATGAGGGGTTACAGGAGTGATAGAAGTTCAGCTACGTTGAAACTCGAACCCGGTGCGCCGGCCATGCCCCTTTATCTTCATGGAGCTTTTTCAATGCCCAGGCGCCCGAATCGTCTCCTCTCTGCCGTCACCGCCATTTTGGTCGCAGGTGCAGTTGTGCTTCCAGTGGGTCTTGGTGCAGCGACGCCGGCCATGGCAGCCGATCCGACGGCTGAACTCATCATCACGAAAGCCGTGAACCCCAATCAGTCGCCGTACAGTCCGGGTGACACCTTCAGCTACTCCATCTCGCTGACCTGCAACAGTAACCTGTCCGAGGTCTGCAACGACGCGCAGCTGAACGACGCCCTCCCTGCCCCCCTTGTCTTCGACCCGGCGGTTCAGAACCCGGTCTCGGTCGGTGGCGCGAGCGCGAACAGCATTACTGTCGGGACTCGTGACTTCACGATCGATTTCACTCAGAGCACCCCCGATGGTCCGGGTCTCGTTTCAGGCGAGAACATGACCATCACGGTCTTCGTCGCCGTGCCCGACGATACGACGGCCGAGTTCAACGGCCAGGACATCATCAACACCGCGAACGCCACGGCGACCAACGCGGATCCGCAGTCCGCTACGGCCACCATCACAGTCAACGTGGTCGAGAAGCTCGACAGCACCGTGCTGAAGTCTGTCGACGACAACCAACCCGACGGACAGCAGGTCCCCGGTGTGCCTCAGCAGCCTGTCGACTATACGATCGGCGGCGGCAACGCCTCGAATCGCACGGTCGACACCATCGTCGTGCAGGATCCCGCTGACGGAGTCGCCGGCCCGCTCGAGGGCTACCTCGACTTCCGAGCAATCGGCTCGATCACGCCTCCCGCAGGCGCCGATCAGGTCAAGATCGAGTACCGCGACGCCGCTGGCAACTGGCAGCCCGCGACCGACACCGGCCCCATTCCCGCAGACCCGAGCGGCATTCCTGGCATCACGCCCTTGAGTGATGTGAAGGGTCTGCGCTTCACTTTCAGCAGTTCCGCGGGTGAGCTCCCCATCACCCCTCCGAGTGGTGAGGCGCGGATCGTCGTTCAGACCTCGACGAACAGCACAGTCGAGAACATCCCGCAGGGCCAGACGGCCACCGTCGTAAACACCGCCTCCTCATTGGTGACAGTGGGGGCCGCCTCTTCCGCGCCGCAGACCGCGAACGCTTCTGTGGTCATCAGCAATGCCCTTCCGAACGTTGGGGTGGAGAAGTCGTTCTTCGACAGCAAGCTCCTTGCCGGAGAATCGACCACAGCCAAAATCACGTCCACAAACTCCAACCTTGCTGTCGTATCGATGCTCATCACTGAGCCGTCGCCCGGCCAGCCGAACCTTCTGGACCAAGGTCTCGACTTCAGCGGCTTCACCGGCGGCGTGGAGTGGCCGGCCGGCGCCACCGAGGTGAGCGTCACGTACCACTACGCCGACGGCAGCACGGAGACCCGTGCCACCCAGGTCGCGGACAACATCCCCCCGCCGACCCGTGCCGGCGTCACCGGTTTCGACGTGCTCTTCACTGGAACGATCGAACCCAACAGTTCCGCCGAAATCCCCTTCACCGTGACGGCCCGCCCCATCGATGGGAGCCGCGACGTCATCAGCACGAACGAAACAACGGCGACTGTGGTCGACGCCACCGGGCGGACAGCCAGCGACACCGGTGCCGATACGATCACCTTGCAGCCCGCCCGTGTCTCGACCACCATCGACAAGCGCATCGCCCGCGACGACATGTTCGCTGTTCCCGGCTCCACGATGAATGTCACCATGCTCGGCGCCGTGAACGACGCCGGCGTGAACGCCTCAACGATCGGCTCCAACTCACTGATCATCACCGATCCGGACCCCGCCGGCGGCACCACCCCGTTCTGGAACACCTTCGACCTCGCCCAGATCACCGCGGGCGTACCCGGCAACGCCACCCTCAAAGCCGAATACCTCGGCGCCGACGGCGTCACCTGGGTCACCTTTGACGGCGCCAGCGCCATCGCAGGCGCGACCACCTGGATTTACGCAGTTCCTGCAGGGCTGCGGGACATCATCCGCGGCGTGCGCTTCACGTACCTTCCGAAGACCGGAGTGCTGCCCCCGGGCTTCACCGTTGCCCCAACTCTGTCGACCACCATGCGGTCGACGTTCCGCGATGGGAGCGGCAGCGTCACCGATGCAGCCGCCGCTGCGCCCGCCCCCGGCCTCACCGTCGACAACCGCGCACAGGCAGCAGTCTCGAACCCCGACGACACCGACCCCACCGACAACACGGCGACGGCTGTCGACGAGGTCGTGCTGAAACCCTTCGACGGAATCGCGCCCGACCTCCTCGAGAAGCGGTGGTTGAACGACCAGGTCTTCGCCTTCAGCGATGAGCAGCGCACCACGAGACTGAACTGGGCGACCGAGGGTCTGCCGTTCAGCTCGGTGGTCATCACCGACCCCGCGAGCACCAGCGAAATCACAGACGTCGCCACCTCGGTCTACGACGCCTTCGACCTGGCTCGGATCGAGCCGATCACGCCGGCACTCGATCCGTCGATGCAGTACGACCGCGTCGCGAAGGTCGAGCTCGCCGACGGCAGCACGACCGACGGGGCCGTCAACTGGACCGACATCACCGGCAAGGTCTGTGGACTCGCGGTGGTCTGCGATGGCACCTTCCCTGGCTACACCCTGAGCGACGCGGAGCGGGCCAGTACTCTCGGCGTGCGAATCAGCTACGCGGAGGGCAGTAACCGTAGTGGAGCCGGCGCCCCAGCTCTCGGCAGCGGCGTCGCCGCATCGTTCGGTAAAGACCGCGGCCTCGATCTCACATTCCAGATCCGCCAGGTCAAGCGCAGCGACGACGGTCCGGTCGTCGGCATTCTTCACGACGACACCTATAACACCGGCGCAGCGGGGGTCGTCAACAACACCGTGAACCTCACGGGAATCGGCCCTGTGCCGGTCTCACAGGGCGATGGCGCCGCGATCACCATCCTCGACACCACTGTCAACGTTTCGGTCACCAAGGCCTTCGACCAGACCGAACTACCCGTCCCGCCTGCCGGCACCCCGGCCGACGAGTTCCCTCTGGTGACGTCGACGATCACGGCCACCAACGAGACCGAGAGCAAGATCGGCCAGCTCACTATCAGCGATCCGTCTCCGGCGCAGCCAGCTCCGACGGCTTTCCAATACCTCAACCTGTACTCGATCGACAACATCACGGTGCCGACCGGTGCCACGCAGTCTGTCGTCACACTCCTCCGCGGCGCGGCAACGCAGACCTACACCGTCGCCGAGGCGCAGGGCCTGCCACCCGCTGACCTCGCCGACGTCACGGGCTTCAGCGTTGTGCACTCGGATCCCACGCGAACGGCCGTCGCCGCCGGAGCGGCCAGCACCGTCACGCTGACGTTCCAGTCCCGCGAAATCGAGCGCGTCCCTATCAATGCGACCCCTCGAGTGGACATCACCGACCGCGTCGACAACATCGCGCTCGCGACGGTCGAGCGACCCGGCGGAAACCCGAACCTTGACTCAGCCGCCGGAAGCGCGGACGCGACCCTTGCATTCGTCGCGGCTATCTACGGCATCACCGCATCCAAGACCATCACCCCGGCATCGCGCTACGAGGACGACGCCCGCACCGGCTACCGCCTCACTCTGGCGGGCCAGCCGACAGGCAACGTGCGCACCACAACGATGACGCTCACTGATGCCACCCCCACCTTCTGGAACGCGTTCGACTTCGCCAGCTTCCCGCAGGTCACACTGCCCCTACCCGTTCGACAGTTGCGTGTTTCCGTCCTCGTGGGAGCGGAGTACCAGACCAGCGGCGGGGCGATCACATCCACGTGCAACGGCTCGGCCGACCTCACGGCGTGCTGGACCGTCGGGCAGTGGCAGACCGCTGCGACCGGCGGGGCGATCACGCCGGTCCTTCCCGCGGGCGTGACAGCCGACCAGGTCCGCGGAGTGCGCTTCGACGTACGCCGCAACGCGGCGAACGCGAACTGGGAACGGCCACGCAACCCCACAGTGACGGTCACCGTGACCGCCACCCGACGTACAGTGCTTCACGTGGGTCCGGCCGGTCAAGTCGACTCCTACCCGGTGCCGTCCACCTTGCCCGGTCTGCAGACAGCACCCGGCGAGACCGTCCAAGGAACAACCACCGATGACCTTCAGGTCCATGGCGTTGGAGCGTGGGGAAGGCCTGACGTTGGAACGACGTGGACAGCCGACGCCAGTGACAGCGACACAACCATCCTGCAGCACCGCGTCAACGCCATCACAGTTGAGAAGTCGCCCGGCAACGGTCAGGGCGGGGCGGGCTCGCAGCAATTCCCACCCAACAGCCCCATCCCCTACGCGATGACCATCACCAACTCAGGTGCCTGGGCGATGACCGGCCTCACCCTCACCGACACCGTCGGCACCAATGGCCAAGGATCCCTGCTCGTCGAGCCGGCCGGCGCCACCGACACGTTCGGATTTGCGCTAGTGAACGGGGCGGGGACTGCCCTGGCCACCACCGGATTCGCAGCCAGCCTCGACCCGTCAACCGGAATCATCTCGATCACCGTTCCCGCCGGGTTCGTCTTCAACCCCAGTGACAAACTGACGATCACAGCCGCCTTGGTCTTCCAGACTGGACTGGCGCCGACAACCCCAGTCGGCAACTCGATCACGGCCTCATCGGACCGTGACTTCGAGCGCTGTTCCTTCACCAGCAACAACCGCCCAGTCACCCCGAACACCACCAACGTCGACCTTTGCACGGCAACAACGACGGTCACGCCGTCGGCCGCGGCTCCCATCCAGGTGGTCAAGGCCGTGAAGGGTGTCGCAGCCGGCGTACCCGGCGCAGCCCCAGGCGATGCGAACTACGACGACCTCGGCGTTCTGTCCACCGGCCGACTGCCCGCCGCAGCGGCATGCGACACCCCGAACGCCGGACGTGGCTACTACACCAACACCTGTGTACCGATCACCCGCCCCGGCGGGACCGAATCATGGCGCACCACCTTCACCAACCTCGGCAACATCCCGTCCGAGCAGCTCGCGGCCATCGACGTACTGCCAGCCCCCGGTGACACCGGTGTGACCGTCGGAACGCAGCGCGGCTCGAACTGGGCGCCGACCCTGCTCGGCCAGGTCGCCACCACCGCCGCACCCGGCACCGTACTCACGGCCTACTACCTGAACACTGTGCCCAACCGGGTCTGCAACGCCAAGGACATCGAGAGCTCTGCACGAGCCGGCGGTATCCCGACGACGGACCCCTGCTACGCGGATGTCAACAACCGCGCCTGGACGGTCTTCACTGACACGACCCCCACGGCGCAGCTCGCATCGGCCAAGGCCATCAAGTTCGTGCTCACATTCCCGGCCGGCGCCGGCCTCGCCCCGCGAGCATCTGTCGACATTTCGTTCCAAACCCGCACGGCGTGGTCGTCGCCGAGCACCGGTACCGGCACCCTGCCGATCGCCTGGAACGCCGTCGCGGCCGGATCGCGCGGAAGCAGCAACGGCGCCGAGATCTACCTCGGGCCGGTAGAGCCCGTCCGCACAGGCGTGGCGATGCCCACCGCCCGCCTCAGCCTCGCCAAAACCGTGGTCACGCCGACCGGATGGACGGCGCCCCTGCCATCGAGCTACACCTTTACGCTCTCGTGCACCTCAGGCGGTCAACCCGTAGCGATCGTGAACGGTACAGGAGCTAGTGCCGCCACCGTCACGCTGCTGCCAGACGGCACCGTCCTTACTGTCGGAGCAAGCCTGAACATCCCGCTGTACGCCGACTGCACGGTGACGGAAACGCCGACGCAGGGGGCGAAGGTCAGCTACGTCCCCACCGGAACGAATGCGACCAGCTCAGGCGCCATCACGGCGCTCAGCGACTTCAGTGGTCGCACCGACATCGCCCACCCGTTCGCGTCGACCCCGGTGCAGTTGCAGCGTATCCAGGCCACGAACACGTACGAGTTCGCCGGCTTCACCGTGAGTAAGTCAGTGGTGAACGGCGGAGCGGTCGACCAGGACGGCGCCGCGATCGTCTACGACCCGTTCCCGGTGCACGCCGTTTGCACCTTCCGGGACACGACAGTGCTCGACCAGTCGTTCACGCTGCAGGATCCGCCGGTCGCGCCGGCCACATCCTCGCGCACCTTCGACGCCCTGCCAGCCGGCGCCGACTGCACAGTCACCGAAACCGACAACCACGGCGCATCCACCAGCATCGTCGTCACCCGCGACGGGTCCTCCACGGCTCCGTCAAACAGGGCCAGCACGGCATTCACGCTGCTCGCCGATGCTCCCGCGAGGACCCACCTGAACGCCGTGGCTATCACCAACACCTTCACCGTAGGGTCCCTCGCGATCACCAAGTCGGCGACCGGTACCTGGGCGGGCCAATTCGGCGACTTCACCGTGCAGGCCACCTGCACACTGGCCGCCGCGAACCCCAACACGGTTTTCAGCGACACCGCAGTGCTGACCAAGGACGGCCCGGGCAACGTCTGGCGCATCGACGACCTCCCGACGGGCGCATCCTGCGCCATCACGGAAACTGATGACGGCGGCGCAACCCAATCCACAATCACACCCGCCTCGGTGACGATTGGCAGCACCCCGGCCCAACCGTCGACGGTCGCCGTGGCGAACGACTTCCGCGTCGGCGGCTTCTCCGTCTCCAAGACGGTCGACGGATCCGGCGTACCCACTTTCTCCGACGGGCCGTTCGAGTTCGGCTACAACTGCACCTACGAGGGCCAGGACGTCGGATTCGGCGAGGTCGAGATCTCGGGTGACGGAACCGCCGGACCGTTCGTCTCATCCTCCGTCACGGGCCTACCAGTCGGTACGGACTGTGTCGTCTCCGAAACCGCGGATGGCGGGGCGGACGCGGCGGCGGCCGACGTTACCGTCACCATTCCTGACGTGGCAGGTGGAGAACCGCAAGTTGCGACCGCGTCCTTCCTCAACCGGTTCACGGCCGGCACCATCGCAGTGACCAAGGCCCTCGACGGCGCAGCCGCCGGCGAGGACTGGGCGACGGACGCAACCTACACGATTCACGTCACCTGCCAGGTCAACACCGGTGGCGATCGCGTCACATTGTTCGACGGTGACGTCGAGTTGACCGGTGCCGGCACCGTGATGGTGCAGGACGCCGTGAACGGCGGCGATCTGCTGCTACCGGTGGGCACCCACTGTTGGGGTGACGAGACCGATTTAGCAGGAGCCACATCCACTGCGATCGACTTCGACTCCTACGACAACGCGGCGATCGTCACCGCCCAGGCTGGAAACACCACGCAGCCGCTTGAGATCACGGCGACGAACACCTTCGCCTACGGCTCGCTCGTGCTCAGAAAGCAGCTTGGCGGAGACACCGTGCTCGGGACGGGACGCACTTTCGAGATCGAGGTCACCTGCACCTTCGACCGCGGCGGTAACAACCCGACCCTCACCTTGGTCGATCACCAACTCACCCGGCTTCAGGGCGGCGAGACCGAGCGTTTCGACGATCTGCCGATCGGCTCGAGCTGCTGGGCAGAAGAGACCGATTCACAGGGGGCCTGGGAGGTGCAGGTCAGTGCGACCGAGGCCGCCCCGGTAGTCATCTCAGCCGCGGACGGCGACGTGACCTTGACCGTCACGAACATCTACCGCAACGCCGGATTCACAGTGAGCAAAGCCATCGACAATGGGGGAGCGGTCGATCAGCACGGCGACCCCATCGCCTACGACCTGACCTACTCCTTCACCGCGAGCTGCCTGTTCCTCGGCGACGAATCGATTACGCTCGCAGATCGGTCATTCACCCTGCGCGACGGCCAGTCGAAAGAGTTCTCCGGGCTGCCAGCCGGTGCCGGCTGCTCGGTCAGCGAAACAGGAACCGGTGGAGCGGCATCCACCACCATCGTCATCAGCGAGAGCGGCGTCGACGGAGCCCCGATAGACGGACCTGACGCGAGCTTCACCCTGTCGCCTGACACCGCTGGCACGCATGCGACGACAGTCGGTGTGACCAACTCGTACACGGTCGGCAGCGTCGACATCACGAAGGAAGTGACCGGCGCCGGCGCCGATGCATGGGGCACCGGCGACTTCCCGGTGCGCCTGCTCTGCACATTGCCCGACGCGGTGTCGAACCCGGTCTTCGATGAGACCGCCGTAGTCACCAGGGCCAATCCGCTCTGGATCGTCGGCGACCTACCCACTGACGCATCATGCGTCGTCACAGAAATCGACGACGCCGGCGCCACCGAGTCGTCAGTGAACCCCGCCGGAGCCTTCACCATCGGCGACGCCGAATCCGGACCCTCCCTCGTGACAGTGACCAACGACTTCCGAGTCGGCGGCTTGAACGTCGTGAAGCAGCTCACCGGCCCTGGTGTCCCCGACTTCTCGAACGGCCCGTTCGTCTACTCAGTTATCTGCACCTACGAGGGCGCGCAGGTCTACGACGGCACGCTCACACTCACGGGTGACGGCACCGGAGACCCGATCACCTCGACGACCATCACCGGGATTCCAGTCGGTGCCGAGTGCATCGTCACAGAGACGGATGACGGAGGAGCAGACGCGACACCCGATCCGGTGACCGTGACAATCCCCGACGACGGCGACAACGGCGCGAACGTAGTGACCGCCGGCTTCGTCAACGAGTTCTCGCTCGGTACCATCGCGATCACCAAGGTGCTCGATGGTGCAGCTCAGGACGAGGACTACGCGACGAGCGCCCTATTCGTGATCCAGGTCACCTGCCAACTCGAAGGGCAAGACGGCACGCTGCTCACCCTCTTCTCTGGCCCCGTAACCGTCAGCGGCGGCGAGACGGTCGTTGTGACCGACGATGACGGCGACCCGTTGCACCTGCCCTACCGGACGCACTGCTTCGCAGCCGAGACGGATGCCGGTGGCGCCACGTCGTCGAGCATCGATTTCGATTCCTTCGACAACGCCGCGATCGTGACCGTCGTCGACGCCCCGCAGGAGATCGGCATCGTCGCGACCAACGTGTTCGACTACGGTTCCATCGACCTCTCCAAGGTGATCACCGGTGCCACCGCTCAGGCGAACGGCAAAAGGTTCCAGATCGAGCTCACCTGCACTCTCCAAAGAGGGGCGAACCCCGCCTCGGTGGTTCTCGACGGCGAGATGGTCATCCTCGCCGGCGGCGAGACGCGTCGCTTCGACGATCTGCCGATCGGCGCGGAGTGCTGGGCACAGGAGACCGACAAGGGAGGCGCGGCCGCGGTCAAAATCAGTGCGACGCAAGCCGAACCGGCCGTGGTGACGGCGGACTCCGTCGTTAACATCACCGTCGAGAACCGCTTCGACCCGCCGCTAGCCGTAACCGGAGTCGATGGCGATGCCCTGCGGATACAGCTGACCGCTGGGATCGTGCTGCTGCTAGGCGGCGCCGTCATCGGACTCACCGCGTTCCTGCGGCGCCGCCGCAGGAAGTCGTGACCACGATCTCCACCGGGCGCCGTCGACGTGTGCCTGGCGACCTGCGCGCTTCCCCACGTGTCATACCCAGCGAGCAGTTCGCGACTCACGAATCTGTTCGTATCAACTCATGTTGTGATCGGGGTCAGCCGTTGGTGTTTCCGTCAGGGACCGGCTAACTGTGGAACCGCGTCGTGTCCATTGGTGGGAACCCGCTCTCGCAATTACGGTGGCCGCAGGTTTGTTCGTCGCCCTCATTCTCGTCAATAGTTGATGCATCCGGAGGCGCAACCCGGAACAACCGGGGCGACCGGACTCCGGGACTCCCGTGCCCGCCTAGCCAACGCAGCTTGACGGGCGAGCGGCACCCGTGGTTCCGATCCGGCCACACCGCAGCCAGCGATCGCACGGAAACGGATCACCTCGGGTGCCCGCATGTGGATCCGCCATCCTGCAAGCCGAGTCCGAGCAGCAGAAAAGTTCGTGACATGATCCAGTCCGGTAGCGCTTCGCTCGTGGTTCGTTCGTCGGTAACTGGTCCAGCGGAGGTTTCTCGCATCCTCGGCCTGCAGCTGTCGTTCATGTTGTCTCCCGGAAGTGGACTTGGTTGAAGGGGGTGTGAACGCCGGCGAACGGCCACGCGTGGCGGATCCATGCCGAGGCGAGGTCACCGAGGTGGTTGCGCAGCCAGGGCGGAGCGCCAGGAGTGGCCCACCAGGAGACTTCAGCCTCGATGCGGCTGGGGTCGCCGGTGTTGACGGGGTCGATGTAGATGCATCCGAACAGTTCGGCTTCGTCGGTAGGAAGGATCGCGTAGTTGAAGGATTCGTGGCGGTCCATCTCATCGGCGTGGTGCTGGAGATCTCGGACGTCCTGCTCGACGGTGAGGGTGGCAGGCGGCCAGGCCCAGGCGTCGCCGTACATCTCCCAGAGCATTTCTTGGTTGCCGAGGACGGCTGGCATGTCGATGTCGATGTCGGAGGCACGGATGGGGCGCAGGTGCACATCTTCGCCCCAGTCGACGCGCAGCGGGTGAATGAAGTCCGTAGGCAGCCAGGGCGTTTCCGGGGTCGCGTTGACTGGCGCTCTCATTCGGAAGTTGTGCAGGATCACGCCGTTGCGTTCAACCTCCTGCACGGTCTCGACCTGGAAGCCGCCGCGCTCGAAGAAGGGGCGTGCGGTTGCGCTGGCGTTGACGGTGAGCTCGGGTATGTCGCGCCCGATGGCGAGGTGAAGGAGGTGGCTGAGAAGGGCAGTTGCAACACCCGTCCGCGCCGCTGCGGGATCAACGAACATCATGTCGATGTATCCGGATTTGCTGAGGTCGCTGAAACCGACAACGACGCCGTCTTGTTCTGCGACCCACGTCTCGGCGGCAGCTCTGCGGTGCGCCCAGGCCGCAATGTCGAGGTCCGCTGCCCAGGCAGCGATCTGCTCAGGTTCGTAGTCCGCGGCGGCGGTGATCCTTACCGCACGCTGGAAGACCGTCATGGTTTGTTGCGCGTCGGTTGCCTCGTAGGGGCGGATGGTTGTTGTTGTCATGATCGGTAGTCCTTCGTGATCGATGCGATGATGCTCTCGAAGTCGAACCGGCGGGTGCTGTTGGTCATGATGACAACACCAAGGCCGAGGTTGGGGTAGATCCGAGCGACGTTCCAGAAGCCTGCGCCGGTACCGTAGTGCTCCCAGTGCGGCTGGGACGGTAGGCGGGAGCGTTCTCGGAACCATCCGGTGGCGTGGTCGAAAGACCGGCTGCGTGAGACGAGCTCACGCATTCTCGTGGCGGATTCGGTGGTGAGGATGCGAACGCCGTCAAGTTCTCCGTCGTGGAGATGAAGCTGCAAGAATCGTGCGGCGTCCGTAGCTGGCCCGATCAGGCCGCCGTAGCCCGCACCGTCGACCTGGAATGGGCGAAGTGCCTGCACGCCGTGAGGGCGGTTGCCGATGAGTTCGGTGGGTAGGAACGCTTTCGCGAACGGAATGACGGGTCGGGGGACGTTTAGGTACCCTGTGGCGGCGTCGGTGGCTGGGTGATCGAAACCGGTGGCGGTCATGCCAAGGGGAACAAGCAGCTCGGTATTGACGTGCTCCATGAAGGAGGTGCCGACCGCGAGTGCGATGATCTCGGCAGCAGCGAGGAAGCCGATATTGGAGTATTTCGCCGGACCGCCCGGTGGTCGAGTTTTCCCATTGTGCCGGTGCAGAAGCTGCTCGAGCATCGCCGCCTGGTCTGGTCGCTCACTGTCAACCGAATGCACCCACTTGATCGGCAGCGGGTTGGGTAGGCCGGCGGTGTGCGACAGAAGTTGTCCAACCGTGGCGGGGTTTCCCCTTGGCCACTGGTTGAGGTGCGCCCGCACCGGGGACTGGAGGTCCAGCTTCCCCTGGTCAGCCAGTCGTACAAGGGCAGTGGCGGTGACGAGCTTCGTCATCGAGAACCACCGAAACCTGGTGGTCGTCGTGGCCGCTGCGACGTCAGCGAGGTCAGCATGGCCGAACGCGCCCGCGAAGATTGTGCTGGTCCGGTCTACGACCGCGATCGACAGGCCCGGGACCTGCGCTGCTCGCATCGCGCGTGCCACGGTCTCACTGGTTTTCTGTGCAATCGCCTGGCGCCGGGTCGTCATTCGAAGACCGCCTTGGTGAAGTCGCTCCATAGTTTCAACAGTTCTGGACCCGGCCCGGTACACCTGTATTCAGGACTTGCTAGGACCACAGTGTGGATCGATCCCGCAGCCTGGGCAGACGAGCTGCCTGCGCATCCTGTCGTGCAGCCAGCGAGAGCAACGACGGATACTGCTACCGCGCTGATGCCCAGCAGGCCCCTGCGTAGAGAAATTGCCACGATCTTTCCTGCCTCTTTCGAGCATGCACTCTGCACGCTCGACATAATTTAGTGCGATAACGTAGTACTTTGTCAAGGTGAATTGGGGAACTCATGCGAAATCGCACTAGATTGGGGCTATGGATTCAATCGACGCACCGTCGGCTCTTTCAGCGAGCGAGATCCGCGAGGAGGGGGTCGACCTGGCGTTTCTGATCTGGCTGACTTCCCGCGGAACGTCAGCCCTGGTGGACGCCACCGTCGCGCCCGCAGGACTGACCGGCGACGAGTTCGCGGTCTACTCGATTCTTGCTGCGTCAGAAGCCACGACACCATCAACGCTTTCTCGGTGGATGGCGGCACCACCGACCACCGTGTCGAGCTACGTGAAGCGTTTTGCATCCCGTGGGCACGTTCAGAAGGACCCCGACCCCGAAGATCGCCGCTCGTACAGGATCACTCTCACTCCGGCCGGCAGGGCCGTTCACAAGACCGCCCAGGAACTATTCCGAACGGTCGACGACGCACTATCCATCGCCCTCGGAGACGCGGCAGCAGATTCCCTGAGAAGCGCGCTGCTGACCTTTCGTCCGATCCTCGACGACCTTCGGCAGGCCGAGCAGACACCAGGCGTCGATGAACGCTGAATGGCACCAAGCCGGCTCAGGATCGTAGGACCTGTCATGGGGAATCGATGGCAGCTGACGTGATGGCGGGATAGGCCGCAACGCTCGGGGAGCCGACCTCCCGCAACGCCCGGTAGCGGATCCCTATGCGGGCATCCCCAGGCCGATCCTTGAGCGATCGCAGCGAGCTGTTGGAAGCAGCTATTGACCCGACGCGCGAGAGCACCTGTACGCTCAGGTCTCACGAACGTCAGGGGGGGGGCATGAAACGGCGATATTTGGTGGCGGGCCTCGCGGGAGCTGTCGTTCTTGCTGGCGGCCGGGTGTGGCTAAGCGTATCGGGTTCGACAACGGAGCCGGATCTCATCGACCTTGTCCCAGCTCTCGCCGAGCCGGCGGGCCCAGGCACGCCACCTTCTTTCGACATGTCCGCTGGGGACGACAGCAGCATCGACAAGAGCACATGGCGGATGCTCGCCGAAGATGACCGCGCCGAATACTGGGTCGCTCGAACGCAGGGAGACCGTCTGTGCTTGTTCGCTGTCATGGTCGACGCTGAGATGACCGGCAGCTCTTGCACTACCAGCCACGATTTTCAGGCGAACGGTGTGTGGGTGGGCGTCGCCCCTCGGCCGGGCGGAGGAGTTCGCGCCTATCTGGCGCCCGCCGGGTACATTCCGCAGGATCTTCCCCGAGGGTTGGAACGCCTCGCCCCATCTTTCGTTGCCGGCGACCCCGGTGACACGACCCGCACAGCCGTTGTGTTTCAGGGTGCCGCTGGCATGAATCCCGAACGCTTCCTCTTCCCGCTTTAGGTCGAAAGCTCTCGTCGCAGATTGGACGTCCCGGCCACCCCGGACTGCCGTTCGCCGACAGCAGGCAGGTGTCTATCCTCCGGAACCGGGTGCCATCTTCACTGCGATCTGGGACCCGACGTATGTGCACGAGAACCCGACCGACGAGGCGCGAGTCGCGAGGGCTCAGTCGGTGGTACCAGACAACGGAGCAGGACTTTTCGTCTCGAGTGGTGGAGCGGGGCGAAGCAGCAAGATCACCGTAGCGAAGGGTCCGATTGCCAGGGAGAGCAGGAACCAAGCGATCGGGGAGCGGCGGTTGGACGCTGCGATGTTCGCGTTGATCACGGCTAACAGGACCCACAACCACCCATACTCAGCCATGAATGCGAACATAGCAGCCACCGCTCATGCGTTCTCGAACTGGTACGCCCAACAGATAGCTCCCGACTGCCGATACTCGGCCCGCCCCTCCGGATTGATGGTGAGAAGCTAGCCGAGTGAATGCCACGAGGACAAGCAATCGGCGACCGGGCCGTTCGATAGCGGTTGGGCTGGTCGTGATACTGCTCGGGTTCCTTCTCGTTGCTGCACAACTCATGCCGGCCACCTACAAGGGAGCCACGTACAAGTGCCGTGTCGAAGGGCCGAGCTCTCCCATGGCCGCGATGTCCGAACGTTCAGACGTCGTGACCGGGTATCCCGCTCTCTGGCCGGTTGGTCGAGCTTGCGAGTGGGATCGGAGCGCCGGCGGTGGCACCATCACCACATACTCCGGCAGTTGGGCGGGAACGCTCGTTGCCCTCGGCCTGCTCGTAGGTGGAGCAGCGGTCGTCGTTATCGCCTTCGGCGGCTTGCCGAAAGAGCCTGAGCTCCTCGAGTCGCGCGCCCGCTAGACCATCCACTGCGGCAACGCTTGCGACGTACTTCGACGCAGTCGCTCCGTCAGGCGGTTCTCGCTTTGCCTGTCTCGTAGAGCAGCAAACCGCGCGACTCGCACTGAGCCAGATACTCGGCAAGCTCGTTCGCGTGCTCAACGTCGCGGGCATCAATCGCCACCAGGCTTTGGGACGACCACTCCAGTAGCGCGCCCAAGGTGCTCAATCCTTGAACGACCTTCTCCTGCGTGCGCAGCATCAATGAGTCGAAGAAGGCCCGAAACACATATCGTCCTGATGGTTTCGCCACCTGCTCGACCATGTACGCCGAGTCGACCTGGACTAGATCTCCCAAGGCGAGGTCGTGGGCGAAGAACGGGATGCAACAGAGCTCGAAGTGTCGATCATCGATTCTCTTTGCCCACAGTTGCTCGGTCACGACGTCGGTGTCCGCCCCATCGATGGAGGTGGCGATGATGAAATCGGATTGAGAACGCCAAACCGGTTCACGATGCACCGCTTCACGACTTGGCACTTGCCACCTCCGCCACCATTCTGGCGGCGAACCCTCGACTTTCCGTGCACTCATGCGACGCCACGCCACGCCCCGAAGCCCGATGGCCTGCGCACGCCCAACCGTCACCGCTGTTCCGGAGCTCGCAGGCGAGACTGAACGCTGCCAAGGACGTTCTCAGGGAAGGCCATCGTCCACTTACGGAAGTAGCCCTCCGGACCCCCACTCTCGGAGACCATCCGCGACATGCCGTCCGTGACCGAAAAAGCAAGCTCGCTCAGCGAGACCGTCGACTCGAACCGCATTACCCCGGCGTCGTCGGAGTCATGCCAGCCATCGTCGAACCAGAGAATGCGCACGTCCACCAAGGCACCGGTTCGTTCGAATATCCACCGATACTCGCCTGGCTCCTCGAGCCATCTGCAGCGAGCTGTCGCGGCTCCCGTTTGCAGTTGCTCAACCGCCTCCAAGAGCTCCCGGGGTGCGTCGCCGATGTACGACGCTGTGATTCCGAGCGAGTCTTCGTGGTGCTGGATCGTTGCTTCAATCCACCCGAGGTGTACTAATCGGATGGTTAGCTTCACAGCTAAGATGCTATCGCCGCCATGGCCAAGTTCGTCCGACCCGCCATAGCCCCGACACCCCTAGACGCCCGCCGCCAGTCCGTTTGGATACCGGACGGGTCTCGCTGAGGGGTCGTTCTCCGGTACCGAACGAACGGCTCCAGCGGTCCTCGTACGCTGAGTGATCTCGATCACTCCACCGACAGTAGCTCGGCATCGAACCATACGTCCTCTTGTCCAGGAGCGAGCAGAACTCGCCATCCGGGAGGGAGGCCGAGAAATGGCACGATTTGCGGACACCAGTCAGCGACGTGTTCAACATGCAGAGGCTTGAAGAAGTCGTCCGCAGCAGGCAGGGCCTCGCCAGCCCAGATGTACCAGCCACATGTTCCATCGTGCTGAGGATGCCGAAGGGCGTTGATCGGCCAGATACCGGACAGGACAGTCGGGGAAATGCCGACAGTGCTGCCCGAACGCGGGAGGGATGGGACGACGCCGAGCCGCCCCAGAACGTCGTCAGCATCCGGTTCTGGCATGGCTCGAAGACTACCGGGCAGCCGCGGCAGCCCGCCCGCAAGCCGGTCCCCTACCGGTTCGTCTCGTCGCGGTGACGTATGGCCGGTGACGACGCGCGGGATGAGGCTTCCCGTATGAATGAACTACTGATCGGATACGCACGCGTGTCCACATACGAACAAGATCTCACCGCACAACGCGTCGCCCTCGAGCGGCTCGGGGTTGATCCCGCCTACATCTACACGGACCACGGGCTGACCGGAACCAACCGAGCACGACCAGGTCTCCGCGAAGCTCTCGCCGCGTGTCGCAACGGCGACACCCTGGTGGTGGCGAAGCTCGATCGGTTGGCACGGTCGCTTCGTGATGCCAGCGACATTGTGGACGAGCTCACCGCCAAGCACGTCAAACTCAGCATCGGCGGCTCTGTCCACGACCCGCTCGACCCAGTCGGGAGGCTGCTGTTCAACGTGCTCGCGATGGTGGCCGAGTTCGAATCCGATCTGATCCGAGCCCGCACCCGGGAAGGCATGCAGGTAGCGAAGGCGAAGGGCAGGCTCCGCGGCAAGCAGCCCAAACTCTCCCTCCCGCAGCAGCATCACCTGATGGAAGTGCACAACGCTGGTACGCACACCACCGCTGAGCTTGCCGAGCTGTTCAACGTCGCACGGTCGACCGTCTACAGAACTATTCAGCGACAGACACAGACAAGGACCGGCAAGTAGTTAAGGAACATCCGCGTTCCTGGGTTCCGACGAATCCCAGAACCCAAAGAAGCATTCGTCTAGGGCGGTAGCGTCCCGGAGGCTACCGCCCGCGTCTACTTCGTCAGTCGTCCTCTCACAATCGGCATGTGCGGGCGTAGTGGATTTCCGCAAGTGGATCCTCTTACGTGAATCGTCGCGCAGCGTGCGCCGCGGCGGGCTCAGAAGCCGAAGTCGCCGAAGAAGTCGCTTTCGCTAGCATCACTACTCATCTCGTCGGGTGCTGCCGTGTCGGCCGATGCGACCTGGCTGATGAAGTACGCGGTGGACAGGTCGGAGGCGATGGAGTAGCTGACAAACAGGTAGAACATGGAGTTCGGGTCGCCCCAGAGGGGATTGGCGCTGGCGTTGCCGAACAGGCGTTTGATGGATCCGGGCCGTCTTGTTTCCACGAGGGTTGCGGCGGTTGCGAGGGAGCCGGGCGTCGCGTCGACCGGCTTTTCGTCGTTTGCCGCGGCGCGTGCGACGAGCTGGTCGAACATGAGGTCGCGTTGGGCGTAGCTAAGTTTCGCGAACGCTTCCGAGTGGACCTGTTCTACCGTGTCGGGGCCGGCGTTGCGTAGGAGGTATTCGTAGCGTTGGACGGCGAGTTCGTCGTCTGTTCCTGGTTTCGGGGTGAAGGGTGCGGGTCCGGCCGGTTCGCGGCGCTTGCGGCCGAAGAGGGTGTCGATGATTCCCATGAGGTTCTCCGATATGTCGTAAAAGGCGCCCGCGTCGACCTGGGAGTGCGGATCGACGCGGGCGCGGGCGGGATGCTGAGTGGCGAGGGTGGTGGTTACCGGCGGGTGGGCTCTGTGGTGGCGATGTACTTCGGAACTGCGTAGAAGTACGGGCCGATGACGACGAATCCGGCGGTGTTGGCGAGGTATGCGTGGCTGATGAGGCCATTGACGCTCATGAAGCTCCATCCGCCGAACCAGCGGCGCAGTGCGGCGCTGATGTTGCTCTGCTTTTTGACGGTCTCGGGTGTGCTCTGCAGGCCGGCCTCGGTAAGGAGGTTGTGGAACTGCGGGAGGGTGAGGTCCTGGAATGCGTCTGCTGGGGCCTGGGCGGTGTTCTTGTCTGCCGCGGGGAGTGCGGCTTGGAGCTGGTTCATGAGAATCGGTTCTCGGATCTGGGTTGGTGTTGCTTGGCTGGTTTAGCTGTTGAAGGAGACGTTGCTGAGGGCGAGGGTGATGGGAACCCAGGACAGGTCGGGGGTGCGGTCCTCGTTGCGGATGTGCACGTACCGGAGTGTGGGCACCGGGAGTCCGTCGATGAGGTCGGTCTCCTGGATGTAGTGCGCGGTGGGGGAGTAGCCGTTCACGACGGGCTGGTAGTCCATGCGGCGGAGCAACCCGGCTTCGTTGAAGTAGTACAGCTCGACTTCGTTGTGCGCATCGATGGTCTTCGGGTAGGTGACCTGCAGGACCCGCCAGGTCTCGTCGCCTTCGGTCCACGGCTCGATCTCGTGAGCCTCGACACCGGGGAGGGTGAAGACGATGGGTTCGGCGAGGTAGTGCCATACGGCGTAGCTGCGGAAGTAGCCGGCCTGCGCGGCGGTCCACTTTGTCTCTGTCGTGTAGCCGTCGAAGCTGGCGCGCGGGTTCTCGAGCTCGTCGATGACCTTGCCGTCGGCGTCCATGATGACGACCTTGTCGGCCTTCTTGTAGTACTCGATCACTCGGCCGGTTTCGGGTTCGGTGTGGCGGATCCATTCCTGGTAGAGGTCCGCTTCGACGATCTCGGTGACGGCGAAGTCGGCGTTGCCCTTGAACTCCCAGAACGGGCCGCCGTAGTTGATGGTTGCCTTGACGGTCTTGAGGGAGTCCCAGCGGGCTTTGCCGCCATGAGCTTCGAGAACCTTTACGAGTAGTGCGTCCATGATGTTTACTCCTTATTTAGTAGTGCGTAGTCCTAAAGTAGCACTAACTAGTGCGTTTAGGGTAATCTTTTTTTATGAGCGAGCGAAGTTATGCAGATGAGTGCGGTGCAGCCCTGGCCTTGGATGCCGTCGGTGAGCGCTGGGCGTTGCTCATCGTGCGCGAGTTGATGTTCGGTCCGAAGCGATTCGCCGACCTTCGGTTGGGGCTTCCGCAAGCGAGTCAGAACGTGTTGAGTCAGCGGCTGAAGGAACTGGAAGGTGCCGGCGTCATTCAGAGGGTCAAGCTCGGCCCGCCGGCCAGAGCTCAGGTGTATGAGTTGACTTCGGCCGGCGTCGCACTGGAGCCGGCCGTCGTCGCACTGGCGCAGTGGGGTGCGCGTCTGGACGTGCACCACGGTTCCAAGATGAGTGCCGACTCCTTGGCGTTGCTCCTGAAGGCGCTCTACAGGCCTGCCGGGCCGTCCGCCGTGTCTGTCGCTCTCCAATTGGGCGATGACGAGTTCGCCATTCATCTCGACAGTGACGCGATCCAGATCAAGCGGGGCGCAGCGCGAGAACCCGACGCAGTGCTGCGGGGGACGGTGCAGAGTTGGTGGGATGTGCTCTTCGGCAGCGTCGACGTGGATGCTTCCCTCGATACCGGAGTAATCGAGATCACGGGTGACCGGGCAGCGGCCGACCAGTTCCTTGAATCATTCCCCGCACCTGGAATCTTCACGGGGACGGGATCGCTCGTGGATCGCGTAGCGGGTTGAGGGACGCTCCTGGGCCGCGCCGGGAGGCTACGACGCCGTGTCGGCGTCATCGGCTCCTGGGCTAAGCCAACCACGCGGTGGAAGGTGACGTTCACTCACCACAACTCCGGTGACGCGTCAAGGGCCTTGACGGCAAAGTCATTGTGTTGGGACTTTCCGACGGTTAGCCTGAATGCGGAGTTCTAAATTGTCCGAAGCATCCGGATCGACAGCTAGACCCACACCGGGGGCAGACTCAGCGGATCGAGACGACCAATGGTGACGGACAACGGGGATGATGTTGTCACGTTCGCGGGCGGGATCCTCGACCAACACCGACATGTGTGCGCTTTCGTCAACTGGCAGGACGAGGACCTCGCGGTGCTCGATTCCTTCGTACGCCAAGGGATCGATAGTGGAGACCGGATCGTCTATCTCGTCGATCCGGCTGACGTTGCCGAACCGATAAACCGTCTGCAGCACCTTGGGTACGACGCGGCCGACTTACTGAATCGTCGCCAATGCGAAGTGCAGAGTTGGGCTGACACCTATCTGAACGGTGGCCGGTTCAACCCGGACGCGATGCTCACCCTCCTCGATCGGATGTTCGACGATCGTGATTCGCCTCGCGTTCGGCTGGTCGCCAACATGGGCTGGGCCATCGGCGAACCAGGTTTCGCCGATCAGCTGATCGAATTTGAAGCTCGAGCCAACTTCGTCAACCTGCGTCGCCGTCATATCGCGATCTGTGCGTACGACACCGCCAAATTCGATGGTGCGCTCATTATCGACATCCTCCGTACTCATCCGATGGTGCTCGTCGGGGGTGTGCTGCAAGAGAACCCGTTCTTCGTGCCGCCTGCAGAGTTTCTACGCCAGAAGAATCTCCGTTAGACGGAATCGACGTCACCATGAACATGGAAACGACACTGGCCGACAACCTCTACGGCCGAGACGAAGGTGACGTCTCCGCGTCAGAGTCGAGGCGCTGGATGCGCGACTTGGGCGCACTCCTGGCTTTGCCGGCCATGTGGGTGGACCAGGATCCGATCGAAATCGTCACCGGTCTGCTGAGCGTCCTGTTCGGAATGCTGCAACTGGACGGCGTGTACGTTCGATTCGATGAACACCAACCGGCGCTTCTTGTAGAAGGGTGGCGACCGATCGGACCCAACGTCCCTGCCGAACTCCGCGACTTGAGCGCAACGAACTCGACACTGGTGTCCGGGGTGAAGACGATCGCCGTTCACTCTTCCGATCTGGGTGCGGTTCGCGTCGCCAGCCTGCAGATCGCGTTGCCCTGGGAAGCCGGCATCGTCCTTGTGTCGTCAGTGCGCACCGACTTCCCCACCGTCACGGAAACACATCTGCTCCGCGTGGCAGCGGGACAGGCGGCGATCGCCATCCACACCGCCCGCAGCCTCTTGAACGAACGCCAGAGCCGAACAGCAGCTGAGGTTAAGCTCGCCCGTCAAGCTGAAATCCTTCGGACTCTCATCGAGGACGTCGAGCCCTCGCTCACCTTGGTCGCAGACCGAATCCGGGATGCCGCTGCTGCCGTCGCCGAAGACGCGCCGCCCGGCGACCTCGAGTCGGCCGCGGCCACAACACAATCTCCCGTCCCCGTCCCCGTTCTCGGAGTCATTCATGTCAGCTCGCCGGGACTGCCGTTGACGCGACGGGAAACCGAGGTCCTGGGACTTCTCGCGCAAGGGCTCACCAATAAAGAGATCGCCGCGTTGATGTGGCTCAGCGACCGGACCGTGGAGCGTCACGTCACCAGCCTCTACCGGAAGATCGGCGTACGCCGCCGGAGCGAAGCCACTGCTTTTGCCCTCCGGCACGCGCTCATCTAACCGATCTGAACCCTCCGGTCATCAGGCTTCAAAGATGAGGGGTTCACGCCACTGGCCGTACTGCCGCCCGCTCATGCCGACGGACCCTACGGAAGACCGGCCGATGCGACAGGACGATATTGGTATTGCAGGTTGATCTGACCTGAGGGCGCAACCACCCAGGTGCCCTCACGCCGGACAGCTCGACGGACCACCCACCGTCCACAGCGACCAGCGACCCTGCGCGCTGCTCGTCCTGTCGAGCTGCTGTTCCCGTCCGCATCGTTGGACGGCTATCGAAAGGGGACCAGCGTGTCCCAGTACACAGCGCCCAATCTCCGCATCGACGGGCCGAACGGCAGCACCTACGCCTACCGAAGGTTCGGCCGAACCGGCACCACCCCCGTCATCTTCCTGCAACACTTCCGCGGCAACCTCGACGGCTGGGACCCCGACCTCGTCGACCCAATCTCCGCCGAGCGGGAAGTCGTTCTCTACGACCCGAGCGGTATCGGGCTTTCCACCGGTGCGATCCCCGATACCTTCCGCGACTTCGCCCGCGACGCACTCACGTTCATCGATACCCTCGGCTTCACCCAGGTGGACATCTTCGGCTTCTCCATCGGCGGGATGATCGCCCAGGAAGTCGCACTCCAACGGCCAGCGCTCATCCGCCGGCTGATCCTCGCCGGCACCGGCCCGGAAGGCGGCCGAAACATGCACGGCTGGACCGACATCCCCCGCGCCCATGCCATGAAAGACGAGCAAGGCGCCGAAGACATCCTCTACCTCTTCTTCGCCCCCACCCCCGACAGCCAAGCCAAAGGGGGTGAGTTCGTCGGCCGCATCTTCACCCGAACCGATGACCGCGACGCCCTCCCCAGCCTCGCCGTGCGTGACGCACAAGCAGCGGCCGCCATCGAATGGGGAATCAAGGACTACTCACGCTTGGCCCGCCTGGAGAACATCCTCCAGCCGACCCTCGTCGCCAACGGCGACAACGACATCATGGTGCCGACCGAGAACTCCTACCTCCTCGCCGGGCACCTCCCGAACGCCCGCCTCAGCATCTACCCCAACGCCAACCACGGGTTCCTGTTCCAATACCCCACTGAGTTCGCCGCAGAAGTGAACGCCTTCCTCTCCGAGTAGAAGGCACCGCCCACATACCGCCCAATGAAAAGAGCCCATCATGGATATGAAACTTGAAGTCGTCGTCATCCCAGTCAGCGATGTCGACCAGGCCAAGACCTTCTACGAATCACTTGGCTGGCGCCTCGACGCCGACTTCGCCGTCAGTGACGACTTCCGCGTCGTCCAGCTCACACCACCCGGATCGGAAGCCTCGATCATCTTCGGCACCGGCCTCACCACCGCCGCCCCGGGCTTCGTCCAAGGCCTCCAACTCACCGTCTACGACATCGAAGAAGCCCGCCAAGAACTCCTCGACCACGGCGCCGACGTCTCCGAGATCTTCCACGACGCCGGCGGAATCTTCCACCACGCCGGAACCGAACAGCGCCTCTCCGGACCGCACCCCGAACGCGCCGACTACGGCAGCTTCGCCAGCTTCGAAGACCCCGACGGAAACGGCTGGATGCTGCAGGAAATCAAGAAGCGGGCACCAGGGCGATGAACGACACCTCAACTCCGCTCACACCGGAAGCCACCCTCGCCTTGGTTCTCGACATCCTCAACGAGGCAGCCGAGGCACACGGAGTGCACGAAGCCACCGTCCTCGGCGGCGTCCACGACGTCGAATGGCCGCAGTGGTACGCCGATCACATGGTCGCCAACCTCGAAGCCCACGGATACCAGATCGTCGGCCCGACACCATGAACCAGCTCCCTGCCCACCAAAGCTCCCCGCTGGCAACGTCACCTCCCCGCCACACGGCTCCCGGAGATCCCGTGGCAGAGCGGTTGGTCAACCTCGACCAAGTCCGTCAGTACCAGCGACGGTTCAGCGCCGGCCACAACACGACGATCACCCCCGCCCAGATCGACGCCTACGAAAGACTCACTTCCGCTCAGTTCGACCTGCTCTACCGACAGGCATTCCCAGCACCCGCCGACCGTCCCCAACGACTTCGATCGGTTCTACGGACGCTGCTGCGGTACTTCTGCATCATCGGATGGGACCTGACCGCATCAGGGGTCGGCCAGGCAATCTTGGTGAACACCGGCTGCGGATACCTCGTGTTCCCTGCGTGCCAACCGCCCACGCCCACCTTCGGCAACACCTGACCGACACCCATCCCAGGAAGCGAAATCCAACATGGTTACCACCGAATACGACCTCATCGTCCTGGGCGCTGGATCCGCCGGCGAGAACGTCGCCGACTACGCCGTCCAAGGCGGCGTCACAGCTCTTCTCGTTGAAAGCGAACTCGTCGGAGGCGAATGCTCCTATTGGGCATGCATGCCGTCTAAGACGCTGCTCAGGTCCGCACAAGCACTCCGAGCCGCGCAGCATGTTGACGGAGCGGCCCAGGCGATCACCGGGACCATCGACGTGCAACACGTGCTGGACCGGCGAGACTCCTTCACCCATCACTGGTCCGACGCCAGCCAAGTCAGCTGGGCGGAAGGAGCCGGCATCGACGTCGTCCGAGGGATCGGCCGGATCAGCGCACCCAAGCAAATCACCGTCACCGCACCCGACGGAACCGCCACCACGTACACCGCACGGCACGCAGTCGCCGTAGCCGTAGGTTCCCGACCGCTCATACCTCCGATTGCCGGTCTCGTCGAAGCGCAACCCTGGACCAGCAGGGAAGCCACCAGCGTCAAACAGATCCCCACCCGGTTCGCAATCATCGGCGGGGGTGTCGTCGCAGCCGAGATGGCAACGGCGTACGCCGGACTGGGGTCAACGGTCACTCTCATCTCCCGCGGCGGATTGCTGGCCGGAATGGAACCTTTCGCCGGCGAAATGGTGCACCAGTGGATGCAGGAGCAAGGCATCCACGTCCTGCTGAACACGGAAACCACCGGCGTCACCAGACGGGATGGTGAAGTCACAATCACCACGAACGGCGGGGACACAATCATTGCTGACGAAGTCTTGATCGCCACCGGCCGCACCCCAGCCACCTCTGACATCGGGCTGGAAACCATCGGCCTCACACCGGGCGACTGGATGAGCACCGACGACACCCTTCGTGTCGACGGATATGACTGGCTCTACGCAGTCGGCGACGTCAACCATCGCGCCCTCCTCACCCACCAAGGTAAATATCAGGCACGGGCCGCGGGCAGCGTGATCGCCGCCCGCGCACTCGGCGAGACGATACTCGACGAGCCCTGGGGCGAGCACGTCGCGACTGCCGATCATCAAGCCGTGCCACAAGTTACGTTCACCGAACCCGAAGTCGCATCCGTCGGTCTCACCTCTGAAGCCGCCGCCAAGGCCGGCTACGAGACCCGTGTCATCGACTATGAGATCGGCTACCTCGCCGGATCCAGCGTCCGCGAAGACGACTACACGGGCACCGCCCGCATGGTCGTTGACGAGAAACGACAGAGGCTCCTCGGGGTCACATTCGTCGGTCCTGATGTCAGCGAACTCATCCAGACCGCCACCCTTGCAATCGTCGCCGACGTACCCATGGACCGACTTTGGCACATGGTCCCGGCCTACCCCACGGTCAACGAAATCTGGCTTCGTCTGCTGGAAACCTACGGCCGGCCAGCACACCACCTGCAAGACGAAGAACGCCAGCCGGCTTATCCCTCCGAAGCCGTCGCATAACCCTCATCGACATCACCTCCCCAGAGAGTTGGAACGAGACCATGCCCACCAAAATCACAGTCCTCTACGACAACCCAACTGACCCCGTCGAGTTCGAACGGGCATACGAGGCCAATGAGTTAGTCGAACTGGCCCGCAAGATGCCGGGGCTGGAGCGATTCGAAACATCCAAGATCTGGCCCAAGGAAGACGGGACACCGACTCCCGCCTACCGCCAGATCGACATGTACTTCTCCGACTACGCCTCCGCATCCGCTGCAGTCACCACCGCAGAGGCCGGTGCGCTCTTTCCGGCGCTAGGCGAACTGGCGACCGGTGGCGTCAAGTTCATGTTCATGGACGTCGAGGAATCGGAGCTCAACGCGGCCGCCCCCAATCGAGGCGCCAGCGCAGCCTGACGCACAATATGTCACTCCGCATTGAGGACTACGCACTGATCAGCGACTGCTACACAGGCGCTCTCGTCGGCAGTGACGGCAGCATCGACTGGTTGTGCATGCCGCGCTACGACTCGTTGTCCCAATTCGGCGCGCTCCTCGGGTCTGAGGAGCACGGGCGTTGGCTCCTCGCCCCCGCTGATGCTGCTGCTACGTCCACACGGCGGTATGACGGGGACACGATGATCCTCATCACGCACTGGACAACTGACACGGGGTCGGTGGAAGTCACCGACGTCATGCCCATGGACGACCGACGCGCCAACCTCATCCGCCGCGTGAAAGGCGTCACTGGCACAGTTCGGATGAAGCAGGACCTGCGATTCCGCTTCGGTCACGCCGCCACAGTCCCGTGGCTACGGAAAGACCACTCCGAACAGCCCGCCTCGATCATCGCCGTCGCCGGACCGGACTCGATTGTGGTCCGAGGTCCACTCCTTCACCCATCCGGGCACAGCCACGTCGGCGAATTCGACGTACAGGCCGGGAGCACCGTCGACTTGAGCCTGACCTGGTTTCCCGCGCACCGTGACACGCCGCCCGCCCCCGACGTCGACGCTGCAATGCTGCTCACACACGCCTGGTGGAAGACATGGGCGGGAGATTGCGACCACGAAGGGCCGTATCGGCCCGCCGTCGTCCGATCGCTCCTTCTTCTGCGCGCGCTAACCCATTTGCAAACCGGAGGCGTCGTCGCAGCAGCCACCACATCACTCCCCGAGAGCTTCGGTGGAGAACGCAACTGGGACTACCGCTACGTCTGGCTCCGGGACGCATCACTGGCGATCTCCGTCCTCCTCACCCACGGGTACAGCGACTATGTGAGCTCGTGGCGCGGGTGGTTACTCAGAGCCGTCGCCGGTGACCCCGCAGACCTGCAGATCATGTACGGCCTGTCGGGGGAGCGAAACCTCGCCGAGAGCATCATCACCACCCTGCCTGGCTACAAAGGAGCCGCCCCCGTTCGGATCGGCAACGGCGCATCCACCCAGTTCCAAGCCGACGTCATCGGCGAGGTCATGATCGCTCTCGACGACGCGCGACGCAGCGGCGTGCCGGACACACGCTTCTCCTGGGCGCTACAGCGTTCCCTCATCAAATACCTCGAGGACCACTGGCAGGACCCCGACCACGGCATCTGGGAGATCCGCGGGGAACAACAATCCTTCACACACTCCCGAGTGCTTGTCTGGGCCGCGTTCGACCGCGCAATCCACGCCGTCGAGGAGTACGGACTGGACGGCGACCTCACCCGATGGCGCATACTCCGCGAAACAGTGCGAGCTGACATCGACGAGAACGGGTTCGATGCTTCGCGAAACACGTACACGCAGACCTACACCGGCCCTGAAGTTGACGCCTCACTGCTGCAGCTCGCGCAGGTCGGCTACCTCGACTGGTCCGATCCGCGGATGCTCGGAACCGTTGCCGCCATCGAAGCGGACCTGCTCCGTGACGGCCTCGTCCTCCGCTACCGCACCGAAGCGGGGGTCGACGGGCTCCCCGGAGATGAACACCCCTTCCTCGCCTGCTCTTTCTGGCTGGTTGAGCAGTACGCGCGATCGGGTCGACCCGATGATGCCATCGAGCTCATGGACCGATTGGTGTCATACGCCAACGATGTGGGAATGCTCTCCGAGGAGTACGACGTAGCCGGCCAAACTCAAGCAGGCAACACTCCTCAAGCACTCACGCATCTCACGCTGGTTCGCGCCGCGGACGCCATCGCCGTGATGGCCCCGAATCCGGATCCACGCCTGTCCACCGCTGTGATGTGAACTAACGCTGAGGAGCACGTCGTGATCCAGTTCGAATCTGTCTCGAAGACCTACCCGGACGGCACCACTGCGGTAGCAGACGTGGACCTTACGATCCCCAGCAGATCCACGGTCGTGTTGGTGGGGTCGTCCGGATCGGGTAAGACAACCCTCCTCCGCATGGTCAACAGGATGATCGACCCGACCGCCGGACGGGTCCTCATCGACGGTGAAGACCTCGCCGCGACAGATCCAGTGCACCTGCGCAGGTCAATCGGATATGTCCTGCAATCCGGCGGACTCCTGCCACACCGAACCGTCGTCGAAAACATCTCCGTCGTACCCCGCCTGAACGGAGCATCCAAAGCAGAAGCGCGCACTCGTTCATTCGAAATGCTCGAACTGGTGGGCTTGGACCCGCAGCTAGCGCAGCGGTACCCGGCGCAACTCTCCGGCGGACAGCAACAGCGCGTCGGGGTGGCGCGCGCACTAGCGTCCAACCCGAACATCCTGCTGATGGACGAACCGTTCGGCGCTGTCGATCCGATCGTGCGACGCACCCTGCAACAGGAACTGATCGCTCTGAAACGAGAGCTCTCCAAGACCATCCTGTTCGTTACTCACGACATCGACGAAGCATTCGCACTCGCAGACGAGATTGTCATCATCAAGGCCGGCGGGGTCATCGCCCAACGGGGAACGCCCACCGAAATCCTCGCGCAACCTGCCGACGAGTTCGTCGCAGAGTTCGTGGGCGTCGACCGTCCGGAACGGCGCCTGCAACTTCACACTCGAAACGGTGTCGAACTGGTCCTCGACGCAGAAGGCCGGCCCATAGGAGCGCTGCAACGATGAAATGGCTCAGCCAGAACATCGACGGAGTCGTCCAGCTCTTCATCGTCCATCTCGCCCTGGCGATACCCGCAGTAGTCATCGGAGTGATGGTCGCCGTACCAATCGGATGGGCCGTACAGGGGCGAAGGTGGGCGCGCGAACCCTCCCTCGCCGTCGTCGGACTTTTGTACGCCATTCCCTCCCTACCGCTTTTCGTGTTGATCCCAGTGATCTTCGGGGTGGGGCTCAGGTCGGCCTGGAACGCCATCATCGTGCTGACCATCTATGCGACGGCGATCATGGTCCGCGCCTCGGCCGATGCCTTCACCTCCGTCCCAGAGCAAGTAAGACTCGCGGCGTCCGCAATCGGCTACTCGTCCCTCGGGCGGTTCTGGGCAGTCGACCTGCCTCTTGCGGTGCCTGGACTTGTCGCAGGCCTGCGGGTCGTCGTCGTCAGTACGGTGAGCCTGGTCACCGTGTCGTCAGTCATCGGCATCAGCAGCCTCGGCACGCTTTTCACGGACGGGTTCCAACGAGGGATCGTCGCTGAAGTCATCACGGGCATCTGCCTGGTTGTACTCATTGGCGTCCTCCTCGATGGGCTGTGCGTGCTCACCGGCCGAGCGGTGGCCCCATGGGCGCGCCGCCGGAAGGCTGCGTGATGGGACTCATCGCTCAGGCACTTCAATGGCTCGCGGACCCCGCATCGTGGAGCGGCGACGGCGGAATATGGGCGCGGCTGGCCGAGCATCTCGCGATCACCATCGCGGTGGTTCTCATTTCAGCGGTCATTACGATCCCCGTAGGCGTCCTGGTTGGGCATCGACGTCGAGGGACTTTCGGCGTCGCTCTCGTCGCGGGAGCTGCCCGGGCTGTTCCGACTCTCGGCCTGCTGACCCTGCTCGGCCTGGCCGTCGGCATAGGGCTGGTCGCTCCGATGATCGCCCTCATCGTCTTGGCCGCCCCATCCATTCTGGCCGGCACCTATTCGGGTGTAATGGCCGTCAGCAGCGAAGTCGTCGATGGTGCCCGCGCTCAAGGTATGTCCGAGCTGCAGATCGTTTTCGGCATAGAGATCCCCTTGGCTGCACCGTCATTGCTCGGCGGTATTCGCTCCGCCACCCTCCAAGTTGTCGCCACCGCCACCCTCGCCGCCTACGTGGCTGATGCGGGTCTCGGTCGATACATCTTCATGGGATTGAAGACCCGCAACTACGCCGAGCTGATTGCCGGCTCCCTACTGGTGGTCACACTCGCCCTTCTTCTCGACGGCATCTTCGTCCTGATTCAGAAACGATTCTCGTTCCGATCGAACGCCACCCGGCATCACCTCACCGAAAGAACATCATGACGAAACCAAGCTGTCGGCACCTCACAGCTCTCCTGACCCTGACGACAACGGGCGTCCTCCTCGCTGGTTGTGCAACCGGCAACCTCGATGGCAATTCGAGCGGATCGGACAGCGTCATCGTCGTCGGATCTCAGGACTACTACTCGAACGAAATCCTTGCCGAGATCTACGCACAAGCGCTCGAAGCCGGTGGATTCGCAGTAGAACGCGACCTGCGAATCGGGCAACGCGAGGTGTACGTTCCCGAGATCGAGAGCGGAGCCATCGACCTCTTCCCCGAATACACAGGCCCGCTCCTCCAGGTCTGGGAACCTGACACACCAGCTCGACTCGACGCCGACGTCTACGACGCACTTGTGGACGCTGCTCCGGCGGGCGTGCGCGTCCTCGACGAGTCCGCGGCAACCGACCAAGACGCCTTCGTGGTCACGGAGGAGTTCGCCGAACAGTGGGGGCTCACCACAATCAACGACCTCTCCAAGGTCACCGAACCACTAACGCTCGGTGCCAACTCCGAAGCAGAAACGCGTCCATTCGGACCCGCCGGACTCGAGGCAACCTACGGGGTCGACGTGGCATTCACGCCGATCGAAGACGGCGGCGGACCCCTGACCGTGAAAGCACTGCGCGACGGCACCATCCAGCTCGCGGTCATCTACACCGCCGATCCGTCCATCGAGGAGAACAACCTTGTCGCACTCGAAGACACCGAAGGTCTGTTCTTGGCTTCCCACGTCGTTCCCGTCGCCAGCGACGCTCTCGATAAGAAGGCCACCGCCATTGTCAACGCAGTGAGTGCCGCGCTATCCGCCGATGGCTTGGTGGCGCTGAACGCGGAAAGCGTAAACGAACAGGCGTCGGCCGCGAGCATCGCAAAGGACTGGTTGGAGGAAAATCCGTTGCCCTAGGGGTCAAATGGATCCCCCGACCGTGTCAGGATCCGCCTCAACTGGACCGGTGTGTGCCATGATCGTGGAACCGCAGACCAGGGGGAGAAGTGGGCAGGCTCAAAGCCGGATTGACAGCGTCCATCGCGGTGTCGGTGATGATCGCAGCGGCCGGGTGTGTTCCCTCGGCTCCTTCAATCGCTCCGGCGCCATCCGCATCCGTACCCGCACCCGCGCCCCGGAGTGCCAATCGGCCGGATCCCGTGGCGATGGAGGAAGCCCACTTCACAGCAACGGCCAGTAGCGATGATGGCGCACTCTCAGTCCCGATTGCGATCGACGTGGTTGACGGCAAGGGCAATGTCAGCGTCGGGCAGCTCCAAAGCGATGACGACGCCACCTTCACGGTATATCTTCTCGCCTCGGAGGCCGTGATCCTCGCGAGCGGTGACGTCGGATTGAGCGCCGACGGCCGCATGGCCGTGACTGAGGTTGGTTCTTCTATCGGTGCGCAAACGGTAGACCTGCCGGAGTGGGTTTCGGCGGGAATCTACTCATTCACCTCTGTCGCGCTCTTCGACGACGCGACCCTGACGGACGTCGCCGTATCGAGTCTGAACCAACAACCAGGGATCTCGGGATGAGGACAAGCGCCTGAACGCTCACCACGGGAACGAGTGTTTCAGTGTCGTCCACGGTCCCGCGGACGAACACGAATCCGGTCACCACCGGAAGCATGAACGCCAGCACCAGCGATGTGATGACCGCCTCATCGAGGTACGCCCCGAGCTCTGGCGTCGAGCTGCACCGTGTCAGCGCCGCCAGCGGCGTCGGTCACCGGGGACCCTGTCGTTCAGGTGGTCGTGATCCTGCGGTGGCGTGGTGGCCGTGTCGGCCAATAAGAACGAGCTCCGCCCGTCTCAGTTTCCCGGGCGCTCGTCCTCGTTCAGGAGGAGCGAGATCTTGATTTCTTGGCCGCGACGATAGCTCTGGAGCGCTTGTGTGGCGACGAACATTAGCCGACCGAGAAGCACGAGCAGTGTGATCGTCCCGAGCGTCATCAGGACGAGGAACGCGATATACGGGATGGTGAACCAGTCGACGGTGTACATGCCCCGAACCTATGGGTGCCAGCTCCGCCATGGACGGCAACGCGCCGCAGCAGAGGTGGGGCTACGTTCCGCGAGTGCCAGCAGAGGTTCGTACGCAGCTGGATGGAAAAGGGCCGAGCGCAAAGGATCGGCTTCCGGACGTCTGCGAGAGATCGGTCGCCGGGCGCAGCGTTCGGGCGCTTTCAGGTTCAGCCGTCGAATACCTCGCCGCTCGCAAAGGCCGCATCTGCAGGCATCAACTCGACGAGGGCTGGCGGACAATGATCGAATGTGGTCCGACCCACGGAGGGCATCGCTCCCGCGGAGAACTCGGCTTCCATCCGGTAGCAGGTGAATACCTGGCTTGGACCGTCGTAGTTGCGGCCCCAGTCGGTCGGGACATCGGGACGAGGTCCGGAAGCTTTGAAGACGGAGAGCCCGGCGGTGTTGTAGGTCGACGTGAGGTCGTAGAGAACGACGCCACCTTCCTTGAGATGGAGTTCGGATGCTGATTGCGTGGAGCCGCCCCAGCGTTCGCCTCGAAGCGACTTCAGGTAGCTGATGGGTTCGTACACGGATGGGTAGAAGAGGCTCGAGCTCAACGGATCCTCGTAGGACGCGATCTGTCTCCACAAAACGCCATCGATTCCGCTGTCGTAGCCGTGATACTCGGTGCGACAGCCGGAGAGTGAGAGCGCAATCCCGGCCGAGACCATGCCGAGCGCCCATATGCGCCTGCTCCGAAGTGTCACTTGGTTAGCTTCTCACCATCGCAGGGGCGGCACAGAGCCTGTGGCTACCCTTGATATGCCGCACTCCGAGACGGTCCGGTGTGAATGCATTGGTCTCCCTGCAAGGAGGCCTGGTTTTTGGCGCGTCGCGATATTCGTATCTATGTTCGACTCATGAGATGGCACCCAATCCTTGCGGCGAGCGAACCCGAGCCGGGGGTATGGGTGCTGATCGATGCGCAGGATCACGAGTACGGCCGCGTTACTGTCGTGCGAGTCAACGGCGATGTTCGCTTCCGCGCCGAGTTCCGAGGCGTGCTCATCGGACACGGGATGACCCTCCGGCGTGCGTGCGAACGGGTGCACTACGAGTTCATTCGAAGCCACGGACCCGCGCCGTTCCAGGGGTACCCGGACTTCAAGCCCAAGTAGCGCGGCGTGTGAATAACGTCCGGCTGTCGAGATCCATTCGGCCTATGGCCGAGAGATGGCCGCCTCTACGGCCAAGTCACATGTTGTTCCTCGTTGGGGATCCTGTGCGGTCGATTTTGGTCGGCTCAGCCTACGACGTAGGAATGATCGAAGAGCGTGTGCCGCCTCAGGAGTACTCTCGGCCCATGAGTCGCAGGCACTGGTTGTGGCAGAATCTGTCTGCTCGTTGACGGCGCAGGAAACAACGACACGGCGGCATGCAGCGGCGGCAGTGGGGCGGGATGGACGGACCCGAAGGCTTCGCGTTCGAGGCGCGAACCGCTGATGCGCCACTGCCCGACGAGGGATATCGAAGCTGACTGAGACGGTGGCCGTCAACGCGAGTAGGAATCAACCTTCGGCCGAGACGGTGACCGTCGATGGTGCGGTTGCATGATGCTGGAACCGGTCGGCGACTGGGTTCCGCCTGCGGTCGAGCTCGCCGGTCCGAGTCTCGACGAGGTCGTACAGGCCCATCGTGAGCAGGTGGTCAGCTTTCGGATTGGTGCTGTGCCTGTAGGTCCACTCGTACATGTCGAAGAGAGGCCACCACGTGAAACCGACAACGGGGACGTTTTGAGCACGCAGATCGTGAAGCGTCGCGACCGATTCGTCCATCCATGCCATCCGCGCCTCCACCGACCCCGTCACACACGTTTCCGTGAGCATCACCGGAGCGCCGTATCGTTCTGCGTATGTCGTGAGAACGTCGCGCAGACCGTCGGACCCGGCGTCGAATGCAGGTCTTGGATCGGCGAAACCTCCGCTGTGGTGGATTCCGGTCTCAAAAACCTCTGTCGAGTGCAGCGGGTAGTAATTCACCCCCATCACGTCAGGGTGCACGGCATTTCGGATGAACCAGTCCAATCGGTTGTCGGTGATGCCGCCTTGGCGGAGCTGCGCGATCAGCGGATGCCTGTCGTCGACGTTCCCGGTGACGAGATCCTCGACCAGGAAGGTCTGATGGCGTAGCCGCGCCACCGTGTCTCGATGCTCGGGAACGTCGACGTCACCGACGAATCTCATGCCAGCGTCGACGTGAACGAAGCTGGCTTTGTCTCCGAGTTCCCGTGCGATCGCCTGCTGGCTGAGTACCATTCCCTCCGCGAGGGAGGCTGCGATCGTCGCGAAGCCGGTGGGGCCTTCGTAGTACGGCGGCCAGTATGCGTATTCGCCGGAGAACAAGGAATGGATGATCGGTTCGTTGACGGGGGTGTAGTCCGTTGCGACATCTCCGTAGCGTTCAGCCATCCTCTGGGCGAACTCAGCTATGTGCTTCGGGTAGTCGGGACTGGCGAACTGGTCATCCAGCCAGAGCGGGGTCCCGTAGTGGAGCAGGTCGACAATCGGCCGGAGCTCGAGTTGGCGGAAGCGGTCCATAGCCTGGTCGACCCACGACCACTCCCAGGTTCCAGGAGACGGCGCCACCCGGTACCACGGCACTCCCCACCGGAGGAGATCGGCACCGACCTCCTTTGCAAGGGCGAGGTCGCCGTGAACCTTCTCGTAGTGCTGGGTGAGGTCATACTCGTCGATCGGGCGTTCGCCACTGCGGCTTTGAGGGACGAAGGTGTCCTCGATGCCGAGCGCGAAGTTCAGCCGTCCGGTCTCGAACCATTTCATTGCGTGCTCGTCTCGTTGTGAAGCGGAAGGGGAGTGGCCGGAAGCGACGGGGCCAACGGGCATCACTTGAGTCCGGTGCTTGCGACGCTCTCGATGAACCGGCGTTGCACGAAGAGGAAGATCACGAGTAGCGGAAGGACAGCGACCAGCGCGCCGGCCATCATCACGCCTTGCGGGATGATGCCGCCAGGTCCCGTGAGTAGCGTGAGTCCGGAGGTGATTGTTCCCATGTCCTGGTCGGTGGTGAACACAAGCGGCCAGAGAAGGTCGTTCCAGTTGTTCACGAAGGTGAACACGCCGAGCGTCAGCAGCGCTGGAACCGCATTCGGCAGGACCACACTGCGGAATACCCTCCACTCGGACGCTCCGTCAATGCGGGCAGCGTTGTCGAGATCGCGGGGGAGGGAAAGGAAGAACTGTCGGAGGAAGAAGATTCCGAAGGCGTCTGCTGCTCTGGGGACGATGAGCCCCCAGAATGTGTTCACCCACCCCAGCTGCGCGACCAGTTGGTAGATCGGGATCAGCGTCGCCTGGAACGGGATCATCAGAGTGGCGATGATGACGATGAGCAACACTTTCGATCCGCGGAAGTCGAGGCGGGCGAGGGCGTAAGCGGCCATCGAGTCGAAGACCAGTGCTGCGATCGTGACGCCGCCGGCGAACACGAAGCTGTTGACGATGAGCCTTCCGAACGGCAGCTCCGAGAAGATCGCTTGGAAGTTGTCGAGCGTCCACTGTTGCGGAAAGAGAGTTGGCGGGTAGGCGTTGACTTCGGATGCTGGTTTGAAGGCGGTCAGCGCGATGATGATCACCGGAAGCATGATCGCGCCCGTCACAACTAGGAACGCTGCGAAGAATAACCAGCGACCAGGGTCTGGCCGTCGTGTCGTGGTGCGCGATCGGGTCAGGGTTCGGCTGGTGGTGATGGCGGTCATGAGGCGGTGTCCTCTCCGCGCTTTCCGAAGAACAGGAACTGCACGAGGCTGAGCAGCAGGGTCACGATCAGGAGCACGTAGGACAAGGCTGACGCGAATCCGAGCTCGAGGTCTTTGAATCCGGACTGGTAGATCTGCATCACGATGGTCTCTGTGCTTTGGTAGGGTCCCCCGCCGGTCAGCACATAGATCTGATCGAACGCTTGAAGCGCTGCGATCAGAGCGACGATGACGACGAAAGCCATCGTGTTGCTGAGCAGGGGGAATGTGATGTTGGTGAAGCGTTTCCAGCCTGTGGCGCCGTCCAGCTGAGCGGCTTCGTAAATGCTTGTTGGGATCTCCTGCAGCCCGGCGAGGAAGATCACCATGTAGAAGCCGAAGCTTTTCCACACGGCGACGAGGACAACTGTGGGCATGGCCAAGGTGGGATCCTGCAGCACATTTCCGATCCGGATGCCGACCCCTTGAAGCCAGTAGTTGAGCAGGCCGATCTGCGGGTCGAGCAGGTAGGACCATGCGAACGCCGCGACCGCCAGGGAGACGATGAACGGGAGGAAGAGGGTGGACCGGAAGAACCCGGCGAAGGGAAGTCGCGGGCTATTCACGATGAGCGCAAGGATGAGCGCGACGACGATGGCGACCGGGGTGAACAGGACCGCGTACAAGGCGGTGTTGCCCATCGCTCGGACGGTGTTCGTGTCGGTGAAGACGCGCACGTAGTTGTCGAGACCCACGTAGGAGGTGTCGCCGAAGCCGCTGGCGTCGGTGAACGAGAGCTGCAGCGCTGAGATCATCGGCCATCCAACGAATACGGCGAGGACGATGAGGGCCGGGGCGAGGAAACCGACGACAGCTGCTCTCCGGCTGAACGAGACGTTCAAGGGGGTGCGGCCGCCGAGCTGTCCGGGCGGCCTGTAGGCGCGACGTCGCGGGAGGTTCTGGGTGGTCATGCTGTCTCCGTTGCGTGCGGGGGCTCCATTGTGGAACCCCCGCACGGCTGGTCGATGGGGCGGTCGAGTCGTAGAAGGCTTACTTCGACAATGCTTCTTCGATGCTTGCCTGAGCGTCCTTGAGAAGGGCGGCGGGGTCTCCGCCGGCGACCGCCTTTTGTGTTGCGGTGTCCATGGCGGTGAGGACGTCAGCGCTGTTCACGACCCCGGGGAGCAGCGGCAGCGTTCCGGGTGCGATTTCGGTGAGGCTGGCGACGGTTGCGTTCGAGCTGACATCAGCTGCAGACACGTCGGTGCGCAGCGGCGGCCAGCCGGACCCGAGCGACCAGGTCGTTGCGGTGGCCTTGTCGTTGAAGTATGCGAGGAACTGCTTTGCCGCCTTCTGTTTGGCATCATCGCCCTGATCCGTGACTGCGAGGGAGATGCCGATCGCGGTCGACGCCTGCGCTTCTGGACCGGCCGGGATTGCAGCCAGCCCGTAGTCGATGCCTGATGCGGTCGCGACCCCTGCCATCCACGGACCGCCGATTTCCATCGCCGCTTTGCCCGCGGTGAAGAGCTCGTCGGATCCGATGCCGTCGACGCCGGCAGGGGAGATCTTGTCGTTCCGAATCGCGTCAGCCCAGTACGTCAGTGTTTCGACGTTCTCGGGGGAGTCGATGGTCGCTTCGGTGCCGTCCTCGCTTGTCACCGAACCTCCGCCGCCTGCGAACAGACTCGGCCAGATTCCGTTGCCGACTGTGGCATGGTCGGGGAGGACCAGGCCGTACTGTTCGGGTGTTCCGTCGCTGTTCGCGTCGACAGTCAGCTTCTTCGAGACGTCAACCCATTCCTCCCAGGTAGTGGGAAACGCTGTGACGCCAGCGTCAGCGAAGAGTTTCTTGTTGTAGATCACGGATAGTGGCACGAAACCGCTGGGAACTCCGAATTTCGCGCCGTTCACAGTCTCCATGTCGACAGCTTCGGGCTTCAATGCGTCGGTGTTGCTTTTCGGGTCGGCGTAGAAGTCGTCGAGGTTGACGAGGGCCTTCTTGGTCGCGTAGACAGGCAGACGGTCCGCGGTCATGGCTACCAGGTCCGGACCGTTCTTGGATGAGAGCGCTGGCAGCAGGGTGTCATCGATGACGGCCCAGGTCTTCGTCTGGCTCTTGATGGTGATGTCGTCCTGAGACGCGTTGAATTCCTCAACAATCTTGTCGAGTACCCCGCCATCCGCTTCGGTGTAGCCATGCCAGAAGGTCAATGAGACCTTTCCGGCGGGGTCGTCGCCGGTGGCCGGGGCGCATCCGGTGAGCCCAGCTGCCACAACGGCGGCAGCTGCGGCGGCTCCGATCAGCTTCTTCATTGAATACCTGCAATCTGCCTCGACGTCATCGTTCGAGTGCGCTGGAGTGGTAACTGAATGGTGCGTTTACATCGATGTAAAGATAACGCTCATTTTCATCGATGTAAACCCCGGGATCAAACCGTTACATCGCTCTCGGGACGGAGTAGTCAGGCGACCAAGACGCCAGCGGACGACTCACGCTCGACCAACGTGAATCCGACCTCGACGACGCGAGGGCGGTCGCGCTCGTTGCCCTCGATCTGATCGATCAGCAGATCGAGGGCGATTCTCGCGATGTCATCGCGGCGAGGTGATACAGAGGTCAGGGATGGTGTTGCGTAGGCACTATCCTCGATGTCGTCAAACCCCACAACGCTCACGTCGTAGGGGATTCGACGACCAGCCCGCTGAAGTGCGTGCATCGCCCCGAGAGCCAATGCGTCGTTGAAACACACAATGGCATCGAATTCGGCGCCTGACGCTATGAGTCGCTCGACTGCCTCGACCCCGTTCGTTCGGTGCCACACCGGAGCGGAGACGATGAGGCCCGGCTCCGGCGTGATTCCGTGGCTGCGTAGGGCCTCCATGTACCCCCGGAGCCGCGATGCCCCGGTGCCCACTGGTCCCTCAGGGTTTGCACCAATTGCAGCGATCCGTGTGCGCCCGAGATCCAGAAGATGCTCCGTCGCGCCCCGCATCGCCGCCTCATTCGCCATCGTCACATGGTCGGCGATACTCCCATCAACGGGGTCGCCCAAGATCACCAGAGGGAACTCGCTCTCTAGGTGTTCTGCGTCGTCTGCTGCGAACGACAGCGGGCTGTAGATGAGCCCATCGATCGAGTGCTTGCGCATTGCGGCGGCCGTGCTCACTTCGGTGACATCGTCAGCGATGGTTTGCTCGATCAACACTGCGTAATTGCGTTCACCCGCAAATCGGATGACGGAATCGGCCAGTTCGGCGAAGTAGGCCTGGCTCAACTCGGGCAGTGCAAGACCGATGACGCGGGTCCGACCGACGCGGAGGTTGCGCGCCGACACGTTGATCTCATAACCCAGCTCCGCAACGGCGGCCAGCACCCGCTCCCGCATCTGTGGTGAGACGTGCTCATAGCCCGACAGCACGTTCGACACTGTCTTCGCGGATACCCCAGCGAGACCAGCGACATCCTGCATAGTCGCCGAGGATCGAGTGAACCGAGTCAACTTTTTCCCTTTCGCGAATCAGGGGCATGCGCTCAGCCCTCGACAGGACCATAACGCATCGAGGGGGGAGGCGCGTCGGCGTTCTCGTTCCGCTCCCGGGCTACGGGTGCATATCCGATCGGTAGTGCATTCATGCCCGTAGCCTCGTCCTCGAGGTCTCCGACGGCTACAACACTCCCACTGCCCGTTGACCGACCCACTTGCGGGTGCCCCCTGCCTATGCCGGCGTTGATTACGACTTCTACTGGCCACACCTCGGCAGTCCCGAGCGGGAGCAAAGGGCACGTCCGCCGCTTCGGAGTGTTCAGGTAGATTGCCGGAGGTCTGTGTCTGCCGGGCGCCGAGGCACCGGATTTACTGGGTCTCCAACCCGTCGAAGGATTAATGCCACAGAATGGCCGATTCCGCCGAGGTCTCTACTTCCGGTGCGCCATCCTTCCGCGAGCATGGTGTCCTCGAGAGTAGATATGGCCGCTCAGGAGAGGAACTGAGATGGAAACGACGATCGTGAACGCACGAGTCTTCGACGGGATCGATCGCCCGGTCTGGACCTCGGTCAGGTTCGCTGACGGCATCATCACTGAATGCGCTGCCTCATCTGCAGCGATCGAGGGTGACGTGGTCATCGACGCGGGCGGGGCCACTCTTCTTCCGGGACTTATCGACTCCCATGTGCACCTGGTTCCCGGCGCCCAAGTCCACTCGCTGAATGCTGGCGTCACCACTGTCGCCGATATGTTCAGCACGCCCGACGTCCTACAGGCCGCCATGGCGCAAGCCCGCTCACGAGTTGATGTCGCTGACGTCATCTCGTCCGGTATCGGTGCCACTTCCCCGAAGGGGCACCCAACAGCGATGTATCCGCCGTTCCCGACGGTGACATCCCCCGAAGAGGCGGACCGGTTCGTCGACGAACGCATCGGCGAGGGTTCCGATTTCCTCAAAGTATTCTCAGGCATTGACGGTCGCGGGCCGTCGCTCGATGCCGAAACCATCACCGCCCTCGTCACCGCAGCGCACACCCGCGGTCTCGTTGTCGTCGCTCATGTGAATACTGTGCGGGACGTGCACCAAGTCGTAGAAGCCGGGGTCGATGTGGTGGCTCATGTCCCCGTGGACGCCGACCTCGACGCGGGGCTCATCGAACGAATGGTCGCCGCTGGTGTTGCAGTCGGTCCGACCCTGGTCACACGCGAGAACCTCCTTCGCGGACCCAGCGGAGCAGCATCGCACCGCAGTGGCGAAGTATGGTTCGCGCGAGCTCGCCGCAACGTGCGACGTCTCGCTGAAGCGGGAGTTGTGCTGCTGGCTGGCACCGACGCCCCAAATCCCGGCACCCCCTTCGGAACCAGCTTGTTCCGGGAGCTGGAACTCCTCGTAGAGTGCGGACTCAGCCCGACACAGGCATTGGCCGCAGCGACGAGCGAGCCGGCGCGGGTATTCAGGCTCTCCGATCGCGGTCGAGTGGATGTCGGTAGGCGAGCGGACCTGATACTCGTCGACGGTGATCCCACGTCGAACCTCGACGCCATGCGATCCATCACACGCATCTGGCGCGCGGGAGTGCCCTACACCCCGCGCCCTTTCGTTCCCACGCCACCCGAAGTACAGCAGCTCGAAGCGTTCGACGGCAGGGTCGCCAAGGCCGTCGCTGTCATCCGCAACCGGCGCTTCTGAAACCTCACGCACACGGTCGTTGTGCTTCAAACCACGATGATTTCCATGCCCGCTGAGGGATCCCTCAGCGGGCGCACGCACACAAGTGCACTTACCTCGGCACGGACGAACAGAGGGTCAGTTTCGCCGCAGCGGGATTTGGACTGTGATCCTGCCGCCGCCGCCCGATGGGTTCGGCGCTATGCCGACGGATCCGCCGAGGCGGGTGGCGACATCGGATACCAGTGCCAGGCCGAGTCCGTAGTGACGCTGGCCGGACGGCTCGGTTTCGACAGGACGAGAAGTGGCGAATCGCTCGAATGCGCGGCCGACCAGTTCAGGGGGGAAGCCCGGACCGTCGTCCGCAACCGTGAGGACGGCGTCCCTTCCGGAAGTCGTCGCCGTGATCGTCACCCGGCGGCGCGCATGGTCGAGCGCGTTGGCCAGCAGTGCGACCAGCATGCGCTGAAGCGCGGCCCGGGCGCCCGAGATCACCACGGGTGCGGCATCCGGGACCTCGAGCTCGATTCCCCGGTCCATTGACTCCGTTGTGAACGTGGCAGCCACCTCCCGGATGCTCGCAATCAGGTCGATGTCCTCGAAGTTGTTCACCTCACGCGGGTCTGCGGCAATGAGTAGGTCCTCCAGGGTGGCTGTGAGATCGCGTGCGTCCTGCACGATCTCCTCGAGCCCCGCGCCAAGGGTGCCGCTCTCCTCGGAGGGCGGCACTCGACGCCTCAACATCTGCGCCCGTGTGCTGAGCAGGGTGAGCGGTGTGCGCAGCTCATGGCTGGCGTCGGCGACGAAACGGCGTTGAAGGGAGAGGGCGTCGGCGAGGGGACGGATGGCGCGTCGGGCCATCCACGTGGCGGCGACTGCACTCACCACGAGCGCTGCCACTCCGGCGGCGACCAAGGCGGTGAGGAGGCGTGACAGCTCCTCCCGTGCCTCGTGTTCGTCGACGGCGACCTGCACCAGGCGTCCGTGGTCGAGGGTCGTGAGCACGCGGAAGGTATGTCCATCGGCGGACACCTCGGAACTGAGCGCCTGGCCGCTTGCATCCACCTGCTCGAGCGCCGCTGTGTCTGGTAGCCCATCTGGACTCTCGCGTGACGACCGAGTCGGGTCTCCGTCATCGTCGATGATTGTGACCCACACTCCCGACGGCAGGTCCCGAGGGGAGTCGACCTGCGCAGCATCGTGTAATGTGCGGTCGAGCGACTCATCGGCGCTGCGACTCACGAGGCCGTAGACGAGGGCACCGAGCACGAGGAACAGCACGGCGATCAGGGCCGTGAACTGCATTGCGAGTCTGCGAACGGCCCGGCGCAACTCTCGGTCGTCGGTCGTGCTCATCGCGTCACTCCGATGCGGTAACCGATACCGCGAACCGTCAGGATCACATCAGGTCCGAGCTTGCGCCGCAGGTAGTGCACGTAGGTGTCGACAACGCCGAGATCATCGGCATCCGGGAACACGTCGTCGAGCAGATCGGCGCGCTCGAACACCTGGTTCGGCCGTCGGGCGAGCTTCTCGAGCAGGTCGCTCTCTCGTTCCGAGAGCATGATGCTCCCCGCACCGTCGAGGGTGACCAGGCGGCTGTCGGCGTCGAAGTGTCCACCCGGAACGACGAGCACTGGCGAGGTCGGTGCGCGACGCCGCAGAAGGGCTCGGATGCGCGCCAGAAGCTCGCCGATGTCGAAGGGCTTCGATAGGTAGTCTTCGGCCCCGCGGTCGAGTCCTTCGACACGGTCGGCCGGGTTGCCGAGGGCGGACAGCACGAGCGCCGGCGTCGCGACGCCGCTCGCCCGGAGCTTGTCGAGCACGTCGAGGCCCTCGATCACCGGGAGACCGCGGTCGAGCAACAACAGATCGAAGGGAGAGGTGAGGCCCTCGTGCAGCGCGCGTTGTCCGTCGCGGGCGACGACGACACCGTATCCCTCTCCCTCGAGCAGTTCTCTGAGCATCCCGGCGAGACGACCATCGTCCTCCACCACCAGGATGCGCGCGGGCTCGGTCATTCTCGAAGTCTAGGCAGCGTGCTGCGAGATGAGGCGACGCAGCCGCGGGGTCACGTCGAGCGCGCCCTGTTGATCGACGGTGAGCACGTCGACGTCCCAGCGGTCGGTGACGGCATCTCGGGTGACCCGTCCACCCGAGAGGATGGCCGTCGCGAGCACATCGGCCGTGACGATGTCGGATGCTGTGACGGTGACCTGACAGAAGTCGTCAGAACCGTGCCTCCAGACGTGTTCGCCGCGCTCGGCCGTGCCCGAGGTGGCGATCGCGGGCCGTGTCGGGTCGAGCTCAACGCTGCAGAGCAGGGAGCGGTGATCGTCGGGGTCGATGATCCCGACGGCCCATGGCTTCGCTGCAGCATCCGCGTGCCCGATGACGACGCCGTCGCCACCGATCGAGATGAGGGCATCGACGATGCCGTATGCCACCACGAGGTCGAGTGCTCGCTGGATGGCCTGCGCCTTGACGATGCCGGAGAGGTCGATGACGCCGTCGGTGCGATGTGGATCGAAGGCGTCGGAGGTGGCGATCTTCCAGTCGATGGCTGACGCGTAGGCCTGGAGGAACTCGGGGGACGCATCCGTCATCGCGAGATCGCGGCGGGCGATGCGACTGATCTCGCTGGCGGGCCGATAGAGGCTGAACCGCGCCTCGATGTGGTCGAGGGCGCCGCGGATCGCCGACAGGAGGGCTGCGTCGGGACGTGCCGACGCGAATGCGAGGCTCGCGACGGTTCCCATCGTGTCGAAGTGCTCGCGATGCATGTCAGAGCCCCGCCTGGTCGATTGCCGACTGCAGGGAGGTGAGGTACGCCTCGCTCGTGTAGGTGGCTCCCGAGACCATCTGCACGGAGGCGGACTGCGCCGACAGCACCTCTTCACGGAGCACGGGCGCCGCACGATTGCTGATCTGCACTGAGCGGCCGTCTGCATCCGTGAGGTGCAGGGCCGAGACATCGGTGATGGAGCCGTTCGCGACGGTGATCTGCACCTGCACGTCGCCGAAGCGGGTGCCCTCGACCGATCCCGCGAAGGTCCCGGATGCCGCGGCCGGGGCCTGGGCCGTCCCCGTGTCGGTGGTGCTCCCACCGGAGGCCGAGGCTCCGGCTCCCGTGCTCATCGTGCCGGAGGTGCCAGAGCCCGTCGTTCCGCTCGCTGTAACCGCGGCCGACGTCGGGGAGCCGACGTGGGTCTGGGTGCCGATCTGCCAGCTGATGACCAGCACGGCGGATGCCGACAGGACGCTCGCTGCGACTGCTCGTCTTCTCACCAGTCGAACCTCTCCACATGGATCTGCTCATCGCGCAGGCCGGCGGCCTGTGCGTTCGCGACCACCAGATCCGACCAGGCCTGCGGCCCGCAGACGTAGAGGTCGGAGGTGGTCAGGTCGGGGAACGCGCTCTGGAGCGTTACTCCGCGGCGATAGTCGTCGGCGGACATCCAGGTGTCGACGTTCGACGGGCGGTGCCCGATCATCGTGTACGCCTGTCCGCGTGACGCCGTGGCGAGGGCGATCGTCTCGTCCCAGAGGGACTTCTGGTTCTCGTCGGTTCCCCGCAGGAGCAGCGTCGCCTCGCCGGGTGCGAGCCGGGAGTGTTCGAGGAGGGCCCGCGCCGGGGTGATGCCGATGCCGGCCGCGATGATCGCCAGATGAGGAGACGTGCGGGTGACGTCGGTGAACACGCCGTAGGGTCCCTCGATCGAGACGGGGGTACCGGGACGAAGCCGCGCGAGGCGTGCCGTTCCCGAGCCGAGTTCGCGGACGGTGATGCGAGCCGAGGTGGCCGTCGGCACAGCCGAGAACGAGATCGGGTGGGCGTGCCACCATGTGCCGGCGCTCCAGAACCGCCAGATGGCGTACTGGCCACCGTTGATGCGAAGCCGGTCGAGGTTGCGTCCTGTGAGGTGGATCGAGGCGACGCCCGGGGCGACCTGCTCGATTCCGGCGACACGGATGCGGTGTCGGGACGATCGCACGATCGGAACGGCGAAGCGGAACCAGGCGATGGCCGCGAAGGCGCCGACATAGAGGGCGATCCAGTAAATGCGCTGCCAGGTCCCGTCGGCGAGCACCCCGCCCACGCTGAACTGGTGCGGCACCGCGACCAGCACGGCAACGTAGCTGACCAGGTGAATGGCATGCCAAGCCTCGTAGGGAAACCTGCGGCGCACGGCGATGAGAGAGCTCACGACGACGACGATCAGCAGGCCGAGGCCGAGATAGGCGATCGCCATGTCGGGTGTCGTGAACAGTGTGACGGTCTCAGCGATCACGTTCTGGCCGTCGGCGATGGCCCAGCCCACCGTGAGGAGGACGAAGTGCGCGAGCAGCAGGTCGAGGGCCGGCTTGCCGAGTCGGCGATGGAACGCCATCGCCGCGTCCTGACCGACGGCACGATCGATGAGTGGGATGCGGGCTGCGATCAGCAGCATCACGAGGATGAGGTTCGTGCCGACCAATCCCGCGACGATCCCCACAGCGTCGACGAGGGTCGACAGGCTCGACACGGAGGTGAAGCCTCCGTACGCCAGATAGAGGCCGACGGAGAGGGCCGCCGACGTCCAGAACGCGATGAGGAGGAGGTCAGCGGCACGCAGCCTTCTGCGTGTGCGGATGCGGCGGTCGCGTTCGAGGCCGGGGTTCCAGCGGTTGATCGCTCGTGTCGTGGTGGTTGTCATCATCTCTCCCCTCGTCTTCCTCAAGAATGACGACCGTTTCTTCCAGCTTTCTTAGCCGCGTGCCTCGGTGGCGTGGTTGAGTAGCCGCATGTCGACCGAACCCGCCCCGGATCAGCACGCTGACGAGCCCCATCGAAGTGGCATCGCCCAGAGGCTCAACTGGCTGCGCGCCGGTGTGCTCGGCGCGAACGACGGCATCGTGTCGGTGGCGGCGATCGTCGTCGGTGTCGCCGGTGCCACGACGGCCAGTGCGCCCATCCTCACCGCCGGTGTCGCCGGCCTCGTCGGCGGTGCAGTCTCGATGGCGCTTGGGGAGTACGTGTCGGTGAGCAGCCAGAGCGACAGTGAGAAGGCTTTGATCGAGAAGGAGCGTCGCGAACTCGAGGAGATGCCGGAGCAGGAGCTCGCCGAACTCGCAGGTCTCTACGAGGCTCGTGGGCTGTCGCCTGAAACGGCCCAGCAGGTCGCCATCGAACTCACGGCGCACGACGTGCTCGCCGCCCACCTCTCCGCTGAGCTCAACATCGACGCCGACGATGTGGTCAGTCCCTGGCACGCCGCCTTCGCCTCGGCCCTCGCCTTCACCCTGGGCGGCATCCTGCCACTGCTCGCGATCCTGTTACCGCCGGAAGGCTGGCGGGTTCCCGTCACCTTCGTGGTGGTACTGCTGGCCCTCGCGATTACCGGAACCATCGCCGCCCGTATCGGCGGGAGTTCCCGACTGCGCGCTACCCTCCGCGTCGTCATCGGAGGCGCGATCGCCCTCGTCGCCACCTTCCTCATCGGAGCTCTGCTGGGAACCACGGGAGTGGTCTGAGAAGTCTGCCCCAGACGATCTCCCAAAGTCACCATCGCCCGTAGGGCGATCGTGTTGTGGGTCGTCGCAGGTCGCGCATTGCGTCCATCGGAACGAATCCGCTCCCAGGTGGCGGAGATAAGGGACGGCAGCCTCGACCGCCGCGTGCCCGGATCGGCAGGCCAGGACGAGATCGGTCGCCTCGCCCGAACGATGAACGCCATGCTTGCCCGGCTCGAAGTGGCGTACGACCGCCAGCGTCGATCACGATCCCCCAGAACGGCATGATCGGCTCGATTCGTCGTCCGTTTGCCCCGCGGTCCCATACCTGGGGATGCCGCGTCCGGAACCGGCACCCGCCGGACCGACCCTGGCCCATGAGCCGCTGGAGAGCGGTCGGGTCAGGACGAGCGGACGGTGGAGACGATTGCCCGTCCGGTGTCAACGCTACGGACGGCGGACGGGTTGGCCGTGGGTCGCTGGCGCGGTCGCTGGCGCGCCTTCATGATGAAGATCGTCATGGTGGGCGCCACGTACGCGACCCAGACGACGGCTTGGAGCACCGTGGTCTCTGGGGTGAAGTTCAGTGTTCCGCGCAGCAGGGTGCCGTACCAACTCGTCGGGGAGATCACCTGGCTGACGTCGAAGGCGAGAGTGTGCAGGCCGGGGAGGACCCCGCCCTCTTGCAGGTCGTGCACGCCATAGGAGAGCACGCCGGCGGCGACGATGATGAGCAACGCGCCCGTGATGGTGAAGAATTTCGAGAGGTTGATTCGGAGCATGCCTCGGTAGATCAGCCAACCGAGGGCGATCGAGGTGAGAATGCCGAGGGTCGCTCCGAACAGGGGCATCGTCGTCGAGCCTGTCGACTGGACAGCGGCCCAGATGAACAGCGCGGTCTCGATGCCCTCGCGGCCGACGGCGAGGAACGCGACGAGCACGAGGCCCCAGGCTGCGCCGACGAGGTGCCGGTCGATGTCGCCCTGCAGGTGGCCCTTCAGGTTCCGCGAGGTGCGAAGCATCCAGAACACCATCCAGGTGACGAACCCGGTGGCGATGATGGAGAGAGTGCCCCCGATGATCTCCTGCGCCTGGAATGACAACCCGTAGGTGCCGAAGGTGAGGATGGCGCCGATGCTCAGGGCGAGCAGGAGCGCGAGCCCGATTCCGAGCCAGAGTTTGCCGAGGACGTCGCGGCGGCCGATCTTGACCACGTACGCGATCAGGATCGTGACCACGAGCGCGGCTTCGAGGCCCTCCCGGAGTCCAATCAGGTAGTTCGCGACCACGGTGAGCCTCTCGTTCCAAAGGTTGGTGAGGCTTACCTTACCGAGCGTTCTTCTAAGACGGCTCTAAGAATCCGATCGTACCGACCGTCGGTGTTGGAGCCGACGTTCCACCCGCGATCCGGAGGTTAGGCTCGGCCCATGACCTGGCCCGGTGAGTTCCTTCCGACCGTGGTCGGTGTGGCAGTGCTCGTCGCGATCACGACGGTCGTGCTCAGCGCTTTCCGCGTTCCGCATCGCTGGGCACCCGCGCTGGCCATCCTCCGAGGAACGGTCCAGCTGGCGTTGATCAGCGTCGTTCTGACGGGAGTCATCTCGAACCCGGTGTGGGTCGGAGTGGCACTTCTGGTGATGTTCGGTGTCGCCGTCGCGACGGCCACGAGGCGTGTCGGTCCTACCATCGTGCACGGGGTGATGATGGCGTCGGGGATGGCGGCCGGCATCCTCGTCACTCTTACCGTGGTCTTCGCAACCGGGGCGATCGAGTTCTCGGCACGCTACGCGCTCGCCATCGGGGGGATCGTGATCGGCAATGCCATGACGATCGCCACCCTGGCGGGCCGGCGATTCTCCGAAGCGACTCGCGACCGGTGGGATGAGGTCGAGGGGTGGATGGCCCTCGGAGCCACACCCCGGCAATCGACGGTCGACATCGCCCGGGCCGCGGTGTACTCGGCACTGATCCCATCGACCGACCAGACGAAGACCACCGGGCTGGTGACGTTGCCCGGCGCGTTCGTCGGCGCCATCTTCGGCGGCGTGTCGCCGCTTGAGGCTGGCCGCTTCCAGATCGTCGTGCTCGCGGCCATCATGGCCGCCGGAACGATCACGGCGGCGGTTGTCGTGAACTGGCTTGCCCCGGTGAGGCAGATGCCACCCGTCCTGACGTGACGGACGGGAGCCAGGCACCCGAACGGCCCGACTCCCGTCAGCCCGTCCGATCAGTCGTCGGCAGTCTCGCCGTCGTTGGTGCCGTCTTCGACGCCTTGGTCGTCGGCGGTCTCTCCGTCGTTGGTGCCGTCTTCGACGCCTTGGTCGTCCGCAGTTTCGCCGTCGTTGGTGCCGTCCTCGACGCCTTGGTCGTCGGCGGTCTCGCCGTCGTTGGTGCCGTCCTCCGTCACTGCGGGTGTGCTCGGGCCGCTTGTGGAAGAGCTCGCCTGCGCGGGGATCGTGACGGCGATTCCGCCCGCGACCGCAACGACGACGGCCAACGCCGACCCGACGAGGTATTTCGTTCGTTTCATCATGGTGTGCTCCAGTTTCCTGCGACCTGGACAGTCGCAACTACCACCACGTTAGGAAGGGGATCGTGAGATCAACGTGAGAGGGGTATCCGGAGAACGGCGGTCGTCCCCACACCGGAATGGGAATTGATCTCCACGTCGCCGCCGTGCAGGCGCATGATCTGTCGCACGATCGACAGGCCGAGCCCGTTCCCCTCGCTCGCTCTCGAGGGATCCGCGCGCCAGAACCTGTCGAACGCCAGGCCCACCTCGTCCGGGGTCATCCCGATGCCGTGGTCCTGGACCTCGATCCGTGCCCATGCCCCCTGGCGGATGGCGCGCACCTCGATGGGGTCGTCTGCATCCGAGTACCGGATGGCGTTGGTCAGGAGGTTGAGGAGCGCCCGCTCGAGAAGCCCTGATGCCCCGTGGACGGTCACGCCGGCGTCGGATTCCGTCGTGACCCTCTCCGCGATGAGGGTATCGACGGCGAGGGCGTCGTCGACCAGTTGGCGGACGTCGACCAGCTCCATGGCCATCTGCGCCTCCCGCTCGGTCCGGGACAGGAGCAGGAGATCGGACAGGGTCCGGGCGAGATGGTCCGTCGATCGGAGGGTCTCCCTGATGGCCGATTGATAGCTCGGGACGTCGCGGTCCCGGAGGAGCGTGAGCTCGAGCTTCGCCTGGATCGCGGCGAGCGGTGTGCGGAGCTCGTGAGAGGCATCGTCAACGAACCGCTGCTGCGCTTCGAAACTCCGCCGGACCGGTCGCATGGCCAATGATGCCAGGAGGTAGCTCGTGGCTGGAACCGCGACCACGAGCCCGGCGAATCCCCAGAGCAAGGCCGCGCGCAGGGTGGCGAAGCTTGCCTCTGCACTGATCCCGGAGCCCTCCTCCGCAGCGTCGAAGTCGAACGACGATGTCACGAAGGCGTAGACGGCTATGGCGAAGGCGCCGAACAGAGCCAGCTGCACAATCGCGAACCACAGGGTCAGGCGCCACGTCGTGCGACGGAGGATCACGTGTCCGCCCCGATGGAGTACCCGCTGCCACGATGCGTGCGAATCGGATCGGGTTCGCCGGGTCGACTGAGCTTCCGACGGAGGTAGCGGATGTAGGTGGGGACGACATTGCTGTAGCCCTCATAGTTCGAATCCCACGCATGATCGATGAGGTCCGAAGCGCTCACGATCACCCCAGGGTGCCGCATCAGGTAGTCGAGGACGGCGAACTCCTTGGCCGTGAGCTCGATCGTCCGGCCGGATCGTCGAACCCGCCGGGTCGATCCGTCGAGTTCGAGGGAGCCCACGGTCAGGCGAGGTGGCAGCGCTCGTGGAGCGCGCCTCAGCAGGGCGCGAACCCGGGCCAGCAACTCCTCGATGTGGAAGGGTTTCGTCAGATAGTCGTCTGCGCCCGCATCGAGAGCCGCCACTTTGCTGGCAGCAGAGTCGATCGCGGTGAGCATGAGGATGGGCACGTCGGAGGAGATCGAGCGCACCCGTTGGCAGAGCTCCACCCCGCCGCCGGCCAGCCCGGGCAGGCGGATGTCGAGGATCAGCAGGTCCTCCGGTTCGATCTCGAACATCTCCAGCCCGAGAGCGGCATCGTGTGACACGTCGACAGCGTGCCCCGCCTCCTGCAGCGCCTGATGGAGGACGGATGCGATCGCCACGTCGTCTTCCACCACCAGTATCCGCATGCTGTTCCCTTCATCACCATCGTCACCCGCAGCGGTCTCGGGCTACCCGGCGTTGGCTTCCAGAGCTGGAAGCGATGAGGCGACCCGGGGACGCCGGGACTCCGCCGCCGTCAGGTGGATCACCATCCCGATGATCGCGACTAGGAGGACCAAGCTGACCGGTCCGGTCCCGAGTCCCAAACCCCCGCGATCGGGAGGCAATGCGACCCAGTCCGCCATCGATGCACCGAAGGGACGCGTGAGGACGTAGGCGGCCCAGAACGCGAACGTTCCGCCGAATGCCCCGAAGAGGTACCCGACGCCCGGGATGGCGAATAGGACGGCGAAGACGATCCCTCCGGCCAAGAAGCCGAGCCCGAGGGTCGTCGCAAGCAGGTCGCCGGCCGCTGTGCCGAGCGCGAAGGTCGTGACGACGGTCGCCCAGTAGAACAGCTCGCGGGGTCGTGAGTCGATCGCATGGATCGAGAGCGTGCCCTGCGTGCGAAACCACGTCACGAAAATCGCGGTGAGGAGCAACGCGAAGAAGGCGGTCGAGACGGCGTAGGGGATGCCAAACTGCACGTGGACGACGTCGGCCACCATGGTTCCGAACACGCTGACCATGAGCACGGCGAGCCAGTACACCCAGACGACGTAGCGCCGAACGGTCAACTGAATCGACACGGCGCAAACGAGCAGGATTCCGGTCACCGCGACCGCGACGGGCGGATCGATCTGATGCACGAGGAAATCTGAGGTGGTCTCGCCCATGCCGGTGGTGAGGATCTTCGTGATCCAGAATGCGGCGGTGATCTCGGGAACCTTGTTGGTGGACACGAGGAGAGGTTCACATGCCGTGTCTAAGAATCCGCTCAGGTGTCGGGGCGCGACGTCGGGCAGGTTCTTAGAGGTTGATGGGTGGCGATCAGAGAGTCTGGCGCCAACGAGGCCAGCCACATCGGCCCGCAAGACGAGGAATCATGACAGCGCCACTGACCAGCTCGACCCGCTCCGCCCGCCCGACCTGGCTGAACTCCGAAGCCTCGTACATCACCTGTACTGTGACCATCATCCTGGTCGTTGCGGCTGGGTTCGCCATCCAGGCCATCCCCGGCTGGACCGATGCGGAGCTTGCCTTCCTCATCCACGTCAGCAACGTTCATGGCCCCGTCGGTAACGCGGTCGCCCTCGGAATGAGCTGGCTCTTCAGCCCGCTCATCGGCTCGTCCCTCCTGATCGCCGTGGCCGGGGTGATGCTCATTGTCACCAGGTCATTCCTCATGCCCGCCCAGATGCTGATCCTCGTGGTTCTGCCGTGGCTGGGCAGCGACCTCATGAAGATCCTCGTGCATCGCCCACGACCGGATCTGACTCAACTGTCAGACGCCCTCGCCGCCGAACCGACCTCCTTCAGCTACCCAAGTGGGCACACCACGTTCGCCGCAGCCTTCTGCCTCGCCCTCCTCATCACGTTGTGGACCACCCGGTGGCGCCCCGTATTCATCGCGATAGCCGTCATCGTCCCGCTCCTCATGGCCGCCTGCCGGGTGTACCTCGGAGTGCACTACCTCTCCGACGTGATCGCCGGGCTGCTGTACGCCACGGCAGCGGTCGGGCTGGCAGGCGGGTTGTTCGAGAAGTACGCGTGGCCGCAGAGGCGAGCGCTGTAGATTTGGCATCCATGCCGGATGTCCGCCTTCGTGTACTCCTGATCGAGGACGACCCACAACTCGGGCCCCTCATCGAGACCGTGCTCGCCGAGACCTATGACGTCACCCTCGTCGCAGACGGCGACGCCGGACAGACGGCGGGTCTGGCGGGCGAGTTCGACGCCTTCGTCATCGACCGCCGTCTGCCGAACCGAGACGGTGTTGAGATCGTGGAGGTCCTGCGAGCCGGGGGAGTCGTCGCACCCATCCTCATGTTGACCGCTCTCGGGACCGTCGCGGATCGCGTCATGGGGCTCGATTCGGGGGCGAACGACTATCTGGTGAAGCCATTCGACTTCGACGAGCTCCTCGCCCGGCTTCGTGCGCTGCTGCGAACCTTCACGGGAGAGGGGCGCCTTCTCCATATCGGGTCGTGGGAGTTCTATCCGCAGAGTCGATGCGTCTATTCACCCTACGAAGGGCGCGTGCAACTGACGGGACGAGAGTCGGAGCTGCTCGAACTCTTCGCCGACAACCCAGGACGCACCTTCAGCCGGAATCACATCCTCCGCAGCGTGTTCGACGACGACGATCAACCCGGCACCGTCGACACCTACGTGCACTACCTGCGCCGCAAGACCGAACCTCACATGATCACGACGGTGCGCGGCGCCGGCTATCGGCTCGGTGATTTGTGATGTCTGCTCGCGTCCGCCGCACCGACCCCGATACACTCGCGGTCCGTCGTGCGTCCCGGGTCGTCGGACTCCAGATAGCGATCGCCTCCGGCGCACTCGTGCTTCTGATCCTTGCGGCTGCGTTCATCTTCATTCTCGACCAACAGACGCCAGCGGAGCTGGCCGAGAAGCCGCTGCCCGGCGAGCACAAGATCTACATCGACGCCGGAGAGGCGATGCTCGTCCTTGTCATCATCGGCCTCCTCGCGGTCGTCATCGCCGGAGTGCTGGCTCTCGTCTTCACCCGCCGGGCAGTCAACCCGCTCGGCCGGGCGTTGCGGATCCAACGGACCTTCGTCCAGGACGCCAGCCACGAACTGCGCACCCCGTTGACCGTGCTCGACGCGCGCCTTCAGGTTCTCGAGCGAAGCCTCGCTCCCGAGGACCCCGTCATCCCGACGGTCCAGCAGCTGCGCTCCGACACGCGCGCACTCATCGATATCGTCAACGACCTGCTCCTTGCCGCGGACGATGCCGGCGACTCAGCCTCGTCACCCGCCTCGCCACTCGCTCCCGCCGTCGACGCCGCCATCGCGTCGATGCAGGTGATCGCAACCGAACGCGGAATACGCGTCGTCGTCGAGGGTGCACAGCCGGATGTTGGCACCACGGTGCCCTCGACGTCGTTGCAACGGTGTGTGACCGCCCTTCTGGACAATGCGATCGCTCATTCACCTGACGGGTCGGACATCCGCGTCGTCGTGACTGCGGGTCGAGGTACGACGGTCATCTCGATCGCGGACAGCGGACCCGGTATTCGCGGGATCGACCCGGAGAGAATCTTCGACCGCTTCGCACACTCGGATGCGCCGACACCGGGTCCCCGGTCGAGCTTCGGGATCGGCCTCTCCCTGGTACAAGACATCGCAACCCGGCACGGTGGGTCCGTCGACGTCGTCGAGACATCGGAGCGGGGGACCACCCTGGCCCTCACCCTCCCAGCGGTGCGGCTCGAGCCCCGCCCCTGAGCTGTCGCTGCTCGTTGAGTCGAGTTCTTAGCGGACTCTGAGGGCGAACGGCGTACTCTCTCGCCAGAGCTCATCGAACACGTCGGTGCGCACAGCAGAGACGAGAGATCAGAGTGACGGCGACCGGCTTGTTCGATCCGCAGGGCATCATCGAGGGCAGCGGAAGCTGGGGGCTCCTCGTCGTCTGCGCCATCATCTTCGTCGAGACTGGGCTCCTCATCGGCTTCGTCCTGCCAGGCGACACGCTGCTGTTCTTCGCCGGTGTGCTGACCTTTGGTGGCGTGATCCCGGAACCGGTCGCAGTGGTGATCGCCGCTGTCGCGGTGGCCGCGATCCTGGGCGATCAGCTGGGCTATGTCATCGGTCGAAAGACGGGACCTCGGATCTTCGAACGCAAGGAGGCCGGGCTGATCAGCAAGGCGACGCTGGAACGGACCGACGGATTCTTCCGCCGGTACGGGCCCGCCACGGTCACCATCGCACGTTTCATTCCCGTCGTTCGAACCGTCGCCCCGGTTGCGGCCGGGACCGCCCGAATGCGCTATCTCACCTTCGTGACCTTCAACGTGGTCGGCGGAATCCTCTGGCCAACCGCGCTCATCCTCGCCGGCTACTTCCTCGGGCAGATCCCCGGTGTCGCGGACTTCGTCGCCAAGTACATCGACCTGATCCTGGTCGGGATCGTGGTGCTCTCGATCGTGTCGATTCTGATCAGCACTCTCAGGGCGCGACGGAACCGGCGAGACGACGAGAACGCCGATCGGCCCGCCGGATCTCGGTCTGTCGCCAGCGACTCACACTGAGACGGTGACGCCACCAGCGCCCGCTGCCGGTCGGCGAGCGCCGTACACCCAGTGCCGGTAGGCGATGAACCGGAACGCTGAGCCGAGAATCAACCCGACCCCGTTCGCTGACACGTTGTCGGCGATCGGTGAGGTGAGGTGCATTCCGTAGTGGGAGAGGCCGAGGCAGGCGATGGCGATCACGCTGCCGGCGACACTGACGAGCCCGAACTCGACGGCTTCGCGGACGACGTCGGCGCGGCGACGATCGCGGAACGTCAACCAACGGTTTCCGACCCAATTCGCGGCGATCGCGACGCTCGTCGAGATGATCTTCGCGAAGACGGGGCCGCCGTGGACAGCGTGGGCGGAGAGCACGGACAGGGTGAGGAGATTGAACAGCCCGACGTCGAGCAGCAACCCCGTGCCGCCGACGAAGGCGAACTGAAGGAGCTCGCGGACCAGCCGATCACGCCGCACGCGATGGCTCCAGATCGGCCGAAGGCCCGGAGGCGGGCGGCGTCGACTTCGGCTTCGGCGACAACGCCCAAGCAGTGATCCGCACCACCGCTTCGAGGATGATCCGCCCGTTCATCTTGGATCGCCCGGCGGTCCTCTCGACGAATGTGATCGGGACTTCACCGACGCGAAGCCCAAGCAGGACGGCTCGCCACAGCAGCTCAACCTGAAATCCGTACCCCTGACTGACGAGCACATCAGGCCGGATCCGTCGGAGGGCCTCGGCGGTGAAGACCCGATACCCGCCGGTCACGTCTCGCTGAGGGAGGCCGAGAACGGTGCGCGCGTAGGCGCTCCCGCCGAGCGACAGGAGCCGGCGGCGGATCGGCCAGCCGACGACCCTTCCTCCGGGAATCCACCGGGACCCGATGACCATGTCCGCCTCCTGCAGGGCCTCCAAGAGGCGCGGGAGTTGCTCAGGCTGATGCGATCCGTCGGCATCCATCTCGACGATGACGTCGTAGCCGCGATCGATCGCCCACGCGAAGCCCGCCCGGTAGGCGGCGCCGAGACCATCCTTCGACGTGCGATGCAACACATGGACGCCCGGGTGCAGGTCGGCGAGGTCGTCGGCGATCCCGCCGGTGCCGTCCGGGGAATCGTCGTCGACGATCAGTGCATGAATGCCCGGAACCGCGTCGAGAAGTCGGCCGATGAGGGCGTCGATGTTGTCACGCTCGTTGTAGGTCGGCGTGATGACGATGGTGTTCATGGTCACTCCTTGGACAGTTCATAGACGGTGGTGCGGTGGACGGGAAACGACTTCTCGATGCGGTACCCCAGTCCGCGTACAGCGTCGATTTCGGCACGGTCCTGACCGCTCTCGACGACCCAAACGGTGTCGTGCGGGAGGATCAAGGCCGAGATCGAATCGGTGGGGGCTACCTGATCCCATAACGCAGGTCGGTCGACATAGCCCTTCACCAGTGCGACATCGGTGAGTCCGGTGAAGCTCTGCGGGTAGAGGTCGAGTGCCAGGCGTGGTTTCCGGGATGGCTTTCCGGAGGAGTCGAACACGATCGCTCCGCCGACGGATGCGTGGGCGGCGACGACGTCTGCTGTCTGCCGGAGATCGCTCCCGCCGTCCTTGGCGAACGGCCCGCGCTGAGCGATGTAGCGCGGGGAGGCCGCCGCCAGCAGAGCAACCAAGCCGATGACGAGGGCAACGCGTCGCCACTGGTGACTGCGGATGGGCGATCCGATCCCGTCGAGGCCGAGAGCGAGGAGGAGGGCCACTGCGGGGGTGCAGAAGGCCAGGTAGCGCAGGTTGTACATGGGTGACACCCAGGCATTCCCAGCGAGCAGCAGCATCGTCGGCACGGCGAACCAGACCAGGACCACGATCACGGAGGGGAGGTGGGAGCGCCGCGATCGGCCAACAGCGGTGAGCGCACCCACGGCGATAAGCGCCCAAGCGAGTGCAGCGAAGAGCGGAGTGCTGAACCACTGGCCGACGAGGACGGACCAAGCGGTGGCGTAGTCACGATGGGCCAGGAACTTGATCTGTCCACGCTGCGATAGTCCGGCGTACAGGATCGGAGCAGCACACACGGCCGCGACCGTCATCGCCTCCGCCCACCGTCGCACGACTGTCCGGCTGGCATGAAACGCGACCACAACCGTGATGTGAACGGCGACGAGCAACACGAGGTACAGGAACAGGTAGGTCGCCGCCGCTGCTGCAACCCCATAGAGCAGCCACGCACGCCGACGGACCTCGCCGTGGCGAACCAGCGACACCAGCCAGACCGTCAGCCAGACGGCCGCAGCGATCGCGAACGCGTACGACCGCGCCTCGGCGCCCATCCGTGTCACCTGCGGCAGGATGGCGAACACGAGCCCTGCGACGATGCCGAGCCGGAGCCCGAACAACTGGCGCCCGAGCGTGAGCGTTCCGGCGGCAGCGAAGCCGACCGCGATCGCGCTGGGAAAACGGACGGCCGCCTCAGAAGTGCCTACGACGCTCATCCAGAAATGCAGGAACAAGTAGTACGCGGCGTGAACCGCATCGACGTGATCGAGCATATGGAACAGGCTCGGCAGGCTCCGGCCAGCGGAGAGCACGCTCGCTGCTTCATCCCCCCAATACGACGGCGTGCCGGAACCGACGGCCGCGATCAAACCAGCCAGGACACCGACCGCCGGCGCGGCGAACCGTCTCCGGGCAGGGGTCGAGATGTGCGCAGTGCTGGTGATGACAGGAGGGAGAGTGAGCGTGCTCGTCATGGTGGCCCTGATCCCTTCATCCGGATGACTCCAGCGTGGGATCAGTGGCTGGGTGAGACGTGTTCCTGCAGCCGAGATCTCTGTGAGCTTGTACACGCAACCGGTGAAACGGGCCGATCGTGTGAGGTCGCTCAGGAACGGGAGCGTCCCCGTCAGCATCCGCTCAGCGAGGGCCGAAACGGTGTTCGCATGACATCCACAATCGATGAATCAACGCGAATCAGCGACCTGCTACTCAGCAAGGTCCCTCAGATCACCTTGGCGTTCTGGGTCATCAAGGTCTTCTCCACCACAGTGGGCGAGACGGCGGCCGATTACCTCAACGACACCCTCGGGTTCGGCCTCACGGCCACATCCGTCGTCACCGGCATCGTCTTCCTCATCGCCCTGGGGGTGCAATTCTGGACCCGCCGTTACGTGCCCGCCGTTTACTGGATCACCGTCGTTCTCATCAGCGTCGTCGGGACCCTTATCACCGACAACCTGACCGACGCCGCCGGAGTTCCACTGTGGGCATCGACTCTCGTCTTCTCCGTGCTTCTGTCGGTCACCTTCGTCGCGTGGTACGCGAAGGAGCGCACCCTCTCCATCCACTCGATCGTCACCCGTCGTCGCGAAGCGTTCTACTGGCTGGCGATCCTGTTCACCTTCGCGCTCGGCACCGCAGCCGGTGACCTCGTTTCCGAAGCTTTGGGTCTCGGCTACCTCGTTGCCGCAATTCTGTTCGCAACGGTCATCGCCGCGGTCGCCTTGGCGTACTTCGTGTTCAACGCCAACGCCGTCGTGTGCTTCTGGATGGCGTACATCCTCACCCGCCCTCTCGGTGCCTCACTCGGTGACCTCGCCTCTCAGCCCGTCTCCGACGGCGGCATGGGACTCGGAACCACGGTGACGAGCGTCGTCTTCCTGACTGTCATCATCGCCCTCGTGATCTACATGTCGATCAGCATCAGCCGTCAACGCCGCCAGTTGAAGGCGAGGCACCTGGAACTGGTGGCAGTCTGACCGAGACCGAGCGGGTTCTAGGATGTGGGAACACCGCTTGAGAGAGGCCGACGGATGCGCATCCTCGTCGTCGACGACGAAGTGGAGATGACCGAACTGCTCGCCCGCGGGCTGGCAGCTGATGGGCACCACGTGACGCAGGCGCACGACGGCATCGCGGCCATGGGGGCCGCCCGAAGCGGCCAGTTCGACGTTGCCGTCGTGGATCTCATGCTGCCGGGCATGTCCGGATTCGAGCTCAGTCGTCGACTGAAGGAGTTCGACCCGACCATCGCCGTCATCCTCCTCACAGCCCGGCAAGCAGTCGACGATCGGGTCCGCGGGCTGGACTCCGGCGCCGATGACTACATGGTGAAACCCTTCGACCTCGCCGAACTGTCTGCCCGCATCCGTGCCGTACGGCGACGGGACGCCCTCCACGCTCCAGCCCGGATCGATGTCGGCAACCTGGTCATCGACCTGCATCGCCACAGGGTCCGGGTTGAGGAGAACGACATCGCCATGAGCCGCACCGAGTTCGACGTTCTTCGGGTCCTGGCCAGCAAACCGAACGAGACCCGGTCGCGCGCAACGATCCTGGAAGAAGTATGGGACTCGTCGTCCACCATCGACTCGAACGTGGTTGACCAGTACGTCAGCTACCTCCGACGGAAACTCGACCTCACAAACGCCGGCGTGCGAATCGTCACGATCCGAGGAATCGGCTTCCAACTGATCACGACCCCGAGCTCATGATCAAGAACATCGGCATCCGCACGCGCATCGCCGGCGGCAGCCTCCTCATCGCGATCCTCATCTCCATCGCCGCCGGCATCGTCATCAACACACAGATCGAGAGAATCGTCCGAGAGGGAACCACCGCAGTCCTCCGCAGTGACAGCGAACCCTACGTCGTCGCGCTCGAGAACGAGCCGACCGAGTCATTCGATCCGCCGGGACCATCGCAACTGGTGGCCGTGGTGAGTCCAAACGGAGCGACTCCCGTCGACTCTCTCCCCGCCAACTTGTCGGCAATGGTTCCGACTCTTACGACGCTCGACAAGACGACGACCGTCACCGCCGGCGGGACGGACTACATCGTTCTCGCCACTCCCGTGCAGGTCAGCGACTCGACGTGGACCGTCATCGCCGCGCGCGACGCAGATGCCGAGACGACCATCCTCACGCAGATGCGACTGCTGCTCGTTTTCGGCCTCGCCCTGATCTCCCTCGGGACCGCCCTCGCCGCATGGCTGCTCACCTCCTTTTCACTTGGACCCGTCAACCGCCTGCGCGCCAGCGCCGAGACCCTGAGCGACTCCTCCACCACCGAACTGCTGCCCGTCAGCGAAGCGAACGATGAGATCTCCCGGCTCGCACGCACCTTGAACGACCTCATCGAGCGCCTCCGCGCCTCCGCTGCACGGGAACGCCAACTGGTCTCCGACGCCAGTCACGAACTTCGGACCCCGCTCGCCCTTCTCAACACGCAACTCCAAGTCGCCGTCGCGGAAGCATCCTCCATCGACCAGCTCCTGGCCGACGTGCAGGGGGCACAACGGAATGTCATGCGCTTGTCGACACTCGTGACATCGCTGCTCGAACTGTCGGAGATCGAAGCGACCGGCCATGACGGGCGGACGACAGCTATCGCCTTGTCTCGAGAAGTCGCGGAAGCGGTCGACCGCGGACGGTTCCGCGCCACGGATGCCGCTATCGAAGTCACGTATTCGCCCCTGAACGACTCGGACGCTGACGGTCAACAATTCGCCATACACGCCGAGGACTTCGGCCGCGTCGTCGACAACCTCATCAACAACTCTCTGCGCGCCATCGAGACCAACGGCCGAATCGACATCGCGCTCCTCTGGCAGGACCCCGACCTCGTGCTCACCGTCACCGACACCGGAGGGGGCCTCGACCCGGCCTTCGAGCCCACCGCGTTCGACCGCTTCAGCCGAGCGGACAGGTCCAGAGGGTCAGGCGGCGGCTCAGGACTCGGCCTCGCGATCGTGGCAGCCGTCGCCCACAACGCGGGCGGCACCATACGACTCGACAACAGGCCGAGCGAAGGTCTCACAGTCGTCGTCACCCTTCGCCAGACGGACATCCGCTAGCTTCGGGCGAGAGCGCCGGCTCTGTTATCCCGCAGCACCCGTAGGAGGATCGGCTTTCGGGCGGTGCTGTCGCGGTGGTCGACCGGCTCCAGGTGCCGCTGAGGCATGTTCCACAACAGGGGTCATTGTCCTTCACCGGCCCGCGCGGTTGCTCGATACGGTTCAATTCAGCAAGCTCGGCTGGTCTTGGAGGATTCATGAATGACCCGCTCGTCGCTGCGATCAGCGTTCTCGTCGACGACGATGCCCGAGCTCACATCAGTGGGACGGTCACCCACGAGGCGGGTGGGGATACGCGCTCGATCTCTTTCTCCGCGGATGGTCGAAGTGGTGTGTGGACATATTCGCTGGGGCACTTCACCCTCTCCAAAGACGTGAATGCTGTCATCAGCGAGCGCAACGGCACACGATCCGAGCGGCCGAGATCCGATCGGCCAGACTACGTTCCCTTGGAACTCAGATTGTTGTTCCCGAAAACCCTCCCGGTCTGGGACCGGCCGGGGGACGAGTGGCGCGTTTCAAGCGCGGAGAAATCCGACACCCCTGATCACCTTGGGCCTCACACACCGTGAGCACCCCACTGTCCACGGAGTCGCAACGATCGACTACCGACGCAAGCTTTTCACCTCATTCATCACACCAACCGATGCGTTCCACCTTCACGTCGACGTTACGGGCGATGCTGGTGAACGGTTCGCTTCCTACGACCCTTCGTGAGCTGAGAGCCGTCAGGCAGTCCCGGCGTCAGACACGCAGAGGCCCGCAAACCGATCCGCTCGCGGACGTCCGTAGAGGGACCGGCTTGCGTATCAGTTCTGTGTTTGCACCGGCTCCGGAGGCGTACGGGCCAGCGATGAGCACCAGCATGCTTGATGGCCTGTCGCGCCGTCCGTTGTGTGTGCCCTTGTGCGCTTCCTCAATGACCCGCAGGTTGCGGACGGCAACTGAATGCGTGAGCAGCAGGTCGGGCGAAGCAATGTATAGCCAGCCGACGGCGTCGGCCCGAGGTGTGTTCCGAGGGAACGTCGACACGGAAGTCGTGAACGTTCAAACCGCCGCCGTTTGCGAAGGTACTCGTGAAGGAGGAGTCGTGGCGGTTGGGGCTTCCCGCGTTCAAGATCTTGGGGCTTCATATGCAATATATCGCGCAGAGCCGAGCGCTTTCGGGCTGCTCCAGCGCACGACGCCCTCCTGGATGGGCATGATCGATCGTGGCGCGACCACGATCTGGGAGGACTGGGACGGCGTTTCCGAGGACGGAACCGCACGCGAGTCCCTCAACCACTACAGCAAAGGCGCTGTAGCCAACTTCCTTCATACTCACGTCCTCGGCCTTCGGCAGGAGCCGAGCAGTGTCGCGTGGGAGCAGTTCGTCGTGGCCCCCGTGATCGGCGCCGGTCTGACCAACGCGACAGGCTGGTTCGACGGCCCGCAAGGCCGGATCGAAGCTTCGTGGCGCATCGACGGTGATGACATCGAAATCGAGGTTCTCGTGCCGCCTGCGTCGCGGGCGACGGTCGTGTTCCCGAGTGGCGAGACCGTCGATGCTGCGCCAGGCCGAACTCGCCAGCGACGTAGCTTGATCGACGGGACACCGACCGCGAGGGGGCAGTCATGAGCCGAATCATCTGCAACCCGCTCGACCTTTCCTACCGGTACCAGGACGTACGGACCCCGTTCGGTGGTCGGAGCGTGCACCGCGAGGCCGCGGACCCCACCGTTGTCCACTACCACGGCCGGTACTACATGTTCGCGTCCATGACTCGAGGGTTCTGGCACTCCGAAGACCTCGTCGATTGGACTCTGCACTCCACCGACAAGATTCCCGCTGTCGACTACGCGCCGGACGTGCGAGAGGTCGACGGCGCGCTCTTGTTCACGGCATCCCGTCGCACCAACGGCCGCTTCTTTCGCAGCGTCGACCCCCTGGCCGACGACTTCGAGGAGGTCGCACCGAGCGACATCGCCTTCTGGGACCTCGACACATTCCAGGATGACGACGGCCGGCTCTACCTGTACTGGGGCTGTTCGCACAAGGAACCGATCGCAGGAGTGGAACTCGACCGTCACACCCTGCAGCGGCTCGGCGAACCGGTACCGCTGATCACGGCGGACACAGGGTCCCGTGGGTGGGAGCGAACCGGGGACGACTACGTGGCCGAGGTGAGGAGCGGGATCAGGGGCAAGATCATGGACGCCTACATCGGCGACGCGCCCTTCATCGAGGGCGCCTACATGAACCGGGTGAACGAACGGTACTACCTGCAGTACGCCGGCCCCGGAACCCAGTTCAACACCTATGCCGACGGCTACTACGTCGGCAGTGGCCCCCTCGGGCCATTCGAATACGACGAGAACAGCCCCTTCTCATCGAAACCCGGCGGCTTCATCACCGGCGCCGGCCATGGGAGCACCTTCCAGGACCGGCATGGCAACTGGTGGCACGTGGCGACCATGCGCATCTCGGTCAACGCGGCCTTCGAGCGACGAATAGGTCTCTTCCCGGCCGGCTTCGACGAAGAGGGTGTGCTCTTCTGCAATCAGAACTTCGCCGACTTCCCCATGCGCGTTCCGGATCGTCCCTTCGACCCATGGACGGAAGCGTCACCGGGCTGGATGCTGTTGTCGTATAAAGCATCGGCCACGGCATCCTCCTCGCTTGCAGGTCACGAGGCGGAGCTCGTCACAGATGAGTCCGTGCGTACGTGGTGGGTCGCAGGCACGGATCAGCCAGGGGAGTGGGTGAGCATTGACCTGGGTTCTGCCATGAGCATCCACGCGCTTCAGGTCAACCTGGCCGATCATGAGCTCTCCCGACTTGCACCCAAGCGCCGTGACCTCACAACGGTGACGTTCGGCAAGCGAGCTGTCTTTCCGGACTCCCAGCCCACAGAACTCGTCATCGAATTGTCGCTCGACGGAGACGAATGGACAGTCGTCCACGACAGCACAGGTGCTGGTGTAGACGCACCACACGCCTTTGTCGAACTCGCCGAAGCGCACCGTGCCCGGTTCGTCCGAGTCACAGCAGGCAAGATACCGTTCGAGGGCCCTCTCGCAGTGAGTGGTGTGCGCGTCTTCGGTCTCGGAGGAGGCACCCAGCCCGTCGCGGTCACACCAGCCGTCACTCGAGCTGACTCGCGCACCGCGTCACTCACCTGGGATGCGGCACCCGGTGCTGTCGGATACAACGTTCGGTACGGCCTCTCTCCGGAGAAGCTGTACCACAGCTGGCTCGTCTACGACCGGACCGACCTTGAGATCGGCTCCCTCAATGCGGGACGCCCATACTGGTTCGCAGTGGACAGCTTCAACGAGAGCGGCGTCACAACCGGACAGCCCGTTCTCTCGAACTGAATCCGGAGGAAGGAGACGCTACAACACTGCCTGTTGACGTTCGAGACTCCACAGCGTTCGAAGTGCGTCAGTCATCGACGGGAATGTGCCCGCTTGGCGCTGGTTCGAGTCCCAGAGAAGGAAACCCGCGCCGGTTCGCCACACCTCGCCGACCAGGCACCGCGGTTGCCGTAGTCGCACCGACCATCGGCCCTCACCTGCGTCGATCACGTCGAACGCTTCTGCATACGTCATGCGTGCCCTCCTCTGAACTGTGGCGACGATACGTCCGCGAAATGACGGGCGTGCGACGTACTGGGGAACGGCAACCGGCCTGTTCGAGGGTGTGCTGCGGCACTAACGCGGAAGCTGTTCACCAACTGGCCACCTCACGCCGGGAGACTCCTTCCATGACAGGCGCTGACTCTCGACACTGGTTCTCCCGCTGCGAGAGGACCGTGCAGAATTGGCTGCTCGGCAATCCCGGCTCAGCCCTTTCCACCGAAGCTTTCGACGCCGTCGTCGGGGCGGGAGGGGTGCCGGTGCGCATCGAAACCCCCGACGGCGACCGCTCTGAGGCGTTCTATCTACATCCAGCCGACGCCGAGTACCTGACCGAGCTGCGCGCGGCGAGCTCTGACGGCCACGGCCGCTAGCGGCCCGCGACACTGACTGCGGACCGGAATTCCCGAAGCGGATCCGCTTACGGACCACCGATGAGGGCCCCGCTTCCGTGCACCGGATGAGTAGCGCGGCCCGTCAGCGTTAGCTGGCACACTACTGACGTGAGCACTGGCGAACTGGATATCGTGAGCGGGCCGCGATTGGAGCATCGTGGACACGTCCCGACCCTCGGCATCCGAGAGACCGTCCCCTTCCGCACGATGCTCGCCAACCGGGACAGATTGCTCGCCGAACTGATCCGGTGGCTCGCGGACCATGGCGTCGAACCCGCTGGGCACTTCTTCCTTCGGCTCCACGTCGTGAACATGTCCGACCTCATGGACATCGAGGTCGGGGCATCCGGAGTGACGAATACCGGCGACGGGCGAGTGCAAGCAGGTTCGCTCCCCGCCGGGGACTACGCGGTGCTGGCGTACCGGGCGAAGTCGATGGCGGCGAACCGACGCCTACATGACTGGGTGCGCGAGCAAGGACTGGTGCTCGACACATCTCCGCATCCGACGGGCGAAGCCTTCGCATCTCGATGCGAGATCTATCTGACCGACCCGCGCACGGAGCAGCGAAAGACACGGTGGGTCGTCGAGCTGGCGTTCATGACACGAAGCTGACGTCCGCGACCCGCGTGCAGTCGGGGTGCGCTTTCGGGCTCCGTTTATGCAACCGAAGTCAGCCGCCGACCGGAGGTGCCGACTAGTTCCGACGGTGTTGGCGTTATCGCGAGGTCTCGCGTCCGTCAAGGGTGTTGGCGTTGCGCCACAGCCAGAACAGACTGGCCCTTCGGGATGGGGAGGCATGATGCTCCGAACGAAGGTCAAGATCGGTATTGCGGAGTACTTCATTCCTGCCACCGAGCACGCAGCGGATCTGATGGACGCGATCGTGGCTCAGGTGCGTGCCGGCGGTGGGTTCGTCGAGCTTGTGCGAAGCCCCGCCCGCTCCGTGAGTGTGCTCGTTTCGCCTGGCATGACCCTTGCGGTCGAGACGACACAAGTGGAAGACGAAGATTCCGCGGCTCCGGAGTCGGCCATTCTGTGGCACGAGTCCTTCGACGGGTTGGAAACCTGGTAGATCTCAGGCACCGGTACGGCTCGAGAGTCGGTCTTCCGCTTATACCCGTACCGGGTCAACTCTGCGGGCAGGATGTTCCACCTGACCCGACGCTAGAAAGCCGATGACATGTAGCCGTGCCGAATGAGGACCCCCGGATGGATTCTCATCGTGTTGTTCGTATGTGGCGCTGTCATCCTGTGCGCTGGCCTGTTGTAGTCGTGAGCTGGCCTGGTGCGGATGTGAGTTGGGCGGCAAGAGGAGGCTGCTCGGGCCGTGTATTGGAATCAGGCTCGGGGATGGGCCACAGACCGTTGACCGTGTCAGCGATGGTCATCATCTCCTCGAGCCATCGTGGATTGATCACCTGCTGCCGAGTGCGTTCGAATTCGAAAATCAAGGGAATGGCGGGGTTCAGCCAGATGGAGGTTCGTCCGCTTCCCTCGGCGGGCGAATGGGTCCAGCTGAGGTGGAACGACTCCCGCCGTCGAAGCTTGGTGGAGATGACAATCTGCAGGTGGAAGAGGACTCGATCGTCAAATCGTGTTCGGCACATTGAGTCGTAGCTGAGATAGCCCATGATGGGCCTTCCTTCGTTCAGGGTCTGGGAACGAGCTCGGGTACCTCGACAGTACGCCGAAAAGTGTCGGGCCCCGCGGAGTCTCGACCAAGGCGTCAGTCAGGGATCCCTCTGCGGCAGCAGTCGCCGCGTACCTCCAACCGGTTCGGCGGGCTCGCCACAACTCCTCCGCTGACTTGTCGCGACCGGTGGGCAGTTGGTCGGTGCGCGTCGACGCGTATGCGTACGGGAGCCGACACCGCCGCATCCGCACAACTAGGGCGCCTAATAGTCCGAGCAGGTGTGGCTCCACATCGCAGCGAACTCCGTCACTCTGTCTATCGAGCCCGCGGCCGAATCTTAGAGGCGGCCTTGTTCAACACGGATCCTTGAGCGACACAGAGTCGAGTCAGTGTGACTGCAGGACGGCCCAGGCGATGAGGCCGTCGATGCGGCGGATGTCTGCGCCCTTGGCGAGCTTCACTTTGATGTGCCCAGCGCGGGTCCACAACTCGATCTCGGCGTCGCGGTCGAGCATCCCGCCGGCGTTCTCGGAAGACCACATGTTGATCGAGCTGTACGGGAGGGAGTAGACCTCGACCTTTTTGCCCGTGATGCCCTGGGCGTCGCGGACGATTAGGCGCTTCGTCGTGAAGGTAGCCGAGTCGCGGAAGGTCTGAAAGGAAGTCACGGCCTGTTCGCCCTCCACCAGAAGCGCAGCGATGTCGTCGGGAACGGGAATCTCGTTGCGCAGAGTCCAAGCGAGGATCGTTGCCGTCTCAGCCATGTTTCACTCCCGTGCAGGTGTGGCGCGACTACTTTGTCGCGCGGTTTGGTCAGCGTATCCGACTTGATCCGCGGACGCCCGTTGACGACCCTGCTTGCAAGTAGTCGCGACGGACTTTCGTTGAGGGATCCCCGCGCGAGACGGGAGAAGGCGTTAGTGAAGGGCGCGGAGGTACCGCAGTCGAGCAAATCGCTGAGCGATCCGAAGTAGGGGGTAGAGCGCTCGCCATGGCTGTTCTGGGGCGGGGCAGGTTAGAGATCGGATGGTGAGGAACACGTCCTCGCCCTCGCGGTAGAGGATGAAGGCTTCCTCACCGGTTACGGGATGGCCTGGAAGGGTCCGGTATGAGAATCCGATGCGTGCTGCGGTCGTGACGACGGAGACTACTTCGACGGGTTCGTGGACAGTGATGCCGACCGTCCGGGCAGTGATGGTGAGCTTGGTGCCCGGCGTGACCAGTTGCGCATCGGGGACGTTGAACCCGCTCCGGGTCTTCACCTTCCAACGGAGGAGGTCGTGAGAGGCGCGTTCCCAGACTTCATCGCCGCCACCAATGCGGGTCGAGACCTCGGAGCGGCGAAATGGGCTCGACCCATCCACTCGCCAGGCCGGAGACTGTGGATCGGTCACTGGGCACCAGTCCTACTCATCGTCGGAATACCTCGGCGGCGTTGATGCCCATCGTCCGCAGGTCGGTCTCAACCTTCGCGATGAAACGTCTGCAGCACTCATCGACCGCGCGTCGCCCACCGGGTGCTGTCGCGGCGCCCGGCGCAAAGACCGAGCCGAGTGCCCAGCGCCCATCCACGTGCCAAATCCTGAAAGCGCCAATCTCCTCATACGACATCGAGTCGAACTCGAAGTCGCCTCGGTCAGGACTCCCGAGCCAGATGAGCAGGCTTCGCGCAAGTTCAACGATCGGGAATCCCGGTTCTTCGAAGACCGTCTCCCCTCCATCGATCAGACGAAGATGCGCGTCGACAGCGACTAGATAGTCGGCTTGCGTCGTGCCGTGCAGTTCGTCGGCGCTCAGGCGATCGTATTCAATCTCCATATTGGTCACCCTACGTTTCCTGGGAAAGGTGACGTGGCCGCGCTGGAGCGATTGGCCCAACTTTTTTTCCAGCAGAGCAATAGATGGCTTCGCGGGGCAACGCCATGAATCTCCATAACGCCAGGTACCGCGCCGCCCTCAGTCCGTGCGTCGGTCTCTGGTGAGGGCATGCATCCATCGTCTGGAACGCGAGCTTCAGAGGATCGATGTTGGAATCAACGTGAAGTCGTCGGTGCCCGGCTCGTACCGAATCACGACATCGTCGAAGTCACCCTCGTGAGAGAGGGTCACCGGCTTCCCGAGCGACCGCCCTAAGAGTGCGAATACCTCGCACACAGCGTCGAGCGCGACTTGATCCTGAAGCTCGCGGAGATCGACGTCGAAAAGCACCTCGTCCCCGAGGAAGAAGTTCACTCGGACGGTGGGGATCGGGCGCACCGCGAATGAATCAAGGCGCCGATCCGGATCGTGCAGCTGGCCAAGCTCGACGGCTCCACCGTCGTGGCTCCACGCCACGCTCCATCCGGTGCGACCGATCGCCTGCACTACCGCCGGCCAGTCTGACTGGCTTGATCCGAGGACCTGCCCGTCAGGTAAAGCGAGCGCGAGGTCGCCAAACGCCGCTTTGAAATCGGCGAGGGAGAGGACACTCTTCACGTTGCCCATTATCGGTCAGTATCCCAGCCGACCAAACGGTTTTGCGCTCACCCGCGACGGTCCGCCCTGCTATCTGACTTGATGACAATGGGGATCGACGCTGCCGCCAGTGTTCTCGGGCGATCAGGCGGGGAGTGAGCGGACGACGCGTGCGGGGGAGCCGACCGCGACACTGTTGGCGGGTACGTCCTTTGTGACCACCGAGCCGGCGCCGATTACAGAGTTCTTGCCGATAGTCACGCCGGGGACCACAGTGACGTTGGCTCCAAGCCACACGTTGCTCTCGATGACGATGCGACCCGGGTGCATGTCGGCTCTGCGAGAAACATCGAGGTCGTGATTGAGAGTGGCGAGCACGGCGTTGTGGCCGATGAGGCAGTCGTCGCCGATCACGATGCCGCCTTGGTCCTGGAACTTGCATCCGGAGTTGATGAATACCCGTTTGCCCAATCGGATGTTCTTCCCGAAGTCGGAGTAGAAGGGAGGGAAGACAGTCGTGGATTCGTCCACGACGATGCCGGTCAGCTGGGACAGGAGCCCGCGGACTTCCGCGGCGCCGTGGTAGCTGCTGTTGAGCTCGGCCGTCACTCGGAGGGCGTCTTGACTGGCTTGGTGCATGACGGCGTGCAATGGCGAATCGCCTGTGATGGTCTGGCCGGCATTGAGTGCTTCGAGGAGGTCAGCGAGAGTGACGGTCGTCATCCCCATACGCTACTCAACCGCTGGGGCGCATGGGGTTCGAGCAGTGCAGCTATGGCAATTGGGCGAGGACAGCTTTGTCTTGCCCAGTGGTGGGTCAGTCATCGTGTTGGCGCTGGCTTAACAGCTTGTGGACGCCTGACATCGTCGGGGTGCTGCAACAGTTTGGGGATACACCCGCATCTGAGTGTTGCCGTCGGGCTTCGCAAGGATCCGATACCGTCTCCAACACAGCATCTCGAAAGGACCAACCGCACCGATGGAAATGCGGAAACGACCCGATGTTCTCCTCATCGCGTTCCTGACCGTCGGTGCCGTTGTCATCATCCCGGCAGTCACCTGGCTCGTGAGCGGCATTGTCGCCGAAAGCAGGCCGGTGTCGGATGCTGAGCTTGTCGGCGAATGGGAGAACGTCACACCCGCCAGTACCCGGTCGATCATGTTGAACGGCGACGGAACCGCATCCGTCAGCAACGTCATCGATGATCCCGAGGCCCGCCCCGTCTCCGGTGCCGGCACATGGGAACGATCAGATGTCAACGGCACCATCGAGATCACACTCGACCCGCCGTCCGACGAAGTGGACAGTCAGACCCTCCCCTCGGACGTGACTATGACAGTCGATATCCGACCCAGCCTTGAACGTCTCTGGCTTGTCATCTACCTAGGAGACCCCGACGACTACGGGACTTGGCAGAAGTACAAGCTCTTGGACGGCTGAACGATGCGCCGGCACCGTTCACCGGACCGGTGATGCTGGTGGACCCTCTCAACATCGGATCCGTCGGTGCTGCGCATGGGAGTATCAACAGAAACCGGGGGAGTGCATGTGACTGACCAGCTCACGACCGTAGCGACCAGACCAGCGACGAAGGTGCGTTGGTTCCGTCGCCGCCCTCCGGAGGACCTGACGGGGTTCCTCCGGCGCATGTGGTGGGTCGGTCATGCGCAGCTGTTCATCTCGGCAGGCGCAGCAGCGATCGGGGTCGTCTCGACCGTGGTCACCGTCACCATGATCGCCGGACGTCTGGAGCCTTCCTTCTACTGGACGCTGACGTTCGGTGCGTGGATGCTCGCCTACGCGTTGCCGTTCCTCACCTCCGGGATCGCACTCCGAGCTGCCGCGGTTGCTCTCGCTGAGATCGACCGGCCCAGTGGACGGATCATTCTCGGGATCGTCTACGTCATCACCATCGCGGTGGTTAGCGTCATATTCGTGTTCGCCTGCACCCTCGCGCAAATATGGGTGCTCTGGCCGATCACCACCTGGATCCAGAGTTCCATCGAACCGAGCATGTACTAGGCGCAGCGTTGGCACCAATCACTTCTCATCCTCGAACGCGCCGGCGGAAAGAACGGGACCGCATCCGCAGCGCAAGTCACCTACATCGTCGACGGGGTCGAGTACGTCGAGCATGGGACGACGTCGATCGAGCTGGCTGACGCCTGCGACTGATTCGAACGGCAAGAATGCCCGACAGCGCCTAGTTTGCAACGGGCGAAGTCTCAGCTTGACAGCTCAGCGGACACGGGTGTCCGGTGCTATGGTCGCAGGGCGGGAGCGCCGTCGCGCGTGGTCGAATCGCAGCATTGTCCGGGGGGATACATATGCAGGTGCGTGCCCACGTTGTCGCCATCGTCGCTGTCGCGTTCGCGTTGTTGCTGGTCGCGCAGATCATGTGGATGGGGGAGCATCCGGTGAGTGCGACTCCCACGGCAGTCGTGAGGTCTGCTGAGCCGCTCAACACCTGGGCGCTCACCTCATGGACGTTGAGCGCTGACGCGCCCGTGCCGTATTCGGATCGCCCGCCGGTGGATGTCGCCGACGCGTCGAACAAGATCGATGAGACTGGACTGCGAATCTACCTGCGACGCGACACCGGGGAGCGCGCCGACCACCCTGTCGCGTACGCGCAGTACGGGATCTCGGCGTTGATGGAGTACGAGCGCACAGGCGACAAGGAGTGGCTCGCCCGTGCTGTCCGGCACGGGGAACGCCTCGTCCAAATGCACACGGTGCGTGACGACGCCTGGTGGTACCCGTACTCCTTCCCGTGGACCTACTACGAGCGCACCATCTCAGCACCCTGGTACTCCGGCATGGCGCAGGGCCAGGCCCTGTCGCTCTTCGTACGACTCGCGGAGGATACCGGTGATGAGCGCTGGGACACCGCAGCCGATCACACCTGGTCCAGCTTCGCGCAGGGAAGCGCCGGCGACGAACCCTCGTTCTCCTTGGTCGTCGACGACCACCTCTACTTCGAGGAGTACGCCGGCAATCAGCCGCCACTGCTGGTGCTCAACGGACAGATCTTCGCCCTGTTCGGCCTGTACGACTGTTGGCGGCACACGGGCAATGCCGAGGCGGCACGCTACTTCACCGGTGGTGCCACCACCGTACTCGAGCGGATGATGCCAGCCGTGCGAGTGGAAGGCGGGGTCTCCTACTACTGTGTGCAGGCGCCGTACTGCCAGAGTGAGTTGTGGCAGAACCAGACCTATCATGTGATCCACTCCTGGCAACTCGACACTCTCGCGAGACTCACCGGCGACGCCGCGTTCACGACCTGGGCGGATCGCCTCCGGGACGACTGGCAGCCGAATCAACGCACCGAAGGCTGAGCATGCCAAGATCGTGAGACCGCACGGGCGGCTGGCGCGCGAACGAGCGAACACGGGTGACGAATCATGAACGACATGGCGCTGACCGCGGCGACACTCAACCTGGCGCCGCGACGACCGCTCAGCACCAGCATGGCGTCGGTGCCCATTGCCGGTGTCGCCGTGCTCATCGCCGTTCAGTTCGTCGCCAGCGTCTTTGGCGCATCACTGGGCTCCATCGGTCCAGCAGGAATCGTCACACTGGTGCTGCTCATCACCACGTACACGGCGGTGTTCTGGGTGGTGGCGATCGCAGCATGGCGAGGCCGAAGGTGGGCTCGCGTCGGTGCGACAGTCCTGAGTGCAGGCTCCTTGTGGTTCGCCTCGAGTCTCCTCCTCGTCGCCGTGATCGCCGCGGTGATCATCGTCGCGGCAACGCTCCTGCTCTGGACGAACGATGCTCGCAGGTACGCGTTGGCCGTGTGGCGCAGCCGACGCTGATCGCCCTCCGACCGAAAGCAGGGACCTGGCACTGCGCCGGAGTCAGGGCACGACCTTTGCTCCGGTGTGCTCGACAACAGTGGAACCGAGCAGTTCCCCTTCGATGGACGCCGACCGAGGGACCCGTTCCCGTGAGCGCGTTTCCAGTTGAGCGCGTTTGATAGTTGCGATGCGGGCGCGGTGACGTTAACAGGGGCTGTCGCGATCGACGGCTTGATGAGTGAATCGAAGCATGGATGATCGTGGTGCCCGGATGGCAGATACTCTTCGGCGGGTCGAGCTGGAGCTTCCTGCCCTGGCGCCTGCGCTCTGGAGAGATCTCCGGGGGCCGATCGACGAGGAGGGACTTGCTGCGTTGAGGGCTGCGGTTTCTCCGATGCCGCTCCCAGCCGAGCTCGAGGTGCTGTTGCGCTCGCACGACGGACAAGTTGGGCGTGAATGGTGGCCGGCGATTGACTGCGGCCCGCTCATTGGTTCCGCCAGGATCATCGAACATATTGTCTGGCTCAGGACGGACACGGAACCATGGCAGTGGAGTAAAGCGTGGATCCCAATCGCGCAAGAAGGGTGGTGGCAGGCTGCAATCGACGCGGTGCCGGAACGGTCTGGCACGGTGATAGACGCCAGCTGGCCTGATCTGCCTCGAGCTACAGTGCCGAGCCTCGCTGACGCCATCGGTGCTGCGGTGGATCTTGGTCGAGCCGGACTTCTCCCTGCCCCCGGTGATGATCGTGCCAAGCGGGTGGAGCGCGCCGCGTTCCTCGATGACCTCTGGCAGACGGAGTGGGCTTCCAACCATCTCCAAAATGGTGTGGAGATCGACCCGGGTACGTGGCCGGGATCTTGGGGAGGACCGCATCCCATAGCGGGTCCGGTAAAGGCACCTGTGGCGTGAGCGGACAGGGACGTTGGTCATGGCGGTGGTATGCGGATCGCACTCCGGGTCCGCGGCGTCCGTTCGGGCGAACCGACGGGTGGTAGGGGGGCTTAGTGAATGATCGATGGGCTGAAGTCTCAGACTCCTTCATGCTCGTCCGAGCGGTGTTGGACGAGGCTGGACCGCCGGACTCACCATCGTGGTTTGAGCGGCTCAGGGAAGAGATTCAGCCCGATCCAGCCGGCGCTCCGTTGGACGTCGTGTGCACCATGCTTGGACGAATGTGGGGAATGGCAGGTCTGCAGGACTACTCGGCGCAGCCCGGATGGCCTGCCTACGATCGGCCAGCTGAGTGGGGCGAGCGCTACTGGGATGCCATCGAAGGTCTCGAACGAACGCTGAGCGAGTCCTACCCGGTCGAGCGGGACGAGGACGATGATTGGCACCCGGCGTGACGCGACTCGTCAAGTCGCTGAGGGTATTCGGACCCGCATTCAGGCCTGCCCACTCGCTGGAGAGAACCTCCTCGAGCCAGCGTGTACGGCTGGCGCTTTCGGTTGCGCCGGTGTTGACGCTGGCCGCATGCTCCTTGTCGGTGACTCCGATGCCGGAGCCCGCGGATCTCGTGGGTTCGCATCCATAGCGCGTGGCGACTCACCTGCTACCAGATACTCTCCTTTCGCGGAATGATTCCGCTCCACATCGGAACGCCGGCCGTAGAGAACTCGGCGGATTGGAGGACGCTGGAATTGTTCGCGAACTTCGCAGTGGGCGATGTGTTCCAACTGTCGGCAGCAACCTTCAGAACGCTCCTGGCACTACAAGCCCAGCTTCCGTTGTATCCGGGACTTGAGACGGCTGTGCCTGGTCTTCGCGATTCGCTGGGCGTGATCTTGAGGTACGGGAGCTTCTACTCATGGGCACTTGGTCCTGACGACATTGTTCGGATCGTCGTCTCGAGCGGGACCACCGAGCCTGACTTCGGGCCGGCGTCGTTCAGGCAGCAAGAAGTGGGTGGCGATCTGGTCTGGGTGTTCTGGTTTACTGTTCCGGTCGCGTTCGCGAACGCCTGGCCCGGCCTCGCCCGGCTGCTGCAGACACGAATCAATCCATCGGATATGGCCATCCTCACAGGCAGATCAGCTGTCGACGCCGCCGAAGCAGTCGCAGAGCTCGAGGCGGCTCCGGTCCTGACGGAAGTGGAACTACCACCGGACTTTGAACGCTCTCGACTGCGGCATCCCGATGAGGTCATCCTCGTTGCCGATCTGCACCACGGAGACGAGCTGGTATTCGAGTCGACCGACTTCCGTTGGATCTTGGCGTTCAGCTCCCTGGTCCCGGCATTGCCGGCCGAAGCTCGGGGGCGGTTGGGCGTGTCGCCCGCGGTCGAATCAACCCTGTCGACCTTCGTGCGGCACGCGTACTCAGCCCTCGATGATCGGCCAACACATCAGGGCACTGTGAGAGTCGTCGTTGTCGCAGTTGATGAGCCCAGTCACGCAATCGGGGCAGTCCAGAACGTGCGCGAGGCTGACATGGACGTGGCACCAGTGCTGCAGCTCGAGATTCCGAAATCGGTTGCAGAAATCTGGAGGGACGCGGTTCGCAGCGTCTCCTCAGAACATCCACTCGTCACCCGCATCGCCACACCAGGGCCGGAGTACCGGGCAGCGATCGAGGCTGCCGACCGTTTCCCGTACACGCCGGACTTCGTCTTCCGCGGCGGCATCGTTCCCGAGTACAGGACTACATAGCGCGTTGTCCCGACGTCGGTCAGCCGTCTTGCCGGTATTGCGCGACTCGCAGTGAGATAGGGGCGTACTCCGTGAAGTCCCGAGGAGGGATCTTCATCTGACGCGGCTCAGGCCTCTGGATGCCGGCTGTGATCCTCAAGGTCGGGCTCGGCGCGCAGCACGTCGGCGATCTCCTCTTCCGGTCGCGGAGGAATGGTCTCATCCGCTTCTAGTTCAGGAAAGCTCGACTCATCCGCGGACGGGATGTGGTGGTCAGGAGTGTTCTCATCGGACACGGCGAATCCTTCGGTCGGCGTCACCGACAGCGTAAGCCCATCCGTTTTGCGGGCTCCATGTCGGGCCAAGCGATAGCGTGCACGATGCGGCCTACGCACGAACAACCCGGAGGACTTATGAAGAAGCCCGAAGAGAATGCACCGCTACCGGTAGTTGATGCTCCAACCGTTGCAAACCAGCTGTTCGGGTGGTCCGATCTTCGCGCCGGCCAAGCTGCAGGGATCGCCAACGTGCTCGCGGGAACCGATACCCTCGCCGTCATGCCGACGGGCCATGGCAAGTCCGCTATCTACCAGGTAGCGGGCGCCATGCTGACCGGGCCAACGATCGTGGTGTCTCCCTTGATCGCGCTTCAAGTCGACCAGATCGAGGGCCTCGAGGCTCACCCCGCTGCACCCCGTGCGGTCGCCGTCAACTCCAGCCAGAGTGAACATGGAAATCAGCAAGCCTGGGCGGCCATCACTACGGGCGCAGCGAAGTACCTGTTCCTCTCGCCGGAGCAACTGTCGAAAGATGAGGTGATCGATCGACTGATTCCGCTCGGGGTGACTCTCTTCGTTGTGGACGAAGCCCACTGCATTTCATCCTGGGGGCATGACTTCCGCCCCGACTACCTGCACCTGGGTGCCGCGATCGAGAAGTTGGGGCATCCGGTGACGCTTGCTCTAACGGCAACCGGCTCCCCACCCGTGCGAGACGAGATCGTCGAGCGGCTCGGGATGAGGGATGCCCATATCCTCGGCAGTGGGTTCGACCGCCCGAATCTCCGACTCGAGGTCATCCGTCACGAAGACGATCGCGAGAAACGATCCGCCGTCCTCGCGGAAACGATCTCGGCTGCAAAACCGGGTCTGGTCTACGTCCCCACCAGGCGGGACACCGGGATGTACGCCGCGGAGATGAACTCTCATGGAGTGACGGCCGTCGCCTATCACGCAGGCCTCGGCAGCGGCGATCGGCATGAGGCCTACGAGGATTTCCACCACGACCTCACCGATGTCGTTGTCGCAACCAGCGCATTCGGCATGGGAATCGACAAACCAGACGTACGTTTCGTCATCCACGCGGCGATCACCGAATCGTTGGAAAGCTATTACCAGGAAATCGGCCGGGCGGGCCGGGACGGCGAACCCGCCCGGGTCACCCTCCACTACAGACTCGAAGACTTGGCGCTACGGAACTACTTCGCCTCGCATTCCTCCGAGCAGCAGAAGCACATCGACCAGTCTCGTCTAATGATGATCCGCGCTTACGCCGAGACCCGACAATGCCGGCGCATGTTCCTCCTTGCCTATTTCGGCGAGGAACTCGCCGCGCCGTGCGGGAACTGTGACACCTGCAGCAGCGGCACCGCCTACGAGACCATCCAACCCGAGGCGCTTGGAGACACCTACTCACCGGAGACGCACGTCCACCATCAGCTGTGGGGAGATGGGGTGGTGATGAGCGCTCGACAAGACCGACTGACTGTCTTCTTCGCGAACTGGGGGTACAAGACCCTCTCCCGCGATGCCATAGACCGCGGCATCCTCACGCTGGCTGAATAGGCACAACCGAACCACGGGATCACGCCGGGGACGTGACAAGGCAAGATTCGCTTCACAGGTCCCACCAGTGTTCGGCAGTCATCGACGAGGGCCGGCAGTCGCAGCCCCGCCATGGATGACCGACCGCTCAGAGCAACCGGCGCCGCAAGCTCGGACGACATGCCCACTACGACGGCACGCGGTGGGAGCCGCGCGGCCTCGGGCATGCACGGACGGCTGAGGCGGCGGGCTCACACGTACATCGCGACAAGCTTGTCGAGGGATTCCTCCAGGCCCTTCTTCGAGAGTTCGAGCTGCTCGGGGTCGCTGTAGCCGAGTTCGGTGACGGTGAGTCGAGTCGCGTTGTCGCCGCTCGGCTCGAACGTGATGACGTGCCGCACGTCGCGCGGTATGCCGGCGGCCCCGATGGTTGCGGGGTCGATCGTGGCGCCGTGCTCGTTCGCGATGTTGTGGATGAACTCGAGGCGGTGCGGTGCATCGACGAGCGTGTACGCCCAGGTGCTGTACAGAGCCGGGAACCCCCAGTCGGGCGCGCTCATGCACACGATGGACGTGCCGCCGACGCGCACGTCGAGATCGGCGACCGTGCAGGTGAAGCCGTTCGGTCCCCACCAGCGCAGCACGCGATCGGGTTCGGTCCACGACTCCCATGCTGCCCCGATGGGGGCAGGGATGTCGCGGCTCACGACGAGATCATGCGTCTCGTTCCGGGTCGTGTCGTCCATCGTGACTCCTCCGCTGCGGGCCGCCGCCGCGGCATCCGTTTCACTTCGATGATCGAAGCGTAAATCACTATGATGATCAAAGTCAATGCCATAGACTCAATTCATGAAGCGAGCTGAGGGTCGGTCGACCTGCCTCACCAACTTCACCGTGGAGACCTTCGGGGACAGCTGGTCGCTGCTGATCATGCGCGACCTGCTCACACTCGGCAAGCACACCTTCGGGGAGTTCCTGCGGTCCGAGGAGCGCATCGGTCCGAGCGTGCTCGCCGATCGCCTCGCCAGGCTCGAGCGCAGCGGAATCATCGTGCGCATCCCGAGCGAGACGGATGCCCGCAAGGTCACCTACTCGGCGACGGAGCGCGGGATCGCCGCGATCCCGCTCCTGTACGAGGCGGCGCGATGGGGCATGGGAGGCGTTCCCATCGATGAGGACGATCCGTGGGAGGCGGTCATGGCGATGGACCGCCACGACGTACTCGACGAGTGGCAGCAGGCCGCGCGTGAGGGCGGTTCCCTCTTCGGAGGAGCGGAGAGTGCGTTCGCGCGGCTGAGCGCCAGGGCGCGCGCGGTCGTGTGACGGCGACGCACGCTGAGCAGCGCCACCGCAGCGGTCGACTGCGTCGCAGGCGACGAACGGGCGGGAGTCGCGCCAGACCAACTGCCCGTAGTCGAGGCCGGAGCCCTGCGCTCGCGAAGTAGTGGGACCAGCGTTATGCGAGGGCCTTCGACTTCAGGACATCGAACTCGGTCTGAGTGATGGCGCCCGAGTCCAGCAGCGACTTGGCCGAAGCGATCTCTTCTGACGCTGACGCTGAGGACGGACGCGCCACGGACTGGATGTACTCAGCCTGCCTCGCTTGCATCGCCTTCGCCTGTTCCAGCTGGCGTTCCTGCATGCCGCTGCCGCGAGCGATCACATAGACCAGGATGCCCAGCCACGGAATGAGGATCACGAAGATGATCCAGAGCGTCTTTCCGCCCCCGCCGAGGTCGCTGCTTCGGAAGATGTCGCCGATCACCCAGAACAGGCACATGAACCAGGCGAAGAACAGGAAGAACTCGAAGAGTGCGAGCAGGAACGACCCGTTGTCGTTGAACATAAAATTTCCCTTTCGGCGGGAGCTTGTCGGACGTCGTAACCAGCGCTGAACGAGTCGCAACCAGGGTTCAGGCTGCCATCTCACGCATGGTGGTTCACGGAGGCTACCAGCGCGACGAGATCTGCCGAATCATACGTTTCGGATGACTTCGAGGAGCAGGCGAATCAGGCTGGGCAGCGCAGGGGTGGAAGTCCCCGCCCTCGAGCAGATGTTCGGCGCATCCATTCAGAGCGCAGGTCTGCGTTCTCGGTGGGTCCACGCCTCATCTGGGGGAGTACGGTGATGGGTGGAGTGCCGGGAAGTCTGGTCGGCGGGTGATCGATTGGTCACTCTCATGACATCGGAGTTCTCATGGTCAGTCTCGAAGCGCGCTCAGTTTCTCGAACATTCTCTGGCGGTGCCGGCGTGAAGGCGGCGTCCATTGTCGTGGCGCCGGGGGAAGTGCATGCTCTCGTCGGCCTGAACGGGGCAGGCAAGACCACGTTGATGCGGCTCATGCTCGGGATGCTGCGGGCTTCGTCGGGAAGTGTCGTGATCGACGGCGTGGACGTGGCCTCACTTCCGTCCGGCGTGTGGGGGCGGGTCGGTCATGTCGTTGAGACGCCGTTCGCCTATCCCGAGCTGGATGCCGTCACCAATCTCCGGATGGCCGCCCAGTTGAAGCTCACCGACCCGGCGTTGATCGACGAGATGGTGGATGCCGGTGTGGCAGAGCTCGGACTAAGTCCGTTCCGGCACGTCCTGGCGAGGCGGCTGTCGCAGGGGAACAAGCAGAGGCTCGGCATCGCCGCGGCCGTGCAGCACCATCCGGAGCTGATCGTGCTGGACGAACCGACCAATGCCCTTGACCCCGCAGGCGTCATACTCGTGCGGGAGGCGATCCTGCGTCGTCGCGATAGGGGTGCAGCAGTACTGGTTTCGAGTCATCATCTGGACGAGGTGTCGAGGATCGCCGATCGCATCAGCCTGATGAACCGTGGAACCATCATCGGCAATCTGGAGCCGGGCACCCCGGACATCGAGCGTGCCTTCTTCGCAGCAGTGCTAGCCGATGACGAGCTCAGCGCATGAGTGGCTTGGCTGTGGCCATCGCAACCGAGGCCCGGAAGGCCTCGGCGTCCTTCGTGTTCCGGATGATCAGTGTCCTGCTCTTGGCCGGGACAGCTGCCCTGGCCGTGGCCATGGTGTTGGCGCTGCGGTCGGGCAATCCGCAGATCATTGCTCGGCTGGCTCCGTTCGGAACCGATGAGGGCTGGCCGTTGCTCATCAATGTCGTCGATCAGATCGCTGGTGCGGGAGGGCTGATCGCGTTCGCGGTAGCGCTGAGCTGGATCATCGGCCGGGAGTTCGTGGATGGCACCATCGGGGCGCTCTTCGCGTCCCCTGTGGGACGGAACGTGATCGCGTCCGCCAAGCTGATCGTCTTCGTTGTGTGGGGAATTGCCACCGGCGCTGTTCTGGTTCTCGTCGTCACCGGTGTGGGAGTCGCCCTCGGGTACGGAGCTCCCGGCCCGGAGGACCTCGTGTCGCTGGGGCGGATCTTCGCCCTCCTGTCGCTCTCCACCTTCGTCGCGGTACCCGTTGCCTGGGCCGCCACTCTGGGACGTGGTCTGCTGCCGGGCATAGCGGCGGGGGTCGGCATCGTCGTCATCGCGCAGTTCGGTGTCGTCAGCGGGGCAGGTGCCTGGATGCCGCTGGCTGCGCCGGCGATGTGGGCGATCGCGCCCGAAACCGTGACCTTGGTGCAGCTCGCCTTCACATTGACCGTGCCTCTGGTCTTCTGGCCGACCACAGTGATTGCGTGGAGAAGAATGCAACTCGACCGGTGATCGCATGTTCATAGCGCTCGGGAGGCGCGGTGGAACTTCAGCCGGGGACAGTGGTGATGACGACGTTGTGGTGTCGAAGGAGTCGGCCGGCTCAGTTCGAGCTGCTCTGCTCAGTTCGAGCTGTTCTGCTCAGTCCGAGCTGGCAGCGCGAGCGGTGATGCCTCGCAGGACCTCGAGCGCGGCATCCGCTCGCTCGTCGGTGAACCCGAACCCATCGGCGATCGCTGTGTAGACACCGACTGATTGCTCCTGCAGCGCCGTGCCGCGTTCTGTGAGGGACACGACGACGGATCGTTCGTCGTTCGGATTTCGGGTTCGAGTGACGAAGCCGAGTTTTTCGAGGCGCTTCACGATCGGCGTCATGGTGCCGTAGTCGGAGCCCAGCTGACTCACGAGTCTCCCGACAGGCACATCGCCGTCCCGCCAGAGCACGGCAAGGACGAGGTATTGCGGGTAGGACACCCCGAGTGGTTCGAGCAGCGGCCTGTATGCCGCGGTCACGGCACGGTACGCGGCGTGAAGATTGAAGCACACCATGTCGTCCAGATCCACGACGGTCGGCTTCGAGTCAACTTCTGGCATGCGTGCAACTCTAATGCCAATGCATCGTGGACTAGATGATCGCAGACGAGGGACTCAGCGCCGGTCGGTGGGGCGCTTCAGCGACGATCCAGTCACCTCGGGCGGACTGCAATGAGCGCATGCTCGCCACGACTTCCAGCTTGCCGGGGTTCATCATCCAGAGCAGCTGAGCGATCTCGCGGGACTGGACGGTGATGCTGAGCACGGCCACCAGGTCGGCGCCATGGACGAGGACGACGCTGGGCCGCCCGTTGATGTCGGCGCGCACGAGATCGAGGTCGTTCCAGAACCAGCGTGCGAGACCCGCAAGGAAGCGGACCACCTTCTCGCGGCCGGTGATGGGGCGACGTGCAGTGTGTCGGACGTGACCTCCGCCGTCGGTGTAGCTGACGATCTCGACTGCCAGGAGATTCTCCAACGAGCTGATGTCCCCGGTGCGGGCGGCCAGCAGGAAGGCCTCGAGAAAATCGGCGTGGACAGTCCGATCATCCGTGGGCATCGGCGCATCCGCCATGCGTTTCCGCGCGCGGCTCACAAGCTTGCGCGAGGCCACTTCCGTGGTCGACAACACTTCCGCGATGCGGTCGTACGGGTAGTCGAATGCCTCCCGGAGCACGTAGGCGGCCCGTTCAGAGGGAGTGAGGGTCTCCATGACGATCATGGTGGCGAGCTGCAGAGCCTCCTCGCGCTCGGCGCCGAGAGTGGGATCGGCGGATGTATCGACTGGCGCGGGAAGCCAGGGGCCGATGTAGGTCTCGCGTCTGGAGTGGGCGCTGCTGAGTACGTTGATTGCCAGACGCGTCACTATGGTGGCGAGGAACGCCGGCGCATCGCGGACCGAGGATCGGTCGCACAGCTGCCATCGGATCCATGCGTCCTGGAGGACGTCCTCGGCATCAGCCACGGTGCCGGTGATGCGGTAGGCGATGCCGAACAGTCGGCGGCGCATCTGACCGAAGACGGCGAGTGCGTCGCTTCCATCGACGAGAGCGATGTTCTGATCCGTAACCATTCCAGTTGCCTCGTAACGTCAGTCCTTCGCGGGATTCCGCGGGCGGCAGTGTCGGTGCCGCCCAGATTAGTAAGTACACGAGTAAATGGCAAGCGATCTAATACATGTCACCCCGGTCGCGCCACCAAAACCCCAGCGTTCAGGGGGCCGGGGCTTGCTCTACAGGCATCGCGGCGGCGAGGTCCGCAGCGCTCCGAATCGCGTCGGCGAAAGCCAGCGGCGACTCCTGCGGCAGATTGTGGCCTGCGTGCGGAACCTGACGATGCTCGTAGGGGCCCACGAAACGAGCACCGGCGGTGGCAGCGTCTCGAGCCGGGAAATTGCCATCGGCGAGCCCGTCCAGGGTGATGGTCGGAACGGCGATCGAGGGCAACTGTGCCAACCGGGATTCCAGCCCGGAGTACTCGGCCGCCCCAGCCACGCGGAGAAGCCGATGCCGGTACGAGTGGATCACGACCTCGACGAAGTCGGGATTCTCGAACGACGCCGCGGCACGGTCGAGGTCTGATCCGGTGAACGCCCACTGCGGTGAATTGCGGCGCCAGATCACCTCGGCGATTGCTCGGCGGTTCTCGGTGAGCCCGGCACGACCGCGCTCGGTCAAGAAGTAGAAGAAGTACCAGAATCCCGCCTCCAGGTCCGGACGGATCGGCTTCATCGAGGCGCTGATGTCCTGGATGAGGTACCCGTTGACCGACACCAGGGCGGTGACACGCTCGGGCCACAGCGCGGCGACGACGCAGGCGGGGCGGCCGCCCCAGTCGTACCCCGCGAGGATCGCCTGGGGAATCCGAAGAGCGTCCATGAGCTCGAGGACATCGTGTCCGAGTGCAGCCTGCTGGCCGCTGCGCGGGATGGACTGGTCCAGGAAGCGTGTGTCGCCGTGTCCGCGCAGGTACGGCACGATGACGCGGAAACCGGCGTCGGCCAGGTTCGGCGCTACATCCACGTAGCTGTTGACGTCGTACGGAAACCCATGCAGGAGCAGGACGGGTCGGCCGTCCGCCGGACCGGCTTCGAAGTATGCGACGTCGAGGTGTGCTGTTCGGATGTGCCGCACTGGCTCGAGGCGACGGGTGGCGGTGTCAGTCATGGGGAGCTCCTCAGTTCAACGGGTCATGGGCGGCATGGTGAGTCGGAATGGTCAGGTGAACCCGCCAGCAGCTTCGACCGGGCAGCGCGCCGGTCTGTGACCACCGCCTGGCGAGGTCGACAGCATCCGTCAATGCATCCGCTCGTTCGTCACAGTCCGGTGTTCACTCCGGTCGTATCTGGCAGGGGCATCCGTCAGGGATGCTCCTGTCCCACACCGACGCACAACGGAAGGCACACATCATGCACGCGCACATCCTCGACGCCGAAGCGCAGGCCATCGCCGACGCCACTTCGACACCACCGTTCCTCTACCAACTGGGCGCGGAAGGCGCCCGGAAGGTCCTCGACGACCTGCAGGCCGCCCCGATCGCGAAGCTCGACGTCGACGAGGAGTGGATCACCGTTCCCGCCGCCGTCGGTGATGTGCGGGTGCGCATCGTCAAGCCGGCCGGATCGACTGGACTCCTGCCGACGATCCTCTACATCCACGGCGGCGGATGGGTCATCGGCAACGCCGCCACGCACGACCGTCTCGTGCGCGAGCTCGCGGTCGGCGTCGACGCCGCCGTGGTGTTCGTCGAGTACGACAGGTCGCCGGAGGCGAAGCATCCGGTGGCCATCGAGCAGGCCTACGCCACCGCCCAGTGGATCACCCGAGCCGGCGCCGACAAGGGCCTGGATGCACAGCGCCTGGCGGTGGCCGGAGACTCCGTCGGGGGAAACATGACCGCGGTGGTCGCCATCCTCGCCAAGGAACGAGGCGACGTCTCCTTCGTTCATCAGTCGCTCTACTACCCAGTGACCGACGCCGGCCGGGACACGGACAGCTACCGCGAGTTCGCCGACGGCCCGTACCTGACCGCCGCCGCCATGGCATGGTTCTGGGATTGCTATCTTCCGGATGCCGCCATGCGGGGCGACTACACGGCCTCGCCGCTTCGCGCACAGATCGAACAGTTGACCGGGCTTCCTGAGGTGTTCCTGCTGACGGACGAGAACGACGTGCTCCGCGACGAAGGTGAAGCGTACGCGCGGCGCCTGTCGGAGGCGGGGGTGCGGACCACGAGCGTGCGGTACAACAACACCCTGCACGACTTCATGATGCTGAATCCGCTCCGTCCGTCTCCCGCGGTGACCGCTGCCGTCGAGCAGGCCGTGCACGTGCTCCGCAAGGCTCTCGGCCGCGCCTGAGCAGGTCGGGTGGGCTGCTGGGATTCGGCTCCGTCACGTTCACCACCTTCACCGCGTTCCGGAACCGGAGCGCGGTGAATCGTTGTGGCCTCCACTCGAGAGACGGCACGTGGACCGGCGTCGAGCTCCCATCCACGGGCATTGCGCGAAGCGTCTATCGTGCTGGCAGCACCACGTCCGCGAACTGTCCGTTCTCGGCGATGAACGCTGCGACTACCGGGCACCGTACCGTGACCTTCATGCCGCGAACGCGGATGTCGTCGAGAGCATCGGCGATGAGGTCTGAGGCTATGCCTCGACCACGAAACTCCGGTTCAACCGTCGTGGCGAGGAGGACCATTCGACCATCCACAATGTCGTATCGGAGGGTTGCGATCTGCCGACCGGCGGCCATCGCCGCGTAGATGTGCTCCTCGGATCGATGGCGCACCTGGATCTCGGACTCCGCCTCTGCCGACGGTTGGTCCACCGCATGGGCGGCAGGACGTGCCACGTCGTCAACCGTGGCCGCTGTGCCTTCATCCAGGAATCCGGATCCGTCGGGATAGCCGGCGGAGTCGGGGTACTCGAACTGTCGGGTTTCATCGCCTGCACTCATGGGGACCTCCTACGGTCGGTCGCGAACGAAGACAGCCTCGGCGGCGGGTGGGACCAGTCATGCTCTGCTTGGCGCAACCTCCGAAGAAGCCGCCTGAAACCCGGTACTCCCGCTCTTCTCTCACGACTCGGCCGAGCCTGTCACAAGTGATGACCGAGGTGGCGTCACGGTTGTGACGCAGCGGCAGAATCGCCGGATGTGGTCACAAGTGGTCGCCCCGCTTGGTCTGAGTTTGCATCCCGTCCGCACTGGGCGGGCGGGATCCGAGAAAGGCAACAGTCATGTCAGATCAGAAGCCGACCGTCGTGTTCGTGCACGGCGCGTTCGCCGAGTCCGCCAGCTGGAACGGCGTCATCGCAGCCCTCTTCGCCGAGGGCGTCACCTCCGTCGCGGTCGCCAACCCGCTCCGCAGCCTCGCCGGCGACGCCGCATACGTCCGCGACGTCATCGCCTCCATCGACGGACCCGTCGTGCTCGTCGGTCATTCCTACGGAGGACTCGTCATCAGCGAGGCCTCTGCGCACAACGACCAGGTCGTCGGCCTGGTATACGCCGGCGCCTTCGTCCCCGAGCCCGGAGACAGCGCCTTCTCGCTGTCCGCAAGTGAACCCGGCTCCACCCTCGGTGACGCCCTCGATGCCCGCCCGATCTCGACCGGAGGCGTGGAACTCGTGATCCGTCGGCCCCTGTTCCGAGGCCAGTTCGCGGCGGACGTGCCCGTGCAGGTCGCCGGGCTCATGGGGGCGACCCAACGCCCCGTGACGGAGGCTGCCCTGAAAGACGCTGTGCAGGCCACGACGCCCGGATGGAAGGACCGCCCGTCCTGGCATGTGTTCGGTAGCGAGGACCGCAACATCCCGGTTGCGGTGCACCGTGCCGGCGCAGAGCGCGCAGGCTCGCGCGGCACGACCGAGATCGATGGCGCGTCGCACGCCATCAGTGTCTCGCAGCCCGAAGCGGTGGCAGCGACGATCCTCGACGCTGTTCGCGCGGTGACCCAGGATCAGGTGGCCGCCTGATCCTCAGTGGAAGCATCAACAGTCTGAGTGCGCGGGGCTGACCACTCGTCCCGCGCACTCGCACCGTGGCGATGGTCACGAGAGATCTTCTTCAATAGATTTCTCTGATGACGTCACAACTGCGTGGTCCAACCGGTCAGAGATAGAGAGGACAGCTGGTGTCCCCTTCCCCCTGACGACAGGATCAGCCATGGATGCGACCCTCGACGATGCACTCGCCGCCTTCCAAGCCGTGCGGGGAAGGCTGTTCGGCATTGCATATCGGATGCTCGGCAGTGCAAGCGAAGCGGAGGACATCGTCCAGGATGCCTGGCTGCGGTGGCAGGGCGCTGACCGCGCGCAGGTGCAGGATCCGTCAGCGTTCCTGGCGACGGTGACGACCCGTCTGGCGATCAATGCACTCCAGTCGGCTCGTGCACAGCGGGAGACGTACATCGGCCCCTGGCTGCCGGAGCCGGTCGACACCAGCGAGGACCCCACCCTCGGCGCCGAGCGGGCGGAGGCACTCGGCGTCGCCGTGCTCGTGATGCTGGAGCGCCTCACCCCGACGGAGCGGGCTGCGTACGTGCTGCGAGAAGCCTTCGCCTACCCCTACGAACAGATCTGTGACATCGTCCAGGTCTCCGAGCCCGCGGCCCGGCAACTCGTCTCCCGTGCGCGGAAGCACCTCACAGGTGAACGCAGACGCGAGGTGCCCCAGTCCGAGCAGCGGAGGCTGCTCACCGCATTCCTGGCCGCTGCGAAGACCGGCGACCTGGTCGGTTTGGAGCACCTCCTCGCTGAGGATGTCGTTTCGTTCTCCGATGGCGGCGGCGTAGTGCGTGCTTCGAAGTTCCCGGTGGTCGGCCGCCAGCGCGTGGCGAAGTTCATCACCGCGTTCCATTCGCATTTCTGGGCCGGCGTCGACAGCATCGAAGCCAACACGAACGGTCAGGCTTCCGTGCTGCTGTCCAAGGAGGGCAGCATCTTCGCGGTGCTGACCGTCGTCGTGGGCGCCGAGGGCATCGATCAAGTTCTCTGGATGATGAATCCGCACAAGCTAGAAGCGGTGACCATCAGTGCCGCGGTATGACCTGCCTGCTCGCCTGCGCTCCGCATTGCTCCACGGGGATGAGCTTGCGATGGTGAGTCTCCTGCACCGTGACGTGTCCATGGTCACCGACTCCGGTGATGAGTCCGGCGGCGTCACCAGCGGTCGCATGCGAGTCGTCCGTGCGCTGCACGATCTTCAAGCCTCGCACCCGGATGCCGGATTCTTCACCGCGAACGTCAATGGGCAGGCCGGTCTCGCCCTTCGGCGTGGGAGCGGTGAAGTCATCGGCGTGCTGAGCGTCGATGGTTCGACTGCGATCACCAGATTGTGGCTGTGCGTATCGCCACCGAAGCTCGAGAGCTGGAATCGCGACTCTTCGAACCGCTGACGGCCGTCGGACACCGGGGACAGACGGATGCATGTCACAACGGGAGCGCCTCTCCGGTCTGTGTAGTTGCGGGCCGATGCCTGCGGATTGGAGTCAGAAGATGTCCGAAGAGAAGGATGCTCCCGCCCTGCTGGGTGCGCTGGGATCCGAGCAGTTCATGCTCCAGTCGATCGCCAGTTCCACGATCGGTGAGGCGGGAACCCGTTCCATGATCTACCTGTCGACTCTCTCGGGTGGACTCGTGGCGATCGGCTTCACGAGCAACGCGGAAGGTCTCCTCGGTCCGCTCGCCTTCACGGTCCTCCCCACGATCTGGGTCCTCGGATGGTTCACGGTCGTCCGTCTGGTCGACACCACCATCGAGAACATCACCGTCGAGCGACGGATGGAACGGATCCGAGCTCACTACGCCACCCTCGGCCCGTACGCTTCCACGTTCTTCTCAGAGGAAGATCCGCTCACCACAGGGAAGTACGGTGTGCACTATTCGAAGTGGTCGGTCCTCTTCGGGATGGCCAGCATGATCGGAGTGGTCAACGCCGTTCTCGGTGGTGCAGTCACGGCTCTGGCCGTGAGCGTCGGCCTGGGGGCGTCGAATGCGATCGCCACGTGGGCTGGCGTGCTCGTCGGCATTCTCGTCTGGGTGGCAACGTTCGCCTATCAGCGTCGCCGTGTTCGTGCAGTCACCGCGGAGTGGTCGAGGAAGAGCCCCGAGCGGACTTCTGACTCGCCTGCGGTGACTCGCTGACGGGCGTCGTCACAGAACCGCCTTGAAGCCGGTCATCCTTGTGAACCCTCTCTCGTGGAACCACGAGTGAGGGCGTCGAATCACCATCGTTGGCAACAAGGTCGGAGTCGGGGTGCAGGATGACACTCACATCGCACGAGCAGGTCCCGGGCGGAGCGGCCGGCACAAGGCGTATCTGGCCCATTGTCTGGGAGTGGCTCGCCAGGCCCATGCACTACAGAGCCGTACGAAAGTTCCGTTTGGCGGCGGAGCACGCGAGTGCGGCGGATCTCGCTGCGCTTCTCGATCCCGGAGTGACGGTTGTCGTGGACTCGGGCGAGACCACTCCACCGACGATCCGGGTGGTGAGAGGAACCCACGACGCCGTGCCGCTACTCCGCCACGGCATGGGAAGCCAGGAGGGCCTGGTCATCGTCGAGCGATCCGTCAATGGTCAGGCAGGTCTCATGCTCAGTCGAGATGGCAATGCGACTGCAGCGGTGAGCGTCGACTTCGCTGGAGAGCTCGTCAGCATGGTGTGGATCCGCCTTCACCCGGAGACTCAGCGCCACTGGAACACCGTGTAGCAGCCGGGCAGCGCCGCGAACGGGGCTCAGCGTCACATTCTCGATGGCTATCCGGTCTTAACCAGTGAGAGAGGAGACGATTGTGCGGAAGATCCTGATAGTCGGCGGAGGTTACGCCGGGTTCTACACGGCGTGGAAGCTGGAGAAGAAGCTCCGCCGTGACGAGGCGGAGATCACGATCGTCGATCCCCGCCCCTACATGACGTACCAACCGTTCCTGCCCGAAGTCGCGGCGGGATCCATCGAAGCCCGCCATGCGGCAGTTTCGCTGAGGAGTCATCTGCGGCGGACGAAGCTCATCTCTGCGACCGTCATCCGAATCGACCATGCGACCAAGACGGTCGTCGTTGCGCCGAAGGACGGACCGGAGTTCTCTGTCGGCTACGACATCATCGTTGTGACGGCCGGCGCCGTCACTCGCAAGTTCCCGATCCCTGGACTGAGTGACGAGGCGATCGGGCTGAAACACGTCGAGGAGGCCGTCGCGATTCGCGACCGCCTTCTGACGGCGTTCGACCGCGCATCCACCCTGCCCGTCGGTGCAGAACGGTCCCGCCTTCTGACGGTCACCGTCGTAGGCGGCGGGTTCTCCGGTGTCGAAGCATTCGCGGAACTGCTCTCGCTCGCGACCGCTCTGCTGAAGTCATATCCAGAGGTGAGTTTCTCGGAGATCGGGTTCCATCTCGTACAGGCCACTGACCGCATCCTTCCCGAAGTCACAGACAAGGCAGGAGCATGGGTCGTCCGCTCTCTCGAGGAACGCGGGGCGCACGTGCACCTCAGCAGCGAACTGTTGTCCGTCGATGGCGGTCATGTCATCCTGTCGACCGGGGAACGATTCGACTCGCACCTCGTCGTCTGGACGGCCGGAAACGCGGCCAACCCGATCGTGGCGAAGCACACCGACCTTCCGATCGACGCACGCGGCTCTGTGATCGTTCGCGCCGACCTCCGCGTCGGAACCGACGACGAACCGGTCGCAGACGCCTGGGCCGCCGGGGACGACGCGGCAGTTCCCGATCTCGCTTCGCCGGTGCCCGGCGCACGAACGGTACCCAACGCGCAGCACGCGGTGAGGCAGGGCAAGCACCTCGCCAAGAACATCGCGGCCAGCATCCACGGAGGGTCCACTCAGAACTACGTCCACCACAGTCTGGGTGTCGTGGCGACCCTGGGGATCGGCCGAGGGATCTTCCAATACCGGAACATCACTGTGACCGGTCTGCTCGCCTGGCTCATGCACCGCGGCTACCACGTACTGGCGGTGCCGACGTGGGAACGCAAAGTCCGGGTACTGCTCGTCTGGTTCTCGGCATTCTTGTTCGGACGCGACATCGTCTCCTTGCTCTCGGTTCAACATCCCCGGGAAGCATTCGTGCGCGGCGGTGTTCCGACGATCTCGATACCGCGGGTCGGAACTCTCGATGCCCGTTGACCGGCGTGCGCCGAGGCAGCCCTTCACCGATCGAGCAGCGCACCGGCTCGCGACGACGTCGCTGGGCGGCAGGCTGAGCTCCTTCGTCGGCGAACTGCGCCGCCGTCGTGTTCCACTGCACTGGACGAACATGTTCGGTGTGGTCTCGATGGCCTGCGTCGTCGTCATCTTCGTGACCGGTGTCTTCCTGACCTTCCTGTACGAACCGTCCAGCGATCCTGTCATCTACACCGGACCGTACGCCCCACTCGATGGCGCGACGATGTCCACGGCACTGCGGTCCACCATGAACATCTCATTCGAGGTCCAAGGCGGAATGCTCATGCGCCAAGCGCATCACTGGGCGGCGCTCCTCCTGCCGGCAACTGTGATCCTGCAGTTGCTCACCACGTTCTTCACCGGTGGTTTCCGCCGTCCCCGACGGCTCGGGTGGGTGCTCCTGTTCCTGATTCTCATCGTCGCGCTCGCCGGAGGATGGAGCGGCTACGCCCTCCCGGACGACCTGCTCTCCGGGACCGGGCTTCGCATCGTCGAAGGCATCGTGCTCGGCATACCCGTCGTCGGGACGTCCCTCGCATCGATTCTCTTCGGAGGCGAGTTCCCGGGGACAGTGATCGAGCGCCTGTACCCCATCCATGTCGCGGTGGTACCAGCCGCTCTGATCGTCCTCCTTGCCGCACGGATCCGGGTCGCGTGGTTGCGCAGACCAGCCCAATTCGCTGGTCCGGGACGAACGGAGAACAACGTAGTGGGCATCACCCTTCTGCCTGCAGCCGCCACACGAGCCTTCGGACTCTTCGCGATCGCCACCGGCATCCTCGTTCTCGTGTCTGCGACGGTGACGATCAGCCCATCGTGGCTGTACGGTCCATCATCGCCGGGAGACGCCTCGGCCGGCAGCCAACCCGATTGGTACACCGGCTTCCTCGACGGCGCCCTGCGTCTCGTGCCGCCGGGCTGGGAGCTCGAGTGGCTCGGACGCACGTGGACGCTCGCAATCCTGGTCCCACTGGCCGTCGTCAGCCTCTTCCTTCTGGTGATCGCGGCGTACCCGTTCCTGGAGGAATGGGTCTCGGGAGACAGCCGCGACCGCAACCTGCTCGACCGACCCAGAAACACTCCGAGTCGTACCGGAATCGGTGTCGCCGGAATCGTGTTCTTCGGAGCTCTCTGGGGAGCGGGCAGCGCCGACATCGCCGCCAGCCTCTTCCGGCTCCGCCTCGAGGACGTCGTCCACGTGTTCCAAGTGGTGGTCCTGGTGGGACCGATCCTCGGCTTCGTCGTGACCAGACGCGTCTGCCTCGCCTTGCAGAAGAAGGATCGCGAGGTGCTCCTGCACGGATTCGAAACGGGACGGATCGTACGACTCCCAGGCGGGGAGTACATCGAGACCCACCAGCCTGTCGACATCTACGAACGATGGATCCTCGTGAGCAGCAGCGCTTCGACCCCATATCGGGCTCGACCCGATGAACGAGGCCGCGTCCGGCCGGCGAACAGACTGCGGGCTCGCCTCTCGCGCTTCTTCTTCGCGGATGCGCTCGCGCCCATTGTTCCGAGCGAGCATGACCGAACGAGTGACGACGTCGTCATCGGAGCATCCGCCCAGGAGGCGACTACTCGGAGTGTTGAGGCGGCATGACTGCGCCGATTCAGCGCCTGCCGAGCCATCACACCCATCACGAAAGGTTCAACGCATGAGAATCGCCGTTGCCGGGGGAACCGGAGCCGTCGGACGACACGTTGCGGACATCGCACGTGCGCGAGGCCACGACGTTGTGGTGCTGTCCCGCTCGACAGGGATGGACCTGACGACAGGGCACGGACTTCCTGAGGCTCTCGCCGGAACCGAGACCGTCATCGACGTCGCCTCCATCGCCACCCAATCCGAGAAGCGGTCCCGAACATTCTTCGGTGATGTCACAAGGAACCTTCTCAAGGGTGAGGAGGATGCCGGCGTTCGCCATCACATCGCCCTGTCGATCGTCGGCAGCGACAAGGCACCGTTCGGCTACTACGCGGGCAAAGAGTTGCAAGAGCAGCTGGTGAGCGAAAGCCGGATCCCGTGGACCATTCAGCGTGCGACCCAGTTCCACGAGTTCGCACAGCAGCTCTACGGCCAGATCACGCTGGGTCCCATCAATCTCGTCCCGAAGATGCTCTCTCAGCCCATCGCCGCCCGGGAGGTCGCCGAACGCCTCGTCACCCAAGCGGAAGAACACATCATCGGGCGCCCCGCTGATCTCGCCGGCCCGGAAGTCCTGCGCATGGTGGACATGGTCAAGGCGTATGCAGTCGCGACGCACGCGACCGGGCCGATCGTCGAAGTGCCACTGCCGGGCGGCTTCGGCAAGGCAATGCGCGACGGAACGCTCACCGCCGGGCCCGGGGCCGATCTTGGTACCGAGACGTACGGTGACTGGCTTGCGACGATCGCCCGGACCTGACCTTCTCCGGCTCGCTCGGCCCGGTCGAGTGTCTGGAGCTGGCCGGCCACTCGCCGGGTCGCCGTCGGCAATCGACCGAGAACGTCGCTCCGGCTTCCCGGTAGCCTCGCCCTATGAGAGTCGTCCCGGACCGAGACATCAGCCGCAGCCGGGATCCGGGCACCGTGCGCGACGCAGCCGGTGGCATCGTCGCCCTCACGATCGCCACCTTCTTCGCCATCACGACCGAGATGCTCCCGGTCGGGGTATTGCCGGCGATGGGCAGGGACCTCGGTGTCACTGAGTCGATCGCCGGGTTGCTGGTCACCGTCTACGCCTTCATGGTCGCCGCGCTCGCCGTGCCGCTGACCTTGTGGACCCGACGGATGCCGCGCAAGATGCTCCTGATCGGAACGCTCGCAGCGTACGTCGCAGGCAACCTCGTCGTGGCGCTGGCTCCATCGTTCGCGGTGGTCGCGGCGGGACGAGCCCTGGGCGGTGTCGCGCACGCGCTGTTCTTCTCGCTGAGCATCGCCTACGGCTCTCGGCTCGTGCGCCCCGAGTACACGGGCCGCGCTCTCGCTCTCGTCACCGCCGGGGCATCGGCCGGGTTCGTCCTCGGGGTGCCACTGTCGACCGCGCTCGGCACGGCCGTCGGATGGCGCGTCGCCTTCGGAGTTCTCGCTGTCGGCTGCCTGGTCGCCCTCATCCTCGTGATCCTGCTGTTGCCTGCCGTCTCCATCGCTCCCGCTGCAGATCGAGACGACCCGGAGCGGCGCACCCGACGAGGGCGGCTCGCCGCAGTCTCCGTGACGAATGCGCTCGTCTATCTGGGTCAGTACACCGTCTACACCTACGTCGCCGTGATCCTGCTCGCCGCAGGCCTGTCGGCGGCAGGGATCGGACCGGTGCTGTTGGTGCTGGGTGGTCTCGGTCTGCTCGGCACCTGGTACGCCGGAATCACACTGGACCGTCGGCCACGGTCGAGCCTGATCGTCGTTCTCGTGGCGATGGCCGTCGGGCTCGTGGCGCTCGGGCTCGCCTTCCCCAGCCTGATCGGGGTGCTTGCAGCGACTGCGCTGTGGGGTGCCGGGTTCGGCGCTGTGGCCTCGAGTTTCCAGACAGCGGCGATCCGAACACGCGGAGCGACACCCGACATCATCGGCGCGCTCGTCAACACGACAGCGAACCTCGGCATCGGCGGGGGAGCAGCGCTCGGCGCGGTGGTGTTGGCGAGCGCAGGAATCGAGTGGTTGCCCTATCTCGGCGCTGCCCTGGTCGTGGCCGGAGTGGTCGTCGTCTGGGTTGCGCGGAGAGCGTTCCCACCCGCGCCCGACCACGGGTGACATCCACCTCGGCACCACGCGAGATACTGGATATCGATGTCGATCACCTCCGAACGAATCTCCATGGAGCCACTGACTCCGTCACTCGCTCGCCGGATCCTCGCCCGTGATGAACGGCCGGGCGATGCCTGGCACCCGGAGTATCCCTTGGCTGATGAGCTGGGGCCGCTACGCAATCTGGCCGCATCGCCGGCCGATGCCTCCGGCTTCACCATGTACCTCATCCGCCGGAACTCCGATGGTCTGGCCGTCGGAGGATTCGGGTTCTTCGGTCCGCCCGATGCCGACGGATGCGTCGAGTTCGGCTACGGGCTCGTCCCGGCTGCTCGCGGTGCCGGACTGGCGACGGAAGCGGTTCAAGCCGCGCTTGTTTTCGCAGGCGCGAATGGTGCCAGCCGTGCCAGGGCGGATACGACGATCGCCAACACCGAGTCGCAGCGCGTCCTCGAGAAGGCCGGCCTCTCGGAATCACGCCGAACCGACTCCACGATCTACTACGAACGCGAACTCAGCGCCCGCTAGCGGAGCGGCGAGCAGCCCTCATCACCGGTCTCGTCCCATGACGTCGGGCGTGACCATCGTCAGCACGATCACGACCAGCAGCCGTGTGCGACGATGGAGACCGAGATGAAGGAGCACCATGAGCAGATACGACGTCTCCACCGTGAAGGTCGGCACCTTGCTGGATGATCCGGATGCGGTTGCGATTCTGGAACGCATCGCGCCAGGCGTGTCATCCAACCCGATGATCGGACTTGCCCGGGGGATGAGCCTCGACGCGGCGCTGAGCGCTGCCGGCGGTCGGGTCGACGATGCCACCAAGCAGCGGCTGCGCGACGAGCTCAGCGCGCTGTAGAGCGCCGCACCAACACTTGTCCTGTGGAGACGCGGGGGTGAGCTGCGTCGCCGAAGACGGTCTAGCCGGAAGCGTCCGTATCTGCTGAACCCAGGGCCCAGCGCGTCGCGAGTGCTTCGGAGCCGCGCGCGAGGAGTGCGACGTCCGCGCCGACCAGGACGAAGGACGCCCCCGCATCGGCGTACGCGTCGGCGACCGCCGGGTCGAATGCATTGACTCCCACCGGCTTTCCCGCGGCTCGCACCGAATCGAAGGCAAGACGCACCGACCCGACCACGTCTGGATGCGTCTGGTGACCGAGCAATCCGAGCGAAGCGGCGAGATCCGATGGGCCGACGAACACCCCGTCGATGCCGTCGACCGCAGCGATGTCCGCCGCGTTGTCGACGCCCTCCGCCGTCTCGATCTGGACGAAGAGCGACACGTGGTCTTCGGCGTTCTGGAGGTAGTCGTCGACCCGATTCCATCGGCCGGAGCGTGCGAGCGCAGAACCGACACCGCGCTTACCCCGCGGCGGATACTGCACCGCTTCGACAAGTACGCGCGCCTCGGCAGCCGTCGACACCATCGGCACGAGGATGGTCTGCGCGCCGAGGTCGAGCACCTGCTTGATGGTGACGACGTCGCCGATGGGCACGCGCACGACCGGCGTGATCGGGTAGGACGCGACGGCCTGCAGTTGCGCGAGGACCGACTCGAGCCCGTTCGGCGAATGCTCCATGTCGATGAGCATCCAGTCCAGCCCGGAACCCGCGCAGATCTCAGCCACGAGCGGGGACCCGGAACACACCCAGATGCCGGCCAGCGGACGCGATGCGTCGGCGAGATCGTGGCGGAGAGTTGGCTTCAGACGAAGCGACATGTGATCGATCCCATCGGTCCGTAATCGCAGAGCACGACATCGCCACGCGAAACCCACATCGGGCGCGTGAAGGATCCGGCGAGGATGATCTCGCCGGCCTCGAGTCTGGTGCCGTGCTGGTGGAACTTGTTGGCGAGCCACGCGACACCGGTGGCCGGGTGATCGAGCACGCCGGCCGCGACGCCCGTCTCGGTGATCTCACCATTGCGGTACAGAAGCGCGGGAACCCAGCGCAGGTCGATCTCGTCGGGCCGCTTGTGCACATCGCCGAGCACCATGGCACCGTAGGCGGCGTTGTCAGCGATCGTGTCGATGATCGTTCGGCCCTCGAGCTCGATGTGCGAATTGAGCACCTCCAGCGCCGGGACGGCGTAGTCGATCGCCGCGAGCGCATCCTCGAGCGTGCAGTCCGGCCCTTCGAGGGGCGCCTTCAGCACGAACGCGAGTTCGACCTCGACGCGCACGTTGGAGAACCTGTCGACAGGGATCTCCGAACCGCTGGGGTGCACCGTGTCGTCGAACATGACGCCGTAGTCGGGTTCGGTGATCCCCGTCGCCTCCTGCATCGCCTTCGAGGTGAGGCCGATCTTCCGGCCGACGAGCGTGCGACCGGCCGCGATGTTCTTGTCGCGCCAGATCGCCTGGATCGCGTAGGAATCGTCGATGGTGGCCCCGGGATGCCGCGCGGTGATTCGTGGGATCACGCGGTTCGTCCGGTCGGCTTCGGCGAGCTCGTCCGCGATCGACGCGATGGTTTCAGCCTGGAGCATCCGATTCTCCTCTCGTGATCACGTTATCGGCGGTCAGAGCTGATTCCCGAGCTTGTATTCGCCCTGCTTCCACTCCGGCATCGACGCCTCGCCTTCGTCGGGCCGGGTGTAGGAGAAGCCATCTGCTCCGATGGTGACGGCCATCTCGGAGGCATCGGTGCGGGCCACCACGGGCTGCGGGTTGCCGTCGAGATCGAGCACGAGCGAGGCCTCGGTGTACCACGACGGAACGACGGGATTGCCCCACCAGTCGCGCCTCTGATTGTCGTGCACGTCCCAGGTGATCACCGGATTGTCGGGATCGCCCGTGTAGTAGTCCTGCGTGTAGATCTCCACCCGATGGCCGTCCGGGTCGCGAAGGTAGAGGTAGAAGGCGTTGGAGACTCCGTGGCGTCCTGGCCCGCGTTCGATCGCGTCCGAGCGGCGGAGGGCACCGAGCTTGTCGCAGATCGCGAGGATGTTGTGCTTCTCGTGCGTGGCGAAGGCGACGTGGTGCATCCGTGGTCCGTCGCCGCCGGTCATGGCGGTGTCGTGCACGGTGGGCTTGCGACGCATCCACGCGGCGTAGACGGTGCCTTCGTCATCCTGGATGTCTTCGGTGACGCGGAAGCCGAGGTCCTGCATGAACTTCACTGCTCGGGGAACGTCTGGGGTCACCTGGTTGAAGTGGTCGAGGCGCACCAGCTCTCCGGGGGTGTGCAGGTCGTAGCGCCAGGACAGTCGTTCGACGTGTTCGGTCTGGAAGAAGAACTCGTACGGGAAGCCGAGCGGATCCTCGACTCGGACGGAATCGCCGATCCCCTTGGTGAAGCCCTCGGCACGGCGCTCGATCCGGCAGCCGAGCTCCGTGTAGTAGGCGACGGCCTTGTCGAGGTCTTCGGCTGCACGCACCCGGTAGGAGAACGCGGCGACGGCCGCGATGGCGCCTTGACGCAGCACCAGGTTGTGGTGGATGAACTCCTCCGTCGAGCGCAGGTAGACGGCATCGGAATCCTCCTCCGTCACGTGCAGCCCGAGCACGTCGACGTAGAACTGGCGGGATGCGGCCAGGTCGGTCACGACGAGTTCCATGTAGGCGCAGCGCAGGATGTCCGGCGGCGAGGACTTCGGCGTCGCGACGGGGTTGTCGGTCTGGATGGGGGCTTCCTGCGACACGGAGAAACCCGAGGAGGTGAGCGTCTTGGTGGTCTTGTCAGTCATTGCAGCGTCCTTGCTGGTGGTCTGGATGAGGGGAGGGAGACGCCGCCCAGTCGCTCGCGAACGCGCGACCACGATCGGGCGGCTCGGCTACTGCTTGCCGAATGTCGGATTGTGGACGTCGCCGAGGGTGATGTGCACGGCCTGCTGGTCGGTGTAGAAGTCGATGGATCGGTAGCCGCCCTCATGCCCGAGGCCAGAGGCCTTGACGCCGCCGAACGGCGTGCGCAGGTCGCGCACGTTGTTCGAGTTGAGCCACACCATGCCGGCCTCGACGGACTGCGAGAAGTTGTGGGCCCGCTTCAGGTCATTCGTCCAGATGTAGGCCGCCAGGCCGTACTTCGTGTTGTTCGCCAGCGCCAGGGCATCAGCGTCGGTGTCGAATGGCGTGATCGCCACGACGGGCCCGAAGATCTCCTCCTGGAAGATGCGGGCGTCGGCAGGCACGTCGGCGAACACTGTGGGGGCGACGAAGTTCCCGAACTCGAAGCCGTCCGGTTGTCCGCCTCCTGCCACGAGGCGTCCCTCGCCCTTGCCGATCTCGATGTAGCCCATGACCTTGTCGAAGTGTTCGGGATGCACCAGGGCTCCGACCTCCGTGGCGGGGTCGTGCGGGTAGCCGACCTTCACGCGCTTCGCCTGCGCTGCGTAGCGATCGACGAACTCGTCGTAGACGTCGCGCTGGACGAGGATGCGGGAGCCGGCCGTGCAGCGCTCGCCGTTGAGGGAGAAGACGCCGAAGATCGTCGCGTCCACTGCTGCCTCCAGGTCGGCGTCGGCGAAGACCACTGCGGGGCTCTTCCCCCCGAGCTCCATGGAGAGGCCCTTCAGATACGGTGCGGCGTTGCCGAAGATGATCTGGCCGGTCCGGCTCTCACCTGTGAACGAGATGAGCGGAACATCCGGATGCTTCACGAGGGCGTCGCCGGCATCCTCGCCGAGGCCGTTGACGAGGTTGAAGACACCCTTCGGAAGCCCGGCTTCCTCGAAGATGCCGGCCCACAGCGATGCCGACAGCGGGGTGAACTCGGCGGGCTTCAGGACGACCGTGTTTCCGCTGGCGAGGGCCGGGCCGAGCTTCCATGATTCGAGCATGAAGGGCGTGTTCCATGGGGTGATCAGCCCCGCGACGCCGATCGGCTTGCGATTGACGTAGTTGATCTGGCGGCCGGGCACCTTGAAGGTGTCATCCGCCTGCGCGACGATCAGGTCGGCGAAGAACCGGAAGTTCTCCGCCGCGCGGCGCGCCTGGCCGAGGGCCTGCGTGATCGGCAACCCGGAGTCGAACGATTCGAGTTCAGCCAGCCGGGCATCGCGCGTCTCGACGATGTCGGCGATGCGGTGCAGGATCCGGGATCGTTCGCGTGGCAGCATCCGCGGCCACGGTCCTTCTCTGAATGCTCGGGTGGCTGCGGCGACGGCGAGGTCGATGTCGGCCTTCTTGCCGGCGGCCGCCTGCACGTACACCTCGTTCGAGACCGGCTCGAGCACGTCGAAGGTGTCGCCGTCGACCGAGTCGACGAACTCGCCATCGATGTAGTGCCGGATGCTCGATGGCAGGTCGGCGGGCACGTGGCGCTGGTCCAGGGCAGGGCTTGTTTCGGTCATGGTCTCTCCTAGGGGCGGTTCAGAATGCCGGCAGGCCGAGGGCCTCATCGGGATGCTCGTGGATCATGTAGGCGTCCAACGTCGCGGAACGGTGACGGCGGGCCGCCTTCTCGATCTCGCCGAGAGGTGCGCCTGTCTCGATCAGGACGAGGATGTTCTCGTGTTCGCGCACCGACTCCTGCGCCCGGCCGGGCACGAAGCTGAACGTCGAATCACGGAGGTGCCCCAGACGCGCCCACTCCGAGTCCACGAGTTCGAGCATGCGCGGGTTGGCGCACTTGGCGAACAGGACGGAGTGGAACTGCTGGTTGAGCGCGGTGAACGCGCGTGGCTCGAAGTGGTCGAGGCGCGCGATCATGAGCTCGTTGATCTGCCGCGCCTCACGCACGTCGTCAGCGGTCAAGCGGCGCGCGGCCAGGGCGGTGGCGGTTCCCTCGAGGATGCTGAGCGCCTGCATGCTGAATCGATACTGGGTGTCGTCGACCATCGAGACGTGCGCGCCGACGTTGCGCTCGAACGTCACGAGGCCTTCGGCCTCGAGCTGACGGATCGCCTCGCGAACCGGGACGACACTCATGTTGAGCTCGCCCGCGATGGTGCCGAGGACGAGCCTGTAACCGGGGGTGAACTCGTGGTTGGTGATGCGTTCGCGAACCCACTGGTAGGCGAGTTGGGACTTGCTGAACGCGGTGGCCGTCAACTCGCACCCCGCTCGGATTCGTAGTGGGCACGCCATTCAGCGTTGAGTGGGAAGAGGCCGTCGACCGGGTTCCCCTCGGCGACACGGGCGGCGATCCACGCGTCCTCGTCTTCCTGCGCCAGGGCCGCGTCGGCGACCTCCTCGGCGATGCCCGGTGGAATGACGATCACTCCGTCGGCGTCACCGACGATGACGTCGCCCGGCTGAACGGTCGTGCCCCCACAGGCGATCGTCACGTCGACGTCCCACGGGACGTGCTTGCGTCCCAGAACGGCGGGATGGGCGCCGGCGGAGTAGACGGGGATGCCCACAGCGGCGACGGCGTCCGCGTCGCGTACGCCGCCATCGGTGACGATGCCCGCCGCCGCCCTGGCGTGAGCGCGCAGTGCGAGGATGTCGCCCAGGGTGCCCGAGCCCGTCTCGCCGCGGGCCTCGATGACGATCACCTCACCCTCCGCGACGGCATCGAACGCGCGCTTCTGGGCGTTGTATCCACCGCCGTGCGAGGCGAAGAGGTCTTCGCGATTCGGGACGAATCGGAGGGTCTTCGCCGTCCCGATGAGCTTCGACTCGGGGTGCAGGGCGCGAACGCCGTCGATCGTCACGTTGTTCAGGCCGCGTTTGCGCAACTGCTGGGAGAGCCCGGCAACCGGTGCCTTCTCGAGCTTCGCCCTCAGGGTCGGAGTCAGCCCCACGGATGCATCCGGCAGCCCGGCGCGTTCTCTCGATCCCCACGCCTCCTCGCGCTGGGTGTCGTCGACGGACGGAAGCGAGCCGACGGAGGGGTCGAAGGCGGGCTGCCCGGCCTGGGTGACCGTCGTCCTCAGCCGTCCGGAGGACATGCCTGAAACCGGAGAGTCGACCTCGACCTCGACGACGTCGCCCGGGACGATGACCGTGGAGCCGGCCGGCGTTCCCGTCAGGATGATGTCGCCCCGCTCCAGCGTGAAGTGCTGCGACAGGTCGGCGACGAACTGGGCGAGTGGGAACAGGAGACCCGCCGTCGAGTCCTCCTGGACGAGCTCGTCGTTGACCCACGTGCGCAGCCTTAGCTCGGAAGGATCAACAGCTCGAGCGTCGATCAAGGTCGGGCCGATCGGAGTGAAGCCGTCGCCGCCCTTCGACCGGACGTTCGAGCCCTTGTCGTTCGCGCGAAGGTCGTAGAGGCCGAGGTCGTTCGAGGCCGTGACCCATCCGACGTGGTTCCATGCCTCGTCGAGGCTCACATGGCGGGCGTCGGTCCCGATGATGAGAGCGACCTCGCCTTCGAAGGCGAGAAGCTCGGTGCCGGCGGGGCGCTCGACGGTGCCGCCCGACGCAGCCACCGAGCTCGAGGGCTTGAAGAAGTAGGACGGAGCGGACGGTCGACGGCCGCGCTGTTCGGCACGCGAGACGTAGCTCAGGTGCACCGCGATGATCTTACCGGGACGGACAGGAAGCGCGGAGTATCGCGGGTCTGTGCCCACCGCCTCGGTGTCTCTATCGATCGTCATGAGCTCCCTCGCCCTTGCGTTGTATCTGAAATCGTATATTATCGTGGGTGTTCGAGCAAGCAGCGATCGAGAGAGCGACTGCGAGTGATCGAACCGAGACAGAGCCGTCGAACTGACACAGGAGTCACCCCGGATGAGCGCACCACGATCAGAAGGTTTCACCGCAACGGGAACCATCGCAACTCATACCGACCGCCGACGCGTCGTCTTCGCGACGATCGTCGGAACAACCGTCGAGTGGTATGACTTCTTCATCTACGCCACGGCGGTCGGGCTGGTCTTCGGCCAGCTCTTCTTCGCACCTCTGGGAGCCGACAGCGCCATCCTCGCCTTCGCGACTGTGGGAGTGAGCTTCCTGTTCCGTCCGCTCGGCGCATTCCTCGCCGGTCATTTCGGCGACAAGTACGGGCGCAAGACAGTGCTGATGTGGACGCTCATCCTGATGGGCGCGTCGACCGCGCTGATCGGCCTGCTGCCCACCTACGAGGCGATCGGAATCGCTGCGCCGATCCTGCTCGTCCTTCTCCGCATCCTGCAGGGCGTCTCCGCGGGTGGCGAGTGGGGCGGCGCCGTGCTGATGGCGGTCGAGCACGCCCCCCGGACTCGGCGCGGTGTCTTCGGTGCATCTCCCCAGATCGGGGTTCCGCTCGGTTTGCTCCTCGCCTCGGGCGTGATGGCCCTCATGACGATCATCGCTCCCGGTGACGCGTTCCTCCAGTGGGGATGGCGTGTTCCCTTCCTGCTGAGCGTCGTGCTGATCCTTGTGGGCTACTACGTGCGTCGGAAGGTGGAGGAGAGCCCGGTGTTCACCGAGCTCGCCGAGCGCAAGGAGAAGGCACGGATGCCGATCGTGCAGCTGTTCAAGAAGCACACCCTCCTCGTTGTCATCGCCGCCCTCGTGTTCGCCGGCAACAACGCCGTCGGCTACATGACCACGGGCGGGTTCATCCAGGGCTACGCCACCAACCCCGACGGACCGCTGGCGCTCGAGCGTGGGCCGGTTCTCTGGGCGGTCACCGGATCCGCCGTGACGTGGCTGCTGTCCACGCTCCTGGCGGGGTGGGTGTCAGACCGCATCGGGCGTCGCTCGACGTACATCATCGGTTGGATCCTTCAGCTGGTCGGTGTCTTCACCCTGTTCCCGCTGGTGAACAGCGGCAACATCGGACTCCTCTTCGCCGGCCTCGCGATCCTGACGATCGGGCTCGGGTTCACGTACGGTCCGCAGGCGGCGCTGTACACGGAGCTCTTCCCCGCCTCGATCCGCTTCTCCGGCGTCTCCATCTCCTACGCCATCGGCGCGATCGTCGGTGGTGCCTTCGCTCCGACCATCGCCACGGCGCTCGTGCAGGCGACGGGCAGCACCCTCTCGGTCACCTGGTACCTCGCGGGAATGACCGTGATCGGACTCATCGCCACCCTGCTCCTCCGCGACCGGAGCGGCATCCCGCTCGGTCCGGATCACGAGGATGAGCAGGCGATCAGCCCGATCCGCGGCCTCGCCCGCGCGTAGCCATCGACGAGAAGGAAACAGCATGCAGTTCCACCATCACGGCTACGTGTCGGGCGACCCGCGCATCGCGGCGCCCGCGGGCACGGGGATCGATCGGCCGAGCGAGATCCCCGATGAGATCGACGTGCTGATCGTGGGGTCGGGACCGGCAGGGATGCTGCTCGCGGCCCAGATGTCGCAGTTCCCGGCGGTCTCGACGCGCATCATCGAGCGCCGCGGGGGACGGCTTCCCCTCGGGCAGGCCGACGGAATCCAGCCGCGGAGCGTCGAGACGTTCCAGGCATTCGGATTCGCGGAGCGGATCATGGCCGAGGCGTACAACATCGCCTACATGAACTTCTGGAACCCGGATCCGGAGAACCCGCAGAACATCGTCCGCACCAGCCGCACCGAGGACTACGGGTACAAGATCAGCGAGTTCCCGCACCTCATCGTCAATCAGGCGCGCGTGCTCGACTACTTCGCGGAAGCAGCGGCGAACGGTCCGGGGCGCATCGTGCCGGATTACGGCGTCGAGTTCATCGGACTCACCGTGCACCCGGAGGGCGAGTTCCCCGTTGAAGTGCGCCTCCGGTACGTGGAAGGCGAGCGAGCCGGCGAAGAGCGCACCATCCGCACCAGGTACGTCGCCGGGTGCGACGGGGCCCGCAGCGGTGTCCGCGAGGCGATCGGCCGAACGCACGTCGGGGGCGCGTCATTGCACGCGTGGGGCGTCATGGACGTGATGGTGAACACCGACTTCCCCGACTGGCGCACCAAGTGCGCCATCAATTCGACGGCGGGAAACATCCTCCACATCCCGCGCGAAGGCGGATACCTGTCCCGCGTCTACGTCGATCTCGGCCCCGTGGCAGAAGACGATGACCACAGGGTCCGGCTCACCCCGATCGACGAGATCATCCGGAAGGCGAACGAGATCCTTCACCCCTACACGCTCGACGTGAAGGAGGTCGCCTGGCACAGCGTCTACGAGGTCGGCCACCGGGTGACCGACGGGTTCGACGACGTCGCAGACGGGTCGGAGCGCGCCCCACGGGTCTTCCTCACCGGCGACGCCTGCCATACCCACAGCGCCAAGGCAGGCCAGGGTATGAACGTGTCCATGCAGGATGGTTTCAACCTCGGCTGGAAGCTCGGCGCCGTGCTCACCGGACGCAGTCCGGACACGCTGCTGGCCAGCTACTCAGCGGAGCGGCATCCTGTGGCGCAGCAGCTCATCGATTTCGACCGTGAATGGTCCTCGCTCATGGCGCGCAAGCCTGAAGAGATCTCCGACCCGCAAGACCTGGCGACCTACTACCTCGCGACTGCGGAGTTCCCATCCGGATTCATGACCCGGTACGAGCGGTCCGAGATCGTCGGGGACGCCGCACACCAATCGCTCGCAGAAGGGTTTCCCATCGGGAAGCGCTTCAAGTCCTCCGAGGTGACGCTCGTCGCAGATGGCAACGCAGTTCACCTCGGCCACCACGCGAAGGCTGACGGACGGTGGCGCCTCTACGCCTTCGCCGATTCACCCGCCGCCGGTCAACGCTCGGCGCTCACGGCCTGGGCGGAATGGATCTCGTCGTCACCTGAGTCGCCGCTCGTCCGGTACACGTCCCCGGACGAAGACATCGACGCCGTCTTCGACGTGAAGGTGATCTACCAACAGGCGTACGACGATGTCGACATCGCCGCGGTGCCATCGATCTTCCGGCCCCAGACGGGACCGCTCGGCCTCATCGACTGGGAGAAGGTCTTCGCCGCGGCACCGAGCGCCTGGACGAGCACTGACATCTACGAGGATCGCGCACTCTCCCGCGACGGAGTCGTCGTGGTCGTGCGTCCGGATCAGTACGTCGCCGCGGTGCTGCCTCTCCAAGCCACAGACGCGCTGGCCGCGTTCTTCGCGCAGTCGATGGTTCAGGCGAGCTGAGCCGCCGCGGAATCACGACGTCGCGCCGGCGTCACGGTCCGGAGGTGTGTCAGGCGATCATCCGGTCTCACGAGTCTGGTGGAGGAAGCGGCGGAGTGACGCGTAGCGGTACTCCTGATAGAGGCCGTGCAGGACCGCGAGCAGCGCGGCCGTTCCGAGCCCGATGAGGATCGACGGAGTGGATCGCGCGGTGGATTGAACGACGATGATGGCCACGCCGGCGCCGGCCACCATCGAGTTCACGACCGCGATCGCAGTCGCCGTGGTGAAGAACACTCCTATCCATGACTGTCGGTGGCCGATCGGCAGCATCTCGTTCGGTCCGTGGGGTCCCATCGGACGGGGGAAGTACTTCGCCGCCCCCGGCAGGGTCGTGGAGTAGACGGCGCGGATTCGTTGGATGGCGTCGAGTGCCGCGACATCCTCGAGGGAGGTCTCGACGAGTCGCTCGTAGGTGAAGATGCCGAGCAGGAAGACCACCGGAATGATGACCATCAGAAAGCCGAGCGCGTAGTCGGTGCGAGCAAGGAACCCGAACGCGACGAGGCCGCTCGACAGGGTCGTCAGATACAGCGCCGCACGGCTGCTGGCCTCGCTCACCGTGATGCCGCGGGCGGATTCGAGTACGAAGTGCTCGTTCATCAAGGCGCTGTAGAAGGCGCCCGCTCGGTCGGTCAGTGCTTCGATGGCCTCATCCGCGGTCGGCAGATCGTCGGGCCTGGACGGTTGCGGCGCACCGAGCGCCTGCTCATCGGTCACTCGGCGCCGCCTCCCTCACGGAGAAGAGGTTTCCGAAGGGGTCGAGCAGCTGGCACAGCCGTTCACCGGTGAACACGGTCTTCGGGCCCCTGTGGGCGATCGCGCCGTGGGCGGTCCAGTCCGCGACGAACGCGTCGACGTCGTCGATGGTCCAGTAGGGGCTGGTTCCCGCGGGCCCGGGCGAGTTGAGCTCGTCCTTCTGATGCAGGGTCAATCTCGTTCCGTCGAGGTCGAAAGCCACCAGCGCTCCTCCGCGCACGACCGGTTGGCGGTCGAGCCGTGCCGTGTACCAGTCCACTGCAGCATCGAGGTCATCGACGAAATAGAACACGTTCCCGACCCCGCTGAACGCCGCGCCGGTCATGCCGGAGCTGCCGAGAAGACGTCGTGCAGGAAGGCGAGTGACGGCCGGATGGCCGCATCCGTGTACCCCTCGGCGTGATGCGTGCCGGGGATCAGCTGGAGCGTGCTCGCTATGCCGGCATCCGCCAGCGCCATCTGCATATTTCGAGCATCGCTGACCGGTACGAATTCCGCCAACGAGTTGGCGAGGAACACCGGACCGCCCTGGGGTGACGCGTGTCGCGAGGTCGAGGCCTGGGTCAGCAATGACCGGTCGCCCCCGACTTCGCTGAGGATCGTCCAGCGCAGGAACGCGTCGTTGCGGCCGGTCTGATTGATGTCGGCGCTCTTCATCGCGTCGAGGTCTTGCGAGGTCTGAGTGGCGGGGAGGTCGTCCGTCTGCTCGACGATGCCGAGGAGGTCGAACATCCCCGACCAACTCACCGCGGGCCGGCCGGTGGCTATGCTCGCCTCCACGGCGAGGTTGCCGCCCGCAGACCCGCCGAAGAAAGCGAGTTTGTTGCGGTCGAACACCCAGTCCGATGCGAGAGCCCATCGCGCTGCGGCAAGCACGTCGTCCCTGCTGGCCGGGAAGGTGGCGTCTGGAGCCTCCCGATAGTTCGGGGCGAACACGATGTAGCCGGCGTCGACCAGCATCGTGGCGAGCGACGGCTCCTTGCTCTTGTCGCCGCGGAACCAACCGCCGCCGTGGATCAGGATGATGGCTGCTCGAGCCGCATCCTGTTCGGCCGACAGGTCCCGACTGTAGACGTCGAGCAACAGGGACACCGACCCGGCTGTTCCATACTCGACATCGAGAACTGATGACTGCTCGTCCGACATGGGGCCCCTCTCCGGCGCGCAGCGATCGGAGCGGCGCTAAGCAGAGCCTAGGGCTCGCGTGACCCGGTAGGGCTGAGCATCCACCGAGCACTCTGGTCGCGGCGATGAATGACGTCCGTCAACGAGTGCCCGGGCGCTGGGCACCGCTCGTGGTGGAACGGCCACGGCTGGAAGGATGGTCGCGAATTCGGTGTCGGAGCCACGGGGGAGGATGGCGGGGTGCGGGTCTTCACATTCCTCGTCGCGGCTGTGCTGTCGCGCATCGCAGCGGCGGGTGGGGTCGTCGTCTTCCCGATCCTGGCGTTGCGCGAGCTCGACGACCTGTCCGCAGGAGCGGTGCTCGTCGCGGCGGCCCTGGCTCCGACGGTGGTGTTCTCGCCGCTGGTCGGCGCCGTGCTCGACTCGACCAGGCATCCGCGGCTCTATCTCTTCGGGGCCGGCGTGGTCTCGGCCGGCGGGTACGCCACGGCAGCTTTGCTCGGATTGGTGCCGTTCGGCGTCGTCGTGCTCGCGCTGGTCGCGGCGGGCTGCGCGACGCCCGTGCTCATGGGCGGGTTGTCGAGCTTCGTCACCGGGCTGATCGCGCCGGAACGCACGGCGTACGCCACCGACACCCTCGCGTACAGCATCGCCGGTGTCGGTGGCCCGGCACTGTGCTCTGCCATCATCGCGATCGCCTCTCCGCGCTGGGCGGCGCTCGCGCTCGCAGCCGCAGGCCTCGTGGGAGCCGTCGTGATGCTCGCGCTCCGGCCGAAGGCGCACTCCCACGGGAGGTCGGACGGACTGTGGACGCGGATGACGCAGGGCGCCGTCTACCTCGTGCGGCATCGACCGCTCCTGCTCGTGACAGCATCCAGCACCCTCACGCAGATCGGAGCCGGTGCCTTCCCGATCGCGGCCGTCGTGTTCTCGCTGCAACACTGGCAGCAGGCCGAGACCGGCGGATGGATCGTCACGGCATTCTCCATCGGCACCCTCGTGAGCGCCGTCGCCGTTGCGATCCGGCCGATCGACAAGCTCCCTCCCGCCCGCGTGATGGCGTGGGGCTTCGCCCTGACCGGAGTGCTCACCGCTCTCAGCGCCCTCGATGTCTCCCTCGCGTGGACGATCGTCCTCGTCGGGATGTCCGGCCTGTTCTCGGCGCCGAGCATCGCGGCGATGTTCGAGCTGCGCACGATGAACAGCGTCGCCTCCGTGCGCGCCCAGGTCTTCACCGTCGGATCCGGACTTCGAGCCGCCGCCGGCGCGCTCGGGGCGGCGCTCATAGCGCCCTTCGTGGGAATCGATGGTGCCGTACTCCTCACGCTCGTCGGGCTGATCTGGCTCGCCTCGGCGGCCATCATGCTCCCGTACCGGACAGCGTCGGCAGCCGTGGTCGCCGCCTGATCCCTGATACGAAGCGCGAGCGGATGGAACGTCCACACCCGGCTTCGGTCTAGGCTCGGCGCAACCGCTCCTTCACTCGCGTTGCTTGCTCCGGAGGTTCCCGCCATGGCGACGATGACGATGATCCCGCGCACGGGTCGAAAGGTGCAGTGGCTCGAGCTCTTCTTCGACCTGGTGATCGTGGCCTACATCGGCCAGATCGCTCACACGATGCACGGCGATCCCTCGTGGATCGACGGGATCGCCTTCGCAGGGTTCCTGGCCGCCGCCTGGTGGGCCTGGGTGAACGCGACGATCACCATGAACCTGTTCGGTGCACGCGTGACGGCTTCGATCTGGATCTCCGTCACCATCGCCATGGTCGCGATCGGGGTGATGGCGGCTGCGATCCCGGATGCACTCGGCGATCGAGCGGGCGCATTCGCGTTCGGCAACGCATTGATCCGGGTGATCTGGGCCGTGCCGTGGTTCATGAGCCGCAGAACGATCGGCCTGCCGTGGTGGCGTTCGGTTCTCTACAGTGGCGTTCCGGCTGTGCTGTGGCTGGTCTCGATGGTGGTGGCGCCGCCGTGGCAGTACGCGATCTGGGCAGCCGCCGTGGCGGTCGAGGTCGTGCTGCTGAGCTTCCTGGACAGCCACCAAGTGCTGCTGCGAGATGCCCTCGACGTGAACCACCTCGCCGAACGCGTGGGACTGCTCGTCGTGATCGTGTTCGGCGAGTCGATCCTGACCATCATCGCCGAGCTCGACTCGCACTGGGTCTGGTCGTCGGGCCTCGCCGCAGTCCTGGGCTTCGCAGCCGTATCGATGCTGGCCTGGATCTACTTCACCTACGCCGCCTCGGCCGCCGAGCACGGACTGCAGAAGCTGCAGGCCCGGGGGAGCGTCGGCGCCATCCGAGACACGGTGATGTACCTGCCGTTCCTGCTGGTCGCAGGCATCACGCTCTTCGCTTCAGCACTCGGCACGGCGGTCGCCGACGCCGGCCACCATCTTCCATCGGGCGCAGCGGTGGCGCTGAGTGCCGGCATCAGTCTCTTCTTCGTGGCGAACGCGGCCGAGTCCCTTCGGTACGGTGCTCCGTGGCGCAGCATCGCCGCCTGGGCGCCGGCCGGCATCCTGTTGCCCTGGGCGCTCGTGCCCCTTTCTGCACAGCTGTCGGCTGAAGCGTTGGTCGCGGCATCTGCCGGAATCATCGCCATCGTCCTCGCGTTGACCGCTGCCAACGCACGACGGATCCGGCACGACGACGCAGCGCCCGGGCGGACGTGACGCGCTGACACGGTGATGCGCCCAGTGATTCTCGCTGGTGATACCCCTCGGGGGTATAGTATCGAAGCATGAACGGATACGCGGGCAACAAGGATGACCTTCTGAAGCGGCTCAGCCGCGCTGAGGGACAGGTGCGCGGGATCGCCCGCATGGTCGAGAACGACAAGTACTGCATCGACATCCTCGACCAGGTCTCCGCTGCGACCCGTGCACTGGAGAAGGTGGCGCTGTCCCTTCTCGCCGACCACCTGTCGCATTGCGTCGCCGAGGCGACCGCTGAGGGAGGGCCTGTTGCCGAAGCGAAGATCCGAGAAGCGAACGAGGCCATCGCCCGCCTGGTCCGTTCCTGACACCCAGAACCGAGAGGACGCCATCATGAGCACGAACGAACGCATCGACCTCGGTCTGACTGATTCCGCCTCCGGATGCAGCTGCTGCTCCACGGCATCCACCGCCGACACGCCGGTCGCCGCCTCCACGACGAGCCAGGACGTGCTGGTGGACGGCATGACCTGCTCGCACTGCGTCATGAGCGTGACCGAGGAGATCTCGGCGATCGACGGGGTCGAGAATGTGTCGGTCGACCTGAACGCCGGCGGCAGCTCGCGTGTCACCATCCACAGTGGTCTGCCGATCGACGCTGCGCGTGTGCGCGCTGCCGTGGAGGAGGCCGGGTACACCGTGGGTGGCAGCCCGGCATGAGCATCGTCGACGTCGAGCTCGAGATCTCGGGCATGACCTGCGCGTCGTGCGCGACGAGGATCGAACGCAAGCTGAACAAGCTGCCCGGAGTCGAAGCCACAGTCAATTACGCGACCGAGAAGGCCCGCGTTCGAGCTGACGGCGTCGAGACGGGGGAGCTGATCGCGGCCGTCGAGGCCGCCGGCTACTCGGCAGTCCTTCCAGCACCGATCGCGATGGAGGAAGCGACGACCGCCCCATCCGAGGTCGACCCCGAGCTGGTGTCGCTGCGGCAACGGCTGCTCATCAGCACCGCGTTGGCGGTGCCCGTTGCCCTGATGTCGATGATCCCGTTGTTGCAGTTCACCTCCTGGCAGTGGCTGGCCCTGACTCTGGGCGCCCCGGTCGCCGTGTGGGGCGCCTGGCCCTTCCACCGCGCCGCCTTCGTGAATGCCCGCCATGGTGCCGCGACCATGGACACCCTGATCAGCGTCGGGGTGATCGCCGCCTTCGGCTGGTCGCTCTACGCGCTGTTCTTCGGGACGGCCGGCATGCCGGGCATGCACATGACCTTCACGCTGTTCGGCAGCCCGGAAGCGGGCAGCGGCGAGATCTACCTCGAGGTCGCCGCCCTGGTGACGGTGTTCATCCTCGCCGGTCGATACGCGGAAGCCCGGGCCAAGAAGTCCTCCACCGAAGCTCTGCGTGCCCTCCTGCATCTCGGGGCGAAGGATGCGACGCGCCTGGTCGGGGGCATGGAACAGGTGGTTCCGGTGGCCCAGCTGATGGTCGGCGACCGGGTGGTCGTGCGACCGGGGGAGAAGGTCCCCTCTGATGGCCTTGTGCTGGAGGGCGCATCCGCGATCGATGCGAGCATGCTGACCGGCGAGTCGGTACCCGTCGAGGTGGCCGTCGGTTCCCGCGTGGTCGGAGCCACCGTGAATGTCGGTGGCCGCCTGGTCGTGGAGATCACCCGGATCGGCGCCGACACCGAACTCGCGCGGATGCAGCGACTCATGGACGAAGCCCAGACCGGCAAGGCGAAGGCGCAGCGCCTGGCTGATCGCGTCTCCGCAGTGTTCGTTCCGATCGTGATCGTCCTGTCGCTGGTGGCACTCGGGGGCTGGCTGCTGGTCGGCGCTTCGCTGGAGGTCGCGTTCACCGCGGCAGTGGCGACGTTGATCATCGCGTGCCCCTGCGCGCTGGGCCTGGCGACGCCGACGGCGCTGCTGGTCGGCACCGGCCGCGGTTCGCAGCTGGGCATCCTGATCCGCGGACCCCAGGTGCTGGAGCAGACGCGCCAGGTCGACACCATCGTGCTGGACAAGACCGGCACCGTGACCCACGGCGCCATGACCGTCACGGCCGTCTCGCCGGCATCCGGCATCACCCCGCAGGATCTGCTCCGCACCGCGGTCGGGGTCGAGTGGGGGTCGGAGCATCCGGTGGCTCGTGCCATCGTGAGCGCCGGTGGCGACACCCCGCCGCAGGCCGAGTCGTTCCTGTCGCACGCTGGATTCGGCGTGCAGGCCGTCATCGACAGGTCCCTCGTCGTCGCCGGGCGCCCCGGCTGGATCGAGGACCAGTGGAGCGTCTCCACACCGCTCGACCACCGCAGGGAGGCCGACACCCTCGAGGCAGCCGGTGCCACGGTGATCGCGGTGGCCCGCGACGGCGTGTTCCTCGGCATCATCGCGGTCTCCGACACCATCAAGTCGACGAGCGTCGAGGCGATCGCCAGGTTCCGCGCCCTGGGTCTGTCACCGGTGCTGCTCACCGGCGACAACGCCGGCGCCGCTCAGCACATCGCAGCCCAGGTCGGGATCGACGAGGTGCATGCCGACGTCACGCCCGCCGGAAAGCTCGACGCGATCCGTCGCCTTCAGGCCGCGGGCCGGGTCGTCGCCATGGTCGGCGACGGCGTGAACGACGCCGCCGCACTTGCGGCCGCCGACCTGGGAGTCGCCATGGGCGGTGGCACCGACGCAGCGATCGCGGCCAGCGACATCACGATCGTCTCGGGCGACCTGCTCGTGGTCGCGGATGCCATCCGGCTGGCTCGCCGCACTCTCGGCACCATCAAGGGCAACCTGTTCTGGGCCTTCGCCTACAACATCGCCGCGATCCCGATCGCGATGCTCGGGTTGCTGAACCCGCTGGTCGCCGCAGCCGCGATGGCGCTCTCCTCCGTCTTCGTGGTCACCAACAGCCTCCGCCTGCGCGGCTTCCGCTCCCAGCCGGCCTCTGCCGCTGCGGCGGTGGCGGCAGGCCGCCTCACTCCGCAACCGGCCTGAGTCGCCGCGCGCCTCGTAGGCTGCATCCATGTCGTCGGAAGTCGAAACCGCCTACTCGCACCGAGCTGCCGAGTATGTGGAGAAGTTGAGTTCCACGTCGTCCGCCCATGCGTCAGACCTCCAACTGATCACAGCGTGGGCGGCAGAGGTGGACGGGCCGATCCTGGATGCGGGATGCGGGCCAGGCCACTGGACCGCCCACCTCGTCGATCAGGGATACGACGCCCGGGGGCTGGACCAGGTGCCCGAGTTCATCGACCACGCCCGCGAGAGCTTCCCGCACGTGGCGTTCGAGCGGGGCAGCATCGACCGGCTGCCCGACGCCACGGGCAGTGTCGGCGGCATCCTGGCCTGGTACTCCCTGATCCACGATGAACCGCCGGCCCTCCGCGCTGCACTCCACGAGTTCTCCCGTGTCCTTCGACCGGACGGCCTGCTTCTGGTGGGCTTCTTCACCGGGCCGGCCGTCGAACCATTCGACCATGCGGTGGTCACCGCCTACCGGTGGCCCCCCGAGGCCCTCGCGGCCGAGTTGCAGGCGGCCGGCTTCGAGGTGATGGAGACGCACACCCGAACGGGTCGAGACCCGAAGCCGCGACCGCACGGGGCGATCATCGCCCGGAAACGGAAGGCCGCCAACTCCTGATCCGCCCGCTCAACGGAGGGGGTTGTCGCTCCAGCGACGTCGTGACGTCGGCGCTACCCTGCGTGGCCCGGCTCGAGGTAGCTGAAGCGGTCCGGTGCATCTCCGCGGATCTCGGCCCGGACTTCGTCCGTGAGGATCAGACCGGCGTTACTGCTCGCGGACTCCTTGAGCACGTCGAGCCAGGATTCGTTGATGTCGGGGCGTGCCGTTCGCTCGTACGTGAAGCCGATGGGAATCGACGCATCGATCCACACGCTGCTCGCGACGATCCCGGGAGCCTCGTGATCATGCCAGGTCAGGAAGAAGCCCTCCCCGACACGCAGCTTCGAACTGATGACGATCTGCAGGTGCGCCAGCACCCGGTCGTGGAACCAGACCGCACCGACTGCTGGATGAATGAACCGTCCCACGACACCCTCCTCCGTTGAGTCGACGTTCCTCGAACCGAGTCGACGTCGTGCGGACCCGGATGGATCCGTCCCACCACGAGAGTAGCTAACCCGGTTACGGAGATGCATCCGTTCTGGCGAAAGAGCTCCGTACCGACCCGCGAGGGAATGCACGTCCGGGTGACAGAAGGCGACCATGCACAGGTAGAACTGTAACGTCTGTTACAGTTCTACCATGACGATTGATACCGAATTCGCCTGGCTGCTGGTCATTCCTCGCGTGCCGAGTGAGCCGTCGCGACATCGCGTCGCGGTGTGGCGCGAGCTGCGCAGGCTCGGCGCCGTTCCCGCGGCATCCGGAGCGTGGGCGATCCCGGATCTCCCCGCATTCACCGAACCGCTGCCGGACCTCCGCTCTCTTGCCGAGAGGGGCGGCGGCTCGCTCACCGTGCTGAGGGTGGAGTCGCACGGGGACGACGACGTCGCGTCTCTGGCCGACGCGTTCATCGCCACCCGAACCGACGAATGGCACGAGTTCATCGCCGACTGCGGCAAGTTCGAGGGCGAGATCGATCGCGAGATCGCGAAGGAGAAGTTCACCTTCGGCGAGCTGGAGGAGGAGGAGCAGAGCCTGGAGCGGTTGCGGCGGTGGCACCGCGACCTCCTGCGGCGGAACCCCATCGACCTCGAGATCGGAAGAGACGCCACGAGGCGGCTCGACGACGTGACCGAGCGACTGTCGGGCTACTCGGAACTGGTCTTCGCGGCGAACCTGCCGACCGCAGCGGAATCCTGACGCGCGGGGGTCCGTGGACCAGGAACACGGGCGGTCAGCTGCGCGCGAGGCTGGCCGATACCAGCTCGGCGGCGCCCAGAAGGCCCTCCGCCCCGGCGAGACCACGGTCGCGCACGGCCGTGACGTCGATCCCGAGGCGGCCCACTGCATCGGCGAAATGCTCGATGTCCTTCCGCATCAACCCCTGGAGGTGTGGTGCGATGTCGGCGCTGATCTGCTCGCCCAGGGCCTGCATGACGAAACTGCCGCCGCTGCTGGCTGCCAGCATCCGCCGGAATGCTGCGATGTCGACCCCGATGGCGTCTGCCATGGCGAGCACGTCTTCTGCGTTCTTCAGGTTGGTCATGGTCAGGGCGTTGTTGAGCAGCTTGGCGACCTGACCGGAGCCGGGTCCGCCCATGTGCACGACGGACGCGGAGAAGGTCTCGAACACCGGCCTGGCGCGCTCGAACGCGTCTCGGTCTCCGCCGACGATGCTGACGAGCTGCCGCGCTTCCGCTCCCGCCCGACCTCCGCTGACGGGCGCGTCGAGGAACCCGATGCCCACGGCTGCGGCTCGCTCGGCGAACTGCGCCGCCTCCTTCGGGTCACCCGTGCCGTGATTCACGATGAGAGAGCCCGGTTTCATGGCGGCGAGGAGTCCTCGAGTCTCGAGGACATCGTCGACATCGGCATCGTCGCGGAGCACCAGGAGGACGATGTCGCTCGCCGCCCCCAGGTCTGCGACCGCGTCGTGAGACACGAAGGTGCCTGCGCTCAGGGCGTCGGCCGACGCCGGCCGACGGGCCCAGACGTGCAGCTCGTACTGCGAGTCCGCGAGTGCTCGAGCCATGGGCGCGCCCTGATCGCCGAGCCCGATGAACCCGACGGAACGGGGTTCGGATGTCGTCATCGTGTTCCCTCCTGTCGAGATTCCGTGCCGCGTCCCGGCTGGATGAGCTGCAGGGCGAGGTCCCACAGTCGGTTGGCGTTCGCTTCGTCGAGCGCGTAGGCGGCGACGCCGGACATCCAGCCGTTGCCGTCGTGAACCGTGACCGCCTCGTTGTTGTCCTCGAAGTACCGGCCGGAGATTCCCTCGAGGAGGGGAGACGTGGCGACGAAGATGCTGGTCGCGGCGCCCTGCTCGACACTCTTGCGTCCCTCCGGCGGTGTCTTGAGTCCACCGGTGTGCTTCTGCAGGCCCGTCGCGATCGCTCCGGGCATCACGGCGTTCACGGTGATGCCGTCGTCAGCCCACCGCTTCGCGGCCCCGACGGCGAAGAGCACGGACGCGGTCTTCGACTGGCCGTACGCCAGCAGCGGGTCGTAGGGACGGAAGCGGAAATCGATGTCGTCGAAGACGACCGGGGAGATCAGGTGTCCACTCGAACTGAGGGACACCACACGGGCTCCTCTGGCCTCGGTCAACGCGTCGTGCAGTCCGACCGCGAGCGCGAAGTGCCCGAGGAAGTTCGTCGCGAACTGGAGTTCGATCCCGGAGGCCGTGCGCTCTTCCGGCGTTGCCATGATCCCCGCGTTGTTGACCAGGATGTGGAGCGGACCGCTCCAGTCGGCCACGAAGCGCTCGACCGACGCCAGGTCGGCGACGTCCAGTCGAGCGACGTGCACGGCGGGGTTGCCGGTCTCGGCGATGATCCTCTCCGCTGCCTGGCGGCCCGCATCCGGATTCCGTACCGCGAGCGTGACGTCGGCACCGCGGGATGCCAGCACTCTGGCCGTCTCGATCCCGATCCCGGATGCCGCACCGGTGACGACGGCTCGCCTGCCCGTGAGGTCGATCCCGTTCGCGACCTCCTCGGCCGTGGAATCGAACCCGAACGATGATGTGATGAGTGACATGTGTGCTCCTTCAGCTCTGACTGTCATTGCGGTGGAACGCACGCTCCCCGTTCACCAGTCCCGCCGAGGATGTCCCCGGTTTTCCTGGTACCAGCAGGGGCAGGATGGGCGTCGTCGACCGCCGAGTACGGTTGCAGCATGAGCGTGGGTGAGGAGAACCCGATGGGGGAGTTCCTGCGCGCCCGGCGGGCACAGCTGCGACCGGCGGATGTCGGAATCGCGCCGACGAAGCGGCGACGCGTCCCCGGACTCCGCAGGGAGGAGGCGGCGCGGCTCGCCGGTATCAGCAGTGAGTACTACCTCCGGTTGGAGCAGGGGCGGGACCAGAACCCGTCCGACTCGGTTCTGGCGGGCCTAGCCCGCGCGCTGCTCCTGGACGACTCCGCGACGGCATACCTGTTCGCACTCGCGCGTCCCCACGCGACTGCGCAATCGACGACGCGTGAATCCGAGTCCGTCAGCATCGGCCTGCGCCAGCTGCTCCAGGCCTGGGACGGTACGCCTGCCTATGTCCAGGGCCGAACGCTCGACGTCCTGGCGTCGAATGAGCTCGCCCGGAGACTCGCGCCCGTGTTCACGCCGGGTGTGAACCTGGTTCGCGCCGCCTTCCTCGACCCGCAGGTCAAGGAGCTCTGGCGGGACTGGTCGCGGATGACGGCGGCCACGGTCGCTGGCCTCCGAGCGCAGACCAGCGCCGAGCGCGACGATCCGCGGCTCGCCGAACTGGTGTCGTCACTCTCGGCGGAGAGTCCGGAATTCGCGCGCCTGTGGGCCAGGCACGAGGTGCGGCCCAAGGGCGAAGGCCGCTCGGTGATCGACCATCCTCTCGTCGGCGAGCTCGACCTCCGCTACGAGAAGCTGGCCGTGGCCGCACCGGCGACCGGGCAGGTCGTCGTGATCTACCACGCTGATCCCGGGAGTCCGACCCGAGACCGTCTGGAGCGCCTGCGCTCGGCCTGAGATCGTTGCCGGATCGGCGTGATCCGTGGCGTCACTGCTCGCGCGTCAGGTGAGAGGAGACGTCGCCATCGGCTGCCGCCCAGCGGCCCAGGAACTCGTCCCAGCTGCGTTCGCCGCGCTGGACTCGTTCTCCGGCCAGGTTCTCGCCAGCACGGTAGGCGCGGCCGATCCGGCCGGGGACGCGGATCGGGACTCCGTGCCGGGAGTGGGTTCCCCTCGCCTTCGCGTACGCATCGGCCAACTGGCGGATGTCCAGGACCTCTGGGCCTGCGATGTCGGCGGCACGGCCGGCCGGTGCGCCCAGCGTGAGCTCGGCCAGCCGTGCGGCGACCTCGTCGACGTCGACCGGTTCGAAGCGCAGGCCCCCGGGGGTCGGCAGGAGGGGAAGGCGTGCCATCCCGCGCACGATGGGAAGGACGAAGTCGTGCAGCTGCGCGGCCCGCAGCACCGTCCACGGCACACCCGATCCGACGATCGCACGCTCGGCATCCGCCTTCGCCAGGAAGTAACCGATGGGCATGCGATCCGCAGCGATCACGGAGATGAGGATGACATGGCGCACGCCTGCAGCATCCGCGGCCCTGCCGAGATTCCGGGCGGCGATGTCGTCGCCCTTGGCGCCGCCGGCCAGGTGGAGCACGGTATCCACGCCGTCCAGCGCCTCGGCGAGTCCACGCCCGGTGCGGGTGTCACCCCCGACATGTCGGATGCCGACCGCGTTCGCGCGAGGATGTCGCGTGAAGATCCGCACCTCGCGGCCTGCGTCATGGAGCATGGGTACGACACGGCTGCCGATGGTTCCGGTGCCTCCGGTCACGAGCACGGGTGAATCCATGGCGTCGTCCTTTCGTGTCACAACCGAGGGTGTTCCCTCGTCGACACTGCGACGATCGACACGGAGGAGATGTGACATGACCGATCCGAGATTGCTCGCTCGGCGATTCGAGACCGAGCGTCCGCGGCTCCGAGCCATCGCGACGAAGCTCCTCGGATCTCCCGCCGATGCCGACGACGCGGTGCAGGAGACCTGGCTTCGGTTGGAGCGCACGGACGCCGACGGCATCGACAACCTGGCGGCGTGGCTCACCACCGTCGTGTCCCGGGTGAGCCTCGACATTCTCAGAGCACCCCGCAGAACACGAGAACATTCATGGCAGGTGCAGGAGTGGCGGGACGAACCTGCAGCGGTCGAGGCGGACCCCGCAGAACTCACCGCACGCAATGACCAGGTGAGCGTCGCCCTCCTCGTCGTGCTCGAGATGCTGAGTCCGGCTGAGCGGATCGCGTTCGTGCTGCACGACGTGTTCGATCAGCCCTTCGATGAGATCGCCGTCATCCTCGAGCGTTCTCCGGATGCCGTGCGGCAGCTCGCATCCCGCGCGCGTCGGCGGGTGCGCGGCGCCGAGGAACCTGCGCGGCCCAGTCGGGAGCGGGGACGGCGCATCGTCGAGGCCTGGCTGGCGGCCGCTCAGGAGGGGAACATCGGAGCCTTGTTGTCCCTGCTCGATGACGACGCCGTCCTCCGCGCCGACTACGGCGCCACGACGCAATTGGTGGAGGGGGCGCAGGACATCGCCGGTCAGGCGGTGCTGTCGGCTCGTCTCGCGGCCCACTCGACGCCGATCCTCATCGATGGTGGGCCCGGCGTCGCTGCGGTGATGATGGGCAGGATCGTGTCGATCATGGCGTTCGAGCTCGAGGGCGACAGGATCGTGCGGCTCGAGGTGCTCGCAGACCCCGAGCGACTCGCCGCACTCGCCGTCTCCGACATCATCGACCCCCACGGGAAGTAGCCGCACGGGAGTCCGGACGATCTCGACGCGTCAGAACGCGTCTCCCTCGTCGAGACTCCGCTGCAGGTACTTCGGAGCTTGCACCCGCCAGGCGTCGATCACGAGCTCGCCCAGATGGTCGGTGTCGATGCGGGCCATGCGGAATGCGACCTTGGGTTCGCCCCACCGGGTCGTTGTGCGGAGGAACACGTCGGGCTGCATCTGGATGAGGGCGAGAGCATCGACGCGGTCGGCGACCTTCACGCCCACGACGAGTTCCGCGGCGATGATCGCGCGCATGTCCTCGGGAATGCTCGGCCACGGATGACATTCCCAGACGAACGGCTTGCCGCGAACGAACCACGTCGCACCGCTGGTCGTCTGACGCTCTTCGCTCGCGGGAAGCTCCCCGGTGATACGGCGGACGTGATCGAGAGTGGCCACGTCGCGAGCCTATTCCGGCCAGCCGACAGGGCTGGCTCCGGCCGCGTCCGCTGGGCGGCATCCGACCCGGACGCGTCTCCATCCCGTCATTGTTGAACCGAACGGTTCAGTGTGTAACAATGAACCAATCAGTTCACTGTTAGGAGATCTCGATGTCGACGTCATCCCGCTTTCTGCTCACCGGTGCCGTTGCGGCGACGCCTCTGTTCCTGGTCTTCTGGGCCGTGCAGGCGTTCTCCAGGGACGGCTTCCGGCCGACGTATCATCCGATGAGCCTGCTGAGTCTCGGCGACTGGGGGTGGGTGCAGGTAATCGCCTTCGTCCTGGTCGGTCTTCTCCTCATCGGCGGCGGCATCGGCCTGAGCCGAGCGCTCGGAGAAGGGCGACTGTCCCGGTGGATCGGCTCACTCGTCGTGTTGATGGGTGTCGGCCTGGTCGTCTCCGGAGTGTTCGCGACAGACGCCGGTGCAGGGTTCCCGGAAGGGGCACCGGCCGGCGCGCCGGAGATGAGTTGGCACGGCGCGGTGCACGAGGTGGGGTTCCTCCTCACCCAGATCGCGTTCATCGCGGCCGGCATCCTGCTCGCCGTGAGCTTCGCACGCGATCGCCGACGCGGATGGGCGGCCGGATGCATCATCGCGGTCATGCTGGCGGTGCTCGTGGCCGGACTGGGCGACCCGGAGAACCTCGCGATCAGGCTCGTGCTCTCGTCGAGCATCGAATTGGGACTGGTCTCCGTCGTCGCCGCGAATGCGCTCCGGGAGCGCGGTCCGGCATCCGATCGCGCCTCGGCAGCCCGGCTGGACTACGCTGAACCACATGGTTCAACAAGCAGAACTTGATCGCGCCTTCGCCGCGCTGGCAGACAGCAATCGTCGCGATGTGCTGCACAGACTGGGCGGAGGAAGCCTGCCGCTGTCCGAGCTGGCCACGGCCGCCGGGATGACGGTGACGGGGATGGCCAAGCACATCCACGTCCTGGAAGCCGCGGGACTGGTGACGACGGAGAAGATCGGCCGCACGCGCCAGTGCAGCCTCGGGAGCGAGCGCTTGGACGACGTCTCGGCCTGGATCAGCTTCTACCAGCGCCTGTGGGAGCGCCGTCTCGATGGCCTCGACGCGTATTTCACACTGCAGAAGGGAACCGACTGATGACCGACACGACCGCGCCGCTCGAGCTCCGCATCACGCGGATGCTGCCCGCGACACCCGACGAGGTGTTCGACGCCTACACCGATGCCGAGAAGCAGAAGATCTGGTTCTCGATTCTCGACGAGCGACCCGGCATCGTCGAGATCGATGTCGACCTCCGTGTCGGGGGCACGCAGACCGCCGTCTGGGGGCCGGATGCCGGCACTCTGTTCCGCGAGACCCAGACCTTCCTCGAGATCGACAGGCCCCACCGCCTGGTGACCGAGTCCACCGGCAGCAGCCCCGACGGGATGACGATGACCACCCGCATCACCATCACGTTCGATGCGGATGGCGACGGCACTCGCATGACCGTCGTGCAGACCGGGTTCCCGGCACCGGAGATCCGTGACTTCTTCGTCGAGGATGTGTGGAACGGGGCGCTCGCACGAATCACCGCCTACCTCCAACTGCCGTAGTCGGCCCGCGCAGAGCGGGTGGCGCCCCCTTCCCGTGCTCCCCGGCTGCCGTGCACAATGGACCGATGCTGCAGGGAGCCGTCGGCACGGTGCGCCTGGTGGAGCGCGCAGGACGCACTCTGGTCGAGAAGCGGATGGCCGATCCGATGCGCCATGACACGGAGGTGTTGGCGCTGCGTGCCCTCGCGCGCTCCGACCTGCCGGTTCCCGAACTGGTGGAGGCGGAGGCGGGATCGATCCTCATGACGCACATGCGTGGCGAGCGGCTGGACAGTCTGCCTGCCGACGCGCGAATCGGGGCCTTGCGGGCTTCGGCGCCTCTGCTCCGTCGTCTTCATGGGATGCCGCCTCCACCCGGGTTGCCGCATGGCCCAGACGATGCGGACATCATCCGCCGCTACCGGGATGCCGGTGGACCGCCACTGCCGTTCGCGCTGCCACCCGCTCGCGACCCTGTCTTCTGTCACGGCGACTGGACCGACGGCAACCTCCTGACGATCGACGGCGAGATCACCGCTGTGATCGACTGGGAGGCTGCGCACCTCGGCGACCCGCTTCGAGAGCTGTCGCGTGCTGCGTGGGGCGCTGCCCGCAAGGATGCGCGCTCCTTCGACGCCATCGTCGACGCGTATGGTGGCGATCGGGCAACGGTACGGGCGTGGACGTCGATTCACGCCGCCGAGCTCTGGTTGTGGTTCTCCGAGGCCGGACCTCCCGAGTACCTCGACCTGTTGACGTCGGAGCTCGAGAGCTGGCCAGCCGACTAGAACCCTTCCGCGGGCGCCCTGTATCGGATTGACTGGATGCCACACGGGCGGCGTCGATGCGGATGGTGGTCTCGATCGCTGCTGGGCAATCAGGGATGGGAGTGCAGCCGACATGGACATGCTCACGCGCGAGGAGATCGCCGAGGCCGGACTCGACGACTGGCGAAAGCTGGCGCAGGGGCTCCACGCGCGCTATCTGATCGACGACTTCGCCACCGGCGCACGGTTCGTCGCCGGTGTGGCGGAGGCGGGCGACGTCGTCGGACAGCACCTGACCGTGTCGATGGCCGCAGGGTGCGTCGATCTCAAGCTCGTCAGCGACAACGCGGTCTACCGCGAGGATGACGGCACTGAGCACGTCGTCCAGTGGGTGACCCAGCAGGACGTCGACCTCGCGCGACGCATCACCGAGATCGCTGCCGCCCACCGGCTCGAGTCCGATCCGACCGCGGTGAGTGTGATCGAACTCGGCCTCGACACCGGGCGGTCCGCGACCATCGCCCCTGTGTGGGCCGCCCTGCTGACCGGGGATGCAGCGGCCCAGGGGCGCGGAACTCCCAGTGACGAGATCCGCGACGCCACTGGGCGCGTGCCGAACCTGTGGTTCGGGGACGCGCTGACGGCGATGCTCCCGGGCAGCGATTCCACATCGAGGTCTATGTGGCGCCTGAAGTGGCCGAACTGCGACTCGCCGCCGCGATCGCCGCTGGGGGAACCGTCGTCGATGACAGCGAGGCACCGTCGCTGACGGTGATCGCAGATCACGACGGCAACACGGGTGTCCTCGCCGTCGCTGCTGCGGCTACGGCCACATCCTGACGGCGTCGCGGAGGGCTCGAGCTCGACGAGAGACGCGCTCGGATGCCGTCACGGCAGCGACGCTCTGACGGCCGCATCCAGGACCGAGGCGGCGTCGACGTTGGCGTGGCCCGCGATCTCGTGCAGGAAGAGCCCCTCGAAGCAGACGGCGAGCAGCTGGGTCGCCCGATCAGGATCGGGTGCACCGAGTGCGACGAACTGCGACCGCAGCCGGACGATGAACTGGCGTCGGCCACCGGCGAGCAGCGCCCGCAGCTCGTCGTCGTGACCGGCTTCGACGAAGAGTGCCAGTCGCGCGGCTGTCATCTGCCGGTTGGGTCCGGTCAGGAATCCGTACAGGTCGACGAGGCCGTCGATGAATTCCCGGGGCGACGGTTGGCGGGTGCTGTCGGCGACCACGGGAAGCTCGACGGTCACCATGTACTCGGTCACTCCTTGGAAGAGAGCCGAGCGGGTGCGGAAGTAGTTGGATGTCGACCCGTCGGGCAGACCGGCGCGGAGGTCGACCTGTCGGTGCGTCAGAGCCCTGACGCCGCCGGTCGCGAGGAGGGCGATCGCGGCATCGAGTGCACGTTCCCGGTTCGTCTTGGCCACGGGAGAACTATATCCGTAGTGATTTCACTACGTTAGTAGTATCCTCGGTGTCATGCCGTACATCGTCCTCGGGCTGATGCTTGTTCAGGCGGGCGCCGGAGTCGCCCTGCTCATCAGGTGGATGCAGGGCAAGCGGCCCGGTGGGCGGGTGGTGGTGGCGCACGTCACGGCCGGCCTGCTCACGGTCGCGTTGTGGAGTGTGTTCGTGATCGCGGGCTCTGTCTGGGCTGCGTGGACGGCATTCGTGGTCATGTCCGTCGGCAATGCCGTCGGGGACTCGATGCTCATCAAGCGGTGGCAGCGCACTGTCGAATCCGCACCCGGTTTCTGGCCCAGCTACGGCGCAGCGATCGCTGCAGTGTTCGCCGGGAGGATGCCGCGAACCGTGGCATTCCACGCGCTGTTCGCCGGCGTCGTCTACTTCGCCGCACTCGCGGCGTGCATCGCAGCATCCGTCGCCTGACACGCCATCCGGGATCTGGCGCGCGCATCGCCGCTAGCCCGGGTGCGTCCTGTCGCGTCCATCCTCGCCGCGCAGCGCCGTGACCATGCTCTGCAGGGCGGTGAAGGTGATCGCCTGCTCATCTCGGGTCAGGCCGCTCAGCATCGTGACCTCGATGGACCGGACAGCGACGGTGGCCTGCTCCAGGCTTCGTCGTCCGAGGGGAGTGAGTCGCGTCGGCAGCACCTTCCCCACGCGGGCTTCCGAGGCCCTGGTCACGAAGCCGTCGCGTTCCAGGTTCTGCAGCAGCACGTTCATGGATTGCCGTGTCACGAACGTTCCCCGCGCAAGCTCGGAGTTGGAGAGGCCGGGTCGCTGTGCGAGCAGTTCGAGGCAGGAGTAGTGCGTCACCGTCATTCCGAGCGGCCGAAGCTGCGCCTCCATGGCCGCTCGCAGGGCGCTCGAGGCTTCTTTCAGCAGGTATCCCAAGGACGTCTGCAGATCGACGCCGCCTCCGTCTTGACTCATGTCAGTATTCTGACATACATTCATGGATGTCAGAAAACTGACACGCATCGAAGGAGCACCACCCATGCCCGTGACCGGCCCAGACTTCATCTCCCTGCAGACCAGCGACCTCGGCGCTTCGCAGGCGTTCTACGAGCAGTACCTCGGACTCGTGCGCTCGAAGGCAGGTCCTCCGCATGCCGTCGTCTTCGAGACGACGCCGATCGCCTTCGCCCTCCGCGACATCGTCCCCGGCACGGATCTGGAGTCCGTCGGGCAGCCCGGCATCGGCGCGGCGATCTGGCTCCACGCCACGGGGGTCCAGGAGATCCATGATGCCCTCGTCGCAGGCGGCCACACGATCACCTCGGCACCGATCGACGGCCCGTTCGGGCGAACGTTCACCTTCGCCGATCCCGACGGCTACCTGATCACCCTGCACGACCGCTCCTGAAGCGACGGATGCGGACGCTACCGCTCGTGTGACGCGTAGACCCGCAGCAGTTCTGCGGCATGGTGTCCGCTCTCGCCTTCGGCCTCGAGCGCCTCGAACATGCCCGTGAGCTTCTGCTCTCCGGCAGGAAACGGAGGGAGCAGAGGCACACCGGGGTCGGTGATCACCTCGAGGAGGTAGGGCCGGTCCGAGGCGAGTGCCCGATCCCACGCCGAAGCGAGCTGGGATGGATCGGACACCGTCTCGCCGTCGAGACCCAGCAGCCGGGCGTACTCGGCCGCGGGGAACGACGGCAGTTCCTGACTCGCAGCGAATCGTGGGCTGGTCTCCATCTCCCGTTGCTCCCACGTGACCTCCGCCAGATCTTGATTGGCGAGCACGCAGATGACGAAGCGGGGGTCGCTCCACCGTCTCCATTCACGACTGAGCGTGAGGAGCTCGGCGACTCCCGTCATCTGGAAACCACCGTCGCCTGTCAGGACGATCGTGGGGCGGTCGGGGTTCGCCGACTTCGCCGCCAGCGCGTAGGGGAGTGAACACCCCATGCTCGCCAAGGTGCCGGAGACATGAGCTGTCACGCCGGACGGCAGCGTGAGTTGGCGCGCATACCAGTAGACGACGCTGCCGACATCGAGGCCGATCTGGGCATCTGTCGGCACCCGGGGGTTCAGCGCCGCCAGGACTGCTTCCGGGTTGACGGGATCCGCGGGCACCTGCGACCGCTGCTCACGAATGCGGTGCCACCGGCTGACTGCGTCTGTGACCTCGGCCGACCAGGAATCGTCCGGTTCGCCGGTGATGAGCGGGAGCAGCGCATCGAGGGTGAGGGCCGCATCGCCGACCAGTCCCACCTCGACGGGATACCGGTTGCCGATGAATCGTCCGTCGATGTCGATCTGCACGGCCCGGGCCTGGCCCGGCGCCGGATAGAACTCCGTCCACGGATCGTTCGATCCGATGATGAGGAGGGTGTCGCACGCCCCGAGGACGAACGCGCTGGCCGTCGTGCCGAGATGTCCCATCGTGCCCGCGACGAACGGCAGGCGCTCGTCCACGACGGGCTTGCCGAGCAGGCTGCAGGTCACTCCGGCACCCAGCCGCTCTGCCAGGGCCACAACGCTCGGCCATGCCTGCCGGGCTCCCTGACCCACGAGCATCGCGACCTTCCGTCCGCTCGAGAGCACCTCGGCGGCGGCCTCGAGGTCGGCGTCGTTCGGCAGAACTCGGGGCTGCCGGTATTCGGGTTCGGTGTTGATGGCGCCGTGCTCGTGGCTGGGCTCCGACGCTTCGGCCGTCTGGACGTCGTGCGGCAGGATCACCACGGAGGGCGACTGCGTGGCCAACGCTGTGCGGAAAGCCCGGTCGATGACGAATGGCACCTGCTCCGGGCTGGACACGAGTTGGCTGTATCCCGCCACGTCGGCGAACAACGCGGGAAGATCGACCTCCTGCATGTAGCCGGCTCCCAGAACGCTCCGCTTCTGCTGACCGACGATGGCGACGACCGGAACTCCGTCCAGCTTGGCGTCGTAGAGCCCGTTGAGGATGTGCACCGCACCGGGGCCCTGGGTGGAGATGACGACACCGGCCTCACCCGTGAACTTCGCCTGGCCGACTGCCATGAACGCGGCGTTCTCCTCGTGTCGGGCCTGGAAGAACTGGGGTTCGTTCCCGGCGCGATCGAGTGCCGTGATCAGCCCGTTGATGCCGTCCCCGCTGTACCCGAACACCCGCTGCACGCCCCATTCCTTCAGCCGAGCGACGATGACGTCCGCCACAGTGCCAGAGCTCATGGTCTGTCCCCTTTCCACCCGCGCCACGCTAAGTCGGTCGGATCGGTGCGTCCATGACCTTGACAGGACCGCGTGCTTCGGTCAGCGGTGCCACCGGTCTTCGTGAGCGCGTTGGGCGGACGCGATACCGAGAAGCGACCGCAGGTGCGGCTTCGCGGCGAGATTGTCGAGGAAGTCGATGATGCTGAGAGTCATGAGAATGCTGTGGTCGTCTCGATGGGTCTCACGGAAGCCGAGGCGTTGTGCCAGGGCGATGGACCTCGCGTTGTCGGGATGGATCACTGCGGTGATGATCCTGGCGTTCACCGTGGCGAACGCCAGTTGAGCCATCGCGAGCGCTGCTTCGGTGGCATAGCCGTTGCCGCCGTTCGCCGTGTCGATGATCCAGCTCATCTCGACTGTGCGGGCGTTCCGGTTCACCGCGCGCAGTTGCAGGCAGACGTCGCCGATGAGCCTGCCCTCGTGCTCGATCGCGAGGGCGAGTATGTCGTCGGTCTGCCAGAGGCGCGTGTGACGGGTGCGATGACGCAGGTGCGCGCGTGACTCATCACGGGTGCGGATCGGCCACGGGAGGTAGCGGACGACGGCGGGGTCGGATTGCAACGCGAACCACGCTGGAGCGTCGCTCATCCGGTAGGGGCGGAGCGTGAGCCGGGGCGTGCGCAGGGGAGCCGCATCCACCGGTGTCTCGATGTGGGGTCCGCGCAGGAAGCGAGGGCGGCGCAGCAGCGCGGCGAATGGCTCGGCCCGGCCAGCTGCCAGGCGCATCTTCACACGCTCCAGCACACCGACGAGGCCTGGGGTGCGACGGGAGGGCACGACTCGGGCGATCCGGGTCGGGGTCGGGGTCGGGCGCCCGGGAATGACGGCGAGTCGACGATTCTCGGTTCGCGATCCAGCCCCGGCCAACGCTTCGTCGCCACGGGGAGACTCGGTGCGTGTCATGCTCTGCCTTCCGTGTGTTCGGGATGCGGTTGCGCCGTTGCTCCTCCAGTAGGCACCGACCGCATCGGGATGACCATGGCCTTGACAACCGCATGGTTGGCGGAGGACGCACCGCGCCGGGACGGCATCCGAAGAGCTGCTGCGAGCTCTCGTCAAGCCCCTGACCATGAATTTCTCGCTGAGTCAGGATCGTGGGCACGGAAGACGACCCAGGGGAGGTTTCCATGTCCGACACCGGTACGACGACGAGCCCGTCGCTCGCGAGCATCTACCGTGAGAACGAGCGCTGCACCGAGGTCTACCTCGACATGTCAGTCGACACGTCGGATCCGCCGTCCGTGCGCGACGAGCGCCGGAAGTCGGTGCTCGATCGACTCACTCGGGCGGGATCTCCCCAGAGCGACCTCGACGCCGTCGTCGACGTGCTGGCCACCGCGGACTACGGGTCGAGTCCCGTCTGCCTGTTCCTCCTGGTGAGGAACGGAGAGATTCTCATCGAGGAGGTCCTGCCCGGGATCGCGCAGCAGTCCGAGATCGTGTCGTACGGCCCGCTTCCCGACGTCACCCCGATTCTCAAGGCTCAGCCGCTCGATTTCACCTATCTCACCGTCGAGACGTCGAGGGACGGTGGCGAGGTGCGCCTCTTCCGCGCCGGCTCCCGGCTGCCGGAGACGGAGAGCCACGTGCAGGGTCGCACCGACACCCTCCACAAGGTGAAGGGCGGTGGGTGGCGACACGACCACATGCAGAACCACGCCGAGGAGATCTGGCGGCAGACACAGGCCCAGTTGGCAGGGCGCATCGACGAGATCGTTCGCACCCGGGGGCCTCGGCTGCTCGTCGTCGCAGGCGACATCCGCGCCAGACAGCTGGTCGAGAACGAACTCTCTGAGGCCAGCCGCGCGATCCTGGCTGTGGAGCCGACGAACACGCGGGCGGGCGGGTCCACCGATGAGGCACTCACCGAGCGAGTCAACGCCGAGATCGAGCGCATCCTGCACGACGACAAGCAGGCCATCCTCGATCTTCTCGCCCTTCACGAGGGTCGTGGCGACAAGCTGGTGGAGCTGGGCATGGGCGCGGTGGTGGCAGCGCTCGCTGCCGGCCAGGCGGCCACGGTCATCCTCGACTCGGATCGTCTGAGCGAGAGGACCGCGCTCGCCCTCGACGCTGAACCCTGGATCGCCACGGCGCCCGAGGAAGCGCTCGGGGCGGGAATCCTCGGGTCCGTCCCCGCTCAGCTCGCGCTCTGCAGAGCGGCTCTGCTCACCGATGCGCGCGTCCTCTTCACCGATTCCTTCACGGTCGACGATGGCGATGCGGACGCGGACGCGGATCCGGATGCGGACCCGAATACGGATGCAGCCGACATCACCCTGCCCAACGATGCGCCAGCGGCAGCAGTCCTGCGGTGGCGCACGGGACCTCCGGTACCGGGCGTCTGAGGCCACATCCACGAATCGACGGAGCACACCATGTCCCTCTCCCATGACGACCTGCCCTTCCCCGAGTACGACCACGTGCAGCTCGGGCATCTGCCCGCCCGGATCGCCCCTCTGACCGGCGATCAGCTGCAGCAGCTCATCGACTACGAGGAGCAGCACGGGAATCGACTGCCCGTGCTGGTCGTCCTTCGCACTCGACTGGAGGCGCTGCGGAACGGTGCGGAGCCGACCGGGACCCTGCATACGGATTTCGCCGAGCAGCAGGGTGCGCCGGGCCCGACGGGCGTCGGGCCGCAGACGACGTCGGCGCCGCCGGTCAACCCTCCCGCGCACGGCGACCCGACCAATCCCGCTCAACCGCGCTGACCGGAGGTGCGCGCCGATACCGACGGGAATACGGTTGATCCATGGATCTTCAGCTTCATGGTCGCGTCGTGCTGGTCGTCGGGGGAACGGGTCTCATCGGGGGTGCCGTGGTCGAGCGGCTCGCCGCCGAAGGAGCGACCCCGATCGTCGCCTCACGCCGGGGCACGGGCGGCATCGAGCTCGACGCCCGTGACGATGCATCGGTCAATGCAGCCATCGCACGGGTGTTGAAGGACCACGGCAGGCTCGACGGCGTCGTGGTCGCTGCCGCCCCGAGCGCCCAGACGCTCGATCCGACGCGCAACTCGGATCCGGCACAGGTGCTGGAGGCCATCGATGCGAAGGCGCTGGCGTTCCTCCGCGTCGCGAACGCATCGCTGCGCGTGATGACGGAGGCCGGCTACGGTCGCATCGTCGGCATCAGCGGTCAGAACGCCTTCGTCACGGGCAATGTCACAGGCGCCGTGCGGAACGCGGCCCTCATCATCGCGGCGAAGAACCTCGCGGATTCCGTCGCCGGAACCGGAGTCACGGTGAACACGGTGAGCCCCGGCATCGTCAGCGAGAATCCCGTAGCGGATGTCGCGCACGGCAAGGCGGGGGAGTCTCGCCCCGCCGACATCGCCAATCTCGTCACCTACCTGATCTCGCCCGTCGCCGGCGCAGTGTCCGGCGAGTCGATCGCGGTCGGGCACCGGGTGCGTGGCACCACCTCGCTCTGACCTGACCACCCGCCGGGACGGCGACCGCGATGGCCTCAGTCCGGAAATGCCGAGCGGAGTTCGTCCCGGGAACGGATGCCGAGCTTCAGGTAGACATGCCGCAGGTGGTACTCCACCGTCTTCGGGCTGAGGAACAGCGCGGCAGCGGCCTCCCGCGTGGTGAGCCCGCCGGCGAGAAGCGCGCCGATCTGACGTTCCTGCGGAGTGAGGCCGGTGAGGACTCCCGCGCCTCGACGCACCGCCGTCTCGCCGGTCGCCGCGAGCTCGGCGGCCGCGCGGTCGGCCCAGGGTGTGGCGCCGAGCCGGTCGAATTCCGCCAGCGCGGCCCGCAGGGGACTGCGCGACGCCGCCCGGCGGCGCGCTCGCCGCAGGCGCGACCCCCAGGCCAGTCGCGTGCGCGCCGTCTCGTAGAGATCGGGCGATCCCGTGTGCAGGTCGATGGCACTTGTGAACCACCGCTCTGCATCGTCGAGGTCCACCGCGACGAGTGCCATCGCCCGATGGGCCCGCGCGAGCGACCAGGGCAGGGCCTTGCGCTCTGCGGCCTCGAGGAAGGTCCGGGCGAGCGGCTCCGACCGAGCGGCGGCGTCGTCGGCGTCGCCGAGGTGTTCGATGAGCTCGGGCACCGGTGACAGGTCGACGTCGCTGAGCGCGAGTTCCCCCAGCCTGTCCTGCAGCGCCGCGTAGGCGGTGGCGGCCTCCGCCCGGCGGCCCTCGCCGGCAGCCAGATCGGCGAGGGCCCACGACGCCCAGATTCCCGCGAGATTCGCATCGTGCACTGACGCCAGTTCAGCGGCCTCTCCCGCGTGTTCGCGTGCACTGTCGGCGTCACCCCGGCGCGCGTCGAGCCACGCCCAGCCGCCGAGTGCGAGCGCGAGATCCGTCTTGTGGCCGCTCTCACGCGCGAGGCGCACGGCCTCGGCATAGCCCTCGTCGGCACGGCGCCACGAGGTCGACGCTGCGTCGTCCTTGGCGAGCAGGGTGAGCAGGAACGGCAGCATCCCGACGGCAGCGCGACTCCGCGCTACCCGGGCTGCCGCCGTGATGGCCTCACGCCCGGGGCCGGACTCGCGGAGGAACATCGGCGCGGTCAGGCTCCAGCCGAGCCGCCACTGGTCATCGGCTCCCGGACGGGACGGCTGCGCGAGCCCCGTGCGGATCAGGTCGGCGCCGCGATCCGCGCGCCCTCCGATGATCTGCGCGACGCCGGCTGCGTAGTAGGGGATCCCGTTCGACGGGTCCGCGGATGCGTGTCTCTCGAGTTCCTCTCCGGCTCTCAGGGCGGAGGCGGCATCTCCGAGGAAGAAGCAGGACTCGACGGCATCCGCCAGCGCCGAGACGGCCAGAGCCGGATCGTGCCCGTTCGCTTCGGCGAAGGCGCCGAGTTGGAGATCGCGAGCCCTTGCCAGCGACCCGGACCGCGCCTCGACGGTTCCGAGTCGGCTCATCGCGCGGGCCCGGCCGATCGGGGAGCTCGCGCTGTCGAGTGCCGAGGCGAGGAGAGCGCTGGCGCGGTCGCGATCTCCGGCGAGCCACGACTGCTCTCCCGCGAGGAGGAGTCGATCGGCGCGACCTTCGCCGGGATCCGAGAGGGCGACGGCGCGCTCGTACTGCGAGGCTGCGACCGCGTAGGCCCCGCGTGCGGCCGACCTCGCGGCCGCAGCGTCGAGGAGTGTCGCCGTCGCCTCGTCGGGCCCGATGGCCGCCTCGGCTCGGTGCCAGGCCAGGCGGTCGGTCTGCCCTTCGCTCAGCGCATCGGCGATGCGGCGATGGCCTGCCCTGCGTGCCGAGGGTTCGGCATCCGTGTACACGGCCGCTCGCACGAGGGGGTGGCGGAAGCGCACCTCGCCGGGCCGGAGAGTGACCAGCCCGGCCGCCTCGGCTTCCTCGAGAGCGCTGTACGAGAGCCCTGCGGCGGAACATGCCTGCACGAGGGCATCGGTGTCGCCGCCGGCGATCGCGGCCAGGAGCAGAACCGCCCGCGCCGGAGGGGACAGGGAACGTTGGCGGAGCGAGAAGGCGGCGAGCAGCTCTCCGGTGATGGGCACCGGTGCGTCGCGGGGTGCGCCTGCGAGTTCGGCTCGACGCCCGCGCAGTTCGAGAAGGGCGAGAGGGTTGCCTGCGCTGGTCTCCAGCAGGCGCAGGAACTCCTCGTCGCTGAGCGGCCGGTGACCGTCGACGGTCACCAGGGCTCGGGCGGCATCCGCGTCGAGGGGTCCGAGCTGGAGGGTGTCCAGGCCTGACAATCCGGATGGCGCCCCGGTGCGTTGCGCAGCGATGACGGCGACGGGGTCACTCGAGAGGCGCCGAGACGCGAAGGCGATGGCTGAGGCCGACGACTCGTCCAGAAGGTGGGCATCGTCGATGACGATGGCGAGAGGCGCGTCATCGGCCGCCCGGGTGAGGAGACCGAGCAGGGCCGCTCCGACGGCGAACCGCTCCGGCGCCGGGCCGTCACGGAGAGCCAGCGCGACACCCAGCGCGTCGGACTGCGGGGGTGCGAGTTCGACGACGAGGTGCGACAGCGGTGCGCACAGTTGGTGAAGGCCCGCGAACGCCACCTCGTGTTCGGCCTCGACCCCGCGCACGGTGATGAGCAGCATCCCGCCGGTCGTCGCGCGCACGGCGTCGAGGAGAGCGGACTTGCCGATGCCGGGCTCACCGGTGATGAGGAGTGCACCGCCATCGCCCACGCGCGTTTCGGCGAGCAGGCGTTCGATCGCCTGCCGCTCCGCCTCGCGCCCGAGCAGCACGCCGTCAGTCTAGGCGGATGCCGCATCCCAGGGGGGCCACCGGATACGAGCTCCGCCGCACTCGGCCTAGCCTCGCTGGCATCGACCACAGGGTCGACAAATTTGAACGGAGGAAGCATCATGACCGATCTCCAGGAGTCGCCCCCCGCGACCATCGACATCGACAAGCTCATGGCGTTCGTCGGCAAGGCCGTCGACGAAGTCGGAGCGACACTGAACACCGCCCTCGTCGTGCTGGGCGACAAGCTCGGCTACTACAGGGCCATGGCCGCATCCGGGCCGACCAATGCGGCCAGACTCGCCCAGGACTCCGGAACCGACGAGCACTACGCCCGGGAGTGGCTGAACGCCCAGGCCGCGGGCGGGTACGTCGACTACGACGCCGCAACGAATCGATACACCCTCCCACCCGAGCAGGTCGCCGCGATGACCGATGCATCGAGTCCCGCCTATCTGCCCGGCTTCTTCCAGATCGCGCTCGGGACGACGCACGACATCGACAGCGTCATCTCCGCCGCCCGCAACCACGCCGGAGTCGGCTGGCACGAGCACCATGTCGACGTGCACGACGGCTGTGAGCGCTTCTTCCGCACCATGTACAACGCCCACCTCGTCGAGGAGTGGCTGCCGGCCCTGGACGGGGTCGTCGAGAAGCTGCGGAGCGGAGCACGCGTCGCCGACATCGGATGCGGCCACGGCGCCTCGACCGTCATCATGGCGCAGGCGTTCCCCGACTCCACCTTCGTCGGCTCCGACTACCACGAGGCGTCCATCAGGGTCGCACGCGAGCGTGCCCGAGAAGCCGGGGTCGACGACCGCGTCACCTTCGAGATCGCGGGCTCCACCTCCTTCGCCGGAGACGGCTACGACCTGGTCACCACGTTCGACGCCCTGCACGACATGGGCGACCCGGTCGGGGCGGCGAGACACGTCCGGGAGAGCATCGCGCCCGACGGCACCTGGATGGTCGTGGAGCCGATGGCCGGGGACAGCGTCAGTGACAACCTGAACCCGGTCGGACGCGCCTACTACGGCTTCTCGACGTTGCTCTGTACTCCGGCGTCCCTGGCTCAGGAGGTCGGACTCGCGCTCGGCACCCAGGCTGGCCCGGCCCGCATCCACGATGTCGTCACAGCCGGCGGCTTCACCAGGTTCCGCACGGCGGCCGAGACCCCGTTCAACCGCGTTCTCGAAGTCCGTCCGTGACGCAGGCTCACGGAGGATACTGGCGAGGTGGCTGAAACCGTGGCCGTGATCTCACCGCGGGTCTCCGGCTCGATCGACCGGGACGGCGTGGGAATCTCCTATGCCGTCTACGGCGACGGGCCGACGACACTCCTGCTGATGCCCACCTGGACGATCGTCCACTCCCGCATCTGGAAGGGTCAGCTCGGCTACCTCGCACGCCACTTCCGTGTCGTCGTCTTCGACGGGCGGGGCAACGGCGGCTCCGCCCGTCCCCGAGGACCGGCCGCGTACCGCGATGAGGAGTACGCAGCAGACGCCGTCGCCGTGCTCGACGCGACGTCGACGCCGCGAGCTGTGGTCGTCGGGCTCTCCTGGGGGGTGACCTGGGCGTTGCACCTGGCGGCGTCCCACCCGGATCGGGTCGCCGGCATCGTGGGCATCGGGGCATCAGGGGTCGTCAGCGTGCCGAGGCCTGGCCGGGCGGGCGGCGACTGGGATGCCGCGTACGACGGAGGCTCGGGCTGGTCGATGTACAACCGCGACTTCTGGCTCTCGGGCGGATACGACGCCTTCGTCGACTTCTTCTTCGCCCGCATGTTCGCCGAGACCCACTCGACGAAGCAGATCGAGGATGCGGTGGGCTGGGCGCATGAGACCAGTCCCGAGACGCTGGCAGACGCCACGGCCGGCATGCACGGCTACCTCGGCGGGTCGGTGGTTCCGCTGGAGGACGTCTGCGCCCGGGTGCGGTGCCCGGTGCTGCTCATCCACGGCACGGAGGACGAGATCTCGCCGCACGCGGTGAGCGAACGCATCGCGGCCCTGACCGGCGGCGACGTCGTGCTGCTCTCGGGCAGCGGACATGGACCACTCGCCCGTGACCCCGTGCGCGTGAACCACCTGATCCGGGACTTCGCCGACAGGATCGCGGCTTCGGCTTCGGCCTCGGCCTCGCCCTCGGCTTTCGTCCACCCGACGACGACCTGGACCCGGGCGGCCAACCGGCGGCGGCGGGTGCTCTATCTGTCCTCGCCGATCGGTCTCGGCCATGCCCGACGCGACCTGGCGATAGCCCGAGAGCTGCGGATGCTGCATCCGGATGTCGAGATCAGCTGGCTCGCCCAGCATCCTGTCACCGCGGTGCTCGAGCAGGCCGGTGAAGTCGTGCATCCCGCGTCGGCGCTGCTCGCGAACGAGAGCAGCCACATCGAGCACGAGGCGGGCGAGCACGACCTCCACGCCTTCCAGGCCATCCGCCGGATGGACGAGATCCTCGTGCACAACTTCATGGTGTTCGACGACGTCGTGCGGGAGGAGCACTTCGACCTCGTGATCGGTGATGAGGCATGGGATGTCGACCATCACCTGCACGAGAACCCGGAGCTCAAACGCTTCGCGTTCGCGTGGATGACCGACTTCGTCGGCTGGCTTCCGATGCCGGACGGCGGGAGGAGGGAGCAGGCGCTGACGGCCGACTACAACGCGGAGATGATCGAGCAGCGCGCCCGCTTCAGGCATGTGCGCGACAGGTCGATCTTCGTGGGCTCGCTCGACGACGTCATCCCCGAGTCCTTCGGCCCCGGCCTGCCGTTCATCCCGGACTGGGTCGGGGAGAACTTCGACTTCGCAGGCTACGTGACGGGGTTCGACCCCGCCGAGGTCGCTGACCGCGACCGCCTCCGGGCCGACCTGGGCTATGCGTCGGATGAACGGTTGTGCGTCGTCGCCGTCGGCGGGTCCGGCGTGGGCGAGCCATTGCTGCGGCGGGTCCTCGACGCCGTGCCGCTGGCGCGCCGGGCGGCATCCGACCTTCGCTTCATCGTCGTGGCCGGGCCGCGCATCGATGCCCGGTCGCTGCCATCGACACCTGGTGCGACGGTGCGAGGACACGTCCCGGCGCTCCATCGCCACCTGGCCGTGGCCGACCTCGCCGTCGTGCAGGGCGGACTGACCACCTGCATGGAGCTCACCGCCGGCCGCACGCCGTTCCTCTACGTGCCTCTGCGCCATCACTTCGAGCAGAACTTCCACGTTCGGCACCGTCTCGAGCGGTACCGAGCGGGTGACCCGCTTCCCTACGAGCAGGCGGCGGATCCGGACGCGCTCGCGGAGGCCATCATCACCGGGCTCGGCCGGGATGCGAGCGGTTTCCGGCCCGTCGAGACGGATGGCGCAGCGCGTGCCGCCGCGATGATCGCCGATCTGCTCTGATCCGGGGCGCGCATGAGGTCGGATCACACAGTTCCAGGCGCTGGCACGGTTTCAGCAGTCGACGCCCAATTGGCGAGCAATTGCAGTCGATCGTGGGACACCGAGCCCGGCTCGGCAGAGAACACGAGCATCTGGAGGCCACGATCTGCCGTGACATCCATGCTCTGGTAGGTCAGATCGAGGTCGCCGACGATGGGGTGGTGAACGCTCTTGACGCCGGTGCGGTGCTCGCGCACGTCGTGGGCTCCCCACAGTCTCCGGAAGAGATCGCTGCGGGTGGAGAGCTCGCCCACGAGGTCGCTGAGCTGCCGGTCGTAGGGCGACCGCCCGGCCTCGGCTCGGAGGATGGCTACGATCTGCCTGGCGTTGCCGTCCCAGTCACGGTAGAACGTCTGTGCCTTCGGGTCGAGGAAGACGAATCGGGCTGCGTTCGCGGGTGGCCGCGCGCCGTCGAGCATTTCGGAGAAGAGTGATCGACCGAGTGCATTGGTCGCGATGGCATCGAGTCGGCCGTTCTGCACGAAGACGGGCACAGTCGACATGGCATCGATCGTCTGCCGCATGGCGGCGGTCGGCTGGGAGCGGCGGGTGGACCCCTGCGCTGGAGCGGGCGGACACCGGCGCTGGCGGAACGGACCAGGTCGTACAGGTGGGCGTGCTCGGCGTCATCAAGGTGCAGCGCCCGACTGACGCCGTCGACGACGGCGTCGGAGACTCCGATAGCCGTGCCGCGTTCGAAACGCTTGTAGTATTCGGCGCTCATTCCGGCAAGGAGGGCGACTTCTTCGCGGCGGAGCCCGGGAACACGGCGACGTCCCCCGAAGTCGGGCAGTCCGGCCTCCGTCGGAGTGAGACGGGCTCGCCGCGATGTGAGGAACTCGGCGATGTCGTCCTGTGCTGTCATGTCACAAGAAAGTACGCCCATCATGACTGGGGTGAGGGTCCCTGTCAGGACACCTGCAGATAGGGCCACGCTCGATTCGGCCCACCCGCGTTGACTTGGTTCCCAGCGGCCACGACGGTTCGCACACAGGACCAAGGGACGAAGAATGAAGAATGCACATCTCGGGGGCCTCGCGGTCTCGCGTATCGGGCTCGGTGCGATGACCATGGCCGGCACCTACACATCTGACGGAGCTCTCGACAATGCCGAGTCGATCCGCGCGATCCACCGCGCTCTCGACCTCGGTGTCACCCACATCGACACAGCGGAGATCTACGGCCCCTACCTCAGTGAGGAAATCGTCGGCGAGGCCGTCAAGAGTCGTCGGGACGAGGTGGTGATAGCCACCAAGTTCGGGCTCGTGTCCCATTCGGGCGGTGGACCCGGAACGATCGACAGCAGTCCAGGGAACGTTCGAGCCGCCGTCGAAGGCTCCCTGCGGCGTCTCGGGACGGATCACATCGACCTGTACTATCAGCACCGCGTCGACCCGAACGTTCACATCGAGGAGACGGCCGGAGCCGTCGCCGAACTCATCGACGAGGGCAAGGTGATCCATTTCGGACTGTCGGAAGCGTCGACGCAGACGATCCGGCGGGCTCACGCCGTGCAGACGGTCACCGCACTGCAGACGGAGTACTCGCTGTGGACTCGCGACGTGGAAGCCGAGATCCTGCCTGTTCTCCGTGAGCTGGGTATCGGGTTCGTCCCGTATTCTCCTCTCGGCCATGGGCTGCTCACGGGGCGGATCCGATCTGCCGCGGACATCCCGGATGACGACTGGCGCAAGACCAATCCCCGCTTCGTCGGCGACAACTTCACCCGCAACCTCCGGCTCGTCGACGAGGTCAGGGCTATCGGTGCAGAGATCGGCGCCACTCCCGCGCAGACTGCGCTGGCCTGGATCCTCAGTCGGGGCGAGGACATCGCACCCATCCCCGGCACCCGCCGCGTCGCGCGCGTCGAGGAGAACACCGCGGCTGACCAGATCGAGCTCACCCGAGCACACCTCGACCGGCTCGACGCCCTCGAGCCCGCCGCCGGCGCTCGCCATGACGAAGCGAACATGACGTCGATCGATCGCTGACGAGACCCACGACCGCATCGACCAGGGTGGCTCGCGGGCGTGACGATCACGTCCATCGCGACACTCGGCGCCATGGTCGTGGTTAGCGCATTTCGACCGCACCAGGAGCATCTCCGACCGAGTGCTCGACGTGACCGACGCCGGGCGGCGCGAAGTGCAGCGGCGCTGCGACGAGGAGCGCGGTCACGAGCACGAGCACCACGGTTCCGATCGCGCAGAGGCGGGCGACGCCGATGTCCGTCACAGAGAACCTGCGGCGAGTCAGGGTGAGCAGCCGGAGTCCCAACAGGCCACCGGCCGTGTTGACCACGACATCGGTGGCATCGGTGCTTCCGGTGGCGAGGATGAACTGCATGATCTCCAGCAGGAGGCTCGTACCCGCGACGGCCGCCCCGGCTCTCCACCAGGGCCACAACGGCCTGAGGAGTCCGAGGTAGACGCCGAAGGGGACGAAGAGCACCAGGTTCATCATCACCTCGAACGGGCGATTGGCGCCGTTGGTCGCCGTGGCCACGAACGGCACGATCTTGATCACGCGCTCGACACTTCCGACCGATGGAACGCCGAGTTTCCACAGCACGGCCCAGACCACTATTCCGAGATAGATCCCGAAGAGGACGGTCAGTCGGTCCATGATCGCCCGACTCAGGCCGATGCCTGCAGCCTGCGCGGTCACCGCTGCATCCGCGGATCGGCGGTGGGATCAGCGAACATCTCGGGGCATCCGCCGGCCACGGCATCCGGTCGCAGTTCGAAGTGCCAGGACTCGTTGGCGTAGATCTGGCAGAGACCGTATTCGGCCCCATTCTCCGACAGCCACGCGGTGGCATCCCACGGGCCGATATCGATGGCAGCCCCCTGCACATGCGGAGAGGTCTCCGGTGTCGCCACCCAGCGGGCAGCCTCCTCCGTCGATCCGTACTCGGTGACGGCGTCGCGCAGCAACTGCTCCTGATACTCGGGGGAGCGCCATCCGCTGTTCACGGTGAAGGTCACGTCGTCGGCTGCGGCGTCGGTCGCCGCGCGCCGGAGGGCATCGAGGAGATCCGGATCGAGGTTGGCGACGGCCGGGACCGCCCCGTCGAACACCGTCACGCCGTCGGGCACGCTGCCGTCGGCGCCGAGGGTGGGATCGCCGGCGATTCGGGTGACGACGGCGGCCGACGACTGCTGCCCGAGGGCGACGGCTGAAACGACTGCGATGGTGCCGAACGCGGCGGCTCCCGCCGCGATGATCACGAGGAGCGCCCAACGGATGCGCCGGATGGGGATGGTTCTGCTGGAGGACATGCCTCCAGCACACACGCCGGTGGGTTGCGGGAGCGTATGCGCTTTTCGATATCCCGACGATATGCACCGGCTCGTAGCATGGCGAGTGTGCGAGTGCTGATCGTCGAGGACGAGCCCTACCTGGCTGATGCCATCCGCGATGGTCTGCGCCTCGAGGCCATCGCAGCCGACATCGCCGGTGACGGTGACACCGCGTTGGAGCTGCTCGGCATCAACGACTACGACATCGCCGTGCTCGACCGCGACGTTCCCGGCCCGTCGGGCGACGAGATCGCCGAGCGCATCGTCGCATCCGGCAGCGGGATGCCGATCATCATGCTGACCGCAGCCGACAGGCTGGACGATAAGGCGACCGGATTCGAGATCGGCGCCGACGACTACCTCACCAAGCCGTTCGAGATGCGCGAGCTGGTGCTCAGGCTCCGCGCTCTCGACCGCAGGCGCGCCCACAACCGCCCGCCGGTGCGCGAACTCGCCGGCCTCCGGCTCGACCCGTTCCGACGGGAGGTCTACCGAGACGGCCGCTACGTGGCGCTCACTCGCAAGCAGTTCGCCGTTCTCGAGGTGCTGGTCGGGGCCGAAGGCGGGGTCGTCAGCGCCGAGGAACTCCTCGAACGCGCGTGGGACGAGAACGCCGACCCGTTCACGAACGCCGTGCGCATCACCGTCTCGGCGCTGCGGAAACGTCTCGGGGAGCCCTGGCTCATCGGCACGGTGCCCGGGGTCGGCTACCGCATCGAAGCGACACCGGATGCTGGAGCCGGGCGTGGCTAGGGAGCAGGGGGTGAGCGTCAGGGTCAAGCTCACTCTCAGCTACGCCGGTTTCCTGGTCGTGGCCGTTGTTCTCCTGCTGGCGGTCGTGTGGGTGTTCATCCTGCGCTACGTTCCGGCCGAGGCCGTCAACACGATCGGGGGATTCGTTCCCGGCCGAGACGACCTCGTGCGGGCCTTCGCCCCGGCTGCGGCGTGGGTCGTGCTGTTCCTCGTGCTGTTCGGCCTGCTGGGTGGCTGGATCCTCGCCGGGCGGATGCTGGCGCCGTTGACGCGCATCACCACGGCCACCCGTGCGGCGGCGAACGGGTCGCTCGCGCACCGCATCCGGATGCCGGGGCGGAATGACGAGTTCCGGGAGCTCGCCGATGCCTTCGACGCCATGCTCGAACGCGTCGAGGCCCAGGTCGGAGAGCAGCGACGATTCGCGGCGAACGCCTCGCACGAGCTGCGCACCCCGTTGGCCACCACTCAGGCGATGCTCGACGTCGCCATCAACGACCCGCACCGGGACACCTCGGCGCTCCTCGAACGGCTGCGCAACGTGAACGCGCGGGCGATCGAGCTCACCGAGGCCCTGCTCCTGCTCAGCCGTGCCGAGCAGCGATCGTTCACGGCCGAGACCGTCGACCTGTCGCTCCTGGTGGAGGAAGCCGGCGAGACCCTCCTTCCCCTCGCGGAGAAGCGGGGTATCACCGTCACCACCACCGGCGAGATCACCCGGGTGAGCGGATCCCCGGCGCTGCTGGCACAGTTGACCACGAACCTCCTGCACAACGCCATCGTCCACAACCTTCCCGACGGTGGGGACGTATGGGTCCGCACGGCTCGCGACGGGGCGGACGCCGTTCTCACCGTCGAGAACCCGGGTGCGACACTCTCGCCGGCCCAGGTGTCGATCCTCACGGAGCCGTTCCAGCGCGGTTCGGAGCGCATCCGCACCGATGATGTGGGTGTCGGCCTCGGCCTGGCGATCGCGTCGAGCATCATCCGCGCTCACGACGGCGTGCTGCTCCTGACGCCGCGGGCCGATGGCGGTCTCAGGGTCGACGTGCGACTGCCGGCATCCGTCGACGAGTCCGTCCGTCCGGCTGAAGTCGAGCGTCCCCCGGCTGAATAGACTGGATGCGCCGGCTCGATCCCCGGCGAAGGAGTCGCAGTGGACCCGGCGGAACTCGCCATCGACCCCGACGAGCTGCGTCGGCTCGCCGAATGCGCGAAGGAGCCCATCCGCACTCCCGGCGTCATCCAATCGCACGGAACGCTGTTGGCCGTGGATGCCGCCACTCAGGTGGTCGTCGTCGCGAGTGAGAACGCCCGCAGCTGGCTGGGCCGCCCCTTCGCCGACATCGAGAACCCCGAACTGCAGGAGGCCGTGCGCAGCGGACGCGCGATCGATCCCGTGCGGGTGATGTGGGAAGGATCGCCGACGGATGCGATCGTTCATCAGGTCGACGACCTCACGATCGTGGAACTCGAGGCGCTGCCCGAGGACGAGTACGCCCGCACGGCTGTCGTGACGGCGCTCAACCGGCTGACGTCCGCGACGACCGTCGACCGACTGCGGGAGCAGGCTGCGGCGGAGATCCGGAGGATCACGGGGTTCGACAGGGTCATGATCTACGACTTCCACGACGACGGACACGGCGAGGTCGTCGCCGACGACCGCGTTCCCGAGCTCGACTCGCTCCTCGGTCACCACTTCCCGTCGTCGGACATCCCCCCGCAGGCTCGCGAGCTGTACGTCACGAAGGTGGGGCGGGCGATCGCGAGCACGAGCACGCCCACGATCCCCCTGCTCGCCATCTCCGAGGAACTGCGCACCATCGATCTCTCCAGTGCCGAACTGCGGGGTGTGTCGCCGTACCACCTGCAGTACATGCGCAACATGGGCCAGGCATCGACCTTCTCGCTCTCCCTCGTCGAAGAGGGCCGCCTCGTCGGCATGGTCACCTGCGCCCACCGCACCGAGCGGCGGCTTCCGGTTCTGCTGCGGCGTGCCCTCGAAGTGCTCGCAGCCCAGATCACCATGCAGTTCGCCTCGATGCGCGAGATCGCACGGCTGCGCCACCTCGTCGACATGCGCGAGCGACGCACCGAACTCCTCGCGCCGCTCTATGCGTCCGACGACATCCCGTCGGCGTTGCTGCGGGGGCCGCGCACCGTGCTCGATCTCGTGCCGGCAGACGGCGTGCTCGTTCGGATCGGGGGCACCTCGCGCGTCACCGGCGACGTGCCGCTCCTCGAGGATGTGACTAGGGTGCTCGATCTTCTCGGCGGCGAGCCGTTCGTCTCCGAAGGTCTCGAAGCCGACAGGCCGGACTTCGCACGGCTGCTCCCGGAGACGGCCGGGTTGCTCGTCGTGCCGCTCGCCGGTGCGGACGACACGCTCGTCTTCTTCAGGGGCGAGGTCGCCCGCGAGATCTCGTGGCTCGGTGATCCCGGCACCGACAACCGCCCGAGCCAACTGTCGCCGCGCACGTCCTTCGCCACCTGGCACGGAACCGTGCGCGGGCGGTCCGAGCCCTGGGGGACCGTGGTCCAGGATGCGCGTGAGCTCGGGCACGAGCTCGAGATCGTCCTCTACCGACGGGCTCAGGCGCACCTCGCCGAGTTGGCCATGCGCGATGCGCTGACCGGTCTGCACAACCGGCGCTACCTCGCCGAGCGTCTCGCAGCGGGGAACCCGGCCGACGTGGATGGCAGGGCCCTGCTCTTCGTCGACCTCGACGACTTCAAGAGTGTGAACGACGTTCACGGTCACGACGTCGGCGACATCGTCATCCTCGAGGTGGCGCGTCGGCTGACGGCCCACTCGCGCGAACAGGACGTCGTGGTGCGACTCGGGGGAGACGAGTTCGTCGTGCTCCTCGACGTCGTCGGCGGAGATGAGGTGCGCTCGATCGCGGACCGCATGGTCGCCGCCATCGCAGCGCCCATCGAGACGCGGGGGGCATCGCTGACGGTCACGGCGTCGTGCGGTGTCGTCGTGGCCGAGCCCGGGGTGCCCAGGATCGGGCTCCTCGAAGAGGCGGATGCGGCGATGTACCGGGCCAAGCGCGCCGGGCGCAACCGCGTGTCCACCTGAGCGCACACAGGGCAGTCCGCACGAGGACGTGCGGTCGACGATGTCGATGAAGGGAGCACACCATGGCTTCGGTCGCGGTGCAGCAGGGAACGGTCGAGAGCGTGATGGCGGAGCTGGCCGTGCTCGAGGATCCCAAGGTCCGAGCGGTGAACGAGCGTCACGGAGACGATCACGGCGTCAATCTCACGAAGCTTCGAGGTGTGGCCAAGGAACTGAAGATCCAGCCCGACCTCGCCAGGGATCTCTGGGCGACGGGGAGCACGCCCGCGCGCCTCGTGGCGATCCTGATCAGTCGCCCCAAGCAGTACTCGGCGGCCGAGCTCGACGCCATGCTGCGGGAGGCGCGGGTGCCGAAGGTGCACGACTGGCTCGTGAACTACATCGTCAAGAAGAGCGCGCATGCCGAGGAGTTGCGGGTGCTCTGGTTCGGCGATGACGATCCCGTCGTCGCGAGTGCTGGGTGGGCATTGACCAGCGATCGCGTGACGAAGGCGCCGGATGGCCTCGACCTCGACGACTTGCTCCGCATCATCGAGGCGCACATGAAGGATGCGCCGGATCGGTTGCAGTGGGCCATGAACGAGTGCCTCGCCCAGACCGGCATCCGGCACCCCGAATACCGGGCTCGGGCGCTCGCCATCGGCGAGGAACTCGAGGTGCTGAAGGACTACCCGACGCCTCCGGGGTGCACGTCGCCATACGCCCCGATCTGGATCACGGAGATGGTTCGCCGGCAGGGCTGACGGGCTGGCGCAGGATCGGGTTCAGCTCCTGCCGGGCATGTTCAGATCGTCGGGATCCACCTCGATGTCGCCGGCATCATCGGGCCCGCCGGTGCCAGGCACGGCCCGGATCTGGGACTGATCGATATCGTCGTCGACGCCGTCCGGAATCGGGTCGGCCTGCTTGGCCGCGGTCTCCGATTCGCTGCCCGGGCTCTCGCTGCGATCCTTCTCGGTCAGTTCCGTGTCGCTGAGTCCCGTGCCTCTCGAACCTGTGGCGAAATCCGCATCCGTGATCTCGCCGCTCGCGATGTCGGGATCGGTGTGGCTCGGGTTCCGGCCGTCGGGGTTCGTCATGAGCGTCTCCAGTTCCGTCGGCTGATCTGCCGTCATGACGAGGCTATGGCTGCCGGTTCCCGGTCGACAGGGACTTGACACCATGCCTGTGCCGTGACGTCTCCGCTAGTGCGCGATGGACAGCAGGTACCGTTCCCGCCATTCCCGGGGGGAGAGCCCGTACCGGGCTCGGAAGGCGCGGCTGAAGGCGGAGGGAGACGAGAAGCCCGCACGGATGCCGATGCCTCCGATGGGGAACAGGCCGTCGCGGTCGCGCTCCATCAGGGATCGGGCCCGGGCGAGCCTGCTCTCGAGAATGACGCGGCCGAGCGTGCTCTCCTCGGGCTCGAAGGCTTTCTGGAGCGTGCGGGGTGAGACCTGCAGCGCCGCCGCCACCGATGTCACCGAGAGCGCCGGACTGCTGGAGTAGAGCTCCACGTACTGCTTGGCCTCGGTGACCAGATTGCTGCGCATGGTCTCGGGCGCTGAGCGCCGGCCGAGGAAGTCGTCGACGAAGGCCGTGGTGAGTTCGAGGATCGAGTGCGCCAGAGCTGCTCCGGATGCCGGCCCGATCTCCGAGCTCATCTTCATGGTCTGCGATGCGAGCGATCCGATCATCAGCGGAAGTCCCTCCGTGAGAGGGAAGACCGTGCGCGCGATCGAGTCGATGTCCGATGATGAGATTCCGAGCGCCTGGCGGTCCATGCGGATCGAGAGCGCCCTGAAGTCCGGCGTCATCTGGAATCCGCTCAGCCGCGGCATGTGGTTCATGTTCATGTGTCCGGCGCGGTTCTCGAGGTCGTTGTACGCACGCTTGCAGACGATGGCGCCGTCGGTGATGAAGGCCCACACCAGAGCGTCTCCCGGATCGGAATAGCCGGCGAACGGGTCGTCTCCGGCCAGCGGCGCCTTGGTGTGCACGAGCTGCACGGGCCCGAGCGCCTTGCTCTTCACCACTGTCGCGACAGCGGATGAGAAGCCGGTCTGTTCGCGCGTCGCCTGCGGAAGGTACATCCGCCCCCCAAACCTCCACGTGCGCTGTCAGTTCAGCGCACGTTCTACAGGATGCCGCTTCGGGAGGCCACACTCAAAGAACTGAGTGATCATCGGCGCTGATGGCGGGGGAATTGACCTGACACGAACGAATCCTTCACCATTCGCGAACGCCGGTCACCGGGGCTCCCGGCGACAGGATCATGGTCCGAGCGGAATCGAACACTAGGAGAGACATGCCGTACTTCACCACCTCAGACGGAACCGAGATCTACTACACCGACCAGGGCGAGGGTCAGCCGGTGGTGCTCAGCCACGGCTGGCCGCTGTCATCCGACGCCTGGCAGGTCGAGGTGAAGCTGCTCGCCGACAACGGCTACAGGGCCATCGCCCACGACCGCCGCGGCCACGGGCGCTCGTCCAAGACCTACACGGGCAATGACATGGACACCTACGCGCGCGACCTCGCGGAGCTGATCGAGCACCTCGACCTGCAGAACCTCGTCGTGGTCGGCCACTCGACCGGAGGTGGCGAGGTCGTTCGCTACGCCGCCCAGCACGGCGTCGGGCGCGTGACCAAGGTCATCACGGCCGGTGCCGTGCCCCCGATCATGGTCAAGTCGGAGTCGAACCCCGACGGGCTGCCGATCGAAGTGTTCGACGGCATCCGTGCCGGGGTGCTCAAGGATGCCTCACAGTTCTACATCGACCTGAGCGAGGCGTTCTTCGGTGCGAACCGCGAGGGCAGCGCCGTCTCGGAGGGAGCCAAGCGCGACTTCTGGCGTCAGGGGATGCTGGTGAACCTCGCGGCGGCCTACGACTGCATCAAGGCGTTCTCGGAGACCGACTTCACGGAGGACCTGAAGGCCCTCGACGTTCCGATCTTCGTCGCGCAGGGCGACGACGACCAGATCGTTCCGATCGGCGATGCGGCCCTCAAGACGATCGAGATCGTCAAGGACGGAACCCTGAAGGTCTACCCCGGAGCCCCGCACGGCATCTACGGCGACTACCAGGCCGCCCTCGACCAGGACATCCTGGACTTCATCAAGAAGTAGGCGTTCGCGTCCGCGGCCCCGACCGGCCGCGGACGCGTTCATCCGTCGGTGAGCCGGCGAGGGTCCGTGCGGAGAGTCGTCGACCCATCCGGATCCACGGCAGGTCGTGCGGCCAGTGCATCGTCACCGTGTGGAGGCCGCGCTTCCAGCGCAGGCCGCCCTTGCCGTCGCTTAGTGGCCGCATGGAGATGCCTGCGCGCAGGGAGGGGACGAAGCGGATCGAGCTTCTCGCTCCGAGATGGAACGAGAGATCGAGATCGTCGTGGGTCAGTTGGTCGTGGGCGTGCACCTCGTCCCGCACCGATGCCCAGGCGGACCGGCGCAGGGCCATGTTGGATCCGAAGAGGGGCACGTGGCCCAGAGCCAAGCCGCACAGCACGAAGTAGGAGCCCAGGTAGAGCACCGCCGCCGGTGATCTGAGCCACCGTGGCCCGTCGCTGAAGTGCGCCGGGCCGGTGATGGCGTCGACATCCTCGGCCTGGGCGAACGCGCGGGCGATGGTCGCGATCCAGTGCTTCTCCGGAATCGAGTCTGCATCGAGCCGGGCGATGACGTCGCCGGATGCCGCGTTGTAGCCGGCCGCACTGGCGACCCCGATGCCCGGCTGGGGTTCGCGGATGACGACCGCTCCGTAGGACCGTGCCACCTCTGCCGAGTCGTCCCTCGATCCGTTGTCGACCACGATGATCTCGACGGGAGCGACCGTCTGCTCACGTAGGGCACGGAGGCAGGTGGCGAGCGGTCGCGCGTCGTCCTTCACCGGGACGACGACGCTCACCGCGGGCGCCCGGCGGCCGGTCATCGACTCGCTGACCATCATCATCGTCGGCCGCCCGATGTCATCCGCACCTCTGCGCTTGCTTCGGGATCGCCACTGCCGCGATCTCCACTCGTGATCGCGGCGCTGCGGCCGGTGAGGAACGGTAGCGCAAGGCCGGCGATGAGGCCGCCGACGGCATCCGCGGCCAGATCGCCGATGGTGTCGTCATAGCCGACATAGATGACGGCGTCGGTCAGCGCGTTGCCCACCCACTCGAGCATCTCCCACACGCTGCCCGCGGCGAGGCCGAACGCGACCGTTGCGACCACGAGCCCCGCCCGGTGTCCCGTGGTCGGCAGGATCCCACTCCGCTGGGCCGCGATCACCGCGAGAGTGGCGATGACGCCGGTCAGGGCGACGTGCACGAGCTTGTCCCAGCCGAAGACCTCGGTATACAGGTCGAATACGTTGCTCCAGGCCGCGACGAGCACGATGATCCCGCTGGTGATGTCGACCGAGGGACGCAGTCCGAGGGCTCGCGGGACGAGTACGCCCAGCAACGCCAGCAGGAAGATGCCCACCTGCACGGCACCCCAGCCGATGCCCGCGGCGATCACGCTGACGACGGCGAGCGCGCGCACGCAATCGGCTGCCACTTCTCCCGCTGTCGTCGGGCGTCGTACGAAGGTCTGGATGATGTCGGTCATCGGTGGGGGTCGCCATCCTCTCGCGGCATGGGTGTCTTCTGGTCGATCGAGCCCGGCCAGCGCACGACGGCGTGAACGGCCTCATGATCGGATGCCGCGGCTCCGTCGAACCGGGCGGCGTTGATCGCGGCGGCATCCACCTTCACAGACGGGCTCACCAGGATCCGGTCAAGTCGGCTGCCCCCGATCCTCGGTGCCGCGTAGCGAGAGTACGTTCCCCACTCCGGAGTGAGGCGCCGAGCGGCGGCGCCCCAGGAGTCGACCAGCACGCCGTCGCGAGCGAGATCGGCGAAGACCTCCGACCGGCGTCCGCCGTTGAAGTCGCCCATGACGACGACGGGACCCTCGAGGCCGCGCGCCATCTCGCGCAGGAACCGTGCCGATGCGCGCCGGGACTTCTCGGAGAGGTGGTCGAGGTGGGTGACGATCACGTGGAAACGGCCGCCGGCCTCGAGATCCTCCACCTCGGCCTGAACGGCCACCCTCGGAAGGAGATTGCCGAACGAGCGGGAACCGGGAACATCCGGAGTGTCCGAGAGCGTGTGCACGCGCGCGTCGAGGAAACGCATCCTGTCGCCATCGATGTGGATCTCGCATCGTTCCCCGCGCCGATTGGCATCGCGACCGGCGCCGACGCTCGCGTAGCGCTCGCCGAGGGTGTCCGCCACCAGGACGGCCTGATCTGGCAGCGCCTCCTGGATGCCGAGCACCGCGGGCTGCTCAGCCGAGAGCAGCCGGGAGAGTACAGGTGCTCGTCTGCTCCACCGGTCGGACCGGGAGAGGGATACGGCCATGCGGCGACGGATGTTGAGTGTCATCAGGTGCACGCCGGGGGCGGGAATCGCACCGACGGCGGGGGAGCCGACGTCGTCCGGCACGACTGAACGCTTCATCTCCTCGACGCTACGCGACGGTGCGAACTTCGGTCAGGGCCTTGATTTCGAGCGCAGATCGCCCTCGGTTTGCTAGACAGGGAACACGACACCGAATCACCGAGGAGATGGCCATGCCCAGGATCAACGTCACGAGCGTGCTGGTCGACGATCAGGCGAAGGCGTTCGCCTTCTACACGGAGAAGCTCGGCTTCGTTCCCAAGACGGATGTCTCGCTGGGTGACTATCGCTGGCTCACCGTCGTGGGCGCCGGCGAGCCCGACGGCGTCGAATTGCTGCTGGAACCCGCTGCGCATCCGGCGGCGAAGGCCTTCACGGCTGCGCTGCGTGCCGACGGAATCCCGCTCACCTCGTTCGAGGTGGAGGACGTCGCCGCGACCCACGTCGACCTGGCCGCGCGCGGGGTGACGTTCACGCAACCACCGACTTCGATGGGCCCCGTCGTGACGGCCGTGCTCGACGACACCTGCGGCAACCTCATCCAGCTGACGAGTCCCGCCTGAGCGGATCGGAACGCGTCAGGCCGCCGAACGCGGCTTCAGCAGCTCGGCCCGCTCGGGATGCGACTCGAACCACTCGGCCACGTACCAGCACATCGGAATGATGCGCAGGCGTGTGGTTCGCTCCACGTCGTCGACCGCGAACTCGACGAGTCGGCCGGCCAGCCCGTGGCCGCGCAGAGCGGGGTTCGTGTACGCCCGTGTCATGGAGATGGAGTCGCCCAGCACCGAGTAATCGAGGCTCGACGCGATGACGCCGTCGCGCAGCAGCACGTAGCGGCTCGCGTCAGGCTCGTTGAGGAACTGATCGGTCATGATCCGAGGCTACGCCCCATGGATTGCCTGCGTATCGGGCGAGCTCGGCTACCGACTATCCGGCAGGAGCGGGGCGCGTCTCCGTCGGCTCGTCGCCGAGGATGAGGCCGGAGGCCCGGGATGCCGAGAGCATGAGGCTCTCGATCCACTCGCGGTTGATGCTCGGTGTGCGTGAGCCGCTGAAGTAGAAGCGGAGGGGAACGCCGTTGTCGATCCAGATCGAGTGCCGGCCGCTGCCGCGTTCCAGCGGAACAGACCAGGTGAGGAAGAAGTCCTCACGCCGGCGCAGCTTCGTCGAGACGACCAGCTGCAGGTGAGCGAGAGTGCGATCGTCGAAATCGAACTCTTCGCCGTCGTAGTAGAGAGCGCCCACGTGTTTCCTCTTCGCCTTTCATCGCCGCATCGCGGCACCTGAGAACTTTACAGGCAGGATAACCTTGATGCGTGCCCTGACCGGGGCGTGCGACGAAGTGGAGTGGCTGGGTGATCATCAACAGACTGACTGTCGACGGCAAGGACTACTTCCTCCCGGACCCCGTCACCGCCCTCAAGAACGAGATCCTCTCGGCCATCAAGGCCGGGGGCGGCTACGTGAACATCCCGCCGCTGAAGTCGGGAGGCTCCGGCCTCGACATCCTGTTCTCGCCGGGCATGCCCGTCACCTGGACGCGGCTCGACGTCGGCGGCGCGGAGGCAGACGACGAGGCGGCCACCAACGCCGACTTCGATCTCGACGTCTAGAGCGTCGACGGCCAGCGCCTGACGTCTAGACGGCGGCGTTCCGCCCGGCGATGAAGTCCTCGACCTGGGGTCGAGGCAGCGGCCGGGCGATCAGGTATCCCTGCACTCGATCGCAGTGCAGCTGGCGTACGCGTTCCAGCTGGCGCTCGGTCTCGACGCCTTCGGCGACGACGCGGAGCCCCCGCCGGTGCACCAGGTCGACGATGGCGTTCATGACACGCTGACCGTCCTCGCCCTCCTCCTGCACGATCGCCTGATCGATCTTGAGCTCCGTCACGGGCAGGTTGATGACCTGCTCCACCGTGGAATGCCCGGTTCCGAAGTCGTCGACCGAGATGCCGACTCCGAGGGACCGCACCTTCGCGAGATCACGCACAGCGGCATCGACGTCGGTGATCATCTGCGACTCGGTGATCTCGATGGTGAGCCGGCCCGGTCCGATGCTCTCGCGCGCGTGGAATTCGCCGAGATGGCCGAAGAACCCCGGAGCCAACTGCGTGGCCGACACGTTCACGGCGACCTCGATCGGAAGCCCGGCGCGTTCCCACTCGGCTGCCAGCCGGCATCCGTCCTCGATCATGAACCGGCCGATCGCGTGGATGCTCCCGGTCTCCTCCGCGATGGGTATGAAGACTGAGGGCGCGATGAACCCGAGTTCCGGATGCCACCATCGGCACAGAGCCTCAACGGCGACGACCCGCCCGGAGATCGTGTCGATCTGGGGCTGGTAGTGCGCCAGGATCTCTCCACGATCGACCGCGAGTTCGAGGTCGCGTGCGAGGCGATCCTCGCTGTAGGCGGTGGGTGGGTTCATGAGCCTTTGGATTCGTTGGCGGGGTTGGTCAATGGTGCGCGGCTGGGGGCCTCGGCGCAACCGGCCCGATGGCGGGCACGCATGCTGTATGGTTCGCGGTCGAGAGCCTGAGGAGCGGCGGAGATGCACCCTGGCGTCTGCGCGCCGGCCCTCCTCGAGAGCGGCAACGCGCCCCCGAGACTCCCGTGATCGGGTCGAACCGACTCCCATATCCGTCGCCGACGTCTTGTCGCTAAACTGAGGGAACAGTCAGGCCCGCGTTCGTCGGGGGCACGCAGAGCCGCCCCCGAAGGAACCAGAGATGACGATCACCCAACCGCTCGAAGCGAGCGTCCTGAGCCGCAACAACGTGAAGATCTCGGGGAATCCCGCGGGTCGCCCCATCGTCTTCGCCCACGGTTTCGGATGCAGCCAGGAGATGTGGCGGCTCGTCGCCCCGGCCTTCGAGAACGACTACAGGGTGGTGCTCTTCGACCACGTCGGTGCCGGTGGATCCGACCTCAGCGCCTACGACCGCTCGAAGTACGACTCGCTTCACGGCTACGCCGACGACGTGCTCGAGATCCTCGAGACCCTCGATCTGAGCGACGTAGTGTACGTCGGTCACTCCGTGAGCGCAATGGTCGGTGTTCTGGCCTCGACGCACGACTCGACGCGCTTCGGATCGCTGGTTCTCGTCGGGCCGTCACCGCGCTACGTCGACGATGTCGACTACACGGGCGGATTCAGCCAAGCCGACATCGACGCTCTGCTCGACACCCTCGATGCCAACTACCTCGGGTGGTCCTCTGACCTCGCGCCCCTCATCATGGGCAACAGCGGGCGACCCGAACTCGGCGAGGAACTCACCGCCAGCTTCTGCACGATCGACCCGGCCATCGCGCGCCACTTCGCCAGGGTCACGTTCAGCTCGGACAACCGCGACGACCTCAGGGACGTCGTTGTTCCCACGCTGATCCTGCAGTGCGCCGAGGACATCATCGCGCCGCGTGTCGTCGGCGAGTTCGTGCACGCGCAGATCCCCGGCAGCCGCTTCGTCATGCTGGACGCCACGGGCCACTGCCCGAACCTGTCGAGCCCCGACGAGGTCGTGAAGGAGATCCAGGGCTTCCTGCGATGACGGATCTCGAGACCTCGTTCGAGGAGCTCTACGAGCACGCACCCTGCGGACACATGTCGTTGACGACGGACGGCACGATCGTGCGGGTCAACCGCACCTTCCTCGACTGGACCGGCTACTCCGCGTCCGAGTTGGTCGGGCGGCCGTTCGCCGAACTGCTCACTCGAGGAAGCCAGATCTTCGCCGAGACGCGGTACCTCCCGGTCCTCCTGCTCGAGGGCTCCATCAAAGAGGTCGCCCTCACCATGACGCGCGCCGACGGCACGAGCCTGGCCACCCTGGTCAACTCGGTCGTCGTCTCGGAGGCCGGGGATGACCCCGGACTCATCCGCACGGCTGTCTTCGATGCGACGGATCGTCAGAACTACGAGCGGGAACTTCTCACCTCCCGCCGTCGGGCCGAGGCCTCCGAGGAACGCGTGCGCGTGCTGCAGCGGGCGTCGTCGGCCTTCGTCACCAGCAGTTCGGAGGTGGAGCTGGCCGAGGCCGTCATCGAGAGCATGAAGGACGGATTCGCTGCGGCATCCGTCGCCGTGCTCCTCGCCGACGACACGGGGGAGCTGGCACTCGTCGCCGGAGAGCGCCCCAGTGGCGAGGACGGGCCGGAGCTCGATGCCCTCCGTACCGGGCAGGTCGTGGTGCTCGCCGACCGCCGTGCCGTTCGGGATCGGCATCCGGCGCTCGCCGAGGAATTGAAGGCGGCGCGGCTCGAAGCCGTGACGGCGACGCCGCTCTCGTTCGAGGGTGCGGTATCCGGTGCCGTGCTCTGCTATTTCGGCCGGGCCCGTACCTTCGACGACAACGCCATCGGGCTGCAGGAGGCCGTGGCCAGGCAGGCCTCGGAGGCGTTGGCCCGTGTGCGCCTGCAGCGCCGCCTGGAACGGATGGCGCTCTTCGACCAGCTCACGGGGCTGGCGAACCGGCAGCTGCTCAAGGTGCGGCTCGAAGAGGCTCTCGGGACCGGACAGCGCACCCACCACGCGACCGCGCTGATCTTCCTCGACCTCGACGGCTTCAAGAGAGTCAACGACGAGTTGGGACACGTGGCGGGCGACGTCGTCCTGCGTGAGGTCGCGGCGCGCCTGCGCTCCACGATCCGACCGAGCGATGTCGCCGGACGCTTCGGAGGTGACGAGTTCGTCGTCATCTGCGAGGACGCCGACGTCGACGCCGCATCCGCCGTCGCGGAGAGGCTCCGTGACGTGGTGGGCGCCCCCATCGAGGGGATTCCCGAGGAGTTCACCGTCTCGGCGAGCATCGGCGTCGCCGTGCACTCGCCCGGGGTGTCACAGGATGTCACGCCCGACAGGCTCTTCGACCTCGCCGACACCGCGATGTACTCCTCGAAGAATGCCGGGAAGAACCGCACGACGGCTGTCATCGTCGCCTGACTCCGCGTCTGACTCCGCATCTGACGCAGGTGCCAGGGCCGCCGGCGCCCTCTCGGGAGCGCTCAGGACCGACGTCGGGGCCGAAGCTCGCGCAGGGCCTCGCGCAGTTCGCCGCCCACCTCTGCTGCAGAGGGGCGCCGGCCGGGATCGCGCGCCGTCATGCGATCGATCAGCGACCGCCACGGTTCGGGCACGGTCTCGGGAGGCATCGCCGGGGCGCTGTTCAAGCGCGCCATGGCCGACGCGACGGGGATGCCGGGAAAGGCCCGGGTACGGGTGAAGCACTCCAGAAGGACGAGTCCGAGGGAGTAGATGTCGGACGCGGTGGTGAGAGGCAGGTTGCGCACCTGCTCCGGGCTGAGATAGGCGGGCGTTCCGGTGATGTTCTCCGACTGGAAGACCGCCGACTCCGTGGCCACCGCGATGCCGAAGTCGGTGAGCACAGCTCTCTCCCGGGCGTGCTGCGTGCCGTAGTTCACGATCATCACGTTCGAGGGCGTGATGTCGCGGTGGATCACGCCGTTCGCATGGATGTACTCGAGGGTCTCGGCCACCTCGTAACCGAACTCGCCGATCTCGCGCACCGAGATGGCGCGCTCCGCCAGCCTGTCGCGCAGGGTGGTGCCGCGCACCAACTGCATGACGAGGAAAGGACGCGGGTCGTCGGGGGCCGAGGTGTCGACACCCGCGTCGACGATGGAGACGACTCCGTGATGGCTCAGCCCGGCGAGCATGCGCAGCTCGGCGCGGTAGGTCTCGATGTGCTCATCGTTGCCACCGCTGAACACCTTGATGGCCACGTCGCGGCCGAGGTACTCGTCGCGTCCGCGGAACACCGACGCCATGCCGCCGCGCGCGATCAGCGAGAGCGGTCGATAGCGGTCCAGCAGCAGGGGAGCGGCGAGGGCTCGCCTCGTCGTACTCATACGTGCCGCCCGTCCATGGCATCACCTTATGTGCGAGCGGATGCAGCAGGAAAAGCCGGACTGGGGGATTGACACGCAGGCCACCCGACTGCCTTCTCATGGACCTGTCGGTCGACGAGCGGGCCTAGGCTGCCGAGCCGGTCAGCCCGCCCGGCTCACGGCTGGATGACCACCTTGATGCATGCGTCCTCCTTCTTCTTGAAGACGTCGTACATCTCGGCCGCCTGATCGAGGCGCACCCGATGGGTGACGAGGTCCTCAACGCCGAGGGGATCGCTCGGGTCCTCGACGAGGGGCAGCAGTTCATCCCGCCACGTGTGGACGTTGCACTGGCCCATGCGCAGGGAGATCTGCTTGTCGAACATGCTCATCAGCGGCATCGGGTCGGCCGCCCCGGCGTAGACGCCGCTGAGCGACACCGTGCCACCCCGCTGCACGAGGTCGAGTGCCAGGTGCAGCGCGGCGAGGCGATCGACGCCCGCCTTCTTCATCATCGGCTTCGCGACGGCATCCGGAAGGATGCCGACGGCCGCCTGCACGAATGCCGTTCCGGGGTTGCCGTGCGCTTCGAGACCGACGGCGTCGACCACCGAATGCGGTCCCCGCCCTTCGGTGGTGTCCTGGATCAGCGCGACGATGTCGTCGGTGAGGTCGAAGGTCTCGATCCCGTGGCGCTCGGCCATCGCTCGGCGCTCGACGACAGGGTCGATGGCGATCACGCGGTGGCCGAGGTGGCGACCGATGCGGGCGACGAACTGCCCGACGGGCCCGAGGCCGAGGACCGCCAGTGTTCCGCCTGCGGGAACCTGGGCGTACTGCACGCCCTGCCAGGCCGTGGGGAGGATGTCGCTCAGGAACAGGTACCGGTCGTCGGCGAGCTCCTCTCCGACCTTGTAGGCGTTGGCATCGGCCCTGCGCACTCGGAGGTACTCGGCCTGTCCTCCCGGCACGGAGCCGTAGAGCTCGGTGTACCCGTAGAGGTCGGCGCCCGTGCCGCTCGCGCGGTTCTGGGTCGTCTCACACTGAGTGGTGAGCCCGCGCCGGCACATGTAGCACTCGCCGCAGGCGATCACGAAGGGGATGACGACGCGGTCGCCGACGGACAGCGACGTCACCGCGGAGCCGACCTCCTCGACGATCCCCATGGGTTCGTGGCCGAGCACGTCGCCCTTGCTGAGGAACGGGCCGAGCACGTCGTAGAGGTGGAGGTCCGAGCCGCAGATCGCCGTCGATGTGATGCGCACGATCGCATCGGTCGGTTCCTCGATCCGAGGGTCGGGCACCTCTTCCACACTCACCTTGCCTGTCGCTTGCCATGTCAGAGCTCTCATGCCTCGAGTACACGCTCTTCGGCGGCTCGTGCGTAGGCCTTGACAGATGGCCGATCGGCTTCAGGCGCTGTTCCCCTCAGCGCCTCCGCTGACCTTCTCGAGCATCATGGGGAGTTCCTCCGAGATCTCCCGCGCAAGGAAGCCGATGGATCCGACCCGCGCCACGAGCCGCTCTCCGGCCGCGGAATGCAGGAATGTCCCCCACACCGCCGCCTGGGCGGCATCCTCGCTGCGCGCAGCCAGGCCGAGGATCGCGCCGGCGAGCACGTCCCCACTGCCCGAGGTCGCCAGGCCGGGAATGTCGGCCCCGATTCTCCAGGTGCTGCCATCGGCGCTGCTGATCACGCCGTAGCACGTGACGACAGCGCCGTACCGCGCAGCGATCGCCGGGATGTCATCGTCATCGACCTCACCGTCCCGGTCGAGGAGCAGTGCAGCCTCCTCCCGGTTGGGCGTGAGCACGAGGCCGGCCGGCCACTCCTCGATCTCCTCAGCAAGTCGGGAGAGGACCCCGAGCGCGAAGGCGTCGAGGATGAGGCGCGCATCCGCGTCGATCACCTCGAGAACGCGGCGGAGCAGTCGCACCGTGACGTCCGGATCGGTGAGGCCCGGGCCGAGCAGTACGGCGTCGGCGCCGGCGATCTCGTCGACGGCGTCTCTCGGCAACTCATCGCCGTCGAATGCGAGGATCCCGGCCTCGGGCACGGCGACGGCCAACGGCACGGCTACGTCCTGCGGCACGATCATCGACAGGCGGCCCGCTCCGACCCGCAGTGCCGAGACTCCCGCCAGCCCGACCGCGCCGGGGGCCTGAGCTGAGCCGCCGACGATGGCGATCCGCCCGCGGCTGTACTTGGAGTTGCCGGGGGCCGGCAGCGGCCACCCACGCAGCATCCGCTCATCCACCTGCGTCGTGCCGCTGTCATCACTCGGGCTGGACATCATCGTCTCCGGAATGCACTGTGACCGGGGCGCCGCCCTCGGCCAGATGGTCGACGTTCGAGAACTCCACGAGCCGCCACGGCTGCTCCGGCGACTCCCTGACGAGATGGGTGACGGATGCGTTCGCCACAGTGTGCGTCTCTGCGAAATCCAGCAGGTCGGCTTCGGAGAAGTCGAGGCAGATGTACAGCAGCAGCATGACGATGGCATCGTGGGCGACGATCAGGGTTGAACCGGCTCCCGACGGGCCGGCTTGGCCACCGTCGGAGGCGCTCTCGGCGGCGGCATCCGCGAGGAAGGAGCGAAGCCGCAGAACGACATCGGCCCACGACTCCCCGCCCGGCGGCCGGTGATAGAACTTGCCGAGGTGGCGACGACGTGCCACTTCCTCCGGATGCCGGCGGCGCACACCATCGCTCGTGAGGAGGTCGAGGATTCCCAGTTCGCGATCGCGGAGACGCTCGTCCACGTGGACGGGCGCCGCGAGCTCGCTGTCACCGATGGCTATGGCCAGGGTCTCCCGTGCGCGGGTGTACGGCGAACACCAGACTGCCCCCAAGGAAGTGCGCCTCTCGGCGAGCCAGGGACGGAGGGCGCCGGCCTGATGCTCGCCGGCAGGCGAGAGCGGCACATCGGCGTCCCTGATGTCGAGCGGGATGACCTCGGCTCCGTCTGCCTCCGCAGCGGATGCCGCGACGTTGCCGACGCTCTCGCCGTGGCGGATCAGCCACAGCTCGTTCCTTGTCCGGTGGCCCACAGGCTCACTCCCTCCCGGGCGGCGCCCCGTAGTCCGGTCCGTCCACGAGCAACGGTAGAGCGAGGGTGTGCGGCTCATCGCGGGGTTGACAAGACGGGCGTTCGGTCCGAGTCGAGTCGACCACCCGGTCCGCCGTCGGCGCTTATAACACCGCCGAGAAGTGATCCGCAAACCCCTATTTGAGGCGGCCCCCGCTGTCGCATGCTGGCTCCACCGTTGACGAGTGGCGGTCGAGAGACGACCTCCACCGTCGCCGAGTTCACTGAGGAGAACCACCATGACAGACACATATCGGACGGACTCACCGGCATCCGGAGGTGCCGCGACGGGAACCACTGACGCGGTCAAGGGTGAGGCCGCGAACGTCAAGGACCAGGTCGTCGGCTCCACCAAGAACGTCGCTGCGACGGCCAAGGATGAGGCATCCGGAGTCATCCGGGAGGCGAAGTCTCAGGCATCCGACCTGTTCGGACAGGTGACGAGCGAACTGCGCGAGCAGGCCGCCACCCAGCAGTCACGGGCAGCCGCCGGTCTCAGGACCATCGGAGACGACCTCGACCAGATGTCGCAGGCGTCGTCGAGCGGGCTCGCAGCCGAGCTCGTGTCGCAGGCCTCGAGCCGGGCGAGCTCCATCTCCCGCTGGCTCGACGAGCGCGATCCCGAGTCGCTCCTCGACGAGGTGAAGAACTTCGCCAGGCGTCGCCCGGGAACCTTCATCGCCGTCGCTGCAGTGGTCGGCCTCGTCGCCGGACGCATCACGCGCTCGGCCGTGAGCAACCACTCGGACGCCTCGGACGGCACCGCCGGAACCTCGTCGTACCGGCCGGCTGTCACGCCGGACGTGCACACCGACACGTACAGCGAACCGTTCGCCGTCGGCACTACCGGCGCTGTCGGTGCCCCGGGCACAACGACTGCCACAGGATCCGTCGGAACCACCGGAGCCATCGGCGCGACAGGCTCGGGAACCGATCTCGACACCGACGTGTACGCGACCCCGGGTGGGCCGGCATCAGGGTCACCGACGACCACGCCGGTGTACTCCGCCCTGACAGGCGATGGAACCCGAACCGGCCCGGACAGCGACACCGCGCCTGCGTTCGGCGACGATACTGCGGCTGAGCGCGATGACTCGTCGAACGAGTTCGGCGCCGGCAACGCGCAGCGCTCGTGGGGAGACGGCAACTGATGACCGATCTACCGACACCATCAGAGGAGAAGGCAGCGACGACGTCGCTCGGCGACCTCCTGAGCGAGGTGACCCGTGACGTGTCGACGCTGATGCGGCAGGAGATCGCGCTCGCCAAGGCGGAGATCTCCGAATCGGCCAAGCGGGCGGGAAAGGGAGCCGGGATGCTCGGCGGAGCCGGCGTTGCCGGCCTGCTCACCCTCGTCTTCCTGTCGGTGGCCGCATGGTGGGGACTGGGCTACCTGATCGGCAACGCCTGGTCAGGCCTGGTCGTCGCAGTGATCTGGGGGATCGTCGCGGCGATCCTCTTCGTCACCGGCCGCAAGGCGATCGCATCCGTCGAGGGTGCGCCCCAGACCGTGGAGACGGTCAAAGAGATTCCAGAGACACTGAAGCGAAACGAGGAGAACCGATGACGAACGATCCAGACCAGATCCGAGCGGATATCGAGGCGACGCGACGCAATCTCGGCAGCGATGTCGATGCGCTCGCCGACAAGGTCGACCCGTCGAAGATCGCCCAGCGTCAGGCCGACAAGGCCAAGGACGCCGTGCGATCGGTGCGTGACCGCGTGATGGGTGTCGCCTCCGACGTGCATGACGATGCGAGCAGCATGGGCGACAACGTCGCCGGCGCCGCCCAGAGTGCGGTCGCCAAGGCCAAGGGCAATCCTCTGGCCGTCGGGCTCATCGCGTTCGGCGCCGGATGGCTGCTGTCCTCGCTGATCCCGCCGAGCGAGAAGGAGAAGCAGCTCACCACGACGCTGACCGACGCGGCCCAGCCGCTCGTCGACGAGGTCAAGGACGTCGCCTCGACCGTCGCCGACGACCTGAAGGAGCCCGCGCAGAACGCCGCAGCAGCCGTCAAGGACTCTGCGACGGATGCGGTGGACAACGTCAAGGCCGAGGCGAGCTCGGCTGTCGACGACGTGAAGGGCCAGGCCGCGGAGTCCCGCGACAACGTCCAGACCGCCAGCTCGAACTGACAACACCTTCGTCGAGCGTCGGCGCCCCACCGGGGCCGGCGCTCGACGTCGTTTCCAGAAGAAGTGAGAATCACCGATGTCCCCAGAACGATCCAGTGAGAAAGCGGCCACGGCACCAGCGCCCGACGACGAGCGCAAGCCCGATTCGCCCACCGAGGTGACCAAGAGATCCTGGGGCTACGTGCTGAAGAAGACGCTCCGGGAGTTCACCTCCGACCAGTGCTTCGACATCGCGGCATCCCTCACCTACTACGCGGTGCTCTCCTTGTTCCCGGCACTGCTCGCCTTGACCTCGCTGCTCGGCGTGTTCGGGCAGGGCCAGAAGGCCGTCGATGCGCTGCTCGAGATCGTCACCGACGTCGCGCCAGGCTCGACGGTCGACGTCATCCGTGAACCCCTGGAGCAGTTCGCCTCGTCGCCTGCCGCCGGGTTCGCTCTCGTCAGCGGCATCGTGCTGGCGATCTGGTCGGCGTCCGGCTACGTCGGCGCCTTCAGCCGAGCCATGAACCGCATCTACGAGATCGAGGAGGGTCGTCCGTTCTGGAAGCTCCGCCCCATGCAGCTCCTCGTCACCATCATCGCGATCGTGCTGATCCTCGTCATAGCGGTCGTGCTCGTCATGTCGGGCCCCGTCATCGACACCGTGGGAGATGCGCTCGGACTCGGGGCGGCTCTCAAGGTGACCTGGTCGATCGCGAAGTGGCCGATCCTGGCGCTTGCCGTGATCCTCATCATCGCCGTGCTGTACTACGCCACTCCCAATGCGAAGCAGCCGAAGTTCCGGTGGATGAGCATCGGGGCGGCGGTCGCTCTCGTGGTCCTCGTCCTCGCATCCGTCGGCTTCGGGCTCTACGTGGCGAACTTCTCTAACTACGACCGCACTTACGGCTCATTCGCCGGCATCATCGTCTTCCTGCTCTGGCTCTGGATCGCGAACCTCGCCCTGCTGTTCGGAGCGGAGTTGGATGCCGAGCTCGAACGCGGGCGCCAGTTGCAGGCCGGGATCGAGGCCGAGAAGGACATCAAGCTGCCGCCTCGTGACACGACCAAGAGCGACAAGGCGGCCGAGAAGGAGAAGCAGGACGTCGAGGAAGGCCGTCGCATCCGCGAGAGCAGCTCCGCGGACCGCTGAGCGCGGCGGAAGAGTGGCATGAGACGACCGATTCCGCCACCCCTACTTCCTGGACCCGGGCGCGCCTAGCGTGAGGAGAATGGTGCGCGACGTCGACGACTATACGGACCTGCGGGACTACGCGGCCATCGGTGACGGGCGCACCGTCGCCCTCGTCGCCTCCGACGGCGCCATCGACTGGCTGCCGATGCCGTCTCTGCACAGTGATCCGCTCTTCGCCGGCCTCATCGACGCGGAGAGGGGCGGGCGCATGACGCTCCGCCCCGTCGACCCGTTCGAGTCGCACCGCGCCTACATCGCCGGAACCAACGTGCTGGAGACCCGGTTCGTGACGGAGTCCGGGGAGGTGGTCGTCACCGACGCCCTGGTCACCGGCGTGGCCGGGCGACTTCCGTGGAGCGAACTCGCCCGTCGCATCGACGGTGTGCGGGGTGCTGTCGAGATGGCTTGGGAGGTGCGCCCGGGAAACATCATCGGCGGGAGCCCGGTCGTGACGCGACGCGAGACGCTCCACGGCCCGGTGCTGAGCGCAGACGACGTCAACCTCATCCTCGTCGGATCGGAGCACGGGCCGGAAGGTGCAGCAACCTCGGAACCGGGCTTCAGGGGCCGTTTCACGACCGAACCGGGAACACGCCACCTCATCGTGCTCTGCGCCACGGACGACGAGCCCGTGCACGTACCCGACCCGCTCATCGTCGACACCGGCATCGACCGCACCATCGAGAGCTGGCAGGCCTGGTCGCGCGTGTTCAGCTACGACGGCCCCTGGGCCGACGCGGTTCAGCGCAGCGCCCTCGCCCTCAAGCTGCTGATCTTCAGCCCGACCGGTGCCATCGCCGCTGCTGCCACCACGGGGCTGCCGGAGAACCCTGAAGGGCACAAGAACTACGACTACAGATTCGCCTGGATGCGCGACCTGGCCTACACCGTCGGTGCACTCGTGCACTTCGGGTTGCGAGAGGAGACCCACGCCGCGGTGTCGTGGGCGCTGGACACCCTCAAGAGGCACGGCGAGGAACTGCACGTCTTCTTCGGCCTGAGCGGCGACGTTCCGGGTCGGCCGCGCCTGCTCGAGGCAGCCGGATGGCGCGGAATCGGTCCCGTGCGTGCGGGCAACCCCGCTGCCGGCCAGCTGCAGCTCGGCGTCTACGCCGACGTGATCGGCATCATGCGCCAGTACGTCGACGCCGGCAACATCCTCGACGCCAACACGGCCGAACTGCTCTGCGCCTTCACCGAGAGAGCCTGCAGGTCGTGGCAGAAGAAGGACTCCGGAATGTGGGAGCTTCCGCGCCGACGGCACTATCTCGCCAGCAAGGTCGGGTGCTGGCGGGCCATCACCGACGCGTGTCACCTGGCCGACATCGGCCAGATCTCGCCGGCCGAAGCCGATCTCGCCGGGTGGCGACGCAACAGGGAGCTCATCGAGGAGTGGATCGCCGAGAACTGCTGGTCGGAGAAGCGCTCGAGCTACGTCATGCATCCGGGATCGACGAAGCTCGACGCGGCGATCCTCATCCATGCAGGGGCGGACTTCGGACCGCCCGAGCGCATGACCGCGACGATCGCCGCCATCAGGGAGGAACTGGCGGCTGGTCCGCTGCTCTACCGCTACAGCGGTGCCGAGGATGAGGAGTCGACATTCGTCGCCTGCGCCTTCTGGCTGGCCGAAGCACTGGCAGCCACGGGCAGTCCCGACGACGCCGAGACGTTGGTGGACGAGCTGATCGATCTCGCCAACGACGTTGGGTTGTACGCCGAGATGATCGACCCGGCCGACGGTCGGTTCTGGGGAAATCTGCCCCAGGCGTTGAGTCATCTGGCGCTCATCAACGCCGTGAACGCCATCAACCAGGCACGGGAGAACGACGCGCCCTCGGCGGCGTGAGGAGAGGAGCTGTCACATGGATCTCGGGATCGCGGGAAAGGTGGCGCTGGTCACCGGAGGGGACTCCGGGATCGGATGGCACACGGCGCGCAGGCTGCTGGCGGAAGGAGCGACCGTCGTCATCACGGACCTCGACGAGAAGGCGCTCGAGAAGGCCGCCACGAAGCTCCGGGCCGACGGCGACGCTGTGCACGCCTTCGCGGCCGACATCACCAGTGTCGATTCCCTCTCCGAGTTGCATTCGAGGGTGAGGGATGCCGTCGGACGCATCGACATCCTCGTCCAGTCCGCCGGAGTCACGGGAGCCCAGGGACTGTTCCACGAGATCACCGACGAGGGGTGGACGAAGACCATCGAGACCGACCTGATCGGGCCGGTGCGCGTCGTGCGCGAGTTCCTGCCCGACCTGCGCACGGGTGGCTGGGGTCGCATCGTCTTCCTCGCGTCCGAGGATGCGGTTCAACCCTACGACGACGAACTGCCGTACTGCGCTGCCAAGGCCGGGATCCTCGCGCTGTCGAAGGGACTGTCGCGCAGCTATGCCTCAGAGGGATTGCTCGTCAACGCGGTCTCGCCGGCGTTCATCCGCACACCCATGACGGATGCCATGATGGCGAAGCGGGCCGAGGAACTCGGGGTGACGCAGAAGGAGGCGATCGCTTCCTTCCTCTCGGAGGAGCGCCCGTTCATGGAGCTCGGTCGTCGCGGCGAACCGGAGGAGGTCGCCAACGTCGTGGTCTTCCTGTGCTCGGATGCCGCATCCTTCGTCACCGGATCCAACTACAGGGTCGACTCCGGGTCCGTCGCGACCATCTAGGACGACGGCTTCGTGCCGCCGTCGACCCCGGCGAGGAATTCGAGAACGCGGCGGGTGAGGAGTGCCGCCGCTACTTCGTCGTAGTCGGGCAACGACGAGTCCGCGAAGAGGTGGGCGTCGCCCGGATAGAGGAACAGCTGAGCGCGCGCGGTCGTGGCCAGCAGGTCGCGCGCAGCATCCAGATCGCCGTCGTCGACGAAGAAGGTGTCTGCATCCATGGCGTGCACCTGCACGGGCACCTCATCAGGCCACGCCTCGCCGAATTCGGAGACCGGCACGAAGGAGTGCAGGAGCACGGCGCCGCGCGCCTCCGGCCTGGTCTGCGCGAGTTTCTGTGCCGGAAGCACTCCCAGGGAGAAGCCGAGGTAGACGGGCTCGCCGCCAATGGACTCTCCCGCGGCGACACCGTCATCGAGCAGCTTCTCGAAGCCGACCTCGCGCGCGTACGCCAGTCCCTCGTCGAGGGTGTCGAAGGTGTGCCCGGAATAGAGATCGGGGGCGGTGACCGTGTGTCCGGCTGCGGTCAGCTGTTCTGCGAATGCGGCGACTCCCGCTGTGAGGCCCTGCGCATGGTGGAAGAGGACGACGTCGGCCATGGGTGCTCGCTTTCGATCGGAGGGACCTGTGCTTGGTAAGGGATGCTAATACGTGCCTGTGGCACCCCAGCCGGCTCGGTTGCCGGACCCTCTGTTCGCCAGGTCAGGCACGCCCTAGGCGCCAGCGCCGCCGTCGGCACCGCCGTGCCGTCGGAGCGACAAGGGAAGCGCCACCCAGAGGCCCAGCGCCACCACGATGACGACCCCACCGGCGATCCACCCGGCGGGGGCGGCCAGGAGGAAGTCGAAGAGGAAGAGCACGATCCCGGCGAACAGCAGCGAGCTGGCGGCCAGGCAGGCGAGCAGGATGCGGTTGCCGGCGTTCACGAGCACCGGCTTGGCGTGCCGGCGGAAGAGCAGTCGGTGGATGCTCACCGGTGTGAGGGCAAGCATGGTCAACAGCACCGCACCGACCACCAGTGTCAGGTAGACGCCGACGTCGAAGGAACTGAGCTCGTCGAAGCGGGACTGGAACGGCAGCGTGAGCAGGAAGCCGGCGAGGATCTGGGTGCCGGTCTGGAGCACGCGGAACTCCTGAAGCAGTTCGTTCCAGTTGCGATCCGACCGCTCGGTCGCCGTCTCGTCTCGACCGTCATGCGGTTGGACGTCGGTGGTGATGGGATCCGCCACTGGAACTCCGTATTCGTCAGGTTGTCGATGCTCGTTCTCGACGCCCGAGCGTAGCCGAGACGACCCTCACTCCGTGGCGAGGCGGGGCCGCAGCTCCCGCTGGAAGAAGTCGAAGAAGCCGTCGACGTCGGGCCCGCTGTTCATCAGGGCGATGTGATCGAATCCTGCATCGGTGAACTGGCCGATGACCTCGAGATGCCGCTCCACGTCGGGGCCGCAGGCGAACTGCTCGCGAATGTCGTCCGCGCGCACCGTGGTGGATGCAGCCTCGAAGTTCACCGGGTTCGGCAGCTCGGACATCACCTTCCAGCCGGAGAGCGACCAGGCATTCGTCTCGAGGGCCGCTTCAATGGCCGCCTCCTCGCTCGGCGCCCAGGCGAGCGGCGCCTCGCAGTAGAGCGGCCCCGTGCCACCGGCGTCGCGGTAGCCGGACACCAGGTCGCTCTTCGGTTCGACGGCGAAGAGACCGTCGCCGTGTTCGGCGGCCAGGGCCACGGAAGCGGGGCCGCTCACCGCCACTGCCAGCGTCGGCGGCACCTCGGGCAGATCGAAGATGCGAGCGTCCTCGAGCTTGAGGTACCTGCCGTCGTAGTTCTGGTATCCGCCCTGCCAGAGCAGGCGGATGATGTCGAGCGCTTCGTCGAACATGGCGTGCCGCTCGTGGATCCCCGGGAAACCGCGACCGACGATGTGCTCGTTCAACCGCTCGCCCGCGCCGACGCCCAACGTGAAACGCCCGTCCGAGAGCAGGGCCAGGGTCGCAGCGGCCTGAGCGATGATCGCCGGGTGATAGCGCACGCTGGGGCAGGTGACACCGGTGGCGAAATTGAGCGTCGTGGTCTTCGCGGCGATGACACTGAGCACATTCCACGCGAAGGGGGAGTGGCCCTGGGCCTCGACCCACGGATGGAAGTGGTCGCTGATCTCGACGAAGTCGAAACCTGCCTGTTCGGCACGCACGGCCTGACGTACGAGTTCCTGAGGGCCGAACGCCTCGGCCGCGAGCTTGTATCCGATCTTCATGGTTCGACGCTACGCAGTCCTCGGCGAGCGACAAGGTGCTTGCCGATGGCGGCCGCAGGGTCCACAATGCGGCGCGCGGCCGCGCACGCTGGATGCGCTGCAGGGTCCCGTCAGCCGAGCAGGGCGATCTCGTCGAGTCGATCGAGCAGGTCGGCCGGGTCGTCGAAGACTGCCCGGGCTCCGGCATCCGTCAGCAGCTCCCCGGAGATGCCGCCAGACAGCACGCCGTACGGCGTCACTCCTGCGCGCAGGGCCGCCTTCATGTCCCAGACGGAATCACCGATGAAGACGGCGTGATCGGCGTCGACGCCGGCACGGGAGAGTGCGATGCGCACGATGTCGGGTTCGGGCTTCGCCGTGTCGACATCGTCGGCGTTCGTGGTGGCGTGGATGACATCGTCGGAGTCGATCACGCGCAACAGCACGTCGAGCTCATCCTGCGGAGCCGAGGTCGCGAGCACGACGGTGACGCCGCGCTCCGCCAGAGTGCGCAGCAGCTCTCGTGCTCCGTCGAAGATGCGCAGACGTGGCGTGAGCTCCATGTAGTACGTGGAGTTGAGCTCTGACGCCTTCGACGTCCAGGCGTCCTCCTGTTCGCCGACGAGAGACGTGATGAGCTCGTCGCCGTCCTGTCCGATGGACCGGTGGATGCGCCAGGCGTCGACATCCGTTCCCATCTCCTGGAATGCGCGCTGCCACGCCTCGACGTGCAGGTAGTTGGAGTCGACGAGGGTGCCGTCGATGTCGAAGAGCACTGCGATCGTTGTCTGGGTCATGGCTCACATCCTCTCTGCGCCGCGAACGCCGGCGGCTCTCTCTTTCAGGCTATCCCCATCGCCCGGTGGGGCGGCCGGGCGTCTTAGGCTTGAGGGGCACCCCAACAGGAAGCGCCCAGCCACCCCATGTCGATCAGCGTCACCAGCACGACCTCACCAGCCCCCCTCAGCACCGACGAGGTCGCTGCTTTGCGCGGAGACTTCCCCGTGCTCGCGCAATCGGTGAACGGGCACCCGCTCGTGTACCTCGATTCCGGGGCGACCTCTCAGAAGCCACGAGTGGTCCTGGATGCCGAACGCGACTACTACGAGAATCGCAACTCCGCCGTGCACCGTGGTGCCCACACCCTCGCCGCCCTCGCCACAGAGGATTTCGAGGAGGCCCGCGAGATCGTGGCCGGCTTCGTCGGGGCGTCCGCCGAGGAGATCGTCTGGACGTCGAACGCGACAGAGGGCATCAACCTGGTGGCGTACGCCATCTCGAACGCGAGCCTCGGACGCGGGGGAGCAGCCGCCGAGCGTTTCCGGATCGGAGCCGGCGACGAGATCCTGGTGACCGAACTCGAGCACCATGCCAACCTCATCCCGTGGCAGGAGCTGGCGGCCCGCACGGGTGCGACCCTGCGTTTCATCCCGGTCGATGACGACGGGTCCCTGCGGCTCGACGAGCTCGACGATCTGATCGGCGAGCGCACGAGGGTGGTGGCATTCACCCATGTGTCGAACGTGCTCGGCACCGTGAGCCCCGTCGATCTGCTCGTCGCACGCGCTCACGCCGTAGGCGCCATCGTCGTGCTCGACGCCTGCCAGTCCGCACCCCACCTGGCGCTCGATCTGCACGCCCTCGACGTGGACTTCGCCGTGTTCTCCGGGCACAAGATGCTGGCTCCGACCGGCATCGGCGTGCTCTACGGACGGCGCGAACTGCTCGACGCCCTTCCTCCCTTCCTCACCGGTGGTTCGATGATCACGACGGTGACGATGGAGAAGGCCGAGTACCTGCCGGCGCCGCTGCGTTTCGAGGCCGGAACGCAGCGCGTCTCCCAAGCCATCGCACTCGCAGCGGCGGTACGTTATCTCGAGGCGATCGGCATGGACCGCATCGCGGCACACGAGACCGTGCTCGGGCGGCGGCTGACCGACGGCCTCGCCGTCATCGACGGCGTGCGGATCCTCGGTCCCGTCGGCGGCGCCGAACGGGTGGGCTTGGCCAGCATCGACGTCCCCGGCATCCACTCGCACGACCTGGGCCAGTTCCTCGACAGCCGCGGCATCGCCGTGCGCGTCGGCCACCACTGCGCTCAGCCCCTGCATCGACGCCTCGGCGTCACCTCGTCGACCCGGGCGAGCAGCTACCTGTATTCCACCCGAGACGACGTCGACGCCTTCCTCGCGGGAGTCGCCGACGGCATCGCATTCTTCGGAGGCTCACGATGAGCGATCTCGCCGGCCTGTACCAGGAGCTCATCCTCGATCACGCCAAGCGTCCCCACGGCTACGGCCTCGTGGAGCATCCGTCGGCCGAATCGCACCAACTCAATCCCACGTGCGGCGACGAGATCACGCTGCAGCTGAACGTCGCCGACGACGGCACCCTCACCTCGGTCACCTGGGAGGGGCACGGATGCGCCATCTCGCAGTCGTCGGCATCGTTGCTCGCCCAGCTCTTTGCCGGGCTTCCGGTGTCCCAGCTGCAACCGCGCATCGACTCCTTCCGCACCATGATGCGCTCGCGGGGCACCGTCGAGCCCGACGAGGAGCTGCTCGGCGACGCCGCGGTTCTGAGCGGTGCCTCAAAATTCATCGCACGTGTGAAGTGCGCGATGCTCGGCTGGGTCGCCGCTGAGGACGCGCTGACGAGACTGCGGTGATGAGGCTCGGCGACCGCCCTACTGCGGAGCCTGCCCGATGCTCAGCCAGCCGTCCGACCCGGTGTCCTTCGAGTCACGGATGCCTTCGGCTCCGTCGCCCTTCATCGCCTTGAGCTGGCGCTCGATGTCGGAGCGCGACGCGAGTTCGGCCAGCTGGCGCTCGATGTCGGCATCCGGAGCGGCCGTGAGGTCTTTCAGGGCGCCGCTCGACAGGAGCTCGTCGGTGGCCTGGGCGCGCGCCTGCATCTGGGCGACGCGATCGCGGGCACGGTCGAGGCTGACGCCGACGTCGTTCATGTTCGCGCCGATGCCGGCCACGGCCTCATTCGCGCGCACCTGGGCGGCGGAGGCGCTGTAGGTGGCCTTCATCGTCTCCTTCTCGATGCGGAAGGCGGCGATCTGCTCCGCCAGGCGACGCTCTCGTTCCTGCAGCTGCGAGGTCTGCTTCTGCAGCGAGCTGTGCTGCTCCTGGAGCTTCGACACCTGCCCCTCGAGGGCCGCGCGCCGTTCCAGTGCCGCTCGGGCGAGGTCCTCGCGACCGTGCTCCATGGCCTCACGGGCCTGGTCGCCGAGCCGCTGGTAGCGCGTGCCCATCTCCTCGCCCTGCAGTTCGATGCGCTTCTTCGCCGTGGCGACCTCCGCAACGGCCTGCCGTACCTGGTGCAGCAGCTTGACCTGCTGCTCGTAGCTGTCGTCGAGGGCGTCGCGCGGATCCTCCATGCGGTCGAGCGCCTTGGACGTCTTCGTGCGGAAGATGGTGCGCATCCGGGCGGTGTTGCTGTTGCTGTCGGCGCTCATGACTGGGCTCCCTTGGTCTGGAGGCGAACGGTGGGGGTTGTGCGAAGAGGCGCGGGGTACCGGCCGTCGTCTGCGTTCAGAAGCCGGAGCTCCTCGACTCCGGCGTGCAGGGCCGCGACCTCGCGGTCGACCTCCGCACGGAGGGACGCGAGCGAGCTGCCCGTCGGGTCGCCGAGTCCGGCGGCGACGGATGCGCGCAGTCGGCGGATCATCTCGGAGACCTGCTCGACCCGAAGCCCTGCAGCCGGAAGCTCGTCGGCCAGGGCGGCGGCATCCGTCTCTGTCTCCATGAGTCGCAATTGCGCCTGGAGGGCGACACCCTCGGCCTCGATGCGGCGGAAGATGCGCGGCAACTCCCCGCGACGCCCGTTGGTGCGTACGGCGAGATCGATGGCCGCCCGTCCGCTCTCGAGTGCGTCGTTGAGTTGCAGTTGCAGTGCGAGCACCTTGCGCTGAGGGCCCCAGGTGAGGCTGGCGCGACCCTTCAGCACGGCGCCGTTGATGGTCCGGCTGCGTCGGATGCGGCGGAAGACCGCCCGCACGACGAGAACGATCGTGGTGACCGATGCTGTGACGATGAGCGCGAGCGAGAGCAGCACCGACATCAAGACTTCCATCAGCGCGCCGGCCCGGCCGTCATGCGCTTCGCAGCAGTCGTGCGATTCGAGTCCATGGATGCCCCCTCGGTCATCGGCGCGTGCCTCAGGTACCCGAAGCGCAAACGCGATATAACGCAATCTACGCCGAGAGCCCCGGATGGCCAAGCACTCTCGCCGGATACTCAGATCCGGCGGACCCCGTGAGTGTTCTAGTCGCGCCGCCAGGCGTCTCCGAGCGAACTCCGTCGGGGCACGAGATCGGGCTTGATGACCACGGTCTGCTTCGCCGTCGTCGGCCCGCCCTGGATCTCGTTCATGAGCAACTGGGCAGCGACCCGGCCCATCTCCTCGCCGTGCTGGCTGATGGTCGAGACCGGGATGGCGCTCTCGGAGGCGAAGTGGTTGTTGTCGTAGCCGACGACGGCGAGGTCGGTCGGCACATCGAAGCCGGGCTTTCCGTCGAGCACCTGGATGGCACCGACCGCGAGGAGATCGGATGCCGCCACCAGGCCGTCGAAGGTGCCGGCACCCCGAGCGAGGATGTCCTGGCCGGCGTGCCGGCCGTGCGGGATGTTGAGGCCGCGGGTCTCGATGTGCTCCAGCGTCACGCCGGGATTCGCGGCGACAGCGGCGCGTGCACCCTCGAGGCGCTGCGCGACGGCTGTGAGCAGCAGGGGTCCACCGAGGAACGCCAGGCGGGTGCGACCGAGCCCGATGAGATGCTCGGCGGCCTCGTAGCCGCCATGCACCTCGTCGGCGACGACACCGGCGTAGTGACCGGAGTCGGCCGCGAAGTTCACGAGCACGAGGGGAGTGCTTCGCAGCAGCGACGCACTGCCCCGGACGTAGGCGGTGTCGAGCGGCGCGAGCAGCACGCCGGCGACCCGCGACTCCTCGAAGAGGCTGATGTTCATGGACTGCTTCGCCAGATCGACGTCGGAGTTCGCGATGAGCAGGTTCATGCCGTGCTGTCGGGCAGTCGCATCGGCGCCTCGGGCGATGTCGACGAAGAAGGAGTTGCTGAGGTCGGCCAGCACGATTCCGATCGTGTTGCTGGTTCCGGTTGCCAAGGAGCGAGCCGCATCATTGCGGATGAAGCCGAGCTCGGCGATCGCCGCCTGGACCTTGCGTCGGGTCGCCTCGCTCACCTTCTCGGGATTGTTCATGGTGTTCGACACCGTGCCGAGGGCGACTCCGGCGTGACGCGCGACGTCGGACATGCTCGGGGCCGCCTTGCCCATGTCCCGTCGCGCCTGTGCCACTGGATGTTCCCCTTGCTGTGCGATTCGTTTCGCGGTTCCGCTCATGCTTGCAGAATGAAGCGCTCCAAAACATATCGCATTCGGGTTGACAGATGCCAGAAAGCGCGTATATTTTCCGAATGAAACGCTTCAATTTGTGAGGCTTCGCACTTCAAGGAGGAATTGTGACCACAGCACCGAAATCACGAATGCGGCGTCTCGCGCCCCTCGTGGCCGTCGTTGGAGCGGGAGCGCTGCTGCTCACCGCGTGCGGACCGGCCAGCGGGGGAGGAAGTGCCGACAGTGGCACATTCACCTACCTCGGCCAGACCGAGAACACCACCATCATCGACACCCTCACCACGCTGTCGAAGGATCAGTGCGCGGCAGAGGAGAAGGCCGCCCCGCTCACCCCCGACAAGTCGGCCGGCGCCCAGTTCGACCAGAAGCTCCAGCTGCTGGCCGGGCAGGACGCCCTCTCGAACATGTCGATGGCGGCAGGAACGCCATCACTGATGAAGCAGTTCATCGACGCCGGACAGGTCGTCGATCTGTCGAAGGAGCTCGACACGCTGGGCGTCTCCGACAAGATCCTCCCGGCCGCTGAATCGACGATCAAGGCTCTCTACGGAGAGGATGACCTGTACTCGCTGCCCACCGAGTTCAACATCGAGGGCTTCTGGTACAACAAGCAGATCCTCGCCGACAACGGCATCGAGGCGCCGGCGACCTGGGACGACCTGGTGGATGCCGCGAAGACGCTGAAGGCCGCTGGAGTCCAGCCGTTCTCCGCCGACGGTAAAGACGGCTGGCCGATCACCCGCCTCGTCGGCAACTACATCGCGCGCGACCTCGGTCCCGACGCGCTCAAGGACGTCGCAGACGGCAAGGCCAAGCTGACCGACGACGAATACGTCAAGGCCGCCGACGCCGTCGCCGCCCTGGGCGAGGCCGGCTACTTCGGCGACGCCGTCGGATCCATCGACTACAACGCCGCCATGAACCAGTTCCTCACGGGCGGCTCCGCCTTCTTCTACATGGGAAGCTGGGCGCTGGCGAACTTCAACGACGCGACGCAGAACCAGATCGGGGCCGACAACATCGGCTTCGCCCCGTTCCCGGCCGTCGACGGCGGAAAGGGCTCGATCGATCAGGTCCCGGCCAACGTCGGCGTTCCCGTCATGTTCGCGAAGAAGGGCTTCGGCGACAGCCAGGCAGCATGGCTCAAGTGCATCGTCTCCAACTACGGCGACACCGTCATGACCGACAGCGGCGTCGTGTCGGGCTTCACTCTCGACAACCCGCCGACAGACCTGCCCGAGACGACCCAGATCGTGCAGCAGACCATCAAGGACGCCCCGTCGAGCATCCTGTGGTTCGAGGCGCTGTTCAACCCGAAGGCCACGAGTGTGAGCCAGACCAACGGCGGCGGACTCGCGAGCGGTGCCGTCAGCGGTGCCGACTTCATGAAGCTGGTGCAGGCCGCGAACGACGAGGGCTGAGCCCTTCCGTCACGCGGATGCGGGGGCGCGACGCGCAGGTGGCGCGCCCCCGTTCTCATTTCGCTGCTTCGCGCGGCCGACAGATTGAAACAGAACCATGGAAAGAGTCCTCGGCGACAAGCGCGCCGTCCTGATCCTCCTGGGGCCGGCGCTGCTGGTCTACTCCATCATCATGTTGGTGCCGATCATCTGGTCGCTCGGCTACACCGTGATGGATGGCAACCCGATCATCGGGTTCACCTTCAACGGATTCGGGAACTTCGTCAAGTTCTTCAACGATCCAGCCGCCTGGAGCGCGCTCTGGTTCACCATCCGGTTCGCCTTCATCATGACGGTGCTGCAGGTGGCGGCGGGCTACGGTCTGTCGCTGCTCTACGTCTTCTACCTGAAGCGGGCCTCATCGACCGTGCGCACGATCATCTTCTTCCCGATCGTCCTGCCGACAGTCGCCATCGCACTGCTCTTCACGAGGCTGTTCGAATCGGCCCCGACGGTCGGCCCGGTCAACTCGCTCCTCAACCTCTTCGGGATCCCGTCCGTCGACTGGTTCGGCACCCCTGATGCCTCGTTCTGGGTGCTGATCCTGATGGGTCTCTGGCAGTCCATGGGCTTCTACGGGGTGCTGCTCTACGCCGGCGTGCTCGACATCCCGGAGGAGATGCTCGAATCGGCCCGTCTCGACGGCGCGGGCGGCTGGAAGCTGGTCCGCACCATCGTGCTGCCGCTCTCGCTGCCCGTGCTGCTCTCCTCGGTGATCTTCAGCATCAACGGGACCCTCAAGGTCTTCGACAGTGTCGTCGCGCTCACGAACGGCGGTCCGGGCAACGCCACGACGCCCCTGACGCTCTACATGTTCCAGACCTCGTTCACCTACGGCCAGTACGGCTACGGCAGCACCATCGCGCTCATGCTGACGATCCTCTGCCTGCTGTTCACCGTCTTCATCTTCCGGTCAACGCGCCGCGACCTCACGAAGGACTGACACCGATGTCCACTCCGACCACGGCCCTCGCCAGCGTCAACCCGCAGGGCATCTCCAGGACGGCTGTTCCCCGCAACCGGCCGGCATCGCCGCGTCGATTCCTCGCCAGGCTCCCCGTGCGCATCCTGCTCGGGATCCTGCTCTTCATCATGATCTATCCGATGGTCTGGATGTTCCTCGGGTCGTTCAAGACGCAGAACGAGTTCCTCAACGAGCCGTTCTGGGCGCTTCCGCAGAACTGGTCGCTCGACAACTACGTCTCGGTGTTCGAGAACGGCTTCGGGAAGTACATCCTGAACAGCGTCATCGTGGTGTTCCCATCGCTCGCCGTCGTGCTCATCGTGGGCGTGGCAGCCGGGTTCGCCCTCGAGGTGATGGTGTGGAAAGGTCGCGGGACCGTCCTGCTCCTGTTCCTCGCCGGCATCATGGTGCCGACGCAGATGATCCTGCTGCCGCTCTTCACCATCTACTTCCGCACGGGTCTGACCGGCACCTACTGGCCGATGATCCTCACCTACATCGCCACCGGCCTCCCGCTGACCGTGTTCATGATGGCGACCTTCTTCCGGTCGGTGCCGCGCGAGATCTTCGAGGCATCCACGCTCGACGGAGCGAGCATCATCCGGTCCTTCTGGGCGGTCGGGCTGCCACTGGTCAAGAACGCCGTCTTCACCGTCGGGCTCGTGCAGTTCTTCTTCTTCTGGAACGACCTCCTGATCGCGCTGACCTTCACCAACAGCGACGCACTCCGCACGATCCAGGTCGGGCTGCTGAACTTCACCGGCCAGTACGGCGCGGTGCAGTACGGTCCCACGTTCGCGGCGATCGCCGTCAGCGTGTTCGGCACCCTGCTCATCTACCTGTTCCTCAATCAACAAGTCATGAAGGGCCTCACGGCCGGATCGGTCAAGGGATAAGACGGATGACGATCACCGATCACCCCCGCATCACCACCATCGACGACGTCTGGCTCGAGAACCGCCGCGGCGGCTCGGCCATCGGCATCGGCGAGAGTCGTCCACGCATCTCCTGGTCCACGGACTCGCTGAGCCCTGTCGGCTCGGTCGCTTTCGAACTCACGCGCGAGGACGGCACCGTCGAACTGCATCTCGAGCACGGAGGAGGTCGTCGCCTCATCGACTGGCCGTTCGCTCCGCTCACCTCGCGCGAGGCCGTGACGCTCCGGCTCCGAGCAGTGGGCGACGGGGTCGACTCGGCCTGGAGCGCGACCCACCATATCGAGGCCGGCCTCCTCGAGCGCACGGACTGGAGCGTTCCGTTCGTCTCCCCGTCTCCGGCCGAACCGCAGGGCGAACTCCGCGGCGGATACCTGTTGCGCGCGGAGTGGGACGGCGTGGACCCTGCCCGCGTCCGCCGGGCCCGCATCTACTCGACGGCCCACGGCGTCTATGAGCTGGAGCTCAACGGGGCGCCGGTCTCGGACGAGCTGCTCTCACCCGGGTGGACCAGCTACAGCCACAGGCTCCGGTCGCAGACCTTCGACGTGACCAGCGCCATCCGCGGAGGCAGGAACGCCATCGGGGTCTGGCTGGCCGATGGCTGGTACCGGGGTCGCATCGGCTTCGAGGGCGGTCTCTGGGACGTGTACGGAAGCGACGTGTCCGTGCTGCTGCAGCTCGAGATCACGCTGACGGACGGATCCCGTCTCGACGTCCCCCTCACCCACGCGTGGCGGTGGAGCGATGCCCCCATCACCAGCGCTGGCCTCTACGAGGGCGAGTCCTACGACGCCAGGCTGCTCCCGTCCGGCTGGAGCGACGCCGGTTTCGATGCCCGGAAATGGCACCCACCTGTCGTGCTCGCCCTCGCCGATTTCGGTGCCGCGATCGAGGCGCCGACCGGCCCGCCCATCCGGGTGACCGAGGTGCTGCGGCCGATCAGCATCGAGGCGGTCGCCGGCTCTCGCATCCGTCTCGACTTCGGCCAGAACATCGCCGGGAAGCTGCGCATCCGGGCGTCGGCAGACGCCGGCCACACCGTGACCCTGCACCACGCCGAGGTGATCGAGAACGGCTCGCTCGGCGTGCGGCCCCTGCGCTCCGCCATCTCGGTCGACAGCTACACCTTCGCCGGCGCCGGCCTGGAGGAGTGGACCCCTCGCTTCACCCTGCACGGCTTCCGCTACGCGGAGCTCGAGAACTGGCCGGGCGGCATCGACACCGTCGACGTGGAGGCGTTGGTCGTGCACACCGACATGGAGCGCACCGGGTGGTTCGAGAGCTCGCATCCGGGGCTCGACCGCCTGCACGAGAACGTCGTGTGGAGCATGCGCGACAACTTCGTCGATCTGCCGACCGACTGCCCGCAGCGCGACGAGCGGCTCGGCTGGACCGGCGACATCCAGGTGTTCACGCCGACGGCCCTGCGCCTCTTCGGTGCGCACGGCACCCTCAGCGGCTGGCTTCGGGACGTCGCCCACGAGCAGGCGGACCAGGGGCATGTGCCCAACTTCGTCCCGTGGATCGAGTGCGGCTTCCCGAACCACCCCACCGCGGCCTGGGGGGACGCCGCCGTCATCGTTCCGTGGGAGATGTATCGGCACGACGGCGACACCCGGGTGCTCATCGACCAGTACGACAGCATGCGGGCGTGGGTCGATCTCGTCGACGACCTCACCGGCCACACGGGCCTGTGGAACACGGGCTTCCAGCTGGGCGACTGGCTCGACCCGGCCGCACCCCCGGACAGCCCGGGTGCCTCGCAGACCGACAAGTACCTGGTCGCGACGGCCTACCACGTGCGGACGGCGCGGATTCTCGCCCAGACTGCGGCCATCCTCGGCAGGACGATGGATGTGGCCCACTACAGCGCCGTCGCAGAGCGGGCGACAGCGGCCTTCCAGCGCGAGTACGTGGCGCCGAGCGGGCGGGTCGTGAGCGACACCGTCACGGCGATCGCCGTGGCGCTGGTGTTCGAGCTCTTCGCGACAGAGGACCAGGCCGAGCACGCCGGGGAACGGCTGCTGCACCTCGTCGCTGCCGGCGACTTCCACATCAGCACCGGCTTCGTCGGGACCCCGATCATCTGCGACGCCCTCGTGCGCGCCGGAGGCATCGACGCCGCCTACCACCTGCTCCTGCAGGAGGAACTGCCATCGTGGCTCTACCCGGTCTCGATGGGGGCGACGACGATCTGGGAGCGCTGGGACAGCATGCTGCCCGACGGAACGGTGAACCCCGGCGACATGACCTCGTTCAACCACTACGCCCTCGGTGCAGTCGCGGACTTCCTGCACCGTGTCGTCGCCGGCCTCGACTCCGCCGAGCCCGGCTTCGCATCGCTGCGCATCGCGCCTCAGCCCGGCGGCGGGCTCACGCACGCCTCAGCGAGCCACCGCACGCCACTCGGGCTCGCCTCCTCGGCCTGGCGACGCGACGGGGAGACGTTCAGGCTCGATGTCGAGGTGCCGGCGGACACCACGGCCACCGTCGTGCTTCCGGGTGATGGAGGAGAGCACAGGGTCGGGGCCGGTCGGCACTCGTTCACCTCGACGTTCCGTCCGGCGTCGCAGGATGCCCCCAAGCCGCCCTTCCGTCGGTGGTAGGCATCACGCAGCACACGCACCAGCCCCACGATTCACCGACCACGACCAGCACGAGCACCAGACAGGGAACAACCATGCAGCAGTCCATTCGACCCGGCCAGCCGTGGTTCGACACCGCGGGGGAGCGCATCCAGGCGCATGGAGGATCGATCCTCTTCGTCGATGGCGTCTTCTACTGGTACGGCGAGAACAAGGAGAGGACGGCTCCCGGCAACGGCATCTGGCACTGGGGAGTGCGGTGCTACGCCTCGACTGATCTCTACAACTGGGAGGATCGCGGCCTGATCATCCCGCCCGTCGTCGATGATCCGCAGTATCCGATGCACCCGGCTCAGTTCGCCGACCGCCCGCACATCATCCACAACACCCGCACCGGCAAGTACGTGTGCTGGGTGAAGGTGATGCAGCGCAACGGCGAGCAGATGTCGAGCGTCTTCACCGCGGACGACATCCTCGGACCCTACGAGCTCGTTCGGAGTGGACTGCGGCCGCTCGGCATGAACGCGGGAGATTTCGATCTCGTCGTCGACCCGTCCGACGGGAAGGCCTACTACTACTTCGAGCGCGTGCACAGCGAGATGATCTGCGCCGACCTGACTGACGACTACACCGATGTCACCGGGTACTACTCGACGCACTTCCCGCATCCGCAGCCCCCGTTCGTGCGTGAAGCTCCCGCGTACTTCAGACGCAACCGCAGGCACTACCTGATCACGTCGGGAACAACGGGCTACTTCCCCAACCAGTCGGAGTCAGCGGTCGCGGACAGCCATCACGGCCCCTGGACCGTCATCGGGGACCCGCATCCAGCTGACGACTCCCACACCTCGTACCGCTCGCAGCTGTCGTCCATCTTCAAGCACCCGGAGAAGCGCGACCTCTACATCGCGCTGGGCGATCGCTGGGTCGTGGACCCGCCCGCCGATCTCCCCGACATCCCGGCGCTGTTCGAGCGGGTGTTCAGCCCGGACCACGACCACAGCGAGTGGGGCGCTGTTCCGCTTCCCGACCCCGACACCTCGATCGCCGACTATGTCTGGTTGCCCCTCCGCTTCGACGGCGACGACGTGATCATCGACTGGCACGACGAGTGGCGGATCGAGGACTACGACTGAAGGCCCATCACCCGCACGGCATACCCGGCGACCTAGGGTTGAGGTGTGCTCCAGGACCAGAACGATCCGTCCCTGCTCTTCCGTGACCGGCCGTGGCTGGCCTCCTACGCCGATGGCGTGCCGGCCGACATCGACGAGCCGACCGAGACCCTGGTCGACATGCTCGACGCCTCCGTCTCGCGGTTCGGGCCCAAGGTCGCCCTGGAGTTCTTCGGTGCCCAGACCACCTACCGCGAGCTGGGGGAGCAGGTCTCCCGTGCCGCGGAAGGGTTGCGCAGGCTCGGCGTCGGCCCGGGTGACAGAGTCGCGCTCGTGCTGCCGAACTGCCCGCAGCACGTGGTGGCGTTCTATGCGGCGCTTCGCCTCGGTGCCATCGTCATCGAGCACAACCCGCTCTACACGGCACGCGAGCTGAGGCACCAGTTCGAGGATCACGGGGCGAGCGTCGCGATCGTCTGGGACAAGGTCTACGACCTCGTGGCCGACATGCCGAGCGACGTGAAGCTCGCTCACATCGTGTCGGTCGACATGACGGATGCGCTCCCCTTCGCCAAGCGGCTCGCTCTCTCCCTGCCGATCCGCAAGGCGCGCGAATCGCGGGCGGCGATGACCAGCACTCCGAAGGCCCGCAGGGTGTTCACCTGGGATCGCCTGGTCGGAGGACACCGGCTGTCGAAGCGCGTCGTCGGTCCGTCCATCGACGACACGGCCCTCCTGCAGTACACCAGCGGCACCACCGGAAACCCGAAGGGCGCCATCCTGTCGCATCGCAACCTGCGTGCCAATGCTGCACAGGGCCGGGCCTGGGTTCCCGGACTCGCCGAGGGCGACGAGACGTTCTACGGCGTGCTGCCGCTCTTCCACGCCTACGGCATGACGCTCTGCCTGACCTTCGCGATGAGCATCGGCGCCAAGCTGGTGCTGTTCCCGAAGTTCGACCTCGATCTGGTGCTCGGTGCGATGAAGAAGTCGCCGCCGACCTTCCTTCCGGCGGTGCCGCCGATCTACGACGCCCTCTCGCGGGCGACGAGTCGCAAGGGCGTCGACCTGTCCAGCATCCGATTCGCCATCTCAGGGGCGATGAGCCTCCCCGTCTCCACGGTGACGCGGTGGGAGGAGGCGACAGGAGGACTCCTCGTCGAGGGCTACGGGATGACCGAGACGTCGCCCGTGGCCGTCGGCAACCCGATCGGTCCTTCGCGTCGACCCGGCACCGTCGGCGTGCCCTTCCCGAGCACCGACATCCGCGTCGTGGATCCGGATGCTCCCGACGAGGACCGCGCGGCCGGGGAGGCCGGCGAGCTGCTCCTGCGCGGGCCGCAGGTCTTCCAGGGTTACTGGCGACGACCGGAGGACACCAGGACGGCGCTGCTCGAGGGCGGATGGATGCGAACCGGAGACATCGTGACCGTCTCCGCTGACGGCTTCGTGACCGTGATCGACAGGGTGAAGGAGATCATCATCACCGGCGGCTTCAACGTGAGCCCGTCGGAGGTCGAGGAGGTCCTCCTGAGCCACCCCGATGTGGTGGCGGCTGCGGTGGTCGGACTGCCGCGCTCCTCCGGCGGGGAGGACGTGACGGCGGCTGTGGTCATGCGCGGCGGCACCAGCTTCGACGGGGGTGCGCTGCGCGACTACTGCCGTACGCGTCTGACCGCCTACAAGGTGCCGAAGAAGGTCGTCCAGCTCGATGCCCTGCCCACCTCGCTCATCGGCAAGGTGCTGCGCAAGAAGGTGCGCGAGTCGCTCATCGCCGGCCGCACGGAGTAGGGCGTCGCGCACACCGTCGGCAACCCCCCTGCGGGTGGGGCGCCGATCCCGTACGGTGATCGGATGACCGATGTAGCCGTTCCGCCCGACACCAGCTCGGATTCCACCTCGACCCGTCGGGCTGTGCTGATCTACAACCCGGTCAAGCTCGACGCCGATGCCCTGCGCCCCGCACTGCAGGCGCTCGAAGCCGAGACGGGCTGGGCGGAGACGCTCTGGCTCGAGACCACCGAGGAGGACCCGGGCGCCGGGCAGACCGCTGAGGCGCTGAAGGTCGGGGCCGACGTCGTGATCGCCGCGGGTGGCGACGGAACCGTGCGCGTCGTGGCCGAAGCACTCCGAGGACAGGGGGTGCCGCTCGCCCTGCTGCCTTCGGGCACCGGCAACCTTCTGGCCCGCAACCTCGACCTCACCCTCGACGACGCCGAGAACTCGCTGCGCACGGCCCTCACCGGCAAGGACCGGCCGATCGACATGGCCGTGATCGACATCCGCGGCGACGACGGCAAGACGCGTCGGCACTCCTACCTGGTGATGGCCGGACTCGGCCTCGACGCGAAGATGCTCGCGAACACCGACGACGATCTCAAGGCGAAGGCCGGTTGGCTGGCCTACGTCAAGGCGATCGGCCTCGCGCTCCGCGACAAGAACCAGTTGCGCCTGCGCTACAACCTCGACGGCAAGGGCAACAAGACCCTGCGGGCGCACACGATCATGGTCGGCAACTGCGGTTCGCTTCCCGCCAACATCCTGCTGCTTCCGGATGCCGCCGTCGACGACGGAGAGTTCGACATCGTGGTGCTCCGTCCCGAGGGCTTCTTCGGCTGGATCCAGATCATGACCAAGATCTTCTGGGAGAACGGCGTGCTGCGCCGCACCACGGCGGGTCGCCGGCTCATGGGCCTCACCAAGGAGGTGCGGGCCCTGAACTACCTCAAGGGCAAGGAGCTCGTCGTCTCGCTGAGCCGGGCCGAGCAGATCCAGCTCGACGGCGACTCCTTCGGCGAGGCGCGCTCGTTCAAGACCTGGGTCGACCCGTCCAGCCTGATCGTGCGGATGCCGCCCGAGGCCTGAGCCGGGGCAACATGGTGGACGGTACGGAACGCGGGGAGCGCCCCGAGCGCGAAGAGCGACCAGTTCTGTCGGCCGAGGCCGTCGATGCCCTCGTCGCCCGCATCCGTTCGCTGTCGGATGCAGCCGGTCGACGGGTGCTCATCGGCATCACGGGTAGCCCCGGGAGTGGGAAGACCACGCTGGCGAGGGCCGTCGTGAACCGGATCAACGGGGGCGCAGCCGCGGCCGGACCTGCCGTGCACCTGCCGATGGACGGCTTCCACCTCGCGAACTCCACGCTCGACAGGCTCGGCATCCACGACCGCAAGGGAGCCATCGAGACCTTCGACGGCTGGGGCTTCGTCGCGCTCCTCGACCGCCTCCGCACGGAGCACGGCCATACCGTCTACGCCCCGAGCTTCAGGCGCACGGTCGACGAGGGGGTCGCGGGTGAGATCGCCGTCGAGGACTCCGCGACGATCGTCGTCATCGAGGGCAACTACCTGCTCTCGGATGCCGCACCCTGGTCGGGCGTGCGGGAGATGCTCGACGCCGCCTGGTTCTGCTCGACTCCCGTCGCCGAGCGCGAGCGCCGGCTGATCGACCGGCACACCCGCCACGGGCGAACGCCGGAGGCCGCCACGGCCTGGGCGCGCGAGGTCGACGGCGCCAACGCCGTGCTCATCGAGCAGTCGGTGGAGCGGGCCGACCTCGTCGTGTCCGGGGTGACCGGCGAGGTCCTGTGACCGGTGTGCGCGCTCGTTCTAGATGAGGTGGATGGTGACGTCGTCGACCCAGAGGGCGCTGGCGAGCAGAACGGCGAGGCTGCCCGTGACGGCCAGCAGTGCCGGGTGCGCGAGTCCGACGACGACGGCGTGCGTGCGCGGCATTCCCTCGAGGAAACCCTTCGGCAGGCGCGTGCGCCTCGGGTGCGCCCGCCAGCCGCGCAGTCGCGAGAGGTACCAGGCGTAGCGGAAGGTCAGCACCAGCCAGAGGAAGAGCACCACGACGGGAACGGCGGCCAGCAGCCAGCCGGCGCCGATGCCGAGGGTCGCGGTCTCACTGTCCTTGCCGGCGCTCTGCAGCTGGGCGGCGATCGTCGCACTCAGCACGACCGAGATCGTCCACGCCACGAAGGCGAAGGTGTACCCGGCGAAGCGGCCGAAGAAGTGCGCGAGCACGGACTCCGGGCGTTCGAGGTGGGAGCGGGGGGTCTGGCTCAGCACCACGATGGTCGCGGCGAAGCTCGGAAGCACGGCGATCACCACGAGCACGACCCAGATCACGGCGTGCAGGTCGAAGTGATCGGCGACGAACAGCAGTGCCACCCAGAAACCCGCCCAGATCCAGCCGGCAGCCAGGGCGTGCTCCACGAACCACGCGGGGTGGCGGTTCTCCATTCCGGCGGCGAGCCGGCGGGCTCGGCCAGGAGCCCCTTCCGGCTCGAGGGGAGGTGCCGGGTGCTGCTCCGAGGGCTGCGCCGGATGCGGCTCCGGCCGGTTCACGTCGTCCATCGACACCATCCTGCCGTGCGACCGCCCGATCCGCGCGCTCCGTCCCTAGGCTGAGAGGCATGTCGGATGCCGCTCTCCAGCCGTTCAGCCAGCACGCCGAGCCGGGCGCCCTCGACGATCTGCGGGAACGGCTTCTGAAGACGCGCTGGCCCGATGCGCCTGAAGACGCGGGCTGGAGCCTCGGCACCGATCTCGAGTACCTGCAGGAACTCGTCGCCTACTGGATCGATGAGTTCGACTGGGCAGCGCAGGAGGAGGCTCTCGACAGGTTGCCGCGGTTCAGCGCGCAGGTGGGCGGACTGGGCATCCACCTGGTGCACGCTCCGGCTGCGGATGACCGATCGGCGGCATCGGGCGGACCGTTCCCGCTCGTGCTCACGCACGGCTGGCCGGATTCGTTCTGGCGGTTCTCGAAGGTCATCCCGCTGCTCACCGACCCCGGTGCGCACGGCGCAGACCCCGCCGATGCCTTCGAGGTGATCGTTCCCGACATGCCCGGATTCGGCTACTCGGAGCATCCGTCGACACCCCTCGATTCTCGGGCCGTCGCCGGGCTCTGGGCCGAACTGATGACCGTCATCGGCCACGATCGGTTCGGCGCGGCAGGAGGCGACATCGGCAGCCATGTGAGCCGGTACCTCGCCCTCGATCATCCCGACAGAATCGTCGCCGTGCATCGAACGGATGCCGGCATCCCGGCACCGGGCGTCGACCTGTCCGAGCTCTCAGCCGACGAGCGCGCACTGGTGGCTGACGCGGCGCACTGGAATGCGACGGAGGGCGCCTACGGCGCGATGCACCGCACCAAGCCGCAGACCGCCGCCTTCGGCCTCACCGACTCTCCGGTGGGTCTGGCCGCCTGGATCGTCGAGAAGATGAGGGCCTGGAGCGACTGCGGCGGCGATGTCGAGCGGAGCTTCACCAAGGACGAGATCCTCACGAACGTCACGATCTACTGGCTGACGGGAACTATCGGCTCGTCGATGAGGATGTACAACGCGAATTCGAAGTTGCCCCCGGAGCAGCTGGCCCGGCGCGTGGAGGTGCCGTCGGGCTTCTCGATCTTCCCGGCTGACATCGTGCGGGCGCCTCGGGACTGGCTGGAGCGTTCGACCAATCTGGTGAGCGCAACCGAACCCGCTCGCGGCGGACACTTCGCCGCCTTCGAGGAGCCCGAGCTCTACGCGCAGGAGCTGCGCGACTTCTTCAGGCCGTTCCGAGCTCGGCTCTGACTGGTGCGTCCGGCCTACGTGCGGGCACGCCTACAGGATGAGCACCCCGTTGGGGTCTGTTGAAGGGCCATCCTCGCTCTCATCCTGTAAACGCTCGGATGGGGGGCGATGAGCCGCCGAGGGCAGGGAGTGGCTCGTGTCAGTCGGAGACGAGCTCGACGCTGAACGGGGCCCCGGTCGACTCGCGCACCTGCTCGATGGTGACATCCGGGGCCAGGTGCGTGAGCACCAGGCCGTCGGCGGTCACATCGAAATCGGCCAGGTCGGTGATGATGCGCTGCACGACCCTGAGCCCGGTGAGCGGCAGCGTGCACTCCGCGACGATCTTGGGGGCGCCGTCCTTCGCGACGTGCTCCGTCAGTACGACGACGCGCCTGGTGCCGGCCACGAGGTCCATCGCTCCGCCCATGCCCTTGACCAGCTTGCCCGGGATCGACCAGTTCGCCAGGTCCCCGCTGCCGGACACCTGCATCGCGCCGAGGAAGGCGACATCGACGTGGCCGCCACGGATCATGGCGAACGATTCGGCCGAGTCGAAGATGCTGCTGCCGCGAAGCACGGTGACGGTCTGCTTGCCGGCGTTGATGAGGTCGGCGTCCTCCTCGCCCTCGAAGGGGAACGGACCCATGCCGAGCAGACCGTTCTCGCTCTGCAGCGTGATGGAGAGGCCGTCGGGCACGTTGTTCGCCACGAGGGTCGGGATGCCGATGCCGAGGTTCACGTAGTCGCCGTCGTTCAGCTCACCGGCGGCGATGGCCGCCATCTGGTCGCGTGTCCATGGCATGTCAGTTGCCCCCCTCGGTGGTTGCGGCGTCGGTGGATGGTGCCGGGCGCACCGTGCGCTGCTCGATCGGCTTCTCGCGGTCGCTCGCCTGTACGAGGTGCTGCACGAAGATGCCCGGAGTCACGATGACGTTCGGGTCGATCTCGCCGACCTCGACGATGCGTTCGGCCTCGGCGACCGTGACGCGCCCGGCTGTGGCGACGGCGGGGTTGAAGTTGCGTGCTGTGTAGCGGTAGACGAGGTTGCCCTCCGTGTCGGAGAGATGGGCGCGCACGAGGGCGATGTCGGCCGTGATGGCCCGCTCCATGAGGTAGGTCTCGCCGTCGAAGTCGGCGAGCGGCTTGCCCTCGGCGACCTGGGTGCCGACACCCGTCTTCGTGTAGAAGGCCGGGATGCCGGCGCCGCCGGCGCGCAGCCGTTCGGCCAGCGTGCCCTGCGGCACGAACTCGACATCGAGGCGACCGTCGAGGTACTGGCTGGCGAACAGCCTGTTCTCGCCGACGTAGGACCCGATGACCTTGGCCACCTGGTTGTTCTCGAGCAGCACGCCCAGGCCCTTGCCGTCGACGCCCATGTTGTTCGACACGATCACGAGGTCCTTCGCCTCCGAATCGCGCAGGGCGTCGATGAGGTCGAACGGAACCCCGCTGAGGCCGAATCCTCCGACGGCGATGGTCATCCCGTCCGCGACCAGGCCGCTGATCAGCGCCCTGGTGTCCGTGGCCAGTTTCGTCACGTTGCTCCCTCTCCATCGAGTGGCGCCGCGGAGACGGCGTCGTTCCGACCCTAGGACGGCATCCGGCGCCGATCAACATGTGGACTAGCATGTGGAATTCCGGAGAGAAAGTTTCACACTATGGAACGTCGGATGCCGCAACCGCCCGCGGGCACCCAGGTGGTGCAGCGCGTGGGAACGCTCCTCCGCGAGGTCACCAGTGCGCGCGCGGACGGCGTTCGGCTGAACGACCTCGTCGCAGCGACGGGGCTGACGAAGCCCACCGTGCATCGGCTGCTCAACTCCCTCGCGGCCGAGGGGCTGCTCGACCAGGACGAGTCGAGCGGACGTTGGTTCCTCGGCGCCGAGATGTACGTGATGGGGTCGGCCGCTGCGAGCCGCTTCCCGATCGAGGAGATCGCGCATCCGTCGCTCGTGCGGCTGGCCGCATCCACCGGGGAGTCGGCGTTCCTCTCGATGCGCCGGCGCGACGAGACCATCTGCCTGCTGCGTGAGGAGGGGAGCTTCCCCATCCGGTCGTTCGTGCTCGCCGAGGGCACGCGGTTCCCGCTGGGGATCGGCTCGGCAGGGCTCGCGATCCTCGCCCACCTCGATGAGGCGGAGCAGGAGGAGCATCTCGCCAGGCTCGATCTCAGCGGCAACCGCCACGGTGTGAACCAGACCCTCGCCGGCATCCGAGCGACGATCGCCGATGCGCAGGAGGTCGGCTACGTCGTCAACCCAGGACGCATCGTCGAGGGCAGTTGGGGCATGGCGGCCGCGATCTTCGACCGAGCGAATCGCCCGATGTGGGCACTCACGCTCACCGGGATCGAGAGCCGGTTCAAGCCGGAGCGGCAGAAGGAACTGGGCAGGGCACTGCTGCTCGAGGCCCATAGGGTGTCGCGCAGGCTGGCGAACCACGGAGAGTGATCGGCCCGCGGGCCGTCAGCTGATCGGGTGGAGTGCCGGTGGGGTCCACTCGCCCGACCGAACGGACTCGTGGGGGAGGTAGAGCCGCAGGTCCGCTGTGAACGGCTTTCCGGCCGGCGTGGGAAGCCAGTTGCTCTCGCGAACGCCGTCGGGAAGCTCGGGCGAGAACACGAGCTCGATCGAACCGTCGGCGGATGCCGCCAGCGGGTGCTCCGACCCCACCGTGAACCGGCCTGCGGCGTTCGGGACGAGCATGTAATCGGGCTTCCCGTAGACGGTGAGCGACCAGAAACCATCGACCACGTCGCCAGGCAAGGCGTCGGCGGCGAATGTCATCCGGTACGACCTGTCGCCGGTCGTCGGCTGATCCTGGGCGTCGACATGGAGCAGTTCGTAGACGGCCTCGTTCGACGAGTTCCACCAGATGCCGCCGAAGTTGGCCGTGGCCCGGAACCAGAAGTCGTCACCGAACTTCGGGTACGCCGCCGTGGAGGACCACCCGTTGGTGACGTTGCCGAAATGGGTCACGAAGTGCACGAACGCGGGGATCGCGACGGACGCGATGGTCTCATCGACCTCCGCTTTCCGGCTGGAATCCGAGCCGATGTAGGCCGCGATGCCGGACACGAGCGGTTGCAGTTCTCCAGCCCTGCCGCAGGCGTCGACGGGGGCGAGCGCGGCCGCGACGTAGGGCTCGGTGAACATCCACGCGCCGGGCAGGTGGGCGTTGTCGAAGTCGGGCAGGTCGGTCGGGGCTGTCAGTGTCGGTGAGCCGAGCGACGACAGCGTGAACCGGTGCTGCAGATCCACAGCAGCGTCGACATCGTCGCCGATCTGCACCCTGGCGAGCATCTTGGCCTTCGAGGAGGGGATGTCGATGCGCAGGCAGCCGTCGGGAATGTCAGGTTCGGTGCCCTCGAGGCAGATCGCGTAACGACCGTAGGGGGCGTCGGGGAAGTTGCGCTCATTGATGTTGTGGGTGATCTCGGCCCACTCGTCCACGATCTGCACCGTGTAGTACCGGTCGGCGGGTACGGCCGGGATCTCCAGAATGGCCGGCGTGGCCGCATCCACCGCTATCCAGGCCTCCGAGTACACGACATCCAGGTTCGGGTTCACGAAGGTGGGGGCCGTCCCGGCCGAGGAGCCGACGACGACAGCCGGGTTGTGCTTGATGACGTTGTAGTCGACACCGTCCTCGGCCAGGTCGATTCTCTCCTGACGCATCACCAGGTACCGGCCGAGAAGGTACACCCATGCCTGCGTGACGTCGTCGGGGCTGGGTGCGGTGATCTGGCTCATGATCCTCATTCGACGTTCGACGGTGCGAGTGCCTTCAACGATAGGCGCCGTCAGCCGTGCGAGGGAGGCGCCTCGCGCTCGCACGGCTGCACCGTCTCCACTGTCGAGGTGTCAGATGCTCAGCTCGTGGCCGAACCTGAACAGCGGATCCTTCGTGTCGAAGGGGACGTCCTCCCGGCTGGCCTCCACGGCGGCCATGCTGCTCGGCAGGTCGAATGGCAGGCGACCCCGGGCTTCCGCGGCGCCCGTGAGCCCTCCGCTGATCGAGTGGCCCGCGAGAACTCAACAAGCACCCCGCTGATTGAGTAGCCCGCTCGCCTCCGCTGATTGAGTAGCCCGCGAGCGCAGCGAGCAGGCGTATCGAAATCACTCCCGACGGTCCTCCTCCACAAGCGCGCCCTCACGCGATCGAATCCACAGGTTGTTGATGACAAAATGCCGATCAGATGCCTATTCGTCACAACCCCAATGTCGGTGGGTACCCCTAGCGTGAAGGTATGGAATCACTCGGCCAGCGGATGCGGGAGGCAGTCGCAGCGACGCGCGCGCTCCTGGCAGAGGCCGCTGATGCCGCAGTCGTGCCCGCACTGAGCGATCGCGACATGCTGGCGTTCACGGCAGCGACCGAAGACGCCGGTCGGGCGCTCGATGCCGTGCGGGTCATCGCGGCGGGCGAGCTCGCGCATCGATCCCGCACGATCCTGGGTTCGGAATCGTTGGCGAAGCGGATGGGGTTCCAGACCGCGGCGGAACTCATGGAGCAGATGATCCGCATCAGTACGCCCGCAGCCCGGGCGAGGCTGCGACTGGGGTCCCAGACCCGGCCGGCCATCACCATGACGGGAGACGAACTTCCGGCCGAGTTCGATGCGGTGCGGGCTGGGCTGGCGACCGGGCGGCTGGGCATCGATTCTGCACAGGTCATCACCCGAGTACTCAGCGCGGCCAAGGCCGGCGCGCCGACCGACACGTACTCCAGATTCGTTCCGGCTGAGCATGAGCTCGTGTGTTCCGCCATCGGAGCGGCCGCCGAAGCCGGCGTTCCGGCCCTACCGCCCGTGACGCCGTCCTGCACCCGCGACGAAGCCCAGGTGTGGGCGGAATTCCTGAATCCCGACGGCGCCGAGCCGACGGAGAAGCAGTTCGCGTCACGCGGGTTCTGGTTCAAGCCGGCCCCCAATGGCATGATCCCGTTCAGTGGGCTGGCCGTTCCCGAACTCGCCGCGAGCATGCAGGCGGTCTTCACCGCCATGACCAACCCGCGCCAGTCCGAGCGGTTCATGCCCGAGCATGAGCTGGCGGCTCTGGAGCAGCAGCGTGCCGAGCAGGAACAGCAGAGCGGCCTCGAGCCCGCGCAACGGAAAGACCCGCGAAGCCGCAGCCAGCGCATGCATGACGCCTTGATCACGGTGTTCGACATCGCCGGCCGGTCTGGCGAACTGCCCACGCTGGGAGGGGCGTCTCCGACGATGGTCGTCACCGTCTCCGCCGAAGACCATGGGTCCGGGCACGGAGTCGGGCACGTCGACGGTCTCGAGGTCCCGATCAGCATGGCGGCCGTGCGGCAGGCGTGCTGCGCCAACGGCATCCAGGCCGTCGACCTCGCTGCGAATGGCAGGGTCCTGGCCCTCGGCACGACCGAACGGTGCTTCAACCGGGCCCAACGCCGGGCGCTGGATGCCCGTGACGGCGGATGCGTGATCTGCGCGCGACCCGCCGTCGAGACCGAGGCGCACCATGTCGTCCCGTGGTCGGTCGAAAGACGAACTCACGTCGACAACGGGGTGCTCCTGTGCTGGTTCCATCACCGCACCATCGAGACCCGCGGCGGGTGGCGGGTGCGCATGGTCGACGGCAGCCCCGAGATCATGCCGCCGCCCGAACTCGGTCCGCCCGAGTGGCGACCCGCCCGACGAGGCCGGGTGCGACAGGCGCACGCCCTTCGACAGCGGATGCACGATCAACGGTGATGCGCGATCAGCACGAACAGCGGTCCTGGTGGACCCGCGCGTCAGCGATAGTGCTGCTCGCCGCGTTCCGCCTTCTCGATGATGTCGCGGATGCGGGCCGCCCGCACAGCCGGCGTCTTGATGTTGCCGATGCGGAAGTACACCCGGAACCGATCGACCTTGGTGAGACTCTCGAAGAAGGCGGCAGCCGCCGGGCTGGACTCGAGTGCGATCTGCAGGTCGGGCGGTGCGACCGCGTCCTTCTGGCGGTAGGCGGCATCCCAGCGGCCGTCGCCTTTCGCACGTTCGATCTCCGCGATGCCGCCCGGCCGCATGCGGCCCTCGTCGATCAGGCGGGCGACGTGCTCGCGGTTGATCTGCGACCACGGGCTGTTCTTACGGCGGGGAGTGAAGGCCTGCAGGGTGTAGTCGTCATCGAAGCGGCCCGCCTGCCCGTCGATCCAGCCGTAGCAGAGGGCGACGTCGAGGGCTTCCGACCAGGTGATGCCCGGAGCCGACGAGCTCTTCTTGCGGAGCTTCAGGCGCACGCCACCGTCGTCGGGCGTTCCCGAGAGGTACGCCTCCCACTCCTCGATGCTCACGTCGAGGATCGGCTTGTCGGCAAAGCTCACCATGGGTACGACGCTAGCGCGCCCCTGCGACGCCGGGGAGCCCGCGTGTCAAGCACGCGTGCCACCACGCGAATCGGGAACCTCCATCCGCATCACGGTGTTGCCCTGCCCCTTGGGCCGCACGAAGGTGAAGCCCACTCGCTCGTAGAGGGTGCGAGTGGCGTTGTAGAGGAATGACGCCGACACCTTCTTGCCCGGCGGCACCTCGTGCGGGTAGCCCTCGACGATGCCGCCGCCGGCCTGAGCGATCAGCTCGACCGCACCGCGCACGGCGAGTTCGGCGACCCCTTCTCGACGATGGTGCTTGTCCACGAACAGGCACGTGATCCTGAAGTCCGGCAGGCGGTCGAGTGTCGCAAGGTACTGCTTCTGGTGGTGGATGACCGGCAGTTCATCGGGCGTGCCGTACTCGGCCCAGGCGATCGCGGTGTCGCCGTCGAACACCAGCGCGGCATGGGCACGGCCTTCGCGCACGAGGCGCTCCTTGTAGGCGCGGTTGCCCTCGGCGGTCTTGCCCCTCTCCTCGCAGGCGGGGTGGAACCACGTGCACCAGCATCCGCCCCACACCCCGTTGTGGCGCTCCGCCAGGTCGGCGAAGGCGTCCCAGGTCTCCGCGGTCAATGGCCTGATCTCGTGGTCGTCCATGTCGCGGAACTCTACGACTGCGGAGTCGTCAGCGCTACGGTGGAGCGGTGATCCAGCACACAGTGAGCTTCGCCCTGCAGCACCCGCACGATTCGTCGGAGGAACGTGCCTTCCTGGCGGATGCAGCCGCCATCCTCCCGTCCATTCCCGGCGTGCGGAACTTCCGCATCTCGCGTCAGGTCAGCGAGAAGAGTTCGCACGCGTTCCAGTTCTCGATGGAGTTCCCGGATGACGCCGCGTATGCCGCGTACAACGGGCATCCGTCGCACGTGGAGTTCGTGCAGACCCGCTGGGTGCCCGAGGTGGCCGACTTCCAGGAGCTCGACCTCGTTCCGTTCGAGCACGACGCCTAGCCTCCTGGCGGCGTGCGGCGGCTGACATCTCAGAGGCCGCGCCACCGGTTCATCGGCGCGGGATCGTCGACCCGCGGATGACCAGGCGCACCGGGAGGTACTCGGTGCCTCCTGAGAGCTGCGTGCCGTCAACGCCGCTGGCCCCGCCGGCCCCGGCCCCGCCCGCACCGGCGCCGGTGCTGTCGAGAGCATCGAAGATGCGCGTCGCTGCCGCGCGTCCCAACTGCTGGAGGTTCGCGTCGATCGTGGTGAGGCCGGGTCGCGCGTTGGTCGCGAGGATCTCCCAGTTGTCGTAGCCGATGACCGCGACGTCCCCGGGAACATCGCGACCGAGGTCGCGGAGAGTGTCGAGCGCGCCTCGGGCGATCTGGTCGGAGCCGCAGACGATGCCGTCGACGTCGGGGAACTGACGGAGCAGCATGGCCGACGCGTCGCGTCCCCAGTGCTCGGACCAGTCGGAGTACATGGGGGAGCCGACGAGCTCCAGGCCGGCAGCGGTCAACGCCTCGATCACCCCGACGGACCGGTCCTGAGCCGCTGCGAACGACGGGTCACCCGAGATCAGCGCGATGCGCCGGCGACCGCAGGAGAGCAGGTGCTCCACGGCCAGTCGCCCGCCGGCGCGGTTGTCCGGCGTGAGGGAGATGTCGGTCGGATCGTCGGACGGCGCATACGCGTAGACCACCGGAACGGGGATGTCGTGACCGAGTGATGGTCGGGGGTCGGTCTGGCGGCCCACGACGATGATGCCGTCCACCCGGCGGGTGAGCAGGGCCTTCAGGTGGTGCTGCTCGCGGATGGCGTCGCCACGCGCGTCGCACAGGAAGACGTTCACCTGGCCGGCGCCGAACGCGTCTTCCGCTCCCATGAGGATGGGGATGACGAAGCGACCCTCGAGGTCGCTGGTGAGCAAGCCCACCGTGCCCGTGCGTCCGTTGATGAGGCCACGCGCGAGTTCGTTGGGCGTGAAGGAGATCTTCTCGGCCGCCGCCATGACGCGCTCACGGGTGGCCGGAGCGACTTGGTCTCGACCGTTGATGGCCTTCGACGCCGTGGCGATCGAGACGCCGGCGAGCTTCGCGACATCGCTGAGGGTCGCCGCACGTCCCATGGATGCACCTGCTTCCCGCTCGACCATGCACTGCTCCCTTCGCGTTTCGTAAACGTTACAGGATGTCGCTATTGACGGGCGGGATTGGCCCGCGATACCGTACCGAAAAGCATTTCGGATATTTCGGCATTACGCCGCCGCGCAGCATCGGGCCCCCACCCGGCCCACTCAATGACGAGTTCGAAGGAGTACTTCCATGACACGCACCATGAACCGACGGATGCGCAGGGTCGGAGCCCTGGTCACCGCCGGCATCCTGCTGGCCGGCCTCGCCGCCTGTTCCAGCTCGGATCCCGGAACCACAGCCGCGAGCGCCGGGCCCGACGGGGTCGACGACGGCACGTCGCTCACCCTGTGGACGCGCGCTCCGCTCGAGAAGCAGGCGAACCTGCTGGTCGACGCGTACAACGCCAGCCACGACAACCAGGTCAAGCTCACCGTGGTCCCCAACGACGACTACGTCGCCAAGGTGGGAGCGGCAGCCGGCTCCAACAGCCTTCCCGACCTGTTCGCTGCCGACATCGTCTACGTTCCCAACTGGGTGAAGCAGGGCCTGTTCCAGGACCTCACCGCGAACATCGACGGCCTCGACTTCAAGGACTCGATCAACAAGGGCCACCTCGCTGCCGGAACCGCCGATGGCAAGGAGCACGTGCTCCCGTTCGTGCTCGACCTGTCGATGCTGTTCTGGAACAAGGAGCTCGCCACCGAGGCCGGTCTCGATGCCGATGCCGGTCCGGCCGACCTCGCCGAGTTCGCGGAATGGGCCAAGGCGATCCAGGGTCTGAACAAGCCGGACACCTACGGAACGGCCACCGGCCTGAACTGCGGCGGATGCCTCGTCTTCACCTGGTTCCCGAGCGTGTGGGCGGCCGACGAGCAGGTCATGAACGAGGAGGGCACCGAGTCCCTGCTCGCGAGCGACACCGCGAAGGAGATCTACAGCACCTGGGCCGACCTGTGGAAGTCCGGCGCCGTGCTGCCGTCGTCGAAGGACGAGGCGGGGCCCACCTGGACCGCCGGCTTCACCGAGGGCAAGGTCGGGCTGATGCCCTACCCGGCGACGCTGCTGTCGTCGACGCCGTTCGACGTCGGCGTCTCCGGCATCCCCAGCCCTAAGGGCGGCGGATCGACCTTCGTGGGTGGTGACGGCATCGGCGTGTCGAAGGACTCGAAGAAGGCCGCCCAGGCCTGGAACTTCCTCAACTGGATGATGTCGGAGGAGGCCCAGGTCGGCGTGCTGGCGAAGGACAACGACGTGGTCTCGCGTTCCGACCTCGCGACGAACGAGTACTCCGAGAAGGACCCGCGCCTCATCACGATCAACGAGGTCGCCGGCGAGGGTGACACCCCGGTCTCGCTGAACTTCCAGGAGGCGTTCAATTCGCCCACCAGCCCGTGGCTGACCCTGGTGCGGAACGCCGTGCTCGATGGCACGGACACCGTGGACGCCGACAACGACGCGATCACGGACGTGCTCTCCCAGTAGCAGACGGAGGGGTGCGCCGGTCGACCATCGGCCGGCGCACCCGACTCCCGCCCTGACAGCACAGCATCGAAAGGCACCTCCATGAGCGTCACAGCTCCCCTCATCCCAGCCGAGATGGCGCCTCATCGGCGTCGTCGGCGTACATCGGGCCGTGCCGGCGTCGGCTGGCTGTACGCCCTGCCGACCGCCCTGTTCGTGCTGTTCCTGTTCATCCTGCCGCTGCTGCTGGTGTTCAAGATGTCGGCATCCGAGTGGCCGCTGCTCGGCGGAGACCAGGGGTGGAACTTCCCCGAGAACTACGCGAGCGCCATCAGCAACAGGTTCTTCCTCGACTCCGTGCTGTTCACGCTCAAGTACACGGTGCTCGCGACCATCCTGCTGATCGGGCTCGGGCTGGGGCTCGCGTTGCTCGTGCAGGAGTCGAGTCGCTGGAAGGGCTTCCTGCGTGCGTCCTTCCTCATCCCGAGCGCCCTGGGGCTGGCATCGGCTTCGCTTCTGTTCTACGTGCTCTACTCGCCGATCGCCGGGCCGTTCGCCCAGCTCACGCAGGCCTGGGGCTTCACCTTCCTGGGAACCCCGGATGCCGCCCTCTGGTCGACGCTGTTCCTCATCGTCTGGCGCTACGCGGGCTTCTACATGCTGCTCATGCTCGTGGGACTGCAGGGCATCCCCGACGAGGTCTACGAGGCCGCGCGGATTGATGGGTCGTCGCGGTGGCAGACGTTCCGTCACGTCACGATCCCGTTGCTCAAGCCGACGCTCGCGCTCACGACGGTGCTCTGCGTGACGGGCTCCCTGCTCGCCTTCGAGCAGTTCTACATCCTCACCAAGGGCGGCCCCGACAACAGCACCATCACCGTCGTGCAGTTGATCTACAGCATGGCCTTCCAAGGGCAGAACGACCTCGGCGTTGCCGGCGCGCTCTCGGTCATCGTGCTGGCAGCCCTCGTCGTCATCAACATCGTGCAGATCCGCGGCTTCAGCCGGAAAGTGGAGGACTGAGCCATGACCGACACCCTCGCACGACCACCGCGCACGGAGACGTCATCCGTCGCCTCGGTCGCACCCCGCCAGCATCGCCGTCGCTACTCGGTCGCCGGCATCGCCCTGCAGATGCCGTTCTGGGTCTTCACCGCGGCGATCGCCATCATCTTCCTCTACCCGTTGGTCTGGACGGCGATCTCCTCCGTGGCTCCTCGAGCCGGTACGAACCAGACCGACGGCTGGGGCCCCGGCAACTACATCACCCTCGCCAACTACCAGGACGGCATCGGACAGTACATCCTCAACTCGGTGTTCGTCTCGCTGCTCACCGTCGTGCTCACCCTCGTGATCTCGCTGCTCGGCGGGTACGCCTTCGCACGCTTCGAGTTTCGGGGCAAGAACACCCTCTTCCTCGCGACGATCGCGATCCTGATGGTGCCCTACGCCACCCTGCTCATCCCTCTGTACGTGCTGCTGAACATGGTGGGGCTCTCGAACTCGCTGGTGGGGGTGGCGCTGGTGCTCACCATGTTCCAGTTGCCGTTCTCCACCTTCATGATGCGGATCTCGTTCGAGTCCATTCCACGCGAGCTCGACGAGGCGGCCATGGTCGACGGATGCACCTCGTGGACCGTGCTGTGGCGCGTGCTCGTTCCCGCCGTGAAGCCGGGCCTCATCACCGTCGGGCTGTTCGCCTTCCTGGCTGCATGGAACGACTTCATGGCCCCGCTCATCCTCATCAACGACTCCGCGCGCATGACGCTGCCGCTGGCCATCTCCAACCTGCGCGGCCAGGTGCAGGGCGTCGTCGACTACGGGGCGACCGAGGCCGGTGTCGTCGTCCTCGCCCTGCCCTGCATCCTGCTGTTCCTCATTCTTCAACGCCACTACGTGCGCGGATTCATGTCCGGCGCCTTCAAGGGATGACCATGACCACCACAACACGCTTTCCCGCCGCCCCCGTCGTCCCGACCACGGGAGCACTGCGCCCACTGGGCGTCGACGAAGTGCACATCACCGACGGATTCTGGGCCGAACGACAGAGCGTCAACGGCTCGGCGACGCTGGCGCACATCGAGCACTGGCTGGAGAAGGACGGGTGGCTCGGCAACTTCGACCTGGCTGCATCCGGAGCCCTGCCAAGTGGCCGCCGAGGCCGGGAGTTCTCCGATTCCGAGGTGTACAAGTACCTCGAGGCGCTCGCATGGGAGATCGGTCGACGAGGCCAGGATGCCGCCCTCGAGGCCCGTTTCCGTGCCGTCGTCGACCGCGTCGCCGCAGCACAGGAGGCCGACGGCTACCTGAACACCAACTTCGGCCGCTCCGGTCAGGGTGCCCGCTGGTCCGACCTCGAGTGGGGCCACGAGCTGTACTGCCTGGGGCATCTCTTCCAGGCCGCCGTTGCGCGTGAGCGCACCTCGCCCGGTTCCGATGACGGCCTGCTCCCAGTGGCGACTCGCGCGGCAGACCTGGTGTGCTCCGTCTTCGGAGACGACGGCATCCAGTCGGTGTGCGGTCACGCCGAGGTCGAGGTGGGGCTGGCAGAACTCGGACGACTCACGGGGGAGCGGCGCTACCTCGCGCAGGCGGCCCTGTTCGTCGACCGACGCGGCCACGGCACCCTGGCCGACATCGAGTGGGGGCGGTCCTACTTCCAGGACCACGTTCCCGTGCGCCGGGCCGACGCCCTCACCGGGCACGCCGTCCGCGCCAACTACCTGGCGGCCGGCGCTGCGGACGTCGCCGTCGAGAGCGGCGACGCCGAATTGCTCGGCGCGCTCAGGCGCCAATGGGACCGCACCGTGGCGCGGCGCACCTACGTCACCGGAGGGCAGGGCTCCCACCACCAGGACGAGGCGTTCGGCGATGACTGGGAGCTGCCGCCGGATCGCGCGTACTCCGAGACGTGCGCCGGCATCGCCTCGATCATGTTCAGCTGGCGGTTGCTGCTGGCCGCGGGAACGGGAGGCGCGGCAGACGCCCGCTACGCCGACCTCATCGAGCGCACGCTCTTCAACGTCGTGGCGACCTCGCCCTCCCGGGAGGGTACGGCGTTCTTCTATGCGAACACCCTGCACCAGAGGACGCCGGGGCAGCCGTCGTCGCCTGATGTCATGTCGCCTCGGGCCTCGTCATCGCTGCGCGCGCCGTGGTTCGAGGTCTCCTGCTGTCCGCCCAACGTCGCCCGCACGTTCGCGAGCCTCGCCGGGTACATCGCCACGACGGATGACGATGGCCTGCAACTGCACCAGTACGCGACGGCGTCCATCCGCACGCAACTGGCCGGCGGGCGCGACATCGCCGTGGACGTCGCGACGCGCTACCCGGCCGATGGCGCGATCGCCGTGACTGTCGTCGACGACGTGGCGGATCCGATCACCATCTCTCTGCGCGTGCCGGGGTGGGCGGCATCCGCGAGCCTGACTCTGCGCGGTGTCGACGGCTCGGTCGAGTCGATCGATGCCGAACCGGGCTACGTGTCGGTGCGCCGGGCGTTCCGTGCGGGGGATGTGCTCGAGCTCGACCTCCCGATGCGCGCGCGCTTCTCCGTGCCGGACCCGCGCATCGACGCGATCCGCGACAGCGTCGCCGTGGAGCGCGGCCCGATCGTCTACTGCCTCGAGTCCAGCGATCTCCCGGCCGGCCCCGATGCGTTCAGCGAGCTCCGGGTCGAGAGGTCGATGCAGCCCATCGACGACGACTCGGGCGTCGCGGTGGTCCTCCGCGCAGAATCGGCGGACGCGGCGGATGACGATGGCTGGCCCTATTCGGCGACGGATTCCGCAAGGTCGACCGAGGCTCCCGCTCCGGCTCCGGCTCCGGCTCCGGCTCCGCTCACGGTGAATCTCGTGCCGTACCACCGCTGGGCAGAGCGGGGTCCGTCCACGATGCGCGTCTGGCTGCCTGTGCACCACGCGCTCTGAAGCTCGGGCTGCGGCGATCGTCCATGACGCCGCAGCCCGTTCACACGAAGGGGTCCACCAGCGCCGTGTAGCCGCAGCCGAGGCAGCGCAGGGAGATGAGCATGCCGATGTCGTCCCCGCCGATCACGCCGCCGTCCATGGCGTCACCGCACTGCGGGCAGGGCTCGGGGCTGACGAACCGCGGCTCATCGCCCTCGTCGATCTCCACGCGACTCAGCGCAGCTCGGCGAGGGCCATCGCGCCGTTGTAGACCTGGCGCACCCGCCACGACGAGACGCCGCGGTGCTCGGCGATCCGTTCGGCAGCGACCTCGGCCTCTGCCTGCGAATGGAAGGTGCCGACGAGCTGGGGCTTGGTGTCGAATTCGATGACGTACTCCACCTGTTCAGGGTAGCCGCGGCTGCCCGGCACTGCTGCGCTCGTCGAGCAACGACGAAGCCCCCGACCGCGAGATCGGGGGCTTCGGGCAGCTGATGCCGCAGAACGGTCGTCGGTCGACCGCGGTGGCTGACTAGCGGCGGTCGAAGCGTGCTCCGGCCGGGTCGGAGTCGAGGATGAGGAAGACCAGCACGATGATGCTGCCGACGAACGGGATCAGGCCGAGGAACCAGAATCCACCGGATCGGTTGGTGTCGTGCAGACGACGCCAGCTGATCGCGAGAGTCGGGATGAGGACAGCGAGGCCCCACACGGCGTAGACGATCGACATGATGACGCCGAAGGGAGACATGTTGGGGGTCGTGAGGCCGGTCGCGGCATCCGTCGTCGAGCCGCCACTGACGGCGCCGACGATGAACAGCACGTACAGAACCGTGCTGACGATGACGAGGAAGAGGTACGACCACCAGAACTCGCTGCGGCTGGCGCGACCCGAGAAGGTGGCGTACTTCGACCAGAACCGGGAGACGGCCTGGCCGAAGCTGGCTCCGTAGAGCGGAGCGTCGAGAGGAGTGGCGGGAGCGGACGGAGCTGTGGTCATCGGTTGGTCTCCAAGAGGGAAGGATCAGGTGGGTGGATCGCCGCGCTCTGCGTGCGGCAGAACCGAGAGTGGCAGATGAGCGTGCCTCACGTGGGGAGGCGCGCAACGCGAGTTCACACGGGGCCGGCCTCCGCGGGCTGTCGCACTGATCAGCGGTTCTCGTTCGCGTCGCCCCGCCGTCGCCGATCGCGAGTTGATGTCGGTGCCGGGCGGCGGCGTTCACCCGGGAGTGCCAGACTGGTCGCGCACCACCGACGATGGGAGTGATCGCATGGCGAAGAACAAGGTCGAGAAGGCAGCGGCGAAAGCGCTGGAGAAGGCGAAGGACGCTGTCGCGGACGCCAGGCGCACGGCCAAGAAGGCCGGGGCGAAGGCGAAGCGGCGCGCTGCCAAGGTCGAGTCGGAGCTGAAGGTCCTCGCCGCGAAGATCGAGAAGGACGCGGCCAAGCGCGCGAAGAAGGATGCGCTGGCGAAGAAGATCGCACCGGTCAAGCCTGCACCCGTGAAGCCTGCGCAGATCGCCCCCGTGAAGCGGGCGAAGATCGCCCCCGTCAAGCCGGCGCCGCAGAAGAAGATCGCGCCTGTGTCCGCGAAGCCGGTCCGAGCGAAGGCGACCGGGCCCGCGAAGGCCTCGGTGCCGCCCGAGACCGATGTCGTGATCGTGCCCGCTGCAACAGAGGCGGCTCCAGCGGACGTGAGCACTCCGACATCGACACGTGCCAGCGCCCTCACCGACGAGGCGGCCGAGCGCGGCGACCTCAGTGGGCTCACCGTCATTCAGCTCCGGGGCCGAGCTCGGGAGAAGGGGATCACCGGTTACGGAAAGTTCACCAAGGCGCAACTCATAGCTTCCCTCGCAGACTGACGCCGGTCATACGATCGGCCGTGGGCAGCCGTGCTGAACTGGCGCGCGACCCTGATTCGATGCGAGTTGGAGTGAGACCGTGACAGCACCCCTCGCAGGACTCCTCGATCGCGCCGCTGACGCGCCGGCGCCGCGCACACTGCTCGACGTGCTCCGCCAGACGACCGCGGAGCATCCTGACTCCTCGGCCATCGAGGACGCCCTCGGTGCCGTGAGCTACCGGCAGATCATGGCCGCCGTCGTGCAATCGGCCGCTCGCCTGCACGAGGCCGGCGTGCGCCGTGGAGACAGGGTCGGCATCCGCATGCAATCGGGTGCGCGTGAGCTCTACATCGCCATCCTCAGCGTTCTCGCGGCCGGCGCAGCCTACGTTCCGGTCGACGCCGACGATCCGCAGGAACGGGCCGACCTCGTCTTCGGCGAGGCGCAGGTGGTCGGCGTGATCTCCGGAGCCGGGGGATTCGTCGCCACGGAGCGGCCCGTTCCCGCGACGGATGCCACCGCTGATGCCGAGTCCGCGCCGGCCGTTCCGCTCTTCGACGGAGCCAGCGCACACCCGAGCACGCACGCCGCCCCTCTGCTCACGTCTCCGACCGTCGACGACGACGCCTGGATCATCTTCACCTCGGGCTCGACGGGCACACCGAAGGGCGTCGCCGTCACCCATCGATCCGCGGCCGCCTTCGTCGATGCCGAGGCCCGGCTCTTCCTCCAGGGCTCCCCGCTCGGTCCGGGCGACAGGGTGCTCGCCGGCCTCTCCGTGGCCTTCGACGCCTCGTGCGAGGAGATGTGGCTCGCCTGGCGCTACGGCGCGTGCCTGGTTCCTGCTCCGCGCTCTCTAGTGCGGTCCGGCATGGACCTCGGGCCCTGGCTCGTCACCCACGGCATCTCGGTCGTCTCGACCGTGCCAACGCTCGCAGCCCTCTGGCCCGTCGAGTCCCTCGAGAACGTGCGTCTTCTCATCTTCGGCGGAGAGGCGTGCCCGCCAGAACTCGCCGAGCGCCTGGCATCCCCCGAGCGTGAGGTCTGGAACACCTACGGGCCGACGGAGGCGACGGTCGTCGCCTGCGCAGCACTCCTCGACGGCTCGGTGCCGGTGCGTATCGGCCTGCCACTCGACGGATGGGCGCTCGCGGTGGTGGATGCCGATGGCGTCCCCGTCGCCGACGGCGGGGTCGGCGAGCTCATCATCGGAGGCGTCGGACTCGCGCGCTACCTCGATGCGGCGAAGGATGCGGAGAAGTACGCACCGCTGCCGAGCCTCGGCTGGCACCGCGCCTACCGCAGTGGCGACCTCGTGCAGTTCGATCGTCGCGGACTCGTCTTCCAGGGCCGCGCCGACGACCAGGTCAAGGTGGGTGGCCGGCGCATCGAACTCGGCGAGGTCGAGGCGGCCGTCCAGGCGCTCCCCGGCGTCACCGGAGCCGCGGTGGCCGTGCGTCGCACCGCAGCAGGCAACCAGATACTCGTCGGCTACATCTCCGTCGCCGACCGCGCGTCCTTCGACCAGGGGGCCGCTCGCGCCCGCCTCGCCGAGGAGCTGCCCGCCGCCATCGTCCCGCTCCTCGCCATCGTCGACGAACTGCCGACCCGCACGTCGGGCAAGGTCGACAAGGCCGCGCTGCCCTGGCCGCTCAGCACCGACGCGACGGACGACGTCGACGGCGACTCGACGACGCAGTGGCTCGCGGCTCACTGGCTGGCGGTGCTGGGAGTTCCCGCATCCGGTTCCGATGCCAGCTTCTTCGACCTGGGCGGCGGATCCCTGTCGGCTGCCCAGCTCGTCAGCCGCATCCGTGAGCGGGACCCAGAGTTCACTGTGGCCGACATCTACGACTACCCGCGGCTCGGTGCCATGGCGGCTGAGCTGGACACCCGGGTGCGCGCCCAGACCGACACTGTCACCACAGGGTTCCGAGAGTCGGCCCCGACGCCGCGGTCGACGCAGTGGCTGCAGACCCTCGTCGGCATTCCGCTGTTCATCCTGAGCGGGGTGCGCTGGCTGCTCTACCTGCTCTCCGCCACGCAGATCCTGACCTGGGTCAGCGACGACTTCGCGTTCCTGCCCGTCGTGCCGCTCTGGCTGCTCGTCGTCGGCATCCTCGTCTTCGTCACCCCGTTCGGGCGCATGGCCATCGCCGTACTCGGCGCACGGATGCTCCTCTCCGGCGTCGAGCCCGGCGACTACGCCCGCGGCGGCTCCGTGCACATGCGCATGTGGCTGGCCGACCAGATCGCCCACCAGATCGGCGCCGTCGGACTGGCCGGTGCACCCTGGGTCAGCTACTACGCGCGTGCCCTGGGCGCGAAGATCGGCCCCAACGTCGACCTGCACACGATGCCACCCGTCACCGGCATGCTGACGATCGGAGAGGGCGCCGCCGTCGAGCCCGAGGTCGACCTCGCCGGGTACTGGATCGACGGCGACGTTGTGCGCATCGGACGCATGCGCATCGGCGCCCACAGCACGATCGGAGCCCGCAGCACGTTGCTGCCCGGCGCGCGCATCGGGAAGTACGCCGAGATCGCCCCGGGCTCGGCCGTCTTCGGTCGGGTGCCGTCGGGTCAGCGCTGGGCCGGGTCTCCTGCCGAACGCATCGGACCCGCCCCCGCGCGGCGCGACCGGCCGGAGCCCGCCCGCCGCACGCGGTGGCTGTGGGCGTACGCCGCCGCATCGCTCGTGCTCTCGCTGCTGCCGATCATCGCGTTCGGGGCGGGTGGTGTCGTCATCGCCGCCGGGATGCGTGGATCCGACGACCTGGCGGATGCCGCGCTGGCCGCGGCCGTCTGGCTCGTGCCGGCGACGCTGGTCACCGGCGTCGTCTTCGCCGGCCTCGTCGTGATCCTGGTGAGGCTTCTCGCCATCCGGCTCGACGCCGGGCGCCATCCCGTGCGCAGCCGCATCGGCTGGCAGGCGTGGAGCACCGAGCGCCTCCTCGACGCCTCCCGTACCGTGCTGTTCCCGCTGTACTCCAGCCTGTTCACCCCCGTCTGGCTCCGGATGCTGGGGGCCACGGTCGGCCGGGGAGTCGAGGCGTCGACGGTGCTGCTCATTCCGTCGATGACCACCATCGACGACCACGCCTTCCTCGCGGACGACACCATGGTCGCCTCCTACGAGCTGCAGGACGGCTGGATGGTCGTCGGCCCCGCGCGCATCGGGAAGCGCGCCTTCCTGGGCAACTCGGGCATGGCCGCCCCGGGGCACCGGGTGGCCAAGGACTCGCTCGTGGCCGTGCTCTCGGTGGCGCCGGCCAAGTCCAAGGCCGGATCGTCCTGGCTCGGATCTCCTCCTGTGCGCCTGCGGCGGGCGAACGTGGCGGGAGACGAGACCCGCACCTACAACCCGACCCCCGGCCTCCGGGTCGCGCGCACCCTGTGGGAGCTCTGTCGCATCCTGCCCGTCTTCGTCACCTGCGGCATCGGCCTCGGTGTATTCTTCGCGCTCGCCGCGCTCGTCGAATCGACCGGCCCGATCGTCACCGTCCTGCTGAGCGGGGTCGTGATGCTCGGAGCCGGCGGGGTCGCCGCAGCCCTCACCTCGCTCGCGAAATGGGTGTTCGTCGGCCGCATCAGGGTGGGGGAGCATCCGCTCTGGTCGAGTTTCGTCTGGCGTACCGAGGTCTCGGACACCTTCGTCGAGATGGTGGCGGCACCCTGGTTCGCCCAGACGGCGGCCGGTACGCCGGCGCTCGCCGTCTGGATGCGCACCCTCGGGGCGTCGATCGGTCGCGGCGTCTGGTGCGACAGCTACTGGTTGCCCGAGGCGGACCTCGTTCGACTCGGGGACGGGTCGACAGTGAATCGCGGCTGCGTCGTGCAGACGCACCTGTTCCATGATCGAATCATGAGCATGGATGTCGTCACTCTCGATGCTGGAGCGACCCTCGGGCCGCACAGCGTCATCCTTCCCGCCGCCCGCATCGGGGCGCACGCCACGGTGGGGCCGGCCTCGCTCGTGATGCGCGGTGAGGAGGTTCCGGTGGGCAGTCGGTGGAGCGGCAACCCGATCGGACCGTGGCGCGTCGTCACGACAGCGGACTACCACGTGCGGGTGCGGTGATGGCGGCCGCCGGAGTCGGCGCCGAGACCGCCGGAGACTCCTACCTGCCCGCCAGCGGCAATGGCGGATACAGCACGCTCAGCTACGACCTCGACCTCAGGTACCGCATCACCACGAATCGGCTCACCGCCACGGCTGTCGTCTCAGCCGTCGCCACTCAGGAGCTCAGCCGCTTCAGCCTCGACCTCGTGGGCCTGCGGGCATCACGGGTGAGCGTCAACGGACTGAGGGTGGAGTTCCGGCAGACCGCGACGAAGCTGCGGATCACACCGGCGCTCCCGCTGATCGACGGGGAGCGGTTCGCCGTGTCGGTCGAGTACGCGGGTGCTCCGAAGCCCCGCCGCACGCGGTGGGGGACCCTCGGCTGGGAGGAACTCGACGACGGGCTCCTCGTCGCGTCCCAGCCCTCGGGTGCTCCGACGTGGTTCCCGTGCAACGATCATCCGTCGGACAAGGCGACCTATCGCATCCGTTTCGAGACCGAGGCGGCGTACCGGGTCGTCTGCAACGGGACGCTCACGAGTTTCCGCGTGGTTGCCGGCCGCGGCCAGTGGACGTACGAGCAGCGTGAGCCGACGGCCAGCTATCTCGCGACGGTTCAGATCGGTCGCTACGCTGCCACGGACCTGGCGTTGGGCGGCACGGCAGGAACGCTCTACTTCCCGCCGGCGATCGAGCGGGCGGTCCTGGCGGACTTCGCCGATGTCCCCAGGATGTTCTCCGTCTTCGAGCAGGCCTTCGGGCCCTACCCGATGGAGTCCTACGGCGTCGTGGTGACCGCCGATGTGCTGGAGATCCCGCTGGAGGCGCAGGGGCTCGCCGTGTTCGGGTCGAATCACGCCGACGGACGTGGCGGATCGGAGCGGCTCGTCGCGCACGAGCTCGCGCACCAGTGGTTCGGCAACAGCGTCGGGCTGGGCGCGTGGAGGGACATCTGGCTCAACGAGGGCTTCGCCTGCTACGCCGAGTGGATCTGGTCGGAGGCCTCGGGCTCGATCGGCGCCGACGCCCTCGCCCGTCAGCACCGGGTGGAGCTCTCCCATCTGCCGTCCGACCTCGTCGTCGGAGACCCCGGTGCTGCGCACATGTTCGACGACCGCGTCTACAAGCGCGGAGCGCTCACTCTGCACGCCCTGCGTCTGACGGCGGGTGATGCCGCGTTCTTCGGGGTACTGCGGGCCTGGGCCGATCTCAAGCGTCACGGCACTGCGTCGACCGCGGAGTTCGTCGCGCTCGCCGAAGCCCGGACCGGCCTGGTGCTCGGAACGCTGTTCACGGCCTGGCTGTACGAGCGCGAACTCCCGGCTCTGCCGTCACTCTCGGGTCGCTGACCGCCATGCCGCCGGCCTCGGCGACGGCCCTGCCGACGGCGAGGCTCACGACGGCACGCCGGCGGCCGCCAACGGTGATGCTCCGGTCGAGGACGGTGTAGTTCGTCGCGCTTCCGGCGACGGATGCCGTCAGCCTGCCGGCTGCTCGCCTCACCGTCACGGCTGCAGGGTCGACGAGCAGACCGCGTCCGTCTGCCTTCAGCACGGCCTCGACGCGGGTCCAGCGGCGCAGGGTGGAGACCGCCGCGCTTGGTCGCCGCAAGCCTGGTCGCCGCGTGCCCGACCGTCGCGGAACCAGCTCATCGATGGCCCGCAGCCGCTCAGGAGAGCCGGCGATGGTCTCCACATCCACGCCGACCGACGAGCCGGCAGTCGCGGGCAGGACGGCGGCCACGACCAGATCGACCGTGCGCGACAGACTGGCATGCGGTGCTTCCGCGCCGGGAATGTCGATCCGAGGGATCCCGTGTTCTCCGCCGCAGCTCGGACACTCCGCCCGCACCGAGATCGCCTCGAGCGGCAGCCCGCAGAGCTCGGCGCTCAGCTCGCGGAGGAGCATCCGCCCGACGAGGAAGCCGTCGCGTCGCTGCTCCGTCGGCTCGGTCTCCCATCGGGCGCGTTCCTGCTCGCTGACGAGCTCGAGGATGCGGAGTCGCCGCTCGTCGCTCAGTGTCGACGCCTCCCAGCGCACGATGGCGCGGGTCACCTGAGCGCCCTACGCGTCCTCGTGCGAGGACTGGGCGCGGAGCTTCTGCTTGGCCCCCCGCTCGACGAGGACCGGAACGTAGGCCCGCACCGGCCGACCGTCGTAGGCATGATGCTCGCTGTCGACCACGGCCTCGACGTCGGCGCGGGGAGCATCCGGGAACCGAGTCGACAGCCGGGACACGATCTCCGCGACGGCCTCATCCTCATTGGGGGTCTTCATGTCTCGAGTGTCCAGCACCGATCTCCGGTGCGTCAAGGTCGCCGGGCCGACATGACAGTGAACTCCGACCGTCGCGTCCCAGCGCCTCCGGGTGTACTTTCGGAACCGTGCCGCTCGATCACTACGGCGTCCTGGCGGGCACCCTCACCAACCATGTGCGGGACACTCCCGATGATCAGGGGCGCTGGTACCACGTCAACCTGCAGCTCTCGGCGCCGGCTGGCTCCTACCGCAGCGCCGTCGACGTCGACAGCAAGCAGTCGGCGGTCGGAGTGCAGTGGAAGCTGCTCACAGTGCGGCGATCGTCGATCCTGCCGGCAGGCGGTGCATCACCGGGCTATCACGAGCTGGGTCGCAGCCGGGACACCGGTGCCCTCGACCACATCCGCCATCTCTCCCTCGTCGACAACCCGGGGTGCCTGTTCATCGTGCGCCCGCCATCGTGGTTGTCGGGGCTGTTCCCGCGACGACCGTGGATCGCAGGATCCAACCTCGATGCGTCGGTCGCGCTCGAATCCATCCTCCGGATCGGACGGCGCACGCTCGTCTGGGGCGAGCCGTTCGAGACCGGCCTGGGTATGCACAACATCCACCAGAACCAGGGCGACCCCATCGACTCCGCGTGGGCAGATGACAACGGGATCTGGCAGGACGGAGCCGTGATGGTCGAGCGTTCCGACGGAGAGTACGACGCGTTCATCTCGAAGTTCACGTCGCAGTCGTCGAGAACGGATGACGCCGGACACCCGGTGTGACGTGCGTGTGCCCGCGCGGGCATTCTGCACCTGCACAGGCTCCGGCGTAGGGTTCAGGGATGACCGAGATGTCGAACGACGAGAAGCGCCACGACCAGCTCACCACGGCACCGAAGGCGACGGAGGCTGACGCCGCCCCGCGGATCGAGGTCGAGGAGCTGCCCGACGGGAACACGCGCATCGACATCGCCGACACCGCGGCCGTGCGTCCGGGGCGCCCGGCTCGCGCGACGGACTGAGGCGCCGCGACACGGCGCGCTCGCTCGCCGAGGTCGGACGCAACGCGCGGCCGACGCGGCGTCAGCCCCTGCTCACCCAGGCCGCGAGCTCGGTGAGGCAGTCGGTCCAGCCGCCGCGGTGAGCGGCGCGTGCCGCCTCATGGGGAAGGCGTTCGTGAGTGACGGCCACCTCCGTGCCGGCATCCGCCGCTCGGAAGTCGACGGTCACGACGGTGTCGCCGTCGTCGGTGAACGGCGAGCGCCAGGTGAACACCAGCCGCCGCGGCCGATCGACCTCGAGATAGGTGCCCCGGTGCAGCACTGGAGCTCCGGGCATGTGCATGAGGATGCTGAACTCACCGCCTACGCGGGCATCAGCCGAGACCTCCGTGTGCGTCGCGTCACCCGGCTGCATCCACGCGGCGAGGCTGCGCGGATCGGTCTAGGCGTCGAACAGCACCTCGGGTGACGCAGCGATGACGCGGGAGACCACGAGGGCTGGCGCGACCGCGTCGGATCGCGCGTCGATGCTCATTCGGATGCGTCCTCTCCAGCGTTCGTCACGAATCTGTCGAGCGCGGCCAGCCTGTCGCTCCAGAACTCCCGGTACGACTCCATCCAGGCGGCTGCCTCGGCCATCGGCGCGGCGTTGAGCGACAGCACGTGGTTGCGCCCCTGCACCGACCGGGTCACGAGCCCGGCGGTCTCGAGCACGCGCACATGCTTGGACACCGAGTTGAGCGATATCGAGAAGTGGCTCGCGACATCGGTCACGCGCTCATCGGCTCGCGAGAGTCGCTGCAGGATCTCGCGTCGCGTCGGATCGGAGACGGCGCCGAACACCCGATCCAGCAGCGCAGTCGATGGTTCACCCATGAGGGTGAATGTACCACGATGCTCCGGTTCGGAAGACCGTGGGCGTTAGATCAGTCGGCGCAGCGCTTCGTCGACGGAGATGCCCTGTTCGCGTGCCGAGCGGCTGAGACGGGTGTGCTGGTCGGCGGTCAGCTCCACCGTGACGGCGTGCAGCAGCTCGGCGGCCGGTTCGCCGGCCGGCTCGTCGTCGAACAGGGAGAGCTGGGTCTTCACGGGCGCTGATGCCGCGGGAGGAGTCGCAGGCGCGGCTGCCGGGGGAGTGGCGACGCTCGAGGCCGCATCCGTCACCGCGGTGCGGGCACCGGGGAAGCCCGGCCCGCTCGGAACCGGACGACCACGCTGGAAGGCCTCTGCGGCCGCCCGGGCGCGCTCGTCGGCCGCCTCGTTCAGTGGGTGACCGGCGTGGCCCTTCACCCACTCGAACCTGTAGCGGCGACCCGTGACGGCAGCGTCGAGCTCCTGGATGAGTTCGAGATTCATCACCGGCTTGCCGTCGCCCTTGCGCCAGCCCTTGCGCTTCCAGCCCGGCATCCACTTCGTGACCGAGTTGATGACGTACTGGCTGTCGCAGAGGATCAGCAGGTCATCATCGAGATGCGCCGTGGACCGGAACAGTTCCAGAACCGCGGTGAGCTCGCCGATGTTGTTCGTGGCGTGCTTCCAGCCGCCGGCCGCCCAGGTGTTCTCGTCGACGTACCAGCACCACCCCGCCGGACCGGGGTTGCCGAGGGCCGAGCCGTCAGCGGCAGCGGTGATCGTCACGAGGGGAGGCCTTCCGAAGGGGCGAGCGCAAAGCTCCATGGTATTCGGGTGACGGATGCCGCCGGCACGCACGACCGCATCCGAACGCCGCCGGCTCGCTCGCTCGCCGTTTGTGGTCGCTCCAGCACGCGGCACCCGGCCACAGGTGGCGAGCGGCGTCGCAGCGCCCGGCCACAGGTGGCGAGCGGGCGCCGCGCGCTCGGCGTCAGTCGTGTCGCGGCTTGCGGTACGGGCGGTCGCTGCCACCCGAGTCGCGATCCGAACGCGATGGGCCGCCGCTGTCGGGGCGCAGCTCGATGAGCTTGCCCGAGATGCGCGTTCCGCTCAGCTTCGATAGCGTCTCGTCGGAGAGGCCGGCCGGGAGCTCGACCAGGGAGAAGTCGGGGCGGATGTCGATGGCCCCGAAGTCCTGACGGCTGAGGCCGCCCTCGTTCGCGAGCGCGCCGACGATCTGGCGCGGCTCGACCTTCTGGCGCTTGCCGATGGCGATGCGGTACATGGCCATCGGGCCGCTGCTCGGACGGGAGCGGCGCTCGGGGCGATCTCCGGCTCCGCGGTCGGCGTAGCGGTCGGGACGGTCTCCGCGACCACCGCGGTCGGTGCGGTCGCCGCGATCCCAGCGATCGCCACCGCGGGATCCGCCACGATCGGCGCGGTCGCCGCCGGAGCGCTCGTTGCGCTCCCGCTCGCGCTCGAAGCGCTCGGCGCGCTGCTGCGCACGCTCGTCCTCTGCGGAGAGCAGCAGGGGAGTCTCGCCCTGGGACACGATGGCGAGCGCGGCTGCCACGTCGGCCTCCGGCACGTCGTGGTGCTCAACGTAGTGGGCGATGATGTCGCGGAAGCGGTCGAGCCGCTCCTGCTGGCCGAGGGCCTCGGTGATGGCGTCGTCGAACCGGGCCAGGCGCGTCGCGTTCACGTCGTCGACGCTCGGCAGCTGCATCTGGGTGAGGGTCTGGCGGGTCGCCTTCTCGATGCTGGTCAGCATCCGTCGCTCGCGAGGCGTGACGAAGCTGATGGCCTCACCACTGCGGCCGGCACGGCCGGTGCGGCCGATGCGGTGCACATACGACTCGGTGTCGATCGGAAGGTCGAAGTTGACCACGTGCGAGATGCGCTCGACGTCGAGACCACGGGCCGCGACATCCGTCGCCACCAGGATGTCGAGCTTGCCCGACTTCAGCTGGTTGACCGTGCGCTCGCGCTGGGCCTGCACCACGTCGCCGTTGATGGCCGCGGCTGAGTAGCCGCGGGCGCGCAGCTTCTCGGCCAGGGTCTCGGTCTCGTTCTTGGTGCGCGTGAAGATGATCATGCCCTCGAAGTTCTCGACCTCGAGGATGCGGGTGAGGGCGTCGACCTTCTGCGGGTACGACACCACCAGGTAGCGCTGCGTGATGGTGGCGGAGGTCGTGGTCTTGGTCTTGACCGTGATCTCCTCGGGGTTCTTCAGGTACTGGGCCGAGATGCGGCGGATGGCTGCGGGCATCGTGGCCGAGAACAGGGCCACCTGCTTCTCGTCCGGCGTGTCGGCGAGGATCGTCTCGACGTCCTCGGCGAAGCCCATCTTGAGCATCTCGTCTGCCTCGTCGAGCACGAGGTACTTGAGCTCGGTGAGGTCGAGGGTGCCCTTCTCGAGGTGGTCCATGATGCGGCCGGGGGTGCCGACGACGATATGCACGCCGCGGCGGAGGGCCGACAGCTGCACTCCGTAGCCCTGGCCGCCGTAGACGGGGAGCACGTGCACGCCGCGCACGTGGGAGGCGTACTTCTCGAAGGCCTCGCAGACCTGCAGCGCGAGTTCGCGGGTCGGGGCGAGCACCAGGGCCTGCACCGACTTCTGCGACACGTCGAGGTTGGAGAGGATGGGCAGCGCGAACGCCGCGGTCTTGCCGGTTCCGGTCTGGGCGGTGCCGAGCACGTCGCGTCCGGCCAGGAGCGGCGGAATGGTGGCCGCCTGGATGGCGGACGGGGTCTCATAGCCGACGTCTTTGAGGGCCTTGAGCACGGCGTCTGAGAGGCCGAGATCGGTGAAGGTAGGCTCGGCGGGGGTGGTGTCCGCCTCGCTCTGCGGGGTGGAGTCAGGGGACGTCATGGTTCCAACGGTACCGCGCCCCGCTGTGCAGCGGTGGTGAGGGCTTCTCGGCCGGGTGCGCCCGCGCCGTCACCGGCCCATCGATGCTTGGATGGAGCCATGGCTGAGACGGACGACTCCCTCCCCGGCTTCGCGCGCTTCAGGCGCGTGATCCTCGATCGCGGCGAGGCGACGGACACGGCATCCGACACCCCCGAGGCTGCGACGGTCCAGGCCGAACACTCGACGCAGGTGCAGCCTCCCGGCTGGCCGCACGAGGCCGGGCCCTTCGACGAGCCGCCAGCCGAGGAGGTCGTGCTCGACGAGGACGAGCTTCCGTGGGAGTTGCGGGATGCCGTTCCGCCGACCGGTGACTGACACGACCTGTTGACGAGCGGATGCCGCGAGCGGGACGATGGTGCCATCGACGCCGGCACCGCTGCCTGCGCCTGCATGCGGTGGGCGACGACGCCCATCGGAGCATCCGACCCGTGAGGGGCAGGCACGATGGAGACACGACCGCGACCACTCGTTCTCATCCGGGGCTTCGGCGGCCTCGACATCGAGGATGACAGGCGCAACGCCTACCAGGGCTTCAACGACGGCACCGTCTACCCCGGCAAGCGTGGGCAGAACTACATCTACGAGGGCTTCGTCATCAAGGCGCTCAAGTCGTCGGAGCATCCGTACAACGACGCCACCGATGTGATCGGCTACTACCCGAGGGCGGTCGACGGTCCCCCCGACCTGATCGGCTGGAATCCGGAGTTCACGAAGGGCTCGATCGTCATCGACCCGCGGGTGGTCGACGACCACGAGGGCTGGAGCACCCGCGGAACGATCTGGGTGTACCGCTACTACGACCTGAACCCCCGCAACATCGACACCTTCGCCGAGGGCCTGGTGCAGCTCATCGAGCGCATCGCCTACCTCGCCGAACGCGCCGAGGAGGACCCGTTCGACGGCGTCGACGTGATCGCTCACAGTATGGGCGGCCTCGTCATGGTGCAGGCCATGCGCCTGCTCCACGAGGCTGAGGCGGCGAAAGACCCGAGCGTGACTCAGGGCGCCGCGAAATCCATCCATCGCGCCATCACCCTCGGGACACCGCATCGCGGAATCGCCTTCCAACGGATGCCGGAGGCCTTCCTCTCCTTCGTGCACCTGAAGGCGGCCAGCGAACTCGGCGCCTTCGACCCGACGAGCACAGCATTCCTCGACGTGCCGACCTGGTTCCCGCCGTCGAAGCTGCTCACCGTCGTCGGCACCAACTACCGCGACTACAACATCAAGATCTCCTCGGCCGGCAACCGGCTCGCCAGCCTGCTCGCGGGAGACGGCATGACCTACAACCGCAGCGACGGACTGGTGAAGCAGGCATCGGCCCAGCTGCCCGGCTCCCCGCGCACCTTCGTGAACAAGTGCCACGGCGGAACCGATTCGCTGGTGACCAGCCGGGAGGCGTACGAGATCGCGATGCGCTTCTTCCACGGCACCCACAGCATCCGCCTCTCGCTCGACGACGCTCGCATCAGCGGGGACGAGAAGGACTTCTTCGGACGCAGCGAGTTCTTCTTCGGCGTGACGATCAAGCCGCGCTTCGTCGACTTCTCGTTGTTCGAGCAGTCAGCGGCCGCCGAGAACTGCTACGGGCCCTTCCGCACCGTCGACCTCAGCGACGACGGACCCGGAGCGCTGCAGGCCGCGCTGAGCCGGCCCCTGTCGGAATCGGACAGGGCCATGGGCTGGGCGGGCGACGGCAGGCTGATCTGGGAGGGCTGGATCGATTCCAACGCGAATCCGAAGGCGCCCGACATGGTCTTCCGCCTCGACGTCTACGTCGCCGAGCGCGACACCCTCGGCATCGGCTTCTCTGACAACGTGATCTTCGCCGGCCAGTACTGGCTGCAGGTGATCAAGGGCGGGCATCCGATCATCTTCATGCACACCACCGAGCAGACTCTCAAGCTGACGAGTGGACTGACCGAGGCCGATGCCGACACCGTGATCGACCCGCGCATCATCAGGGCCACCGAGGACGCCACCCCTGCCGATGCCTCGGCTGCGGGGTGGACCTTCCCGGTGGGCGGGCCGAACTTCGCGGCGACTCTGCGGCTCGAGGTGGCGGCTTCGGACCAGGCCGCATAGGCATCCGCACGCCGGGAACGGCCGGCGACCGGCGAATGCGCCCTCTTCTGGAGTCGCGCCCGCGCCGGTCGCGTCGATAGCGTCGACACCATGTCTTCTCCCGGATCGTTCAGCACACGCTCTCTCACGATTCCGGTGCTCGCATCGACGGTGGCGTTGCTCGGCGGACTGCTCGCCCCGGTCTCGGTGGCCGTCGCCGACGAGCTGGCGGCCGATGCCGCCGTGCACGTCGTCGGCACGCTTGTCGTCATCCAGGCTGAGGAGACTCCCAGCCCGGTCGTGTCGCCTCAGGGTGCGACGGATGCCGACGACACCCTCGCTGCTCACGTGCTCCTCGCCGACGGTTCGTCGGTGCCGATCGATGGATACCTCATTCCGACGGATGCCGCCTCCGGAGCGCCCGTCGACGTCGTGGCGGCACCGAGTGCCGAAGTGTTCGCCGACGCCGGGATCGCCGCATCCGGAACCGTCGCTGCGGATTCGGCCGAGGGCCAGCAGATCGTCGAGGCCGCCGTCGTCGCCGACGACCCCCTGACCGTCGTGGCCGGCGAGATCGGCGCGGTCGAGGTGCAGGCAGCGGCAGCGGCCCACACCATCGACGTCGCCGTCGTCTCCAACGGGTCGACCGCGACAGCGGCGTCCACCGACGCCTACGTGAAAGCCGTGCTCGCGAAGGTCGGAAAGTTCTGGACCGAGCAGTCGGCCGGCGCCGTTCCGGCGATCACCCTGACCTCGATCAAGCGCTACTCGTCGACGAAGGGGTGCGGCACCCAGGACTCGACGATCGCCCTCTGGGATGAGGCGGCCAAGAAGTTCGGTCACGCCGGAGGAGCCGATGACTACGTCGGGGCTGGAACGAAGCACCTGTTCGTCATCAGCCCCCCGTCGTGCGCGACCAGCTTCAACGGCCTCGGGTCGATCGGGAACGGTGTCGGGAACGGCGGAGTGGTCTGGGCGGCGTTCGACGGCGGAGACGGGTCCGGAGACGAGCTCACCCTCGCCCACGAGATCGGCCACAACTTCTCGCTCCACCACGCGAACGTGCAGCAGTGCACGTCTCCCGACACCGACGCCAAGATCGTGGGCACCTCCTACGGCACCTCGTCGTGCTTCGAGGACCCGTACGCCGACCTGTACGACGTGATGGGCATGTCGTTCGTGGTGAACGACGGCACGACGCTGCACGGGAACGACAACACTCCTGCCCTCAACGCGATCTCCAAGCTGAGGCTCGGTCTCATCTCGGCGACGGATGCCCCGACGCTGACGGCGGCAGCGACCCCCTCGACGACCAGCTACGCGATCACCGGGGCATCCGCACTGTCGGGACGTCGCGCGCTGAAGATCATCGACCCGGTCTCGCAGGAGCGCTACTACGTCGAGTACCGCAATGCCCAGGGACGCGACGCCGGCTCGCTCTACTCCCGCTTCGCGAACCCGCCCGCCCACTGGTCGATCTCGGCCATGGGTCCGGGCATCCGCGTGCTGAAGTCGGGTCCGGGGGGTTCGACCTCCGTCGTCCTTCCCGACGCCACGGCGAGCGGCCCTCGCCTGGCGTTCGTGGCGGGGCGCTCGTTCACCTCGCGCACGAAGGGCCTGAAGGTCACGGTCTCCTCGCTGACGACCTCCGCGGCAACGGTGTCGGTCACTCTCACTCCGCCGGTCCTCGCCTTCGCCGGCACCAACCCGCCGACGATCTCAGGCAACCGCCAGGTGGGTCGGACGCTGACGGCGGTCGCTGGCAGCGGCTGGACGCCGGCTCCGACGACCATGACGTACAAGTGGATGCGCAACGGTGCCGCCATCTCAGGGGCGACCTCCGCCGCCTACGTGCCGGTCGCCGCCGACGTCGGCACTCTCACGACTGTCGCCGTGACCGGGACCAGGTCCGGCTACACGACCAGGACGTGGACGTCGACGGGCACCGTCAAGACCGTCTCCGAGGCGGCCTTCGCCGGCGAGAAGCTTCCGGTCGTCACGGGATCGCGGGCCGTGGGCAACGCCCTCACTGTCACCCCCGACGGTGGCTGGACGCCCGCACCGACGTCATACACCTACCGGTGGTATCGCGGCTCGACCGTCATCTCCGGCGCCACAGGTTCGAGCTACACCCAGAAGCCCGACGACATCGGGGCCATCGTGACGGCATCCGTCACCGCGGTCAGGGATGGGGTCGAGAGCCGGAGTTACCGCTCGGCGACCGCCGCCAAGACCACGGGGGCCTTCACCGGATCGGCCGTGCCCACGGTGTCGGGTGAGCCGTTCGTCGCACGCACCCTCACGGCGAAGCCGAGCACCGCCTGGGTGCCCACGCCGACGTCCTACACCTACCAGTGGTACCGGAACGGCACGGCGATCGCCCGGGCGACAGCCAAGACCTACGTCGTCGCGACCGCCGACAAGGGGTCGAAGCTGACGGTGCGGGTGACTGCGGTGAAGTCCGGGGTCACCTCTCGCTCCGGCGTGAGCGCGGCCACCGCGACCATCGCATCGCTCAAGTCGTTCACAGGAACGGCGCTGCCGACCGTCAAGGGAACCCGCACCGTCGGGTCGACCCTGTCTGCCCTGTCCGGCTCGGACTGGTCGCCCAAGACCACGGGCACCACCTATCGGTACGCCTGGTACCGCGGCAGCACTCCGATCAGCGGGGCGACGGCGAAGACGTACACGCAGGTGAGCGCCGACGTCGGGCAGGTCATCCGCGTCAAGATGTCGGCCATGCGCTACGGCTACAAGACGAAGAGCGCCATCTCGTCGGCGACCGCAGCGAAGACCGTCAGATAGTCGAGTCGGTCTCTGCGGGCGTGGCTCCGTCGGCGTCGGCCGTGCCGTCGGCATCGGCGGTGCCGTCGGCATCGGCGGTGCCGTCGGCATCGGCCACCGCGGTCTTCGGCCGGCCGCCGGTGCGGCTCCTGCCCTCGATCTGAGCGGCCACGGCGTCAATGTCGTCGGCGAGCCAGACCACCCCGCGGGCGAGGGGCTCCGGCAGGATCGACGGCACTCCTCCCGTGGCGCCGGCATCACGGTGGCTGAGCCAGACGCGCACAGTCGACGTCGACACGCCGAACCTGGCCGCGACATCGGCGACGGTGAGCAGGGCTGGACGGTTCTCGTGCGGCATGAGGGCGATCGTAGCGCTGTCAACCCCTGTCAGCGGGCCGGTGGGAAACCTAGCGTCGAGAGCGCACTCTTCCGACGCCGGAGGGGCCGGCCCGATCAAGGAGCACGACATGACCGACACGACAGAAGACCCCCGCATCCGCATCGTCGAGCTCGCGCGCAAGATCCCGATCGCGATGCTCTCGACCATCGACGGAGAGGGCCACGTCGTGAGTCGACCGATGTCGCCCCAGGAGATCACCGACGAAGGCGTGATCTGGTTCATCGCCGAGGCCGACTCCCGCGATGCCGGCGAGATCAGCATGAACCCGAGCGTCGGAGTCTCGCTCACCAGCGGATCCTCCTTCGTCTCGTTCTCCGGATCCGCGGAGGTGCTGACGGATGCCGCCAAGCTGCACGAGCTCTGGAACCCGGCCGTCGAGGCCTGGCTGCCCGACGGCCCCGACAGCCCGCAGGCCGTTCTGTTCAAGGTCACGGCCGAGAGCGGCGAGTACTGGGACTCCCCGGGAGGACGCATCGCGACGGTGATCAGCTTCGTCAAGGCGAAGCTCACGGGAGAGCGCTACGACGGGGGAGAGAACGAGACGGTGTCGCTGCCCTGAGAGAACTCTGGTAGCCGTATTGTCAGCGGAATAGCGGCTGATCATCAGGCGTTCTTGTCATCGTAGGGCGAACGAAGTCAAGACTCCCCAGCAGCCCTCGGAAGGCAGGGAAACCCCGTGAGACGTGTGAACGAAGAAGTCGAGCTCGAGAAGGGCGTCGTCACCAAGTACCGGCGACACTCCAACGGCGGCGGATTCGTCTCTCCCAAGGCGCACGTGGACGCAACCGCGTTCGTGGCGTCGACCGCTTACGTCGAGAACGGCGCGAGCATCGGCCGGGACGCCTGGGTGGGCGCCGGCAGTTGGATCGACCGCGACGCCATGCTCGGTGCGCACTCATTCATCGGTGCCAACGTGCACATCGGTGCCGGCGCAGTCATCAGCGACAAGGCCCGCATCGGAAGCCACTCGCGCATCGGCGCGAACGTGCGCATCGTCGCAGGCCACCACCTCGAGCGCGACGCGATGATCCCCGACAACGCCGTTGTCGGCGGGACCGACGGACCCAAGACCCGCTACGTGCGGGCCGCCTGAGCGAATCCGACGCGAGGCCGGTCTGGCGAAAACCCGACCGGCCTCCGACGGAATGCAGCCGTATCGATTTAGGGTGTCGGTGTGTGGCGCCTTGACCGAAAGACAGACGACGACCCGATGCAGACGTCGTCGAACCTCCCCCCTGCCCAAGTGACCGCCCCGCACGCTGTCACCACGGGCGATCCGGCGGAGCGTCCGGCGAACATCGCGGAGCCCGCGTGGCAGCGCTGGCGAGACGAACTCGCCGCCATCGGCGGACGATCACCGCTGCTCCACTTCGACGACCAGCCGCGCACGCGCATCGAGCTGAGCGTCACGCATCCCGGCGGACTCCCGCAGTTCATCACGGGCAAGACCGTGCTGCTGTCGAGCCTCATCCGTGACGAGCTCGCCCTGCGGAACGCCCGTCTCGCCGCCGGAGCCATCACGCAGAAGGGCATCGAACTGCGCTCCATGCGGGGCATCGAGAGCGTGCACCTGGGCATCGGCCTCGCGCAGTGGACCCACGACGACGTCGAGTATCTCGCCCCTGTGCTGCTGCGCCCCCTGGCCATCCGCCGCTACGGACGGGACTTCGAGCTCAAGTTGAAGGGTGCGCCGTTCCTCAACCCGGAACTGGCCCACGCCCTCAAGGAGCAGTTCCAGATCACGCTCGACGCCGACGCCTTCGTGGCTCTCGCCGTCTCCAACGGAGACTTCAAGCCGCAGCCCGTCATCGATCGCCTTCGCGGGCTCACCTCGCACCTCGCCTGGTTCAGCGTCGCCCCTCGACTCGTCGTGTCGTCCTTCTCCGACGTCGGCCGTCGCATGACGGCGGATGCCGCGAAGCTCGACCATGTCGTCATCGACGCCGTCGCGGGCAATCCCGCGGCCCGTGCGCGCATCGAGAGCGCGTACAACCCCGTGCAGGCCATGGGTCAGGACTCGCGACCGCCGGCGACCGACGTGCTGCTGCTCGATGCCGACCCCGAGCAGGAGAACGTCGTCGCCCAGATCTCGGCCGGCAACTCGCTCGTCGTGAAGACGCTTCCCGGCACGGGTGGCACCCAGACAATCGTCAACGCCCTCGGCACCCTCATCGGCCAGCACAAGCGTGTTCTCGTCGTGAGCGCCCGACGCGCGAGCCTGGAGGGCATCGCCCACAGGCTCGGCCAGGTGGGCCTGCCGGGTGCCGCCGTGTCTGCGCGCACCCTCCGCCGCGACCTCATGCTCTCGATCGGCCGGAACGAGAAGGCCGAAAGGCCGCAGGTGAGCGACGTCGACGACGCCCTCGTGCGCCTGCGCAAGGTGCTCCTCGACTACCGCTCCGCCCTGACGCGCCGGGACCCGGCACTCGGTGTGTCCGTGCTCGACGCCCTCGGTGAGCTCACCCGGCTGTCCCTCCTGCCGACGCCCCCTGCAACCACCGCACGTCTGGATCACTCGTCGATCGTCGCCCTCGCGGGCGACCGAGCCGGGGCAGCGGCAGCCCTCATCAAGGCCGCGGCCCTTGGCGAGTTCCGGTACGGCCCGGGCGACTCGCCCTGGTATGGGGCATCCTTCACCTCGACCCAAGAGGCCGACACGGCCCACGCCCTGGCGAAGCGGCTGAACACGCAGGAGCTGCCGCGCCTCATCGAGCGCGCCAACGCCCTTGTCGGGCAGACCAGGCTGCGCCCGTTCGAGTCGATCGCCGAGCTCGGCATCTACCTCCGCCTGCTCCTCGACATCCGCGAGACGCTCGACAAGTTCCAGCCGTCGGTCTACGACCGTTCGCTGGTCGAGCTGATCGCGGCGACGTCGACCCGCCGCGATGCCCCCGAGATGACCGGCGCCAACCGCCGCCGCCTCAAGAAGCTCGCGCAGGAGTACCTGCGGCCGGGCGTTCACGTCACCGACATGAACGAGGCGCTCCGCCGCGTGCAGCAGCAGCGCACCCTCTGGCAGCGCTACGTGGTGGCAGGCTCCACGCCGGCCGTCCCCGTCGGCATCGCCGATGTGCACGTCGCCTACCAGCGCGTCACCGAGGACCTCGCCCGCCTCGACGCCCCTCTCGGCACAGCAGGAACGCCGCGCCAGCTCGCTTCGCGCCCCACCCGCGAGCTCATCTACACGATGTCCGGTCTGGCCGCGGAGTCCGAGGTGCTCGCCAACCTCCAGGAGCGCACGGCCCTGCTGGCCCACCTCCGTGACCTCAACCTCGACCCGCTGCTGACCGACCTCTCGCGGCGCCACGTCGCAGAGGAGGACGTCGTCGCGGAGCTTGAACTCGCCTGGTGGCAGTCGGTGCTCGAGTCGATGCTGGCGGGCGACAAGGCCCTCCTGAACGCCAACACCGGTGTGCTCGACAGGCTCGAGGCCGACTTCAAGCTCGTCGACGAAGCCCACGCGTCGGCATCCGGCGGCCTGCTGGCGGCGCTGCTCGCCGAGACCTGGAAGATCGGCGTCGTCGACTGGCCGGAGGAAGCCGACCAGCTGCGCCGGCTCCTGCGTTCCGATCGCACCAGCCCCCGCAACCTGCAACTCGCGGCTCCGCACCTCGGCAAGGTGGTCGCCCCCGTGTGGCTCGCCTCGCCCTACGACGTGGCGGAGATCACCGACGAGATCTCGTTCGATACCGTGCTCCTCGTCGACGCCGGCGCGACCAGCTTCGCCGAGAACCTCGGCGCCATCCGCCGCGGAAAGCAGATCGTGGCCTTCGGCGACCCCGTCACCCAGACGCCGTCGCTGTTCGACACCGGTATCAGGGGCGCCGCGGATGCCGCGGCCGACGCCCCGGAGGGCCCCGGTGTCGACGCCCTGCACGCCGACTCGGCGCTGGCGCGACTCGGAGAACTGCTGCCGACCCTCACCCTCACGCGCAGCTATCGCGCCGGGGGAGAGGACCTCGCAGAGCTCGTGAACCGCCGCTTCTACGCCGGACGCATCGACGCCCTGCCGTGGGCCGGAAGCTTCCTGGGGCACGGCAGCCTCAACCTGCACTACGTCGTCGGCGGCCACGGCATGCCCGACAACGAGAGCGGAGCGGTCGAGAGCGTCGACGCCGAGGTGGCGAAGGTCGTCGAGCTCGTCATCGACCACGCGGTCAAGCGCCCGCGCGAGTCGCTCATGGTGATCACGGCATCAGGTCGTCACGCCGTGCGCGTGCACCAGGCCGTTCTCGCCGCGTTCGCGAAGCGGACCGACCTCTCGAGCTTCATCCTGAACGACACGGCCGAGCCGTTCACCGTGCTCACGCTCGAGCAGGCGACTGCCCAGAGCCGCGACAGGGTCATCTTCTCGATCGGCTACGGACGCACGCCGCACGGCCGCCTGCTCTCGAACTTCGGGTCTCTGGGAGAGGCGGGCGGCGATCGCCTGCTCGCCGTCGGCATGACGCGCGCCCGCCGCGCCATGGACATCGTGTCCTGCTTCAGGCCCAGCGACATCGATGAGGACCGCCGTCGTCACGGCATCCTGGCCCTGGCGCAGGTGCTCGAGCAGATCGACCTGGCCGAGACCACACCGCCCACGGCCATCGCGAGTGAGGCGATGCTCATCGACCTCGCCGAGCGCCTCCGCCTCCGCGGTGTCACCGTCGAGCTCGGACACCGCGAGAAGCTCGCCCTCGCCGCGTCGTTCCGGGGCAAGGCCATCGTCGTCGAGACGGACTCCGTGGTCGGCACGATGAGCCTGCGCGAGTCGCTGAGGCTCCGTCCGGATGTGCTGCGCCGCCTCGGCTGGCACTACCTGCGCGTGCACGCCTTCGAGCTCTTCGCCGATCCCGATGCCGTGGCATCGCGCATCGGTGCTGTGCTCGGGGCGCCGACGGCCGCTGTGCCCGGCATCGACACCGAGACGGCGCCGATCACCATCGTCTCGCCGTCCGGCCTCCGCTGAGTCGACCATCGGAGTCGCGCGTAGGCTGGACCGCGTGACAGACGAGGGCCCGAGGCAGCACGTTCAGAAGCACGGCACTCGCAACCGTCGCGCCCGCCTGACCGCCGTCGAGGGCACCGACACGAGCCCGGAGTCCCCGGTCGAGCGCGAGGATCTGCCCGCGGCATCCGGACCCGTCGGCCCGAACGATGAACGACTGAGACGCGACCGTCCGCCGCATTGGTAGCCGCAGCGCGACGATCGCTCCCGGTCGAGCGGATGCCGCTCAGTCGCGCGTGCGGGCCTGAGCGGCGAGCAGGTCGCGGATCTCGCTGAGGATGTCGAGTTCGGTGTCCGGGGCGTCCGGCTCGGCGACACCGGCCTTCCGGCGGCGCTCCTGCGCCTCCTTGAGCTTGTTGATCGGGAGCACGAAGACGAAGTAGACGACCGCGGCCACGATGAGGAACGTGATGACCGACCCGATGACAGCGCCGAACTTCACCTCGGCCGAACCCGTCGGCAGAGCGATCGTCCAGACCAGCGACTCGTCGAGGCTCTCGGCCTTGAACAGGGCGCCGATGAGCGGGTTGAACAGGTTGACGACGATCGAGTTGACCACAGCGGTGAATGCGGCACCGATGACGACAGCGACCGCCAGGTCGATGACATTGCCCCGGAGGATGAATTCCCGGAATCCCTTGAGCACGTGCTTCCCCTCGTCGAGTGTTGAGCGTTCCTGCATCGAGGCTATGACATGACCGCTAGGACGACGAGGAGCTCGACGAACCCGAGCCGGACGAACCCGAGCCGGACGTGCCCGAGCCGGATGATCCCGACGACGAGCCCGATGACGACGATCCCGATCCCGATGACGACGACGTGCTCGACCCCGTCACACTGCCGGCGCCCGAGGACTTCGAGCCGGCCGAGCCTCCTGAGGCGCCGACCCGTGAGTCGTTGCGGTAGAACCCGGACCCGTTGAAGGTCACGCCGATGGTGTTGAACACCTTGCGGAGCCGTCCGCCGCAGACCTCGCAGATCGACAGGCTGTCATCGGTGAACGACTGCTGGATGTCGAAGGCGTTGTCGCACTCCGTGCAGCGGTAAGAGTAGGTGGGCACTGGTTCTCCGTGCTGTGTGGTGCTCGTGGATCAGGGGGGAATTCAGAAGGCGATGATGCGGGTCGGCGTGACGGCCCCGTCGACGGGGGCGTCGTGACGCTCGCGAGGAACGACGTCGATCACCTCCGAGTCGAACACGACGGCGTACACCGGAGGACAATTCTGCATCGATCCCAGCGTCTTGTCGAAATAGCCCCGGCCCCAGCCCATGCGCATGCCCGTCGTGTCGACCGCGGACGCCGGCACGATGATGAGGTCCACGTCGTTGATCGCGATCGGCCCGAGCAGTTCTCCGACGGCCTCCGGCATCCCGTAGATCCCCTCGGTCTCAGCCTGCTCCTCGCCGACGGTCCAGTCGAGCAGGCCGTCCTGCCTGCTGATGGGGAAGAGCACCTTGATGCCCTGCGACTCCGCCCAGTTGATGAACGGGCGGGTGTTCGGCTCGGTGGGGAGGGAGAGGTAGCACGCGATCGACCGGGCTGACAGGTCGATGGTGATGGCCTCGAGGTTCTCGGTGAATCCGGCCGTCGCCGCTTCCCGTTCCCGCGTCGACATGTTCTGTCGGCGTTCGCGGTGCTCGGCGCGGAGGGCGCGCTTCTGGTGAGCTGCGTCGGTTGCCATGGCCCCAGTCTAGGCGCGGCCATGTTACGAGCAGATGAGCATCGTGTATGCGGGACGGTTCCCGCCGCCCGGCTTGTGTAGCCTTGCGATCATGAGTCATCGGATCACGAAAGCCGTCATTCCCGCTGCCGGACTGGGAACTCGCTTCCTCCCTGCCACGAAAGCGATGCCGAAGGAGATGCTGCCGGTCGTCGACAAGCCGGCCATCCAGTACGTCGTCGAGGAGGCCGTCGCTGCCGGGCTCGAAGACGTGCTCATGATCATCGGGCGCAACAAGAACGCCCTGGCCAATCACTTCGACAGGGTGACCGAGCTCGAGAGCAACCTCGAGGCCAAGGGCGACCTCGACCGCCTGGAGCGCACGAAGGCTCCGAGCGACCTCGCCGACATCCACTTCCTCCGACAGGGCGATCCCAAGGGTCTCGGCCACGCCGTGCTGCGCGCTCGGCGCCACGTCGGCGACGAGCCATTCGCGGTGCTCCTCGGCGATGACCTCATCGACGCGGCGAGCCCCATCCTTCCCAAGATGATCGACGAGCTCGAGAAGCGCGATGCCACCATCATCGCGCTGCTCGAGGTCGACCCGGGCCAGATCCACCTCTACGGAGCCGCTGCCGTGGAGCCCACCGACGACCCCGACGTGGTCCGTGTCACCGGACTCGTCGAGAAGCCGGCCACCGAGGACGCGCCGTCGAACCTGGCCATCATCGGTCGCTACGTTCTGAAGCCCGAGGTCTTCGACGTCCTCGAGCACACGCAGCCGGGCAAGGGCGGGGAGATCCAGCTGACGGATGCGCTGCAGGAGCTCGCTGCCGACGTCGAGGGCACCGGAGGCGTCTACGGCGTGATCTTCCGGGGACGTCGTTTCGACACCGGCGACCGCCTCGACTACATCAAGGCGATCGTGCAGTTGGCCGTCGAGCGCGACGACCTCGGCCCAGATCTGCGCCCGTGGCTGCGAGAGTTCTCCTCGCACCTCGAATAGTCTGGTGCCGTGCCCGCCCCGATCCCCACTCTGCGCGAAGGCGCGATCACGATCCGCCCCATCAGGCTGCGGGACTCCCGCATCGTGGAGCGTGAGCTCCTCGAGAATCGACGCTGGCTGCGCCAGTGGGAGGCGACGAGTCCGCACGCCCCGATGAACTTCGACATGAAGGTCAGCATCCGGAGCCTGCTCGCGCATGCGCGGTCGGGAACGGGGCTGCCCTTCGTGATCGAGTACAACGGCGAGATCGCCGGTCAGCTGAACGTCTCGAGCATCACCGGGGGATCGCTCGCCTCCGCGACCATCGGCTACTGGGTGTCCGAGCGTTTCGCGGGCAAGTCGCTCACGCCCACGGCCGTCGCGCTGGCGACGGACTACTGCTTCTACAGGCTCGGGCTGCACCGCATGGAGATCTGCATCCGGCCCGAGAACGCCCCGTCGTTGCGCGTCGTCGAGAAGCTCGGCTTCCGCTACGAGGGTCTGCGACGACGATTCATCCACATCAACGGCGACTGGCGAGACCACTTCTGCTTCGCTCTCGTGGTGGAGGAACTCACCGACGGCGTGCTGCGTCGGTGGCTCGACGGACGGGTGCCGGCGGATGCAGCCAGGGTGAGCGATCACGACCGGGCGGCTGCCGCCATTCCGCTCCCGGTCACGACGCGATTCTAGAAAGTCTTCGCAACACACCCCCGGCCGCGGGGCGGAGGGCGTCGCGCTGCCCTACCGTGGACGCATGGGCGACGTACTCAGCGGCGGGGTGATGGTGGCGATCGCCGCCGTGCTCTGGATCGCCTACCTCGTGCCCAGCTGGCTGCACCGTCGGCAGTACCTCGCCACCGAGCGGAACGCCGTGCGACTGCAGCAGACCCTGCGCATCCTCGCCGAGACGGCCGAGACGCCGGAGGCCGTACGGCTCGAGACCACAGCACGCGCCGTCGCGGCGCAGGAGCACGTGCTCCGCGAACGCGCGGCCGCCGAGCGCGCCAGGCTCAAGGCCGAGGCGAGAATCGCCACCGAGGAGCGCCGGGCCGCCGAGCGCGAGGCAGCGGAGGCTGTTCGCCGCGCCCGTGCCGCTGCATCCCGTGCGGCCGCCGAAGCCGGCAGAGCCCGCTCCCGTGCCCGTGCCCTCCGCCGCAGCCGGGCCGTCACCTCGCTCGGCCTGCTCGTCGCTTTCGGCGCGCTCACCGCCGGGATCGTCACGGCGTCCGTCGGGGGCACCTGGACCCTGGCCGTCGCCGGTCTCGGCGGCACTGCCGTCACCCTGTTCGTGCTCTCGTCCCTGGCCAGGGCAGGACGCCGCACGCCGGTGTCTGGAGTCATCACCCCCGTCGCCGCTCGCGAGCGGTTCGAGCCCGTCGAGTTCGCTGACGCCGCCCCTGTCGTTCCTCGAGCCGCCTGGACGCCGCAACCACTGCCCAAGCCGCTCACCCTCGCGCGGGGCACCGTCGCGGCCGCCGCGATGGACTCCGTCGAGGAGGCCGCGGCGCTGCGTCGTGCCGCCGTCTTCGCCGCGATGAGCGAGAAGGCCGCTGCCATGAACGCCGGCGCGACCGTGCCCATCCGACGCGCTCCTGCTGCGGCAGCACCCGCCGCGTCCGCCGCGGCCGCCCCGCCCGCCGCGGCATCGGCTCCCGAGGTCGACAGCCGCTTCGCCCGTATGGGCATCGTCGGCGACGCGACTCCCGGAATGAGCGACCTCGACGCCGTGCTCCGCCGCCGCCGCGTCGGCTGATCCCGACCGGTTCTGCACCGTCCGGATCGGATGGTATCGTGGTGATTGTCAGGGCCTATGGCGCAGTTGGTAGCGCGCCTCGTTCGCATCGAGGAGGTCAGGAGTTCGAATCTCCTTAGGTCCACAGACACGACAGAACCCCCGGAGCCAGGCTCCGGGGGTTCTGTCGTCTCACCATCCCAGCGTGCCCGGCTCGCCCTTGAACGGGCCGACGACGGTCGACGTGATCCACCCGCCGTAGAATCCTCCGGGCTGCGGAGTGACGATCTCGCCGTCGACGCTCGCGTCATCGACCTGCCCGGCGTAGATGGCGATCCGGCCGCCGAGCAGTTCGTAGCCGGGTTCGGGAGTCGGGTACGTCCAGGCGGCCCGCTCCGCGGTGGTCTCGCCGGCCGTGAGCGAGAAGTACCGGGCCGATCCCTTGAACTCGCAGAATGACGAGCCGGCGGCCGGCGTCACGCTTCCCGGTGCGAAGTCGGCGATCGGCAGGTAGTACACCGGCGGATGGCTCGTCTCGAGCACCCGCACGACGTCGCGGGTGTCGACGATGACGGCGCCGCCGAGTCGGATGCGCACGCGGGCGTCGACCTGCTCGATTCGAGGAGGTCGGGGATAGTCCCACACCGACTCCTGACCGTCTGAAGGGGGAATGGGCGTCACGGGAGTGCTCATGGCCGGATGCTACGCGGCGGGCTGGGAAAACACCCGGGAACACGGAAAACGCCCCCGCCCGGATCGGGCGGAGGCGTTTCGTCGAAGGTCGTGAGATCAGCTCTTGAAGGCGTCCTTGACGTCGTCGCCAGCCTGCTTCACATTGGCCTTGGCCTGGTCGGCATGCCCTTCGGCTTCGAGGCGCTCGTTGTCGGTCGCCTTGCCGACGCCCTCCTTGACCTTGCCTGCAGCCTCTTCGGCACCGTGCTTGATCTTGTCGTCCAAACCCATGAGAGTCCTCCTTCGATCGATTACTTCAACGCTCTCAGGATCGGCGCTGCGCGACTAGGGGTTGACTTCCCAGCCGCGTGCCGTCAGCTCGCTGGAAGGGAGCGGTAGTGGGCCTTCTCCGCCGCGTCGAGATGTTCCAGTGCATTGCTCAGCATGACCCGCGGCATCGCCCCGGCGTGGGCGTCGAGGAAGGCCAGGAGTGCCGGCCGATCGGAATCGCCGGCATAGCGCAGCATCCATCCGGCGGCCTTCGTGACGAGAGGCTCGGGGTCGGCGACCAGCAGTTCCGAGAGAGCCAGCGCGTCGTTGACGTCACCGGCCCTGATGAACCACGCCGTCGCCAGCAGGGCCGATCTCCGGTCGGGCCAGAACGAGGACCGCGCCAGCCGGTACAGCGGGTCGCGCGGCTTGTCGGCGAGCCAGCCGCCGAGTACGTCGCGGGCGGCCAGGTCGACGAGATCCCAGTTGTTCACGCGGTCCGACCGGCGCAGGTACAGCTCGTACAGCTCGCCCCGACGCTCGACGGTCGCTGTCCTGGCCGCTGCCGCCTTGCCCATGATGCTGCACGCACCCACCCGCACCTCGTGCACCGGGCTCTCCAGCATGGCCTCCAGGTCGGCGGCCGGCATGTCGAGGTGCCGCTTCGCGAGGGTGAAGATCGAGCCCATGCGCACGCCGATGAACTCCTCGTCGGGCCCGGCGGTGAAGTAGCGCAGGGTCTTCGTCAGCTCGACCGGGTCGCGGAGCTCCTCGAGTTCCGCGGTGAATCCGGCCGCCGTCGACGTGGCCATAGCCAAGAATGGCACCGCGTCTGCGATCTCGCGCAACGGGCGATCGGAAAATGCGCGAGGTGGTCAGCCAGCCAATGCCACTTCGATACGTGACCCGATCACAGGCGCCAGCGTGCGGGAGAAGGTTGCAGTCATATGGTTCGACCCGAAGTAGGCGACAAGGCCGCCGATGAGCGTGTGGCACGTCATCCCGGTGCAGAATACGTCTTGGATGTCGACGACCTTGATCATGGGCATCTCCTTCGCGGCGAGGACCATCGGGTCGGCGTCATCGGGGAGGCGCGATGTCTCGAACGGCACAGTGCAGGGATCATTCACCCCGGAATGCTCCGCAACGCAGGCCGGAACGTCCAGGTTGCCTGCGTTCGGGATGTCGCGGATCGCGATCACTTTCTTTCCCGCATTGATCAGGGGCTGCCAGGCGTGCATGAAGTCGGTGGCAGTCAATCCGTGCCCCGAGCCCTCGGCTGGCGCTCCCACGTAGTGCTGGGTGAAGTTGGAGAATATGACGCCGTCGATGTCGCCACGGCTTGCGATGGCTGAGAGCGCCGCCCGTCCCCAGACGGTACAGCTCTCCGTGGCCGCGACAGTTGCATGACCTGCTGCCTCGACGCCCTCTGCCCCAATACCTGCACACCACGTCTTCAGGTAGGTGACGAACCTGATCCCCCGCTCTTTCCCGTACAGATCCAACGCCTCGAGGAAGTGGCCCGCGTGCGAGTCCCCGAATAGCGCCAGCGTCTGGGTGTACCGCTTGACATCGCCGACGGTGCACGCGACGACAGCCGCCCCCTCGAGGGACTGCTTGCACTTGTCCTTGGCCTGCACACCCTTGCCTATGTCTGTTGCCGCCACGGAAGCGTTCGTCAGATGATTTGGCGCGTATGGGTCGGGGCAGTCGCTGCCCGCGATCGTCGCGACCGCACCGGCACATTCCGTGACGGCAGAGAGGGCCTCCCTGGCCTGCGCCGCAGCCCGTGCAATCGAGTCGCCCGTGCGCACGTAGCCGTAGACGCTCGAGCTGAACACGAGGCCTGTGGCGACAACCGTTGCAGTGAGGGTGACCATCGCTGGTCGCGAGGTCAGGAATCTCAGTGACCGAGTCCGATCCTCTATGAGCACCTTCGACAACCATGCGAGGACGATACTGACGACGAGTACGCCGATGAGACTCGTGCGGCCCAGAGGGTGACCGAGCGCGAACGGGAGGATGACGATGAGTGGCCAGTGCCACAGATACAGCGAATACGAGATATCCCCGATCCATTGCACCGGGCGGATCGCGACGAGGCGGGTCGGAGCCCAGCTCACGGGTGGGGTGCCGGCCCAGATGACCAGGAGCGTGCCGAGGACTGGCGGAAGCGCCGCTGCGCCTGGGAAGGGAGTCTCCGGCGTGTAGATGAATACTGTCGCGCCGAGCATGAGGTATCCCGCCCAGCTCACTCCAGCATTGATTCGCGGTGAATCGACGCGGAGTCGAGACGCAAAGAGAGCGAGGAGTCCACCGACACCGAACTCCCACGCGCGACTCAGCGTCGAGAAGTACGCGGGTGCGGGATCCGTCCCGACGCCGTAGATCGCGTACAAGAAGGAAATGACGGTCAGCGCAACGAGCGCGGCCCCGATGAGGCGGTGACGAGAAACGCTCGCGGAGCGTCGAGCGAGCAGGAGAATCGACGTGATGACGAGAGGCCAGAAGATATAGAGCTGTTCCTCCACAGACAGCGACCAGAAGTGCTGAACCGCCGACGGAGCGTTATCGGCACCGAGGTAGTCGACGGAGTCAGAGGCGAGTACCCAGTTCTGGACATAGATCGCCGATGCGCCGATCTCCTTGAACCACTGCTGCCAGAAGGTGGTGGGCACCCACAGCACCGTCGCGATCCCTGTGGCGATGAGCACCGTCAGGCTCGCTGGGAGGAGCCTCCTTGCGCGGCGCGCCCAGAATCGTGACAGGGAGAGGCTGCCGGTGGTGTCGATCTCTCGCAGAAGGTGACCGATGATGAGGAAGCCACTGATCGCGAAGAAGATGTCGACGCCGACGTAGCCCCCGGAGATTCGTGTCGGCCAGAGGTGGAAGAGGACGACGGCGCCGACGGCGATGGCCCTCAGTGCTTGAATCTCCGTGCGGATCCTGGGTTCCGCTAGCCGAGCGGGCGGTGCGTGCGAAATTAGTCCGTCCTTCCGAAGACATCCGCACCGAGTTTAGTGGAGGCCGGGAGCCGCTATTGAACGACGCAGCCGCCCTGAGAAACCTCAGCCGGCGGCATCCGTCAGCATGGTGAGGGTGGGAGTTCCGTCGACGTCGGAGAGCTCGAGGGAGACCGCGAGCGAGCCGAGCTCCGACAGAGCGGAGACATGGGTTCCGCCGCAGGGGATGCTGACGGATGCCTCGGCGAGGTCGGCCACCCACGACCGGCGGTCGGTGAGGCCGGGCCCGGAGACATCGATGTGCACGGGCGCGTCCTCGGAGATCCAGGCGGCCAGCGTCGCGCTCGTCGCCGCCTCGATGGCGGAGAGCTCCTCGGAGAGGCCATCGGTGGTGAAGCCCTTGCGGCGCAGGGACTTGTTCAGCCGGAACACGTCCGTCGATCCGTTCTCGCGGATCAGCGAGCTCGCGATCGCAGCAGCGTCGAAGTCCGGCGCTCCGAGGCCGTCCGCCCGCACGTCCTTGGTCCACCGGTCGGCGACGGCGCGGTTCAGGGCCAACGAGGCGAGGTGGCAGGCGGTGTGGCCGATGGACAGCGCGTTGCGGTACTGCTCGTCGACGACGACGGTCACCTCGTCGCGCTCGGCGAGAGCGGCATCCGGGGCCACAAGATGGGCGACGACGAAGGTCCAGCCCTCTTCCCCCTTGCGCACGGGCACGTCCGTCCCGATGAAGAGGGTCTCACCGTCGGTCGCGGCGACGACGGCCTCGGTCACGGCGATCTCCCGCCCGCTCGAGGTCACGAGCACGGCGCGGTCGCTTCCCTGGTCGGGCCAGCCGGCGTCCACGGGGTGGCACGCCGTCTCGTCGAGGATCACGGCGAGGCTGCCGTCTGCGACGGTCTCCAGGTGCAGCACCACGGCGCCGTTGCGGGTGCTCCCTGCCGGATAGAGCACGACGGTATCGGTTGTGGGGAGAGTCATGCCTCTATTCTGCTGGAGGCTGGAGGACCGAGAGGATGTTGCCGGCCGGATCGGTGAACCAGGCGATGTTCGGCCCCGGGTGCTTGCCCGCCGGGCGCTGGATGCCGCGCTCGTCCTGGCCGAATCCGTCGTAGCGGAGCAGCTGCACCCCGGATGCCTCCAGCGAGGTCACGGCGGCGTCGATGTCGGCGACCTCGAGGTTGAGGATGGTGTAGGTGGCTGGAACGTGATCCGGCTTGGGGTAGACGAAGATGTGGTGATCGTCACCGAGGTCGAGGACGAGGCCGCCCATCTCCTCCGTGACGCCGAGGCCGAGGGTGTCAGCGTAGAAGGCCCGGGCGGCCGGGACGTCGGGGACGGCGAAGCCGCTGAAGATCCGCGTTGTTTCGATCATGGGCCCAGCAAAGCACCGCAGAGTCACGGCGACAAGGGGAGCGGCTCAGACTCTGTCGGTGTGCTCGTGCACTCTCTTGCGACCCAGCTGGATGGGCAGGGCCATCAGCGGCCCCACGAAGCGGCGCTGCAGCTTGCGTGCCGGTCCGAGCACAGCCTGCACCAGGTACTGGCCGAGGATCGCGCCTGCGGCCAGGGCTGCCGCGACTGCAGCGGCGCTGAGCAGCGACATCAGCCCGTTGATGTCGGCGTCGGCCACCTGCAGCAGTCCCTGGAAGAGCGCGAGCCCGGGGACCAGGGGGATGAGGGCTGAGACCACCACGACCAGGGGTGGAACCCGCACGACGAGAACGGCGATGGCCGCCAGCAGGCCCACGGCGAGGGCCGCTCCCGCCGAGGAGAAGACGATCCCGACCTCGGTGCCGACGAGCAGCGAGTAGAACAGCTCGGCGGCCGCCCCCAGGGCGCAGACTGCCCAGAACGCGCGCAGCGGAACCTGCACGGCGAGCCCGAAGCCGAACACGATGATGACGGCCGCGATCAGCTGCATGGTCAGGCCGGCGATGGTGGGCGCCATGGTTCCGTCGATCTGCAGCACGATGCCGAAGCGGGCCAGCAGCAGCGTGGCGCCCAGCACGCCGGCGACGAGGCCGCTCGTGATCAGGACGGCTTCGACGAGGCGGGCCGTTCCGGTGACGTAGAACCCGGACAGGGTGTCGTGCACGGCGCCGAACGTCGTCACCCCGGCCAGGAGCATGATGATGGCCGCGACGACGACGAGTGACGGATTCACGCCGGGGTCGAGCGTGTAGACGACGGCCGCGACGAGGGGGCCGATCGCGCCGCCGGCCACCGACTGGTAGAACACCGGAACCCGGCGCCGCTGCATGGCCGAGGTGAGGAGGTCGATGACGAGGGTCGCGATGAAGGATGCCGCGGCCACGATGAGGCCACCGCCGAGGAGCAGGGCAGCGCCGGTGCCGACGAGCGCCCAGCCGATGCGGCGGAGCGCGCGGGGATAGGCCGGCGCCGCGCCGACGATCGCGGTCACCTGGCGTCGGGCATCCGGAACCGACGGCGGATCGTCGATGATGCGCCCGATGAGCTCCGTCGCCCTGGTGAGCTTGTGGTAGTCGAGGGTGCGGTACTTGACGTTGCGGCTGCGCGAGATCGTCTCGTAGGTCGCCGGGTTCTCCCAGCTCAGCGAGATCAGGGTGTGGGTGATGTCGGCCTCGATGTTGCGCAGCCCGTAGGCGTGCGTGACGGCCTGCATCGCCGCGACGGCATCCTCGGCTCCGGCGCCGTTGGTGAAGAGCACCTCGGTCACCCTGATGGCGATGTCGAGCACGGCGCGCGTGTAGTCCGCGGCGTCCGTCGAGCTCATGCCCGCCGTGCCGCTGGAAACCGCCATAGGAGCAGGCTACCGGGGCAGCGAGCCCTCGATGAGTTCGACGATCTCGGGCGCATCGGGCTCGGTCGTCGGACGGAAGCGGTGCACCTCGCCGTCGGGGGTGATCACGAACTTCTCGAAGTTCCACTTCACCTTGCCGGCCTTGCCGTTGGCGTCCTCGGTCTTCACCAGTTCGGCGTAGAGCGGGTGCTGGTTGCGGCCGTTGACCTTGACGCGCTCGAACATCGGGAACGTCACGCCCCACGTGGTGGAGCAGTACTCGGAGATCGCCTCCTCGCTGCCCAACTCCTGCAGGAACTGGTTGCTGGGGAAGCCCAGCACCGTGAATCCGCGGTCCTCGTACTGCTTCTGCAGCGCCTCGAGCTTCTCGTACTGGGGAGCCAGGCCGCAGCGCGACGCGACATTGACGATGAGCTTGACCGTGTCGCCGTACTCGGCGAGCGTCTTCGTCTCGCCGGTGATGGTCGTGAGCGGAATGTCGTTGATGGTGGTCATATAGATGACAATGCCATCGCCGACCGGATTATGCCCGTCGAGATCTGGAAAGCGAGGAGTTTCTGGGCGAATTCCCGTCGCGACGCGTGTTCCGGCCCCGTCTGGTGAGAAGGTCCTCGCTTTCCAGAACGAGGAGGACGCGCGGGCCCGGACGCGCGGGCCCGGACGCGCGGGCCCGGACGCGCGGGACCGACGGAGGGTCCGAACGGGCCGGAGCGGGCTCAGGAGGCGCGGGCGAGCGCCGCCCGACGCTTGATCGCCGCCTTGAACCAGCGTGCGTCGGGAACGCGAGCGAGGATCGGGCCCAGGATGACCGTGATGAGCACGTAGGCGGTGGCGAGAGGCGCCAGCAGCGGAGCCACCCCGGCTCCGACAGCGAGTCCGGCGATGACGATCGAGAACTCGCCGCGGGCCGTGAGCGCGAAGCCGGCGCGCCAGCGACCGGGAACGCCGATGCCGGCCCGCTTGGCCGACAGGTAGCCCGTGGCGACCTTCGTCGCCATGGTGATGACCGCCAGGATGATCGCCGGGACGAGCATGCCGATCAGGTCGCCGGCATCCGTCGCCAGTCCGAAGAAGACGAAGAAGAACGCGGCGAACAGGTCGCGGAGGGGGGTGAGCACCTCGCCAGCGTTCTGGGCCACCTTGCCCGAGAGTGCGATGCCCACGAGGAAGGCCCCCACGGCCGCCGAGACGTTCACCTGTGCGGCGACTCCGGCGACGAGCATGGTGAGCCCGAGCACACCGAGGAGCAGGGGCTCGTTGTGCTCCGGAGTGAAGATCCGCGAGATCACATGACCGAAACGCAGCGCGAGGAAGAGGATCAGCACCACGACGCCGACGGCGATCGCCACGGTGATGGCGCCCTGCAGGAGGCTGACACCGATGACGACGGCAGAGAGCACGGGCAGGTAGAACGCCATGGCCAGATCCTCGATGACGAGGATGGCCAGCACGATCGGGGTCTCGCGGTTCGAGATGCGGCCGAGATCGCGGATGGTCTTCGCGATGACACCGGACGACGACACCCAGGTGATGCCGGCCAGGGCCACGGCCGCGACGGGGCCCCATCCGAGGATCAGCGCGAATGCCGCGCCGGGCAGGGCGTTGAAGAGGGCATCGATGATGCCGGCCGTCTTGGACTGCTTGAGGTTCGTGAGCAGCTCGCTGGCGGTGTACTCCAACCCGAGCAGGGTCAGCAGCAGGATCACGCCGATCTCGCTGCCCACCGCGAAGAACTCGCTGCTGGCGTCGAGCGGGATGAGCCCGCCCTCGCCGAAGGCGAGACCCGCGATCAGGTAGAAGGGGATGGGCGAGATGCCGATCCTGATCGACAGACGCCCGAGCAGACTCATGCCGAGTAGCAGCGCGCCGACTTCGATGAGGATCAGCGTGTTGTCATGCACAGGCGCGTCCCCGGATCAGTCGGGGCCGTTGGCCATGAGCCGGCCTGCGGCGTCCAGACCGTCCCGCGTGCCGACGGCGACGATGACGTCACCGGGGCGGAGGATCTCTGCGGGGGTCGGGGAGGGGATCACCTTCTTGTCGCGCACGATGGCGACGATGGAGACGTGCGTGCGAGTGCGCGTCTTCGTGTCGCCGAGCGGCCGATTGATGAACGGCGAATCGGAGGCGAGCTCGAGCTGCTCCGTGTAGAGCCCCTCGGTGTCAGAGCTCAGCTTCGTCAGTCGGCTGAGGGTGACGGATGTTCCGAGCACGTCGGCGAGCGCCTCGGCCTCGTCCTCGGTGATGGGGATCGAGTCACGACAGGCGTCGGGATCGTCGATGTCGAAGATGCCGAGGTTGCGCTCGCCATCACGGTACGACACGACGCTGAGGCGCCGGCCGCTCTCGGTGACGAGATCGTGACGCATGCCGATGCCGGGCAGGTCGATCTTCTCAATGCGAATTCCCACGCATACAAACTACTCCCGTTGCGGGAGGCATCCGTTCACGCCGCCCGCCGGCGCTGCACCCTCGTCGTCACCGCCGTCGTTCTCGCCGAGATCGTAGTCCGGGTGGGTGGCGAGGCGTTCGCACCCGCAAGGTCATCGTTCTCGGCGGGAGTCACCCGCGTGAACTCCGGGATCGAGCAGCGGCGTCCTAGTCGATCGGCCCCAGCCACGCGTTGGCGACGGTGCTGTGGGCCGACTCGGCGTCGGAGGGGTGGAAGATCCCGGCGAGGACGTCGCGGTAGAGCCGCCCGAGCTCGCTGCCGGCGAAGTACGACCCGCCGCCCGACACGCGCAATGCCTGGTCGACGACGCGACGGGCGTTCTCCGTGGCTCGGAGCTTGAGCCCGACCAGCTGCGGGAACCACTGCGCACCGTGATCCACCTGGTCGTCGACGTCTCGGGCGAGGGCGACGAGCTGGGGCCGGATGCCGTCCTGGGCGATGGCGGCATCCGCGATGCGCCAACGGATGTCGGGGTCCTGGGCGTAGGACCGGCCGCCGGCCTTGAGCGAGGTGCGGCGGTGAGCGGCGGCGACCGCGAGCTCCAGGGCACGCTGCCCGACGCCGGTGTAGACGGCAGCCAGCAGGATCTCGAAGTTGGAGAAGATGGCGAAGACGAGCGAGTCGGGGTTGGGGCCAGGATCGAGGCGCCGAATGATGCGGTCGGCGGGGGAGTATGCGCCATCGAGGACGGTGGACTGGCTCTGCGAGGCGCGCATGCCGAGGGTGTTCCAGTCGTCCTTGCGCGTGACGCCGGCGTCGGCGCGGTCCACGAAGCCGTAGACGATCTTCGGCGCGTCGGCGGAGGTGGTGTCGAGGCCCATCGTGCCGAGTCGCGTCCACGCCGGGGAGAGCGAGGTGAAGACCTTGGTGCCGGTGAACCTGTATCCGCCGTCGAGCTGCGGGGCGGCATCCGTCGTCGATCCGAACAGCACGAGGTCGTTGCCGGACTCGCTGATGCCGAAGCCGAACACCTCGCCGGCGCCCGCCTCCGACAGCAGGAAGTCGAGGGAGGAGTCGCCGCGCTCGTGGAGCACCTTAGCGACGCCGGTCCAGACGAGGTGCATGTTCACCGCGAGGGCCGTCGCCGGTGCTGCGGACCCGAGACGCACCTGCTCGAGTGCGACCTGTTCGAGCGAGAGTCCGAGGCCGCCGAACTCGGCCGGCACGAGGGCGCGCAGGTATCCGGCGGCGACGAGTTCGTCGAAGTCCTCGGTGAAGAAGGCGTTGTCGCGATCGTAGCCCGCGGCACGGGAACGGATCCGCTCCAGCAGGGCGTCGTCGAGGAGGGGGGTGTCGGGTGCTGAGCTCACGCCATCACACTACGCGCGGCTGTCCACAGCATCGGCTTCGGCGACAGATGCCGGCTCCGGCGCCGGTTGGTCGGGAGCACCTGCCTGACCGTCCGCGGGTTGCGGCGTCCGGAGGCCACGCCTGGACATCCGCACGATGAGGAGCACGATCGCGGCGATGGCGGCGACCAGCAGGAGCCACGGCAGGAACGCGCCAATGACGACGAGGGTTCCCGCGAGGAAGGCGACGAGGGCGTTCCAGCCGGCGAGGAAGCCGTCCCAGAACGTGCGCGGAGACCCGGGGGAGACGACGCCCGGTGCCGTGAAGTCGACCGACAGCGTGGAGAAGGCGACCTGGTCGGCAAGGTAGTCCCGCTGGGTGGTGAGGCTGTCGAGTTCGGCCTGGCGTCCGGAGAGGGCGTTCTCGATCTCGATGAGGTCGGCGGTGGAGTCCGCGTCGGCCATGAGGCTCTCGAGTCTCTTCGTCGAGGTCTCGAGAGCACTGATGCGTGCGTCGATGTCCTGCTTCTGCTGCGTGACGTCGGTCGCCTCCGTCGCATAGCCGGTCACGTCGCCGAGCTTCTCGACGTCGGCGACGAGCTCCGTGTAGCGATCCGCCGGAACCCTGATCACCAGGGATGCCCGCGCCGGCTGCGAATCCGTGCCCGGCTGCTCGTTCTGCGAGTCGACGCGTCCATCGGCGGCATCGACCAGAGCCGCCGCCTCACCGGCTGCCTGGACGGGGTCGTCGGCCGTCACCGACATCGTGCCCGTGGTGACGACGTCACGGGATTCGACGCTGGGGGCTTTCCCGCCGGCGGCTTCATCGGCGGACTCGCCGCCCGCGTCGAAGGCGCCGTCGGCCGGTGCCGGTTCCGCGACCGAGTCGCGGCCGGACTCGGACTCGGACGAACCGGATGCCGAGCATCCGGCGAGCAGCAGGGTGGCGGCCACGGCGACGACGGTGGCGACGGTGGCGAAGTGCGCGCGCTTCATGCCTGCACTGTAGAACCGCTGATCAGCGGCAGGGTGGGACGCAACCCGATCGTGATGTCACGATCGGGTATCGCGGGAGCTCTGCGCGCTCCGCCGGCGGGGACGGCACCACTCCGCAGAGCGATCCGATCGGCCGCCTCGGGTCCGGCCTAGGCTGAAGTCATGGAACATCGCACTCTCGGACGTACCGGCCGCACAGTCTCGGTCATCGGTCTCGGCACCTGGCAGCTCGGAGCGGACTGGGGTGACGTGAGCGAGTCCGATGCGCTCGATGTGCTCGCCGCATCCGTCGACGCCGGGGTCACCTTCTTCGACACGGCCGACGTCTACGGCGACGGCCGATCGGAGAGCCTGATCGGCGGCTTCCTCGCCGACAACCCCGGTCACGGCATCACCGTCGCGACCAAGATGGGGCGCCGCGTCGACCAGCTTCCGGAGAACTATGTTCTGGCGAACTTCCGGGAGTGGACGGATCGCTCGCGGCGGAACCTCCGCGTCGACACCCTCGACCTCGTGCAGCTGCACTGCCCGCCGTCGGCCGTGTTCACCAGCGGTGAGGTCTACGACGCTCTCGACACCCTCGTGGCCGACGGCGTCATCGCGAACTACGGGGTGAGCGTCGAGACCTGCACCGAGGCCCTCGACGCCATCGCCAGGCCCGGTACGGCGAGCGTGCAGATCATCTTCAACGCCTTCAGGCAGAAGCCGCTCGACGAGGTGCTGCCGGCGGCGCAGGCCGCCGGCGTCGGAATCATCGCGCGCGTTCCGCTGGCGTCCGGCCTGTTGAGCGGCAAGTACACCCGGGAGACGACCTTCGCGGCCAACGACCACCGCAACTACAACCGCGACGGCTCGGCATTCGACGTGGGGGAGACGTTCTCGGGAGTGCCGTGGGAGACGGGGCTCGAGGCCGCCCACGAGTTCGCCGAGCTGGTTCCGGATGGCGTCCCCGTCGCCGAGGCCGCACTCGCCTGGATCGCCCAGCACCCCGCCGTGAGCGCCGTCATCCCGGGAGCGCGTTCGGTGAAACAGGCCGTCGCGAACGCCGCCGCCGGTTCGACGCCGCCCCTGGGCGCCGACTTCGACGCTGCTGTCGCCGACCTCTACGATCGCAGGCTGCGGTCGCTCATCCACCCGCGGTGGTGAGCGGGGCCCTGACCCCTCGCTGATCGAGTAGTGACCGACGAAGTCGGACACGTATCGAGATCACCTGCAGTGCGGCGCATCCTCGAGTATCGCCGTCGTGATGATGGTCTCGATACGGCTGCTCGCTGCGCTCGCGGCCTACTCGACCAGCGGGGTGTCTGCTCGCTGCGCTCGCGGCCTACTCGACCGGCGGGGTGGGTCGGCGCCTAGTCGTCGTCCGGATCCCGCCCGGTGCGCTCACCGGAGTCCATCGCCGCGATCGCGTCGACGTCGGCATCCGACAGCTCGAAGTCGTAGACGTCGGCGTTCGCACGGATGCGCTCCGGCGACGCCGACTTCGGGATGACCACGGTGCCCTCCTGAAGGTGCCAGCGGATGGCCACCTGGGTGGCGGTCTTGCCGTGGCGCTGGCCGATGGCGGTCAGCGTCGGATCAGAGACCGCCCGACCCCGAGCCAGCGGCGACCAGGCCTCGGTGACGATGAGGTGTTCGGCGTGGAAGGCGCGCAGCTCGCGCTGCTGCAGCCACGGATGCAGCTCCACCTGGTTCACGACCGGGTGAACGCCGGTCTCGTCGAGCAGGCGCTGCAGGTGATGGCGGTGGAAGTTGGAGACGCCGATCGAGCTCACGCGCCCCTCCTCGCTGAGCCTGATGAGGGCGCGCCAGGTCTGCACGTAGCGGTCGGTGCTGGGCACGGGCCAGTGGATGAGGTAGAGGTCGAGCCTGTCGAGGGCGAGGCGCCGCATGCTCTCGTCGAAGGCGCGCAGGGTCTCATCGAAGCCGTGATCGGCGTTGCCGACCTTCGAGGTGACGAACACGTCGTCGCGCTCGATCCCCGAGTCGTCGATCCCGAGTCCCACCCCGGTCTCGTTTCCGTAGAGCGACGCCGTGTCGACGTGCCGATAGCCGGCATCCAGGGCGGCGACGACCGCTGCCGGGGTGTCGGCATCCGGAATCTTGTATACGCCCAGACCGAGCTGCGGGATGCTCAGTCCGTCGCTCATCGTGAGGCGATGCGAGAGGTCCATCAGCTCGGCTGCACGGGGACGGGCTCGGTGTCGGGCAGGGGGCTCGCATCGCGACCGCGCAGGTCGGGATGCCAGCGCTTGCCGACCACCGGAACGATGAATCCGACGAGGGCGAACGCCGTGGCGGCCCAGAACGCTCCGACCGGTCCGCCGGTGTCGATCAGGAAGCCGGCGGCGGCGGAGCCGAGCGCCGCGCCGATGAGCTGTCCGGTGCCCACCCAGCCGTACGCCTCGGCGGTGTCGCTGAACTTGACGCTCGCCGACACCATGGCGAACAGCACGGCCAGCGCCGGGGCGATTCCGATGCCGGCGACGAAGAGGGTGACGGAGAGCCAGAGGAACTCCTGACCCTCCATCGCCACGAGGCCGATCATGGCTGCCGCGGTGCCCACGAAGACGATGAACATGCGGCGGGCGCTCGCCCACGGGCCGATGGCGATGTGGCCGAAGCTGAGGCCACCGGCGATGGACCCGATGGAGAAGATCGCCAGAACGATGCCGGCCTCTGCTCCGCCGTGGCCGAACACCGCCACGACGCCGGCCTCGATGGCAGCGCAGGCGCCGACGAGGAGGAAGCCGACGACTGTCGCCAGCATGACCGGTGGACGTCGGAGCACGGTCCCGAAGCGCCGCTTGCTGCGGGGGATGCGCACCCGGCCCAGCTCGGGTGACGACAGGAACCAGAGCCCACCGCCGACGAGGAAGATCACGGCGGTGAGGATGCCCCACACCGTGCTGATCTGCGTGGCGATGAAGGTGGTGACCACGGGGCCGACGACCCAGATGATCTCCTGGGCGGTCGCGTCGAGGGAGAAGAGGGGGGTCAGCTGGCGCGAGTTGACCATCTTGGGATAGATCGTGCGCACGGCCGGCTGGATCGGCGGCATGCTGAGTCCGGCGATGGCACCGACGGCCATGTACCAGGGCACGGTGAGCGGCAGCAGCGCGATGGCGGTGACGGCGGCTGAGCAGATCACGATGGTCACGGCGATCACCTGCCGCATGCCCCAGACGCCCATGAGACGGCTGGTCAGCGGCCCGGCTATGGCCTGACCGATGCTGGTGGCAGCGAGGACCAGTCCAGCCGACCCGTAGGAGCCCGTCTGCTGTTCGATGTGGAGCAGGAACGCGAGCGACAGCATCCCGAACGGGAAGCGGGCCGTGAGCTGCGCGCTGATGATCCGGGCGACGCCCGGCGTCTTCAGGAGATCGGAGTAGGCGCTCACGATGATCCAGACTATCCGGTTGGTCGTTCGCCCCGTCAGCGGGTTAGCGTGTACTGATCACGAACCCGAGGGGTGCCATGCCAGACCAGCTCATCAGCGTTGACGAGCTCGCCACATCGCTGTCCGGCGACGCCGCGCCCAAGCTCCTCGACGTGCGCTGGAGCCTCGGAGGGCCGGACGGCGCCGACGAATACGCGCTCGGTCACATCCCCGGCGCGGTCTACGTCGACCTCGACACCGAGCTCGCGGGGCACGGCGCTCCGACGGACGGCCGGCATCCGCTTCCCTCCGAAACCGACCTGGAGAGCTCCGCACGATCGTGGGGACTGAACCAGGGCGATGCCGTCGTCGTCTACGACGACCGCGGGGGACAGTCCGCAGCCCGCGCCTGGTGGCTGTTGCGCCACGCCGGCGTCGCCGACGTGCGCCTGTTCGACGGCGGGTGGTCGGCCTGGACCGCCGCGGGTCGTCCGACGTCGACGGATGCCGCGGCTCCGCCGCCGGGCGACGTCACCCTGCGCTACGGCCACCTCGCGGTGCTCGACATCGACGAGGCTGCAGCGCTTCCGGCCAGCGGCGTACTGCTCGACGCCCGTGCCGCCGAGCGCTACAGCGGGGAGGTCGAGCCGATCGATCCGCGTGCCGGCCACATCCCCGGCGCCGTCAGTGCTCCGAGCGCCGGCAACCTCGACGCCGACGGCCGATTCCTCTCGCCCGGTGAGCTGGCCGCGCGGTTCTCGGGCCTGGGCGTCGACTCCGAGCATCCCGTCGGCGTGTACTGCGGTTCCGGCGTGACGGCTGCGCACGACGCCCTCGCGCTCACCATCGCGGGATTCGAACCAGCCCTCTATCCGGGCTCCTGGTCCCAGTGGGCCAACCATCCTGATCGACCAGTCTCCACCAGCACCAACTAGAAAGCAGATATCTCCATGCGACTCACCAGATCCCTTCCGGTCATTCTCGCCGCCACGGCGGCGACGGCGATGCTGCTCACGGGCTGCGTCGACAACTCGACCCCGGCCGAGACCACCGGAGCCTCGACGGCCACAGCCACCAAGGACGAGGCGGCGGCCAAGCTCCTTCCCGAGAAGGTCGCCTCCTCTGGCAAGCTCATCATCGGCACCGACCCGACCTACGCCCCGAACGAGTTCAAGAACGAGGCCGGCGAGCCCATCGGCTGGGGCATCGAACTCGCGGCAGCCGTCGCGGCCAAGCTCGGCCTCACGCCCGAGTACCAGGTCGCCAAGTTCGACAACATCATCCCGAGCGTCACCGGCGGCAAGGCCGACATCGGCGAGTCGAGCTTCACCGACACCGTCGAGCGCGAGAAGCAGGTCGACTTCGTGAACTACTACACCGCCGGCATCCTCTGGGCATCGGCGAAGGGCAACGACATCGACCCCGAGAACGCCTGCGGCCTCACCGTCGCGGTTCAGGCGACCACCTACGAGGACACCGATGAGGTTCCCGCCAAGAGCGACGCGTGCGTCGCCGCGGGCAAGGAGCCGATCAACAAGGTGCAGTACGACACCCAGGATGCGGCGACGAACGCCGTGGCCCTCGGCCAGGCCGACGCCATGAGCGCCGACTCGCCCGTCACCCTCTACGCCATCTCGCAGACGGACGGGAAGCTGCAGGCTGCCGGCGAGTCGTTCGACGAGGCACCGTACGGCATCGTCGTCGGCAAGGACTCCGGACTCACCGAGGCCATCCAGGCGGCGGTGCAGTCACTCATGGACGACGGCACCTACACCGAGATCCTCGAGTCGTGGGGCGTCGCCGACGGCGGCATCACCGAGGCCACCATCAACGCGGCATCGAACGGCTGATGATGTCGGACGACGAGCGTCGGCCTGAGCCGATCAAGGCCATCAAGCTGAAGCATCCGTGGCGCAACGTGTTCGCCGTGGTGCTGATCCTCATCGTCGCGCTCGTCGTCATCGACGCCGCCCAGAGGCCGGCGTTCGACTGGGAGGCGGTCGGCAAGTACGTCTTCGACAGGCGCATCTCGCAGGCGGCCCTCGTGACCCTCGAGCTCACGGTGCTGTCGATGGTGATCGCCATCGTGCTCGGCATCCTGCTCGCCGTCATGCGGCTCTCGCCCAACCCCGTCGTCAAGAGCGTCGCGTGGGTGTACCTGTGGATCTTCCGCGGCACACCGATCTACGTGCAGCTCACGTTCTGGGGACTCATCGCGGTGATCTACCAGTCGATCGACATCGGGGTGCCATTCACGGAGCCGTGGGCGTCGTTCGAGACCAAGAACGTGATCAGCGTGTTCTGGATCGCCGTGATCGGCCTGGCGCTGAACGAGGCCGCCTACATGGCCGAGATCGTTCGTGCCGGCCTGCTGTCGGTCGATCGTGGGCAGGAGGAGGCGGCGACGGCACTCGGCATGAGCTGGTCGCAGACCATGCTGCGGGTCGTGATCCCGCAGTCGATGCGCATCATCATCCCGCCGACGGGCAACGAGGTGATCTCGATGCTGAAGACCACATCGCTCGTCACCGCCGTGCCATTCGGCCTCGACCTCTACAACCGGGCGCGCGACATCTCGGCCGAGACGTTCAACCCCATTCCGCTGCTCATCGTGGCGTCGCTCTGGTACCTGCTGTTCACCTCGATCCTCATGATCGGCCAGTACTTCCTCGAGAAGCGCTTCGCACGCGGCGTCGGCGATCGCCGACCCGAGAAGGGTGCCGGTGCCGGCCCGACCGGAACCCTGCCGGTCGTCGGTGCCGGTCAGCCGACCGTCATCGCGCCATCCGCATCGACCGAGGCCGGAGGCCACTGATGACCGACACCACAGCATCCGCGGCAGCATCCGTCCCCATGGTGCTCGCCGACGGCGTCTCGAAGAGCTTCGGCTCGAACGAGGTGTTGAAGTCGATCTCGCTCGAGGTGAAGCGCGGCGAGGTCATGTGCCTCGTCGGGCCATCCGGCTCCGGCAAGTCGACGTTCCTGAGGCTCATCAATCACCTCGAGATCCTCTCGGCCGGGCGGCTGAGCGTCGACGGCGACCTGGTGGGCTATCGCGAGCACGGGGGAAAGCTCTACGAGCTCAAGCCGAAGGAGGCGGCGATGCAGCGCCGCGACATCGGAATGGTGTTCCAGCGCTTCAATCTCTTCCCCCACATGACGGCGATCGAGAACGTGATGGAGGCGCCCATTCGCGTGAAGGGCCAGCAGAAGGGGGAGGTGCGCAAGCGCGCCCTCGACCTGCTGGCGCGCGTCGGACTCGCCGAGCGCGCCGACTACTACCCGGCGCACCTCTCGGGCGGCCAGCAGCAGCGCGTCGCGATCGCGCGGGCCCTCGCCATGGATCCGAAGCTCATGCTCTTCGACGAGCCGACCAGCGCGCTGGACCCCGAGCTCGTCGGCGAGGTGCTCGACGTCATGAAGGAGCTCGCGACCTCGGGCATGACCATGATCGTGGTCACGCACGAGATGGGGTTCGCCCGCGAGGTGGCCGACTCGCTCGTGTTCATGGACGGCGGGGTCGTCGTCGAGTCCGGCGATCCGCGTGAGGTGCTGTCGAACCCGCAGCACCAGCGCACCAAGGCGTTCCTCTCGAAGGTCCTGTGATCTTCGTTCGCTGAGGCCCGCGCAGAGCGCGCGACCGAAGCGCGCTTCGGACGGTCGCTTCGCTCGGTCCTCACCGAGCGGGTTGTGCGCGCTTGCGCTGAGGCCTGCGCGAAGCGCGCGGCCGAGGCGTAACTCGACGCAACCCGCGTGGGGCGGGCATCCGTTGCCGACATAGCCTGTCTCCCATGTCCATCGCCGAGTCGCCGTCGCCTGCGGTGCCGCCCGCCCTGGTGGCCGCTCTCGACGCACCGGCGTGGGAGGTGCTGCCGTCCGTGACGCACCTCATCGGCGAGACGCCGATGGTGGAGCTCTCGACTCTGACCCGCGGCCTGCCGGCGCGCGTCGTCGTGAAGCTCGAGGGTCGCAATCCGGGAGGATCGGCCAAGGACCGCGCCGCACTCGGCATGGTGCGCGCCGCCGAGGCCTCGGGGTCGCTCGCCCCGGGCGGCACCATCGTGGAGTCGAGTTCCGGCAACACCGGCATCGGCCTCGCGCTCGTGGGCCGTCTCACCGGGCATCCCGTCGTCATCGTGCACGATGCACACACCTCGGCCGAGAAGAAGTCGCTCCTGGCCGCCTTCGGTGCCCGACTCGTCGAGGCCGACTGGGATGCATCTCCCGACGACCCGGCCAACCCCCGGGCCACCGCGACGCGCATCGCCGCGGAGACTCCCGGGTCGTGGCAGTCGCGCCAGTTCGACAACGCCGACAACCCCGAGGCGCACGTGCTCACCACCGGGCCGGAGCTCTGGCGCCAGACCGCCGGCCTCGTCACCCACTTCGTGGCGGCCATCGGCACCGGAGGCACCATCAGCGGGGTCGGACGGTACCTGCGGCACGTCTCCGACGGCCGCGTGCGCGTCATCGGAGCCAATCCGGTCGGCTCGACGTACGGCGGTGGGGCCGACGGCCCGATCCGCATCGACGGCGTCGGCACCCGCTGGCCGCGCGAGTGGTGGCCGCGGAACGTCGACAGCGCCGTCATCGACGAGGTGCGCACCATCGAGGACGACCGCGTGCACGACATCGCCCGTGCCCTCGCGCTCGAGGAGGGCCTGCTGCTGGGACCGTCCTCGGCCCTCGCCATCGCCACGGCACTCGAGGTCGCCGCCGAGGCGCCAACGGGATCCGTCATCGCCGTCATCTCGGCCGATTCCGGCCTCAACTACCTGAGCAAGGGACTGTACTCATGAGCCTGCTGCACTTCGGATGGTTTCTGGGAGCGGGCTTCGGGGTGCAGGGCTGGGGTGATGACAGCTACGGCGTCGGCTACGACTGGAAGAAGCCGCAGGTCTACCAGGACGCCGCTCGCGTCTTCGAGGCGTCCGGTCTCGACCTCCTCGTCATCGAGGACGGCGTGACGGTGCCGGACACCTACGGCGGAACCTCCGAGGTGAACCTCGCCAGTGCCCGGTTCGTGCCGAAGCACGACCCGCTTCCGCTCGTGCCCTATCTGCTCGGAGCCACCTCGAAGCTCGGCATCGTGCCCACCCTCTCGGCGAGCTTCTACGAACCTTTCACCGCCGCACGCCTGCTGTCGACGCTGCAGCACTTCGCAGACGGTCGCCTGGGCTTCAACGTCGTGACCAGCGGCAGTGATCTCGCCGCCCAGAACTACGGTCTCGACAAGCAGATCGAGCACGACCTCCGCTACGACAGAGCCGACGAGTGGATCGACGTCGTGCGCAAGCTGTGGCGTTCGTGGGAGCCCGACGCCATCGTCGAGGATGCCGATGGCCGGGTGTTCGCTGATTACCGCAAGGTGCACACCATCGACCACGATGGTCGCTTCTTCAGGGTGCGCGGTCCGCTCACCAACGCTCCGATGCCCGAGGAGCCTGTCATGGTGCAGGCCGGTGCCTCCGGCCGTGGGCAGGCGTTCGCGGGCAGGAACTCCGACGTCGTGCTGGCTCTGGCATCGACGCCGGAACGGATGCGGGCGCACCGCGACGCTGTGCGCCAGGCCGCGGAGGACGCCGGACGCTCCCCGGACGAGATCCGCGTGCTCTTCGTCGTGCAGCCGATCGTGACGGCGAACGCCGAGGAGTCGGCTGCGGTGCGGGCGGCACGGGCCGAGCTGACCCAGGCGGCCATCGATGAGGCACTGCAGTCCGTCTCCTATCTGTCCGGCGTCGACTTCAAGCAGTTCGACCTCGATGCTCCGCTGCCCGAGCTCAGCACCAACAGCAATCAGGGCACCCTCGACAACTTCGTGAGGAGCGCGCCGGCCGGCTCGACCCTCCGCGAGATCCTGAAGACCCGCGCGCAGGGCGACGGCCTCGCCGTCATCGGAACGCCAGACGAGGTCGCCGACCACCTGGCGACGCTGGGCGAGCAGGTCGGAGGAGACGGCTTCCTGTTCACGGGTCACGTGCACCCGGCCAACGTGCACCGCATCCTCGATCCGCTGGTCCCTGCGTTGAGGCGACGGGGAGTCCTCCGCACCGAACTCGGCGACGGCGGTCTGCGGCAGAACCTGCTGGACTTCTGATGACCGAGAGGGCCGAGGTGGAGCTCGGTGCAGAAGCCGCGACCCCGGACGACATCCGCCGGATCGCAGCCGGGGCACCCGTCGTGATCGCCGAGGCCGGACTGGAGCGCGTGCGCGCCGCGAGGACGGTCGTCGAGCGGGTGCTGGCGTCGGGGGAGTCCGTCTACGGCCTCACGACGCGGCTCGGCGCCGGTCGTGACGAGCGGATCGAGGACCTCGCCGCCTTCCAGCGACAGGTCGTGGCGAACCATGACGGCGGTGCCGGCGACAGTCTGCCGGAGCAGGCGGTGCGAGCCATCATCGCGTCGCGGCTCGCCGTGCTGCTGAACGGCGGTGCCGGCGTTCGCGAGGAGCTGGTGCAGGCCACGGCGGCCCTCCTGCTCGACCCGCCGCCTGTGCATCGCCTCGGCTCCGTCGGCGCTGGGGACCTCACCCACCTCGCGGCACTGCTCGCGGCCATCGGCGAGCTTGGCCTCGTGCTCGCGCCGCACGAGGCGGCCGCCTTCCTGAGCGCCAACGCCGCGACGATCGGCCAGGCCGCGCTCGCCGTCGACGAGCTCCGTGGAACCGTCACGGCAGCCGACACCGTTGTCGCGCTGAGCCTGCAGGCCCTCGGTGCGCACGGGCCGGCCGGCTCGCTCTCGCCCTACTCGGCGGCCGTCCAGGCGGCCACGGGTCGAACCGGTTCCACCCGCAGCGCCGAGCGCATCCGTGCCACGCTCGAGGGGAGCTTCCTGGAGGACGCCGACCGTGCCGTGAGCGTGCAGGATCCCCTCTCCCTGCGAACGGCGCCGCAGGTGCACGGCGCTGCTCTGGACATCGCCGACACCATCGACCGGGAGCTCGGCATCGAGCTGGCCGCACGCCCGGAGAACCCCGTCGTCGACGGCGACAGGATGCTGTCCGGCGGCAACTTCACGGCCGTGGGCCTGGCGATCGCCATCGAGAGCGCCCGCCTCGCGCTCGCCCATGTGGCCGCCGCGAGCGAGCGCCGGACCGCGTTGCTGTCGGCGGAATTGCGCACGCACCGCGCTGCCGGCCGCACACTGCTGCCCGGCCTCACCTGGTACGCCGCCGCCGACGCCCTCGCCGAGGTGCGCCAGCTCGCCGCTCCCGTCTCCCTGGGTGCGACGGTGCTCTCGGGCGTCGAGGACGTCGCCTCGTTCGCCCCGGCCGCGCTTCGCCTGCTCGAGCGCAGCCTGCAGCTCACCCGGACCGTGCTGGCCGTCGAGGCCCTGCACGCGGCGGAGTTGCTGGCACTGGCGGACTCACCGCCGACGGTGTCGCCGGCATCCGAGCCCCTGTTCGAAGCCGTGGCGAGCCTCCGCGGGGGGCCGACGCCCGACGCCGTCGCCAGAGCATCCGCCCTGCTGGAGAGTCTTCACGCCTCCGGGGTGAGCGTCTTCTCGAACCGCAGGTAGCCGTACGACTCCCAGTCGCCGTCGACATCGAACAGCGGGGTGTAGCCGAGGCTGCGGTAGAGCGCGACAGCCTCGGGCTGGCGAGCCCCCGTGGTGAGTTCGAGGCGACGGATGCCGCGACGCGACGCCTCGGCCTCGAGCTCGGCCATCACGCGCCGCGCGAGGCCGCGGCGCCTGTGGGCGGAGTGGGTCCAGACGCGCTTGATCTCCACGGCGTCGTCGCCGGCGCGCTTGAATGCGCCGCCGGCGACAGGGTCCCCGGCGGCATCGAGCAGCAGCAGGAAGTCCCCGCCGAACTCGGGAGTGAACAGCTCGGCCGGGTAGCGCGAGAGCTCGACCGACGAGGGGATGCCGTCGTTCAGTCCGTAGCGCTCGTCGTACTCCCGCGACAACTCCTCGACCAGGGGACGGGCGAGCTCGTCGTCGGAGCGCACGTGGACGACGGTGACGGGAGCAGCGTCGAGATCAGGCATGCGGGAAACGCTACTCGCGCCCGGCTGGGTGCCTGCTCAGGATGACGAACCGTTGCGGACGTCACGGGTGTCTCGGGACATCCGCTCGCCACTTCTGGTCGCTCGGGCGCGTGGATGCGACCGAAACCGGCGAGTGGAAGCATGTCCAGCGCCAGGGGGCCGCGGAGCCTGGTCAGGCAACCGGCAACCCGACTCAGCGCCCGCTCAGCACCTTCACGATGCGCTGCAGCGACACCGTCTCCGCTGCACGCAGCTCCTGCGCGAACAGGCTGATGCGCAGCTCCTCGATCATCCAGCGCGCCTTCACGAGCGACGGTGTCGCTCGCGCGTCGATGGGGATCGTGCCCCCGGCCTCCTCGTAGCGCGCCGTGGCGTTCTGCACCTCGGTCATCCACACGCGATCGCGCGCCGGGTTCTCGCGGAGCTTGACCACGCGGGCGAGGATGCCGTTGAGGTAGCGCGGCACGTGCCGCAGCCGCTCGAGCCCCGTGGCCGAGACGAAGCCCGGGTACACCAGTCCGCCCACCTGCCCGCGGGCATCCGTCAGCGCCGAGATGACCTGCATGCTCGTCGCCTCCTTCAGCGCCTTGTCGACGGAGCGGGCGGCGGAGAGCGTGCGCGAGACCAGCCCGACGGTCTCGAACATCGACTCCATGATCACGCCGGAGACGCGGTCGCGCACGGCCTCGAACTCCGAGCGCTGGAACAGCATGCCGTCGGGGGCGATGCGATAGAGCACGTCGTCGATGCAGGCCAGCAGGCAGTCGTCGAACAGGGCGGTCGTGCTGCGATAGGGGCTTGCCGCCAGCGCGAGCTTCTCGGTGTTCGTGAGGTGCTGCTGCACATAGCTCGACGGAGACGGAACGGCGAGGGCGAGCAGGCGACGGATGCCGCCCGGCATCGCAGCCGCCTGGTCTTCGGCCGTCGGCAGCAGACGCAGGCTCACCGATGCCCCGTCGTCGACGAGGGCGGGGTAGGCGCGGATCGAGTTGCCGGCGACGCGGGTGTCGACATGACGCGGGATCTCATCAAGGTCCCAGGTGGTGATGCCGGTGCGCTCGCTGAACGCGCCGGTGGGCCGCAGCCGGGTGCCGGTGAGGGCGTCGCGGGCGGCAGCGACCTGGGTCGGGCCACCGGCCCGTTGGCGCGGCTGCTTCTCGGCGAAGGTGCGGGCCACGGCGTCGCGAGCCTTGTCGGCGAGCTGCAGCTGCAGCGCGCGCAGGTCCTTGCCCGAGGCGACGGGCCGGCCGCGGTCGTCGACGATGCTGAAGGTCACGCGCAGGTGGCCGGGGATGCGGTCGAGCTCGACATCGGCGGCCGTGACGGGCGTGTACGTCAGCCGTTGGATGATCGCGGCGACGGCGGCGGTGAACGGCTCGTCGGCCGGCTCATCCGGCAGCTCTGCGGCGATCTTCACGGCCCAGTCGTTCGCCGGGACGACCTGTCGACGGATGGCCTTCGGGAGCGCCTTGATGATGGCGGCGATGAGCTCTGTGCGCAGTCCCGCCACCTGCCAGTCGAAGCCGTTCGGGCTCACCCGGGCGAGCAGGGCCAGCGGGATGACAGCCGTGACGCCGTCGTCGACCGCGCCCGGCTCGAAGCGGTAGCGCAGCGTGAAGCGCTGGTCGTCCTGCCGCCAGCTCGGCGGGTAGGCCGTCTCGTCGACCTCGGGTGCATCCTCTGGGGCCAGAGCCTCCGGCGTCATCGTGAGCAGGTCGGGGGTGTCGTTGCGAGCGCGCCGCCACCATCCCTCGAAGCTCCGCGTCGAATATACGTCGGCGGGTATGCGCTTCTCGTAGAACTCGAAGACGGCCTCGTCATCGAACAGGATGTCGCGGCGACGCGTGCGTTCCTCGAGTTGCTCTAGCTCGGTGCGGAGCTTGCGATTGGCGCGATCGAAGGCCTGCTTCGAGTCCCACTCGCCCTGCACGAGCGCGTGCCTGATGAAGAGCTCGCGGGCGTAGGGCTGGTCGATGCGGGCGAACTGCACCCGGCGCCTCGGGATGATCGGAACTCCGTACAGCGTCACCTTCTCGTAGGCGACGACAGCGCCCTGCGTCTTCTCCCAGTGCGGTTCGCTGTGGCTGCGCTTGAGCAGGTCTCCGGCGAGCGGCTCCGCCCAGGCCGGGTCGATGGCGGCGTTCATGCGGCCGAAGAGGCGACTGGTCTCGACGAGCTCGGCGCTCATGACGGCATCCGGCTGCTTCTTGGCAAGCGATGAACCCGGGAAGATGGCGAAGCGCGCCTGGCGTGCACCGATGTACTCGATGCGCGGGCGGCCGCCGGCTCCCTTGGCCGGCTTCTCGTCCTTGAGTCCGATGTGGGAGAGCAGGCCCGAGAGCAGGGCCTTGTGGATCCCGTCGGCGTCGGGGGAGTCGCCCGCCAGCTCGCGGTCGTTCACCGTGAGGCCGAGCGGCTTCGCGAGCTGGCGCAGCTGGCGGTAGACGTCCTGCCATTCCCGCACGCGCAGGTAGTTGAGGAACTCGCTCTTGCAGAGTCGCCGGAACGCGCTCGACGACAGCTCCTTCTGCTGCTTCTCGATGTGGTTCCACAGGTTCAGCAGGGTGAGGAAATCGCTCGTCGGGTCGGCGAAGCGGGCATGGAGCTGATCCGCCTGGGGCCGCTTCTCGAGCGGACGCTCCCGCGGATCCTGGATGGTGATGCCGGCCACGATCGCCAGCACCTCGCGGCTCACGGCCTGCGTCTTCGACTCGATGACCATGCGGCCGAAGCGCGGATCGATGGGCAGGCGGGCGAGGTCGCGTCCGATGCGCGTGAGACGCAACGAGGCGCCCTTCTCCACCGCGCCCAGCTCCTTCAGCAGGTCCAGGCCGTCCTTGATGCCTCGCGAGTCGGGTGGAGTGAGGAACGGGAAGTCCTCGATGGATCCGAGTCCGAGCGAGATCATCTGCAGGATGACGGCGGCGAGGTTCGTGCGCAGCACCTCGGGCTCGGTGAACTCGGGGCGACGGGTGAAGTCCTCCTCGGAGTACAGCCTGATGGCGATGCCGTCGCTCGTGCGGCCGGAACGGCCGGAGCGCTGGTTCGCCGACGCCTGCGAGATCGCCTCGATCGGCAGGCGCTGCACCTTCGAGCGCACGCTGTACCGGCTGATGCGCGCAGTTCCGGCATCCACCACGTACCGGATGCCGGGAACCGTGAGCGAGGTCTCCGCCACATTGGTGGCCAACACGATGCGACGTCGGACGCCGGCGGTCTTCGAGGGCTCGAACACACGGTGCTGGTCGGCGGACGAGAGTCGGCCGTAGAGGGGGAGGACCTCGGTGACGGATGCCCCACCCTGGTAGTGGCCGCGCACGGCCTCCTCGGCGTCGCGGATCTCGTTCTCGCCCGAGAGGAAGACGAGAACGTCGCCGGTCGACTCGCGTGCCAGCTCGTCGAGGGCGTCGATGATGCCCTGCAGGTAGTCCTTGTCGTCGCGGGCGGCTCCGTCGTCGTCCTCGTCATCGCCCTCCGTCTCGGCGACCAGGGGTCGATAGCGGATCTCGACGGGGAAGGTGCGCCCAGAGACCTCGATGATCGGAGCGGGCTTGCCGTCGGAATCCGCGAAGTGCTTCGCGAAGCTCGCCGGGTCGATGGTCGCCGAGGTGACGATGACCTTCAGGTCGGGGCGGCGGGGGAGCAGCTGCTTCAGGTAGCCGATGAGGAAGTCGATGTTGAGGCTGCGCTCGTGCGCCTCGTCGATGATGATCGTGTCGTACTTCGACAGCAGTCTGTCGTGGTGCATCTCGTTGAGCAGGATGCCGTCGGTCATCAGCTTCACGCGGGTGTCGGCCGACGAACGATCGGTGAAGCGCACCTGGTAGCCGACGAGGCCGCCCAGCTCGTCGCCGAGCTCCTCGGCGATGCGCTCGGCGATCGTGCGAGCAGCGAGGCGCCGTGGTTGCGTGTGGCCGATGTTCTTGCGACCCAGCTCGAGGCAGATCTTGGGCAGCTGCGTCGTCTTGCCCGAGCCCGTCGCTCCGGCCACGATCACGACCTGGTTGTCTCGGATGGCGTCGGCGATCTCGCCGCGCATGCGGCTGACGGGCAGCTCCGGAGGGTAGGTGATGACCGGGATCGTCGGGGTCGTCGCGGTCTCAGCCATAGCCATCCATCTTAAGCCTGTGCCCGGTGCTGATCGGGCGGAGGGGTCGGCACGGACCTCACCCCGTTGCACAAAGTCATTGACACTGCAGAGTACTTTGCGATACAAAGTTAACCAGCACCGAAGCAGCCCGGCACCGAAGTGGCCCTGCAGCAGTCAGATCCGAACCGGTGCGATGACGAGAGCGAGTCGACCATGACGAACCACGACACCGGGGGTGCCGCCTCCGTCGATCGCGACGACGAGGCGCTGGCGCCCGAGCAGATGATGGCCCTGTTGAACGATCAGCAGCGCAGCGTGCAGGGGCAGATGGGCGGCTTCGTTCCGGTCATCATGCTCACCTGGGGTGTTGTCTGGCTCCTGGGCTTCGGATGCCTCTGGCTCATCGACGGACTCCAGCCCGAGTTCGGCATCCCGCCGGGTGTCGCCATCACGGTGTTCTGCGTGCTTCTCGTGGTGGCCGTCGGCGTCTCGACCTTCCTCGGAGTGCGCTCGAGTCGCGGCATCCGTGCCTCATCGGCATCCTCGTTCACCGGAGCCGTGTACGGCATGACCTGGTGGGTCGGCTGCGTCGCCATCGCCGCGTTCGGAGGAGCCCTCGCCGTCAACGGCATGGACCGCGAGCTCGCGAACATCTTCTACCCGACCGCCTACGTGCTCTTCTCCGGCGTCATGTTCATCGTCGCGGGTGCGATCTGGCGGGCTGTGCCCTCGGTCATCCTCGGCGGCTGGACCGTGCTCGTCGCCGTCGTGGCGCCGTACTTCGGGTACCCGACGCACTACCTGGTGCTGGCGATCGGTGGCGGCATCGGCTTCCTCGCGCTGGGCGTCGCCTCGGCGGTGCACCTGCGCACTCTGCGGACGAAGGCGTCGGCACCGGCATCGGGAGCGCGGACCCGTGCCTGACCTCGACCCCGTCATCCACGCTCAGGCGCGCCTGCGCATCACGGCGGCACTCGCGACACGCGAGCCGGGGGAGTCGATCGCGTTCCCCCGTCTCCAGGAGCTGCTCGACATGACCGCCGGCAACCTCTCCACTCACCTGCGCAAGCTCGAGGACGCCGGCTACATCGACGTCGAGAAGTCGCACAAGGGCCGCACCCCTGTCACCTACCTGGCGCTCAGCAAGACCGGGCGGCGGGCATTCGAGGACTACATGGACACCCTCAGATCCGTATTGGGAACCCCATCATGATCACCGCAGACTCGCCCACCACGCCCGCGCCGGCCGGCACGACGCTGGCATCGCTCAGGAACGTCAGTCGACGATTCGGCGACAGGCTCGCCATCGACGACGTCACCCTCGACATCGAGGCGGGAAGCATCCTGGGGCTGCTCGGTCCCAACGGGGCCGGCAAGACCACGCTCATCTCGCTGCTCGAAGGGCTGAGATCGCCGTCGAGCGGAACCGTGCGCCTCTTCGGCGGATCCCCGGGCGATCACCGCAACCGCGTCGGCCTCGGAAGCACTCCGCAGGAGACGGCATTGCCAGCCACCCTCAGGGTCGGCGAGGTCATCGACTTCGTCGGCAGGCATTTTCCCGAGCGGATGCCGACGGCCGACCTCGCCGGGGAGTTCGGGCTGACCGAACTCCTGCGACGCCAGACCGGCTCGCTGTCTGGAGGGCAGAAGCGCAGGCTCAGCGTGGCGCTGGCCTTCGTGGGGAGACCACGGCTCGTGCTGCTCGACGAACCGACGACCGGCCTCGACGTCGATGCCCGTCGCACCCTGTGGGACGCGCTCCGGCGCCAGCACGAGGCCGGGGCGACGGTCGTCGTCACGAGTCACTACCTCGAGGAGATCGAGGCCCTGGCCGAGCGTGTCGTGGTGATGGCGCACGGCAGGGTGATCGCCGACGACACGGTGCCGCGGGTGCTCGCCCGCGTCGCGCTCCGCCAGGTGCGGCTGGTCTCGCCCGAGGTGTGGCGCATCGCAGCCCTCGACGGCGTCGTCAGGCACGAGGCATCCGGTGACGGCTCGACGACCTTCTACGCCCAGGACTCGGACAGGCTCATCGTCGACCTGGTGCGATCGGGCATCCCGTTCTCCGGCCTCGCCGTGCGCGGCGCCACGCTCGAGGAGGCCTTCCTCACCCTCACCGGAGACGCGGCTCCCGGCTCCGTCGAAGCCACGTCGGAAGGAACCGGCTCATGAGCACCGTCCAGCTCACCCTGCTGCACGCGAAGTACTCCATCATCGAGACGGCGCGCATCCCGATCGCCCTCATCGGCTCGCTGGCCTTCCCCTCCCTCGCCCTGCTGTTCTTCGTGGTTCCGCAGCGCACCGTCGCCGACGATCCCGTCTTCGCGACGCAGGCCGTGATCTCCCTGTGCGTCTTCGCCGTGATGTCGAATGCACTGTTCGGCTTCGGACTCACCATCTCCGAGGCGCGTGAGAAGCCGTGGGATCCCTACCTGCGCACCCTGCCTGCTCCCGGAGTGGCCAGAGTGCTGGCACACGTGTTCTCGACAGGCGCCCTCGGTCTCGCCGCGATCATCCCGGTGATCGTGATCGGCGGGCTCGCGACCGCGGCCCAGGCGCCCCTCGGCAATGTGCTCGCCGGCTTCGTGGCGCTCGCCGTCTCAGGACTGACGTTCATGTTCATCGGCATCTGCATCGGATACTCGATGCCGTCGAAGGCGGCCATCGCGGTCGTGCAGGTGGTGATGTTCGCGCTCGCGTTCATCGGCGGACTGTTCCTGCCGCCCTTCCTCTTCGCCGACTGGCTGAACACCATCTCGATGTTCACGCCGTCGCGGCAGGCCCGCGAGCTCGTCATCTGGGCCGTGCAGGGCGGAGAGCTCGAGCCGTGGGTGTGGCTGGGCGTCCTCGCGTGGACGATCGTCACCTTCACACTCGCGCTGCTGCTGTTCCGACGCGACGAGGGCCGCCGCTACCGCTGACGAACGGATGCCCGCCGAAACGCGGTTAGCGTTGAAGGCACTATGCCGATGACCCCCGAGCTCCTCGCCCTGCTCCGCCAGCCCAGCCCCTGCTTCCTCTCCACCATCATGAAGGACGGCTCACCTCAGGTGACCGAGACGTGGGTGGACACCGACGGCAGCAACGTCATCATCAACTCCGTCGTCACCCACCTCAAGGTGCGCAACGTCCGCCGCGACCCGCGGGTCGCCGTCGCCATCCAGGACCCGGAGAACCCGTTCCGCTTCATCCAGGTGCGCGGTCGCGTCACCGCGATGACCACCGAGGGCGGCGAGGAGAGCATCGAGGCGCTGTCGCAGAAGTACACCGGTCGCGCCTACCCCTGGTACGGAGGCCGCGACCAGCAGCGCATCATCCTGACCATCGACCCCGAGAAGGTCAGCGGACAGGGCTGAGGCCTGCCACGCCAGTTCGTGTGCGTTCGCGCCACATCGGGTGGCGCGGATCCCCGCGAAATGGCGTGACGACCCACGGGCACCCCACGTCAACCCCCGGGAGTGTGCCTCGCATCCGTGATGGGATTGAGAACATGACGAACACCGTTCCCAGCATCACCCTCAACGACGGCCACACGATCCCGCAGCTCGGCTTCGGCGTGTTCAAGGTCGACCCGGCCGAGACGGAGCGCATCGTGACCGCCGCGCTCGAGGTCGGCTACCGCCACCTCGACACCGCCAAGGTCTACGGCAACGAATCCGGCGTCGGCAAGGCGATCGCCGACTCCGGCATCGCCCGCGACGATCTCTTCGTCACCACGAAGCTCTGGAACGACGACCAGGGCACGCAGTCGGCATTCGACGCCTTCGACCGCAGCCTCGAGCAGCTCGGGCTCGACTACGTCGACCTCTACCTCATCCATTGGCCGAGCCCGAAGAAGGACCGCTACGTCGAGAGTTGGAAGGCACTCGAGCAGATCCAGGCGTCCGGCCGCGCACGCTCCATCGGAGTCTCGAACTTCCTCGTCCCTCACCTCGAGAAGCTCCTCGCCAGCACCGACGTCGTTCCCGCCGTCAACCAGATCGAGCTGCATCCGGCGCACCAGCAGCCGGCCGTCACGGCGTTCGCCCGCGAGCACGGCATCCACATCGAGGCGTGGGGTCCACTCGGACAGGGCAAGTACCCGCTCTTCGAGGCCGAGGCCGTCGCAGGTGCGGCATCCGCCCACGGCAAGACGCCGGCCCAGGTCGTCATCCGCTGGCACCTCCAGACGGGCAACATCGTCTTCCCGAAGTCGAACCGTCGGGAGCGCATGGCGGAGAACTTCGACGTCCTCGACTTCTCGCTGACGGATGCCGAGGTCGCCGCGATCACGGCGCTCGAGCGCGAGGGGCGTGTGAGCGCGCACCCCGACGAGGTGGAGTAGACCCAGAACCGGATCTAGCCGGTGAAACCCACTGGCGACCCCGACAGCGAGAAAGTCCCGTCGCGGTTCCAGTGGGCTTCCACCTGCCAGGGCGCCTGGGTCGGAGTCGGCCCGTCCGCGAGCAGGCTGACAGGTCGAGCCGCAGGGACGATCGCCGTCACGCGGAGGCCGTCATCGGAGATCTGCTGTTCCGTCCCGCAGTTCGCCTCGTAGTTCTCACCGGTCTTCAGCAGTACCAGGCAGAACATGTCCCGGCTCTTGCGCGCCGCGAAGATGTCGTAGCCACCGCCGTTGGTCGACGGGTCGTAGATGCGCTGCAGGTCGCTGGCGTCGAACTCGGCGAGGATCTCCGTCGGGAGCGAGCGCACGTCGGGCGCGGCGCGGTCGAAGACGGCCAGGACGGCGTGGTCGACCGGCGGTTCGGCGGCGCCGAAGTACGACACGGCACCGGTGCGCCCGATCATGGTCGGCGGGGTCATCTCGTCGACGACGTTCTGGGCGCCGTACGCAGCGATCAGCCCGACCGCAATGCCGGAGGCCACGAGGGCTGCACCGCGCCAGCCTCGTCTGGAGCGCGATTCGGTGTCGGAGCCGGATGCGGTCTCCTCAGCCCCGTCGACGTGCCCGGGCTGCGCAGGCTGGGTGCCAGGATCCGTCGACGGACGGGCGCTCGTCGAAGCGGCGGCTGCTGCTGCTGCGGCCGTCGCGGCAGCCGTCGCGGCGGCACGGTCGAACTCCCGCAGCGCCCACTCGCTGGGCCGCATCCGCAGTTCTTCTCCGCTCGTCGCATCGCGGTAGGACTGCTCGAGCTCGGCCTGACCGGCAGCGGAGTAGACGCGGGCGAGCAGCGCTGAGCGCTCCTCGAGGCCATCGTCGGCAGTCGGCATGCGGCCAGAGTACGCCGCGCGACCAGTCGTAGGCTGGGAACATGGCGCTCAATCGTCTGGCCGACTCGACCTCTCCGTACCTGCTCGCCCATGCCACCAATCCGGTGCAATGGTGGCCATGGGGAGCCGAGGCCTTCGCCGAGGCGAAGCGCCGGGACGTGCCGGTCTTCGTGTCCATCGGCTATGCCACCTGCCACTGGTGCCACGTCATGGCGCGGGAGAGTTTCAGCGACCCGATGATCGCCGCATACCTCGACGACAACTTCGTCGCCATCAAGGTCGATCGCGAAGAGCATCCCGACGTCGATGCCAGCTATCTGGCCGCAGCGGGCGCCTTCACGAAGGAGCTCGGCTGGCCGCTGAGCGTCTTCACCACCCCCGACGGCCTGGCGTTCTTCGCGGGAACGTACTATCCGCCGCGTGCCGTGCAGGGTGTTCCGGGATTCCTCCAGCTCCTCGGTGCCGTGACCGATGCCTGGACCGATCGCCGTGCCGATGTGCTGGGCACGGCCTCGGCCATCGGAGAGGCGCTGGCGGCGGCCGGCGCTGCCTCGGCCCAGACGCCGGACGGCGACGTGGACCTCCCCGACGCCACGGCCCTCGATGACGCCGCCACCGGACTCATCGCCTTCGAGGACCACGTTCACGGGGGATTCGGCACGGCGCCGAAGTTCCCCGTGGCCCCGGTACTCGCCTTCCTCCTGGAGGGAGGCGGGGACGGCGCCGCATCAGCGACCCGCTCGCTGAAGGCGATGGGGGCCTCGGCCCTGCGCGATTCCGTCGAGGGCGGCTTCTTCCGCTACGCCACCCGCCCCGACTGGACCGAACCGCACTATGAGCGCATGCTCTACGACAACGCCCTGCTTCTCGACACGTACACGACCGCGTGGAGGCAGAACCCAGACCTGAACCCGTGGGCGGCCACCGTCGCCTCGGAGGTCGCGCGTTTCCTTCTCGAACGGATGCAGCTCCCCGACGGCGGATTCGCCAGCGCCCAGGACTCGGAGAGCACCATCGACGGGCGACGCTCCGAGGGCGGCTATTACGCGCTCGACCGTGAGGGGCGCACGCACCAGACGCCACCAGCCCTCGACCGCAAGCTGCTCACGGGCTGGAACGGCCTCGCCATCGGTGGGCTGAGTCGCGCCGGTTTCGCCTTCGGTCGCCCGGACTGGGTCGCCGCGGCCGCCCGCGCGGCTGACCGTCTTCTCGACCAGCACGTGCGACCGGACAGGCTCGTGCGTTCGTCGCTCGACGGCCGGGTGTCAGAGGCCACGGCCACCCTCGAGGACTACGGCATGCTCGCCGGCGGTCTGCTCGACCTCGCCCTGGCCAGCGGCGTCGCCCGCTACGCTGCCGCAGCGCGGGAACTCGTCGCCGCTGTCATGCCGAGCGCTGGCGGATTTTTCAGGGTTCCCGGCGGACCGGACCCCGTTCTCGCCGCGCAGGGCATCGCCCTGGGCGTCGACCCGTCCGAGGGTGCGTACCCATCGGGCTTGACCGCGACCGCAGACGCAGCTCACAGGCTGTTCCTGCTCACGGCCGACCGGGACTTCCTCGACGCCGCACGCACGGCGATGGGTTTCGCGGCCGCAGGCGCCCTCGCGAACCCGCTCGCCGCCGGCGGAGCGCTCGCCCTGCTCCGGCGCCTGACCCGGCCGATCGTGCAACTCGTGACGGTGGTCCCGGATGCGGCCGTCGCCGTCGCCAGCGGTGCGCCGGCCGCCGCCGCCGACGCTCTGACGAACGCCGCACTTCGGCATCCGGCATCAGTCAGCACCATCGTCACCGATGCCCAGGCGCGGGAGTTCGCCGAGGCCGGCTTCGAGCTCTTCGAGTACCGCAGCAGTGTCGACGGAGCGGCGGCGGCCTATCTCTGCAGCGATTTCGTCTGCCGCCTGCCGGTGACGGACCCGTCGGAATTGCAACGACAGCCGTAACAAAACGCACTCTTACGTCGTGTTGCTGGATCGCTGGCGGCGGGGTGGGGACGCGCCTAGCGTCGCTGCCATGCCCATCCTGAATGTCGTCGCCGTCTCCGGAAGCCTGCACGCTCCGTCGAAGACCACAGCCCTCGTCCGCGAGATCGTGCGTGTGCTCGAGCGCACGCTCGGCGGTGCTGTCGAGGTGCGTACACGCTTCGTCGAGCTGAGCGTGAGCGGCCCGGCCTTCGCCGGCGCTCTGCGCCGCGATCAGCTCTCACTGGAGGCCGAGGAGGAGCTTCGGGCCATCGAGGCCGCCGACCTCCTCATCGTGGCCAGTCCCGTCTATAGGGCCTCGTTCACCGGACTGTTCAAGCACCTCTTCGACTTCGTCGGGCAGTACTCGCTCATCGACAAGCCGGTCCTGCTCGCGGCGACCGGCGGCAGCGACAGGCACGCGCTCATCATCGAGCACCAGTTCCGTCCGCTGTTCTCCTTCTTCCAGGCGTTGACCCTGCCCATCGGCGTCTACGCGAAGGACGCCGACTTCACCGACTACGTGGTGACCAACCCGGCCCTCGACGAACGCATCGAGCAGGCCATCAACCGCGGGCTGCCCATCATCCGCACCATCGTCGCGCCGGAAGACGTCTCGGCGTACGTCGGAACCTGGTGATGGCGGTGACTCTCGCCGGCAGGCCGGGCGTCGTCGGGTCCTCGCTTCGGGTGCCGCTGGTGACGGGCGGCGACAGCCGGTACGTCAACCTCGACTACGCAGCGAGCGCCCCGGCCCTGACCGCCGTCGCCGACCACGTCGCCGAACTGCTCCCGCTCTACGCCAGCGTGCACCGCGGCGCAGGCTATGCGTCGCAGGTCTCGACCAGCGTCTACGAGAATGCCCGCGGCATCGTCGGCGAGTTCGTGAACGCCCGCGAGAGCGACGTCGTCGTCTTCACCCGCAACACCACGGAGGCGCTCGGCCTGCTCGCCAGCGCCGTCCCCGGCGAGACCGTGCTGCTCGACATCGAGCACCACGCGAACCTGCTTCCGTGGCAGCGGCGGGCGGCCCGCATCGTGCTGGCGGCCGACACCCTCGCCGAGACGCTCGCACGCCTCGACGCCGAACTCGCCGCGCGCCCGGCCGCGCTGGTGACGGTGACGGGGGCGAGCAACGTCACGGGCGAGACCATGCCGCTCCGCGCCATCGCGACGATCGCCCACCGCCGGGGCGCCAGGCTGGCCGTCGACGGCGCCCAGCTGGTACCGCATCGCCGCGTCGACCTGCTGCGCGACGGCGTCGACTACCTCGCCTTCTCCGGCCACAAGGTCTACGCCCCCTTCGGTGCCGGAGTGCTCGTCGGGCGCAAGGACTGGCTCGACGCCGCGCCACCCCTGCTCCAGGGCGGGGGAGCGGTGGTCGAGGTCACTCTGCACGGTGCCACCTGGCATCCGGCGCCCTCCCGCCATGAGGCCGGCTCGCCCAACGTCGTGGGGGTGGCGGCCCTGGCCAGAGCCGTCAGCGAGATCGGCCGGCTCGATGCCGATGAGTGGGTCGCCGACGACCGTGCCCTCCGCGGCCGGCTCGTGGCCGGGCTCGAGGCACTGCCCGGCGTGCATCCGCACCGCATCTTCAGCGACAGTGTCGACGCCGTCGGCGTGGTGTCGTTCTCCATCGACGGAACCGATGCCGGGCTCGTCGCCGCCTACCTCTCGGCGGAGCACGGCATCGGCGTGCGCGACGGGCGCTTCTGCGCGCACCCCCTCCTCGCCAGGCTCGGCGTCGACGGGCCGGCGCTGCGCGCGAGCTTCGGGGTCGGATCGACGGATGCCGACATCGATGCCCTGCTCGGCGCCCTGACGCTGTTCCTCGCCAGCGGCCCGGCCTGGCGCTACGAGTACGTCGACGGCCAGTGGACGCCGGTCGACGACGCCAGGCCCAGGCCGGACTGGGCACCTGCACGGGGAGCATCGGCCGTACGATTCGGCTGCGCTGCCTGATGGGTGGCAGGGAGCACATCATCATCGGAGCGATGGTGAGGGCACTGGGCGCATTCCCCTCGGGCTGGCGCATCCCCGGCGCGCACGCCGACCCGCGCACCGACACGGCCGTGCTCCGACGAACGGCCAAGCTGGCCGAGGCCGCGCACCTCGACTACCTCTTCTTCGGCGACTGGCTGGCGACGGGAAGCGACCTCGAGGTGCGCGATCCGTACCTGCTGGCGCGCATCGACCCGCTGTCGGCGATCACCTACCTGGCCGGCATCACCCGGCGCATCGGCCTGATCGCCACAGCCAACACCACGTACAGCGACCCGTACACGCTCGCGCGGGCCACGGCATCCGTCGACGCGCTGAGCTCAGGTCGCGCCGGCCTCAACCTCGTCACCGGAGCAGAGCCGAGATCCGCGGGCAACCACGGTCGCGACGCGCACTGGGGCAACGAGCACCGCTACGACCAGGCCACGGAGTTCATCGAGGCACTGCGCCTGCTCTGGGACAGCTGGGAGGACGACGCCTTCGTCCAGGACCGCGCCACGGGTCGGCTCATCGACCCGACGCGGCTGCACGCTGCCGACTACAGCGGCGAGCACGTGCGCGTGGCTGGGGCCCTGAACGTGGTGCGTCCCGTGCAGGGCCACCTGCCGATCGTGCACGCTGGAACGGCGCTGCGCTCGCGCCAGCTGGCTGCGGCCACGGCGGACGTCGCCCTCGTCGCCGTGCCGACCCTGGCCGAGGGCGTGCGGTTGAGTGCTGAGCTGCGCCGCCAGGCCGTTGCCGCCGGGCGCGCCACCGACGAACTGCGCATCATCTCGCCTGTGCTCCCTGTCGTCGCCGCCACCCAGCAGGAGGCGTGGGCCATCTTCGATCAGCTGCTCGCCCTGGTTCCGCTCGACGACGGTTCCGAACTCTCGCTCTCGCCCGACTTCCCCTCCGGTCGGGGCATCCGTGCCCTCTCCCAGGCCGTGGGAGTCGCCCTGGGTCCGCAGGCTCTCGACGCCGTCGTGACCCGACGCCTGGCCGAGCGGTTCAGCGACCTCGGACAGCACCTCATCGACGTGGTGGCTGTGCGCACGGGTCGGCGCGTCGGTGACGACGAGCGTCCGATCACCCTGCGCCACCTGCTTGCCACCCACCTGGTGCCGAGCGCAGCCATCGTCGGCGATGCCGGTGTCGTCGCCGATCATCTGCAGGAGTGGTTCGAGGCCGATGCCGTCGACGGCTTCAACGTGCTGACGGCCTTCCACGGCGACCAGTTCGAGGCGTTCACGACACTGGTGATCCCGGAACTCCGGCGGCGCGGGCTGTTCCGCGACGCCTATGAGGGCCGCACCCTGCGTGAGCACCTCGGTCTGGCGCGCCCGGGCAATCTCCACGCGGCGGCACGAGAGGCCGAGGCCGCGCAGACTGTCAGGCGACGCGCGTAGGCGCTCTACGCCGCCCGGGGCAGCCGGGCGAGCAGGTGCCAGACGGCCGTAGACAGCTCCGGATGCTCGAGGGCGATCGAGCGCAGCAGCTTGTACTCGAAGGCCTCCGCGGCACCGCGGGGCGAGGCCGGGTGGTGCGCACGGGCCCGCTCACCGGTCAGCCGGCTGTCGGCGAGACGCTCGGCGCGGATGGTCGCGACGACCTGCTCGTCGACCGATGGCAGGTCGGGGAGGAAGTCCCACGGATCCTCACCCTGACGGCACTTGATCTCGATGACGGCCGACAATTCGTCGCGTGCTTCGTTGCGCAACTGCTCAAGCAGCAACGGTTCCCACGGTGCTTCCCACATTCGAATACCCTCCCCTTGATGCAACAGTACGCACCGCGTGTGACACGCACGTTAACGGCATTTCGTCGTGCGACGGCCCGTCGGATTGGGTCACTCGGGGTGGGAGCAGCGGGTCGTGCTCAGGATCGTGAGGTGCGGCACACCGTCTTCGGCGGTCGACACGACGCTGAAGATCAGTGTCTGCGGGTTCACCAGCCGCACTCGAGTGCCCGCCTGACCGGGCAGTCGTTCGAAGTCGGTTGCCCAGCCCTGCCTGGCTCGGAACTTCTCCTCGAGTTCGAGCGTCCACTGGGTGCGATCGAAGTCCTCGGGAACGACGATCACCCGGCGGATGCGCATCATCTGAGAGCCGCCGCCCGCGACGCAGTCGACGGTCTGCGCCTCGTCGGTGCTGTCCACGACTGATGCGGGTGGCACGAGATCGTGGATCTCCTCGACGACCAGCATCGCCTCGGCCTTCACGCCGGCGAGCGTCGTGGGGGTGTCGGGGCGGGTGTTCGCCACCACGATCCAGATCGTGAGCACGAGTGCACCGGTGAGCACCACGCTGACGACCGTGATGATCGTGTTCTTCGAGAGCCGACCGCTCCGCATGGGAAGCAGCGTACTCCGTTGGCATCGTGCCCAGGATGGGCGACCGTAGGATCGATTCCCATGAGCTCCGATGCGCGTCCCCTCCTCGACCGCCTTCCGGAGTCGACGGATGCCGACGCGATCTTCGAGGCGTTCGAGCAGTGGGCGGTCGACAGCGGGCTCACGCTCTACCCGGCCCAGGAGGAGGCGCTCATCGAGATCGTCTCCGGCGCGAATCTCATTCTCTCCACCCCGACGGGAACCGGGAAGTCGCTCGTCGCCGTCGGCGCGCACTTCGCGGCGATGGCGGCGGGCAGCCGCTCCTTCTACACGGCTCCGATCAAGGCTCTGGTGAGCGAGAAGTTCTTCGCCCTGGTCGACGTCTTCGGTGCGGCGAACGTGGGGATGATGACCGGCGATTCGGCCGTGAATCCCGACGCGCCGATCATCTGCTGCACCGCGGAGATCCTCGCCAACCAGGCGCTCCGACACGGCGAGGACACCGAGGCGGACGTCGTCATCATGGACGAGTTCCACTTCTACGCCGACCAGGACCGCGGCTGGGCCTGGCAGGTTCCGCTGCTGCTCCTGTCCCGTGCCCAGTTCGTGCTCATGTCGGCCACGCTCGGCGACACGAGCGAGATCGCCGCCGACCTCACCCGCCGGACGGACCGCGACACGGCATCCGTCACCGGAGTGGAACGCCCCGTGCCGCTCAGCTACTACTACGAGACCACGCCGGTGCACGAGACCATCGACGACCTGCTGCAGACGAACCGTGCTCCCGTCTACATCGTGCACTTCTCACAGGCCGCGGCGCTCGAGCGCGCGCAGGCACTGGCGAGCGCGAAGATCGCCAGCCGGGAGCAACGCGACGAGATCGCCGAGCTCATCGCCGAGTTCCGGTTCACCACGGCGTTCGGCAAGACCCTCTCCAGGCTCATCCGCATGGGCATCGGCGTGCACCACGCCGGCATGCTGCCGAAGTACCGCCGTCTCGTCGAGACCCTCGCCCAGCGCGGCCTGCTCCGCGTCATCTGCGGCACCGACACGCTCGGCGTCGGCATCAACGTGCCCATCCGCACAGTGCTGCTCACAGCACTGACCAAGTACGACGGCCAACGGATGCGGCAGCTCACCGCCCGCGAGTTCCACCAGATCGCCGGCAGGGCGGGGCGCGCCGGCTACGACACCACCGGTACCGTCGTCGCGCAGGCTCCCGAGCACGAGTCCGAGAACCTCAAGGCCATCGAGAAGGCGGGCGACGACCCGAAGAAGAAGCGCAAGATCATCCGAAAGAAGGCCCCGGACGGCTTCGTGTCGTGGGGCGAGCCGTCGTTCCGCAAGCTCATCGACGCCGAGCCCGAGGCGCTGCGCTCGCACATGCAGATGACCAGCGCGATGCTCATCAACGTGATCGCCCGCGGTGGGGACGTGTTCGAGAACGTGCGCACGCTGGTGTTCGACAATCACGAGCCGTGGAAGCGCCGGCTCGAGCTCGCCCGCCGGGCGCTCGGCATCTATCGCACCCTGCGGGCGTCCGGGATCGTCACGCAGGACGACGGCGTCATCAGGCTCGCGATCGACCTGGAGCCGAACTTCGCTCTCAACCAGCCGTTGTCCCCGTTCGCGCTGGAGGCGTTCGAGCTCATCGAACCCGAGTCGCCGAGCTATGCGCTCGACATCATCTCGGTGCTGGAGGCCACCCTCGACGATCCGCGCGCCATCCTGTCGCAGCAGCAGTTCGTCGCGCGGGGCGAGGCAGTCGCCGCCATGAAGTCCGAGGGCATCGAATACGAGGAGCGCATGGAGCTGCTCGAGGACATCACGCATCCGCGCCCGCTCGCCGACCTCCTCGGCGCCGCCTACGAGACCTACGCGGCCGTGCAGCCGTGGGTGCGCGACTTCGCCCTCAGCCCGAAGTCGGTCGTGCGTGACATGTACGAGAGGGCGATGTCGTTCGGCGAGTTCATCGCCTTCTACAGACTGGCGCGCTCGGAGGGAGTCGTGCTGCGCTACCTGTCCGACGCCTACCGCACGGCGAGGCAGACCATTCCTCTCGACCTGCGCACCGAGGATCTGACCGATCTCATCGAGTGGCTGGGCGAACTGGTGCGCCAGGTCGACTCGAGCCTGCTCGACGAGTGGAACGAACTGGCGCATCCGGATGCCGCCGTCCATCACGCTCTCGAGACGGCCGTCGTGCCCCCGGCGCCCAGCCGCCTCACCACGAACATCCGCGCCTTCCGCGTGCTCGTGCGCAACGAGCTGTTCCGGCGCGTGCAACTGGCCGCACGCGAGGACTATCCGGCGCTCGACGAGCTCGACGCTCAGCACGGCTTCGATGCGGCGGCCTGGACTCAGGCGCTGGACGGCTACTTCACCGAGTACGACGCCATCGGCATCGGTCCGCATGCTCGCAGCTCGGCGCTGCTCGTCCTCGACGAGAGCAGCCGCGTGTGGACGGCCCGCCAGATCTTCGACGACCCCGACGGCGACCACGACTGGGCCATCGAGGCCACGGTCGATCTCGACGCCTCCGACGACGCCGGTGAGGCCGTCATCCGGGTCACGAGGGTCGGTCCGCACTCCGCTCGCTGAGGCCATCCGCTCGCTGAGGCCCGGACGAAGTGCGCGGTCGAAGCGCGCGCCCCGCCCACCTATCCGCTCGCTGAGGCCCGGACGAAGTCCGCGGTCGAAGCGCGCACTCCGCCGCCCTCGGATCTGAGGTGCCTGCAGCCCGGATCTAGGTCATCCTCCCGATCCACCCGGAGGTCCTCAGCGAGCACGCTGGATCCATCGAATCCAGGAGGCTCACAATGCAGTTCGCAGCTCAGTACATGGCAGAGACGCTTCACCGGCACGAGTCGGTGGCGGCCGAAGAGAGGCTCGAGCAGCGCCGCCGGGCGGATGAGGACGGAGACGGATCCGACGCCGACCGAGCGCCCATTCACCACCACTCCGTGTGGTCGCTGCTGTTCGGCCACGGCAAGGGAGCGCCGGCGCGACTGGCGCACAGATGAGTTCACTGACCTCACTGACGGATGTCGGCCGTCCGTGGCACGATCGGACTGTGCCTGCGTCGATGTCGAGCCCGCAAATGGTCGGGCGTGAGGGTGATCTCGAGCGGCTGCGCGCGCTCCTCGATGCCACTGCCGACGGCGTTCCTCGCACTGCTGTCGTGGGCGGAGAGGCAGGCATCGGCAAGACCCGTCTCGTGACGGAATTCGAGGCCGCGCTCGCCCCTGACGTGCTCGTACTCCGTGGCCAGTCCGTCGACCTCGGCGCCGTCGCCGCCCCGTACGCTCCGGTCAAGGACGTGCTGCGGAGCCTGGTGGCCGCCGTGGGCGCTGAGGCCGTGACGGATGCCGCCGGCCCAGGGCGCTCCGCGCTGATCGCCCTGCTTCCCGAGCTCGCGCGCGGCGAGAGGGAGGCGGGCTCATCGGCGCAGCTCCACGAGGCGGTCGCGGTGGTCCTCGAGAGGTTCTCACAGGACCGTGCTGTCGTCGTGATACTCGAGGACCTGCACTGGATCGACGCCGCGAGCCTCACGCTGCTCCGCTTCCTCATCCGTGCCGTGCGCAGTGGCCACCTGCTGCTGGTGCTCACCTATCGCAGCGACGACGTGACGCGCGGGCACCCCGTCCGCGCGTTCCTCGCCGAGCTCGACCGCGGCCGCTCCATCGACCGGTGGGAGCTCGGCCGGCTCAGCAGGGCGCAGGTTCGGCGCCAGGTGAAGGCCATCCTGGGCGAGTCGCCCGATCCCGACCTGCTCGCCCGCACCTCCGCCCGCAGCGAAGGCGTGCCGTTCTTCGTCGAGGAGCTTCTCGGCCTCGGAGGTTGCCCCACCGACGACGGCCTGCCCGACACCCTTCGCGACCTGCTGCTCGCCCGTTACGAACGCCTCGAGCCGAACACGCAGGCGGTCCTCCGCCTGCTGGCCGCCGGCGGCGTGCGCGTGCAGCACGAGCTGATCGCCGACGTGCACGGGGGAGCCGCCGAGGAGCTCGATGCCGCCATCCGCGAAGCCGTCTTCGCGAGCGTTCTCGTCGCCGGTGACGACGACTACGCCTTCCGCCACGCCCTCGTCCGCGAGGCGATCCACGCGGAGCTCCTTCCCGGAGAGCGCGCCCGATTCCACGCCGCCTACGCCGAGGCCCTCGAACGCACCGCGGGTACTCGTCGCGTCGCGGCCGAGGTCTCGTACCACTGGATGGCCGCCCACGATCCCGAGAAGGCCTTCCCGGCGACGCTCGCCGCCATGGCCGAGGCCCGGGCGGCCTTCGCGTACGCCACGGCAGGGCAGATGGGCGAGCGCGCTCTCGACCTGTGGGATCGGGTCGTGGAGCCGGAGCGGGTCTCGGGCATGAATCGGCTCGAGCTCCTCGGCCGCACGGCGTCGCACCTGCGGAACGCCGGCGAGAACGAGCGCTCGTGCGCCCTCATCGACCTGGCACTGGCGGAGGGAGGACCCGACCGGCCGCTGCAGTACGCCCGCGCGCTCCGAGACAAGGCCTTCTACCTCGGCAACGCGGGCCGCACGGGCACCGTGCCGCTCCTCGAGCAGGCGATCGAGCTCGTTCCGCCCGGCAGCCCCGGCGAGCTGCGCGCCACCATGCTCACCGCACTCGCCGGACGCCTGATGATCGAGGGACGCACTGAGGAGGCCATCGCGATGGCCACGGATGCCTCGGCGGAGGCGGCTGCTGCGGGCTCCGATCGCTATTCCTCCGTCGCCCACAACATCGCCGGCGTCAGCATGGTGCACAGCGGCGACATCGACGGCGGGCTCGCCATGCTCGAGCGTGCGCGGGAACTGGGCGACGGAGACCGCGTCGCCGGACTGCGCTACAGGGTCAACATCTCCGACATGCACTACCTGCTCGGCCGGTACCGATCGGCCGTGGAGCTCGCCGAGAGCGGCCTCGCGCGCGCTCGTGAGCTCGGCGTCGAACGCATCTCGGGAGTCATCCTCGCTTCGAACGCTGTCGACCCGTACTACGCGCTGGGCGAGTGGGACCGCGCCGACGAGCTGATCGAGCGGGGGCTCTCGCTCGATCCGCCGTTCGCCTTCAGGGTGTACCTGCAGCGTGCGCGCATGTGGGGGATGCTCTGGCGGGGCGATGTCAGCGGTGCGGCCGCGATGTACAGGTCGCTGGCCCCGTCGATCGCCTCGCTCGTCGAGGTCGAGATGCAGACCCGGCTCGGCATCGCCCGCCTCGCCGCAGAACTCGCCATCGCCGAGGGAGACGACGAGAGGGCGTGGCAGGAGGCGAGCGTCGTCTTCCGTCCCGAGCACCGCAGCATTCCCGGCTACGACCTTCCGCTGCTCGCCGTCGCGGCACGCGCGCTGGCCGGCATCCGTCGTTCCGAGGCGAAGGCGGCGTCCCCGGTCGATCTCGACGCCGCTGCCGCCGATCTGCGGCTCGCTTCGGCCGCGCTCGCGTGGTGGCCGACCGCCGTCGTGTGGTCCGCGTTCGTCGACGCCGAGCTGGGCGGCTCACCGGGCACCGGTCTCGATCCCGCCCTCTGGCTTCGAGCTCGCACGGCGGCGGAGGGCGGCCCCGTGCACCTCGGCCCGTACGCCGCCCTCAGGCTCGCCGAGGCCCAGATCGCCGCCGGCGACAGATCCGGCGCGCACGAGAGCCTGCGATCGGCTGTCACCGAAGCCGATCACTTCGGAATCGGTCTCGTCGGCGACCTGGCCCGCGCGGTGGCACGTCGGGCGCGGCTGAGCACCGATGCGCAGTCGGAGACGCGTACCGAGGCGACGGATCCCGGCGCCGAACCGCTCACGCCCCGGGAGCGACAGGTGCTGGAGCTCGTCGCCCGCGGTCTCAGCAATCGCGAGATCGGCGCCGAGCTCTTCATCAGCGGCAAGACGGCGAGCGTGCACGTCTCGGCGATCCTGCGCAAGCTCGGCGCAGCGACCCGCACCGAGGCGGTCTTCCTCGCCAGTGCGGGCGACCCACTGACGGAGCACTTCCGTTCCCTCGCTTAGGATCAAGGGAGTCAGACGAGGGGAGGCGGGTCCATATGACCGAGCAAGCACATACGGGAGACCGGGTCGAGCGACCCGTCGCATTCGGCCGCCAGCCGACCCCGAAACGACGTCGTGGATCGCTGTCATCACTGCCGGAGCCCCTGCTCATCGGAGCCCCAGACGGCCGCAGCCGCTTCGGCCGCGACGACCTCGTGCTGCGCAAGGGCCAGTATGCGCTCGCGTCGGGTCACTTCACGCCCCGCGAGTCGATGATCGAAGATCTCATCGCCGTGCGCGACGCGCTGATCGCCGCCGGCATCGAGTTCCTCCTCGTGCGCGGAGACGGCGATCGCCCCGTCATCGCGGTCGACCGTCGCAGCCGACGCGAGGTGTGCGCGGCACTCGCCACGGCCTTCGCCACCGAGCCGTTCTACTCGCAGACCGTCGATCACGATGGCCTTCGAGACGTGCTCGTCGCCGACGGATCCCTGTCAGCCAAGCGCAAGGCAGCCGTCTTCAGGCTCTATCGACCCAGAGTCGAACCGATCGGACGCCTCCGCTACGGCGCCGAGACGGCCTTCCAGCTCGAGTTCTGGAAGTTCGGCGATGAGGAGATCGTCGCCCCGCGTCCCAACAGCCTCATGCGCGAGCGGATGCCGCGGTCGGAGGCCGTCGAGGACTCGGTGGAGCTCTACGGCCGTCGCTGGCGCACCCTCGAGAACATGTTCGCGACGCACGCGAGCGACATCGACTTCGAGATCGACATGGTGTTCTCGTGGGTCGACGGATCGAGCGCCGACTTCGTGCGCGAGCGTGCCAAGCGGATGCAGGCCTACGTCGTCGGCGACGGCGACGACAACGAGGCGCGCTACCGCCAGATCGACGAACTCAAGTACGCGTTGCGCAGCGTCTACATGTTCGCCCCCTGGGTGCGGCGCATCTTCATCGCGACGGACTCGCCGGCTCCCGAGTGGCTCGCCGAGCATCCGCAGGTCACCATCATGCGCAGCGAGGACTTCTTCGCCGACCCGACGGTGCTGCCCACGCACAACTCGCACGCCGTCGAGAGCCAGCTGCACAACATCCCCGGCATCGCCGAGCACTTCCTCTACTCCAACGACGACATGTTCTTCGGGCGCCCGCTCTCGCCCGACCTGTTCTTCTCCCCGGGCGGCATCACGAAGTTCGTCGAGGCGCCGACCCGCATCGGGCTCGGCGAGAACGACCCGACCCGCAGCGGATTCGAGAACGCGGCGCGCGTCAATCGGCGCCTGCTGCACGACCGTTTCGGCAAGGTCACCACGCGCCACCTCGAGCACTGTGCCGCCCCGCTCCGCGCGAGCGTCATGCGCCTCATGGAGACCGAGGAGTTCCCCGAGGAATTCGCCAGGACCGCTGCCAGCCGGTTCCGCTCGGCGACGGACATCTCCGTGACGAACTCGCTCTACCACTACTACTCGCTCATGACCGGTCGTGCCGTCGTGCAGACCCAGGCGAGGGTCAAGTACATCGAGACCACTCTCGCCATGGCTCCCGACCAGATGGCGCGTTTGCTCAAGCGTCGCGACCAGGACATGTTCTGCCTCAACGACGGTTCGAAGCCCGAGATCTCGGTCGAGGAGCGAACCGCAGCGGTGACGGACTTCCTCGAGCGCTACTTCCCGTTCCCCGCCCCGTGGGAGAAGGTCACACCAGAATCGGGATCGGCGTCGTCGGCGGCGCTGGACGGTGTGCGTTCTGCTGCACCAGGGGCCTGACGGGCTCAGAGATGCGGATGCCGACGGATTCGAGCCTCCGCTCGGTCTCCTGAGCGTCGACGAAGTCGAGTGCCGGGAACTCGCCGAGCGGCACCACCGAGTGCAGCACCGTCGTCGGGTACACGTGCACGAGGTTGAAGGCCCGGGCGCCGTCACGGGGCCGGGTGCCGCCGACCGGCACGGTGAGGTCCTGCGTGTAGCAGCTCGCTGACGCGACGGAGACGGGGATTCCGACGAAAGTCGCCATCGACGAGTAGTGCAGGTGCCCCGCGATGATGCTGCGCACGTCGCTGCCGGCGAGAACTTCGGCGAGGTCGATCTGGTCGCGCAGTTCGACCGAGACCGCGAGATCGAGTACAGACGGAACGGGCGGGTGGTGCATGGCGAGGATCGTCCCGTCGGGGGCGATGGTCGCGAGCTCGGCGGCGAGCCAGTCGAGCTGCGCGCCCGAGACCTCGCCGTGGTGATGACCGGGAACGCTGGTGTCGAGCGTGATGATGCGCAGGTCGCCGAGCCAGGTGACGGCATCCACGGGAGCTGTCGAGGGCTCCTCGTCGAGCAGGCCGGCACGGAACGCGGCCCTGTCGTCATGGTTGCCCATCACCCAGATGACCCGGGAACCGAGCCGCTCGGCCACGGGATCCACGATGGCACGGATGCGGCTGTACGCGTCGGGTTCGCCCTTGTCGGCGAGGTCGCCGGTGAAGACGATGGCCTCGGGGCGCCCTCCTGACGCTTCGAGCGAGGCGAACAGGTCACGCAGGTGACGTTCGCTGTCGACGCTCCCGTACAACCTGCCGTTGCCGGCGAGGAGGTGCGTGTCGCTGATGTGGAGGATGAAATGGTCGGGCCGCGGGTGTTCGGCCGTTCTGGGGATCACAGGGACACCAAAGCAGACGATACTGAACGGGCGGTGAATATGGCCCAGCATGTCGGATGCCGGAGCGAGAATTCCTCACGGCATCTCGGGACCCGCCCCGAGGCCTCGGCGGGTGCGCCCCGAGCCGATGTGCCGGAGCGCGGAGCACGCTGGAGGAATGCCAGCGCTCAGCCAGTACACAGCCCAGACCGTCTTCCGCACTGCCGACGACGTCGCCGTCATCCGAGAACTCGAGGTCCGTCGTCGGCGGGCTGTCGCCGCGCGGCGCGAATCGCGCCGCCTGTTCCGGGCCAGGCTCCGGGTCTGGGTGCTCGTTCCCGCACGCGTCGAGCGTCACCAGGCTGAGGGGCACGGCACTCACCTCGTTCACGGCTGAGGTTCAATAGGGGAGTGACCCCCCCTCGAACTCCTCCGCTCCGACCTCTCCGCCGCCGGCTACACGGTGCCGGCCCTCGCCGGTCTCTGGGGGCCGGATGCAGCAGACGCCCTGCACCGCGATCACCGTGTTCCCGCCCGTCGAGCACTCGATGCGCTCCGGGCGGAGCGCTCCGCCCTCCCGGCTGTCGCCGTCCTCGCCGACCTCTTCGTGCTCGGTCGCGCTGTCACCATCGCCGAGCTGGGCGTCGCCTTCCCTGCGCTGGGAATCCAGGGGGCAGTGGATCTCGGCTTCGTCAGCATCGTGGGCGAGAAGGCCAGCGCCGCGCTCGACCTGCGTCCGTACTCCTTCGAGGACACGGCCGGCGCAGGATCCTTGTGGATCGCCTCCGACCTCGGCGAACTCGCCACCGGTGGCGCACTTCCCGAAGACCACGTGCTCGGTGTCGGCGGAGCATCGCTCACGCTGAGCGGACTCATGTTCCAGGCTCCGGTCGAGTCCGTGCTGGATCTCGGCACCGGATGCGGCATCCAGGCCCTGCACGCGGCGCGGCACTCCCGCAGGGTCGTCGCCACCGACATCTCGCGCCGGGCCCTCGAGATCGCCGCCATGAACGCCGCTCTCAATGGAGTCGAGAACATCGAGTTCCGGCTGGGCAGCCTCTTCGAGCCTGTGGCGGGAGAGCGATTCGACCGCATCGTGTCGAACCCGCCGTTCGTCATCACCCCGCGTGTCGACGGAGTGCCCTCGTACGAGTACCGGGACGGCGGAATGGTCGGTGACGCGCTGGTGGAGGCCGTGCTCACCGGCGTCGCCGACCATCTGGCCCCCGGCGGTACAGCCCAGTTGCTCGGCAACTGGGAGTACCACGACGGAGACGACGGCCTTCCGCGCGTCCGCGCCTGGCTCGACTCGGTGCACCTGGACTACTGGATCGTGGAGCGTGAGGTGCTGAGCGCTCCCCTCTACGCCGAGACGTGGATCCGCGACGGCGGCACGACCCCGTCGACGCCGGACTTCGACCGGCTGTACGCGGCCTGGCTCGACGACTTCGCGGACCGGGGAGTATCGGGCGTCGGTTTCGGCTACGTGGTGCTGCGGAAGCCGCAGTCATCCGTCACTCTGAGGCGCACCGAACAGCAGCACGGACCCCTCGGCGACACCGAACCTCGGGGCGTCGGCGCGCATCTCGAGGAGGGCATCGCCGCGAGCGACTGGCTGGCCGGCACCGACGACGCGGCCCTGTCGGCCGCTCGACTGAGCGTGGCCGGAGACATCACCGAAGAGCGGCACTACTGGCCGGGAGACGAGAACCCGACGGCGATGCTGGTGCGCCAGGGCGGAGGCTTCGGCCGCACCGTCAGTCTCGACACGGCGCTCGCCGCCCTGATCGGCGCGTGCGACGGCGAGCTGTCCGTCGGGGCGATCTGTGCGGCCCTCGCCCAGTTGCTCGAGGTCGACGAGGCAGCTCTGACCGCGGATCTGCTCCCCGCCGTGCGGGAACTCGTGCTCGACGGGATCCTCAGCCCGTCTTCGTCCAATCGAGATTGATGACGGTGCCGATGTAGATGTCCTCGCCGAAATCGGGGATGTTCGGGTTCATGCGCAGTAACTGCTGCTGCGGCAGGTCGAAGCGCTGGGCGATGTCGAAGAAGCTGTCCCCGGCAACGACCGTATAGCTGACGAGCGCTCCGTTGCCGTCGGTCTCGGGAGCCGCCGTCGCCCCGTCGCGGGCGCCCAGGTCGGAGGCCGGGCCCTCGACGACCTCGGGGGCCGGGGCGTTCGGCACGGGGACGACGACCTCGAAGCTGGGCTGCGGCGCCGGAGGGTCTGCAGCGGGCGTCGGTGTCGGCGTGGGGGTGGCCTTCGGCGTGACGGTCACGACGACGGTGACGGGTGGCGCTGGCGGTTCAGGGGTGCTGCACGCCACGAGGGCTGCGGCGACGGTCAGTGCGAATGTCGTCGCGACGACGGTGCGGCTTGCGATCATGCGGTCCCCCCGGTGGAACGGATGCTCCACCCCGGCGCATCCTGCACGACTCTACCGGCTCCTCCCCAGATGTCGATGCCCCGAGTGGGGTGCACCGATTGGCCGTGTGACCTGCGGTTCGCGAAGGGCCGGAGCACGCTGGTCCGCATGACTCTCAGCGCAGACGAAGCGACACGACAGCCCATCACGACTGACGAACAGGTGCTCGAGCGTGTGGACGCGCTCATCGGCAAGGCCGTGCGACGGCAGCTGTGGCTGCTGTTCGTGGACGCCGACGACCGTCAGCTGCCCCTCGTCATTCCGATGGCCGACCATCCGGCGGCTCCATACGGAGGGCACGCCGAGATGCTGGCGGCGCGCATCGCCGACGTCGTCGACGAGACCGGCGCCGCGCAGATCATCGTGGTGTGGGAGCGCCGGCTGCGAGCCACGACCACCGAGGCTGATCGGGCATGGGCGCGGGAGCTCGCCTCAGCGTGTTCCGAGGTCGATGTGCGCATCCGTGCGCAGGTGATCAGCCACCGCGACGGCACGAGATGGTTCGCGCCCGATGACTACCTGTAAGTGGGTTAGCCTCGATCAATGCCCGACAGTCCGATCTCGGCGACACCCTATGAGGTGCTCGGCGTCAGTCCGTCTGCAACCGACCGTGAACTGAAGCGTGCGTTCCGCACCCTGCTCCGTCAGACGCATCCCGACGCCGGCGGAACCGCGGAACGGTTCCATGCCGTGCAGCTGGCCTGGGAGAAGGTCGGAACCCCCGAGGCGCGCGCAGCCTACGACCGGGCACGCCCCTTCGAGTCGGTGGATGCGCCACCGGTCTGGTCGACCCCTCAGGAACGTCCTCGCACGGATTCCCGTCCGACGGCCAGGTCCTTCGGTCATCCCGGTGGCTGGTCGCGCGAGTTCTTCCTCGATCACATGCGCGAGTGGATCGGCCGCGGCGAGACGGTTCCCGACCTCTACGACCCCCAGCTGGTGCGCCGGGCTCCGCGGGAGATCCGCCACCTGCTGGCGAACGCCCTCGCCGAGGAGGCGACAGCACGCCAGTTGTCCACACTCGGCATCGGCTTCACGATCTGGCATGACGTGGCGACGGATGCCGCCGGCCCGCATGTCCCGCCGAAGATCGACCACATCGTGCTCGGCCCGAGTGGACTGTTCGCGATCCAGAGCGAGGACTGGGGCGACCCGGTCAAGGTCAAGCGCGGTGAGGTCATCGGTCAGGCCCTCGGCGGTGAGCGGCCGATGCACGACCTCGCCACCAGGGCGAAGGCGGTGGCCAGACGGGCCAGGGTGAAGTTCACCGGTCTCGTCATCGTGGTGCCCGATGGCGCCCCGGCGCAGTCACTGGAAGTCCTCGGCCACTCGCGAGGCGCGGTGACGGCCCTCGTGGAGCAGTCGCGCCTGCCGGGCGTGCTGCGCGACGGTCTGCCCGGAGCGGCGCGCATCAACGGCACCGAGCTGTTCGAGGTGCGTACCCGTCTGCAGGAGAGCGTCCGGCACGTCTGAGGTGGTTGCGGGCGTGCCGGAATGACTGCCGCGCGCCGATCGCCCTGATCGCCTTGATCGCTCCGGGCGCTCCGGGCGCTCCGGGCGCGACGAGCCGACGATCGCGCCGAGGCGCCGCTCAGACCCCGGCCGGAACCCAGGCGCCGATGATGATCGCCATCACGAGGACGGTCACGAGTTCGTGAGCGATGTTGAGGATGGTGAGGCCGCTCGGGCGCTTGTCGAAGGCGTCATGGGTGATGAAGCGGGCCGCTGTGAAACCGGCCCACAGGATACCCGCCGTGAAGACCGTGTTCCAGAAGAAGCTGCCGCCGTAGAACTCGAACGCGATGTAGGCCGCTCCGGCCAGCACCCACGCTGTGATGAAGCTCACGAACAGGGTCACGACGATCGGACCGATGGCGTCGGCGGAGTTGCCGGACGGCGTCACTCCGGACTGCTTCATCCAGTAGTTGCCGAACACCTTCGGGGTGTACCAGATGGATCCCACGATCATGCTCGAGAGCGTGGCGAGGATGACGGCCCAGTAGTTGATCTCGGGAACCATGACGGCGTCCTTTCGCGAGCGCTGCGGTGCTGTGGCCGCAGTCTATTCCCCGCGCCGCGCCTCGGCCGCGATCGCCGTCCGCAACGCCGCCAGGCCGTGCGCCAGCTCGAGGTCCGTGGGTGCCGCGTAGCCGAAGACGATGCCGTGCCGGGGCGATGCCGCCGGTCGGGCGGAGTAGTCGGAGAGGTCGGCGACGGCCACGCCCGCCGCGGCGGCCGCGGCGCTCGCCCGGCGGGCGGCATCCGGAGTCGAGAACTCCACGACGGCGTGCAGTCCTCCCTCGAGACCGCGGAGACGAGCGGTGGATCCCGCGGCACACACATCGCCGAGCGCGGCGATGACGAGGCCACGCCGGTGCGTGTAGTCGCGACGCACCGCGGCGATGTGCCGGCGCACGGCACCACTGGCGAGCAGGGAGGCCATGGCCTCCTGTGCGATGCCGGCGATGGGGGCGGTCACATCCGCACGGATGCCGTGGAGCGCGGCGTGCAGCTCTGGCCTGCGCGGCAGCACGATGTAGCCGAGGCGCAACCACGGGGTCAGCACCTTCGAGAAGCTGCCGATGAGGGCGACGCTCTCCGACCGGTCGAGCGTGGTGAGCGCCGGCAACGTGGCGGCGCCGTGCCTGAATTCGCTGTCGTAGTCGTCCTCGATGACGAGGGCGTCGTGCTGCTCGGCCCAGGCGAGGGCCTCGAGCCGGGCCGAGACCGGCAGGCGTCCACCGAGGGGGTACTGGTGGCTGGGCGTGAGCAGCACGGCGCTCGGCGCGGGGTCGAGGGCCGTGAGCAGGTCCATCCGCATGCCGTCGTCGTCGACCGCGACCGGAACGACGGTGCAGCCGAACCGCTCGAGCGCGCGCCGTGAAGACGGGTAGCCGGGGTCCTCCATGGCGACGGCCGGTCGGTCCTGCGCCGTCTGGCCGGTCAGCCCCGGTGCGACGGAAGCGACCTGCGGATGCAGCTCGACCAGCGCGAGCGCCAGCAGCATGACCGCCTCGCTCGTGCCGGCGGTCACGAGGATGTCGGCGGCGTCGCAGGCCACTCCTCTGGCCTGTCGCACGTGGTCGGCGATCTGCTCCCGCAGGTTCGCGGTTCCGAAGTCGTCGGCCTGCCGTGTCGGTACGGGTTGCGCCGCTGCCCGACGCCAGGCGGAGCGCCAGGCGCGCTCGTCGAGGCGAGCCGTCGAGGGGAAGCCGGGGCGCATGTCGACGCGGCGCGAGGCGGCCTCGCCGGTGACGCTCGGCTTCGGGGTCGCGGGCCTGGCGTTCACCCGGGGGCTGTCGACAGTGGCCACCCGGGCGACGGCGCCGGGCGAGACGTCGAGGTAGCCCTCGCCGGCGAGCTGGTCGTAGGCGGTGACCACGACCCCACGCGAGACGCCGAGCGACGCGGCGAGGGAGCGCGAGGACGGCACGGCGTCTCCGGGAGCGAGTGCACCGGCGAGCACGGCGGCGCGAAGTGCCTCGACGATCTGCGCGGCGAGGGGAGTGGCATCCGCTCGATCGATGGCGAGAACGAGATCGCTCACGGGTCGTCCCCTCTGGTCTGGTGCAATTGTGATGCACTGGACTACTGCCAGTACCAGTTGCGAGACGACACTAGCAGCATGACGACGACAGACACTCAGCCGAACACCCGCATCCGCCGCCTCTCCGACCGCCAGGTGACCGATCGCGACGCGCTCGACGCCGTGCTCGACGAGGCCGTCATCGCCCACGTCGCAGCCGCGACGCCGGCCGGTCCGCTCGTCATCCCGATGGCCTTCGCGCGGGACGGCGACTCCCTGCTGGTGCACTGCTCGACCGGCGCCGGCCTCGCCCTGCGATCTGCGGGATCGGAGAGCCGGCTCGCGGTGAGCGTGGCTATCCTCGACGGGCTGGTCTACGCGGACACGCTCTACGACAGCAGCATGAACTACCGGAGCGCCGTGGTCTACGGGGTTCCGGTCGTGCTGGAGGAGCACGAGAAGGAGGGCGCACTCGATGTGATCACGGCCAAGCTCATGCCCGGCCGGTCTGCCGAGGTCCCGACATCGACTCGGCGCGAACTCGCAGCGACCCAGGTGCTGCGCATCCCGATCTCCGACTTCGCGATGAAGGCACGCGCCGGCGATCCGTCGGCTGGCGACGACGGGGACGCGTCGATCTGGACCGGTGTCCTTCCCCTGACCAGGACGTGGGGCGAGCCACGGAGGTCGTCGGTGCTCGACCCGGGCATCGCCGTTGCCGAGTCCGTGGCCGTCCGTGCGGCCAGGGCAGCGGGAGGAGGTGCGTGATGTTCCCTCTCCTGGCTCTCGGTGCCATAGCGCTGTGGGGCGTCGTCGCGGCGATCGTCGACGTGCGCCGTGATGGCCACCGACGCACGCCGACGGTGTTCCGCTGACGAGTCGGCCGCGCGCCCCTCTGACGACGATCCACCTCAGCGGGTGCTTGGATGGAACCATGTCCGACACTCGCACCACCGAATACATCGACGGCCTCGCCGGGTTCATCCAGGCGGGGCCGTCGTCGTACCACGCCGCCAGGGAGACGGCCGATCGGCTCGTCGCAGCCGGAGCGGTCGAACTCGACGAGAGCGCGGCCTGGCCGTCATCCGCCGGAAGCTACGTCGTCGTGCGCGACGGTGCCGCCATCGCCTGGGTCGTACCGGAGGGGGCCGGGCCCCTGAGCCCGTTCCGCATCCTGGGGGCGCACACCGACTCGCCGGGTTTCAAGCTCAAGCCCCGGCCGACCATCGAGATCAACGGATGGCTGCAGGCCGGAGTCGAGGTCTACGGCGGCCCGCTGCTGAACTCCTGGCTCGACCGTGAGCTCGAGCTCGCCGGCCGCATCGTGACGACGGATGGCGCAGAGCACCTGGTGCGCACCGGACCCTTCCTGCGCATCCCGCAGCTGGCGATCCACCTCGACCGCGGCGTCAACAACGACGGGCTCAAGCTCGACAAGCAGCGGCACACGCAGCCCGTGTGGGGGGTGGGAGGGGACCCGGCCGCGCAGGGCACTCAGGATGCGCTGCTCGAGCACCTCGCGGGGCTGGCCGGAGTGGCGGCATCCGACATCGCGGGCTACGACATCATGACCGCCGACACCGCGACGCCGGCTCGGTTCGGACTCGACGACACCCTGTTCGCAGCCGGCCGCATGGACAATCTGACCAGTGTGTTCGCGGGGCTGACGGCGCTGCTCGCCGCCGCATCCTCCGACGCACCTGCCACCGACCACATCAGCGTGCTCGCGGCCTTCGATCACGAGGAGCTGGGCTCGGAGTCGCGCTCGGGGGCTGCCGGCCCCTTCCTCGCCGATGTGCTCGCGCGCATCGGGGACGGGCTCGGAGCGTCGCCGTCCGACCGACTGCGCACCCTGGCCTCCTCCTGGTGCGTCTCCGCCGATGCGGGTCACGCCGTGCACCCGAACTACGCCGAGCGGCACGATCCGGTGAACCGGCCCGTGCCCGGAGGCGGACCGCTGCTCAAGATCAACGCGAACCAGCGCTACGCGACGGATGCCGCCGGAGCCGCCCTCTGGGCGCGGCTCTGCGCGTCGGCCGGCGTGCCGTTCCAGGAGTTCGTCTCCAACAACGCGATTCCGTGCGGATCGACGATCGGCCCGATCACGGCGACGCGACTCGGCATCCGGGTCGTCGACGTCGGTGCCCCGCTGCTCTCGATGCACTCTGCCCGCGAACTCGTGCACGTCGACGATGCGGCGGCGCTCGCCGCAGCCGTGACGGCGTTCTTCGCGGGGGCGTAGGCCGCGGTTCCCGGGCGCTGCGCCAATTCGCGGGCGGCGCGCCACTTCGGGTGGCGCAGACCCCCGCGAACTGGCGCAGGGGGGAGGAGCCGTCGCGCCGCGGACCGGCGCTCTGGAGTTTCGCGACGTTCCGCCGGCCCAGCGTGTTTCGGCGTGTGACGGGGGCGGGTGACTCCGTCGCAGCCTCTGCCTACCCTCGAAGAACCAGCCCGACGGACGGCGTCGGCCGGAGCAGGGGAACGGAGGAACGTGATGTCGAATCGGGAGCCTGGAATGCAGCAGGTCATGACATGCGTCTCGCCGGCCTGCGCCACCCAGGGGGCCGGCCACGCGATCAGTCCGATCCGGGAGCGGGCCGCGAATGCGACTCCGAGCAAGTGGCGCGATGCCTTCGTGGCGCACGTCGACGCCGACGGCTGGATCGCCGTCGACCTGTTCGACACCGGCGAGCGCGTGTGGGCGTGGCACCACGAGGACCTCACCTCGTCGGTGAACATCGGGCAGCCCATCGCCCTGCACGCCGTCTACGATGTCCTCGCCTTGGGTGAGGCGCGATTCAGCCTGCTCGTCGCTGCTGTCTAGCAGCGCAGGAGGCCTCTAGCTGTCGGCCATCATCGTCTGCATCGAGTCCATCATCTTCTCGCAGGCCATGGCGGCCTGACGGCAGGCCTCAGCGCACACGCGGCAGTCCTCGTGCATGTCGGCGTGCTTCATGCACTCGTCGGCGCACATCCGGCACTGCACCATGGTGGCGTCGAGCATCCGCATCATCGAGTCCATCATCATGCCGCTCGGACGCAGCATCATCCGCATCATCGTGTTGCACATGTCGGCGGTGTTCATGCACATCTCCATGTGCATCGCCGTGCCATCGCCCATCATGCAACTGGCGCACATGGTGCACGCCTGTTCGCAAGCCGAACAGGCCTCGATGCACTCGGCCATGAGCTTCCTGTCCATTCCGGGCATCGAAGACTCGGCGACGTGCATCTCCATCATCTGCATGGTCATGTCCATCATCAGCGCTCTCCCCAGACTGTGGTCGCCGAGCGCCGACGGGTGTTGACGCTTGCAGGCGGCATTCCACGTTCTCCTCGAATCCTACGGACGCAGGCGGTTCCTGTCAGCGGGCGGTTCGATCTGTTCACCCGGCGGAAACACCGCCGCTGCGGCTCAGCGCTCGATGCGGAATCCCTCCGATGCGGTCGGGACGGCATCGGTGACGTCCACGGTCGTGACGGATGCCTCCGGCGGGCCGGCCCGCAGCCAGGCGAGCATCGCCTCGAGGGCGGCATCCGTTCCCTCGATGACCGCTTCGACAGTGCCGTCGGCGTTGTTGCGCACCCAGCCCGTGACTCCGAGTCTCGTGGCCTCCTCGCGGGCGAACCATCGGAAGCCGACGCCCTGCACGCCGCCGTGCACCACGACATGCCTCGCCTTCATGGGGTCTCCGGGGTGAGCAGCCATCGTGCATGGTTACCCCGGGGCGGAACGCCCTGTCAAGCAGGCGCAGGCGACCCCCTCTCGCGACCCGGCAAGACTGGCGCGAAGTCGTGCATCGTCGGCAGCCGGGCATGGGCGGTGCGAACGCGGCATCCGGCACTCTGGGGACATGACGATCACCGAACAGCAGGTCACATCCGCGGCACTCGCCGTCGCGCACTTCCGCGCCAAGCTGGCCCTGGAGACCGACGCCAGCGACGTCTTCGCCGAACTGCAGGACGGCGCCGACTTCGTGTTGATCGACACCCGCAGCCAGCTCGCCTGGGACCAGGGCCACGCGGCCGGGGCCGTGCACCTGCCCACGGCACGCATCACCGAGGAGGTTCCGACACGCTACCCGGCCGGCACCCGCTTCGTCGTCTACTGCTGGAGCCCCGGCTGCAACGGCGGCGACAAGGCGGCCCTCGCGCTGGCCCTGCTCGGCTACGAGGCGAAGCTCATGATCGGCGGGTTCGAGTACTGGGCCCGCGAGGGCTACCCGGTGGAGACCGCCATCGGCACCGTGCGCCGCGAGGTCGACGAGCTGGTCGGGCCGCGATCGACCGGGTCCACCGCATCCGTCGCCTGGATCTCCTGCGACTGCTGAGCTGCGACTGCTGAGCACGCCTAGGCTTCCTGCGAGTCGACCGCAAGGTCTCGACGCGCTGGTCCGCGCCGTGCCTAGACTGGCCCATGACAGTCACCCTGCGCGGACTCAGCACCGCGGTTCCCCACACAGTGCTCATCCAGGACCAGGTGCGCGACGTCTTCGCGGCCCAGCCCGGCCTCTCCCGCCTCGCCCAGCGCATCGTGCCGACCTCGTTCAACGTCTCGGGGATCGAGACCCGGCACACGGTCATCGAGGAACTCACCTTCGACGACTACGACGGCGACCGCGAGTTCTTCGATCCGGCCAGTGGCGAGCTGCTCATGCCGGGCACCAAGGCTCGCAACGAGGTCTACATCCGCGAGGCGACCAAGCTCTACGTCGAGGCGGGGCGACTGGCTCTCGACGCGCTCGACGACGTGGCGGCATCCGACGTCACCCACGTCATCACGGTGAGCTGCACGGGCTTCTACGCGCCGGGGCCCGACTACATGCTGGTGCGCGAGCTCGGCCTCGACCTGGCCGTGCAGCGATTCCACCTCGGATTCATGGGCTGCTACGCCACCATGCCCGCGCTGCGCCTGGCGAAGCAGTTGGTCGACGCCGACGCCGACGCCGTGGTGCTGGTCGTCACGGCCGAACTCTGCACGCTGCACCTGCGCTCCTCGAACGACCCAGACACGATCGTGGCGTCGTCGCTGTTCGCCGACGGAGCAGGGGCGGGGATCGTCAGCAGCCGGATGCCGGCGCCGGGCGAGGTGGTTCTCGGGCTCGACCGCTTCGAGACCGTCATCACCCCCGTCGGTGAGGCCGACATGGCCTGGAAGATCGGCGACAACGGCTTCGAGATGATCCTCTCCACCTATGTGCCTCACATCATCGACGAGCACATCGAGAGCGCGATCGCTCCGTTGCTCGCGCCGGAACCCCACCTCGTCGCCGATCCCGCTGCGGCCGTCGCGCACTGGGCGATCCATCCGGGCGGTCGCAGCATCCTCGACAAGGTCGAATCGAAGCTGGCGCTGAGCGAGGCGCAACTCGTCCCGGCCCGGGAGACTCTCCGCGACTTCGGCAACATGTCGAGCGCGACGATCGCCTTCGTGCTGCGCAACATCCTCGACAACGGCTCCGCTCACGGCGATCGTGTGCTCGGGATGGCCTTCGGACCCGGACTGACGGTGGAGACCGGTCTGTTCACGGTGCTCGAGGGATAGCGGTGACGCTCGACCTGAGCCGACGGGAGACCGAGCTCACCGAGCTCATGGACGCCCCGGACTGCGATCCTCGGCTGCTCGAGAACACCTACGAGCAGTTCGCCGCGGTCAACGCCGTGTTCTCGGGGTGGCGCGGCATCTACCGACGGAGCATCCGTCCCCTGCTCTCGACGACGCTGATCACGAACGTGCTCGACATCGGCTCCGGCGGAGGGGATCTCACCCGGGCACTCGCGCACTGGGCGGCGCGCGACGGACTGCGAGTGCGGGTGACGGGCATCGACCCCGACCCGCGGGCCGACGCCTTCGCCAACGCCCTTCCGCCGATGCGCGGAGTGAGCTTTCGACGGGCGTTCAGCTCCGAGCTGGTGGCGGCCGGTGAGACCTTCGACCTGGTGGTGTCGAACCACATGCTCCACCACCTGACCGGAGAACAGCTCGGAGGGTTGCTTCTCGACAGCGAACGGCTCGCTCCGCGTGCACTGCACGCCGACATCACCCGCTCGTTCGTGGCATATGCCGGATTCGGCATGCTCACGGCCCCGTTCTTCCGGGACTCCTACATCCGGCCCGACGGCATGACGTCGGTGCGTCGGTCGTTCACCCCGGCGGAGCTCGACGCGGTGGTGCCGGAGGGATGGCGCGCCGTGCCGCGAAGCCCGTTCGGGTACGTGCTCGAATACGGGATGGCCGCGCCGGGAACCTCGGATGCCTGACGTCGTCATCGTCGGCGGAGGACCCGTCGGGCTCCTGCTCGCCATCCTGCTGGCGCAGAGGAACGTCGACGTCGTGGTGCTCGAGGGCCGCACAGAGGGCTCGGCCCACTCGAGGGCGATCGGCATCCATCCGCCGGCCGTGCGCGTGCTCGAATCCGCCGGCGTCGCAGGAGAGGCGATCAGGCGCGGCGTTCCGATCACCCGGGGAGAGGTGCGGTGCGACGGCCGGGTGCTCGGCAGCCTCGACTTCGCCGAGGCCGGTGCCAGGTATCCGTTCGTCCTGTCGCTGCCGCAGCGCGAGACGGAGGCGCTGCTCCGCGAGAGACTCGCCGAGCTGGCACCGGATGCCGTGACGCGCGGCGCGCGGGTGACAGGGGTGCTGCAGCATGACGCCGGCGCAGAGGTCGTGCTCGAGGACGGCAGCAGGGTCGGAGCCTCGATCGTGATCGGCGCCGACGGGACGCGCAGCGCCGTGCGGGCGGCATCCGGCATCGAGTGGATTCCCCGCGGCGACAGGGTGGACTACGTCATGGCCGACTTCCCCGACGACACGGGGCACCCCGACCGCGCGCTGCTGTTCTTCGAGCGCGGCGGAGTCGTGGAGTCGTTCCCGTTGCCGCAGGGGGAGCGCCGCTGGGTGGCCATGACGGACCGCGCCTGGACCGGGGCGACGAGTGCCGAGCTGGCCGAGCTCATCGCCGAACGCACCGGCGAGCGATCAGCGCCCGGCGGCGGCTCCGTGAGCGCCTTCTCGGTTCGGCAGCACCTGGCGTCGCGCATGGTCGTCGGGCGCGTGGCGCTGGTGGGGGATGCCGCCCACGAGATCAGCCCGATCGGCGGGCAGGGCATGAACCTCGGATGGCTCGACGCCAGGGCGCTGGCGCCTGCGATCGTGGCAGCGCTGAACGGGGACCACTCGGGGCTCGAGTCCTACGACCGGGTGCGCCGGCGATCGGCGGCGATCGCCTCGCGTCAGGCCGCCTTCAACATGGGCATGGGCAAGCCGGTCTCCGGCGTGCGGCTGCGCGGTCGGAATGCGCTGGTGCGATCGCTCGCCGTGCCGCCGACGCGCGCGCTGGTGGCGCGGGCGTTCACGATGCGGTGGTTGTGAGGCCCGCGATGGTCGAGTAGCGAGCGACGGAGGAGCACGCGTATCGAGACCACGGATTGCCGCGCTCGTGTGGTCTCGATACGGCTGCTCGCTCCACTCGCGGCCTCCTCGACCAGCGGTGGTTACGCGGTCGCGCTCGTCGTGACCAACGGCGCCTCGGAGTCGGCCGACCACTCACCCAGCGACCCGTCGTAGACGGCGACGTCGGTGCGGCCGTCGAGGGTGAGGGCGAGCGCACCGAGGGCGGCTGCGATGCCGGCACCGCAGTACAGGATGACGGGAGTGCCGGACTCCGTCGCCGGTGCGAGTCGCTCGGTGAGGGCCTCGGCGCGCACCAGCGTGCGGTCATCGCGCTGCACGAGACGTCCCGACGGCACGTTGACGCTGCCGGGGATGTGGCCGCGGCGCGGTCGGGTCCCGGTCTGTCCCGCGAAGTCGCTCGGCGGGAGGGAGCACACGAGGGTGGCGTCGTGATGACCGGCCACCACGGCCTCGACGTCGGCCTTGTCGGCCCAGAACCCCGGGAGCACCGTCGCTTCGAAGGCGGCATCCGGAGCCACCGACCCGGCGGGGACATGCCCGAATTCGAGCGGCCGGTCGCCTGCGCGCCAGTTCGTCAGTCCGCCATCGAGCACCGAGACCTTCTCGAACCCGAATGAGCGGAACAGCCACCACAGCCGCGAAGCCCACTGCCCGATCGAGGTGTCGTAGACGACGACGGTGGAGTCGACGCCGATGCCGAGGGCTGCCACGGCCGCGGCGAACTGCTCGGCACCGGGTCTGGTGAAGGCGAACCGACCGGCCTGGTCGGAGAACTCCTCGAGCACCTCGGCGAACAGGGCGCCCGGGATGTGTCCATCGACGAGGTACTGGTCGTAGCCGCTGAGCCACGCGCGACCGCCTGCAGGCGAGGCGACATCGAGCACTGTGGCGTCGAGCACGACGAGGTCCTCTGCGCCGAGATGGTCGGCGAGCCACTGGGCTGAGGTGAGGTTGGCTGCTGCGGGAGCTGACATGCCGCCACGCTAACCCGGCCCACCGTGCCGCGCGATCGGGTCAGCAATGCTGCGTCACACGTGGCGCTACGCTGGGCGCATGACCCAGCCGAGCCAGCAGTCGACGACGCCTCCCGGCTGGTTCCGGCTCTGGTCGGCCGTGGGCATCGCCGGCGGAATCGTCGCCGTCGCGGGCATGATCGCCCTGCTGGTTCCCGCGCCCGTGCCGACGTTCGGGTGGGCCGCCTACCAACCGCTCGCGGAGACCGTCTTCCTGCCGTCTCCGTTGCTCACGCCCACGACGATGTGGGGAGTGCTCGCCCTCGTCGTCGGGTTGATCGTCGTGGCCTTCAGCGCCGGATTCATCGTCGGGAGGCGCACGGGGAGCACGGGGAGCACGGGCTCAGACTGACGCTGCGACCTCGCGCAGCATGTGCAGCGACGTCTCGGCCATCACCGGGAACGTGTCGCGGTAGTAGGCGAGCGCGATCGACGCCTGGGCTATGGCCCACCCCCGCCCCCGACGCCAGGTGTCGTCATCGACGTCGAGGACGACGCGGAGCCGGGAACGGGCATCCGGCGGCAGGATGCTCCACGCGGCGAGCAGGTCGCATGCCGGGTCGCCCACTCCGGCGCAGGCGAGGTCGAGCACGCCGATGAGCCTGCCGTCGTCGACGAGCAGGTTGCCGCTGAGGAGGTCGCCATGGGTCCAGACGGCGGGCTCGGACCACGGTGCGGCGGCCAGCGAGTCGTCCCAGAGGCTGATGAGGGGAGCGGCGTCGACGAGGTCGTCTACAGCCGCGACACTGCTGCGCACGGCGTCATCGAGGCCGTGGAACGTGCCGCTGCGGTAGCCGGGCGGTGCATCGGCGGTGTCTATGCGCCTGAGCGCCGCCAGCAACCCGGCGAGGTCGCCGACCAGGCTGTCGGCGAGACCCGGCCCGAGCATCCCCGGCATCGGGGTGTGGCCCGGCAGCCAGTCGAGGACCAGCCACGGGCACGGATAGTCCAGCGATGCTGCACCCACAGCGAGAACTCGGGGAAGGCGCACGGGGAGTGCAGTTCCGAGCACGGGCAGCCAGCGCTGTTCGAACAGGATGTCTGCTGCCGCGCGCTCGAGGAAGGGCAGTCGCACCACCTTGTCATCGCTGAGCCTGAACATGGCGTTGACGGTTCCGGTGGCCAGCGGAGACACCGGGAGAGACGCCCAGGCCGGATACTGCTCGGCGAGGAGGCGGCGCACGAGGTCGGCGTCGACCGGGAGTTGGTTGGCGTGCATCCGCCGGCCCGTCATCGAAGGCTCAGCACTCGATGACGTTGACGGCGAGTCCTCCTCGGCTCGTCTCCTTGTACTTCGTCTTCATGTCGAGGCCTGTCTGGCGCATCGTCTCGATGACGGTGTCGAGCGAGACGATGTGGCTGCCGTCGCCGTGCAGGGCGAGGCGCGCCGCGGAGACGGCCGTGGACGATGCGATGGCATTGCGCTCGATGCACGGCACCTGCACGAGGCCGCCGACCGGATCGCAGGTGAGGCCGAGGTGGTGCTCGATGGCGATCTCGGCCGCGTTCTCGATCTGCTGCGGAGTGCCGCCGAGCACGGCGCAGAGGGCCCCGGACGCCATGGCGCAGGCAGAGCCGACCTCCGCCTGGCAGCCGCCCTCCGCACCCGAGATCGATGCGTTCGCCTTCACGAGCGAGCCGATCACGGCGGCCGTGAGCAGGAAGTCGCGGATGCCCTCCTGCGACGCGGACGGAGTGAAGCGGAGGTAGTAGTGCGCGACGGCGGGGATGATGCCCGCCGCGCCATTGGTCGGCGCCGTGACCACCCGGCCGCCCGAGGCGTTCTCCTCGTTCACGGCCAGGGCGAAGGCGTGCAGCCACTCGGTGGTGGTGTCGCGTCGGGCGGTGTCGCCGCTCTGCTCGTAAGCCTCGAGCTGCGCGCGCACGGCCGAGGCGCGGCGCTTGACGCCGAGGCCTCCGGGAAGCACGCCCTCGGCGGCGAGGCCGGCGGCCACGCACTGCAGCATCGACGACCAGATGAGATCGAGCCCGGCGTCGAGCACCTCGGCTCCGTGCATCGCCTCTTCGTTCGCCCGGGCGATCTGCGCGATGCTCAAGCCCGTCTGCTCGCAGAGAGCCAGAAGCATCGCCGAGGAGGAGAACGGATACGGCTGGGCCATGGTTCCCGAGAGCACGGGCGCGGCCTCCTCGCCCTCGCGGCGGATGAAGCCACCGCCGACGGAGTAGTAGGTCTCCTCGGCGACGGGGAGGACGTCCGCCGCTCCCCAGGCCTGCAGGGTCATCGCGTTCGGATGCGCCGGCAGCCGCGTGAACGGAGCGAAGGAGATGTCGTCGCGGGCGAAGTCGATCTCGTGGGTGCCGTTGACCGCGATGCGCGAATCGCGCCAGCTTCCGTGCACGGCCTCGGGATCGCAGGTCTCGGGGAGGAGCCCGGCGAGCCCGGCGACGATGGCGTCGGGTGTGCCGTGGCCGATGCCGGTCGCGCCGAGTGAGCCGTAGAGCGTGCAGGTGATACGCGTCACGCGATCGAGTGCGCCAGACGACAAGAGGGAGTCGGCGAAGTGCAGTGCGGCCCGCATCGGGCCCACCGTGTGGGAACTGGAGGGGCCGATCCCGATCGAGAAGAGGTCGAGGGCCGAGACGTACGCTGTCACTCCTCCAACTTACGCCGTGTTGCGGATGCCGCCCTCTCCGTGCGCGAGTGAGCAGCTGTGAGCGGGTGTAAGCAGCCTGTGATCGCCGTGAAAGCGGGCTGTCGCACCATCGAGTCATGACACATTCAGCACCCACCAGCGATTGGGCCGTCGAGGCCGATTCCCTGGTCAAGACCTTCGGTACCAACCGTGCCGTCGACGGAGTGGACCTCCGCGTCGCGACGGGCACCGTCTACGGCGTGCTCGGCCCCAATGGCGCCGGCAAGACCACCACGATCAGCATGCTCGCCACCCTGCTCCGCCCTGACGGCGGCAGCGCCCGCATCTTCGGACACGACGTGCAGCGCGAGTCGCAGGTCGTCCGTCAGCTCATCGGCGTCACGGGCCAGTACGCCTCCGTCGACGAGACCCTGTCGGCCACCGAGAACCTCTACCTGTTCTCGCGCCTCCACGGCTTGAGCGGTGCGGCATCACGACGCAAGTCCACCGAGCTCCTCGAGGAGTTCGGGCTCACGGATGCCGCGAGGCGACCGCTCAAGAACTTCTCGGGAGGCATGCGCCGGCGCCTCGACCTGGCAGCCAGCCTGATCTCGCAACCGCCGCTCATCTTCCTCGACGAGCCGACCACCGGGCTCGACCCTCGCACCCGCATCCAGATGTGGGAGACCATCCGCCGGCTGGTGTCCTCCGGCTCGACCGTGCTGCTCACCACGCAGTACCTCGACGAGGCCGACCAGCTGGCCGACCGCATCGCCGTCATCGACCGCGGTCGCGTCGTCGCTGAGGGCACGGCGAACGAACTCAAGGCGTCGGTCGGCGAATCCACGCTCGAGCTCAGGCTCGCGAGCCCGACGGATGCCGACGACGTGCGCGTCGCCATCCAGCGCGTCCTCGGAGTCGCAGCCACGGTCTCGCCCGAGGCCGGCCGCATCACCGCCCCCATGAACAACCCCGATCTCGTCGCCGAACTGCTCGTGACGCTCCGCGACGAGGGCATCCACCTCGCAGAGATGAGCGTGCAGAAGCCGACACTCGACGAGGTATTCCTCACCCTCACCGGTCACGGCGTCGAATCCGACGACTCCGAAGCCGCTGCAGACGCCGAGCTCGAAGGGAGCCGCGCATGACCACCACAACGCTTTCCCCGAAGGCGACCACCGCGTCGCCGATCACACCGGGTGCGCAGCGCACCCTGAAGAACCGGGTCTCGATTCCCGAGACCATCTCCCACACCGTCACGATGGCCTATCGCGGGCTGTTGAAGATCCGGCGCACGCCCGAGCAGCTCTTCGACGTGACCCTGCAGCCGATCATCTTCACGCTGATGTTCACCTACATCTTCGGCGGTGCCATCGCGGGCGATGTGGCGAGCTACCTGCCGATCATCATCCCCGGCATCCTGGTGCAGACGGTGATCACCACCTCGGTCGTGACCGGCGTGCAGTTGCGGGAGGACATGGACAAGGGAGTGTTCGACAGGTTCCGCTCCCTCCCGATCGCCCGCATAGCGCCGCTCTCGGGTGCGCTGCTCGCCGACACCGTGCGCTACCTCATCGCCACGACGCTCACCATCACGATGGGCTTCATCATGGGACTGCGTCCTGAGGGCGGCGCCGGTGGCGTCGTCGGCGGAGCCCTCCTGGTGATCGTCTGCTCGTGGGCCATCAGCTGGATCTTCGCCTTCTTCGGGGTGATCGCGCGTACCGCGTCGAGCGTGCAGGGCATCTCGATGCTCGTGCTGTTCCCGTTGACGTTCCTCTCGAACGCCTTCGTCCCGGCGGACACCATGCCCGACTGGCTGCAGTGGTTCGTGAACATCAATCCGGTGTCGCATCTCGTCACGGCGGTGCGCGAACTGTTCGACACCGGAACGTTCGGAGGCGACGCCTGGATCTCCCTGCTCGGCGCAGCCGTGATCGTCGCGGTGTTCGCACCGCTCACCGTGAAGGCGTACATGGCCAAGGCCTGACCTCCCGCCCCGTCTCCCGTCTCCGTCGCCGAGTCGCCCGTCTTCGTCGCCATCCCGCCCTTCGGGGCCCGTCGTGGCGACGAAGACGGGCGACTCGGCGGTTCTACGCCGCGGGGACGGGGAGGGCCATCAGCTCGTAGGCGCGGGCGGCGCGGCCGTCGAGCGTGAGGCCGGCGGCGGCATCCTGGGCAGCGCGGACTGCGCCATCGCCGAACCGTCGCCGGGCGGCCTCGAGGTGGGGTGCGAGCTGCAGTGCGGGGAGGTCCTGGCGCGCGTGCAGCGCCTCGGCGAGGGCGAACAACTCGAGGCCGCGTCCGGCGAGGCCGGGCTGCGTCATCGCCCACGCCGACCATCCGAGCACGGATGCCGCGAGCACGGGCTTGTCGACGTAGTCGGGCCGGGCGCGGTGCAACGCGAGGATCCTCGCACGCAGGCGGGCGGCCCAGCGGGCGATGTCCGCTGCGTCCTGGTCGCCGTCGATGACGGCGGAGGAGACCCGCGCAGACAACGTCATGTAGAACCAGGGCGAGGCCCGTGACGCCGGGGTCGCGAAGGACGCGATCGCCCGGAGGTAGCGTTCTGCGGCATCCGCCGACCGTCCCTCGATCCGCGCGAGCTCGGCATGCCCGAACTCGCCCACCGACACCATCTCGAGGCCGTCGTCGATGGTGAGCTCGTTCGTGACCATGTCGTCGAAGAGGGTGCGGGCGTCGTCGAGCCGACCGAGGGCGAGCAGGCTGCCGCCGAGGATCCAGTTGATCTGCTGGAGGTCCTGCACGACCTCGAGCTGCTCCATGCCGGCGCGGGCTCGATCGACCCACACGAGCACCTCCTCGGCGTGAGCGGACTGGCTGGCCAGCTGCGCGAGCGACATGGCCGCCATCGACCCGATCCAGACGTCGCCCGAGGTCTGAGACAGCTCGTAGGCGCGCCGGGCCGCGATGCGCGCGGCCTCGGGATCGCCGTCGTTCTCCGCGATCTGCGCCGAGATGATGCTGCCGATCAGGGCGGACGGAACGTCGTGGGATGCCGCCATCCCGGCGAGGAGGTCTGACGCGCGGTGCATGTCGGGGAACGCGAGCAGGAAGCCCGCCGTCGCGGTGAGCCACGGCTGGAGGTCGGCTCCACTCGTCGTAACCGCGCGGAGGCGCGACCTCGCCCTGAAGCCCTCACGGTTGCCGATGACGAAGTTGGTGCCTGTCAGCATGATGTACGCGAACGCGGCGGCATTCGCGTGCTTCGCATCGGGACGGTGACCGGCGGTGGCGTCGAGCACCGCCGTGGTGAAGGAGAACACCTCGGTGTGGGCGCCGCGCACGCTCCAGTAGTAGCCGAGCAGGGCGAAGACGCTCAGCACGACGCGTCCGTCGCGGAGCGCGATGGCTTCGCGCAGCACGGCGACCAGGTTGTCCTGTTCCACGGCCACGTGGTGGAACATGGCGACCTGTCGGGCGCCCATCGCATCGCCCATGGCCCGAGTGCTGAACGCCTCAGCCCAGGAGAAGACGGCGTCACGAGCCGACGCCGTGTCGTCTGCATCGGCGAGGGCGACCTGGCCGAACTCGCGCACGGTCTCGAGCATGCGGTAGCGCGGTTGTCCCGTGACGGCGTCGTCGCTGACGGCGAGCAACGACTGGATGACGAGGGCGTCGAGGAGGTCGGCGGCATCCTCGCCCGTCACCTGCACCGCAGCCTCGAGACCGAAGCCGTCGACGAAGAGCGACAGTCGCCGGAGCGCCCGCTGCTCCTGCGGTCTCAGCAGCGTCCAGCTCCACTCGATGACGGCCTGCAGGGTGCGATGCCGCTCGGGAGCGGATCTGTCGCCACTGGTGAGCAACGCGAAACGGTTCTCGAGCCGCGACTCGATCTGCTCGACCGACATCGATCGCACCCGGGCGGCTGCCAGCTCGATGGCGAGAGGCAGGCCGTCCAGACGTGTGCAGAGCCGAGCGACGGCGTCGGGCGGCAGGGCGACCGATGGCCGGGCGGCGCGAGCGCGCTCGGTGAACAGGCGCACCGCCGGCCCCGGCTCGCCGGATGCATCCCGGGCCGGCAGCGACTCGAGTGCGTAGACCTGCTCGGCGCCGATCAGCAGCGGGCTGCGACTCGTGGCGAGCACCCGCAGGCGCGGCAGGGAGGCGAGCAGCTCCGCCACCCAGAGGGCGGCGCCGTCGACCACCTGTTCGCAGTTGTCGACGATGAGCAGGGTCGGGCGCTCGCCGAGCTGGGCGATGATGCGCTCGCGCACGTCGGGGCGCGGCGCGGCGTCGACGAGCTTCTGGCCGGGGGAGAGCTCCCGGATGCCGAGGGTCGAGGCGAGCGCCAGGGTGACGTCGGCATCCGTCCGCACGCTCGCGAGTTCGACGAAGACGACGCCGGGGGAGGCCGAGCGTGCTCCGAGCTCCTGGGCCAGTCGGGTCTTGCCGAGGCCCCCGGCTCCGAGCACGGTGACGAGGCGCGCACGGTCGAGCAGCCGCTGCACGGCCTCGATGTCGTGCTCCCGCCCGAGAAGCTCGTTCGGAGCGGCACGCAGACCGATGCGCACGCGGGTGTCCCGCCCCGGGCTCGGAGCGGAATCGTCCTGGAGCAGCTGTGTGTTGACGGCGACCAGTTCCGGAGACGGTGACGATCCGAACTCCTCGCGCAGCAGCGTGCGGAAGGCGGCGAAGGCCGCGATGGCCTCCTGGCGCCTTCCCGCTGCCGCCAGCGCGCGCAGGTGCGTCAGGTGCAGGCTCTCGTCGAACGGATGCGCCTTGGCCAGTTTCTCCAGCTCGCGCAGAGCCCGTTCCGGCTCGCCGGCGTCGACGAGGCAGCGCGCTCGGAGATCGAGCAGGCCGTCACGGGTCGAGGCGGCATCCTCGATCAGCGCGTCGCGCACGGGGGAGTCCGGGAGGTCGGTACCGGGTTCACCGCGCCAGAGGGCGAGCGCCCGGTCGAGATGGGCGACGGCTGCCGCGGGGTCGGCGGTGGCCACCAGCGTCGCCTGGCGCCCGAGCAGCCGCGCCTGTCCGGAGTCGGTCTGCTCGTCGGAGACGGCCAGGGCGTAGCCCCGGGCCGTCGACACGACGAGGCCGTCGGCGGCCACGGCGCGCAGCCTCGAGACGAGGGTCTGGAGGGCCGCCTTGGCGTTCCTCGGCGGAACATCGCCCCACAGTTCGTCGGTGATCGTCTCGACGCTCACCGGGCTGCCGGCCGGGCGCCCCGTCTCCCCTGCGAGCACCGCGACGAGTGCCCTCGCCATGGCTCCTGGCGGCTCGATCGGAGTGCCATCGCGACCCTCGACGAGCACGGGTCCGAGAACCGCGACCCGCGGTGTCTCAGCGAGGGCTTTCAGCACTCTGCCGAGCTTAGTTGCCGACCCCTCTAACGCCCGACCGCTGCCCGGCGACTCGAGATCTGACCGGTGTCGAAGCCGAGCAGGTGCAGGCCGCCACCGAAGCGGGCGTGCTCGACCTTGATGCAGCGATCCATGACCACGGTGAGGCCCCGGGCCTCGCCGTAGTAGGCCGCATCCTGGTTCCAGATGCCCAGTTGGACCCAGATGGTCTTGGCGCCGACCGCGACGACATCGTCGATGACGCTCGGGATGTCGCTGCCGCGTCGGAAGACCACGACGATGTCGGGCACCTCGGGCAACGAGGCCAGGTCGGGGTAGGCCTTCTCTCCCAGGATCTCGGTGGCGTTCGGGTTCACGAAGTAGAGCTTGTAGTCGCTCGACTGCTGCAGGTAGGTGCCCACGAAGAAGCTGGAGCGGGCGGGGTTGGGGGAGGCGCCGACGATGGCGACGGTCTTGGCGCCGCGCAGGATGCGCAGGCGCTCCTTCGCGTCGGGTCCGACCCACGTGCGCTGCGATTTCAGCAGCTTCGCGAGCGGCGAGTCCGCCGGGAGGTCGCAGCTCAGCCCGTTCACGAGGCGAACCGTCTCGGTGTCGTTGGCGTCGGATGCTTCGACGACTGTGCTCATCACTTGCCCTCCGTGGCGCTGGTCAATGCCTGGTCCAGATCGTAGATGATGTCCTCGACATCCTCGATGCCGACGCTGATGCGCACGATGCCGGGTAGCACGCCGGCGTCGACGAGCTGCTGCTCGCTCAGCTGGGCGTGGGTGGTCGACGCGGGGTGGATGATCAGCGTCTTCGCGTCGCCGATGTTGGCCACGTGGCTGGCGAGATCGACGCCCTCGATGAGCTTCTGGCCGACCGGGCGGCCGCCCTTGACCTCGAAGCTGAAGACGGAACCGGGGCCCTTCGGCAGGTACTTGAGGGCACGGTCGTGGTGCGGATGGGCATCAAGGCCCGCCCAGTTGACCGCCTCGATGCGCGGGTCGGCGTCGAGCCACTCGGCAACGACCCGAGCGTTGTCGACGTGCGCCTGCACCCTGTACGGCAGCGTCTCGACACCCTGCGCCAGCTGGAACGCGGCCTGGGCCGAGAGTGAGGGGCCGATGTCGCGCAGCTGTTCCGCACGCAGTCTCGTCAGGAAGGCGTACTCGCCGAAATTGCCGGACCACTCCAGCCCGCCGTAGCTCGGAACGGGCTGCCCGAACAGCGGGAACTTCTCGGAATGCCAGGAGAAGCGGCCGCTCTCGACGACGACGCCGCCCAGTGTGGTGCCGTGGCCGCCCAGGAACTTCGTGGCGGAATGAGTGACGACATCCGCTCCCCACTCGATCGGGCGGTTGAGGTACGGGGTCGCGATGGTCGAGTCGACGATGAACGGGATGCCGTGGGCGTGAGCGACGTCGGCGAGGCCCTCGAGGTCGGCGATCTCGCCCGAGGGGTTGGCGATGGTCTCGGCGAACAGCACCTTGGTCTTGTCGGTGATGGCCGCGGCGTAGTCGGCCGGGTCCGAGGACTGCACGAAGGTGGTCTCGACTCCGAAGCGGCGCAGCGTCACGTCCAACTGGGTGATCGAACCGCCGTAGAGGTTGGCCGAGGCGACGATGTGGTCGCCGGCGCCCACGAGGCTCGCGAAGGTGATGTACTGCGCCGAGAGACCGGATGCCGTCGCCACGGCGCCGAGCCCGCCCTCGAGGCTGGCCACCCGCTCCTCGAAGCTGGCGACCGTCGGGTTGGCGAGGCGCGAGTAGATGTTGCCGTACTTCTGCAGGGCGAATCGTGCTGCGGCGTCCGAGGTGTCGTCGAAGACGAAGGCCGTGGACTGGTAGATGGGCAGGGCCCTGGCTCCCGTCACTGCGTCGGGGATGTTGCCTGCGTGGATTGCACGCGTCTTGAAGCCGTACTCGCGATCTGCCATGCGGCAACGCTACCCGTGCCGGCCGGCGGGGCATGGGGAGCGGCGTAACGCGCCGAAACGCATACGATCGAATGCAGTGACCGCGCCAGAACACGCCCCAGCCGCCCAGCGACGTCGCTTCGTCGACCTCGCACCCCTGAAGGAGTCTCCCGCCTTCGCCAGGCTGTGGATCGGAGCCGCGGTGTCCGGCATCGGAGCCCAGCTCACCATCGTGGCCGTCGGTCTGCAGATCTACGACATCACGGCCTCCACTCTGGCCGTCGCACTCGTCGGCGGCATCGCGCTGCTCCCGATGATCGTGGCCGGCCTCTGGGGCGGCATGCTCGCCGACGCCTTCGACCGTCGCATGGTGCTGATCGTGTCGGCCGTTGCCGGGTGGATCGCGACGATCGCCCTCGTCGCGCTGTCGGCGACGGATGCTGTGCTCGCGGCATCCGGAACCCGGATCGAGGTCTGGCCGTTCTACGTCTTCACGACACTCAACGCGGTGGCGGCGACCATCACCAGCGCGACGCGGTTCTCGGTCTACCCGCGCATCCTGCCGGAGCACCTGGTGTCGCGCGCCAGCGCCCTCAACGGCATCTCGTCCGGGCTCCAGCTGACGCTCGGTCCCGCGCTCGCCGGAGTGCTCGTCGCCGTGGCCGGGTTCCCGATCACCTTCGCCGTCGACGCCGTCCTGTTCACGGCCGGGTTCCTCGGCATCCTGTCGCTGCCGAAGCTCCTGCCCCTCACCCAGACCGTGCGGCCGGGCCTGCAGTCGCTGCGCGACGGCTACGCGTTCCTGCGGCGGGCGCCGAACATCAGGATGAGCTTCCTCGTCGACATCGTGGCGATGTCGTTCGGCCGACCGTTCGTGCTGTTGCCTGCCGTCGGAGCGGTGGTGATCGGCGGAGGACCTGTGACCGTCGGCATCCTCACGGCCGCCGCCGCCGTCGGCACCTTCGCGACCGGGCTGTTCAGCGGACCCGTGGCCCACGTGCACCGGTACGGCGTGGCCATCGGGCGGGCGATCACGGTCTACGGAGCCTTCATCCTTCTGTTCGGCCTCGTGATCGCTGCGATGCAGACGGGCTGGTTCGGCCCCGTCGGCCCCGATCTGTCGCAGGTGAACTGGGTGGCACTCGCCATCGCCGGTGTGGCGCTCGCCGGCACCGGCGCATCCGACGAGGTCAGCGCCATCTTCCGTTCGACCATCCTCCTCACGGCAGCGCCCGACGAGATGCGCGGGCGCCTGCAGGGCGTCTTCACCGTCGTCGTGACAGGGGGACCACGCATCGGCGACCTCTATGCCGGCATCCTCGCGTCGCTGGTGGCTCTGTGGTTCCCGCCCGTGCTCGGCGGTCTGCTCATCATGGCGCTCATCGGCGTGCTGCTTCGGCTGACCCCGAGCTTCCGCGCCTACGACGCCCGCACGCCGACGCTGTAGCGCTCCGGCGGGCGGTGTGGGGTCGACCCCGGCGGATGACGGCTCGCGGCGCGGGTAGATTCGATCCATGCAATCCATCACTCCGGCCGAGCTCTCCGCCCTCGACACCGTCGGCTCGATCATCGACGTGCGCGAGGTGGACGAGGTGGCGGCCGTGCGCATCGCCGGGTCGGTCAACATCCCGATGAGCGCGTTCATGGAGCGACTCCAGGAGGTTCCGCTCGATGAGACGGTCTACGTCCTGTGCGCGGTCGGAGGTCGAAGCTCCCAGGTGGCGAACTACCTCGACCAGCGCGGCTACGACGTCGTGAACGTCGACGGCGGCATCGTCGGATGGGAACGTGCCGGCCTGGCCGTCGAGCGCGGACCGGTCGCATGATCCTCGAGCACGTCGTACTGCCCGTGCGGCCCGGGCGCGAGAGCGAGTTCGAGTCCGCGTTCGCCGAGGCGCGCACCATCATCGAACGGATGCCGGGCTTCCAGAGGCTGTCGTTGTCGCGCGGGGTCGAGTCGCCCAGCTCGTACCTGCTGCTCGTGCACTGGGATTCGGTGGAGGCGCACGAGGTCGGCTTCCGCGGCTCGGAGGCATACGGTCGGTGGGCGCAGCTGCTGCATCCGTTCTACGACCCGTTCCCGGTGGTCGAGCACTTCGCCGAGGTGCACAGAGCCTGATCAGGCACCGTTGCTAGCCTGAGACGAGGTCGCAGAGCACGCGACCCCGGACGAGGGATCAGTACCCGGAGCGCGACAAGACTGGCCACAGGAGTGGATCAGTCATGGCATGGATCGTTCTCATCGTCTCGGGCGTCCTCGAAGCCGTCTGGGCAACGGCCCTCGGCAGATCCGAGGGCTTCACGAAGCTCTGGCCGTCCGTCGTCTTCGGTGTCTCGCTCGTCGCCAGCATGGGTGGACTCGCCCTGGCCATGCGCAGCATCCCCATCGGAACGGCCTACGCCGTCTGGGTCGGCATCGGAGCCGCCCTCACCGTGGGGTGGTCGATGATCTCGGGCGACACCTCGGTCTCGTGGGTGAAGCTCGCGCTCATCATCGGGCTCGTCGGCTGCGTCGTCGGGCTGAAGCTGGTCGACCACTGAGCCCAGCCGGCCGGAGGAGAACAGGCCGGGTGCGGAGAGCAGGCCGGATCAACGAGAACAGGCCGGATCGGCCTGTTCCCGAGGGAACGAACCGATCCGGCCTGTCGTCAGGTCGCGCCGAGCTAGTGCGTGCGGAAGCGCGCCGTCATCGGGCAGTCGAAGGGGTCGCGAGCGGCGAGCCCGACCTTGTTCAGGTAGTCGACGACGATGGCGTAGCTCTGCACCAGACCGGTCTCGGTGTAGAGGATGTTGTGGTCGCGGCAGTACTCGCGCACGATCTCGCCGGCCTTCGCGAGGTGCGGGCGGGGCATGTTCGGGAACAGGTGGTGCTCGATCTGGTAGTTCAGGCCACCCATGAAGGTGAGCATGCGCCAGTCACCGCGGATGTTGCGTGAGGTGAGCACCTGACGACGCAGGAAGTCGACCTTGCTGTCGTGGGCGAGCTGCGGCATGCCCTTGTGGTTGGGGGCGAAGGAGGCACCCATGTAGACGCCGAAGACGGCGAGCTGCACACCGATGAAGGCGAAGGCCATGCCGAGCGGCAGGAAGAAGAAGATGACGGCGACGTAGGCGGCCAGGCGGGTGACGATCATCGAGATCTCGACCCAGCGCTTGTCGACCTTGCCGCGGCCCATGACCGTGCGCAGTCCGTGGAAGTGGAGGTTCAGGCCCTCGAGCATGAGGAGCGGGAAGAAGAACCAGCCCTGCTTGCGCGTGACGAGGGCCTGCAGACGGCCCACCTTGGCGGCCTCGGCCGGCTGGAAGACGATGAAGTCGTTGTCGATGTCGGGGTCCTTGCCCACGACATTCGGGTTGGCGTGGTGACGCGAGTGCTTGGTCATCCACCACGAGTAGCTGATGCCGACGAAGGCGTTCGCGAGGATGCGGCCGGCCGTGTCGTTCGCCTTGCCGGACTCGAACACCTGGCGGTGGGATGCCTCGTGGGCGAGGAACGCGAACTGCGTGAGGATGATGCCGAGGGCACCGGCCATGAGCAACTGGTACCACGTGTCGCCGAGAAGGATGAAGCCGGTGACGGCGCCGCCCAGAGCGGCGAGCAGGATGCCGAAGACCATCCAGTAGAAGCCGGTGCGACGACGCAGGAGTCCGAGGTTGCGCACGGTATGCAGCAGGGCCGAGTACTCGGTGGTCGGGTTGGAGCGGTCTCCGCCGGGCTTCGTGCGGATGATCCGGACCCCGGAGGAGGGTGCGGCGATTACTTCTGACACATCACTGCCTTCGATCGGTGTGACTTCCCAGTCGAATTGATGAGGCAGGTGCCGCGCATCGCGGGTGGATCACCGGCGATCGGATGCTGTTCAGCGTAGGGGAGAAGGCTGGGTATTGGCCGGTTATTTCAGCGGATCACATGCCGTGGCGAGCATATGTCACTTGATAGAAGAGCCCTTCCGGCATGGGTCATGACGGCAGCAGAACGGCTCCGTAGGCGAGCCCGGCGATGAGCCCCCACGAGGTCAGTCCGACCACCAGGGCACGCCATCCCGTCCTGGCCAGGGTGGCGATGCGGATGGACGCTCCGAGCGCGAACAGCGCCATGGCCAGGAGCGCCGTCTGCACGACGTCGGCGGCTCCGAGGACGGCATCCGGAATCGTCAGGAACGAGTTCGCCAGCACGGCCGCGAGGAACCCCACGATGAAGAGCGGTACGACCGCCGGACGCGGTCCGGATGCCTCGGCGGTGCGTCGACGCTCGACGACGGCGGTGACGGCGACCATGGGGGCGAGCAGGAGCACCCGGGTGAGCTTCACGACCACCGCGACCGCGAGCGCGGCGGGGCCGGCGATCTGCGCTGTGGCGACGACCTGGCCGACATCGTGCACCCCGGCACCGACCCAGTGTCCGAACTGCAGGTCGCTGAGTCCGAGCGGATGCCACAGGGCCGGGAGCACGGCGATGGCGAGGGTTCCGCACAGCGTCACCAGAGCGATGGGGGTGGCCTGTTCGTCGTCGCGGGCCTTGACGACGCCCCCCATGGCGCCGATGGCCGATGCCCCGCAGATGGAGAAGCCGCTGGCGACCAGCAGCGGCTGGTGGCCGGGCAGTCCGAGCGCGCGTCCGAGCCAGAGGGTGCCGAGGAAGGTCAGGACGACGATGAGAACCGTCGTCGCGATGGTGATGGCCCCGAGCCCGGCGATGTCCCCGAGGCTGAGTTTGAGGCCGAGCAGCACGATTCCGATGCGGAGCAGGCGACGCGCCGCGACCTTGAGGCCGGGCGCGAGGGTACCGTCGAGCGCCGCGCGGAACGCCGGCAGTTGCCCGACCAGGATTCCGAGCGCCACGGATGCCGTCAGCAGCGGGAGGGCGGGCAGGAGCGCGTGCACGCCCCACGCCAGAAGAGCGGCCGCTCCGGCGATGGACAGGCCGGGCAGCAGGCGGGCGACCACGCTAGCGCCAGCTCGGCAGCCAGATGTGCAGCTGCCAGTACCAGAACGGTATGCGCTCGCCGGTCCACAGCGGCCAGAAGAAGATCGACACCAGTACGGCGACGCCGAGGAACGCCGCCACGACGCCGATGCCGCGCTGTCGTCGCCAGGTCGGGTCGTCCCGTCGACCGAGGATGAGCGCCAGCACCGCCGTCAAGGCGAGGATCAGGTAGGGCTCGAACGCGATCGTGTAGAACTGGAACACGGTGCGCCCGGAGTAGAGCAGCCAGGGCAGGTATCCGGCGGCGATGCCCATGAGGATCAGTCCGACGCGCCACTCGCGGTAGCGAGCGAGCCTGTAGACGAGGTAGAGCACGGCAGCGGTCGCCGCCCACCAGATGATCGGGTTGCCGATCGACGTGATGGCATCAGAGCACGCGTCGGTGGGGCATCCGTTCTCCGAGGTGGTGCCGAGGTAGTACATGCTCGTCGGTCGGATCATGAACAACCAGGTGAAGGGATTGGCCTGGTACGGATGCGGCGTGGCCAGCGAGATGTTCCACTGATAGGCGGCCGCCTCGTAGTGCCAGAAGCTCTGCAGCGAGCGGGGAACCCAGGCCAGGGCGCCGGTCCAGGCGTTGCCCGGCTCGTCCGCCCAGTTCCTGTAGTAGCCGGTGGCCGTGACGAACCAGCCGGTCCAGGCGACGAAGTAGGTGACGACGGCCACGGGGACCATGAGCAGGAACGACACCGGACCCTGCTTGAGCACAGCGCTGGTCGCCCAGAAGGCGACGCCGGCGCGCCGTCGGGCCAGCATGTCGACCACGATCACGTAGAGGCCGAAGCCGGCCAGGAAGTAGAGACCAGACCATTTGACGCTGGCGGCCAGGCCGAAGGCGAGGCCAGCGGCCAGCAGCCAGGGTCGCCACCAGAGGGCTGGGCCCCAGCTGCCGGTGTCGGGGTTCCCGGTGCTCTCGCGCTTCCGCTGCATCCAGGCGGCCAGCCGGTTCTCGTTCCACCCCCGGTCGAGCAGGATGGCGCCGAAGCCGAGCAGGGCGAAGAACATGATCGAGTTGTCGAGGATGGCCACCCGCGACATGACGATCGCGTGGCCGTCGATCGCGAACAGGAACCCGGCGATCACGCCGATCAGGGTGGAGCCGCGGAACAGCCGGCGCGCGATGACGGTGATGAGGAACACGGCGAGGATGCCGACGACCGCGGTGCCGATGCGCCAGCCGAAGCTGTCGCCGGCGCCGAAGACCGCCAGTCCCAGGGCGATGATCCACTTGCCGAGCGGCGGATGCACCACGTAGGAGCCGTCGGGATTGTAGATGTCGGTGTTGCCCGCGTTGAACTGCGCGTCGGCGTCATCGGGCCAGGTGCTCTCGACGCCGTTGCGCAGCAGCGTGTACGCGTCCTTCACGTAGAAGGTCTCGTCGAAGACGAGGCTGTGCGGGTGGCCGAGGTTCCAGAGCCGCAGCACCGCCGCCAGCAGGGTCACCGCGAGCGGACCGCCCCAGTACCAGAGGCGCAGTCGTGCGGGGGTGGAGAGCACGCGCGCCCACCAGGCGTCGAGGCGCGTGCCGCGCTCGAGTTCCCGCTCGTCGCGCTCCACGGCGTCGACCTCGTCGGTGTCCTGCACATCGACCTCACCGGTGTCCTGCACGCCGGCGGAGCCGTCGATGAGGTCGTCCATGGCGGGTCTCGGGGCGTCGACACTCATGGCGCAATGCTAAACGAGCGCGGCGGCGCCGCAGACACCGGGGGTGCGAGAGACTGGGGGCATGATCATCCTGGCCGGAACTCCCATCGGCAATCTCGGTGACGCGTCGGCCAGGCTCATCGAGGCCCTCGCAACCGCCCAGGTGATCGCCGCCGAGGACACCCGCGTCACGCAGCGACTGCTGGCGGCACTGCACATCGAGAACAGACCGCGCCTCATCCCGCTGCACGACCACAACGAGCGCCTGAAGGCGGCTGAGCTCGTCGAGCTCGGCCGCGAGGCCGACCTGCTCGTGCTGAGCGATGCAGGCATGCCGACGGTCTCGGATCCCGGATTCCATCTCGTCGAGACCGCGGCAGCGGCCGGCGTGCAGGTCACTGTCATCCCCGGTCCGAGCGCCGTGCTCGCTGCGCTCGCCGTCTCGGGACTGCCGACCGACCGCTTCACCTTCGAGGGCTTCCTGCCGCGCAAGCACGGAGATCGCACCTCGACGTTCCGTGAACTGGTCGACGAGCGCCGCACCATGGTGTTCTTCGAGTCGCCGAACCGACTGGCCGCAGCCCTCACCGACCTCGCGGCCGTGTTCGGAGACGACCGCACCGTCGTCGTGTGCCGTGAGCTCACCAAGTTCTACGAGGAGGTCCGTCGCGGATCGGCCTCGGAGCTCGCCGCGTGGGCAGCCGACGGAGTGAAGGGGGAGATCTGCATCGTCGTGGCCGGTGCGCCGAAACGGGTGCACAGTCTCGAGGACGGCATCCGTCAGGTCCAGGCGCTGGTCGCCGGTGGAGAGCGGATGAAGGACGCGACGGCATCCGTCGCCCTCTCGACGGGCCTCGGGAAGCGCGAGCTCTACGAGGGTGCTCTCGCAGCTCGCTAACCAGGTTAGTGACTCACCGGCCATTCCCAGCGGGGGAGGCGCACTCTTGAGGTGAACCACCACCTGGATCAGCGGAGGTGCGCAATGGCGCGAGCAGTTCGTTTCTCAGAGTTCGGCGGACCGGAGGTTCTCGAGGTCGTCGACATCGAGATGCCCGTCCCCGAGGCCGGCGAGGTTCTCGTGCAGGTCGTCGCGGCCGGCACCAATCCCGTGGAGAGCGCCATCAGGTCAGGGGTGTCTCCTGATCGCTGGCCCGTCGTGTTCCCAGAAGGGCAGGGCCGGGATCTCGCGGGCATCGTCGTCGGCGTCGGACCCGGCGTCACCGACTTCAGCGTCAACGACGAGGTGATGGGATACGTGGCACGCGGATCGCACGCCACCCACGTGGTCGTGCCAGCCGCTCAGCTCGCGCACAAGCCGCACAGCGTGGCCTGGGAGATCGCGGGCAGCCTCTACGTCGCAGGAACCACGGCTCTCGACGCCCTGCAGGACACCGCGGTCGGGCGCGGCGACACGCTCGTCGTGACGTCGGCGGCAGGCGGGGTCGGGTGCCTGGTCGTGCAGCTCGCGGTACGCCGCGGGGCTCGCGTCATCGGGACGGCAGCGCCGCGGAACGCCGACTACCTGCGCCAGATCGGCGCGACGCCCGTCGACTACGGCCCCGACCTGACGAGCCGCATCCGAGCCCTCGCGCCCGACGGGGTCGACGCCTTCATCGACTTCTTCGGCGGTGACGGTGTCGAGACAGCCGTGGAGCTGGGCGTTCCGACCGGGCGCATCAGCACGGTGCTCGACTGGGGCGCCGTCGACGACTACGGCGTGCAGCGCGCCACGGCGGGCAGCCTGCGCGAACTCCTCGTCGTCGCCGAGCTCATGGAGCAGCACGCCGTGCGGATGCCGATCGCCGACGTCTTCTCCCTCGACGACGTCGGGGATGCCTACAGGAGGCTCGACCGCCGCGAGGCCGTCGGCAAGATCGTCATCGGCATGAACCTCGTCGAGTACAAGAACCAGCGTCTGAAGGGGACAGCCCTCAAGGAGCAGGATGCGACGCTGGGAGTTCCGACTCCTCATCCGCCGACGGAGTCGGTCGAGGTTCTTCCTCCGGTGTTCGGACACCGGAGAGGCTTCGTGCCCATCCGGCGCGGGGATCCGCGTCCAGCAGCAGGAGTCTGATCAGCAGCGTCAGCGGCACCGCGAGGAGGGCGCCGAGCGCGCCGAGCACGAAGCTCCAGAAGATGACGGATGCGAACGTGACGGTGAAGCCCAGGTTCACCGCAACGGCGACGAAGCGCGGCTGCACCAGCACCTGGAGCGTCACGTTCACCACGCAGTAGACGGCGACGACGATGAGGGCCAGCCCCCACCCGCCGGTGACGAGCGCCATGACGGCCGGCGGGATGACGCCGATCACGAAGCCGATGTTCGGGATGAAGTTCGTGATGAACGCGAGCACGGCCCAGATGAAGGCCCCGGGAACCCCGAGCGCCCAGAGGATGAGCCCATCCAGCACGGCCACGATCAGGCCGAAGATCGCGTTCACCACCATGTACTGCCTCACGCCATGCGCGTACCCGGTGAGCGCCGCGATCACCGAGGCGTGCGTGGTGCGGAACCTGGCGAAGATCGGCGCGATGTAGGCGGCATCCGCCGCCATGAAGAGCGTGTAGGCGAAGACGAGCACGAGGGCGGTGACCGAGCTGAGGGCCGACTCCGCGATGGCCAGTGCGACGCTGAAGATCGTCGACGGATCGACGGCGCCGGTCACGGCCTCGGTCTGCGACTCGCTGAGCCCGAGCGTCGCGACCCAGTCGGTGAGCATCGCGGCCTGGTCCTTGAAGGCATCTGCGCTGTCGGCGATGAGCCTCGCGAACTGCGCGAGCGCCGTCACCAGCAGCACGCCGAGCGCGATCAGTATGAGGTAGACGACCACGATGACGGCCGTGGTGGCCGCCCACCGCGCCCAGCCCTTGTGCTCCAGGACGGCGCGCACGGGGTGGGCGATGATGACCAGCACGACCGCGAGGACGATCGGGCCGATGATCTCCTTGGCGTTCGCCATGCCCGCGATGGTGATCACGGCTGCGGCGAGGGTGATCAGCACCCGCGTAGCGAGGCCGAGGCCGACGGGACCGACGGGCGGCGGCGGGGGTGGAGGGGCATCCGTCATGCCATCATCGTCGCCCGGTAACACGGCGGGGAGGCCTCGGCGCGCCGAATAGGATGGTCAGCATGTCCGACGGCTCCTCCTTCTACATCACCACGCCGATCTTCTACGTGAACGACGTTCCCCACATCGGGCACGCCTACACGGAGGTCGCCGCGGACGTGCTCGCGCGCTGGCACCGCCAGAGCGGCGACGACACCTGGTCGCTCACGGGAACCGACGAGCACGGGCAGAAGATCCTGCGCACGGCGACGGCCAACGGCGTCACGCCGAAGGAATGGGTCGACAAGCTCGTCGCCGAGGCGTGGAAGCCGCTGCTCGAGATCGTCGACCTGTCGAACGACGACTTCATCCGCACGACGGATGAGCGCCACGAGGTCAACGTGCAGAAGTTCCTGCAGCACCTCTACGACGCCGGCCACATCTACACGGGCGAGTTCCAGGGCTACTACTGCGTCGGCTGCGAGGAGTACAAGCAGCCGGGCGACCTGCTCGACGGCGAGGGTGAGTACGAGGGCCAGAAGGTCTGCGCCATCCACTCCAAGCCCGTAGAACTGCTCAACGAGAAGAACTACTTCTTCCGCATGAGCGCGTTCGCCGACCAGTTGCTCGCCCTCTACGAGGACCGTCCCGACTTCGTCCAGCCCGAGAGCGCCCGCAACGAGGTCGTCTCGTTCGTGAAGTCCGGGCTCGCCGACCTCTCCATCTCCCGCACCTCGTTCGACTGGGGCGTGAAGGTCCCGTGGGACGAGTCGCACGTCGTCTACGTGTGGTTCGACGCCCTGCTCAACTACATCACGGCAGTCGGCTACGGCGCCGACGAGGAGGAGTTCGCGCGCCGCTGGCCGGCGACGCACATCGTGGGCAAGGACATCCTGCGCTTCCACGCCGTCATCTGGCCCGCCATGCTCCTCGCCGCAGGACTCGAGGTGCCCAAGCAGGTCTTCGGCCACGGCTGGCTGCTCGTCGGCGGCGAGAAGATGAGCAAGTCCAAGCTCACCGGCATCGCGCCATCGCAGATCATCGACACCTTCGGCTCCGACGCGTTCCGCTACTACTTCCTGCGTGCCATCTCCTTCGGACAGGACGGCTCGTTCTCGTGGGAGGACCTCGCCGCCCGCTACCAGGCCGAGCTCGCCAATGGCTTCGGCAACCTCGCGTCGCGGGTGATCGCCATGGTGACGCGCTACTGCGACGGCGTCATCCCGACGGCGGGCGAGCTGACACCGGCGGAGGAGTCCATCGTGGCTCTCGAGCGATCGGTGACGGATGCCGCGGGCGAGGCCATCTCGCGCCTCGCCATCCACGAGGCGATCAGCTCCATCTGGGAGCTCGTCGATGCCCTCAACCTCTACATCACCGAGCAGGAGCCGTGGGCGCTCGCCAAGGACCCGGCGAACCGCGCCCGCCTCGAGACCGTGCTGGCCACGGTCGTTCGTGGACTCGGCACGCTCGCCGTGCTGCTCTCGCCGGTGACCCCGAAGGCCACGGCCAAGCTCTGGACCGCCCTCGGTGGAGACGGCTCCGTCGCCGAACAGCGCATCGACCGTGCCTGGGAGTGGACCGGTGGAGCATCCGTCGCTCCGCTCGAGGCCCTGTTCCCGCGCATCGAGGCGAGTGGTGAGTAGCGAGGAGCCGTCTGGCGCCTTCGTGCGCGTCCGCGAGCAGACAGCCGGACGCGACCTGAACTACCCGCCGCTGCCCGAGCCGCTGGCTGTCGGCGTCTACGACAACCACACCCACCTCGAGATCGCCGACGGGGACGGGCTCGACTATCGCGAGCACCTCGATCGTGCGGCATCCGTCGGCGTGCGCGGAGTGATCCAGGTCGGTGGCGACATCGAGACGTCGCGCTGGTCGGCGGCGACGGCCGCGATCGAGCCGCGGATGCTGGCCGCCGTGGCGATCCACCCCAACGAAGCCGCCGAGTACGCCCTCCGAGGCGAACTCGACGAGGCCATCGGCGAGATCGACAGTCTCGCCGGTCGACCCAGGGTGGTCGCCGTCGGCGAGACCGGACTCGACTACTTCCGCACCGAGAGCGAGGAGGGACGGGCCGCCCAGCAGCGCTCCTTCGAGGCCCACATCGACATCGCGAAACGGCACGGCCTCGCGCTGCAGATCCACGATCGCGACGCCCATGCCGCCGTCATCGCCACGCTGCTGCGAGTGGGAGCCCCCGACCGCACGGTGTTCCACTGCTACTCCGGCGACGCCGAGATGGCCAGGGTCTGCGCCGAGAACGGCTGGTACCTGTCGTTCGCGGGCAACGTCACGTTCAAGAACGCTGAGAACCTCCGCGATTCCCTCGCCGTCGCCCCGCGCGAACTCGTGCTCGTCGAGACCGATGCCCCCTTCCTCACGCCCACGCCGTTGCGCGGGCGACCGAACGCGCCGTACCTCATCCCGCACACGCTGCGGGCAATGGCCGGCTACCTCGACACCGACGTCTCGGTGCTCGCCGCCCAGATCAGCTCGAACACCGAGCGGGTCTACGGAACCTGGGATGGACTCGCATGAGCGGAGAACACAGCGCGGTCGGTGGCCGGCTCCTCGGGCCGGCGGAGATCCGCGACCTCGCCGAACTGCTGGGTGTCACGCCCACCAAGAAGCTCGGCCAGAACTTCGTCATCGACGCCAACACCGTGCGCCGGATCGTCAAGACCGCCGGGGTTCGGGCCGGGGAGCAGGTGGTCGAGATCGGGCCGGGGCTCGGCTCGCTCACCCTCGGACTCACCGAGGCCGGTGCATCCGTCATCGCCGTCGAGATCGACGGCCGGCTGGCCGAGCAGTTGCCGAAGACGGTGTCGCTGATGCAGCCGGATGCCGCCCTCGAGGTCGTGCACCAGGATGCCCTGCGCATCCTCGAGCTGCCCGGAGCTCCCGTGCGGCTGGTCGCGAACCTGCCGTACAACATCTCGGTGCCGGTGCTGCTGCACTTCCTCGAGCACTTCCCATCGATCTCGGCGGGCATCGTCATGGTGCAGGCCGAGGTCGGCCACCGCATCGCCGCCCTGCCGGGTTCGAAGATCTACGGCAGCCCGAGCGTGAAAGCCGCCTGGTACGGCGACTGGCGCACGGCGGGCACTGTCAGCCGGCAGGTGTTCTGGCCCGTTCCGAACGTCGACTCCGTGCTGGTGGGCTTCGACCGGCGCAGCGACGCCATCGGAACCGAGGCTGAGCGCCTCGCCACATTCGCCCTCGTCGACGGCGCGTTCCAGCAGCGCCGCAAGATGCTGCGCCAGTCGCTCTCGGGCGTTCTCGGCGACGCGGCCACGGCATCCGCCGCCATGGAGGCCGCCGGTGTGAAGCCGACGGCGAGAGGCGAGGAGCTGACGGTGCACGACTTCCTCGCCGTCGCGCGCGCATCGCACCTGACGGACTGACCCGGCACTCTCATCCGGGCTAGGTTAGAAGCATGACCCTGCCTGCCGCATCGCCTGTCGCGCACGCACGGGCCCCCGGCAAGATCAACGTCTTCTTCAAGGTCGGCGCGCGTCAGGACGACGGCTACCACGACGTGGCCTCCGCGTACCAGGCGGTGTCATTGTTCGAGGACGTGCGCGCCTACCCGGCCGACGACTTCTCGGTGTCGTTCAGCGGCAGCGTCGACACCTCCGGACTCGCCGTCGACGGCAGCAACCTGGCCATCAAGGCTGCACGGTTGCTCGCCCGCAAGACCGGGTACCGCGGGGGAGTGCGACTCGAGGTCGAGAAGCACGTGCCCATCGCCGGCGGCATGGGCGGCGGGTCGGCGGATGCCGCAGCCACCCTGCTCGCCTGCGACGCGCTGTGGGGCACGGAACTCACCCGCGACGAGCTCATCACGCTCGGCGCCAAGCTCGGGGCCGACGTTCCGTTCGCGCTGCTGGGCGGCACCGCCATCGGCACGGGGCGCGGCGACCAGCTCAGCCCCGCGCTGGCCAAGGGCACGTTCCACTGGGTGCTGGCGATCGCCGAGTTCGGCATGTCGACCCCGGCCGTGTACGAGGAGCTCGACAGGCACCGCACCCGGAACGCGCGCGACATCCAGCCGGCGGAGACGGCGCCCACCGTCGACACCGAGGTGCTGCAGGCATTGCGTGCCGGTGATGCGCGCATGCTCGCCGACGCCCTCTCGAACGACCTGCAGGCCGCAGCACTGCACCTGGCTCCCGGGCTCGGGCACATCCTCGAACTCGGCGAGGAGAACGGCGCCCTCGCGGGCATCGTCTCGGGCTCCGGCCCCACTGTCGCCTTTCTGGCCCAGGACGCGGACTCGGCCCTCGAGTTGCAGGTCGCTCTCTCGGCCGCCCGGCTCACCGCCGTGCGCGCGACGGCGCCGGTGCACGGGGCGCGCCTGCTGCACGACTGAGCTGTCGCACCGCTCCCGCTGAGCCCGTTCACGCGCGCCCGCTCGGCGCCGAGAACGGAGTTCGCGCGCATCCCTCCCGCCGAGTACGGAGTCGTTGCGGGTGAGCCAGCGCTGACACCCACAAGAACTGCGCTCTCGGCTGATAAGTCGCACCCGAGATTGACGTTTGTGCTGGTGCGACGCACCCACTAGGGCTGCGCTCTCGACGAGTGACGTGCGTCCTCCCCAGCAACCACACGGTCGGGCGGGTGCACCGATCGGGCTCGCGATGCTGTCGGCCGCGGCCGTGCGGCGATGATCGCCGGATGACTCGCCGCTCCCCGCTCCCCGAATCGTTCGCTGCTCGTGCGTTCAGCACGGCCGAGGCGCTGAGGAGCGGGGTGTCACCATCGCGGCTCCGGTCCGCCGACCTCTCGCAGCCGTTCCGTGGAGTTCGTTCCAGCACCCCGGCGACCACGGTGCGCGAGCGGGCGACCGCGCTTCACGCTGTCCTTCCCGACACGGCGGTGTTCAGCCACACCACCGCTGCGGCCATCCACGGCGCACCGCTGCCCGCAGCCGTCGAGTCCGGCCCCCTGCATGTGACGGTCGGCCGTCCGAACCGAGCGTCGCGTCGCGCTGGAGTGGTGTGGCACGAGGCGACAGCCCCGCTCGCGTGGACCTCCGTCGGAGGTCTGCGCGTGGCATCGCCGTCGGTGGCGTACTGCCAGCTCGGCTCGCTGCTGAGCGTCGGCGACCTCGTCGCCGTCGGCGACTTCCTCGTCACCGGTGACGAGCCCATCTCCCGGACACAGCCTCTCTGCGGGGTCGACGAGCTGGCGGCAGCGGTTGCACGACTCGGGCCGACCCGCGGCATCCGTCGTCTCCGTCAGGCTGTCGAGCTGGTGCGGTGGGGACCCCTGTCACGGCCCGAATCCCTTCTGCGCGTCGGCCTGGTCCTGGAGGGTCATCCCGAGCCCGCGATCAACTTCCCGATCTTCCTCCCGAGCACCGGGCGGTGGATCATGGTCGACCTGGCCTACCCCGGGTTGAAGCTGGCGTTCGAGTACGAAGGCGACTACCACCGCACCGATCGAGCGAAGTTCGAGGACGACATCCTTCGCCGTGAGCGGCTGGCCGAGCTGGGCTGGACGGTGATCCGGGTGACCGCGCACGACCTGAGCGCGCGTGGGTGGCCCGAGTTCCTCGCCCGCGTGCAGCTGCACCTGCAGCGCGCGCACCCCGTAGCCGACTCCACGCGCTGACAACAGCGTCGAGAACGGAGTTCATGTGGGTGTGTGGCGACCGAGACCCACCACATCTTCGTGTTCGGTGACGGTCACCTGCGCGAACTCCGTCGTCGGCGATCAGCGCTCAGCCCACGCGGGTAGGGTTGAGCGGATATGGCACACCTGCTCGGCGGCGAGAAGCTGCGACTCGAATTCCCCACCCGCGTGATCTTCGACGGCGTCACCGTCGGCCTCAATGAGGGCGATCGCGTCGGCGTCGTCGGAAAGAACGGCGACGGCAAGTCGACGCTGCTGCGCCTGCTCGCCGGCCGCATCGAGCCAGACGACGGCCGTGTCACGCGTCGACGCGGTGTCGACATCGGCATGCTCGACCAGTCCGACACCGTCGACCCGACGCTCACCGTCGCCCAGGCTGTCGTCGGCGGCATCGACGAGCATGTCTGGGCCGGAGACGCCCAGGCACGCGACGTCATCGGCGGACTCCTCGGCGACGTTCCGTGGGACGCCGTCGTCGGCACCCTGTCGGGCGGGCAGCGCCGCCGTGTCGGCCTCGCGGCCCTGCTGGTCGCCGACCACGACGTGATCTTCCTCGACGAGCCGACCAACCACCTCGACGTCGAGGGCATCGCCTGGCTGGCCGGCCACCTCCGCAAGCGCTGGGCCCAGAACTCCGGCGGGCTCATCGTCGTCACCCACGATCGGTGGTTCCTCGACGAGGTGTGCAACTACACCTGGGAGGTGCACGACCAGATCATCGAGCCGTTCGAGGGCGGCTATGCGGCCTACATCCTGCAGCGCGTCGAACGCGACCGCATGTCGGCGGCCAGCGAGGCCAAGCGCCAGAACCTGATGCGCAAGGAGCTCGCCTGGCTGCGCCGCGGTGCTCCTGCGCGCACGGCGAAGCCCAAGTTCCGCATCGACGCGGCCAACGAGCTGATCGAGAACGAGCCGCCGCCCCGCGACACCGTCGAGCTCAAGCAGATGGCGACGTCGCGCCTGGGCAAGGACGTCGTCGACATCCTCGACGCCGGCGTGGTCTACGACGGCCGCACGATCCTCAAGGACATCGAGTGGCGCATCGCGCCGGGGGAGCGCACCGGCGTCCTCGGCGTCAACGGCGCGGGAAAGTCCACCCTGCTCGGCCTCGTCACCGGCACGGTCAAGCCCACCAGCGGCAAGGTCAAGCGCGGCACCACCGTGCGCATCGCGAGCCTCACGCAGGAGCTCGCCGAGCTCAAGGACGTGCAGCACGAGCGCGTGTCGACGATCATCGGCCGCCAGCGCTCGAGCTACGTCGCCGGGGGCAAGGAGCTCACCCCCGGGCAACTGCTCGAACGTCTCGGCTTCACGAGCGCGCAGCTGGCCACGCCCATCAAGGACCTCTCGGGTGGCCAGAAGCGTCGTCTGCAACTGCTGCTGATCCTGCTCGACGAGCCGAACGTGCTCATCCTCGACGAGCCGACGAACGACCTCGACACCGACATGCTGGCGGCCATCGAGGACCTCCTCGACTCCTGGCCGGGCACGCTGCTCGTCGTGAGTCACGATCGCTACCTGATCGAGCGCGTGACCGACCAGCAGTACGCCGTGATGGACGGCCATTTCCGGCACCTGCCCCGCGGCGTCGAGCAGTACCTCGAGCTGCGTCGTGGAGTGACGGATGCCTCGGCGGATGCCGCCCGCAAGCCGGCGGCATCCGGAGCGGGCTCCGCGGCGACGTCGGGAAAGCCCGCCCTCGGCGGAGCCGACAAGCGCAACGCCGAGAAGGAGCTCTCCTCCCTCGACCGGCGCCTCAAGAAGTACCAGGGCGAGATCGCGGCGGCGCACGAGAAGCTCGCCGTGCACGACCAGAGCGACTACTCCGGGCTCGGAGCCATCACCGCCGAGCTGCAGAAGCTCGAGTCGACGGTGGCCGACCTCGAGGTGCGCTGGCTCGAGGTCTCGGAGCTTCTGGAGGGCTGAAGCCCGCACGCATCGGGATCCGCCGGTCGGCGTGACGAAGTGTGACCAGCCGATTCCGCCTGTGACCAGCACGCTGGTTAACGTCGAAGACATGTCACGCAGCAGCAAGAAGTCACTGTCCATCGTTGCGGCGCTCGCCGCCGTCCCCCTCGTCTTCGCCCTCTCGGGGTGCGCCACCGGATCCGCGAACGCGTCGGGTGACGACGCCGACACGACGGTCACCATCGGCGTCGTCGGCAAGAGCGACCCGCAGTGGGCGCCCTTCGTCGAGGCGGCCGAAGACGAGGGCATCACCGTCGAACTCGTCGACTTCGCGGACTACGCGCAGCCCAACCCGGCACTCACCGAGGGCGAGCTCGACCTCAACCAGTTCCAGCACATCGTCTACCTCGCGGGATACAACGTGTCGGCCGATGAGGACCTGGTACCGATCGGCTCGACGGCCATCTACCCGCTCGGCCTGTACTCGACGAAGTACGACTCCGTCGAGGACATCAAGAAGGGTGACACCGTCGCGATCCCGGATGACGACGCCAACCTCGCACGCGGCCTGCTCGTGCTGCAGTCGGCCGGCCTCGTCAGCCTGAAGGGCGGGGGCAGCATCTACTCGGGCCTGAACGACATCGACACCGACAAGTCCAAGGTGAAGGTCACGACCCTCGAGGCCTCGCTCACGCCCTCGTCGCTGCCCGACGTCGCCGCGGCGATCATCAACAACGACTACGTCGAGGATGCCGGTCTGAAGGCGTCCGACGCGATCGCACAGGACGACCCGGCCGACGCCTCCGCGCTGCCATACGTCAACATCTTCGCGGCCAAGGCCGAGGACAAGGACAACAAGACGTACGCCAAGCTGGTCGAGATCTTCCAGGACACCCAGGCCGTTCAGGACGGCCTGCTCGAGGCGTCCGGCGGAACCGCTGTTCCGCTGAAGACCCCCGTCGCCGACCTCGAGGCCTCCCTCAAGACCGTCGAGGCCGACACCCGGAAGAACGGCTGAGCTCACCGCGTGAGCCTCGTCAGTCTGCGCAACGTCACCAAGACCTATCCGTCGCCCGACAAGGGCGGTGAACGGATCGTCGCCATCGACGACGTCTCCCTCGACATCGAGGCCGGCGACGTCTACGGCATCATCGGGTACTCCGGGGCGGGCAAGAGCACGCTCGTGCGTCTCATCAACGCCCTGGAGCCCGTGACCGAGGGCAGTGTCGTCATCGACGGCGAGGAGATCTCGGGGCGGCCGGAGCGTGAACTGCGCTCCGTCCGCCTCGGGATCGGCATGATCTTCCAGCAGTTCAACCTCTTCAACGCCAAGAACGTGTGGAACAACGTCGCCTACCCGCTGCGGGTCGCCGGATGGCCCAAGGACCGCATCGCGGCCAGGGTCGACGAGCTGCTCGACTTCGTGGGCCTCGGCGAGAAGGCGCGCAGCTATCCCGACCAGCTCTCGGGCGGCCAGAAGCAGCGTGTCGGAGTCGCCAGGGCACTCGCGACCGAGCCGCGCATCCTGCTGGCCGACGAGGCGACCAGCGCCCTCGATCCGGAGACCACGCAGGAGGTGCTCGCGCTCCTGAAGCGCGTGAACACCGAGTTCGGGGTCACCATCGTGGTGATCACCCACGAGATGGACGTGATCCAGTCGATCGCCACCAAGGTGGCGGTCATGGACGGCGGTCGCGTGATCGAGAAGGGCGACGTGTTCGACGTCTTCTCGAACCCGCAGAACGCATCATCGCGACGCTTCGTGTCGACGGTGATCAAAGGCATCCCGTCGCCGGCCGAGCTGTCCGTGCTGCAGGAGCGGCACGTCGGACGCATCGTCACGATCTCGTTCAGAGACGGCAACGCCGACCAGGCTGCGGTCTTCCTCGAGATCGTGAACGCCGGAGTGGCCTTCGAGCTGGTCTACGGCGGCATCAACGACATCCAGGGCCGGGCGTTCGGTCACCTCACCCTCGCCCTGCGCGGCGACGATGCTGCGATCGACTCCGCCATCGCCCGCATCGCCATGAGCACGCACGTGACGGAGGTGCGCTGATGGATGCGCTCATCGAGCTCCAGGACGAATTCTGGAAGGCGGCGGGCGAGACCCTCTACATGGTCTCGATCACCCTGCTCATCGGTGGTGCGGCCGGACTGCTGATGGGTCTCATCCTGTACGCCACCCGCGCAGGAAGCCTGCTGCCCAACAAGGCGATCTTCGTGGTTTTGAACGTGGTCATCAACTTCTTCCGGCCCATCCCGTTCATCATCTTCATCGCCGCCGTGCAGCCGCTGTCCCGCATGATCATCGGCACCGGCATCGGCATCAACGCCGTCATCTTCGCGCTGTCGCTGGCGGCGTCGTTCGCCATCGCCCGCATCGTGGAACAGAATCTCGTGACGGTCTCGCCGGGCGTGATCGAGGCCGCCCGCTCCATGGGAGCCGGCCCCTACCGCATCCTCGGGACCATCGTGATCCCCGAGGCCCTCGGGCCGCTCATCCTCGGCTACACCTTCATCTTCGTGGCGATCGTCGACATGTCGGCCGTGGCCGGTCTGATCGGCGGAGGCGGACTCGGCTACTTCGCCCAGCTCTACGGCTACCGGCAGTTCGAGCCGGTCGTCACCTGGGCCGCGGTCCTGCTGATCGTCGTGTTCGTGCAGATCGCCCAGTTCGTCGGAAACAAGCTCGCGCGGGTGGCCCTGCGGCGTTGAGCCGACACGGTTCGGCCGCAGGGCGCCTCGGCCTTCGCCTAGAAGTCGTAGCGGTGACGGATGTGGTTGCGGTCGTGGCGGGCCTGCCAGAACTCGATCTCACGGGGACGCACCGAGTACACCTGCCACGTGGGGTTCGGGGCGCCGTCGGCGCTGGGTCGGGCCGCCCAGTCCGCTGCCGACACCTCGGCTGACAGCTCGACGGCATCACCGGTGACCCGCACCTGGCGGCCCAGTTCGGCCCAGAAGAAGTTCAGGGCGACCGCCCTGTTCTCCACCAGTTCGCGACCCTTCCGCGACAGCCTGGAGGTGGCGAAGCACCAGCCGCCGTCGTCGATGTCCTTGAGGATGAGCATGCGCGACGACACCCGGCCGGAGGCATCCGTCGTCGCCAGCGAGAAGGCATGGGGCTGACGGATGCCGCGGACCACAGCGGCTTCGAGCCAGTCGATGAACAGTTCGACGGGGTCCGACGGCGCCGTCTCAGGATCGAACTCGGGGAGCTCGTCGGGGAAGTCCGGAAGGGCTCGCAGCATTCTCCTGACGGATTCACTCACGCTCGCCACCCTAATATGCTCGGCCCATGGCTGATCGGACCGAGCGCGTCGCACGCCGAACCGGAGCGGAGAGCCGCTACCGGCGCCTGCTCATGCAGGGCACGAACACCGAGCGCCTGGTGTTCTTCAGCGACGCCGTCATGGCCATCGCGATGACCCTGCTCGTACTGGAGATCCACATCCCCGAGGTGGCCGATGACGAGATCGGGCGGGTGCTGGTGGAGAACGTCGGCGTCTTCGGCGCCTACGCGCTGAGCTTCACCATCATCGGCGTGAACTGGATCACCCATCACCGCAAGTTCAGCGTCATCGATCGCTACGACACCCCGCTGCTGCGCATCAACCTGGTCTTCCTGTTCCTCATCGCCGTGCTCCCGGTCGCGACCATCGCACTGACCATGTACCAACTGCCCGTCGTCGTCGCGCTGTACGCGCTCGACGTGGCCGGCATCAGCTTGGTGCAGCTGTGGATCTGGGTCTACGCCTGGCGGCACGATCTCATCCGCGACGACGTCGACTTCGACGTCTACGCCCTGAGCGTGCGGAACCAGTTCCCCGTGCCTGCGATCTTCCTGGTGTCGATCCCGGTGGCATTGTTCGTCGACCCCGTGTGGGCGATGTACTTCTGGATCCTCATCGTCCCGCTCGCGGTCATCACGGCCCGGCTGCCTCTGCCCAACCAGCGACGGAGCGAGCGGCTCGTGGCCATCAGGGTCGAGGCGCGCACGGCGGAGAACGAACGGATCGAGGAGGAGGACCTCGCCATCGCGGCCGTCGAAGCCGCAGCGGCACTCAGTCGAAGTCGAGACTGAGCTTGCGGAGCAGGCCGGCGAGCCGATCCTGGTCCGATGCGCTCAGGGTGTCGAGGAGGTCGGCCTCGGCTTCGACGAGCTGCGTGATGGCGGCGTCGACCTGATCGAGGCCGGCGGCGGTCATCACCACGAGCACGCCCCTGCCGTCGCGCGGGTCGGTCTGACGCGTCACGAGCCCGAGGTCCACGAGCCTGTCGATGCGGTTGGTCATCGTGCCGCTGGAGACCAGCGTCTGCTGCAGCAGTTGCTTCGGGGAGAGCTGGTACGGCGCTCCGGCCCGGCGCAGCGCCGAGAGCACGTCGAACTCCCACGACTCGAGACCGGCGCGCGAGAAGGCGCTGCGACGCTCCCGGTCGAGGTGCTTCGCGAGCCTGCCGACACGCGAGAGCACCTGAAGGGGGGAGAAATCGAGATCGGGGCGTTCGCGTCCCCACGCATCCACGATGCGGTCGACCTCGTCATTGCTCGGCATGGCTCCATTATCCCGTTCGGATGCCGCCGGTCGCGTCACGGCCACGGCATGCGTTCTGGCAGACTGGAGGGCGCGTTCGACCTGCGGTCAGGCGTGGTCCGCCGTGGTGTAATGGCAGCACGACAGCCTTTGGAGCTGTTAGGTCCAGGTTCGAGTCCTGGCGGCGGAGCCCTTCGAAACACACCAGGGGAGACACCATGACCGACCAGAACCTTGCGATCGTCGTGCTCGCCGCCGGCCAGGGCACGCGCATGAAATCGTCGCTGCCGAAGCTGCTGCATCCGCTCGGCGGCATGCCGATCGTCTCGCATGTGCTCGCAACGGCACGCAAGCTCGATGCGGCCCACGTGATCAGCGTCGTGCGCTACGAGCGCGACCGCGTCGCAGCCGTGATCGGCGCCGACATGCCCGAGAGCGTGATCGTCGACCAGGACGAGGTGGCGGGCACCGGGCGTGCGGTCGAGCTTGCGATCGAGGCCCTTCCCGACGGATTCACCGGCGAGGTGCTCGTCGTGAACGGAGACGTTCCGCTGCTCGACGCCGACACCCTCGGCCGCTTCATCGCCGCACACAGGGCCGCCGCCGCCGCGGCGAGCGTCATGTCGCTGTTCCCGCACGACGTCACCGGCTACGGCCGCATCGTGCGCACGCACGACGGCGCCTTCGACCGCATCGTCGAGCAGAAGGACGCCAGCGAGACCGAGCGCGCCATCGGAGAGGCCAACGCCGGCATCTACGTCTTCGGCGTGAACCAGCTGCGCGACCAGCTCGCGAACGTGACCACGGACAACGCCCAGGGCGAGAAGTACCTGACCGACGTGATCGGGCTCCTGCGCGCAGCAGGCAGCGAGGTGGCGGCCGTTCCCGTCGACGACGCCTGGCTGGTGGCCGGCATCAACGATCGCGCCCAGCTCTCCGAGGCCGCCCTGCAGCTGAACGCTCTCATCGTGCGCGGCTGGCAGCTGGCCGGCGTCACCATCCAGGACCCGGCGACCACGTGGATCGACGTCACGGCGACGCTCGCGCCCGACGTCACGGTGAAGCCCGGAACGCAGATCCTCGGAGCATCCGTCATCGCCACCGGGGCCGTGATCGGCCCGGACACCACCCTCGTCGACACCGAGGTGGGCGAGGGTGCGACGGTCAAGCGAACGGATGCGACCCTCAGCGTGATCGAGGCCGGTGCCACGGTGGGTCCGTTCTCCTACCTGCGCCCCGGCACCATCCTCGGCGCCGACGGCAAGATCGGCGCCTTCGTCGAGACCAAGAACGCGAACATCGGCGTCGGCAGCAAGGTGCCGCACCTCTCCTACGTCGGCGACGCCACGATCGGAGAGGGCTCGAACATCGGCGCCGGCTCGATCTTCGCCAACTACGACGGCGTCGAGAAGAACCGCTCCGAAGTGGGATCGCACGTTCGCACCGGGTCGCACGGCGTCTTCGTCGCCCCCGTTAGGATTGGTGACGGAGCGTACACCGGCGCAGGAACCGTCGTCCGCAAGGACGTCCCGCCCGGAGCCCTCGCCATCTCGGTCGCGCAGCAGCGCAACCTCGATGGCTGGGTCAGTCGGAAGCGTCCCGGAACGGCCGCCGATGCGGCGGCCCAGGCCGCCAACCCGGGGTCAGAATGACCAGCGGTCACCGTACCGTCGAACAGAGCGGAGTCCGAGTGTCCGGAATCAATATCACCGGCCAGAAGCACCTCGTCCTGGTGTCGGGGCGAGCGCACCCGCAGCTCGCGAAGGACATCGCGGCGGAGCTGGGCAGTGAACTCATTCCGACGGATGCCCGCACCTTCGCCAACGGCGAGATCTACGCGCGCTTCGACGAGAGCGTGCGCGGCTGCGACGCCTTCGTCATCCAGTCGCACACGTCGCCCATCAACGAGTGGCTCATGGAGCAGCTCATCATGGTGGACGCCCTGAAGCGCGCCTCGGCGAAGCGCATCACCGTCGTGTCTCCGTTCTACCCCTACGCCCGCCAGGACAAGAAGGGCCGCGGCCGCGAGCCGATCAGCGCCAGGCTCGTCGCCGACCTGTACAAGGCAGCCGGCGCCGACCGCATCATGAGCGTCGACCTGCACGCCGCCCAGATCCAGGGCTTCTTCGACGGGCCTGTGGACCACCTCTTCGCCATGCCCGTCCTGCTCGAGCACTTCCAGTCCAAGCTCGACCCGGCGACCCTCACCGTCGTCTCGCCCGATATGGGCCGCGTGCGCGTCGCCGACATCTGGAGCGACAAGCTGGGCGTTCCGCTCGCCATCATCCACAAGCGCCGCGACCCGCTGGTGCCGAACCAGGTCTCGGTGCACGAGATCGTCGGTGAGGTCAACGGCCGCGTCTGCCTGCTGGTCGACGACCTGATCGACACCGGACGCACCATCGTCAAGGCGGCCGAGGCCCTGAAGGCCGCTGGAGCCATCGGCGTCGTGGTCGCCGCGACCCACGCCGTCTTCAGCGACCCCGCAACGCAGATCCTGCAGAGCGACGCCGTCGACGAGGTCGTCGTCACGGACACCCTGCCCGTGCCGGAGGCCAAGCGCTTCGACAAGCTCACGATCCTCCCGATCGCGCCGCTTCTCGCTCAGGCGATCGACGCCGTCTTCAACGACGAGTCGGTCACGTCGATGTTCGACGGCGCAGCCTAGGCCGCGAGTCCGCTCAGCCCCAGGCGTCGGCCGGCGCCTTGACGACGTCGACCGGCCGCGAACTCCAGTGCGATCCGTTCGCGTAATGGCTCGACGCCCACGGCGACGCCCAGATGGCAGCCTCGATCTCGCCCGTCGGGGCCGAGGCCGCCAAGCCGGCTGCGATGGCCGTGTAGCCCGAGTTGCGGTGCAGGGCGTCGGCGCAGTTCTCAGCGGCCGTCACGAGGGAGTCGTAGCTGCCGAGGCCGCTGCCGCCGCCGGAGCCCCAGCCGTTGTTCAGAGGGTTGTTGCGGTTCCACCAGTTGTCCACGCCGTTCTCCTGGCGCATCCAGCGGGTGATGACGGTGATGTTGCTCTCGGTGGTCGGCCACCCGGCGAACACGAGCACGAGTTTCGCCCAGTCGTGATTGGTGCCGTTGGCCGCGAGGGTCTGCGCTCCGTCGGTGGCGGAGTAGCCGTCGCGCACCACGGAGATGTCGGGAACGGTCCCGTCGACGGTGAGCGACTGCTCCGGCAGCTTCGCCGCGGTCGACTGCGCCGTCGTCCGAGCCGTCTCGGCGGCGCTCGGCAGCGGTGGGGGAGCCATCATCATGGCGGCGCCCCAGGCGACGACGGCCAGGGCGGCCGGAATCGCGAGGCGATTGCGGTGATGCATCCGCTCGGCCCGAACGGGCGCAGCACGTCTCGTCGCGGTGTGCCGCGACGAGGGACGAGGACGGATGCGTTCGGGGGTCATAGGCCTTCTGGTGAGGGTAGCAGGGCAGCCTGAGCGCGTCCCCGGCTACTGTAAAGGGGTGATCACGACCCCGCGCCCCTGGCTCGACTCGTACGCCGAGGGCGTGCCCCATGACATCGATCTGCCGGACGGCTCGCTGTACGACATGCTCGCGGCTTCCGTAACCCAGTATCCGGACAACGTGGCCCTCGAGTTCTTCGGGCGGACGACCACCTACGCCGAACTCGGTGCCCAGGTCGACCGGGCGGCCGAGGGGCTGCGCCTGCTCGGCGTGCAGAAGGGCGACACCGTCGCCCTCGTGCTTCCGAACTGCCCGCAGCACGTGGCCGCCTTCTATGCCGTGCTGCGCCTCGGCGCCATCGTCATCGAGCACAACCCGCTCTACACTCCGCGGGAACTGCGGCACCAGTTCGAGGATCACGGTGCCACGGTCGTCATCGCCTGGAACAAGGTCGTCGCCACCATCCAGGACTTCCCGTCGGACGTCGCTGTCGAGACCATCATCTCCATCGACGTGACGCGGGCCATGCCGTTCCTCACCCGCACGGCCCTCAAGCTGCCGGTCGCCCGGGCGCGCGAGTCACGCGCCGCCCTGACCACGAAGGTGCGCGGCACGACGTCATGGGAGGACCTGCTGAAGGCAGCGCCCATCGACGAGCACATCGTGGCGCCATCCGTCGGCGATGTCGCCCTCATCCAGTACACCAGCGGCACCACCGGAAGCCCGAAGGGGGCGACCCTCACGCACCTCAACCTGGCCGCGAACGCCGCGCAGTCGCGGGCCTGGGTGCCCACCATCGCGCGCGGCACCAGCGTGGTCTACGCCGTGCTGCCGATGTTCCACGCCTACGGGCTCACGCTCTGCCTGACCTTCGCCATGAGCATGGGGTCCCGCCTGGTGCTGTTCCCGAAGTTCGACCCCGACCTGGTGCTGGCCGTGATGAAGAAGCATCCGGCGACCTTCCTCCCCGCCGTGCCGCCGATCTACGAACGGCTGCGCAAGGCGGCCGAGAGCGAGGGCGTCTCGCTCGCCGGCATCGAGATCGCCATCTCGGGTGCGATGCCGCTCTCCGCCGAGGTCGTCGAACCATGGGAGGCACTCACCGGCGGCTACCTCGTGGAGGGGTACGGACTCTCGGAGACCTCGCCCGTGCTCATGGCCAATCCCGTCGCGCCGACCCGCAAGGCCGGAACCGTCGGCCTCCCGCTCTCCTCGACCGAGGTGCGGGTCGTCGACCCGGAGGATCCGACGCAGGACAGGGGGACCGACGAGGAGGGCGAACTGATCGTGCGCGGTCCTCAGGTCTTCTCGGGCTACTGGAAGAAGCCCGACGAGAGCGCTGCCGTGTTCGTTCCTGCCACGGACGGCGGCTCCGACTGGTTCCGCACCGGCGACATCGTGGCGCTCGACTCCGACGGCTTCGTGCGCATCGTCGATCGCATCAAGGAGCTCATCATCACCGGAGGCTTCAACGTGGCCCCGAGCGAGGTCGAGGAGGCGCTGCGGATGCACCCCGACGTGCTCGACGCCGCCGTCGTCGGCCTGCCGGACGAGCACAGCGGTGAGAAGGTCGTCGCCGCCGTCGTGCTGAGGGAGGGCGCCGAACTCGACGAGCAGTCGATCCGCGACCAGGCTCGCGCCGAGTTGGCCGCCTACAAGGTTCCGAAGCGGGTCGTGGCCGTCGACGAACTGCCCAAGTCCCTCATCGGCAAGGTCATCAGGCGCCAGGTGCGCGACCGACTTCTGAACGGCTGACCCTCGAGCGCGATGCAGCTCCGGCCACGGTCGGCCGCGCGGATGCCGGTTGGCCGGTCAGGCGGTCTGTTGCCGGACGTGGGGAGCCGACGGGATGAGGCCGAGCGAGCCGAGGTACTCCCTCGGTCCGCTCGTGCTCACCGCGTAGCACTGCCACCCGGCTCCGCCGGCGGCGAACAGCTCGAAGCCGACCGAGGAGCCGCCGGCATCGGGGCGCAGGTACGCGGCGTAACTGGCGCATGCCCGCGACGCCGTGCCCTGCGCGACGCCCCACGTCACCAGGATGCCCGGCAGCACGAGTGCGACGATCCCGATCCAGACCACGGCGCGCAGCATGGGGCTGCGCCGGGCGCCGAGGAGCGGGCGCGCGGAGTCGTCGTCCTCGTCGGAGCCCAGCAGCTCCGGATGCGTCGTCATGGGGCGACCATAACAAAGGTTCACGTGGGATCGCTAAGGTCACTCGGGTGAGCGTTCTGGAACGTCGAATCAGCACGGGGCTGGCCGTCGGGATCGGCCTTGCCTCGATGGTCGGCGCCGGCGTCTTCTACGTCTGGGCGCCCGCCGCCGCTGCAGCCGGGGGAGCACTGCTCGTCGGCCTCGTGATCGCGGGCATCGTCGCCTCGCTGAATGCGCTGAGCACGGCGCAGTTGGCCATGGCGCACCCCGTGTCCGGCGGCGCCTACGCCTTCGGCCGCGCCACCATCGGGCCGTGGACGGGGTTCACCGCCGGCTGGCTCTTCGTCTGGGGCAAGACGGCGTCGGCCGGGGCCATCGCGCTCATCGCCGGGAGCTACCTCTGGCCGGCGCAGGCGAGGGCTGTGGCCGTCGGGGTGATCGTCGTGCTCGCGGCCGTCAACGCGACCGGCATCAGGAGCACGGCGCGGGTGAGCGTCGCAATCGTGACCATCGTCGGCATCGGGCTGGTGGCGCTGCTCGGGGCGACGCTGATCTCAGGGGCGGCGGACGGCCCCGTCCTCGATCTCGGGCAGACGGATGCCGGGTTCTACGGCGTGCTGCAGTCGGCCGGCCTGCTGTTCTTCTGCTTCGCCGGATACGCCCGCATGGCGACCCTCGGGGAGGAGGTGCGCGATCCGCAGCGCACTCTTCCGCGTGCGATCATCATGGCACTGGCGATAGCGCTCGTGCTCTACTCGGTCGTCGGCGCCCTCTGCCTCAGCGTGCTCGGCGTCGACGGACTGGCATCGTCGACGTCGCCTCTCGCCGATCTGGCCTCAGCGGCCCTCGGCGGCGCCGCGTGGCCGGTCGTCGCGACAGTCGTGGCGGCTATCGCCAGCCTGGGCTCGCTGATCGGCATCCTGGCCGGGCTCAGCCGCACCTCGCTGGCGATGGCGCGCGAGGGCGACCTGCCCGGCGGCCTCAGCCGCATCTCGACGCGTACCTCCGCGCCCGTCGTGGCCGAAGCATCCGTCGCGCTGGTCGCGATCCTGGCCGTCGTGCTGCTGGATCCCCGCCAGCTGGTCGGATTCTCGGCCTGCGCTGTGCTCGGCTACTACGCGATCGCCCACGCGGCGGCGCTGCGGCAGCCGCGCTCGGAGCGCTGGCTGCCGCGCGCCGTGCAGTGGATCGGGCTCGCCGGATGCATCCTGCTGGCTTTCACGCTGCCGTGGCAGGCGATCGTCGGCGCCGTGGCGGTGCTGGCTGTCGGGCTGCTCGCCCGTGCCGTCACCGGTCGCCTCGCTCGGCCATCGGCGAGCGGATAGCGCCGAGCGGATAGCTCAGTGGCCGGAGCCGGCCGACTCGATCTCGGTGCGGTCGCCCGACCACAGGGTGTGGAAGACGCCGTCCTTGTCGACGCGCTTGTAGGTGTGTGCTCCGAAGAAGTCGCGCTGGCCCTGGATGAGAGCAGCCGGCAGCCTGTCGGCGCGCAGGCCGTCGTAGTACGCGAGGCTCGACGAGAACGCCGGCGACGGGATGCCGGCCTGCGCCGCCACCACGACGACGCGACGCCAGGCCTCCTGGGTGCCGGCGAGAGCCTCGGCGAAGTAGGGGGCCGTCAGGAGCGCGACGAGACCGGGGTCGGCTGCGTACGCCTCGGTGATGCGGTTGAGGAAGCGCGCACGGATGATGCAGCCACCGCGCCAGATGGCCGCGATGTCGCCCTTCTTGATGTCCCAGTCGTACTGCTCGGCGCCGGCGACGATCTCGTCGAAGCCCTGCGAGTAGGCGACGATCTTGGAGGCGTACAGGGCGCGGCGCACGTCTTCGACGAAGGCGTCCTTGTCGGCATCCGCCACGGTCCAGGCCTCGGACGGGCCGGGAAGGTCGGATGCCGCAGCCCTCTGCGCCGGCTTCGACGAGAGAGAGCGCGCGAACACGGCCTCGGCGATGCCGGACACCGGGATGCCGAGGTCGAGCGCGGTCTGCACGGTCCAGGCTCCGGTGCCCTTCGCGCCGGCCTGGTCGAGGATGACGTCGACGAGCGGCTGCCCGGTCTCGGCGTCGACCTGGCGCAGCACCTCCGCGGTGATCTCGATGAGGTAGCTCTCGAGCTCGCCGCGGTTCCACTCGGAGAAGATGTCGGCGATCTCGGCCGGAGACTTGCCCGTGCCGCGGCGGATGAGGTCGTAGGCCTCGCCGATCAGCTGCATGTCGGCGTACTCGATGCCGTTGTGCACCATCTTGACGAAGTGCCCTGCTCCATCGTGGCCGACGTGGGTCACGCAGGGCTCGCCCTCGGCGATGGCCGCGATCGACTTCAGGATGGGGCCGAGGGTCACCCACGACTCATCGGAACCGCCCGGCATGATCGAGGGGCCGTTGAGCGCACCCTCCTCGCCTCCGGAGATGCCGGCGCCCACGAAGTTGATGCCGGTCTCGCGCACGGCCTTCTCGCGGCGGATGGTGTCGGTGAAGAGAGCGTTTCCGCCGTCGACGATGATGTCGCCCGGCTCGAAGACCTCGGTCAGCGCGTCGATGACGGCGTCGGTGCCCTTGCCGGCCTGCACCATGATGATGGCGGTGCGGGGAGTCGTGAGGGAGGCGGCGAACTCGGCGTAGGTGGAGGCCGGGACGAACTCGGCCTCGGGGTGCTCGTCGAGGAGGGTCTGGGTCTTCTCGTACGACCTGTTGAAGATCGACACGGTGTTCCCCTCGCGGCTGGCGAGGTTGCGCGCCAGGTTGGAACCCATGACGGCCAAGCCGACGACGCCGATGTTTGCAGTTGCCTCAGGCACGATTTCGCTCTCCTTCGATAGTCGACTTCCAGCGTAGTGTCGGTGCCTCTCTGTGACGCCGTGCTGCAGCACGGCTCGGGCCTGATAGACTCACAGACTGGTTTCCGGTGCCGCTCGCGGCGCTGGCGGCTGAAGACTTCGGCGAGGGATGCTCCGGCATCCGTTATCGACGCGGCGGATGCGGCTTCCCCTGGCTTTTCCTCACGCTGACATGCGTTCGAGTTGAACACACAGACCACTGATCTGGGCCACGAGCCCGCAAGGAGATACATCATGAGTGATGACAACAAGGTTGTCGCCGAGGTTCGCGAGTCCTTCGGCAAGGGCGCTGCCCGCAAGATCCGCGCCGTCGGCAAGATCCCGGCAGTCATCTACGGCCACGGTTCCGACCCGCGCCACGTGACGCTGCCCGCCCACCAGATCGGACTCATCCTCCGCAAGGCCAACGCCCTGCTCGAGCTCGACATCGACGGCAAGACGGAGCTCGTGCTCGTCAAGGACGTGCAGAAGGACCCGGTCCGCCAGATCATTGAGCACCTCGACCTCATCGTCATCCGCAAGGGCGAGAAGGTCCAGATCGAGGTTCCCGTGCACGTGACCGGTGAAAGCTTCTCCGGCACCATCGCCGACCTCGACGCCAAGACCCTCCTGCTCGAGGCCGAGGCGACCCACATCCCCGAGAACGTCGTCGTCGACATCGAGGGCCTGGAAGAGGGCGCTCAGATCTTCGCGAAGGACGTCGAGCTCCCCAAGGGTGCATCGCTCATCAGCGACCCCGAGACGCTCGTCATCAACGTGCACGTGCCCGCTGCCGGTCGCGGCGAGGGCGTGGAAGAGGAAGAGGCTGACGCCGCTGCCGCAGCCGAGGCTGCCGAGTAGTCATTCCCGGTCTCTTCCGTTCACGACGAAACGTTCACGACGTGGACGAGAACACCTGGCTGGTAGCCGGGCTCGGCAATCCCGGGCCCGGCTACTCCGGCAACAGGCACAATGTCGGGCAGATGGTGCTCGACGAGCTCGCGGGCCGCATCTCGGCGTCGTTCAAGACGCACAAGGCGAACGCGCTCGTCGCCGAGGGACGCCTGAGCCCCGGCGGTCCGAAGCTGATCCTCGCGAAGCCCGGAACCTTCATGAACCTCTCGGGCAAGCCGGTCGCGGCACTGCTGAAGTTCTATTCGCTCGACGCGTCCAGGCTCATCGTGATCCACGATGAGCTCGACGTGCCCTTCGACACCGTCAAACTCAAGCAGGGCGGGGGCCACGGCGGCCACAACGGCCTGCGCGACATCATCGCCGCCATCGGCACCCCCGACTTCACGCGCGTCCGCGTCGGCGTCGGGCGGCCGCCCGGGCGACAGGACGCCGCCGATTTCGTGCTGCACGACTTCTCATCGACCGAGAAGAAGGTGCTTCCGAATCTGCTGGCGGATGCCGCCGACGCCGCCGAGCACATCGTCACCGACGGCCTCGCGTCGGCTCAGCTGCGTTTCCACTCGCCGTCCTGAGGCGCGCCGGGTGATGCGCGCGCCTGCGACCCGGTCAGACGCAGTGAGTCCCGGCTCCGAGGGAACCGGGACTCTGCGAGGGCACTGCGTGAACTTCGACGTCTGACGCTCCGCCTTCGTCGTAGGGGACTTCCGGCGTGTTTCGACCCTAGGGAAGGGCACGGCGGCTCTGCGCCTCCCAGATCGGGTGATGCCCGTCCGGGGGCCATGCGCGACCGGTGTGTCGGCGGGCGGCCGTAGACTCGTACGGTGATGCTCCAGGGCTTGTTGACCGCGCTCGAGCGCGCCTCCACCATCGAATCGGCTCTCGCTCAGGCGAACCGGGATGCCGACTTCTCCCTCCCCGAGGGGCTGAACGCTCCGCTCATCGCCGCCCTCCTGGCGCGTCGAGGCGCCCAGCGTGGCGCACAGGCGGCCTTCGTGATCACGGCGACGAGCCGTGAGGCCGAGGCGCTCGAAGCCAGCATCGCCGCCTACGCGCCCGGCGCAACGGTGCTCGACTTCCCGGCCTGGGAGACGCTCCCGCACGAGCGCCTCAGCCCCAGCGCCGAGATCGTCGGCCGCCGCATCCAGGCCCTGCGCACGCTCCGGGAGTGGAGCGAGGCTGATCCCGCCATGCGCCCCCCGCTCATCGTCGTCGCCTCCGTGCGCGCGGCGCTCCAGCCCATCGCCGACAACCTGGCCGACCACCCGGCCGTCGTCCTCGCGCAGGGAGGGCGAGGCTACGACCTCTCGGCCCTCGCCGGCGAGCTCGTCGACCTCGCCTACACGCGCGTCGACATGGTGACCCGCCGAGGGGAGTTCGCCGTGCGCGGCGGCATCCTCGACGTCTTCCCGCCTGTGGCCGACCACGCCTATCGCGTCGACTTCTTCGGCGACGAGATCGATCAGCTCCGGGCGTTCTCCGTGTCCGACCAGCGGTCGCTCCCCGATGCCGTGGCATCCGTCAGCCTGGTTCCCAGTCGCGAGATGCTGCTGAGCGATTCGGTGCGCCAGCGTGCCCGCGAGATGAGGCACGAGTTCCCGAGTCTCGCCCAGATGCTCGAGAAGATCGCCGAGGGCATCCCCGTCGAGGGCATGGAGTCGCTGGCGCCGGCTCTCGTCGACCGCCTGGTGCCCGTGACCCACTACCTGCCCGACGATGCCGTCGTCGCCGTCGTCGGTCCAGAACGTGTGAGCGGTCGGGCTCAGAGCCTGGCCGAGACCAACCGCGAGTTCCTCGCCGCGGCGTGGAGTGCGGCGACCGCCGGAGCCGAGGCGCCGATCGACCTCGACTCCGGGGACTTCCTCTCGCTGTCCGAGCTGCGCGACTCGGTGCGCTTCTCCGCGCCCGGGGAGAAGACGCAGGACCACCCCTGGTGGACCTTCTCCGCGTTCGATGCCGGCGACGCCGATCTGCTCGACTACGTCAGGGTGGCCGCATACGCCGTGCCCAGTTTCGCCGGCAACGTCGAGGGTGCTCTCGAGCATGTCGGCGCCCGCTTGGCCGACGGCTGGTCGATGGCCATCGTGGCAGCCGGGCACGGCCTCGTCGAGCGTGCCCGCGACGTGCTCGCCGACCGCGGCTTCGCCGGCCGTGTCGCTGACGAGTTCCCCGAGAACCCTGAGCCCGGTGTCGCCTATCTGCTGCAGGCTGGCGTCTCCCGCGGCTTCGAGGTCCCGTCGGCGAAGATCGGCGTGCTCAGCGAGGGCGAGTTCTACGGTCGCACCGCCGGCTACGACTCCCGCCAGATCAAGAAGCTGGCCAGCAGGCGCAAGAACGTCGTCGACCCCCTGCAGCTGAAGCCCGGCGACTACGTGGTGCACCAGACCCACGGCATCGGCCGTTTCGTCGACATGACCCAGCGCACCGTGGCATCCGGTGCCCGCCCGACCGGGCCGAGCCGCACGGCCGGCATCGCTCAGCAGCCGACGATCGTGCGCGAGTACCTGGTGCTGGAGTACGCGTCGTCCAAGCGCGGGCAGCCGGCCGACAAGCTGTTCGTGCCCACCGACCAGCTCGACCTGCTCACCCGCTACGTCGGAGGCGAGGCACCGGCACTGTCGAAGATGGGCGGCAGCGACTGGTCGAACGCCAAGAGCAAAGCCCGCAGAGCCGTTCGCGACATCGCCGTCGAACTGGTCAAGCTCTACTCCGCACGCATGGCGTCGCGCGGACACGCCTTCGGTCCTGACACCCCCTGGCAGCGCGAGCTCGAGGAGGCCTTCCCCTACGCGGAGACGCCCGACCAGCTGCAGACCATCGACGAGGTGAAGGCCGACATGGAGCGGCCCATCCCGATGGACCGGCTGCTCTCCGGAGACGTCGGCTTCGGCAAGACCGAGGTCGCCGTGCGTGCAGCATTCAAGGCCGTCCAGGACGGCAAGCAGGTCGCCATGCTGGTTCCCACCACCCTGCTCGTCAAGCAGCACGTCGAGACCTTCCAGGAGCGCTTCGCCGGGTTCCCGGTGCACCTGAAGGCCCTCAGCCGGTTCCAGACCGACAAGGAGGCGCGCGAGACCCTCGCCGGGCTGACGGATGGCACCGTCGACGTGGTGATCGGAACGCACCGTCTGCTGGCCGACGGCGTCATCTTCAAGGACCTCGGTCTCGTGATCATCGACGAGGAGCAGCGCTTCGGCGTCGAGCACAAGGACAAGCTCAAGAAGCTGCGCACGAACGTCGACTTCCTCGCCATGAGCGCGACGCCGATCCCGCGCACGCTGGAGATGGCCGTCACGGGCATCAGGGAGATGTCGACGCTGGCCACGGCGCCCGAGGACCGGCATCCGATCCTCACCTTCGTCGGCCCGTACTCCGAGAAGCAGGTGACGGCGGCCATCCGCCGTGAGATGTTGCGCGAGGGGCAGGTGTTCTTCGTGCACAACAGGGTGTCGAGCATCAACCGCGTTGCGGCCCAGCTCGCCGAGCTCGTGCCCGAGGCTCGCATCGCCGTGGCGCACGGCAAGCTCCCCGAGAGCGTGCTCGAGCAGATCGTCGTCGACTTCTGGGAGCGCAAGTTCGACGTGCTCGTCTCGACGACCATCATCGAGACCGGCCTGGACATCGCCAACGCCAACACGATCATCATCGACAGGGCGGACAAGTACGGCCTCAGCCAGCTGCACCAGCTGCGCGGTCGCGTCGGACGTGGTCGCGAGCGTGCCTACGCCTACTTCCTCTACGACGAGAACACGCCACTCAGCGAGACCGCCCACGACAGGCTCTCGACCATCGCGGCCAACAACGAACTCGGGTCGGGCATGCAGGTGGCGCTGAAGGACCTCGAGATCCGTGGGGCGGGCAACCTGCTCGGCGGTGAGCAGGCCGGGCACATCGCCGGGGTGGGCTTCGATCTCTACCTGCGCATGATCGGCGAGGCCGTCTCCACCTTCCGCGGCGACGTGGCAGAAGGGCAGACCGAGCTTCGGCTCGAGCTGCCGGTCGACGCTCACATCCCCGAGGACTACGTCGACAGCGAGCGCCTGCGTCTCGAGGCCTACCAGAAGCTCTCGACAGCCAGTTCGCCGGCGGCCAAGGACGGCCAGATCGACAGCGTGCTCGAGGAGCTCACCGACCGCTACGGCGAGCCGCCGCAGGCAGTGCTCACGTTGATCGCCGTGTCCCGGCTCCGCCGACAGGCTCAGCGCGCGGGTCTCGGCGAGGTCGTGGCCATGGGATCGAACCTGCGCGTCGGCCCGGGAACCCTGCCGGACTCGATCCAGGTGCGGCTGCAGCGCATGTACCCGGGCTCGCGCTACTTCACGCAGACCGGCGTGCTGTCGGTTCCGCTTCCCGACAAGCACGGGCAGCCGCTGGAGGACGCCGAGCTCATCGCCTGGGTCACGCAGTTGCTGACGGCGATCTTCCCGGCTCCGGTTGCCGAGCCTGCAGAGCCAGGAGCCGCTGACGCCGATACTGTCGAGCGCGCACGCTGACGGCGACGGCGGAGAACGCGATCGCCACGGCCGAGCCGAGCAGCACGGCGAGAACGCCCTCGTCGGCGACCTCCCGATTGCCGCGGAAGGCCAGTTCGTTCATCAGCAGCGAGACGGTGAAGCCGATACCGCCGAGGGCGGCGACGGGTATGAGGTCGGGGAGCCTGAGCGCACCGGAACGACGCCGGAAGATCCAGCCTCCGATGAGGCCGCCCAGGGTGATTCCGATGAGCTTGCCGACGGGCAGCGCCACGAGGATGCCCCAGAACGCGGGACTCAGGTCGCTCGGGGCGACCGACGGGATCACCACGAGTGCAGCCGAGAACGCGAAGATCGGCAGGATGACGCCGTTCGACCAGGGTTCGATCGCGTGCACGGCTCGGCCTCCCGGGCGCCGGCTGATCACGAACCCGAGGGCAACGCCCGCGATGGTGGCGTGGACACCGGACTGGTAGGTGAAGAACCACGCGGCGATGGCGAGCACGATCATCGTCGCGATGATGGGCCACTGCGCACGTCGGGCGAGCAGCCACGGGGAGCGGGGTCGGAGCAGTCGGCTCAACGCACCGAAAGCCGTGATGGCGATGGCGGCGAAGCCGATGGAGGCGAACTGCACGCCCGTCGTGAAGAAGAAGGCGATGATGAGGATGGCCACCAGGTCGTCCAGCACAGCGAGCGCCATCAGGAACACCCTCACCCGTGTCGGCAGTGCCGATCCGAAGATGGCGAGCACTCCGAGCGCGAAGGCGATGTCCGTCGCCGTGGGGATCGGCCAGCCGTCGACGACATCCGTCCCTGCAGTGAACGCCAGGTAGACGAGGGCCGGAACGACGACCCCGCCGATGGCGGCGATGGCGGGGAGCGCGGCTTTGGACAGGGAGTTCAGCTCGCCGATCACCAGTTCGCGACGCAGTTCGACCGCGACGATGAAGAAGAAGACCGCGAGGAGGCCGTCGCTGACCACGTGGCTCACGGAGATGTCGAAGGCGATGGCCTCGATCTCGACGTGAGAGCCCATGAAGTCCAGCAGTGCCGGGCCGACCGCCAGGTTCGCGACGACGAGTCCCAGGACGGCCGCGAGCAGCAGAAGGCCGGCGGCCACCCGTTCCGACCTGAAGGGCGATGTGCGGTGGTCGTCGCTGTGCTGGATGGTCATCGACTGGACTCCTCGAGGGTCGCGTGCTGGATTCAGAGCGGCTCAGCCGCCCGCCGACCAGACTTCCCGGCGCACCGCCGTCAGTCTAGCGAGGAGCTCCTGCCGAGGGCGATGCATCCGTTTAGCATGAAGGCATGACCAGCGAACTCGACGGCCTCATCGCCACAGTCGCCCTGCTGCGCGCCCCAGGCGGATGCCCGTGGGACGCAGACCAGACCCACGAGTCGCTGGTGCGCTACCTGGTCGAGGAGTCCCACGAGCTCATCGACGCGATCGAGGCCGGCGACCGAGCCGAGATGATCGAGGAGCTCGGCGACGTGCTCTACCAGGTGCTGTTCCACGCCGACATCGCCGCGAACACGGCGGGGGAGGACTTCGACATCCAGGATGTCGCCGCCCACATGAACGCCAAGATGATCGGTCGGCATCCGCACGTCTTCGGCGACCGCGAGGCGTCGACGGCCGACGATGTCGTCGCGTTCTGGGACGAGCTCAAGGCCGAGGAGAAGCCTCACCGCACGAGCGTGCTCGACGGGGTCCCGCAGGGCATGCCCGCACTCGCGCTGGCCGACAAGACGCTCGGCAAGGCGGCGAAGGTCGGTGTCGACCGCACCGATGCCTCCATCGCCGCGACCGCCGGGATCGACGACGAGGCTGCGCTCGGCGCCCACCTGCTCGCACTCGTCGCCAACGCCCGCGCGAAGGACCTCGACCCCGAGCGGGCGTTGCGGGCCGCCATCCGTTCCCTCGGAGACGACGTGCGTGCGGCGGAGGCCGCCGCCACGGACGCGGAGGCCGCCCCGGCCGCTGATGCCGCCGAGGCCCGCTAGGCCTTCGAGCCGGGCCGACGACCGCGCTCAGGGCAGCCTGTCCTGCCTAGCGGGCGCCGGATGCCGCCGCTAACGTCGGAGCCATGACAGAGCAGAGCTTCAACGACCTCCTGACGGCCCAGATCGGGAACGAGTTCTCGGCGTCGCAGCAGTACATCGCCATCGCGGTCTGGTTCGACGGGCACGACCTCCCGCAACTGGCCCGCCACTTCTACCGTCAATCGCTCGAGGAGCGCAACCACGCCATGATGCTGGTGCAGTACCGCCTCGACCGCGACCTCGGCGTCACCATCCCCGGCGTCGACGCACCGCAGACCGCCTTCGCCTCGGTGGTCGAGCCGATCGCCCTGGCCCTCGCACAGGAGAAGCAGGTCACCTCCCAGATCGAGGCGATGTTCCGTGCGGCGCGGGCCGATGGAGACGCCATCGGCGAGCAGGCGATGCTCTGGTTCCTCAAGGAACAGGTCGAGGAGGTCGCGTCGATGTCGACGCTGCTGACCGTCGCCCAGCGCGCGGGGGACAACCTCTTCGATCTCGAGAACTTCGTCGCCCGCGAGGCCATCGGCGACGGCGGCCTCGAGCCCGATGCGCCCGCAGCGGCCGGCGGGGCCCTCTAGGACCGCCGCACGGGAAAGCGAGGATCTCCGCCTCGAAACCCGCCCCTCGACCGCCGGGTCGGGGCGATTCGTCGCGAACCTCCTCGCTTTTCAGGGAGCGCCCGGGAACTGGGAGGATGGACCCATGGCCCAGACTGTGACCCCTCCCCGCGGCATGCGCGACTTCCTCCCGGCCGACAAGGCCCGCCGCGAGCACGCCCTCGGAGTCATCCGGAGCGCCTACGCGCGGCACGGCTTCGATGAGATCGAGACGCCGGTCATGGAGGACGCCGCCTACCTGCACTCGGGCCTCGGTGGCGACAACGAGAAGCTCGCGTTCGCGGTGATGCGCCGCGGGATCACCAGCGAGATGCTCGCCGCTGCGGCTGAGGCCGACGACGCGCTCGGCCTCGCCGACCTCGGACTGCGCTTCGACCTCACCGTGCCGCTGGCCCGTTTCTACGCCAGCCACCGGGCAGAGCTGCCGGCCGTGTTCCGCGCCATCCAGATCGCCCCGGTCTGGCGGGCCGAGCGCCCGCAGAAGGGCCGCTTCCGCCAGTTCCTGCAGTGCGACATCGACATCATCGGGGAGTCCGGTGCGCTCGCCGAGATCGAGCTGATCACGGCAACGGCCGCGGCGATCGAGGCCCTCGGACTGAACGGATGCCGCATCCGCATCAACGACCGCCGCATCCTGACCCGTCTGCTCGACACCTGGAAGGTACCGGCAGAACAGCACGAGCGGGCCCTCATCACCATCGACAAGCTCGACAAGATCGGTGTCACAGGCGTCGTCGATGAACTCGGGTCCCTCGGCATCACCACCGACGGCATCGCCGACACTCTCGCCTCGATCGAGAACGCCGGCTGGCACCTGCACGACGGAACGCTGCCGCCGCCTGCCTGGCTCGACCTCGAGGTCTACGCCGAGCTCCGTGCCATCCGCGACGCCGTGTCGGGCATCGAGCTCGACTTCGACCCGACGCTGGTGCGGGGCATGGGGTACTACACCGGCACCATCTTCGAGATCTCGCACCCCGAGCTCACCTATTCCCTCGGCGGGGGAGGACGATACGACGGCATGATCGGCCGCTTCCTCGGAACCGACGTTCCCGCCTGCGGATTCTCCATCGGCTTCGAGCGCATCGTCGACCTCCTCGACGCCGACGATTCTGCTCGCGCCGACGCTGTGCTCCTCGTGCACGACAAGGATGCAGAACCGGCGTCGCTGGTGTCGCTCAAGGGCTCGTTGGTGGAGTCCGGCGCCCGAGTGCGCCTGGCCAAGCGCAGCAAGAACGTCCGAGCGCTGCTCGAGCGCGCCGAGGCCGACGGGTTCACCCGGTACGCCTTCGTCGCCTCGGGCGAGACGGATGCCGCGGCACTGGAGTTCAAGGCCATCGGCTGACCGGCTCTCCGGCACTGCCAGCGGGAGGCTCGCGGCCGGCAGCGGCGGCGGAGGTGGGCGACTCGCGGGCCTCGTCGGCCGCGCCCTAGACTGACCAGCGAGGAACAACGACGTTCTCGTTCAAAACACACCCGGTTCCAAAGGAGATAGTTGTGGCTCTCATCGAGGCTGTAGGCGCTCGCGAAATTCTTGATTCCCGTGGCAACCCGACCGTTGAGGTCGAGGTTCTGCTGGACGACGGCACGGTGGCTCGCGCCGGCGTCCCGTCCGGTGCATCCACGGGCGCCTTCGAGGCGTACGAGTTGCGCGACGGCGACAAGGCCCGCTACGGCGGCAAGGGCGTGCTGAAGGCCGTCGACGCCGTCATCGGTGAGATCTCCGACGAGATCGAGGACATGGAGTCCACTGAGCAGCGCCTCATCGACGCAGCCCTCATCGCCCTCGACGGCACCGAGAACAAGAGCCGTCTGGGAGCCAACGCCCTCCTCGGAGCGAGCCTCGCCGTGGCCAAGGCCTCCGCAGACTCGCTCGACCTCCCGCTGTTCCGCTACCTCGGCGGACCGAACGCGCACACGCTGCCCGTTCCGCTCATGAACATCATCAACGGCGGCTCGCACGCCGACAACGACGTGGACATCCAGGAGTTCATGATCGTTCCGCTCGGCGCCGAGTCCTTCAGCGAAGGTCTCCGCTGGGGCGTCGAGACCTACCACGCCCTCAAGGGCCTGCTGAAGTCGAAGGGCCTCGCCACCGGCCTCGGCGACGAGGGCGGCTTCGCTCCCAACCTGCCGAGCAACCGTGCCGCCCTCGACCTGATCGTCGAGGCCATCGGCATCGCCGGCTATGTTCCCGGCAAGGACATCGCCCTCGCCCTCGACTGCGCCGCGACGGAGTTCTACAAGGACGGCGCCTACCACTTCGAGGGCAAGCAGCTCTCGGCCACCGAGATCGTCGCCTACTACGCAGAGCTCGTCGACGCGTACCCGCTCGTCTCGATCGAGGACCCGCTGGAGGAGGAGGACTGGGACGGCTACACCCACCTCACCGAGCAGCTCGGCCACAAGGTGCAGATCGTCGGAGACGACCTGTTCGTCACGAACCCCGAGCGTCTCGCCAAGGGCCTGACGGTCAAGGCCGGCAACTCGATCCTCGTCAAGGTGAACCAGATCGGCACTCTCACCGAGACGCTCGACGCCGTCGCGCTCGCGCAGCGCGCGGGCTACACGGCCATCCTGTCGCACCGCTCGGGCGAGACCGAGGACACCACCATCGCCGACCTCGCCGTCGCGACGGACTGCGGCCAGATCAAGACCGGAGCGCCTGCCAGAAGCGAGCGTGTCGCTAAGTACAATCAGCTTCTGAGGATCGAAGAGGAGCTGGGCGACGCCGCCGTCTACGCAGGACGCAGCGCGTTCCCCCGCTTCACGGTCTGAGTCGACGAACGGAGGAGGGGCAGATGCCGACCTCTCCTGACGCGACTCTGAACCAGCAGTCGACACGCATCCCGGTCGCCCTCCGCCGTGAATCGGCGGCGGGCGGCTGGATGCGCGGCCTGCGCTTCTCCGGCTTCTCGCTCATCATGATGGGGCTCGCCGTGCTCGCCGTCGTTGTGCTCGCGCCCGCAGCGCAGTCGTGGGTGGCTCAGCGACAGCAGATCGCGGCGCTGCAGCAGGCCGTGGCCGCCGAGAAGAGCGAGGTCGACTCGCTCACCGCGGAGCGGGAGCGCTGGAACGACAAGACCTTCATCACCACCCAGGCACGGGAGCGTCTCGCCTACGTCATGCCCGGGGAGGTCAGCTTCCTCGTGATCAACGACCTGCCGGCGGCCGCCGCTGCGGCAGAGCCGGCTCCGGTGTCCACCGAGGTGCAGGCCACGAAGTCCGACTGGATGCACTCCCTCTTCGCTTCTGCGATGGCCGCCGGGCTGGCGCCCGTCGCTCCGGAAGGATCCTCGAAATGACCACGCCGCCGTTCGACGCGCCGTCGAAGCGCGACATCGCGATCCTCTCGGCCCAACTGGGTCGTCCCGTCCGCAGCGTCATCGGCGTCGCCGCGCGCTGCGTGTGCGGTGCCCCGACCGTGGTGGCGACGTCGCCACGGCTCGAGGACGGCACCCCGTTCCCCACGCTCTATTACCTGTCGCATCCTGCGGCCACCGCCGCCATGTCCTACCTCGAGGCAGCGCATGTCATGGTCGAGTTCCAGGACCTCCTGGCCGAGGACCCCGAGGTGAAGGCCGCCTACGAGAAGGCCCACGCCTCCTACCTGTCCGACCGGGAATCGATCCTCGTCGTCGACGAGATCACGAACTTCTCGGCCGGAGGCATGCCCGAGCGCGTCAAGTGCCTGCACGCCCTGGCCGGCCACGCCCTGGCCGCCGGCCCAGGAGTGAACCCGATCGGCGACCTCGCCCTCGCGCGGTCCGTGTGGAGCCCCTCCGTCTGCGCCTGCGTCGACTACCCCGGGATCGACGAGGTCGGCGACGAGTGAGACGACGACTGAGGCGCACGGCGGCGGGGGCGCTGATCGTCGCGGTGGCCCTGCTCGGCGCGAGCCCCATCGCGCTCGACGTGATCGATGCGCCCCCGGCGCACGCCGACCCCGTGCGCGACCTCGAGTACTGGCTGAACGACTACGGCTTCACTCAGGCGTGGACGACGAGTAAGGGCGCCGGGGTGAAGGTCGCCGTCATCGACACCGGCATCGACGGCTCCGTCGCCGAACTGAAGGGTGTCGTCGTCGGGGGAGCGGATGTCTCCGGAATCGGATCGGCCAACGGGCAGAAGCCCGTCGGCGACGACGACTCGCACGGAACCCAGGTCGCCTCGCTCCTCGCCGGGCGGGGCACTGGAGAGGGCAACGGGGTTCTCGGCGTCGCGCCCGAGGCGCAACTGCTGAGCATCTCCGTCGCCTTCGGCAGCGACACCAAGTCGAAGATCTCGACCGACGACCAGATCGCGGAGGCCGTGCGGTGGGCCGTCGACAACGGCGCCGGCGTCATCAACATGTCGCTGACCCGCAACACCGTCGACTGGCCGCAGAGCTGGGACGACGCGTTCCTCTACGCGTTCCAGAACGACGTGATCGTGGTGGCGGCCGCCGGCAACCGAGCCGGAGGAACGTCGCAGGTCGGCGCACCGGCGACCATCCCCGGCGTGGTCGTGGTGGCCGGAGTGGACCGCAACAAGGAGGCCAGCTTCGACGCCTCGTCGCAGGGCATCACCATCTCGGTCGCAGCCCCCAGCGAGGAGCTCGTCGGCGTCGTCCCCGGCGGCGGCTACGTGGCCTGGAACGGCACGAGCGGGGCGACTCCGCTCGTCTCGGGACTGCTCGCCCTGGTGCGCAGCGCCTACCCCGACCTGAGCGCGGCGGATGCCATCAACCGCGTGATCGCCACGGCCGACCCCAACGGCCATGACGTGCCGAGCCCCATCTACGGCAACGGTCTCATCAACGCGTCTGCAGCCCTCACCGCGAGCGTCGATCCGGCCACGACGACGCCGGAGGACCAGCTCACCGACTGGATCCGCATCCACCGGCGCGCGCAGCCGCCGGCCGAGGAGACCACGGCGCCCACCCTCACGCCGACGACCCCGGTGCCGGACCCCGCTCCGGAGGTCAAGGCGGATGAGCAGTCGTTCATGACGACGGGCTGGACGCTGCGCTACCTGACCGTGCCGTTCGCCGTGCTCGCAGGATTTGGTAGTCTTGCTGTGCTGCTGGGCATCGGCGCCACACGGCATATCAAGCGGTCGTTGCGAAAACAGTGACGATCCGCACCAACGTGATCATGTAGGAGACCGTTCCACTGTGCCCAGAATTCTGATCGTCGGCGGAGGCTACGCCGGGTTCTACACCGCCTGGAAACTCGAGAAGCAGCTGCGCAAGGGCGAAGCCGAGGTCACGATCGTCGACCCGCTGCCCTACATGACGTACCAGCCGTTCCTCCCCGAGGTTGCCGCCGGTTCCATCGAGCCCCGTCACGCCGTGGTGTCCCACCGTCGTCACCTCAAGAAGACGACGATCCTCGCGGCCAAGGTCACCAACATCAACCACGCCGACAAGCAGGTCACGATCGAGCCCATCGCGGGCGAGCCGTACCAGCTCGACTACGACATCGTCGTCGTCACGGCCGGTGCCGTCTCGCGCACCTTCCCGATCCCGGGCATCGCCGACAACGCGATCGGCCTGAAGACCATCGAGGAGGCCGCCGCGATCCACCAGCGCGTGCTGACCAACTTCGACAAGGCGTCCATGCTCCCCGCCGGACCCGAGCGCGACCGTCTGCTCACCTTCACCGTGGTCGGCGGCGGTTTCGCCGGCATCGAGATCTTCGCCGAGCTGCGGTCTCTTGCGAGCGCACTCATCCCGAAGTACCCGACGATCTCCTTCGAGGACACGCACTTCCACCTCATCGAGGCCATGGGACGCATCATGCCCGAGGTATCCCTCGAGACCAGCCACTGGGTCATCAAGAACCTCGACCAGCGCGGTGCGCAGATCCACCTCGACACGCAGCTCGCCAGCGCGGTCGACGGCAAGATCGAGCTCTCGACCGGTGAGTCCTTCGAGTCCGACCTCATCGTCTGGACCGCCGGCGTCATGGCCAACCCGACCATCGTGCGCAACACCGACCTCCCGATCGAGGAGCGCGGGCGCCTCAAGGTGCGCGCCGACCTCCGCGTCGGAACCGAGGACGAGTGGATCGAGGGTGCATGGGGCGCCGGCGACGTCTCGGCCGTCCCCGACCTCTCCGGCGGCGGAGTCGGCGGCTACTGCGTTCCGAACGCCCAGCACGCGGTTCGCCAGGGCAAGCTGCTCGCGAAGAACCTCGTCGCCGTGCTCCGTGGCGAGGGCCCCAAGGAGTACAAGCACAAGAACCTCGGCGCCGTGGCCGGCCTCGGCCTCGGCATCGGCGTGTTCCAGTCGGGCAAGCTCGCGATCAAGGGCTTCCCGGCGTGGGTGGCCCATCGCGGCTACCACGGCCTGGCCATGCCCAGCTGGGAGCGCAAGCTCCGAGTCGTCGGCGGCTGGGTCGCCAACTTCTTCCTCGGCCGCGACATCGTCGCCATCGAGGCCGTGCAGCACCCGCGCGCCGTGTTCGAGGAGTTCGCCGCACGCCCGAAGCCCCCGGCAGCCGCACCCGTCGCTCCGGCAGCTCCCGCGGCTCCGGCCGTCGAGGCGGCACCGAAGAAGGCTCCGGCCAAGCGCAAGCCCGCCGCAGCGAAGGCCGCGCCGGCAGCCGAGGCATCCGTCGAGCCCGCAGCAGCGGAGCGAGCCAGCGCCAAGTCCTAGCAGTCACGTCACGAATCGCCCCGCCCCGTTCCTTCGCTCCGAAGGACCGGGCGGGGCGTTTCTTGTAGGTTGGCCTCGGTACACCTCCGGCTCCCGTAGCCCAATCGGCAGAGGCAGGCGACTTAAAATCGCTTCAGTCAGGGTTCGAGTCCCTGCGGGAGCACAGGGCGAGCTGTTCTGAGATCGGCCGCTCCGGCCACATTCCCCGAGAACGCACTCGTTGCGGGTGCTGGGTGCCTTCCACCCACACGTACTCCGGTCTCGACAGCTCGGATGGCTGATCACGCAGACCCACGCGACACGCGCTGCCGCATCCGCCGGCATGGTGCATACTGAGTCATCGCCTCCGAGTGGGTCGATCGTCCCACTTGTTGCCCGTTGTCGTGTGAGGAGTCGCCATGCCGCGCATACCCGCATCCGAGCGTCGTGTCGCGCTCGTGCTGGCCGCCGTGCAGGTCATCGGGCGCGGGGGAGTCTCCGCCGCGACGACGAGAGCGATCGTCGCGGAGGCCGGGATGTCGCTCGCCAGCTTCCACTACGCCTTCACCTCGCACGGCGAGCTCATGGCCGAGGTCGTGCGCTGGGTCATCGCCGAGGAACGCGGTGCCATCCTTCCGGACGACATCGAGGTCGGCTCGCTCGAGGACGTGGCCCGAGCGGGACTGCAACGCTACTTCGACCTGCTGCGCGCCGATCCCGAGCGCGAGCAGGCCGTCAACGAGCTGGCCCTCTACGCCCTGCGCACCCCTGACATGCGCCACCTCGCGCGGGAGCAGTACGACGGCTACCACGCCCTCGCCGCTGCCGCCCTGACTTTCGCCGCCGAGCACACCGGCAGCGAATGGAACCGCCCCGTCGACGAGGTCGCGCGCCTGCTGGTCGCCCTCACGGACGGTCTCACCCTGTCGTGGCTGGTCGACCGTGACGACACGGCCGCCGGTCACCTCATCGACAACGCGGCCGCCCTGGTCGCAGGAATGGCGCACACACGATGACCACCACCTCGACAGCGCAACCGGCCGTCTTCAGCGAACCGACCCAGCGGGTGACCGGTGCCTGGATCGCAGCGTTCGGCGCGGCCTGGCTCGGCATCTGGATGGCGCAGCTTACGCCGATCCAGTTACTGCTGCCGCTGCAGATCGACGACGAGCTGCATCCGCAGAACTGGATCGACAGCGTGGTGGCCTTCGGGATCATCTCGGGCATCGCCGGCCTCTTCGCCGTGATCGTCTACCCCCTCACCGGCGCGCTGTCCGATCGGACGACGTCGCGGTTCGGGCGTCGTCGCCCGTGGATCGCCGGGGGAGCGCTGGGCTTCGCCGTCTCGCTCGTGCTGCTCGGGCTGCAGCACAGCCTCGTCGGGATCGGCGTGTTCTGGGTGCTCTCGCTCTCAGGCTTCTGCGTCATGACGGCGGCACTCACCGCCACCATCTCCGACAGGGTGCCGGTCGACCAGCGCGGCTACGTCTCGGGCTGGCTCTCGGCGCCTCAGGCGATCGGCACCATCCTGGGCATCCTGCTGGTGACGCTGCTGTCGCTGACCGTGCTCGCCGGCTATGCCCTCGTCGCCGTGCTGCTGCTGGTGTTCACCATCCCCTTCCTGATGCGACCGGATGCCGTGCTCGAGCCGGCGCAGCGCGAGCGCGTCTCGGCTCGGGGCGTCGTCGGCAGCCTGTGGATCAGTCCACGGGAGCACCCCGACTTCGGCTGGACCCTGCTCGGCCGCATCCTGGTCAACTTCGGCAACGCCTTCGGAACCACGCTGCTGCTGTACTTTCTCATGTTCGGACTCGACCGGACTGATGCCGAGGGCGACCTGCTCCTGCTCACGGCGGTCTACATGGTCTTCGTCATCCTGGCCGCGCTCGTGCTCGGCAGGCTCTCCGACAAGCTCGGTCGTCGCAAGCTCTTCGTCATCGTGGCCTCGGTGCTGCAGGCCGTCGCCGCGGTGCTGCTCGCCTTCTTCCCCGACTTCACGGTGGCACTCTTTGCTGCGGCCCTTCTGGGGCTCGGCTACGGATGCTTCCTCTCCGTCGATCAGGCACTCGCCACCCAGGTGCTCCCCGACCCGGAGCACCGCGGAAAGGACCTCGGAATCATGAACATCGCCTCGGCCGTCCCCCAGGCCATAGCGCCCCTGATCGGAGCCGGTCTCGTCGCCATGATGGGCGGCTTCACCGGACTCTTCCTCGTCGCGGCCGTCTGCGCGGCCCTCGGCGCCCTTGCCGTGACGCGCGTGAAGAGCGTGCGCTGATGGCCGCCGTGCAGAGTGCGGCCGGTGCCGCCCGGGATGCAACCCTCCTCGGCCTGGATCGCGTGCCCGATGGGCAGCCCTGGCTCGAGACCGGACCGTTCTGGTCGAGCCTCGACCGCGCCACCGCAGAACTCGACCCGCCGTTCGGCGTGCTGAGCCTCGACGCCCTCCGGCACAACGCGCACGACATGCTGCGCAGGGCCGGAGGCACGCCCATCAGGGTGGCGAGCAAGTCGATCCGGGTGCGCAGCGTCATCGAGGAACTGCTGCAGCTTCCCGGATACAGGGGAGTGCTCGGCTACACGCTCGCGGAGGCCCTGTGGCTCGCCGAGACCGTCGACGACGTCGTCGTCGGCTATCCGACGGTCGACCGGGAGGCCATCCGTCGCCTCGCCACGTCGCCCGAGCTCGCCGCGAGGGTGACGATCATGGTCGACTCGCCGGCGCAGCTCGACATCGTCGATGCCGTGCTGCCGCCCGCGCTCCGCGAGGACATCCGGGTCTGCCTCGAACTCGACGCCTCGTGGAATTCCGCCGTGCTCGGTCACATCGGCGTCCTGCGGTCGCCCGTGCACGACGCCGACGCCGCGGCATCGCTCGCGCAGTACATCGAGGGACGTCCGGGTTTCACGCTCGTCGGAATGATGGCCTACGAGGCGCAGATCGCCGGGGTCGGCGATCAGCCCATCGGCAAGCCGCTCGACGGAGCCCTGAAGCGCTGGATGCAGTCGCAGTCCATCGAGGAGCTGCATGCCCGGCGGGCCTCTGCGGTTGCGGCTGTGCGACGCATCGCCGACCTCGAGTTCGTCAACGGCGGGGGCACCGGCTCGCTCGAGTCGACCCACGACGACGGCTCCGTCACCGAGATCGGCGCAGGCAGTGGCATCTTCGGCGGACACCTGTTCGACAACTACAGCCGGTTCACGCCGGCCCCGGCCGCGTCGTTCGCGATGTCGATCGTGCGGCGCCCGGCACCGGACACAGCGACCATCCTCGGCGGCGGCTGGATCGCCTCCGGCCCTCCCGCGCCCGACCGGCTGCCGAAGATCGTCTGGCCCGCCCGCCTCTCGATGGCACCGCGCGAGTCTGCCGGAGAGGTGCAGACTCCCGTCACCGGTCGAGCCGCCAGAACCCTGCGACCCGGCGACAGGGTCTGGATGCGCCACACCAAGTCGGGGGAGCTCTCCGAGCACCTCAACGACTTCGCCCTCGTCGACGGCGACACCGTCGTCGGCACCACTCCCACCTACCGGGGAGAAGGGAAGGCGTTCCTGTGAGCGCGAGCGGCGCCGTCTGGCGCAACTGGGCACGAACGGAGTCGGTGCGTCCGGCGCGGGTCGAGCGTCCGGCGACGACGGGAGCGGTGCAGCGTGCAGTCGAGGCTGCCGCGCGCACGGGCATGCGCCTGAAGCCGGTCGGAGCGGGACACTCGTTCACCGGTATCGCCGTCGCCCCGGGCGTGCAACTCGACCTCACCGACCTGAGCGGCATCATCGACGTCGATGCCGAGCGCCAGCGCGTCACCTTCGCGGCAGGCACCCGCCTGCACCAGCTGCCGCGCCTGCTCGCTCCCCACGGCCTCGGCCTCACCAACATGGGCGACATCGACAGGCAGTCGATCGCGGGAGCCACCTCCACGGGAACGCACGGCACCGGGGGTCGGTTCGGCGGCATCGCCACGCAGATCCGCGCCATGACCCTCGTGACGGCATCCGGAGAGCTCCTCCGTATCAGTGAGACCGAGAACCCCGAGTTGCTCGGCGCAGCGGCACTCGGTCTCGGCGCCCTAGGCGTCGTCGTCGACGTGACCCTGCAACTGGTTCCGGCGTTCGCCCTGCATGCCGTCGAGCGCCCGGAGCCGCTCGAGGCGGTGCTCGAGGAGTACCTGGAGCGCAGCGACACCGCCGACCACTTCGAGTTCTACTGGTTCCCGCACACGGCGACCGCCCTCACCAAGACCAACACCCGCCTGCCGGCCGACGCGCCACTGCACCCCCTCGGCAGGGTCTCGCGCTTCGTCGACGACGAACTCGTGGCGAACGGCGCGTACAGGATGCTCTGCGCCCTCGGCACAGCCTTCCCCGGCACGGTGCCGTCGACGGCGCGCCTGGCCGAGAGGTTCTCGGGTAATCGCGACTTCACGGATGCCGCCCCCTCCGTGTTCGTCACGAATCGAACCGTGCGCTTCCGGGAGATGGAGTACGCCCTGCCCCGTGAGGCTGTGCCGTCGGCCATGCGCGAGATCCGCCAGCTCATCGACCGGAACGACTGGCGGGTCTCCTTCCCGCTGGAAGTGCGATCCGCCGCAGCAGACGACCTCTGGCTGTCGACGGCGTCCGGTCGCGACACGGGCTACATCGCCGTGCACAGGTACTACCGGGAGGACCACCGCCCGTACTTCGGGGCGGTCGAGGCCATCATGCGCTCCCACGACGGTCGGCCGCACTGGGGCAAGATGCACGACCTCGACGCTGCAGAACTCGCGACGATGTACCCGCGCTTCACCGACTTCGTCGCCCTGCGCGACAGGCTGGACCCGACGGGCATGTTCGCGAACCCGTATCTCGACCGGGTTCTGGGCGTCACCCCGGGACGTCCCAGTCCGGGGGGTGCCCGGTTCGCTCACCATTCGGGCTGAAACGCTTGCTGATCTGGCTTTCCGCGCAAACTGAGCGGATCTCGGTTAACCCCCTCTTCGGGTGAGGGCTCCGGATCTTCTCGCATGGGGGCGTTGACAGTGATTTCTCCGCGCTGGCACCCTGAGGCCACCGGCACCCCCTACATCGCCGGTGGCACTGCCTCCCGACTCCCTACAGTTGCGTGGCGACCGCGCGTCGCCCGAATGGAGACCTGATGTTCCCGAACCGCTCCGACGACTCAACGACCGAGCGCACCAGAAGCCCGTGGTTCACGGTCGTGGCGATTCTCATCGCCACGGCCGTGCTCACGACGGGCACCACGGCGGCAGCGGCCGCACAGGCCGCTGAGCGCACCGAGCGCGTCGCCGAGGCCAGGACGGCCGCGATCGGCGAGGTCTCCCACAGGGTGGGAGTCGGCGCCGGCAGTGTCGACCTCTCCGCCTCCCGGCTGTCGTCGGCACTCGACCTGGCGACCTACGAACTCTCCCTCGCCGGCACCGCCCTGTCGCAGAGCGCCGGTAAGGCGACCGAGGCCACCCGCACCGCTCTCCAGTCGTCAACTGCAGCAGCCGGCGAGTTGGCCGCCACGTCGACCGACGTCGACGCCGTGCTCGCCGCCGTGTACGGTCTGCGCGAGCTCGAGAAGAAGACCACCGGAGAGGTTGCCGTGTGGCAGAAGGCCGAGGATGCCCGCATCGCCGCCGCGGCCGCCGCAGCTGCTGCTGAGGCCGCTGCCCAGGCAGCCGCCGAAGCCTCTGCCGCCGTCTCTTGGAGCGACGAATCCTCCTCGGACAGCTGGGCCGAGTCGGATGCCGCCGCAGAGTCTCCCGCAGCCGAGCCGGCTGCCAGCGCTCCGGCACCAGCCGCGGACGCGCCCGTGAACGACGACTGCGGCCCGTGCCCCGGAGCCACCCTGGTGCCCATCGTCTCCGACGGAATCACGTACTGGGGCTGCCCGTAGACGCGACCTACGGCGTCCGACGCCGCAGCGTGATCGATCCGAACACGATCGCCCCCACGATGAAGGCGCCGAGGATGAGGATCTGACCCCAGATCCAAGCGGCGCTCTCGCTGTCGGTCGCGACGGCATTCAGGGCATCGATGGCGTGCGACAGGGGCAACCAGTCGCTGATCGCCTCGAGCACGGGCGGAAGCTGGTCCCGTGCCAGGAAGATGCCGCCCAGGAGGATCTGCGGGAAGACCAGAACGGGCATGAACTGCACGACCTGGAACTCGGTGCGGGCGAAGGCGCTGGCCAGCAGACCGAGCGCCGTGCCGAGGATCGCATCCGCCAGTGCGACGGCGAGGAGCAGCCAGATGCTGCCCTCGATCGTGAGCCCGCAGATCCAGACGGCGAACGCCACGGCGATCGACGCCTGAGCTACGGCCAGGAGGCTGAAGGCCAGCGTGTACCCGAGGATGAAGTCGCCCTTGCCGAGCGGCATGGCGAGGAGGCGCTCCAGCGTTCCTGAGCGGCGCTCACGCAGGGTGGCGATGCTCGTGACCAGGAACATCACGATGAACGGGAACAGCGCGATCATCGCCGGGCCGATGCTCTGGAAGACGTCGGTGTCCACGAAGATCCAGGCGAGGAGGCCGATCAGCAGCGTCGGCACCACCAGCAGCAGCACGATGGTCCGAGGGTCGTGACGGATCTGCAGGAGCACGCGGCCTGCCGTCGCGAAGGTTCGGCGGGCGTTCATCGTCCCTCCTCCCCACGGGCATGCCGATGGCGACGGGGCCGAGCTGACCCGCCGCGCCGAGCGGGAGCCTGTGCCTCGCTCTCGCGATCGGGGCGCGAGGCGATGATGGCCAGGAACGCCCCCTCGACGTCCGAGGCTCCCGTCGCCCCGAGCAGGGCCTGCGGGGTGTCATCCGCGAGCATCTCGCCGTCGCGCATGAGGAGCAGTCGGTCGCATCGCGTGGCCTCGTCCATGACGTGACTCGAGACGAGCAGCGTGGTGCCCGCGGCGGCCAGCCTGTGGAACAGGTCCCACAGCTGCACGCGGAGCAGAGGATCGAGGCCGACCGTCGGTTCGTCGAGGACGAGCAGTTCCGGAGCGCCCAGCAGCGCTGCGGCGAGGGAGACCCGGGAGCGCTGGCCCCCGGAGAGCGACCCGACGACCCTGTCGGCGAAGGGAGTGAGGTCGGTCTCCTCGATCACGCGGGCGACGTCGGAGCGCGGAGCTCCGAGCACCGACCCGAAGTAGGCGATGTTCTGGGCGACAGTGAGATCGTCGTAGACGCTGGCCGACTGCGTGACGTACCCCACCCGGTGTCGGAGGGGTTCGCTGCCCGCCGGCTCGCCCAGTACGGCCACAGTGCCGGACGTCACCACCTGCACCCCCACGATGGCGCGCATGAGGGTCGTCTTGCCGCTGCCGCTGGGGCCGAGCAGGCCGACGACGCCCCCGCGGGCGATGCTCAGATCGAGGCCGTGCAGTACCGCCGTGCTGCCGCGACGGATGTGGAGATCCCGGATGTCGACGGCCGGAGCCGCACTATTCATCATGTGATGAATTATTCGCCCGAAGACGGCCCGTCGTCAAGGGGAAAGCCGGTCAGATGCCACTGCACGGCCGGGCCGAGACGCGCCACCAGGTCGTCGATCGGGGCACTGGCCAGGGGTTCGAGCCGCAGCACGTACCGCGTGAGCATGATGCCAACGATCTGCGACGCCGCGAGGGTCGCCCGCAGATCGGCGTCGGGCGTGTCGAGAGCGGCTGCGATGCGCCGGAACACCTCGCGAACGAGGAAGTCGCGCAGCAGGCTGGTGCCGTCCGAGCCGACGACGGAACGGATGAGGGCGGTGCCGCGGGCGCGCACAGCCGGCTTCTCGAACTCCTCGAGGAGGAACCTCACGATGTTCACGCCGATGTCCTCTCGAGGACCGGCGAGCACGGCCTTGATGGCCCGGTCGGGTCGCAGCGGCGCGGCGATCACCTCGGCGAAGAGATCGGCCTTGTCGGAGAAGTAGTGGTGCACGAGCGCCGCGTCGACCCCCGCCCGCCGGGCAACGGCTCTCATCGAGGTGGCGTCGTAGCCTCGGGCGGCGAACTCCTTCTCGGCCGCCGCGATGATGCGACCCCGGGAGTCGCCGGCGGCGCCCTGCCGAGGTCGCCCGCGTCGGCGTGCACCAGCCGGGGCTGGCAGGTCGGCGGCACTCTCACTCACGATGGGAGAGCCTACGCCTGCCGTGTTCCTTGGAGAGTGATGGGAAGTCACTGCGAGCCGAGTATGCCCCGCTTAGGATGAAGAGTCGCGTCCTCGCGCCATTCACGCCCAAGGAGTCCTCGCCATGGAATGGCTCATTCCCCTCATCATCGTCGTCGTGCTCGTCGCCATCGTCGGCATCTACCTCTGGGCGACGTACAACTCCCTGGTCACGCTGAACGTGCGGGTGGACGAGGCCTGGAGCGACATCACGGTGCAGCTGAAGCGGCGAGCGGACCTCATTCCGAACATCATCGAGTCGGTCAAGGGCTATGCAGCCCACGAGCGCGGCGTGTTCGAGTCCGTCACGCGCGCGCGCGCCGAGACGCTGTCGGCGCAGGGCCCCGTCGAGGCATCCGTCGCCGAGAACCACATGCAGCAGGCGCTCAAGTCGATCTTCGCTGTCGCAGAGGCGTACCCGCAGCTCCAGGCCAGCCAGAACTTCCTGCAGCTGCAGGGCGAACTCGTCGACACCGAGGACAAGATCCAGGCCGCGCGCCGGTTCTACAACGGGGGAGTGCGCGAGCTCAACACCAAGATCAAGGTGTTCCCGAACAACGCCTTCGCGAAGCGGCTGGGCTTCTCCGAGCGGGACTTCTTCGAGGTCGCGGATGCCGCGGCCATCGCGGAGCCCCCGCGCGTGCAGTTCTAGTCGTCAGGAGCCCTGAGGCCCCTTGTACAGCGCGATAGCCAAGAACAAGCGCAACACAGTCTTCATCGTCATCCTCTTCATCGCGATCATCGCCGGTCTCGGCTGGCTGGCCGGCTACGTCTACAACAGCCCGACCATCGTCGTGGTCACGATCGTGGGATCGATCGCCTACGCGATCTTCCAGTACTTCTTCGCGGCCTCGCAGGCCGTCGCCATCTCGGGCGGCGTGCAGATCGAGAAGTCGGACAACCCTCGGCTCTGGCGCACTGTTGAGAACATCGCCATCTCGCAGGGCCTGCCGATGCCGAAGGTGTACATCGTCAACGATCCGGCGCCGAACGCCTTCGCCACCGGACGCGACCCCCAGCACGCCGTTGTGGCCGCGACGACCGGACTGCTCGACCTCATGGACGACTCGGAGCTCGAGGGCGTCATGGCCCACGAGATGGGTCACGTGAAGAACTACGACATCCGTGTGAGCATGATCGTCTTCGGCCTGGTCGTGGCCGTCGGTTTCATCGCGGACATGTTCCTGCGCATGGCGTTCTTCGGGCGAGGGCGGGACAACAACAATCCCGTCGTGCTGGTCTTCGGTCTCGTGGCGATGCTGGTCGCACCGCTCGTCGCGGGTCTCGTCCAGGCCGCGGTGTCGCGTCAGCGCGAGTACCTGGCCGACGCCACCGGAGCCCTCATCACCCGCCACCCCGAAGCCCTCGCCAGCGCACTGGCCAAGCTCGGGGCCTACGGTCGACCGATGCAGAAGCAGAACAGCTCGATGGCCCATCTGTGGATCTCGAACCCGCTCGCGGGCGGTGGCATCGCCAAGCTGTTCAGCACCCACCCGCCGCTGGAGGAGCGCATCCAGCGCCTGCACACCATCGGTGGAGAGTTCTAGGCCAGCTCCGCCTCGAGCGCCGCGCTCAACGTGCCGCGGGCGGCGACGACGATCGACTCCAGGCCCTGCCATGCGGTGATCTCGTGCAGCACCGACGTCACCCGCGCAGCGATCTCGGGGACTGACGCGGCAGGCACGCTCTCCTCCAGCCACGCCGATTGCACCCTGAGTACCTTCGCCTGTCTGTCGTTCTTCAGGTCGATCCGCCCGACGAGCGTGTCGTCGACGAGGATCGGCAGGCTGTAGTAGCCGAAGATGCGCTTCTCGGCGGGGGTGTAGATCTCGATGCGGTAGTGGAAACCGAACATGCGCTCGGTTCGTGCCCGTTCCCACACCACGGGGTCGAACGGAGAGAGCAGCGCCGTGGCCCCGATCCTCCGAGGGAGACGGGCGTCGCGATGCAGCCAGGCCGGAGACTGCCAGCCGTCGACGGTGACGGGAAGGAGCATCCCCGCCTCCTCGAGCTCGGCGATGGCGGCCCGGGTGTCAGCGCGCTTCAGCCGGTAGTAATCTGCGAGGTCCTTCTCGGTGCCGATGCCGTGGGCTGCGGCCGCACGCTCGACCAGCTGCACGTGGGCGTCGTGCTTGGGCACCACGCGCTCGATGACTGCAGAGGGCAGCACCTGCTCGGGCAGGGCGTAGGTACGCTCGAAGCGCGTTCGTCCTGCCGACACCACATCGCCCTGCCGGAACAGCACTTCCAGTCCGCGCTTCACGTCGGACCATCCCCACCACGGTCCGCGTCGCACATTGGAGTCGTGCTCGATGGCGCTCGCGGCCATCGGCCCGTTGGCGGCCAGCTCGCTGGTGAGCCACTCGAGCATGCGCCGGTTGGCGGCGGCCCACGAGTCGCGTGCCGAGAAGTAGTCCCGGTACTCCTCCATGCGCCAGCGCCACGACGACCAGGTGTCGACGGGGATGACGGCGGCCTCGTGCGCCCAGTACTCGACGTAGCCGCCTCGGCGCGGGAACGTGAGCCTGTCGAGCAGCGCCTTGTCGTAGGCGCCGAGCCTGGCGAAGACCGGCTGGTAGTGCGAGCGCTCGTAGACGTTCACCGAGTCGAGCTGGAGGAGCCCGAGGCGCGCGATCAGACCGTTCAACTGGCGGGTTCCGACGGATGCCGGACGCGGACGCCCGAACCCCTGTGCGGCCAGCGCGACACGACGTGCGAGTGCAGGGGAGACGGAATCAGGCATGATGCTGCGACCATAACAGCCCGCGCCGACACCGGCGGGAAGCAGGCGTCTTGGTCGTCAACCCCGAAGCCGACCCCATCGGCGACCGTAGACTGAAACGATGAGCCGAGCTTCGGATGACCAGCGCGGGTGGCGGGCGTTCGGACGCCGCAGGCCCGAGGACAAGCCAGAGGGCGAGCCTCCCTTCGATGTCGAGGCGTCCATCCCGAACGGCGTGCGGCTCGCCGGAGGGTGGTCGTGGCGCCTGCTGCTGATCGGCGCCGTGATCGCCGTGGTCATCTTCCTCGTCATCCAGCTGCGGCTCATCGTCATCCCACTGTTCGTCGCCGTGCTGCTCGCAGCGCTCCTGGTGCCGTTCGTCGGCTTCCTCCGCCGCCACCGGTGGCCCGCGTGGCTGGCCATCACCGTGGCGATGCTGGGGACCCTGGTGCTCGTGGCCGGGTTGCTCGTGCTCGTCATCACGCAGATCCAGCGCGGAGCGAGCGACATCGCCTCCCACGCCCTCGAGTCGTTCGACGAGCTCAAGGCCTGGCTGCTGGCGTCGCCGTTCGAGATCTCCGAGAGCGACCTGAACGGCTTCCTGAACCAGGCCTGGGCGAGCATCCAGCAGGACAGCCAGGTCTACGTCACCGGGGCGCTGTCGCTCGGTTCCTCTCTCGGCCACCTCGTCGCCGGCGTGTTCCTCACCCTCTTCAGCCTGCTGTTCATCCTCATCGACGGCGGGGGCATCTGGCGCTGGATCGTCAGCCTGTTCCCGAAGCGCGCCCGTGCGGCCGTCGACGGAGCCGCCATCGCCGGCTGGACCACTCTCACCAACTTCGCGCGGGTCCAGGTGCTCGTCGCCGCCATCGACGCCGTCGGCATCGGTCTCGGCGCGTTTCTGCTCGGGGTTCCGCTCGCCATCCCGATCGCGGTGCTGGTCTTCCTCGGCTCCTTCATCCCCATCGTCGGCGCCGTGGTCACGGGCACGCTGGCGGCCGCCATCGCTCTCGTCTACAACGGTCCGTGGATCGCACTCTGGATGATCGTGGTCGTGCTGGCCGTGCAGCAGCTCGAGGGCCACGTGCTGCAGCCGCTCATCGTCGGCAGCGTCGTGAAGGTGCATCCGCTCGCCGTCGTGCTCGTCGTGGCGACGGGATCCCTGCTCGCCGGCATCCCCGGAGCACTGTTCGCCGTGCCGGTGGCGGCGGTCATGAACGTCATGGTGCGGTACATTTCGAGCGGGGTCTGGAAGACGAGACCTCCGGTGGAACCGCCGGTGCCGCAGTCGATCCTGTGGCAGACGGTTCCCCAGCCCCGACCGGGCTATCGAAAGGACGACACGACGGATGCCTGACACCGCGAACACCCTGCCTGCACCGACCGGGGCAGCCGGCACCATCGCGGGACCGCAGCTCGCAGACTTCGAGGCCGCCCGGATCACCGTGGGTCGCGTCGTACGGACCACGCCTGTCGAGAGCTCGCGCCACATCGCCGAGGTGCTCGGCGCTCCGGTGTTCCTCAAGTGCGAGAACCTGCAGCGCACCGGGTCCTACAAGCTGAGGGGCGCCTACAACAGGCTCTCCTCGCTGAGCGACGAAGAGCGCGCGCGGGGCGTCGTGGCCGCGTCGGCCGGCAACCACGCCCAGGGCGTCGCCCTCGCCGCGCGGGAGCTCGGCATCCGCGCCACCATCTTCATGCCCATCGGCGTCGCCCTGCCGAAGCTCGAGGCGACCCGTGACTACGGCGCCGACGTCGTGCTGCGCGGCAACGTGATCGGCGAGACCCTCGACGCTGCGGCGGCGTACGCGGCCGAGTCGGGCTCGGTGCTCATCCCGCCCTTCGACCACCCAGACGTGGTGGCCGGGCAGGGCACTCTCGGGCTCGAGATCCTCGAGCAGGTTCCGGATGTCGACACCGTCATCGTGCCCATCGGCGGCGGTGGGCTCGCATCCGGAGTCGCGAGCGCCATCAGGCAGCAGTCCCTGGCGACGGGGCGCACCGTGCGGATCATCGGCGTGCAGGCGGCGAACGCGGCGCCCTATCCCGCCTCCCTCGCCGCGGGGGAGCCCGTGAGCATTCCCGTGATCCCGACCATCGCCGACGGCATCGCCGTGTACAGGCCGGGCAACCTCAACTTCGAGATCATCCGCGACACCGTCGACGAGATCGTCACTGTCACCGAGGACGACGTGGCCCGGGCCATCATCGTGCTCATGGAGCGCGCGAAGCTCGTCGTCGAGCCCGCCGGTGCCGTCTCGGTCGCGGCCATCCTCTCGGGCGTCGTCAAGTCGGACGGGCCCACCGTCGCGATCCTCTCAGGCGGCAACATCGACCCGCTGCTGATGCAGCGCGTGATCAGCCACGGCCTGGCGGCATCCGACCGCTATCTGACGATCTCGATCATGCTGCCCGACCGCCCCGGCCAGCTCGCCCGCACGGCCGAACTCGTCGCCGCTGCGAACGCCAACGTGGTCGAGGTGCTGCACACCCGCCACGGCGCCGGGCGCGAGATCAGCGACGTCGAGCTGCAGCTCTCGATCGAGACGCGGGGCCCGGCCCACAAGGACTTCGTCGTCGAGACGCTCCGGGCGGCCGGATACGACCCGCGCATCGTCTGAGCTGCGGCTCCGCTCGGCCCGGCTCCGCTCGGCCCGAACCGCACGGCCTCGCACGACGACGAACGGCCCGCCTCAGGAGAGGCGGGCCGTTCGTCTTGCGGAGCTTGAGGGGCTACTGGCCGGTCCAGGTCTCGACGGCGGTGATCGTGACGGCGATCTCGCGGCCGTTCGGGGCCGTGTAGCTGGTCGAGTCTCCGACGGCGAGGCCGATGATCGCAGCACCGAGCGGGCTCTGCTCGCTGTAGGCGTCGAGTTCGCTGCCCTCGGCGATCTCGCGGCTGCCGATGAGGAACGTCGTCTCGTCGCCGGCGATGGTGGCGGTGATGATCGTGCCGATCTCGACGACGCCGTGGCTCTCCGGTGCCTCGCCGACCTCGGCCGTGCGCAGAAGCTCGGTGAGCTGGCGGATGCGGGCCTCCTGCTTGCCCTGCTCCTCCTTGGCCGCGTGGTAGCCGCTGTTCTCCTTGAGGTCGCCTTCCTCCCGCGCCGACTGGATGCGGTCGGTGATCTCCTGGCGACCCGTGGTGCTGAGGGTCTGCAGCTCGAGGTTCAGGCGGTCGTAGACCTCCTGCGTGAGCCACGTGACGGTTGCGTCCTGGGACATGTTTCTCCTCGAGAAGGTGCGTGCTTCATGGTGCTGCGGATAAGACGACGCCCCAACGAGGCCGTCGGGGCGAATGAGCCATGTTAGGTCGCCCAGCAGCTCGAAATCAAACCGGTGTTGCTCTGGCGCGAGGTGCGCACCTCTTCGGTGAACGAGCGCGTGTACACGTCGGCGGCCGGAATGTCGACGACCTTCCAGCCGACGATCGAGAAGTCCTCGTTGAGGGCCTGCACGGCGCAGCTCGCGCGGGTGCCTGCCGGCATCGAGATCTCGAAGGTGACGCTCACGGTGCGGGAGTCGATGACGGAGTGCTGGGTGTCCTGAGCCTCGATGATCGGCTTCGCGCCGTCCAGGCCCGCCCAGATCACCCAGGCGGCGAACACGACCACGAACGCTGCGGCGACGATCCCGATGATCCAGCCGTCGCGGCGCTTGCGCGTGCTCGTGCGGCCGTAGCGCGCGTCGAGTTGGGTGGTCATGGAGCTCCTGGCGGTCGGGGCAGGGGCCCCGCAAAGGTTAAGCTGGTGACTCAAGGCTAACAAGAGTGGATCAAGGAGTCGTCCCCCGTGCTCGTGAGCATCACCGACCTTCTGGTACGGGCATCCGTCGTCGCATCGACGGCAGCTCCGACTCCGCCCGATGACGACCTCATCACTCCCGGCGTCGTCGGATTCCTCGTCACCTTCCTCGTGGCCGTCGCCACGGTCCTGCTGATCATCGACATGGTGCGCCGCGTGCGCCGCGTGAACTACCGCGACCAGATCCGGGAGAAACTGCTGCTCGAGCAGGCAGAAGCGCAGATGGCCGCCGACGCTCCGGCGACCGGTGCCTCCACGGCGCGGGCTTCGACCCCGGATGCCGCTCCGGGTGCGGCCCCGACGAGCCCCGTCGTCGATCCGGCGAACACCGACGACACGAAGTAGCGGCTAGCCCCCGACGGAGCCAGGCAGCGGGTCGAGCACGATCAGCAGCACGGCCGTCCAGTGGCAGATGAAGGCGAACAGCGTGCAGGTGTGGAAGATCTCGTGGAATCCGAATCTTCCGGGCCATGGGTTGGGCTTCTTGAGCGCGTAGACGATGGCGCCGCCGGTGTAGAGCAGGCCACCGATGACGACGAGCACCATCATCACGACGTTGGCGTTCAGCAGGTCGACGATGTACATCATCGCCGCCCAGCCGAGCGCGATGTAGATGAACACGTAGAGCCAGCGCGGCGCCCCGATCCAGAACACCCTGAACCCGATGCCGAGCAGGGCACCGGCCCAGACGAGGGTGATGAGGAGGACGCCCTTGCTCGCAGGCAGGGCCAGGATCGCCAACGGTGTGTACGTTCCCGCGATGAGCAGGAAGATGTTCGCGTGGTCGATGCGCTTCAGGATGACCTTGGTGCGCGGATTCCAGTCGAAGCGGTGATAGAGCGCTGAGTTGCCGAAGAGCAGCAGCGACGTGAGCACGAAGACCACCGACGACCACTTGGCCGCAGCTCCGTTCGCGACGGAGATCAGGACGATGCCGGAGATCAGCGCGAGGGGGAAGGTTCCCGCGTGGATCCATCCCCGCCAGGTCGGCTTCACGTCATCGGGATGGGCAGGAGACGCATCCACCATGGGGATGTTCGGCAGTTCCGGACCGCGGTCCTCGTCGAGTGCGACGGCGGCATCCGAGGCGTCCAACGTCGAGGCTGGCTCATCGAGGTGCTCCCGCACGTCCTGCGGTTCTCGGGGGTCGACGGCACTCATGCGCCCAGCCTACGACAGCACCTTCGGGCTCCGGCTGTGAGGCCGGCGCGCCTCGTGCACTACCGTTGACTCCGTGCAGAAGAGGGAAGAACCGTTGGGGCGAGGCCTCCTCTACGACCTCTACCAGCGGCGTCTGCGGCGCGGCCTGACCCCCGAGACCATGCCGCGTCACGTCGCCATGATCATCGACGGCAACCGCCGCTGGGCGCGCCAGCTCGGCCTCGCGACGGCCGCACACGGTCATCGCGCCGGGGCGGCGAAGATGAGCGAGTTCCTGCAGTGGTGCGATGAGCTCGGCATCAGCGTCGTCACCCTGTACCTGCTCTCGAGCGACAACCTCTCGAACCGCGCCGGCGAGGAACTCGACGCCCTCGTCGAGATCATCGCGGAGCTCGCGGATGATCTCTCGCGCCACGGCGACTGGCGGGTGAAGCACGTCGGGTCGACCAGCGGGCTGCCCCAGGCGCTCGTCGACGCCCTCGCGGCGGCAGAAGCCCGCACCGTCGGCCACACGGGGCTGCACATCAACCTGGCCGTCGGCTACGGCGGACGCACCGAGATCACCGACGCGATGCGGTCGATCGTGGCCAGCCACCACGCCGAGGGGCGCAGCCTCGAGGATCTTGCCGAGCGGCTCACCCCCGAGCTCATCGGCGAGCACCTCTACACGGTGGGCCAGCCCGACCCCGACCTGGTCATCCGCACCTCGGGTGAACAACGCCTCAGCGACTTCATGCTCTGGCAGGCGGCGCACAGCGAGTTCTACTTCGTCGAGGCGCTCGGACCCGACCTGCGCGAGGTGGACTTCCTCCGCGCGCTGCGCGACTACGCAACACGACACCGGCGCTTCGGCGCATGAGTCGGATGCGCCATCCGGTGCCCGGCTCCATCGACTTCACGCACGACTCCCACGAAAGGCAGGCGCGATGACGGCGCTCGACGACTACCTCGACGGCTTCCTCGAGGAACCCGGCTACCTCGACTTCGGCAGGGTCGGCCCGCTCTCCGCACGGGTGATCGCCGAATCGCAGGGGATGCAGGACACCCTCGCCAAGGCGCGCTTCGGCTCGCTCGGCGACTTCCAGGCGCAGGAGGAGCGGGCACACGCCGCCGTGGCCGCGGCGACCGGCTTCCCGGCCGAGCAGGTCGTCACCCAGCCCAACACCTCGATGGGCGTCACCCACGCCATGTTCGGCCTGACCGGGGACGTGCTGCTCTCCGCCGGCGAGTTCCCCACCCTGCCGATCTCGGCGGTGCGCGCCGCCGAGGCCCTGCACGTCGTCAGGCCGGTCTGGCTCGAGACCGACCACGGCCGCGTCACGCCGGGACAGGTGCGCGATCAGCTCACCTCGTCGATCGAGGCCGTCGCCGTCACCCTGGTCGACTCGCGCACCGGCTATCTCGCGGATCTCGACGGTCTTCGCCAGGTGATCGGCGATCGCCTGCTCATCGTCGACGCGATCCAGGGCTTCGGTGTCGTGGATGCGGCCTACGAGGCGGCGGATGTCGTGGTCTCCGGCGGCCAGAAGTGGTGCCGCGCCGGCTGGGGCACCGGGTTCATGGCGCTCAGCGACCGCGCGATCGAGCGTCTGACGCCCGTCATCAGCGGCTACAGCGGAACCGGCCCCGACGAGACCTGGGACGAGGTTCCGCCGCCGGCCCCGGGCGCGCGGGCATTCAGGGTCACGAACCCCGATCGCATCGCCCAGGGACGCTTCGCCGCCGCCCTCGAGGAGATGAACGACGTGGGAGCCGGCGAGATCCAGGCCGTGATCGCCGAGAACGTCACCCGCATCATCGATCTCGCCGACGAGTTCGCCATCCCCGTCGCCTCGTCGCGGAACGAGGACGAGCGGGCGGGTCTGGTCGTGCTGGAGCCCCCGGTCGACCAGCTCACCCTGTTGACGGCGTCGCTCTTCAACCACGGCGTCACCGCGACGTCCCGGGCGAACTCGGTGCGTCTCAGCGTGCACGCCGCGCTGCACGAGGACACCGTCGACATGCTGCGCGGAGCCTTCACGTCGTACTCCTCGGCGGCCATCTACTGACGCCGTCCGGCGTGTCGTGTGACAGGCCGAAGTCTTCCCGCGTGTCGTGACCGGCATCCGTCCTCACCGGACGTACGTTGCCCTCATCAGGTAAGGCATCTGATCGAGTCGGCCACATAAGACGGCTCGAAACCCGCCATGTGGCCGCTCGCGATTCCGAGTGCGAAGCTCGGGGTGGGAGCGGTTGTGACCTCACTGGAAATCCAGAAGTCGGTTCAGCACGGCACGGATGCCGGGACCCGAACGCTCGAGCGCACGTATGTGCTCGACACGTCGGTGCTCCTCAGCGATCCGGGTGCCCTGTTCCGCTTCGCCGAACACTCCGTCGTGCTGCCGGTCATCGTGATCGCAGAGCTCGAGGCCAAGCGTCACGATCCGGAGATCGGCTTCTTCGCCCGCAAGGCGCTCCGCACGCTCGACGACCTGCGCGTCGAGCACGAGCGACTCGACTTCCCGATCCCCGTCGGCGACGACGGCGGAACGCTCCGCGTCGAACTCAACCACTCGAACACCTCGGTGCTGCCCAACGGCCTGCAGCTGAACGACAACGACACACGCATCCTCGCCGTGGCGCTCAACCTCGCCAATGAGGGCCTCGACGTGACAGTGGTGTCGAAGGACCTCCCGCTGCGCGTCAAGGCCGCGTCGATCGGTCTCGCGGCCGAGGAGTACCGCGCCGAGCTCGCCGTCGACTCCGGGTGGACCGGAATGGCGGACGTCACCCTCGGCGCTCGGGAGATCGACGACCTGTACGAGCAGGACTACCTCGAGACCCGTATGGTCGCAGACCTCCCCATCAACACCGGGGTCGTCGTGCACTCCGACCGCGGAAGTGCGCTGGCGCGTGTCATCCGCAAGGGCGAACTGAAGGTGGTGCGCGGCGACCGCGAGCTGTTCGGTCTGCACGGTCGGTCGGCAGAGCAGCGTCTCGCCATCGACATGCTGCTCGATCCCGAGATCGGCATCCTCTCGCTCGGCGGAAGCGCGGGAACCGGAAAGTCGGCCCTCGCCCTCTGCGCCGGCCTCGAGGCCGTGCTGGAGCGCCAGCAGCACAAGAAGATCATGGTGTTCCGACCGCTCTACGCCGTCGGTGGCCAGGAGCTCGGCTACCTGCCCGGCGACGCCGGCGAGAAGATGAACCCGTGGGGCCAGGCGGTCTTCGACACCCTCGGCTCCGTCGTCTCGGACAACGTGCTGAACGAGGTCGTCGAACGGGGCATCCTCGAGGTGCTGCCGCTCACCCACATCCGCGGCCGCAGCCTGCACGACGCCTTCGTGATCGTCGACGAGGCGCAGTCGCTGGAGCGCAACGTGCTGCTGACGGTGCTGTCCCGCATCGGCCAGAACTCGCGGGTCGTGCTCACCCACGACGTCGCCCAGCGCGACAACCTCCGCGTCGGCCGACACGACGGGGTCGCCTCGGTCATCGAGACGCTGAAGGGCCACCCGCTGTTCGGACACGTGACCCTCACCCGCTCGGAGCGGAGTGCCATCGCAGCCCTCGTGACCCAGATGCTGGAGGGCAACGAGCTGGCCTGAGCCGCGCCGGCCGCGCCGCGCTTCGCCTTCGCCTCCGCCTCCGCCTCCGGGCCCGGGCTCGGCGAATCCCCGGAGCCAGGCATCCGGAAAGCGAGGACTTTCCGAACGAAACGCCCCCGTCGAACCTCTGACGGGGGCGTTTCGCGGCGAAGTTCCTCGCTTTCCAGAAAGAGAGCGCGGGCCTCTAGTTCCTGACCGGCGGGCGCGTCATCGACAGCACGTCGAGGGCGCTGTCGAGCTGCTCGACCGACACCTCACCGCGCTCGACGAAGCCGAGGTCGACGACGGCCTCGCGCACGGTGATGCCCTGGGCGACCGAGTGCTTGGCCACCTTCGCGGCTGCCTCGTAGCCGATCACCTTGTTGAGCGGCGTCACGATCGACGGCGACATGCCGGCGAGGGCGGCGGCGCGCTCCACGTTGGCCTCCAGTCCGTCGACGGTCTTGTCGGCGAGCACCCTGGCGGCATTCGTGAGCAGGCGGATCGACTCGAGCAGCGCGGTTCCCATCACGGGGATCTGCACGTTGAGCTCGAAGGAGCCCGAGGCGCCGCTCCAGGCGATGGTGGCGTCGTTGCCGATCACGCGGGCGGCCACCATGAGCACGGCCTCGGGGATCACGGGATTGACCTTGCCGGGCATGATCGAGGAGCCGGGCTGCAGGTCGGGGATGCTGAGCTCGCCGAGTCCGGTGTTCGGGCCCGATCCCATCCAGCGGATGTCGTTCGAGATCTTCGTGAGGCTCACGGCGATGGTGCGGAGGGCTCCGGATGCGTCGACGAGGCCGTCGCGGTTGGCCTGGGCCTCGAAGTGATCGGCGGCCTCGGTGATGGGAAGCTCGGTCTCCTGCTGCAGCAGCTCGATGACGAGCTGCGGGAAGCCGGCGGGAGTGTTGATGCCCGTGCCGACGGCGGTTCCGCCGAGCGGGACCTCGGCGACACGGGGGAGTGTGGACTGCACGCGCTCGATGCCGAGGCGCATCTGGCGGGCGTAGCCGCCGAACTCCTGGCCCAGGGTGACCGGTGTGGCGTCCATGAGGTGGGTGCGGCCGGCCTTCACGACACCGGACCACAGCTCGGCCTTGGCCTCGAAGGCGACGGCGAGGTGGTCGAGAGCGGGGATGAGGTCGTCGATGAGGGCGCTGGTCACGGCGATGTGCACCGAGGTCGGGAACACGTCGTTGGACGACTGCGAGGCGTTCACGTGGTCGTTCGGGTGCACGGGGCTGCCGAGACGTGAGGTGGCCAGGTTCGCCAGCACCTCGTTCATGTTCATGTTCGACGACGTGCCGGAACCCGTCTGGTACACGTCGACCGGGAATTCGGCGTCGTGCTTGCCGGAGATGACCTCGTCGGCCGCCGAGGCGATGGCACCTGCGACGTCGCTGCTCAGCACGCCGAGGCGCTCGTTGGCGATCGCCGCCGACTTCTTGATGCGTGCGAGGGCGGCGATCTGCGCCGACTCGAGCGTCGATCCGGAGATCGGGAAGTTCTCGACGGCACGCTGGGTCTGGGCGCTGTACAGCGCGTTGGCGGGAACGCGCACCTCTCCCATCGTGTCGTGTTCGATGCGGTATTCGGACTCAGCCGCGGTGCTCACGTTGTGTGTCATGCCTTTCGAGAGGTGATGTTCGGCACTAGACCGTGCCGACGACGATGTCGGTTTCGGCGCGGCCCTCGACGAGCCTGTAATTCGCGCCGACGATAGCCAATCTACCTTCTGCGATGGCCTCGCTGATCATCTCGCTGGACTCCAGCAGCTCGGCCACGGTGTCGCGCAGGTGCTCGCGTCCGACGAACGAGGCGTCGATGTCGGACGGGTCGATCGGCTCGTCGCCCGCGGGGCCGACGACACGGTTGACGGCGGGCATGATCTTGTCGATGAGCGCCTGGATGTGCACCGGCAGGGGAGCGGCATCCGGAACCACGGAGTCGATGGCGGCCTTCACGGCACCGCACTCGTCGTGCCCTAGCACGAGGATGAGCGGAACGCCGAGAACACCCACGGCGTACTCGAGAGATCCCAGCACCGATTCGGAGATGGTCTGGCCGGCGTTGCGAACCACGAACAGGTCGCCGAGACCCAGATCGAAGATGATCTCGGCCGACAGCCTGGAGTCGCTGCAGCCGAAGAGTGCGGCGATGGGAGCCTGCCCGGCGGCGATGACGCCTCGTCTGCCGACATCCTGATTGGGATGCTGTGGTTCACCCGCGACGAACCTCTCGTTGCCGCGGCGGAGTTCCCGCCACGCGCTCGACGGGGTGTGCGTCGTCTGTTCGGGAACTGTCGTCATCCGTGGTTACTCCTCGGCGGTGATCGTGGGGGTGAGAGACTTCGCGAGCGTCGTGAATTCCGACGGGGTGCCCGTGCCGGAGAGCACCCAGGTGCTCTCGCCCGCCGTCGTGACGAGAGCGTAGCGGGCGTTGCCCAGGTCGTCGGTCGACGCCCTGTTGTCGTAGATGGTCCAGTCGACGCCGTCGATGGTGACAGAGCCCGTCGCGAGGGTGTTCTTCAGCTCGGATGCCACCCAGGTGTCGTTGGCGTCGAAGGCCTGGCTCATCCCGATGAACTCGTCGCTCGGGGTGAGGAAGCCGATGAACCAGACGTCGACGCCGTCGGCCGCGCCAGCGCGGTAGACGGCCGTGTTCGACCGCCACCCATCGGGCAGGTCGGGGCTGGCGAGAGTTTCGGGAACGCCGGTCTGGGCCGTCGCCGACAGTGCCTTCCAGTCGACGGTGTTGTCGAAGTTCATGTCGCCGCGGGGGACGGCGAGGAAGATCACGAAGGCCACCGCCACGCAGACGATCAGAGAGAGCACGAGGTTGTTCGGGGTCTTGCGAGCCCTGTAGAGCCGCGAGTTCTCGGCCTTCCGTGCTGCCGTCTCCTCTGGCGTCTCGGGACGGCCGAGCTCGGCGACGACGCGGGGAGGCTTGCCGGCCATCAGACGGCGTCCGATGCGAGAGGCGCTCCGGATGCCGCCGACGGGACTGATGCCCCTGCGCGTGCAGCCTCGAGGCGCGCCTTCGCACCGATCAGCCATTCCTCGCAGCGCCGGGCGAGCTGCTCGCCGCGCTCCCACAGCGCGAGCGACTGCTCGAGCGTCGACGATCCCTGCTCGAGCGCGCTCACGACGCGGATGAGTTCGTCGCGGGCCTCCTCGTAGCTGAGGTTCGCGGTGTCGTCGTTCGTGGGCATGGCATCCATTCTATTTCGTCGTCGACGGCGCACTCGCCGCCGTCGACTCGCCGGGACCCGACTCGTCAGGGCTCGCGCCGGACACCCGCGTCGCGGGTCCGGTGGACTCCGTTCCGACCACGCCCTCGGCCAGCGTGAGCACGAGGCGGGTGCCGGCCGGTGCCTGGTCGGCCCGCCGCAGCACGTGGCCGTCGGGCAGTTGAGCGATGGCGTAGCCGCGGTCGAGTGTGGCCTGGGGAGACAGGGAGCGCAGGCGGGTCGCCAGCTCGGTGGTGGTGGCCTGCGCCCGCTCGATCGTGCGCTCGAGCAGGTCGGAACCCCTGGCGAGATAGTAGGTGAGGTCTTGGGCGCGCTGGTCGACGATCCAGCTCGTATTGGCCAGAACGGGCCGGCTGCGGAGCTGGACGATGCGGTCGGTCTCGTGCGTGAGGAGGTGGGTGAGCCGTGTGCCCAGACGGGCGCGGGCCTGCCGCACGCGTGCGAGCTCGTCGGCCACGTCGGGGACGACGCGCTTGGCCGCATCCGTCGGGGTCGATGCGCGCAGGTCGGCGACATCGTCGAGCAGGGGGCGATCGGCTTCGTGCCCGATGGCGCTGACGATGGGCGTGGTCGCGGATGCCGCAGCACGGAGCACGCGCTCGTCGCTGAAGCCCAGCAGATTCTGGAAGTCACCGCCGCCGCGAGCCACGATGATGACGTCGACCTCGGGGTCGGCGTCGAGCCTGAGGATGGCCGACGTCACCTCCGGCGCACACCGGTCTCCTTGGACGGCGGCGTGCACCACCCGGAAATCGACGGCCGGCCAGCGCAGTTGCGCGTTGCGCAGCACGTCCTTCTCGGCGTCGGAGTCCTTGCCCGTGATCAGGCCGATGCAGTGCGGCAGGAACGGCAGCGGCTTCTTGCGGGCCGCATCGAACAGGCCCTCGCCGGCGAGCTTCTTGCGCAGCCGTTCCAGCCGTTCCAGCATGTCGCCGAGACCGACGTGCTTCAGCTGCACCACGGTCATGGTGAGGCTTCCGCCCTTGGTCCACCAGTTGGGCTTGACGAGCGCGACCACCCTGTCGCCCTGCGTGAAGTCCTCACGGAGGCGGGCGCGCACCGACGACCACAGCTGGATGCTCACGGTGACATCGGCGTGCAGGTCTTTGAGCTTGCCGTAGACGTTGCCGCCCGAGACGCTCCACTGGGTGAGCTCGCCCTCGACCCACACCGTGCCGAGCCGGTCGATGTAGTCCTTGATCTTGGTGGTGAGCACCGAGACCGGCCACGGAGACTCCATGCTGGGACCGGTGGATGCCGGCGGAGCCGTGGTCGCATCCGTCGTCGCGTCCGTCATGAAAGCCCCTCACCAAGTGATGCCGGAACACCCCGGTAGAATCGAAGGCGTGACCAGCAGTACGGAAGCCCCGCCCATCGGCCTCGGAATGCCGCGAATTCCCGGCGTGCGGGGGCGGCTCAAGAATACCCCGGTGCTCGGACAGAAGAAGGTGCTGCTCGCGGCCCCCCGCGGATACTGCGCCGGTGTCGACCGAGCTGTCATCGCCGTGGAGAAGGCGCTGGAGCACTACGGTGCCCCGGTGTACGTGCGCAAGCAGATCGTGCACAACATCCACGTCGTGACGGAGCTCGAGAAGAAGGGTGCGATCTTCGTCGAGGAGGTCGACGAGGTGCCGTCGGGCGCCCACGTCGTCTTCAGTGCTCACGGAGTCTCGCCGGCCGTCGTCAACGCAGCAGCCGATCGCGGACTCCTGGCGATCGACGCCACCTGCCCGTTGGTGACCAAGGTGCACCGCGAGGCCGTTCGCTTCGCGCGCGACGACTTCGAGATCCTGCTGATCGGCCACGAAGGTCACGAGGAGGTCGAGGGAACCGCCGGTGAGGCGCCCGATCACGTCACCATCGTCAATAGCCCGGCCGACGTCGACGATCTCGTCGTCCAGGACCCCGACAAGGTGGTGTGGCTGTCTCAGACCACTCTCTCCGTCGACGAGACCATGGAGACCGTGCGCCGGCTGCGTGAGAAGTTCCCCAACCTGCAGGACCCGCCGTCGGACGACATCTGCTACGCGACCCAGAACCGCCAGGTGGCCATCAAGAAGGTCGCCGCTGGTGCGGAACTGGTCATCGTGGTCGGCTCGGCCAACAGCTCCAACAGCGTGCGCCTCGTCGAGGTCGCCCTCGAATACGGCGCCAGTGCCGCCTACCGCGTCGACTACTCCAGCGAGATCAAGCAGGAATGGCTCGACGGCGTCGCGACAGTCGGCGTGACCAGTGGAGCCTCGGTTCCCGAGGAGCTCGTCGAAGAGGTGCTGCGCGATCTCGCGGATGCGGGATACGGCGACATCGAGGTCGTGAAGACGGCCGAGGAGGACCTGATGTTCTCGCTGCCGAAGGAGCTCCGCAAGGATCTCCAGGGCAAGCAGGACGAGCGCGCTCTCGGCGGCCGCGTCTCCTCCTAGAGCGAGGAAGGGGCGCCTAGCCGAGGCGCGCGGCTGAGCGGCACCGATGCGGCTCTCGCGTCGGCGCCGATTACTGCGTCTTGGACAGCTCGGCGAAGTGGTTGAGCAGGGTTGTATCCGTCAGCAGCACAGTCGTCATCACGAAGATCACGGCGATCGCCGAGAGCACCCCGACGACGATCGGAATCCAGAAGGCCCGGCGTCGGCGGCGGATCTGCAGGAGCGACAGGCCGGCGGCGAGCAGCCAGAGAACGACCTGCACGATGCCTCCGATCATGACGATCGTCGAAACGACGGATGCCGGCGTGTAGTCGCCGATGCCCTCCTGAGCGTGCACGATCGCGATCGACTGCGTGATGCCCGACTGCAGCTGGATCGAGAGCACGACGCCGAAGATCCCGAGCACGAGAAGGGCGAGCGTCACCGGGCGGTCCCACGCCGGGGCGGCCTGGGGGTCGGCCGGGAGCTCGGACGGTGCGTGGGGAACAGGGGCCGCCTCACTTCCGAACAGTGTGCCGGAGGGAGTCTTCTGCTTCGGAGCGCGCTGAGCCCTGGCCGCCTTCGGCGGCTTCGCGTCCTGCGGCGGTGTCTGCGGGGCGTTGTGTCCGTGCGCCGGCTTGTGGACGACCATCGGCTCCTGCTGATGGCCCGTCTTCGAGTCGGCGGGAGGAGTCCACACCCAGCCGGGAGGCGCGAGCTCGCCGAACTGCGGCTTCGGTCGCGTGTCGACCGGCTGGGCCGGGCTGTTCTCCGGCGCGGGTGCAGAGCTCTCAGGCGTGGCGGCAGGCTGGGAACCCGACCCGTCCACAGGGTCAGGAGTCGGGTTCTCAGCCATCAGGACCTACGCCGAGTGCCCGGCGGAACCGAGCTGCTTGGTGGACTCGACGACGCGAGCGGCCATGGCCGACTCGGCGACCTTGCCCCAGGCGCGGGGGTCGTAGAGCTTCTTGTTCCCCACCTCGCCGTCGACCTTGAGCACGCCGTCGTAGTTCTTCAGCATGTAGTCGGCGATGGCGCGGGTGAACGCGTACTGGGTGTCGGTGTCGATGTTCATCTTCACGACGCCGTTGGCGACGGCCGCGGCGATCTCGGCATCCGTCGAGCCCGATCCACCGTGGAAGACGAGGTCGAGCGGCTTGGGTCCGGTGCCGAACTTCTCGGCGATGCCGGCCTGGATCTCGCCCAACAGCTCGGGACGCAGCTTCACTCCGCCGGGCTTGTACACGCCGTGCACGTTGCCGAAGGTGAGCGCTGCGATGTAGCGGCCGTTCTCGCCGAGGCCGAGTGCCTCGACGGCCTTCGTGACATCGCCGACGGTCGTGTACAGGGCCTCGTTGCTGCCCTCGTGCTCCACGCCGTCCTCTTCGCCGCCGACGACGCCGATCTCGACCTCGAGGATGGCGTTGATGGCCTGCGTGCGCTTGAGCATGTCCTGGGCGATCTCGATGTTCTCATCGAGCGGAACGGCGGAGCCGTCCCACATGTGCGACTGGAAGATGGGGTTGCGGCCCGCCTTCACCTCTTCCTCGGAGGCCGCGATGAGCGGCAGCACGAAGTCGTCGAGGGCGTTCTTGGGGCAGTGGTCCGTGTGCAGCGCGACGGTGATCGGGTAGTTCTTGGCGACCTCGGTCGCGAACTTCGCGAAGGCGAGCGCACCGGCGGCGCGGTTCTTGACGGTCTGGCCGGCGAAGTAGTCGGCACCACCCGTGGTGACCTGGATGATTCCATCGGATCCGGCCTCGGTGAGGCCCTGGAGCACGGCGTGGATGGTCTGCGACGACGAGACGTTGAAGGCGGGGTAGGCGAATCCGCCGGCCTTGGCCTTGTTCAGCATCTCGGCGTACTGCTCGGGTGTTGCAACGGGCATGGCGACTCCTTCGGGAATGTCTGCGGGGTGTCCTCGAAGTCTATCCAGTCGTCGACAGGGCGGATGCCGGACGCATGGCGGGCGGCCGGCGCGCGGATGCCGCCGCCGTGATGCGCGCGTCATGTCCGGGAGGATTGACCCATGACAGTCATCACCCCGGCACTCGAGCAGGCCTTCGTCGATGCGACCCGGGTGGCGGCTCGCGCCGTGCACCCCCTGGTCGGCTCGGGTGACAAGGACGCCGTCGACTCAGCCGCGGTGGTCGCCTTGCGGGGCGCCCTCGAGGGCGTGCACGTGGATGGCCGTGTCGTCGTGGGCGAAGGGGAGAAGGACGCCGCTCCGATGCTGTTCGTGGGCGAACGGTTCGGGGCTACGGCGCAGGCGGATGGCTCCGCCGCATCCGTGCCGGCTGTCGACATCGCCGTCGACCCCGTCGACGGCACGCGATCGGCGGCTGCCGGGGTGCCCGGAGCCATCGTTCTGCTCGCCGTGGCACCGCGTGGAGCGCTTCTGGACCTCGGGCCGGCCTACTACATGCAGAAGCTGGTGTCGTGGGTGCCCGACGCGGCCCGCTCCCTCGACGAACCGGTGGCCGTCACCCTCGAGCGTCTCTCGGTGCGCACGGGCCGCCCGGTCTCCGAGTTGGCCGTCGCCGTGCAGGATCGCGCGAGGAACGCCCGGTTCGCGGCGGATGCGGCGGCCGCCGGTGCGCGCGTCGAGCTGTTCGCCGACGGTGACGTCGAGCGTGCCATCCGGGCGTTGCTGCCCGGCGGCGACCTCGACCTGCTGCTCGGAATCGGCGGTGCTCCCGAGGGCGTCATCACAGCGGCGGCCGCGCGGATGCTGGGCGGCACCATGTTGGGCCGCTTCGCGCCGCAGGGCCCGGAGGAAGCGCAGCGGCTCGCCTCAGCCGGTCTCGATGCAGCGCAGACGTTCACGGGCACCGAGATCTGCTCCGCCGACGCCTTCGTGGTCGTGAGCTCGATCACGGGAATCGACCTGGGCGATGGGGCCCGCCTCGCACCGGTGTCGCCCGCGGGCGCTGTTCACAGCTGGACGCTGGGCACTGGCGGCACGTCCGTCTCGATCGGCTGACGGCATCCGTCCGTCTTCTCTACCCGGGGTGTCCGTATGGTCGGTCGAGGCATACGACGGCCGAGCCATCACGTACGTCGTCGTGCCTGGAAATGTGGGCGATCCGTCGACCTTGGTCGACGTTCTGGACGCGATCGGGGCGGCAACCCCGCCCGGAACGTTAAGAACGAACGAACTTTCGGGGCAGGACGCACCGGTCGACGGTCTCGACGACACGCCGAAGGCTAGGCTCGAAGAGGCGGTGGCCGACCGGTCGACCGCGGTCCGATGATGGGCCATCAGTCGTCGAATGCGTCCGGGAGGACCCAGATGAACACCTCCGAAACCGCCAGCCTCGATCAGCACCCCGATCGCAACCTCGCCCTCGAACTCGTGCGCGCCACCGAGGCCGCCTCGATCCGTGCCGTGCCGTGGATCGGCCGCGGCGAGAAGAACAGCGCGGACAAGGCGGCTGTCGATGCCATGCGCGCGTTCCTCGCCACGGTGAACTTCGACGGACTCATCGTGATCGGTGAGGGCGAGAAGGACGAGGCGCCCATGCTCTTCAACGGCGAGCACGTCGGCAACGGTCGAGGCCCGGCCTGCGACATCGCGGTCGACCCGATCGACGGTACCAGCCTGACGGCGGCCGGTCGGCAGAACGCCCTGTCGGTCATCGCCGTCTCAGACCGGGGAACGATGCTCGACGCGTCCTCGGTCTTCTACATGGACAAGATCGTCACCAACGCGGCCGGAGCCGGCGTCATCGACATCGAGCGCCCCATCGGCGACAACATCCGCGCGTTCGCGAAGGCGATCGGCAAGGACGTCGGGGAACTCCGTGTCGCGGTGCTCGACCGGCCTCGCCACGAGGGGCTCATCGCCGAGATCCGGGCGGCCGGAGCCGGAACCCGCCTCATGCTCGACGGCGACGTGGCCGGCGGCATCAACGCGGCCCGGTACGAGTCGCGCATCGACATGTGCGTCGGCATCGGCGGCAGCCCGGAGGGAATCACCACGGCGGCCGCCATCAAGGCACTCGGCGGCTTCATGCAGACCAGGCTCGCCCCCCGCAACGACGAGGAGCGCGAGAAGGGCATCGCGGCCGGCCTCGACATGGATCGCACGTACGAGGCCGACGATCTGGTCGCCGGCAACAACACCATCTTCGTGGCCACGGGCGTCACCGACGGTGGTCTGGTCGCCGGAGTGAGCCGGCGGGGGCCGACGCTGCGCACCGAATCCATCGTGCTGCGCTCCCACTCGGGCACCATCCGGAGGATCGTGGCCGACCACCTCGCCTCGAAGTGGCACTAGCTCGCTGATCGATGGCCGTTCGGCCCTGCCGCGCGTCGGTGCCTCTGTGTAGCGTTGACGGATAGCGCTCGCACGCAGCGCACACGACGCTCGACGGGGGACCGACATGGCGACGACGGATGCCGCGACGCGCCTTCCTCGCGCCCTGAAGCCGTTCGCCGACGGCCAGTACAGGCTGCTCGTCGTCGCCCTCACCTTCTCGCTGTTCAGCGGCGGCTGCTGGCTGGTGGCATCCGTCTGGCAGGTCGTCCAACTCGGCGGCAGCCCGGTCGACCTGTCACTGGTGGCCGTCGGCGCGAGCATCGGCCTGGTTCTGGCGGTGCTGTTCGGGGGAGTGGCGGCCGACCGCATTCCGCAGCGGCGCATCCTCCTCGCCTGCGAGAGTCTGCGGGGCCTGGCGTTCGCCACGGCAGCCGTCCTCGCGCTCACCGGCACCATCGAGGTCTGGCACCTCGCCGTCATCGCGTTCGTGCTCGGGGTGGCAGACGGCTTCTTCTACCCGGCCTACTCGGCGTGGCTGCCGGCGATCATCCCCGCCGACCAGTTGCTCGCTGCCAACGGAATCGAGGGCGTGCTGCGGCCGGCCGTCATGAACGCAGCGGGACCAGCCATGGCCAGCGCGCTCATCGCACTCTTCGCCCCCGGGCTCGCCTTCCTGGTGATCGCCGTGCTCCAGATCGGGGCAGCAGTGTCGCTGTACCTCATGCGCACCACTCCGGTGCGTCGCGATCTCGAGGGTGAAGCAGACCGTGAGCGCCGGCATCTCCTCGTCGAGACCTTCCTCGACCTGCGATCGGGCTTCAGCTACATGGTGAAGACCCGGTGGTTGTTCGCCACCCTCATGTTCTCGATCCTGCTGATCCTCGTGATCATGGGGCCGATCGAGGTGCTGCTGCCATTCGCCGTCAAAGACCAGACGGGTGGTGGAGCCGGTGCGTTCGCGCTGGCGCTCGCGGCTTTCGGCGTCGGCGGTGCGATCGGGTCGCTGACGGTGGCCTCGCTCAAGCTGCCGCGCCGCTACCTCACCCTGATGATTCTGGGTTGGGGCGTCGGATGCGCGCCGCTCGCAATCATCGGCTACACCAGCCAGCTCTGGGTCATGGTGATCGCCCTGTTCATCACGGGCCTCCTCTTCTCCGGTGCCAGCGTGGTGTGGGGCACCCTGCTGCAGCGGCGCGTTCCGCCCTCGATGCTGGGCCGTGTCTCGAGCCTCGACTTCTTCGTCTCGCTGGCATTTATGCCGCTCTCGATGGCTATCGCCGGCCCCGTCGGCGAGGCGATCGGCGTCGCCCCGGCGTTCCTGTTCGCCGGACTCGTGCCCGTGGGCCTGGCTCTGGCCACGCTGCTCATAGCCCGGCTCGGCCCCGATGAGCTGGCGCATCCGCTGGATGACCTGCCGCCGGATGCCGACGGAGCGGACGACGCGGTGACGGGTGCCGGTGCTGCGGCCGGATTCGACGCACCCGCCGACGAACCAGCCGATCGGTCCGCCGATCGAACGGCCGACGACCCCGCCGACGAGGAGGCCGGACGTGAGCGGCGGTCTGGCGGCTGACGCGCAGCTGGTCGCCGAGATCCTCGCTGCATCCGAGGGTGCGGCACTCAGCTCGGGCGCCCGGCGCATCGGGGCCGTGCACCTGCTGATCGGATGCCTCACCACCACCGACCCGTCGGCGCGGGCCGCGATCGCAGCCGACCATGTCGACGATCGAGCTGTCCGGGAAGCAACGACCCGGGTCCTGGACCGAGCCGTGCTGGCCGGGACGGCCGCACTGCAGGATTCGCCGGAGAGACTCGACACCGTGCCGTTCGGCGCGCCACCGCTCGCCGATGACGGCGCGGCGGTCCTGCGCCGAGCGCACGAGCTGTCTCTCAGGCGCCGACCGCGAGGCCTCCAGTCAGCCGACGTGCTCGTGGCTGTGGCTGAGCAACGCGATGGCACCGCCAGTGCCGTGCTCGACGAACTGGGTGTCGACCGTCAGCGCCTGTTCGACTTCCGCGACTGGGCGGAAAGGCACTGAGCTCCGATCGCTGGACGCGCGTACGACGCACGTCGCTCGTCAGATCGAGCGGATCTCCTCGTCGATCTCCGCGAGCTGCTCGGTGACGCGGGCTGACTCGAGTTCGCCGACGAGCTCGAAGGCCGTCAACTCGCGCGGGCTCTCCTCGATGGGGGTGAGGGGAGCGAAGACCTTCGTCTCGTCGAGCGCGCCGAGCTTCCGGGCCGTCGGAAGCACCCGGCTCTCGAGCGAGCCAACGAAGGTGTTGTAGTCCTTGACCGTGCGCTCGATCGTGCGACCGAGCTTCTCGATCTGGGTGGCCGTGGTCGACAGCCGGGAGTAGAGCTCTCGGCTGAGGTCGAACAGGGTCTTCGCCTCGTTCGTGAGCACGTCCTGCTGCCAGCTGAACGCGACGGTCTTGAGCACCGACCACAGCGTGACGGGAGAGGCGAGCGCCACCCGCTTGCTGAAGGCGAACTCCATGATCGACGGGTCGGCCTCGAGGGCGCTGGAGACCAGCGACTCACTGGGGATGAACGCGATGACCAGCTCGGGCGAGGACTGGAGGCCGTTCCAGTAGGTCTTGCTGCCGAGGGTGGTGATGTGGTCGCGCACCGCCTTCACGTGGTCCTTCAGCTTGGCCTCGCGCTGCGCTCCCTCAGCCCCTGTGGCCGTGGCGGGGATCTGGCTGGCCTCGAGGTACGCGTTGAAAGGCACCTTCGCGTCGACGGCGATGTTCTTGCCTCCCGGCAGGTGGATGACCATGTCGGGTCGCCCGGCGCCGGCATCCGTCGAGATGCTCGCCTGGGTGTCGAAGTCGACGCGCTCGATGAGCCCCGCTGCCTCGACCACGCTGCGCAGCTGCGTCTCTCCCCACACGCCGCGCGTGCTGTTGGACCGTAGAGCGGATGCCAGTGTCTCGGCGGTGGACCGGAGGCGTTCCTCGGACTCGCTCGCCTGGCGGAGCTGCTGCGACAACTCGCCGTGCTGGAGGCTGCGCTGGGTCTCGAGTTCGGTGACCTTGAGCTGCATCTCGGACAGCGACTGCTTCACGGGGGCGAGCGCCTGAAGCACCTTGCTCTCGGCCTTCTCGCGGGCTTCGCGAGCCTGCTGCTCGCTGCGGTGCTGCTCGACGACCTCGCGGTACTGAGCCTGGGCCGAGGCGATCTGCTCGCGCAGCACGCCGACCGTCGCGTCCATGGCGGCGAGCTGAGCACGCAACTCGGCCTGGACGGCGTGCTCGCTGGAACGGATCTCGGCTTGCACGGCCAGCTCGGCCGCGCGCGCCTCGGCCAGCTGGGCCTGGTGGCGCATCTCGACGACAGCCGGATCCTCCACGATCACGCCGGACCGGGCAGCGGCTTCACGGGCGGCGGCAGCCCGACGCTGCAGCAGGAACGCCGTCGCGAGGGCGCCGAGCGCGATGCCGACGACGAGGCCGATGAGAAGTCCGAGGATGTCCATGACTCCAGTGTCACCTGCCCCGCCGACACTGGGCGTGCGCCGGCCCGCGAGCCGCGGCATCCGCGGCCGCGATGACTGTGAGAACAGGCCGGCGTGGTGAGAACAGGCCGATCCGGCCTGTCCCGCGGCGGTTCGTGCGATCCGGCCTGTTTCAGGCGCGCCGCTCGTCGCGCGTTCGGCGGAGGTGAGTGCCGGGCTACGCCAGCGCCATGGGGCCGTGGGTCGCGGCCTTCGCGGCGGTGGCGACGGGGCCGATGGCCCCGAACCTCACGCCGACGACCCGGGCGAGGGCGTCCATGTCGTCGGCGCCGTGACGTGCTGCGGCGTCGATCATGATGTGCGCGCACGCCTCGGCGTCGGCGAGGGCGTCGTGGTGGGTGAAGCCCTCGAACCCGGCCGCCATGGCCGCGACCGGCAGGCGATACGAGTCGAGGGCGTAGGTCTTGCGCGCCACCTGGAGACTGCAGAGGTAACGGAAGTCGGGCACCGGGGATCCGACGAAGGTGGACGCGGCCTTGATGACGCCCATGTCGAAGCCGGCGTTGTGGGCCACGAGCACGTCGCCCTCGGCGAAGGCGAGCAGGTCGGGGAGCTGGTCTCCCCACTCGAACGCATCGGCGCACTGCTCGGGCTGGATGCCGTGGATGCGGATGTTCCACTCGTTGAACTCGTCGTGGGGGAACGGCGGGCGGATGAACCACCCGACGCGTTCGACGACCTTGCCGTCGCGCACCTTCGTCATACCGACGGAGCACGCCGAGACGTTCGATCCGTTCGCTGTCTCGAAGTCGATCGCGGTGAAGTTCACTGGCACCCTGTCATCGTTACACGCTCCTCGGACACGGCTCGCACCGACGGCGGCCTGTCGGCATCAGGACGCCCGTGACGGATGCCGCGAGCAGCATGTCTGGAGCGGGATCGGTCAGCAACTGTTCAGACGGATGTCAGCGGGCGGTCGTAGGGTGAGCGCACCCGGTCTCCCGGTCCCGCCGGAAGCAGGGAAGAGACAGGAGTTGCAGTGCACCGAGATCGTGATCGCCTCATCGAGACCTTGTTCCTCGACCTCGACGGAACGCTGCTCGACTGGAGCCGGCTGCGCGATGCCATCAGATCGACCTGCGAGGGGCTGTCTTCGGCGCACCCCGGTCTCGACCCTCTCGAGATCGAGAAGGTGAACGACGCGGTCTGGGACACGTACTGGCCCGAGGTCGAACTCGACTGGTACCGCGGCGACCTCGACAACGACGAGCTCGGGTTCGAGGCCTGGCGCCGTACCTTCGAGCACTTCGGGTTGCACGACGAAGAACTCCTGCGGGCGACGACGGATGCCTACCACCGAGCGGAACGAGGCGGTCACACCCTGTTCGACGACGTCGTCGACACCCTCGCCGAGGCGCGCGCAGCCGGGATCAGGCTGGCCGTTGTCACCAACGGACCCACCGGAGCCCAGCGCGCGAAGCTCGAGGCGCTCGGCATCGAGGACAGCTTCGATGCCGTCTTCGTCTCGGGGGAGGTCGGGGCGGCCAAGCCCGACCGTGCCATCTTCGACGTGGCCCTGGCCGAGCTCGGCGCCGATCCCGCCACAGCCTGGCACGTCGGCGACCTGCTCGACAAAGACGTGGCCGGGGCGCAGGCCGCCGGCATCCGGGGCATCTGGCTCAACCGACTCGACGAGACCGCCGCGCCGACGGATGCCGTTCCCGACCTCGAGATCACCTCGCTGCGCGAACTCCTCCCCGCCCTGCAGCTGCCCGTCCGCACCGGGGTCGGCTCGTGAACGCCCTGCCCGAGCCCGTCGACGCGTTCTTCGACGCGACGAACGCCGGCGACGTCGATCGATTCGTCGAAGCTTTCGCGACCGACGGCGTGATCGACGACTGGGGGCGCACCTTCACCGGCCATGACGGGGTTCGCCAGTGGACCGAGGGCGAGTCCATCGGCGTCGAGCAGACCTTCGAGGTCACGAGCTTCCGTATCGAGGCACGCACGGTGGTGGTGCGTGCGGACGTCGGCGGCAACGGGTTCACCGGCCCGTCCACGTTCACCTTCGACCTCACCGCCGACGGCTCCGCGATCGAGCGGATGGTCATCAGCGCGTAGCGGCCATCCCCGAAACCCGCACACACGCGCGACCGGTACGATTGACCCCCGTGGCTCTTACAATCGGCATCGTCGGCCTGCCCAACGTCGGCAAGTCAACCCTCTTCAACGCACTGACCAAGAATCAGGTGCTCGCGGCGAACTACCCCTTCGCCACGATCGAACCGAACGTCGGGGTCGTGAACCTGCCCGATCCGCGCCTCGAGACGCTCGCCGGAATCTTCAGCAGCGAGCGCATCCTGCCCGCTCCGGTCTCCTTCGTCGACATCGCCGGCATCGTGCGCGGCGCATCGGAGGGTGAGGGCCTCGGCAACAAGTTCCTGGCGAACATCCGTGAAGCAGACGCCATCGCCCAGGTCGTGCGTGGGTTCACCGACGACGACGTCGTGCACGTCGAGGGCAAGGTCGACCCCAAGTCCGACATGGAGACCATCAACACCGAGCTCATCCTGGCCGACATGGAGACCCTCGAGAAGGCGATCCCGCGGTTCGAGAAGGAGCTGAAGACCAAGAAGATCGGCTCCGACGTTCTCGCCGCGGCGCAGGAGGCGCTCGCCGAGCTGCAGAAGGGCACGCCGCTCTCGGCATCGAAGGTCGACATCACTCCCATCAAGGAGCTCGGCCTGCTCACGGCCAAGCCCTTCATCTACGTCTTCAACGTCGACGAGGCCGTGCTGACGGATGCCGCCAAGCGCGCCGGGCTCGAAGCCCTCGTGGCTCCAGCCCAGGCCGTGCTCCTCGACGCCAAGATCGAGTCGGAGCTGATCGACCTCGACCCCGCCGACGCCGCAGAGCTGCTCGCGTCGACCGGCCAGGAGGAGTCCGGCCTCGACCAGCTCGCCCGTATCGGGTTCGCCACGCTCGGCCTGCAGACCTACCTCACGGCGGGCCCCAAGGAGACCCGCGCGTGGACCATCCCGACCGGAGCCAAGGCTCCCCAGGCCGCCGGCGTCATCCACACCGACTTCGAGCGCGGGTTCATCAAGGCCGAGGTCATCTCGTTCGACGACCTGGTGGCGACCGGCTCGATCGCCGAGGCCCGCTCGCACGGCAAGGCCCGCATCGAGGGCAAGGACTACGTCATGCAGGACGGCGACGTCGTGGAGTTCCGCTTCAACGTCTAGGCGCCGGCGAGGCAGCACCGCGTCATCGCAGCAGTCTCAGCTCTCCATCGGCGGCGTCGTCGAGGCGAACGGCGGGGCTGTCGGTGCCACCGGCGGTGCGGTGGGCGGTGCGCCGGAGCTCACGAAGTCGACCCAGCCGGAATCGTAGAGGTCGTTGCCGAAGACGAGCTCGACGGGTTCGCCGGGCTTCACATCGGTTCGAGTGATCGCGCGCGACTCTCCCGAGTGTTCGGAGTCGTCGTCGTTGCTGAAGGTGTAGCGGATGTAGAGCCGTCCGCACGATGTCTCCGGGATGAGCGCCGCCTCCCAGCACCCGCGCTCGAACTGCGGCGGGCAGCCGCCGAGGCGGCCGTCGTGGTAGACCTCGAGAGCCGTCTCGAAGGTGAAACCCGTCTGCTCGAAGGTGTAGTACTCGACGGCGGGGGCCTCCCCGTTGTACGGGAGGTCCTCCTCCGACGCCTCGCCCTGGGCCGGCGCGCCGGCTGCCGCATCGCTCGCCGCAGCATCGTTCTGGGACATCTGCCCAGCGAACCCGAGAGCACCCACGGCAGTGCCCGTCGCCACGATGACCAGAGCGATGGCGCCGACGGTGATGCCGACGATGGCCAGCGCGGAGAGTCGTCGGGGCGCCGCGGGCGAGACCGGCGCCACGTACGGGATCGCCGTCGGGCTCATCGCAACGGCAGCGGCGGTGCCGTCCACGCGCGCGGGCTGGAACTCGACCGCGCGCGGGTCGAACGTCCGGCTCGCGGGCAGCCCGTCGAGGAGGGCCGTGCGCGCGGCGACCAGGGTGGTAGCCCATTCCTCGGCGGCCCGTCGCCCATCGGCATCCGGATAGCGTGACGGATGCCGTGCGGCGGCCTCGCGTGCGTAGGCGGCGTCGACGACAGCCGTCGTCAGCGGCGCGACGGGGTCGAGGCGAAGGACATGTAGGGCGGTGTTCCTATCCACATCGCGATCGTAGGGCTCGCCGAGCGCCTCGGACCGGAAGGACGCGACCCGACTGCGCGTTCGTCGACGCGCGGCAGTCCCGTCAGGAGAAGTCGAACGTGCCGGGAGGGCCGTCGTCGCTGCGGTCCACGCCGCAGAGGGCGCACGCGTGATAGGCGACGCCGGTCTCCTCCTGGTGCTTCAGGACCCAGGCGTGCAGGCCCACTCGGCAGCGGAGGGGTCTCGTCGGCATGGTGCGTACTTTCTTCGCGTTCTGTGGTGTCGCGACGCAGAGGCGCGTCGACGGGTCTCATCGCATGGTAGCCCGGCGCGGCGCGCTCTTCGCTGGTTCGGGCAGCCATCGCCCGTCGGCAGCCCACCGGCCCGGTGGTGCACTCGAGCAGGATCCGAGAAGTCTGCGGGAGCATGCCAGCATTACCGTGGGGTCATCCGCACACCAGGAGGACCCATGCCGCACACCGTCGATTTCGTGAACGTCTCCACCGAGGGGCTCGAGTCCTCTCCCGTCACGGATGCGCTCGCCGGCCTGCGCGCGAACGAGGCGCGCTACTACAAGAACAAGTTCGACCACGACTTCACCGTCGAGACCCCAGAGGAGAACCCCGAGGCTCTCGAGCGCGTGAGGCGCATCCTCGACGAGGAACGCGGGATCGCCATCTCGTCCCGTCCGCTGCAGGTGACCGACTTCGAGGTCGACGGCACTCGGATGACGTACGTCTTCTACGAGTCCGGGCTCTCGATCAACGTCATGTACGGCCTCCAGGATGGCGGCAAGCGAGCGGTCGGATTCAAGCTCTCCGATGGCATGGAGGTTCCCGATGAGCTCGCCGAACGATTCAAGTTCGCGCGCCAGAAGTCCAAGCTCGCCGGCACCATCCGCGGCTCCTTCTTCGTGATCAAGGGCCAGTACTGAGCCGACCTCGCTCCGGTGGGCGACGCCAGTGTGCCCGTCGTTCCCGAACTCCGTGCGGCGTCCGTGCAAGACTCGCGGCAGATCCGACACAGTCAGGGTGTGAGGATCGCCAGCACCGCAGCAGACGCCGACGTGACCGAGGGAGCGGGGATGCCAGACACCGCCGACCCGCCCGGCGATGCGGCGACCCGTGAGGTGGCCTGGTTCACCGCGGTCGTGCGCGACAACTCGACCGCCATCGTGCGCTACTTCGCCCGCCGCGGCCCACGACAGGACGCCGAGGATCTCGCCGCAGAGGTCTTCGCCACCGCCTGGCGTCGCCGCAACGACGTCCCGACGGACGCCGTGCTTCCGTGGCTGTACCGAACGGCCGGGTTCATCCTCGCCAACCACCGCCGCAAGACGATCGATCTCCCGGTCGACGAGGTACCGGAGGCCGGCACCGTTCGCGTCGGCGATGACCCGGAGCTGAGCGCGCTGTTCGACGCCGAACTGCGCGGCGCCCTGGCCGCAGTGGGGGAACGCGATCGCCGCATCCTGCTGCTTCACGCCTGGGAGGGACTGGACGGCGAGGAACTCGCGGCGGTCCTCGGCATCTCGAGGTCGGGAGCCGACGCCGCCCTGTCACGTGCTCGCAAGCGACTGCGCGATGCATGGGGCGAACGGATGTCGTTCTAGACCTTCGTGCAAGGTCGGGCGCCGCCCGCACATAGACATGAGTAGGCGCACGCACGAAAGGCACAACGACATGAACGACGACAACGGACTCGACCCGGACACCGGACTCGATGCCAGCGATGGACTCGACCCGGTGGCGCGACTGCGCGCCGTCGACCCGGCGGCAGGGGTGGAACCTCGAGCCGGATTCGTGGATGAGGTCGTCGCCGCGTCGACAGGGGTCACTGCCGGTTGGGGGACTGTCCGTTCCGGTGCTGTCGGTTCCGAGGCGGTCACGGACGATCCGGCGGGGGAGCCGGCGCCCGTGACCGACCTCGGTGCGGAGCGCCGGCGGCGGCGGCCGCGGTGGATTCCGATCGCGGCCGTTGCGGCGTCGATCGCGATCTTCGGTGCCGCCGGATATGCCGTGGGGGCGTCGAGTGCGGGAACCTCGAATCTCGCCGACGGGGCGGCACCGCCCATCTCCCTCCAGGGAGCGCCGCAGGGCATGTCGCCCGGTGCGCAGGAGGGCGCGGCGACCGATGGCGCCGGATCGGCGCCGAGCATCGCCGTGCCCGAGCCATCCGGAAGCCGGAAGATGGCAGGCACGGCCGACATGATGTACCCGTCGGGCTTCGGCCGCAGCGACTTCACGTCGTCCGGCCTGTCGACGGATGGCGGATCGGCCGCAGGATACGCGTTCGATCCGCGTGCATCCTCGAACGCCGAGACGGTCGGGGCTCTCGCTGCAGCGTTCGGGCTCGAGGGCGTGCCCGAGCTGAAGGACGGCGTCTGGTTCGTCGGAAGCCAGGATGGGACAGCCCCCGGACTCATGGTCTCCCTCGACGGCACCCTCTCGTACTCGTACTCCAACCCGACCATCAACCCCTGGGACTGCACGGAGACGGACGAGACCGGCGCCTGCGTTCCCTCGGGCGATGGCACCGTGCCCGGCGAGGAAGCTGCCATCCAGGCGCTGCGCTCGCTGATCGCGGCGACCGGACAGGACCCCGAGGCATTCCAGTACGGCTCCGAGACCTGGGAGGGCGCGCTCACCCGCACCGCCCAGGCCTGGCCGGTCGTCGACGGTCAGCGCGTCGACCAGCCCTGGAGCCTGGAGCTCGCGACCGAGGGCATCGTCAACGCCTACGGAGGGCTGGCCACGATCGTTCCCGTGGGCGACTACGAGGTCGTCAGTGCGCAGGAGGCCTTCGAACGGCTCTCCGATCCGCGTTTCGGCGCGCGGATGTCGGCCCTGCCCGTCGCGCTGATGAGGACTGCAGAGGGCAGTGCCGGCAGCGACGCCGCGGACGAGTGGATTCCGCCGACCGAGCCGCCGGCGACGCCGACGACCGGGGCGCCGCTCTCGTGGCCCGTGACCCGGGTCGACATCGTCGGCGCCAGGCTCGGGCTCGCGAGCCAGTGGCAGCCGGATGGCAGTGTCGTCGTGGTGCCGGCCTACGAGCTGACCGACGCCGAGGGCGGCACCTGGTCGGTCATCGCCGTGGCCGATTCGATGCTCGACTTCGCGACGGAGTAGCGCCGGAATCACCCTGGCCGCGTGTCGGCGCCATGTGGAAGGCTGGCTGCATGCCGGAATCACCGGAGGTGCAGGCGCTCGCCGAGGAACTCGCGACGAGGCTGGTCGGCCATGCGCTCACGGGCGTCGACGTGCTCGAGTTCCGCACCACCAAGACCCGAGGTCGTGCGCCCGAGTCGCTCGTGGGCGAAAGCGTCACGGGTGTCGTGCGTCACGGCAAGCTCCTCGACCTCGCCTTCTCGACCCAGCACCTCGTGGTGTCCCTCGGCCGGCACGGGTGGGCCCGATGGGGCGCGATGGATGTCGCCGCCGGTGAGGCGCAGACGCAGGGGGCCGCCGAGGTGCCGGCTGATGCACCCGTGCCGAGCCCGACGCTCGTCACACTCACCTTCGACGACGGCTCGGCTCTCGAGTTCACCGATGCCGGCGACTGGGTGTCGCTCGGCCTGTGGATCGTCGACGACCCCGCGCAGGTGCCGGCGGTGGCCAAGCTCGGCCCCGATCCGGCCGATCCGACATTCTCCCGCCGGGAATTCGATGCGGCCATGGTCGGTCGACGCAAGCAGGTGAAGGCGGTGCTCCAGGAGCAGGAGTCGCTCGCCGGAATCGGCAACGCCTACTCCGACGAGATCCTGCACTCTGCTCAGGTGTCGCCGGTGGCGCATGCTGCGAGCCTCGACGCCGACGCGCTCGACCGCCTCTTCCAGGCCACCGTGGCGACGATCACCGGGGCGATCTCCGATCGCCGGGGAGTCCCCATCGCCGATCTCAAGGCGACCAAGGTCGCTGCCATGCGCGTGCACGGTCGAGCAGGCGAGACCTGCCCTGTCTGCGGAGGCACGATTCGCGACTTCACGTTCGCAGGCACGACAGCGCAGTACTGCCCCGACTGCCAAACCGGAGGCGAGCTTCTGCCGCTCAAGTGACGGCATCCGGCTCCCCGAGTCGGCCCCGGTCCGGTGCCCGTGTGACAGATGGAAACCACTGTGGCTAGGCGGATCGGGCCGCTTCCGCAGCGTGCGACACGCCCGCGGGACGGCTCAGGGCTCGAAAAGGGGCCTCGCCGTGGCGCGCGAGCGGGTCGTACACTGCGATGAGTGCCCGGTGTTCCCCTACGTCGCCGGCCACTCGGGGAGGTTTCATCATCATGCGTTCACTTGTGCGGATGAACGCCGTCGCCATCGCGACGGCTGTCATCATCGGGTTCGGAGCGGTCGGTCCTGCAGTCGGTGCGGAGATCGCACCCGGCTCGTCCCAGAGTTCGTCGACGACGGATGCCGCCGCGACGACCGACACGACGAGCGAGCCGACCGCGCCGACCGAGCCGCCAGCGGCCGACCCGGTGCCCGGCTCCTCAACGGACCCGACGCAGGCGCCCGAGCCGTCCGCTGAGCCGAGCCCCGAGCCGACGGCCGAGCCGGAGCCGACTCCGACTCCTGATCCGGGGCCGACAACCGAGCCCGAGCCGACTGCCGGGCCGACTCCGGATCCGACAGCCGACCCCTCGAGCACGCCCACACCCACGCCGTCGGCGCCTGCCGTCTCCGAGACGAAGAACGGGCTGCTCGCCCGAGGCGCGCCGGCCGTGCAGACCGTCATCAAGCCGTTCGCGCCCGGCGCGCAGCGCCTCTCGGGCGCCGACCGCTACGAGACCGCCGTCTCGATCTCGCGACGCTTCGCCCCGAACGTGCCGGTGCTCTACATCGCGACCGGAGCGACCTTCCCCGACGCCCTGTCGGCAGCCGCGGCCGCGGCAGCCCAGGGCGGACCACTCCTCCTCACCCCGACGGCTGCCCTGCCCGAGGTCGTGCGGGCCGAGATCGTCCGCCTCGCCCCGGCACGCATAGTCGTGGCCGGTGGAGAGGCCGCCGTGAGCGCCGATGTGTACAAGACCCTGAGCACTCTGACGCCCAGCATCGAACGCCTCGGCGGCGCCAGCCGCTACGAGACCGGCGAGCTGCTGGTAGGCGGTGCGTTCAGGTCATCGCGCGAGGCGTTCATCGCCACCGGACGCGACTTCCCCGATGCCTTGGCCGCGTCCGCCGCTGCAGGAAAGCTCGGCGCACCCGTCTTCCTCATCGACGGCGTGCTGCCCGGAGTGGGCCAGAGCACCTACACCCTTCTCGAGCGTCTCGGGGTGAAGACCGTGCGCATCGCGGGCGGAAGCGCCGCCGTCAGCGACGCGATCGAGAGCCAGGTGAGCTCTCGCGGCTACGCGGTCAAGCGACACGAGGGGCAGGATAGGTACCTCACGGCTGCGGCCATCAACGATGCCGTCTTCCGCACGAGCCCCACCCAGCCCTTGGCGACCGCCTTCATCGCCACGGGCTCCGACTTCGCCGACGCTCTCCCCGGAGCGGCCCTCGCAGGCGGACTCCGCTCGCCGCTGTACATCACGCGCGCCCAGTGCATACCGCAGCCGGCAGCCATTGCCATCAACGAGTTGCAGCCGATCTCCCGGGTGATCCTCGGCGGAGAAGCCGTCGTCGGCAACCCCGTGCTGCAGAACACGGCTTGCGCTCAGGTGTGGGCGAAGCCCGCCTCCGGCCGGATCACCGGATCGTTCGGCCCCCGCGAGCCCATCTGCACGCCGGGCGGATGCTCACAGTCGGTCCACCGCGGCACGGACATCGGTACCGGTTGCTGGGCGCCGATCTACGCGGCGTCCGGTGGTCGGGTCAGCTATGCAGCGCCCCTCGGCACCTACGGCAACTTCGTGAAGATCGCCCACGGCGACGGCATCGACACCGGCTATGCCCATATCGTCACGGGCGGAACTCTGGTGCGTGTGGGGCAGTTCGTGGTCGCCGGGCAGCAGATCGCCTGGTCGGGCGCGACGGGCGCCGCGACAGGCTGCCACCTGCACTTCGAGGTGTACAGGAACGGCGTTCAGACCGACCCGGTTCCGTTCATGTCGCTCCAGGGAATCAAGATCGGCTGATGCTGCCATGACGGAACGCCGCCTCACGCTCGCCTGTCCGCGCTGCGCGTCGACGGCGAACGTCGGCGTCGCCGTCGTGCCGACCATGGGCGACTCCGGTCTCGCCGTCATCGACTACGACTGCCCGGGTGGATGCAGCTACGACGACATCAGCGATGCCGTCGACGCCGCCCTGGGCATCCGTCGCGACCTCGGCTGACGGGCTTTCGTGACGTCGCGGTGACTTGCGCTCCACCGGGCGCCCGCTCCGGAGTAGCCTCGGATCACCCCGCACCGCCGCGGTCGCGGGAGGAGGGGAGCATCATGAGCAATCACACCTACCGCGTCACCGAGATCGTCGGCACCTCGCCGGAGAGCACCGACACTGCCATCCGCAACGGCATCGCCCGAGCCGCGCAGACGCTGCGCAACATCGACTGGTTCGAGGTGGTCTCGACCCGGGGAGAAGTCGCCGATGGAGGCGTCGCGCACTTCCAGGTCACGCTCAAGGTCGGTTTCAGGCTCGAGGACTGACCACGGTGGCGGTCACGGATGCCGACGGCGGAGTGCTGGCCCGGGCGGTCGAGTTGGCGCGTACAGCGCTGGAGGCCGGCGATGAGCCGTTCGGCTCCGTCCTGACGGATGCCGCCGGAACCGTTCTGTTCGAGGACCGCAATCGCACCTCGGGCGGCGACGAGACGCTGCATCCGGAGTTCGAGATCGCCCGCTGGGCGGCGAACAACCTCGCGCCCGAGCAGCGCGCGAGCGCGGTCGTCTACACCTCGGGCGAGCACTGCCCGATGTGTTCGGCGGCGCACGCCTGGGTCGGGCTCGGTCGCATCGTCTACGCGGCATCCGCCGCCCAGATCAGTGGATGGCGTTCTGAGTGGGGTGCTTCGCCGAGCCCCGTCGCGGTGCTGCCCATCTCGACAGTCGCCCCCGGAATCGCCGTCGACGGTCCCGTCGAGCCGTTCGCCTCCGAGGTGCGGGAGCTGCTGCAGCGCTCTGCGGAGCGCCGCTGATCCGGTGCACGCCGCGGCCGGCTGGTGCGGGCCGCGGCGTGCGGCGCCGGACTCGGCCGGGCGCAACCCCTCCCGAATGTCGCCAGGTCGGGCCAGACTGGACGGGTGCCCGAGATGCCCGAGGTCCATGCGCTCGTCGCCTTCCTGGCTGAGCGGACCGTCGGTCACGCCATCAGCCTGGCGAGCATCACGTCGTTCTCGGCGCTCAAGACCTTCGAACCGCCCATCGATGCTCTCGCCGGCGCGACGATCTCAGGGGTCGAGCGGCGCGGCAAGTTCATCGACATCGAGACCGATGCCGCCCATCTGGTGTTCCATCTCGCCCGCGCGGGCTGGCTGCGCTGGTTCGACACGGTGCCTGCCACGGCCATCAAGCCCGGCCGATCACCGATCGCCCTGCGGGTGCGCCTCGATGACGGCTCCGGCTTCGATCTCACCGAGGCCGGAAGCAAGAAGTCCCTCGCCGTCTACGTCGTGCGCGATCCTGAGGATGTTCCCGGCATCGCACGCCTCGGCCCCGATGCCCTCGCCGAAGATTTCACCGAAGCCGAGTTCGCCGAGGTGCTGCGGGGTCGCCGCACCCAGATCAAGGGGCTCCTCCGCGATCAGTCGATCATCGCCGGCATCGGGAACGCCTACTCCGACGAGATCCTGCACGTGGCGAAGCTCTCGCCGTTCGCGATCGCGGCGACGATGTCCCCGGAGACCGTCGCCCACCTGTACCGCGCCATGCGCACGACGCTGACGGATGCGGCGGCCGTCGCGTCCGGCAAGCCGCCGGCCGAGCTGAAGGACGCCAAGCGGGCCAACATGCGCGTCCACGCCCGGTCCGGGCTGCCCTGCCCGGTGTGCGGCGACACCGTGCGCGACGTCAACTTCCACGACTCGAGCCTGCAGTACTGCCCGACGTGCCAGACCGGCGGCAAGGTGCTCGCCGATCGCATCCTGTCGCGGCTGCTGAAGTAGCCGGCCCCAGCGGCGCCGGCCCGAAGCCCTGTCGATCGTGGCCCTGATCCCTCAGAGGCCGGTGACCAGCGCCTGCTTCAGCTCCTCGCTGATATCGGGGGTCTCGTCCACCTCGACGGCGAGGGCCTGGATGGCGCGGCTGTAGTAGTTGCGCGCTGCGGCTGCCAGAGTGATGTCGAGGATCTCGCGGTCGCTGAACCCGACATCGCGCAGGCGCTGGCTGTCCGCATCCGTCATGGTCGACGCATCGATGCTCACCTGCTCGGCGAAGGCCATCATCGCAACCTCCGCCTCCGTGAGGTCGGCATCGCTGTAGTCCCGCGCTATCCGGATGAGCTGCTCCTCGTCGAACAGCCCGAGCGTGACGGAGCGTCGTCCGTGTGCCAGTCGGCAGTGCCGGGAATGCGATCCCCGCGCTGCAGCCAGCGTCACCAACTCGTAGCGCCGCTTGCCCATGGGCCGGCCGATGGCCGTGATGAGCGCCTCCCACGCGTCGTAGGCCTCGGGATGCAGCGCCATCACGCGGGTGTGCGTGGCGACGAAGCCCTGATCGTCGATGTCCTCGGCGTAGAGCTCGGCGAGGCGGCCCGTCGCCTCGTCGTCGGGAACTGTACGGATGATCGACATGATCGTGCCTCCTCGAACGGATGCCGTCCATCGTCGCACCGAGTGTCCTCCGGCGGAAGGGAGAGTCGTCGACCCCTACTCGGGCTCCGTCAGCAGGCGCGCGTAGTTCGACATCGAGCGCCTGTAGCGCGGAAGGTGCGGGACGAGGGCCTCGATGGCGACGCGGAGGGCGTCATCCGGCCGGCCGAGATCGTGCAGGACGAGAGCCAGCACGGCACCCGGCGCGCCGCCCAGAGCATGCGGATCGGCCTGCGTGATGATCTCGAGTGCCTCATCGAGCTCGCCGAGCACCCGGCGCGAGCTGGCCATCTGCACCAACGTGCGAGTCCGGCGCACCTCGTCCAGGCCGGCAGCCAGGCCGGCCACGTAGTGCCCGACCGCCTCGGCGGTGCGCCCGGTCGAGTCGCGAACGCAGCCGCGCTCGAACTCCCCGCGACCGTCATCGGCCGGGCAGTGGGCTGTGAGGGCGTCGAGTCGGGCGACGAGCGGGTGCGCCTGCTCGTCGCTCTCGGGAGGAGCGGCATCGAACGATGCCCAGAACTCCGCGACCTGCTGTTCCCATTCCTCGATCGTCATGCCCCAACGCTAACGAACGCGGACCTCGGCTCCGGCCCCGGCCGGTCCGGGTTGCCCGCCTCGGCTCGGATGTGGCTCGGATGCGGCACCCCGATCCTGTGTACCTGCCGGTGATCCATGGCGATCGGGGCCGCGACGTGGTTCGCTGGCCTCATGGCCGAGCTGGCGATGTTCCCCCTGGGTTCCGTGCTCTTCCCGCACATGCCGCTGCTGCTGCGCGTCTTCGAACCGCGGTATCTGGTGATGCTCTCGCGCCTGCTCGAGACCGGCCAGGCCGAATTCGGAGTGGTGCTGATCGAGCGCGGCCAGGAGGTGGGCGGGGGAGAGCACAGGTTCTCGGTCGGCACCGTCGCGTCCGTCACCGAGGTGGGAACGGCCGACGGCACGCTGGCCCTGGTCGCCCAGGGCGGAAGCCGCATCGAGGTTCTCGACTGGCTGCCGGAGGATCCCCACCCTGTGGCCGAGGTGCGCGTGCTTCCCGATCTGGTGTGGTCGGAGGACGACCGAGACGCCCTCGTCACCGCGGAACGGGTGGTGCGGCGATCCCTCGCGCGGGCGAGCGAGTTCGTCGAGTCGACCTGGTCTGCCGACGTCGTGCTCTCCGACGATCCGGCCCGGGCGTCGTGGCAGCTCGCCGGGATCGCCCCTCTCGGGGAACTCGACCAGGTCGCCCTGCTGAGGTCCACGAGCTTCGCAGCGCTCCTGGCGTCCCTGGTCGAGCTCACCGAGGCGGCTGCGGAGATCGTCGCCCCCGACTGGCTCGATCCGGTGACGGATGCCGGGGACATCGGCGATGACGATGACGATGACGATGACGCGTTCGGTGAACCCGACGACGATGACGACGATGACGACGACCGGGGTGGCGGGGGCCGCTACGGGCTGGGGGGATGACATGCCGACTGACGACATCGCGACGCTCGCGATCTACTCCGACCATCTGAGCGCGGCGGCGGTGACCGCCGCCCTCGGCGTTGAGCCCACGTCCATCCATGAGATCGGCGATACCCGCCGACGCTCCCGCTCACGCCGGGCCGGCAGTCATTCGCCGACGCAGTACACCCACTCGCTCTGGGAGCACACCGTGCGAGCGGATCCGGCCCGGAGTGGAGTGGCGGATGCGGCCGGATCCACCAGCATCCGCCTCCTCGTCGACGTGTTCCGCGAGAAGCAGGGGCAACTCGAGACACTGCGCGCCGACTACGAACTGCGCATCTGGTGGTCGGCGATCTCGTCGAGCACGCAGGCGCCGTTCGTCTTCGACGCCGACCTCGTGCGCGGCCTCGCCATCATCGGCTGCGATCTCTACGGCACCGCCTATCTGGAAGCCGACGGGATCGACGCCGTGCTCTAGAGGCTCATGGTTTCGCATCCGGCAGGCGAGTGCCGGTGAGCGACTCCGCCACGCTCCAGAGCGAGGCTGCCAGGTCGACACCGCGAGCGGAGCGCGGCGGGTCGACCCGCTTGGTGGGGCCGACGAGACCCAGCCGGTCGGGGCCGTAGTAGCTCCCCTGCGACGCATACGGGTAGGTCGCGGCGAACAGCAGCGGCTCGGTCCCCTGCTCGACGCCCTGCGATGGCACGATGGTGTGCTCCCCGGACAGGGGCGACCGCCGCGGTGTCTCGCGGCCCAGGTTTGCGCCCGCGCTCTGCAGGTTCGTGCGGGTGAACCCCGGGTGCGCGAAGGTGCTGATCAGCTTCCATCCCCGTTCGTCCGACACTCGAGCGAGGTGCTGGGCGGCGAGCATGTTCGCGAGCTTCGACTGCGCGTACGCGAGCATCGGCACATAACGACGGTCGACGTACTGCAGGTCGTCGAAGTGAATCCGCCCGGCGTTGGCCACTCCGCTGGTCATGGTGGCGACCCGCGGATGCCCCGACTCGAGCACGAGCGGCAGGAGCAGGTTCGTCAGCGCGAACGGACCCAGGAAGTTGGAGCCGAACTGCAGTTCGAAGCCATCGCGGGTCTCCATCCGCTTCGGCGGTGCCATCACGCCGGCATTGTTGACGAGGATGTCGAGAGGCCGGCCATCGGCGAGGAGCGAGTCGGCGAAGGTCCGCACCGTGGCCAGCTCGGAGAGGTCGATGTGCCGGACTTCGAGGCTCGCCTCGGGGTGCTGCTCCAGGATCTCGGAACGGGCGGCCTCTCCCTTCTCGATCGTGCGCACGGCCATGACGACGTGCGCTCCGGCGGCGGCGAGGCGTCTCGTGGCCTCCCTTCCGGTTCCGCTGTTCGCGCCGGTGACGACGACGAGGCGTCCGGACTGGTCGGGCACCGTGTACATGGAGACTCCTTCGCGAGATAATAGACCGGTGGTCTCTTCGAGGCCACGATAACAGACCGCAGTTCTGTTATCTCCGATGGTGAGGAAAGACTCAGGATGACCTTCTCTGCTCCGTTCCACAGGGCGCGCAGCGACGAGCAGCGCGCAGAGCGCCGCCAGGCCATCCTGGACGCGGCGGCCGGCATCCTCGCCGAATCCCGTGTGCCGGAGTTGAGCCTCACCGCGCTCGCTCACCGGGTCGGCCTCGCGAAGTCGAACGTGCTGCGCTACTTCGACTCCCGTGAGGCCGTGCTGCTCGAGTTGTACGACCGCGAATTCCGCGCCTGGCTCGCAGACCTGGGTGCGCTGGCGGATGCGGATCCGCGCGGGGCCGCTTCTGTCGACGGCCTCGCCACCATGATCGCCACGACCGCGGTGGCGCGTCCGGTCTTCTGCGACCTGTGCGCCAGTGCCGCCGTCGTGCTCGAACGGAACGTCTCGGTGCAGGCCGCTGCCGCCTACAAGCACTCCTCCATCGACACGGCGCACCAGCTGGCGCAGTTCGCCCGGCCGGCGCTGGGGGAGAACGGCGATGCTGCCGCCCTGGCGTTCGCCGGGGGCACGGTCATCGTCATCGGCGGACTGTGGGCGGCCTCGCAGCCGTCCCCGGCCATGGCGGAGGCCTACGCCGCCGATCCGGCGCTCGCGGCCATGCGCATCGACCTGGGAGTCGGCATCCGTGAGCTGGTCGCGACTCTCATCACGGGTCTGCGCGAACGGGCACCGCACCTCGACTGAGCGGCCTCTTGCGCTTCTGAACCTGTCGGATACACTGACGTCGGCCCTCTCTCGGGGGTCACCACATCTCAACGAACCCTGGCTGCTGACGGCCACGTATCGACAATGGAGTGATCGTGGGACGTCACACAGTCAAGCGACGCCGTCCGGGGCTGATCTGGGGTTCCGTCGCTGCGCTCGTCGCCGTGTGCCTGGTGGCCGGTGGCGGCATCGCGTGGGCGAGCGGCTCGCTCGGGGGGATCATCCCCACCGGCGCGTCGACACCGTCCTGCGACACCGTGCGCCCTCTGGCCGTCGTCGCCGACCCGGCCATAGCCCCGGTCATGGCCGGCATCGCGGCCGAGTTCGATGCCGCCCACCCGTGCACGCAGACCACGGTGAAGCCCCAGGCCTCTGCAGACACCGCATCGGTGCTGGCGGCGGGAAACGATGTGCACGCCGACATCTGGGTCCCGGATTCCGCCGCGTGGCGAACGCGCACCGATGCGACGGCCGCCTCGCTGGGGCGGCCGGCGCCGACCGCCGCCTTCGGTGATGCCGTCGCCACGACGCCCGTCGTCTTCGCAGCGCCGGCCGCGCAATCGGCGGCCTTCGCGGAACAGCCCGTCGGATGGTCGTCGATCCTCGACGGGTCGGTGTCGGCACTGCTCCCCGACCCCGAGGGCAGTGGGGCGAGTCTCGCCGCGCTCGGGGCGCTCGGAGCGCATGCTCCAGGCGACGACGCCCGCCCGTTCGCCGGAGCGATGATCGCTCTCGGCAGGACGATCCCGCGGTCGCTGGACGCCGCTCTCGTCTCGGCGGAGTCGGCCTCGACCCCGACCGTCGTCGTGACCACCGAGCAGGCCGTGGCGTCCACGAACTCCGCGCCGGACAGCGACCAGTTCCTGGCGATCTATCCGAGCGATGGCACCACGGGAGTCGGCTTCCCCTTCGTGCGCGTCGGCGGGGAGTCGACCGGTGACGAGAAGCTCGATGAGCTCATCGCCTCCTTCGAGGAGGCGGTCCACGCCTCGGGTGACGCGATCACGGCCGGCGGATTTCGCGAGGGCGACGGCACCGGCGTGATCGACGCTCCTGGCGTCGTGGCCCAGCCCGTCGTGCTCATGGCTGGAGCCGACGGTGCCTCCCAGCTCAGCATCCTGCGCAGCTGGGGGGTGCTCAACCTGCGGTCGCGGATGCTGGCCGCGATCGACGTGTCCGGCTCGATGGAGGAGCCCTCGGAGAGCGGACTCCGGCGCATCGACATCTTCCAGCAGGCCGCATCCGGTGCCCTGCAGAAGTTCTCGGGCGAGGTCGAGCTCGGTGTCTGGGTGTTCTCGACCCAGCGCGACGGAGAGAAGGACTGGGAGGACCTCGCGCCCATCGCCCCACTCGGCGACGCTGCGCACAGCGAACAGATCGCCGGCATTATCGGTTCGCTCCCCGATCGACTGGGAGGCGCGACCGGTCTCTACGACACCACTCTCGCCGGCGTGAAGAACGTGCGCGACGGGTACGACGCCTCGAAGGTGAATTCGCTGCTGGTGATCACCGACGGCAGGAACGAGGACGAGAACGGGATCACCCTCGACGACCTTCTCGCCCAGCTCGAGGAACAGGCCGATCCCGACAAGCCGGTGCCCGTCATCATGATCGGCTTCGGACCCGACACCGACCTCGACGCGATGACGAAGATCGCGAAGGCGACGGGAGGGGCCGCGTACTCGGCCACCAAGCCGGAGGATCTGGGCGATGTGCTGGTGGACGCGTTGTCGCAGCGCTCCTGCCGTCCCGACTGCTGACCGATTTTTCTCAGCGTCGATCAGGGTCTTTTCTTCGAGACCGCTGAGAGCTGTGAAGAGAGGATGCGCCCCGAACGGGGGAGTCGGTACTGTGACCACTAATGGTCACAGAAGGGATCAACGAATGACCGACGAGTACACCCGACGTCTCGCCTCTCAGTTCGCAGTCGATCGCACGCAGATCGACAATCGCCGTATCCTCGGCGACGACCTGTCCCGGCTCCGCGAGGTCGAACATTTCGCCTCTTTCCCGACGGACGACGACGCCCAGGCGGCGGTCGCCGAGCTGGAGCGGCTGTCGTTCCGCTGCTCAACGATGTCGACGAGCAGTTCGCACGTGATGTGCGCCGTGCGGCTCGACGCCGTCGACGAGGAGAGCGCCCGGTACTTCGTGCGCGCCGTCACCGCCATCGTCGATGCCCACTCCGGCGACTACGACGGGTGGGGTGCTCCCGTCGTGACAGCGCGCAGACCCCTCGTGCACATCCCCGACACTCCCGAGGAGATCCACTGGTCCTGACGGGCCGATGAGGTGAGAAGCCGCCACGATGCGTCGTGGCGGCTTGTCGACGAAGGATGACGCTTCGCCAGCGGTCCCGCCATGCCCACGCTGGCAGAGTTGATGACCATGAACATCGTTATGGTGCCGGGCATCGACGGATCGGGCGAGCAGCATTGGCAGACCCTGTGGGCGGGGGACGACCCGCAGATCCGAAGCATCGCGCCCGGGTCCTGGACGAGTCCCGAACTCGAGGACTGGATGAGGGCTCTCGATGACGCCGTCGACAGCGCGCTGGAGTCCGAAGCCGGCGCTGTCCTTCTCGTCGCTCACAGTCTGGGCTGCATCGCCGCCGTCGAGTGGCTGGGCAGGGCACACCCCGCCGGCGTCGCCGGCGCCGTGCTCGTCGCGCCGCCCGATGAGGCGATCGACATCTTCCCGGAGCGGTGCCCGAGCTTCATCGGCATCGCCAGAGGGGCGGTATCCGTTCCCCTGCTGCTGATCCTCAGCAGCGACGATCCCTACTGCTCACCGGATGCGGCGGCCGAGCTGGCCCGGCGTTGGAAGGCGGAGCCCGTTGTGGCGGGCGCGCTGGGGCACATCAACGGCGCGAGCGGTCTGGCGGACTGGCCCGTTGGCCGAGCCCTGGTGGATGCGTTCGCCGAGGCGGTGCTCAGGGAGCCGGCGCCGGACCGTCGGAGGGCTCAGCGTCAGGCAGCCACTCCTTGAGGATCTCGGGCTCGGGGGAGACCTCCTCCTCCTCGCGGTCCAGTTCCTCGCGGTCTGCAGCAGTGTTGTCGCTCATGATCTCAGCCTAATCAGCCCTCGGTGGGCATGGTCAACCCCGTTGCGCACCGCCTCCGGTCAGTGGGCGATGATGCCCTCGGGGGCGTCGACGGGCTTGCGGATGAAGAGTGCCGCGACGATGCCGAGCATCGAGATGATGGCTCCGGCGAGGAACGCCGCCTGCACTCCACCGGCAGCAGCAGCATTCGGAGCCTCGCCTGCCGCGGTGAGCGAGGCCGTCTGCGTGGCCATGAGCGTGATGAACAGTGCGGTTCCGGTGGCACCGGCGACCTGCTGCACTGTGCCGATGACCGCGCTGCCGTGCGAGTACAGGCGCGGCTGAACAGAACCGAGGCCGGCGGTGAACAGCGGTGTGAACAGGAACGCCAGCCCCACGCTCAGGGTGATGTGGGCAGCGAGGACGAACATGGGCGAGGTGTCCTCGGACACGGTGGTGAGCGCCCAGAGCACTGCGCTCACGACGATCGCCCCGGGGACGAGCAGCACGCGGGGGCCGACCTTGTCGTACAGGCGTCCGACGAGAGGTGCGAGCAGGCCCATGACGAGGCCGCCGGGAAGCAGGATGAGGCCGATCTGCCAGGTGGGCAGGCCGAGCACCTGCTGCATGTAGATGGGCAGCACGATGATCGTGCCGAACAGGGCCATCATGCTGACGGCCATCATCGTCACCGAGAAGGTGAAGGTCGACGACCGGAACACGCGCAGGTCGAGCAGCGCACGGTCGCGACGCTGCAGCAGGAGCTGACGGATGATGAACGCCGCCAGCGACACGGCGCCGATGCCGAGCGAGACCCACATGGGCATGGCGGCCATGGCGGCGTCCGCACCCGCGGCCGGCGCCTCGCCGATACGGCTCAGGCCGTAGACGAGACCGCCGAAGCCGAAGGCCGAGAGCACCACCGAGAGCGTGTCGATGGGAGCCTTGCGCGTCTCGCCGACGTTCTGCAGTCGACGGAAGCCCAGGAGGAGCATCGCGAGGGCGATGGGCAGCACGATCCAGAACATCCAGCGCCAGCTCAGCAGCGAGAGCACGACGCCCGAGATGATCGGACCGATCGCCGGAGCGACCGAGATGACGATCGAGACGTTGCCCATGGTCTTGCCACGCTCCGCGGAGGGCACGACGGTCATGATCGTCGTCATCAGGAGCGGCATCATGATGGCCGTTCCCGTGGCCTGGATGATGCGGGCCGCGAGGAGCACCTCGAATCCGGGTGCGAGACCGGCGAGCAGCGTGCCGAGGGAGAACAGCGTCATCGCCGTGATGAACATCGACCTGGTGGTGAAGCGCTGCAGCAGGAAGCCCGTCACGGGGATAACGATGGCCATCGTGAGCATGAACGAGGTGGAGAGCCACTGCGCCGCCCTGGCGTCGATGCCGAGGTCGACCTGGAGCGTCTTGATCGCGACGCTCATGATCGTCTCGTTCAGGATGACCACGAAGGTGGCGACGAGCAGCACCCACAGCACGCCGCGCTCTCGGCCGGCGCGAGTCGCGCTGGCGGCATCCGCCTGGGTCTGCGCGCCCTGGTCGGTGTGGCCGGAGGCCAGATTACTCGGCGCGACGGCGTCGGAGGTGGTCTTGTCGGTCACAGGGATCCCCTTAACGGTGGAAGGTTCGGCTGGGCGATCGAGATGGCCATCGGTCCGGACAGCTGTCGCGTGTACTGAGTGCGAACCGCATGGGAACCGATGACATTCCCGGAACGCAGGAAGAATTCCGGATGTCGACCGTGAGTGTTCCGCGAGGGTACCGCGAGCAGCCGACACCGCGGCGTACTCTGAGGCGGTCCGCCCGCTGCACCGAAGGAATCCATGGCCGTCATCGACAATGCCGTCTACGTCGACGGGAAGAGGGCGGCGACGCCCGAGACGCTCGACCTGACGCTCGAGGCGAAGGCGGAACTCGGCGGCTTCGCCTGGATCGGGTTGTACAGGCCGAGTGAGACCGAGCTCAACGCTGTCGCGGCCGAGTTCGGACTGCACCACCTCGCGGTCGAGGACGCCAGGACGGGTCACCAGCGGGCCAAGCTCGAGCGCTACGGCGACACCCTGTTCGTGGTGTTGAGACCCGCTCGCTACCTCGATGAGGTCGAGGAGGTGGAGTTCGGCGAGGTGCACATCTTCGTCGGACCGGACTTCGTCGTGAGCATCCGCCACGCGGAGGCCCCAGACCTCGCCGCGGTGCGACACCGTCTCGAGGCTGCACCCGACCTTCTCGCCCAGGGACCGGAGGCCGTGCTGTACGCGATCCTCGACGAGGTGGTCGACGAGTACACGCCGGTCATGGCCGGACTCGAGAACGACATCGACGAGATCGAGGACCAGATCTTCGACGGAGACCCCGCAGTCTCCCGGCGCATCTACGACCTCTCGGGCGAGGTGATCAAGTTCCAGCGGGCGACGCAGCCTCTCGTCGGCATGCTGGCCGGGCTGCAGGCCGGATCGGAGAAGTACGGAGTCGACCTCGAGCTGCAGCGGCACCTGCGCGACGTGAACGACCATGTGCTGCGCATCATCGACCGCGGCGACAGCTACCGCCAGCTGCTGCAGAACGCGCTCACGGTGCAGCTGACCCTCGTGGGCCAGCGCCAGAACGACGAGATGCGCAATCTCTCCGAGACCAACATCGCCCAAAGCGAAGAGGTGAAGAAGATCTCCAGCTGGGCCGCGATCCTGTTCGCACCGACCCTGGTGGGCACCGTCTACGGGATGAACTTCGATCACATGCCCGAGCTGCACTGGACCTGGGGCTACCCGTTCGCGCTGCTGCTCATGGTGGGCATGGGGTTCGGCCTGTACAAGGTCTTCAAAAAGCGAGGCTGGCTCTAGGCCGATTCAGCTCCGGATGCCGGACACCGCGGCGACCGCCTGCACGGTGGCCGCGGCCGCGGCCGCCAGGTCATCGGCCGTCGTCGTGCCCGCCAGGGTGAAGCGCACGGCGGTCTGAGCCACCTCGGTGTCGAGCCCGACCGCCAGGAGAACGTGCGAGGCCTCGTCGCTGCCGGCCGCGCAGGCCGATCCGCTCGAGCACACGACGTCGCGCTTCTCCAGTTCGAGCAGGACAGCCTCGCCGCTCGTGCCCGGGAAGACGAACGAGGCCGTCCCGGGCAGCCGGCGCGCGGCGTCGCCGGTGAGCCGAGCAGCGGGAACCGACGCGAGCACGGCGGCGATGAAATCCTCTCGGAGCGCCGTCGCCCTGGCCGCGGCATCCGCACGCTCGGACTCCGCCAGACGCAGTGCCGTGGCGAAGGCCACGGCACCGGCGACGTTCTCGGTGCCGCTGCGGCGGCCGCGCTCCTGGCCGCCGCCGTGCAGCACGGGTTCGAGGGGGATGCGGCCGCGCACGAGGAGAGCCCCGATGCCCTTGGGCGCTCCCACCTTGTGGCCGGCGAGCGAGAGGGCGTCGACGCCGAGGTCGTCGAGGCGGAGGGGGAGCCATCCGGCGGCCTGGACGGCATCGGTGTGGAACGGGACGCCGCGGGCTGCGGCGATGGCGGCGAGTTCGGCGATCGGCTGCACCGTGCCGATCTCGTTGTTGGCGTACTGGATGCTGACCAGGGTGGTATCCGCGCGCAGAGCGCTTCGGAGGGCATCCGGCGACACGAGGCCGGCATCGTCGACGGGCAGCACTGTGATGTCGAAGCCGTGCACGCGCTCGAGGTGGGCCACCGACTCGAGAACGGCCTCGTGCTCGATGGCCGTCGTGATGATGTGCCGACCGCGAGGCGAGGCGAGGGCGATGCCCTTGATCGCCAGGTTGTCGGCCTCGGTACCGCCCGAGGTGAAGATGACGTCCCCCGCTCGAGCTCCAGTCACCCGGGCCAGCTCTGCGCGCGCGCCGCGGAGGGCGTCCGCTGCACGAGCGCCCAAGGAATGCACGCTCGATGCGTTGCCGAAGTCGCCGGTGAGGAAGGGCCACATCGCTTCGATCGCCTCCCGGCGCACGGGGGTCGTCGCGGCGTTGTCGAGATAGATCACGGCGTCGCCGGAGTCGATCCCGGTGCTGGCGTCTCGATCACGACGTCGAGCCCGAGGTCGAGGGAGCGAACCGAGTGCGTGAGCGCGCCGACCGAGATGACGTCGACGCCGGTGGCGGCGATCGCCCGCACCGTGTCGAGGGTGACGCCGCCGCTGGCCTCGACGATGGCACGGCCGCCCACCAGCGCCACGCCCTGCCGGAGCAGCTCGGGAGAGAAGTTGTCGAGCATGATCGTGTCGATCCCGGCCGCGAGCACGGGCTCGATCTGGTCGATGCGATCGACTTCGACCTCGAGGTGCGTCGTGTGCGACAGGGCGGCGCGAACGGCGAGCAGCGCATCCGTCACCGACAGTCCACCGGCGGTGAGCACGGCGAGGTGGTTGTCCTTCGCCATCACGGCGTCGGAGAGCGAATGCCGGTGGTTGCGGCCGCCGCCGTCGCGCACGGCCTGCCGCTCGAGCACCCGCAGGCCCGGCGTCGTCTTGCGGGTGTCGACGATGCGGGCATCGGTGCCGGCGGTCTCGGCGACGTAGCGGGCGGTGAGGGTGGCGATGCCGGCCATGCGCTGCACGAAGTTGAGACCGATCCGTTCGGCCTGCAGGATGCCGCGCGCGGGGCCCGTGACCTCCGCCAGCACCGCGCCGGTGTCGAAGGATTCGCCGTCTGATGCCGTGAGCGCCACCGACACCCGCGGGTCGGTGAGCCGGAACGCCGCCTCGAACACGCGGGCTCCGCTGAAGACCCCGGGCTCGCGCGCCACCAGCTGGGCCGTGGCCGTCGCGGTCTCCGGAATGAGGGTGGCGGAGGTGATGTCGCCCCACGGGGCGTCCTCCTCGAGGGCTGCGGCCACGATGCGGTCGATGGCGGCGGGGGTCAGCATGCGAGCGAGTCCTCTCGGAGGGGTGCACGAACCGCGAGCTGCGGGTTCGCGACGGGGAAGTCGGTGCGGAAGTGGGCGCCGCGCGATTCCTCGCGGGCGAGAGCGGCGTCGACGATGAGACGGGCGAGGTCGAGCAGGTTGGCATCCTCGAGAACTGATCCCGTTCGCGTCGCAGCGGTGTCGGGTCTGGAGAGCGCGGCGAGGGCGTCTCGGGCCTGCCGCAGGCCGTCGCCGGAGCGCAGCACGCCGGCATGCTCCCAGAGGAGCGCCTGCACCGACCGGCGGAGGCCGGCGTCGGGGCTGGAAAGCGAGGAGATTTCGGCCGACACGCCGTCCGGGGCGTGCGAAGAGGGCACCTCCGGCTCGGAAAGTCCTCGCTTTCCAGGAGGGGTGACGTCGGAGGCGGTCCCGAGATCGCGCACGGCCCGATCGGCGAAGACCGCCGCCTCGAGCAGAGAATTCGATGCCAGCCTGTTGGCGCCGTGAACCCCCGTGCAGGCGACCTCCCCGACGGCGTGGAGGCCGGCGAGCGACGTGCGTCCCCAGCTGTCCGTCGCGACGCCGCCCATCCAGTAGTGAGCGGCAGGAGAGACCGGAACCGGCTGCACCGCCCAGTCGTAGCCGGTCGCCCGGCAGGCCGCCGTGATCGTCGGGAACCGCGCCTCGAGTGCCCCGCGTCCGATGGCGGTGGCGTCGAGAAGCACCGGCTCCCCGCCCTGCGCGGCCATCTCGACCGCGATGGCCCGGGCGACGACGTCTCGGGGAGCGAGCTCGGCGAGCGGATGCACGTCGAGCATGAAGCGCTCGCCGTGGGCGTTGCGCAGCACGGCGCCCTCGCCACGGACGGCCTCCGAGACGAGCGGCGTGCCCGGCACGGCCAGGGCGGTCGGGTGGAACTGGAGGAACTCGAGGTCCGCCATGCGCGCCCCGGCCCGCCAGGCAGCGGCGGCTCCGTCGCCTGTCGCGACCGCCGGATTGGTGGTGTGCCTGTACAGCTGCCCGGCACCGCCGGTCGCCAGGATGACGGCATCCGCCCGGATCTCCCAGCGCGACAGCGGCTGCGGCCCGATTCCGGCCGGCCCCTGCACCAGGGCGCCCACCACGGTGCCGGCATCCGTCAGCAGGTCGACGAGCATCGTGTACTCGTGCACGACGGCGGCGCGCTGGCGCACCGTCGAGATCAGGGCGCGTTCGATGGCCGAGCCCGTCGCATCTCCTCCGGCGTGCAGCACCCTGGCCCGGCGGTGTGCGGCCTCCAGTCCACGCGCCAGGCCGGAGCCAGACGCATCGCCGTCGAATGCGACGCCGAACCGGATGAGGTCGCGCACCCGTGCTGGTCCCTCCTCGACGAGCACGCGGGCGGCGTCCACATCGCAGAGGCCGTCACCGGCGCTCAGCGTGTCGAGAAGGTGGGCATCAGCCGAGTCGTCGGGGAACAGCGCCGCAGCGATGCCGCCCTGGGCGTAGGCGGTGTTGCTCTCCGCCAGGGCGCCCTTCGTCACGAGCGTGACGGCATGGCCGGCATCCGTGGCGCGCACAGCCGCGAACAGCCCCGCGAGGCCGCTGCCGATCACCAGCACGTGCATGATCAGGCTCCGACGACCGGGGCTGCCGGGGCAGGAGTCGGAGCCGCGACGGATGCCGATCCGCCACCGGATGCCGGCGGCCTGGCGGCGAGCATCCGTTCGAGGGCGACGCGTGCCGGAGCGGCGACGTCGTCGCCCACCGTGATGCGGTTGAGCACCTCGGCGGGACGCCCAGCGGAGCCGACGAGGGCCTCGAGCACCCAGCCCAGGTAGCCGGGGTGGATGCGGTACATCGTGGAGCAGGGGCAGATCACCGGGTCCAGGCAGAAGATGGTGTGCTGCGGGTACTGCGCCGCGAGGCGCTGGACCAGATTGATCTCGGTGCCGATGGCGAAGGTCGAGCCGGCCGGGGCAGCCGCGATGGCCTTGGTGATGTAGTCCGTCGAGCCGTACTCGTCTGCTGCATCGACCACCGCCATCGGGCACTCGGGGTGCACGATCACGCGCACGTCGGGGTGATCGATGCGGGCCTGCGCGATCTGGTCGACGGTGAATCTGCGGTGCACGCTGCAGAAGCCGTGCCACAGGATGACCTGGGCGTCGAGCAGGTCGGTCGCGCTCGAGCCGCCGAGGGCCTTGCGCGGGTTCCACATCGGCATCCGGTCGAGGGACACCCCCATGGCCTTCGCGGTGTTGCGGCCGAGGTGCTGGTCGGGGAAGAACAGCACCCGCTGACCGCGCTCGAATGCCCACGCCAGCACGGTTTCGGCGTTCGAGGAGGTGCAGACGATGCCGCCGTGCTCGCCGCAGAAGCCCTTGAGGGCTGCCGACGAGTTCATGTACGTCACCGGGATGACGGGAACCCGGCCGTCGGCATCCGGCTCCGTGCCGTACAGGGCCTCGAGCTGCTCCCAGCACTCCTGCACCGAGTCGATGTCGGCCATGTCGGCCATCGAGCAGCCGGCGGCGAGGTTCGGCAGGATGACCGCCTGCTCCGGACGAGACAGCAGGTCGGCGGTCTCGGCCATGAAGTGCACGCCGCAGAAGATGATGGCCTCCGCGTCGGGCTTCGACTTGGCCGCATTTGCCAACTGAAACGAGTCGCCCACGAAGTCCGCGTAGGCGACGACCTCGTCGCGCTGGTAGAAATGCCCCAGGATGACGACGCGCTCGCCGAGGGTGGCCTTGGCGGCACGGATGCGGGCATCGAGCTCATCAGCGGATGCCGTGCGGTAGACGGCGGGCAGCTCGCCCTGTCGCGGCGAGCCGACGGGGATCACGTCGCCCATCGATGATCCGGGGCCGTAGCCGAGGGGGCCGGCGTCGAACTCCCACGGTCCGGCGGCGAGATCGGGGGAGCAGGTGCTTCCCTCGGCCCGACCGGCCTGGACCAGCTGGATGGTGCGGTCGACGGATGCATCGACCGATGCCCCGCCGAACTCGATGCGCGAGAGTGTCATCGCTGTTCTCCTGTGTGTGGAACGGACGGAGTGGAGGTTCTGCCGGCGGCCTCTGCCCCTGCGACCGACTCGGGACCGAGGGGTCCGCGGTCGGCGAGGTCGATGGACGCGTCGTAGCGGTAGAGCCGCGGCGGGCGGTGTCTGGTGCCCGCGACGACCTCGCCCGTCGCCACGACGGTTCCCGAGGCTTCGACGGTGCGCCGGAAGTTCGCGGGATCGATGTGGCGCTGCAGCACGGCCTCGTGCACCTCGCGGAGCTCGGCCAGGGTGAAGGTGGCACCGAGGAAGGCATGGGCGATGGCGGCGTACTCCACCTTCGTGCGCAGGCGCCAGAGGGCGTAGTCGATGATGCGGTTGTGGTCGAAGGCGAGCCGCGGCAGTTCGTCGGCCACGAACCAGCGCACGTTCTCGCTCTCCGAGGCGCGCTCGGCCTCGGCGGACTGCACCATGGCCCAGTAGACCACCGACACGACGCGGCGGCCGGGGGAGCGCTCCAACTCTCCGAAGGTGTAGAGCTGCTCCAGGTAGGTCGGGGCGAGGCCCGTGGTCTCGCCCAGGGTGCGCGCGGCAGCGCTCACGAGCTCCTCGTCGACGGGGAGCCAGCCGCCGGGCAGGGCCCAGAGGTCCTTCTGCGGGTTCCGCGTGCGGCGCACGAGGGGGATCCAGAGCGTCATGCGCCCCGTCGTCTCGTGCGGACGCAGGGCGAAGATGACCGTCGACACGGCGAGGGCGGCATCGTTCCCGGCGCCCGCGGCCCGCTCGGGTGTCGCATCCGATCCGGCCATCTTCCGCATCCGTTCGTCGCGATTCGAGTAAAGGTCGGAATGACCGTAACTCATGGAACCCACCTTACAGTCATCTCGACCCGAACTCCAATCGAAGAATGTGCATCATCGCTCGGTCGTGCCGATACGCTCTCGCCTATGGCGCGCACGACGTTCGAGTACACCGGAATCCTCTCGTCGTGGAACGACGGAAAGGGCTACGGCTTCGTGGACCTGCGCGACGGGAGTCGCCCGCTCTTCGTGCACATCAATGCGTTCACCGATCGATCGGTCCGACCTGTCACCGGGGACGGGATCCGGTTCTCGATCGAGGCCGCCCCCGACGGCCGGTCGAGGGCGGCGGGAGTGCAGATCGTCCCCCAGGTGTCGAGCACTCGGACGAGCTCGGTGCGGTCGCAGGAGCGCGAACCGTCGATGACCAGCGGAATCGGCTCCCGACCGGGAGCCCGCTCGAGCATGGTCGCCGGCCTCTTCTTCGGGGCGATCTGGGCCGGCATCGCTCTCTCGTGGGGTGTGCCCACCTGGATCTGGGTGCAGTACGGCGTCATGAGCGCCATCGCACTCCTCATGTACTGGAGGGACAAGCGGGCGGCCCGCACCGGAGACCGACGGGTGCCGGAGGTGACGCTGCTCGCGCTCGGACTGTTCGGAGGTTGGCCGGGCGCCATCGTGGCGCAGCAGGTGTTCCGCCACAAGACGACGAAACGGAGCTTCCGCACAGAGTTCTGGATCACGGCGGTCGTGAACGTCTGCTTCTTCATCGTGGTGATCTGGGCAATCTCGCACCCGGAGATCGTCGGTGGCTGATCGCGGGACCGGCCGGTCCACCCGGTAGACTGTCCGCACAATCGCATATCGGGCCATCGACGCCTTGCGGGAGAGCCGGATCAGCCGGCACCGACGGAGCAAGCCTCCCCGCCAATCTCTCAGGTCACTACACCGCAAGAACGAGGCCGCTCTGAAAAGCGGATGTCGCTTCGCGACATCCCGCCGACGGTGAAAGTCCGAGCGCCTCGCGCGCCGGGTGAAACTCTCAGGCCAATGACAGAGGGGGAGTTCCCAGCGACTTCGGTCGCGCCTTCTGCGCACACTCTGGAGAACTCGTGTCCGATCGTCTCAGCCCCCTGCACGACCTGCACGTCACCGCGGGTGCCGGTTTCACCGACTTCGGCGGCTGGCAGATGCCGGTGCGCTACTCCAGCGATCTCGCCGAGCACCACGCCGTGCGCACAGCCGCCGGCATCTTCGACATCTCGCACATGGCCGAGATCCTCGTCGAGGGACCGGATGCCGCCGCCTACCTCGACTACGCCCTCGCCGGAAAGCTCAGCGTCATCGCGGTCGGCCAGGCGAAGTACAGCCTGCTGCTGGCCGAATCCGGCGGAATCATCGACGATCTCGTCGTCTACCGCCTGGGCGCGGAGAAGTTCCTCGTCGTCGCCAATGCCGGCAATCGCGAGGCCGCCGCCGCCGCCCTCACCGAGCGCGCGGCCGACTTCGACGTGCGCGTCGAGGACCAGAGCGACGACATCGCCCTCATCGCCGTGCAGGGCCCGAACGCCCGCACCATCCTGGAAGCCGTCACGGCGATCACCGAGCTCGGCACCCCGCTCGCCGACCTCAAGTACTACTGGTCGAGCGAGGGCTACTTCGAGGGCGTCCCCGTCTTCATCGGCCGCACGGGCTACACAGGCGAGGACGGCTTCGAGCTCTACATCCGAACGGATGCCGCCGCCCGGCTGTGGGTGGCCATCACCCAGGCCGGCGCCGAGCACGGACTCGTGCCGGCCGGCCTCGCCAGCCGCGACACCCTGCGCCTCGAAGCGGGCATGCCGCTCTACGGGCACGAGCTCGGACTCGACACCTTCCCCGTGCAGGCCGGTCTCGGCCGCGTCGTCGCGCTCACCAAGGACGGCGACTTCGTCGGTCGCGCAGCCATCGAGGCCGGTCCGTCAGCCGACGCCCGCGTTCTCGTCGGGCTGACGGCCGACGGCAAGCGCGCGGGTCGCGCCGACTACGAGGTGTACGCGTCCTCCGAGCCCGACGCCGCACCTGTCGGCGTGATCACGAGCGGGGCCCTGTCGCCCACGCTCGGCCACCCCATCGCCATGGCCTACGTCGATGCCGCGTCCTCCGAGGTCGGAAGCGCGGTGTTCATCGATGTACGCGGCACACGGATCCCCGCATCCGTCGTCGCCCTTCCGTTCTACAAGCGCCAGAAGTAGCCAGCAATCATCACCCCCGAGTTCCAACTCCTGAGAGGACGCCATCATGGCTGACAAGACCACGCTCCAGTACACCGCAGAGCACGAGTGGGTGCTCGTCGACGGCGACACCGCGACAGTCGGAATCACCGCCTACGCCGCGGACAAGCTCGGCGACGTCGTGTTCGTCGACCTGCCGGCCGTCGGCACCCAGGTCGAGGGCGGGGTCGTCGTGGGAGAGATCGAGTCGACGAAGTCGGTCGGCGAACTGTTCGCGCCGATCGATGGAACCGTCGCCGAGATCAACGACGCCGTCGTCGACACCCCTGAGCTGGTGAACTCGGATCCCTTCGGAGACGGATGGCTCATCAAGGTGACCTTCACCGAGCTCCCCGCCCTGCTCTCCTACGACGAGTACTCGGCCATCGTCGGCGAGTAGCCGAGCCTCCTTCCAGCACCCACGAACCTGATCGGATCACGCGCGCAATGACTTCAGCCTCCTCGGCCTTCGACATGGACGCCTTCGGGCGTCGCCACATCGGCGTCGGCCTCGACGCCCAGGCCGAGATGCTCACCGAGCTCGGCTACGACTCGCTCGAGTCGCTGATGTCCGCCGCCGTCCCGGCGTCGATCGCCATCGGCGAGCACCTGACCTCTGTCATCCCCGAGGCGGCGACGGAGCGCGAGGCCCTGGCCGAGCTGCGGTCGCTGGCCGATCAGAACACCGTGCGCACCTCGCTCATCGGCCTGGGGTACTACGGCACCATCACGCCGGCCGTCATCAAGCGCAACGTGCTCGAGAACCCCAGCTGGTACACGGCGTACACGCCGTACCAGCCCGAGATCTCGCAGGGCAGGCTCGAGGCGCTCATCAACTTCCAGACCATGGTGACCGACCTCACGGGTCTCGACACGGCCAACGCGTCGATGCTGGACGAGGGCACCGCGGTCGTCGAGGGGATGTTGCTGGCTCGTCGCGGCTCGAAGTCGAAGAGCCCGCGCTTCATCGTCGACGAAGACGCCTTCCCGCAGACCGATGCGCTGCTCGCCTCACGTGCCGAGGCCGTGGGCATCGAGTTGGTGCGCGCCCCGCTGGCCCGCCTCGACGAGGCCGGCATCGCCGGACTCGGCGAGCACTTCGGCATCTTCGTGCAGTACCCCGGGGCGTCGGGCAATCTATGGAACCCCTCGGCGGTCCTCGCCGCATCGAAGGCGCAGGGGGCGCTCACCGTCGTGGCCGCGGACCTGCTGGCCCTCGCCCTCGTGACCAGCCCTGGCGAGCTCGGAGCCGACGTCGCCGTCGGCACCAGCCAGCGCTTCGGCGTTCCCATGGGCTTCGGCGGACCCCACGCCGGTTACATGGCCGTGCGCGCCGGCCTCGAGCGTCAGCTTCCCGGCCGTCTCGTGGGAGTGTCGCAGGATGCCGACGGCCACCCTGCTTACAGGCTCAGCCTGCAGGCCCGTGAGCAGCACATCCGCCGCGAGAAGGCCACGTCGAACATCTGCACGGCCCAGGTGCTGCTCGCGGTCATGGCCTCGATGTACGCGGTCTACCACGGCCCCCGCGGCATCCGCTACATCGCGACGAAGACCGCGCTCACCGCTCGAGCCCTCGCGGCCACGCTCACCGAGTACGGCCTGACCCTCGCGAGTGACGACTACTTCGACACGATCCGAGTGAACGTGCCCGGCCTCGCATCGACCGTCGTCGAGCGCGCGCGCGAACTCGGCTACAACGTGCACCTCGCGGGTGATGCCACGGTGGGGATCTCGGTCGACGAGACGACCACGACGGATGATCTCGCCGCCATCGCCCACGCCTTCGGCCTGCCGGAGCGCCTCGAGTTCGCCCTGGACTACTCGGTCGACGCGGTGAAGGCCGCGGTTCCGGCGGATCTCGCCCGCGACGGTGGCTACCTGGAGCACCCGGTGTTCAACACGCACCACTCCGAGACGGCGATGATGCGCTACCTCAAGCAGCTCGCGGACCGGGACTACGCGCTCGACCGCGGAATGATCCCGCTCGGATCGTGCACCATGAAGCTCAACGCGGCCACCGAGATGGAGGCCGTGACCTGGCCCGAGTTCGGATCGCTGCATCCGTTCGCCCCTGAAGCAGACGTCGTCGGATCGCTCGCCCTCATCGAGCAGCTCGAGAACTGGCTGGCGGAGGTGACGGGCTACGACTCGGTGTCACTTCAGCCGAATGCCGGCAGCCAGGGCGAGCTCGCCGGCCTGCTCGCGATCCGCGGCTACCATCGCTCGAACGGCGACGAGCAGCGCACGGTGTGCCTCATTCCATCGAGCGCTCACGGTACGAACGCGGCATCGGCGGTGCTCGCCGGCATGCGCGTCGTGGTCGTCGCCTGCGACGAGCTCGGCAATGTCGACCTCGACGACCTGCGCGCCAAGATCGCGGCGCACGCGGACACCCTGGCCGCATTGATGATCACCTACCCCTCGACGCACGGCGTGTACGAGCACGAGGTCACCGCGATCACCCAGGCCGTGCACGACGCCGGGGGACAGGTGTACGTCGACGGAGCCAACCTCAACGCCCTGCTCGGATTCGCGCGCTTCGGCGACTTCGGCGGCGACGTCTCGCACCTGAACCTGCACAAGACGTTCTGCATCCCGCACGGCGGCGGCGGACCCGGTGTCGGCCCTGTGGCGGCGAAGGCGCACCTGGCGCCGTTCCTGCCCGGGCACCCGATGGCCCAGCGCGCCGACCACGGACCGTTCGTGCACGCCGGCGGCCCCATCTCCGCAGCACCGTACGGCAGCCCGAGCATCCTGCCCATCTCCTGGGCCTACGTGCGCATGATGGGAGCCGAGGGACTCAAGCAGGCCACGGGCGCCGCGGTGCTGAGTGCCAACTACATCGCCTCCCGCCTGCGCGACCACTACCCGGTGCTCTACACCGGCGACAACGGCCTCGTCGCCCACGAGTGCATCCTCGACCTGCGCCCCCTCACCGCGGCAACGGGTGTCAGCGTCGACGATGTCGCCAAGCGCCTCGTCGACTACGGCTTCCACGCACCCACGATGTCGTTCCCGGTCGCCGGCACCCTCATGGTCGAGCCGACCGAGAGCGAGGACCTCGCCGAGATCGAGCGCTTCATCGAGGCGATGATCGCGATCAAGGGCGAGGCGGATGCCGTCGCCCGCGGCGACTGGCCGGCGGACGACAACCCGCTGCGGAACGCCCCGCACACCGCCCGCTCGGTGATCGAGGGGGAGTGGACGCACCCCTACACGCGCGAGCAGGCCGTCTACCCCGTGCACTCGATCATCCGCACCAAGTACTGGGCACCGGTGCGGCGCATCGACCAGGCCTACGGCGATCGCAACCTGGTGTGCGCCTGCCCGCCGATCGAGGCCTTCGCCGAGTGAACCCCGCTCGGTGAGATCCGGCCGAAGGCCGCGACCGAAGAGCGGAAACAGCTCTAGCCTTCCGGCTCCTCCCGGCGTACCGTTGCGAATCTAGCGACGTCTACGTCGGGAGGATGCCATGAACGTCTTCGATCTGCTCTGGAGCATGGCTTCGGTCGGATTCATCGGCCTCATCTTCGGGTTGTCCGTCATCGGCAACCGCATGAGCCTGGAGTCGCGGGCCGCCTCGCTCCAGCGCACGGATCCGGGACGGGCATCCGCCCTGCTCCAGGCGCAGGCCGTCAGCGACCACGCCTACGGTCTCGGCAACTGGCTGCCGGAGGTCATGGTGGTGTGCACGCCGTCGCGGCGGGCGGCGCTGGCCCATGACGACGAGGCCGAGCGCCCTGTGCCGCCGCCCGTACCGGCGCTGCCGATGTACGTCGCGGCGGAACCGCACCTCGCGACAGGCAGGGTCAGAACAGTCCAGGCCACCACACGACGGCCAGTGGATACCCGACGAACGACACCACGTCCAGAATCGTGTGAGCGATGACGAGCGGCATGGTGCGGCCCCAGCGCCAGTAGCACCAGCCGAAGACGACGCCCATCGCGGCGTTGCCGATGAACGGCCCGAATCCCTGGTAGAGGTGATAGCTGCCACGGAGGACCGCGCTGGCCAGGATGATCTGCCACTTCCCCCACCCGATCTCCCGCAGGCGCGTGAACAGGTAGCCGACCACGATGATCTCCTCGGACAACGCCGACCGCAGTGCCGCGAGCACGAGGATGGGGATCGTCCACCACGCGGCATCCAGTGGCGAGGCCTGCACATCCACGGTGATGCCGATCATGCGGCCGCCCGCGTAGAGCGCTAGCCCGGGAATGCCGATGGCCGCCGCCAGGGCGAGGCCGCCCAGGGCGTCGCGTCCGGGACGCGTCAGGTCGAAGCCGATGCGACGGAACGGGTTGATGCCGGGCTGCCAGAGCAGGTAGAACACGAGCGCGACGGGTAGCAGGTCGAAGAAGATCCCGAGGAACTGGTAAGTGAAGTCCAGCCACTCCCGAGGGGACTGCGACGGATTGAGAGCCGTCGACTGATCGCCGAGGGAGGTCTCGGCTGTCACCCGGGCGATGATGGCCACGATGGAGTAGACGGCACTGGCTCCCAGAGAGAGTCCCAGAACTATCGCGATCTCGATCCAGAGGCGACCACGCTCACCGCGAGGTACTGTACCCCGATCCGCGTTTCCGGCCTCTGACCGGCCGGAATGTGCGCCTGACGTCTCACTCATGTGGCCATCCTGTCATTCTCGCGGCTGAATTCACCGACACCGCTCGACAAACTCGCGCGGGGCGCAATGATCTTGCGAGGAAACGTCCCCCGCTGCAGATTCACGGTCGGCCAGGTTTCTGATCTGTAACGTTTCCCGGCACAGTTTGGTTTCTGCCTCCCCGCTCCATATTTTGTAGGTACTCAGGCCATCGTGCGCGCTCGAAAAACGAGGCGGCGAAGCCCTTTTCACCAGGAGGAACATTGAGAACCAAGAGATTTGGCGTTGCAGCCATCGCTCTTGCCGCGGCGGGAGCACTCATCCTGTCCGGCTGCAGCACCGGCGGAGGCGGAGACGAGGCGCCCAAGGGCGACTCGACCGCGATCATCACCACGAACGGATCCGAGCCTCAGAACCCGCTCATCCCGACCAACACCAACGAGGTCGGCGGCGGCAAGATCCTCGACGCCATCTTCGCAGGCCTCGTGTACTACGACGCCAAGGGCGCCCCGGTGAACGACATGGCCGAGTCCATCGAGTCGGATGACGCTCAGAACTACACGATCAAGATCAAGCCCGACCAGAAGTTCACCAACGGTGAGCCCGTCACGGCCGAGTCCTTCGTGAAGGCCTGGAACTACGGTGCCGCTCTCGACAACGCGCAGCTCTCGAGCTACTTCTTCGAGTCGATCAAGGGCTTCAGCTACGACGTCAACGTTCCCGAGCTCGAGGGCCTCAAGGTCGTCGACGACACGACCTTCACGGTCGCGCTGAACCAGCCGGAGTCCGACTTCCCGCTGCGCCTCGGCTACTCGGCGTTCTACCCGCTGCCCGAGGCAGCATGGGACGACATCGCCGCCTTCGGTGAGAACCCGATCGGAAACGGCCCCTACAAGCTCGCCGAAGACGGCGCGTGGGAGCACAACGAGAAGATCTCGCTCGTGAAGAACGACGACTACGCCGGCGGCCGCGAGGTCGTCAACGGTGGCCTCGACGTCATCTTCTACGCCACGCAGGAAGCGGCCTACGCCGACCTGCAGGGCGGCAACCTCGACGTTCTCGACGCGATCCCCTCGGGCGCGCTCGGAACCTACGAGGACGAGTTCGGCGACCGCAGCGTCAACCAGGCTGCTGCGATCTTCCAGTCGTTCACCATCCCGGCGCGACTGCCGCACTTCTCGGGCGAAGAGGGCAACCTCCGTCGTCAGGCCATCTCGCTGGCCATCAACCGCGACGAGATCACCGACGTGATCTTCTCGGGCACCCGTACGCCGGCCCACGACTTCACGTCGCCGGTCATCGACGGCTACTCCGAGGACCTCGAAGGCTCCGAGGTGTTGGACTACAACCCCGACGAGGCCAAGAAGCTCTGGGCAGAGGCTGACGCCATCGCCCCGTGGGACGGCACCTTCAAGATCGCCTACAACGCCGACGGCGGCCACCAGGGCTGGGTCGACGCAGTGTCGAACAGCATCAAGAACGTTCTCGGCATCGACGCCTCCGGCGACCCGTACCCGACGTTCGCCGAGGCTCGCACGAAGATCACCGACCGCACGATCCAGACGGCGTTCCGCACGGGATGGCAGGCCGACTACCCGGCTCTGTACAACTTCCTCGGACCGCTCTACGGAACGGGCGCCGGCTCGAACGACGGCGACTACTCGAACCCGGATGTCGACAAGCTCCTCTCCGAGGGCCTGGCCGAGACCGACCTCGACGCCGCCAACAAGAAGTTCCAGGATGTCCAGGTCCAGCTCTTCAAGGACCTGCCCGCCATCCCGCTCTGGTACGCGACCGTCAACGGCGCGTGGAGCGAGAACGTGGAGAACGTCCAGTTCGGCTGGAACTCGGTTCCGCTGTACTACGAGGTGACGAAGACCGCCGCCGAGTAATTCTCGCGGCACACCGCTGAGGGGTTAGTATTCCTGAAGCACTCTGTGGGGCGGTAGCTATCAGCTGCCGCCCCACTCCCACGCTCGTGGTTCCGATTGCGTCACAGCGCTACTCTGGGACGATCGAGCTTGAAAGACAGATAGGTTCTCTCATGCCAAAAACCCCGGATTGCGGGGCCTGATCCATGGCCGGTTACATCCTCCGTCGAGTGCTGCAGGCCGTGCCTGTCCTGCTCGGCACCACCTTCCTCATCTACTTCATGGTCTTCGCCATGCCGGGTGACCCGATCGTGGCGCTGTTCGGTGACAAGACGCCGAACCCCGCGGTGATCGAGCAGCTTCGCGAGCGCTACCACTTCGACCAGCCGTTCATCGTGCAGTACCTCCTCTTCCTCAAGGGCATCTTCGTCGGAGACTTCGGCATCTCGTTCTCCGGTCAGCCGGTCACCGAGATCCTCGCCAAGACCTTCCCGGTCACCCTGCGGCTGGCGCTCATCGCCATCTTCTTCGAGATGATCGCGGGCATCAGCGTCGGCCTCATCTCGGGTCTTCGCAAGGGCAAGTTCTTCGACTCGAGCGCACTGGCCGTGAGCCTCGTGCTCATCTCGCTGCCGATCTTCGTGATCGCGTTCGTGGCCCAGCTCGTCTTCGCGATCAACCTCGGTTGGTTCAGGGCGACTGTCGGGCCCGGAGCTCCGCTCCAGGACCTGATCCTGCCTGCCATCGTGCTGGCGACCATCAGCTTCGCGCAGATCCAACGACTGACACGGTCGTCAGTCATCGAGACCGGCGGTCAGGACTTCGTTCGCACCGCAGCGAGCAAGGGCCTCAGCCGTCGTCGCATCGTTCCGGTGCACATCCTGCGCAACTCCCTCATCCCCGTCGTGACCTACCTCGCCGTAGACTTCGGCACGCTCATGGTCGGTGCGACGGTCACCGAGGGAATCTTCAACGTGCCCGGAGTCGGGCGCACCCTGTACCAGGCCATCATCCGAGGAGAGCGCCCCACCGTCGTCGCGTTCGTCACGGTCATGGTGCTGATCTACCTCGTGGTGAACCTGCTGGTGGATCTGCTGTACGCCGTTCTCGACCCGAGGATCCGTTATGCCAAGTAGAAACTCCCAGCAGAATCACTTCGTCGCGCCTCTCGAGGAGACGCCCCTCGTTGCGATCGACCAGGTCAAGACCGAGGGCAAGCCCTCGAACCTCTGGATCGACGCCTGGCACGATGTGCGCAAGCGTCCGATGTTCTGGATCTCCTCGGTGATGATCATCGTGATCATCGTGATCGTCGCGGTCGCGCTCTTCCCGTCGCTGTTCACCTCCGTCGACCCGGCGTTCTGCGAGCTCTCCAAGAGCCTCGACGGACCCGGCGACGGCAGCGTGCTCGGCTACACCAAGCAGGGCTGCGACATCTACGCGCGCATCATCTACGGCACGAGCACCTCGCTCTCCGTGGGAATCATCGTCACGGTCCTGGTCTTCGTCCTCGGCATCGCCTTCGGGTCGCTGGCCGGGTTCTACGGCGGCTGGGTCGACGGCGTGCTCTCCCGCGTCGGCGACATCTTCTTCTCCATCCCCTACATCCTCGCCGCCGTCGTCATCATGAGCGTCTTCTCGGCCTACCGCAGCGTGTGGGTGATCTCGCTCGCGATCGGAATCTTCGCGTGGCCATCGACCGCCCGCGTGCTGAGAGCCGAGATCTTCAGGGTGAAGAACTCCGACTACGTCATGGCTGCAACGGCCATCGGCCTGTCGCGGTTCCGCATCCTGGTGCGCCACGTGCTCCCCAACTCGATCGCACCCGTCATCGTCGTCACGACGATCTCGCTCGCGGCCGCGATCGTCGCCGAGGCGACGCTGTCGTTCCTCGGTGTCGGTCTGCCGGGTACGACGATGTCGTGGGGCAATGACATCAGCCAGGCCCAGAACGACCTCCGGGTCGCTCCGCAGACGCTGATCTACCCGTCGATCGCCCTGTCCCTGACCGTGCTGAGCTTCATCATGCTCGGCGAGGTCGTGCGCGATGCGCTCGACCCGAAGGCGAGGGCCGCACGATGAGCACGACGATCACCCAGAACGACGGGAACACCGTGAACTCCGAGAACGGCGAACGTCCCATCCTCGAGATCACCGATCTCCAGGTGGGCTTCAACACCCAGAACGGTCTCGTCAAAGCCGTCGACGGCGTGAACATCACCCTGTACCGCGGGCAGTCGCTCGCGATCGTGGGCGAGTCCGGCTCCGGCAAGTCGACGACGGCGCACGCCATCATCAATCTGCTCCCCGGCACCGGAAAGATCACCGGCGGCTCCATCAAGCTCGACGGGCGGGAACTCTCCACGGCCACGCCGAAGGAGATGGAGGACATCCGCGGTCGGCAGATCGGCTTCGTGCCGCAGGACCCGATGTCCAACCTCAACCCCGTCTGGAGCATCGGCTTCCAGGTGGAGGAGGCCATCCGCTCGAACGGCATCGCCTCAGGCAAGAAGGCCGTGCGCGCACGCGCCATCGAGGTGCTCAAGCAGGCCGGTCTCGGCGACGCCGACCGCCGACTCAAGCAGTATCCGCACCAGTTCTCCGGCGGCATGCGCCAGCGCGTGCTCATCGGCATGGGCCTGGCTGCCAACCCGCAGCTGCTCATCGCCGACGAGCCGACCTCGGCGCTCGACGTCACGGTGCAGCGCGTCATCCTCGATCACCTCGAGACGCTGACCCGTGACCTCGGGACGACGCTGCTGTTCATCACGCACGACCTCGGCCTCGCGGCCGAGCGCGCAGAGCAGCTCGTGGTTATGTACAAGGGCAAGGTCGTCGAGTCCGGGCCGTCGGTCAAGATCCTCAAGGATCCGCAGCACCCGTACACCCAGAGGCTCGTCGCAGCGGCACCGAGCCTCGCGTCGCGCCGTATCCAGGCGAGCGATACGCCTCTGTCGGAGCTCGACATCCACGCCCCGGCAGCAGCAGAGGTCGTCGACCTCATCGCCACGGCCGAGGCGCGGGCGGAGGCACGAGACGACTCGGCAGGCCTTCCGCCGGCGATCGTCGTCGAGAACCTGACGAAGGTCTACAAGATCCGGGGCTCCGGAGACTTCAAGGCCGTCGACGATGTCTCGTTCCAGATCGCCAAGGGCACCACCATGGCGCTCGTCGGCGAATCCGGCTCCGGCAAGTCGACCGTCGCGAAGATGCTGCTGAAGCTCGAGGACTCCACCGCCGGCAAGATCATCGTCGGAGGCAAGGACCTGAACTCGCTCGGCGGCAAGGAGCTGTTCAACCTGCGCAGCCGGATGCAGCCGGTGTTCCAGGACCCGTACGGCTCCCTCAACCCGCTGCGCAACATCGGCAACACGATCAGCGAACCGCTGTCGGTGCACGGCGTCGGATCGCGCAAGTCGCGTCAGGCCCGGGTGTTCGAGCTGCTCGACCAGGTGTCGCTGCCCAAGATGCTGGTCAGCCGGTACCCCAACGAGCTGTCGGGCGGACAGCGTCAGCGCATCGCCATCGCGCGTGCTCTGGCACTCAAGCCCGAGATCGTCATCCTCGACGAGGCCGTGTCGGCTCTCGACGTGCTCGTGCAGGCGCAGATCCTGCGCTTGCTCGCGGACCTGCAGTCGGAGCTCGACCTGACCTACCTCTTCATCACGCACGACCTCGCCGTGGTGCGCGTGATCGCCGACAACGTGGCCGTCATGCAGAAGGGCAAGATCGTCGAGTACTCGACCACCGACCAGGTGTTCGACAACCCGCAGCAGCAGTACACGCAGGATCTGCTGGCCGCCATCCCCGGAGCGAGCATCGAGCTCGCCTCCTAGGGTCAGGCGTCTGGTTGGTGAACGGCGGGTCCTCGTGGACCCGCCGTTCAGCATTACAGGCTAAACTGGGGTGATTGGGCTGTGCGCATTTCAGCGCGCCGACCCGCAGACCCCACCTGAGCGCCGCATCCGCGACGCCGTGCGCGATCCGACACCGAGCTCCAGCCCGTCGTCGTGACAGAGCGCGAACCGAAGAAAACCCAAGGACAGACTTATGGCAATCGCCCTGCGCTCAGACATCCGGAATGTGGCCATCGTGGCCCACGTCGACCACGGCAAGACGACTCTCGTCGACGCCATGCTCGGCCAGACCCACTCCTTCTCCGACCACGCCCACGTCGAAGAGCGCGCCATGGACTCCAACGAGCTCGAGCGTGAGAAGGGCATCACGATCCTCGCCAAGAACACGGCGATCACCTACAACGGCGTGCACGCCACCGAGGGTCCCATCACCATCAACGTGATCGACACCCCGGGCCACGCCGACTTCGGTGGCGAGGTCGAGCGCGGCCTGTCCATGGTCGACGGCGTCGTGCTCCTCGTCGACGCGTCGGAGGGCCCCCTGCCCCAGACACGCTTCGTGCTGCGCAAGGCCCTCGAGGCCAAGCTCCCCGTCATCCTGCTCGTCAACAAGACCGACCGCCCCGATGCGCGCATCGACGAGGTCGTCGCCGAGAGCCAGGATCTCCTGCTCGGTCTCGCCTCCGACATGGCCGATGACGTTCCCGACCTCGACCTCGACGCCATCCTCGACGTGCCCGTCGTGTACGCCTCCGGTCGCAACGGCGCCGCGAGCCTCACCAAGCCCGAGAACGGCACGCTGCCCGACAACGACGACCTCGAGCCCCTGTTCGGCGCGATCCTCGAGCACATCCCCGCTCCGAAGTACGACGACGAGGCACCCCTGCAGGCCTGGGTCACCAACCTCGACGCCTCGCCGTTCCTCGGCCGCCTCGCCCTGCTCCGCGTCTTCAACGGCACGCTCAAGAAGGGCGAGACCGTCGCCTGGGTGCGCCACGACGGCCAGGTCAAGAACGTTCGCATCACCGAGCTGCTGAAGACCCGCGCACTCGATCGCTACCCCGCCGAGAGCGCCGGCCCCGGCGACATCGTCGCCGTCGCCGGCTTCGAGGACATCACCATCGGCGAGACCCTCGCGGACCCGGATGACGTTCGTCCGCTCCCGCAGATCCACGTCGACGACCCCGCGATCTCGATGACCATCGGCACGAACACCTCGCCGCTCGTCGGCAAGGTCAAGGGCCACAAGCTCACGGCGCGCATGGTCAAGGACCGCCTCGACCGCGAGCTCGTCGGAAACGTCTCGCTCAAGATCGTCGACATCGGACGCCCCGACGCCTGGGAGGTGCAGGGTCGTGGAGAGCTCGCTCTCGCCATCCTCGTCGAGCAGATGCGCCGCGAGGGCTACGAGCTCACCGTCGGCAAGCCGCAGGTGGTCACCAAGCGCGTCGACGGCAAGCTGCACGAGCCGTACGAGCACCTCACCATCGACGCTCCCGAGGAGTACCTCGGCGCGATCACCCAGCTGATGGCCTCCCGCAAGGGCCGTATGGACAACATGGCCAACCACGGCACCGGCTGGGTGCGCATGGAGTTCATCGTCCCGTCGCGCGGCCTCATCGGCTTCCGCACCGAGTTCCTCACCACCACGCGTGGTACCGGAATCGCCAACGCCATCTCGCACGGCTACGACGAGTGGGCCGGCGAGATCGTCACCCGCAACAACGGATCCATCGTCGCCGACCGCGCCGGTGTCGTCACCCCGTTCGCCATCATCGCGCTCCAGGAGCGCATGAGCTTCTTCGTGAACCCCACCGAAGAGGTCTACGAGGGCATGGTCATCGGCGAGAACTCGCGCGCCGACGACATGGACGTGAACATCACCAAGGAGAAGAAGCTGACCAACATGCGTCAGTCCACCTCCGACACCTTCGAGTCGATGACGCCGTCGCGTCAGCTCTCGCTGGAGGAGTGCCTCGAGTTCGCCCGCGAGGACGAGTGCGTCGAGGTCACCCCGGCCAACGTGCGCATCCGCAAGGTCGAGCTCGACGCCCAGTCGCGCGCCCGCTCCACCTCGCGCCTGAAGAAGCAGAACCAGAACTAGTCGCTCGCGACACCTCGAGGGTGTCGGCATCCGTCTCTCGTGAAGAGCGGATGCCGACACCCTCTGTCGTAGCCCCAGCGCGTACTCTGGAGGCCCGAGCCCTGGAGACATCATGCCCTTCCGCACCCGCCTCGTCGTTCCGGCCATCGCCNCGACACCCTCTGTCGTAGCCCCAGCGCGTACTCTGGAGGCCCGAGCCCTGGAGACATCATGCCCTTCCGCACCCGCCTCGTCGTTCCGGCCATCGCCGTCGCCCTGCTCCTGACCCCGACCCTCGCCGGCTGCGGCATCGTCGACTCGGCCGTGGATCAGGCCACCGGAGGGCAGGTGAGCGTCGGCGGCGAGCTTCCGAGGGGCTGGCCGGAGGAGGTGCCCGTCGTGGACGGGAAGATCCTGGTGGGCGCCGGCGGTCAGGGCGAGAACGGCAGCGGATGGATCGTGACCGTCGACGCGACGGCAGCGGACCCCATCGCCGAGGCGACGACCCAACTCGAGGGCGCCGGTTTCAGCGTCGACGGGAGCGCAGCCGAGGCGACAACGGACGACGGCGGTTTCGTCGCGATGAAGAACGAGAACTACTCCGTGCTGGTGGCCGGCACGAAGGACGGGCTGCTCTACACGGTGACACCGGTGACCGGCGGCTGATTCAGGCGAAGAGCGGCGCGCCCACGTACGACCCGTCGCGGGCGCCGGGCGGAATGGCGAAGATCGCCGAACCGACGTGCTTGATGTACTCGTTGAGGGCATCGGATGCGAGGCTGCGCTGAATGCCGATGAACTGCTCGGGCGAGCGCTGGTACGACATGAAGAAGAGGCCGGCGTCGAGGCGGCCGAGCTCGTCGTTGCCGTCGACGAAGTTGTAGCCGCGACGCAGCAGGCTCGCGCCCTTGTTGACGCTCGGGTGGGCCAGACGAACGTGAGCGTCGGCGTCGATCGTCGGCGTCCCCGCCCCGGTCTCGGCGTCGAAGTCCGGCTCCGTGAACTCGGTGCCGCCCGACAGCGGCGCTCCCTCGCCCTTGTCGCGGCCGATCACGCGCTCCTGCTCCTCGAGCCTCGTGCGGTCCCACGTCTCGATGATCATGCGGATCTTGCGTGTGACGAGATAGCTTCCGCCGGCCAGCCACGCGGGGGAGTCGCTCGAGCCGACGAAGACCTGGTCGTCGACGAGCTTCGCGTCCTCCGACTTGACGTTCGCCGTGCCGTCCTTGAACCCGAACAGGTTGCGGGGAGTCAGCTGCGAGGTCGACGTGGACGAGGTGCGTCCGAAGCCGAGCTGCGACCACCGGATGGAGGCACGCCCGAAGGCGATGCGGCTGAGGTTGCGGATGGCGTGCACGGCGACCTGCGGATCGTCGGCGCAGGCCTGGATGCAGAGGTCGCCCCCGCCGAGTTCCGGCCGGAGCGAGTCGCCCGAGAAGCGGGGGAGCTTCGTGAGCAGCTCCGGACGCCGTGCCGCGATGCCGTAGCGATCCTCGCCGCCGTCGGTCGAGAACAGCGTGGGGCCGAAGCCGAAGGTGATGGTGAGCCCGGCGGCCGGCAGTCCGAGGGCTTCGCCGGTGTCCGCCGGCGGCGCCAGCGGCGACCCGCCGACGGCTCCGCCATCCGTCACCTCGAGGCCCTGCGTCATGCGAGCGGCCGCGTAGGTCCAGTCCTGCAGCAACTCGATGAGGTCGTCGCGGCTGGTTCCCGCGGCCATGTCGTAGGAGGCGAAGTGCAGGCGGTCCTGGGCCGGGGTGGTGATGCCGGCCTGCCTGGCGCCGTAGAAGGGGTAGACCGCGTTGGTCTGCGATGAGGCGGATGCCGCGGTCGCGGCGGCGGCAGCCCCAGCTGCGCCGCCGACGACGAGTCCGGCGGCACCGACGCCGACGAGGCCGAAGAGGCCGCGCCGGGAGAGTCCCGATGGGCGAGCCGTTGCTTCGTCGGCGGAGCCGTCCACCGCTGTCGTGTTCTCGGGCGCCGATTCGGGGCCGGCGTCAGGATTCATCCCGCTCATGGTACTTCCTGTTGCGGTGGAGACCCTGATGGGCCGGTCTCCGCAGCTTCGCCGCGGGCCGGCCCGGTGTCAGGGCAGTGGGGGCTACGCGCCGAGAACCAGCGCCGTGAGCTGCGAGAGCGGCTCGGAGAGGGCGTTCACCTGGTCGGAGAGCTCCTTGCGCTGCGCATCGGTCACCGTGGAGTAGTCGACGAAACCGTCGTCGATCGTGCCGTACTGGGCCAGCAGGGCGTCGAGAGCATCGAACTCGCTCTGGATGTCGTCGACCAGCTTCTCGCCGTCGTCCCCCTTGCTCCTGGCGATCGCCTCCACGTTGCCGAAGGCCACCTCAGCACCCTGCACGTTGGCCTGGAAGTCGGTGAGGTCGGTTCCCGACCACCAGTCCTCCTCACCGCTGATCTTGCCGCTGGCGACTTCGTCGAGCAGGCCGATGGAGCCGTTGCTGATGTCGGCGACGCTCACGGTGAAGTCGTCGGCGTTCACGAGGTCGTGCAACTGCTGCGTGTCGGCGACCAGCCCGGCGGCGAATGCTGCGCGCTCGGCAGTCGTCGAGGGCGCCCAGTCGAGGAACGCGCTGGTCCCGTCGGAGTTCGAGTCGCCCTGGGCCGGCGGCCAGAGGTCCTTCTCGATGCGGTGGAAGCCCGTCCAGTCGAGGCCCTCGGCCACGGCGTCGACCTCGCGGTAGTCGATCTTGGGGTCCAGGTCGCCGAAGGCCTCGGCCGTGGGCTCGATGCGCTCGTAGAACGCGCGGGTCTGGGCGAACAGCCCTCGAGCCGTCTCGTCGTCGCCAGCAGCGTAGGCGCTGGTGAAGGCGGCCACGGCGGGGATGAGTTCGCCGACCTGCGAGCGGATGTAGGCGATGTAGTTGGTTACGGCGGCATCGTTCAGTTCGGCGGCGTCGGCGTCGATCGCCGTGGCGTCACCGGTCACGGTGAACTCGGCCAGCCCGATGGGGGAGCCGATGAGCTGGAACTTGCATGCCGTGTAGTAGGTGCCGGGCTCGAGCTGGGCCACGTACGACACAGTCTGGCCGGGCGTGACGTTCTCCTTCTCGCCGACGATGCGCAGCTTGTCGTCTGCGAGGATCTCGAACTCGTTGACGTCGCTTCCGGTGTTGCTGAGCTCGAAGGTCACCGCGCCGGATGCCGTCGTGTCGGTGGCGACATCGCAGGCGTCGTCCGTGATGGCCACGGCGACCGCGGATCCACCGGCGTTGTTGGGCACGCAACCCGTCAGCGTGAGTGCGATGATCCCGGCGCCGGCCAGGCCGACGGACAGAGTTCTCTTCATGGGTGGTCTCCTGTGATGGACGTGCTGCTGGGAAAGGTGATCAGGCCGAGCGGGGCGCGATGCCGCTGTCGGCGAGGGTGGCATCCGCTGTGCGGGATGCCGGCGCCGTCGTCTTCGGCGCTGCCGGAGCCTGGGCTGCCGGCGCCGAGCGGGTGAAGACCTGGCGAAGGAAGAGGCCGGTGACGATCGAGGCGTAGGCGAGCCAGCCGATCACCTGGGCCCAGGTGGGCTCGGGCGTGAAGTTGAACACGCCGCCCAGGATGGTGCCGTACCAGCTGGACGGCGGGATGGCGCCGGCCAGGCTCCAGGCTGGCTGTCCCCAGCCGGGGATGACGCCTGCCTCCTGGAGGTCGCCGATGCCGTAGGCGAGCACCCCGGCGGCGACGAGGATGAGGAACAGGCCCGTCCAGGTGAAGAAGCGCGAGAGGTTGATGCGGATGAGTCCGCGGTAGATCAGGTACGACACGGCGACGGCGGCGAGGATGCCGAGCACGGCGCCGATCGTGGCGATCCCGGCGTCGCCGCTGGAGTTCACGGTCGCCCAGACGAACAGGGCGGTCTCGATGCCCTCGCGCCCGACGCTGAGGAAGCCGAGGATGACGATGCCGGATGCGGCTCCGGTGAGGGCGACGTCGAGCTTGGACTGGAGGTCGTGCTTCAGGCCGCGGGCATGGTTGCCCATCCAGAAGATCATCCAGGTGACGAGGGCGACGGCGAGGATGGAGAGCGAACCGCCGAGGATCTCCTGCGCCTGGAAGCTCAGGCCGTACGGACCCCAGGTGAGGATCGCCCCGACGCCGAGCGAGAGCACGATGGCGAAGCCGATGCCGCTCCAGAGGCGGGGGAGCACATCGCGTCGGCCCAGCTTCGAGAGGTACGCCACGAGAATGCCGACGATGAGGCCGGCTTCGAGGCCTTCACGCAGGCCGATGAGAAAGTTTGCGAGCACGCTGATTCCGGAGGATGGGGAAGGTGGGGGAGTGATGGTAAGGCTAACCTAACCGGCTTCGACTCTAACCCGCGCCCCTCGGCCTGTCCAGCCCGGACCGCCGGGGGCATCCGCCGCCGGCGTTCCGTCGGACGCGAGAGACAGGATGCTGCACGGGTGCCGCGCCGTAGAATCCATCCAGGGCCGTGCGCCCGCAGACACTTCACGAGGACGGGGCAGGCATGGCGAATCGAGCGGATCGAGCCGTCTTCGTCTTCCCCGACGCTCGCTCCGCCGTCGCCGTCGCCGGCGGCACCATGGCCCGCGTGGTCGAGGAGGGCGGCTCGTCGACACTCATCACCGCGCTCCCGATGTCGCAGGGGGAGAGCGATGCCCTCGCGCGCCTCACCGGAGGTGACCACGTCGTGGCCGCCGGTCCCGGCGACGTGGTCGAGGTCGCCGAGAGCCGCGCTGCGACAGTGCTGATCGCGCCGGGGGTCTCGACCCCGGCCGCCTCCGCCGTGGCGCGCGCGGCCGGAGACGCAGCCCTCCTCCTCGGCATCCCGCTGTTCAGGGTGAGGGATGCCGCCCGCCTCGATGATTCGGCCCCCGACACCCTCTCGCGGCGCATCGACGTCGGACTGCAGCGCGATGCCAAGCTCGACGCCCTCACCGTGCTGGGGGGCGCCACCGCCGCGACCTCGGCAGCGGCCGGCGCTCTCACCGAGGGCTTCGACAGGGTCGGGGAACCGGCGCCGGAGCCGGGCAGAGAGGCCTCGAGAGCGGCATCCGTCGCCGAGCCGACGACCATCGGCAACCGCCTCGGCACCGCGGCGCTCGCCCTCGTCATCGGCGTCGTGTTCGGTGCCATCGGTACCGTCGCGCACACCACCTCGGTCACTGTCGCCGGCATCGACATTCCGATCGGCCTGATCCTCTCGGTCGTCGCGGTGGTCTCCCTGCTGGTCGGACTGAGGCTCGTCATCCACGACAAGCTCGTGGTCGGTGCCTGTGCCGTCGGGCTCATCGGCATCGTGGCCCTGTTCACCCTTCCGAGCGCCGGCGGCTCCGTTCTCATCCCCCAGGGGATCGCGAGTGTGATCTGGACCGTGACGCCGGCGTTCACCGCTGCACTGGTGCTGGCGTGGCCATCGCTGCCTCCGCGCGCCGGCCATCAGCACCGCGCCGACGCCTAGGCGGAACTGTCGTGGCACGCTCGCACTGCCACGTCTGCTGTTCTGGTTGCGTAGACTTGCCAGTACGCCGTTGAAGGGACTCCTGCACTGTGACCTATGTGATCGCTCTTCCCTGCGTGGACGTCAAGGACCGCGCCTGCATCGACGAATGCCCCGTCGACTGCATCTACGAGGGCGAACGCTCGCTGTACATCCACCCCGATGAGTGCGTGGACTGCGGCGCCTGCGAGCCGGTCTGCCCCGTCGAGGCGATCTACTACGAGGACGACCTGCCCGAGCAGTGGGCCGACTACTACAAGGCCAACGTCGAGTTCTTCGACGACATCGGGTCTCCCGGCGGAGCGGCCAAGATCGGCGTGATCCCGAAGGATCACCCCGTCATCTCCGTGCTGCCGCCCCAGGCCCACTAGAGCCGGTCCCGCGTGCTCACGCCGCTGCCGGACTACCCCTGGGAGTCCATGGCCCCCTTCGCCGAGCGTGCCCGCCGGCATCCGGACGGAATCGTGGACCTGTCCATCGGGTCGCCGGTGGATCCGACCCCGGCTCTCATCCGCGATGCGCTCGCCAGAGCGACCGATGCGCACGCCTACCCGCTCACCGTCGGCACTCCGGCGCTGCGCCAGGCCATCATCGACTGGTTCGAGCGCCGCCGCGGTGTCACCGGCCTGACGGAGCGCAACGTGCTGCCGACGATCGGCTCGAAGGAACTCGTCGCCCTGCTCCCCTTCATGCTGGGCGTCGGGGAAGGCGATGTCGTGGTGCACCCACGGGCCGCCTACCCGACCTATGCCATCGGCGCAGCACTGGCCGGTGCGGACGCACTCGCCTCCGACGACCCGGCCGACTGGCCGGAGGGCACGAAGCTCATCTGGTTGAACTCGCCGGGCAACCCCGACGGCCGAGTCCTCACCGTCGAGGCACTCCGCACGGCCGTCGCCAGGGCACGAGAGCTCGGCGCGGTGATCGTGAGCGACGAATGCTACGCGGAGCTCGGCTGGGACGCCCCGTGGAGCACGGAGCGCGTTCCGAGCATCCTCGATCCGCGGGTGATCGGCCAGGATCGCCGGGGGACCCTCGCCATCTACTCGCTCAGCAAGCAGTCGAACATGGCCGGCTACAGGGCGGCCTTCGTGGCCGGATGCGGCGATATCGTCGCCAGGCTCACGACGGTTCGGAAGCACGCCGGCCTCATGGTGCCTGCGCCGCTGCAGGAGGCGATGGTGGCGGCACTGGGCGATGACGAGCACGTCGATCGCCAGCGCGAGCTCTACCGGGCACGGCGGTCCGTGCTCCTGCCGGCGGTCCAGGCCGCAGGCTTCCGCGTGGACTCCAGCGAGGCGGGCCTCTACCTCTGGGCGACGGAGGGGCGCGACGCCTGGGAGAGCATCGAGCGCTTGGCCGACCTCGGAATCCTCGCCGGTCCGGGACACTTCTACGGCGACATCTACCCCGAGCACGTGCGTTTCTCGCTCACGGCGACGGATGAGCGCATCGCTGCTGCCGCCGAACGGCTCTCCGCCATTCGCTGAGGACCGACGAGGTCGGCGAAGCTGTCGCATCCGTCAACGGATGTCGCCCTGCTTTGGCCGATGCGACAGTATGCCGCCGTGCCGATTAGGCTGTATGCGGGGTTCTCACGGGTGCTTCACAGAGCACTGTCGTGTTCCCCGCCATGAATCAAGCGCTCAGGAGGCGATGTGGGCAACGAGGCACAGGACGGCCAGTCACAGAAGGCTGTACTCAGCTACCCGGGCGGTCAGGCCGAGTTCCCGATCCTGCCGAGTGCAGACGGGGCATCGAGCATCGACTTCTCGACGCTGACGAAGCAGACCGGCCTGACCAGCCTCGACTACGGGTTCGTGAACACCGCGGCCACGAAGTCGGCGATCACCTACATCGACGGCGACGCCGGCATCCTCCGCTACCGCGGCTACCCGATCGAGCAGGTCGCGAAGAACGCCACCTTCCTCGAGACGGCCTGGCTGCTCATCTACGGCGAGCTCCCGACGGCCAGCGAGCTGAACGACTTCGACAACCGCATCCGTCGTCACACGCTCCTGCACGAGGACCTGAAGAAGTTCTTCGGCGCGCTCCCGCACGACGCCCACCCGATGTCGGTTCTCTCGAGCGGCGTCTCGGCCCTGTCGACCTACTACCAGGACTCCCTGAACCCGAAGAACCCCGAGCACGTCGAGCTCTCCACTGTGCGCCTGCTCGCCAAGCTCCCCGTGATGGCGGCCTACGCCCACAAGAAGTCGATCGGTCAGGCCTTCCTCTACCCCGACAACTCGCTGAGCTTCGTCGACAACTTCCTCAAGCTGAACTTCGGCAACCTGGCCGAGATCTACGAGGTGAACCCCGTGGTCTCGCAGGCACTCGAGCGCCTGCTCATCCTGCACGAGGACCACGAGCAGAACGCATCGACCTCGACCGTGCGCCTGGTCGGCTCGACCGAGGCCAACCTGTTCGCCTCGGTGTCCGCCGGCATCAACGCCCTCTTCGGTCCGCTGCACGGTGGTGCCAACGAGGCCGTCCTCACGATGCTCGCCGAGATCCGCGACTCCGGCGAGGGCGTCGCCCGCTACGTGGAGCGGGTGAAGAACAAGGAGGCCGGTGTGCGCCTCATGGGATTCGGCCACCGCGTCTACAAGAACTACGACCCGCGCGCCAAGCTCGTCAAGGAGAGCGCGGATGCCGTGCTCGAGGCGCTCGGTGTGCAGGACCCGCTGCTCGACATCGCCAAGGAGCTCGAGCAGATCGCCCTCGAGGACGACTACTTCAAGGAGCGCAGGCTCTACCCCAACGTCGACTTCTACACCGGCGTCATCTACAAGGCCATGGGCTTCCCGACGCGGATGTTCACCGTGCTGTTCGCCATCGGGCGCCTTCCCGGCTGGATCGGCCACTGGCGCGAGATGAACGAGGACCCGCAGACGAAGATCGGCCGCCCGCAGCAGCTCTACACGGGTTCGGTCGAGCGCGACTGGCCGACCAGCCAGGCGTAGGACGCCAGGCTCAGGAGACGAGAGAGAATGCCCCAGCTGATCACCGAGGACGACCTCCAGAAGCTCGACGAGAGCTACGAGGAGATCCTCGAGCTGCCCGACGACCTCGCCGAGGCCGGCGACGAGATCCCGCTGTCGCCAGACGAGCACCGCGAGATGGCGGACATCATCGAGGCGTGGGCGACCGACACCGCCGCCTACACGCTCGGAGGCGAACTGACCGCCCCGTTGCTGCTGCTCATCGCGGCGGAGCACAGGCACGCCGCCGGTGACGTCGAGCACGCCCACAGGCTGGCCGGGCAGGCGCGCGACCACGCCGACGCCGAGCCGTTCGAGGCGCATCCGACCTTCATCGAGTTCGCCCTCGTCGCCGGCGACACCGATGCGGCCGACGCCCTCGCCGCAGAGGTGCTCGACGCCCGTCCGGTCGATCTCGCGTTCTACACGATGATCGGCGAGTCCTACGAGGACAACGGCGATGAGACCACGGCCGAGCGCTGGTACACCCTCGGCCTGGAGATGATGGCCGCCACCGAGAACACCGACGACCCCGAGTATCTCGGGCTGCTCATCAGCCGCTCGATGCTGCGTCGCGACCTGGGCCTTCCCCTCGACGACTTCGATCAGCAGCTCGAGCGGTTCACCGAGGACTGAGACTCCTCGGAGTCCTCCCCGTCGCATCGGCCGGCCGGTCGGCGGCTCACCCGGCGCGTGCTGCCTTCGGCGTGCGCGCCGGCACCGTCGAGGGGATGCCGCGCGAGAACAGCAGCGACAGGAACGCGATCGCGATGAGCCCGAAGAAGGCGACGCGCAGCGACGACACCTGCGCCGCGCTGTAGATCGTCGTGAGGCTCGCGGCATCCGCTGTCGACAGCCCAGCCTCCTGGGCCACCGTGTCGACGGTCGCCGCCGGGATGATCTGCACCCCGTCCTCGGTCTGCTCCGCGATGGTGCTCTTGACGTCCGGTGGCAGCTCGCTGCTCGCGACACCGGCCGCGAACGACGTCGACAGTGCGCCGATGAGCACGGATCCGATGAGGGCGGTTCCCAGTGACGACCCGAGGTTCTGGAAGACGCCCTGCAGGCCGCCGACCTCGCTGGTCTGCTCGGCCGGCACGCTCGACATGTTCACGTTGCCGAGCTGCGAGGCGAGCAGGCCGAGAGCGGACCCGGCCGCGAACATGCCGATCGCGAAGATGACGCCGCGCAGGTCGTCGGAGACCGAGGCGAGCAGCACGACGGCGCTCACGACCAGGATCACCTGGCCCGTCCGCACGATGCGCCGCGGAGACCAGCGCCGCGAGAGCACGGTTCCGACGAACGAGAAGATTATGAGCGAGACCGACAGCGGGAAGATCTTGATCCCGGTCTCGAGGGCGTCGAGTCCGAGGGTCATCTGCAGGTACACGGGCACCATGAAGAACAGGCCGGCCGTGATGGCGTACTGGGCGCCGAGGACCGACAGTCCGCTGCGCAACTGGGTGATCGAGAACATCGAGACCTGCAGCAATGGCGGCCGGCCGGCGTCGACCAGCCTGCGCTGCCTGGTCACGAACATCCAGAGCAGGAGGGCGCCGATGAGCATGAGCCACGCCGTGGGGGAGATTCCGAACGGCGCGATCGCGACGCCGTTGATCTCCGGGGGAGCGAGCGGGATGATCCAGCCCCACACCTTGCTCTGCAGCATGCCGAAGACCAGGAGCACCAGGCCGGCGGCCGAGAGCAGCACGCTGGCGATGTCGATGCGCACGGCACGAGGCGGTGTGGCATCCGTCACCATCCTGGCGCACAGCACCACGACGGCCATGATGACCACCTCGCCCACGAACACGTACCGCCAGTTGAGGTAGGTCGTGACGAAGCCGCCGATGAGCGGGCCAGCCGCCACTGCGGCTCCCGAGATGGCACCGATGACGGCGTACGCGGTCACCCGTGCGCTGCCCGTGTAGTTGTCGGCGATGAGTGCGGCGATCGCGGGGATGACGAGAACCGCGCCCAGGCCTTCGATGACCGACCATCCCAGGAACAGGAAGCCTATGTTCGGCGCGAGCGCCGTGATGAGGGAGCCGATGCCGTAGATGATCGAGCCCACCACGAACGCCCGTCGACGCCCCCAGACGTCGCCGAGCTTGGCTCCCAACAGCATGACGGACGCCATGGTGAGGGTGTAGAAGGTGATGGCGGCCTGCATGGCCGAGACCGTCGTGTCGAGATCCTCCACGACGGTCGAGATCGACACGTTCATGACTGTGCCGTCGAGCACCATGACGAACTGCGCGGCACCCAGGATGATGACGACGGACCACTTCTTCACGAACCGTACCTGCTTCCCGAGCTGGCGCTCCCGGTCAGTATGGCAGCGGGGACGTTCGCCTCACGAGGGCGACACGACGCAGGTCGTCACGACGGCGCGGCCTACTGCTCGGCCTTCAGCACCAGGGTGTCTTTGGCGGATTTCTCCACGGCCGTGGGTGTGAACTTCCAGGGGCGGGTGCGGTTCGTCTGCCACAGGGGCGTCTGGTCGTCGTAGTTCGGATGGAACGCATGGCCGGATGCGCCGGTCAGGTTGATCCACGTCGAATCGTTGAAGTCGGCCAGGCTGATCACCTGTCGCATCGAGGGGACCCAGTGCACGTCGTAGCTGCTCTCCGTGGCATCCCAGCCGACGGCGTTCACGACCGATGAGCTCCCGCCGACAGGATACGGCCCCCGGTTGAACAGCCACTCGATGGGGGCGATGCCGGACTCGCCGAAGCTCGCGTGGGTCAGCTCGAGGGTGTGCAGACTGCCCCACGTCCAGCGCTTCGGATCACTGCCCATCGCGTCGACGCCCTCGTCGTATGCCTTCTCCGCGGCGTACGCGAGCATGGCGTCCCGTCCTTCGATGCCGAGCTTCTCGTTCGTCCACCATGGCGAGTCCGGCTCGTCGAGAAGTGAGCCGACGACGCCGAACCAGCGGTCTCCGCCTGCTGGCTTGGTGCCCTCCGGAAGCTTGTCGTCGAACATCGCCGCGAGGAGGTGCCGCCAGGTCATGTTGAAGTACGCCGCTGCTGCGCTGTCAGCGTCGTCCCGGTGGTCCCAGTCCTCGAGCAGCGCTGCGCCCTTCTTCGCGTCGCCCGACAGCTTCAGCTTCGCGATGACGGGAGCCAGGGCCACGGCGTTGAGGTCGACCGTGTCTGCCTGGATCGAGGCCATCGTCTTCACGGAGATCTTCTTCTTCGCCGCGATGACGTCCTGAAGGCGGGTCGTGATCTGCTGGGCCCTGTAGCCCAGGTCCCAGTCCTTCGTGACGAGTGATGGGTAGTCCGGACCGACGGCGGCATTGTTCGCCGTCACGATCAGCCCGCTGGCCGGGTTCAGGAGGCTCGGCAGCGAGCCGAAGGGGATGTAGCCGTTCCAGCCGTTCGCACTCGTCCAGCCGGGCAGCGGAAGTGTGCCGTCGCCGGCCTTGCGCACGGGAATGAGGCCGGGCGCCTGGTATCCGATGTTGCCGTCGACGTCGGCGTAGAGCAGGTTCTGGGACGGCACGTCGAAGACGGCGGCGGCGGCCCGGAAGTCGTTCCAGTTGCGCGCCTTGTCGAGTGCGAAGATCGAGGAGGCCGTTCGGCCGGGCGTCAATGCCGTCCATTGCAGCGACAGCTGGTAGTCCCCGGCCGGCACGTCTGCGGAGGCCGGATAGTCGGCGGCGATCGTGCCGAAGGCATCCGTGATCCCTGTGATGATGGGGCCGCGTTCCGTCGCGCGGATCTCGATGTCCACGGGGTCGCCGCCGGCGACGGTGATGGTCTCGGTGTGCGAGCGCAGCCCGACCTGGGCTCCGTCGAGCTCGTACTCGTCGCCCGAGACCTTCTCCAGGTAGAGGTCGGCGACGTCGGGCCCCAGGTTGGTGAAGCCCCACGCCACGGTGTCGTTGTGTCCGATGATCACTCCGGGAACTCCGGAGAAGCTGTAGCCGGCCACGGCGAACGGGCATTCCGCCGTCACCTCGACGCAGCGCAACCCGACCTGGTACCAGACCGAGGGCATCACGGCTCCGAGGTGCGGGTCGTTGGCGAGGATGGGCGCCTCGGTGTCGGTGAGCGCGCCGGCAGCGACCCACGAGTTGGAGCCGATCTCGTTGCCAGCGGGCCCGATGAGCTCGGGGAGTGCCGCGAGGGTGCTCTGGAGTTGGCGGAGGGCCGGGGCCGCCGCCGTGGCGGCATCCGTCGTCGCCTCATCCGACAGGGGAGTATTCGACAGGGGAGTCGACGAGAGGGATGCGGGAGCCGCGACGGCCCCGCCGACGATCGTCGGGTGAGTGTCGTACGGGTACTCGGGGTGCAACTGCTTCACCTCGTCGGGGCTGAGCGCCGTCGAGAGCAGAGCCCGGTCGATCTCGTCCTCGAGGTTGGATCGGAGGTCCCAGGCCATGGCCTTCAGCCAGGCGAGCGAGTCGGCGACGGTCCACTTGTACGGGGTGTAGCCGGGATTCTGCAGGCCGAGCACGGCGTATTCGAGCGAGATGTCCGCTCCGGAATGACTCTTCAGGTACGCGTTCACGCCATCGGCGTAGGCCTGGTAGTAGCTCAGCGTGGTCTCGTCGAGCAGTTCGACCTCCTTCTCGGCGACGGCACGCCAGCCGAGGGTGCGGATGAAGGTGTCGGTGGGCACCTGGCTCTCGCCGAACAGCTCGGAGAGCCGACCGCTCGTCACGTGGCGGCGGAAGTCCATCTCCCAGAAGCGGTCCTGGGCGCTCACGTAGCCCTGGGCCATGAACAGGTCGGGCGCGGTCTCGGCTGCGATCTGCGGGATGCCGGCCGAGTCGCGGTAGACGGTGACGTCACGGTGCAGCCCGGAGAGGTCGACGCGTCCGGACATGGTCGGGAAGGAGCGGGTCACCGTCCAGACGCCGACGCCTGCCGCGATGACGGCGAGCACCAGCACACTGACGAGAACGCCGATCACCACCTTCGTGCCGCGGTGCCTGCTCGTGCGAGGGGAGTCGGTGCCCACGTCACTCCTTCGTGATCGGTGCCTGTGCAGTCTGGGCAGCCTATCCGTTCACCGCGGTGTCGCCGGGGAAGCCATCCGATGAGTCTCGCCCGCGGATGCCCACCGAACCCAGACTCATCGGATCGCCTCCCCGGCTTGCAGCGCACGCGAGGGGAGTACGCCTAGGGCGCCCTCAGGCGTGCAGGGCCTCGTTCAGGAGAACGCCGCGTCCGCTGCGCGCGAGCACCTCGACGGCGCCCGACACCGAATTGCGGCGGAACAGGAGATTGGGCACTCCGGACAGGGTCGCAGCCTTCACGGTTCGCTGGATCGGGTTCTGGCCGGCCCCCGTCGGTTCCACCACGACGACCTTGGTGCCTGCGGTCACATAGAGGCCGGCCTCGACCACGGTGTCGTCGCCGATCGAGATGCCGATGCCCGAGTTCGCGCCCAGCAGGGCTCGTTCGCCGATGCTGACGCGCTGGGTTCCGCCACCCGAGAGCGTGCCCATGATGGAGGCGCCGCCCCCGACGTCGCTGCCGTCGCCCACGACGACGCCCTGCGAGATGCGGCCCTCCACCATCGAGGTGCCGAGGGTGCCGGCATTGAAGTTCACGAAGCCCTCGTGCATCACCGTGGTTCCGGGGGCGAGGTGCGCGCCGAGGCGCACGCGCGAGGCATCCGCGATCCGCACCCGCTCCGGCACGACGTAGTCGATGAGCCTCGGGAACTTGTCGAGTCCGGTGGCGCTGATGCCGGCGCGCTGCAGGGTCGGGCGGAGGCGCGCGAAGTCGTCGGGGTGCACCGGTCCCGCGGTGGTCCAGGCGACGTTCGGGAGGTGGCCGAAGATGCCGTCGAGGTTCAGCGTGTTCGGCGGTGTCAGCAGGTGGGAGAGCAGGTGCAGCCGGAGGTAGGCGTCGGGAGTCGATGACGGCGCCGCATCCAGGTCGATCTCGACAGTGACGACCTCGGTGCGGACGTTCCGTCGATCGTCGGGGCCAGCGGTGCTCTCGAGATCGGGAGGCACGGCTGCCGCTGCCGGGCGAGCGCCGAGTCGAGGCGCCGGGTACCAGGTGTCGAGCACGGTGCCGTCGCCGGCGATGGTGGCGAGGCCGTGCCCCCAAGCGGCGCGGGCGGACAGAGGTGCTGAGGCGTCAGTCGCAGGCATGCCACCCAGCGTAACGGCGGCGGAAGGGCGGCCACCGCGATCAATAGACTGGAGCCATGCCGGTGAACGACGTCTCCACGCCCGTGCTCGACCTGTCGGCAGACGTCGTCGCCATCGCCAGGGACATCTGCGACATCGAGTCGGTCTCCGGGAACGAGACGCCACTGGCGGATGCGATCGCCACGGCGCTCGCCGGATACGCGCACCTCGAGGTCATCCGCGACGGCGACACGATCGTCGCCCGCACGAACCTCGGACGGGACAGGCGCGTGGTCATCGCCGGTCACATCGACACGGTGCCGCTGAAGGACAACCTGCCCACCCGGTTCGAGACCGAAGACGGTGCCGATTACCTCTGGGGCCGCGGAACCGTCGACATGAAGGGCGGGGTGGCCGTGCAACTCGCCCTCGCTCCGGTGCTCACGGACCCCATCGTCGACATCACCTGGCTGTTCTACGACGGCGAGGAGGTCTCGTCCGACAAGAACGGACTGGGGCGCCTCGCTCTCACCCGTCCCGATCTGCTCGACGGTGACTTCGCGATCCTCGGCGAGCCGAGCAACGCATCGGTCGAGGGCGGCTGCAACGGCACGCTGCGGGTGGAGCTGCGCGCCTTCGGCCGGCGGGCGCATTCGGCCCGATCCTGGGTCGGCGACAACGCCATCCACAAGGTCGGCCCGCTTCTGGACCGGCTGGCGGCCTACGAGCCGCGATCGGTCGAGGTCGAGGGGCTGGTCTACAGGGAGGGCCTGAACGCCGTCGGCATCACGGGTGGAGTGGCAGGCAATGTCATCCCCGACGATGTCATGGTGCATGTGAACTACAGGTTCGCCCCGAGCCGCACGGCTGCCGAGGCCATCGATCACCTGCGCGAGCTCTTCCCCGAGTACGAGCTGACCGTCGTCGACCAGGCCGAGGGCGCCAGGCCGGGACTCGACGCCGAGCTCGCCCAGGAGTTCCTCGCAGCCGTGGGCGCCGAGGCGAAGCCCAAGTACGGCTGGACCGATGTCGCCCGCTTCAGCGCCCTCGGCATCCCGGCGGTCAACTACGGCCCCGGAGACCCTCTGCTCGCCCACCACGACCAGGAGCGCGTGCCCGTCGAGCAGATCACCGAGTGCGCCAGGGCGCTGCGTACATGGCTGAACGGGCGCTGACCCGCCGTTCCGAGCGGCGCACCTCGGAACGGCCGCAGAAGCGACTCCTCCCGCTCGCGGTCGTCGTGCGCTGGCGGATGATGCCCTGGTGGCTCAGGGTCGTCACCGTCTACGCCGTGTCGCGTGTGGCGACGACGGTGCTCATGCTTGTCCTCTCCGGCATCCAGCAGGCGAACCCCTGGACAGGGGCTCACCCGTCGTACGCCGCGTTCGCCAACCTCTGGGACGGCCGGTGGTACGAGATCATCGCGGGCTACGGCTATCCGAGCGAGCTCCCGCTGACGGATGACGGCCACATCGGCGAGAACGCATGGGCATTCATGCCCGGCTATCCAGCCCTGGTGCGCGTGCTCATGGAGGTGACCGGACTGCAGTGGAGCGTGCTCTCCGTCTTCGTCTCCGTGGTGTTCGGTCTCGGAGCAGCCCTGGTGTTCCACCAACTGCTCCGCACACGCCTGGATGCCTCGACCACCCTCTTCGCCGTCACCCTGTTCTGCTTCGCGCCGTTGTCGCCGATCCTGCAGGTCGGCTACGCGGAGGCGATGTACCTGTTCCTCCTCACCCTCGCGCTGCTGCTCCTGGTGCGCAGGCGGTACTGGCTGCTGTTCCCCGTCGTCGCCGTCATGGCTCTCACCCGACCGAGTGGTCTCGCCTTCGCCCTCGCGCTCGGCCTGCACGTCATCCACCGCTGGTTCACCCGCTCGCGCGATCCGTTCCCCGCACGCGAGATGGGGGCATCCGTCGCCGTCACGGTCTTCACCGGGTTGATGGGCCTGGCGTGGCCGGCTGCAGCGTGGGTCGCGACCGGCAGCATCACCGCGTACACCGATACCGAGCTGGCCTGGCGCGCGCCCTACATCGGGTACCAGGAGCTCATCCCGTTCACGGCCTGGTTCCAGAGCGGAGCCTGGTGGCTCGGGTCGCCGACCGGCTACATCGTCGTCGCAGCCCTGATCGTGGGCTTCGGCGCCGTGCTGTTCCTGCCGGCGGTGCGGCGACTGGGCATCGACCTGCGCTTCTGGTTGGGGAGCTACGCCCTCTACCTGCTCGCCGTCTTCTTCCCGCAGTCGAGCACCTTCAGGCTGCTGACCCCGCTGTTCCCGCTGCTGGGTGCGCTCGCTCAGCCGCGTTCACGGCTGTATCGCGGTGTGCTGGTGCTGGTGTTCATCGCTCTGCAATGGGGCTGGCTGTACATCTGCTGGGCCTACATCGGCTACGACTGGAGCCCGCCGTGACGGCGCCACGAGCGCGCGGGCGTACTGGGGGCACGCCCGTGATTTCGGATAGTACTCCCAGCAGGGGATAATGGAAGCAGTCTTGCCACGAAAGGGGAACTCAATGGCGGCGATGAAGCCACGTACTGGTGACGGACCGATGGAGGCCGTGAAGGAGGGGCGTCTCATCATCGTTCGCGTTCCACTGGAAGGCGGGGGACGCCTGGTCGTCTCCGTCAACGACGCTGAGGCCAAGGAACTGCACGACGCCCTCGAGAAGGTCGTCGCGCCGGTCTAGCCTGCGCACATGTGAAGCTGGTCCGGAGCCGAGAGGCACCGGGCCAGCTCTTTGCGTCTCATCCACGGTCTGCGGCCCGGCGCTCGGCGACGAGTCCCGTGTGCTGGCCGAGAAGTGCCGTTCGCTGGCCGGGAAGTGCCGCGTGCTCGCCGGGAGGCCGCATCCGGTGTCGACGGATGCCGGCCCGCGAGCCTCTGCGCCTGCCGGGGCGCGCGAGCCTGCGCCCCGCTAGGAGAGCAGCTTCGAGATCTGCAGGAGGCCGTCGCCGGCCGGTGAGAGTGCACTCAGCACTGCCGTCGAGCCCGAGATCTCCGTGATCAGAGAGCGGAAGCCGCTGGCGACCTCGTCGCGCTGCGCCGGGTCGGCCACGCGGCCCCGCCAGAGAGCGTGCGGCACCAGGACGGTGCCGCCGGGCTTGGCCAGGCGCAGTCCGTGCTCGACATACTCGATGACCGACTGCGGATCGGCGTCGACGAAGACGACGTCGTAGGAGTTCTCGTTCATGCGGGGGAGCACCTCGCCTGCGCGCCCGGCGATCAGCCGGATGCGGTTGGCGGCGATCCCGGCGTCGAGAAGGTTCGTGCGGGCGTGCTGCTGGTGGTCGACCTCGGAGTCGATGGATGTGAGGGTCGCATCCGGGGCTCCGCGCAGCAGCCACAGACCGGAGACTCCGACGCCGGTGCCGATCTCGACGATCGCCGAAGCCGAGTGCGCAGCGGCGATGACGGCCGCCTGCGCTCCGATGGCCGGGGAGATCGGTTCGATGCCCAACTCCAGCGACTGCAGACGCGCCTTCGCGATGGATTCGGGCTCGCCGACGATGTCGTCGACGTACTTCCAGTTGAGGTCTTTGTCAGACACGTTCTCTCCCAAGATGATCGATCCCAGCCTAGAGCCGGCCCCGAGCGGCGGGTGGATGCCTCGCCGCGGGTTATCCTGATGGCATGTTCGGGCTGACCTTCGAGAAACTCCTCATCATCGGGGTCATCGCGGTGTTCCTGCTCGGACCGGAGCGGCTGCCTCACTACGCGGCGCAGCTCGGACGGCTCGTGCGTCAGCTGCGCGACATGGCGAACGGCGCCAAGGATCGCATGCGCGACGAGATGGGTCCCGACTTCGACGACGTCGACTGGAAGAAGCTCGACCCGCGCCAGTACGACCCGCGCCGCATCATCCGCGAGGCCCTGCTGGACGACGAGCCTGCAACCCCGACCGTGTCGCGATCGGGCGCGCCCGTCGTGGCTGCGGCAGGGGCGGCCGGGACCGCCGCCGGAGTGGCCGGGGCATCCGGAACCATCGGGGTGAACCCGAACTCGGCCTACCTGCAGAAGAAGCGGTCCGCCGAGATGACGGCGATGCCCACGCCGTTCGACTCAGAGGCGACCTAGCCGTAGCGACCGAGCGCAGTACCTCACCATTGGTCGAGTAGCGACCGAGCGCAGTCTCTGACCGCTGGTCGAGTAGCGCCGAGCGCAGTCTCTCACCGCTGGTCGAGTAGCGACCGAGCGCAGCGAGGACGCGTATCGAGACCACTGTCCGCCCGGCTCCCCGCTCTGCAAACGCCCCTCCTCCACACCCCCCGCTGCGTTACCCGGTTTCCACAGCCTGTGGGTGAAAACATCCCGGTCAAGCTACGTATTTCCCGGCTTGAATGTCGGTGGGTACCCGTAGTGTCAAGGCATGGAAGCACTCCAGTCCCGGATGCGGCAGGCGATCGCTGCGGCGACACCGCTGCTGGCGGAGACCACCGCCGTGGGAGTGCTGCCGTCGGCCACGGATGAGGACTTGCTCTCGGGTGCGGCGTTGATGGAGGAACTCGGGCGTCTGGTCGATGCCGGCCGGATCGCGTACGCCGGAGAGGTCGCTGACCGGTCGCGGAAGATCCTGGGCCCGAGTGCTCTGCCCGAACGGTTCGGGTGCTCGACCCCCGGGAAACTGCTGGAACATGTCGTCCGAGTCTCCCCTCAGACCGCTCGTGCTCGGTTGAAGCTGGGCACCCAGACCCGACGGGGGTTGTCACTGATCGGGGAGGCGTTGCCAGCTCCGTTCGATGTCGTCCGCCGCGGCCTGGCCACCGGTCGGCTGGGTCTGGATTCAGCTACGACCATCACGACCGCGCTGTCGAAGGCCATGGTGGGCGCTCCGACAGACACCCTGTCGAAGTTCCTGCCCGCCGAGTACGAACTGGTGTGCTCGGCGATCGGAGTGTCACCGGGCGCGGATGCCCCGGCTCTGCCGCCGGTGACGCCCACCGAGACCGATGATCAGGCGTCGGTCTGGGTGCAGGTGCTGAACCCGGATGGTGCCGAACCGTCGGTGACGGAGTTCGAGTCGCGGGCGTTCCGGCTTCACCGCCCGAAGAACGGCCTCATCCCGATCAGCGGAGCCCTGCTTCCCGAAGTCGCCGGACAAGTGCAGGCTGTGTTCGATGCGACGTGCAATGTGCGCTCCTCACTGACTTTCCTCACCGACGACGAACGTGCCGCACTCGAAGCGACCGAGGGCCCGCGCGATCCGCGTAGTCGGGCGCAACGACAGCACGACGCCGTCGCCGCCTTGTTCGCGTTGGCGGGCCGCTCCGGCGAACTGCCCACTCTGAACGGGGCGTCAGCGACGATGGTCACCCATGTGCTGGCAGCCGACCTCGACGAGACCACCGGTTCGGTCACCGGTGCCGGTCACATCGACGGCCTCGACGCCCCGGTCTCGAGCGGAGCGGTGGAGCAACTGTGCTGCGCGAACGGCATCCAAGCCGTCGCGATCAGCGCCGACGGCGCCATCCAGCGTCTGGGAACCACGGAACGGTGCTTCAACCGGACTCAGCGTCGTGCGATGGCTGCACGCGACGGCGGCTGCATCATCTGCGGGATGCCACCCCAGTACACCGAAGCCCATCACGTCGTGCCCTGGGCGGTCGTGAAGGCCACGCACGTGTCGAACGGGGTGCTTCTGTGCTGGTTCCACCACCGCACCATCACCACCAGCGGATGGCAGATCCGCATGGTCCACGGACACCCTGAGATCATGCCGCCACCTGTGCTCGGTCCCCAGGTCTGGCGGCCGGCCCGAGCCTCGACCACTCGCCGGGTCGACGCCGTCACGAGGCGGTTGCGGCAGTGATGGTCCGCGCGAGCCGGTGAGCCGGTGAGCCGAAATCGAATCGCCCTTCAGATCGCGCTGGCCACGACCACGCGTCCGCGGACGGTGTCGAGCAAGGAAGCGAAACGCGTGTCCGAGGTGAGACGGGGACCCATTCGCCCCTCGTCCAGCACGACGATGGGCATCGTCGCGGCGGGAGCTGCGATGTCCAGATCCAGACACCGATACAGATCAGCTGGCAGTTCCGTTGTGCCCGGGGCCGCCGAGAGCACCCTCGCCCACGGGACTGAGTAGACCTCCATCGCTCCGTCCTTCCAGTCCCAGAAGGCGATCCCGTCGTCATCGAGTGAGATGGCCGCGTATCGCACGAGGCGCTGGCGGAGGCGGCTCGCGGCGAACTCATCCACCGTCTCCAACTCGGCTGCCAGACGTGGTGTCCTGAGAATGGCGAAGATGTCGGTGTCGCTACCGAGGCTTAGTCGTATGGAGGATATCAATCGCCTGGAGGCGGTCACGGACACGACCTGAATCGTCGACAGGGCCAGGCCCATAACAGCAAGAGGAACCAGAACGTACGGCAGGACGACGCCGTTGAAGTCTGCTTCGCCGGACAACACCATGGCGGCCATGGCCAGCGGTGTGGCGGCGAACGGCACGGCTCGCGACCAGCGCGTCGCTCTCGCGGGTGGCAGTTTCACCGGCATCATCAGCGCTGGCGGGCGCCCTTCATGACCCGAGCGAGAAGGACCATCGGGCCGGCCATCGAGGAGAACTCGGCACCGGTGCGGGGCAACTGCATCAAACCGGTCGATCGGGACACCGTGACGGCATCGACGAATCGGAGGAGGCCTTCGCGTCCGTTTCGACGACCCAGTCCCGACTGCTTGATCCCGCCCATGGGGGCGTCGACCGTCGAGAACGATCCCCGGTATCCCTCGTTGATGTTCACGCTGCCGGCATCGATGACCGAGGCGACGGCGCGAGCTCGCGAGGTGGAGCCGCTCATGACGGACGCATTCAGCCCGTAGTCGGAGTCGTTGACGGCGATCACGGCCTCATCGTCGGTGTCGACCGTGTAGACCGAGACCACCGGACCGAAGGTCTCGCCGGCTGCACAGGCCATGTCGTCGGTGACATCCGTGAGCACTGTCGGCTCGTAGAAGTACGGACCCAGGTCGGGGCGCGCCCTGCCTCCAGCGAGCACGGTTGCGCCCTTCGCGACGGCGTCGTCGACGTGAGCCTGCACGCGTGCCAGCTGCGCCGCACTGGTGAGCGACCCGACGTCAGTCGAGTAGTCGAACGCCGAGCCCAACCGCAGCGACTCGACGCGGGCTGCGAACGCCTCGGTGAAGGCGCGGGCGACGCCACGCTGCACGTAGATGCGCTCGACCGAGACGCAGAGTTGCCCGGCCGAGGCGAAGCATCCGTATGCGGCATCCGCAGCGGCTTTGAGGGGATCGACGTCGTCGAGCACGATCATGGCGTTCTTGCCGCCGAGCTCGAGGGAGGCACCGACGAGTCGCTCTGCCGCTGCGACGGCCACACTGCGGCCTGTCGCCGTCGACCCGGTGAAGCAGATGTAGTCGGCGTTCGCGGTGACCGCGCCGCCGATGACCGGACCGTCTCCCGTCACGACCGACCAGAGCTCGGGCGGGAGGCCGGCATCGATGAATGCGCGACGGAGAGCGAGCACGCTCAGAGCGCCCTGGTCGTCGGCCTTCTGCACGACGCCGCAGCCGGCAGCGAGTGCCGGAACGACATCCATGGCGGCGAGGCTGAGGGGGAAGTTCCACGGGGTGATGATGCCGACGACGCCCTTCGCCCTGTAGCGCACCGTGGTGTCGACGATGAGGGGAAGCGCGGATCGGCGGCGGCCGCCGCGCAGGGCCTTCGCAGCCGACAGAGCGTTGTAGCGGGTGACGGTGGCCGACTGGAAGACCTCCTCGAACGCCTGTCCGCGGGTCTTGCCCGTCTCGGACTGCAGGATGTCGAGGAGTTCATCGCGGCGCTCGAGGATCACGTCGTGCGCCCGGAGGAGCACGGCGCGGCGGGCGGCGAAGCCGGCACGGGCCCACGCCAACTGGGCGAGCCGAGCACGGGCGAAGGCGTCAGCGACGTCATCGGGCGTGCTCACGGGAAGTTCATGGAGCACCGTCCCGGTGAGCGGGGCGATCACTGTCTTCGAGGCGCCCGACGTCGAGCAGACGTCGGCGTCGAGGTCGTTCAGGATCGCGAGATCCGGCATCGTTGCGGGCATTGCGCCATTCTAGGACAACTGACCCACTTCATCGGTTACTCTTCGCAGGCCGCATCCGGGAGGAATCAGCCCGCGTCGATGCGCCGCATCCGCCACGAGGTTCACTCACGTTCGCTCGCTGTCGGCCGGCGCCCGAAACGGCGGATACACTGCCGCAATGATCGCAACGCCGCGGGTGCTCACGCGCACCACCGTCGCAGGGTATGCCGCCGGATCCCTGGGGACCGGCGGCTTCGCCACGCTGCCGGGACTCGTCCTGGTGTTCTACCTGACGGACACCCTCGGTGTCGCGGCACTGATGGCCGGCCTGCTCGTCACCCTCGCGAAGGTGTGGGACGTGATCATCGACCCGCTCATCGGCGCGTGGAGCGATCGCTGGCTGCTGCGCACGGGAAGCCGACGCGGCTTCATGCTGCTCGGAGCATGCACGCTCCCGTTGTTCTTCGTCATCACCTTCTCGGTGCCGGCCGGCATTCCGCCGCTCGCCGCCGGGATCTGGGTGTTCGTGGCCTTCCTGCTCACGGCCACCTCCTTCAGCCTGTTCCAGGTGCCCTACATCGCCCTTCCGGCTGAGATCGCCGACACCTACGACCAGCGCACGCGCCTGCTCACCTGGCGCGTCGTGGTGCTCACGCTGGCCATCCTCCTGTTCGGTGCCGGCGGGCCGGCGCTCCGCTCGGTCACCGATGACGAGTACGTCGGCTACATCGTGATGGCCGTCGTCGCCGGCGTCGTGATCGGCCTCGGAATGCTCGTCGCCGTGTTCGTGTCGGTTCCGCGGCGTGGTCGAGGCCAGGCCGTCACGACCCAGACGCCGACGCCGACGGATGCGGCATCCGGCGCAGCGCCCGACAAGGTCTCTCTCCGCCGGTACTACGCCGAGGGCTTCGGCGCCCTGCGGCGCAGCCAGCCGTTCCGCGCCCTGCTCGCCACGTTCCTGCTCCAGGGACTGGCGACCGGCATGATGCTCGCCGCCGCCAACTACGTGGCCGTGTGGGTGCTGCACTCCGACGACGCGCTCACCTTCCTCTTCATCGCCCTCATCGCTCCGGCGCTGGTGTTCGCACCCCTCTGGGGAGCGATCGCACGACGGATCGGCAAGGAGCGCAGCTACGTCTACGCGAGCACGCTCTACGGCATCGCAGCGCTGTCCCTGATCGGGATGCTCTGGGCTCCGTCCGGCTGGGTCTACCTGCCCGTTGCGCTCGCCGGCGCCGGCTACGCCGGAATGCAGTCGCTCCCGATGGCGATGCTCCCCGATGTCATCTCCCACGACGCCGTCACCGCGGGGCCGGGACGAGCAGGGACCTTCGGCGGCATGTGGACCGCCGGGGAGACCACGGGCATGGCTCTCGGGGCGACGGCGCTCTCGGTCGTGCTCGCGGTCACCGGCTACGTGCAGTCGGCCGGAGCCGAGGTCGTCACCCAGCCGGCATCCGCCGTCGCCGGAATCGTGGTGAGCTTCAGCGTCGTTCCCGCCGTCATCATCCTCGCCAGCATCCTGACCCTTCGGGGCTACCGCCTGCGCCGAGGGGACATCGACCTCCTCCGTTCATCCAGCTCCGACGAACTCGCACCACAGACAGGACAGTGAGAGCGTGACCGCCTTCGCCCAGAACCCGACAGACATCCTCGACCGACTGGCCGAGCTTCGGCGAGCGGATGCCCCGACCCACGGTGGTCGTGTGCTCTCCTACGTCTACGATTCAGGACTCGCCGAGCTCGACGAGCTGGCGGCCGCCGCGATCCGTGCCGTGCAGCCCCTCAACGGCCTCGACCCGACCACCTTCACCTCGATCGCGGTGATGGAGCGCGAGCTCATCGGCTTCGCCCGCGACGTGCTGCATGGTGACTCGGACGTGGTCGGCACCATCACCACCGGCGGTACCGAGAGCTGCCTGCTGGCGGTGAAGACGGCTCGTGATGTCTGGCGCGCCGCCGGTGGCACCGGAGTGCCCCGCCTGCTCGCGGCGACGACGGTTCATGCGGCATTCCACAAGGCCGCCCACTACTTCGGTCTGGAACTCGACCTGGTGCCCGTCGACCCGGCGACGGGTGCTCCTGCGGTCGAGGCGATCGCCGCCCGACTGGATGCATCCGTCGCCCTCGTCGTCGTGAGCGCTCCGTCGTACCCGACTGCCACGTTCGACCCCATCGCCGAGGTCGCCGCCCTCGCCGCCGAGCGAGGCGTCGCATGTCACGTCGACGCCTGCATCGGCGGTTTCGCTCTGCCGTGGTGGCGCGGCGGCGAGCTGTCGGCCTGGGACTTCCGGGTGCCGGGAGTCACCAGCATCTCGGCCGACCTGCACAAGTACGGCTACGCGCCCAAGGGCGCCTCGGTGCTGCTGCAGCGCGGTCGCGATCGGCAGCGGATGCAGTACTTCGCGACGACCCGGTGGATGGGATATCCCGTGGTCAACCCGACGATGCTCGGATCGAAGTCGGCCGCACCGCTCGCTGCGGCCTGGGCCATCGTGCACGCCCTGGGCGCCGACGGCTTCGCAGCGCTCACGGCCGCGGCCGAACGGGCGACCGTCGCCCTCGTCTCCGTCGTGGACGGCATCGACGGCCTGCGCGTGGTCGGCGACCCCGTCGGCCCGCTGTTCGCCGCGGCTGCCGACGAGTCCGTTCCAGCCGACCGCCGTATCGACCCGCACCGGTGGGCGGATGCGGTTCGCCGTCACGGCTTCATCATCCAGCTTCAGCCCGGCCTCACTCAGGCCGATGGCACGCGGGTGCCTCACACGACGCACCTCACGATCACGCCGGTGACGGAGGGGCAGCTTCCGGCTCTCACGGCTGCACTCGTTGCCGCCGCCGATGAGGTGCGCGGAGTGCCGCGGGCGTCGGCCGACGGCATCATCGAGGCTCTCGGCCCACTCCTGGCCGCGTTCGGCGGCGCACTGCCCGACTCCGAGCAGTCGGCCGGGCTGCTGGCCGCCGTGGGCATCGGCGCCGGCGAAGCGGGGCTCCCTGCCGAGCTCGCTCCGCTGCTCGCGCTCATCGAGGCGTTGCCGCCGGCACTGGCCGAGCGCCTTCTCACGGAGCTGCTGGCGCGCCTGGTGGAGCCCGTCTGAGCAGACGGTACGAGGATGATCTCGATACGCGACCGACTGCGTCGGGCGCTACTCGATCACCGGGTTCCCGCGGAGCGAGCCGCCGCATCGAGGCCACATCTCAATCGCCGCAGACCGTAGTGATGTACTCGTACACCTCAGCCTTGACCGTGGGCGGCAGGGGCAGCAGGTAGCGCCCCTCCCGACCCGTCGACGTCGTGGCATCGATCACGAGCACGGTGCCGACCTTGTCGTCGGCCAGCGCATGCGGATCGCACCGGGTCGGCCGCATCGGCAGCGTGATGTCCCGCACCGCGGATGCCGCATCCGCAGTGAATCCGAGCGGCCAGCCGTCTGCTCCGTCGGCCGGTGACATCAGGGTGGTGGAGCGCACTCCCGTGAACGTCGCGCTGCCGGTCCCACCAGTCGGGGTCAACGTCAGGTCGATGAAGGCCTCGGCGTCGGCGCCGCTCCCATCGACGCGCAACGCCGTGGGTGGCGCGATGGCCACGACGTCATCGACGTCGTTCACGAGGCAGCCCTCGCGCAACAGCCTGTCGACGGTGTTGTTCGGGTCGGTGGGCACGAGCGACAGCTCCGTCGGTTCTGCGTCGGGAGAGCCATCCGTCACCATCAACTCGATGGTTCCGATCTCGCCGGTGCCGTCGGCGGCAGCCGAGTCGCAGGCCAGGGGAGGGATGGGGGACCGCAGATCGATGCGCTGGCCGGCGGCGAGCGTCACGGATTCTCCGGTGCGCTCGGCCGCTTCGGCGAACCTCGGCGATGTGTAGGCGGCATCGACGATGGTGAGCGGGCCGTCTCCGGTGTTGGTGATCGCCATCGAGAACACGCCACGGGTGTAGTCCGTGCGGCCTTGAACGATGGCTGCCTCGGCGCTGAAGCTCGGCGGCGACGCCGACGGCGGGGGAGCCGCGCCGCTGCAGCCGGACAGCACGGATGCCGCCAGTGCGATGACTGCGACGATGAGCGGGCCGCGCCCATCTCCCATGCCGCCCACGCCGATTCCGGCGACTTCACGACGACGCAGGCGGGTCACGGTGCTACCTCGGCGAGAAGGGCAGTGGGCGCCCGGACAGGTTGCGCGAGCGAGTGGCCAGGGTGTCGGCGACCGCGCGGATGGCGCGGCTCGCCGGTTCCTCCGGGTGAGCGAGCACGACGGGCTCTCCGGTGTCACCGCCACTCCGTAGTGCGATGCTGAGCGGGATCTGAGCCAGCAGGGGCACGTCGGCTCCGCTCGCCGAGAGCCGTCGGGCCACCTCGGCTCCTCCACCCGAGCCGAAGAGCTCGAGCACGCTGCCGTCGGGCTGCGGGAGGCCCGACATGTTCTCGATCACGCCGTAGACGTGCTGGCCCGTCTGCCGGGCGACGAGCGCGCTGCGTTCGGCGACGTCGGCGGCTGCGGGCTGCGGAGTGGTCACGACGATCACCTCGGCGTGCGGCAGCAGCTGTCCGATCGAGATGGCCACATCGCCGGTGCCGGGTGGCAGATCGAGCAGGAGCACGTCGAGGTCGCCGAAGTAGACGTCGGTGAGGAACTGCTGGATGGTGCGGTGCAGCATGGGACCGCGCCACGCGACCGCGACGCCGGAGCCGTCGGCCCCCGGCTCGACGAACATGCCGATGGAGATGACCTTCACCCCGTGAGCGACGGGCGGCAGGATCATGTCGCCCACCTGCGTCGGACGGGTCGCCCGCTGGACGCCGCTGGCCGCATCCGTCTCGACGAGTCCGAGGATCCCCGGGATCGAGAAGCCGTGAACGTCGGCGTCGACGATGCCGACCCGGAGACCTGACTCGGCCAGGGCGACGGCGAGATTGGCCGTCAGGGTCGACTTGCCGACGCCGCCCTTACCGCTCGTCACGAGGTAGACCCTGGTGAGCGATTCGGCCGTGAACGGGATGCCGCGCTTCGCCTTGCCGCCACGGAGTTTCTCGGTGAGGGCGGTGCGCTCCTCCCGCGTCATGATCGTGACGTCGACGGATGCGAGCCCCGGGCCCACGACCGCCTCAGCGGCCGCCAGCACGTCGCGCTCGATGCGGTCTGCCGCTGGGCATCCGACGATGGTCAGCTTGATGCCGACGTCGACGCCACCGTCAGCGCGAGCCATGACGCCGCCGACCATGTCGAGCTCGGTGATGGGCTTGCGGATCTCGGGATCGATCACGCTCGCGAGTGCGGCCAGCACGCGGCCCTCGAGTGCGGGATCGGCGGTCGCGTCAGCGGGCATTCGGCTCGGCGTCCGTCGTCTCGTCGTCGCGGTCGTCTGAGCGCTCGTCGAGCTGCTCGAGCAGGGCGCGGAGTTCGGAGCGGATGAAGTCCTTCGAGGCCATGTCGCGCATGGCGAGCCTCAGGGCGACGACCTCGCGCGCGAGGTATTCGGTGTCGGCGAGGTTGCGCTCGGAGCGCTGGCGGTCCTGCTCGATCTGCACGCGGTCGCGGTCGTCCTGGCGGTTCTGCGCGAGCAGGATGAGGGGAGCCGCATAGGAGGCCTGCAGGGAGAGCACGAGCGTCAGGGCGATGAAGCCGAGCGAGATGGAGTCGAAGCGCCACGACTCCGGAGCGAGGGTGTTCCACGCCATCCAGGCGATCACGAAGAGGGAGAGCCCGAGGAGGAACCAGGGTGTGCCCATGCCGCGGGCGACGCCCTCGGTGAAGCGCCCGAAGCGGTCCTTGGAGGCGCGGTTGCGCTTGGCGGAGTTGCGCAGTCCCTTCGGGGCGTCGAGACGCTGGTCGGATCGGCTAGCGCGTGCCATTGGCGTTCCTCCTTCCGTTCTTCTGAGGCTGGCCCTGGATCGGGATGCTGCCCGTCTTCAGCTGCGCACGGGCGGCCGCGCGTCTCGAGACGTGGTCGTCGTCGGCGTGAGATCGCCAGTCGTCGGGGAGCAGGTAGTCGAGGATGTCGTCAATGGTCACCACCCCGACGAGGCGATGGCTGTCGTCGACAACCGGAACCGACACGAGGTTGTAGCTCGCCAGGATGCGCGAGACCTCGGCGGCGGATGCGTCGACGGTGACGGGGTCGAGCCCCTGGTCGAGCAGCGTGCCGAGGCGTTCGTGCGGGGGATAGCGCAGCATCCGCTGGAAGTGCACCATGCCGAGGAACCGCCCTGTCGGCGGTTCGAAGGGCGGGAGGGTCACGCAGACCGCCGCGCCGATGGCGGGGGCGAGCTCATGGCGACGGATGAGCGCGAGGCCCTCCGCGACGGTGGCATCGGCCGACACGATGATCGGCTCGGTGGTCATCAGGCCACCGGCGGTGTCGGGCGCGTAGCTGAGCAGCATGCGCACGTCGTCGGCCTCTTCGGGCTCCATCAGCTCGAGCAGGTGCTCGCCGCGCTCCTCCGGCAGCTGGGCGATGAGGTCGGCGGCGTCGTCGGGCTGCATCTGGTCGAGGACGTCGGCGGCGCGGTCGTCGTCGAGGCGGCCGATGATCTCGACCTGGTCGCTCTCGGGCATCTCCTCGAGCACGTCGGCGAGCCTGCCGTCAGACAGTTCCTCCGCCACCTCGTGGCGGCGTTCCTGGGGAAGGTCGAGCAGAGTGTTGGCCAGGTCTGCCGGCTTCATCTCGGAGTAGGTGGCGATGAGCTGCTCCGCGGACTGCGCCTCGCCGACGACGGCGCTCTCGCGTACCTCGCGCCAGCTCACGAAGGCCGTCGTACCCTTGGCGAACGGGGAGCCGCCGCTCTTGGGGCGGCGCACGAAGAGCTGGCTGACCTGCCACTCGTTCGGAGCGACCTCTTCGATCGCCACGTCTTCGACAATGGCCTCACCGGAGTCGTCGGCGAACAGCACCCGGCGTCCGAGCATCTCGGCGATCACCCGCACCTCACCGCCGCGCTGCTCGAAGCGACGCACGTTGATGAGTCCGGTCGTGATGATCTGGCCGGCGCTGATGCTGGTGACACGGCCGATCGACACGAAGACGCGGCGCTTGCCGGGGATCTCGACGATCAGGCCGACGACTGTCGGGGCATCCGCGCGCCGATAGACCACGAGCACGTCGCGCACCTTGCCGACCCTGTCACCCGCGGGGTCGAAGACGGCGCACCCGGCCAGCCGGGCGACGAACACTCTCGTGGCACTCACGAGACAAATCTATGCCCTCGAGCCCCGCTCGGTCGCCGCCGCTTCGGTTCGTGCTCCCCGCTCGCCTCACGAGCGGCGTGGGAGAATCGAGAGCATGAGCAACCAGAATCCCTTCGCTGGTCGCCGACCGGCCACGTCGCCCGTGCTGCCGCGCGGTGAGATCGTGGCGACGTACGAGACCTACGCCGAGGCCCAGAACGCCGTCGCCGTGCTGGCGCGCGCCGACTTCCCGGTGAAGTCGCTCTCGATCGTCGGCAACGACCTGAAGACCGTCGAGAACGTCACCGGACGCATGACCTATGCACGAGCAGCCCTCGCAGGAGCCGCATCCGGAGCCTGGCTCGGCGTCTTCTTCGGACTCCTGATGTTCATCTTCGTGGCGACGGGGGTGGACCTGGCCCTGGTGCTGGCTGCAGTGCTGATCGGTGCCGGCTTCGGTATGCTGTTCGGCATCGTGACCTACGCCGTCAACCGCCGACGCCGCGACTTCACGTCGACCATGCAGGTGATCGCGACGAACTATCAGGTGATCGTCGACGGTGCCCTGGTCAATCGTGCTCGCAACGTGCTCTCGGGCGCGACGGATGCCGCCGAGGAGCCCGCGGCGGACCAGCAGACGGAACCGCAGCCCGGCGATCCTCTGCCGGCCGACCCCGGGATGGACGAACCGCGCGCGACTTGAGTCAGCCGCGCTTGGCGGCGATCCAGGCCTCGACCTCGTCGGCCGTGCGCGGGATGCCGGCCGAGAGGTTCTCGGCGCCGTCAGCGGTCACCAGGATGTCGTCCTCGATGCGCACGCCGATGCCGCGGAACTCGGGCGGAACCGTGAGGTCATCGCTCTGGAAGTAGAGGCCGGGCTCGATGGTGAAGACCATGCCCTCCTCGACGACGCCGTCCTTGTACATCTCGCGACGCGCCTGCGCGCAGTCGTGCACGTCGATGCCGAGGTGGTGGCTCGTGCCGTGCACCATGTAGCGGCGGTGGTGCTCGTTGTCGGGCTTCAAGGCCTCCTCGGCGCTCACCGGCAGGAATCCCCACTCGGCGGTGCGCTTGGCGATGACCGCCATGGCGGCGGCGTGCACGTCTCGGAAGATGATGCCGGGGCGCACGATGGCGAACGCCGCATCCGCAGCCTCGCGCACGGCCTCGTAGACGAGGCGCTGCTCGGCGCTGAACCGGCCGCTGATCGGCAGGGTGCGGGTGATGTCGGCTGTGTAGAGGCTGTCGACCTCCACGCCGGCATCGAGGAGGATGAGCTCACCGGGCTTCACTGCGCCGTCGTTGCGGGTCCAGTGCAGGATCGTGGCATGCACTCCGGATGCGGCGATCGTGTCGTAGCCCACGGTGTTGCCGTCGAGCCTGGCGCGCGTGTTGAAGACGCCCTCGACGATGCGCTCGCCGCGCTCGACCGACGTGGCGCGATCGAGCTCGCCGAGCACGTCCTCGAAGCCGCGCTGCGTGGCGTCGACGGCGAGGCGCATCTGCTCGATCTCGTAGGAGTCCTTCACCAGTCGCATCTCGCTGAGCACCTCGGCGAGCTTGGCGTCTGGGGCATGCTCGCTGCCGACCTCGATGCTGAACGCGCTGTCCGAGGCGTTCGTGGAGAGCGCCTGCTCGGCCGCGAACCGCAGGCGTGCGTCATCGACGTGCTCGGCGATGGCGGCATCCGCTTCACGCACCAGGAGCGTGGCGGTGTCTACCGACCTGATGACGGCCTCGAGATCGGCGATGCCCTTCGTGGTCAGGGCGAGGTCGCCGGCCACCTGGGCGAGCGACGGCCGCGGGCCGATCCAGAACTCGCCGATCTCGGGGTTCGCGTAGAACTCGTCGGAGTCGCGGCCCGCGCGCTCCCGGAAGTAGAGGGTGACGTCGTGGCCGTCGGCCGTGGGCTCGAAGACGAGCACGGCACCGGGCTCGGAATCCGACCCCCAGCCGGTGAGATAGGAGAAGGCGGAGTGCGCGCGGAACGGGTAGTCGGTGTCGTTCGAGCGCTGCTTGGGGCTTCCGGCGGGAATGATCAGGCGCTGCCCGGGGAAGGCCGCCGACACCCTGGCGCGGCGTTCCGCGGCGAAGCTCGCCTGTTCGCGCGCAGCCGGTACCGATTCGATGCGCTCGGCCCACTGGCCGCCGATATACGCCTTGAAGCCCTCGGACCCGGGCGTCGTCGACCGGTTCGACGTGGCGCGGGGAGCCTCGGTGGTCGCCTCGGGTGTCTCAGCGAGGTCGTTCTCGGGGCGTGCGGATACAGAGGTGTCGGTGCTCGTGGCCATGTCTGACATTCTCGCACCGCTCGCCGGCTGGCGGGTGGTGGGCGTCAGGATCGAGTGAGCGTCGACACGATCGGTCGGTGATCGCTGCCCACCGAGTCCAGGCTCGTGATGACCTCGAAGGAGACGGCCGTCCAGTCGTCGGTGGCCATGACGTGGTCGATCGGGGAACCGAGCTGCATCGGGATGTCGCTCGGCCAGGTGCCGAGGGCGGCGGCTCCGTTCACGGCGGCCGCATCGTGGCATGCGCCGAGCACGCCGCCATCCGTTCCCCGTCCGATCATGTGGTCGAGAGTCGCGTTGAAGTCGCCGGCCATGATGACGTCGCCGTCCGCCCCGCATTGCGCCGCGAGCCAGTCGAGGTCACTGCGCCAGTTGGTCATCTCCCCGCGCAGCGGCGAGACGGCGTGCACGGCGACGATGGTGGGACCGTCACCGGAGTCCGGTGTGGCAACGACCGTCGGAGAGACGTTTGTGTTGCCGGGAGGGCCGGTGCCGCCGGCCGACTTCACCGTGTACTCGCCGAGGTCGGGGCTGATGAGCACCGCGGTCGAACGCGCCTCGTAGATCTCGCTGAACGACAGGCCGAGGGCCCACATCGGGCTGCCGCCGTCTCGCATCAGCTCGGCGACCTCGGTGGCGAAGGCATCGGTCGTCTCGGGCAGGGAGACGATGTCGGCACCGCGCTCGAGGGCGAGCTGGGCGACCTGATCGGCGCCAGGGGAACCGCCCAGGGTGTTCCAGCTCAGCACGGTGATGGTGTCCGCCGCCGTCTTCTGCTCCGCGGATGCCGGTTGCTGGGTGAATCCGCGGACGGCCAGGATGCCCGCGTTCGCGACCGCGAAGACGAGCAGCACCACGGCGAGCAGCACGGCGGTGCGTCGGAGAGGACGCACGAGCGCCAGCAGCGCCAGCACGATGGCCGCGGCGACGGCGCCGATGGCGAGCAGTGCACGCAGGGCGATGAGCTGCGCCACGACCAACTGGTCCTGCAGACCGAACCATGCCGGCCACACGAGCACGAGAGCGAACAGCACGGCGACGAGCGCGACGACGGGGGCGACGAGACGAGCGACCATGGCCAGCTCACCCTAGGCGAGAACGCTGGGGGGATGCCCGAGGCACGCGAGAGGCTGTCGGCCGGGCGACTAGCATTCGAGGATGACGAACGCTGCTCCGATCGACGACATCCCCATCGATGGGGACGGCATCCGTCTCGGGCAGTTCCTGAAGCTCGCCGGGCTCCTCGACTCCGGTGGAGACGTGAAGGAGGCGATCGCCAACGGTGACGTCACCGTGAACGGCGAAGTGGATCGTCGCCGTGGGCGGCAGCTGCAGCACGGAGACGTCGTCAGCTTCGAGGGGCACAGGGTTCGCGTCTCGTCGTGACGGGACCGATGGCACCCCGTTCCGCCGGCATTCCGGAAACCGCAGCCGGACGACGGCTGGAGCACGGTTCCGCGTAGTCCGTCGATGTGCTGCTCGTCCCAGGTCGTGAAGGGGTCGTCGCCAACCTCGGCCATCAGAGGTTCGGATGCCGGACACGACGGCGTAGGTCATGCGGCATCCAATCACGCGCCGGAAGGTCTATCAAGGGCGGGGGAGCATGATGGATCCATGCCCGCCACCCACCGTCCCGGCCTCAAGGTCGACGCCGGACTCACCATCCCCGAGTCCGAGCTGTTCTGGCGCTTCTCGCGGTCGTCCGGTCCTGGCGGTCAGGGCGTGAACACGGCGGACTCCCGGGTGGAGCTCGTCTGGGATGTGGCGGGGTCGGCCGTTCTCACGGCCGTCCAGCGAGAACGGCTCGCGGAGCGTCTGAGCGGTCGCCTGGTCGACGGGGTCCTGACGATCGCGGCATCCGAACATCGAGCGCAGGTGCGCAACAGGGATGCCGCCCGAGCCCGCCTGGCGGCCATCGTGGCCGAGGCGCTGCGACCGCCTTCCCCATCGCGACGGCAGACCAGGCCGACTCGGGGTGCGACGGAACGGCGCCTGGAAGCCAAGAAGCGGCGCACCGACGTCAAGCGACTGCGCCGGGCGCCGGACGACTGACCGAGAGCCGACTGATCCGAGAGCCGGCCGTCCCGGCGCGACCCCCGCCCCGTCCTAGCATGGGGGGATGCAGCGATTCCGTGGTCCGATCGACCTGCACGCCCACTCGAGCGTGTCAGACGGAACCGAGTCGCCCACCCAGCTCGTACGGCAGGCGGCAGAGGCCGGACTCGGCACCGTGGCGATCACCGACCATGATGCGACGTCGGGCTGGTCTGCTGCGTCGCTCGAGGCGCAGCGGGTCGGAATCACCCTCATCCCCGGCATGGAGCTCTCGACGCAGGTGCAGTTCTCCAGCGTGCACATGCTGGCCTATCTCTTCGATCCGGCCAACGAGGCACTGCAGATCGAGACCGCCCGCATCCGCGCCGCGAGACTCACGAGGGCCGAGGAGATCGTGCGACGCATCTCGCGCGACTACGACCTCACCTGGGACGACGTGCTGGCCCAGACCACCCCGAACGCCACGGTCGGACGGCCGCACATCGCGGATGCCCTCGTGGCGAGGGGGCACGCGCCGAACCGGTCGGACGCCTTCGCCGGAATCCTGCACTGGCGCCGGGGCTACTATCAGCCGCACTACGCGCCCGATCCCCGAGAGGGCGTGCGCCTGGTTCGCGAGGCCGGGGGAGTGCCGGTGCTCGCCCACCCGGGAACACGCGGTGCCGAGGCCGTGATCCCGGCTGAACGGCTGCGTGTCCTCGTCGACGACGGCCTGTTCGGCCTCGAGATCGATCACCGCGAGAACATGCCCGATGCGAAGGCGCGGCTCAGAGAGCTCGCCAAGCGCTTCGGCCTGCAGATCACGGGGTCGAGCGACTGGCACGGCTCGGGCAAGCCGAACCGACTCGGGGAGAACACCACTGCTCCGGATGTGCTCGAGAAGCTCATCGCCGAGGCCACGGGCTTCTCGCCGGTGTACCCGGACGCATGCTGATCGAGTAGTGCCCGACGAAGTCGGACACGTATCGAGATCAACCCGGGCTTGCGCTCCTCGGATGTGGCCTCGATACGCGTCCTCGCTGCGCTCGGTCGCTACTCGACCAACTGGCGCGCTACTGCGGAGTCGATGCCGGGCGCGGGCCGCGACGACGACGGCGACGCGGGGCGCTGTTCCCGTCGTGGTGCTCGTGGCCCTGGCCATCGTGGGTGCCGGCCGCGATGTTCGTATCGGCGGCTGCAGCATCCGTCGATCCCTCCGGCGAGCCCGAGCCCGAGGCCGGAGTGGTCGTCGAGGTACCCGGTCCCGAGCTGCCCTGGCCGCCGCGCGTGCGACGACGGTTGCGGTTGCTCGAGCCCTCGGAGGAGCCGGAGCCCGAGCCGGAACCCTGCTGACCAGATCCCTGACGGCCGGAGCCCCGGTTCTCGCCAGCAGCGCGCGGCGCAGTCTCCTTGACCGGGGTGGCCTTGAGGCGCCCCTTCGAGCCGGCCGGGATGTCGAGGTCGCTGTAGAGGTGGGGCGACGAGGAGTAGGTCTCGACGGGCTCTGGCTGGTTCATCTCGAGCGCTCGGTTGATGAGGGCCCACTTGTGCATGTCGTCCCAGTCGACGAACGTCACCGCGATGCCCGTCTTGCCGGCGCGGCCGGTGCGACCGGCGCGGTGCAGGTAGGTGTCGTGGTCGTCGGGCACGGTGTGGTTGATCACGTGCGTGACGTCGTTGACGTCGATGCCGCGGGCTGCGACATCCGTGGCGATCAGCACGTCCTTCTTGCCGGCCTTGAAGGCGGCCATGGCGCGTTCGCGCTGGTCCTGGTTGAGGTCGCCGTGCACGGCGGCAGCGTTGAATCCACGGTCGTTGAGCTCCTCGACGAGCTTCGCGGCAGCGCGCTTCGTGCGGGTGAAGATGACCGTCTTGCCGCGGCCGTCGGCCTGCAGGATGCGCGAGACGACCTCGTCCTTGTCGAGCGAGTGCGCCCGGTAGACGACGTGCTTGATGTTCGCCTGGGTGAGGCCCTCGTCGGGGTCCGTCGCACGGATGTGGATGGGCTTGGACATGAAGCGACGCGCCAGAGCCACGATCGGGCCGGGCATGGTCGCCGAGAACAGCATGGTGTGGCGGGTCGGAGGCGTCTTGGCGAACAGCTTCTCGATGTCGGCGAGGAAGCCGAGGTCGAGCATCTTGTCAGCCTCGTCGAGCACCATCTCCGTCACGTTGCCGAGGTTGAGCAGGCGCTGCTGCGCGAGGTCGAGGAGGCGGCCCGGGGTTCCGACGACGATCTGCGCGCCGGCCTTGAGCTGCTCGACCTGTCCTTCGTACGCCTTGCCGCCGTAGATGGCGACGACGGTGGTGGCCCGATTGCTGGTGGCCAGTTCGAGGTCCTCTGCGACCTGCACGCAGAGTTCGCGCGTGGGGACGACGACGAGCACCTGGACACCGGGCTCCGGGTTCAGGCCGATGCGCTGGATGATGGGCAGTCCGAAGCCGAGGGTCTTGCCCGTTCCAGTCTTCGCCTGGCCGATGATGTCCTGGCCGCTGAGGCCGAGGGGGATGGTCTGCTCCTGGATGGGGAACGGTTCGATGATGCCCTGGGTGGCGAGGGCGTCGACCATGTCCTGGTCGATCTGGAGATCTGCGAAAGTCACGTGTGCCTGTCAGTACTTGAAGAGGAATGCGCCGTTTTCGTGAAAGGCGCACGGCTGGGATCCGATGCCCGCAGCGCGACCAGTCTATCCGGGCGGTCTCATCTAGGCTGTCAGGCGTGATGAAGTGGTTCCCCCAGAGTCGACGGCGCACCGAGGCGCCCCGACGGCAGCCCAGAGCGGCCGCTGTCGCGACGACCAAGGTGGAGTTCGGCGAACTCACCCCAGAGACCCTCCCGTTCCTGGGCCAGGCCGCCTACATCCAGCTCGAGCTGTTCGAGAACCTGGCGCGCGCCATGGCCACGGCACCCACGCTGGCCGACAAGGCGGGTCTCAGCACGGCCGCCCGCTTCACGCTGCGCAAGCACCACCGTCTGGCCGAGGAGATCCGTGCCCTCGACGAGGAGCCCGCGCTCGTCATGGCGCCGTTCGCCCCGGCCATCGACGCCTTCCGCGCCGCGACGACCGGCGCCACCTGGCATGAGCTGATGATCACCAACCTCATCACGGCGGGCATGCTCGACGACTTCTTCATCAGCCTGTCGGGATCGCTTCCCGACGGTGTCGGGTCGAGGGTCGCAGCCATCCTGTCGCGTCGTCCGCGAACGGATGTCGTCGCCGACGCCCTCGCCGCGGCCATCGTGGCCGATCCCCAGCTGGCATCGCCCCTCGCCATGTGGGGGCGTCGACTCGTGGGCGACACCCTCCTGGTCGCGCGCTCGGCACTCCGCGAAGCGAAGGCGCGGGGCCCTGTGGATCAGAGCATCGAGCCGGCCTTCACCGATCTCATCGCTGCGCACACGCGCCGTATGGACAGCCTCGGCCTGACGGCCTGAGCCTCTCCCGCACGACGAAACGGGCTGCGCCACCGTTCGGTGGTGCAGCCCGTTTCGAGCGATCAGTGAGCTGTCGCCGCTGCTCCGGTGAGCTTGGCCAGCAGCGCCGCGTCGGTCTGAACACGGTGGCGCCCGATGGCGAGGTCGGCGACGACGACGGCGATCACCGATGCGCCGAGGCTGGCCCACCAGATCCAGCCGCCATCCCACGCCCAGCCGAGCCAGGTCAGCGCGACCCAGACCACAGAGGCCACCACAGCACCGACGGCGGGGATGAGCACCGAACCGTGTTCATCCCGGTGCGGCAGGGTGTAGCGGGCGATGGTGCCGAAGATGGCTCCGCCGAGGAAGACGAAGAGCAGCTCCATGTCAGCCGACGAATCCGATGCGACGGGCCTCGTCGCTTCCGAGTTCGACGTAGGCGATGGTCGCCGTCGGAACGATGTACGTGGTGCCCTTCGAGTCGAGGAGCTTCAGGTAGCCGGTCTTCTCGGCGAGGGCGGAGGCGACTGCCGACTCGAGCTCTGCAGCAGGCTGGCTGGTCTCGAAGCTGATCTCACGAGGGGAGTTCTGGATGCCGATGCGGATTTCCACGTTTGAGTGCCTTTCGTTGCGTCTCGGCTCAGGTTACGACAGATCGACCACGGCGCTGCGCGGGTTCACTGTCGGCGGAACCGCTTAGCGTTGTAGGCGTGACGATCACGGGATTCCAGAGCACCGCCGCGAGCGCCGCATTCGCTGCAGCCCTCGTCCCGGCGACCGATGAGGTGTTCCTCGATCCAGCCCAACTCGCCGTTCTCGCCCTGCCGGAAGGCCGTTCTGCCGCCGTCATCGGAGCACCGGGTTCCGGCAAGACCACCCTCGTCGTCGAGCTCGTCCGCGACCGCATCCGTCACCGCGGCTACACGCCCGCAGAGGTGCTGGTGCTCGCCGCGACCCGCGCATCGGCGACGCGGCTGCGCGACCGCATCGGACTGCGGGTCGGGGTGCCGACCAACGGACCGCTCGCTCGCACGGGCAACTCGCTCGCCTTCCAGATCGTGCGTGGGGCCTCGACGGATGCCGAGAATCCCGTGCTGCTCACCGGTGGCGAGCAGGACCAGATCATCGCCGAACTGCTGGCGGGCCATCTCGAGGACGGCACCGGGCCGAGTTGGCCCGACCCGCTCACGCCCGAGGTGCGGGGACTCCGCGGCTTCCGCACCGAACTGCGCGACCTGATGTCCCGCTGCACCGAGTACGGGGTCTCGCCTGCGCGTCTCGCCGGCCTGGGCCGTGAACTCGAGCGGCCGGAGTGGGTGGCCGCGGCGGAGTTCCTTCGCGAGTACGAGATGGTCACCGACGCCTATCGCTCGCGGGCCTTCGACTCCGCGTCCCTGGCCCAGGAGGCTGCGGCGACGGTGCTGGAGGCGCCGGCCGGAGCGGCGGCATCCGCCACACTCGGCTCGCTGGCGACACTGAAGCTGCTGATCGTCGACGACGCGCAGGAGCTCACGCGCTCCACCCTGGCGCTGCTGCGCCGGTTCGCCGAGCGCGGCGTCGCCATCGTCGCGGTCGGCGACCCCGATGTGAGCACGGGCTCGTTCCGCGGCTCCCATCCCGATGCCCTCGGCAGGCTCGCGCACCATCTCGCGCTCGATTCCGTCGACACCATCGTGCTCGACACAGTGCACAGGCACGGATCCGACATCCGCAGCATCGTGGCGGCCGTCTCAGGTCGCATCGGAACAGCCGGCACCACCGGGCGCCACCGTCGGGCCGGAGCCGCCGAAGCCTCGGACGCCGCCCTCGATGGGAGCGCGGAGGTCAGCGCGTCCGCCGGCGCGTCCATCGGCGCGCCGCCGGCAGTGCGCGCCCGGATCGCCGGAAGTCCGGCACAGCAACTCGAGCTCATCGCGCGCTCCCTGCGTGAACGCCACGTCTTCGACGGGGTCGCCTGGTCCGACATGGCCGTGATCGTGCGCAGCGGGTCGCTCGTCGAGCCGCTCTCCAGGGGTCTCGCCGCCCTCGAGGTTCCGACGACTGTCACCACCGCCGGATCGGCACTCCGCGATGAACAGGTCGTGCGCGCCTTCGTGCTCGCCCTCGATGTCGCCATGGGCCGCCGTCAGCTCGATGCGACCGCGGCCGTCGACCTGCTCTCCGGGGTGCTCGGGGGTCTCGACCCGATCTCCCTCCGTCGCCTGCGTTCCGCCCTCCGGCGGGAGGAGCTCGCGGCCGGAGGCGCACGCGGTGCAGACGAGCTTCTCGTCGAGGCGCTCGATCGCCCCGGTGGGCTCGCGACGATCGACACGGCAACCGCGAGGCGGGCGGCCCGCCTGGCGGAGAGCGTGCGCGCCGCCTCAGCCGAGGCCGCCGCAGGCGCCACCATCGAGGAGCTGTTGTGGGGCCTGTGGCAGCGCAGCGGTCTCGAGCGCACGTGGACCACCCAGGCCAGGGAGCCGGGCATCGCCGCCGACGAGGCAGACCGCCACCTCGACGTCGTCGTCGCCCTCTTCGCATCGGCTCAGCGGTTCGTCGAGCGGGCACCGCTGGCACCCCCTGCCCTGTTCCTCGACGAGCTCACGGCCCGTGACGTCGCCGAGGACACCCTGGCGCCGCGTGCCGTCGCCCAATCGGTCACGGTCTCCACGCCGACGGGCGTCGTCGGCCGTGACTTCGAGATCGTCGTCGTCGCGGGCGTGCAGGAGAACGTCTGGCCCGACATGCGGGTGCGAGGCACACTGCTCGGCTCAGGCGATCTGCCCGCCGCTGTCACGGGAGCATCCGCCGACACCACCGATGCCCGCACGGCAGTTCTGCACGACGAGCTGCGCCTGTTCGCCCAGGCCGTCTCGCGCTCCCGCCGGGAGCTTCTCGTCACAGCGGTGAGCGACGAGGACCAGGCGCCGTCGGCGTTCTTCTCCCTGCTCCCCGAGCCCGACGACTCGCCTGCAGAGCGGCATCCGCTCTCCCTCCGCGGCCTGACGGCACGTCTGCGCCGCACCTTGACCACCGAGACCGACCCGCTGCGCAGCAGGCAGGCGGCCTTCGATCTCGCCCGGCTCGCAGCGGAGGACGTCGCCGGTGCCGACCCCGTCGACTGGTACGGCATCGCCGACATCTCCACCGAACTCCCGCTGCACCACCCTGACGGCGGCGACGGGCCCGTTCGGGTCTCGCCGTCGCGCATGGAGGCCTTCGAGACCTGCGAGCTGCACTGGCTCATCGACCAGCTCGGTGGTTCTGCTCCGAACACGGCGTCCAGCCTCGGCAGCATCATCCATTCGGTCGCGGAGCATGCGACACCGGAGTCGGACATCACCCCCGACGGCCTGCTGGCCAGCGTGCGGGAGCGCTGGGAGGAGATCCCGTTCGAGTCGGAGTGGCAGTCCGGGCTGGAGTCGGCGCGAGCGGCTGAACTCACCGAGCGCCTCTCGGCGTACCTGCGCGACTTCCGCTCGGCCGGTGGAGAACTGGTGCAGGCGGAGGGCGGCTTCTCGTTGCCCGTCGGTGATGCCGCGGTGCTGAACGGCAAGATCGACAGGGTCGAGCTGCGGGGCGGTCTGCTCTACATCGTCGACCTCAAGACCGGACGCAGCGAGCCGACGAGCGACGACGCCGTCGCGGAGCACGCCCAGCTCGGTGCGTACCAGCTGGCCTACGCGGCCGGAGCGCTCGGCGAGCTTCCCGACGCTCCTCTCGGCGGCGCCAGGCTGGTGGTCGTCTCCAGCGGCACGCGGTCCCAGCCGTGGCGGCAGCCGACCCAGGCTCCCCTCGACGACGAGCAGCTCGCGGCCTTCCAGTCCCGTGTGGAGGAGGATGCCCGGCGCATGGGCGGCACCACGTTCATCGCCCAGATCGGATCGCACTGCGTCGATCCGTACTCCCATGGTTCGTGCCGCATCCATATCGTGGGGTCGGTGAGCTCATGACCGACGTCACCCTCGACGGTCTCGGCGACGAGTTCGCCCCCGTGCATCCGGCAGGGCTCGAGATCGCACCCGACGATCTCGCCCGCCGCGTCGGCGACGCCTTCTCGCCGACCGCGGAGCAGTCCGCGGTCATCCGTGCCGACCTCTCGCCGACCCTGGTCATCGCCGGAGCGGGCAGCGGCAAGACCGAGACCATGGCCAACCGCGTCATCTGGCTGCTGGCGACGGGTCGCGTGCGCCCCGAGCAGGTGCTCGGCCTCACCTTCACGCGCAAGGCTGCCGGAGAGCTGGCTGAACGCATCCAGCGCCGCATCGGCCGGCTCGACGAGAGCGGCCTGCTTCCCCGAAGCGGCGCCATCGGAGCGACGGCATCGGATGCCGGGGCGAACTCGCTCTTCGACCGCCCGACCGTGTCGACCTACAACGCCTTCGCGAACAGCATCTTCCACGACAACGCCGTCATCCTCGGCCGGGAGCCGGAATCGCAACTGCTCAGCGAGTCGTCGGCCTGGTTGCTCGCACGCAGGGTCACGGTCGAGCACGGCGACGACCGTCTGGTGCGCATCGGCAAGCGTGTGGATGACGTCACGGACGCCGTTCTCCGTCTCAGTCGCGCTCTCGCCGAGAACGAGGCCGACGCATCCGAGGTGCGGCGCTTCGGACAGGAGTTCCGTCGCCTCGCCGAGCTGCCGTACAACGAGAAGACCGGCGCCGCCAAGCAGTACGCCGACGTGACAACCGCCCTCGCCCACGTCGAATCGCTCGACGTGCTCCTCGATCTCGCGGCTCGCTTCGACGCCGAGAAGCGCAGGCTCGGACTCGTCGAGTTCTCCGACCAGGTCGCCCTGGCCAGGGCGGCGTGCGAGCGCAGCCCGCGGGTGGTCGATGGCTACCGCGACCGCTACAAGGTCATCCTCCTCGACGAGTACCAGGACACCTCGGTCGGACAGACCCGATTGCTCTCGACCCTCTTCGCCGGTCAGGGCGTGATGGCCGTCGGCGACCCCCACCAGTCGATCTACGGATGGCGGGGCGCCAGCGCCGACAATCTCAGCCGCTTCGCCTCCGACTTCGTGACCGACGGGTCCGGGGCAGAGACGCTCAGCCTGTCGACGAGCTGGCGCAATCCCACCGTCGTGCTCGACGCGGCCAATCGCCTGGTCGAACCCCTGACCGCCGTAACGACGGTCGGCGTCGCCACGCTCTCGCCCCGCCCCGATGCCCCGACGGGAGTGCTGACGGCGTCGTTCTCCGAGCAGATGGTCGACGAGGCCGATGCTGTCGCCGAGTGGTTCTCCGCCCGGCTGGACCCGTCTCTTCCCGAGGGCGACAGACCGACCGCTGCGATGTTGTTCCGGGCGCGCCGCCACATGGAGTTCTTCGCCGAGGCGCTGCGGCGGCGGGGCATCCCGTGCCACGTGCTCGGTATCGGCGGCCTGTTGTCGACGCCCGAGGTGGTCGACCTCGTTGCGACCCTGCGGGTGGTGCACGATCCAGCGGCTGGGTCGTCCCTGCTGCGACTGCTCTCCGGAGCCCTGTTCCGCATCGGGCCCCGCGATCTCGCCGAACTCGCCCGCGTGGCCGCCTGGTTGCAGAGCCGGGACTGGCAGCAGAAGGACGTCGGTGACGAGGTGCGGCGGGCGCTGCGTGAATCCGTCGCCGTCGACGACGCGGCATCCATCGTCGACGCACTCGACTTCGTCTCGACGGCTCCGGCCGAGCACCGCCAGCTCACCGGGTTCAGCGATCTCGGCCTCTACCGCCTGCGAGGTGCCGGCGCCCGACTGGCGTTCCTGCGATCCCGTGTCGGGCTCGCGCTGCCCGACTTCGTCCGGCTCGTCGAACAGGAGCTACGGCTCGACATCGAGGTGAGCGCCAACGAGCGCAACGAGCGCGGCATGGCGAACCTCTACGCGTTCCACGACGAGGTGGCCGCCTTCGTGGCCGCCGACGAACGCGGAACCCTGGGGAGCTTCCTCGCCTGGCTCGATCGCGCCGAGAAGGCCGACGACCTGGGTCCTCGAAGCGATCCGGGTGAGCGCGGCGTCGTGCAGCTGCTCACCATCCACGGCTCCAAGGGTCTGGAGTGGGACTTCGTCGTCGTTCCGGGCATGACGGAGGCCGGCCTGCCGAGTGCACCACGGGAGGGTGGCGGCTGGGTGTCGTTCGGCCAGCTGCCCTACGAGTTCCGCGGCGACAGGCTCGAACTGCCCGTGCTGCCCTGGCGAGGCGTCGCCACCCAGCAGCAGTTCCGTGACGAGTTCGTCGCGTTCAAGGCCGCCCTGGCGGAGCGCAGCGCCCTCGAGGAGCGCCGGCTCGCCTACGTCGCCGTCACCCGTGCCCGCGAGCAGCTGCTGCTCACAGGCTCGTTCTGGGCCGACGGCGTGCGCCCCAAGCAGCCCAGCCGATACCTCCGCGAGCTCGCGGAGGTCGGCATCATCGCAGAGCTTCCCGACGCCCCGGAGAACGAGGAGAACCCGTCCGATCGCGCTGATCGCACGGGGGAGTGGCCGTTTGATCCCCTCGGCACCCGCCGGGGACGTGTCGAGCAGGCCGCTGATGCCGTACGCTCGGCCGCCCGGGAGCGTTCGCGCAGCCTCGTGCACCCGGCGACGCCGTGGAGCCGTGACATCGACCTGCTGCTCGCCGAGCGCAGCCGGCGGGCCCAGCCCGAGCCCGTCGCCCTGCCGGCCCGAATCCCGGCGTCGCGGTTCAAGGACTACGTCGATCGGCCGGGGGAGGTCGCGGAGGGTCTGCGCAGGCCGTTGCCGCAGCGTCCTTATCGCGCGACGCGACTCGGGACGCTGTTCCACAGCTGGGTCGAACACCGCTCGGCTGGCGTCGGGTCCTTCGATCTTCTCTACGTGTCTGCCGATGAGTCGGATGCCGACACCATCGTCGACGCCGTGGACGCGACGCCCGAGAATGACCGTCTCGCCCACCTGCAGGCGACCTTCGAACGGTCGGAATGGGCCGATCGCGCGCCGGAGGACGTCGAGATCGAGATCCACCTGGCTCTGGCCGGCCAGGTGTTCATCTGCAAGCTCGACGCCGTCTACCGCACCGAGACCGGCTACCAGGTCGTGGATTGGAAGACCGGACGAGCGCCGACCGATGCCCGCGACCTCGAACTCAAGCAGACCCAGCTGGCCCTCTATCGACTCGCTTACGCGCGCTGGAAGGGCGTCGATCCGTCCACCGTCGATGCGGTGTTCTACTTCGTGGCCGACGACGTCGTCGTGCGGCCGGAACGCCTCTACGAAGAGGAGGACCTTCTCGCGCTGTGGTCGTCGGTCTCGTCGGAGGCCCGGCGTGAGCCCGACCGGGCTTCGAGGCCGGCGTCGAAGGCCGCCGTCGCGTCGGGATCGTCGTCGGATGCCGCATCCGACGCCTCGGCGTCATCGTCCATCGAGAACAGCTCGATCGGACCGGTCTCCGAATCGTCGTGAGAGGCGAACGGCTCACCCGTCTTCGACAGGGTGTGCCACGCCGGCTTCTCGGGCTCGCCGTAGCTCTCGAGCTCGAAGGACGACTGGTCGTAGCTGTCCGTGTGCATCTCGGCACCCCCGCCGCGGCGGAGTTCGGTGCGGGGCGTGTCCTGCAGCATGGCCTCGACGTCGGAGACCGCCATCACCGGTCCGGTGAGCGGTGAGATGGGGTTCATGACGTCGGCGTGCACGCTGTCGACCAGCCCGTCGAGCATCGCGATGGCATCGGTGATCACGCCCTGATCGTGGGTCTCGACACCGTGCAGCAGCCACCGCGCCAGCTCGAGCTCGGCGTAGAGCATCGCACGCTGGGTGATCAGGCGATCGGATGATGATCCTCGCCCTGAGGTGTAGGCGGCGATGGCTGTCTCGGCGGCCTCGCCGCGCGAGGCGAGCAGCCAGTGCAGATCGCGGGCGCTGTCGCCCACCCGCAGACCGGACCAGCCGACGATCGACGACACCGCGTCGTCGGAGACCAGCAGGGAAGCGGCACTCAGCGTGCCGTTGATCACGACGGGAGCGAACTGCCAGAGGCTGTCATCGTCCGTCGCCTCCTCCCAGCGTCGAAGGAGAGCGGCCGGCAGATGCCCCGTGTCGGCAGCGCGGCCGACCAGGGTGATCGTGGCCGCTCGAGCATCGGGGGCCGACTGCATCGGCAGGCCAGCGTCCGAGATGAAGGAGGTGGGCAGCGAGTGCACTGCCGCGATGGCACGGCCGACGCTGGCGGCGAGGCCGGCGTCGGAGGTGAGGCGGTCGAGGCTGACCGGATGCCCCGGAAGGAAGCCGTAGGCGAGGGCCCGCGTGCCGTTGATCGGCGCCTGGCCGAGGTACTCGGGCACGTCGAACGGCAGGCGGCTGCGCACGCCCGTCGTGAGTGCACGCAGCGCGACGAGGTCGGCAGCCTGCTCCGTCTCAGCGGCCTGGCTGCGCGGCATCCGCACGATGACCTCGCGGCCGTCGCGCGCCGTCACCACGGCGGAATCGAACTCGCCGTGGCCGGATCCGGTGTGACTGCGTGCTGACTGCACATCGAGACCGGGAACGGCTGCGGTGGCCAGCGCGGCTAGAGTGAGATGGGTTCGGGCCATGCCTTCAGGGTACGTCCTCGTGCTTCGGCTGCGGCCGACCGCCACGCCTTCGCCGAGAGCCTCCTTTCCGTGCTTTCAGCGCCAGACGTGACGACGACGGACCGAACAGCAGCGCGGAGAACGAACGCCGCACCCGTGAGTTGAGGAGACGCCTGGTGAGTCACGGCCCCCTGAGCATCCCGCTCGCCCGCCACCTGCTCGACCGCGATGCCGACGCCCGTTCCCGCGATGGACTGCTCGATTCGCTGCTGGCCGACCCGCTCACCAGGGTCATCGCCGTGCACAAGGCTCGGATCCTCCTCGCGGATCCGATGAACGGCTCGGCCGGTGCCGGTGCTCCGTCCCTCGCCCTGCTCGATCCCGATGCCGCCGTCGGTGCCGAGCAGTACCTCTACCTCGGTCGAGGCACCGAGGAGCCTCTCGTCGGTACTCCGCTCGTCGCAGCCATGGTCGGCGACGAGGTCGCCGGCCGGATCGAGCAGGACCCGGCTCGCTGGACGACCCTGCGCGCCGCTGCGCCGCTCCTCTCCGATGGGGATGCCGCGCTGTTCGCGGAGATCGTCTCCGTCGCCAACTGGCATGCGTCCCACGGCTTCTGTCCGCGCTGCGGAACAGCGACCATCCCGCAGCAGGCCGGCTGGGTGCGGCACTGCCCCAAGGACGACATCGACATCTTCCCGCGCACCGACCCGGCCGTCATCGTGCTGATCACGGACGCCGACGATCGCGTGCTGCTCGGCTCCAACGCCAACTGGACGCCAGGTCGCTACTCCCTGCTGGCTGGATTCGTCGAGCCCGGCGAGTCGCTCGAGCACGCCGTCATCCGTGAGATGAAGGAGGAGTCCGGCGTCGACGTCGTCGACCCGGTCTACCGCGGCTCGCAGCCCTGGCCGTTCCCGGCCTCGATCATGCTCGGATTCCATGCCCGCCTGTCCGAGGCACAGGACCCGGAGAGTCTGATGCCCGACGGAGTCGAGATCGTCGATCTGCGCTGGCTCACTCGGGAGCAGCTCGCCTCTCCGGGCAGCGGAGTGCTCCTGCCCGGTGCCGCGTCGATCGCACGCGCGCTGCTCGAGGACTGGTTCGGCGGGCCGATCCCCGACCACGAGGGCCGCTGGTGAGCCCTGACGACCTCCTCTCCGGACTCGACGCGCAGCAGCGGGTCGCAGCCGAGGCGCTCGTCGGTCCGGTCAGCATCCTGGCCGGCGCCGGAACCGGCAAGACCCGCGCCATCACGCATCGCATCGCCTACGGCGTCGCCACAGGCGCCTATGCGCCGAATCGGGTCATGGCGCTCACCTTCACGGCGCGCTCCGCCGCCGAACTGCGCGGACGACTCCGGATGCTCGGAGCCGGCGGTGTGTCGGCACGCACCTTCCACGCCGCGGCGCTCTCGCAGCTCGGCTTCTTCTGGCCCCAGGTCGTCGGCGGCACGGCCCCCGCCATCATCGACGCCAAGGCGCGCGTTCTCGCCCACGCTGCCGAGACCATTCATCTCAAGGTCGACACCGCCACCCTCCGCGACGCGGCGGGCGAGATCGAGTGGCGCAAGGTGAGCGGCCTCTCGATCGAGGAGTACGCGGCCGTCTCGCACACGAGGTCGCTGCCGGGCCAACTCGACCTGGAGCGCACGATCGCGCTGCAACAGGCCTACGAGGACCTGAAGGACGCCCGCAGGCAGGTCGACTTCGAGGACGTGTTGCTGGCCGTCGCGGGCATGATCGAGCAGGAGCCCGCCGTCGCCATGCAGGTGCGCGAGCAGTACCGCTTCTTCGTGGTCGACGAGTTCCAGGATGTCTCGCCATTGCAGTATCAGCTGCTGCGGCTCTGGCTCGGCGACAGGCGCGACCTGTGCGTCGTCGGCGACGCGAGCCAGACCATCTACTCCTTCGCCGGCGCGCGGTCGGAGTACCTCCTCGACTTCCCCAGCCGATTCCCCGACGCGACCGTCGTGCGCCTCGAGCAGAACTACAGGTCCGCCCCGCCCGTGATCGACACGGCGAACCGACTCATGCGTGGACGGCCCGGTGCTCTCACCCTCCTGCCGACGGTGGGAGAGGGAGCCGTGACGGGTCCAGAGGTCGCCGAGAGGAGCTTCCAGACCGACATGGGGGAGGCCCGCGGCGTCGCGCAGCGGGTGATCGAGCTGATCGACTCCGGCGCGAAGGCCGAGGACATCGCCGTGCTGTTCCGCGTGAACGTGCAGTCCGCGGCCCTCGAGCAGGCCTTCGTCGAAGCCGGACTCAGCTACCTCATCCGAGGCTCGAAGCGATTCTTCGACCTGCCTGAGGTCAAGCAGGCGGTTCTGGCGTTGCGGGCGGCATCCGTCTCCATCGTGGGGGAGCCGCTGTTCAAGTCCGTGAGCGACGTGCTGCGCTCGATCGGCTGGAGCCAGAGTCCGCCCGAGGCGCGAGGCGCCGTGCGCGACCGGTGGGAATCGCTTGACGCGATCATGGGCCTCGTCGACGTCGCGGCTCCGGGGACCACCTTCCGCGACTTCACGGACGAGCTGCTCGAACGCCAGCGTTCGCAGCACGAGCCGACGGTCTCGGCGGTCACGTTCGCCACCCTCCACTCGGCCAAGGGGCTCGAGTGGGATCACGTCTTCGTCGTCGGTCTCAGCGAGGGCCTCGTTCCCATCAGCTATGCGAAGTCGTTCGAGCAGATCGATGAGGAGCGCCGCCTGCTCTACGTCGGCATCACGCGAGCCCGCCGTTCGCTCATGCTGAGCTGGGCGCAGGTGGGTCAGCATCAGCGCGCACCCCGGGAACCGTCGAGATTCCTGTCAGAGCTCGGCACCCGCACTGCGAGTGCGGCGGGAGCATCCGGATCGAGTTCGCGCCGGTCCGCGCGTCGATGACGATGGCTGCACCGGCCAGCCCGGACTCTCCCGTGCGCAGCCAGCGATCGATCGCCGTGCCGGCGACGGCGGCGCCGAGCAGGCGGGCGACGGGCTCTTCGGCCGACGGCGCCCGATAGGCCAACTGCGTGGCGATGGCCTGCCATGCAGGGTCGGCGTCCTGACGGGCGAGATCGAGACAACACAAACACGGCGCCTCGGAGCCGGGCTGCACGAACGGGCCCACGGAGAGGGTCGTGTCGCCGAAGACCACCGCGAGGTGAGGGACATCGCGGCGCAGCCAGTGCCCGTAGCGCGCCGGCCGCACCACATGGTGGGCGACGAGCACGACGACATCGGGCGCGATCCGTTCCGTGGCGCCATCCGGCAGCTCATGGGGAAGCCCGTCGGTGCGGCGGATCGTATGCCCCAGGCCGTCGAGCATCTCCGCGATGGCGTCGGCCGTCTCGCCGCTCCCGTCGACGATGACGTCGCCCGTGCGAGGCGGAGCCAGCAGATCGCTGTCGAGGATCGCGGGGCCGAGCTGCGTCAGGATCGCATCGACCTGGGCAGGATCACCGCCCACGAGGGCGGCGACGACATCGAGGGTTCCCCGCGGCAAGCCGGCCTGCAATGCCGCGATGATGCGCTCATCGGAGGTCGTGACGCCATTGATGGTCGCGACGGGTTCGTCGACGCCGATCTGCAGGGTGTCCGGAGTGCGCCAGACCAGCGGGATGCGGGGGTCGAGTCGAAGCGACATCCCAGCAGTGTGCTCCGCTCGGCGCTGGCGCGTGCCGGATCGTCCACAGGGGCGGCCGTCGCGGACCGAGTCCGCGGCCGAAGCGTCTCCGGTTCCGCTACACCTGCGGTTCGCTCGGCCTCTCGGGTCCGTCGTTGCGGAGCAGGTCCTCCAGGGCCTGGTCGATGTCGTCGAGAGCAGGCTCGCCGCCCTCCGCCGTCTGCGTGAGCCTCGTGACGAGACCCATCGGGTCGTCGAGGTCCTCCGACGTCGGCAGGATGTCGGGGTGGGCCCACAGCGCGTCGCGGGCTTCGCCGCCGACGGCATCCGTCACGGCCTGCCACATGGCTGCGGCCTCCCGGAGTCGACGCGGGCGCAGCTCCAGTCCGACGAGCGTGGAGAACGCGGATTCGGCCGGACCGCCCGAGGCGCGACGGCGGCGCACCATCTCGGCGATCGCTGCGGACTTGGGCAGACGGGAGGTCGCCGCCGCCGTCACGACATCGACCCAGCCCTCGACCAGTGCGAGCATGGTCTCGAGGCGGGCGAGCGCGGCCAGCTGGACATCGGTCTTGGGCGGGATGAGCGAGCCGTTGGTGAGGGCGTCGCGCAACTGTTCGGGACTCGAGGGGTCGAAACGCTCCGCGAGATCCTGCAGCTGTTCGTTGTCGATGCGCAGGCCGCGCGAGAACTCCGTGATCGAGCTGATCATGTGCAGGCGCAGCCAGCGTGCGTGCCGGAACAGGCGGGCGTGGGCGAGCTCGCGCACTGCGAGGTAGATCTGCACCTGGTCGTCCTCGACGTCGAGGCCCTCGCCGAAACCGGCGACGTTCTGCGGCAGGAGCGCGGCCTCTCCGTCGCCGAGCAGGGGGATTCCGACGTCGCCGCCCGAGACGACCTCGCTGGCGAGCTGTCCGACGACCTGGCCGAGCTGCATCGCGAACATGGTTCCGCCGATGGAGCGCATCAGGGAGCCGGCGTTGGCGACCATGCTCCGCATCTCCTCGGGAGCCTGTTCCGACAGAGCGCGGGTCAGCGCATCCGCGATGCTGGAGGCGACGGGTTCAGCCAGCTGGGTCCAGACCGGCATGGTCTTCGTGACCCACTGCTTGCGGGTGATGAGCTGGGGTGTGTCGGAGAGCTCGCTGACCGAGACGACCTCGTCGAGCCACAGGGACGCGATGTGGAAGGCCGCGTCGAGCTGGGCGCGCTGCTCATCGGTCGGGAAGAGCTGGGTCGCCGCAGCGCGGTCTTCTCCAGCCTTGAGCGCGATGCTCCAGTCGATGCCCTCGGACGAGTTGCGGAGGGCCCCCTGCAGCTGGCTCATCAGTGCTGCGATGGAGGCGGGGTCGTTCGGCAGACCCGCTGCACCGGCGAGCTGGCTCGGATCGAAGCCCGACCCGCCCGCCAGGAACTGCTGCAGCATGTCGCGCAGTTCGTCCTCGGATCCGGGTTCGTCGTCCCGTTCGGGGTTCTCGGCCACTTCAGGCACCTCTCAGTCGCGTATCCCTACGCTATCCCCGGAACCTTGGTAACTTGTCGGGAAATGCGTCCGCAGGCGGGCCCGGGAGTCCGCCCGTCGCGAACAGCGAGCGCGGGGTCGTACTGATGAAGGGAACCCGTTGTCACTGTTCACGGATGCCGCGACCGACGACGGCGCTCGCCCACCGCGGCGATCGCGGCCGGGCTGGATCATCCTCGGGATCGCCCTCGTCGCCGTCATCGTTCTCGGCGCCATGCCGGCGCCGTACGTGATCGATCTTCCCGGGCCGGTCTACAACACCCTCGGCACGGCGGAGCACGATGGCGAGCAGGTGCCGCTGATCAGCATCCCCAGCGAGAAGACCTACGAGACGAAGGGATCGCTCGACCTGCTCACGGTCTCCCAGAAGGGCAACCGCGAGCAGCAGCCCGGTTGGTTCGAGGTCGCGACGTCGTGGTTCGACCCGACCCGCGCTGTGCTCCCGATCGATGCCGTGTTCCCGGCGGACGTCAGCAACGACCAGATCCAGGAGCAGAGCCAGGCCATGATGGTCGACTCCCAGCAGGACGCCATCGCCGCGGCCCTCGTCGAGCTCGGCTACGACTTCCCGCGCGAGGTCACCGTCGCCGGGATCTCGAAGGACTCTCCGGCAGAGGGCGTGCTCGAGGAGGGCGACGTCATCGTCGCCCTGAACGGAACCGAGGTGCACGACACCCAGGCGCTCCGTGACGCCGTCGCGGAGAACGGCACCGACAAGGCGGCGACGGTCGACTACGAGCGCGACGGCGTCGCCGCCTCAGCCGAGATCACCCCGACAGATGCCGACGGGACCGCGCTGATCGGCGTGGGCGTGCGCATGAACTACGAGTTCCCGTTCGACGTCGACATCCAACTCGACAACGTCGGCGGGCCCAGTGCCGGTCAGATGTTCGCCCTCGGGATCATCGACAAGCTCACTCCCGGACTGCTCAACGGAGGAGAGAACGTCGCGGGAACCGGCACCATCGACTCGGCAGGCACCATCGGAGCCATCGGCGGCATCCGGCAGAAGCTCTTCGGTGCCAAGGATGCGGGTGCCGACTGGTTCCTCGCACCGGCATCGAACTGCAACGAGGTCGTCGGGCACATCCCGGACGGGCTCACCGTGTTCAGTGTGAAGACCCTCGATGACTCGATGGCCGTTCTCGAGACCATCGCGAATGGTGGCGACACCAGCGCATTGCCCTCGTGTTCCAGTGGAGCCTGAGTATCGGCTGGGCATTCGTCGTGAGGCCTGAACCTCAGGGAAACGTTATCTGGCAATGCCTAGGATGATTCCTTGAAGCAGTTCACCAGACGAGCATTGAGGCATCCTTCGTGACATCAGCCAGTTCCGACCCCTCCGATCGGCGCAGACGGGCACCCCTCGTCATCACGATCGTGATCGTCGCCGCCCTCGTGGTGGCGTTCTTCGTGTTCGCGGGCGTGTACGCCGACGTGCTGTGGTTCGACGACCTCGGCTTCCTGTCCGTGCTCACCACCCAGTGGTTCGCCGGGGCGTCGATGTTCCTCATCGGATTCTTCGCCATGGCCATCCCGGTGTGGGTGGCCATCCAGGTCGCCTATCGCTCCCGCCCCGTGTACGCGAAGCTCAATTCCCAGCTCGACCGCTACCAGCAGGTCATCGAGCCGCTGCGTCGCCTCGCCATGTGGGGCATCCCGGTGCTGCTCGGCCTGTTCGCCGGCGTCTCGGCGTCCTCGCGCTGGGAGCTCACCGCACTCTGGCTGAACCGCACCCCGACGGGAACCACCGACCCGCAGTTCAACCTCGACATCTCGTTCTACCTGTTCGACCTCCCGTTCTTCCACGCCGTGCTGGGCTTCGCCTCGGCCGTCGTGCTGCTCGCGCTCCTGCTCGGTGTCGCCACGAGCTACCTCTACGGCGCCATCAGGGTCAGCGGCCGTGAGGTGCTCATCGCCAAGGCCGCGCGCATCCAGATCGCCGTGACCGCCGGCCTGTACCTGCTGCTGCAGGCAGTCAGCGTCTGGCTCGACCGATACACCACGCTCACCGATGCCAACGCGAACATCACGGGTGCGGCATACACCGACGTGCATGCCACGATCCCCGGCCGCGCCATCCTGGCCGGTGCCGCCCTGTTCGTCGCCATCCTGTTCTTCGTCACGGCCTTCATCGGCCGCTGGCGCCTGCCGCTGGTCGGCACGGCGCTGCTCATCGTGACGGCGCTCATCGCCGGATCCCTCTACCCGTGGATCACCCAGCGCTTCACCGTCGACCCGAGCGAGAAGACGCTGGAGGAGCCGTACATCCAGCGCAACATCGACCTCACCCGGCAGGCGTTCGGTGTCGACTCCGTCGAGGAGATCCCGTACAACGCGACGACGGATGCCGAGCCGGGCGCTCTGCGCTCCGACGCCGAGACCACGGCCAGCATCCGAATCCTCGACCCGGCCATCGTCAGCGACACCTTCTCGCAGCTCGAGCAGTTCCGGCAGTATTACCAGTTCCCCAAGGAGCTGAACGTCGACCGCTACACGATCGACGGCAAGAGCCAGGACACCGTCGTGGCAGTACGCGACCTGAACCTCGCCGGCCTCGACGACGCCCAGACCTGGGTCAACTCCTCGCTGGTCTACACGCACGGCTACGGCCTCGTCGCCGCCTACGGAAACCAGCGCTCGGCCGACGGCCAGCCGGTGTTCCTCGAGTCGGGCATCCCGACCTCCGGCGACCTGGGCGACTTCGAGCCGCGCATCTACTTCGGCACCAACTCGCCGACGTACTCCATCGTGGGTGCGCCGAAGGGCGGCAAGCCTGTCGAGCTCGACTACCCGTCCGGTGATCAGGGTGCCGACCAGAAGTACAACACCTTCGACGGCGATGGCGGACCGAAGCTCGACAACGTCTTCAAGAAGCTGGTCTACGCCCTCAAGTTCCAGTCCGAGCAGATCTTCCTGTCCGACTCGGTGACCACGAGCTCGCAGATCCTGTACGAGCGCGACCCCAAGTCCCGCGTGCAGAAGGTCGCCCCGTACCTCACGCTCGATTCCGAGACCTACCCCACAGTCGTCGACGGACGCATCGTCTGGGTGGTCGACGGCTACACCACGAGCGAGAACTACCCGTACTCGACCAAGCTCAGCATGAGCGACGCCATCGCTGACACCGAGACGCCGACGCCGACCTTCGCGATCGACAACGTGAACTACATCCGCAACTCGGTGAAGGCCACTGTCGACGCCTATGACGGCAAGGTGACACTCTATGCGTGGGACGACGCCGATCCGCTGCTGCAGAGCTGGCAGAAGATCTACCCGTCGACCATCAAGCCGCTCTCGGCCATGTCCGGCGCGCTCATGAGTCACGTGCGCTACCCGTCCGACCTGTTCAAGCTGCAGCGCGCCACCCTCGGCCGCTACCACGTGACCGACGCGTCGTCGTTCTACTCGAGGAACGACGCCTGGGTCGTTCCGGACGACCCGACGGCCGCGGAAGCATCGAACACCCTTCAGCCGCCGTACTACCTGACGATGCAGATGCCCGGTCAGGACGCGCCGTCGTACTCGCTGTACTCGACATTCATCCCGGAGTCGAAGGGATCGGTCAGCCGCAACGTCCTCACGGGCTACCTCGCTGTGGACTCCGATGCCGGAGCCGACAAGGGCACCAAGGCCGCCAGCTACGGAAAGCTCAGGCTCCTGACGCTGCCCAAGGACGACACCGTGCCCGGCCCGGGACAGGTGCAGGCCAACTTCGACGCCGACACCAGCGTCTCGCAGCAGTTGAACCTGCTGCGCCAGGGCCAGACCACAGTGCTGAACGGCAACCTGCTCACCCTGCCGGTCGGTGGCGGTTTGCTCTACGTGCAGCCGGTCTACGTCAAGTCGAAGGGTGGCGACGGCTACCCGCTGCTCCAGAAGGTGCTCGTGGCCTTCGGCGACAAGATCGCCTTCCAGGACACCCTCGACGAGTCGCTCGACGTGCTCTTCGGTGGAGACTCCGGAGCATCCGCCGGCGACCAGGGATCGGAGACTCCGGGGGAGACTCCGACCGATCCCGGTACCGGGACCGACACCGACCCAGACACGACGCCGACCACGGGCGACCCCGCGACGGATGCGCAGCTCAAGGACCTGTCGAACCAGGCGAAGCAGCAGCTGAAGGACAAGCAGGACGCCCTCTCCGCAGGCGACTGGGCAGCATATGGCGTTGCCGACGCCGCACTCGCCCAGACCGTCGGCAAGATGATCGCCCTGCTGAACGGCTGACCGACGGAGGACTGATGGTCGACCTGCGCGACGGGGAGTGGCTCGACGACAACCGGGCGAACTGGAACGAGCGGGTGCCCGTGCACCTGGCCAGCGAGTTCTACGATTCGAGTGCGCTGCGAGCTGGTGGCAGCGTGCTCGATCCGATCGTGGCCGCCGAGATCGCCGAGCTGTTCCCCGACGGCCTCGACGGCAAGCGGGTGCTGCACCTGCAGTGCCATTTCGGGTCCGACTCGCTCTCGCTCGTGAACCTCGGTGCCACCGTCGTCGGCCTCGACTTCTCCCGCCCGGCAGTGCAGGAGGCGAGACGCATGGCCGCCGAGCTCGGTGTCACGGAGCGAGCGCGGTTCATCGAGGCGAACGTCTACGACGCCAGGCACATCCTTCCCGAGCCGGAGTCGTTCGATCTGGTCTTCACCACGTGGGGCACGATCGGCTGGCTTCCGGATGTCGCGGAGTGGGCGCGCATCGTGTCGTGGTTCGTCAAGCCCGGAGGGCGGTTCTACTTCGCCGACGGGCATCCGACCGCCTTCGTCTTCGATGGCGACTCAGGTGCGGACGGCATGCCGTCGTTCGCCTATCCGTACGTGAGCGACGAACCCGACATCATCGATGACCCCGGCGACTACGCCGACGACGAGGCAGTGCTCGAGAACGCACGCACGTGGGAGTGGATGCATCCGCTCGGCGAGGTGATGGCGTCGCTTCGCGAGGCCGGCTTGCGCATCGACATGTTCCGGGAGCACCTGCAGGTGCCGTGGCGCATGTTCCCCGTGCTGGTCGAGAAGGAGTCCGGCATGTTCGGGTGGGCCGATCAGCAGTGGCTGCCGCTGGCGTACTCGCTCGTGGCCGCGAATCCTGCTCCAACGGATCGCTGACCTCTGCCGCCGGTCTGCACCCGGACTGCTCGCTGAGGCCCGGACGCGGTCCGCGGCCGAAGCGCGTCCTCCGGTGCTCGATTCGTCGTCTGCGCGAAGCCGTGATAGGTTATTCCTTGTGCCGCGGGGTGGAGCAGTTCGGTAGCTCGCTGGGCTCATAACCCAGAGGTCGCAGGTTCAAATCCTGTCCCCGCAACAGTAAGGCCCCGGATCCGCAAGGATCCGGGGCCTTTTTTCGACTGCGCCGCGGGTGCCGGCGGGCGGTGGGGTGCGCACGAAGCGCACCCCACCGCCGTCACGGAACGACGATGTTGAAGCCGGGGTCGCCCGGGTCGAGCACACCCGTCAGCGTCGACAGGATCGACGCGTCGCCCTCGATCGTGAGTCCCTCGCTGGAGGTGTCTCCTCCGGCCATGGCCAGGAACCGCTGCTTCGTGAGTGTGAGGTGCAGCGGAGCGTCGCCGGAGGGCTCACGCTCGACGTAGATGAACACGCCGTTCCGCAGGGTGAGATGGAAGCTCCGCCCGAGGTCGCTGAACGTGATGTCGAACGCGAGATCGAGGTCCCAGGCCTTCGGTCCGTCGATGGTGATGGCGATGGCGTCGAAGGCCTGCTCCGGAGTGAGCTGGGCGACGATGGCCGGCGCGCTGGTGGAGACCGGTGTGCCGAAGCTGCCTTCGCGGAGCTCGGTGGCACCCGAGAGGAAGAAGTTGCGCCAGGTGCCGTTCTCGGATCCGTAGCCGAGCTGTTCCAGAGTGTCGGCGTACAGGCCCTTGGCCTGATCGTTGTCTGGCTCGGCGAACACGGCGTGGTCGAGCAGCGTTGCGGCCCAGCGGAAGTCTCCGGTGTCGTATGCAGCCTGAGCGAGTTCGACGACGCGGTCGGTGCCTCCGATGGCGGCGACGTACCGTTCGGCGAGAGGCTTCGGCGGGTGCGGCCAGAGCCGCGCCGGGTTGCCGTCGAACCAGCCCATGTAGCGCTGGTAGATGGCCTTGACGTTGTGGGAGACGGAGCCGTAGTAGCCATGCGTGCTCCAGTTCGCCTCGAGCGCCGGAGGCAGCTGGATGACCTCGGCGATCTCGGCGCCGTTCAGACCCTGGTTCAGCATCCGCAGTGTCTGATCGTGCAGGTAGCCGTAGAGGTCGCGCTGGATGCCGAGGAATGCCGTCACCTCGTCCTGTCCCCAGGTCGGCCAGTGGTGCGATGCGAAGACCACGTCGACCCTGTCGCCGAATCGTTCGATGGCCTCGGTGAGGTACTGGGACCACACGTGCGGGTCGCGCACCACTGCACCGCGAAGCGTGAGCAGGTTGTGCAGGGTGTGGGTCGCGTTCTCCGCCATGCAGAGCGCGCGGTAGCGGGGAATGTAGAAGTGCATCTCCGACGGAGCTTCGGTACCCGGAGCCATCTGGAACTCGAACTCGACGCCGTCGAAGGTGTGCTTCTCTCCCGTCGCAGCGACGAGGAGGGTGGGAACGATGATTCCGGGCTGGCCCGTCGAGGTGGTCTGGCCGAGGCCGGCGCCCACCTGGCCCTGGGGCCCGCGGGCCAGGGCGGCCCCGTACATGTATCCGGCGCGCCGGGACATCGCCGTGCCCGCGTAGACGTTCTCCGCGATGGCGTGCTCGAGGTAGCCCTCGGGGGCGACGACGGGCACTGCGCCGGAGTCGACCTCTGCCTGCGAGATCATTCCGAACACTCCGCCGAAGTGGTCGATGTGGCTGTGGGTGTGGATCATGGCCACGATGGGGCGGTCGCCCCTGTGCTTCCGGTAGAGGCCGAGAGCGGCCGCCGCCGTCTCCTTGGCGATGAGCGGGTCGACGACGATCACGCCGGTGTCTCCCTCGATGAACGAGACGACAGACAGGTCGAGTCCGCGCACCTGGTAGAGGCCTTCGACGACCTCGTACAGACCATGCTTGGAGACCAGCTTCGACTGACGCCACAGGCTCGGGTTGACCGAGGTCGGGGCGTCTCCGTCGACGAAGTCGTACGTCGACGCATCCCAGACCACGTCGCCTGCCTCATTGCGGATCGCCGGGTCGTCGAGGGTGCCGAGAAAACCCCGGTCGGCGTTGTCGAAATCGACAGTGTCGCCCAAGGGGAGGCTGCTCGAGAGCGCCTCGTGGGCGGACTCGATCGACGGTGCCGGATCGTTCTGCTGCATTTCTTGACTTCCCTTGCTCGGTGTCAGCTGACTTCTTCCGACACTTCCGCACCCCGGTCGCCGCGTCAACAGTTCCGAGTGGTCGAGTGGGCGTCCGTCTTTGACGTAAACTGGATCTCGCAGGTTGACCGCTCCGGCGGTCGGTGACGCGGGGTGGAGCAGTTCGGTAGCTCGCTGGGCTCATAACCCAGAGGTCGCAGGTTCAAATCCTGTCCCCGCAACAGATGAGTCCCTCGGGTCCGCCAGGATCCGGGGGACTTCTTCGTTCCATCGGCTGGTCCCCCCGACATACGCTTGCTCCATGACCGTGCTTCGTGACGACGCTTTCGAGGCCGTCCTCGGCGAGATCGAAGCGGATCCGGCCAACCTCGAGCTGACCGCACGCGGCTGGAGACCTCTCTTCACGGGTTCGCGGTCGTCGCGGGTCGTGATCATGAGCCAGGCGCCAGGTCGGATCGCGCAGGAGTCCGGCATCCCGTTCAACGACGCGAGCGGCCAACGCCTCACGCGATGGCTCGGCGTCGACCACGCGCAGCTGATCGATCCGCGGCTCTTCGCCATCGTGCCCATGGACTTCTACTATCCGGGCAAGGCTCCGTCGGGAGACCTGCCCCCGCGCCGGGGCATCGCGGAGAGGTGGCATCCGCGCATCCTGGACCTGATCGCGGATGCACCCCTGACGGTGCTGGTCGGCTCGTACGCCCAGCGTCACGTCCTCGGCAGTGACCGCCGGGCCACCCTCACCGAGACCGTCCAGGACTGGCGCGCTTTCGCCCCCGCACGAATCCCGATCGTGCACCCGTCTCCGCTGAACACCGGGTGGCTGGTACGCAATCCGTGGTTCGAGTCCGAGCTCGTGCCCGATCTGCAGGCGAGGGTGGCCGACGCGCTCGCGCTTCCCGCGTCGACTCGACCTGAGGCGTGACCCCTTTTCGCGTCGGTTACGGCCGGTTGGCGGGTGAGCGCTGCTCACTCTCAATAGAGTGGGACATGTCGAACGGAGTTCCAGATGACCGACGCGCCCTACCGCGTTCTCGTTATCGAAGATGACGAGGACGTTGCGCTCTTCACCCGCACCGTGCTCGAGAAGCGTGCTGGATGCGACGTTCGGGTGCTCTACTCGGGTATCGGCGCCATCGATGTGGTGCGCGAGTTCAGGCCGGACGTGCTGGTCACCGACGTCGAACTCCCCGGCGCCAGCGGTCTCGACATCCTCGAGCAGGCGCGCGCCGTCGACCCATCGCTCCCCGTCATCGTGATGACGGCGCACGCCTCCGTCGACTACGCGGTGCGAGCTCTCCGCGACCGGGCCGACGAGTTCCTCACCAAGCCGGTGCCGAGCACCGTCCTCGTCGACACCGTCAACCGTCTCGGCGCACGGTCGCGCCATGCGGCGGCGGCTCGGCAGAAGCGCACTGTGCTCGCGATCGGGGCCCACCCCGATGATGTCGAGATCGGTGTCGGGGGAGTGCTCGCCGCCCACGCCGCTGCTGGCGACCCGATCGTCATCCTCACACTCTCCCGCGGCGCACGCGGAGGCGCAGCAGACGACCGCCAGCACGAGTCGCTGGCATCGGCCGAGATCCTCGGAGCGCGGCTCTTCATGGAAGACCTCGAAGACACCCGCATCCCGAACTCCGATCCGACCGTCGGCATCATCGAGCGTGTGGTCGCCGAGGTGTCGCCGGGCATCGTCTACACGCACACGAAGAACGAACGGCACCAGGATCACCGGTCCGTGCACGAGGCGGCCCTCATCGCCACTCGCAAGGTCCCGACCGTCGCGTGCTTCCAGTCACCGTCATCGACCATCGAGTTCCGGCCCAGCCGCTTCGTCACCATCGACGGCCATACCGACACGAAGCTCGCCCTTCTGCGGGCGTTCGCGTCGCAGGCCGGCATCCGCGACTATCTCGAGCCCGACTTCGTTCTCGCCACCGCCCGCTACTGGTCGCGCTTCGGCACCGGCCGCTACAGCGAGCCGCTCGAGATCATCCGTGACAGCGCCGCGATCGGCGCTCCGTCATCAATCGACACCTCGGCCGGCGCAGTGGCGTCGAGTCCGAGAGCAGGGGAGGAAATGTGACCGTCTCACGAGTGCTCGTGACTGGAGCCGGAGGACCGGCGGGAGTGGCGGTCATCCGTTCGCTGCTGAAGCGGGACGACCTCGAGGTCTTCGCCGCCGACATGGATGGCTGGGCGAGTGCGCTCTACCTCGTTCCGGCCGAGCGGCGTCGCATCATCCCCGCAGGCCTCGCGCCGGAGTTCGTCGATGCCATCATCGCGCTCGTCGCCGATGACGGGATCGACGTGATCGTCTCCACCGTGGACGCCGAGCTTCCCGGCCTCGCCGACAGGCGCGCCGAACTGGGCGCCGAGCTCGCCGCACCATCGGCGGAAGCACTGCACACGACCCTCGACAAGTGGCTGCTCATGCAGGCCGTCGAGGGGAAGGCGCGCATCCCGCACACGGAGCTGCTCACCCAGGAGGGGGCGGAGTACGACTGGGTCTTCCCCGTGATCGTCAAGCCGCGCAGCGGTGCCGGGTCTCGCGGTGTGCACCTCGTGCACACGCGCGCGGAGCTCGAGGCTGCAGCCGGCGACACCACCCAGATCATCCAGGAGAACCTGCCGGGCGACGAGTTCTCGGTCGACGTCATCCTCGGTGCCGACGGCCACGTCATCTCGGCCGTGCCACGCCTCCGCGCCCGCGTCGACTCGGGCGTCGCCGTGGCGGGACGCACTGTGCACCGCGCGGAGCTCGAGGACACCGCGGCCGCGTGCGCGAGTGCTGCCGGCCTCGTCGGCGTCGCCAACGTGCAGCTGCGCTACGCCACCGATGGCACCCCCGCCCTGCTCGAGATCAACCCGCGCTTCTCGGGTTCGATGCCGCTCACCGTCGCCGCCGGCGTCGACATGCCCTCCTTGGCCGTCGACCTCGCTCTGGGACGTGAACTGCCGCAGACCGTGCCGTTCCAGGAGATCGCGGTCACGCGGTTCCTCGAGGACATCTTCCTTCCGGTCGACGAGATCATCGCATCGTCATGAGTGCAGCAGCGCATCCGGAGTTGAACGGCGACTGGCACGTGCACTCGCAGTTCTCCGACGATGCGACGAGCACCATGGCGGAGAACATCCGCGTGGCTGTGGAGCGCGGTGTCCGCCACCTGCGCCTCATCGACCACGTGAGGGTGAGCACCACCTGGGTGCCGGAGTTCCTCGCCGCCATCGCGCTCGAACGACGCTCGCTCCCGGACTCGCTCACCCTGCACACCGGCGTCGAGGCGAAGATCCTCGATTCGTCAGGGGCGCTCGACATTCCCTCCGACCTCGTGATCGGGGTCGGCGGGGTCGATGGCATCGTCATCGCCGATCACCAGTTCCCGGGGCAGGATGGCCCGTGGACACCCGAGCGCACGCGTGCAGAGCTCGCTTCCGGGCTCTCGACGACCGATGCGCTGGCCACCCTCGTGCACGCCACCATCGGCGCCATGAAGCTGGCTCCCGGAGGCCAGCTGGCACATCCGTTCTCTATCCTCCCGAAGATCGGCCTCGGCGAGGACGACCTCGACGGCGACCTGCTCGCGGAGTGGGCGGATGCCGCAGCAGCGACGGGCACGAGCATCGAGGTCAACGAGAAGTGGGCCTGCCCCGGCGCGCGTGTGATCCGGGCGGCCCGCGCCGCCGGTGCGAGGGTCGTCGCTGCGACCGACAGCCACGTCGCCGAGGATGTCGGACGCTACGACCGCGTCATCGCGCTGCTGGATGCAGCGGCGGGGGAGAGCGTATGACCGCCGGAGACTGGGCGAACCTGTTCGAGACGATCCTCGTCGTGGTGCTCGTGATCTTCGTCGCGCTCGGCATCGTGCCGGTGCTCATGATGGCCTACCAGTTCCTGCTCATCCCCTTCCACGCCTTCCGCAACCACTACGGAAAGGCGGCGCCCTACCTGCCCAACGTCGCGGTGATCGTTCCAGCCTGGAACGAGGGCGCCGTGATCGGAGCGTCGATCGACAGGCTCATGGCCTTGGAGTATCCCGAGGGCCGCCTGCGCATCTACGTCGTCGACGATGCATCGACGGATGACACCCCCGACGTCGTCAAGGCGAAAGAACTGCAGTACCCCGACGCCGTCTTCCACCTGCGTCGTGAGGTCGGCGGTGAGGGCAAGGCCCACACGCTGAACCACGGCATCCGTCACGTGCTCTCCGAGGACTGGATGGAGGCGCTGCTCATCATGGACGCCGACGTGATCTACCTGCCGGATTCGCTCCGGCGCATGACACGGCACCTCGCCGACCCGGATGTCGGCGCCGTCACGGCGTACATCCGCGAGGGCAGCACCGAGAAGAACTTCCTCAACCGCTTCATCGCCTTCGAGTACGTCCTCTCGCAGATCGGCAGCCGGCGAGCGCAGAACGTGCTCGGTGCGCTGGCCTGCCTGGCCGGCGGCGCCCAGTTGCACTCGAGGTTCAACCTCGTCGACATCGGCGGCGCGATCGACACCAGTTCGCTGGCCGAGGACACCGTCACCACGTTCAAGACCCAGCTGGCCGGTCGGCGTGTCGTCTTCGAGCCCTACGCCGTGGTTCTCGCCGAGGAGCCGCTGGCCATCGCCGCTCTCTGGAAGCAGCGCCTGCGTTGGGCCCGGGGCAACGTCCAGCTCACCAAGCGCTACAAGGACGTCTGGTTCCGGCCATCGCGCAAGCACAATCTCGGCAGCATCTCCTTCGGCCTGTTCTGGTTCAGCGTGTTCCTGCTGCCGGTGCTGATGATCCTCTCGTCGATCGGGCTGATCGGTCTCCTGCTGCTGGAATCGAACCTGGCCTCCGAGGTGTTCCGCATCCTGTGGGTCACGGCGGCGTGCACCTACATCTACACGATGCTTCTGGCGTCGCAACTCGACCCGGTGACCGGACGCTCGAGCTGGCGCGAGGCGATCCTGTTCCCCGGCCTCATCTCGATCGTGATCATGATCTCGGCCCTGCTGCCCGGGTTCTTCGAGGTGGTGGTTCCCGCGTGGTTCGGCTTCCACTTCACCGAGTCCGGAATCTTCCTCTGGACCCTGTTCACCTACATCTGGATTTCGGTGTCGATGCTCGGGGCGTGGCTGACCAAGGTGGTCGACGGGACTCGCGCTGGACGGTGGCTCAGCCCTCTGCTGACATACGTCGTCGGCTACGGGCCCATCCTCTGCGCTGTAACCTTCGATTCGTACATCAAGGAGGCTCGCGGAGCCGCCATGGTGTGGGACAAGACCGAGAAGACTGGACGGGTGATGGGATGAGCGAGCTCGGTGAGCGCGCCCTGCAGCGCGAGATCGACGACAACAGGCGCTCCGAGCGACGCCTCATTCCGCAGGCGCTGCTGGCACTGCTGATCGTGGTGGGCGTCGTCATCATCCGCCAGGTGTACTTCCAGTGAGGGCCGACGACCCGACATCGCCGTACCGGGTTCTGATCGTCGATGACAGCGACGATCAGCGCGAGCTGCTCGGCAAGCACTTCACGAAGGCCGGATGCATCGTCGAACTCACCGAGTCCGGCGAAGCCGGCCTCGAGGTGGTGCTCGACTTCGCGCCCGACATCATCGTCATCGACCTGCTGCTGCCCGGCGCCGACGGCTGGAAGATCACCACGCGGATGCGGGAGCTCGCCCCCCGGGCCGCCATCGTCATCTCCTCCGTGCTGGACGCCCACGACTACCCGGTGGCCGACGCGGTGCTGCCGAAGCCGTTCACCGGCGTTCAGGTGCGGGCCGTCCTCGACCGTCTCCGCGAGGAGCACCGTGTCGACGACTGAGACCAGGGCGCTGCGCACACTCGTCGCAGACGACGATTCCGACATCCGCTCGCTCATGGAGATCACCGCGATCATGGCCGGACTCGACGTCGTCGCGGTCGTGGGTGACGGACGAGCGGCGCTCGAAGTGATCGAACGGGGCGGCGTCGACCTCGCGATCCTCGACGTGTCGATGCCCGAGATGAGCGGCCTGGAGGTTCTCGCCAGCATCCGGTCGTCCCGACCGAGGACGGAACCGCGCGTCGTCATCGTCTCCGCCAGCGTCGATGCCGCGTCGCTCGCAGCCGGGCTGGAGTCCGGTGCCGACGACTACGTGACCAAGCCGTTCAGCCCGCGCAGGTTCGCGGAGCGACTGCGCGAGCTGATCGGGGAGTGGGAAGCATGACGACACCCACGTGGATCGGCCGTCTCGTCGGAGATTCGCCGACACCGGGACTCAAGCAGATCCCGGCCGTTGCCGGGCTCGCGCTCGCCCTGCTGGCCATCCTCTTCGCACCGCGCGCCGGCATGACTGATCCGCCCTGGGCATGGCTCGGCATCCTCGTCGTGGTCCTGGCCACGATCGCGGCCTTCCTCCTGCCGTGGCGACGCATTCCCCATGTCTGGACCCTGGCCCTCCCTCTCGCGACCATGCTGGGCTTCGGATTCTTCCGCGTCGGTACCGGAGGAGCATCCTCCCTCTTCGGGGCGCTCATCATCCTTCCGGTCGTCTGGATCGCCACCGAGGAGGGCCGGCGCTACATCGCCATCGCCGCCATCTCCGCCTGCGTGACGCTCCAGATGCCGTACCTCCTGGGCGAGGCGTCCTGGACCGACGGGCTGGTGCTTCGGGGCTTCTTCTCGCCCTTCGTGTACCTCATCTTCGCCGCGATCCTCAACGATCTCGCTCACCGGTCGCGGCTTCAGATCGCCTCGCTGAGCTCCCTCGCAGAGCAGCGCGCGAGCCTGCTCGCCGAAGCCGAGCAGCAGGCGCGCGACCTCGAGGCCAGCGAGGCCAGGTTGCGCGAATCGGAGCAGTTCAACCGCAGCATCTGGGAGGCGGTCGTCGCCGAGTCGGTCATCGCCGTCGACCTGCGGGGCGAGGTCGTCGCCTGGAACCCCGGGGCCGTGCGGATGCTGGGGTACACGGCCGAGGAGACCGAGGGCAAGCGCTACATCGTCGACTTCATCGACGCCGAGCAGCTGATCGAGCGCACAGCGGAGTTCGACTCAACGATCGATCCCATCCACGACCACGAGCATTTCGTCGAGCTGATCACCGCGGCCCGCGAGGGCTACGGCGACAACGCCGAGTGGACCTACGTGCACGCCGACGGCACGAACATTCCCGTGCAGCTGTCTGCGTCGCCGCGGATCGACCTGACGGGCCAGGTCGTCGGGTTCATCTTCATCGGCACGGACCTGACCCAGGCGCGCGAGGTCAACAAGCTCAAGGACGAGTTCGTCGGCATGATCTCGCACGAGCTGCGCACACCGCTCAGCTCCATCCTGGGATACCTCGAGCTCATCCGGGACGAGGCGGAGGAACCTCTCACGCCTGAGCAGCTCGCCTACCTGTCCGTGGCCGAGCGCAACGCGAACCGTCTCCTCTCCCTGGTGGGCGACCTGCTGTTCACGGCGCAGGTCGAGGCGGGCAAGTTCCCGCTGGAGCGCCAGTCGGTCGAGCTCGGCGAGATCGTCGCAGCAGCCGTCGAGTCGGGACGACCGGCCGCCGAGCGCAACGGCGTGAACCTCGTGGCCGAACTCCCGGACCACCTCGTTGTCGTGGATGGCGATCCGACGCGTCTCGCGCAGGCCTGCGACAACCTCATCTCCAACGCTCTCAAGTTCACTGGGCGCGGCGGATCGGTCACGGTCTCGCTGACCGAGTCCGAGAGCGAGGCCGTGATCGCCGTGCAGGACACGGGGATGGGCATCCCGGCTGCTGAGATCGACAGGCTCTTCACCCGATTCTTCCGCTCCTCCACGGCGATGCGGCAGGCAGTGCAGGGTGTGGGTCTCGGGCTCAGCATCACCAAGGCCATCGTCACGGCGCACCACGGCCTCATGGGGGTCTCGAGCGTCGAGAACGAGGGAACCACCTTCACGATCGCGCTGCCGCGGCCCCGGAGAGCCGGCCGGATTGGCGAGATCGGCGAGAATGAGATGAACGAGGAGACGACTGCGTGAGCGAGACAACCATCAGGCGCAACGACGAGGGCGGCCGCTACGAGCTCTCCATCGACGGCGAGATCGCGGGCTACGCCGACTTCCGGCAGCAGCCCGGCTCGATCATCGTGACCCACACCCAGACTCTGCGCGACTTCAAGGGTCACGGCGTCGCCACGAGGCTCACCGAGTGGATGCTCGCCGACGCCCGCGACCGAGGCGAGCGCGTCGTGCCGAAGTGCCCGTTCCTCGTGGAGTACCTGGAGACGCACCACCAGTTCGACGACATCATCGATCGAGGCTGACGGATGCCGCCTCTCGACGAGACCAACGACGAACTCGGTGTCGCCGTTGCGCAGTTCGCGCCGGGAGACGACGCCGACTCCAACCTCGAAGAGATGAGCAGGCTCGCCGCCCTCGCGGCATCCCGAGGCGCTCGACTCGTCGTCTTCCCCGAGTACTCGGCCTTCTTCAGGGCGGAACTCGACCAGGACATGGTCGACGCTGCCGAGCCGCTCGATGGCGAGTTCGTGCGCGCTCTGGGCGATCTCGCGGCTTCGCTCGACATCCACATCGTGGCCGGCGTGCTCGAGCAGACGACGGATGCCGCGCGCTTCTCGAACACTCTCGTCGCGCTGAACCCGCGCGGTGAGCTGGTGGCCACGTACCGCAAGCAGCACCTCTACGACGCGTTCGGCCAGACCGAGTCTGACCGGGTCGTGCCGGGAGCCATCGGCGACCCGGAGACCTTCGTGGTGGGCGATATCCGTGTCGGGATGCAGACCTGCTACGACATCCGGTTCCCCGAAGTCTCCCGGCGGCTCGTCGACGCCGGAGCCGACCTCGTGCTCGTTCCGGCCGAATGGGTGCGCGGACCGCTCAAGGAGCACCACTGGCGCACCCTCGCCACGGCGCGGGCCATCGAGAACACCGTCTATCTCGCCGCCGCCGATCACGCGCCGCCGGTGGGTGTCGGCACCAGCTTCGTGATCGACCCCATGGGAGTCGAACTCGCCACGATCGGCGAGACGACGGATGTTGCAGTCGCCTGGGTCAGCGCCGATCGCATCGCGGCCGTGCGCCGCACCAACCCGGCACTCGCGCTTCGACGCTATGCGGTCGTTCCGCGCTGAGGCATCTGGGGCGCCGAGGGTCCGGCTCGTCCAGACGCTCAGCTGCTCAGTCGCCTGAGCCCCGCGACGGCCTGCTCGAGCACGCTCGTGCGCTTGCAGTAGGCGAAGCGCACCAGCGAGGGGTACTCCGAGCGCCGACTCTCGTGAACGAAGGCGGTGATCGGAATGCCGACGACCCCGGCGAGGGTGGGGAGCGAGCGGCAGAACTCGACGGCGTCCGGATGCCCGAGCGGGGCGGCATCCGCCACGATGAAGTAGCCCGCCTGCGGGAGCGAGACCGTGAATCCGGCATCCGTCAGCCCCGACGACAGCAGGTCGCGCTTCGCTCGCAGAGTGTCGGCAGCCGCGATGAAGAAGCTCTCGGGGAGGCCGAGCCCCACGGCGATCGCCGGCTGGAACGGCGCACCGTTGACGTAGGTGAGGTACTGCTTGACCGCGAGCACGGCTGTGACGAGTTCGGGCGGAGCCGTGAGCCAGCCGATCTTCCACCCCGTCGTGCTGAACGTCTTGCCTCCGGAGGAGATGCTGATAGTGCGCTCCCGGCCTCCGGGCAGAGTCGCGATCGGGATGTGCGCGGCCTCGAACACGAGATGCTCGTAGACCTCGTCGGTCACGATGATGGCGTCGTGCCGGTGCGCGAGCTCGACGATCGTCTGCAGCACGTCGACGCCGAACACCGACCCGGTCGGGTTGTGAGGCGTGTTGACGATGATGAGGCGGGTGCGGCCCGAGATCGCTGAGTGCAGCTCGTCGAGGTCGGGCTGGAAGTGCGGCGCCCGCAGCGGGACTGTGCGATGAACGCCCTGCGCGAGGGAGATGATCGCTCCGTACGAGTCGTAGAACGGCTCGAAGGTGACGACTTCGTCGCCTGCCTCGACCAGCGCGAGGATGGTGGCCGCGAGAGCCTCGGTGGCTCCCGCCGTCACCAGCACCTCGCGCTCCGGGTCGAGGATGATGCCGCGAAACCTCAGCTGATGCGCTGCTATGGCCTCACGCAGGACGGGCATGCCGCGGCCGGGCGGATACTGGTTGACGCCGGAAGCGATGGCGTCGCGTGCTGCGGCGAGCACCTCGGCCGGGCCGTCCTCGTCGGGGAAGCCCTGGCCCAGGTTGATCGCACCGGTGCGGGTGGCCAGCGCGCTCATCTCGGCGAAGATCGTGGCCGCGATGCTGCCGTCGGGCGCGAGCAGACCCGCTCCGCGTGCTGCGCGTTGCCAGGGAGCGTCGGCCGTCATCGGTCTCCTCGTTCTCACGTCGGTGTTCGGAGTCATTGCGCCGTACATCGGGTCGGCGGATGCTCCTCTCGTCCACGGTAGGCGACGACGGGGGCTCCTGTGGACTTCTCTCGCGACGGGCCGCGCGAATGGCCTACCGTGACTGCATGCGCGCCGCATCGCACCGCTCGACTGCCGTAGGTGCGCTGCTGCTCGCGGCGAGCCTCTCGGCCGTCGTGCTCACCGGATGTGCTGCCTCGCCGAGACCACTTCCCTCCGCCAGCAGTACCCCGGCGCCCACCCCGGTCTTCGCGTCCGATGAGGAGGCGCTCGCGGCGGCGGAGAAGGCGTATGCGGCGTACGTCGACGTACAGAACGACGTGTGGTCGGACGGTGGTGAGGGTTTCGATCGCTACGAATCGGTCGCGAGCAGATCTGCACTCGAGACCGCAATAGCCGACGCTCAAGAGATCATGAACGCGGGTGTACGTACAGAAGGCGAGAACACATTCGTAGTCGACGCCATGCAGTCAGTCGACTATTCGAGCGATGAAGTCGAAATCGTTCTCTATGTCTGCAATGACGCGTCGGCGGTGCGAGCGATTGATGAAGACGGCGTCGAAGTTGGAAACCCCGACGGAGCCGAGATTACTCCCTGGCAGATAGCAGTCTCGGGTCCGAGTACATTGCTGAAGATCTCTGAGCGGACTTTCTGGACCGGGGACAATTTCTGCGAATGAAAATGCTACGTCTGATTAGCGTCCTGTTTGTGCACACGGCGTTCGCCGGTTTGCTCTTCGGGGTTTCAATGAGCGGATCCTGCAGCGATCTTGCCCTTGTTCTGCACGAGTGCACGCCGTCAGCATCCGGCTCCATCGGAGACGACAGCGTCGACCTCACCGCGCACGGCGAGAGCGGCAGCGATGGCGAGGGTGGTGGTTCAGACAGTGACGGTGGTGGGGCCGGGGGCGGCGATGCCTCACCTCCGCCCGACCTGATCATCAACCCGGCTGTGGGTGACGACGGCGTCGACGTGAGCCTGCGCACGCTCACGGGTGGTGACGGCGACGGCGGTGCGGTCACCTGCGGTGCCGTCGTCGACTGCAACCCGCAGGAGCCGACTCCGCCGACGGTCGTCACCCTCGATGACATCGCCTCCTTCCGCCCGACCACACCGTCTCAGGCAATGGAGCCCGACGGATGGGCCGTCGTCGGCCTTCCAGCCAACTTCTTCACTGCGGCCGAGACCGAGGTCGAAGCGGGCACCCTGCTCGGCTTCGCGGCTCGCGTGCGCTTCACGCCCGTCGGCTACGGCTGGTCGTCGAGCGATGGCGCAGTGGCGACGAGCGGCACCGGCGGTGCGAGTTGGGCGCAGCTCGGCGTGCCGGAGTTCACGGCGACGCCCACGAGCCTCACTTTCACGACGACGGGGCGCATCACCGTCAGGGCATCCGTCGAGTATGCGGCCGAATTCAGCTTCGCCGGCCAGCCGTGGCGCCCCATCGCCGGTACGCTGACAGTGTCGGCGAACGACATCATCGTCACGGCGGCGCAGGCCGAGACCGTGCTCGTCGCTCGGGATTGCGTTCGGAATCCGTCGGGTCCGGGCTGCTGACGACGAGAGGCCGTGCGTCATAGGGAACTCTTATGCGCGGGCAAGTCTGCTCACAGCGTCTGTGAATCCTACGCACAGCTACGGGCGACAAGCTGATATCGCTTGGAAGGAGCAACCATGACCGAGAGCAACACCCCGGACGGCGCAGCGGAGCAAGTCGCTACGAACGCCCCCGAGCAGACTTCCCCTGAGGCGACGACGCCCACCGGACCCACCGAGGTCATCGAGCCGACTGTCGAGCACACCGCTCCCGTCGTTTCCGAGCCCACGACTCCGGATGCCACCACCAGCCCCGTCGCACCGGCCGCCCCCGCGGTCGCCGTGACCCCGCCCGCTGCGGCAGCCCCCGCCACTCCGGCACCCGCGGCCCCCGCTGCGGCGTCTCACCCGGGTGCGCACCCCCAGGCCACTGGAGCGTTCGGACAGCCGGCAGCCCCGGCGGCCACCGTCTACGCGCCGGGCACCGCCCCGCAGCCGTACGCCCAGCAGACCCAGCCCACGCAGCCCTACCTCGGGACGCCTGCAGCATCCGGAGGCAACGGCGGAGCCGCCGGCGGACCGGCCGCAACCGCGACCAAGCGTCGCGCGACGCTCCCGATCGTCGCGGCCCTCATCGCCGGTGCCCTCATCGGTGGAGCGTCGGGAGTCGGCGTCGCAGCCGTCCTGACGAGCAACGACGACACGACCCAGTCGTCGACCTCGGCTGAGCCCCAGAACGTCGTCGTCAACAACACCGACTCGGTCAACGAGATCACCGCCGTCGCCGCCAAGGCGTCGCCGAGCGTCGTGACCATCTCGGTGCAGTCCGACAGCGGAGCCGGAACCGGCTCGGGCATCATTCTCTCCAAGGACGGCTACGTGCTCACCAACACGCACGTCGTCACCCTCGACGGCAGTGCGAGCGACACCAAGATCCAGGTGCAGATGTCCGACGGCACCCTCTACGCCGCCGAGCTCGTCGGCACCGACCCGGTCTCCGACCTCGCCGTCATCAAGCTGACGGATGCGTCGGACCTGACGCCCCTCGACTTCGCCGACTCCAGCAAGCTCAACGTCGGCGACTCGGCGATCGCCATCGGCGCGCCTCTCGGCCTCGCCGGCACCGTCACCAACGGCATCGTGAGCGCACTCAACCGGTCCATCCAGGTGGCGTCCTCCGCCGCTCCCGACGACTCGACGCAGGACCAGCAGGACCCCAACGACGAGAACGGCCAGGGCGGCGACAGCCCGTTCAACTTCTGGAACCTGCCCGATGACGGCAGCGGACAGCCGCAGGCGCAGCCGCAGGCCACGTCGACGATCTCCCTGCCCGTCATCCAGACGGATGCCGCCATCAACCCGGGCAACTCGGGCGGTGCACTGCTCAACTCGAAGGGTGAGCTGATCGGCGTGAACGTGGCCATCGCCAGCGCCGGAGCCACTGCTGAGGGCAGCCAGTCCGGCAGCATCGGCGTCGGCTTCGCGGTCCCCTCGAACCTCGCCGAGCGTGTGGCTCAGGAGATCATCAAGGAGGGCACGGCCTCGCACGGTCTGCTCGGAGCGAGCGTGCAGGATGCGACGAGCGCCGATGCCGGTGTCGTCGGCGCCCTCATCAAGGAGGTCTCCTCCGATGGTGCAGCCGAGAAGGCCGGCCTCGAGTCCGGCGACATCGTCACCGAGTTCAACGGAGTGCCGATCTCGAACGCGACCGACCTGACCGCCCAGGTGCGCTACCTGGCCGGCGGCGAGAAGGCCGAGCTGAGCTTCGTTCGCGACGGGAAGACCAAGACAGCCACGGTCACCCTCGGCGACTACACCGCAGGCTGATCCACTCGATCGAGACGAAGCCGCCGCACCGTGGGTGCGGCGGCTTCGTCGGTCTCCGGCTGCGGAGTTCCCAGAATCACTGCGATAGGCTCAATCGACCGTCTGACGAGTGGATGCAATGACAGAGAACGCCCCCAGCGGCCCAGCAGAGCTGCTGCCTGGCGTCTCCTACGTCATGCCCGTGCTCAACGAGGTGACGCACGTGCGGGCGGCAGTGAAGAGCCTGCTCGAACAGGACTACGCCGGCCCATTCGAGGTGGCCATCGCCCTCGGCCCGAGCATCGACGGCACCACCGAACTGTTGGCCGACATGGCAGCCGAGGACCCGCGCATCAGGGTCATCGACAACCCGGTCGGCTCGACGCCGGCCGGCCTCAACGCGGCGATCCGTGCCTCCCGGCATCCGATCGTCATCCGCGTCGACGCGCATTCCAGCCTGCCGAGGGACTACGCACGCATCGCCGTCGAGACCATCCTCGCGACCGGCGCCGCCAATGTCGGCGGCATCATGGACGCCCGCGGCCACAGCCCGTTCCAGAAGGCCGTCGCGCTCGCCTACACGACCAGGGTCGGACTGGGCGGTTCGTCGTTCCACGTCGGCGGGGCCGAGGGGCCAGCCGAGACCGTGTATCTCGGATGCTTCAGGCGCGACGCCATCGAGGCCGTCGGACTCTTCGACGAGAACATCAAGCGCGGCCAGGACTGGGAGCTCAATCGTCGGCTGCGGCTGGCGGGGGAGACCGTCTGGTTCACCCCGCGCCTCAAGGTGGTCTACCGCCCGCGGCCGAGCGTCTCCCGCCTCGCCCGACAGATGTTCTCCACCGGCCTGTGGCGCGGTGAACTGGCGCGCCGGTTCCCCGCCAACAACGGCCTGCGCTACTTCATCCCTCCGGTGATGGTGGTGGGAGTCACGCTCGGCGTTCTCCTCGGCCTCGCCGGTGTCGTCCAGGCTCTCGTGGGCGTCGCGCCGTGGCTTCTGGTCGGCTTCGCCGTGCCGGCCGTGTACGCGCTCTTCGTGATCGCGGCCACCATCCTCTCGACGAGGGGCGCCGGAATTCGCGTGTCCCTGTGGTTTCTCCTAGTCTTGCCGTGCATCCACTTCTGCTGGGGTCTCGGCTTCCTGCCGGGCTATCTCTCGTTGACCAGCAACATCGCGGCGCACACGGGGAGATGAGCTTGGCGGCACCACACGAGTCGGCGGCGGCTCCCGAGCGTCCGGCGCGTCCGTCGTCGATCGCCGAGCTGCGCGCCGTCGCGCAACCGCCGGAGGTGCGCGGTCGTCGCAACGCCGAGCACTGGACCGCGTCGCTGTACCTGCGCGACCTCTCGCCCTACCTGACCTGGATGCTGCTGAAGACGCGCATCTCGGCCAACGGCGTGACCGGCCTCATGATCCTCGTCGGCTGGTCGACGGCGGCAGCCCTCCTCATCCCCGGCATCTGGGGCGCACTGCTGGCTCTCGTGCTCGGTCAACTCCAGATGCTCGTCGACTGCTGCGACGGAGAAGTGGCCCGCTGGCGCCGAACCTCGTCGCCGGCCGGCGTCTTCCTCGACAAGGTGGGGCACTACTCCACAGAGGCGCTCATCCCCATCGCCCTCGGCGTCCGTGCAGCCGCCTGGCCCTTCGAGACTCCCGAGGACTACCTCTGGACCACGCTCGGCACCCTGCTCGCCCTGCTCATCGTCCTGAACAAGGCGTTGAACGACATGGTGCACGTCGCGCGTGCGAACGCCGGGCTCACGAAGCTCGCCGACACGCACGGCGAGTCCGCACCGACGCACAGCCTGGTCGCCACCCTGCGCCGCGCAGCGCGCTTCGTGCCGTTCCACAGGCTGTACCACTCGGTCGAGCTCACCATGATCGCGTTCGTCGCGGCCGTGATCGGCCTCTTCGTCGGGCAGCCGGAGGTCGACCGCATCCTGGTCGTCGTGCTAGTTCCGCTCGCCTTCCTCGCGTTGATCGGCCACTTCGTCGCGATCATGGCCTCCAAGCGTGTCCGCTCCTGATCCCACCGTCGGCGTCGTCGTGCTCACCCAGGGCACGCGTCCCGATGACCTGGCCCGCGGCATCCGCTCGCTCCAGGAGCAGACCGGGGTCAGCCTCGACATCGTCTGCGTCGGCAACGGATGGGAACCGACGGGGCTGCCTGCCGGAGTGGCGACCCTCGCGCTGCCCGAGAACCTCGGCATCCCAGCCGGCCGCAATCGCGGTGTCGCTCGAGTCGACGGCGAGTTCCTGTTCTTCCTCGACGACGACGCGAGCCTGCCCGATCCCGGCTTCCTCGCGACGGCGGTGGCGAAGCTGCGTGCCGACCCCTCGATCGGGCTCATCCAGCCACGGGTCGTCGACCCGAGCGGAACCACGCCGCCGAAGCGGTGGATCCCGCGCATCCGCAAGGGCGATGCCGAGCACTCGAGCAACGTCTTCTCGGTCTGGGAGGGCGCCATCATCCTTCCCCGCGCCGTGTTCGACGCCACGGGCGGATGGGCCGAGCCGTTCTTCTACGCCCACGAGGGCATCGAGCTCGCCTGGCGGGTCTGGGACCAGGGCAAGCGCACCTGGTATGCCGGCGACCTGGTGGCGAATCACCCGGTGATCACCCCGACGCGGCACAGCTACTACTACAGGCTGAACGCCCGCAACAGGGTGTGGTTGGCCCGGCGCAACCTGCCCGCCGTCTTCATCCCGCTCTACGTCGGCTCCTGGACCGGCGTGCAGGTGCTGCGGTCGCTGCGCAATCGCGACGGTCTCGGGGCCTGGTGGGGCGGCTGGCGCGAGGGCTGGAGAACGGATGCCGGCGAGCGGCGGCCCCTCCGCTGGCGCACGGTGTGGCGCATGACTCTCGCCGGCCGCCCGCCCGTCATCTGACGGCATCCGTCGTCGTCGTCGACCCTCGTTCACCTCACCCCGTAGGCTGGAACCGTGGGTGTGATGAAGGACGCGAAGCTGGGCTTGCGTTACGTGAAGGGTGTCTTCGCCAACCGCCGCGCCCAGGCGGAACTGCGTCAGAAGCTGGCCGCGAAGCCGCCGCTCGAGCCCCACCGCTACAAGATCGCGGTCTACTTCGCCGACGGCAAGGTCAACCTGTACCAGATGCGGCAGTGGTACAAGCCGCTCGCCGAGTTGTCGAAGACCTGGCCGGTGCTGATCTTGAGCCGGGCATCGGGTTCGGCGTCGATCCTGCTCGACGAGGCGCCCGTTCCGGTGGCCTACGTGCGCAAAGTCGTCGACCTGGAGCGGGTGATCGACGAGCAGGACCTGCACGTCATCTTCTACGTCAACCAGAACGCCAAGAACTTCCAGATGATGCGCTACGGGCGCCGCTGGCACGTTTTCATCAACCATGGTGAGAGCGACAAGATGTACATGACCACGAACCAGTTCAAGGCCTACGACTACGCGCTGGTCGCCGGCGACGCAGCCCTGTCGCGGTTGAACAAGGTGCTGTGGGACTACGACTTCGCGAAACGGGCGCTGCCCATCGGGCGTCCGCAGGCCGACCACTACTCGGGCGAGCTGCCGTACACGCCCGATGCCCGTGACGTCGTGCTCTACGCGCCTACATGGGAGGGCGACCGGGCCGCTGCCGCCTACGGATCCGTCGCCACGCACGGTGTCGCACTCGTCCGCGCGCTGCTGGCCACGGGGCGGCACCGGGTGATCTATCGACCGCATCCGCGGTCCGGAGTCGTCGATGACGCCTACGGGGCTGCCAACCGGGAGATCATCCGGATGATCGCCCAGGCCAATGCGTCAGACCAGACAGCGCAGCACATCTTCGATCAGGGTGCCGACCTCGGCTGGCAGCTCGCGGCAGCCGATGTAGCGGTCGTCGACATCTCAGCCATGGTCTACGACCGTCTGGCGACCGGCAAGCCGTTGATGATCACCCGCCCGGTGAACCCAGCAGCGGAGATCGACACCGGCGGCTACCTGTCCGACTGCGAGTGGCTGACGGCGGCGGACGCCCCGAACATCGTCGAGTTCGTCGACGAGCTGTCGCACGGCGACGACGCACGCGAGCGGCTGCGGGTGTGGGTGGAACGCTACTTCGGCGACGCGACCCCCGGCGCGGCCACCGCGCGCTTCCACGCCGCCGTGCAGCATCTCATGGACGAGTGGGACCGCAATGCCGCACTGCACGCCGCCGATGGCGAGGTCGACGAACACGATGTCGGCGAAGACGACGATCCGGGCATCCTCGGGCAGTAGGCCGCGATGGCGTTCCGGCTGGCGCTCCGCCGACTCAGCGCGGGTCTGAGTCCGGTTCGCCGAACAGGTCGTCGAGCGGGTCGGGTTCGAGTGCCGCATCCGTCGCCGTCGCGCTCTTGCGGCGGGGCCGGATGGCCCGCATCCGCCCATTGATCGCGTTGCTCGCGCGCGAGACACCGCCGTGCACTCCGCCGATGGCGCGCGTTGCGATGTTGCCGCGCGAGTCCGTGACCACGATGTCGTGAGGTTCCAGCTCGCGCGGGAGGCTCTCGGGGGCCATGCCGAAGGCCAGCCGCGACGACTGCACGACGCGCCCGGAAACGATGCGGTTGCCGACACCGCCGATCACGGCACCGACGCCGAAGGGGATCGCCTTGGTGAATACGCTGGCCCCCGCACCCACGGCGAACCGGCGGAGGAACATCGACTTGAGTCTGTCGGCCAACGGCCCCACGAGCGCACGCGGGAGATTCGCCGTGACGAGTTCGCCCCAGTAAGCGTTGCGCCCTGCTCCGGTGCCGTTCACCTGTCCGGCGAGCTGTCGCACGAGGTTCGAGCCCTCCGAGCCGAGCATCATCGTCATGATGAGTGCACGCGCCCGGTCGGGATCGGACACGGCGATGCCGTGCACCTCCGCCACGGACTGCGCGTAGAGGGCGGTGGCCTCGAGGAAGCCGGCGGTCTCGACGCCCGAGAGGACGATCGTCATGCCGGTGCCGATACCCGGGATGACGGCTGTGGCACCGACGGCCGCGCCGCCGGTCGTGGTCGCGGCCATGTAGCGACGCTCGAGGATGCGCACGAGTTGAGCCGGGGTGGCATCCGGATTCCGTCGACGGATGCTGCGGATGTGGGCGAGCACCACCGGTCGCTGCACGCCGAGGCCGAAGTCGATCGTGCGGAGCAGCCGCGGCGGAAGCTCGCCGCCGACGGGTGTGCCGCCGGTGGAGGAGACGATGGGCTTCGGTGTGCGTGCCATAGGGGACGAGCCTATTGCCGCAGGCTGGGGGATTCCCCTCCTTGCGCACGGCCACATGATGTGTCACTAGATTCGAGACATGACGCTCATCACCTGGGAATCCATCGAGGGCCTCGAGCGCCGCGCGCCCCGTGCCGTCGCGACGCCTGACCAGCATCGCGCGGTCGCCGAGACCGTGACGGCCTGGGCGACGGATGAAGCCGCCTTCGACGTCGACGACGGCATCACGCGGGCGCACCTGTTGCTCGTCGGGGCCGAGCACCTCGAGATGGCCGGTGACCTCGACGACGCCCGCCGACTGGCCGAGACTGCAGCGGCACACCCGTCCGCCGAGCCGTTCGGAGCGCGTCCCACGCTGATCTCCCTCGCCTTCGCGAGCGGCGACGCCGATCGTGCGGTCGCCCTCGCCGACGAGGTGAGAGCGGCTCCGGATGCCGGCCTTCACATCGTGCTGATGATCGCGGAGACCTTCGAGCTGAACGGCGACCTCGCTCGAGCCGAACGCTGGAACACCATCGGAGCTCGGCGGGCATCCACGGCGAGCCTCGCGCCGACCGAGCAGTACCTCACCTTCCTGAGCGGCCGGTTCCGGGCGCGACGCGACGCGGGCAAGCCGCTCGACGGTCTCGACGACGAGGCTCAGGAGCTGCGCGCCGAAGCCGGCCTCGATCCGTTGGTCTGAGCCGGCCGCGGGATCTCGGCGGGCGGGTTCAGGCCTTCGGGGGCTTGGGGGTTCCGTAGTCCGCGTTGTAGGCGTCGAGCACGTCGCCGATGGGTCCGTCGAGCACGAGCTTGCCCTTGTCGAGGTAGAGGCCACGGGTGCAGAACCGACGCAGGTCGCGCTCGTTGTGCGACACGAAGAACAGGGTGCGTCCGCCGGCGAGGAGTTCCTCGATCCGGGCGTAGCACTTCTCGCGGAACGCCTTGTCGCCGACGGCCAGAACCTCGTCGACGAGGATGATCGGCTCCTCGAGGCGGGAGATGACCGAGAAGGCGATGCGCACCTTCATGCCGCTCGAGAGGTGCTTGTAGGGGGTGTCGAGGAAGTCGCCGATGTCGGCGAATTCGATGATGTCGTCGAAGCGCTCCTCGATCATGCTGCGCGTCATGCCGTGCAGACCGGCGGTGAGGTGGATGTTGTCGCGCACGGTGAGGTCGTCGACGAAGCCGCCGGTGATCTCGATGAGCGGCGCGACACCACCGTGGACGGTCACGCTTCCCTCATCGGGAAGCATGACCCCTGCCACGAGCTTCAACAACGTGGACTTGCCCTGGCCGTTGCGCCCCACAACCCCGATGGCCTCGCCCTTGTGCACGTCGATCGACAGGTTGCGCAGCGCCCAGAACTCGCCCGGCCTGCTGCGGCGGGCACGCCCGGCGAAGAGGTCTTTGAAGTTGCGACGGCCGCGCTTGTTGCGTCGGAACCTGATGCCGGCATCCGTCACTCTGATGTCGATCTGGGCGGCGCCGGAGCCGGTGTCGATGGCGGAGTCGCTCATCAGATCTCCTTCAGGACGGAGCGCTCGAGACGGCGGAACAGTAGGAGACCGACGACGAGGAACGCGCTGGAGACGAGGGCGGAGACGCCGACGTCGAACCAGTTGAGCTGATCCGGAAAGAAGCCGGCCCGGTAGAGGCCGAAGATGCCGGAGAGCGGATTGAAGGCCGCCCACACCTGGAGGTCGGCTGGCAGGTCGGTGGTGCCGTAGATGATCGGCGATGCGTAGAAGAGCAGGCGCAGGATGAGCTTGACCGCGCGTTCGATGTCTCGGAAGAACACCACGAGGGGCGCCACGATCAACCCGATGCCCACGGTCAGCACCGCCTGCAAAAGGATCGCGAGCGGGAAGTAGATCAGGTCGATGTTGACCTGAGCGCCCGAGAAGATCGCGAACAGTGCCAGCACCGGAAGCGAGGCCACGAACTCGATGCCCTTGGAGAGCACGATGCGGTTCACCCAGATGGTGCGGGGGATCGTGGTGGAGCGAACGAGCTTCGCCTCGCGGAGGAAGGCACGCGTCGAATCTGAGATGGTGCCGTTGAACCACATCCACGGGAGCAGCGCCGTGAGAAGGAAGACGATGTAGGGCTCGGCACCGACGCTGCGCTCGAAGATGACGGTGAAGACGAACCAGTAGATCGCCGACATCAGCAGGGGATCGAGGATCGACCAGACGTAGCCGAGGGCCGACGTGGAGTACCGCACCCGCAGATCGCGGCGGGTGAGCAGCCAGAGGGAGTGGCGGTAGCGCGAGAACGGGGTCCACTGGGGGCGCGACTCGGCGTAGGAACTCACGCGCTCCATCGTATGCGCCCGCGCATGGTGCTCCCGTTCGCACCGCCCGGCGCCGCGGTGCTCAGCTGCATCCGGGGCCGGAAGCAGGCCGGAACGACGAAAGCAGGCCCGTTGGGCCTGCTTTCGTGACGTTCAGCCGATCTGGCCTGTCGTGGCGATCACACGAAGTGGTTTGCGCGCTCCAGGTCTTCGGCGAAGTCGATCTCGACAGCGTAGAGGTCGGTGATGTCGACGGGCTCGACCAGAATGCGCTCCTTCTCGATCGCGAGCTCGAGGCCGCGCTCGAAGTAGTCCTGGTCGTTCACCTTGGTGAGGTGGCGGATGAAGGTGGCCTTGTCGGCGCTGGAGATGTAGTTGATTCCCACAGCCTCGCCGAGCCCGCCCTTGACCGTCTTGGAGAGTTCCTTGATGTAGCCCTCAGCGCTCATCGTGTACTTGACCTCCTCGTCGGAGACCTTGGAGTGGTTCACGGTGACGAAGGACTGGTCGCGGGCGATCATCATCGCTGCGCGGTCGAGCACGGTCGGGTCGAAGACGACGTCGCCGTTCATCCAGAGCACTCCACCGGGCTGCGATGCCTGGAGGGCGCGCAGCAGGCTCTTCGACGTGTTGGTCTGGTCGTACTGCTCGTTGTAGACGAACGACGCGTCGGGGAAGGCCTCGATGATGTGCTCGAGCTTGTAGCCGACGACGATCGTGACCTTGGCGTTGCGGCCGAAGGCGTGCTCGATGTTGTCGAACTGCTGCTGCATGATGGTGCGTCCGTCGCTGAGCTCGGTCAGCGGCTTCGGCAGGGAGCGGCCGAGGCGGCTGCCCATGCCTGCGGCAAGAATGACGACCTGGGTGGTCATAGTGATCTCCTCGATGGAATTCGGGTCGACCGTACGTTTCGTGAACATCCTCCATCGGACGTTCACTCACGGTTCACCCACACGTGTATGTGAAGACACGCCTTTATGCCCGGGTTCACCTTATCGTGCCGGGTCGGTCGGGGGCCAGACACGGGGGACGGCGTGCCTCGATTGTGACCTGTCGCTGAGCGTATTCACAGGGACGGGCGTCATCTGCCGTTCGGCTGTCGCAGGGGAGTTGGTAGGTTTGCTCCGTGAGTTCTGCGCAGCGATTCCCAGACCCGCACGACCAGGGGGCGAAGGCCGATGAGGCCGTGATCGAGGGTGCTTCCGCGACGGATGATTCCGGCGACGCCGCACGCTCTCGGGGGACATCGCAGGCCGCACGCAAGCCCGCTGCCCGCCGCCCGGCCGCGCGCAAGCCCGCGTCGTCCGGGAAGACGTCCGGCGCGTCTGATTCCGGCGCTGAGAAGACTGCTGGGGCCCCGCAGACGACCGACGACGAGGGATCTGTCGCGGCATCGGATGCCGTTGCCTCGGAATCGACTGCCCGTCTCGCCTCCAGGCCCGCTGCTCGGAAGGCCGCCACTCCGCGGAAGCCTGCCGCGCCGAAGACCGGTGCGTCCGGAACGACCTCGGCGACCGGCGGAACAGCAGCAGCCTCGAAGACTCCAGCCTCGAAGGCGGCCGCTTCGAAGGCCGCTGCTTCGAAGACCGCCGCTTCGAAGACAGCTGCCTCCAAGACCACTGCTGCCAAGAAGGCACCCGCACGTTCCACGAGCACTCCGGCGCGGGCCGCCGCCGCCGCCAAGGCCGCCGCAGCAACGGACGCCGCTTCCAGCGCGACCGCTGAGACCGAAGCCGGCACCGCGGAGACGGCGACTGCGAACAACACGACCGCGAACGACACGGCTGCGAACGACGCCACAGTGAACGCTTCGACGCCGCCGGCGAAGGCCACGACGGCGCCCCGGAAGCGCCCCGTGCGCGCGCCCAAGGCTCCGCCGGCGAAGGCGGCGCCGACGGTGGCTGCAGCCCAGGTCGCGCGCGACACGGCCACGGCCGAGCCGCGGCATCCGTCGGCGACCGACAAGGACGCCACGACCGACGCCCAGACCGACACGGTGGTCGAACCGGCCGAGGCCACGTCCGCGTCCAGGTCATCGGATTCTGCGGCGTCATCGCCGGAGACCTCCGACGAGACGGCCGTCATCGAGGCCTCGGAGGCCGAGTTCCCCACGGAGCCCGACATCTCGGCCGAAGACGAACTCGTCGCCATCGGCATCGTCGACGCCCCACCGGCAGAGCTCAGCATCGAGGACACCGCGGCGGCGATCGCGGAGCTCGAGCTCATCGAGGAGCTCACGATCGAGCAGATCGACGAGGACGAGGCGAAGGCCGCAGCCGCCGCAGCGAAGGCCGCGGCACGCAAGAAGCGGGCGACCCGCAAGCTGCCAGCCGCGACGAAGGCGCCCGCGGCATCCGCCCCGGTCGTGCTCAGCATCTCGGGCCTCGCCAAGAGCTACGGTGCGACCCAGGCCGTCTCGGGCATCGACCTCGAGGTGCGCACCGGCTCGTTCTACGGAATCGTCGGCCCGAACGGAGCAGGCAAGACCACGACCCTGTCGATGGTCACCGGCCTGCTGCGACCGGATGCCGGAACCGTCGTCGTCCACGACGTCGACGTCTGGAAGGAGCCGGTCAAGGCCAAGCACATGACGGGAGTGCTTCCCGACAGGCTCCGGCTGTTCGACAGGCTCACCGGCGCCCAGTTGCTCTACTACTCCGGCGTGCTGCGCGGGCTCGACGCCCAGACCGTTCGCACCCGCTCGGCCGATCTCGTCTCGGCTTTCGGGCTGGAGGAGGCGATCAACCGTCTCGTCGCCGACTACTCGGCCGGCATGACGAAGAAGATCGCCCTCGCCTGCGCCATGATCCACTCGCCGCGGCTGCTCGTGCTCGACGAGCCCTTCGAAGCCGTCGACCCCGTCTCGGCCGCCAACCTCATCGAGATCCTCCAGCGCTACGTCGCTGCGGGCGGCACTGTCGTGCTGTCGAGCCACGGCATGGACCTCATCGAGCGCGTGTGCGACAGCGTCGCCATCATCGTGCAGGGCAAGGTGCTGGCCGCGGGCACCCTCGACGAGGTGCGCGACGGCGAACGACTCGAAGACCGCTTCGTCGAGCTGGCCGGAGGCCGCAAGGTAGCAGAGGGGATGGAATGGTTGCACAGCTTCTCGGACTGAGAGTCCGGCTCTTCGGCAACCTGTTCCGCCGCGGCCCGTGGCAGATCGTCGGCATCATCGTCGGCCTCATCTACGGTCTCGGCATCGCCTTCTTCCTGATGGCACTGCTCATCGGCCTGCGCTTCGCCCCAGACGTCGAGTTCCTCCGCGACGGCATCGTGCTGGTGGGGTCGATCGTCACCGTCGGATTCATCGTGGTGCCGCTGTTCATGGGCTCGGATGACTCCCTCGATCCGCGGCGGTTCTCGCTGTTCGGCCTCCGCAACCGCGACCTCTCCCTCGGACTCGCGCTGGCGGCCTTCGTCGGCGTGCCGGCGCTGGTGCTGGCGATCACCCTCGTCGGCTTCGTCGTCACCTGGACGCGCGGCTTCGGTGAGACCATCGTCGCGCTCGTCGCGGCGGTGCTCGCCCTGGCGACCTGCATCATGCTGTCCAGGGTCTCGACCTCGCTCGCCAGCCTGTTCCTCGCCACCCGCCGCGCCCGAGAGGTCAGCGGCGTGCTCGGCGTGCTCGTCCTGGTACTCATCTCGCCGATCATCGTGCTGCTCGCCCAGGTCGACTGGGCGACGTCGGGCCGGAGTCTCGTGCGCGAGGTGAGCGCCATCCTCTCCTGGACGCCTCTCGGCGCGATGTGGGCGATTCCCGGTGATGCAGCCGCCGGCCAGTGGGGCGCAGCCGTTCTGAAGCTGCTCATCGCCCTCGCGACGCTGTGGCTGCTCTGGCTGGCCTGGCAGGCGCTCGTCGCGAAGACGCTCGTCACCCCCGGGCGCCAGACCCAGTCGCACGCGTACCACGGTCTCGGCTGGTTCGACAAGATGCTGCCCGGCGCCACCGGCGCTGTCGCTGCCCGCTCGCTGACGTACTGGATCAGGGATGCCCGGTACTGGGTGTCGCTCATCATGATCCCGGTGCTGCCCGTACTGCTCGTCGTGCCGCTCGCCGCCGTGCAGGTCCCGACAGGAGTGCTGGCGCTGCTTCCGGTTCCCGTGATGTGCATCTTCCTCGGATGGACGGTGCACAACGACGTGGCCTACGACTCGACGGCCGTGTGGCTGCACGTGGCGTCGGGAGTGAGCGGCTTCGCCGATCGTATCGGCCGGCTGGTACCCGCGTTCTTCCTCTCGATCCCGCTCATCGCCCTCGGCACGATCGTGAGCATGCTGCTCTATCGCGACTGGAGCGTGCTGCCCTCCTTCATCGGCGTCTGTGCGAGCCTGTTCCTGGTGGGGCTCGGATGCTCCAGCTACACGTCGGCCCGGTTCCCGTACCCGGTGCCGAAGCCCGGCGCGAGCCCGTTTGCGCAGCCGCAGTCGTCGGGCACGGCCGCCGCGGCGGTGCAGTCCCTCACCTTCCTCGTGGCGCTGGTGCTCACGCTTCCGGCCCTGGTGTTCGGATACCTCGCGCTGTTCGTCGACCCCGCCTGGCACATCGCGACGCTCATCGAAGGCGTCGGGGTCGGCGTGGTCGCGCTCGTGCTCGGGGTCACCTGGGGCGCCCACACCTTCACGCGGCGCGGCCCCGAGATCCTGGCGTCTGCGATCCGGGCGTAGCATCCGGCGGAGCTGCTGCGATGCTGCATCCGACCCCGCAGATGGGACCTCGGGCGTTCTACACTGGAACCCATGAGTGAAACCTTCCGTGCGAGCATCGCCGACCCGGGGCAACCCGGAGGCGGCACGTCCACCCTCGACCGCGAGCTCGAGGAGCTGCTCGAGCAGGAGTCGATCGAACCCGGCGACCACGAGCGCTTCTCGCACTACGTGAAGAAGGAGAAGATCCTCGAGTCGGCCCTGTCGGGCAAGCCTGTGAAGGCTCTCTGCGGCAAGAAGTGGACCCCGGGACGTGACCCCGAGAAGTTCCCGGTCTGCCCCACTTGCAAGGAGATCTACGAGAAGCTGAAGGCCGAGTAGGCGTCTTCAGCCGCCGGACGGGGCTCTCCGCGAATCTCGACGCCTATCTGTAGACGGTCGGGATCGCCGCTTCGCCGGCACCCAGCCGGAACGCCTCGATCGGCAGTTCCTGCATCACAGCCGCCCGGTGATCCCGCGCGGCCTTCGTGCCCGCGACGCCGAGGAAGGCGGGATCGGCCACCCCGTCACGCATGAGGGTGACCTGGAGCGGGCGTTCGCGGGACTCGTCCTGGGCGCCCTCGGGCTCGCCGTCCGGTCCGTCGCCGAGGTAGACGATCTCCTCACGGGCGGTGCGGGTCGAATCGATGCGTCGGACGGCCGTCTTGCGGCCGCCGACGCTGACCTTCTCGGCGCTCGCCTTGGCCACCGACACCCACTCGTCGTCGTCTCCGCGACGGGCGACGAGCTTGTAGACCATGCCGGCGGTGGGGGAGCCCGAGCCGGTGGCGACCGAGGTGCCGACGCCGTAGGAGTCGACGGGGGAGCCCGAGAGTGCGCCGATGAGGTACTCGTCGAGGTCGCTGGTCACGGTGATCTTCGTGTTGACGGCGCCCAGGCTGTCGAGCTGTTCGCGAACGGATGCCACCACTGACGGGAGGTCGCCAGAATCGATGCGCACGGCTCCGAGGCCGGTGCCGGCGACGCACACTGCGGTCTCGACGCCCTTCTCGACGTCGTAGGTGTCGACGAGCAGTGTCGTCGCAGGACCGAGAGCGTCGACCTGAGCCCTGAAGGCGTCCTCCTCGGTGTCGTGCAGCAGCGTGAAGGAGTGCGCAGCGGTTCCCATGGTCGGCACGCCCCACGTGCGACCGGCCTCCAGGTTGCTCGTGGCGCTGAAGCCGGCGATGTAGGCGGCCCTGGCGGTGGCCACGGCGGCGTACTCGTTCGTGCGGCGCGACCCCATCTCGGCCAAGGGGCGCCCGAGGGCGACCGACACCATGCGGGCGGCGGCGCTGGCCACGGCCGAGTCTGAGTTCAGGATGCTGAGGATCAGCGTCTCGAGGATGACGCCCTCGGCGAAGGTCGCGTTCACGATGACCAGCGGCGAACCCGGGAAGTAGGCCTCACCCTCGCGGTAGCCCCAGATGGTGCCCGTGAACCTGTAGTTCGCCAGCCAGTCCAGGGTCGACGGATGCACCACCTCGGCGGCGCGCAGCCACTCGAGTTCGGCATCCGTGAACCGGAACCGGCTGATCGCCTCGAGGAGCCTGCCCGTGCCGGCGACGACGCCGTACCGGCGCCCGGCCGGCAGGCGGCGCGCGAAGGCCTCGAACATCGACTCGCGATGAGCCGTGCCGTTGCGAAGGGCGGCGTCGAGCATGGTGAGTTCGTAGCGGTCCGTGAGGAGCGCGGAGGAGCTGGTCACGAAAGATCACCCTATCCCGCACGACTAAGCTTGCACGTCGTGACGGATGCGCCGATTGGAATCTTCGACTCGGGCGTGGGCGGCCTCACCGTGGCCCGCGCGGTGAAGGATGCGCTGCCCAACGAGTCGATCCTCTACATCGGCGACCTCGAGCACTCTCCCTACGGCCCGAAGAAGATCGCCGATGTGCGCGGCTACGCTCTCGACGTGCTCGACGACCTGGTCGACCAGGGCGTGAAGATGCTCGTGATCGCCTGCAACACCGCATCCGCCGCCATGCTCCGCGATGCTCGCGAGCGCTACAGCGTTCCCGTCGTCGAGGTGATCCAGCCCGCAGTGCGCCGCGCTGTGGCCGCCACGCAGAATCGGCGCGTCGGTGTCATCGGCACGGCGGGAACCATCAACTCGCGTGCCTACGAGGACGCCTTCGCCGCAGCCCCCGAACTGGAGCTGTTCACGGCGGCGTGCCCCCGGTTCGTCGAATTCGTCGAGTCGGGCGTCACCACCGGTGCCGAGGTGCTGGCCGTCGCCGAGGAGTACCTCGCCCCGCTGCGCGAGGCCGACATCGACACCCTGGTGCTCGGCTGCACCCACTATCCGTTCCTGCGGGGCGCGATCTCCTACGTGATGGGCGAGAAGGTGACCCTGGTCTCGAGCGACACCGAGACCGCGAACGACGTCTATCGCGTGCTCGTCTCCCAGCAGCTCGAGCGCACGGCGAGCACACCGCCCAGCTACCACTACGAGGCAACGGGGCCCAGCGTCAGTGCCTTCCTCGATCTCGCCCATCGCCTCATCGGCCGCGACATCGATGCCGTCGACCTCGTGCAGACCGGCACCATGCACATCATCCGCTGACAGGCGTGCCGAGGCTCCCGCCTCGCCTGCCGCATCCGTTCGACACCCACAGACAGGAATCCACCGTGACAGACCTCATCCGCGTCGACGGCCGCGCCGCCGACGACCTGCGTCCCATCACCATCGAGCGCGGCTGGAGCGATCAGGCCGAGGGCAGCGCCCTCATCTCCTTCGGACGCACCAAGGTGCTCTGCACAGCGTCGTTCACCAACGGCGTTCCGCGCTGGATGGCGGGCAAGGGCAAGGGCTGGGTCACTGCCGAGTACTCGATGCTGCCGCGCTCGACGAACAGCCGCATGGACCGCGAGTCCGTCAAGGGCAGGATCGGTGGCCGCACGCACGAGATCAGCCGTCTCATCGGCCGGAGCCTCCGTGCCGTCGTCGACATGAAGGCCCTCGGCGAGAACACCCTCGTCATCGACTGCGACGTGCTGCAGGCCGACGGCGGCACGCGAACCGCCGCCATCACCGGTGCCTACGTCGCCATGGTCGACGCCATCGAGTGGGGCCGCCAGCACAAGTTCATCGGACAGAAGGCGAAGCCGCTCATCGACAGCGTCTCGGCCGTCTCGGTCGGCATCATCGACGGCACGCCGATGCTCGACCTCGCCTACACGGAGGACGTGCGCGCCGAGACCGACATGAACATCGTCGTCACCGGGCGCGGCCTCTTCGTCGAGGTGCAGGGGACAGCAGAGGGCGCGCCGTTCGACCGGCGCGAGCTCGACGCACTGCTCGACCTCGGAGTCGCCGGCGGCGCCACCCTGCGCGACCTGCAGAACGCTGCCCTCGCTCCCGTCGGCGACGCGGCATCCGCCACCGCCTGATGACGCTCGAGGTGGTGCTGGCCACGCACAACCAGCACAAGGTCGAGGAGTTCCAGCGCATCCTCGGTGCTGTCATGCCGTCGATCACGGTGGTCGCCTACGACGGGCCGGAGCCGGTCGAGGACGGCGTGAGCTTCGCGGAGAACGCTCTCATCAAGGCGCGCGCGGCAGCGGCTCACACCGGCCTCGTGGCACTGGCTGACGACTCGGGCATCTGCGTCGACATCCTGGGCGGTGCCCCCGGCATCTTCTCGGCGCGCTGGGCCGGCGGTCGCGACAGCACCGAGAACCTCCAGCTGCTGCTCGCCCAGCTCAGCGACATCGCCGAGCCGCACCGTGGGGCGCACTTCACGTGTGCCATCGCGATCGTGGCCCCGGATGCCGCAGGGCGACCCGGCTTCGAGGAGGTGGCGTCCGGCGAGTGGCCGGGGCGACTGGCTGCTGCGCCGTCCGGTGCCCACGGCTTCGGCTACGACCCGATCTTCGTGCCCGATGGCCACGACGTGAGCGCCGCGGAGCTGGCGCCGGAGGTGAAGAACGCCGAGAGCCACCGGGCCCGGGCGTTCTCGGCCGCCATCCCGATCCTGCAGCGCCTGGTCTGAGGCGGATCGCGGCAGACCCGCGGTCGCGTGGGACGCTGGCTGCCGCTGCTGATAACGATTCCCGGAGTCGTTCCCAACTGCGCGGATGACGCCGATCGGGCTTGGTTCCGGCCTACCCTTGAAGAGCCATGGCCCACGATCACTCCCACCGGAGCTCCACCAGATCCCGACTGCTCATCGTCATCGGGATCGTCTCCGTGGTGCTCATCGCCGAGGTCGTCGGCGCGGCTCTGAGCGGCTCGCTCGCACTGCTCGCCGACGCCGGCCACATGCTCTCCGACCTCACCGGTCTGGTCGTCGCCCTGGTCGCCGCCATCGTCGCCTCACGCCCGGCCTCGGAGCGGCAGACCTACGGCTACCAGCGCGCCGAGGTGTTCGGGGCGCTCATCAATGCGCTCATCCTGATCGTGGTTGCGCTGTTCGTCGGCATCGAAGCCGTGCGCCGCCTCATTGAGCCCGGGCCTGCTGAGGTGCAGGGGTCGCTGATGCTCATCGTCGCGGGCATCGGCCTCGTCGCGAACGTCGTCGCCTACCTGGTGCTGCGTCGCGGCGACACGACGTCGCTCAACATGCGCGGCGCGACCCTCGAGGTACTCGGCGACCTGCTGGGCTCGATCGCCGTGATCGTGGCCGGCATCGTGATCGTCACGACGGGGTTCGCTGCGGCCGATGCGATCGCCTCGCTGCTCATCGCGATCATGATCGTGCCGCGGGCCGTCTCGCTGCTGCGCGACGTCGTGCGGGTGCTCAGCCAGTCCGTCCCCGTGGACACGAGCGTCGCCGAGATCCGAGAGCACATCCTCGGCACCGACGGGGTCGTCGACGTGCACGACGTCCACGTGTGGGCGATCACCTCGGGCGAGTACGTCTTCAGCGCCCACGTGGTCGTGGAGCCGCAGGCGCTCGTGGGGGAGCGCTCCGGGTGCCTGCTCGACGAGCTCAGCGACTGCCTCGCGCACCACTTCGACGTGGAGCACTCCACCTTCCAGCTCGAGCCCGCGGAGCACGCGGCGCACGAGCAGCCGCATCACGCTTAGCGGCATCCGCCCGCTGAGAACAGGCCCGAACACCGAGGACAGGCCGAACCGGCCTGTAGCGGCTCGCTTCCGGTGATCCGGCCTGTTCTCAGGACGAGGCCATGGCCCCGGATGCCGCAGGCGGGGCTAGAAGCTGTCGGGGCGCTTCTCGAACACGTCGGGGTCGAGGGCGAGCTCGGCCGCCTCGTCGGCGTCCGTCACGACGTCCTCTCCGGCCTCGGCTGCCTTCCGCGCCTGGTGGGCGGAGTGGAAGTAGTGCCAGAGGGTGGGGATGAGCGTGAGCACGACCGCGCCCAGCAGAATGATGTCGATGTACTTCTGCACGAACTCGGCGACCGGCGGGATGTAGCCGATGAGGAAGCCGAAGTAGGTCAGGCCGGCGCCCCAGATGAGTGCGCCGATCGCGTTGTACACCGAGTACTTGCGGTAGTCCATGTGGCCGATTCCCGCGGCAACGGGAGCGAAGGTGCGCACGATGGGCACGAAACGCGCCAGGATGACCGCGAGCGCGCCGAAGCGGGTGAAGAAGGCGTTCGTGCGCTCGACGTTCTTGACGCTGAAGAGGCCGGATTCCTTCTTCTCGAAGACCCGTGGCCCGAATCTGTGGCCGATGAGATAGCCGACCTCGCCGCCGAGGAACGCTGCCACGGCGATGGCGAGGCAGACCCACCAGATGTCGACTCCGAACACCAGTGAGGTATGCGTGAGCAGGCCGGAGATGACGAGCAGCGTGTCTCCGGGGAGGAGGAAGCCGACCAACAGGCCGGTCTCCGCGAAGACTATCGCGCACACCACCACCAGGGCCCAGGGGCCAGCTCCGGCGATGATGGTCTCTGGGTCGAGCCAGGGGATCAGGGCGGTGTGCATGCGCCGCAGTCTACTGGGCCGAGGAGACGTCAGTCTGTGCAGACGCTGCGCGATCGGCTCGCTCCAGACGCCATGCCCTGATGCCGGCGACGATGGACGCCGCGATGAACACGCCGGCGATCACGTAGGCCAGCACCCTCACCCCGGGGATGGACGCCGCGTAGTAGCCGATCACTGTGATGCCGACGCCCCAGGCGAGGGCTCCGACGATGTTCGCCGTGACGAACCGGGCGTAGCCCATGCGCCCGACGCCAGCGATCACCGGCACGAAGACTCGACCCCATGGAATGAACCGGGCGATGACCACGGACCACCAGCCGAAGGTGCGGTAGAAGTGCTCGGTGCGGGCGATGACCCCCTGCATCCGCGGACCGCCGCGTCTGTCGAGATACGGGCGGCCGTAACGCCGCCCGAGCAGGAAGCCGACCTGGTCGCCGAGGAAGGCGGCGATGCCGGTTCCGATCGCGAGGATCCAGATGTCGACTCCGGATGCTCCGGCGGCGATGATCCCCGAGGCGAACAGGAGGGAGTCGCCCGTGACGAACGGAACGAAGACGCCGACGAAGAGGGCGGTACCGGCGAAGACGAGTCCCCACACGACGAGATAGAAGACCACGACACCGACCTGCCCGAGCAGGTCGGTGAGCTGGCCGTCGAGTGCCGCCGTGCGGAGCACGGTCTAGCCGTCGAGCGCGTCGAAGACGGCGCTGTTGAAGTCGAAGGCGGCGTCGGCCTCGGTGACGAAGGCGTCGACCTGCACGGCGTCGAAGCCGAGGGCGTTGAGGTTCTCACGGTACGCGCGCTTGTAGTGCACGATGTCCGCGATCTCCGGAAAGCGGAAGAAGCCCAACTGCTCTGGGGTGGCGTCGTAGTGGCGCGCGACGAGACGGGCGATGGCCTGTCCGCCCGAGAGGTCGCCGAGGTAGCGGGTGTAGTGGTGGGCGAGGTACCGCGGGAGATCGTCGGGAGCGATGGCGCGCAGGTGCTCGGCGTAGAAGGCCGTCGCCGGCAGTGCCGGGTGATCCGTGCGCCAGGTCGGGGACCCGAGGGCGGCGAGGTCGCTCTCCATCGCGGCGAACCTGTCGAGGCTGTGCGCGTCGATGATGGCCGGATCGCTCGGCTGCGCCGGGCGCGATTCGAGTGCCTCGTAGATCCACGCGAGCTGTGCGAGGTACCGCGTGTAGGCGGCGAGGTCGAGCTCGCCCTTCATCAGGGCCGTGATGAACGGCTTGCTCTCGGCGGACCTGTGGGCGCCCATCGTGCGCTCGCGGACGATGGCGGCGACATCCGTCGCGTCGACAGTGAGGTTAGGCATACCTAAACAGTATCGGACGACCGTGCCGTGTGTCTCACCCCCGAAACGGGAATCGGCGCAGGGTGCGGCTCTCCAGTAGCCTTCGGAGCGTTGCCTGCTCCGGTGCGGGTCGCGACTTTCAGTGTTCCGACGAAAGGACCTCCGTGTTCGACTTCCTGTTCAGCAATCCTCTTCTCGGCACGATCGCGATCGTCATCGTGGTGGTCATCGTCGTCTTCATCTACGCCAAGGCGCTGTACCGCAACGTGTCGCCCGACGAGGCTCTCGTCGTCACGGGGAAGCGATCGAAGCGGCGAGTGGTCGACGGCGTCGAGGCCGAGGAGTCCGGGCAGCGCGTCGTGCACGGCCAGGGCGTGTGGATCACCCCGTTCTTCCAGAAGGCGCACAAGATCTCGCTGCGCTCGCGGGCCATCGACATCAAGGCGGAGGCGCAGACCAAGAACGGCATCACGATGAACGTCGACGCCGTGGCGATCGTCAAGGTGGGCGACGCCGACGAGAAGATCCGCGCCGCGGCCCAGCGCTTCCTCGGGCAGGACAAGAACATCGACATCTTCGCCCTCGAGGTGCTCTCGGGATCGCTGCGCTCCTCGGTGGGCGCCACCGACGTGCTCACCATCATCAACAAGCGCGACGAGCTCTCGACGGCCGTGCTCGACATCGCCCGCCAGTCGCTTCTGAACCAGGGACTCGACGTCGACTCCTTCGAGATCAAGGGCATCTCGGACAGCAACGGCTACATCGAGGACCTCGGTCGCGCCGAGCAGGCCGAGGTGCGCAAGCAGGCGGAGATCGCCGAGTCGCGTGCCAAGAAGGAGGCCCGCGAGGCCGCCGTCGCCGCGGAGACCGCCATCGCCGAGGCCGAGAACGCTCTCGCGCTGCGCAAGGCCGACCTGCAGAAGGAGACCGACAAGGCAGCGGCCGAGGCGGCATCCGCCCGACCGCTCGCCGAGGCCCAGTCGCAGCAGGCCGTCGTCGCCCAGCAGGAGATCACGGCTCAGAAGCGCGCCTCGCTGCGCGCTGCCGAGCTCGAGTCCGAGGTCAAGGCCGTCGCCGACGCCGAGGCCTACCGGGTGAAGACGATCGCGCAGGCCGCGGCAGACTCCAAGCTGATCGAAGCGCAGTCGGCCCGCGACGCCCGCAAGGCCGCAGCAGACGCTCTCGAAGCCGAGGGTCTCGCCGAGGCCAAGGCCATCGCTGCGCGGGGTGACGCCGAGGCATCCGCCACCAAGGCCGCTGCCGAGGCCGTCGCCCAGCAGTCAGAGGCCCTGCTGCAGCTCAAGGTCATCGAGGCCCTGCCGCTCATCGCCCGCGAGCTCGCCGCGCCGATGTCGAACATCGATCAGCTCACGGTGATCTCGACGGACGGAGCGTCGCAGCTCGCGAAGAACGCGGCATCCGGTCTCACCGAGGTCGACGGAGTACTGAAGTCGACCATGGGCCTCAGCATCCGCGACCTGCTCGGATCATTCGTGGGCGGCGCTGCGGCCGGCCAGACGTTCGCCGCGAACTCGAACGGCGCCGGCGCCGTGCCGAGCACGAACCATGTCGTGGCCGTCGATCTCGGCCCGGAGCCCGAGTCGGAGTCTGCACCCGTCTCCTGATGTCAGCTGGGCCCACGCGTCGCGCGTGGGCCCTCACGGTGCGGAAGGTGGGACTCGAACCCACACGCCGAAGCACAGGAACCTAAATCCTGCGTGTCTGCCAATTCCACCACTCCCGCCGGTGCCGTCCCAGTGTAAACGGCACCACCCTGTGGACAGTTCCTGCACCCCGGCTGGGGAGCGCGGCACGATGAACGGATGACCGAGGCCGTTCGCACCATCACCGAGCGCGTGCGCGCCAGGGTGCGCGACGACGGCGTCGATCTGGCCTCGGATGCCGCCCTCGCCGAGCGCTATACCCGCGATGCCGTGCGCGACTACGTCGAACGCTCGGTCGCCGGGGCCGGGCCGCTCATCGCCGACGAGGAGCAGGCCACGCGTGCGGTCATCGCATCGCTCACCGGATTCGGTCCGCTGCAGCCCTATCTCGACGACCCGACGATCGAGGAGATCTGGCTCAACTCGCTGTAGAGCCGCTGTCGCCCGGAATCAGGCGGATTCGGTCACGCCGTTCGTCAGATATTCGTCAGCAGTCCCTAGAACGTCGTTCACCATCGTCTGCGCGACTGCTCGAGTGCGGTCGTCAGCCTTGGGCCAGAGGTGCGTGTAGGTGTTCAGAGTGATGCTGGGGGAGCTGTGCCCCAGCGCATGCTGCACGGTCGAGACGTCGCAGCCGCCGGCGATGAGACCGGACGCGAAGTAGTGCCTCAGGTCGTGCAGGTGGTACGGAGCCGTCGTGGCCTTGTCGCGGGCGCTCACCCACGCGTGGTGGACCGTGGACGGCGCCGCGGGGCCGCCGCTCTCGGACGGGAACAGGAACGCGTCCTGAAGCCCCTGCAGTCCCAGGAGTGTGATGTGGACGCTGAGGAGCCGCAGCAGCCCGTCTGCGGTCGCTACGGTGCGCTCTGACCCGTACTTGGGCAGGCGGATCTCGAGGACCTTTCCCTGCGTCTTCTGCGCCTGCCGGCGGACGGAGATCGTGCGCTTCAGGAAGTCGACGTCGCCGACCTGCAGCGCGGATGCCTCGCCGAGGCGAAGGCCGGCGAAGGCGCAGACGGCGAAGAGGGCCCGCTGGTGTGCGCTAGCCGCGCTGAGGATGGCGCGGAGCTCGTCGCTCGAGGGAATCTGCATCGCGTTGGATGCTTTCCGGGGCTGGGGGAGTCGGACGCCGAGAGTCGGATCGTGGGTGAGCTTCCGATCGACGATCGCCGCGCGGAACACCGACCTAACGTTGACGATGCGCGTCTTGATCGTCTGCGGGGCGAGTCCCTGCACGATGGTGCCGATCTTGTTCGTGCCGCGATCCTGGGTCTGCATTGCCTTCACCCACTCCTCGATGTGAGCGCGTTTGATCGAGCGGAGCGGGAGATCGCGGAAGCTCGCCGACCTCACGGTGAGATTCATCGCACGCCTAGTGCCGTGGGTCCAGATCTGTCGCGGGGCCCACTCCGCGTAGAAGCTCGAGAACGTTGTCTTGCCGTCGCGCGGGTTCACAAAGGTGCCAGTCACCTTGGCAGCTATCTGCTCGTCAAGCCAGGACTCTACGACGGCTTTCCGCAGGTCTGTCCGAGTGATCTGCTTCCCCCCAGGCACGGCCCGGAACTGAGCCTGCCATCGGCCGTTCGGGAGCTTACGGACGCTTGCCATCGTCATCTCCAAAGGCTGCCATTTGGTCGCGGGCCTGGTTCTGCCATCCTGCCCAGTAGGGCATGGTTCGCTCTTGGAAATCGAGAGCTCCCGGCGGGGCAGTCGCGGCGAGTGGTGTCTCGCCCAGCCCGAACTGCCACACGTCCCCTGAGCGCTGGTTCTCGGCGCCAGTCACGTCGACCTTTGCCTCGGGGCTCCTCGTATCGGGCAAGAGTAGCGCCAGAGGCGAGACGTTCAGGGCGACTGCGATCGCCATCAGGTCGTCTACCTCCACCTTCCGGAGGCCACTCTCGAGCTTGCCGATGCTGGCTGTGGGGATGGGCTGTCCGAGGGCGGAAAGGCGCTCGGAAAGTTCGCTCTGCTTGAGGTTGAGCTCGCCGCGCAGTCGCTTCACGTTTTCAGCGACCGTCTTTCCGGTGGGGCCGATGTCATTACCTCGTTGGCGCGCAGTTTCCATATTGCGATGGTAGTTGACAAATAGCGACACGCGCTAGATACTTCCTAATAGCGCGGATAGCGTTCTTATAACGAAGGTAGGTGTGGAGATGGGGAAGCTGATGACAGTCGGTGATCTGGCGGAGCAGCTCAACGCGTCACCGTCCACGATCCGATTCTGGGTCACACAAGGGCGCGGGCCGAAGTCCCTCAAGGTCGGCCGCCGGCGGATGTTCCGCCCGGAAGACGTGGAGGCCTGGATCGAGCGGCAGATCGAGGAATCCGCCTGATGCCGCCGACCCGCGATGAGTGCCTGAGTAAGGCGGCGCTCATCTTCTTGCCCGAGTTTGAGCGCATCGAGCGCGAGGACCTCGCCGCAGCTCGGGCTGCGGCTGCAGCATCGGACGCCGAGTAATGGCAGGACCAGGCAAAGGCGAGGCCCGCATCATCGTCGAAGCCGGCACCTCGAGATTCGTGGCCACCACCCGGACTCTCAAGGGCCCGGTGACGGCCGACACATTCCTGGAGGCTCTGCCCCGGCTCGAAGAACAGATGGCCGGGATCCTTGCGCGGGCGAAGGTGCGTGAGCAGCGTCCGGCGCAGCCGAAGTGACCGACATGAAATGCCCCGGTGCGACAACACCGGGGCGAAGACCGCAACAACTTACGAAGGAGAACGATCGTGGATTTCAACGCTACCAGCCAAGGCGGACAGTGCCTCACGGCCGCCCCTGCAACCTCCGCTATGGCCGTGCACACGGATGCGCTTACAGAGCTGTGCCAAGAGCGCCGCATCAACGAGGCAGATCTCGCCGCTCGGCTATTCGTGCCCGTCGATCGCCTGCGACGCATCCTGAGCGGGCGAGAGGCGCCGTCGCTCGGGTTCGTGGGTGCGGCGATGATCCTGTTCTCGTCGGAGTCGTTCAGCCGGCTCTTCCTTTTCTCGACGACGGTCCCGGTGAGAGAACTCGCCAGGTCGTCGGCGATCGAGAGGGCGGCCTAGTGATAACCCGCAGCGTGAGGACGAGGGAGAGTGGCCGTGAATGAGCATGAAGGCATTCCGGTGGGCGAAGCAGCAAGCCGGCCTGAGCTCATCCGAGAAGTTCGTACTGATCATGATCGCCGATCACTACAACGACAGCTGGCACCGCGCTTGGCCAAGCCAGGCCACGCTCTCCAACGAGACGGGGCTGAGCGTGCCCACAGTCAAACGGTCGATCAGAGGACTACGGACGGCGGGGATAGTGGACGTCGAGCCCTGGGCGATGAGCGGCGCAGCGGTCGCCCTCCAGAACAGGTATCTGCTGCCCATGTTCGACCGACGGTCCATACGCGCCTCGAGGATCCCAGTTCGCGCGTTCCATTGGGCCGAGGGTTCTCTCGAGTTGTCCTTCGACGAGACGCGGCAGATCCCGGGATCGAGTCTTCTGATCGCAGAGACCGCGCTCGACTGAGGTGGGGTCACCATGACCCCAGGGGTGGGGTCATACGCGCCAGTGGGGTGGGGTCACAGTGACCCTCAATCTCTTAGGTAGATCTCTCAGTAGATCTCTCAGCCGCATCGCGGATGCAGCAGGGCGTCCATTTCATTCGACAGCGAGGGCAGCATGACTGACCGAAGGGATCCGGAGCGGAAGCTGCTCGCCGACAACGTCCGCAACAAGCGCACGGCCGCTGCTCGGGCCGTCGTCATCAAGGAGATGCAGAAGGAGCTGATCGGATTTCATCTCCGCGGCCGGTTGCGCCACTTCGATGACTTTGAGCTCTTCATAGGGCTCGTGAACGTCACCGATTCCGTCGGGAGGATCAACTACCCCGAGCTGGAACGCCGCCTCGAGATGCTTCTCCTTCGCCGGCCAGAGCTCGGCGCGCCTTCCCCGGAATAGCCGACACGGTCGGTACGATCACAATACGAACGGATCGAGCCAGGGGCCACCCGTTCCAAGATCCCCGGTGGGGAACGCGCGCTGAGCAGTGCTCGCGCGTGAAGTCGACAAGACTCACCGGAGCATCATGACCCAATCAAACTGGCAGACCTTCCGCCGAAAGATCGCCGCGCGTCTCGGCTTGGCTGCAGACGCGTCCAACGAGACGATCTTTGCCGCGGTCGACGCCGAGGCCGCTGCGCGTGCGGCGGCAGCGACGGCAGCCCCCGTGTCGGCAGAAGACGCAGCGTATTACGCGCTCTTCCCCGATGAAGCACCTGGTGCACCGGCGCGCATCGCTCGGGACGATGACGCGGAGTACCTCGCGCTCTTCCCCGACGAGAGGCCGCGATGATGGCCCTTTCGACCTACCTCTTCGGACGTGTCCGCTACCAGGTGTCCGCGCCTCTTGTGGTCGTTCTAGCGCCTGACGCGAGTGGCGAGTGGACGAACCACTACGTCTACGCTGACGGCATACTGCCGGCAGGTGTGGGTGACGACGTTATCGCTCAGATGGTCGCTGCGGGAACGATCCGCCCGATCTCGGCGGTGGCGTCGTGACCTTCCGCCACACCGATGCAGCCTCCCTCGCCGCGATGCTCGACCTGGTCAAGCTCGAGAAGCCGCCCGCTCTCGTTCGCGGTCTCGAGGTCGCCGACAACCTCACCCGACTGCGGGTGATGGAACCGGTCGAGCTGCTGACTCTGCCTGACGACGAGCTTGAGCGTTACTTCGAGAACAGAGTCACCCGCGAAGCCGGCTACTCGAGATCACCAGACGCTTCGGAGCCGGCGTGGAGCCAGGTCTACAGCGTCGTGCTTGACGACCTCTTCGCTGAGGTTCGTCGAGCTCTCGTCAGGGACGTCGACGGCCTGATCGGCCAGCTGCGGAAGCCGTTCGACCAGGCGGCCACGAAGCTAGTCGATCACGTCGCCAGATTCGGCTTCACGTCTCAGACGTCCTCCGACGAGATCATTGACCGTGACGCGGCGACGATCGCGGCGTTCAGGGAAGTCCCGGGCTTCATCCGGGCCATGCAGCCCTACGCGGCCATCCGAACTCTCCTGTCGGCGTCGCTGGATCTGTCGCCTACCGTCGCCGAACGCCAGTCGATCGGCGGACGGACTCGCGGGGGCTGGATCCCCAACGACTGGTCAGTCCTGTTTGCCGTCGGTGAAGGTTGGTCGATCAACGGTGCCGCCCACCTCGACCACAACCCGCAGGCTTCCCTCGACTGGTTGTTCCTTGCTAGGGAGGGACTCACCCTCAACTCGGTCGACGAGGTGCGCCGCAAGATCGCCGAGCGTGGACGGGCGGATCAAGACGCCGACCTCCATGACATCGAGTTCCTGACGCCCGGGCCCCGCTACCCGGCACCCACCCGATAAACGTGGACACGCGGAGATCGGTCACTCGCCCCCATCGGGTGGGGCTCCGCGTGTCCAGCTCCTCACGGAGCAGCGACGGGCTCTCGCCGGCCTTTGGATCCTCCTCCTTGGTTGGGGCCGGCGAGACTCCCGAAGCACAGAAAATCCAGCGATGTCCCGAGGTGCGGACCACTCCCCGCCTGACTGGTCCTCTCTCCCCGGCACCTACCCCCCCCATCGCGAAGGCTTCACACCCGACTGCCTGACGTGTCGACAACAGCGGTGGCTGAACCTGGAGCTGGAGCTGGAGCTGGAGCTGGAGCTGGAGCTGGAGACTGTTCCGGGACGGCGCCGGCATCTTCCTCACCCTCAATGGTCGCTGTCGCCGCAACTAGCGTGACGGCAAGGCCGAGTATTGCCACAAGCGCCGCGCCCCAGGCCGCCCATGCGGAGCCGAATCCGAGCCCGTGGAACTGAACGCCAAGAACAGTGATCACCAGCCCGACGAGGCAGGCCGACAGCGTCCAGAGTGAGCTGTAGCGGAAGAAACGCATGCGGCGTACGTTCATGTGGATGCTGCGCCGCTCAAGCGTGTTTGTCACGAGGATAAGCGGGAAGATCGCGGTCAGGACTGCGCAAGTAGCTTCGGTCACTTGCCCGAGCTTAGGTCGTCGGGTCCGCCTGGCTCACCCGGGTGGGAGCGCAGAGGACCGACCTGACGGGTCGGCCGACGGCGAGGCGTTAGAGGCGGATGTCGTTGGGCGCCAGTATCCTTTCCAGAACGAGAGGAGGCTCGGTGATGACGACGATCGACTGGTCCTCCCTTCTGGGGCCGTACACTCCCAACGCCCGGGGTGGAAAGCTGTTGAAGTACAAGGTCATCAAGGATCCGCATGGCGAAGGTCAGGTTCTCCTCCTCTGTGGTCCCGCTGAAGTGGCTGACGAGATCAAGATCGTCGCCAGCGCGGTGTGTGTTGAAGCGGCCCTCTCAGACGACGGAAAGAAGACGTGGACACACGCTTTCCGATTCGCCGGAGTCGTCCCGGCGTCGGTTACCGAACTAGCCGATCTCCTTAAGCTCGCACTGAGCATCCCCTCGCCTGGTCAGGTCGATCGGTGCATGGCACTCGATTGGTACACGGTGCCGAACGAAGACGATGAGTTGATTCACACGCGAGCTGGCGAGTTGATCAATTTCACGAAGCATGCCAGCCATCCTGACTACTCCAACTCGCGGAATTGCCGAAGGGAGATGATCGCGACGCTCGCCGACTTCATTCAAAGGCACCCCAGGTACTCTGTCGCGACGGCGATGGTCGCCGCTCCCGGTCATCTTGCCGATGGCAACAGTTTCGGTGAAAAGCTCGCTCGAGAAGTCGCGGCCAAGGCTGGCATCTCTTTCGTCGAGTCCACGTCGCCGGGTGGGCCTCGTGAACGGCAATTCGATACGAAGCAGGATCTGAGCGAGGCGTTCACCGTGAACGGCACTTTGTCGGGGACCGTAATAGTCCTCGATGACGTGTACCAAAGCGGCGGGAGTGCAACCGGAGCCGCGGCCGCGGCACGGCGCGCAGGGGCGACGACTGTCGTGTTCTTGGCCGTTGCTAGGACGATCCGCAAATGACAACAACCATGACTGACTCACTGGTTCTAGCCGTTGGGGCTTTCGCTTCGCTTCGGACGCCTGGTCGTATCACCGCCGCCGTGCGCTCCGGTGGCCTTGCGGCGCTGCGAGAAGCATTCGACGGACTCGATCACGCCACCCAAGTTGACGCAACGGTCAAGGCCGAGCAGATGGAACGTGACGGTATAGGCGCGGTCGTCTTTGGCGAACCCGATTTTCCGCAGTCCCTGGTTTCCAACGGCAAGCCACTCATGCCGATCATCTTCTATAAGGGCAATAAATCGCTGCTTTACGCCGACGGTGTTGGCATGTGTGGGTCTCGCAACGTTTCGCCTAAGGGCCTCGAGGCGGCTGATCGGTGTGGAGTATCCGTCAGCGAGCGCGGGCTCACCATCATCTCCGGATATGCGAAAGGCGTCGACACGGCAACCCACCTTGCGGCGCTCCGCACCGGTGGCAGTACCGTTATCGTGCTGGCCGAGGGCATGGACTACTTCCGCGTGAAAAGAGAATTCACGAGGGACTTCGATCCCGCGCGGACTCTCGTGTTGTCGCAGTTCGCCCCGTCTCAGACCTGGCAAGCTCATGCCGCGATGGCTCGCAACAGCATCATCTTCGGGTTGTCAAAGGCGCTCGTAGTGATTGAGGCCGGCGAGAAAGGCGGAACTCTCGCCGCGGGCGAGGGCGCAATGAAGCTGGGTCGACCCGTGCTGGTCGTCGATTTCGGTGAAGCTACCCCGCCGGGGAATCGGAAGCTCTTGGCTGACGGAGCGACTCCGGTGCGCAATACGGCTTCTCTCCACCATGTCCTGGACGGACTTCCAAGGGATCCGTTGGGTCCGGCCGAGATGCATCTCTTCTAGCAGGCCTGAGCGGCTCCTCATCCTGCGACCGCCTGATGGTGGCCGAACGGAGCCGCGCTCCGCTCAATTAACGGTCAGCGCCTGACGGGGTACCCGGCGCCACCGTTTGGGGCTCCTCCGGGCGCGTGGGCGCGGATGAAGGCGTGGTGGGCGTCCTCGCAGGCTCGGCGGAGGGTGCGGAAGTATCCGACGAGCTCGCCGCGCATCTCGGCTCGGTAGCCGACTTCGGGGCCGCGTCGGACGAGGCGGATCTCGGCGTACTCGTGGTCCATCCAATCGAGGAGTACCCAGCGGCCAGGTTCAGGTTCGCGGGCCTCAAGGATGGGATGCCAGGTGGTACTCACTGCTGCTCCGTGGCGCTTGGGTGGACGCACCGGCCCTTGCAGGGGACGCTCTAGGCCTTCAGCGCTTCACGGATCGCGTCGTCGAAGTCGAAGAGCTCGTCCCGCACGGCCTCGGGGAGCGCATGAATCTTGTCGGTCTCCTTGGTCGTGATCCACTGACCACGTGGCAGTGGTCCTTCGATCTCGTCGACCCAGGCTGATCCCAGAGGGTGCTGTCGAAGCATGCGGCCATATTCGTCCCCGAGCCACGCACGCATGTCCACGCGGTCGGTTTGCTCGAGGTTCGGCTCCACTCGGTATACGACGATTGGTGAGCGGCGGGCGAGGGAGCGTTTGGGCACATGGCCACGTTATTCGGGACGCCCGACATTGGGCGATCCCCCAATCGTGGTGGATTGACCGACTTGGTGGGGGTGCGGCGCTCGCGCTCGACGCCGGCTGCCTAACCTTCGAGCATGAGCTTGACCACGGCCTTACCGGATTCGATCACAGTACTGGTGACCACTCCGACGAGGATCTTGTTGACCAAGTCGGCCCACTTCTCTTTCTTGGCACTAGAGGCCTCGGCTGCCTGGAACGCCACCCACAGACGCTGGGCGCCGTCGGAAAAGTCATAGCCGGCGCCCATCGCGTCGTCGTCGAGAGCGTGCTGCATCTCCTGCAGGAGCCGGTGCAGATAGGTCTGGAGCTCAGGGTCGATGCTCAGATCCTCTTCGAGGAGGGTACGCGCACGAGCCAATACCTCTCGGAGATTCTCTACGTGAGCTGGCCCTATCTCTGGCACTTTGCCGTCGAGAAAATTGGCGAATGCTTCGATCTGGTCCATGTACATCGTCGGCACGAGGGATTCCCCGGACAGGTTCGTATTCCAGCCGATCGCGGTGGAGAGCACGCCCATTGACCACTGTGGGAATTGCCGGCGGAAGATGGCGACGCTCTTGCCGTCATCCTCGAGCTGCTGGAGAACTTGATCGATTCGGAGTAGCAGCCGCATGGCACCTTCGAGCTGGTGTGCTCCCTCCTGAGAATGTGGCTGCACCAGGTCCATCATGTGCCGGTCACCGTTGACGAGCGCAGCACGCCACTCGACGTAGAGGGTGAGCAGCTCGCGTGCGGGGTTGGTCATAAATCAGGAGCCTATGGTGCTTCACCGGCGCGCGCGGCCCCCGTCTGGGTGGTATCCCGGAGCGCTTGACTAGCGGGCTTCACCGTCGATTGATCTATTGTCGTGCCATGACGGACGATCGCGACAGCATCGCTCTCGCCCTCGGTCGACTGATGCTCACGGTCGGGTCGCTCGAGCGCGACGTCTACGGTGTCGCAGCGATCATGGGCTTGCTTCAGCATTCCTCGAGGCTGCCGGCTATGAAGAGCATGCTCGGAGCAATCCGAGATAAATTGAAGACGGATGGCGCACCACCCTGGTCGACCGTGGTTGTGCCCGATCTCGTTGAATGGACGAAGTCATCAGGCAATGTGATCGAGGATCGCAATACGGTCGTGCACGCGTCATCCATCCGGCAGTGGAATGGTGCCGACTGGGACGAAGCCCGCATCGTGTTCCGCGACGGTCAGAAGGTGCCCTTCTCGGTCGCCAGTTTGGACGCATTGAGGGCCCGCGCGACTGCGCAAATTGAAAGTGGCTACGACCTTCACAGAGATCTACTGATCACTGAACCCGACGGCAGCCACATCACACCATACGCACTCACCATGCCCTCGCCGCGGCGCACAAAAGCGTTGAAAGAGATGGCGCGCAAGGGTGACCATCCCCTCGCGAGCTTGGACGCCGCGGCGAGGGCCTGGCTGGCTTAGATCAGGAACGCCGCGATCGTAAGGATGGCGATCGCCGCGAAGAGGAGCACTAGGACTGCTCGCCGGCCGCTCACGATGACTCGGTGGGGAGGAGCGCCCAGTCGACCCAGACCCGGCAGTTCGCGCACCACCATGACGCACTGCGGGGCCGGCATCGGGTGCCACAGTTTGGACAGTCGGGATCTGTCACCTCATCCACGACGCCGAGGATAGCCCCCACTGCGACGACGCCGTCAGAGTTCTCCACACCCCCCGTGTGGGTGGTATCCGGGCCCCTGAGGGCTGAGTAGCGTGTGCGGTGTCAATCCTCGACGAAAGGAGCTGACGATGGCGTCAGCACATGTGGTCCCGAGCGGTACTCAGTGGCAGGTCAAAGACGGTGTGGTGATTTCGACGCACAACCTCCAAGCTGATGCGATCAACGCAGCCCGCTCCTACATTGCGGCTCGCGGTGGAGGAGAGCTGTTCATTCATGGCGAGAATGGTGCAGTCAGGGCAAAGGACACTGTGGCTCCCGGCAACGACCCCCGCGGTCGCGGATAGGCCTCAGCGGGCCATGGAATGGATGGCGGCCGCCATTGCGCTTCTCGCCGCCGCCGCTGCCATCTGGCAGGCGGCAGAGGCTCGCAGAGCGAACCGAAGCGCTGGTTCGCACGAGATCGCGGCCGCCGCGGCTCAGGAGCGAGTAGCCGCAGCCTTGGAATGGCAGGCGCAGATTGCAGAGCGAGCCGCACGGCCCATCGTTCCTTGGGTCTTCGAAGCCCTAGGTCCTCCCAACATGGATCAGCTCTGGAGCGTCACGAACGCCACCGGAGAAGATGTCACAGCCGTCGACCTGTTCACTCCTGAGGGCTACTACGAAAAGTGGATCAAGTTTCAGAAGTTCCCGGTCGACGTCGACTCGGGCGGAGTCGTTGAGTTCATGTTCATTCGGCGCCTCGGTTCGCCTCCCAGCCGGATGGTCACGGTGCACTGGACTGCCGGCGACGGCCATACGCGACGGAGGTTCAGTCACCGGGTGGCGTGACAACGTGCTAGTCCCCACCTAGTCCCCAAGAGCGACAATTCGGGCAGCCAGCAACAGCAACGGGCAGCCCGGGCGGATTCGTCAGCCGTTCGTCAGCACAACCGTTTCCAGCCGTGACTAGCCATCAACCAACTTGGGCGACTTCCGCGGGTTTTGGCGGGAGTCGCCCTTTTTCGTCATTGGTCGACAGGTAAGCGTGAGTTCTGGCTCAACTCGCCATCACGGGTCTTCGTCGCCCGCAACGGTGTCCCCGAGTTGACTCCCACGGTGCTGACCGAGGGTGCTGTGCGCGATCTGGTGGAACGGATGCTGCAGTCCAGCGGTCGCCGCGTCGACCTGTCCAGCCCCTTCGTCGACGCCTCCCTGCCGGACGGGTCACGGCTGCACGTCGTGATCCCCGACATCACCCAGAAGCACTGGGCCGTGAACATCCGCAAGTTCACCAGGCGGCTCCGCGACCTCGGCCGCCTCGTGCAACTGGGCTCGCTCTCGCTGCAGGCCGCGGAGTTCCTGCGCATGTGCGTGCTCGCCGACCAGAACATGCTCGTATCAGGTCCGACGCAGGCGGGCAAGACCACGCTGCTCGGCGCCCTGCTCTCCAGTGCGCGGCGCGATGAACGCATCGTGACCGTGGAGGAGACCTTCGAGCTCGATGTCGATGCGCGCGACATCGTGGCCATGCAGTGCCGCCAGCCGAGCATCGAGGGCACCGGCGAGATCAGCCTGCGCCGCCTGATCAAGGAGGCGCTGCGCATGCGGCCCGACCGGCTGGTCGTCGGCGAGGTACGGGAGGCCGAGAGCCTCGACCTGCTCATCGCGCTCAACAGCGGCCTGCCCGGTATGTGCAGCATCCACGCCAACAGTGCGCGCGACGCGCTGGCGAAACTCTGCACCCTTCCTCTGCTCGCTGGCCGCAACATCGACTCGGCCTTCGTCGTTCCCACCGTCGCAGCCTGCGTCGACGTGGTCGTGCACTGCGAGATCGATCGGGCCGGGGCACGCCGTGTGACGGAGATCCTCGCACTGAGCGGCGCCGTGTCGGGGTCCGTTGTCGAGGCGAGCCCGGTGTTCCAACTTCGCGACGGCCTCCTGCATGCCACAGGAGGCCACCCGCTCAAGCTCGCGAAGTTCCGTGCCGCCGGCCTCGATCCGTCGATCGTCCTCGCGCGGAGTGCTGCGTGATCTCGGCGCAGGCCAGCGCTGTGGCCCTGGTGGCCGGTGCCGGCGTGCTGCTCCTCCTGTCACCGTGGCTCTGGCCCCGGTCGGATGAGCGTTCCCGTCGCCGGCCCGACACCGTCGGAGAACGGATGCGCGCCCGCCTGGCGCTCGCCGGACTGGGCGGCGTGCCACCCGTCGTGCTCCTGCTGATCTCAGGGCTCGTCGGCCTCGCCGCCGCGGGTCTGCTGCAGGCGATCGTCGGAGTGGCCGCACTGTCCGTCGCCGCCGGACTCGTCGGCTTCTGCGCACCGGCCCTCGTCGTGACGCTGCGCGCCAGAGCCCGTCGGGTGGCGAATCGGGCACTCTGGCCCGACGTCGTCGACCATCTGCTGTCCGCGGTGCGTGCCGGTATCGCACTTCCCGATGCCGTGGCCTCTCTCGCGCAGACCGGGCCGGCGGGCACCCGGTCGAGCTTCGCCGCATTCGAGCGGGAGTACCGGGCGACGGGAAACTTCTCGCACTCCATCGACCAGCTCAAGGACGATCTCGCCGACCCCGTCGCCGATCGCCTGCTCGAGACCCTGCGCATGGCCCGTGAGGTGGGCGGAAGCGACCTCGGCGAGGTGCTGCGCTCCCTCGCGGCCTACCTGCGCGATGACGCCGTCGTGCGGGCCGAGTTGCGCGCCCGGCAGTCCTGGATCGTCAACGCTGCCAGGCTCGGTGTCGTGGCGCCGTGGATCGTGCTGCTGATGCTCTCGACGCGTCCGGAGGGTGCGGCCGCCTACAACTCGCCGGCCGGCGCAGTTCTCATCCTGGTGGGGCTCGTCGTGTCGGCGTTGGCCTACCTGCTCATGATCCGGGTCGGGAAGCTGCCGGAGGAGCAGCGCTGGTTCCGATGACTGTGGATAAGTCGGGCGTCGTCACCCGGGATCACGTCATGATGCCGCAATGACCGGCGTCGAAGCGGTGATGGGCCGGCGGAGCAGCCGATGAGCGCGCCGCAGGCGTTGTCGCTGGTGCTCGGCTGCACTCTCGGCCTCGGCCTGTGGTCGCTGGCGGCGACATTGCCGAGCTTCAGGCGCCCCCGGCTCGCCGACCGCATCGCACCGTACATCCTCGATGTCTCACCGGCAGCTCGTGAGCATGTACGCCGACGTACCGTCGATCCGCTGCCGGTGATCGGTTCCCTGGCCGCACCCGTGATCGGAGCCTTCTCGAGCCTGCTGTCCCGTCTCTTCGGCGGGCCCGAGACTGCCGCGTTGCGGCTGCGGCAGGCCGGATCGTCGGCATCCGTCGACCGGCTGCGTGGCGAACAGGTGATCTCGGCGCTCCTTGGGGCATCCGTCGGGATCGTCGTGGTGCTGCTGTCTGCCTCGCGTCTTCCGCCGGCACTGACCGTGGTCATTCCCGTTCTCGCCGCCTTCGCCGGTGCTGCGTTGCGCGACCAGGTGCTGCGACGAGCGGCGTCGGCTCGCGTCTCCCGCATGACGGACGAGCTGCCGACCGTGCTCGAGTTCCTGACGTTGAGTCTCTCCGCAGGTGAGGGAATCCACGACGCCCTGCGCCGGGTGGCCCGCACGAGCTCGGGCGAGCTGGCAGCCGAGTTCGCCGGCGTGCTCTCCCGCGTCGGTGCCGGCGTCCCCCTCGGGCGCGCCATGACCGAACTGTCGACGGGTCTTCGGATGCCGCCCCTGAGCCGTGCGGTCGATCAGATCACATCCGCCCTCGAACGCGGAACGCCGCTCGCCGGTGTGCTCCGGGCGCAGGCACAGGACGCGCGCGGCGAGGCGAAGAACCGGCTGCTCGAGCGGGCGGGACGCAACGAGATCGCGATGCTCATCCCGCTCGTGTTCCTGATCCTGCCGCTCACCGTCGTCATTGCGATCTTCCCCGGGTTGTTCGTGCTCCAGGCGGGCTTCTAGACGACGAGCGAGCGCTGAGGAGCAGAAGACATGAGTGGCGGAGAGTTCGACGACGAATGCAGGAGAAGGGTGTGGCGATGACGACGCTGATGATCGGTGCTTCCACAGCACTGCGGGAGCGCCTGGTGCGCGTGCGGGACGAGGAACGGGGAGATGTGCCGGGCTGGGTGCTCATCACGTTGATGACGGCCGGACTCGTCGTCCTGATCTGGGCTCTCGCAGGGCCGGCCCTCACGGGCGTGTTCCAGGACGCGATCGACCGCGTCTCCGATTTCTGAGCGGCCTCGTGATGGCCGGGCCGTCGGCGCTCCGATCCTTCAAGCGCGCGCTGGGCCCGTTCGTCCGCGACGAACGTGGCTCTGCGGTGGTCGAGTTCACGCTCGTCTCCGTCCTCCTCACGACGCTCGCCCTGGCCGTGGTGCAGCTCGCCCTGGCGCTGCACGTGCGCAACACCGTGATCGACGCCGCGGCCGAGGGAGCGCGCTACGCGGCGCTCGCCGACAACTCCCTCGCCGACGGCGAGGAGCGAACGCGCGTGCTCATCACGACGGCACTCGGTGCCGACTACGCCCGTGACATCTCCGGGAACTACGGGCGCACGGCGGGATTCGCCAGCGCCGAGGTGCACGTCACGACACCGCTGCCCCTCGCCGGACTCCTCGGTCCCGATCGCGCCATGGAGGTGGTCGGTCGTGCGGCGGTCGAATCGGCGCCGTGAACCCGGTGGGTGCGGAGAGGAGGGCTCGGCGTCACTCGAGTTCATCACGGTGGGGCTGATCCTCCTGGTGCCCTTGGTCTACCTGGTGCTCGCGGTGTCGTCCATTCAGGCCGCATCCCTCGCAGCCGAGGGGACGGCGCGCCAGATGGCCCGCGTCTACGTGCAGGCGACCACGCCCGAGGACGGCCTCGCGCGCATCGACCGGGCTCTCGCCGTGGGCTTCGACGACTACGGGTTGGCATCCGCGGATACATCTGCACAGGTCGGCTGCACGGATGGGGCGAACGGATGCCTCTCCCGAGGCAACACCGTGACCGTGACGGTGCGTCTCCGGATCGTCCTGCCGCTGGTGCCCGACGTGGTGGCCCTCCGCGACGTCGCGAGCATCCCCCTCGAGGCGCGCGCCACCCAGCAGGTCTCCAGGTTCTGGACCGATTCAGCACCCGGAGTGCAAGCAGAAGGCTCGCGGGGAGGCGTCGGGTGATCCGGATGCGCGATCGCCTGCGTGCTGCATCCGTCGACGAGAGCGGGTCCACCCTGCCGTTGGCGATCTTCTTCATGTTCCTCGCCGTGGTCGTCATCCTCGGGGTGATGGGCGCGACGAGCCTCTACATCGAGCGCAAACGCCTGCTCACCCTGGCCGACGGGGCGGCGCTCGCCGGAGCCGAGGCCTTCGAGCTGAGCGCCGTCACACCGACGGACGACGGCCTGCGCGCCACGCTCGACAGCGGCCTGGTGGCGGATGTCGCTGCCGACTATCTCGCCGCAGCGCCCCACGGGTCGCTCGAGCAGCTGCGGCTGGAGTCTGCCGGCTCGCCCGATGGCCGCAGTGCCGAGGTGGTGCTGTCGGCGTGGTGGCGACCGCCGGTGCTGGTGCTCGTTCTGCCGGACGGCATCCGGCTCGATGTGGAATCGACGGCGCGCTCCGTGTTCGGCTAGCGCGTCGCCAGGCTCCTACGCATCAGCGGGAGGAGCAGTGCGCGCCGGCCGGGGGCGCCGGGGCACGTAGCGGGGGATGTAGCGCGCGAGGATGACGGCGCCGATCAGCCCGAAGACGCCCATGACGCCGGATGCCGCTGAGAGCGAGACGACGGCCGTGATTCCCGCAACGGCCAGAGGCGCTGCCGCACCGCCGAGGTCGCCGGTGAAACGCCAGGCTCCGAGGAACGGCGCCGGGTTGGCCGGTGGAGCGAGATCGGCACCGAGGGTCATGAGGATCCCACTGCCGATGCCGTTCGCGAGGGAGAGGAACATCGCGATGCCGATGAACCACTGCACATTCGTCGATAGGTCGTGGGTGAAGGCCAGCGTGAGGAGGCCGAGACCCAGGCCGATCATCGAGGGCAGCGCCGTCCACAGCCGGCCGTAGCGGTCCATGATCTGGCCGCTGGCGTAGAACAGGGCGAAGTCGATGGCACCGGCGAGGCCGATGATGATGGCGGTGTCGCGCTCGGTGATCCCGATGGAGAGCGCCCACAGGGGCATGAGCACTGTGCGCGTGGCGCGCAGTGCACCGATGAGACCGGCTCCCGTGCCCAGGCGCAGAAGCACGGCCCGGTTGTTCCACAGGGTGCGCCCCAGCCCGTGCGATTCCTCGGCGGCGAGCTCCTCGCCCGGTGTGTGGACCGCTCCGTCGGCGGCGGTGACGCGCTCGGCCCGGCCGAACATCGTCTCCGGGTCGGGGAGGACGAGCAGTACCACGACGGCGCCGAGGCACGCTGTGATGAAGATCCAGAACACGATCTGCGTGTCATCGACGAAATGCAGCACCGCCGCCGAGAGCAGTGGGCCGACGAACCATCCGGCACGGAAGATGCCGCCCAGTGTCGACAGCGCGCGGGCGCGGTAGCGCTGGGGAACGTAGCTCGTCATGAACGCATGCCTGGCCAGGGCGAACACCGCCGTCGCGATTCCGATGAGGAAGATCCCGATGCCGAGAACCCAGGCGTTCGTCGCGACCAGGCAGAGGATCGTCGCGGCGATCGCGAGCACCGCGCCGCCGATCATGGCCGTGCGCTCGCCGATGCGGCTCACGATCCAGCCGCTCGGGATGTCGCCGACCAGCTCGCCGAGCATCACCATCGAGGCGATGAGGCCCGCCACGGCGAGGGTGGCGCCGAGGTTGTTCGCCACGGTGGGGATGAGCGGGATGATGGCGCCCTCACCGACCGAGAACAGGAAGGTCGGCAGGTAGGCGGCGAGGGCCACCGAGCGCAGGCTGAAAGGGCGCTCGGTATCCGTCATGGCCATTCCACCCTACGCCCGGCTCGAGCGTCCGCCGAGCCGTGCGGACAGGCCGGATGGTGCGAGCGTACGGATGCGGGTGCCGCCCGGCAGGCCGCTGACTACGGTGCGACGGTGGGCGTGGGCGTCTCCGTCTCCGTGGTCGGCGTCGGAGCAGGTTCCGGTGACTCGAGCGGGTCCACGGCCGGCGGGACGATGGAGGGCGGCGCCTCCGTCGGCTCCTCGTCGACAGCGGGCGGGGTCGGCGTCACCGACGGCGTCACCGACGGCGTCGGTGTCACCGCCTGCAGCGGATCGTCCGGCGCCCTCAACTTGGCGGCAGCTCCCTGCACCGACACGTTCGCCGGATTGCCGAGCACGGTGTTGCCTCGTGGATCGGTCACCCGGATGCGGTAGTTGTAGGTGGCGCCGGGGGTGAGGTTGGTGTCGGTGAAGCTCATGGACGGCAGGGTCCAGAAGTTCGAGTCCGCCGTGGTGGTGTACACAGGGGATGCCGTGTTCCCGTTCCGGATGACGGAGTAGGTGAGGCGGGTGTTGTCACGGTCCCAGTTGGCCTTCCACGTGATCTTGGCCGTTCGCGCGGCAGGCGAGGTCACAGTGGGAACGTAGCTTCCACCGGTGAGGCGGGGTCCGTCCTTGTTCGGCGCGATGCTGCTGACGGCGAACCGCACGATGCCCTGCTGCTTGATGCTGTTCACCTGCGTGAACTCGCCCCCATACAGGATGTATTGGCTGTTGCCGGCAACGGACCAGCCACCCTGGCTGAGACCGGTGAACGTTCCCGAGTTGATGTCGGGGAACCACTGCAGGAGTCCCGGCCTCGGGGTTCCCGCCCAGTTCGTGTAGCCGAGTGGATCCTTCGTGATGGTTCCCTGCACGGTCTTGGTGAACGCGAGCCCGCGGTGGATGCCCCAGGGATTCGTCTGGGGGAAGCCGGCGATGTTCCCGCAGTAGTGCGCGTGGCTGGTCGTGTAGACGACGTCGCCGGCCGGATAGACGGAGTACGTGTCTCCATGGCAGTCCTCGACCCAGATGATGTCGCCGTTGGTCCAGGAGGCGTAGAACGTGCCCTCCAAGGTGCCTGTTCCGTAGTGCTGCCCGGTGCCGTACACGCCGCCCTCGTCTGCGGCCAGGCTCGAGATGGCAGCGTTGCTCCCGGCGTTGCGCACCCTGGAGTTCACGTTGAACGGGAGCATCGTTCCGGTGATCCCGTCGACCATCGCCAGCCCGTAGCCGGGGTTCGACGACCCGTTGACCTTCTGGAAGTAGCCGCCGAGCACGACCCGACTGCCATCGGACTTCACCGCGACGGCAATGGCCTGTCCTTCGGTGACGGCAGGCGCCCACGTGGGCACTCGCAGGCCGGTGACCGCGTCGTAGGCCGCGGCGCCCGAGACGCCGGCGCCGTTCGCGACGGTGAACGACCCGACCAGATACACCGTGGTGTTCGTTGCGGCGACGGCGTTCACCTTGCCGTTGAGCACGGGCCGGAACGAGGTCAGTGCGCCGGTGGCGGTGTCGAACGCGGCGATCCGGTACCTGGTCGCCCCTGCGATGGTCGTGAAGCTGCCGACGACGTACAGGCGTGTTCCGTCGGGGGAGAGCGCCATGTTCCTGATGCGCGCGTTCGGGCTGGGGTTCCACGACGCGTTCAAGACACCGGTCTGCAGGTTGTACGACAGCAGGTTCGGTCGAGACACGGTGTTGACACCAGGGGCGGCGCCGGCCGGGCGTGCCGTCTGGAAGTCGCCGCCGGCGAAGACGGTGTTTCCCGCGATCTCCTGGTCCCAGACCACGCCGTCGATCTGCACGCTCGGGAGGACGTCGGTCGACACTGTCGGAGGAGTGCCAGGCACCGGCGGTGACGTGTCGGCCGCCGATGGTTGGGCCACCAACAGGAGGCCGACGGCCAGCGCCGCTGCCGCGGTGAGGGAGATGGATCGGGCGAAGGCGCGAATGTGCATCAGAATGCCTCGGTTTCAGGCGTGTCATCGACTCGGGTGTCGTCCTCCGAGCATAGTGAGCATTGCTCACCGGCAATAGGCCGAGGGGCAACTTCGGAGCCGATCATGCCGTCTGCCCGATCTCGGCGCCGCCGGGTCCCCGGTAGGCTGGCACCAACATGATTGACCTTGATCTCTCTGAACAGATCGCCGCGTTGCGCGTCACCTTCGGTGACATCAGCTCCGTCGTCGATGTCGAAGCCCTCCGCACCGAGATCGACCGCCTCAGCGATGAGGCCGGCGTTCCCGACCTGTGGGACGACACGGTGAACGCCCAGCGCGTCACGAGCGCGCTCAGCCACCGGCAGTCCGAGCTCGCCAAGATGACCAGTGTCGCCGCGCGACTCGACGACCTCGAGGTGCTCATCGAGCTGGCGAACGAGGCCGGCGACGAGGAGAGCGCCGAGGAGGCCAGGGTCGAACTCGTGAGCCTGCAGAAGGTCATCGGCGAGCTCGAGGTGCAGACCCTGCTCGACGGGGAATGGGATTCCTACCCCGCTGTCATCACCATCCGTTCCGGAGCCGGGGGAGTGGACGCCGCCGACTTCGCCGAGATGCTGTTCCGCATGTACCTGCGCTGGGCCGAGAAGCACAAGTACCCCGTGACCGTCATGGACACGTCATACGCGGAGGAGGCCGGCATCAAGTCGGCGACCTTCGAGGTCGCGGCACCCTATGCGTTCGGCACCCTCAGCGTCGAGGCAGGCACCCACCGCCTGGTGCGGATGAGCCCGTTCGGTGCGGCAGGCAAGCGCCAGACCAGCTTCGCCGCCGTCGAGGTCATTCCCCTCATGGAGGAGGCCGGCGAGGTCGAGATCCCCGAGAACGACATCCGCGTCGACGTCTTTCGCTCGAGCGGACCCGGCGGCCAATCGGTCAACACCACCGACTCCGCCGTGCGCATCACGCACCTTCCGACCGGCACCGTCGTCTCGATGCAGAACGAGAAGAGCCAGATCCAGAACCGCGCCGCCGCCATGCGCGTGCTGCAGTCACGGCTGCTCCTGCTCCAGAAGGAGGCCGAGGCGGCTCAGAAGAAGGAACTCGCCGGCGTCATCACGGCCAGCTGGGGCGACCAGATGCGCTCGTACGTGCTCGCTCCGTACCAGATGGTCAAAGACCTGCGCACCGACTACGAGGAGGGGAACCCCTCGAAGGTGTTCGACGGAGAGATCGACGGCTTCATCGGTGCCGGCATCCGGTGGCGCAAGCAGAAGACCGAAGACTAGGACGCCCGACTGAGCGAGTCGCTAGCGACATTGCGGCGTCCTCTGCTTAGCATCGAGTGAAATGATTCGCTTCGACAACGTCTCCAAGAAGTACCCGGGCACCAGCAGGCCGGCGCTGAACAGCATCGACCTCGAGATTCTTCGGGGCGAGTTCGTGTTCCTCGTCGGCGCCTCGGGCTCTGGCAAGTCCAGCTGTCTGCGCCTGATGCTCAAGGAGGAGAAGCCGAGCACCGGCTCCATCCACGTGCTCGGCCAGGACCTCGGCTCCATCTCGAACCGCAAGGTTCCCTACTTCCGGCGCAATCTCGGGGTCGTCTTCCAGGACTTCCGCCTGCTGCCGAACAAGACCGTTGCGGCGAACGTGGCGTTCACCCTCCAGGTGATCGGCAAGTCGCGCGGCTTCATCCAGGAGGCCGTGCCGGACACGCTCAAGATGGTCGGACTCGAGGAGAAGGCCCAGCGCCTGCCCCACGAGCTCTCCGGTGGTGAGCAGCAGCGCGTTGCCATCGCCCGCGCCATCGTCAACAAGCCCCAGGTGCTCCTCGCCGACGAGCCGACGGGAAACCTCGACCCCGTCACCAGCGCCGGAATCATGACCCTGCTCGAGCGCATCAACGCCTCAGGCACCACCATCGTCATGGCCACGCACGAGGCCGGCATCGTCGACCAGATGAAGCGCCGCGTGATCGAGCTCTCGGCCGGCCAGATCGTGCGCGACGAGCGCCGTGGCGGCTACGGGGCCACCACGGCGATTCCCGTCGTGCAGGACGGCCAGTCAGCGCCCGCTGCGCCGGTTGTCCACCCGGCCGAGGCTCCCGTCGCGGTCGGAGCCGGTGGGGCCGCATCCGTCGCCCAGACTCCGCTCGTCGAGCAGGCGCCAGCAGCCGCGGCTCCCAAGGTGCCGACCTCGGTCATGGAGAACGCGCAGCCTCTCTACATCGAGCCGGAGGTCACCGATGAGGTGACGGATGCCGCCGCCGCGATCACCGCCGCCGCGACCAGCTCGATCCCCATCGTTCCCGTCGAGCCGCCGCCCACGACCATGTCGCGGCCGGTGCTGCCTGTCGCGACCGAGAGTGACGTGCCCGCGTTGACCCTGGCCGAGAAGCTCGGCCTCAGGGCACCGGGTGCGAAGACCAATGACACCGGTGAGCAGGAAGTTGGGCCGACCCGATGAGACTCGGTCTCGTACTCACTGAGGCCGCGAACGGCCTGCGACGCAACGCCTCCATGGTGGTCTCCGTCGTGCTCGTCACCTTCATCTCGCTCACCTTCGTGGGCACGGCCGTGCTCATGCAGATGCAGATCGGCCAGATGAAGGACTACTGGTACGACCGCGCCCAGGTGGCCGTCTACATGTGCACCGACATCTCGGGCTCCTCGAACGAGAACTGCGTCGGCGGTGAGGCGAACGAGGAGCAGCTCGCGGCCATCAAGGCCGAACTCGAAGGCCCGACGCTGTCGCCGTTCATCAAGAAGTTCTACTTCGAGGACCACGACCAGGCCTACGAGAACTTCCAGAAGCAGTTCAAGGACAACCCGGTCTCGGCCTACGTCACTCCTGATCAGCTCAACCAGACCTACTGGGTGAACCTCAAGGACGTGTCCCAAGCCGACGTGCTCGTCGAGAGCCTCTCCGCCCTGCCCGGCGTCGAGGCTGTCACCGACCAGCGCAGCTACCTCGACCAGATCTTCGCCGTGCTGAACGCCGCCAGCTTCACGGCCATCGCCATCGCGGCGATCATGCTGGTCGCCGCCGCCCTGCTCATCGCCACGACGATCCGCCTGTCGGCGTACTCCCGTCGGCGTGAGCTCGGCATCATGCGCCTCGTCGGTGCGTCCAACAGGTTCATCCAGACGCCGTTCGTGCTCGAGGGCATCTTCGCGGCGCTCATCGGGTCGCTGCTCGCGGGTGGGGCCATCTGGGCCATCGTGCACTTCTTCATCCAGGGCTGGCTGAAGGACCGCCTGCAGCTGACGTCGTTCGTGACGGAGGGAAGCGCGCTCGTGGTCGCGCCGATCCTGCTGCTCGTCGGCATCATCCTGGCGGCGTTCTCGGCCAATTTCGCGATCACGCGGTACCTCAAGGTCTAGGCCCTGTCCGGAGGTCGCGGGGCTGCGGGTCGAGGGCGACCGGATTCTCCGCCGCGCGTTCCCGGCGCTCTCGCCAGGTTCGGGCGCGATCGTCTGCTCGCGGCATCCGTCGCCCTGCTCGCCCTGACCCTGCTCGCAACGGCGGGTCTGCAGGGTGCCGCCGCGACCGCGCTGCAGGCGACCCTCGATGACCACTGGCGTGGGGCCTACGACATCCTGGTGACGTCGACGAAGGCCGCCGACGACGACCTGCTGTCGCCGAACACGCTGATCGGCGACAGTGAACGGATGCCGATCGCCGAGCTGGAGCGCATCCGCGCGATCGACGGTGTCGACGTGGCGGCGCCGATCTCGCAGCTCGTCGTGCCCTCCATCGACTCGACCAGGCTCGACTTCGCCGCGCCCGTCGACGAATCGAAGACCACGCTCGATCCGCAGCAGTACAGGCTGCGCGTGCAGTACCTGACCGATGACGGCCTCGGCGAGCGGCTGGCCCTGTCGAAGATCTACAGGCTCACTCTCGACACCTCGAACGCGCCGCGCGAGATCCCCGTCGATCGCAGCGCCTACGACGATCAGGGCTGCACGACGGAGATCGACGGCATCAGCGTCGACTGCAGTTACGTGTACCCGGCGACGGAGATGCGCTACACGGCGATGATCCAGGACGAATCGCCGACCGATGCGCTCGTCGACATGGGAGCAGGCTCGAGCGTCTCCAGCACGGTCATCGACGGAAAGGTCGTGTTCCAGCTTCCGGGCGTCGCCCTCCCACCGACCAGGATCACGCTCGTCGATCCCGTTGCCGAGCAGGAACTCCTCGGCGATGGGGGCGCCTTCCTGGACCCGCTCGTGAGCGTCGGAGCGGGATCGCAGCACGAGATCGATGAACTGGCCGAATGGAGTGCCCAGCGGCCGGAGGACGAGTTCTCCGGCATCATCGACAAGGCCCTCGAGCAACAGCAGGCGAGTATCGCGGGCTGGAGGTCCAGCGGCGAGTACCAGGAGTACGTGTCGAAGAAGAAGGAGCTCGGGCAGGAACCGCGCCCGCCCGAGGAGATCTTCCCTCCGGCGCGGTACGTCCCGGTTCTGGTCGCGCCCGTGAAGGACGTGCCGCTCTCGTTGCGCGTCGATGTCGAGGGGATGGGACCTGGAGAGCTGCCCGACGTGGCGTCGGCGTACTGGGTGGATCCGAGCCTCGACGACGCCGGAGTCGCCGGCGTGCCGCTCGGCACCATCAGGGCCGACGTGCGGTCGCTGCTCGATCCGTTCTCCACCCACGCGCTGGTGCTTCCGTGGCTGGGGGAGTCGGATGCCGTTCCGGTCCCCGGCGAGCAGGGCTACGCCGGCGCGTACCTCGGACAGGCCGCACGCTCGACGATGACGGCACCGACGAAGAAGAACGGCGTTCGCACCCTGGAACCGACGGGATATCTCGGCACCTCGATGGAGATCTACTGGGGCGGAGACCCGAGCTACTGGATCCAGAAGGGCCCCGGGACCACGCCGGGAGCCCAGTCCACCTACGCCACCGTCGCGGCAGAGCAACTGCAGCAGACCGGCGACAGCGGCGGGACGTTCATGCTGCCCATCGCGGACTTCGACGCCGACGCCATCGCGCTGCCGGACGACCCGCTCTCCTACGTGCCGCTCGGCGCCTACGACCCGGCGAAGACCTCGCTCGTCGCGGATGCGACGGGTGGGGAGATCGACCCCGTCGACCTGCTCCCTGCTGCCGGAGGTCTCGGTCTCGTCGGTGCGCGCACCTCCGCCATCGCCGACATCGGCGCACTCTCCGAATCGCTGAACGACCGAGACGTCGACGCAGTACGCGTTCGCGTGAGCGGGGTCGAGCGCTACGACCGCGACGGCGTCGCGAAGGTCGGCGCCGTCGCCGACGAGATCGAGAAGCTCGGCCTCGCCGCCACCATCGTCGCGGGCTCCAGTCCGCAGACGGTGAAGCTGGCCGTCGACGGCTACGCCTTCGGTACGACGGATGCCGACGGAGAGCAGAGCGTCGGCCCGCTCGGAACAGTCGAGCAGCACTGGTCGGCCCTGGGCGCCGCCGCTCGCCTCGGAACGAGCGTCTCGGCCGCCACCCTCTCCCTCCTGGCCACGGTGATCGCCGCGACCCTGGCCCTGTTCGCCGTGGCCTCGCTCTCGTCGGCGCGGACGCGCCGGTCGGAGGCCGCCACTCTGCGCGCCGTCGGATGGCCTCGCCGACGCATCGTGCGCTGGCGTCTCGCCGAGCAGTGGCCGGTCCTCGCCGCACTCCTGCTCGCCGGCGGTGTCGCCGTGCTGCTGGCCGCCGACGACGCCCTCGTGCTCTCGACGACCGCATCCGTTCTGATGGCGGTGGTGGTGATCGCCGTCATCCGCGCGGTCGCCGGATCGTCGGGAGAACGGATGCGGCTCGCCACGCCGGACGAACTGCTGCGGGAGCGCCCCCAGGAGCGGCCCGAGGTGCGCTGGACGAACGCACCGGCGCACGACGAGTACGACGGCTACGGGCTTCCCGACGAATCGATGCCGGACGAGCCGATCGTCCCCGCTGCCCGGCGTCCACGCAGACGGATGCGGCTCGGCGCGGAATCGCTCGCCGGCTTCGGCCTGCGGCTGGTGCGCGGCGATGCCGGCGTCGCCCTCGGCAATGCGGCCGCCGTGCTCATCGTCATAGCGACGACGGCCTGCTTCGTGCTCAGCCTCGGACTCGGCAGGACCGGCGCCGGAGCGAGCCTCGTCGGAGCGTTCGGCTCGGCGCAGGTGCTCGCCCCGCAACTCGCGCTGGGTCTCGTGGGGGTCGGCGCCGGGGTGCTGCTCACCATCCTCCTTCGGAGACAGGCGCTGCAGGGTCGCGCCCGATCGCGAGCCGTACTGCGAGAGCTCGGCTGGGTCGGCAGCGACATCCGCCGTGCCGAGAGGTCCGAGGTGCTCGTCGTCGGCCTCCCGGCCGCACTGCTCGGTTGCTACGTGCTCTGGTTCGTTCTCGACACGGCCGGGCTCGCGGGGATCGACACGGCGGTGTCGGCGGCCCTGATCGCCGGGCTCGCCGTCGTGGCGCTCCTGATCCTCGCCACCAGGAAGGCAGCCACAGCCCCATGAGCACAGTCCTCGAGTTCGACGACGTCACAGTCGCCTACCCTCGGCAACACGACGCGCCCCTGATCCTGGTGTCCGGGTGCGACATCACCGTGCGCCCCGGACGTCTGCACTGCGTGGCCGGACGGAGCGGGTCCGGCAAGACCAGCGTGCTCAGGGTTGCGGCCGGACTCGTCGCACCGACCGAGGGCCGGGTGCGCTGGGACGGCGTCGACCTGGCTGAACTCGACGACGACGCCGTCACCAGATTGCGTCGCGACAGGGTCGGCTTCCTCGACCAGGCAGGCTCGTTGATCGGGGGAATGAGCGTTCTCGAGAATGTTCTGGTGCCTGCAGTTCCCGCCCGACGTGTGCGCGAACTGGGAGACCGGGCGCTGGGCCTGCTCGAGATGGTGGGCATAGCCGATCGCGCGTCGGCACGCCCGGACGAGCTCTCGGGCGGCGAACGCCAGCGCGCCGCCCTCGCCAGAGCCCTGCTGCTCTCGCCGCAGCTGCTGATCGTCGACGAGCCGACAGCAGGCCTCGACCGCACCAGTGCCGACGACATCATCGATCTGCTCGTCGCGCAGCGTGACGCCGACGTGGCCGTGCTCGTCGCTTCCCACGACCCGCACCTGATCGACGCGGCTGACGCCCGCATGCATCTGGCATGACGAGCAGCGCGTGCTTCATCCGCGGCTCCGGGTCGCGGTGGCGGCCGTGCGCGAGTGCGGCCTGCCGCATCCGTTAGACTGAACGGCTGCCCGAGCCGGGCGCCCAGTGCCATCCACCGAGGAGGAGGAATCATGCCGAAGGAACGCGGAGAGAACGTCGTCGCGACGAACCGCAAGGCGCGTCACGACTACCTCATCGGTGAGACCTATGAAGCCGGCCTCGTGCTCACGGGCACCGAGGTGAAGTCATTGCGTGCCGGTCGCGCCTCCCTGGTCGACGGCTACGCCTTCATCGAGGGCGGCGAGATGTGGCTCGACGCCGTGCACATCCCCGAGTACAGCCAGGGGACCTGGACCAACCACCCGCCTCGCCGCAAGCGCAAGATGCTGCTGCACAAGGCGGAGATCATCAAGATCAGCCACAAGACCAAAGAGGGCGGCTACACGCTCGTTCCGCTGAAGATCTACTTCTCGGACGGGCGTGCCAAGGTCGAGATCGCCGTGGCGAAGGGCAAGAAGGACTACGACAAGCGTCAGGCGCTCCGCGAGCGCCAGGACAAGCGCGAATCCGACCGGGCCATCTCGAGTCGCAAGCACCTGGGGGAGTAGAGAATGCCGGCGAACGAGGTCATCAAGGTCCCCGGGACCTACAACCTGCGCGACGTCGGCGGCTATCCCGCCCGCGACGGGGTCGTGCGGTCGGGAGTCCTGCTGCGGTCGGATGGCCTCGGTCGTCTCGACGACGCCGGGCGAGACGCACTGCGCGCCCTCGCCGTGCACACCATCATCGACCTGCGCGACGGATTCGAGACGTCGTCGATGCCGGATGCGATCGATGGGCTCGACGTCGACACGATCTCCCTTCCGGTGTTCGAGGGCTCCGGAGCCTCCCACACCGAGAACACGATCACCCTGGAGGCGCTCTACGAGCGCATCGTGACGCAGCACGCCCCCGTCGTGATCGAGGCGATCCGCACCATCGCCCACCACCGTGACGGTGCCGTCCTCGTCCACTGCACCGCAGGCAAGGACCGCACGGGCGTCATCGTCGCCCTCGCGCTGCTGGCGGTCGGCGTCGACCGCGAGCTGGTCCTGGAGGACTACGCGGCGACCGAGGCCAACCTCGCGGGCGCATGGCTCGAGGGCATGATCGCGATGATCGGCGAGTACGGCATGGCCGATACGCCCGAACTGCGCACACTGATGGGCGGCAGCCCGGCCGCAGCGCTCGCATCGACCATCGACCTGATCGAGCGAGACCACGGGTCGGTGCGGCAGTACCTGCTCGCCTCAGGTCTGACCCTCGACGAGCTGGCCGACCTGGAGACGGTTCTCGTCGAACGCTGATGCACTGAATTGCACTGGGGCATCCGTAGTGCAAGAATGCACTGCATGGAGGAGAGTGCAACGACAGGGCTCCGTGAGCGACGGATGGCCGAGACCCGGCGTGCCCTCTCCCATGCGACTCGCACTCTGACCGCCGCACACGGCCTGCACGGCTTCACGATCGAGCAGGTCTGCGAGCGGGTGGGCGTCTCGCGTCGCACCTTCTTCAACTACTTCGACGCCAAAGAGCAGGCCATCATCGGTCACCCTCATGAATGGTTCGACGGCGACGCCGTCGAGATGTTCCTGGCCATGCGCCCGCCCGGCGACGGTGTCTCCGTCACCCTTCTCGATGACCTCGTCGCCCTCGAGATGGCCCATGTCGCGCAGCTGGCGCAATCGCATCAGGAGCTGCGCGATCTCCTCGCCGCCATCGAGACCGAGCCGCAGCTGCTGCAGAAGATGATGCAGGCGGGAATGCTGCGCAACGACCAGCTGAGCGACCTGGTCGCGCGGCGCGAGGGCCTCGACCCGGGAGACCCCGTGGCATCGGTCGCCGTGCTCATCGTCACGACTCTGATGCACTCCTCGGCCGAGATCTACTTCACGCCAGAGAACACCCTCACCCTCGACGAGATCGTCGCTCCGCGAGTCGCAGCCGCTCGAACCCTCTTCGGCGGCTCGGCCACGTCACAGCGCTGATCCGGCCCTCCGCCGGGCGCCTCGATCCCTCCTGCCCACCCACAGATCCACCCGGAACCCCCACGAACAGGAACAGTATGTCCTCCCCAGCCTCGACAGCCGTCGGCGCAGCCCCGGTTCTGCTCACGCAGAAGCGCATCTGGATCATCTTCTCGGCCCTCATCGCCGGGATGCTGCTCTCCAGTCTCGACCAGACCATCGTCTCGACGGCCATGCCGACGATCGTCGGACAGCTCGGCGGTGTCGAGCACCAGGCCTGGATCACGACGGCCTACCTGCTCGCCACGACCATCGTGATGCCGATCTACGGCAAGTTCGGCGACGTGCTCGGCCGGCGGAACCTCTACCTCATCGCGATCGCGCTCTTCACGCTCGCCTCGGTCGGACTCGCCTTCTTCGCGACCGACTTCTGGACCTTCGTGGCGCTCCGGGCCGTTCAGGGCCTCGGCGGCGGCGGACTGATGATCCTGTCGCAGGCGATCATCGCCGACATCGTGCCCGCCAACCAGCGTGGCAAGTACATGGGACCACTCGGTGCCATCTTCGGCCTCTCGGCTGTGGCCGGTCCACTGCTCGGCGGCTACTTCGTCGATCACCTCACCTGGGAGTGGGCGTTCTACATCAACATCCCCGTGGGCATCGCGGCGTTCGCCATCGCCTGGTTCGCACTGACCCTGCCGTCCAAGAAGGCCGAGCGTCGCATCGACGTCATGGGCGTCGTGTTCCTCTCGATCGCCACCACGTGCCTCATCTTCTTCAGCGACTTCGGCGGATCAGCCCAGCACGGCTGGGAGGCCCTGGAGACCTGGGCATGGGGTGTCGGCATGCTGGCCGCGGTGGCCGCGTTCATCTGGACCGAGGCGAAGGCCGACGACCCGATCATCCCGCTGTCCCTGTTCAAGAACCCGATCTTCATCAATGCGACGGCCATCGGGTTCACGCTCGGCCTCGGCATGTTCTCGGCGATCGCCTTCGTCCCCACCTTCCTGCAGATGTCGTCGGGCACCTCGGCCGCCGAGTCGGGCCTGCTCATGCTCCCGATGATGGCCGGCCTCATGGGCACGTCGATCTGGTCGGGTATCGCGATCAGCCGTTCCGGCCGCTACAAGATGTACCCGATCCTCGGAACCATCGTCACCGGACTGGCCATGCTGGCCTTCACGACGCTCACCGCGGCGACCCCCATCTGGCTGATCTGCGTGTTCCTGTTCTTCTTCGGCGCCGGGCTCGGCCTCATCATGCAGGTCGTCGTACTCGTCGTGCAGAACGCCGTGAGCCCGGACATGGTCGGAACCGCCACGAGCACGAACAACTACTTCCGGGAGGTGGGAGCAGCCCTCGGCGTCGCGATCTTCGGGGCCATCTTCACCAACTCGCTCTCCAGCAAGTTGACGGATGTCTTCACCCAGGCGGGTGCCACCCCGGATCAGGCGGGCACCGCAACGGCCACTCTGGATCCCCAGGCGCTCAGCGAGCTTCCGGACGCCGTCCGCGACGGCATCGTCAACGCCTACGCGGACTCGCTCGCCCCGGTCTTCTGGTACCTGATCCCGTTCATCGTGATCGCCTTCGTCTTCGCCGTCTTCATGAAGCAGATCCCCCTCTCGGATGTCTCCGGCATGGTCGCGCGCGGTGAGGCGATCGGCGGCGACGAGGCCGAGCGCCTCGAGGCGGAGCGGATCGAGGCCGAGCGGATCGAGCGAGCCGGCCGGACCGCATCCGCTGACAGCATCGCGGCGAGCGATGGCGAACTGGAGTCCGAGCGCAGCTGACTGCTCTCAGACGGTCTCGAAGCGCACGTGCACCGTCGCGCCGATGGTGATCGGTCGGGGAGCCAGGTCCATCGCCTGTTCCGACCCCTTCATGCGGAGCGACGCTGCCATCGGTGCGAATCCCGGCTGCGGAGCGCCGGTGTCGAGCAGCCCGGGATCGGCGATGGCGACAGGCTTCAGCCCGGTGAGGGAGAGCGCCGCGGCATAGGTCGCCGCCGCGCGCACGGCCGACTTCACAGCCTTCTCACGCGCATCGGCGGTGACCTCGTCGGTCGTGTGCTCGGTGAGCGACCACTCCACGCCGTCGACGAACACCCCGTCGTTCATCGAGACCGAGCCGAGCCACTCGGAGAGAGCTCCGGGGTCGGCGAAGGTGACCGTCAGCGCAGCTGCGGCCGTGTGGACGAAGGGCAGCTGCCGGCCGTCCTGGTTCCACGGCCGCGCAGAGGACACCGTGACGCCGTCGCTCGCCCATCGTGTGAGAACTGCGTCGTCTGCTTCGTGGAGCGCCACGATCCCGGCGACGACGGCGCTGTGGATGCCGGCGGCACGCTTGATGACCTCCTGCCGATCCGCTCCTTCGGCGGTGACCCTCAGGCGAACGGTTCCCAGTTCCGCCGCACGCTCGATCTCGGCCTCGCCGGCCACGGTGATGGTCGTCATGGAGGGATCCTCTCCGGTCACGGTCGTCGACGTGAGCCTCCATCACTCTAGGCCGCGTCCACGCGACTGGAGTAGGAGAACACCGGGCTTGCGATGTATGATTGAGGGCTGCATCCGGTTCTTCCATGAGCGGATGCGGTCTTGGTAATTCAACAGCGTGTGACAGCGACCCACTCAGTGCAGCGACCTCTCGAGGACGACTGCGAGTGCTCATGGGGATGATCGGTTTCGACATTGCCTGTGAGACTGTGAGAAGCGGGCCGAGGATCCAGGGTTATCTCGTAAACGATCTCTGGAAAACACAAGTGCCAATTCAAAGCGCACTGACTTCGCTCTCGCTGCCTAGGCAGTAGAGCCCATAAGTCCGTCAGACCGGGTTAGACCTCGCCCCGGACCCTGACGTCATCTAGAGGACTGGCTGCGTATCGACGCCTCGAGCGATACGTGGGACTTGCACTCAGGCTGGGCCCGTCCACCTAGACGCCTGTGGCAAAGGTGGGGGCCGAGTAGAACGACTTCGCAGGATACGCCCGTAGAAGGCATGGAATCTCAGCAGTGGACCCGGGTTCAATTCCCGGCATCTCCACCTCTGGTCGCTATCACACGTTGTTGGATCCCATCCTTCTCAGCTGCGGCATTCGTCGGCTCTACACGATGCCGCGCGCGAAAGCGATCCCCTCCCCGCGAGCCATGCCCGAGCCTAGGCTCGACGAGCAGACACCGGACATCCCGGTGCGCAGATTCAGATGGGGGCATCATGCGCAGATTTCTCACCCTGCTGTTCGTCGCCGCGATCCTCGCCGTCGGGTACGTCTACGGTTCGAAGGCCGGCAAGGGCCCGTACCGCGATGTCATGGCATCGCTCGACGCGCTGTGGAACGACCCGCGCGTCAAGAAGGCGCGCAAGCACGCCCTGAAGGACGCCCAGAACGCGGCCAAGGCCGCCGAGAAGAAGATCGCGAAAGCCGCGAAGGGGAAGAGCTGATGGCAGAGAACACCACGGATTCCACCGACGGCGCGTTCGACGAGGCTCGCGAGAACCTCGCGACTGCCGCCGACAACGCCACCGATGCTGCGAAGTCGGCCGCATCGAGCGCCAAGAAGGCGGCGACCGATGCAGCCTCCAAGACTCAGAAGGCGGCGTCCGAGGCTGCCGCCGGAGCTCGGAAGAGCGCGGAGACCGTCGTCGATGATGTGAAGAAGTCGGCCTCGGCGGTCGGCTCGGAGGCAGGCGGCGCATCCTCCGACATCGTCGGGTCCGTCTCGGATGCTGCCGAAGACGTCGTCACCCGCATCAAGCAGGCCGGCTCCGATGTCGCCGACACCGTCTCCGCGTCGACGGCCCGCATCGTCGACGAGACCACTGAGCAGTACCGCCGCAACCCGGCCGTCGTGATCGCCATCGGCGTCGTCGCCGTGACGGGGCTGATCGCCATCGTGCGAGCGATCTCGAGGCGCTGAGCGCTCGAGAGCCCAGAGCGGTTCCGAAGCCGGTCCTTCCCCGACAGGGGGAGGGCCGGCTTCTGCATGTTCCCGGTGTGGACAGGAGTCGGGGCGGCGGATCGACCCTCGCGGGTCAGCCCCCTACGGCCTGAGCGCACGTGATGCAGAGCGACGCCTCGGGCCGGGCACGCAGGCGGTCGATCGGGATCGACTCGCCGCAACGCACACAGGTTCCATAACTGCCGGCAGCCAGTCGCTCCAGAGCGGCGTCCACCTGGCCGAGGTCCTCGTCCACCGCCCGTTGGGTGCCGGACAGGCGCGACCACTCCGACGACATCGTGGGACCCTCCGGGTCGTGCTCGTCGTCGGCCATGCCGTCGCTCCGGGATTCGCGCACGTCGGCGAGCGAGCCGTCGAGCCGGGACCGCTGGGCGGCGACGTCCGCTCGCCGCGCCAGCAGCACACCCTCGAACTCGGAGAGCTGGGCGGCGTTCAGTGTGCGACGGTGCATCTCGCCGATGGTACGCGCCCGGTGGGCGAGATCAGCGCAGCGCGCTCACGACAGCGTCGTGCAGCAGTCCGTTGGTGGCGAGCGAGCTCCCGTGTGCGAGCTCCACGTCGCCGGTCACGCTGGTGAGTCGGCCGCCGGCTTCCTCGACGATCGGGACGAGCGCCGCCACGTCGTAGGGCTTCACGTCGAACTCGGCGACGATGTCGACCAGGCCCTCGGCCAGGAGGACGTACGACCACAGGTCGCCGTAGGCACGGTCGCGCCACACGGTCTCGGCGAGTCCGAGGAGACGGTCGAGATAGCCGGCGTCGCGCCACTGCGCGATGCTCTGGAAGCTCAGGGACGCGTCGGCCAGCTCGCGCACACCCGATACGGCGATGCGACGCGCACCGCCCTCGGCGGCGGCATCCGCTGTCCAGGCCCCGGCCCCACGGGAGCCCCACCAGCGGCGTCCCAGCGCCGGGCTGGACGCGACCCCCACCACGGGCACGCCGTCGATCGTGAGGGCGATCAGCGTGCCCCAGACGGGGACGCCGCGCAGGAAGTTGGCCGTGCCATCGATCGGATCGATGATCCACTGCCGGTTCGAGTCGCCCTCGACGCCGTACTCCTCGCCGAAGATGCCGTCGCCGGGGCGTGCGGCGGCGATCCGATCGCGGATGGCCCGCTCCACGGCCTGATCAGCGTCGGTCACCGGGGTGCGATCCGGCTTGGTCTCGACCACCAGGTCGGCCGCCCGGAACCTGTCCAGCGCGATCGCGTCGGCTGCATCGGCGATCGCGAGCGCGAGCGCGAGATCGGCGGAATGGTCGAGGGGCACGGATGCAGCGGCTTCGGCAGTCACGACAGCCAGCCTAGCGACGCCGGGGGAGCGGCATTCGTCACCCGGCGGGGCTCCGAGGTGGCCTCGATTGGCGTTCACCGTCGATCGGATGCTAGAGTCATCACTCGGTTCGGGAAGCAATTTTCGAGCCGATCACGCACCTCTAGCTCAATCGGCAGAGCAACTGACTCTTAATCAGTGGGTTCTCGGTTCAAGTCCGAGGGGGTGCACGAAAAGCCTCGAACCTCTCGCCAGGTTCGGGGCTTTTTGCTTGCCGGAAAGCAATCGGGACCGACGAACATGGGCTGGTCAGGGCTCTTCTTCTAGCCGCAGTCGAGTTCGGACGTGGAGACCGACGTCGGGCTGACCACCGGGGTGACCTCGGCCGACAGGGTGCGCAGTTCGTCGTCGGTGGCGAGGACGTCGAAGTCGAGCGTCACTGTGGCCCCGGGCGCGATCGTGGTGCCGATCCTGTTCACCGGATAGTCGCCATCGGTGGTGACGGTCGACGAGGCCGGCTGGCCGTTGAGGGACGCTCCCACCATCGTCGACCCGGGTGGGGCGTACACGAGCGTGTCGACGCGCATGCTCCCGATTTCCGTCGAGGCTCCACCGCCGGTCACGGAGTCGGGAAGCGTCAGCGCCTGATCCGGAGTCACGGTATTCGCGAGCGTGATCCGGACCCTGACGTGGCGCTTGCCGTCTGCCGCGCACACCGCCTGTGCCATGTCGACGCTCTGGGTCATGAATCGCTGCATCCTGCCCGGGGTGGAATCGACGAAGTAGACGCCGAAGGCATCCGTCGTCGTGCTGCTCGTCGGTGGCTCACCCTCGAACGGCGACCCCTTGAGCAGGGCCTGTTCTCCGGCATCCGTTCCCCACAGGCGGATGCGCCGCTCGTCGCCGGCGCGGCTGACGGCTGCGGTCAGGGAGGCCATGTCGACATCCCCTGAGGCGATCCGCGCGAACGCCGTCGCCACGACAGACTGGCCGATGGCATCGACCTGCTCGGGTTCGAACGTCGCGTACAGGTCGCCCAGAAGCATGGACACGGCGTTCCTGGTCTCGAGCTTCGACCCGTCGGGAAGGGCGATGGGGCCGGTTGCGGCCATGATGTACGACAGCGCGACGGTGTCCACCGCGATGACCCCGTTCACCGCGACGCCGGTTCGCTGCTTCCACATCTCGTGTGCGATCTTGGAACTCAGGTCGAACCTGGGCGTCCTCGCCACGCTCTGCACCCGACTACCGAGGTCGCCCGGGTACGTCTCCTGGGAGCCGGGCGGCATCCCGACGACAGGTCCCGGAAACCCCGGGAACGCCTCGGCGGATGCCGATGCCTGACGCGTGATGGTGAGCGCGCCGTTGTCGGCGTGCACCTCGGCGAGGGAGTCGATCGTGCCACCGCCCGGCAACACCTCCCCGCTGTTCTGGAACAACAGCAGGTAGTTGCGCGGCCCGTCGCCGCCGAGAATGGCAGGCAGCACCTTGAGGCCGTTGTCGGCGCTGACGATGGACGGCCGGAGGGTGTCGATCTCGTGTGCCAGCCGGTCGACTCCAGCCGCGACCTGGGGGAGGAGGATCCCCCGGTCGATGAAGGTCAGGCGCATCGCACTCAGATCGGCAACCTTCAGGGCTCGGGAGACCGTCGTGGAGAGGGTCCTCACCGCCTCGAGGTCGACGCGTCCGTCGACGGGCCGGATGGCGTCGACTCCGACGTCCGCCATCGGGAGGACGACTTCGCTGGTCAGACGGTCGGCTTCCTCCGCCGCCACCCTCACCGCAGCGAGATTCTCTCCGACCCACGGCAGCTTCTCCGCCATCGTCCAGGCGCGACCCTGGGTGGCTGCCCGGGCGCCCGCCGTATGCCTGCGCATCTCCTTGCCGGCTGAAGCGGCGGCGGCCGCATCGCCGGAGGTCGCCGCCTTCTGCGCCGCGGCGGCATAGGGGATCGCCTTCTCGAGTTCCCCCTTCGCCTCCAGCGCTGACGGCGTCACCGTGAACGCGAGCCAGGCCAGGCCGAGGAGCACGGCGGCCACGGTTGCGGGCACCCAGAATCGCGCACTCCGCAGCAGCGGCCTGCGCACTCGTCGGGTCCGAGCACTCATGGTTCGTCAACGATAGACCGAGATGAGCGAATCTCAGCGTGATGATCCGAAAATGAGGTCTTCCCTCAGCTCACCGCGCGTCGGTGGGTTCCGGATGCGGCGTCGGTTCCGGCTGGGGAATGATCCGCAGCTCGGGCACTCCCGTCACCAGGAGCCAGGTCGGGAGCACGATGACGCAGAGGATCGGCAGGAGGCTGGCGTCTCCGGTCAGCGCGACACCGAGGAAGAGGGCGATCCAGCCGTCACGGGTGGCGACGAGCACGATGCCGAGAGCGCCGCACGCGATCGCCAGGCCGATGGGCATGCTCGGGATGACGGCGTGGAAGAAGAGGCCGATCGCGACGCCGATGAACACCGCCGGGAAGATGCGGCCACCGCGGAAACCGGCCGAGGCCGCGATCAGCAGTGCGACGATCTTGACGACCGCGAGCAGCGCCAGGGTCCCCGCGGAGTAGTCCTCCGGGTTGTCGATGATCTGCCCGGCCTGAGCGAGGCCCTTGAACATCGTCAGCGGTCCGCCGATGATGGCGAGCACACCGAGGACGGCGCCACCCAGGGTGGTGAACACGACGGGGTTCTTGAGCGCGTGAAACGCCCGGTGGATGAGGGGGAAGGCGTAGACGGCGAGGATGCCGAGGCCGGCCGATACGACGGCGACGAGGGTTCCCGTGGCAAGGTCGATCGGCTCCGGGGTCCCGAAGGGCGCGACGTGGAACTCGAGCGGCGGCGAGCCGAGCAGGTGCATGGTCACCGCTCCGGCGCCTGCCGCCGCCACCGGCAGGAACAGCCTGTCCCAGAGTGATCCGCCGGATTTCAGGGCGGCGACCATGCCGGTGAAGACGAGAGCTGCAGCGACGGGGGTGCCGAAGAGCGCACCGATCGTCGCCGCGGCGGCCAGGAGGGCCACGAGCTGCGGCGGCACGGCCTTCGCGATCCGTGCCATTGCCGCAACGGCGACGGCCGCGTTGATGGCCATGATCGGGTTCTCCGGCCCCAGGCTGACGCCGCCGGCCAGCGAGAGCGTGACCGCGATGATGAGCCCCGGCAGGACGCGAAGGGGCAGGGGTGGCGCTGACAGCTCGGTCGTCGCAGAGTCGGGACCCGCGTGGCCCGGCATCAGCCAGACGACCAGGCCGACGGCGGCGCCCGTCAGCGTGAGCACCCCGAAGGTCCACCACGGGCTGTATGGCTCAAGGCCCAGGGCATCGGGCCAGGTGGTCCAGATCTGCGTCTGGAGAAGTCCGGAGACCTCGTTGAGCAACCAGAGGATCAACGCGGACGCCACCCCGATCGCCAGCGCTGGAACGGCGAGGACGATGAGGGCTCGCCTGCCCATCGGCGCGCTCGGGGGTGTGGACACCTGACCTCCTCTGTTCGGCCGGCAGGCCCGATTCGGACCGTAGGCCCGAATCGAAGGCGCTGTCAATAGCGCCGCGCTGATCAGCCGTTCCCCTCCGCGGTTCAGTGTCGCCCGCCCGGCATGGCTTCCGGCGGGATGGAGTGGTGGAGGATGGGTTCATGATCGAACCGGGCCTCTATCGTCACTTCAAGGGCGGCCTCTACACAGTGGTGGGCGAGGCGACCGACTCCGAGACGGAGCAGCGCGTGGTCGTCTACAGCTCGGCCGACGGGCGCCTCTGGGTGCGTCCTGCGTCGATGTGGGAGGAGCGAGTGAACCATCAGGGTGCCACCGTGGCCCGGTTCACTCCCGTCGAGCTCGGCGCGTCACCCCGGGCCGAAGACTGAAGCGTTGCCGAATGTTAACCGTCGGGCACTTCCCTCGCCCCCCGGTCGGGGGCATACTCGATCCACACGGGTCGGGGGACCCGAGTGAACGGGGGAGACGATGGCGACTCAGATCGATCTGGCAATCCTGATCGCAGAGCAGCTGGCGGCCGTTGCGGCGGCGGACGCTGAGCTCGGCGACTGAGCTTGCAGCGCATCAGTCCGTCGTGGTCGGCGCCTCGGGCGCCAGCCTGCGGATGACCGCGAGCAGTGCATCGAGGTCGGTGGGAACTGCGACGGATGCCGCGAGTTCGGCGTCACCGATGGCCGAGTTGTAGTACAGCCCGTCACTGACGAGCATGATGAGCTGCGCCACGGCAGGGTCGCCGACGGCATCCTCGATGGCCTCCAGCCAGTCGGAGTTCACTGCGGCGATGGCGGCCTTGGCTCCCTCGTGGCGCCCTTGCGCCAGACGATAGGCGCCGATCATCGCTCGGTCGAGGGGGGAACCGGTGTCGACGGAGTTGCGGATCAGGTGGTCGACGGCGCCGGACGGAGCCGTGCGGATCGTCGCGGCATCGAGTGCCGCCAGCTCGCGCAGCCTGTCGAGGAGGCCGGCTGCCAGGGCGTCCTTCGACGCGAAGTGGTAGAGCAGTCCACCCTTGGAGACGCCGGCGGTCGCCGACACGGCATCGAGGGTCGCCGCGCGTTCTCCACCGTCGATCAGGAGGTCCTGGAAGGCATCGAGGATGCGGTCTCTGGTCGTCGGGGGCATGGCGCAATCGTAACGATGGTCAGGTGCCCCGCGAGCGTGGCAGGCCGGGAGTTGGCTACTGTACCGGGTAGACGGTACACTAATGGAACGCACGCAACGCCGAGACCGAATAGACCCATGACCACGCAGAACAGCACGCCATCCACGGCATCCGTCGTGATCACCTCCGACCCGGCCGGCGTGCCCTCCGGCACGGGGACTCCGGCCGCCCGACGCCGCCGCTGGTTCGCCCTGGCGGCTCTCATGCTTCCGGTGCTGCTCGTCTCGATCGACAACACCGTGCTCAACTTCGCCCTGCCGGCCATCTCCGAGGCCCTGCAGCCGAGCGGAGTGCAGCTGCTCTGGATCATCGACATCTATCCGCTCGTGCTCGCCGGACTCCTCGTCTCGATGGGGAGTCTCGGCGATCGCATCGGTCGTCGTCGGCTGCTGCTCGTCGGCTCGGTCGGCTTCGGCCTCGTGTCGGTCGCCGCTGCCTTCGCCCCGAGCGGAGAGTGGCTGATCGCGTCGCGCGCGCTCCTCGGGTTCTTCGGTGCGATGCTCATGCCCTCGACCCTGTCGCTCCTGCGCTCGGTGTTCACGGACCGCGATGAGCGCCGCCTGGCCATCGCGATCTGGGCGACGGGATTCGCCGCCGGAAGCGCCCTGGGGCCGGTCGTCGGCGGCATCCTGCTCGAGCACTTCGCATGGGGCAGCGTCTTCCTGCTCGCGGTTCCCCTGCTGCTTCCGCTCGTCATCCTGTTGCCACTGCTCGTTCCGGAGTCGAAGGACCCGAACCCCGGCCGCATCGACATCCCGAGCATCCTGCTCTCATTGCTCACCATGGTGCCGATCGTGTTCGGCATCAAGACTCTCGCCGAGCGCGGCATCGACGTGCTGGGCGTCGCGTCGATGATCGTGGGACTGGCGGCCGGATTCGTCTTCGTGCGTCGGCAGAACCGCATCCAGAGCCCGATGATCGACATGGAACTGTTCCGGCGGGGTTCGTTCAGCGGTGCCATCGGCGTCAACCTCCTCAGCGTGCTGGCGCTGGTCGGCGGCCTGTACTTCGTCTCCCAGCACCTGCAGCTCGTGCTCGGCCTGTCACCGTTCACCGCGGGGCTCGTGCTGGTGCCCGGACTCATCGCCATGATCGTCTCCGGACTGGTCGTGGTGCCCATCGCCCGCCGGGTGCGGCCATCGCGCCTCGTACCCGTGGCGCTCGTGATCTCAGCCGGCGGCTACCTTGCCGTCGCGCTCTCGGGTGGACGCATCGACGCCGTCGGCATCGCGGTGGCGTTCGTCGCCCTCGGCATCGGCATCGGGGCCGCCGAGACGGTGTCCAACGAGCTGATCCTGGCGAACGCGCCCGCCGCCAAGGCCGGCGCCGCCTCGGCGGTGTCCGAGACCGCTTATGAGGTCGGCGCTGTGCTCGGAACGGCCATCCTCGGCACGATCCTCACGGCGTCCTACAGGGCGACGGTGGTGCTTCCTGGGGCCCTCGACGCCGCCCAGCGCGAGGCGGCCGGCGAGACCCTTGGCGGGGCCGTGGCGATCGCCGGGGAGCTTCCGTCGACGGATGCCGCCAGCCTGCTGGCCTCGGCCAGCGAGGCGTTCGGCAGCGGAGTGGGGCTCACGGCGTGGATCGGCTTCGCGGTCGTGCTGGGCGCCGCCGTCGTCGCTGCCACCACGCTGCGTCGGGCGCGCTGAGCCTGGCGCAACGGTGTCGCGCACGCCTGGCCTGACCGCAGCGCAACAGGCCGGATCTGCCTGATCCCGCGGACGCAGGCCGATCCGGCCTGTTCTCGGCGATCGGGCCTGTGCCCGACAGTGGTGAGCGCTTCGGCCGCCGACTTCGTCGGGGCCTCAGCGAGCGATTCCTGCGCCGGAGCTCGCCGGCTGAAATGTCGCACGGCAATGTGGCCGACCCGTCGTCGTCGGGCCGCCGCGAGCGGAGCTCGCCAGCTGAAATGTCATGCGGAAAACGTGGCCGACCCTTCGTCGCCCAGGTTTTCCGCATGGCATTTCAGCCAATAAGTTCAGTCGTCGACGCCGCGAGCGATGAGCGCGTCGCCCAGTTCGTCGGCCGACTGCAGCGAACGCACGATGACGGGCACGGCGATGGCGCGGAGGGAGCGGTCGACACCGCGGGCTCGCCGCGCCTCGAGCACAGAGCCCACGATCTCGCTGAGGAGGGGGATCGCCCGGATCGTGAGGGCCAGCAGCAGGCCGACCCTGTCCGCATCCACGCGGGGTACAGGCCGCAGGAGTGCCTCGACGGCGCCGAGCACTGCGGAGACCGTGGTCGTCAGCGTGAACAGCCCGGCGAGTGCCACCACTGTCACGACTCGCAGCCCCATGGAGACGGCGGACTCCCAGCCGACCAGCCAGCCGTTCAGAGGGACGGCGATGAGCAGAACCCAGAAGATGGGGCCGACGGCGCGCAGGGCCAACCTCGGGGGGATGCCTGCGACGAGGTAGAGCAGCCCCGTCACGAGCAGGGCGCAGGCGAGCACCCCCGGTGAGCGCAGGAAGGCCACGACGGTGACGGCCACCATCAGCGTCAGCAGCTTGGCCACCGCCGGCATCCGGTGCAGCGGCGAGCGACCCGGATGGTAGAAGCCGTTCACCGGATCGCCGCCCGGTAGAGCTCGAGCGCCGGGCCCGGCGCTCCGTCGGCGACGACCCGTCCCTCGTCCATGACGATGACCCTGTCGAAGTCCTCGAGCAGCTCGAGCTGGTGCGTCACCACGATCAGCTGCTGCTCGAGGGTGCGCAGGTACTCGGTCACGATGCGGGCGTTCCGACCGTCCAGCAGCGTCGTCGGCTCGTCGGCGATGACGATGGCCGGCTCCGTGACGAGCACGGCAGCCAGGGCCAGCAGCTGCTTCTGCCCTCCCGAGAGCTTGTGGGCGGCGCGGTCCGCCAGCGCGTCGAGGCCGAAGCGCTCGAGTGCCGCATCGACGCGGGCTGCGGCCTCCGGGGCCGGGAGCTTCAGGCGGCGCACGGAGAACGCGACGTCCTCGCGCACGGTGGGCATGACGATCTGGGTGTCGGGATTCGTGAAGATGAAGCCGACGCGGCGGCGAACCTCACGGGCGTGCTTCGCGACGTCCAGACCGTCGACGAGGACATGACCCTGCTGCGGTGACACGAGGCCGTTGACGAGTCGCACGAGCGTCGACTTCCCGGATCCGTTGGCTCCGACCACGCCGATGCGCTGCTCGGTGAGCCTCAGGTCGATGTCACGCAGAACGGCATCGTCGCCGAACCGGTGGTCGACGGCCTCGAAGCGGATGTCACCCATGCGTCAGGCGTCGACGGCGGCGGTGCTCGTGTCGGTAGACGAGCCGGCGCGCTTGCGTCCCCACGGCCGGGGCTGGATGAGACCCGGCCAGGCGCGGTGCACGGCCTTCGCGACCGAGACGGTGAGCAGCACCTTGATCAGGTCGCCGGGCAGGAAGGCGACCATGCCGAGGGCGACCGCCCCGACCGGTGTGCCCGTCGTCACGGCGAGCCAGGGGATTCCGATCAGGTAGACCGACAGGATGCCGCCGACGGCGGTGAGGCCCAGAGCCGGCCAGAACGGGTACCGGGGGAGGAGACGCGCCGTGATCCAGCCGACGACGAAGGCGCACAGGATGAAACCGAACAGGAAGCCTCCTGTCGGCCCGAAGAGGATGCCGAGGCCTCCGGTTCCGCCGGCGTAGATCGGAAGCCCGATCGCACCGAGCGCCACGTACACGACCACGGCCAGCGTGCCGTTTCTGGGCCCGATGATGGCACCGGCCAGGAGGACGCCGAGCGTCTGGAGGGTGATGGGCAGTCCGAGCGCTCCCGTCGGGATCGCCCCGGGAAGGGTGAGGGCGGCGATGAGAGCTGCGAAGACTGCGATCTGGGCCAGGTCGCGGGCTGAAATGCGGGCGGATGCCATGGGCGAACTCCGGGGGCGTCGAGGGCCGCTCTGCGCGGCCGGGTGACACCAGACTAGGAAGGCACGGTCGGCCCGCGCGGGCATCCGGTTACAAGATCACGGCCCGGATTTTGTACGGGCGTCCCGGCGACCGTCAGGCGACGAGGCGTGCGGGCTCCGCGGAGACGTGGCGCGCGGGCACGATCTCGGTCGAGTCGGTGTCGGTGGTGTCGAGCAGCTCCGCCATCGGCGCTTCGGCGATGACGACGCCGTCGCGCTCCGCCCACTCGGTGATCGGGGCGGGGATCCACGACAGGGCAGCGGGTTCGGGAACCGGCTCGCCGCGCAGTGCCGACCTCTCGGCGAGGAGGGCCTGGGTGAGCTCCGACGCGATCTGGTGCGTGAGCATGGCGTGGAAGATCTCGTCGGTGTCCGCGTCGGTGCGCCGGACGAGGGTCCACGAACCGTGAGCGCCGATCACATCGGCGAGCCGGCTGTTGAGAAGATCGAAGACCTGTTCAGGCGTGAGCTCCGGGGTGGAACTCGCCACGACCGGAGCATCGTGCCTCCGTCGCCGGAACATTCCGGTGCCCTTCGCCATGCTGGTGCCCTTTCGTGCCGCGGATGCTACCCACAGTCTCGTTCAGGGTGGGCCGGGTGGGCGGGGGACACGCCGCAGAAGAGCGCTGCAATCGGCGGATTTCCGCGGATCGAGGGGGTACGAGTCGAAAACCGTGCGTGGCCGAGTAGATCGACGCGCGTCGAACCACTCGTCAGCATCGGCTACCTGCCGATGCCCTTCTCGTCGGACTCCTCTTTCACAGTGCCGATCGCGATGGCGAGGGTCAGTCCCCAGCTGATCCAGGTGAGCAGGAGCTTCCAGTCGCGGGGGCCGTTGCGGGTGCGCTGAACCACGGCCCAGCCGCCGATGACGCTGCCGATCACGGATCCGTTGAACAGGTACTTGCGCATGATGCTTCCCTTTCGTGGGTCAACTCGTGAGGTCAACGCTAGCGCCCGATGCTCCGGTGCAGCAGGGGTATTCTTTGCGAGGCATATCGTCTAATGGGGCGGGCCGAAACGGAGGCTCCCACATGCGGACGGCGCTCATCGGAGCGGGTCTCCTCGGCGTCGGAGCCCTCGCGCTGGCCACGGGTGTGCTGCCCGTCGACGAAGCGGTCGCGTTGTGGGATCGTGTGTGGCCGGTGCTGCTCTTCGTGCTGGCGATGACGGTCGTCACCGAGTTGGCGGCCGAGGCCGGACTCTTCGACTGGCTCGCGCAGCACGCCAGTACGTGGGCGCACGGGCGCTCCTGGCTGCTCTGGCTCATCGTCGTCGCCCTCGCCACCGTCTGCACGATCTTCCTGTCGCTGGACACGACTGCGGTGCTGCTCACGCCCGTGGTCATCGTGATGGCGCGGCATGCCGGGATCAGCCCGGTGCCGTTCGTCCTGACGACGGTGTGGCTGGCCAACACGGCGTCGATGCTTCTGCCGGTCTCCAACCTCACCAACCTGCTCGCCGTGTCGAAGCTCGAGCAGATCGTCGGGCATCCGGTGAGCCCGATCGAGTTCGCCTCCCTGACCTGGGCACCGGCTCTCGTCGCCATCGTCGTGCCCGTCGCCGTCATCGGGCTGCTGCACCGCCGCAGCCTCTTCACCCGGTACGTCATCGAACGACCGGAGAGGATCACGGATCCGACCCTGCTGATCGCGAGCGCCGTCGCCGTCGTCATCCTCATCCCCGGACTGCTCTCCGGCCTGCCCGTGTGGATCCCCGCCTGCGTGGCGGCCGTGACCCTCGTCATCGCCTTCGCCGTGTCGCGGCCCATCGTTCTGCGGGCGAGCCTCGTGCCGTGGCCGCTGCTGCTGCTCGTGACCGGCCTGTTCCTCGTACTCGAGACCGCGCACGCCCTCGGGCTCGGCGATGCGCTGGCCACAGTCTCGGGCACCGGTGACGACCCGCTGAGCCTGCTGCAGCTCGCGGGCATCGGGGCCGGGGGTGCCAACATCGCCAACAACCTCCCCGCCTACCTGGCGCTCGAACCGTCCGTCGACTCGCCGGCCCGCATGATCGCGCTGCTCATCGGCGTGAACGTCGGCCCGCTCATCACGCCGTGGGCGTCGCTGGCGACGCTGCTCTGGCACGATCGCCTCACGTCCATGGGCGTGGAGTTCCGCTGGTCGCGGTACGTGCTCCTCGGCGTGGTGCTCGCTCCCCTCGCCGTGCTCGCGTCGACGGCAGCGCTGGCCCTCCGGTGACGATCGCGTTGCCGATCACTGGGAGATCGCCGCAAATCTGACCGATCGTGCAGTTGCTGACCGATCGGTCAACTACCGTCGGATCATGCCTGCTGACACCCCGGTATCTTCGCGCGCCAGACCCAGCGACGAGCTTCAGGCCGTCGCCCTCGAGCAGTTCGCCACGCGAGGGTTCTCAGGGACCTCGTTGCAGCAGATCGCCGACGTCGCGGGGTACTCGAAGTCGAGCGTGCTCTACCACTTCGCCTCCAAGGAGGCCCTGCTCGACGCGGTGCTGACCCCGGCGATCGACGAGTTCGGGCGGATCCTGGATGCCTGGATCTCCGAGGGGTCGACGGATGCCGCCAGGCGGGCGTTCCTCGAGGCCTTCGTGGACCTCCTGCTGCGCTACCGACTCGAGGTGCACACCTTCATCAGCCAGGGCCAGTCCCTCGAGGACGTACCCGTCGTCGCCCGGGCCAACGCGACGATCCTGCGCATGGCCGAGGCGGTCTGCCCGCCCGAGGCCAGTGTCGAGGACCGCCTGCGCTTCGGCATCGCCCTGGGCGGAGCCGCCTACACCCTGACGGCCGACCTCACCTTCGGCAGCGGCATCACCGCCGACACGGCCACGGACGTCGAGCTGCGGCCGGCCCTGGTGCACATCATCTCCGAACTCCTCTCCCCGGTACCGGCGCACGCCGTGCCCGCTTCGACCCGATAGGACACTCCCGTGGCCACCTTCCTCTACCGCGTCGGACACTTCGCCTTCCGCCGAGCCTGGCTCGTCGTCGCCGTCTGGGTGGCGCTCCTGGTCGGCATCCTCGGGGGCGGGCTCGCCCTCGGCGGCCAGACCCAGGAGTCCTACGCCATCCCGGGCACCGAGTCGCAGCAGGCCATCGACAAGCTCGCCGCCGTGTTCCCCCAGACAGCGGGCGCATCCGTCCAGGTGGTCATGCAGGCGCCGAAGGGTGAGACCGTCACCGACGACGCGCACAAGGCCGCCATCCAATCGATGGCGACCGAACTCGAGGACATCGACGGCGTCGAGTCCGTACTCGACCCGTTCGACGAGTACGCGGGCAACGCCGTCTCCGATGACGAGCGCACCGCCTACACCCAGGTGCAACTCGATTCGCCCTCGACGGATGTCGCTCCGGCAACGCTGACCGCGATCCAGGACACTGCCGGGATCGGGGAGGACGCCGGCCTGGATGTCGCCTTCGGCGGGCAGGTCTTCCAGGACCAGACCTTCGGGCTGACCATCACCGAGGGACTCGGCGTGCTGTTCGCCGGGGTCGTGCTGTTCATCGCGTTCGGATCCCTCCTCGCGGCGGGCATGCCTCTGTTCACGGCCCTGATCGGAGTCGGCGTCGCCGTCGCCGGCGTGACCGTGGTCTCAGCGTTCACCCCCGTGTCCAGCACCGCGCCCATGCTCGCGGTGATGCTGGGCCTCGCCGTCGGCATCGACTACGCGTTGTTCATCCTGTCGCGGCACCGCACCCAGCTCGCACGGGGGGAGACGCCAGAGGAGTCCGCAGCGACCTCCGTGGCCACGGCCGGCTCGGCCGTGATCTTCGCCGGCGTGACGGTCATCATCGCGCTGCTCGGCCTGCTCGTCGTCGGCATCCCGTTCCTCAGCACCATGGGCATCGCGGCGGCCTTCGCCGTCTTCGTCGCCATGATCGCAGCCGTCACCCTGCTTCCAGCCGTGATGGGCATCTTCGCGGGCAGGCTCATTCCGAAGCCGTCCAGCCGTGCCGCGCGGCGCGCCGTGGCCGCCGACGACGCCAAACCCACCATGGGGCGGCGCTGGGTGAACCTCGTGCTGAAGGCCCCGATCGTCGCGGTCGTGCTCGTCGTCGGCATTCTGGGCGGACTCGCCATCCCGGCGCTCAGCCTCGACCTGAACCTGCCGTCGGGAGCCAGCGAGCCAGAGGGGTCGACGACGCGAGACGCCTACGAGATGCTCTCCGATGGCTTCGGTCCGGGCTACAACGGGCCGCTCATCGTCTCGGTCGACATCACGCAGACGACCGACATCCTCGACGACCTCGATGCCATCGGAACGGAGCTCGGCGAACTCGACGGCGTGGCCGAGGTGGGACAGGGCATCCCGAACGCCTCGGTCGACACGGCGATCATCCGGGTGATCCCCGAGACCGCGCCCGACGACCCCGCCACCAAGGAGCTGGTGCAGGACATCCGCGACCTGGCTCCCCGCATCGATGACGAGTACGGCACCCCGATCACCGTCACAGGGGCCACCGCGGTGTCCATCGACATCTCCAACCGGTTGACGGATGCCCTGGTGCCGTTCGCCCTCGTCGTGGTCGGGCTGTCCGTGCTGCTGCTCATGATGGTGTTCCGCTCGGTCTTCGTGCCGATCAAGGCTGCGCTCGGATTCCTTCTCTCGGTGTTCGCGGCCATCGGCGTCTCGGTAGCGATCTTCCAGTGGGGCTGGTTCGCCGACCTCCTGCACGTCGAGACGACAGGCCCCATCCTGAGCTTCCTCCCGATCCTGCTGATGGCTGTGCTGTTCGGACTGGCCATGGACTACGAGGTGTTCCTCGTGTCCGGCATGCGCGAGGAGTACGTGAAGACGAAGGATCCGCGCGGATCGATCGTGCACGGCTTCCAGCACTCGGCCCGAGTGGTGACCTCGGCCGCGCTCATCATGTTCTTCGTGTTCTTCGCCTTCGTCCCGGAGGGCAGCGGACCGATCAAGGGCATCGCCCTCGCCCTCGCCGTCGGGGTCGCGTTCGACGCCTTCCTCGTGCGTATGACGCTCGTGCCCGCTGCCATGGCGCTCGCCGGACGCGCGGCTTGGTGGTTGCCGAAGTGGCTCGACCGCATCCTTCCCGATGTCGACATCGAGGGGGAGCACCTGCGCCACCACCTGACGGATGCCGCCTGGGCGCGCACGGAGGACGCCGCGATCTCCGCGGTCGACGCGACCTTCGGCATCGAGGACGCCCCCATCGGCCCACTGGATCTCTCCGTCCCCGTGGGGGACGTGCTGCTGGTCACCGGCGACGCGGCAAACCGCCGTGTGGTCTCGGCCACCCTGGCCGGTCGCCTCGCTCCGGTCTCCGGACGCGTGCAGGTGCTCGGCGCCCCGTTGCCCTCGGAGAGCGGCAGGGCGCTGCGCCGGGTGGCGCTCGTCGACATCGCCGCCGGCGAGGCGGCCTTCGCCGACCGCACGGTGGGCGAAGTGCTCTCCGAGCGCATCGACCTGGGGCAGCCCTGGTACCGCGCGAGGACCATCGACTCCCAGGTGCGCCGCTGGATCGCCCAGATCCACTCCGCTCTCGCCGACGATCCGAGGACCGACAGGGTGCGTGCCGAGACGCAGATCTCCTCACTCGACAGCCTGGAACGCTCCGCAGTGCTCGTGGCGGCCGGTCTGGCCGAACGACCGGGAGCGATCGTCGTGGAGCTCGGCGATGACTTCCCAGCCGAGGGCGGTGCCGACGAGCTCATGCTCATGATCGGCGCGCTCGCCCCGGTGGCGACGACCATCGTGCTGACGGCCGCCGGCGTCGATGCGCCCGTGGGTCTCGGCACCCGTGCGGTTCACGCCGTGGCGCTCGCCGACGCCCCCTCGTCATCCTCCCTCTCGAACAGAAAGGCCGTGCTGCGATGAGCGCGCGACTCGACAGCCTCTTCGGACGCACCCACAGCCAGCGCCGGTGGCGCCTCGGAGCCGTCATCGTCGGCGTGCTCGTCGTACCCCTCGCTGTCGCGGGCCTGGTCACCGGCGGGCTCGCCAGCGCCGATGACCGCCTCGACACGGTTCCAGCCCTCATCGTGAACAACGACGAGATGGTCACAGCGACGGCTGCAGACGGCACGGAGACGCAGATCCTCGCCGGCCGACTGCTGGTGACGCAGTTGACCGACCCCGACGAGGCCGGATTCGACTGGCAGCTCTCCAACACCGATGAGGCGGCGGAGGCCCTCGAAGCTGGCACGGCCTACGCCGTCCTCACCATTCCGAAGGACTTCTCCGCCTCCATCAACTCCATCTCGGGAAGCGATCCGAAGCAGGCCGACCTCAACATCCGCACCGACGACGCCCACTCCTATCTGGCCGGCTCAGCCGCCCAGTCCGTCGGCGGGGCCATGACCGACGCGTTCGGCCGAGCCATCACCGAGCAGTACCTCAAGGGCTTCTATGCCAACCTGGCGGGCATGGGCGGCTCGCTGTCGTCTGCGGCCGATGGAGCGACCAAGGTGTCCGACGGGGTCGCCAGCCTGGCCGGTGGCCTGGACCAGCTCGCATCGGGAGCATCCTCTGCTGCGACCGGGGCGGCGGATGCGGCATCCGGCGCCCAGCAGTTCTCGAGCGGAGTCTCCGACTACACGTCCGGAGTCGATTCGCTCGCCGGCGGCATCGGGGAGCTGAACAACCAGGCAGGCGGACTCGACGGGATCACGAGTGGCGTCAGCTCGTACGTCGACAACGTCGGCGCGACGGCCGCCGGCTTCACCCAGCTGAACGCCGCTGTCTCCGCCGCCCTTCCGGTCGGACCCGGGGGAGACGAGCTGCGGTCGCAGCTCGCGAACGTCGACGCCGGCCTTCAGGCTCTCGCAGCGGGAGGTCAGACCCTCGCGCAGCAGACGGGCGGCGGGATCGACGGCCTGCAGTCGGGCATCGCGTCTCTCGCCACCGGCGCGAGCCAGCTCTCGGGAGGGTCCGCCGCTCTGCGGGACGGCGCCGACAACCTCGCGAACGGGGTGGGCTCCCTCTCCGACGGCCTGTCGACGTTGTCGACGGGAACAGCCTCCAGCGCGACGGGCGCCCACCAGCTCGCCGACGGTGCCGGCACCCTGGCCACCGGCCTCAGCGATGGGGCCACCCAGGCCTCGGCGATCGGCGACATCGATGCCGACAAGGCCGCGAGCGTGGTCTCGCAGCCGGTGACGGTCAGCACCGATCGGGACAACCCGATCGAGACGATCGGCGAGGTCATCGGCATGGTGTTCGTCCCCGTCGGGCTCTGGATCGGCGCGCTGGCGATCTTCCTGCTGCTCCGTCCCCTCACGGCGACTGCCCTGCAGAGCACGGCGTCGACGAGACGTCTCGTCATGCGTTCGCTGGCCAGAGCGTCCGGTCTGGCGCTCGTGCAGGCCGCTCTCGTCGTCGCCCTCCTGCACACTGTGCTCGGGGTGACCTGGACGACCCTCCCGGCGACGCTGTCGTTTGCCATGCTCATGGCGCTCTCCTTCACCGCCATCCATCAGTTCCTGACCGTCGCGTTCGGCCGGGTGGGCATCGTCATCTCGCTCCTGCTCGTCATCGTGCAGCTCACATCCGCCGGAGGGATCTACCCCGTCGAGATCCTCGCCGTGCCGTATCAGGTCATCACCCCCTACCTGCCGCTCACCTGGGCTGTGCAGGGGATGCAGCAGATCATCGCCGGAGTCGGGGGAGCATCCGTCGCCGCAGCGGCCGCGGGTCTCGCGGCGCTCGGACTGCTCGCTCTCCTCGGGTCGTTCGTGGCGGTGGCGAGGCGGCGCGGCGCCCGCTCGTGGGGCTTTGCACTGGCCCGGGGGTGATCGCAACCCCCGGGTGCGCGCCGCCCGCCCGCTGCTAGCCTGAGAGAACGCAAGGAGGCGCTGGCCGAAGGCCGGTGTCGGAAAAGGATCGTCGCCATCTCGCAGCCCACTCAGACCCCGAACCGCGACCAGTCCTACACCATGGTCGTGCTGTCCAATCGCCTGCCCGTCGATCACGTCGTGAACCCCGACGGCTCCTCGGGGTGGCGGTCGTCGCCAGGCGGCCTCGTCACAGCTCTCGAGCCAGTGATGCGCGCGGCCGAAGGTGCGTGGATCGGGTGGGCAGGCGTCGCCGACACCGAATTCGAGCCCTTCGAGAACGACGGCATCGAGATCATCGCCGTTCCGCTCAGCGCCACGGAGGTCGAGCAGTACTACGAGGGCTTCTCCAACGACACCCTCTGGCCGCTCTACCACGACGTGATCGCACCCCCGCAGTATCACCGCGAGTGGTGGGAGACCTACGTGCTGGTCAATCGGCGGTTCGCCGAGGCCGCGGCGCGCTATGCCGCCACCGAAGCCGTCGTCTGGGTGCAGGACTACCAGCTCCAGCTCGTTCCGCAGATGCTGCGCGAACTCCGCCCCGACCTCGTCATCGGCTTCTTCGACCACATCCCGTTCCCGCCCTACGGCATCTTCTCTCAGCTGCCCTGGCGCAAGCAGATCCTCAAGGGTCTCCTCGGCGCCGACGTCATCGGATTCCAGCGCGTGGCGGATGCCGGCAACTTCACGCGCGCCGTGCGGCGGCTGTTCGGCTTCACGACCCGCGGCAACGTCGTCGAGGTCATCGGCGACGACGGAGAGGTGCGCCACGTCGTCGCACGAACCTTCCCGATCTCGATCGACGTCGCCGGCTACGAGGAGATCGCAGCCAGACCAGAGGTCCAGGAGCGCGCACGCCAGATCCGGCACGATCTCGGAGACCCGAAGGTCGTCATGCTCGGTGTCGACAGGCTCGACTACACCAAGGGCATCGGCCACAGGCTGAAGGCATACGGCGAGCTGCTCGCCGAGAACCGGCTCCAGGTCGAGGACGTCACCCTCGTGCAGGTCGCGAGCCCGAGTCGTGAGCGGGTCGCGACCTACATGGCGCTCCGGGACGAGATCGAACTGCAGGTCGGACGCCTCAACGGCGAGTACTCCACCATCAGCCACAGCGCCATCGCCTACCTGCACCACGGATATCCGCGCGAGGAGATGGTGGCGCTCTACCTCGCCGCAGACGTGATGCTGGTCACCGCTCTCCGAGATGGGATGAACCTCGTCGCCAAGGAGTACGTGGCCTGCCGCACCGACAACAGCGGGGCGATGGTCCTGAGCGAGTTCGCCGGGGCCTCAGACGAGCTGCGCCAGGCGATCATCGTCAACCCTCACGACATCGCCGGTCTCAAGGACGCGATCGTCACTGCCGTCGAGATGCCGGAACGCGAGCAGGCGAGGCGGATGCGCGCCCTGCGCAAGCGGGTGCACGAGAACACCGTCAACGACTGGTCGAAGTCCTTCCTCGACACCCTCACCGGCCGGGCGGCGGTTCCGCGGGGCATTCCCGAGACCCTCGTCAACGCGCTTCGCGAGCTGGCGGCTGCCGACCAGCTCCTCATCGCCCTGGACTTCGACGGCACGCTGGCTCCTCATGTCGACCAGCCGGAGGAGGCGCGCGCCCTGGACAGCGCACGCGCCGCCGTCCTGAGGCTCATCCGCCTCGAGGACACCCGGGTGGCCTTCGTCTCCGGACGAGCTCTCGTCAGCCTCCAGCACGTCGCCGACCCGCCCGACGACGTACTCCTCACGGGCTCGCACGGGGTCGAGCTGAAGCTGGACCAGCCTGACGTGACCCTCGACCTGCTCTCGAGCGAGATCGACAGGCTCGAGCGCGTCACCCTGATCCTCGAGCGCATCGCGGGCACCACCGAGGGCGCCTGGGTCGAGCGCAAGCCGGCCGGCCTCGCCCTGCACACGCGCAAGCTCTCACCCGCTGCCGGCCAGACCATGCAGCGGAGCGCCAAGGCGAGGGTGCGGGCGGCCGAGCCGGGCCTCACCGTGCGCGAGGGCAAGAACGTGATCGAGTTCGCCCTGCGTCCGGGGAACAAGGGCGACGCCATCGCCAAGCTGCGCGAGCACACCGGAGCCACGAGCGTCTTCTACGCCGGTGACGACGTCACCGATGAGGACGCCTTCGTCGCCCTGGGCGCAGACGACCTCGGCATGAAGATCGGGCAGGGGCGTTCGGCCGCCGGGCACAGGGTGCGCGGACCCGAGGAGGTCGCCGAGGTGCTGGCCCTGCTGGCCGACTTCCGTGCCGGGCACCTCGAGGCCCAGAAGCGCGAACGCGCCAACACGGGATCCCACCCGATCGTCGGGGGCTGACGGTCCTGGGACTGGCCGCGCTCGGGGGAGCAAGGTCGCGTCCGGCTCGGTCCGACGGGCGGAGGCAGGCCCGCGGCATCCGTCGTATGCGAAATGGGTATGTTGACTGGTCCTAGACTTTGGACCATGGCGGAGATCGATCTGAAACCACGTTCGCGAGTAGTCACCGATGGCATCGAGGCCACAACGAGCCGCGGCATGCTGCGGGCCGTCGGCATGGGCGATGAGGACTGGGACAAGCCCCAGATCGGCATCGCGAGCTCGTGGAACGAGATCACGCCGTGCAACCTGAGCCTCGACAGACTCGCCCAGGGCGCCAAGGAGGGCGTGCACTCCGGCGGCGGATATCCGCTGCAGTTCGGCACCATCTCCGTCTCGGACGGCATCTCGATGGGCCATGAGGGCATGCACTTCTCGCTGGTGTCGCGCGAGGTCATCGCCGACAGCGTCGAGGTCGTCATGAACGCCGAGCGCCTCGACGGTTCGGTGCTGCTGGCCGGATGCGACAAGTCGCTGCCCGGCATGCTCATGGCCGCAGCCCGACTGGACCTCGCCTCGGTCTTCCTCTACGCCGGCTCCATCGCTCCGGGCTGGGTCAAGCTCAGCGACGGCACCGAGAAGGAGGTCACCATCATCGACTCCTTCGAGGCCGTCGGTGCCTGCAAGGCCGGCACCATGAGCGAAGAGGACCTCAAGCGCATCGAGTGCGCCATCGCGCCGGGCGAGGGTGCCTGCGGCGGCATGTACACGGCCAACACCATGGCATCCGTCGCCGAAGCGCTCGGGATGAGCCTCCCGGGCTCGGCATCACCGCCCTCGGCCGACCGTCGCCGCGACTACTTCGCGCACCGCTCTGGCGAGGCCGTCGTCAACATGCTGCGCCTCGGCATCACCGCCCGCGACATCATGACGAAGAAGGCATTCGAGAACGCCATCACCGTCGCCATGGCCCTCGGCGGATCGACGAACGTCGTGCTGCACCTGCTGGCCATCGCGCACGAGGCGGAGGTCGAACTCACCCTCGACGACTTCAACCGCATCGGCGACAAGGTTCCGCACCTGGCGGACATGAAGCCGTTCGGCAAGTACGTCATGAACGACGTCGACCGCCACGGCGGCATTCCCGTGCTCATGAAGGCCCTCCTCGACGCCGGGCTCATCCACGGGGACGCCCTCACGGTCACGGGCAGGACCGTGGCCGAGAACCTCGAGGCGCTGAACCCGATGCCGCTCGACGGCGAGGTCATCCGCACCCTCGACAACCCGATCCACGCCACCGGAGGCATCACGATCCTGAAGGGCACGTTCGCCCCGGAAGGTGCCGTCGTCAAGACCGCCGGCTTCGACGCCTCCGTTTTCGAAGGCCCCGCGCGTGTGTTCGAACGCGAGCGCGGAGCCATGGACGCTCTCACCAACGGCGAGATCACCGCCGGCGACGTCATCGTCATCCGCTACGAGGGTCCGAAGGGCGGACCGGGCATGCGCGAGATGCTCGCGATCACCGCGGCCATCAAGGGCGCAGGGCTCGGAAAAGATGTACTACTCTTGACGGACGGTCGATTCTCAGGCGGCACAACCGGACTGTGCATCGGCCACATAGCACCCGAAGCGGTGGACGCAGGTCCAATCGCCTTCGTGCGCGATGGTGATCTCATTAGGGTCGATATCGCAGCTCGTTCGCTCGACCTACTTGTCGACGAGGCTGAGCTGGTTGCTCGCCGTGAAGGCTGGGCTCCGCTTCCCCCGCGCTACACCCGTGGCGTCCTCGCGAAGTACTCCAAGCTCGTGCACTCCGCCGCTGTCGGCGCCGTCACAGGCTGAGTCTCGCGCCAGATCATCCACACGCAATCAAGGGACCACACACGCATGTCCACGGAAACCTTCCCCGTGCCATCGCCCGCTGCCCCCTCTCAGAAGGGGCCTGAACTGCTGACCGGGGCCCAGGCCGTCGTGCGCTCTCTCGAGCTGCTCGGCATCACCGATGTCTTCGGCCTGCCCGGCGGAGCCATCCTCCCGGTCTACGACCCGTTGATGGACTCCACCAAGCTCCGCCACATCCTCGTGCGTCACGAGCAGGGAGCCGGTCACGCGGCCGAGGGCTACGCGTCGTCGAGCAACAAGCTCGGCGTCTGCATCGCCACTTCCGGCCCGGGAGCGACGAACCTCGTCACCGCCATCGCCGACGCCCACATGGACTCGGTACCGGTCCTGGCCATCACCGGCCAGGTCTTCTCGACCCTCATGGGAACGGATGCCTTCCAGGAGGCGGACATCGTGGGCATCACGATGCCGATCACGAAGCACTCCTTCCTGGTGACCGACGCAGCCGACATCCCCTCGACGATCGCCGCTGCGATGCACATCGCGACGACGGGTCGACCCGGCCCCGTGCTCGTCGACATCACGAAGGACGCCCAGCAGGCGACCGTGCCGTTCATCTGGCCGCCCAAGATCGACCTGCCCGGCTACCGCCCGGTCATGAAGGCGCACGGCAAGCAGATCAACGCCGCCGCGCAGCTCTTCGCCGAGGCCAAGAAGCCCGTGCTGTACGTCGGAGGCGGCGTCATCAGGTCGAAGGCATCCGAGGAGCTCCTCGCCCTCGCCGAGACCACCGGCGCCCCAGTCGTCACGACGCTCATGGCCCGCGGCGCGTTCCCCGACTCGCACCCGCAGCACCTCGGCATGCCGGGGATGCACGGCACCGTCCCGGCGGTGCTGGCGTTGCAGGAGGCGGATCTCCTCATCTCGCTCGGCGCCCGCTTCGACGACCGCGTCACCGGCAAGGCGTCGTTGTTCGCGCCGAACGCCAAGGTCGTCCACGTCGACGTCGACCCTGCCGAGATCTCGAAGATCCGCGTGGCCGACGTCCCCATCGTCGGCGACGCCCGCGACGTGATCGTGGATCTCACCGCCGCCTACAGCGAAGCCGTGCGCGATGCTCCGGCCGACATCAAGGAGTGGTGGGAGTACCTCGACGGGCTCCGCACGGAGTTCCCGCTCGGCTACGCGCCGACCACCGATGGCGCGCTCGCTCCTCAGTACGTCATCAGCCGCATCGGCGAGCTCACCGGACCGGAGGGCGTCTACGCTGCCGGTGTCGGCCAGCACCAGATGTGGGCGGCGCAGTTCATCAAGTACGAGCGCCCCAACGCCTGGTTGAACTCCGGCGGTGCCGGCACGATGGGCTACGCGGTCCCCGCCGCCATGGGCGCCAAGGTGGCCCAGCCCGACCGCCACGTCTGGGCGATCGACGGTGACGGATGCTTCCAGATGACCAACCAGGAGCTCGCGACCTGCACGATCAACGACATCCCGATCAAGGTCGCGATCATCAACAATTCCTCGCTCGGCATGGTGCGCCAGTGGCAGACCCTGTTCTACGAGGGTCGCTACTCGAACACCGACCTGAACACCGGTGCCGACACCATCCGCGTTCCCGACTTCGTGAAGCTCGCCGAGGCGTACGGTGCCCTCGGCATCCGTGTCACGAAGGAGGAGGAAGTGGATGCGGCGATCAAGCTCGCGCTCGAGACCAACGACCGACCGGTCGTCATCGACTTCGTCGTGAGCCGGGACTCCATGGTGTGGCCGATGGTGCCGCAGGGCGTCTCGAACAACTACGTGCAGTACGCACGTGACCACAGCCCGGCATTCGACGAGGAGGCATAAGAGCATGAGCACCCACGTCCTGTCCCTCCTCGTCGAGGACAAGCCCGGCCTGCTGACTCGCGTCGCCGGTCTGTTCGCGCGTCGCGGCTTCAACATCGAGAGCCTCGCGGTCGGCAAGAGCGAGATCGACGGCCTGTCGCGCATCACCGTCGTGGTCGATGTCGAGGAGCTGCCGCTCGAGCAGGTCACGAAGCAGCTCAACAAGCTGATCAACGTGATCAAGATCGTCGAGCTCGACACCTCGCAGTCAGTGCAGCGCGAGCATCTGCTCATCAAGGTGCGCGTCGACAACACGACCCGCTCGCAGGTGCTCGAGGCCGTCACCCTGTTCCGGGCACGCGTCGTCGACGTGGCGACCGATGCCCTCGTCATCGAGGTCACCGGCGACTCCGGCAAGACCACCGCGTTCCTCAAGGTTCTCGAGCCCTACGGCATCAAGGAGCTGGCCCAGTCCGGCCTGCTCGCCATCGGTCGCGGCTCGAAGTCCATCACCGAGCGCGTCTTCAAGAACTAGCGCTTCACGAATTAGCTGTACGAACACAAGGAGAGAAACACCAATGGCTGAGATCTACTACGACAAGGACGCCGACCTGGCGATCATCCAGGGCAAGAAGGTCGCCGTGGTCGGCTACGGCTCGCAGGGCCACGCCCACGCGCAGAACCTCCGCGACTCCGGTGTCGAGGTCGTCATCGGACTCAAGGACGGCTCGAAGTCGAAGCCGAAGGCCGAAGAGGCCGGATTCCGCGTGCTGAGCGTCGCGGAGGCCGCATCCTGGGCCGACGTGATCGTCATCCTGGCCCCCGACCAGTTCCAGCGTCACATCTACGCGGAGTCCATCAAGGACAACCTGGCCGACGGCAAGACGCTCGTCTTCGGACACGGCTTCAACATCCGCTTCGGCTACATCGAGGCTCCTGAGGGCGTCGACGTGATCATGGTCGCCCCCAAGGGCCCCGGCCACACCGTGCGCCGCGAGTACGAGGCCGGCCGTGGCGTTCCCGTCATCGTCGCCGTCGAGAAGGACGCGACCGGCAACGCCTGGCCCACCACCCTCAGCTACGCCAAGGCCATCGGCGGCCTGCGTGCCGGCGGTATCAAGACCACCTTCACCGAGGAGACCGAGACCGACCTGTTCGGTGAGCAGGCCGTTCTCTGCGGTGGTGTCTCGCAGCTCGTCCAGTACGGCTTCGAGACTCTGACCGAGGCCGGCTACCAGCCGCAGGTCGCCTACTTCGAGGTGCTGCACGAGCTGAAGCTCATCGTCGACCTCATGTGGGAGGGCGGCATCGCCAAGCAGCGCTGGAGCGTCTCCGACACCGCCGAGTACGGCGACTACGTCTCCGGACCCCGCGTCATCGACCCGAGCGTCAAGGAGAACATGCAGGCTGTTCTCGCCGACATCCAGTCCGGCGCATTCGCCGAGCGCTTCATCGCCGACCAAGACGCCGGAGCGCCCGAGTTCCTCGCGCTCCGTGCCAAGGGCGAGGCCCACCCGATCGAGGCCACCGGTCGCGAGCTGCGCAAGCTGTTCGCCTGGAACGCGTCGAACGACGACGACTACGTGGATGGCGAGGTCGCGCGCTAAAGCGCTACCCCTTTCCATCGAGAACGCAGTTTCTGCGGGTCGCGGGCACTCCGCACCCGCAGGAACTGCGTTCTCGCGTTGAACCACTCGCGGGAATTGCGTTCTCGCCCGATGACATCCTCCGAAGGAGCCCGATGACAGCCGTCGAGATCGCCGTGCAGGACCTGGCCGGAGTGCGCGTCGCGCTCGAGGAGGGCGCCGACCGCATCGAGCTGTGCGTCGCCCTCGACCTCGGCGGGCTCACGCCATCGATCGGGTTGGTCGAGGCCGCAGTCGCGGCGGCAGCCGAAGCCCGGGCCACGGACTTCGTGCACGTTCTCGTGCGGCCCCGTGGAGGCGGCTTCGTCTATGACGAGAGCGAGCTCGCGGTGATCGAGCGCGACATCCGCGCGGTCTTCTCCGCCGGTGCCGACGGAGTCGTGGTCGGCGCCGCCCACTATGACGGCACGCTCGACGAGACGGCGATCGCCCGATTCGTCGAGGCTGCCGACGGCATGACGGTCACCGTGCACCGCGTCGTCGACGCGACGCCGGACCCCATCGTCGCGCTCCGACCCCTCGGTGCCCTCGGCGTGACCAGGGTGCTGAGCTCGGGCGGCGCAGCAGACTGCCGGGCGGGAGCATCCGTGCTGGAACGGATGCGGCACGCCGGCGGCACGGTGCAGGTCATGGCAGGCGGCGGCGTGCGCGTCGACGACATCGGCGTCCTCGTCGCGGCCGGAGTGGACGCCGTGCACCTCTCCGCCCGCGGGCGCTCGGACGGAGGGGGCGCCAGTGGTCCAGGCGGGGGAGCGGTCGGCTACGACGTGACGGATCGCGGCCTCGTTCGCGCGGCCGTCGAGGCGGTTCGAGCCGCGCCGCGCTGACCCCCGCCGCGCTGACCCGCGCCGCGCTGACCCGCGCCGCGCTGACCCGCGCCGCGCTAACCCGCGCAGCGGCCCCCGGTAGTCTGAGTGCATGGCAGCAGCACGCGACGACGACGCACTCAACTGGGCGGGCGACGACGATCCGACGCTCGTGGCGAAGGACGATCGCGCTGTCGATGGCATCGGGTCATCCGAGACGGCCGGTCGTTCCGAGCTGCGTCCTGGATGGGTCCCGGTCGGCGAGCCCGGTCGCGTGACGACTCCGGACACCGCGACGGATGCGGCTCACGACGAGAATGACGCCCCTTCCCAGACCAGCTCGGCGACGCTCATCACGCTCGGTGTGCTCGGCGGCATCTACCTCATCTACATGATCGGCTGGGGAGTGGTCGCGACGCGCATGTCGACGGGAGCTCTCGACCCCGTTGCGCAGTTCATGTTCGGGCTCGGTACGTGGCTGGCGATCCTCGCCGTGCCGCTGTGGTTCGCCGTGACGCTCTGGCTCACGCGGGGCCGCCCCCGCACCCGGCTGCTCTGGCTCTTCGCCGGAGTGGTGCTGCTCGTTCCCCTGCCCTTCCTCCTCGGAACGGGGTTGGCCTCATGACCGACGATGCCACTGCAGTCCCGGCCGCCGAGGCCGCTGCGCGCACCCCGCTCTGGCTGGCCGTGACCCTGGCCGTGCTCTTCGGCCTGTTCTACGCCTACGACGTCTTCGAGGCTCTGGGCAACCTGATCGGCATCTCAGACTTCGCGAACCAGCTCGACGCCTCGATCAACGGATTCGGCTGGGCGCTGCTCGTGCTCGGACTCGTGCTGCCGCTGGTGCTGTTCGCCATCGCCTTCACGCTGGGCCGCAACCGCGGACCCCTGGCGCAGATCGCCTTCTACGCCGTCGGACTCGGTCTCTCTGCCGTGCTCAGCCTCGACATCATCGCAGCGTTCGCGCGCTGGATCCCGATCGGCTGACCCGGGCTCCACGGCCCGGCGCCTACACAGCGGCGAAGACGCACAGACCGATCAGCACGATCTGGGCGATCGAACGGGGAACCAGCGGGATCGAGAGGGACCGGAAGATCTCCGGATGCCGCGCGGCGTAGACGTTGGCCGGGAAGACCGCGACCAGGAACACGGCGAGCAGGATGCCGGCGGCGAACTGGGTGGCCGGGATGAGAAGTCCGATGCCACCGGCGATCTCGCACACCCCGGTGAAGCGCACCAGGTTGACCGGAGCGAGCAGGCCCTCCCGTCGCATGCGCGGCGGGATCATCTTCGCCATGATCCTGGCGGCGCCAGGGCGGAAGTGATTGACGCCCATTCCGACGAACACTATGGCGAGCAGGATGCGCACGACCCACTGTGCGATCTCGAAGATGTCGTGCGTCGTCATGTATTCCTTCCGGCTGTACGGCCTCGGCTAGAGTTTCACATGATTGCGTCCCAGTGACGGCGACGCGCATCCTCCCCTCTGCTGCAAAGGAATCGATTCGTCGTGTCAAAGCCGGTCGTGCTGATCGCTGAAATCCTCTCGCCCGCCACGATCGATGCCCTCGGTCCAGACTTCGACGTGCGGCAGGTCGACGGAACCGACCGCGCGGCCCTCTTCGCCGGCCTCGCCGACGCGAACGCCATCCTCGTGCGCAGCGCCACCCAGGTCGATGCCGAGGCGATCGCAGCGGCGCCGAAGCTCCAGGTCATCGCCCGCGCCGGCGTCGGTCTCGACAACGTCGACATCAAGGCGGCCACCACGGCCGGTGTGATGGTCGTCAACGCTCCGACCTCGAACATCATCTCGGCCGCCGAGCTCACCGTCGGTCACATCCTGAGCCTGGCCCGCCACATCCCGGCGGCTCACAGCGCACTCGCGCAGGGCCAGTGGAAGCGCTCGGCGTACACCGGAACCGAGCTCTACGAGAAGACCGTCGGCATCATCGGCCTCGGCCGCATCGGCGCGCTGATCACGGCCCGCCTGCAGGCGTTCGGCACCACGGTGATCGCCTACGACCCATACATCACCAGCGCCCGCGCCCAGCAGCTCGGCGTGCAGCCCGTCAGCCTCGACGAACTGCTCGAGCAGTCGGACTTCATCACCATCCACATGCCGAAGACGCCCGAGACCACGGGCATGATCAGCACCGAGCAGCTCAAGCGGATGAAGAAGACGGCGTACGTCGTCAACGTCGCCCGCGGCGGCCTCATCGACGAGGACGCCCTGCACGACGCGCTCGTGGCCGGCGAGATCGCCGGTGCCGGACTCGACGTGTTCGTGAGCGAGCCGCCGCAGGGTTCTCCGCTTCTGGCGCTGCCCAACGTCGTCGTCACACCGCACCTCGGCGCCTCGACCGACGAGGCCCAGGAGAAGGCCGGCGTCTCCGTCGCGAAGTCGGTGCGGCTCGCCCTCGCCGGCGAGCTGGTTCCGGATGCTGTCAACGTGGCCGGCGGTGTCATCGACCCGTACGTGCGTCCCGGCATCCCGCTGCTCGAGAAGCTCGGCCAGGTGTTCTCGGGCCTGGCGCACTCGAGCCCGCTCACCAGCGTCGACGTCGAGGTGCGCGGAGAGCTCGCCGACTACGACGTGAGCGTGCTGAAGCTCGCAGCCCTCAAGGGAGTGTTCACGAACGTCGTCAGTGAGACCGTCTCGTACGTCAACGCGCCGCTGCTCGCCGATCAGCGCGGCATCGCCGTGCGCCTGATCACCGATGCCGTGTCCGAGGAGTACCGCAACGTCATCACCCTGCGCGGCGCCCTCGCCGACGGCACGCAGGTCTCGGTCTCCGGAACGCTGACGGGAACCAAGCAGACGGAGAAGATCGTCGAGATCAACGGCTACGACGTCGAGGTGCCGATCGCGAAGAACCTGATCGTCATGCAGTACACCGACCGCCCGGGCATCGTCGCCGTGTACGGCCGTGAGTTCGGCGAGGCAGGCATCAACATCGCCGGCATGCAGATCGCCCGCCACTCGGCCGGCGGCCCGGCGCTCAGCGTGCTGACCGTCGACTCGCCCGTCCCCGCCGAGATCCTCGCCGCCGTTCGCGACGCCATCGCGGCAGACGTGATGATCGAGATCGACATCACCGAGTAGTCCGCTGGAGACAGGACGAAGGCCCCGGATGCATCATCCGGGGCCTTCGTCGTCGTGCGAGGTGGTGCGCTACAGCTCGGGCGAGGAGCTCTCGTTGCGCGTGACCTGGCTGCCGTTCGCCGGGTCGACCGAGGTCGCGGTGACCGAGGTCGACTGGCGGCGACGGAACATCAGGACGAGCCCGATGATCACGACGACGGCCCCGGCGATCATGAGCACGTAGCCCACCATGTCCAGGTTGATCCATTCGACCTCGACGTTGAGCGCCCAGACCAGGATCGCCCCGACGGCGATGAGGAAGATGCCGAGACCGATGCTCATGATCTCAGGCCCTGTTGCCCGAGATGACCCGGATCAGCCAGGCGATGATCGCGATCACCGCGAGGATGATTCCCACCCAGAGCAGCCAGCTCAGCGCACTGTTCAGGCCACCCAGGATGGCGAGAACGACGGCGACGACGATGATGATGATGAAGAGGAGATTCATTGTGGTGGATCCTTTCGTCGGGATTCCGCTTCTGCGTCGAATCACGATCGGAGATGACCCCGGCTCGCAGGATGCTCGACACATCGGCCCCTGTTCGGGGCAACCCAGACATTACTCAGCTTCGGACCGCGCAGGTAGAGGATTGCGGGCGTGGCGGATCTGTGATTAGCCCTGCGCGTCGCCGGCTGAACCGGCGACTACGCTGGAACGACACCCTTCCACCGCCTGCGAGGAGCGAAATGTCGCGTGTCATCTCCCTGGCCGTCATCCCCGGTGACGGCATCGGACCCGAAGTCGTCACCGAGGCTCTCAAGGTCCTCGATGCTGTGACGGAGGGTGGAGACGTCACCTTCGAGAAGACGTCGTTCTCCCTGGGAGCCGCGCGCTACCTCGAGACCGGCGACACCCTCACCGATGAGGACCTGGCAGCCGTCTCAGGCCACGATGCCATCCTCCTCGGCGCCGTCGGCGGCACCCCGGGCGACCCGCGGTTGGCCGGAGCGAACATCGAACGCGGGCTGCTGCTCAAGCTGCGGTTCTCGCTCGACCACTACGTGAACCTGCGTCCGTCGGTGCTCCACCCCGGGGTCTCGAGCCCGTTGGCCGACCCCGGAGCCATCGACTTCGTCGTCGTGCGCGAAGGCACCGAGGGGCCGTACGTCGGCAACGGCGGCTCCATCCGCCAGGGGACCGCGCAGGAGGTCGCCAACGAGGTGTCCGTCAACACGGCCTACGGCGTCGAGCGTGTCGTGAGGCATGCCTTCGGGGTGGCATCCGCCCGCCCGCGCAAGAAGTTGACCCTCGTTCACAAGACCAATGTGCTGGTGTTCGCCGGCGGGATCTGGAAGCGCGTCGTCGACGAGGTGGCCACCGAGTTCCCCGACGTCACGGTCGACTACTTGCACGTCGACGCCGCCACCATCTTCCTCGTCACGAATCCTGCTAGATTCGACGTCATCGTCACGGACAACCTCTTCGGCGACATCCTCACCGATCTTGCGGCCGCGATCAGCGGCGGCATCGGCCTCGCAGCCTCGGGCAACATCAACCCCGACGGCCGATTCCCCAGCATGTTCGAGCCGGTGCACGGTTCCGCGCCCGACATCGCCGGGAAGGGCATCGCCGACCCGACTGCCGCCATCCTCTCCGTCGCTCTGCTGCTCGACCACCTCGGGCTCGCGGATGCCGCGACCAGAGTGCAGGCGGCCGTCGCAGCCGACATCGCCGAACGTGGTGAGGCCTCCAGGTCGACCTCGGAGATCGGCACTGCGATCTCCGACCGGATTCGCGCACACTAGACGTACTCGAAGAAAGAGCAGCCCATGACGATCCAGCTTCCCCTCGCGAGTCAGAGCCTCATCTGGCAGACAGTCCGCAACGAGAACCCCGTCGCTCCCGAGGAGCGCGAGGCGATCCTCGCCGACCCGGGCTTCGGCAACCACTTCACCGACCACATGGTCGACGTGTGCTGGTCGGAGCGCGGCGGCTGGCACCGCCCGCGCGTCTCGCCGTACGGTCCCATCCAGCTCGACCCCGCCGCAGCCGTGCTGCACTACGCCCAGGAGATCTTCGAGGGCCTCAAGGCGTACCGCCATGCTGACGGATCCATCTGGACCTTCCGCCCCTACGAGAACGCCGCGCGGATGCAGCGGTCGGCGCACCGCCTCGCCCTCCCGGAGCTCCCTTCTGAGCACTTCATCGCCTCGCTCAAGCAGCTCGTCGCCGTCGACGCGGACTGGGTGCCGACGGCCCCGGAGACCAGCCTCTACCTCCGGCCCTTCATGTTCGCCAAGGAGGCCTTCCTCGGAGTGCGCCCGGCGAAGAAGGTCGCCTACTACCTGATCGCCAGCCCCGCCGGTGCGTACTTCACCGGGGGAGTGCAGCCGGTCAACATCTGGCTGTCGAGCGAGTACGCCCGGGCCAGCAAGGGCGGCACGGGCGCCGCCAAGACCGGCGGCAACTACGCGTCGAGCCTGCTGCCCCAGGCCGAGGCCTACGAGCACGGCTGCCAGCAGGTGCTGTTCCTCGACGAGGGGAAGTACCTCGAGGAGCTCGGCGGCATGAACATCGTGCTGGTGCGCAAGGACGGCACCCTCATCACGCCGGAGTCCGAGTCGATCCTCGAGGGCATCACCCGCGATTCCGTGCTGCGCCTGGCCGCCGACCGCGGGCACCTCATCGAGCAGCGCAGGGTGACTCTCGACGAGTGGCGTGACGGAGCTGCATCCGGCGACATCGTGGGTGCCTTCGCCTGCGGAACGGCGGCGGTGATCGTGCCGATCGGCCGACTGCTCGGCGAGGACTTCGAGATCGTGCACAACGGACCGCAGTCCGAAGAGCTCGCCCTGTCGCTCCGTGAGGAACTCACCGGTATCCAGTACGGCCGTGTCGAGGACCGCCATGGCTGGCTCGTGCGTCTCGACGCCTGAGCGCGCGTGACCGACGCCGAGCTGCGGCTCCGGGCCTTCGAGCGCGACGACACCGAGAGTGTCGTCGCGCTCTGGCATGCCTGCGGCCTCGTCGTGGCGTGGAATGACCCGCATCGCGACATCGAGCGCAAGGTCGCCGAGCAACCCGAGCTCTTCCTCGTGGGGGAGCGCGATGGCGCCGTCGTCGCGTCGGTGATGATCGGCTACGACGGGCATCGTGGCTGGATGAACTATCTCGCCGTCGACCCTGCGGAACGCGGCCGCGGGCATGGCCGCTCCCTGGTGCGGGAGGCCGAACGGATGCTGACGGCGCGCGGATGCCCCAAGCTCAATCTCCAGGTGCGCGGAACGAACACCGAGGCCATAGGGTTCTACGAGGCCATCGGTTACGCGCCCGACAACGCCATCAGCCTCGGCAAGAGGCTCATCCCCGACGACTGAGGCACGGCCGGCGGCGTTCGTGCTGCTCCCCACGCTGCGGGTAGCGTTGAGGCATGAAGATCGCACGGTTCAGCCACGACAATCGCATCGCCTTCGGAATCGTCGATGACGACGACCTGGTGGTGTTGACCGGAGACCCGATGTTCGCGGGCTACGACACGACGGGGGAGCGGGTTCCGATCGCCGATGCCACCCTGCTCGCGCCGTCGATCCCGCGATCGAAGGTGGTCGGCGTCGGCAAGAACTACCGCGACCACGCCACGGAGATGGGAACGGCGGTTCCCGAGGAACCGCTGCTGTTCCTCAAGCCGAACACGTCGGTGTCTGGTCCCGGCGACTACATCGTGCTGCCGAAGCAGAGCCGGCAGGTCGAGTTCGAGGGCGAGCTCGCCATCGTGATCGGCACGATCACGAAGAACGTCACGGAGGAGAAGGCGATGGAGCACGTCTTCGGCTTCACCATCGCGAATGACGTGACAGCCCGCGATCTGCAGAAGTCCGACGGACAGTGGACTCGGGCCAAGGGCTTCGACTCCTTCTGCCCGATCGGCCCCATCGTCGACACCGAGTTCGACTTCCCGTCGGCCGAGCTCGTAACCCGCGTGAACGGCGTCGTCAAGCAGCGGGCTCCGCTCACCGACATGGTGCACGACGTCGAGACGATCATCGCCTACGCCTCGAGCGTGTTCACGCTGCTGCCCGGTGACATCATCCTGACCGGAACGCCGGCCGGCGTCGGCCCGATCGAGAACGGCGACACGGTCGAGGTCGAGATCACCGGCCTCGGAATCCTGACGAACCCCGTGGTGCGTCCGCGCGGCTGAGCAGGCCCGATCGCTCGATCGGCTCGAAGACAGGCCGGTCCGGCCTGTACTCGGCGATTCGGCCTGTGCTCGCTGTGCAGGCCTCAGCGACCCAGCGCAGCCAGAGCGTCGGCGACGTCCTGCTCGTCGTTCCAGAGGTGGAAGGCGACTCTGGCGCAGCCAGCCCGCCCCGACGCAGTGATCCCGGATGCCGTCAGGCGTGCCAGGTCGAGGCCCTCGGCATCCGGCCACGTGACGATGGCCTGACCGGGTCGGCGCTCGAGCCCGAGCCCGTCGGTGAAAGCAGCCGCGAGTCCGGTCACGTGGGCTCTCACCTCCTGGAGGTCGAGCTGCGCGAACAGTGAGATGGCGGTCTCGGCGCCCACCCAGACCGGCCAGGCGGGGGAGACGTCGAAGCGGCGGGCATCTGCAGCGAGCGTCATCGTCGGCCCGTAGCACGACGACCAGGGATCGTCGCCCGCGTACCAGCCGGTCTGCGTCGGGGCGATGTCGGCGGCGAACGCAGCCGAGACGGTGAGGAACGCAGCTCCGCGCGGGGCGCACAGCCACTTGTAGCTGTGGCAGATGGTGGCATCGAAGAGCGCGGCATCCACCGGCATCCAGCCGACCGCCTGCGTCATGTCGCACAGGGTGCGGGCGTCGTTGACGGCAGCGGCCGCCACGACCGCCGCGGCATCCGCGACAGCCCCCGTCGCCGACTGCACCAGCGAGAACGCGACCAACCAGGTGGACGTCGTGACCGATGCAGCGAGCTCGGCGAGCGGCACGCTGCGCACGGTGACGCCTCGGTGGGTTTGACTGAGGAACGGGAACACGATCGAGCTGAAGTCCCCGTCGACGCAGAGCACCTCGGCGCCGTCAGGCACGCTCGCCGCGATGACGGCGGCCATGGCCGAGGTCTGGGATCCGATCGCCACCCTGTCGACGGCCACGCCCACGAGCCCGGCGTAGGAGGCGCGGGTGCGCTCCACGATGGCGGTGTAGTCGACGGCTGAGGCCTCGCCCCTGGCCCACCGTTCGGCGTCGGCGCGCATGGCCCTGGTGGTCTCGAGCGCAGGCAGCCCGAGGGTGCAGGCCGCGAGGTAGCCGCGACCGGCCGCGAACTGCTGGCGTGCGTCGGTCACCGTGAGGCGCGTCGTGACATCTGTCATGCCTCAATGGTGCTGTCGGGGCTCACATTCGACAATCGCCGAAGAGTACTGGCATCCATAACAAACCGTTATGTTTATGATTACCCTGGATCGCGCGGGGAATCAGAGAACGCAGAACGGGAGACCCGCCGTGGCCACAGTGGGCAAGGACCTCGACCTCGACTCGCATTCGATGCTGATGGTGCTCGCCATCGCCGAGCACGGGTCGATCACGGCGGCATCCGAGGCCCTCGGCTACAGTCAGCCCGCGGTGAGCCAGCACGTGCGGCGGCTCGAGTCTCGCCTGGGCATGCCGGTGCTCGAGCGCACGGGTCGCTCGGTGCGCCTCACCGAGGCCGGCACCGTGCTCGCGCGCCACGCCCAGACTGTGGCGACGGCTCTGGATGCCGCTGCCGGCGAGATCGCCGAGCTTCAGGGTCTGCGAACCGGCCGCGTGCGCATCGCGGCGTTCCCCTCAGCCTCGGCGACGATCGTGCCGCGGCTGCTCGCCGCGATGGCCGAGCGGCATCCCGCCGTCGCCATCAGCTACCTCGAGGCGGAACCGCCCGAGGCTGTCGCGGCCGTGCGCGAGAACCGTGCCGACATCGCCATCACCTTCAGCTATCCCGGCGACCACGATGACCCCCACCGCGAGAGCGCCCGCGGTCTGTCGGTGCGCACGGTCGGCCGTGAGCCCGTCCATGTCGTGCTGCCGGAATCGCATCCCCAGGGCGCTGCGGCATCCGTCGACATCGCGGCTCTGGGCCACGAGAGCTGGATCGCCGGATGTCCGCGGTGCCGCGGACACCTCGTCGAGCTCTGCGCGGCGAGCGGCTTCGTGCCTCGGATCGGCTACGAGACCGACAACTTCGTCGCCGTGCTCGGCATGGTGGCGGCAGGACTCGGGGTTGCGACGCTGCCGCGCCTGGCGCTGGCCTCGACGCGTCTGCCAGCCGGCGTGGTCGCTCTTCCGACCACGCATGCCGACCACCGCACCTTGCACGTGGTCACCGCAGAGGGCGCCGAGAGGGTGCCGGCCATCGGGGCGAGTCTGCGCGTGCTGGGCGGGATCGACCGCTCCGAGTGGACGGGCGAGCACCGCGACGGCTGATCGGCCGCGGCACCGGATGCCGCTGGCTAGACTTGACGGCGATGTCTGACACCGCGCACCCCTTCTCCTCTGCCACCGGGAGCGACGTTCGCGTTCGCTTCTGCCCGTCGCCCACCGGAACGCCGCACGTCGGCCTGGTGCGCACGGCTCTCTTCAACTGGGCCTATGCCCGGCACACCGGAGGCAAGCTCGTCTTCCGCATCGAGGACACTGATGCGGCCCGCGACAGCGAGGAGAGCTACGAGCAGCTGCTCGACGCGCTCACCTGGCTGAACCTCGACTGGGACGAGGGCATCGGCGTCGGCGGACCCCATGAGCCCTACCGGCAGTCCCAGCGCGGCGGCATCTACCTCGACGTGATCGAGCGACTCAAGGAGTCCGGGCACGTCTATGAGAGCTTCTCCACCGCCGAGGAGATCGACGCCCGCAACGACGCCGCCGGACGACCGAAGCAGCTCGGGTACGACAACTTCGACCGCGACCTCACCGACGAGCAGCGGGCAGCCTTCCGTGCCGAGGGTCGGGAGCCGGCTCTGCGCCTGCGGGTGCCCGACGACGATCTCTCGTTCACCGACCTCGTACGGGGCGAGATCACCTTCCCGGCCGGTTCCTTCGTCGACTTCGTGGTCGTGCGCCCCAACGGTGCCCCGCTCTACACGCTCGTGAACCCGGTCGACGACGCTCTCATGCAGATCACGCACGTGCTGCGCGGCGAGGACCTCCTCTCGTCGACTCCGCGCCAGATCGCGCTGTACCACGCGCTCATCGACATCGGAGTGACGACCTTCGTGCCGCAGTTCGGTCACCTGCCGTATGTCATGGGCGATGGAAACAAGAAGCTCTCCAAGCGCGACCCGGAGTCGAACCTGTTCCACCACCGCGACCGCGGCTTCATCCCCGAGGGCCTCGTCAACTACCTGTCGCTGCTCGGCTGGTCGCTGTCGCACGATCGCGACGTCTTCACCGTCGCCGAGATGGTGGCGGCATTCGACGTCGTCGACGTCAACCCGAACCCCGCGCGCTTCGACCTGAAGAAGGCCGAGTCGATCAACGGCGACCACATCCGCCTCCTCGGCGTGCAGGACTTCGCGGCACGCACGGTGCCCTACCTCGAGGCCGCCGGCGTGCTGACCGGGCCGATCTCTCCTGCGCAGGAGGCGATCCTCGCCGAGGCGGCGCCGCTCGTCCAGGAGCGCATCGGTCTGCTGGGCGAGGCGCCGGGCATGCTGGGCTTCCTGTTCACCGATGCCGCGAGCCTGAGCTACGACGACGGCGTCGTGGCCGGGCTCCCGGCCGACGCTTCGGCGGTGCTGGCGGCATCCGTCGACGTGCTCGACCGTATTCCGCCTCTGGAATGGACGCACGAGGTCATCCAGGAGGCGCTTTCGGCCGCACTCATCGACGGTCTCGGTCTCAAGCCGCGCGTCGCCTACACGCCGCTGCGCGTTGCAGTGTCTGGCCGGAAGGTCTCGCCGCCGCTCTTCGAGTCGATGCAGATCCTGGGCAAGGACGACACCATCGCGCGTCTCGTCCGCCTGCAGGAGGAGCTCGGCGCCTAGGCGTCGAGCGGTGCGACTCCGGCCTTCGGAGCGAGCGTTCCTCAATTTGGAGGGGCGCCCGGCCGTGGGTTAGAGTTGCATGTCGGCCGGGGGTTCGCCTGCGGCTGGTGGGGTATGGTGTAATTGGCAACACGGCGGTTTCTGGTACCGTTGTTCTTGGTTCGAGTCCAGGTACCCCAGCACTGACAGGCGCCGCATTCTCGGCGAGACTCCCGCGCCTCTTCTCCTTCCGATGTCGATCTCTGGCTCTGCGACCAGAAGCGACGCGGTAGACCGGGTATGGCAAACGGATGCTGCACCCACGCCTGCCGTTGCTGCGGACGCGTCGCCCCGCTCTGATGGATGTCAGCACGCTCGTCGAAGGAGAACAATGTCAGTCGGTCTGCTCGCGATCGTGGACGACGTCCTCACCGCCGCCCTCAAGGCGAGCGCCAAGACTGCGGGCGTCGTCATCGACGATGCCGCCGTCACACCGCAATACGTGCAGGGCCTCACGCCCGCGCGCGAACTGCCCGTCGTCTGGCGCATCGCACTCGGCAGCCTCTTCAACAAGTTCGTCATCATCATCCCGCTCGCACTCCTGCTCTCCGCGTTCGCGCCCTGGGTGCTGCCCTTCCTCCTCATCATCGGCGGCACGTACCTGTGCTTCGAGGGTGCGGAGAAGGTCACCGAATGGTTCGGCGCGCATCACGCCAGTGAGACGGCGGAGCCGCGTGACGAGCGCAAGCTCGTGTTCGGCGCCATCCGCACCGATCTCATTCTCAGTACCGAGATCATGCTCATCGCACTCGACAGTCTCGGTCCCGATCTCGGAATCTGGATGACGCTCGCAGCCCTGGCGGCAATCGGACTCGGCATGACGGTGCTGGTCTACGGAACCGTGGGTCTGCTGGTCAAGATCGACGACATCGGACTGAGACTGATGAAGAGTCCCGCGCGAGGCGTCCGGCGCACCGGCGTGCGCATCGTGGCGTCGATGCCCCTCGTGTTCCGGGTGATCAGCATCGTCGGCACTGTTGCCATGCTGTGGGTCGGCGGACACTTGGTGATCGCGAACCTGGGGGAGACCTTCTGGACCACGCCTCACCACATCCTCGAGTCCATGACGCACGCGATCGAGCCGGCAGGTCCGATCGTCGTCTGGCTGGCCGACACAGCTGCGTCAGCGGTCTTCGGACTCGTTCTCGGCCTTGCCGTCGTCGCGTTCATCGCCGGAGTGTCGAGCCTGGTGAGGCGGAACGAACCTGCCCACACAGATCACTGAATCGACCTGCTCAGGAAGCGTTGCACCGGGACACCGGAAGCGCCGGCGCCTCGGACGGCGCTCGAGCGTGGTGCTCTGTCGGGAGCGACTGCCTAGGGCTCGGATGGCCCATCGATCACGCCGATGCCGATGGCCTCGTGGTCGGGTTCCGAGTCGTCGGGCTTCGGCGCTCGTGGCTCCTCGCCCGGCTCGTTCTCCGTGCTCGGCTCGTCGAGTTCCTCGTCGTCCGGCACCTCTGATTCCGGAGCCTGTTCGGCCGACTCGGCGGTCGGGGACACGTTGTTGCGTTCGTCATCCGTGGCATCTGGTGACATGGGGTCCTCCTCGAGTGATCGCTTGTTCCCACGTTGCCTCATGGTCGGCGGTAACGGCACTGGGTTGACGATGCGGGATGCGGTGGGTACGCACGCCGGCGGGCCCCCGAGCCCGCGAGCCTCACTGCGACCCCATGTGAGACAAGCTTGCGACCGCGGTGAGGGGTACGCGGGGCTGCATCCGACGCCCGAGCTCGTGCCGACACGGTGTGGCACGGACCCCGGCGATGCGCGACGGGGCCGCTGCTCTCCGCCGCTCCTGTCGCCTCTTTCGGCCGCAGAGGCGAGGAGTCCGACCGCCTGCTTCCCGCCGGTTCCGACGGGGTACATCTCCGTGGAAGGCCCCGAAGATGCGGTGATCGGAGGCGCCCATCGGACCGTGGGGGCGTTACCAAACCGTTATGAGGTATTTGGCAACAAATTGCGATCGCCAGAATCGAAAGGGGGCACTATGGGGTGCCCGCTGTTCAACGCCGACAGTGGACCCTGGTGAGGCAAGGAAGCCTCAACGACAGAAGGGGAGAGTAGTGAAGAAATCTTCATTGATCTCAATCGCTGCAATCGCAGGCGCATCCGCGCTCCTGCTCACTGGCTGCTCGTCGAGCGGTGGAGGCGGGGGCTCGACCGAGAACACGTCCGCGTCACGTGCCTGCGTCATCCTCCCCGATGCGACCAGCTCGCCGCGTTGGGAGAACGGCGACCGGCCCGCGCTTGAAAAGGCCATCAAGGACGCCGGCTTCGAGGCGGACATCCAGAACGCCCAGGGCGACACCAACAAGTACGCCACCATCGCAGACCAGCAGCTCAGCAAGGGCTGCGGTGTCATGCTCCTGGTCGACTACAACGGCGCGGCCGTCGCCGTCGCCGACAAGGCCAAGGGGGAGGGCATCCCCGTCATCGCCTACGACCGTCCGATCGAGGGCGCCGACTACTACGTCTCGTTCGACAACGAGCAGGTGGGTGCGCTGGAGGGCCAGTCGATCGTCGACGGCCTCGCGGCCGCGGGCAAGGACCCGGCTTCAGCGGTGGTCGTCTACATGGGCGGCGACCCGGCCGACGGCAACGCCAAGATGTTCCACGACGGCGCAGACGAGGTGATGGCCGCTGCCGGCATCAAGCCCGCGCAGGAGCCTGCCGGCATCTGGGACGGCGACAAGAGCGCCACCAACTTCGAGCAGGCTCTGACTGCTCTGGGCGGCAAGGTCGATGCAGTGTGGGTCGCCAACGACACCAACGCAGCCGGCGTCATCACCATCCTCGACAAGAACGGACTCACGGTCCCCGTGTCCGGACAGGATGCCTCGACGGCCGGCCTGCAGAACGTGCTCCTGGGCAAGCAGACCGCCACGGTCTACAAGCCGTTCACGCTCGAGGCTGACGCCGCATCCGAGCTCGCCATCCAGCTGCTGAAGGGAGAGAAGCCGAGCGTCGACAAGAAGCTGGACGACGGCACCCCCTACATCGCCGTGACTCCGATCCTGGTCGGACCGGATGAGGTCCAGAGTGTCGTGACGGCCGGCGACGCCAGCGCGGCCGACATCTGCACCGCGGATGTCAAGGCAGCGTGCGACGAGCACGGTGTGAAGTAGCACCCCGGGCCTCGCGCACCACCGACACCGGTGGTGCGCGAGGCCGTCTCCGTTTCGCACGAGGGCCGTGGCGTGGAAGGCAGACGTTCTCCGCTCGCCCGCTCGCAGTGCCCCACCGGTGCCGGAACGCTGCGTCCCCGGCGGTACGAAAGGAACCCGGCATGGATGTGCCAATCATCGAGTTGACGGACGTCAAGAAGGGCTTCGGTCCGGTCAGCGTGCTCAAGGGTGTGAACCTCAAGGCATACCCGGGCAAGGTCACAGCACTGGTCGGCGACAACGGCGCAGGCAAGTCGACACTCATCAAGGGCCTGGCAGGGGTGCAGCCCTACGACGACGGCGTGGTGCGATTCAACGGGGAACCCGTCACCCTGCACAATCCTCGGGAAGCGGCACATCTGGGCATCGAGGTCGTCTACCAGGACCTGGCACTCGCCGACAATCTCGACATCGTGCAGAACATGTTCCTCGGCCGCGAAGAGACCCGCTTCGGCACCTTCGACGAGGGGCGCATGGAGAAGGATGCGTCGGACACCCTGCGCTCGCTCTCGGTGCGCACTGTGAAGTCCGTGCGGCAGAAGGTGTCCAGCCTCTCCGGGGGTCAGCGTCAGACCGTGGCGATCGCACGCGCCGTGTTGAAGAAGGCGAAGGTCGTCATCCTCGACGAGCCGACAGCCGCCCTCGGCGTCGCGCAGACCGAGCAGGTGCTGCAGTTGGTCACGCGGCTCGCCGAGCAGGGCGTCGCCGTCATCATCATCAGCCACAACCTCGCCGACGTCTTCAAGGTCGCCGACTACATCAACGTTCTCTTCCTCGGCCAGATGGTCGCCGAGGTGCCAGCGAACGAGACGAACTACGACGACGTCGTCGGGTACATCACAGGCAGCAGAACATACCCGGGAGCAAACGCATGACCGACACGATCAGCACGACGAACGCCTCTCCGGATCCGCTCTCGGGCGACTTGATCGGCAGCGGACAGGAAGGCGGTGTCCGCGATCAGGTGCGGGCATGGGTCAGCCGTGTGCGCAACGGAGAGATGGGAGCGCTGCCTGCGCTGTCCGGCTTCGTCGTGCTCATGGTGCTGTTCACCTTCCTCAGCCCCTACTTCCTCACCGAGCGCAACTTCGCCAATCTCCTCACCCAGGCAGCGACGCTGGTGATGCTCGGAATGGCGCTCGTCTTCGTCATCCTGCTCGGTGAGATCGACCTCTCGGCCGGCGTCACGAGCGGTCTCACGATGTGCATCTTCGTGGTGCTCGTGAACACCGTGCACATCAACTGGATGCTGGCGCTGCTCATCTCGCTCGCCACCGGCGTGTTGATCGGCACGTTCATCGGATTCTTCGTGGCACGCGTCGGCATCCCGTCATTCGTCGTGACCCTTGGCCTGTTCCTCGGGCTGCAGGGACTCGAGCTGATCATCATCGGCTCCGGCGGCCTCTATCGGATCCAGACACCCGAGATCCTCGCCATCCAGAACTCGAACATGCCGGTGTGGGCGGGCTGGGTGATGCTCGCGGTCGTGCTGGGAGTCTCGGGCGGCACGTCGTTCTGGGACCGCGCCCGTCGCAGGCGTGCGGGTGTTCCCAACCGGGCCATAGCCCTGGTCTGGATCAAGCTCGGAGTCATCCTGGCCGTGGGCGGCTATGTCGTCTGGCTGCTGAACCAGAACCGTGGGCAGTCGGTGGGGGTCGTGCAGGGTGTCCCGATCGTCGTGCCGTTCGTGCTGGCCATCCTGTGGCTGGGCACCTTCGTGCTCGACAGGACACGATTCGGCCGGTACATCTACGCCATCGGCGGCAATGCCGAAGCCGCGCGCCGCGCCGGCATCAAGGTCGTGATGATCCGCTGGTCGGCATTCATCATCTGCTCCACTCTCGCTGTCGTCGCCGGCCTGTTCAGTGTGTCCAAGGTCGGATCGGTCGATGCAGCGGCCGGACGAGACATCGTTCTCTCCGGCGTGGCGGCGGCGGTCGTCGGCGGCGTCTCGCTCTTCGGAGGGCGCGGCCGCCTGATCCACGCCGCCATCGGCGCTCTTGTGATCGCGGTCATCACGAACGGCCTCGGTCTGCTCAACCTCCCGGCGGGAGTCAACTACGTCGTCACCGGCGGGGTTCTGATCCTCGCAGCAACAGTGGATGCGGTCTCCCGGGTACGTGCCGGTGGCAGCCTGACACGCACCTAGCGAGAGCTCGAGCGAGAAGAAGGGCGGTACGCGGCGGATGCCCGCGGACCGCCCCTCCCGGTCTGGCCGGTGGCTATTCGGCGATGCCGGCGGGGGCGGCCTCGGTAGCCGGAACCGAGCCCGTGCGCGGCCTGTCCCACGCGATGGTCTGCTTCGGCTTGGCGAAGAACAGCACGACGATCGCTCCGACGGCGAATCCGACGATCGGCAGCCACAGTGACTGCGACATCGCGGTCGTGAAGCCGTCGGCGATCTGCGCGGGCAGCGCCTGCCCACCACCGCTCGACTGCTCGGCGGCTCCCGTGTCGAAGCCGGGAAGGTTCGCGGCGAGGCGAGCGTTCAGGATGGCCGCGATGGCGGCGGAGCCGAACACCGATCCGACCTGACGGGTCATGTTGTAGACGCCCGATCCGGCACCGGCCTGCCGTGGCGGCAGGTTGCGGGTGGCGGTCGACGCCAGCGGGGCCCAGATGCCCGACAACCCGAGCCCGAGGAACGCGTTCGGGATCAGCAGGATCCAGAGCTCGATGTCGGGCGTCATGATCAGAGCCATCCAGGCCAGCGCGAGCGCGACGATCGTGAAGCCGGTGAACGCGATCCACTTCGGATCGATGCGGTCGGTGAGGCGGCCGATGAACGGAGCCATCACTCCGGAGACCACGGCCATGGGCACCAGCATCAGAGCGGCCTGAGTCGGCTCGAGGCCGCGGGCGACCTGGTAGTAGAACGCGAGGGGGAGGGGCATGGCGACGATCGAGAGACCGACGAGGGTGATGGCGGTGTTCGAGAGCGCGAAGTTGCGGTCGGTGAACAGATCCAGGGGAAGGAGCGGCTCCTTCGTGTTGAAGCGCTGCCAGACCACGAACGCCACGAGGAACGCGACGCCCGCGATGATGAGGCTCCAGACGGTGATGGGCCCGGTGATGGTTCCCCACTCGTAGGTCTCACCCTCCTGGATGCCGAAGATCACGAGGAACATGCCGATGCCGCTGAGAGCCACGCCCAGCCAGTCGAAGCTGTGCGAGTGGGTCGTGAGGTTGGGAACGAGACGCCAGGCCAGCACGAAGGCGACGACGCCGACCGGCACGTTGACGAAGAAGATCCACTCCCAGCCCAGCGAGTCGACGAGCACTCCACCCAGGATCGGGCCGACGAGAGTCGCGATGCCTGCGACCGCGCCCCAGAGGCCCATGGCGGTGCCGCGCTTGTCGGGAGCGAAGATGCGCGTGATCACGGCCATGGTCTGAGGTGTCATCAGAGCGGCGCCGAGCCCCTGTAGCACGCGTGCCGCGATGAGCATCTCGATCGTTCCGGAGAGCCCGCACCACAGCGAAGCGGCCGTGAAGACCACCAGACCGATCAGGTAGATCCGCTTCGGACCGAAGCGGTCACCCAGACGTCCTGTGATGAGCAGCGGCACGGCGTAGGCGAGCAGATACGCGCTCGTCACCCACAGCACGGCGGTGATGTCCGTGTTCAGGTCGCGCAGGATGCTCGGGTTGGCGATCGAGACGATGGTCGAGTCGACCAGGATCATGAAGAAGCCGATGACGAGTGCCCAGAGGGCGGGCCATGGCTTGGTGACGTTCTCCATCAATGGTTCTTTTCTGTGAGATTGTGCGGGATCGCTTCGGTCCAGGAGATCTGGCCGTTCGCGATGCGTTCGATGGTCGTGTCGAGCCACTCGAGCTCGGCACGCAGCATGGTCGATTGGTAGTGGACGTCCAGCCAGAACCTCTCGGGGATCCGTTTCGAGTCGATGGACGCCGTGGCGAGACCCAGGGCGTCCAGGTCGTCGTGGAGGGCTGTGCGGCGGGAACGGAGGAGGGCGAGCACCTCGTCGACGGGGAGGTTGTGGGCCTGGGCCACCGCGTGGCGGAACTCCGGGTACTCCTCGGCCGGCGTGGCGAGCATCGCGGCGACGCGGTCGTCGAGCGCATGTCGTCCGGCATCCGTGATGGCGTAACTCGTCCGTTCGGGCCGATTGCCCTCGCGGTCCACCCCGACCGCGTCGACCAGTCCCGCACGGGCGAGTCTGTCGACGGCGTGGTACAGCGAGCCGGGCCTCACCTTGACGTTGCGGTCTTCCCGGCGATGGACGAGCGTCTGGTACATCTCGTAGGGATGCATGGGTCGCTCGGCGAGCAGCGCGAGTGCCGCGATGCCGAGCGGGGTGAGTTCAGCCATGCCGGGTTCTTCCAGATCGATTATTCCAGATGGAATATTACGCCCGGATGAATCACCACGTCAATCCGCGCTGTCGTCCTCAGTCGTCCTCGGCGCGCGCGAACTCCGACTTCCACTCCCTGAAGCCCTCCTCGCTTTCGCCACGACGCCAGTACCCCGAGATCGAGAGCTGGTCGCGTTGCAGGCCGCGCTCGCTACGCAGGTAGGGGCGCACCCCGCGCATGACCTCCTGCGCCTCGCCGTGCACGAACGCGTGAACGCGACCTCCAGGCCACTCGAGGGCGCGCACGGCGGCTGTCAGCAGTCCGTCCCCGGTTCCGCCGTTCCTGTGCACGAAGGTGATGGCGGCACCGGCCGGCGCGGGCAGGTGCGGCTCGTACTCCTCAGATTCGATCAGCACGATGACGTGCGCCACGGCATCGGTCGGCAAGACCTCGAGCGCAGCCGTCATGGCGGGCACTGCCGATTCGTCGCCGACGAGGAGGTGCCAGTCGGCTTCAGGGTCTGGCCGGTACGCTCCGCCGGGACCGTTCGCGAGCAGTGTGTCGCCGATCTCGGCCGCTGCGGCCCACGGCCCGGCAGTGCCATCGTCGCCGTGCACCACGAAATCGATGTCGAGGGTGCCGGATGCGACATCCGGGTGCAATGCCGTGTACGTGCGAACCACGGGGAGGTCTTCAGGTGCCATGGTTCCGCGGAGCTCGCGCACGTCGATCTGGTCGGGATACTCGACTCCGGGCTTCGGGAACACGAGCTTCACGTAGCGATCGGTGAAGACGCTGCCGGTGAAGCCGGAGAGGTCGTCGGTGCGCAGGCTGACTCGGCGAAGCGAGGGGGTGATCCACGAGGTGGCTGTCACGGTGAAGCGAGTGGTCGGCATCTCGGCTCTCTGATACTGGTGTGTCACGCCGCCCGATGGGCTGCAGCGACACTGGCGGCGCCGACGTTCCTTCCATCATGCCCGGTGCAGGGTGCCGACCAGGAGAGCGCCCGTCCGCCGGATGCGACCCGGTCCGTGGTCGGGAGAGTTCGGGTCACCCCCGACCCACGGACCGTGCACCGGCGTGGGTCAGTCGTACCACTCTCCAGTCGACAGCCCAGAAGAGGTCGTGCGGGGTGGCCCCGCACACACGACTGCCACCATCGACGGTGCCAGGCCGCTCGAGCTCCAGCTCGCGCCGGGGACCGTCGCGAGAACCGGAGCGACGATGCTCACGAGCCTTGCGGGGGTGAGGAACACCGATCCGGTGCGGCTCGTAGCAGTCACGATACGTGTCCTCCAAAATGAGGACAACCGGGTACTCGACCCCACTTCGGGGCGTCTGATCGGCAGCCAGGGGCCGGGCCCTTGATCGCGGCCGACGACACGGGCGGACGACGGGCTCAGGCCAGGAGAATTCCGTCCGCCGGCTTCGATGCGAACAGGTTGAGGCCGAGCGCCTTCGACAGGAATCGGGTGGCGCTCTGGCCTCGCACGCTGTTGCCTGCTGCGTCGAGGCGGGGAGAGAACGTCGCCAATCCTCCCTTGCCGGGAGCGATGGTGATGATGCCGCCCGAGACGCCGCTCTTGCCGGGCATGCCGACCTCGAACAGCCACTCGCCGGACATCTCGTAGAGGCCCGTGGTCGCCATGACGGCCAGAGTGTCGGCGCACACCTCTTCGCCGACCACGCGACGACCGGTGATCGGATTGACCCCGCCGTCCGCGAGGGTCGCCGCCATGACCGCGAGGTCTCGAGCCGACACGAGCAGCGAGCATTGCATCGTGTAGACGTCGGTGACCTCGAGCGGATCGCCGGGCAGGTGCCCGTAGCTCTGGAGCAGGCGGGCGATGGCCTGATTGCGGTGATTGGCTGCAGCCTCGGACTCGTAGACTGCCGTGTCGAGCTCCAGCTGACGGCCGGCGAACGCCGAGAGCCCGTCGCGGATGAAGGCCCAGCGTGAGACGGCCGTCTCACCCGGCACGAGGGCTGTTGTGGCAAGAGCGCCGGCGTTCACCATCGGATTCATGGGCCTGCCGCCGTTCAGCTCGAGCGCCATCACGGAGTTGAACGGCAGCCCGGTGTTGTTCACTCCGATCGCGCGCCAGACCTGCTCGTGGCCCACGGCCTCGCAGACCAGAGCGAAGACGAACGCCTTCGAGATCGACTGGATCGAGAACAGGTGGTCGGCATCGCCGACGGATCGGGATTCGCCGTTGACCCCCACGATGGCCAGTCCGAACAGCGCCGGATCCGCCGTGCCCAGCGAGGGGATGTAGTCGGCGACGGCGCCGTCGTCGAGCGAGGAGAACTGATCGTGGGCGCGCTGCAGGAGTTCGGCAACGCGCTCGGCCCCCGGCAGCGAGCCCGTGGAGACCTCGCGGGGCACCCCTCTCGGGATCTCGGTGTCCCGACCGCTGACATGCAGTTGTGCTCTGGCCTCGTTCCGCTCCGTCGCCGTCATCCCTCTACTCCGATCCGTAGTTCATGGTGAAGTCGATGAGCAGCCGGGCTCCGAACCCCGTCGCACCCTTGGACCGCCAGGCGTCGTCGGTGGTCGACTGCATGGTTCCGGCGATGTCGAGATGGGCCCACGGGATGCCGTCGACGAATTCCGCGAGGAACAGCGCGGCCGTGGTCGCACCGGCATGAGGGCCACCGAGATTCGAGATGTCGGCGATGTCGGAGTCGAGTTGCTTGCGGTAGCTCTTCTCCAACGGAAGCTGCCAGACCGATTCCCCCGATGACGCCCCGGCGGCCTTGACCCCCTCGATGACGCTCTCGTCGTTGCCGAGAAGTGCGGCGGTCGCCCCGCCGAGGGCCATGAGGGCGGCACCGGTGAGGGTGGCGATGTCGACGATGGCGTCCGGCCCGGCCTCGCTGGCCAGCACGAGAGCGTCCGACATGACCAGTCGGCCCTCGGCATCGGTGTTCTTCACCTCGATCGTGGTGCCGTTGCGCGCGGTGAGGACGTCGCCGAGCTTGTAGGCCGATCCGGACGGCATGTTGTCCGTGCAGGCGAGGTATGCCGTGACGGCAGTGGGGGAGCGGAGGTCGCGGAGCGCCGATACCGCCCCGAGTACAGCGGCAGCGCCGCCCATGTCCATCTTCATGAGCAGGTGCATGGGGTCCGACGGCTTGAGGCTGATGCCGCCGGAGTCGTACATGATGCCCTTGCCGACGAAGGCGACGTGTCGACCGTTCGCATCCGAGGCATCCGGCGTGTAGCTGAGCTTGATCATGCGCGGCTCCTCCGCGCTGCCGGCATTGACGCCGAGCAGGCCGCCGCACCTCATCTCGATGAGCTGCTCCTTGTCGTACGACTCCACGTCGAACCCGAACTCGCCGCCGAGCCGTGCCGCGATGACGGCCAGATCTGCGGCCGTCAGGTGGCTGGGCGGTGCGTTCGCCAGATCGCGGGCGAGGGCGGCGCTCCGAGAGGTGACGACTCCGCGATGGATGCCCGCGGTGACGTCGTCTTCGGGTGCCCCGGTCAGTGCGATCTCGATCGCGGAGAGGGCCGTGTCCTTCGGGGCCGACTGGAGAGCGGAGAAGCGATACCGCGCGAGCAGGATGCCCTCGATGATGGCGGCTGCGGCGTCGACTGCCGGGGTCGATTCGTCCAGGCCGGGCACCAGCACCCCGATCCTGGCCGACGACTTCGCCGCCCGTGCGAACGAAGCTGCCACGTCGCGCAGGTTCGACGTCGTGAGCGTTCCGTCGCCGGAACCCACGGCGATCAATTCGGCGCCGTCACGAGTGGGTACGAGCAGGGTCTCGCCGGCCTTTCCCGTGAATCCGGCGCGACTGAGCGCCGCCCGGTCCAGGCCGAGCGCCCCGGGCACGTCGCCGCCCGTTCCGACGACATAGCCGATCGCGTCGAGGGTGGCATCCGGAGTCTCGACGGCGGTCACCGTGATGGCGCGCCAGGCCTCGAGCGACGGGACGGCCGTGAAGCCTGCCGGGATGAGTTTGTACGCGCTGGGGGTCATGCGCCGTCCTCCCGTGTGGTGAAGGCCGCAGCAGCGGCGTCTTCGTCGGCATCGGAGATCGTGTCATCGACGATCGCATCGGGATCGTCGGGTTCCAGTCGCTCCGGCAGTTCGTCCCGCATCCGTCCGGGCATGCGTCCGGCGGGGATGATCGCCAGCAAGGCCAGGAGGGCCAGCGCGAGGAGGGAGATCTGCAGGGCGCGGAGGCGGGCATCCGCGTTGACCGCCAAGGCGGCGACCACCTGCAGCGGAGACGCGGAGGTCTGCGACAGCACGTCCTTCAACTGCTCGTTCGTCACGAAGTTGGCGTTGTCGAGGTTGACCTGCGAGATGAGGGCCGGCGGGAGCTCCGGGTGCTCATCGGCGGATGTGGCGACGATGCCACTCAGCACGCCGACCGCGAAGACGCTGATGACGGCGATGCCGACACTGCCCGAGAGGTTGTGCACCAGACCGCGCCAGGCGCCGACGTCGCCCGCGAGTTCCTTCGGTGCCGCAGACAGCAGCGTGTTGAACACGAGCGCCACTATGGCTCCCTGTCCGAGCCCGAGGAGGATGAGCCCGAGTACGACCAGGAACTGCCCCCAGTCGTTGCGAATGGTGAACGCGAGCAGTGTGAGGGCCGCTGCCACGACGATGAAGCCGGCTCGTGCCAGCTGGCGGGGAGGGAACCGGGAGTACAAGGTGGCCACGAACGTGCTCGCCACGAAGATCGACAGCGTGTACGGGATGATCGAGAACGACGTCTGGATGCTCGAACGGCCCTGGACGACCTGGATGTAGAGCGGGATGAGGAAGTTCGCGGCCGTTCCGACGAAGAGCATGATCGCCATGCAGGCCGTGACGGCCCGCTCCGAACCTGTGGCGAGAACACGCAGGTCGAAGATGCGCGGGAGCCTGGCCGACTGACGCCGTCGGAGCCAGAGGAAGAACGCCTGGCCGACGATGAGGCCGAGCACGACGAGGATGGGGGCCGGCGAGACGCCGAGGATGTCGAATGGCGCCTGATCGGTGGCCAGCACGAGGCCCCACGAGTTGAGACCGCTGAAGCCGAAGCTCAGCAGGATGATCGCGATGGCGGCGAGCACGGCGCCGGTCCAGTCGATCTGCAGCAGCGGCTGGGAATCGACCTTCCTGAGCCTGAAGCTGAGCAACAGGTTCACGGCGCCGAGAGCGGCAACGAGGGCGAAGGAGTAGCGCCATCCGATCGTGGAGGCGAAGGTTCCGGCGATGAGGAGTGCGAGGACGCCGGCGGCGGGGATGGCGGCAGCCAGGAGGCCGATGGCCTGGGCCTGCTGCTTGCCGTTGTAGTTGCTGGCGATGAAAACGACCAGCGCCGGGGCGATGAGGGCGATGACGGCGCCGGATGACGCCTGCGCGACGAACAGCATGGCCGGACTCACGCTCAGCGCGACAGCGAGCATCGCGACAGCGTGGATGACCACGGCGATCTGGAACACGCGCCTGCTGCCGAAGCGGGCACCCAGTTTGGCGCCGAGAAGGATGAATGCCGCCATGGCGAAGGTGCCGGCGGTGATGGCCGTCCCGACCGACGTGGCCGGGGTGTCGAGATCCGTCGTGATTCCCTGCATCGACACTGTCAGTGCGTTGACGGCGAACGACGCCTGGATCTGCGTGAGGACGACCACGATGAGCGGCAGCCAACTCGTCGCTCGGGTGGATGGCCTCTCCGCCTGGCTCGCCGGAACGCTCATGAGACCTCCATCTGCAGGGTGCGGGTGGGCACCCGTGCGGGATCAGTCTGGCCCACGGGGTGGCCCGCGTGCCAGCGACGCGTCCATGGAGGCCGAATTCGCCCGACACCCGTGGGCTACAGTCGGCCCTGTGACCGATTCCGCGCTGACGCTCACCATCCTGGCGCTCGCCGTGATCGCCTTCATCAGCGGCCGCGTTCCCACCGGACTCGTCGCCATAGGCGTCTCACTCGCCCTGCTCGCCACGGGGGTGCTCGACCTGCCGCAGGCCTTCGCCGGCTTCGCCGACCCGGCCGTCATCCTCATCGCCGCACTGTTCGTCGTGGCGGAGGGCCTCGACGGCACCGGCCTCACGGCGTGGGCCGGCCAGCAGCTCGTGCGCCGCGGCGGCGGCGACGTGCGCAGGGTCACCGTGCTCGTGATGGTCGTCGTGGCCGTGCTCTCCGCCCTCATCAGCGTGAACGGGGCGGTTGCGGCGCTGCTGCCCGTCGTGGTCGTCATCGCCTCGCGCGTGCTCGTGGCGCCGGGCAGGCTGCTGCTGCCCCTGGCCTTCGGTGCGCACGCCGGATCGCTGCTCACCCTCACAGGCAGCCCGGTCAATGTGCTCGCCTCCGAGTACGCCGGCGACGCCACCGGGCATCCGTTCGGCTTCTTCGACTTCGCCGTGGCGGGCCTGCCCATCGTCGTCGGTTCGGTTCTCCTCGTGCTGGTGCTGCAGCGATTCATCATCCCCGACCGCATTCCGGCCACGATGCCGCGCGACCTGAGCGACCAGGCCCGGGTGCTCCTGCGCGACTATCCGGGACTGCGCACGGATGCCGGAGGCGCGGCACTGCTCGATGCGGAGTCCGGCGTTGCCGAGGTTCTCGTGCCCCCGCGGTCGGCATTCGTCGGAGCGACGGTGTTCCCCGGCATGGTGACGGAGAGCGGCGACCTCGTCGTGCTCGCCGTGCAGCGCGCCGGCGAGCACCTCGAGGGCGGCGACATCGTGCTCGAAGTGGGCGATGTGCTGTTGCTGCAGGGCGACTGGGACGCGCTCGACGTGAACCTCGCCGACCCGTCAGTCGTCGTCGTCGACGACCCGAACGCCGTGCGCCGTCAGGCTGCTCCTCTCGGACCCCGATCGTGGACCGCACTGGTCATCCTCGTGCTCATGGTCGTCGCTCTGGCCACGGGCGTGTTTCCGCCGGCGGTCACCGGCCTCCTGGCCGCTGGCGCGATGGTGCTCACTCGCACGGTGACAGTCGAGCGAGCCCATCGCTCGATCTCCTGGACGACCCTGCTGCTCGTGGCCGGCATGATCCCGATGTCGACAGCCATCACGCAGACCGGCACGGCCGAGATGATCGCCACCGGCCTCATCGGCGTCGTCGGCGATTCCGGTCCGCTCCTCGTGCTCGGTGCACTCTGCCTGGTCGCCCTGGTCTTCGGCCAGCTGATCAGCAACACAGCGACCGCCCTCATCATCCTGCCGATCGCCATCTCGGTGGCGACGGAGATGCAGGTGTCGCCGCTGCCCTTCCTCATGGCAGTGGCCGTGGTGTCTGCGGCCGCGTTGCTAACTCCTGTGGCAACACCGGCCAACCTCATGATCCAGGGACCGGCCGGCCTGCGCTTCGGCGACTACTGGAGGCTCGGCCTGCCCGTCATGGTGGTCTTCTTCGCCGTGGCCGTCGGAATCGTGCCGTTGGTCTGGCCGTTCTGAGCGCCGCCGGTCGCCGCACTGATCTGCTCGGTCACGACTGACGATGGATCTCGAGGACTCCGGCCCGCTGTCTCAGGTGCGCTGCTCGTGTCGCACCGGCTTGAGTCTCACAGGTGCGTCGGTTGCCTCCGGGAACTCGCAACTGAATGCGCCCTCGTAGCCGAACAGGAACCCGAAGACCTCGTTGTGCACCTCCAGTGCGATACGGAAGACCTGAGCCTCGTCGTCGAACGACTCCCGCAACTCCGCTCTGCCGCTGAACAGCATCGGGAACCGGAAGGCGAGCGGTCCCTCGTAGAACCTCTGCTCTCCCGAGCGGAGAAGCAGCGAGCCGTCGGTCTGGGCGGTCAACTCGAGATCGACCGCGAGGTGCTGATGAGAACCGAGATAGTCGACGATGCGGCCCTCGTCGATGATCATGGTCGCATCGAAGCGGCTCGGCCGACTGCGAACCCTGTACTCGCGAACGAAGGTGACGGTCTCGCGCCCGAGTGGATCCAGATATGGGAAGTTCTCGATGGTGAATGGAACCCCGGTTCCCATGTCGGGGACGAGGATGTTCCGAATGCGGCCGATGTGCAGGAACGGCACCGTCCACCATGGTCCGCGCCGGATGCTCGCCATGGTGCCGGTGCCGATGCAGCCGTATCCGGCCTCGATCCCCACGCCGAAGCGTCGCTGCAGCATCGGATGCAGCTTCGAGAAGTCCGCACCCATGGCCTGCTCGAAGATCGAACTCACGGTTCCTCCAGCGTGGCGAGGATCTCCGGTGCCGTGTTCGGGTTGCGGCCGCGGGTCGGCACGCGCCGACATCTGGCCGCGCGGGGTCGCTCGGGCCGCCAGACCCAGAGAACCGAGCGCAGCGGCCAGTCCTCGGGTTCAACACCGGTCTCAGCCCAGATGCGCAGACGGTCGAAGCTCCAGGCGGTCATCCATCCGATGAGACGTCTGAGCAGCAGAGCATCGAGCACCCGGCCCCATCCCGGCGTGTAGTCGAATCCGGTGACGAACACGGTGCCGTTCGCGGTGGGGTTGTAGCGCCAGTAGCCACGACCGCCGCCGAGAGGCGAGAGTCGATCGGTCGTAGTGAAGCGCAGGGCGGATGTACGCGTGCCGTCGGGCCGCATCCGTTCACCGGAAGACGTTCCCGTTCCCTCGATGACGTGCCCGGGCAGTGCGCGCCGGTAGCGGAACCTGTACCCGCCTCCACTGAGCTCCTCGAGAGGTTCGATGGAACTGAACCGCAGGTCCCAGCGCGGATGCAGCGACACATCCTGCGTGAGTTCCCAGACGACGTCGAGCTCGGCACGGATGAGGATCTCCACGTGGATTCCTCGCGACGACACGGGTTCATCCTGCCCGGTAGAACGGCTGCAGCGAGCACGGCTCGCCGCCCGGCAAGCGCGCGACTACTCGCGACTGACGTCGTCCGGGTTCTTGTCCGGACGGATGCCACGCCAGGTCGGATGCCGGAGGCTCCCGGTGCGCGTCCACCCGGAGAACTCCACTTCGCCCACGAGGTTCGGCGCCACCCAGTGCGCGTCACGCGACTCCTCGCGGGGCACGGCGATGAAGGGGCTGTCGGTCTGGCCGAGGGGTTCGAGCTGCTTCATGACGCGTTGCAGGTCCTGGTCGCGCAGGCCGCTGCCGACTCGGCCGATGTAGCGCAGGCCCTCGGGTGTCGGCAGCCCGACGAGCAGGGATCCGAAGGTGCCGGCTCGGTGACCCTTGCCCGTCCGCCAGCCGCCGATCACCACCTCCTGGGTTGCGAGGTGCTTGATCTTGATCCAGACGCCGGATCGGCGCCCTTCCTCGTACAGCGAATCCTTCTCCTTGGCGACGATGCCCTCGAGTCCCAGGTTCCTGCTGAACTCGATCGCGCTCTCCGCATCGCCGTCGAAGGCGTCGGGAACCGCGATGGGGGAGCCGCGGGGAGCGTCGACCACCTTCTCCAGCTGTGTCCGCCGGGCCGAGTAGGCGAGCCCGGTGAGGTCTTCGCCATCGAGTTCCAGAACGTCGAAGAGGAAGAGTCGCACGGGACGCCGTTTCCTCGCAGCTTCGATCTCGCCGGGCTTGACGAGGTTCATGCGCTCCTGCAACAGTCCGAAGTCGGGTCGGCCCGCGGCATCCGTCGCCACGATCTCGCCGTCGAAGACCCCGGATCGCACGTGGGCGACGTCGGTCAGGGCGATGAGCTCCGGATAGGCGGCGGTCACGTCGTTGCCGTTGCGTGTCATGAGGCGCACGGCATCGCCCTCGATCGACGCGATGGCACGGATGCCGTCCCACTTCATCTCCATCGCCCACTCCGGCCCGTTGCCGAGGTCAGAGAGGGTGCCCGCCCGCGCGAGCATCGCCTGGTGAGCGGCCGGCGGCACCGGAGCGTAGCGGCGTCGGGCTGCGGGGGAGTAGTGCGGAGTCGTGGACTTCATGCGGTGCAGCAACCAGTTCGACTTCTGCGTGCTGCCAGTCCGGCCGGCGTCGCTGGTCCCGTCGGTACTCGTGCGGATCAGTGCGAGGCGCACGGGCTCTCCCAGTCCGCCGGACGGTGAACCCGTGAGGGTCACGATCACCTCGTCGTCGCGCCATTTCTCGAGCTCGTAGCTGCCCGAGTCCCAGATGCGCATCGTTCCAGCGCCGTACTCGCCGGCGGGGATCGTCCCCTCGAACGACCCGTACTCGAGGGGATGGTCCTCGGTCTGCACGGCGAGGTGGTTGCGTCCCGGGTCGGCGGGAACACCTTTGGGCACCGCCCAGCTCACGAGCACGCCGTCATGCTCGAGGCGCAGGTCGTAGTGCAGGCGACGGGCGTGGTGCTCCTGGATGACGAAACTCCGACCGTCGGCCTGCGTGCCCACCGCATCCGGAACAGGTTCCGGTGTCTTCGAGGCGTCGCGCTTGGCCCTGTACTCGCTGAGCCGATCACTGCCGGATGCCGCAGCCGCCGTCGCACGCCCACCACGGATGCCCGCATCCGGAACCGGCCCGACGCCGGCATCGATGGCGGCGAGGGCATCGCCGTCTCTCGTCACTCTCGCGAGGACCTCCCCGTACTCCAGATGCGCGAGGTCGGGCGACGACAGCTCCTCCCAGGTGCGAGGGGCGGCCACCGTCGGGCGGAACCGCCCGCGCAGCGAGTACGGCGCGATGGTGGTCTTGTTGCCGTTGTTCTGGCTCCAGTCGACGAGCACCTTGCCCGTGCGCAGGGTCTTCTTCATGTCGCTGACCACGAGGTCGGGGTGATCGGCCTCGAGCGCCCGGGCGAGCTCGCGGGCCACGGCGCTCACCTGGTCGGAGGTCTGTCGCTCATCGAGCTGGGCGTAGAGATGGATGCCCTTGCTGCCGCTGGTCACCGGCAGGGGGTCGAGGCCCATGCCGGTGAGAATGGTGCGGGCGAGGCGGGCGACTTCGGCGCACTCGGGGAGCCCGATGCCTTCGCCCGGGTCGAGGTCGAGCACGATGCGGTCGGGATTGCGGCGGGCGCCCTCCGCCGTGAAACGCCACTGGGGCACGTGGATCTCGAGGGCGGCGGCCTGCGCCAGCCAGGCCAGAACGGCGGCATTGTTCACGAGGGGGTAGGTGTTGTCGTGATCGGAGTGCGGAATGACGGCTCGCGGAACCCAGTCGGGCGTGCCGGCCGGGAGGTCCTTCTGGAAGAACGTCTCCCCGGGGGCATCCGGAGTCCCGACCCCGTGCACCCAGCGCTTGCGGGTAGCCGGACGGAAGATCACGTGCGGGAGCATGACCGGGGCGATGGCCGCGTAGTAGCCGAGCACATCGGCCTTGGTCGTGCCGGATTCGGGGTAGAGCACCTTGTCGAGATTGGAGATCTTCAGACGATGCCCGTCGACGCTGACGAGCTGCGACGCCGATGACTTCGCCATCTCACCCTCCAGCCGAGCCTGTCAACCCACGCGGCAAACCTAGCCGATACGGGTGTTGCGGGTGTGTACTGATCAGATGAGGTCCATCTGGAAGGGCGCGCTCTCGTTCGGGCTCGTCAACGTGCCGGTGAAGCTGTACAGCGCCACGGAGGATCACGACGTCGGACTGCATCAGGTGCACGACGCCGACGGAGGTCGAATCCACTACGAACGGCGCTGCGACGTCTGCGGCAAGATCGTGCCGTACGCCCACATCGACAAGGCCTACGACGACGGAGAGCGCACGGTGGTGCTCACGGCCGACGACCTGGCCGCGATGCCTGCTGAGCGATCGCGAGAGATCGAGGTGGTCGAGTTCGTTCCGAACGAGCAGATCGACCCGATCATGTTCGACAAGAGCTATTTCCTCGAGCCGGATGGCGCCTCTCCCAAGGCCTACGTGCTGCTGCGCCGCACCCTGGAGTCGACGGACCGCACGGCCATCGTGCGCTTCGCTCTGCGCCAGAAGACGCGACTCGCCGCTCTGCGCGTTCGCGGCGACGTGCTCGTCCTCCAGACGCTGTTGTGGAGCGACGAGGTGCGCGAGGCGGTATTCCCCGCACTCGACGAGACCGTGCGCATCTCGAGCAAGGAGCTGGAGCTCTCGTCGAGCCTCGTCGATTCCTACGCCAGCGACTTCACGCCCGACGAATTCGTCGACGAGTACCAGAAGGAGCTCCGTCTGCTCATCGAGCGCAAGCTCGAGCAGGGAGATGCGATCGACACGGAGGCGACGTTCGGCGAGGTGGCCGAGAAGGAGGAGGGCGGCGAGGTCATCGACCTGATGGATGCCCTGCGCCGCAGCGTCGAGAGCGCGCGCGGGTCGAAGTCGGCTGACGGTGCGAAGTCGACGGGGACGGCGAAGAAGAAGAGCGCGAGCTCGGGAGCGAAGTCGCCGGCCAAGAAGACGGCGACGAAGAGCGCTTCAGGTTCGGCGAAGTCGTCGACGAAGGCATCCGCCAAGTCATCCTCGAAGTCGGAAGCCGACACCGATGCTGACGACGCCCCGAAGCGGAAGGCGCAGTGAAGCCCGGCGTCTCGATCGGTGTGGAGTACACCGGCACATCGCTGACCCCTGACGGCGAGGTGACACGATGGCGCGCCTGAAGCGCGTCGAGCCCTACACCAGTACCGGCTACACCCGCCGGCGATCCGGCAAGGGCTACAGGTACCTGGATGCGGCCGGCAATCCCCTCGAGTCCGAGGAGCGCGCACGCGCCGAGGCTCTCGTCATCCCGCCCGCGTGGACCAACGTGTGGATCGCCGACAGCCCGAACGCGCACATCCTCGCCGTCGGCGTCGACGGCGCCGGACGCAGGCAGTACATCTACCACCCCGACTGGACGGCCGCGCGCGACGCGGTCAAGTTCGATCGCATGCGGGAACTGGCGGCCTCCCTCCCCGTGGCGCGCCGCCGGGTGACCAGGGATCTCGCCGTCGAGGGGCTGTCACGCGAGCGGGTTCTCGCGACATCGTTCCGGCTGCTCGACCTCGTTGCCGTGAGGGTGGGGGCGGAGGCGTACTTCGAGGCGAACGGGAGTTTCGGCCTGTCGACCTTGCTCGTGCGCCACGTGAAGCTCGACGGGGAGATCATGCGTCTGGCGTTCCCCGCGAAGAGCGGGCAGAAGATGCAGGCCGAGGTGACGGATGCCGCCCTCGCCGCCGTCTCCGCGGAGCTGCTGGAACGCACGCCTCGTTCCCGCTACCTGGCGTGGCGTGACGATGACCGCTTCCGGGCTCTCGGTGGTGCGCAGATCAACGACTACGTGCGTACGGCCACAGGAGGGGACTTCACGGCCAAGGACTTCCGCACCCTGCGCGGCACCATCGCGGCGGCGACAGCGCTCGCCGAAGCCGGCCCCGCCGCCACCGAGAGGCAGGCGAAGCAGGCCGTGCGCGCCGCGGTGGTGGCGGCATCCGAAGTGCTCGGAAACACGCCGACCGTCGCAAAGGGCAGCTACATCGACCCGACTGTCATCGACCGATACCTCGCGGGCGAGACGATCTCCCTCACGGGTTCACCGGAGAACGCGCTGCTCGCACTGTACGAGCGGACCGAGCCCGGTACGACTCGGCGCACGGAGCCGCTGGTCAGTGACGAGTGAGCGCCGAGTGAGCGTCGGACAGCGAGGCGCTCTGCAGCTCAGGCGCTCAGCGAATGCCGGACGTTCGCGTCCTCGTAGCCACCGAGGCTGCCGATGAAGGCGGCCTGTCCGGGGTTGTAGGGCAGTCCGGGGAAAGCGGGAGCGCCGGGATACGCGGGGTAGCCCCGTGAGGCGTGCCCGTATGCACGCACGAGGCGGTCATCGATCACAGTGCCCAGGTAGTCGCCGTCGGGCGTGACGGCCTCGGCATCGCCCCAGGGGAACCAGCCGATCCACTCGCCTGTCGGATCGAAGAGATACATGCTCTCGGTGGTCGCCCGGAAGGCGATCCATTCACCGGAGAGGTCGTACAGGTACTCGGTCATTCGGTTCGCCTTCGTTACGCGTTCGGGTCGCAGAAGTGAATGAAGTAGGGGGTTCAATCAGGAGAATCATGCCGCCCGAACGGGGGCAGCGCAAGCATTTCCGTCGTTTTGCTCGTCATGAGAGCGCGAATCCATCAATTCCCACGTCCGAGGGGCACGAACTCGTCGTCTCGGAGTCCTGGGTGCACCGCCCGCCAATCGTTGGTCGAGTGCAGCGAGAATGCGTATCGAGACCGACCGTCACTACCCCAAACGCTACCGCTCTTCAGCCGATCGTCAGCGGTGTTCTCTCGGCTTCGGAATCGCCACCTGACCGGGACTCCTCCCCAGTCACCAATCTCAGAATGTTGTTCGAGATCGACCCGAGCGGCCCTCATCTTTGGGAGAATGGAGGCATGCCAGCGCCGGTTGATCTGCTCACCGGGGTTGCGGCTGCATTTGGCCTTGTCGGGCACCGGTGCGGCGGCGTTCGCCGGGTTGGCTGATGCGGATCTGCTGGCCACTCAGACGGCGGCGGCTGCTGCTCGGCGTGAGGTGGATCGGTTCGCGGCGTTGGCGGCTGCGGAGATCGCCCGCCGCTCCACGCCCGAGCATGGTCTGGGGTCGTTGGCTCGCCGGTCAGGGTTCGCCGACGCCGACACGTTATTGGTGTCGTTGACCGGGGCATCGAAGGGGGAAGCCCGCTCGTTGGCGCGGGTGGGCGAGATGATCGCGGTCACCGATGCCGCCACCGACCTGTCCGTCGCCCGGGACTCTGACCCGGATCTTGCCGAGATGGTGCCTCCGGTCGAAGCGCCCTGGTACGCGGGATTGGCGGATGCCGTCACCACCGGCCGGATCTCGGTGCCGGTGGCCGACGTGATCCAGGCCGGCGTCGGCGACACCACCGATACTGTCACCGCCGACCTGCTCCAGGGAGCACTGGTGGATCTGCTCACCGACCTCCTCGGCCCCGACGGCACTCACCGGGTGCATGTTGCCGAAGCCCGGCTTGCGGCCCGGGCGGCGCGGGACCGCATCGACACCTCAGGGGTCGCGGTGCGTGAGGCGGTGTTGCGGGAGAAGCAGTACTGGCGGCAGTGGATCGCCCCCGACGGCATGTACCGCGGCGAGTACGCCCTCGACCCCGAGAACGGTGCCCTCCTCCAAACCGTCCACGATCAACTCACCCACCCCCGACGGCACCCTGACCCGAAGAAACGTCCCTTCGGTGCCGCACCCGCCCGGACTCCGTTCCTCGACAGGGCTGCCCGGGAACGTCACGCCGCCGAAGGACTCATCCAGGTGGTGAAAGCCGGTGCATCAGTGAACCCGATGCGCCTGCTCGACACCGAGGCCCCGTCGGTGCGGATCGTCGTCAACGAACAGGCACTGTCCACCGGCACCGGGTTCGGAGCCCTCGAAGGGCACCCGGGCGCTGTCTCGCTGGGCACCGTCGAACGCGGGTTGTGCGCCGGGTATCTGCCCGTGCAGTTCTCCTCGACCGGGCAACCGTTGAACCTCGGCCGCGACGAACGCCTCTTCACCCGAGCACAACGCACCGCGATCACCATCCGCGACGGCGGCTGCCGAGAACCCGACTGCGACCGGCCACCCTCCTGGACCGAGATCCACCACATCAACCACTGGAAACGCGACCACGGCAACACCGACGTCGCCGACGGGATCCTCCTCTGCCGCCGAGGCCACCTCCGCGTCCACAACGAAGGCTGGGACATCACCCGCGATCACGACGACCAGTACTGGCTGATCCCGCCACCCCACATCGACCCCACCCGAACACCCCGCCTGATGAAGCCGAAGACCAGAGCCGAGATCACCCACCCCATCACCCTCCCCACCAAGCTCGAACCGGCTGCCACCGGCACGGGGTAGAGCTCTGCTCACGCTTCGACCGCGGACTGCGTCCGGGCCTCAGCGACCGGAATACGGAAGCACTTCGGCCACGGACTGCGTCCGGGCCTCAGCGAGCGGGCGAGCAGCGTCAGGGCAGGGGGGACCAGCTCAGAGGTCCAGGGACTCTCCCGGCTCCAGGGCGTGGAACTCTCCACCACCCTGCTCGACAGCCCAGGTCAGTCGGGCGTTCGACATGTCCTTGCCTGCTCGTGAGAGCACCATCTCGTGCGTGGGGAAGGCGTGCCGTGGCGCCAGAGCAATGACGTAGTCCATGACCTCGCTCACCTTCATCCACGGCGCCCCTGCCGGAGCGGCCAGGGTGTCGACGGTGACCCCCTCCGGAATGGTGAACGAGTCGCCCGCGTAGTACAGCGCGTCGTTCACGAGCACCCCGACATTGTCGATCACGGGAATCGACGGGTGGATCACCGCGTGCTTCGCTCCGAAGAACCGCAGCGTGAACGCACCGACCTCCACGGTGTCGCCCGCGGCCACCGGCTCGACCGTGAAGTCGGTCGCCGCAGCGACGACGCCGGCCGGGCCGAAGATCCGTACAGCCGGATTCGCATCGACGATGCGCTTCAGCTGCTCGGGGGTCCAGTGGTCGGGGTGCTCGTGCGTGATGACGATCGCCACGGTTCCTGACGACTCGGTGATGGCGGTGGTGAAGGAACCAGGGTCGATGAAGAGCCTGTCGCCGTTCTGATCGAGGACGAGCGCGGCGTGTTCCAACTTGGTCAGTCTCATGCTCCGAGCCAACACCCCGGATGGCGTCAGTGCAACACGCACCACCGGTGTTTCGGCACCAAGGCCCCGACGCCCCCATAATCGCGGTATGAGTGCTGCCTCGGCGTTGCGGATCACCGTGGCCATCAACCCCAACGCGTCGTTCGGCCGCAACCGCGAGATCGGGCCCAGGGTCGTCGAGGCGCTGCTCCGAGCCGGCCACGACGTGGCGATGCTGCGGGAACCGAACTTCGAGCTCCTGCGCCGTGAAGCCACCCATGCCGTCGAGGCCGGAACGGATGCTCTCGTCGTCGTCGGCGGAGACGGAATGGTCTCGCTCGGCGCCAACCTGGCCGCCGGTACCGGCCTTCCGCTCGGCATCGTGGCGGCGGGCACGGGCAACGACATGGCGCGCGGCCTCGGCCTTCCGGTCGGTGACACCGACGCCGCCATCCGCACGCTCCTCGACTCGCTCGACCGCGAGCCCAGACTCATCGACGCCGCCAGCGTGCGGCACGGCGACCTCACCACCTGGTACGCCGGAGTGCTCTCGGCCGGGTTCGACGCGGTCGTCAACGAACGTGCGAACACCATGACCCGTCCTCGCGGATCGAGCAGGTACATCCTGGCGCTGCTGCGCGAGCTCATCACCCTGAAGCCGGTGCGCTACACGCTCACCATCGATGGCACCGTTCGGGAGGTCGAGGGAATGCTCGTGTCCGTCGCCAACAACGTCTCCCTGGGCGGCGGCATGAAAGTCGCCCCCGACGCGCTCCTCGACGACGGCCTGCTCGACGTCTTCATCGTCAAGAGGCTGTCGCGCCTGGAGTTCATCCGCGTGTTCCCGAAGGTGTTCTCCGGTACGCACAACACCCACCCCGCTGTGGAGATCGTGCGGGCGAGCGCCATCCGCATCGAGACGGATGCCTCCATCGTCGCCTACGCCGATGGAGAACGAGTCGGCCCCCTTCCGATCGACATCACCGTCGTGCCGGGAGCACTGCGCATCCTGGTCTGAGGGTCTCGGCCTCGATTTGGAATGGCGCAGACCGTGTGGCATACTTTTCAAGTTGCAAAAACGGCCCCATCGTTTAGCGGCCTAGGACACCGCCCTCTCACGGCGGCAGCACCGGTTCAAATCCGGTTGGGGTCACCATCACGAAAGAACCCCCGGCTCAGCCGGGGGTTCTCGTGTTTAATGCGTGATTTCAGCGCCCATATGCTGAATCGGTGATGGGCCAGCACGCCCGCCGCCGTCGTATTCGAATCGACACATATGGGCGCCGCGGTGACTCACCGCGACGCCCGCTTGTGGAACGTCAGTTGCGAGAGCTCAACAGAGCGTCGTAGCGATCATCCGATTCGCGGATGCCGGGGGCCGAATCGCTCGCGCGCGCCGGAAGCATCGGCGGAACCGGCACAACGACACCGTCGTGGATCTCTCCCGGGACGACGTGGTGGTACGACATGCGGTCGATCCAGGCCAGGGCGAGCGCCGAGAAGATGAAGACGACGTGGATGATGACCTGCCACATGACGCCCGTCGGCGTGTAGTTGTCGCCCTCACCGAGGTCGTTGCCGGAACCGGAATCCGTCATGTCCCCGACCTCGATGAAGGTCTTGAGCAGGTGGATCGACGAGATGCCGATGATCGCCATCGCCAACTTCACCTTGAGCACGTTGGCGTTGACGTGGGAGAGCCACTCGGGCTGGTCTGGGTGATCGTCGACCTTGATCTTGGAGACGAAGGTCTCGTAGCCGCCGATGATCACCATGATGAGCAGGTTCGCGATCATGACGACGTCGATGAGGCCGAGAACGGCCAGCATGATCTTCGCCTCGCTGATGGCGGCGGTGTGGAACAGGACCTCCTCGGCGAGGTGCCAGAGCTCGATCATGAACACGACGACGTAGATGGCCTGGGCCACGATGAGGCCGAGATAGAGCGGGGCCTGCAGCCAGCGGCTGAAGAAGATGAGATAGCCGATGCCGTTCGTCCAGGTGGACGTCGGGTACGGGCGGGTGGTGCGGGGCTGCGGGGGCATGGCGGTCACGTCTTGTCTCCTGAAAAGTCCTCGGGTCGCCATGCTATCGAGGCTGTTCCTGCGCGTCAGCCGTGAACCGGGAGGGACCGGCGGTCGGTTAGGCTGAACGTGCGAAGGGGAGTATCCCACCTCGTCGGGTCCGTCATCACGGGCGGCACTGAAGCCGCCCCGGATCCGATGGCATCGAATACGATGCGGGAGAGACTTTCAGCGGTTCGTCCTCCCCTCTTCCTGCGAAAGGCCCCACATGGAGTCCGCCCTTCCCGTCTGGTTCGAGATCACGTCGCTCGTCGTCATCACGGTCATCCTCGTCGCCGACCTGCTGCTCGTCATCAAGCGCCCCCACGTGCCGTCGTTCAAGGAGGCGACGCTGTGGGTCGTGTTCTACGTGGCGCTCGCACTGATCTTCGCCGGACTGATGTTCGTGATCGGCGACGCCCAGCACGGCAGCGAGTTCCTTGCCGGCTGGCTCACCGAGTACAGCCTGTCGATCGACAACCTGTTCGTCTTCGTCGTGATCATGGCCCGATTCGCCGTTCCGAGGAAGATCCAGCAGGAAGTGCTGATGGTGGGCATCATCATCGCCCTGGTCCTGCGCCTCATCTTCATCCTGCTGGGCGCCGCCCTCATCGAGAACTTCAGCTGGATCTTCTACATCTTCGGCGCCTTCCTTCTCTACACGGCCTTCAACCAGGCGTTCGGCAACCACGAGGACGACGGCGAGGAGAGCGGCCTCATCAAGATGATGCGGAAGCGCGTCGACATCGCGCCGGACTTCGACGGGATCAAGCTGCGCACGCTCGTGAACGGCCGGAAGATGTTCACCCCCGTGCTCATCGTGTTCATTGCGATCGGCACGACCGACCTCATCTTCGCCCTCGACTCCATTCCGGCGATCTTCGGAATCACGCAATCGCCGTTCATCGTGTTCACCGCGAACGTGTTCGCGCTCATGGGTCTCCGCCAGCTGTACTTCCTGCTGGGAGGCCTGCTCGAGCGCCTCGAGTACCTCAAGTACGGCATCGCCTTCATCCTCTTCTTCATCGGCGTCAAGCTCGTCTTCCACGCCCTGCACACGAATGAGCTCCCGTTCATCAACGGCGGCGAGCACATCGACTGGGTTCCCGAGATCGACACCTGGACATCGCTGATCGTGATCATCGCCTCGATGGCCGTTGCGACCATCGCGAGCCTGGTGAAGGCGCGGATCGATGCGAAGAAGCGCGGACACAAGCTGATGGACGAGGTGCCGCACTTCACCGAGGAGTAACGCTCGGTTCGCTCGGTGTACTCTGAGGGGGTGCAGTGCCCTCAGCTTCTTCTCGGGTGCCGCGACGAGACCTCGTTCTGACAGGCCTTCCTCGTCGCGGCGTTTCCCGTTGGCTGAATACCGATCATGGAAAGTGCATCAGCAATGAACGCGAACACCTCTGACACCCTGCCGCCGCGCACCCTCGCCGAGAAGGTCTGGGACGCCCACCTCGTCTCGAAGGGCGAGAACGGCGAGCCCGATCTCATCTACATCGACCTGCACCTCGTGCACGAGGTCACCAGCCCGCAGGCCTTCGACGGACTGCGGATGGCCGGGCGGCCGGTGCGTCGCCCCGACCTGACCATCGCCACCGAAGACCACAACACCCCGACCATCGGCATCGACAAGCCCATCGCCGATCTCACCAGTCGCACGCAGATCGAGACGCTCCGGCGCAACTGCGCCGAGTTCGGCGTTCGGCTGCACTCGCTGGGCGACATCGAGCAGGGCATCGTGCACGTCGTCGGTCCGCAGCTCGGCCTGACCCAGCCCGGGATCACCGTCGTCTGCGGCGACTCGCACACCTCGACCCACGGTGCATTCGGCGCCATGGCCTTCGGCATCGGCACCAGCGAGGTCGAGCACGTGCTCGCCACCCAGACGCTGCCGCTGAAGCCGTTCAAGACCATGGCGATCACCGTCGAGGGCACCCTCCGCCCCGGCGTGACGGCGAAGGACATCATCCTGGCGGTCATCGCCAAGATCGGCACCGGCGGCGGTCAGGGCTACGTGCTCGAGTACCGCGGCAGCGCCATCCGGGCCCTGTCGATGGACGGCCGGATGACGATCTGCAACATGTCGATCGAGGCCGGGGCCCGTGCGGGCATGGTGGCGCCCGACGACACCACCTTCGACTACGTCAAGGGCCGTGCGCACGCGCCGGAGGGCCAGGACTGGGACGACGCCGTCGCCTACTGGCGCACCCTCGCCACGGACGACGGAGCGGTCTTCGACGCCGAGGTCTTCATCGACGCCGACACCCTCGAGCCCTTCGTCACCTGGGGCACGAACCCCGGACAGGGCGTCTCGCTGAGCGACACCGTTCCGAATCCCGTCGAGATCGATGATCCGCACGAGCGCGCGGCGGCAGAGCGCGCCCTGGAGTACATGGACCTCGCCGCCGGCACGCCGCTCAAGGACATCGCGGTCGACGCGGTCTTCATGGGCTCGTGCACGAACAGCCGCATCGAGGACCTGCGAGCGTTCGCATCCGTCATCCAGGGCAAGAAGAAGGCCGATGGCGTGCGCGTCATGGTGGTTCCGGGCTCAGCGCGTGTGCGCATCGAGGCCGAAGCCGAGGGGCTCGACAAGATCATCACCGACTTCGGCGCCGAGTGGCGCTTCGCCGGCTGTTCGATGTGCCTCGGCATGAATCCCGACCAGTTGGCACCGGGTGAGCGCTGTGCTTCGACGTCCAACCGCAACTTCGAAGGGCGTCAGGGCAAGGGCGGCCGCACCCATCTGGTCTCACCGCTGGTAGCCGCAGCGACCGCCATCCGAGGCACGCTGTCGAGTCCGTGGGATCTGCAGACCGATGGAGAGGCACGCTGATGCAGAAGTTCGAGAAGGTCACCGGCATCGCCGTTCCGTTCCGGCGCTCCAACGTCGACACCGACCAGATCATCCCCGCCGTCTACCTGAAGCGGGTCACGAAGACCGGCTTCGAGGACGCTCTGTTCGCCGGATGGCGCCAGGACCCCGATTTCGTGCTGAATCGCCCGGAGTACCAAGGCGCTCGCATCCTGATCACCGGTCCGGATTTCGGCACGGGCTCGTCCCGTGAGCACGCTGTCTGGGCACTGCGCGACTTCGGTTTCGACGTCGTGCTCAGCCCGCGTTTCGGCGACATCTTCCGCGGCAACTCCGGCAAGCAGGGCCTGCTCGCCGGTGAGGTGGCCGAGCCGGACATCGAGGCGCTGTGGGCGATCATCGAGGCGCAGCCGGGAATAGAGCTGACCGTGGATCTGGTTGAGCGAAAGGTCACGGCCGGGTCGTTCAGCGTCCCGTTCGAGATTGACGATTACACTAGGTGGCGGCTCATTGAGGGTCTGGATGACATCGGACTGACCCTGCGAGATGCGGATCGGATCGATCGATTCGAACAGACCCGCGAGAGCTGGCGACCGCGAACACTGCCGGTCAAGCAGTCATAGAGCTGGAGAAGCATTACTTGAACACACTCGGCGAAGATGCACGCAACCACGGCACTGCCGTTGGGCTCAGCGTCGACCAGATCACGATCAATGGCGGAAAGCCGCTTCGTGGTCGGATCGAGCTGAAGGGGGCGAAGAACCTCGTCACCAAGGCGATGGTCGCTGCTGTCCTCGGAGAGACGCCCAGCGTCCTGAAGGACGTCCCGAACATCAGCGACGTGCGCATCGTGCGCGGCCTGCTCGAGGTGCACGGCGTGCGCGTCGTCGAGGGCCTCGAAGAGGGCGAGCTGATCTTCGACCCCTCCAACGTCGAGAGCGCGCACTTCGCCGACATCGACGCCCACGCGGGTTCCAGCCGGATCCCGATCCTGTTCTGCGGTCCCCTCCTGCACCGCCTCGGCGAGGCCTTCATCCCCGACCTCGGCGGTTGCCGCATCGGCGACCGCCCCATCGACTTCCACCTCGAGGTGCTCCGCAAGTTCGGCGCCATCGTGGAGAAGCTTCCGAGCGGCATCCGGATGTCGGCTCCGAACGGCCTCAAGGGGGCCAAGGTCGAGCTGCCGTACCCGAGCGTCGGAGCCACGGAGCAGGTCCTGCTGACGGCCGTCCGTGCCGAGGGCATCACCGAACTCAAGGGCGCTGCGATTGAGCCCGAGATCATGGATCTCATCAACATCCTGCAGAAGATGGGTGCGATCATCACGGTCGACACCGACCGGGTCATCCGCATCGAGGGTGTCGAGCGCCTCGACGGCTACACCCACCGCGCGCTGTTCGACCGCAACGAGGCCGCCAGCTGGGCGTCCGCCGCCCTGGCCACCGACGGCGACATCTTCGTCGGCGGCGCCCGCCAGTCCGAGATGCTCACCTTCCTCAACGTCTTCCGCAAGGTCGGCGGGCAGTTCGAGATCCACGACGACGGCATCCGTTTCTGGCACCCCGGAACGCCGCTGAACCCCGTGTTCATCGAGACCGACGTGCACCCCGGATTCATGACGGACTGGCAGCAACCCCTCGTCGTCGCCCTCACGCAGGCTCACGGCGTGTCGATCGTGCACGAGACCGTGTACGAGCAGCGTTTCGGCTTCGTGGACGCCCTCGTGGAGATGGGCGCCGAGATCCAGGTGCACAAGGACTGCCTCGGCGGGCAGGCCTGCCGCTTCGGTCAGCGAAACTTCCAGCACTCGGCGATCATCTCGGGCCCGCGCAAGCTGCACGGCGCCGACATCGAGGTTCCCGACCTGCGCGGCGGCTTCAGCCACCTCATCGCGGCTCTCTCGGCAGAGGGACCGTCGACGGTCTCCAACGTGGGCATCATCGCCCGCGGCTACGAGAACTTCATCGGAAAGCTGCAGCAGCTCGGAGCCGACTTCGTTCTCGAAGGATAATAGGGGGATGCCCAGCACCACCTCGCCGACGAGACGCGCGCCCCGGGAGTCCCGGAAGCCCGGGATCTTCTGGCTGCTGGCAGCCATCGCGCTGCCGCCCATGAACCTCTCGGTCAAGTTCACCTTCCACAATGCCGAGAAGCTCCCCTCCGAGGGCGCGCTGGTGCTCTCGCCGAACCACTACAGCGAGATCGACCCTCTGGTCATCGGCGTGGCCGTGTTCAAGCAGGGTCGCCTTCCGAGGTTCCTGGCCAAGGCGTCGCTGTTCTCGGTTCCCGGAATCGGCGCGCTACTGCGCTGGTCGGGCCAGATCCCGGTGGAGCGTGCGGGTGGCAATGGCCACCAGGCGCTGCGGTCAGCCGAGGAACTCGTGGAGAAGGGCCGCCTCGTGGTCGTCTACCCCGAGGGCTCGTTGACGCGAGATCCCGACCTGTGGCCCATGCGCGGGAAGACCGGCGCCGTGCGCATCGCCCTGGAGCAGGACATTCCCGTCATCCCCGTGGCGCACTGGGGCACCCAGGCTCTCATGCCCCGCTACGGCAAGAAGCTCGTTCTCTTCCGCCGCAAGCCCATCCACGTGTCCTTCGGCGATCCGGTCGACCTCGACGACTTCCGCGGTCGTCCGCTCGAGCCCGCCGTTCTCGCCGAGGCGACGAACCGGGTCATGGATGCTGTCACGGCCCTGCTCGCGGACCTCCGCGGCGAGCCGGTACCGGCAGAACGCTGGGATCCGGCGACGCACAAGCAGACCGAGACCGGCCGCTTCGATGGCTAAGCCCCCGAAGGCCGCCGCCGTCCTGCGCGGCACCCGGGTCGCAGTGCTCGGCGCCGGCAGCTGGGGCACCACCTTCGCGAAGATCCTCGCCGACGGCGGAGCCGACGTCATGATCTGGGCGCGGCGGCCGGAGCTGGCCCGCGAGATCCAGGAGGCGAAGCGCAACAGCGACTACCTCCCCGGCATCAACCTCCCCGTCTCGTTGCGTGCGACCTCGCGCCTCGACCTCGCCCTGGCAGGCGCCGAGCAGGTCTTCCTCGCGGTGCCCAGCCAGTCGCTGCGGGAGACCCTCGCCGCGGCCCGGCCCCATCTCGGTGCCAACGCCATCGTGGTGTCGCTCATGAAGGGTGTCGAGAAGGGCACCGACCTGCGCATGAGCGAGGTCATCGGCCAGGCACTGCCGATCCCGCCGGAGCAGGTCGCCGTGGTCTCCGGCCCCAACCTCGCTCTCGAGATCGCCAAGGAGCAGCCGACGGCCGCCGTCGTCTCCTCGACCAGCCTCGAGACGGCCCAGGCTGTCGCCAAGCTGGCCAGCACCGCGTACTTCCGCACCTTCGTCAACACCGACGTGATCGGCACGGAGTTCGGCGGAGTGCTCAAGAACCTCATCGCCGTCGCGATCGGCATCGTCGACGGAGTCGGCTACGGGGAGAACACCAAGGCGTCGATCATCACCCGCGGCCTCGTCGAGATGACGGACTTCGCCGTCGCCCACGGCGCCCACGTCGAGACGCTGTCCGGCCTCGCCGGACTCGGCGACCTCATCGCGACATGCCAGTCCCCGCTGTCACGCAACAACACGGCCGGGCGCCTCCTCGGACAGGGGCTCTCCATGGCCGACGTTACGAAGCAGATGAAGCAGACCACCGAGGGATTCGCATCCGTCGGCCCGGTTCTGGAACTGGCCAAGGCGAAGGGCGTCGACATGCCCATCGTCGAACAGGTGCGGCAGGTGCTGGCGGGAACCCTCAAGCCCGCCGACATCGCACCACACCTCACCACAGACTCGGACGAGCCGCAGGGCGAAAGGAATCTCGATGACGCACAAGCTCAGGGTGGTGCTGCTGTTTGGCGGTCGGTCAAGCGAGCATTCCATCAGCTGCGCAACGGCGGGGGGAGTTCTCTCGGCGATCGACCGTGAGAAGTACGACGTCATCCCCGTCGGCATCACCCGTGATGGAGCCTTCGTCCTCGAGTCCGATGACGCCCACCGCTTCGCCCTCGATCCCCAGGCCCTGCCGGAGGTCGTCGACAACGGCAGCCGCATCACGTGGCCCGAGAGCGCTGCCACCCGTGAACTGAGGGTGACGGATGCCGAGGGCATGCGCTCCCTCGGCGACATCGACCTGGTCTTCCCCATCCTCCACGGGCCGTTCGGTGAGGATGGCACTCTGCAGGGGATGCTCGAACTCGTCGGGCTGCCCTACGTGGGTTCCGGCGTGCTCGCGAGCGCGCTCGGAATGGACAAGCACTTCACCAAGCTCGTCCTGCAGCACGCCGGTATCGCCGTCGCGCCGTGGCGCACCATCACGGCCCAGGAGTGGGAGCGCGACCCCGCCACCGTCCGGTCGTCGGTCGCCGCCCTCGGCCTGCCGGTCTTCGTCAAGCCGGCGCGAGCCGGGTCCAGCGTCGGCGTGAGCAAGGTGACTGCCGACGACGAATTCGATGCCGCCTTCGCGACGGCGTTCGCCGAAGACGACAAGGTGCTCGTGGAGACCGGTGTCGTCGGCCGTGAGCTCGAGATCGCCATCCTCGGAGGCGCGCACGGCGAGAGCCCGCGCTCCTCCGTCGCCGGCGAGGTCATCATGTCGGGCCGCGAGTTCTACGACTTCGAGGCGAAGTACCTCGATGCGCCCGGTGTCCAGCTCACCTGCCCGGCCGACCTGCGCGACGAGCAGCTCGCCGAGATGAGCGACATCGCCATCGCGGCGTTCGAGGCGATCGGCGCCGAGGGACTGTCGCGGGTGGACTTCTTCCTCACGGACACGGGCTTCGTCATCAACGAGATCAACACGATGCCGGGCTTCACGCCCATCTCGATGTTCCCGACGTGCTGGCTGAACTCCGGCCTCAGTTATCCCGAGCTGATCGACGAGCTCATCAGGGTCGCTGTCGCCCGCGGCGTCCGCGTCGGCTGAGGTCCGACGCGGTTCCACCTCGCCGACGGATGCCGGTGCGTACCGCTCAGGAGATCATCCGGCGGAACTCGGCGTGCTCGTCGGTTCCGGCACATCGGTCACGTCGGTGCATTGCGCCGTCGGCTCGATGACGGAGACGGCGGATGCCAGGTCGGCCAGCGTCGTCGCTCCGCTCACGGTGTCGTAGTCGAGAATGACCTCGACGGCCGGGCTGCGTCCGAAGGTCGTGAAGCGATAGGTCGGCGCATCGGAGTCGTCCTGGATCCAGTCCACGCCGTTCACGCTCACGCACTCGTCGGTGGTCGGGCCCGGCGATGGAACACCGCAGCGCAGCAGGACCGATGCCGGATCCCCCCACGCGCCGGTGCCCTGGGCGCCCGTCTCCCGTGCGGCCTGGTCAGCCACGGTGGTCGGCAGACGCACGACGACGTCGGCGCAGGCCGTGTCCTTCGCGTCGGCCGCCGGCTCGAGCGAGACGGCGGATGCGCATCCGGTGAGGGCGACGGCCGCGAGGACGAGAGTGCAGGGGATCGCGGCGGAACGCAGCGCGGAACGGAGTGACATCGCTTTCAGGCTACCGTGTGAGGAATGGATGAAGCTTCGAGCCCGACCGTCGGCGAGCTGAGCGAGCTGGCCGTGCTCGCCCGGATCTTCCCTCGCCTTCCCGGCGCGGATGCCGCTCTCGTGGGTCCTGGCGACGACGCTGCCGTCATCTCGGCTCCGGATGCGCGATTCGTGGTCACGACCGACATGATGGTGCACGGTCCCGACTTCAGGTTGGCCTGGTCGACGCCGTTCGATCTCGGCTGGAAGGCCGCAGCCACCAATCTCTCCGATGTCGCAGCAATGGGGGCGGCGCCGACAGCCCTGGTCGTCGCCCTTGCGGTACCGCCGACGCTGTCCGTCTCCGCGGTCGAGGGCTTCGCCGACGGACTGCGTGCGGCGTGCGCAGCCCTTGCTCCCGGATGCGGCGTGGTCGGAGGGGACCTCTCGGTCTCCGACACCTTCACGATCGCGGTCACGGCGTTCGGCGACCTGCAGGGCCGGTCGCCCGTGCTGCGCTCCGGAGCCCGCCCCGGCGATGTCGTCGCCCTGGCTGGGGAGCTCGGACTCGCCGCCGAGGGACTCGGCCTGCTGTTCCGCGGTGGCGTCGACGACCAGGGCCGACCCGACGCCGGGCGAGCAACGGCGCTCCGCCTGCGGCATCCGGAGGCTGTGGATGCCCAGCTCGCCCCGAGCCCTCCCATCGGGGCCGGCACCATCGCCGCGATCGGAGGAGCGACCGCCATGCTCGACGTCTCGGACGGACTGGCGCTCGACGCGGCGCGGATCGCCCGGGCGAGCGGAGTCGGCATCGACTTCGACTCGTCGGCGCTGGGCGGCGATGTCGAGCGCGCGCTCGGCGGAGGAGAGGACCACGGACTGCTCGCGACCTTCCCGAAAGGTGCGGTCGTGCCGCCACCGTTCCGCATCATCGGCCAGGTCACAGAGGATGCGGGCGTCGTGAGCGTCGACGGCAGCCAGCACCTGGCCACCGGGTGGGACCCCTATCGCGGCTGGGACGGCGCCGCCGGCTGAGTCAGTCCGCGGCGCGATGGGTGGCCGCGACGGCAGTCGCCCACCACAACGTCGTCTCGCCGTACTTCTTCTCGCGATCGAGCTCCAGCCCGCTCGGAAGCGTCGGCGGGCCCGACCGGGTGCTGCGCTCGATCATGACCGTCGCTCCGGGGGACAGGTGATGAGCGAGCGCGGCCACGGCGCGGTCCAGCTCATCGCCCGGGAGGTCGTACGGCGGATCGAGGAACACGAGGTCGAAATCGCCCACCACGCTTTCGAGGTAGTGCTGCACCGACTGTGCAGCGACGCTGATGCGTGGCCGTCCGCTCGTCGGGGCCGTGCGCAGCAGCGACTCGGTGTTCTTGCGGCAGACGGCCGCGGCCGCGGCATTCCGTTCGACCAGGACGACGGATGCAGCACCCCTGCTGGCGGCTTCGAGGCCGAGCGATCCCGAGCCCGCGTACAGGTCGAGAACGTGGGCGCCACGGATCTCGTCGCGCGCGTCGAGTGCCGAGAAGATCGCCTCCCGGACCCTGTCGCTCGTGGGGCGGGTTCCGCTCCTGGGCACGGCGAGGGTGAGTGAGCCGGCGAAGCCGGAGACGATGCGCGTCATAACGAACAGAGCCTACCCGTGCGTGCCTACGGGGTGTGATGATGGAGAGGTGGGGGACACGACGATTCAGCTCCAGACCATCGACCAGTCCGTCTTGGACACGCTGTGGGATTTCTCGGATCCCGCGGCGTCGGCGGAGCGCTTCCAGGCCGCGGCCGACGACCTCGCCTACAGCGAGGAGGCCCGCGAGGAGATCGCGACCCAGTTGGCGAGGGCCCTCGGGCTCATGGAGCAGTTCGACGACGCCGAGGCCGTCCTCGACTCGATCGTGCCGTCCTCGCCCATCGTGGAGGCGCGGATAGCCCTGGAGCGCGGGAGGCTGCGGCTCGCCCAGAACGAGCCCCTCGTGGCGGTTCCCCTGTTCACGAAGGCCGCCAGGCGTGCGGCATCCGGCCGCGTCACCTTCCTCACCCTCGATGCGCTCCACATGCTCGCCATCGCGGATGCCGGACACGAGGAGGAGTGGGCCGAGGTCGGCTTCGCCGTGCTCGAACGGGCCACACAACCTCGCACCAGGCGCTGGGGCGTCGCGCTGCACAACAACCTGGGGTGGTTCCTGCACGATGGTGGCCATGCCGCCGAAGCCCTGCCGCACTTCGAACGCGCCCTCGAGTACGCCCGGGAGGTGGGAACGGCCGATCAGCGTTTCATCGGACGATGGGCCGTCGCCCGCTGCCTGCGCACCCTCGGTCGAACGGATGAGGCCCTCGTGCAGCAGCGCTCCCTCGCCGAGAAGCGTCCGGACGACCCGTACGTGGCCGCCGAGATCCGGGCTCTGACGGACGATCGCTCTACGATCGAGGAATGACCTCGACCGACGCCTCGTCAGGTGCCGTCGGCGTGCCGACCAGCCCGCTCGACGCGCCGTTGGCGACGGTGCTGGCTCCGCGCACAGCGACCCCTTTGGCGAAGGCCTTCGGCATCCGCACCGTGGGGGACCTGCTCAGCCACTACCCACGGCGCTACGCCCGCCGCGGAGAGCTGACCGCCCTCGATCGCCTGCCGCTCGATGAGAACGTGACCATCGTGGCCGAGGTGCGCGAGGTGCGCGGGCGTTCGATGAAGAACCGCCGAGGACACATCCTCGAGGTGTCGATCTCGGACGGGGCCGGCATCCTCACCCTCACCTTCTTCAACCAGGGCTGGCGCGAGAAAGAGCTGCGTCCCGGAGTCCGCGGTGTGTTCGCGGGCAAGGTGACCGCCTACAGGAGCGCGCTGCAGTTGGCGCACCCCGACTACGAACTGTTCGACGACGACTCCGTCGCGCTCAGCGGTGCGAACGATCCCGATGCCGGCAAGCGCTGGTCGGAGATGCCGATCCCGATCTACCCGGCGACCGGGAGCCTGTCGAGCTGGAACATCGCCAAGGCCATAGCGACGACTCTCGATGGCCTGCGCGGGGTGGGCGACGCGGTCCCGGCCGCCGTCCGCGAGGAGCAGGGGCTGCTCGCCCATGCGCGGGCGCTCGAGCTCGTCCACCGCCCGCAGACCGATGCCGACTGGCGACGGGCTCGTGACAGCCTGCGGTTCGCCGAGGCCTTCGTGCTCCAGGCCGCGCTGCTGCAGGAGCGCGCCATCCATCGGGCGTGGGCGACCACCTCCAGAGTGCCTCGCCCCGGGGGCTATCTCGAACGCTTCGACGCCATCCTGCCGTTCACCCTCACCGCAGACCAGGAGGAGGTGGGAGACGAGATCGCCGGCGACCTGGCAGCGACGGCACCCATGAACCGCCTCGTACAGGGCGAGGTCGGTTCCGGCAAGACCCTCGTCGCCCTGCGCGCCATGCTCGCCGTGGCGGAGTCCGGGGGACAATCGGCGTTGCTCGCACCCACCGAGGTGCTCGCGGCGCAACACCTGCGTTCGATCGCGCGCACTCTCGGGCCCGACCTCTCGGCCGAGCTCATGCCCACCCTCATCACCGGGCAGCTCTCCGCGGCAGAGCGTCGCAAGGCGCTGCTGCGAGCCGTCTCCGGCCAATCCCGCATCGTCGTCGGTACGCACGCCCTCCTCGGCGAGACCGTGTCGTTCTACGACCTGGGCCTCGTGGTCATCGACGAGCAGCACCGCTTCGGCGTCGATCAGCGCGAGGCGCTGCGTCTGAAGGGCTCGACGCCACCGCACGTGCTCGTGCTCACTGCGACGCCCATCCCGCGCACTGTCGCCATGACGGTGTTCGGCGACCTCGATGTGAGCGTCATCCGCGAGCTTCCGGCTGGCCGCTCCGGCATCGAGTCCTTCGTCGTGCCGCTGGCCGAGAAGCCTGGCTGGTGGAATCGTGTCTGGACCCGCACCGCCGAGGAACTCGCGCTCGGGAGGCAGGCCTTCGTCGTCTGCCCGGCGATCGATGCGAAGCAACCGGAGGAGGGTGAGGACCTCGGCGAGCTGGACGCGTCGGACGAGGCCGCGACCAAGGAGCCGTTGGCCTCGGTCACGTCGACTCTCGAGGCCCTGCGAAGCCATCCCGACCTGGCCGGGCGGCGCATCGAGGCGCTCCACGGGCGCATGTCGAGCGACGAGAAGGATGCGGTCATGCAGGCATTCGCAGCCGGCACGATCGACGTGCTCGTCGCGACGACGGTCATCGAGGTGGGCGTCGACGTTCCGAACGCCTCGACCATGGTGGTGCTCGACGCCGAGAGGTTCGGCGTCTCGCAGCTGCACCAGTTGCGCGGACGCGTCGGCCGTGGATCGGTTCCGGGGCTCTGCCTCCTCGTGACGAACGCCGCCGAGGAGTCGCTGGGTCGTCAACGCGTCGACGCCGTCGCAGCCACCCTCGACGGTTTCGAACTCGCCCAGGCCGACCTCGAGCTGCGCCGCGAGGGCGACGTGCTGGGCGGGCTGCAGTCGGGAGGGCGCTCGTCGCTCCGCCTCCTGCGGGTGGCGAAGGACGGCGAGATCATCGCCGACGCGCGTCGAGCCGTGCAGGAGATCCTCGATGTCGATCCCGCCTTCGCGGATCACCCCGACCTGCGCGAGGCCGTCGCCCGCAGGCTGGACGAGTCGGAGCGCGAATACCTCAACAAGGCGTGATGACCCCTGTTCGGGATTCACACCGGCTCTCCAGCAGAGGAGTCATGCCGAAAGGCTAGGGTGAAACCCATGCGCAGGATCGCCGTCGTTCCCGGTTCGTTCGACCCAGCCACATTGGGTCACCTCGACGTGATCGAGCGCGCTGCCGGCCTCTTCGACGAGCTGCACGTGCTCGTGGTGCACAATCCAGACAAGAACGCCCTGCTGCCCATCGCCCAGAGGGTGAGCCTTCTGGAACGTGCCATCGCCGAATCCGGCGCCGGTGACAATGTCGTCGTCGCGTCGTGGAGTGTCGGCCTGCTCGTCGACTACTGCACTGAGGTCGGGGCATCCGTGCTCGTCAAGGGGATCCGCTCGCAGGTCGACGTGGCGTACGAGACTCCGATGGCCATCGTCAACCGCAACCTCGCCGGCGTGGAGACCATCTTCATGCTCCCCGATCCAGCTCACGCCCACGTGTCCAGTTCCCTCGTCCGACAGGTCGCGGCTCTCGGGGGCGACGTCGCCCCCTACGTGCCGCGTGCTGTCGCCGATTTCCTCCAGGGGTCACTCCGATGAACAGCTCAGCCACCCGAATCCCCACCGACTCCTCGGTCGCAACAGCCGACGACACCGTCGCCATGCCGCTCGACGAGGTGCTGCGCCACGCGAACGCGATCATCGCGAACGTCGAGTCCGTCATCGCAGGCAAGCACGCCGCCGTGCGCACGGCGCTCACAGTCCTGCTCGCCGAGGGGCACCTGCTCATCGAGGACGTTCCCGGCGTCGGGAAGACGATGCTCGCCAAGGCGCTGGCGAAGTCGGTCGACAGCACCGTCAGCCGCATCCAGTTCACTCCGGACCTCCTGCCGAGCGATGTCACCGGCGTCTCGATGTACAACCAGGCGGAGCGTCGCTTCGAGTTCAAGCCGGGTGCGGTGTTCGCGAACATCGTGATCGGCGACGAGATCAACCGGGCATCGCCCAAGACGCAGTCCGCACTTCTCGAGTGCATGGAGGAGCGCCAGGTCACAGTCGACGGCACGACCTATCTCCTCTCGACGCCGTTCACCGTCGTCGCCACGCAGAATCCGATCGAGATGGAGGGCACGTACGCGCTTCCCGAGGCTCAGCGCGACAGGTTCATGGCCCGCATCTCCATGGGATACCCCGACACCGAGAACGAAGTGGAGATGCTCAACACCCGCGACGTCACCAGCCCGCTCGAGCAGATCGGCGCCGTGGTCGACCTCGAGCAGCTCCGCGCCATGATGTCGTCGGCCAGGGGCGTCTTCGCTGCCCCGGGCGTGAAGGAGTACGCCGTGGCCCTCGTGCGCGCCACCCGCGACGACCGCGATCTGCGGCTCGGGGGAAGCCCTCGGGCCACGCTGCAGCTCATCCGCGCGGCCAAGGCGCACGCGGCACTGCAGGGTCGCGACTTCGTTCTTCCCGACGACATCGACGAGCTCGCCGTCGCCGTTCTCGGTCACAGGCTGGTGCCCACGAGCCGGGCCCTCGGTCATCACCACCAGGACAGCTCGGCTCTCATCGAGGAGATCGTGCTGCGCATCGTCTCCGAGACGGCAGTACCGCTCGGCAACCAGAAGCGGTCCTGATTCGCACGATGGCCGACGACGTCCGTTCCCAGAAGCTGTGGTGGCCACGCCCGACCGTGCGCGGCTGGGCCTTCCTCGGTGCAGGCATCGCCCTGTTCCTCTACGGGCTGTTCCTCGAGCGACGTGACGCGCTCTTCGTCGCCTGCTTCCTCATCGCCATCCCGCTGGTCGCCATGGGTTATGTGCTGGTGCGCCGGATGCGGGTGCACGTCACACGCTCCTTCTCCCCGGTGATCGTTCCGGCCGGGTCGGAGGCCGTGGTCTCACTGGTGGTGCAGAACCTCTCGGTGCGTCCGAGCTACGGCGCACGGTGGCGCGACCAGGCCGAAGCGGGGATCTCCGTGCCCGAGAGCGCCCTCATGCCGAGCCTCGGGCGCCATGGGCGCGTCGACGAGGGCGACACCGCCCGACTCGAGTACACGATCACACCGCGCCGGCGTGGGGTGTTCGGCATCGGTCCGCTCATCCTCGACAGGGCCGACCCGTTCGGGCTGGCGTCGGGGGAGCAGACGGCCGGGGTTCCCCACGACCTCGTCGTGACGCCCCGCGTCAGCCCGCTGCCCGGAAACGCGCTGTCGCTCACCAACGGTGACGGCAGCATGCACGAACTGCTCCGGCACTCGAATCCGAACTCCGACGAGCTGATCGCCCGCGAGTACCGCCCCGGCGACCCCCTCCGGCGCATGAACTGGCCGGCGACGGCGCGCCACGGGGAGCTGATGGTGCGGCAGGAGGAGCAGCGCAGCAACCCGGAGGCGCGGCTCATCATCGACACCACCCACTCCGTCGGCGTGCGTGGAGGCTCGAACATCACGCGCCCGCGGCTCGATGGCGCATTCGAGCTATCGCTCGAGATGGCGGCATCCATCGGCATCCATCTGCTCGACGCCGGATTCAGGCTCGACGTGATCGAGACCGGGTCGAGCCAGCTCTCTCCGGCGGCAGACCGGGTGCGCGGCGGCCTGCGGGGCGACACCCCGACGCCGTACAGGCTGCCTGCCGGCGATCGCGACCTGCTCGAGGGCCTGGCGAATCTCGTGCTTCCGGCGACCGGGGGAGACCGGGACACCCGTGCGGATTCGCCCGGCAGCGCGATCCGGAACCCCGGCAACAGACTGCCGACGTTCGCCGTCCTGATCGACGTCGACGTGCGGGAGGCCCAGGAGCTCGCGGCGCTCCGCCCATACTGCGAACCGGCCATCGCCTTCGTCGTCGACACTGTTGCTTCCGTCGTCGTCGAGCAGTTGGAGGACGCGGGGTGGCGCTGCGTTCCCCTCAAGAACGCGCGCGGAATCGCGCAGGCGTGGGAGCAGACCGGACGAGAGCGGAGGCCCGTCGATGAGCCGGTCTGAGACGACACCGCGCTTCGCCGAGCGTGGACGCAACTACTGGCCGCTCACCGGAGCGCTGGTGGTTCTGCTGCTCGTCGCCTCGATGGCGCTCGGCCCCGTGCTCCGAGGATCCGGCTGGTGGTGGGTCATGGCCGCGGTCTCGGTCATCACCCTCGTCTCGGCCGCTGCCTTCAGGCACCTGGGATGGGGGCGCTCGATCGTGCCGCTCGCCGCGGGCGGTGTGCTGCTCGTGACGCTCACGCTGTTCTTCGGTGCCGGGTCCGGCCTGCTCTGGCTCGTGCCGACCCCCGGAACCGTCGAACAGTGGGGCTCGCTCGCCGAGGCCGGCATGCTGTCCATCCAGCAGCAGGCCGTCCCCGCTGTCGTGTACCCGGGCATCATCTTCCTGCTGGCTGTCGGCGCGGGTCTGCTCGCGATCGCCCTCGACACCGTCGCGATCACACTGCGCTTCCCCGCCATCGCCGGCGCGCTCATCCTCATCCCCGTCTCGGTACCGGCGCTCATCACCAAGACGGGGACCGATCTCGCCGCACTCGTGCTCACCTCCTGCGCCTACCTGCTGCTGCTGCGAGTCGACGTGCGCATCCGTCGCCGGAGTGAAGCGGCCACCCGCGACCGCGGCCGAGCTGCGCCGCGAAGCAGCGGCCCGGAACGGCGCGGGCCGGGTCCCGTCTGGGGATCGCTCGGCGTCGGCGCGATCGCCATCGTCTCGGCACTCGTGCTCTCGGCCGCCACTCCAGCCCTCTCGGACTCCTCGGTCATCTCGAACAAGCAGACCGGCGTGCTCTTCGGCTCCGGGGTGAGTCCACTGATCGACCTCGGCCAGGACCTGCGGCGCCCCGAGGCATCCCTCGCGATGCACTACGGCACGACGGCCGAGGACCAGCCCTACTTCAAGCTGCTCACCCTCGACTCGTTCTCCGAAGACCTCGAGTGGGTGGCCGGGCGGGGCGCGACCGACATCACCAACACCGTCGACGAATTCGGAGACCCCGAGGGGCTGACGGATGCCGTCGAGCGTGACGAGATCAGCACGAGCGTGCAGATCGACACCGTCATCAGCTCGTGGCTGCCCGTGCCATACCCGGCGACGAGTATCGACGGGCTCGACGGGGACTGGCAGTGGGAGGACGACGCCCTCACCGTGTCGAGCGACAAGTCGACGACCCAGGGGCAGAACTACAAGGTCGCCGGCCTCGAGTTGAAGCCGACCGCGGAACAGCTGCGCGACAGCGGCGACGATTACCCTGACGCCATCAGGCAGTACCTCGAGCTGCCGGAGAACACCCCGGCCATCATCGGCGAGATCGCCGCCGAGGAGACTGCGAACGTCACCAATCCCTACGACGCGGCCGTGGCGCTGCAGCGCTACTTCAGAAGCAGCGCATACGCCTACTCGACCGAGGCTCCTGTCGACGAGGGCTACGACGGCGGCAGCCTCGACGTGATCGCCCGCTTCCTCGACGTGAAGAAGGGCTACTGCATCCACTTCGCCTCCGCCATGGCCGTCATGGCGAGAACGCTCGGCATCCCATCGCGCATGGCGCTGGGCTACCTACCCGGTGAGAGCACACGCGACACCATGGAGGGCCTGCCGCGCTGGAACGTCACCACGCACGACCTGCACACCTGGCCGGAGCTCTACTTCCCAGGAGTCGGATGGGTGCCGTTCGAGCCGACGACGGGTCGGGGATCCATCCCCGACTACGCACGGGGCGTCGGACAGGCATCGGCGGCGCCGATCGCACCGTCGACGAACGACCAGGCGAACCGCGATCAGGCACTGCGCGACCGGGAGGCGAACTCGGGCGGAGTCGCCACGGCGGCTTTGGTGTCACTCCTCTGGCTCCAGGTATCACTCGTCGTGTTGGGCGCGCTGCTCATCGTGCTCCTGCCCTTCATCATCCGCACGGTCGGCCGCCTGCAGCGCCGCCGCAGGGTCGCGTCGGGTCGTGCGTCGCCGTCGCTTCTCTGGCGCGAACTCGTCGACTCCGCCGTCGATCTGGGGCTCGGCGTACTGGACACGGAGACCGCGCGGCATCTTGCCAGCCGGCTGTCAGCATCCGGCGGCCTCTCCCGCGACGTCGCCGCTGCTCTCGAGCGTCTGCGGGACGCCGTCGAGCACGAGCGCTACGCGCGGCCGGGTGCCGACGCCAGGCACCGCAACGAGGCCCTCGTCGACGACCTCGACGCTGTGCTGGCGGCGCTCCGATCCAGCGTCGATCTGCGGGCTCGCATTCGCGCCGCGCTCCTTCCGCGGTCACTCCGCCCGGAGGCCTTCGGGCCCGGCCGCGGAAGAAGCGCCGCCGCCGCGTAGAATTGATCCTCGTGAGCAAGTTCGAGAAGACCCCGTACATGGTCAACGTCCGTGACCTCCTGCACCGCCCGGGCGAGATGCGCGAGCACGACCTGTCCATCCCCCTGACCGAGGACATGGGCGAGGGCCTGGTGGCCGTGCGCTCCGGCGAATCCATCGACGTCGACGTGCGTCTGGAGTCCGTTCACGAGGGCGTTCTGGTGTCTGCCGACGTCTCCGCCACGGCCGATGGAGAGTGCGGCCGATGCCTCACGGACATCTCCCTGCCTGTCGAAGTTCAGTTTCAGGAGCTTTTCGCGTATTCTTCTGGAGAAGCTTTCGAGTATGAGGTTCAAGACGACCACGTGGATCTTGAATCACTCATCAGGGATGCGGTGGTGCTAGCACTTCCGTTCCAGCCGGTGTGTCGGCCTGATTGCCCCGGTCTCGATCCCGAGACAGGGCTGCGGATCGAAGAACACCCGGAACTCGGTGAACGAGTGCAGCATGACCCGCGATGGGCCGCGCTTGCAGGCCTGGGAGCTTCCTCAGACATCAGCGACAGCTCTCAGGAGCGCGCTGAACAGCAGAAAGAGAGTTGAATCATGGCTGTTCCCAAGCGGAAGAAGTCTCGCAGCAACACCCACTCGCGTCGTTCGCAGTGGAAGGCCGAGGTCCCCACGCTCGTCAAGACCGTCGAGAACGGCAAGGTCACCTACAGCCTTCCGCACCGCGCCAAGGTCGTCGAGGACTCCGCAGGCACCGCCCTGTTCCTCGAGTACAAGGGCCGCAAGGTCGCCGACGTCTGAATCGATCGTGAGGATCGCGGGCTGACGGCAACGTCGGCCCGCGCCTTTCGTTTCGGACTGCGGACATCGCACTCGTGAGTACCTCGGGGAACCCTCCGGAGGACCTGCTCGCTCAGCTCGGCATCGAACTCGATGCCGAGCTCTTCGAGCTCGCCCTGACACACCGCTCGTACGCCTATGAGCACGGCGGCATCCCCACCAACGAGCGACTCGAATTCCTCGGCGACTCGATCCTGGGGCAGGCCGTCACCGTGATGCTCTACCGCGAGTACCCCTTGCTCGAGGAGGGCGAACTCGCCAAGCGACGAGCGAGCCTGGTGAGCAGTGCCGCCCTCGCGGAGGTCGCGCGGCAGAACGACATCGGCAGCTACGTGCGGCTCGGTCGTGGGGAGACCCAGACCGGCGGCCGTGACAAGGCGTCGATCCTCGCCGACACCGTCGAGGCCATCATCGGTGCCGTGTACCTGGATCGCGGCGGTGACGCCGCGACGGCGTTCGTGCTGCGCATGATCGATCCGCTGCTCACCGACCCCGATCGCTTCGGTGCGTCGATGGACCCCAAGACGAGTCTGCAGGAGAGTGCTGCCCGCCACGGCAAGCCGGCGCCCTCCTACGCCATCAGCGAGAGCGGGCCGGACCACTCCAAGGTCTTCGTCGCCACGGTCACCGTCGGTGATGTGACGGCGACGGGTGAGGGCACGAGCAAGAAGCACGCCGAGATGGCTGCTGCGCTCGAGGCCTGGTCGCTGCTGGACGGCGCCGCCGCGAAGTCCTCCAGTTCGGCGAAGCCCTCCAGGTAGCCAGCACTCGCCGCAGGACGACGGCTGCCACCCCTGAAGTCGGGGAGGCGCAAGCGTTGCGGCGTCGCTACCGTGATCGGAGTCCTGCACCCGAGCCCGAGGAGCCTTCATGGCGCGGTCCCGTTCGTCCTCCATCCGTCGTTCGACCGTCGTCGCAACGGTCGTGCTGTCGCTCCTGGGTTCGTTGGCGGTGAGCCTTCCAGCCCAGGCCGACGACGCGCCGGTGGCGAAGTCGATCTCGGGGCGGGTGACGTTGTCGGGCAAGCAGCCCTACGCCGGCGCATGCCCGCAGGCCTGGCTCGACGTCGAAGGCGAGTGGCAGGACTCAGGGCTCGAGGCGACTGTCACGGACACCGGTGACTACGTGTTCGCCGGAGTCGACGATGGCCGGTACACGATCTCCGCTGCGCCGTGCAGCGAATCCGAACCCTTCCTCCCGACGTGGCATCCTTCCCTCGAGGCGGCTCCCGCCGTCGACTCCACCGATGTCGTGGTCGTCGCGGGCGTATCCGTCACCGGGATCGACATCGCCCTCCGCGCACCCGCCCTCACCGCGACGACGGCGCCGGTGGTGACCGGAACCGCCCGCGTCGGCGGCCGGCTCGACGTGTCGACGGGAACCTGGAACGTCGACGGACTCACCTTCAGCTACAACTGGCTCCGCGGCGGACTGTCGCTGATCTCCGACGCGCACGGATCGAGCTACGTGCCGGTGGCCGATGATGCCGGCGCTCCCATCACCGCCGTGGTCGTCGCTTCGCGCGTCGGCTTCAAGTCGGCGATCGCCTCCGCTCCCGCAGGCACCATCGAGCAGGGGGTGTTCGAGTTCGTGCCCGTGATCTCGGGCACGGTCGCCGTCGGCTCCACGCTGACCGCCACTGCGCCCGTCGGACCTGCCTACGGCTACCAGTGGAACCGGGCGGGCGTCGCCGTGTCCGGTGCCGTCGCAGCCACCTACACCGTCAGCGCCGGCGACGTGGGGTCGGCCCTCTCCGTCACCGTCGTGGCCACCCAGACCGGATACACACCAGCCAGTCTCACGTCGGCGGCCACCGCCGTCGTCCCCTCGGGAGCGATCCCCGCGTTCACGCCGACGGTCACGGGCACCGCGGTGGTCGGCTCGACCCTCACGGCGGCCGCTCCTGTCGGCTGGTCCTACGGCTACCAGTGGAAGCGCAACGGCGTCCTGATCAGCACGGCGAAGGCGAAGAACTACACCTTGGTCGCCGCAGACGTGGGAAAGAAGCTCTCCGTCGCCGTGACGGCATCGCGGACCGGGTACACGGCGCGCACAGAGTCGTCCCCGTCGACGGCCACCGTGCTGAACAAGCTCGTGACCACGCCCACTCCGACGATCTCGGGTGTGCGCGCCGTCGGGGGCAGGCTGACTGTCGCCGCCGGCTCCTGGAAGCCGGCGCCTGTCACCCTGTCGTACGTCTGGAAGCGCAACGGAGTGGCGATCGCGAAGGCGACGGGCACGAGCTACGTGCTCACCGCAGCCGACCGGGGCGCCGCCATCTCGGTGTCGGTCGTCGGACGGAAGAGCGGCTTCGCCTCCGTGACGAAGACCTCGACGTCGACCGGAGCGATCGCAACCGGCGTCATCGCGTTCTCGGCCAAACTCACGGGAACACAGCACGTCGGCAACTCCATCGGGGTGAGCATCACCGGCGTCAAGCCGAGCGGTACCACCGTGAAGTACCAGTGGTACCGAGACGGCGTGGCGATCTCCGGCGCCACGTCGGCGTCCCGCGCTTTGAAGAACATCGACGCCGGAACGACGATCTCCGTTCGCGTCACGGCCTCGAAGTCAGCCTGGATTGCGACGTCGCAGACGCTCAAGACGTCCGCCATCACGCGGTCGGCGGTCACCACCAAGACCGGCTGGCTCAGGGTCGGCATCGACATCAAGGCCGGAACCTACTTCACCGGCAACACGGCCGACTGCCAGTGGATCCGCACGTGGGACGGCTCGGGGCAGCAGTACTCGTTCCTCGGTTGGGACAGGGGCGCCGGGCGACGCATGGTGACGGTGCTGGCGAGCGACGCCTACCTCTACACCAAGGGCTGCGGCGCCTGGTACAAGTGGGATGGAACCGCCACCATGAAGACCAAGCTCGGCCCCGGTGTCTGGGTCTCCGGCGTCGACTTCAAGCTCGGCGTGTACGAGGCGAAGGCTCTGCCCGGTGAGCACTGCCGGGTATCCGCGGCCTCCGCACTCACCGGCACAGAATCCGACTACTTCGGCGGCGCCGACTACGGCACGAAGGGGCCGTACCGCTGGCGGGCCATGGCCGACGAGAAGTACTGGTGGACCGATGGCTGCACCACATGGAAGTACGTCTCGCCCTAGCCGTAGGCTGAGCGGATGCCTGAACTTCCCGAGGTCGAGGTCGTCAGGGCCGGTCTCGAACCGGCCGTGACGGGATCCGTCATCGCCGGCGTCGAGGTCTTCGAACCCCGGTCGCTGAAGCGACACGTCGTCACCCGGGGTGCCTTCGTCGACCTCGTCGAGGGGCGACGGATGCTGGCGGCCGTTCGTCGCGGCAAGTTCCTGTGGCTCCCTCTCGACTCCGGCGATGCGCTCGTCACCCACCTCGGCATGAGTGGGCAGGTGCTGCTGCGTGCGCCCGGATTCGAGGAGGCCGGACTCCTCCGCATCCGTCTGCATCTCGATCATCCCGAGCACGGTGAACTCTGGGTCAACTTCGTCGACCAGCGCATCTTCGGATCGATGGCCGTCGATGCCATGGTTTCCACCGAGGACGGCGCCGTCGCCGGCTACGGGGGAGCCGCATCCGGAGACTGGGAGCTCTCGATCCCGAGCCAGGTCGCGCACATCGCACGCGATCCGCTCGACCCGGCATTCTCCGACATGGCGTTCCTGGCAGCACTCGCCAGAACCCGCACCGGAATCAAACGCTCGCTGCTGAACCAGAACCTGGTGAGCGGAATCGGCAACATCTACGCCGACGAGGCGCTCTGGGCGGCGAAGGTGCACTACGACACACCGTCCGCTGGTCTGTCGCGGGCGAAGGCGCGAGCACTGCTGAGCGAGGTGCGCACGGTGCTCCACAAGGCCCTCGCCGAGGGCGGAACGAGCTTCGACGCCCAGTACGTGAACGTGAACGGGGCGTCGGGCTACTTCTCGCACTCCCTCAACGCCTACGGCCGGCAGGGCGAACCGTGTCCTCGCTGCGGAACCCCCATCGTGCGCGAGACCTTCATGAATCGCGGTTCGCACTTCTGCCCGCGCTGTCAGCGCCGACCCAGGGTGGCAGGCTGAGCCGAGACGCTACGCGTTCCGGCGCCACGCGCCTTCGTACCCGATCGAGACGAACCCCATCGCCTCGTTGACGTTCAGCATCGGTCGATTCTCCTCGGCGTTGAACGTGATGATCGACGGATGCCCGGGATACGCGGCCTCGACGGCGCGCAGGTTCGCCAGCTTCACCAGTGCTCCGAGGCGATGCCCCCGATGCTCCCGGAGCACGAGCGTGTCGTCCTGGGTGATGGCTCGCCGTTGCTCGACCGGCACGAAGGTCGTCGAGAACGCGACGAGTGCTCCCGTCGCCTCGTGCACGGCCGCAGCCGTGACGGGCACGAGGTCCACCGATGCCCTGGTGGCGTCCTCGGCGTCGATGCGCTCGACACTCCAGACGTCCTCGGGTTCCTCGAGGCCGGCGGTCGGTGCATCGGTGCTCATGCGCGTGTGCAGGTGCGCCATGTCGCTGCGGTACCGCTCGGGCGTCGAACCGATCCACGTGACGGCGCTGTAGCCGGATGCGTGAGCTTCGGCGTCGTCCTCCAGTCGCTGCACCGCCTCCGGATCGGCCGGCAGCGCCAGCCGACTGCCGCGGTTCAGCTGTTCGAGCCTGTACCCCCGCGCGAGCAGGAACCCGACCTCGCGATTCTCGAGCGGGACCGAGCCGAAGCCCGTCGGCGCGTCGAGCCGGGCACCCGGCGCATCAGGCGAGGCCGCGTAGACGACGAAGATCGATCGTCCGTCGTCGAGGGCGAGCTGTTCGATGGCGTCGCTGAGAGCAGTGCCGATCCCGAGGCCCCTGGCCTCCGGACGCACGAGCACCTCGAGCCACGCGTGCTGGGATGACGGGTCAGCCAGGGTGTCGATGACGGCCCGCGCGACGACGGCGCCGTCCATTCGCGCGATGAGGCCGTGCCGCGGCTCGAACTCGGTGTTCTGCCACATCGGGAGCATCTCGTCGGCGCGCCTGACCAGGTCGTCGGTGCCGTACGCGACGGCTTCGCACACATTGCGCACCTCGTTCGCCGCCACGAAATCCGACCAGCTGGCCTCGCCGACGGCAGCGGGGATCACGAGCGGCTCGATGGTGAATCTCGCGGGCATGCTGTGCCTTCCTTCCCGGCGGTTCGCCGACCCGGAACGGCCAGCCGACCAGCCTAGCCGCCTGCCGGGCTGAAGGCCATGTGTCCGGTACCGTTGTGGCAGACATCCGCCCGGTGGAAAGAGGCACGCGTTGTACCTGAAGAGCCTGACCCTGAAGGGGTTCAAGTCCTTCGCGCAGCCGACCACGTTCGCCTTCGAACCCGGCGTCACCTGCGTGGTCGGCCCCAACGGCTCCGGCAAGTCGAACGTCGTCGACGCGCTCGCCTGGGTGATGGGGGAGCAGGGCGCCAAGACTCTCCGCGGCGGCAAGATGGAGGACGTCATCTTCGCGGGCACCTCCACCCGCGGACCGCTCGGACGGGCCGAGGTCACCCTGACCATCGACAACTCGGACGGCGCGCTGCCGATCGAGTACACCGAGGTCACCATCAGTCGCACGCTGTTCCGCAACGGATCGAGCGAGTACGCGATCAACGGACAGGGCTGCCGCCTCCTCGACGTGCAGGAACTGCTGAGCGACTCGGGCCTCGGCCGAGAGATGCACGTGATCGTCGGCCAGGGCCAACTCGACGCCGTGCTGCGCGCCAGCCCGGAGGAGCGCCGCGGCTTCATCGAGGAGGCTGCCGGCATCCTCAAGCACCGACGTCGCAAAGAGAAGACCGTACGCAAGCTCGAGGCGATGCAGACCAATCTCACCCGGCTGTCCGACCTCGCCGGCGAGATCCGACGCCAGTTGAAGCCATTGGGCAGGCAGGCCGAGATCGCCCGCGAGGCCCAGTCCATCGCGGCCATCGTCCGCGACGCCCGGGCCAGACTCCTCGCCGATGAGGTGCTCACCCTGCGCAACGCGCTCGACGGCTACACGCGCAGCGAGCACGAGAGACACAGCGAGCGCATCGTGCTGCAGGCGCAGCTCGACCAGAAGCAGTTGCGCATCCAGCGCATCGAGCAGGAGCAGGTCGGAGATGCCGTCGACGGGGCACGCCGAACCGCCTTCGGGCTGGAATCGGTGCAGGAACGCCTGCGCGGTCTCTACACGCTGGCCAATCAGCGCATCGCCCTGCTCGGTGGCGAGTCCGAGGCTCCGGATGCCGGTCCTTCGGTCAGCCAGCAGATGATCGACGAGTCGGCGGCAGAGATCGTGCGCCTGCAGGAGGTCGTGGTGCTCGCCGAGAGCGCCCTGCAGCAGGCCCAGCTCGCGACCGCAGCGGCGCGTCACTCACTCGACGGAGTCGACGAGGAGATCGCATCGCAGAGCGCCCTCGTCTCGCGCCATGACCTCGAGATCACGAAGCTCACCGGGCAGGCGGATGCCGCGGCGTCGCGCCTCGCGGCAGTGCGCGGCGAGGTGCTGCGCCAGGAGAACGCCCTGGAGGCGGCGCGCGAACGTCACAGCGCCGTCCGAGCCGAGTTCGCCCTGCTCGAGGCCGAGGCCGCGACGGCCGACGTCGGAGAGACCGATCTCGACGAGGCCTACGAACTGGCCCAGGGATCGCTGTTCGAAGCCGAGGCCGAGATCGAGCGAATCCGTGACGAACTGCACGGCCACGAACGCGAACGCGACGCCCTCGCAGCCAAGACCAGCGCACTGTCGTCGGCCCTCGACCAGAAGGACGGCTCTGCTGCACTCGTCGCGGCCGGTCTGGACGGGGTCCTCGGACTCGTCGCCGAGCACGTGCAGGTGCACCCCGGCTACGAGGCCGCCATCGCCGCAGCCCTCGGGACTCTCGCCGATGCCGTGCTGGCCGAGGATCTCGAGGCCGCATCCGCAGCGATCCAGTACGCGATCGCCGAGGAGCTCGGCCGCGTCGAGGTCGTCGTCGCGCGGCCCGATCGTGCGGTGGCGGCAGCGGTGGCCGGCGACGGCTCCGTTGCCGCATCCGGAGTGGTGAACGCTCCCGACGGAGTTCTCAGCCTGCTGGCGAACACCGTCATCGTCGACGACCTCGCCGCCGCTCGTGCAGCCTGGCGCGGCGGGCTGGCGGATGCCGCCGTCCCCGTCACCGTCATCACCCGCGCGGGCGACGTGCTCACCACCTTCGTGCTGCGCGGCGGCAACGGCGCCAAGCGGTCACGCCTCGAACTCGTCGCCGAGCGGGACGCGGCGGCGGAGCGCCTCGACGACGTGACCTCGATCATCGAGCGGTCCCGCTTCACGCTGGCCGAGCAGCGCGGCATCCTGCAGGTTGCGAAGGAGCAGTCGGCATCGTCCCTCGCCGCGCTGCGCGAGTTCGACTCCCAGCTGGCAGCGGCCGCCGAGAAGCTCAATCGTGCCAGGGTGCAGTCCGAGGCTGCCGGCGCCGAGCAGGCACGTCTCGATGCGGCGCTGCAGCTCGCGGCCGAGCGGGTCGCCGAGGCCGAGAGCACGGCGACCGCAGCCAGGGCGGCTCTGGAGGCCGCCACCTCGAAGCCGCGTCCGATCCTCGACGTCTCGGCCCGTGACAGCCTGCTCGTCGAGCTGGAGTCAGCGCGCGAACGCGAGATCGAGGCCCGGTTGGCGCTCGAGACCGCCCGCGAGCGCGTGCGCGCCGAACAGGCCCGGTCTGCCGGGCTGGTGCGCCAGCGCGAATCAGAGCGCTCGGCAGCGGAGGAGGCCGCCCGTCGCGCCGTCATCAGGCGCCGGCAGGTGGAGTCGGCAACCGCCGTGACCGAGGCGCTGCCCGCGGTGCTCAGCTCGGTGGACGCATCCGTGGCCCAGGCGAGACTCGAACTGGCGACCGCCGAAGCCCAGCGCGCGAGCCAGAACGAGGAGCTCGTCGCCCTGCGTCGCGACGAGGCGGCGACGCGAGAACGGCTCAATGCCATCACGGAGAACGTGCACGGTCTCGAACTGCAGATCTACGAGAAGAAGCTGCACCTGTCGAGTCTGCTCGAGCGCGCCGGTTCCGAACTGGGGCTGGTCGAGGACGTGCTGATCGCGGAATACGGACCAGAGGAGCCCGTGCCGGCCGAGGTCGAGGGCGGAGAGCCCGGGATCTTCGATCGAGCCGAGCAGAAGAAGCGCCTCGAGAAGGCCGAACGCACCTTCGCCCAGCTCGGCCGGGTGAATCCGCTCGCCCTGGAGGAGTTCGCAGCGCTCGAGCAGCGGCACAAGTTCCTCACGGAACAGCTCACCGACCTGACGAACACCCGCAAGGACCTGATCACGATCATCGAGGAGATCGACGAGAAGATGCAGGTCATCTTCGCCGCGGCCTTCGACGACACGCAAGCGGCCTTCGGCGAGGTGTTCCCGATCCTCTTCCCCGGAGGCGTCGGGAGCATCACGCTCACGGACCCCGAGAACATGTTGACCACCGGCATCGAAGTGGCCGTGAAGCCGGCAGGCAAGAAGATCGAACGGTTGTCGCTGCTGTCGGGCGGGGAGCGGTCCCTGGCGGCCGTTGCGTTGCTCATCGCCATCTTCAAGGCGCGCCCCAGCCCGTTCTACATCATGGACGAGGTCGAGGCCGCCCTCGATGACGCGAACCTCGGGCGGCTGCTCACGATCTTCCAGGACCTGCGCGAATCGAGCCAGCTCATCGTGATCACCCACCAGAAGCGCACCATGGAGATCGCCGACGCCCTCTACGGCGTCTCGATGCGTCAGGACGGCGTCTCGGCCGTCGTGGGGCAGCGGGTGGCGGAGGAGCGCGCGAGCGCCTAGCTGCTGCTGCCGGGCAGCGCCCGATTGCTGCGGATGATTCCGGTCGGATCGACGCGCTCCTTCACCGCGCGCAGTCGTTCGAGTGTCGCGGAGTCGAAGGCGTCCGCAAGCCCCGTTCCGCGGCCGAGGAAGGTCGGAACCATGCCGGTGGTGGGGTGGGCGTCGGCGAACTGCCGGAGCGGCTGGAGGGCGGCATCCGCCGCAGCGGCCATCTCGGGCGTGAAGGCGAGAACACCGGAACTGATGAGCGCTCGCGCGTCGAGGGCGCCGACCACAGCGTCGTCGACCTCGGAATCCGCCCCGATCGCACCACCGAGCGGGCGCACACTCACGCGGCTGAGGCCACCCTCGACGCCGGCCAGGAATGCGCCGACGAATTCGGTGGCCGTCGCCCGATCGAAGCCGTCGACGGCTCCGCCCCAGTCGATCGTGGGCATCGGGTCCGTCGGCTCGGCGGCAACTGCCGCCAGGCCGCCGATCGTGAATGACGTCAGCGCATCGAGCAGGGGAGTGCCGACGGCGCGCAGCCTGTCGACGATCGGAGCTGCGGATGCGGCATCCCCGATATGCACGAACGCCACCGAGGCTATGGTCTGGCCGCGCAGGGGTTCGGGGAGCTGGGGCATGTCGGGGAATCGCGCCAGCGAGATGTCCAGGCCCAGCCTCGGGTCGGTCGCGGCCAGGTCGAATCCGGTGACGACGGCGTCGATGCCCACGGTGATCGGGAAGACGATGCTTCCTCCGAACAGCGTGTCGGCCGGGTGGAGGGTGAACTCGATCGCCGTGATCACGCCGAAGAGGCCGCCGCCGCCCCGCAGAGCCCAGAACAGTTCGGGATCGCTCGCTGCTGTGATCCGGCGCGACTCGCCGCTCGCGTCCACCAAGTCGACTGCTGTCACCGAGCGCGAGGCGAGGCCGAAGGCGCGGCTGAACATGGAGTGGCCGCCGGCGATCGAATAGCCGACGGCGTTGACCTCGGGGTTGCTTCCGGCCAGGGCGATGAGCCCCGTTCCGTCGAGCGCTGTGAGCACGCGACCCCAGTTCACCCCTGCGCCGACGCGCGCCGTGCGGGCCTCGACATCGATGGTGATCTCGTCGAAGGCCGTCGGTCGGATCAGCACGACCCCGTCGAGCGATCCGTTGGCTCCGTGCCCATTGGGCTGCACGGTGACCCCGAGCCCAGACGCCGCGGCCGCGGCCAGCACTGCCCGCACCTCCTCGACGTCGGCCGGGGTCACGACAGCGGCTGGGCGCTGATCGACCGAGAGGTTCCAGGCAGCGCGAGCGGCGTCGTAGCCGGGATCGTCTGGGAGGATCACGGCGCCGGTGACGGTGCGCTGCAGATCGGCGATGGCGGACGGGATGGTCGATGTCACGGGAGCACTCCAGACGACGGTGGGTGAAATCTGAGGATGCCTCGAACTTTAGCGCCGCCGACCGACACGCAGGAAGACCGCTCGCGCCAGTACGCTGGACGCATGGCAGAACGCAGTTCCTGGTCGCTCTCCGGCGCCCTCCGCGGCATGTTCGCGAAGAAGACGATCGACGATGAGACCTGGGACGACCTCGAGGACGCCCTCATCACGGCGGACTTCGGTCCCGACCTCACCGAGGCGATCGTCGCCGACCTCCGTTCGAAGGTCGCCCGCTACAACACCACCGACCCGAAGGACCTGCAGCGGATGCTCCGCGAGGGCATCGAGGAGAGGCTCGCGCGCTTCGACACGACGTTGAAGCTCAGCGACCGGCCAGCCGTCGTGCTCGTCGTCGGCGTGAACGGCGTCGGTAAGACGACGACGATCGGCAAGTTCGCCAAGTTCCTGGGCAACTACGGACGCAGCGTGCTCGTGGGAGCGGCCGACACGTTCCGGGCCGCTGCCGTCGATCAGCTCGCGACCTGGGCGGAGCGGGCCGGTGCCTCGATCGTGCGCCCGCAGCAGCAGGGCCAGGATCCGGCATCCGTCGCCTTCCAGACCATCGAGCGAGCCAAGCTCGAGGGCTTCGAGATCGTGCTCATCGACACTGCCGGCAGGCTCCAGACCAAGGGCGGGCTCATGGACGAGCTCACCAAGATCCGCCGGGTGATCGAGAAGCAGGCCCCCATCGCCGAGGTGCTGCTCGTGCTCGACGCCACCACAGGCCAGAACGGGCTCGCCCAGGCCGAGGCCTTCGTCGAGCACGCCGGAGTCACCGGGCTCGTGCTCACCAAGCTCGACGGCTCGGCCAAGGGAGGCTTCGTTCTCAGCGTGCAGGACAAGACCGGCATCCCCATCAAGCTCGTGGGCCAGGGCGAGGGCATCGGCGACCTCACCGGATTCACGCCCCACGTCTTCGCGCAGCAGCTCGTCGGCTGAGCGTCCGGCTCAGCTCGACCGCCCGACGCCGCACCGCACACACGAAAGGATCGCCTGATGTCGATCGAACACGACTTCTTCGGACTCCTCGACGGCGATGACGGTGAGCTGCACTGGTCGGAGGGCGTGGACGCGGGCGATCAGTACGTCGACGTCGACCTGCGTGCTCCGAACGAGCAGTCGGTGACGGATGAGGCCCTCGACGTGGCCGCCGCCATGGTGAACTCCCTCGAACAGCTCGATTCGCGTGCTCGGGAGGCCTTCGTCGCCGAGGTGGGGCAGGAGGGCTCCAATGCGATGCTCTACCTCACCTCCCAGTTCGCCGAGCTCGACCCCGAGATCCTGCTCGAGTCGCTCGACTACGACTCCGGTGACCGCGAGATCGACGTGCTCCGCTCGCTCAAGCTCCTCCGGGTGGGCTTCCATCCCCATCACTCCGGGTCCGAGGAGCAGTTCGCCGTGTTCGAGTACGCGCTGGCTCCCGACGAGTCGGACAGTATCCTGAGCGCCTCCTTCGACATGAAGGGCGACGTGGTCTCGACGGACGTCGACGCCTGACCCGGACCACCGCGGCGCACCGGTAAACTGGCTGCACCATGGCTACATTCGGAACCCTCTCTGATCGGCTCGCCGATACCTTCAAGAACCTCCGCACCAAGGGCAAGCTGTCGGCGGCCGACGTCGATGGCACCGTCCGCGAGATCCGGAGGGCCCTGCTCGACGCCGACGTCGCCCTCGACGTGGTCAAGGAGTTCACGGGGAAGGTGCGCGAGCGTGCCCTCGGCGATGAGGTCAACAAGGCGCTGAACCCGGCCCAGCAGGTCGTGCAGATCGTCAACGAGGAGCTCGTGCAGATCCTCGGCGGCCAGCAGCGTCGTCTCGAGTTCGCGAAGAAGCCGCCGACGGTCATCATGCTGGCCGGCCTCCAGGGTGCCGGCAAGACCACGCTCGCGGGCAAGCTGGCCAAGTGGCTCGTGAAGGACGGCCACACGCCGCTCCTGGTCGCGAGCGACCTGCAGCGCCCCAACGCCGTCACGCAGCTCCAGGTCGTCGGCGAGCAGGCCGGCGTTCCGGTGTTCGCACCCGAGCCGGGCAACGGCGTCGGCAACCCCGTGAGGGTCGCGAAGGACGGCGTGAAGTTCGCCGTGCAGAAGCAGTACGACACCGTCATCGTCGACACCGCCGGTCGTCTCGGTGTCGACGCCGAGCTCATGAAGCAGGCCGGCGACATCCGCAAGGCCATCGATCCCGACGAGGTGCTCTTCGTCATCGACGCGATGATCGGTCAGGATGCCGTCGCGACGGCGAAGGCCTTCCAGGACGGCGTCGACTTCACCGGCGTCGTGCTCTCCAAGCTCGACGGCGACGCGCGCGGTGGCGCTGCCCTCTCGGTCGCATCCGTCACCGGTCGCCCGATCATCTTCGCCTCGACGGGTGAGGGCCTGGACGACTTCGAGCCGTTCCACCCCGACCGCATGGCGAGCCGCATCCTCGACCTCGGTGACATCCTCACGCTCATCGAGCAGGCGCAGGGCGCCTTCGACGAGGAGGAGGCCCGCAAGGTCGCCGAGAAGTTCGCGACCGACACCTTCACCCTCGACGACTTCCTCAGCCAGATGCAGCAGCTGCGCAACATGGGCTCGATCAAGAAGATGATGGGCATGCTGCCCGGCGCCGGCGCCATGAAGCAGCAGCTCGACAACTTCGACGAGAAGGAGATCGTGCGCACCGAGGCGATCATCCAGTCGATGACCAAGCAGGAGCGGGTGAACCCGAAGCTCCTGAACGGCTCGCGGCGCCTCCGCATCGCCCGCGGTTCAGGGATGACGGTGACCGACGTCAACCAGCTCGTCAGCCGCTTCGAGCAGGCGGCGAAGATGATGAAGACCGTGGCCAAGGGCGGTGTTCCGAATGTGCCGGGCATGGGTCCCATCCCCGGTGCAGGCTTCACCGGTGGCCGCGGCAAGCAGCAGCCCAAGAAGAAGGGCTCGAAGTCGGGCAACCCGGCCAAGCGGGCCGCGGAGAACGCCGCGCTCGCGTCCGGGGTGAAGACGTCGACGGATGCAGCCGCATCCGGAGGCTCGGGCTTCGGTCTCGGCGGCGGCAAGACGCCTGCTGCTGCCCCCACGGCCGAGGAGATGGCCGCGCTCACCAAGTTCCTGCGCTAGCCGGGACGCCCGGCGCCACGCGACGCCATTTCGCGGGGGCCCGCGCCAGTTCGGCTGGCGCGGACGCCCGGGAAATGGCGCAGACGCGTGGCCTGCCTGCGCGCGTGCGGGAACTGGCACGTCCCGCCTAGCCGGAGACCGACTCCTGCGGATCACCGCTCCGGGTGCGCACCGTGCGGTGCGTGTCCAGCGCGATCACGGCACCGAGGATCGCCAGGGACAGCGAGATCGAGCCCAGGGCATCCGTCGGCCAGTGGTAGCCGAGGTAGACGCGACTGACCGCGAGGATCGAGATCGTGGCTGCGGCGACCACGAACGCCGCGATCGTCGAGCCCCGATTGGTGCGGCGCGAGAACACGAGATAGGTCACGAGCAGCACGAAGTTCGACGCCCCGAGCACATGGCCGGAGGGGAAGGAGAACGTGTGGTCGGGACCGAAGAGCATCTCCTCGACCGGCGGTCGCGGCCGTTGCACGAGCGGCGCGATGATCTGGGCCAGAACGACCCCGACCAGCATTCCGCCCGCGAGCAGCAGGGGCCGCCACGCGTGCTTGGCCAGAACGCCCCAGGTCACGGTCGTGACGAGGATGACGATGGGCATGGCGATGGGGCCGAAGGCCACGGCGAGGACGATCATCACCTGCGTCAGAACGGGGGAGCGGCCGGACTGAGCCCACTGCGAGAAGGGCTCGTCGATCACCGAGACTCCCGCGCGCAGCTTCACGCTCAACAGGATGGCGACGAACAGCGCCAGACCCACAATCACGAGGATCAGGGCCGTGCGCATCAGCGCATGCCGGTCGCCCGGGTCGACGTAGCGGACCTCCACGATGAACTTCTCGTTCAGGTCTCTGGCGCGCCTGCGGTACCCGGGTGCAGGTGCACTCGCGTCGGTGCGCCGGCTCCCGCCTGTGTCGTCGCTGCTCATGTCGGGCCTTCGCTGCTGGTGGTGGACAACACACTGTACCCACTCGAAACAGGCCTCCCGGCCCGCACCGGGGCTGGGGCCGCCATAGGCTGGACACATGACCACAGATGCCAGAGATCGTTCCGTCCGTGTCGGTGTCCAGGTGCAGCCGCAGCATGCGCACTACGCGAAGATCCGTGACACTGTCTCCGAGCTCGAGGACCTCGGCGTCGACATCCTCTTCAACTGGGACCACTTCTATCCGCTGAGCGGCCCCGCCGACGGTGAGCACTACGAGTCGTGGACCATGCTCGCGGCCTGGGCCGAGCAGACCAGCCGCGTCGAGATCGGCGCCCTCGTCAACTGCAACAGCTACCGCAACGCCGACCTGCAGGCCGACATGGCCCGCACCATCGACAACATCAGCGACGGACGCTTCATCTTCGGCACCGGCGCCGGCTGGTTCGAGCGCGACTACGACGAGTACGGGTACGAGTTCGGGACCCCGGGCACCCGTATCAAGGCGCTCGGGGAGGCCCTGCCCAGGATCGAGGAGCGGTGGACGAAGCTCAACCCGCCGCCCGTTCGCGACATCCCGATCCTGATCGGTGGCGGGGGAGAGAGGAAGACCCTCCGCATCGTCGCCCAGCACGCTGACGTCTGGCACAGCTTCTCCGATCCGGCGACACTCGAGCACAAGCTCGGCGTGCTCGACGAGCACTGCGCCGCCGTCGGTCGCGACCCCCGCGAGATCGAGGTCTCGATCGAGCTGCGCCGACAGAGCGACGCCGACGTCGAGGCGCTCTACGCGCTCGGCGCGCGGCTCTTCACCCTCGGCATCAGCGGGCCGGACTACGACATCGAGCCGGTGCGCCGCTGGCTCGCCTGGCGCGACGGCAAGAACGCCTGACCTGCCCCCGCCGCCCCTGACGTCCACGGGCGGCATCCTGTCCCCGGACGACTGATCTCCTGAAAACCGAGCAACGTTCGCTTACCGGGCTGTAAGTTCTATGAGTGGACAGCAATCGCGGCGCCGCGCGCCGTGCGAACAGAAAGTGACCTTCATGACCACGGGCAACGCCGACTACCGCGACTCCGGCCTCGACTTCCCAGCCGACTTCCTCTTCGGCTCAGCGACAGCGTCCTACCAGATCGAGGGAGCCGCATCCGAGGACGGCCGCGGCCCGTCGATCTGGGACACCTTCAGCCACACCCCGGGAAAGGTCTGGAACGGCGACACCGGCGACGTCGCCGACGACCACTACCACCGGCTCGACGAGGACCTCGACCTCATGAAGAGCCTGGGCCTCGAGGCGTACAGGTTCTCGATCGCGTGGCCGCGCATCCAGCCGACCGGTCGAGGCGAGGCGAACGAGGCCGGCCTGGCGTTCTACGAGCGCCTCGTCGACGGCCTGATCAGCCGCGGCATCCGTCCCATCGCAACGCTCTACCACTGGGACCTTCCCCAGGCGCTCGAGGACGAGGGCGGGTGGACCAACCGAGCAACGGCGTACGCCTTCGCCGACTACGCCCGCATCGTGGGCGAGCGACTCGGCGATCGAATCGAGGTGTGGACGACGCTCAACGAGCCGTGGTGCTCCGCGTACCTCGGCTACGGCTCGGGGGCACACGCGCCCGGCATCATGGACGGCGCATCGGCGCTGGCCGCCGTGCACCACCTGAACCTCGCGCACGGTCTCGCGATCCGCGCGCTGCAGGAGGTCGTCACGAACGACCCCGGCTTCTCGATCACGCTCAACCTCCACGTCATCCGTCCCGTCGGCGAATCCGGAGCCGAGGCCGCCCGACGCATCGACGGCCTCGCGAACCGCGTCTTCCTCGGCCCGCTGCTGCACGGCGAGTACCCGGCCGACGTTCTCGAGGACACGAAGGACGTCACGGACTGGGCCTTCGTGCAGGAGGGCGACACGGCGCTCATCAAGCAGCCGATCTCGGTTCTGGGCGTGAACTACTACTCCACCGTCACCGTACGGATGTGGGACGGCGTGAGCGAGCGCGTGAACGCCGACGGGCACAAGGACATGGGCGGTTCGCCCTGGCCGGGCTCGCGAGACGTGGAGTTCCTCCCGCAGGACGGGCCGTACACGGAGATGGGCTGGAACATCGATCCCTCTGGACTCGAGGAGCTGCTGGTCTCGCTCCACGACGAGTTCCCCGAGCTTCCGCTCATGGTCACCGAGAACGGTGCGGCGTTCGACGACGTCGTCACCCAGGAGGACGACGGTCCGGCCGTGCACGACATCGATCGCACCGACTACCTCCGCCGCCACTTCACCGCCGCCCACCGTGCCATGCAGCGCGGTGTGGACCTGCGCGGGTACCAGGTCTGGTCGCTGATGGACAACTTCGAGTGGGGCTACGGCTACTCGAAGCGGTTCGGAATCGTGCGGGTCGACTTCGACACCCTCGAGCGCCTGCCCAAGGACTCGGCGAAGTGGTACTCGGAGCTCATCCGCACGCGGAGCATCCCCGAGACCCCTGCGGCGTACTGAACGCGACTGTCCTGACATCCGGCCTCGGTAGCATGGATCCAATGACGACGAGCGACCCGGCCATCAGCCTCCCTGTTCCGGCGGATGCCGCCTGGCAGCACCAGTACCCCTACAGCGAGAAGATGTCGCGCCGGGATTACGAGAAGCAGAAGCGGCGCCTGCAGATCGAGCTGCTGAAGCTGCAGGCGTGGGTCAAGGACACCGATCAGAAGATCGTGATCCTGTTCGAGGGTCGCGACGCAGCGGGCAAGGGCGGATCGATCAAGCGCTTCACCGAGCACTTGAACCCCCGCGGTGCCCGCGTCGTCGCCCTGTCCGTGCCGACCGAGCGCGAACGGCGCCAGTGGTACTTCCAGCGCTACGTCGAGCACCTCCCGACCGGCGGCGAGATCGTGCTCTTCGACCGGTCCTGGTACAACCGGGCCGGAGTCGAGCACGTGATGGGCTACTGCACGCCGAAGGAGTACGCGGAGTTCATCCGGTCCGCGCCGGAGTTCGAACGGATGCTCGTGCAGAGCGACGTGAGCGTCATCAAGTTCTGGTTCTCGGTCGGGCGGGAGGAGCAGCGCGTGAGGTTCGCCTCGCGCAGCGATGACGCCGTCAAGCAATGGAAGCTGTCACCGACCGACCTCGCGAGCCTGGACAAGTGGGACGACTACTCGGCGGCGAAGGAGGCGATGTTCGCCGCGACCGACACTCCCCACGCACCGTGGACGGTGGTCAAGTCCAACGACAAGAAACGTGCGCGCATCGAGGCCATGCGCTGGGTGCTGTCGCGGTTCGACTACCCGGGCAAGGACGCCGCCATCGTCGGCGTTCCCGACCCCCTCGTCATCGGCAGCCCGTCGGTCGTCTACGACGAGGGCGAGACGCCGATCGCGCCGCCAGAGGTGGCCTGAGCAACCGACCCCGACGATGCTCGTCAGGCGACCGGCAGCGGCCGCCCGGCGCGCATCTCGCGCACCAGGTGCTCCACGACCTTCGTCAGGTCTCCGCCCGACGCCTCCGCGACGGCGAGCTGGCGCTGATAGCTGCCGCCGGCATCGAGCACCGCGATCACCTGGGAGAGTTCCTCGGTGCAGTCCAGGCGCTCCGCGACGGGCATGAGGGCCTCGACCAGTTCGCGCAGGTCGTCGGTCACCAGCCTCTCGCGGCCGGAGGCATCGAGGATGATCTCGGCGTCGAGGCCGTATCGCGCTGCCCGCCACTTGTTCTCGCGGGTGTACCAGGGCTGCAGCCAGGCGAGGGTCTCGCCGTTGTCCAGTCGCTCGCTCATCCAGTCGACGAGGCACTGGATCAGCGCGGCGAGGGCGCCGAGCTCCAGTGTCGTCGGCACGCCGTCGCAGGCCCGCGTCTCGAGGGTTCCCCACTTCGGCGATGGGCGGATGTCGGTGCGCACCTCGCTGTCGTCGTCGATGACGCCGGTGACGACCATGTCGTCGACGAACTGCTCGTAGGCCGCCCAGTCCTCGAACTGCCACGGGAGACCCGCCGTGGGCAGCTGCTGGAACATCAGGGCGCGGTTCGAGGCGTAGCCCGTGTCGACGCCGGCCCAGAACGGGCTCGATGCCGAGAGGGCCTGCAGGTGCGGGATGTAGCTGAGCAGGGCGCCGAGGATCGGGATGGCCTTGTCGCGCGACTCGATGCCGACGTGGACGTGCACGCCCCAGATCATCATGTTGCGGCCCCAGTACTGGGTGCGGTCGATGAGGCGGTGGTAGCGCTCCTTGTCGGTGACCTGCTGGTCGTACCACTGGCTGAACGGGTGCGACCCGGCGCACATGAGGTCGGCGCCGAACGGCTCGGCAGCCGACCGCACCTCATCGACGAGCTCGCCCATCTGGGCGACGGCGCCGCCCACGGTGTCGTGCACTCCCGAGACGATCTCGACGGTGTTGAGCAGCAGCTCCGTCGTGATGTGCGGGTGGTGCTCCTCGTCGTCCGGGCGCACGGCCTCCAGCACCTGCGGGGCCACCCCGGTGAGCTCACCGCTGTCCTTGTCGACGAGGGCGAGTTCCCACTCGATGCCGACGGTCGAGCGTTCCGATCGGGCGAAACTGATGTGCACGCGTCAGCCGTTCTCTCCTCGGGCCACCGGTGTGGCGAGCCGCCTGCCTGCCATCCTCGCAGTTCCGCGACGCGACGAGGGCGATGACACTTCGGCCGCCGCCGAACTGCGGGAGGCATACGCTCGATCCATGGTCACCGACACCGCCATCCCCGGCACACGCGCCACACCGCTCACGCTCCTGGCGATCGTCGTGACGGTGCTCGCATGGGCCTCGGCATTCGTCGTCATCAGGGCCGTCGGAGAGCACTTCTCGCCGGGTGCCCTCACCCTGGGCCGGCTGCTGGTCGGATCCGTCGTGCTCGGGGCCGTGCTGCTCGTCACCCGCGGCTGGGTGCGCCCGTCCGCTCGGGACTGGCTGCTGCTCATCGGCTGCGGCATCGCCTGGTTCGCCGTCTACAACATCGCCCTCAACGCCGCGGAGCTCGAACTCGACGCCGGCACCACGGCCATGCTGGTCAACGTCGGCCCGATCCTCATCGCCGTGCTGGCCGGAACGCTGCTGCACGAGGGCATCCCGCCGTGGCTCATCGGCGGTGCTGTCGTGTCCCTCGTGGGCGTCGTGCTCATCTCGGTCGGCAGCCGGGGTGCTGGAGGCGGCAGCGGGTGGGGCATCGCGCTCTGCCTCCTCGCCGCCGCCAGCTACGCCATCGGCGTCATCCTGCAGAAGGTCGTGCTGCGGCGCCTTCCCGCACTGCAGGTCACCTGGATCGCCTGCACCATCGGTGCGCTCGTCTGCCTGCCGTTCCTCGTGCAGCTCGTCGACGAGACCGTCGCAGCGCCTGCCGCGTCGGTGTGGGCTGTCGCCTACCTCGGCGCCGTGCCCACGGCTCTCGCCTTCACGACCTGGGCCTACGCCCTCAGCCGCATGCCGGCCGGCAGGCTCGGCGTGACGACGTACCTCGTGCCGCCTCTCACGATCGGCATCGCGTGGCTGTTCCTCGCCGAGGTCCCCGCTCCATTGCAGGTGGTCGGCGGTGTGATCTGCCTCGCCGGGGTGGCACTGTCCCGGATGCCGACGCGGCGGGTCAGGCCGTGACGAACGCCGCTGATGTCGCCGCCCTCGCCGCTCTGCTCGGCGACCCGACGCGGGCGGCGTTCTGCCTGGCGCTCCTCGATGGGCGGGCGTGGACAGCGGGGGAGCTGGCTCGGCTGGCCGGGGTGAGCCCGGCGACGGCGAGCCAGCACCTTGATCGACTCGTGCGCGGAGGGCTGCTCGCCGAGGAGAGGCAGGGACGCCATCGTTACCTGCGTCTGGCGGGTGCTGATGCCGCTCACCTGGTCGAGGTCCTGTCCTCGAACACCCGTCCGACGGCGTCGCCGAGCTCCTACGCCTCTGTTCGGGCTGATGCCGACCTCGCCGCTGCGCGCACCTGCTACGACCACCTGGCCGGCCGACTCGGCGTCGGGATCCTCGACGCGCTCGACCAGCGTGGCCGCGTCACCCGCGAGGACGGGATCGCGCTCACCGCATCGGGGGCCGCGTGGCTCGAGACCCTCGGAATCGACGTGGCCGGCATCCGTTCCGCCCGCCGTCCCGTCGTCCGGCTCTGCCTCGACTGGACGGAACGCCGCTCGCACCTGGCCGGGGGAGTCGGCGCAGCCCTGGCCGCAGCGTTCCTCGAGCGTGACTGGATCCGCCGCACCGACGGCCGCGCGATCAGGGTGACGGATGCCGGTCGCTCAGGGCTGCGACGCGAGCTCGGACTGGCGATCGGCTGAGGATCCGTCGCCGATTACCCGTTACGGCCGGAATCTGCGAGAATGGTCAATCGAGTTCCTTTTCCGCCCGACCCTCTAATCAGGCCTCTGGAACTCCCCTTGAACCTTTGCCGAGTGTGCACCCCACGCTCACGGCTGTCAGTTCGCCCAACCTCATAGAACACACAGGAGAATTGTGGCTGTCAAGATTCGTCTCAAGCGCCTCGGAAAGATCCGCGCACCCTACTACCGCATCGTCGTCGCCGACTCGCGCACCAAGCGCGACGGTCGCGTGATCGAGGAGATCGGCAAGTACCACCCCACCGAGGAGCCCTCGTTCATCGAGGTCGACTCCGAGCGTGCGCAGTACTGGCTCAGCGTCGGCGCCCAGCCGACCGAGCAGGTCGCCGCCATCCTCAAGCTCACCGGCGACTGGGGCACCTTCAAGGGTGACAAGAATGCCACGAGCACCGTCAAGGTGAAGGAGCCCAAGGCTGCCTTCGTCGCCGACGAGAAGAAGAAGCCGGTCCTCAAGCCCAAGGCCGAGAAGCCGGCCGCCAAGGCCGAGGCTCCCGCCGACGAGGCCGCCGAGGCTGCAACGGACGAGCAGGCCTAGTCTTGCTCGCTCCCGCCGTCGAGCACCTGGTCAAGGGGATCGTCGATCACCCTGATGACGTCCAGGTGCTCACCAAGAACACCCCGCGTGGCGAGATCCTCGAGGTTCGCGTGAACCCCGAGGACCTCGGCCGCGTGATCGGTCGTGCCGGTCGTACCGCGAAGGCGGTGCGTACCCTCGTCACCGCCCTCGCTGACGGTCGGCGGGTTCGCGTCGACGTCGTCGACACCGACTCGGCGCGGTGAACGCCGACGCGCAGAAGCGCACGCAACTGAGAGTCGGTCGCCTCCTGAAGGCGCACGGTCTCAAGGGCGCGATCAAGCTCGAGCTCTACACGGACGCCCCGGAACGACGCTTCGTTCCGGGCGCCGTGTTCAGCCTGCAGGTGCCTCCGGGAACCCCGTGGCACGGCAAGTCGATCGAGCTCATCGAACTCCGCTGGTACAACCAGCACCCCGTCGGGTTCTTCAAGGACGTTCCCGACCGCACCGCGGCAGAGGCTCTCGCCAAGGCGATCCTCTGGGTCGACCAGGATCCGACCGAACTGACCGGTGAAGAGGACGCCTGGTACGACCACCAGCTCGTCGGCCTCGACGTCGTGCGCGACGGAGTCAAGGTCGGTCTCGTCGCCCGCATCGACCACCTTCCCGCCCAGGATCTGATCATCGTGAAGACGGCGACCGGCGAGGTCATGGTCCCCTTCGTCTCGGCGATCGTGCCATCGGTCGACCTCACTGCGGGTGTCGTCACGGTGACGCCGCCGATCGGGCTCTTCGAGGAGATCCCCGACGACGACGATGACGCACCGGATGCCGCGTCCGACGATGAGGCACAGGCCGTCACGTCCGACGATGACGCTCCGGATGCCGCATCCGACGCCGCTCCCTCCGAGAACTGACCCGCTCCGCGTGAATCGCGTTCCCGCGATCATCCCGGCGTTCGACGCCGTGATCGTCGCGGGAGGGCGGGCGCACCGCCTCGGGGGCGTGTCCAAGCCCGCTCTGGTGTGGAACGGGCGCACCCTCCGCGATCGCAGCCTCGACGCCGTCGGCTCGGCCCGCGCCATCGTATGGGTGGGCGAGGCCGATCCGCGCCCGGATTCCCGGGTGATCGTGGCGCGCGAGCATCCTCTGTTCGGCGGACCGGCAGCCGCCCTCGGGGCCGGGCTCGCCGCGTTGCCGCATCCGCTCGCCCCGATCGTCGTGGTGATCGCCGTCGACCTGCCCCGCATCGAGGACGCCGTCCCGGTGCTGCTCGATGCCGTCGCGACAGCTGACACCGGCGGCGACGGCGTGATCGGAGTCGATGCCGCCGGCTTCCGTCAGCCGCTGCTGGCGGCGTACGACTCCGAGCGTCTGGAAGCCGTCGTGCGGACCAACGCCGACTCCCTCGACGGATCTTCGCTGCGCCGGCTCATTCGCGACCTGAGCCTGCGCGAGATCGCGCTTCCCGCCGGCATGACGGCCGACATCGATACCCCCGACGATGCCGCGTACCATGGCATCGCCCTGCCACCGGCGACCGAGGAGCACACACCATGACGAACACCCCCGACGGCCTCGACGAATGGGTGCGTCGCGTCTCCGACAGTCTCAATGCCGACGGGTCGTCGCTGGGCGGTCTCGACGTGCAGATTCCGGTGCTGCTCGACCTGGCCCGGGATGCCGCCCATGGCGTTGCTCGGCCGGCGGCCCCGGTGACGACGTTCCTGCTCGGCTACGCGGCCGGACGATCGGGTGCCGACGCCGCCGAGGTCCGCCGACTGGCGACGCTGTTGGCCGAGCTCGCCGGTCCGGGCGTTGACGAGTGACGTCGCCGTCGCCGAGCTGGGACACCGCCCGCGATCTCGCCGTCTCGCTGGGGGCCGAACGGATGCTGCCCCCCCGATCGGTCGCGATCAGCGCCGCCGCCGGACTCACGTCGGCGACTGACGCCCACGCCGTCGTCTCGCTTCCGGTCGCCGATGTCAGCGCCATGGACGGCTGGGCCATCTCCGGGGACGGGCCATGGCGGGTCGGCGACCCCGTGCCGATGGGTGCGAGCGTGCCCGGAGATCGGATCCGTCCGGGCGTCGCCAGGCCCGTGACGACGGGTGCCGTGGTGCCGCCAGGCGCGCGAGCCGTACTGCGGAGCGAGCACGGTGCGACGGTGCGCGATGCCACAGGCGCCGGGCGGCTGTCGCTGAACCCCGCAGGTCGAGCTGCCGGCGCGCCTGCGGCCGGCAGCCACATCCGGAGAGCCGGCGAGGAGATCACGGCGGGCGAGTTGCTGTGGACCGCGGGGACGGTTCTCACTCCGGCTCACCTCGCCTTCGCGGCCGTCGCGGGGCTCGATTCCCTCGACGTGCATCCGCTCGCCCGCGTCAGACTCGTGGTGACGGGCGACGAGGTGATCGCAGCAGGCCCTCCGCGAGGCGGCGAGGTACGCGATGCCTACACCCCGGTCTTCTCCAGCCTGCTGCCCGCGCTCGGCTACGCGCTGGACTCCGGTCACCACGCGATCGACTCCCGATCCGCTGTCACCGACGCCCTGCAGCGGGCCGACGAGGCTGATCTCGTCATCACGACGGGCGGAACGTCTCGCGGCTCGGGCGACTGGGTGCGTCACGCCGTCGAGGACGCCGGGGGAGTGATCGTCGTCGACGGGGTGCGGATGCGTCCCGGCCACCCGGTGCTGCTGGCCCGGCTGGCCGATGGCCGCCCCCTGCTCGCGTTGCCCGGGAACCCGCTCGCCGCGCTGGTGTGCCTGCTGAGCTTCGCGCCGGCGATCGCCGCGGGGATGACCGGGGGCACCCTCGTGGGGCTGGGGCCGCTGCCCGGACTCGAGGTGGAGCCCATCGAGCACGACACCCGCATCATCCCGTTCCGCCGCGACGACGACGGCCGGGCCGTGGCCACGTCCTGGCGCGGCTCCGCGATGCTGCGCGGACTCGCCGACGCCGAGGGACTCGCCGTCGTCGCGCCGCAGGACTCACCGGCGCCGACACGGATGCTGCCGCTGCCGTGGCCGTCGGCCGCACGTCGCTGACGCCTCCATGCCGAGGCTGTCGGCGCCAGCAGCCGGAGACCTCAGACTGCGGCTGCCGCCGCGCCGCCCGTCGACTCGAGGTGGCGCAGCAGCTCGGCTATCCGGCCCGTGCAGCCCCCGCATCCGGTGCCGGCACGAGTGTCCTTGCTGATGCACGTGACGGTGGTGTTGCCGCAGGCGGCAGAGTCGGCGATGTGGGCCACGGTGACGCCGTTGCACCAGCACACTGTCGCGCCCGGCGCGAAGACGTCACTGTCGCTCGCCGGCGTGAAGTCGGGGCCGTCGAAACGCAGGAGCACGGAACGATCGGCCGGAAGCTCCGATCCGCGTTCGTAGAGCAGCGTGAGCTCGGCCGCCGTGCGCGGCATGCCGACGCAGACGAAGGCCGTGAGCACCCCACCGCGGGTGACCAGCTTGACGTAGCTGCCGTTCTCGGGGTCGGCCCATTGGGCGACGCGCTGCGGGCCCCGAGGGTCGAGCACGTCATCGGCGTACTGCGGATCCCAGGGGTCAGCAGACACGTCACCGATGGCGACGACATCGATGCCCTCCGCCTTCAGCATGACGAGGGCGTCGCGCTCGGCTGGGGCTGCGATGGTCAGGGGGGAACCGGACGCCTCCGCCCGGAGCTGCGCGGCCAGCCAGTCCGCCTGACGCCAGCCCGGACCGATCAGTCCGGTCGGAGCACCGGGAAGCACCGAGACCTCCGCCGTTGCAGCGTTGCGCGGCACGACGTGGGCGCAGTCCCCGATCGCGGTGATCGCCGGGTCGCTCCAGCTGCGCAGGTCGGTGTCGACGACGATGCCGGCCGCCGTACGGAGCCCGGCGAGAGTGGCGAGTTCCGTGCGTGCTCCCACGCCGCAGGAGAGCACGAGCAGCTCGCCGCGGATCTGCTTGCCGTCGGCGGTGATGAGGCCATCGAAGCTGCGGTCGCCGTTCTCGTGTTCGGAGAAGCTCACGGCCTCCGCCCTGCTGTGTTCGACGACGCTCACACCGGCGCGACGCAGGGCCGCCTGCAGCACCCGGCCGCCGCCCTTGTCGAGGTTGCGTGGCATCGGGATGTCGCCGTGGTGCACGACGCAGGCCTCCGCGCCGGCCTGCGACGCCGCGAGCGCCAGTTCGAGCCCGAGCACCCCGGCGCCCAGCACCACGATGCGGCCTCCGGCACGCACGGTTCGCGAGATGCGCTCGGCGTCGGCGACATCGCGCAGCACGGTGATGCCCAGCGGCAGCTCGTCATCGCGGCCGACGAGCGCGGGACCGTATTTCTCCAGATGCGCCAGATCGCGGCGCCCTCTGGCGACGCCGTCGAGGGTCGGGATGTTGGCGCGGGCGCCGGTTGCCAGCACGAGCCTGTCGTAGCCGACGCGTTCTCCGGAATCGAGGATCACCTCGGTGGCCGCCCGGTCGATGGCCGATGCGATCGTTCCCGTGATGATCCGCACGCCGGCTGCCTCAGCCGCGGCCCGATCTGCGACGATGATGCTCTCCTGATCGGTGCGCCCCACGGCGAGCTCGGCCACGAGAACGCGATTGTAGGCATCCGTTTCCTCGGCACCGACGACGGTCAGAGCCACCGACCCGTCGCGCACCGCCGGAAGCATCTCGTCGACGAAGCGCGAGCCGACGGGTCCGTAGCCGACCAGGACGACTCTCATACGACCACCTCGATGGCGGCGGGACCCATGATGGCGTCCGTGACAGGCCGCACGTGCACGGCGCTCTTCTTGAACTCGGGCATGCCCGAGATCGGGTCGACGGCATCGAGCGTGAGGAGGTTCGCCGACTCGTCCGCCGGGAAGTGGAAGGGCAGGAAGATCGTGTCCTGACGGATGTCGACGCTGAGCCTCGCCCGACAGCGCACGGCACCGCGCGCGTTGACGATGTCGACCACGGAGTCGTCGATGATGCCCAGGGCCGCGGCGGTCGCCGGATGCAACTGCGCCCTGGCGTGCGGCTGGGCCGAGGCGAGTTCCGGAATCCTGCGAGTCTGCGCACCGGACTGGTAGTGCTCGAGCAGTCGTCCCGTGATGAGCGTCAAGGCTCCGTCGGCGTTCAGTGCCTCTGCCGGAGGAGCAGGAGACACGGCGACGATGCGCGCCAGGCCGTCGGCGTGGCCGAAACTGTCGGCGAAGAGGCGGGGCGTGCCGTCGGATCCGCGCGGATACGGCCAGTAGGCGGCCGCTCCGGTGTCGAGAAGCGCATAGTCGATGCCCGAGTAGTCGGCCGCACCGCCCTCGGAGGCGAGCCGCAGTTCCTCGAACACGGCCTCCGGGTCGACGTCGAACCTCGAGGGAGCATCCAGGCGCCGGGCCAGCTCATGCAACACCCACAACTCGTCGCGCACGCCGGGCGGTGGAGCGACGGCCCGGCGACGGCGGAGCACCCGGCCCTCGAGGGAGGTGACGGTGCCCTCCTCCTCCGCCCACTGGGTCACCGGCAGCACGACATCGGCGAGGGCAGCGGTCTCGGAGAGGAAGAAGTCGCACACCACGAGGAAGTCGAGTGCGGCGAGGCCGGCTGTCACCTGCGCGGCGTTCGGCGCGGACACGACGACGTTCGAGCCGTGCACGAGGAACGCGCGGATGCCGCCCGGGCGTCCGAGCGATTGCAGCAGCTGCACGGCCGGCAGTCCCGGACCGGGGATGGTCGTCGGATCCACCCCCCAGACGGCGGCGACATGGCGCCGGGCCGCCGGATCCGCGATCTTGCGGTACCCGGGCAGCTGGTCGGCCTTCTGACCATGCTCGCGGCCGCCCTGGCCGTTGCCCTGCCCGGTGAGGGTGCCGTATCCGGAGTGCGTCGAACCCGGCAGCCCCAGCAGGAGGCTGAGGTTGATGGCCGCCGTCGCGGTGTCCGTGCCGTCGACGTGCTGCTCGACTCCTCGGCCCGTGAGGATGTAGGTGCCCCGGCCTGAGGCGAGGCGACGGGCGATCTCCCGCAGCTGGGGCGCTGGGACCCCGGTCTCCGAGGCCACGCGCTCCGGCCACCACACGCTCACCGATCTGCGCAGCTCGCCGAAGCCCGTGGTGCGCTCGGCGACGTAGGACTCGTCCCAGAGTCTCTCCGCGATCACGATGTGGATCAGGCCGAGCAGGAGCACGAGGTCGGAGCCCGGAGTCGGCTGCACGTGCATGCCCTGGCCGTCATCGGTGAGGCGCACCGTTGCAGTGCGCCTCGGGTCGACGACGATGAGACCCCCGGCGGCCTGCGCACCCGTGAGGTGGCCGATGAACGGCGGCATGGTCTCGGCCACGTTCGAGCCGAGCAGCAGGATGGTCTCCGCGGCATCCAGGTGCTCGACGGGGAACGGCAGTCCCCGATCGATGCCGAAGGCGCGGATGCCGGCGGCGGCAGCTGATGACATGCAGAACCGGCCGTTGTAGTCGATGCGGCTGGTGCCGAGCGCCAGTCGGGCGAACTTGCCCAGCATGTACGCCTTCTCGTTCGTCAGGCCGCCGCCACCGAAGACCCCGACGGCGTCGGCCCCGTGCTCGAGCCGCGTCTCGCGCAGCCTGTCGGCCACCAGGTCGAGCGCTTCGTCCCACCCGGCCGCCCTGAACCCTCCGTCGGAGTTCCGGATCAGCGGTCCCGTGATGCGGTCGGGCGAGCCGAGGAGGGTCGGCGACGTCCAGCCCTTCCTGCAGAGGCCGCCGCGGTTGGTCGGGAAGGCGCGGCCCTCGACGTCGGGAACGGCATCCGCGACCGGCGTCAGTGTCATGGCGCACTGCAGCGCGCAGTACGGGCAGTGCGTCGGGGTGGCGGCTGTCGGTGCAGTCATGGCGTCTCGGGCGTCAGATACGGTGGGCGGCGAGTGCTGAGCCGCGGCGCACGTACACGGTGTAAGTGAGGGCGAGCAGCACGATGTAGGCGGCGACGAACCCGAAGAAGGCGTTGGCGTAGCCGCCCGATGTCGCCTGCGAGAGATTGAGGATCTGGGGCACGAGGAAGCCGCCGTAGGCGCCGATCGCCGAGATGAGGCCGAGGGCCGCGGCGGCCTTGCGTTGCGTCGTGATGCTCGGGCCGCCGTGGGCGGCGCCCGCCCGGGCCGCGAACACCGTCGGGATCATCCGGTAGGTGGCCCCGTTCCCGACTCCCGTGGCGACGAACAGGAGGAGGAAGCAGCCGAGGAAGATCCAGAAGTTCCCGAGGGGGAGAGTCCAGACGACGAGCATCGCGCCGGCGGCCATCACGGCGAATGCCGTCATGGTGATGCGGGCCCCGCCGAACCTGTCGGCCAGGCGGCCGCCGTACGGTCGGGCGAGCGAGCCGACGAGCGCACCCAGGAAGGCCAGCGAGATCGCAGCACCACCGACGGCGAATGTCGAGAACTCCGGGAACTGGTCGGCGATGAGTTTGGGGAACACGCTGGCGAAGCCGATGAACGACCCGAAGGTGCCGATGTAGAGCAGCGCGAGCAACCACAGGTGCGGTTCGCGGAGCGCTGCAGCCGAACCCGCGAAGTCGGCCTTGGCCGACGAGAGGTTGTCCATGTAGCGGTACGCGCCGAACATCGCCAGCAGGATGAGCGGAACCCACACCCAGCCGGCGAGAGGCAGGTTGAGGGCGGCGCCGGCGCCGATCGTGATGACGATGGGAACGACGAACTGGGCGACGGATGCTCCGAGGTTGCCCCCTGCCGCGTTCAGCCCGAGCGCCCAGCCCTTCTCGCGCTGCGGGTAGAAGTAGGTGATGTTCGACATGGAGCTGGCAAAGTTGCCACCGCCGAAGCCGGCCAGGGCCGCGACGGCAAGGAGGACTCCGAACGGGGTGTCGGGGTTGCCGACGACGCTCGCCAGGGCGATGGTCGGCAGGAGGAGGAGCCCGGCGGAGATGATGGTCCAGGTGCGTCCGCCCACCTTCGCGACGACGAAGGAGTATGGGAAACGGAGGGTGGCGCCGACGAGGCTGGGAATCGAGATGAGCCAGAAGATCTCGCCTGTGCTCAGCGTGAATCCGGCCGCGGGAAGCGCAACGACGACGATGCTCCAGAGCTGCCAGACGACGAAGCCCAGGAACTCGGCGAAGATCGACCACTGCAGGTTGCGCCGTGCGATCGGCCGCCCCGGCCCCTCCCATTGCGCGTCGTGCTCGGGATTCCAGTTGTCGATCCACCGTCCGGGGCGATGGACGAGCTCGGCCGATGGGGTGCCGGTCTCCACGGCGATGGAGCCATCGGCGGTGGCGGTGCCTGTCACTGTGCTCGTCATGGTGATCTCCAGAAGTCTCGAGGCGACGAGGCTCCCCGGCCTCGTGACTCGACGCTAACGAGCGCGTGTTTCCGCAGTCCGTGCCGGGTGTAAACCCTGCGATACCGGCTTCTCACCGCATCCGGATGCCGTTGTGAGAAAACCGGGTCCCGGCCGCGCCGAGCGTCAGACGTCGAGCGTGAGATGCCGAGCGTCAGACGTCGAGCCTGTAGCCCCGCTTGACGACTGTCGCAATGAGACCCGGCGTCTTCAGCAGTTGGCGCAGCCTGCTCATCGACACTTCGACGGCATGCTCGTCCGGAGTGCCGGGCAGCAGGCCGGCGAGGTACTCGCGCGAGACGACGGATCCGTTCGCTGCGACCAGGGCGCGCAGGAGGACGAGCGCCGTCGGTGCGAGCGGGATGCGACCGGCTGGCAGGTCGACCACCGTGCCCCGGAGCTCGAGCAGACCGTGCCGCGTCTCGACGCGCTGGATGCGGTTCTGCTCCAGGTGCTCGCACACGAGCCTGATGAGAGCGCCCATCCTGAACCGGTCGGGCTGGATCGGATCGATGCTGGCGGCGATGAGGGGGGCCGCGGTCACCGGGCCGACGGCCGCGGCGACGACGGGGCCGCGGAGCGCCTCGACGAGTTGGTCGAGCACTCCCATCTCCTCGGCGGCGTGGAACAGGGCGTTCACGGCCGGGGCGCTGGTGAAGGTGACGCAGTCGAGCTGGGCGGCGCAGACGGCCTCGATGAGTCGGCGCACCCGATCGTCGTTCTGTTCCGGCGGGGTCCACCGGTACGGCGCGACGGTGAGCACGCTGGAGTGAACGTCGCGCAGGCGGTCGAGCTGGGCAGCATCGAGGAAGCCGTGCATCTGGACCGCGATGGTGAGCCCGGTCGGATACTCGTCGAGCACCATGCCGACGAGCGACTCCGTCGTCTCCTGCGGACTCATTCCGGAGTCGTTCAGTCCGGCGGCGCGGATGCCGCCCCGCGCCTTCGGGCCGCGGACCAGGATGGCCGTCGACTCGAGAGCCTCGGTGAGGTCGTGTCCGAGGCCGGCCGTGTCGGCGACCTCGAACCAGCGGCGGATGCCGTACGCCGTCGTCGCGAGCAGCACATCGGGCTGCGCGGCGATGATGGCGCGGGTGTCGGCGATCACGGGGTCGTCGAGATGCGCGTTGGTGATCTTGAGCGTCGGCGCATGGGTGACGACGGCTCCACGCCGCTCGAGGGCCTCGATGAGGTCGGCCGATCGGCGGTCGCTGGTGACGCCGATGCGGAACCCCGTCAGCTGGTCCGGGCGGAACCCGGGAACGGCATCCGGGGCATCGGGCATCAGCCGAGCACCGCGAGACGGCCGGCGCGATCCATCATCTCCGCGGCTGTCAGGTCGCCGGCGTGGGCGAGTCGTACGACCTCGCCGACCACGAGGACCGCGGGGGAGGAGACGTCGGATCGGATGGCCACGCTGACGATGCTACCGAGGTCGGCGATGGTGGTGCGCTGGTCGGGGCTGAAGCCGCGTTCGATGATGGCCACGGGCATCCCGGCGCTCATTCCCTGCCGGAGGAGGCCGGCACTGAGATGCGGGAGGGTGTTCACACCCATGAGCACCACGATGGTGCTGCCGAGCCCGGCGAGGTGCAGCAGCTCATCCTCCGAGAGCGGTGCATGGCCCGAGATGACGGTGAACATGCGGCTGACGCCGCGGTGCGTGAGCGGGATGCCGGCCGCGGCGGGCACGGCGACGGCGCTCGTGACTCCCGAGACGACCGTCACCGGGATTCCGGCGCGATGACACGCCAGCACCTCTTCGCTTCCGCGGCCGAACACGTACACGTCGCCGCCCTTCAGACGCACGACGTGCGCGCCGGCGAGGGCGTGCTCGACGATGAGCTCCTCGATGCCCGTCTGGGAGACCGGGTGATGGCCGGGCGTCTTGCCGACATCGATGAGGACGGCATCGGGCGCCAGCGCGCTCAGGCGGCTGTGCGGTGCGAGCCTGTCGTAGAGCACGACGTCCGCGGAGCGGAGGGCCTCCACCGCCCCGACGGTGAGCAGGTCCTCGCTGCCGGGTCCGCCGCCGACGAGGGTGACGCGGCCGGAAACGCCTACGGCATCCGCCATGTCACTCTCCTCGGATCGGGATGCGGGGGCCGCTGAGCACGACCCGCTCCGAGGCTACTTCGTCTGCGCGTGCCGGGCGCGCTTGACCACGTTCCATGACGCGGGAGACGCTCGGGTCCGGGGTGTTCGGCGCATTCACGAAGCTGCGGAACCGTCGCAGCCTCTCGGGATCGGCGAGGGTGGCGGCCCATTCGTCCTCGTAGCCGTCGATGTGCCTGGCCATGGCCGCCTCGAGTTCAGCGGCCAACCCGAGGGAGTCGTTCACGACGACGTCGTAGACGTGCTCGAGCCCGCCCTCGATCTCCTCCATCCAGCGTGCTGTGCGCTGCAGGCGATCGGCCGTGCGGATGTAGTACATCATGTAGCGGTCGATGTACTTGATGAGGGTCTCGTCGTCGAGGTCGCTCACGAGCAGCTGGGCGTGGGCGGGCTGGAATCCGCCGTTGCCGCCGACGTACATGTTCCATCCCTTCTCCGTCGCGATGATGCCGACATCCTTGCCTCTCGCCTCTGCGCACTCCCTGGCGCAGCCCGACACGCCGAACTTGAACTTGTGCGGCGCGCGCAGGCCCCGATAGCGCAACTCGAGTTCGACGGCCATGCCGACGGCATCCTGCACGCCGTACCGGCACCAGGTCGACCCGACGCAGCTCTTGACGTTGCGGAGCGCTTTGCCGTAGGCCTGTCCGGATTCGAACCCGGCGTCGACGAGCTTGCGCCAGATCTCGGGCAGCTGGTCGAGTCGGGCGCCGAACATGTCGATGCGCTGTCCGCCGGTGATCTTCGTGTACAGGCCGTACTCGGTGGCCACTGCCGCGATCACGCCGAGCTTCTCCGGCGTGATCTCGCCGCCCGGGATGCGGGGGACGACGGAGTACGTGCCGTCCTTCTGCATGTTGGCCATCGCGCGGTCGTTCGTGTCCTGCAGGGTTCCCCGACCCTCGTCGAGGATGTAACCGTCGTTCTGGCTGGCGAGGATCGATCCGACGACGGGCTTGCAGATGTCGCATCCGCGGCCAGTGCCGAAGCGACCGATGATCTCGTCGAACGACGTGAGAGCGGAGACGCGCACCGACTCGAACAGCTCCTGGCGGGACAGTGCGAAGTGCTCGCAGAGCGCTCGCGAGACGGCGATGCCGGACTTCGACAGCTCGCTCTCCAGGATCTTCTTGACCAGCGGCACGCAGGAGCCGCACTGGGTCCCGGCCCGCGAGCACGCCTTCAGCTCGCCGAGGTCGGTACACGCGTCGCCGTGCACGCCGTTGACCCAGTCGCGCACGGTCCCGGCCGCCACGTTGTTGCAGGCGCAGACGAGGGCCTCGGCCGGCAGGTCGTCGCCGGCCGGTGGCTCCATGCCCGCTGCCGAGAGGTAGGCGGCGGGTTCGTTCGTCAGCTCGCTGCCCAGCAGGGGACGCAGCGACGCGTACGGCGATGCGTCTCCGACGAAGATGCCGCCGAGGAGGGTCTTGGCGTCATCCGTCATCACGAGCTTCTGGTAGAGGCCCCTGGCCGGGTCCGCGTAGACGATCTCGAGCGCGTGTTCGGTTCGGGCGAGGGCATCGCCGAAGCTCGCGACATCGACGCCGGAGAGCTTCAGCTTGGTGGCGTCGTCGACCGTCGTGAACTCAGCGGCTCCGCCGAGCAGACGGTCGGCGACGACCTCGGCCATGGCGTTGGCCGGGGCGACGAGCCCGGTGCAGCGGCCGTCGAACGAGGCCACCTCGCCGATGGCCCAGACTCGCGGATGCGAGGAGCGGCAGTCGGTCCCGATGGCGACGCCTCCGCGGGGGCCGAGTTCCAGGCCCGCCGCAGCGGCGAGCTCATCACGGGGGCTGATGCCGATGGCGAAGATCATGATGTCGACCTCGGCCGACTGCCCGCTGGAGAACACGACCCGGGAGACCGCGCCCGTGGCGTCCGTCTCGATGGCGCGGGGACGGGTGCCCAGGTGCAGGGCGATGCCCTGGCTGGAGATGATGCGGCCGAGGGCGCGACCGGCGCCCTCGTCGAGCTGCGCCGACATGAGCCAGGAGCCGGAGTGCACGACGGCGGCATCCGCGCCCCGGCGGGCCAGTCCTCCGGCAGCCTCGAGCCCGAGAAGGCCGCCGCCGGCCACGAGCACCCGCGCAGGCCGGCCGAGCTCCAGCGCGAGCCTGTCGACCTCGGCGACGAGCCAGTCGACGTCGTCGATCGTGCGGTAGACCTTCGCCAGCTCGGAGCCCGGGATCTCGGGGACCGGTGCGCTCGACCCCGTCGCGAAGACCAGCTCGTCCCAGGCGATGGCGCGGCCGGATGCCGTCGTCACAGTGCCGGCGTCGAGGTCGATGCTCTCGGCGCGGTCGCCGAGCAGCAGTGACACGTGGTCGTCGTCCCACAGGCTCGTGGGCGTCAGGGTGAGGTCGGTCGTCCCGTCGAGTCGCCTGCTCAGCGCCACCCGGTCGTACGGGAGGTGCGGTTCCTCCGCCACGACGGTGACGTGCACGGTGCGCTCATCATCACGCGAGTGCAGGGCATCGGCCAGACGGTGGGCTGCCGGCCCACCTCCGACGATGACGACTTCCCGTGGCACGTGTTCGTTCTCTGACATGCTGACCTCCCCAGCCTCTGCCGAGAGCCTAGGAAGGCGCCGTTTCCCCGGTACGACCGCGATGTAACCGCGAGCGAACGTTTCCCGCACCATGGAAGGATCGCGGTGTGAGGTCTCTTTCACACAGGGGTAACACCGCAGGGAGACTGGGGAAACACGGGATGCCTAGCGTGGGAGGCACCAACTTGTCGACGGCGGTGACGCCGGTGGGGATGCGAACCATGAATGCACCGACGGCTCTGGCCGAGCACGAGACGATCGGCGCGGAGACCGCCACCCCGGCGAGTGTCTGGGAGACGGCGTGCGCCGTCGATGACCTGGAGCCGTCGTGGGGAGAGGCCGCGCTGCTGCGCGCCCGTCAGATCGCACTCTTCCTGGTCTCCGGGGAGGAGATCTACGCCGTCGCCCATCGTGATCCGCACACCGACGCGCCCGTCATGGCGCGCGGGATCGTCGGCTCTCGGGGCGAGCGTCCCACGGTCGCGTCGCCCCTGCACAAGGAGGTCTACGACCTCGCCACTGGCGAGTGCTTCACGAACCCGGAGCTCGTGCTCCAGACGTTCCGCACGCGGGTGGTCCGCGGCATGATCGAGGTGGAGCTGCCCCTATGAGCACGCCGGCCCTGCTCGCCGTGTCGCACGGCACCTCCTCTCCCGACGGTCAGGACGCCGTGGCGCGTCTGGTCGCCGGGGTCGCCGAATCGCTGGCAGGCACCGCGGTGTCCGGCGGCTTCGTCGACGTGCAGCAGCCCGATGTCCCGGTATCGCTGTCGTCCCTCGCCGACGGCGTTCCGGCGGTCGTCGTGCCCCTGCTCCTCTCAGCGGGCTACCACGTGCACGTCGATCTGAGGCGGGAGATCGCCTCGGACCAGTCGCGCGACACGGCGCTCGCTGCGGCTCTCGGGCCCGACGACAGGCTCGTCGCCGTGCTCGCCCAGCGGCTGCACGAGGCCGGGCTCCGGCCCAACGACCGCGTCGTCCTCGCCGCGGCCGGGTCGAGCGACGCCCGTGCCGTGGCCGACTGCCGCGAGATGGGGCGACGCCTGGCCACGGCCCTCGGCAGGCCGGTCAACGTCGGGTTCCTCTCGGCGGCGACTCCACGGCTCCCCGACGCTGTGGCGATGGTGCGCGCGGTGCATCCGTTGTCCCGTGTCGTCGTGAGCACCTATCTGCTCGCGCCGGGCTACTTCGCCGACCTGGTGGGCGAGGCCGGAGCGGATGTCGTGACGGCGCCGCTGCTCATCGCCGGCGATGCGCCGCCGACTGAGCTCGTCGACATCGTGGTCGACCGCTACGACGTCGCCACCCGTGCGTCGCGCGTGCGAGAGGTGGCCGCGGCCTGAGACTCAGGGGGCGACTCGTAGACTCGTTCCCATGCGCGTCGACATCGTCACGATCTTCCCGGACTTCTTCGGGGTGCTCGACATCTCGCTGCTCGGCAAGGCCAGGGGCACCGGACTACTCGACCTGCGCGTGCACGACCTTCGCGACTTCACCCACGATCGGCACCGCACGGTCGACGACACCCCGTACGGCGGCGGGGCGGGCATGGTGATGAAGCCGGAACCCTGGGGCGAGGCCATCGACTCGATCCTGGAGTCGACGGATGCCGCCGACCCCCTGCTGATCGTGCCGTCGCCGGCCGGGACCCGATTCGTGCAGACCACGGCGCGCGCGATGGCGGACGAGGAGCACATCATCTTCGCGTGCGGCCGCTACGAGGGCATCGACCAGCGCGTCGTGGACCACTACGCGGATCGCATCAGGGTCGAACTCGTCAGCCTCGGCGACTACGTGCTCAACGGCGGCGAAGTGGCGGTCATGGCCATGGTCGAAGCCGTCGGCAGGCTCATCCCGGGGGTCGTCGGCAACCCGGAGAGCCTGGTCGAGGAGTCGCACGAGGGCGCCCTGCTCGAGTACCCGAGCTACACGAAACCGTCGGCCTGGCGCGGGCTCGACGTGCCTCCCATCCTGCTCAGCGGGAACCACGGCGCCATCGAGCGCTGGCGCCACGAGCAGCGGGTCGAGCGCACTCAACGGGTGCGTCCCGACCTGCTCCCGCCGGCCTGAGGCAGCCGAACGCCACGAGCTCGCACGGTCTCGGATTGCGGCATCCGGCATCATTCATCAACGCGAAACACACAGGTGTCGTCCGCGAAACACGCTCTGCCTAGTTTCGAGAACAGGAAGTGCGCGTCTCTCGCGCACACGGCAGTCTCGGGGTGAGTGCGTGGGGGAGTCCGTGGCGCGGGTGGAGGACGACACCGCCGTGCGCACCGCGGAGACGCTGGTGCTGCTCGCGATCACGCATGGCGCTCCCTCGCTGGCCAACCGCGCCGGGATCATGCAGCTCGTCGACGCCGTCGCCGCAGCGCTGCCCGGCCACGATGTCAGCATCGCCTTCCTCGACGTTCAGCACACGGACCTGGCGGAAGCTCTCGCCGGCTTCGTGACCGGCGAGCACGCCGTCATCCTTCCGCTCGTGCTCTCGGCCGGCTTCCACATGCGCACCGGCATAGCAAAGGGACTGGAACGGCTCGAGCGCATCGGAGCGGAGCTGGCCGACGAGCTCGGCCCTGACGATCGGCTGGTGCAGGTGCTCGCCGAGCGCATCGAGGACTCGGGGCTCACAGCGGCGGATTCCGTCGTGCTCGCCGCCGCCGGTTCGAGCGATGCCCGCGCCGTGCGCGAGTGCTTCGAGACGGGACGTCGACTCGCCGTCCGCCTCGGGCGTCCGGTCACCGTCGGCTTCATCGCCGCCGCCATGCCGCGGCTGCACGACGCCATCGACATGGTGCGCGACGTGCATCCGGGATCCCGGGTCGTGGTCGGAACCTACCTGCTGGCCCCTGGCAGCTTCTACGACGCAGCGCTCAACGCCGGTGGAGACGTCGTGGCGGCTCCGCTGCTGCTGCCGGAGCACGGAGCTCCGACCCAGCTCGTCGACCTGGTGCTCGACCGCTACAGAGCCGCGACAGGTCGCTGACGCGGAAGCATCAGCCGCGTGCGGTGAGGACCACCGGGCCGGTCTCCGTGATCGCCACGGTGTGCTCCATGTGCGCGCCGCGCGAGCCGTCGGCGCTGCGCAGGGTCCAGCCGTCGGGGTCGGTGAAGATCTTGTCGGTCGTGTGCAGGAACCACGGCTCGATGGCGATCACCAGGCCGGGCTTCAAGGGCAGTCCGCGTCCCGGTCGCCCGTTGTTGGGGATGTGCGGGTCGCCGTGCATGGTGCGTCCGACGCCGTGACCGCCGAAGTCGGTGTTGATCGAGAGGCCGTCCGCGTGGGCGACGGCCGCGATGGCGGCGGAGATGTCACCGAGACGCCCGCCGGGCTGGGCCGCCGCGATCCCGGCATCCAGCGCACGCGTCGTGGTGTCGATCAGGCGCAGGTCCTCGTCGCGCGGAGTGCCGACGACCACCGAGATGGCCGAGTCCGTGACCCACCCGTCGACGGATGCCGCGAAGTCGAGGCTCAGCAGATCGCCATCGCGCAGCACGTAGTCGCGGGGGAGTCCGTGCAGCACGGCGTCGTTCACCGAGGTGCAGAGCACCTTGCCGAACGGGCTCGCACCGAAGGAGGGGTGGTAGTCGATGTAGCACGAGTCGGCGCCGTCCTTGCGGATCATGTCGTGGGCGAGCTTGTCCAGGGTGAGCAGGTTCACTCCCACCTCGGCTGCGGCAGCCGTCGCCTGCAGCACACTCGCGACGAAGGCGCCCGCCGGGCGCATCTCGTCGATCTCGGTCGGGGTCCTCAGCTCGATCATGGGTCCATTCTTCCCTGTCGGTCAGCCTGAAGCGAACGACCCTCCACTTCCCGGTCGGCGAACCGTAGGCTGATGGCGTGATCCTGCGGCGCGCCTTCTTCTTCGCCCTGTTTCCGGCTGCCTTCGTGCTGCCGGCGTGGATGCTCATCGGCTGGGGCATCTTCGGTCATGGCGGATGGGGCTTCCTGGGTCTGGTGATCGCCTGTCCGATCGTGTTCATCGCCCTGGTCGTCATCGCGGCACTGCTCTCCGCACGACCGGCCGTCCGGCGCGACCGGGCCCTCTCGTGGCGCGACGTCGGCATCCTCACGGTGCTGTGGGCCAGCATCATCGGCTTCGGCTTCTTCGGCGAGACGACGTCGCTGTTCGCGGTCCTCGGCGCCATTGCCGCCATCTGCGCCTTCTGGATAGCGCTGTGGGAGCTGTTCACCGACGGTGCCCGCGTGATGCGGGAGACGATGGAGACCTTCGAGGCGCAGGCGGCCCGGCCGTCTCCCGTCGAGGGCGGCCATTACACCGCCACCAGGTCGGCACCTCTCGGCGGCGACGACGACGTCATCATCATCCACGAGTCACGCGACCCCGAACGCGACCGATAGTCGGCGCCCGGTTATTCGGAGCGGCACGAGTCAGCGCTGGCAAGGTGCAGCGCAGGGTCCTCGCGTTTTGCCCTGGTCGGGGCATCCGTGGCAGAATAGGAGATTGTGCCGCAGCACAGGCTCTGCCTCCGGGGAGTCAGCGTTGCATTCGCAGCCATCGCGGCGCACTTCATTCCTCAATCAACTAGTCCGTGTTCGACCGGTGGCGGGCACAGAGAGCGAATCAGCATGCATATCCTCGACGCCGTCGATGCGGCCAACCTCCGCACCGACATCCCCGCGTTCCGCGCCGGCGACACCGTGAAGGTGCACGTCAACATCATCGAGGGCAGCCGCTCGCGTGTCCAGGTGTTCCAGGGTGTCGTCATCCGCCTCTCCGGCGAGGGCATCCGCGAGACCTTCACGGTCCGCAAGGTCAGCTTCCAGGTCGGCGTCGAGCGCATCTTCCCGCTGCACTCCCCGGTCATCGACCACATCGAGGTCGTCACCCGCGGTGACGTGCGTCGCGCGAAGCTCTACTACCTGCGCGACCTGCGCGGCAAGAAGGCCAAGATCAAGGAGAAGCGCGACAACCACTAGTCGTCGCTCGCCTGAACTTCTCTGAGCTCCCCACCCCGTAGAATCGGGTGGGGAGCTCAGACAGTTAAATGACAGAAGAAGACACGGTGCTCGTGAGCACGGAAGACCAGCCAGTCGAACAGCGACCGCGTCGAAGGAATCGGGGGGCGCTGCTCTTCGTTCGCGACCTCCTCATCATCTTCCTCGCCGCCATCCTCATCTCCTTCCTGGTCAAGACGTTCCTCATCAGGTCGTTCTTCATCCCGTCGGAGTCGATGCGCGAGACGCTCCAGGTTCACGACCGCATCATCGTGAACGAGCTCGTTCCCGATGTCGTTCCGATCGAGCGCGGAGACGTCGTCGTCTTCAAGGATCCGGGCGGATGGCTCATGCCGACGCCGCCGATCGAGCAGAATCCCGTTGCAGCCGCATTCGACTGGCTGCTCTCGCTGGTCGGGTTGTCGGCTCCCGACAGCAACGACCATCTCATCAAGCGGGTCATCGGACTCCCCGGCGACCACGTCGCCTGCTGCAATGCGCTCGGTCAGGTGAGCGTCAACGGCGTTCCGCTCGACGAGCCGTACATCGTCATCCCCGAAGGCGAGACCCGGGCGTCGAAGGACGACTTCGACACGACGGTGCCGGCCGGATCGCTGTGGGTCATGGGAGACAACCGCTACAACTCCAAGGACTCCCGCTACAACGGAACGACGCCGGGCAAGGGCTACGTCCCCATCGACAACGTCGTCGGGCGCGCGTTCGTGGTCAGCTGGCCCGTCGAGCACTGGGCCTGGCTCGGCGACTATCCCGAGACCTTCGGCGGGGTACCAGACCCCTCCGACGCACGAGCCGACGACGGCGAATGACCCCCGTCGCAGACCCCACCCTGGAGTTCGAACTCGAACTCTTCGACTCCGGCCACCGCTACGTCATCGGCTGCGACGAGGTCGGTCGCGGCGCCATCGCCGGCCCGGTGGGAGTGGGCATGGCCGTTCTCGAGCGCACACATGTCGTCGTTCCCGAAGGACTCCGGGACTCGAAGCTGCTGAGTGAGAAGCGCCGAGAGGTGCTCGCCCCGGTTGCAACAGCGTGGGTGCTGCACTCGGCGGTCGGGCTCGCATCGGCCGAGGAGGTCGATGCCATCGGCATCATCCCAGCGCTCGGACTCGCCGGCAAGCGCGCCCTCGGCATGCTGCACGCCTCGGGTGCCGCCATCCTCGAGTCGGCGATCCTCCTCGACGGCAGCCACGACTGGTTGAGCCCGGCGCTCACGACGCCGCTGCCGGTCATCACCCGGGTGAAGGCCGACCGCGACTGCGGATCGGTGGCTGCGGCATCCGTCATCGCCAAGGTGCACCGCGACCGTCTCATGATCGAGGCGCACGAGTCGACGCCGGCCTATGGCTGGGTCGGCAACAAGGGCTACGGATCCGCCGAGCACTACGCGGCCATCGATGAGCATGGTCCGTCGGCGTTGCATCGGCTCAGCTGGCTGAAGAGCACCGCCGTCCCGGCGTAGGATTGGAGCACCATGGACGAAGATGAATTCGACGACTACGACCGCGAGGTCGAACTGGCGCTCTACCGCGAATACCGCGACATCGTCACGCAGTTCAAGTTCGTCGTCGAGACCGAACGCCGCTTCTACCTCGCCAACGAGGTGGACCTGGTGCGCCGTGACACCGAGCACGACTTCTACTTCGAGCTGAACATGAAGGACGTCTGGGTGTGGGACGTCTACAGGTCCGACCGTTTCGTCAAGTCCGTGCGCGTGCTCACCTTCAAGGACGTCAACGTCGAGGAGCTCGCGGCCAAGGAGTTCGAACTCCCCAAGGAACTCGCACTCGACGAGTAGTCTCGCACCCATGGCTACTGCTGTTCGTGAGACCCTGATCATCCTGGGGGCGGGCGGTGACCTGACCTCTCGTCTTCTGCTGCCCGGACTCGCCTCGCTTCTGGCGTCGTCTCGGGGCTCGCACATGGCGCTGATCGGTGTCGATCGCGATCCGATGACGGATGCCGCGTGGCAGAAGAAGGTGCGCACGGCCTTCGCCGACGCCCCGTCCTCTATCGGCACGTCCGTCTTGGAGTCGAGCCGCTACCTGCAGGGCGACGCGACTTCGTCGGACGATCTGCAGCGCGCGCTCGACGCCGCTGAGGGGCGCGTGGTGCTGTACTTCGCACTGCCTCCGGCGATCGCGGCGGCGGCGTGCGCCGCGCTGACATCCGTCACCCTTCCACCCGGCATCGTGCTGGCGCTCGAGAAGCCGTTCGGCACCGACGTCGCGAGTGCGCGGTCCCTCAACCGTCTCCTCGAGACCCTCGTTCCCGAGGAGCAGGTGTTCCGGGTGGATCACTTCCTCGGCAAGTCGACGGTGCTGGGACTGCTCGGTCTGCGATTCGCCAATCGACTCTTCGAGCCGCTCATGTCGGCCCAGCACATCGAGCGCGTCGAGGTGGTCTTCGACGAGCGCCTCGGACTCGAGGGGCGCGCGGGCTACTACGACCGCGCCGGTGCCCTGACCGACATGATCCAGAGCCATCTGCTCCTCGTTCTCGCGCTCGTGGCGATGGAGGTGCCGTCCGACCTCAGCTCGGAGGTGCTGCGCGGCGGAATGGTGCAGGTGCTGCGCGCCGCCCGGCCGTGGAAGCACGATGGAACCGCCAGCCGCCGCGCCCGCTACACCGCAGGCGACGTGGAGGGACGAGAGCTCCCCTCCTACCTGCAGGAGCCCGGAGTCGACCGAGCCCGCGGCACCGAGACGCTGGCAGAGATGGCCGTGGCCATCGACAACTGGCGCTGGGCCGGAGTTCCCTTCATCCTGCGATCGGGCAAGGCCATCGGCAACCCGCGGCAGGAAATCATCATCACCCTGAAGCCCGTGCCGCAGCTGCCGACCGGGTTCACCGGGCCGGCACGTGACGCGCGGATCCGCATCGGGTTGAAGCCGCCCGTGCTCGACATCGATCTCGCCGTCAACGGCGGAGCCGACCCGTTCAAGCTGGAGTGGGACACCCTCTCGGCCGAGTTCGAGGTGAGTGAGCTCAGCGCCTACGGCGAGGTCCTGGCCGAACTGCTCGAGGGCGATCCGACGCTGTCCGTGCGCGGCGACGTCGCCGAGCAGTGCTGGCGCATCGTCGCACCCGTGATCGCGGCGTGGCGGCGCGATGCGGTCGAGCTCGACACCTACAAGGCCGGATCGGCGAACCCCCGCGGCTGGAGTCGTCCGCTCGCCTGAGAGTGGTTCATCGGCCGGGCCACCGCTCGTCGAGGGCTGAGCACAGCGACCGCCCGGAGCGCTCCGAGAGATCGGCTCCGCTCAGCTGCACCACTCCTTCGGGGTTCCCGACCCGTCGGTGGCGCCGATCGAGAAGACGGTGTCGTCGTTGACCACGAAGTCGACGACGCCTTCGGGGTCGGATCGATCAGAGTAGACCCACGTGTCGTGGCCGCGCTGCACGTCGGTCGTCAGATCGGGATAGGCCGCCGACAGTTCCTCCATGGTGGAGCCGACACGGATTCCCGCCTCTGTCTCGGGGGACGGGACTGTGCGGTCGGCGCCGGACAAGACCCAGAGGTTGCTGATGCGCGTTCCCTGGTCCGACAGCTCTATCACGATCTGTGTTATTCCGCCGGGGCTGTAGATCACGATGTCGCGGCACAGCTCACCGGGATCGAACCCGGGAAGAGACCCTGCGGTGGTGGCGAAGTCTGCGCCGCGGACGATCGGGCCGATTCCCTGTGCGGATATCACCCAGGAGGAGACGTCGGCGCTGTCGAGGGGAGTGACGGTCGGGGCCGCCGTCGCGGACTCTGTGGGGGACGATGCCGGTGTCGATGTGGACTGGGCAGCCGCTGTCGTCGACGGCGCCACGACGGAGTCCTCGCCCGAGGGTGTGCACCCCGTCAGGACCAGGGCGAGCCCGGCGATCACGACGGTTCGAGTGAAGGCTCGGGTGGCGCGGATCCGATGCATGGGTCTCCTCTGGGTGTTCACCGGCCGCGCCGGATGCTTCACCGTACCGGCAGAGCGCGACCTCCGGCTGCAGCGCAGCCGGTGGCGATGTGTTCGACGGCACTCCTCCCCACCAGCGACGTTTCAGCGCCCCCTCGCACTGAACCATCGGGCTCGATCCGCAGCTGTTCCCTGCACGCCAGAGTCGTCTGCATGGGCGACAGGATCGAACTCGGACGACGCGGCGAGCAGCTGGCCGCCGACTACCTGACCGAGCGCGGCTACCGCGTCATCGGGCGCAACTGGCGCTGTCGCGACGGCGAGATCGATGTGATCGCCGAGCATGGCGGCGAGACCGTGTTCGTCGAGGTGAAGACGAGGTCGAGCACCGATTTCGGGCATCCGTTCGAGGCCATCACCCTCGGCAAGATGGCACGGATGCGCAAGCTGGCGGCGGCGTGGTGCGAGTCGACCAGCACCGGATCGCGCCGACGCATCCGCATCGATGCCATCGCCGTCATCGCGCCGCGTGACGGGCTTCCGAGCATCGAGCACCTGCAGCGGTTGTCGTGAAGCTCGGCCGCACGAGTTCCGTCGCCCTCCTCGGCATGACGGGGACCCTCGTCGAGGTGGAGGCGAACATCTCCAGCCAACTGCCGGGCCTCGTCATCATCGGGCTGCCGGACACCGCTCTGTCCCAGGCGAGCCACCGCGTGCGTGCCGCGGCGAGCAACTCGGGCATGCCGCTCTCGGCCCATCACATCACCGTGAACCTCTCACCGGCGTCGCTGCCGAAGCACGGCTGCGGCTTCGATCTGGCCGTTGCGCTCGCCTGTCTCGCGGCCGCCGGTGGCATCGAGCAGGAGTCTCTGGAGCGGGTCGTGCATCTCGGTGAACTCGCGCTGGACGGCCGCCTCAGGCCCATCGCGGGCGTGCTGCCCGCCGTGGCCGCTGCCCGTGCCTCCGGGCGCACCAGAGTCATGGTGCCGACGGCCTGTGTCGACGAGGCCGCGCTCGTTCCGGGGATGCAGGTGATCGGGGTGGCGAGCCTGCGCGACGCGGCCATCTGGCACGGCGGCAAGTTCGATCCAGAGCCCGTCGACGCCATCGCCGGGCCGGTCGCACCCCGCCACGACGACGACGATGTCGGCGACCTGGCGGATGTCATCGGACAGGATGCGGCCGTGATGGCCTTGCAGGTGGCAGCGGCTGGAGGTCATCATCTGCTGATGCTCGGGCCGCCGGGCGCCGGCAAGACGATGCTGGCCGCCCGTCTCGCCGGCATCCTTCCCGATCTCGACGACGACGCGGCGTTGGAGGTGAGCGCCGTGCGCTCGCTCGGGGGCGGCTTGCCGGTCGGTGCCGGCCTCTCCCGCCGCCCGCCCATCGAGGCGCCGCACCACACGGCGACGGCCGCCGCGATGGTGGGTGGAGGCAGCGGCATCATCAAGCCGGGTGCTGCCGTGCGCGCGGCCCACGGGGTGCTGTTCCTCGACGAGGCTCCCGAGTTCCCGGCCGCCGTGCTCGATGCGCTCCGCCAGCCTCTCGAGTCGGGCCGCATCACCATCCATCGTGCCAACGCCGTTGCTGCCTTTCCCGCCCGATTCCAGCTGGTGCTGGCCGCGAACCCGTGCCCATGCGGGCTGTTCGGGGTCGCTCGCGAATCGTGCACCTGTCCGCCCAATCTGCGTCGCCGCTATCTGGCTCGGCTCTCCGGCCCGCTGCTCGACCGCATCGACATCCACTTCCGAGTCGACAGGGTGAGCGCCGCGCAGCTGCGGCTCGCTCCCGACACGGCTCGTCTCACCACAGCCCAGGCACGGGCGCGCATCGTTCAGGCCAGGGACGCCGCCCGCGAGCGTCTCGCCGGCACGCCATGGCGCACGAACGCCGAGGTGCCGGGGAGGTGGCTGCGCAGCGACGGAGCCCGCCCGTCGGCATCGTCCCTCGCAGCACTCGACCGCGCGCTGGAACGAGGGGTGATCACCATGCGGGGCTACGACCGCATCTTGCGGGTGCGCAATACCTCATTTCCACATATGTTTGGAAGCAGAAGTCGGCCCCTGTGGAGAGTCGCTGCACGTCAACGCGAGCAGTCCTATTCTGATGGCATGGACGAAGTCGTCGTCTCAGAGGGCCTGCTGGTGACCGATTGCTTCCGGAAGCCGGCAGAGGTCGAGACCGATCCCAACTGCAGCAGGTGCCTGGTGCGCATGGACGCCGTCGAGCGCGGCCACACGGTGGTGTGGGAATGCCCGGAGTGTGGGTTGGTACAGCTTTGAAGGTCTTCCGCTGGCGCCACGCTCAGGTCTAGTCTTCGGGACAGACGTTTCACCTGACCCGAAGGCAGAAACCGATGATGCGAATATGCGCTCGATGAAGACGCCCGCCTGGCTGCTCATCGTTCTGCTCGTGTGTGGCGCTCTCGTGCTGTGTGCTGGCTTGCTGTGGATGTAATCGTCGGGAGACCGGGCGATATGGTGAGGCCCGTGACCTCCACCGACCCGCACACTGACGGCATCTACCTCCGTCGGTTGGTCGCGCAAGCCGACGCATTCATCGCCGAGCTCGAGAAGATCGAACATCAGGCGCGCCACCAAGGTCTGCCGCCCGCCTCGTTCTGGGACTCGATTGACAACGCGATTATCAGCCTCGGCAGAATGTGCGACGTCGTCTGGCCCTCGGAGGGACGCACGGGCGCGAAGGCTCGCACCGCGCGCGAGCGAGCTGCGCATCTCCGCTCAGTGCTTGTACTGGCCGACGACGGCATCCCGTACGACCGAGAGGTGCGAAACTGCGTCGAGCATTTCGCCGAACGGCTCGACGAACGTCACGCCGACCCTGGCGCGAACCACGTGGACAGAGCCATAAGCAACAGTGACCGCGGGATCGTGGACGGCGTCGCCCCCGACGAATACGTCAGGTTCCTCAACAAGAGCACCCTCAAGTTCTGGGTGTTCGGTCACTCCATAGCCTTCCGCGAAGTGCTGCCACTAGTGCAAGACGTACGTGCACGCGCGATCGCCGCCACCGGGCGCTGAGCCAATGGACTGGGTGGTGATAGTCGGGATCGCAACCGTCGCAACTGCAGCGTTCACTGGATATGCCATCGCACAGAGAGCATTGGAGCGACCTCGGCCAGTGTGGCGGCTGACCCGGAACCCCAATGCGTTCCCTTCGGATTCCGGATGGTGGACCTATGTCACCGCTCAGAACGTGGGCGACGGAACCGCGTATGGTGCCCGCCTGGTCGTCAAGGACGGGACCAGCGTCGAAAACGTCCAGGTCCGATCACGCTCTGGCGTACTCGCCAGCGGAGAGTCGCTCATCACATCAGTCCGAATCGACATGCAGGCGACTGTCGAGGAGAACGCCTACGGGAGCCCTCTAACTAGGCCGCTTTCCAGCCAAGAGGTCGGGCGGGTGCGCGTCACTGTCATGTGGAACCATCCACCCCACCGGTGGCGCACACGCAAGCGCAGTTGGCGAGTTGCACGGATGGATGGCGAAAGCTGACCTGGCTTGGCTCACCCTCGCTCTGGTAGCGAGCTGACATACCGGTCGAGCTCGGCCTTCGTGAACATGACTCGCTTCGAGTCCCCGACGGCGGTGAGGAGTTTCTTCGCGCGTAGCTCGTCGATCTCCCGAACGGATTTCGACAGGTAGTACCCGGCGAGCTCTTTCGTCATCAGCGCTGGCGGGAACTCGATTCGTATCGTCATGCCCAGTACCGTAGAAGGCTTTCCGCTGGGCATAATCAGAGACATGGCCTCAGCTTCCACGACATGCCCCTTCTGTGCCCGCTATTCGCACTTCACTATTCGGTGGGGGCGCGTGCTAAAGGAGGGGGACGCGCTGAGGTTCGCTGCCGAGTGTGATCACTGCGGCGAGATCTCCGCGGCTCGTGGTGTATCTGGCTACCGGTACGGGAACTCTATTGATTTAGGCCAAGTGAAAGAAGGAGTTGCGAGCAGCGACCTACCTCTCGAGTGGTACCCGAGGGTCGGTGTAGCGCCAACAGTCGACGACGTCCCCGTCCACATCCAGCGGGCGGCACAGGAGGCCTATTCAAGCGCCAGTGTCGGCAATCACATGGCAGCCATCCTCATGGCGCGTACCGTCATCGAAGCATCTGCGAAAGAGAAGGACATTCTCAGCGGGAACTTGTTCACGAAGATCAACGCTTTGAAGGACGCCAGCTTCATTCGACCAGCCATTGCTGAACAAGCGCACGAAGTCCGCTTCGCGGGCAATGACATGGCGCACGGCGACATCGATGTTGCTCCCGACGCAACTGACTCCGAGGAGATACTCGCGCTCATGGCCGAGGTTCTTAGCGAGATCTTCCAAGGCCCGGCCAGGCTCGAGCGAATCCGTGCAAAACGGAACAGTTAGTAGACAAGGGGAACGGACATGGACCGACGTGAAACCTTCCCCGGGAGTCCATAGGAACTAGCGCTGCTCCCGGTGCCCGGAGTAACGTCAGGGCCACCCGAGGAAGGGAGCACCCCATGCCCGATGGGTTTGCAGACAACCGAGACAACGCTACGAACTTCGGAAAGGCCGCCGAGGCGGGGGATCTGAAGGGAATGTGGAACGCGGCGAAGGGCAACAAACCGGCAGCGAAGCCGGCACCGGCCCCGCAGCCCCAGCCTGGCGGCGGGTTCAACATCAACATCAACAACTCGAACCAGCAGCAGCAGTAGAACCGCCGGGACGGGCGCTCACACACTCGCCAAGCGCGTGAGCGCTCACTCGCCGTGAGTCTCAACCCCCGTATCCGAAGCTGTAACGCACCCATCGCGATGCCTCGAGGCTTTGCTGCCAGACAGACTTGCCCGGCTGCGGCACGATCTGCACAGTGCTGTTGAAGGTGGCGCCCGCGGCCGACCTTCCAGAGCTGCCGCCGCCGGTGACGTACTGCGGTTGCACGTGGCCACCGTCTGCGTAGGCGGGCATCCCGTGGAGGGTGCGCCTCCACGCGTACACACTCGCTTGGCCACCCATCGCGGCGACATCAGCCGCGGTGAGCACATGCTCCCCGTTCGACAGCCGGGCGAAGATGCTGTCCGAAGTCCCAGTTCCCGGTCCGTAGATCGCACCACCCGTCGCGTGCCCGTCACCCAGCCCGAACCCGATGGCCGGATTCGTAGCGTTGACGGTGATCGTCGCGACGCGCGCGTTCGTGTTGGCGATGAACGCGTCGATCTGGCGTTGCGCGGTCCACGTGTCGGCGATGATGTCGATCTGCTTCTGGTTGGGCATGGCGACGATGTGATCGCTCAGGTACTGCACCTGAGCATCGGTCGCGCCGAGATCCCGGGCGTTCTGCAGCACCTTGTCTCGATTCGCCTGCAAGGCGGCAACGTAGTTCTTCGTGTTCCCGTCCAACGCGAACTGTGCGTCGGCGGCAGCTTGCCCACCCTCAGCTTGGTCGAGCAGGACGTTGTAGTTGTCACGCCCTGCCTGAGTGGCGACGTCCAGACCGGCCGCATACCCCTCAGTGCCCGCACGGACGTTCGCGATCTGCTCAGCGACCTTCGACAGAGCATCCTGATAGGCGATGTTCGCGGACACCGCATCGATGCCGATGCCGTTGGCCTTGTTAATCGCGTCGACGAGTCCGGTGACTTCGTCGTTGAGACCCGCGGCTTGGTCAGCAGCGGCCAGGTACGCGTCTGCGGCCTCGAGCGCGGTCGGCGTCGCTTCGCCGAAGGCGAGCTCGAGCAGCGCCGTCTTGTTCGCTGCTTTGTCCGAGGACGTGACGTTGACCCCGAGCTGGGTCGCTTGCGCCTTGAGAGCCTCTTCATAGGCAGGCATGGTGCGGAGCAGCTTCCCCTGCTGCTTGGTCGTGAGGTCGTACTGTGTCGCGATGGCCCGGAATCCCTTTTGCGCTGCTGGCAGATCCTCCGCCGCGAGCGTGCCGAGGCTCTTGCCCAGTCGGTCGAGAGCGTCGACCGCTCCGAGTTCATTCGTGCTCAGATTCATGAAGCCCAAGAACTGGTCAGCTGCGGCTGTGGACTTGTCAAGCAAGCCGGGCAGATCCTTCAGCGCGTCGGCATAGTCGCCGAACAGCGCCGTCGTCGCGCCGTCCGACTTGGTTGCGAGCGCCAGAAGTTCGGCGCCCGTCGCGGCCCGCTTGAGGGCGTTCGCGAACTCATTCGACGACGTCTGACCGGCCTCAATCATCTTGGTGAGGAGGCTGACGCCGACCGCAGCGGCCGCGAGTGCGATACCCCACGGCCCGACGAGGAACCGTGCGGCCGAGCTCATGGCTCCACCCATCTTCGTGACTGCCGTCTGAGCGCCGACCGCGGCCGCTGCCACACCTGGGATGTTCGAGGTGCGCAGGGTGGCGAGCGCGATCTGGAACTCGGCGACCTTCGGGATCGCGACGAGGAACGCCCCAGTGACGAGGAGTCCAGCCGCGGCGAGTGCGCCGAGTGCGAGGGCGGTCTGCTGCACCGGGAGGGGTGCGGAGTTGTAGATGTTCACGAGGTCGGTCAGTGTCTGCACAGAGAGGCGCAGTACGCCGTCGGCGGCCGAGCCCGACCGGATCAGCGCCGTGTCGAACGCTCCACCGAGCTGCTCGACGTCACCCTTCAGGTTGTCGAGGCGCTTTGCCGCAGTCTCGGCTGCGTAGCCGGAGTCGTTGACCTTGTTCTCCCACTTGGCGATGCCGTCGGCACCCTCCTCGTAGAGAACAGTCGCGGCGCGCACGGCGTCGGAACCGAAGATCGTAGCCAGGGTCGCATTGCGCTGCTCATCCGTCAGGCCCGCGAGCGAGGTCGCCAGGTTGCCGGAGAACTCCTCGAGTCCAATGAACTTGCCGGCCGCGTCGTAAGCGGAGATCCCGAGACGGTCCATCTCCTCCTGCGCCTCGGCCGACTGCGGCGTCAGGCGCTGCAGCATGGCCTTGAACGAGGTGCCAGCGTCGGAGCCGAGGAGGCCCTGCGAGGCGAAGGCGGAGAGTGCCGCGGTGGTCTCGTCGATCGACAGGCCGGTCGACTTCGCCAGGAGCGCGGACTGATTCAGGGCTGCACCGAGGTCGGAGACGTCACCCATCGCCTTGCCTGCACCGGCGGCGAGCAGGTCGGCGACGTGCGCCATGTCGGCGCCTTCGAGGTTGAACGTGTTCAGGGCCGTGGCGGCGATGCTTGCAGCGTCGGCGACGTCGAGACCGCCGGCCGCAGCGAGAGCCAGGGCGCCGTCGAGACCGCCGTCCAGGATCTCCTTCGCGTCGACGCCAGCCTTCGCAAGTTCCTCGATGGCGTTGGCAGCCTCGGTGGCGGAGAACACGGTACGCGCGCCGGCGTCGAGTGCGGCTTCGCGGAGCGCCTCGATGTTGTTCGTGGCGTCCGCGCCGGTGGCTGAGACCTTCGCGATCGCCTCGTCGAACTCTGCGTACTTGGCGATCGCCAGCCCGACGCCGACGGCGGCCAGGGTGCCCATGGCGAGGAGCCCGGTGCCGAGCTTCGTCATCGACTGGTTCTGTGCCTCGAACCGAGCGGCAGCTTCCTGCGCCGACTTCGACGCTCTGTCGGTGGCCTGCTTCGCCTGAGCGAAGCCGGCCACGTAGTTTGACACCTGCGCAAGCAGGCTTACTTTCACGACCCGATCGGTCATTGTTATCGGTCTTTTCTCCACCGGGAGAGGGAACGAAAACGGCCCTTCCGCAGGGCGCGGAAGGGCCGGAGGTGTAGACGGGTTAGGTACGGGCGATCTGGTCGATACCCTCGCGGAGCGCGAAGGCGGCGCCGGGTGCGGTGAACTTCTCTACCCAGTCGCTGGCCAGAATGTTCGCCATCCGCAGGACGACCTCCCACACCGCGACGGGGTAGCCGCGGGCATCGTTGAGTAGGTCATCCTCGAGCTGGCCCATCATCACCGGATCGGTGGTGAGCACTCCGAGCACGGCCCGAAGGGCACGCACTTCGTCGATCACATCTGTCATGGCTCAGGACTCCTTACGGTTGTGGTTCGTGTCTTGCCTGGTTCGTGTAGGCCTGCGCACGAATGGTGGCGCCGGCCAATAGGGTCAGCTCATGGCTTGGGATCAACCAGTAAACGGATGGGAAGTGGTCATCTCCGTTGTGCTGACCGTCGTCGCGGTATGGGTCGGGTGGCTTCTACGGCTAGGGGCGAAGGGAATCCGAGATCAGGCTCAGAAGAAGCACGCGGCGTACAGGGGACGAGTCGAAGGTGTCTGGCAGTTCCAGTACGAGGCCTCGACCCGACACATGATCATCAGGAGTGCTGACGAAGCGCGACGCGTCACGGTGTTGCCAACAATCAATTTGGGGTGGATGCCCGCCGGTGATCTCCTCTTCAGTGACCGGTCCGCCCGAGCGGGAACGATCGCTGAGTTTGTTGTCCCTCGACATGTGGACGGAGAAGATGTTTACTCCGTCCAAGTTCGGTGGATCGACCCAAAACGACCCCGGTGGTGGAACTGGTGGACTCACGTTTCAAAGATGGAACCCGAGGATCGGGAAAGCGCGAGATCCACGTATTACCTGCCAGATCCAGTGACGGAGCGCTCAGAAGTCCTTTCGTGAAAGCACTCGGATCGAGTTGTCGGGTTCGACGCTGTAGAACCCGAGCGGGTTGAGTCCGTCCACGAACCGGCGGAGTGCTGAGCCGCGCACGTGCACGGGCTCGCCGGCGTCGATTCGGCGGATCATCGGGGTCGTGTGGTTGAGAGTGTGAACCCGGATGTACCGGATCATCTCGTCGCCGCCTTCCCAACGTTCGCCGTCGGCTGGGGTGCTGAAGCGCTCCGCCTCCGCCTCGTACTTCGCGCGCAGTGCGGCGCGTATGTCGACGTCGGCGGCAGGCTGTGCCGCCTTCCATCGCGCCATCAGCCGGCATCCCGATACGAAGGGCGACCCTGCCAGCTGCGTTCAGCTGCGGCCACTTTCTTGCGGTCCTTCACTCGGCCGTTCAGACCCTCGTCAGGCAGCTTGATCGCCTCGAGGATCTTCGCCAGCGCCTGCCGGCCCTGCCGCACCTCGGTGAAGATCGGATTCAGCCGATCCTGGCCCATGGAGCCAGTCACGATGGGGCCCTGATCCTTCAGGACCTTCTCGAGCAGTTCGATGTCGTCCGCCTGCCGCTGCGCCAGTGAGAGAAGAGCCAATTCGCGCTCGTCCCACTCCGCTCCAACAGGCAGAGCGCCGTTCATCTGCGCGACTAGATCGCTACCCGCGGTCATCGTGGCCTCCGAAAAAACCGTGAGGGTGCAATGCAGAGATGGGAATCTGCAGCACCCCTCCGGTACTGGGAGATGGGTGGGGGTGGGGGTGGTGCCCCCGGTTCATCAGTGGCCGCCGATCGGGATCGTTGTGCCGGTGCTGCGTGCGTCGTAGTCACCAGTGCCGATGAGCTCGCGCACCCTCTGCTTCTCTCGTCTTTTGCGTGCTGCCATTGAGGGGTCGCGCTGAGGTGTGGGTGTCTTCTGTCCTGTGATGTGGAGGTGGTTGTCTCTCCACTGTTCGTCGCCTGTGCTGAGGTAGTGGCTGAGTGCCTGTGCTGCGTTGATGAACGCCTCTGCGTCTGGCACCCACGGTGTGGTGTGCTCGGCGATGACGAGCAGGCGGGTTGCGGCGCCGAGGGTGTTGTCGAACAGCTCGGGTATCCCTGCTCCTGGCTTCAGGTGTCGGGTGCCATTGGTCAGCTCACGGGGGAGTAGGTCGAGGGCGTTGGCGTAGTGGGCGACGGCGGTGTTGATCGGGCTCTGATTTGGGGTGAGGTCAGTTCCGAGCTCCTTGTACAGGCGTACCTGCACGGCGCGTATCTCGTCGTAGTCCCGAGCTAGCTCTCCGAGTCGCTTCCACGCTTGGATCTGCTCGTCCGTGCCGGCGATGGCAGTGTCCGCGGTGCGTCGTCCGCCGAGGGTCTCGCCGATGTCCTTCGCTTCGACCACGAGTCGAGCGAGGACGGCACGCAGGTACTTGAACGCCGGCCGCACACTGTGGCTGTTGAACGGGGAGGTGTGGTGCCACGACACGGCCACGCTGTCGATGAAGTACTTGCGCTCGCGGTTCAGTGTGTCCTGGCGGGCGGCCTCCAGGATGGGTGCGGCGACGTCGTCGGGGATGGGCTGACCGTCGCGGACGAGCTGCTCGACGAGTGCGGCGATCTCGGCGCGCACTCGGGGTTCGGTGGGTTCGGCGGACGGTGCCTCACTGGGCAGCCGGTAGCGGGGTGTGGCTCCGCTGCGGTCGACGCCGGCGACGCCGAGTGTGGTGAGGATCTGGTCGCGCTCGGTGTGGCCGGGGACGAGCGCGAGCGCATCGGTCGTGATGCTCATGCGTTGGGTTCCTTTCGGGACTGTCGGGTGCTGAAGAGGTTGCGACCGGCTTGGATGCCGAGCGCCGTCTGCGCTTCCGGTTCGTCGACAGCGGAGGACTGTTCGACGTCGATGGGGTCACGCCGTCGAGTGGCGAACAGGCGACTACCGTCGCTGACGCTCACCGTCCGCCACCGCCGGCGGCGATCTTCGCGAGGATCGCGTCGTTGTAGGTCTGGGCGCCGGTTTTGCCAGCCGCGTCGAGCTTGATGCCGACGAGCTTCGCGGCTTCCTCTCGTGCGAGTGCGCGGACTTCTGCGATCTCTCCTGCGTCGAGTGCCATGGTCATGCTCCTTCGTGTGGGTTCGTGTTATCAGGGGTGAGGATCTCGTCGATTTGGTCGGCGAGGTATTCGAGTTGTGATTGGACGCGCAACAGGGCGCGGCGATACCGCTTCGCGCGCTTCTCGTGCTTCTTCGCGATGTCGCGGTAGTCGGTCATTCGGGGGTCTCCAGACGTGAATGCGTGAGGGATAGTGTTCGGGTATGGCCACGGACGTCTGGACGCTCGATGACACGATCAAGCTCATTCAAGGCATCGCCGTGCCGGTTGGCGCAGCCCTGCTTGCGCTCGCCGGCGTGATCTGGGCAAACGAGGCGAAGCGTCGGACGGATCGGCGGATCGAGCGCGACGCACGAATGCTCGTTGCGATCCAGGAGCTTCGGGATCTAGGGAAGCGGGTGAACGAGAAAGCTCCTTTTGACCAGGAGTACATGGCGCCGGGATGGAGCTTCGACTGGGCGATAACACGCAAGCGGGACGTGGTCGTCGGGCGATGGTTTTCGATGGTCGTTCTGACCTTGGCTCGCCTTCAGAACACGGATGGAGCGCCTCTCGCGAAGTCCTTCGAGGCTTCGATCCTTGTGAATGAGACGATCAACGAATTGAACGCGTGGCGCCTGAAGTCGCGAAAGCCGGCGTGGTTCGATGCGGAGGCCGACAAATTGGAGGCGGACCTCGCGAAACCGATCGCTTGGGGTGGCGTACTGAGCGTGGTGGGTGCACCGGCCGAGGCCTCCTCGTTCGCTGGGCCAGTCACGGACCCTGCACCCACATCACCCGATACGGAACAGGACTAGCAACCGGCCCGGTCGAAGTCGCGGGCGCAACGCGCGCAGGGAATTGGATAATCGCGGTGCAGGGGGCAAGCGCTGCCTGGAATGAATCCGACCCGAGGTCGGCTCGCTTGAGCTTCTAGGCCGGCCTCGATGTCGCACTGAAGGCACCTCGGTGGGTGCGCCTCGCCGATGTGGGCTGCGCAGAGGGTCACGAGGCCACCTCAGATCGTTGCCGCTCGCAGCTCGCGCACTCACCGCTCCGGAAGTCGAGAACATAGTCCGGGTGGCGGCTGCAGTACTGGGTGAGCTGCAGGGGAGTCTCCGCCGGGCTGCGAGATTCAATCGCTGGGATCTGCTCCTCGTCCTCCCAACGCCTACCGTGGAGCCACTTGGCGGCCTCCATCACGAATCGCTTGTCTCCGCCCGCTTGAAGTAGGGCGAAGCCTCGGACGCCGGCCATGATCGTCGATAGCTCGGTGGTCCTGCGGATCGACTTGAACGCTCGGCGAGCGTCGGCTTTGCCGGTCTTGCGGGGATACACGTACCAGAACTCCGCGAACTCTCGAACGAGAGTGTCTTCTTCTCGCTCGTGTTCTGTAGAGATTGTCTTCTTAGTGTCGGATTCACCGATGTCGGTTGCACCGCTGTCGGTAAATCCGCCGGTGACTGAGAATCCGACACCGGTGGGCTCTGAGAGTTCGTACTCGACTTCGTTGAACCGGCCCCGACCGCCGCGGGCCTGACTGACCTCGAGATAGCCGAGCGATGCAAGCTCTGCAATGGCTTTCCGGATGGCGTCGCGACCCTCGGTGCCGGCGGCCTGCAGGGAGGCGATGGATATGTGCCAGCCCACGCGGTGTGTCATCAGTTCAGCCAGGAGACCCTTAGCGCGCCGAGACAGTCGGATGTCGCGTAGCCAGGCGTTCGGAATCTGCGTGAAGTCCCGCTCGAATGACATCACTGTTCGCTGGATGCCCATGGGGGTCAGCCTCCGCGAACTGCGGCAGCGCGACGCGCCGCCATCGTTTCAGCGGCGCCGGACATGTCCAAATTCCGCGCGGCGTGCGCTCCCGTCGGATCGACGTATCCGTTGACGAACAGATCGAACCTGATCCATGTCCTGGACTCGATGTAGTCGTCGAGAGCCACCCTGGCGGCGTCGATTCGCCGTTCCCCGCAGCGATGAATCAGCCTGCGGATGAGCTTTGAGACCCGGGCAGGCGGAAGAGTCTCGCCTTCGGTGCTTAGGCGAGTGTGGGCATAGCGGATCAGCTCTTCCACTGTGGCCGTCTCCTGATTCCCGGCCTTGGTACCAGCGGTCAAGCGGCATCACTGCTTCGAAGTAGAGCCGCGATTCGGTCGCGCTGTTCGTTGGAAAGAGGTGGCGCTTCGGCGACCACTTTCGCGACGTGGTCTTCGAGACGCGCAGCGCGCAGATTGCGCCGGGCGTCGAGTAGGTCCGGATCATTCGCGGAGCGCGATCGGGACAAGGCGGCTACGCGGCCGCGTTCAACAGTCCATGCGGGCAAGAGTAAAGCCTCCGAAGAGTCGGAGAGACTGGATGTCTCTCGGTGTTCCCGACTCGGGAGGCTGTCTTGCGGTGGACGCTACTTTCGTTTGAGATAAGCGGAGCTAGCTACTAAAGAAAATAGCAGCTAGCGGCGACAGGAGTGATTCTCACGCGGCGTGTCCTGAACCGTCAGAGAGCGGGACGGGCCCGGTCTCTGACGGTTCAGCTCACTAGCCGCGACGGGCTCGATCGAGGAGTGTGCGAGCTACCCAGGAGGACTGGCGCAGCAGCACTGGACGGGACGCCATTGTCGAGGTCCTCATGATGCGTCGAGCCGGTCCGCGGCCATTCGGAGCAGCGCTGGCACCTTTTCGTATTCTGCTGCGGCCGCCCGGAGGTCAGCTGCGCTCAGGCCGTCGTTGTGCACATTCGGCCACACACTCGCCCGTGTGCCGTCCTCGTCCTGATAGACGGCGATCTCGAATGGGCTGCCCATTCCGAACGGGAAGGTCTTCGAGTCGAGCAGCTGATGGAAGCCGTTTTCGAAACGGTCCTCGTGTTGGAGAACGCATCCGGGGACGCCGAGACTGCACATCTCGGCCTCCTCGGTGCCGACGGCATCAGGGGCCACCCCCTGATCGGCGGATTCGTTGTCTGTCATGATTCTCATGTCCGGATTCCTCTCTAGTTGTGATTCGGACGACGCCCTCGGTCTGCTCCAACAGCCCGGGGGCACCTCTATTCGCGCTAGCCCCTGTGTGAGAGGCGCGTGCGCTCAGTCTGCGGGGGAGAGCCAATCAATTCCGACGCTCTCAGGGCGGAACAACCTCGTGCCCCTGCCGGGGGGATGCAGCGTCACCCTCATCAGTGCGGTGATGACAGCTCGTTGTCTGGCCACGCTGAGGCCGTTCCATGCCTGTGCGACGTCCTCGGCATCCACGAGGGGGCCGAGCACGTCGGTGCGGCCAGCGTCTGCAAGCTCGGCCTCGATCGCTGCCAGGCGGTCTCGCAGGCGTGAGGTTGCCGCTCGTAACTGCGATGACGTGAGCGCACCGTCGGCGAAGTCGACGGCTAACGCATCGAGTCGTGCTCGAGCACCGTTCGCTTCATCGCGAAGCGCGCCAAGGTCGGGGTGATCCCGTTCGGACAGTAGTTCGCGTGCATCAGGCTGGCTCAGACGGGCCACGACCACAGTCCCGACAAAGTCTTCGACTGGCTCGGCGCGCCGGGCGAAGTGCCCAGCGGAGCCAGAACAACGATAAGCGCGGATTCCTCGCCGTGCGTTGCCGCCCGCGTGGGCCGTGGCACCGCAGACGCCGCAGACAGCGAGCCCAGACAACAGGTAGCGAGCGGTCGACTTACCGGTGAAGCGCTCCGGATTCGTCAACACGGCCTCAGCGGCTCGCCAGGTGGATTCGTCCACCAACGCCGGCCACTCGGCATCAGCGACGATCTCTCCAAGGTGCGCCCGCTTCCCCATGTATCGCGGGTTCAGGAGCACCAGCCGCACAGAGGACGGAACCCACGGGGACGGTTCCCCGGCGTGGCCGGAGCGCGCTTGCCGCTTCTGGCCACTTACGAGACCTCGAGCGTTCCAATCCCGGGCGATCTCGGCGACGGGAACGCCGGCGAGCAGGGCTGCGTAACCTTCGCGCACCGCAGCTGCCTCTTGTGCCCGGACGGCGATCCCGTCCTGGTCGTACCCGAATGGGCGTCGGCCACCAGATCGCTTGCCTCTACTGGCTCGATCGGCATTTGCCCGCCGCTGGCGCTCGCCCTTTCGACGCGTCTCGAAGCGGGCGATTCCGGCCAGCATGGTCGCGCGGAACTCGCCATCTGCAGACGTGAGGTCGATCTCTCCATCGACGGTCAGAACCTTGGCACCTGTCTCGGTCAAAGTCACGAGATCCTGCACCGAGCGCACGAGGCGGTCCAGATCCACGGCCACCACGACATCGAACTTTCCTGCGCTCGCGTCGTCGAGCATTCGAGCCCACGCAGTGTTGGCCCCGCGGACCTTGGAAGCCGAGACCTCATTGTCCTCGTATTCACCGGCGACCGACCATCCTCGAGCCTTTGCGAGGGCGCGGCACCGGGTCCGCTGGCGATCGATTCCCTCTTGGACGTCGAGCGACTGCCGAAGATAGAGTGCCGCTCTCGTTGGGTTCGCCATGACACATATGTTACTGCCGCGTTCTGCGGGTGGCCTGGTCGATCGCCGACCTCGACGGCGCGTCCGTGCCGTCTGCCGAGCATCTGGGCCAGGCCATCTTCCTGAGGAAGGGATCGAGCTGATGACCCGTTTCGGATTGGCTGAGGCCGAGATCGGCCGACTCGTCGGTGGCGTGTGCGCCGAGGCCCCGCTCGCCCCTCCCGACGCGGACAGGGCGTTCGCGCGCGCTGCGTGGTCGTTACTGGCCGAGCCCGGCGATCGAGCCGCCGGACTGTTGATCACGGCCCTCGGCCCCGATGCGGCCCTCGACGCGCTCCTCCGCGACGAGAGTCCGGAGTTCCTCGCCCGGCGGATCGATCCAGCCGGCTCGGCTGATCGGCCACGCCTGCAGCGGGAACTCGACGACGGATGCCGCCGCTGGCGTCCACGGCTGCGCTCCGGCGACGTGGTGCAGGCGCTCGTCGCCGCGGCCGGCACCCGCACGCGGCTCCTCCTGCCCGACGATGCGCTGTGGCCGGGCGGCGTCGACGACCTCGGGGTGCACGCCCCGATCGCGTTGTGGGTGCGCGGCGTCGACGACGCGCTGCTCGGGTTGGACCGCTCGATAGCGCTCGTCGGGGCCCGCGCAGCCTCCCTGTACGGCGAACAGATCGCCACGGACACCGCGTCGGGACTTGCTGACCGGGGCCTGACCATCGTCTCGGGCGCCGCCTACGGCATCGACGGCATGGCCCACAGGTCCGCGCTCGCAAGCGGCGGCCTCACCATCGCTTTCCTGGCCGGCGGTGTCGATCGCTTCTATCCGGCCGGCCACGACGACCTGCTGAGTCGCATCGCCTCCGTCGGTGCCGTGATCTCGGAGCTGCCCTGCGGATCCCAGCCCACCAAGTGGCGCTTCCTGCAGTGCAATCCGCAATAAGTGCACTCAGCTCCGAAGATTCGGCAGCGGGGCAATAATTGCTGTCGTTGTGCTGTCGCCTTCACCCGATCGCGTCGTTTCGATCTCAGCCCTCGTCTCCGCAGTCTGCAGGAGCTCCGGCTGTGACAACGCGTTCAGTGCTTCGACGATGTCAAGCACTGCGAAGCTTCGGCGGTCGACGAGTCGCCTCGCGACCTCACGCTGCGCGGCTCTGGGTAGGTTAACTTCGCGTGGCATCCTGGCGTCTGCCGCCAGTACTGCTTGAACGACTTCCCAGGCCATATAGAAGATCTCCATGAACTCCCCGTCGTAGGGCAGGGGACAGATGACTAGGTTCCGGCTTTCGTCCTTACGGACGGCGTCGCTAACCCCGTGGCGTGTGGGTACAACACCGACTCGAAGGCCGCGTGCACCCTCAAGAGCTGTCTCGTTGATCTTGACCGTCGTGCCTACCCAACGGTCGAGATCGGTAGCCCCCACGAACAGGTCGGCTTTCCACAGACCGCTGATGCTCTGCGGCAGGGCGTCGCGTCCGGCGCGCGAACGGAAGGCTTGGGCGACAGCGTTGATGTGAGCCTTCAGCTTGACGGGACGGCCGCGTGATCCAGACATGAGTATCGAATCACTGGTGAGCTCGTCGCGTGCTGTTTCGATTAGTTGCTGGGCGCCGGACTTCTCGGCACCGAAGAGGATCGACCCGATCTCGGCCCCACTGACGTTGCAGAGGCTGAGGGCGTCTGCAATTCGTTCGACGACAGGAGCATCGCAGCGCGTCATGGCGTCGTGGACGGCGTATTCGAAGCAGATGCCACAGTCCCCGTCGCCCGGACGGCGAAGTCGCGAGAGTAGTTCAAGGTCGATGACCTCGCGCCCCCCGACCCTGTCGGCGATCGTATCCTTCAGTGCCCACAAGATGCCGACGAGGATCGGACGGACCACCGCCGTGATCGCGGAGACTTCGTCGGCAACCGGGTTCGTCTGTGTTTCGGATCGCAAGTCCATGTCTGGACACTACTGCGCCGGGCGTGGACGCTCCACGAACCGAGCCGTTCCGCATCCTCGATCGGTACTACTACGCCTCGAAAGGGGTGATCCCGTAGGCCGGGCCACATTCGTGACACACGAACAGAACGAGGATCTTCCCATCGGGCGCTATGGCCTCCCGAGAGAGCTCGCCTCCGCACGCGGGACACAGCGGGCCCAGCGGCGAGCCATCGTCATCCTCGGGCATGAACTGAGGCTACCCGCCGTCGCTTGAGCGTCAAGCACGTCCCCATGCGGGTTAGAACAGTGGCGCTGCTTCCTGCACGCGAAACGCCTCGTACAGGCGGTCGGGGTTATGGCTACGCTCGTGACGTGAATAACGATTGGGCGATTGACCAGCTTCAACGGCACGTCGAGATGACGACGCTCTCGTGGATCGAGGGCGACATGGTCTCGTACGAGAGCACGGCCGCCACCGAGGACGAGATCATCGCGTCGGCCCAAATCGTCGAGAAGATCATGGATCGTGTGACTCCAGGATGGAGGAACGCCGTCGACGTCACGCGTCCTGGCTTGTGGCGTGAGCACAGGGCTGCCGCAGTGCGTGCCCTCGCTGAGATCAAGAGCGGCGCGTTGGTTGCCGAGCAACTCGGTGACAACGCCCCTACTCTCACTGCGGCCGCCATGCATCCGTGGGTCTGGGACGGTGCGCGATCCCTATGGCAGAGCGGGCATTACGGGGAGGCCGTACGCGCCGCCTCGACGAAGATCAACGCCGAGCTTCAGAACAAGATCGGTCGTCGGGATGTCAGTGAGAAGGATCTCATTTTGCAGGCGTTCAGCGACGAGGCTCCGGTACCGGGGCGTCCGCGCCTTCGATTGCCGGATGAGGACGGAGGGTCCACGGCCAAGAGTCTGCGGCGCGGAATCCGGATGCTGGGGGAGGGGTGCTTCGCAGCGCTGAGGAACCCAGTGAGCCATGATCCGATCGTCGACGTTGAGGAGGTCATAGCGCTGGAGCGTCTGGCGACCTTGAGCCTGCTGGCGCGGTGGATCGACGAAGCCGAAGTCCAGAGGGCCTAGCGCGCTGTGCATCGAGCGTCACTGCTAAGAGGAGCGCCCGGCCTGGAAAGGCCAGGAGAATTGCTGTGGGGATTGCTGAGAGGCTTTCGGCCGTGTTCCGGGCTCCGGGTGCCTGGGGTCCCTTGCGATTGTTGAAAGCCTCAGACCCGCGCGCACCCGGAGACGCTAAGCCGCACAGGGAGGGGAGGCACGGGGCAGGGGGAGTCCTGCCCCACCCCGCGGCTCAGCTCGGCCATACCCGATGGGATGCTTATTTTGATTCGCGCTCGTGCGTCGGCGAGCGAAGTCGGTCGGGCAGTTTAAGCTTGCGGCGGCGACGGACCTACGTCGCACCGAGGGGATAAGAGTGACTTCTACTGCAACCGTCAATGAGGCAACAACATCTGTACTGCTGACCTGCCCGATTCGCGGTCAGCTGACCGCTGGCGCGCTTGCGAAAGACGGACTGACACCAACCGAGGAAGCGCGCCGCATCGACTTCCTGCGGTACCTCCTGAACCGCGATTACCCTGCTGCCAACATCGCGGTCGAGACCGTCGTCCTGAAGTCTCTCGGCGAGAAGGGGCGCAACAGCCTGCGGGCCGATGTGATCGTCTACGACTCGCCCGCTAGCGAGATGAGGCAGGCCCCAATGGCGGACCGCCTAGACCATGTTGTGCTCGTCGCGGAGATAAAGCGAGAGTCCAGCGGTAAGAAGTCAGGGATCGACAATCAGCTCGTTCCAGCGATGCGTGTGATGCCGTCGATGACCGTTCTCGGCGTGTACTGGGATGACGCCAATCAGCTGCTATTGCACAAGATGGTCGTAAAAGAGAACGATCAGCAGGTCGTTCGCATCGGCGAAGATGTCTTGGCGAACCTGCCCGCGTACGGGCAGAAGTACAAGTCGAAGCCCCTCACGCTGTCGACGCTGGTACCGCCGGAAAACCTCGTGGCGACGCTTCAGTCCATCGCCAACGTGATGCGGAGCCACGGCATCAACGATGAACAGCTGAGATACAAAGAGACCGTCAAGTTGCTCCTCGCTCGGTACGTAGACGAGAAGGCCGCGAAGGCACGTGCGGACCGAGTTCTCGACTTGCAGGTCTTCGACGGCGCCGATCCGAACTTCCTCAAGCGGGTCCAGGGCGTCTACAAGCAGACCGCGACTCGCTATGACCGAGCCAAGACCCTATTCAAGAGCGGCACCGGGTCGGAGTTGCCGGAGGACGCGCTCAGAGGCTGTGTGCGCGCGATTCAGGGCATCAATCTCAGCTCGGCGCCGAATGACGTCATGCAGCAGGTATTTATGTCCTTTGTGCCTGCCGTGTTTAAGCGGTCCCTCGATCAGTACTTCACGCCGATCACCCTCATCGACGCCATGGTCGACATGGTCGATGTGGGACCGAATGACAAGGTCGCCGATCCGGCGATGGGTACCGCAGATTTCCTGAGCGCAGCAATGACTTCGCGCGTTGCCCAAGGGGACGATGACGCGTTCCAGCGGATTTACGGCATGGACAAAGATGCGCAGGCCTACGAGCTCGCCGTGATCAACATGATCCTCAACAAAGACGGTCAGGCGAACCTCGAACGGGCTGATTCGATCGAGAACCACACCAGGTGGGCGAAGAGTATGAATGTAGTGCTCTGTAACCCGCCCTTTGGCGCCCGTACATTGGAAGACCGATCTACGGTCCTCAAGCACTACGACCTTGGCCACAGCTGGGAACGCCAAGCCGACGGAACGTGGAAAAAGGGCTCCGAGCTGATGAAGCAGCAACAGCTGGGGCTCCTCTTTATCGAGCGCTGCTACAAGTTGCTTGCTGACGGCGGAAGACTCGCGATCATCCTTCCCGAGGGGTACCTTTGTACGCCGAGCTACGGCTACGTGAGAGAGTGGATCCTCTCGCATTTCCAGATCTTGAGCCTTGTAGAGCTTCCTCGGCGCATCTTCCTGAAGTCTGACGCCGACCTGCGTTCCAACATCTTGATTGCTCGCAAGCTGGAGAAGGTCGGACGTCCTTCCGCCCCTTATCCGATTCACACGGACCTAGTCCGGAAGGTTGGATACAAGCTCGGCAAGAGCTTCTCTCCCGACCCGGCTCGTGATCCGCAGACCGGCCTGGAGCGCCGAGACGATCACAACGAGCTAGTGCTCGACACTGACTTCGCCCGTGTTAGGAAGACCTTCGCCGAGTTCATGGCGGAGACCGACGATGCGACAAGCGTGCCGACTGACTGGGCGGGCGCCACCTTGGCGGATATCTCAGGAAGTGACCTTCTGGATATGAAGCCACGTCGCCTAACGGTGTCGGCACTCGCCAATCTGAGAAACGTTGGCACAGGCGAGCACGTTCGGCTGTCGGACGTGGCAGAGGTGCTGGACGGCGATTCCTCACTTATCAACCTCCTCGATACCCCATCGGCGGCATACCGTCTCGTCGAGGGGGAAGACATTCGAGCTGTCGAAGGTCTTGCGTTCCCGAAGGAGCCGCAGCGGGCGTGGCAGATCGCAGCGCGGAAATCGGCGAAGGTTTACAAGCTGCGGGAAGGAGACATCATCGTCGGTCTCGTGAGACCGGAGCGTCGCAACATCGGGATGCTTCTGGCGGGAGAAGACAACATAGTCGGTTCTCCTGACGGCGTCGCCGTAGTCCGACCGAAACCCGAGACAGTCGCCAAGTACCCGGCTGGGTGGATATTCGCGACCCTACGGAGTGAGGCCGTCAGGCTTCAGCTTTGGACCGAGAGCGGCGGAACGAGCTACGGAAAGTTGTCGAAGGACCACATTCGTCAGGTGCTGCTACCGATTGATGAGAATGAAGCGCCGGTCGAGGTGGCCAAGACGGTGATGAAGTGGGCTAAGGCAGTTTCCGCGTCGCACGCCATCTGGGAGGGTGTCGGCACTCCCGACGACCGGAGACCCATTAGGAACAGCGCCGTCATTGGTCTCGGCGGCGATGACGCTGGTCTGGACGTCGATGGAGACGACGACTAGCTAAGTGTGAAGGCAGGGCGGGCGGTCGCCGGTCGCGCCGGAGATCGGATTCGTCGACGCGGTTACGCTGGCGGCGGCTTCGGTGTCCCGCGAGGCAGTCGCGGAGTGTGTCTCGGACGGCGCGGCGCGGGTCAGGGAAGGTGATCGCGGTGTCGGTCATGGGATGTGCCGTCCGGACACGCGGACGAGCTCTGCGGTCGTGTAAACGCCGCTAGTCCGGATCGGCATCGCTCTCGATGATGCGAGTCCGCCCGTCGTCGAGCTGAAGGCTGAGGGTGCTACTCGGCACGGCTGGCGACCGTTCCGTGAAGGGCGACCGTCGCGCGGGCCCGCTGACCGCTACGCGCGAGCGAGAGGGCGGCGGCGGCCGTGATCCTGAAGCGGCGGGCGACGGCGTCGAGGCTTTCTCGGGTCGCCGGGTCGACGTCGGCGAGATCTGCCGGGAGAGGCGCGGATGCGAGATCCAGGGGCTCGCGGATCACAGCAACGGTCGCATCGCTCAGACGGTGAGCGGCGATCGACGCTGTCTGACGTTCGCGCATCGCGGGATCGGTGGGCGGGACTTCGGCGAGGGCTTCCTCGATGACGTCGAGGATCAGAGCGGACTTACGGAGAGACATTTAGCGGCCTTTCAAGGTCGGCGGAGTGTGAGCGGCTTCGGCGGCGAAGCTCAGGAGCCGAGGAGCCGGTCGACGTAGCCGGGCGACTTGTAGTCGTCGAGCTCGTAGGCGTCGGCTTCGTCGAGAATGAGTTCGACGGCGAAAGCGTGGAGCTCAGCTCGGGAGGTTCGGGAACGTGCCTGACGGCATCGCTGGCCGCAGGTCAGGGCGCGGGGGCTACGGGCGGCGAAGGGTGCGCCGCAGTGCTCGCAGAGGACGGTGTACAACGGTGCTCCTTGGGGTGACTGTGACCGACAGTGATCGGGTAAACGAAAGGCGGGGCAGCCCCACTCGCATTTTCAGAACAGGAGAGGGCTGCCCCGTCAGGGGTGTGGTGCTTACGCGGCTGTGTCGACGCGGACGACGTTGCCGTGCGGGACGAGGGCGACGGTTCCGTCTTCGTTGTCCTTCGCCTGAGGCATCGGGACGACGGCGACGAGCGCCTCAACGATCGAGCGGTCCGAGCCGGTCGCGACGTCGAAGGCCTGCAAGTGGGTCAGTGCGAACGGCGAGTCACCCTCGGCGCGGATGCTCGCGCCGTACCCGGCTCCGGCCGGAGGCTCAGGAGCGCGCACGACGAGCGAGAAGGCCTCCTTGACGAAGGCGACCACGTCATCCGCACCCAGACGGCTGGATTCGTGGATCTCGATCCCTCGCACGGTGACGCCGTTCGCGTCCCAGGTTCCGAGCGGGCCGTCGAGAAGGTCCGCGTAGACGGAGCTACCCACTACGGCGACGATCTTCGACTCGGCGCTGACGCCGCGATCTCGGAGGGTCTTCCGGATCGCAGTGAACAGCTTCGCGGGAGTCGCGGCGGTGTAAATGAGCTCAGTCGTCGGAGTAGCGAGGAGCGCCGCGGCGGCCTCCTGCTCAACCCTCCGCGAGATCGCGCGAGTCTGGGGCTCAAGTACCTGCTTGCCGAAGTCGATCAGCCCGAGTTCAGTCTCCGACACTGAGAGCGAGACATTGGAGTACGCCAGGGTGTCGAGGGTCACGGGTACGGACTGCTCCGTGATCGTGTCGACGGCTAGGGCCGTGGTGGTGTCGTTCGCGGCGCGCTCGCGCGACGGGACAGCGCCGGGGATGCGGACGCGGATCGTCTCGCCGGTGCCGCCGCCGAAGTCGGCGGCGACGTCGGAGCTGAAGAGCTTCGCGAGTCCGAGGTCCGAGCCGACGAGCGCTGCGCCGATGGTCGCGATCTCGTCTGCGGTGAGGATGGTGTTGGGCATGGTGTGTAACTCCTGAGGGTCGTGTGTGGTGGGTGTGAGGAGTCCGCCTCTGGCGGGGCGTCGCGCCGCCGGACCTGCCGACGTCGGTGTGCCTGAAGTGGCGCGGGATGCGCCGGAGTGTGCTCGCGAGGACCTGCCTCGGCGAGCGAGCCGCAGTCAAGGGCTGCGGGGTTGATCCCGCGCCGTCGACGGCGGAAATAGGAGGGGCGAGCGCGCCTCGTGGGGACCCACGACAGCCCGGAGGCGCGCTCGCGGCCGCAGGGTGCGATCGCCGCTGCGGCGAGCGTCGCGCGGTGAAAGGAGTAAGCCCGCGCGACACGGAGGGGCGGAGAACACTCGGCGTTGAGTGCTTCTCACAAGAGAAGGCCCTAGGTGGCCTCGAAGGAGTAGGCGGCCGGGGTGTGACCGACAATAGGCTTCTGCGCCTATCCGCGGCCTTCAGCGTTAGATCGTGGTCGGACCGGAATTCCCGAAGGCAGGGATGTGTTCCCCGTACACAAGAGAAGGCGGCCGGGGGCGGGTGGTCTGCTCACGTTTACACGATCTCTCTTGCGACGCCGCCGGGCGCGATGCGCCAGCGGTGGCGGAGTGACGAAGTTACGTCACTCTTGCATTCCCCCCTTAAGTGAGAGAGAGCTATAGAGGGGAAGGGAACTAGGAGTCACTTCCGTCACTTCGCCACTCCTAGAGACGACGAAGGGGCCGCGAGAAGCTCAGCGAGCACTCCGGGCCGCTCACGTCCGGCGTGAGTGCGCCTACACGCGCCCCGCGGCGTCTCAGTCGGCGAGATCCCGGTCAGACGGTCGCGCGCGCAGGGCGACGGTTCGATCTGTCGCCCGGACCACGGCTCTCGCCTTCGCCGACGATGTCAACGGCGAGCGCAGACTCCGGGTTGAGCTTCGTCACGACCTTGTGCCAGACCACAACGCGGCGGGGGTCCCTGCCAGGGTTCACTGTGACGTCCAAGAGGGCTCGGACAGTATCCCGCTGGCGGTCGAGGTCGAGCGTCTCGAACCGCGCCGCGACCGCTGCCGTCATGTCGCCGAAGAACTTCGCCGGAGTCATGTCATCCCCTGCAAGGAGCTCGTGAGCAACGTCCGCGAGTACAGACGAAGCCGATCGCTCAACGCGGGCACTCGAAAGGCGCTGCTCGATCGCCACACGCTCGACACGGAGCTCGATCAACCGGGCGCGTGCGGCCTTCGGGGAGAGGAGGCCCTCGTCACGGTCTTCAGCGGTGGCTCGCGCGGCGCGGTCGTTCTTCTCAAGCGCGGCGACGAGCGGAGCGACTGTGGTGTCGCTCCTCTCCTCGCTCAGCGAGCCGCCCGACGCGAGGAAGGCGAGGGCTACTTCCCCACGAAGGCGAGTGTCCAGACGCTCTTTCGTGATCGTCGGATGGGCGCTGTCAGCCTTGCAGCGATACGCCTTCGCGAGGTTGAACATGAGCCCGCCGCACACGCCGCACGAGGCGAGGCCTGAGCCTAGATGCCTCGGAGCCGGGCCGGGCGTCGTTAGTCGCGACTCGTCGGCGAGGATCGCACGCACCTCCTCAGCAAGCGTCCTCTCGATTATCGGTACGAGGACGTCAGACGGCAGCGCCGAGCCGAAGCTGTGAACTTCGCCGCTGTAGGTCGGATTCTTCAGGATGTAGCGGATACGGCCCGTTGACCACGAGCGGCCGGGGGCCGGATCGACGGCTTCGTCTTCGAGCGCGCGAGCGATCGAGCGAAGCGATCCGCCCGCGGCGACGTGCTCGAACATCCGCCGGACGACCGCGGCCTCCGCGGGTCTAGGATTCACGCCGTCGAGCTCGTAGCCGTAGCGGCGGCGGCCGGGCGCTGGCTTTCCGCTCTCGATGCGCTGGAGGTTCGCTCGACGCTGGCGCGCGCCCTTGCGCTCGATCTCAGCACGCGCGATAGTCGCCTTCATGCGAGCGAACATGCGGCCGTTGTCGGTGGCGAGATCGGCTTCGCCACTCGCGGTCACGAGTACAAGCCCGCGCTCCTCCGCGGCGTCGATCCAGTCTTCGAGCTGGCGCGGCTGGCGCGTGAGTCGGTCGAGGTCGTAGCAGACGAGTGCCTCGAACGCCCCCGCTTCATAGGCCGCGACCATCCGGTCGTAGTCCGGGCGCTTCGTTGTCCGCTTCGACGCGCTTACAGCGTTGTCGACGTACTCGCCCACGAGCTCCCAGCCGCGAGCGGTGATAATTGCGAGGCAGTCAGCGCGTTGGCGCTCGACGGCAAGCCCGGTCGCCTGATCGTCGCGGCTGATTCGGAGATAGACGGCGGCACGAGTGGTCATGTACTTATCGTAGGTTGCTGCAGCGCAACAGGTTGATCGCCGCGGCCAGCCGGGCCACCGTCGTCCTGGAGGCGGGCTGGCGCTCGGGCTCCCTCAACACGGCCGGACACGCTGCAGCACTCGGGCGGCCTCTCGGGGCAGTACCCGGCCCGATCACCAGCGTCACGAGTGCGGGCTGTCATCGCCTCATCCGCGACTACGACGCCGTGTGCGTCACGAGCGTCGAGGAGATGCTCGAACTGCTGCCGGATGCCGACCCGACGGCATCCGGCGCTCCTGGGCACGGCGCCCCTGCGGGCACCGGCGGCTCGACGCCCGACCCGACCAGCGACGAGCTGCGGGTCATCGACGCCCTCAGCGGCCGCAGTGCGCGCAGCGTCGACGAGATCGCTCGTCGCTCCGGCCTCGGCGTCTCCGTCGTCGCCGGGGTCCTGGGAGCCCTCGATCTCGAGCAGCGAGTCGTCCAGAGGGAATCCGGCTGGGTTCGGGGGAGGTGAGGCCATGAGGCGACCTTGAGACGGTGAGTGGACGGCCGCGCACCGGTGCGCCGAACCCAGCGACGTCGGTGCCGCGCCCTATCGTGGTGAGCAAGGATCACCGGAAGGCGCACTCATGGTCGACGCAGCACTGCCCCCGCAGTTCGGGCAGTACCCGGCGCCCGGACACGTGATCGCCCATCTCAGTGACACCCATTTCCTCGCCGGCGGGCCGCTCTACGGCACTGTCGACACCGACACCGGATTGGCGGCGGCACTCCAGCGGCTCGAGGCATCGGGCATCCGCCTGGACGCCTTCGTCTTCACCGGCGACATCACCGACCGTGGCGAACCCGATGCGTACGCGCGAGTGCGATCCGTGGTCGAACCCGTCGCAGCCCGCATCGGTGCCGAGGTCATCTGGGTCATGGGCAACCACGACGAACGGATGCCGTTCCGCCGCGGGCTCCTCGCCGGCTCCGCCGGTGTCACGGGTGAGGAGACGGCGCCCGGGGCCCCGGTCGACACCGTGACGACGGTGCGAGGCCTGCGCGTCATCGCCCTCGACACGAGCGTGCCCGGCTACCACCACGGTGCCATCGACGATGCCCAACTGGCCTGGCTCGCCGACGTTCTGTCAGAGCCCGCCGAGCACGGCTCGCTCCTCGCCCTCCACCACCCTCCGATCCCGACGGCGATCGGAGCGATGCAGATCCTCGAGCTCGAACGCCAGGAGCGCCTGGCGGCTGTGATCGAGGGGAGCGACATCCGGGCCATCCTGGGCGGCCACCTGCACTACACCTCCACGAGTCTGTTCGCCGGCATCCCGGTCTCCGTCGCCGCGGCCACCTGCTACACGATGGACCTGGCCGCCCCCGTCGACGAGCTGATCGGCACTGACGCCGGGCAGTCGCTGAATCTCGTGCACGTCTACGACGACCGTGTCGTGCACTCGGTCGTGCCGTTGACGACGGCGCGCACGGTCACGCGTTTCGGGTCCGACTTCACCGCGCGCATGCTCGAACTCGACGCTGAGGGTCGGCGCGATGCCTTCTCCAGGCAGCGACCCGTCGATGGCTGACGCGCACGGCGTCACCCCCGCCACGCCGGAATCGGTGCCGAGTGAACTCGAGAGTGCACTCGAGGACTACTGCCGACACCTCAGCATCGAACGGGGCTTCTCACAGCACACGGTGCGCGCCTACCGCACCGATCTCGCCGAGCTCATCGACTTCGCCGAGGTGAACGGTGTCACCACCCTCGACGCCATCACCCTGCCCCTCCTGCGTGACTGGCTCTGGGCGGGCACCGAGCGGGACCTCGCCCGCTCGACGATCGCCCGCCACGCCGCGTCCGCTCGCGGCTTCACGGCCTGGCTGGCGCGCACGGGCGAGATTCCAGACGACCCGGGCGTGCGACTGCGGTCGCCCAAGCCGCTTCGGAGCCTGCCGCGAGTGATCACCCGCGGGCAGATGGACGCCCTCATCGGGGCGCTGGTCGACGCCTCGGCCGAGGGAGACCCTGTGGCGCGACGTGACCTGGCCATCGTCGAGGTGCTTTACGCCTCGGCACTCCGGGTCTCCGAGATCGTCGGCCTCGACGTCGACGATGTCGATCTCGACCGCCTCACCGTGCGTGTGACCGGCAAGGGCGGAAAGCAGCGGGTCGTGCCGTTCGGCCTGCCCGCGCTGAATGCCATCGTCGACTACGTGCGCCTCGGGCGACCGGCGCTGCTGGCGCGGGCCACGGGTGCGGCACCGGATGCCGCCGCCCTCTTCCTGGGCGCACGCGGCGCCAGGGTCGGCACCCGCAGCGTGTACAGACTCGTCGCCGGACTCCTCGTCGACCTGCCCGGGGGTGGACCATCCGGACCGCACGCCCTCCGCCACACGGCGGCGACGCACCTGCTCGATGGTGGCGCCGACCTCCGAGCCGTGCAGGAGATGCTCGGGCACGCGAGCCTCGGTACGACGCAGATCTACACCCACGTGTCGACCGAGCGTCTCCGCGAGAGCTACAGGACCGCGCACCCCCGCGCTTGACCGAGCCGACGCGCGTCGGAGCAGGAGGTCCCGGCCCCGGCACCGACGCCTCGTCCACCTCCGCTTCCGCCCTCAGGTCTCAGCGCCCCATCGGCAGCAGCACCGCCCGCGGCAGCCCGGTGATGAACGCGAGCGGCGACACGTACTCGCCGAACACCCTCACCCCGACGTGCAGGCATCCGCCGCCGCAGTGACCACCGTCGGCGACGGCTCCGATCGGCTGTCCTCGTGCCACGGCGTCTCCCTCGACGACGCTCGCCAGCACCGGCTCCAGGCTGACCAGCACTCCGTCGCCATGGTCGACGGTCAGCAGAGGGCGGTCGACCACGGTTCCGGCGAACGAGATGGTGCCGTCCGTCGGTGCCAGCACGGGGGTGCCGGATGCCGCGGCCAGGTCGATGCCCCTGTGCCCGGCGCTGTACCGGGTGACCGGCGCCTCAAAAGCGGCCACCACCCTCACCGGACGGGCGAGCGGCCACCGCCAGTCGGCGGCGGGCGCCGGTTCGTCGGCCCCGGCGCCGGAGGACCCGCCGAACCCCAGGCAGCCCACGACGGCGCAGAAGGCGATGACGATGATGGCGCTGCGACGGCAGGAAGGCATGCGTTCAGCATCCGTGTCCCGGCGCGCTCTACAGGGTCGGTGACCGCTGTTGTGCTGACCTCGTGCGTAGCCTGCAGCTGTGGGGGAGTGGCGTGCCGTGAACTGCTAGACTGATCCGAGCAGCGCCTTCGAGCGCTGACTACGCGTGCCGTTTCGGCCGACACACCCATTCAGTCTGCACCTCTTCCGGGGAGCAGCGGGCGTGCGCCGGGCACCAGGGCGTCCGGTCATCCGATCGGAGGCACAACTGAGAAGAAGGAGTACGGCCATGGCCGTCGTCACCATTCGCCAGCTGCTCGACAGCGGCGTTCACTTCGGGCACCAGACCCGCCGTTGGAACCCGAAGATGAAGCGATTCATCTTCGCCGAGCGTTCCGGCATCTACATCATCGACCTGCAGCAGTCGCTCGCCTTCATCGACAAGGCCTACGACTTCGTCAAGGAGACCGTCGCCCACGGCGGCACCATCCTCTTCGTCGGAACGAAGAAGCAGGCTCAGGAGACCATCGCCGAGCAGGCCACCCGCGTCGGCCAGCCCTACGTCAATCAGCGTTGGCTCGGTGGACTCCTCACCAACTTCCAGACCGTCAACAAGCGTCTGGCCCGCATGAAGGAGCTCGAGGAGCTCGACTTCGAGGACACCGCCAAGTCGGGGTTCACGAAAAAGGAAATGCTGATCAAGAAGCGCGAGCTCGACAAGCTCCACAAGTCGCTCGGCGGAATCCGCAACCTCACGCGCACGCCGTCGGCTCTCTGGGTCGTCGACACCAAGAAGGAGCACCTCGCGATCGACGAGGCCAAGAAGCTGGGCATCCCGGTCATCGGCATCCTCGACACGAACTGCGACCCCGACGAGGTCCAGTACCCGATCCCGGGTAACGACGACGCCATCCGTTCCGTCGCACTGCTCACGCGTGTGATCGCGGATGCCGCTGCCGAGGGTCTCATCCAGCGCCACCAGAAGCCCGAAGAGGGCCAGGAGCCCGCTGAGCCGCTCGCCGAGTGGGAGGCCGAGCTTCTCCAGGCCGGCGCCGAGAGCACCCCGGAGCAGGCTTCGGCCGAGACCGAGAAGGTCGCCGATGCCGCTGAGGCCGACGTCGCAACCGAGGTCGCCGAGGCTCAGACGCCTCTCGACGTCGTCGAGGCCGAGGCTCCCGTCGAGGCACCGGTCGAGGCTGCTGCAGCCGACGCCGACGCCAAGTAATCACTTTCACGAGAGAGAAGTCATCTATGGCTAACTTCAACATCGCCGACCTGAAGGCACTGCGCGAGCAGCTCGGTACCGGCATGTCCGACACCAAGGCTGCGCTCGTCGAGGCCGATGGCGACGTCGAGAAGGCGACCGAGATCCTCCGGCTCAAGGGTGCGAAGGGCAACGCGAAGCGTGCCGACCGCTCCACCTCCGAGGGCCTCGTCGCCGCCGTCGAGAACGGCAACGGAACCGCCACGCTGATCGAGCTCGCCTGCGAGACCGACTTCGTCGCCAAGGGCGACAAGTTCGTCGCGCTGTCCGAGAAGGTGCTCGCGGCTGTCGCCGCGGCCGGAGCTGCATCCGTCGACGAGGGCCTCGCGGCCCCCGCAGACGGTGGCACCGTCGCCGACCTCATCGACGGCGAGGCCGCGATCCTCGGTGAGAAGATCGAGCTGCGTCGTGTCGCCCTCGTCTCCGGCGAGAACTTCGCGATCTACCTGCACAAGACGTCGAAGGACCTGCCCCCGCAGGTCGGCGTCGTCGTCGGCTACTCCGGTACCGACGCCGAGACCGCCCGGTCGATCGCGCAGCACATCTCCTTCGCGAACCCCGAGTACCTCACCCGCGAGGACGTCCCGGCTGACGCCGTCGACAAGGAGCGTGCCATCGTCGAGCAGATCTCCCGCGAGGAGGGCAAGCCCGAGGCCGCCCTCCCGAAGATCATCGAGGGTCGCGTCGGCGCCTACTTCAAGCAGGTCGCCCTGCTCGAGCAGGACTACGCGAAGGACAACAAGCTGTCCGTCGCCAAGGTCGTCTCCGATGCCCGACTGACGATCTCGGGCTTCGCCCGGTTCAAGGTCGGCGCGTAGCAGAATCAGTGAGAGGAGCCCGGATCGTCACCGATCCGGGCTCCTTTTTCTCTGCCATCGCGCGGCCGGTGGCACGCCCCGCAGTCGGGGCACAGTAGGTTGAATACAGTCGAGGAAAAGGATGCGTCCAGTATGAACGGAACCCACACGAGGCGGCGCGTGCTCCTCAAGCTCTCGGGCGAGGCCTTCGGCGGGGGATCGCTCGGCGTGAACCCCGACGTGGTCAGTGCGCTGGCCCGGGAGATCGCGGATGCCGCCACCCAGGTCGAGATCGCGATCGTCGTCGGAGGAGGCAACTTCTTCCGCGGAGCAGAGCTCTCGCAGCGCGGCATGGATCGTGGACGCGCCGACTACATGGGCATGCTCGGCACCGTCATGAACGCCCTGGCTCTCCAGGACTTCCTCGAGCAGGCCGGGCTGGAGACGCGCGTGCAGTCGGCGATCTCGATGACCCAGGTCGCCGAGCCCTACATTCCCCGCAAGGCGGAGCGCCACCTCGAGAAGGGCCGCGTCGTCATCTTCGGCGCCGGTGCGGGCCTGCCGTACTTCTCCACCGACACCGTCGCCGCCCAGCGTGCGCTGGAGATCGAGGCCGATGTCGTGCTCGTCGCCAAGAACGGCGTCGACGGGGTCTACGACGACGATCCGCGCAGCAACCCCGACGCCAAGAAGATCCACCGGATCACGTACCAGGAGGCGCTCCAGCAGGGCCTCAAGGTGGTCGACTCCACGGCGTTCAGTCTGTGCATGGACAACGACATGCCCATGCAGGTGTTCGGCATGGAGCCGGCAGGCAACGTGACCGCCGCCATCCTCGGTGCCGACCTCGGCACCGTCGTCAGCAACTAAGCTTTCCTACAAGTCCCTTCCAGAAGGAGTCACCGTGATCGCGGATGTCCTGTCCGATGCCGCAGCCCGTATGAGCAAGGCCGTCGAAGTCGCCAAAGACGACTTCTCGTCCGTGCGCACCGGGCGTGCGAACCCCCAGCTCTTCCAGAAGATCATGGTGAGCTATTACGGCACGCCGACGCCGTTGGCGCAGCTCGCGTCTCTGGCCAACCCCGAGGCCCGCACGCTCGTCGTGACCCCCTACGACAAGAGCGCCCTGCGCGACATCGAGCAGGCCATCCGCGACACGCCCAACCTGGGCGCCAACCCGTCGAACGACGGCAACATCATCCGGGTCACCCTGCCCGAGCTCACGGCAGACCGCCGCAAGGAGTTCGTCAAGATCGTCCGCGGCAAGGGCGAGGACGCCAAGGTGTCCGTGCGCAACATCCGCCGCAAGGCCAAGGACGAGCTCGATGCCCTCAAGAGCGAGGTCGGCGATGACGAGGTGTCCCGCGGCGAGAAGGAACTCGAGCAGGTGACCAAGACGCACGTCGACGCCATCGACGACGCACTGAAGCGCAAGGAAGCCGAACTCCTCGAGGTCTAGGGCTCATGTCCTCTCCTGATGAACCCGCGCCGCAATCCCGGGGTTCGAGGCGCAAGCGAGAAGCGAAACGCGACGAGGTCCGGGCCCAGGTGAAGTCGACGCGTGCCGACATCGAGCGTCAGCTCGAATCGACGCGCGCTGACATCGAGCGTCAGTTCGAGGCGACCCGCGGCAAGATCGAGGCGACGAGCGAGAAGATCCAGGCCCGCACGGGCCGCAATCTCATCCTCGCCATCCTCATCGGTCTCGCGCTCGGCTTCGCCATGCTCTTCAGCCTCATCGTCGTCAAGGAGCTGTTCCTCCTCTTCGGTGCGTTCATCGTCTTCTTCACCGCGTACGAGCTGAGTCAGGGCCTGCGCAGGTCGGGCCGGTTGGTGCCCGTCATCCCCGTGGTGTTCGCCACCGTCGCCATGATCCCCCTGACCTGGTTCTGGTCGGGGGCCGGCCAGTGGTTGGGCCTCATCGGCGGTATCGCCCTGGTGACGCTCTGGCGGCTGATCGAGACGATGCTTCCCGGACGCCGGGTCGACGGCAGTTCGCTGCTGCGGGACGTCGGCTCCGGCATCTTCGTGCTGATGTACGTCGCATTGTTCATGAGCTTCACCGTGCTCCTGCTCGCGCGCGAGGGAGGCGAGTACTGGATCCTCGCCTTCCTGATCCTCGTGATCGCCGTGGACACCGGCGCCTACGCCAGTGGCCTCTCGTTCGGACGGCATCCGATGGCTCCCCGCATCAGTCCCAAGAAGACCTGGGAGGGCTTCGCCGGTGCTGTGGCCGCGAGCCTCGTCGGCGGAGTGCTCCTGGCCACCCTCATGCTGCAGATGCCGTGGTGGTTCGGCCTGGTGTTCGGCGTGGCGATCGTGCTCTCGGCGACCATCGGCGACCTCGCCGAGTCGCTGCTCAAGCGCGACCTCGGAATCAAGGACATGAGCTCCTGGCTCCCGGGCCACGGCGGATTCCTCGACAGGCTCGACTCGATCCTGCCGTCGGCAGTGATCACGTACGCGTTGTTCCTCATCTTCGCCTGATCTGTTTGGCAGAATGATCCCGTGAGTACCACCTTCCCCCGCGCCGGTAGAGGCAAGCCCGGCTACAACGTCGACCAGGTCGAGGCGTTCCTCGCGGAAGCGCGCGTCGCCTACGACGCCGACCCGACGACGGCGACGCTGGTGGCCGACGACATCCGTCGCACTGCATTCTCGATGCAGAAGGGCGGCTACTCGACGCAGCACGTCGACGCGGCACTGGAGCGGCTCGAGGATGCCTTCGCGGCACGCGAGCGGGACCGGGCATTGCAGGAGGCTGGGAACGAGGAGTGGTACCGCGAGGCTCGCCAGACCGCGCAGGTCATCCTCAACCGGCTCGCCCGCGAGAAGGGACACCGGTTCCAGCGCACCAGTCTCCTCACCGAGGGATACAGCGTCGCCGACGTCGACAAGTTCGCGGCCAAGCTCACGCGGTACTTCCAGGACGGCTACGCGCTGACCGTCGACGACGTGCGCACCGCCGTCTTCCGTCCGCAGCGCGGCGGCTACCGCGAGGCCCAGGTCGACATCGTGCTCGACAGCGTCGTCGACGTCATGCTGGCGGTTCGGTGAGCCACGCGACGCGAGGTGTGGTCCTCGCGGGAGGTTCTGGGCTAGCATCGAGGAATCGTGGGTAGGCATTCCGGAGTACTCGTCCCCGTCAAGACCGCTGTCGCGGTGGCGACACCGATGAAGCGACCCGCCCCGGTCCGTCCCCGCTCCCGGTCTCGCGCGGCACTCTTCGTCTTCGCCTTCGCCGCCAGTGCGGCTTTCGTCCTCGTGAACGTGGTCGACCCGTACTCGGGCGCAACAGCATCCCCCTACTTCCGCGTGCCGCAGGCGTACGACCCATCCGACGTGCAGGCTCTCGACGTCGCCGGCGAGTACGAGGTGACGATCCAGCGAGACGGCTACGACGTCATGGCCAAGCCCGAGCCTGAGCCCGTGATCATCGAGCCGGCTGCCGTCGAGGAGGAGGCGGGTTCGAGCTGGGCTCCTCCCGCAGGAGATCCCGACCCCGGATCGGCTCAGGCGATCGCCCTCGACATGGTGCACGCCCGCGGCTGGGGCGACGGCGAATTCGGCTGTCTCGTGGCCCTGTGGGACCGCGAGTCCGGCTGGAACGTCTACGCCAGCAACAGCTCGAGCGGAGCCTACGGAATCCCGCAGGCGCTTCCGGGCTCGAAGATGGGCAGCGCCGGCGGCGACTGGGAGACCAACCCCGCCACCCAGATCGCCTGGGGACTCGGCTACATCGGCGACCGCTACGGCAGCCCCTGCGGTGCGTGGGCGCACTCCGAGGACGCCGGCTGGTACTGAGCCGCCGCGCTTAGACTGGACCCATGCCCCGCTCCAACCGTCCGCCGCAGCGCGGGCGCGGCCGGGGAGATGACGAGCCCGACGACGACCTGAGCCGTCTCATGGCGGGCTGGCGGCGCACGGAGACCAAGCGCGACGGAAGCTGGAACGTGCAGCCGGTATCGAGTCCTCAGGCCGTCAAGAGCTATGTGTGCCCCGGATGCTCCCTCGCCATCGATCCTGGCATCGCCCACGTCGTCGCCTGGCGTGCCGACGCCCTGCTCGGCGATGCCGCCGCGCTGGCCGATCGTCGGCACTGGCACAACCACTGCTGGCGCATCCGCTGACGGATGCAGCACGAGAAGAGGATTCGTTGACAGACACCGCGACGCAGGAGATCCGTGGAGGCATCGACCTTCCGGCCGTCCGTGAGGACATCGAGCTGCGCACGAGCGACGGGCTGAGGCTCGTCGGCGAGCTCGCGCTGCCGCTCGACCGCCCGCCGGTGGCGACGCTCGTCACGCTGCATCCGCTGCCCACCCACGGCGGCTTCATGGACTCGCACATCCTGCGCAAGGCTGCGGGACGACTGCCGGCACTGGCCGACCTCGCCGTGCTCCGCTTCAACACCCGGGGGACGACGTCGCCCCGGGGCACGAGCGACGGCGCCTTCGGCGACGGCGTGACCGAGAGCGAGGACGTGGCAGCGGCGATGGACTTCGTGGCCGAGCGCGGCCTGCCGCATCCGTGGTTGGTGGGCTGGTCGTTCGGAACGGAGCTCGCCCTGAAGCACGGCCTGGAGCATCCGATCGAAGGCGTCATCCTGCTCTCCCCGCCGCTGCGTCGGACCAGTCCGGCCGAGCTGGCCCGTTGGGCGGGCAGCGGACACCCGATGGTCGCCCTCGTTCCCGAGCACGATGACTTTTTGCAGCCGCCCGAGGCGCTGGAGAAGTTCGCCGCGGTTCCCGAGGCCGAGGTGATCGGCGTCGACGACGCGAAGCACCTCTGGGTGGGGGAGACGCAGACTCGCCGCGTGCTCGACGAGATCGTGCGCGTCGTGAACCCCGCCGCACTGCCGCTCCCGACGCGCTGGCCGGCCGACTAGACCGGCGCCGGACCGGCCGCACGGCCGCTCCGTCGTCTCGGCGCCGGCTCCGCTCTCAGAGCTCGTTCTGCCTGGGGATCACGACCTGCTTGATGATCAGGATGATCGACGCGGCGACGGGGATGGCGATGAGTGCCCCGAGAATGCCGAGCAGCGCGCCACCGGCGAGGGCCGCGATGACGACGACGGAACCGGGCACGGCGACGGCGCGGCTCATGATGCGCGGGCTCAGCACATATGCCTCCACCTGCATGTAGACGAGGTAGTAGATCGCGGCGACGAGGGCCGTGAGTGGGGAACCGAGCCCCGGGATGAGGCACACCAGCACGATGATGACCGATCCTGAGATCGTACCGATCAGGGGGATGATCGACAGGAAGAACGCTATGAACGCGAGCACGGCCGGGAAGGGCGCCTGGATGATCGACAGGAAGATGAAGCTGAGCACGCCGTTGATGAGGCCGAGGCTCACCTGACCCACGACGAATCGACCCACGGATGCCGTGATCTGCTCTGTCAGGTCTGAGAACCGTTCGCGCTTGGATGCCGGCACCAGCTGGTAGGTCGCACGCTTGATCGATCCGAGCGACGCCGTGAAGTACAGCGTCAGGATGAGCACGATGATCACTGCGAACACCCCGGCACCGATGCCGATGCCGATCGCCAGCACTCCGCCGGCGAGGTCCCCGACCTTGGTCGGGTCCGCCACGAAGTCATTGATCGACTTGGTGATGCTGTCGGCGATCAGCGGAACGTCGAAGGCCGGGAACTGGTCCTGCAGCTGGCCGATGAAGTCGGGACTCGCCACCCGGTCGACGATCGACGGGATCTGGGTGATGAACTTCGAGGTCTCCGACACGATGATCGGCACGACGAGCAGGACGAGCCCCGCGACGAGGCCGAGCACGCCGACCAGAACCACGAGGATCGCCGCCCAGCGCGGCCACCGCTTCGACTCGAGCCACGAGACCACGGGGTCGAGGCCGAGAGCGAGGAAGAGGGCCGCTCCGACGTAGGTGAGGATCGTCGAGAGCTGCACCACCGAGAAGATGATGAGCAGGCCGAGGCCCACGCCGAGCGTTCCGATCAGGCCGAGCCTGAAGGCATTCTGGATCTTCACGGATTCAGCGCTCCGGCTCGGCGGCGGCTATTCGCCGTCGGCCCGAACCTGCTCGGCCTGCTTGAGCACGCTGCGCAGGCTCTCGAAGTAGCCGGCGACGGCGTCGCGCTCGATGCGGATCTGGGAGAGGCGGTCCTCGGCGTCGGAGACGAGAGCACGGGTGCGCTCGTCTGCTTCGGCGATGAGTTCCTTGGCACGGGCCTCGGCCTCGCTGATCGCCTCGGCGGCATCCGACTCGGCCTGGGAGACCAGGGCACGCGACTCGGCCTTGGCCTCGGTGTCGAGGCGGTCAGCCTCAGCACGGTTCTCCTTGGTGCGAGCGATGGCCTCCGCGAGCTGGGCGTTCGCGTCGTCGAGGAACTTCTGCGTCTGGGAGACCGCCTCCTGATGGCGAGCCAGATGCTCCTGCTCCGCCTCGTCGCGGCGGGCCTTGAGCTCGACATCGAGGTCGATGCGGGCCTGCTCGGTCTCCCGACGCAGCTTGCCGACCTCGTGGTCGGCCTTCTTGCGCATGGCCGAGAGCTGGTTCTCGAGATCGATGCGCGCCTGCTCGGCATCCGCCTCGAAGTCGGCCTTGGCCTGATCGTGCTCGAGGGCGAGGTCGGCACGGGACTGCTCGACGTCGGCGTCGTGACGGGCGCGCAGACGCGCCAGCTCGTGCTCCAGCCGCTGCTTGGCCGCCTCGGAGTCGCGGGCGAGATCGGTCTTGGCCTGCTCGCGTTCGAGGGCGAGCTCTGCGCGGGTCGCGTCGATCTCGCGCTGCAGGTCGGTGCGCTGCTGGGTGAGCTCGTGGTCGAGCGCCGTGCGGGCCTCGGCGATCTCGGCGTCGATGGCCTGGCGCGCCTCCGCGCTCTCGCGCTCGAGGTCGAGGCGAGCCTGCTCGGTCTCGCGGGCGAGGTCGATCCGGGCCTGCTCGGTCTCGCGGGCGAGTGTCGCGCGGGCCTGATCGAGCTCGAGGGCGACCTCCGCCCGGGTCTGCTCGGTCTCTTGGGCGAGGCCCGCGGCGGCCTCGCGGGCCTCGGATGCCTCGCGGTTGGCCACGACGAGGATCTCGGCGGCCTCGTGCTCGGCCTCGGCGCGGATCGCGGCGGTCTCCCGCTTGGCCGTGGCGCGCAGCTCTGCTGCCTCGGTGGCGATGGCTCCGCGGATGGCCGAGGCGTCGCGTGCGGCATCCTGCGTCAGAAGCTCCTGCTGCTCCTTGGCACGGGTGACGACATCGTCGGCCTCGATGCGTGCGTCGTCGAGGATGCGCGCTGCCTTGCCTCTGGCGTCGTTGAGAACGCGCTCGGCCTGGTCGTTGGCCTGGCTGCGGATCTTCTCGACCTCGCCGGATGCCGAACTGCGCAGCTTCTCGGCGTCGATGTCAGCCTGGGCGATGAGACGGGTGGACTGCTCCTCGGCGACGCGGAGGGTGTTCTCCAGCTTGGTGCCGAGGCCTGAGAACGTCGGGCTGCCGACCTCCTCGAGTTCGGCGCTCAGCTCGTCGATGCGGGCGTTGAGACGCTTGATGTCCTTGGCGGCCTCGGTGGCGTGGTTGTTCGACGTGATGACATCGCGGCGCAGTCCCTGGATGACCTTGTCGACCTCGTCCCGGTCGTATCCGCGGAAGACCTGGGTGAACTCTGTCTCGTCGGCCACTTAACACTCCTTGTCGATGCGGCAGCCGGGGGGAGCATGCACGCCGCTGATGATTTTAGTGGGTGTCGCCCTGCTATCGCATACGACCCCATCCGGGGCGGGCGGTGAGTGCTGAGGGGACTCTCAGGAGTCGATCCGTTAGTCTGGGGGGTCTGTGCATCCGGCACACGAGGAGAGTTCTTACGTGCGATTCGTTCTAGCCATTGCGGCGTTCTTCGTCGCGGCAGTGATGATCGCGTTCGGCATCGCCCAGCGCACCGTGCTGCTCGAACCGTCGAGCATCGAGCTGGCCGTCACCACCCAGGATGGCGATCCGTACTCCGTCATCGACGCGAGCGCGCTGCTCGCCCACCCCGGAGCGCAGACCGTGAAGGTCTCAGGGTCGGGGCCCGTGATGATGGCCCTCGGCCGTGCCGCCGACGTCACCGCCTGGATCGGTGAGGAGCCGTTCGAGACCGTCCGCTTCGACAAGAAGACGAATGAACTGACGACGAAGGCTCCCGCGCCCGCCGAGGATCCGACTCCGTCCCCGACGCCGACGGCGTCTCCGACGGAGACACCGAGCCCCGGCGCCACCACCCCAGCTCCTCCCGCCACTGCAGAGGACGCGGCGGCAGATGCCGCAGCCGACGCCACCGCAGACGCGGCAGCCAAGGTGGCCGATCCGACGGCCAACCCGGCGGGCAGCGACCTCTGGCTCGAGGAGTACTCCGGAACCGGCAGCGTCAGCGCGACCCTCAGCATCCCCGAGGGCTACTCGCTCCTCGTCGCCGGCGACGGCAGCGAGCCGGCTCCATCGAAGATCACGATCACGTGGCCGCTCGACAACTCGACGCCGTGGGCCGGCCCGCTCATCGTCGGCGGTCTCGTGCTGCTGTTGGTCGGCCTCGTGAGCTACCTGTTGGCGCTTCTTCACCTGCGCCGTTCCCGTCGACCGCGACGCAATATGCCGAAGGGGCCCCGGATGCCGAAGCTTCCCCGAGCGCCGAAGCCGAAGACCATCAAAGAAGTGACCGGGAGCGGTGGCGGGCGACGTGCGATCGGCCGCGCACCCCGCGTCGCCGTGCTGCCCGTCATCCTGATCGGCGGCCTGGCCCTGAGCGGATGCTCGGCGGACTACTGGCCGACCTTCGGACCGGAGCCGACCACATCGGCATCGGCCTCGGCGACGGCCACCTCCGATTCCACCCCGGAGCCCATCGCCGACGAGGACATCAAACCCCCGGCCGTCACGGTGCCCCAGCTGGAGCGCATCGTGCGCAAGATCGCGGTTCTGGCCGGCGACGCCGACAAGGCGCTGAACGTCGACGCGATCAAGACCCGGTTCACGGGGCCGGCCCTGAAGCTGCGCGAGGCCAATTACAAGGTGCGGGCCACCCTTCCGGATGAACCGGCTCCTGACGCGATCCCGGCATCGCCGGTCGTGGTGACGGCCCCCCAGCAGACGGACTCCTGGCCGCGCCTCGTGATGACGGTCATCCAGAACCAGGATGACCCGACGACGAAGCCGACGGCCCTCGTGATGACCCAGGAATCGCCACGAGCCAACTACCTCGTTCGCTACGCGGTCTCGCTCACCGCCGACGCCACGGTGCCGGGGCTCGCTCCGGCCGTGATCGGGTCCCCGATCGTGGCGCCGGACTCCGAGTTCCTGTTGCTGCCGCCCAATCAGGTGGCCGCGGCCTACTCCGACATCATTCTCCAGGGCGACAAGAGCCAGTACTACCCGCTCTTCGACACCGAGAGCGATCCGCTGCTCGCCCAGGTCGGCGTCGCCACGAAGGAGAAGCGCCGCGCGGATCTGCCGGCAACGGCGGCGATCGAGTTCACGAACGAGCCCGGGGAGGGTCTCACCTTCGCGCTCGCGACGAACGACTCCGGCGCCGTCGTCACCGCCAACATCGAGGAGACAGAGACGGTGAAGCCGATCGATGGCGGCACCGTGTCGCCGCAGAACGCGGCCAAGGCCTACTCGGGTGTCGAGAACTCCGCCAAGGGCGTGACCCAGACCTATGGCGACCAGATCCTGTTCTACGTTCCTCCTGCGGGTTCGACCGAGAAGATCAAGCTCCTCGGCTTCTCGCAGGGACTCGTCTCTGCCTCGGAGGTACCGTGACCAACCTGCCCCCTCTGCCGTCCCGCCTGAGCGGTGCGGTCGATCTCTCCTCGCTGGCGAACCGGCCCAAGCCCGGCGCCCCGGGTACTCCGGGAGGCGCATCCGGTGCCGGAGTCGGCGGAGCGCCGTCGGGCGCGGCGGTCCAGGTCCCGAGCCTGGTGCTGAACGGAACCGATGAGAACTTCGGCGAGGTGCTCGAGCTCTCGCAGCACGTGCCCGTGATCGTCGACCTGGCCGCCGACTGGGCTGAGGAGTCTGTGGCGTTCACCGCCGTACTGCAGAGGCTCGTGCGCGGTTTCGGTGGCCGCCTCGTGCTGGCGACGGTGCAGGCGGAGGCCAACCCGCAGCTCGCGCAGGCGTTCCGGGTGGAGTCGGTCCCGACCACAGCGGCCATCGTGTCCGGCCAGCCGGTTCCGCTGTTCGCCGGCGTCGTTCCCGAGGAGCAGGTGCGTGGAGTGCTCGAGCAGTTGCTGCAGCTCGCCGCTCAGAACGGCGTCACCGGAACGGCATCCGCTCTCGATGCCGATGCCGCGACCGAGAGCCCCGAGCCCGTCGAGAAGCCGTTGCCCCCGCACCACGCCGAGGCCTATGCGGCCATCGAGGCCGGCGACTACCCCGCGGCCATCGGCCACTACAAGACGGCGATCGCCCAGAATCCGGCCGATCACGAGGCCGTCGCCGGTCTCGCCCAGGTGAGCCTGCTCTTCCGCCTGCAGGGCAAGACCATCGACCAGATCCGGAACGGCGCTGCTGCAGAACCAGACGACCTCGACGCCCAGCTCGACGTCGCAGACCTCGACCTGTCGGGTGGACACATCGACGATGCCTTCGATCGCCTGCTGACGGTGTTCCCGAAGCTCGATGCAGCCGGCAAGAACGTGGTGCGGGAGCGCCTGCTGGAGCTCTTCGAGGTCGTCGGCCTCGAAGACCCCCGCGTGGCTCCGGCCCGTCGTCGGTTGACGGCGCTGCTGTACTGACGCTCGCTGCTTCCCGCCGTCTCCCGCTTCCCGCTGATCGAGGAGCGCCCGTCTCCCGCTGATCGAGTAGCCGCTTCCCGCTGATCGAGTAGCGCCCGAGCGGAGCGAGGTCGCGTATCGAGATCACAGTGGTCTCGATACGGCTGTTCGCTCCGCTCACGGCCTACTCGACCAGCGGTGGCGGCATACTCGACCAGCGGTGGCGGCCTACTCGACCAGGGGTGGCCCGCTCAGCGACGCAGTTTCAGCCACAACCCGCCGAGAGGCGGCAGGGTGACCGCCGCCGAGGCGGGACGCCCTGCCCATGGGGTGTCGGTCGCCTCGACGCCGCCGAGATTGCCCACCCCGGAACCGCCGTAGGCTTCGGCATCCGTGTTGATGATCTCGTCCCAGCGTCCGGCGATGGGCAGGCCCACCCGATAATCACTGTGCGGGTTGCCGGCGAAGTTCATGATGCAGGCGATCACGTCGTCGTTGCCGTCCTTGCGGAGGAACGAGACGACGTTCTGCTCGGCTGCACCGCCGTCGATCCACTCGAAGCCGCTCGAGTCGTTGTCGAGGGCCCACAGGCTCGGGTTCTCCCGGTAGACGCGGTTGAGTGCTCCCACGAGGTCGAAGAGGCCTCGGTGGCTCGGCTGGTCGAGCACCCACCAGTCCAGTCCGCGCTCCTCGCTCCACTCCGACGGCTGACCGAACTCCTGGCCCATGAAGATCAACTGCTTGCCGGGGTGCGCCCACATGAAGGCGAGGTATGCGCGCACGTTGGCGAGCTTCTGCCAATGATCGCCGGGCATCTTGGCCAGCAGTGAGCCCTTGCCGTGCACGACTTCGTCGTGGCTGATCGGCAGCATGAAGTTCTCGCTGAACGCATAGAGGAAGGAGAACGTGATCTCGCTGTGGTGGTAGGACCTGTACATCGGGTCCTCCTGGATGTACTGCAACGAGTCGTGCATCCAGCCCATGTTCCACTTGAAGCCGAAGCCGAGCCCGCCCGCCGACGTGGGCGCGGTGACGCCCTTCCAGCTCGTCGACTCCTCGGCGATCATCACGACGCCGGGGTTGCGCTTGTAGGCGGTGGCGGTGGCCTCCTGCAGGAACGAGATCGCCTCGAGGTTCTCGCGGCCGCCGTGGATGTTCGGCTCCCACTCGCCGTCCTTGCGGGAGTAGTCGAGGTAGAGCATCGAGGCGACGGCGTCGACGCGCAGGCCGTCGACGTGGAACTCCTCGAGCCAGAACAAGGCGTTCGCGACGAGGAAGTTGCGCACCTGGCGGTTGCCGAAGTCGAAGACCAGGGTTCCCCAGTCCTTCTGCTCGCCGCGCCGCGGGTCGGGGTGCTCGTAGAGGGGCGCACCGTCGAAGTTGGCCAGCGCCCACTCGTCCTTGGGGAAGTGCCCCGGCACCCAGTCCATGAGCACGCCGATGCCGGCCTGGTGCAGCCGGTCGATCAGGTAGCGCAGGTCGTCGGGGTGGCCGTAGCGACTGGTCACCGCGTAGTAGCCGGTGACCTGGTACCCCCACGATCCGCCGAACGGATGCTCGGCCAGCGGCATGAACTCGACGTGCGTGAAGCCCAGCTCGCCGACGTACTCGATCAGCTGATCGGCCGCGTCGCGGTAGTTCAGGCCCGGCCGCCACGAGCCGAAGTGCAGCTCGTACACACTCATCGGGTCGTCGTGCACGTCGTGCGAGGCGCGGTTCGTCATCCACGCGTCGTCGTTCCAGGTGTAGCTCGATTCGCCGATGACGGATGCCGTCGCTGGAGGAACCTCCGTGTACCTGGCCATCGGGTCTGCCCGCCGCACCCACTCGCCGCCCTGGGTGAGCAGCTCGAACTTGTAGGCGCTGCCCGTGCTCAACTCCGGCACGAAGATCTCCCAGACACCAGACCCGCCCATGCTGCGCATCGAGTGCTGCATCCCGTCCCACCCGTTGAAGTCGCCGATGACGCGCACGGCGCGGGCGCGAGGTGCCCAGACGGTGAAGGACGTTCCCCGTGTGCTGGCCGTGACCCCGAGGTGCTCGCGGTAGTGCGCCCCGAGGACGTCCCACAGTCGCTCGTGCCTGCCCTCTCCGATGAGGTGCAGGTCGAGCTCGCCGATCGACGGCAGGTAGCGATACGGGTCGTCGGCGACCCAGTGGGCGCCGTCGGCGTAACGGGTCTCCAGGGTGTAGTCCTGCACGCCGAGGACGCTCACGCCCTGCCAGATGCCGTAGCCGATGTGCGCGAGTTCGATGTGGGCGCCGGAGCGGAGCACGGCGTGCACGCTCTCGGCGAGCGGGCGCAGCGCCCTGATGACCGTGACGGGCTCGCCGACGCCGTCGGCGTCGACGAGGTGCTGGCCCAGCACGGAGTGCGGGTCGAAGTGGCTGCCCGTCGCGAGCGTCGCCAGCAGTTCGTGGGAGAGTTCGGGCAGCCCCAGGGCGACCTCGGCGTCGTCGCGTGTCATGCGGGGATTCCCTTCGATGCTGCATCCGTCGCTGAGACGGGTCGGACGTGGAGGATGTGCACCGGTGTCGTGAACGAGTCGAGGCGCACGTAGTTGTGCTCGCCCCAGGTCCACACCGAACCTGTGACGAGGTCGTGCACCTCGAATGGCGCATCGGCTGCCATGCCGAACGCCGTCGGGTCGAGGTGCACCGTCGTCTCGCGCACCGAGTGCGGGTCGACGTTGGCGACGACGATGATCGAGTCGGATTCCCCGGTCGGCGTGAAGGCTCCGTCGATGTGCTTGGAGAACACCAGCACCGAGTCGTCGTCGCTGCCGTGGAAGCGGATGTTGCGCAGCTGGCCGAGGGCCGGATGCGTGGACCGGATGTGGTTCAGGATGCCGATGAACAGGGCGAGCGAGCGCTCGGACTTCTCGGCGGCGGCGAAGTCACGCGGTTTGTACTCGTACTTCTCGTTGTCGATGGCCTCCTCGGCGCCGGGCCGTGCGACGGCCTCGAACAGCTCGAAGCCCGAGTAGACGCCCCAGGTCGGTGCCATCGTCGCTGCGAGGGCCGCCCGGATGGTGAAGGCCGCCGGCCCGCCGAACTGCAGGTACTCGGTGAGGATGTCCGGCGTGTTCACGAACAGGTTCGGGCGGAGGAAGTCGGCTGTCTCCGTCGACAGCGAGGTGAGGAATTCCTCGAGCTCCTCCTTGGTGTTGCGCCAGGTGAAGTAGGTGTACGACTGCTGGAATCCGACCTTCGCGAGTGCCTGCAGGAGTGCTGGCCTCGTGAACGCCTCCGCGAGGAACACGATGTCGGGGTTCTCGGCATTGACCGTGCCGATGAGCCACTCCCAGAAGTCGAGCGGCTTGGTGTGCGGGTTGTCGACTCGGAAGATGCGCACACCCTGCGCGATCCAGTGCCTGATGAGCCGCAGCGACTCCTGCCGGATTCCCTCCGGGTCGTTGTCGAAGTTGATCGGATAGATGTCCTGGTACTTCTTCGGCGGGTTCTCGGCGAAGGCGATGGTGCCGTCCGGCAGGGTGGTGAACCACTCGGGGTGCTCCTTCACCCACGGGTGGTCCGGGGATGCCTGCAGGGCGAAGTCGAGCGCGATCTCCAGCCCGGCCTCCCGGGCCTTGCCGACGAAGTAGCGGAAGTCGGCGAGGGTGCCGAGGTCGGGATGGATGGCGTCGTGCCCGCCCTCGGCGGAGCCGATGGCCCACGGTGACCCCGGATCGTTGGGTCCGGCGTCGAGGGTGTTGTTCGGGCCCTTGCGGAACGAGCGGCCGATCGGGTGGATGGGGGGCAGGTACAGCACGTCGAAGCCCATCGCCGCGACGGCGGGCAGCCGCTTCGCCGCTGTGCGGAAGGTTCCGCTCTTCCATGATCCGTCTGGGAGCTTCTTCGCACCCTCGGAGCGAGGGAAGAACTCGTACCACGACCCGCGTCCGGCCCTGGTGCGCTCGACACGGATGACGCGCGGAGCCGAGTGCGACTCGAGGCTCGCGACGGGGTGGCGCCCGATGATCTCGTGCAGGCGGGGGTCGGCCGAGACGGCCAGTCGGGCGGCATTCGGCTTGGAGGCATCGCCCAGCTTCTTCGCGGCGGCGCTCAGGAGCCTGCGGTCGGCGAGAGGGCGGGCCTTGTCTGCTCCAGCACCCGCGAGCAGCTGCGCTCCGATCGTGAACATCAGCTCGACGTCGACACCGGCCGGAACCTTGAGCTCGGCGTTGTGCACCCAGGTCTCGAAGTCGTCGGCGAACGCCCGCACGCGCCAGGTCCACTCGCCCTGCACGTCGAGGAGCACCTGCGCCTCCCAGCGATCGGTGCCGGCCGCGAGCGGAGTCATCCGGTGCACGGATGCCGCGCCAGTCGGGTCCGTGATCACCAGCTCGACGCCGATGAGGTCATGACCCTCCCTGAAGGCTGTCGCGCGGAAGGGAACCACCTCCCCGACGAAGGCCTTCGCCGGCCACAGATCATCGTTGATCTGCGGGGAGAGGTCGAGAACGGGGATACGGCCTGCTGACACTGTTGTGAAGCTCACTGTCCGACCGTAGCGCGATCAGGGGGCGGCGCGCTGAGGGTTGACGTTTACACGCCGGTCACACCTCGGCCTTAGGGTGAGTCGCGTGAAGGCCATCCGCAAGTTCACCGTCCGTGCCGTTCTCCCCGAGCGCCTCAGCGCCCTGGAGGCCCTTGCAGGCAACCTGCGCTGGTCGTGGCACGAGCCGACCAGGCGCCTGTTCGAGCGCATCGACCCCACGGTGTGGCGCGCGGTCGACCACGACCCGATCGCGCTGCTCGGCGAGGTCAGCCGCGAACGCCTGGACGAGCTCGCCGCCGATGACGGCTACGTCGGCTGGGCCGATCAGCTGCGCGCCGAGCTCACCTCCTACCTCGATGAGCCGCGCTGGTACCAGCACCTCGACGGGGAGAAGCCAGCCCGCATCGCCTACTTCTCGCCGGAGTTCGGCATCGCCGCCACCCTGCCCCAGTATTCGGGCGGCCTCGGCATCCTCGCCGGCGACCACCTGAAGAGCGCATCCGACCTCGGCATCCCGCTCGTGGCGGTCGGCCTGTTCTACAAGGCCGGCTACTTCACCCAGGCCATCTCGGCCGACGGCTGGCAGCTCGAGAGCTATCCGGCGCTCGATCCAGACGGACTGCCGCTCTCCGTTCTGCGTCGCCCCGACCGGTCGCCGCTGCAGATCTCCATCGCGCTTCCGGATGGCCGGGCCCTGCACGCCCGCATCTGGCAGGCGGCCGTCGGGCGCGTACGGCTGCTGCTGCTCGACACCGACATCCCCGAGAACGCCGACGACCTGCGCCAGATCACCGATCGTCTCTACGGGGGCGGGGGAGAGCACAGGCTGCTGCAGGAGATCCTGCTCGGCATCGGAGGGGTGCGCGCGGTGCTCGCCTGGTCCGAGCTCACCCGCTCGGAGGCGCCCGAGGTGTTCCACACGAACGAGGGCCATGCGGGGTTCCTCGGGCTCGAGCGCATCGCCGGTCTGATCGGCGAGGGACTCTCCTTCTCGGAGGCGCTCGAGGTCGTGCGTGCCGGAACCGTGTTCACGACGCACACCCCGGTGCCTGCCGGAATCGATCGGTTCGACGCTGCGCTCGTCGCCCGCTACTTCTCCGCCGATCTGCTGCCCGGGGTGCAGGTGGACGACGTGCTGGAGCTCGGCGCCGAGTCGTACGAGGGTGGCACGAAGGACGTCTTCAACATGGCCGTCATGGGGCTGAGGCTCGCGCAACGCGCCAACGGCGTCTCGAAGCTGCACGGGCAGGTGAGTCGGGGCATGTTCTCAGGACTCTGGCCGGGCTTCGACCCCAACGACGTCCCGATCGGCTCCGTCACGAACGGTGTGCACGCTCCGACCTGGACCAACCCGCGCCTCCTCGAGCTCGCCGAGAAGACCTTCGGAACCTCGGACACCACCCGTGTCGACTGGTCGTCGGAGGCGCTCAGCGACATCGACCTGTGGTCGGTGCGGAACGCCATGCGGGCCGACCTCGTCGAGGACGCACGCCGCCGCACCGCCAAGTCCTGGCGCAGCCAGAACCCGACCGGTCCTGTGGCCGGCTGGACGAACGAAGTGCTCGACCCCGACGTGCTCACGATCGGATTCGCCCGTCGCGTGCCCACCTACAAGCGGCTCACGCTCATGCTGCACGACCGTGACCGCCTGCGCGCCCTTCTCACGCATCCGGAGCGTCCGATCCAGATCGTGGTCGCCGGGAAGTCGCATCCGGCTGACGACGAAGGGAAGCGGCTCATCCAGGAGCTGGTGCGCTTCGCAGCTGAGCCCGAGATCCGGGGCCGCCTCGTGTTCCTGCCCGACTACGACATCGCGATGGCCCAGACCCTGTACCCGGGCACCGATGTGTGGCTGAACAATCCACTGCGCCCGCTCGAGGCCTGCGGAACCTCGGGCATGAAGGCTGCGCTCAACGGCGTGCTCAACCTCTCCATCCTCGACGGCTGGTGGGACGAGTTCTACGACGGTGAGAACGGCTGGGCCATTCCGTCGGCCGAGGTGACCGATCCGGCCGAGCGCGACCGCCGCGAGGCCGAGGCGATGTACGACCTCATCGAGCACGAGATCGCCCCGCGCTTCTACGACCGCGATCACGACGGCATCCCGCGGGGCTGGATGCGCTCCATCCGGCACACCCTGCGCACGCTGTCGCCGGCTCTGTCGGCAGATCGCATGGTGGGCGAGTACGTGCAGGCGCTGTACGTGCCTGCCGCCGCTGCCGAGAAAGCACTGTCGGCCGATCACTTCGAGGGCGGACGCCAGCTGGCCGCCTGGCGGGCGAAGGTCGATGCGGCGTGGCCGGGCGTGTCCGTCGCGCACGTGGAGTCCGGTGGCATGACCTCGGTGCCCCAGGTGGGCGACGAGCTGCACCTGCGCGCCCACATCCACCTCGGCGGACTCACGCCCGACGACGTGCTCGTCGAGGCCGTCTACGGCCGCAGTGGCGAGGGCGACGAGCTCACCGACGTGCACCGGCTGGCCCTCGAGCCGGTGTCTTCGAATGGGACGGCACCGGATGCCGGCAAGCCGACGCTCTTCACGGGGACGGTGCGGCTCGCTCGCGCCGGGTCGTTCGGCTACACGGTGCGAGTGGTTCCCCACAACGCATTGATGGCGGCATCCGCCGACCTGGGACTGATCGCGACGGCTTAGGGACCACCCGTTGGTCGAGTAGCGCCCTCACCGCTGGTCGAGTCGTGCCCGAGCGGAGCGAGGACACGTATCGAGACCATGCAAAGCGACCCCGCGCGATGAGGTGATCTCGATACGCGTGCGACTTGGTCGCTCGCTACTCGATCAGCGGGTGGGCATCAGCGAGCGGTTCAGCGGGCTATCGCCGCGAACGTCGCGCCGGTGATCGCCGCCAGGTCGTCTGGGGCCAGCTCGATGTCGAAACCGCGCCGCCCGCCCGACACGAACACGGTGTCGAACAGGATGGCGGTCTCGTCGATCACCGTCGTCAGCGGCGTCTTCTGGCCGATCGGGCTGATGCCACCGACGATGTAGCCCGACTTGCGCTCCGCGAGCTTCGGGTCGGCCATCGCTGCCTTGCCGCCGCCTGCCGCGGCCGCGAGTGCCTTGAGGTCGAGCATCCCGGTCACCGGAACGACGGCGACCACCAGGGTGCCTGCGACGTCCGCGACGAGGGTCTTGAACACCTGCTCCGGATCGAGCCCGAGCTTCTCGGCGGCCTCGGTGCCGAAGTTCGTCGCCCGCGGGTCGTGCTCGTAGACGTGAGCCGTGAACGGGATGCCGGCCGCGCCGAGTGCGAGTGTCGCCGGCGTGCCCGGAGCATCCGTCCTGCCCATCAGTTCAGCGCCATCAGTCGTGAGCCGTCAGCCGTGAGCGCGGTACAGCTGCATCGACGTCGCGGACACCGCCAGCTCCTGGCCCGGGACGAACTCGGTCTCGCGGTCGTCGAGGGAGTCGTCGGAGGAGTCCCAGAGCAGCGTGTAGCCCTCGACGCCGCTGTGCTCGGGAAGGGTGACCGATGTCGGTTCCTCGAGCGCGTGGATGACGAGCAGGATGCGATTGAACTCCTCGAACTCCGGAGTGGACGCCGCGAGGTACTGCAGGGTGCGCTCGTCGGCCGAGTTCCAGTCCTCCTCGGACATCGAGAGGCCCTCGTCGTTGAACCAGTCCATCTGCGATGCGCTCGGCACGGCTTCGCCGAACATCCCGAAGTTCACCGGACGCAGCGCCGGGTTCTCGCGGCGCAGCTGCAGCAGTCGTTTCGTGACACGGAACAGGTCGGTCTGCCAGGCCTCGCGCTTCCAGCTCAGCCAGGTGAGCTCGCTGTCCTGGCAGTAGGCGTTGTTGTTGCCGCGCTGGGTGCGCCCGTACTCGTCGCCGGCCGTCAGCATGGGCACCCCGGCCGAGAGCAGCAGGGTGCCGAGGAGGTTGCGCATGGCGCGGCGGCGGGTGTCGAGGATGGCGGCATCCGTCGTCGGACCCTCGACTCCGTGATTGAAGGAGTTGTTGTTGCTCGAGCCGTCGCGGTTGTTCTCGCCGTTGCCCTCGTTGTGCTTCTGGTTGTACGCCGTGAGGTCGGCGAGGGTGAAGCCGTCGTGCGCCGTGATGAAGTTGAGCGAGGCGAGCGGGCCGCGCGGCTGCGAGAAGGTGTTCGCCGAGCCGGCCAGTCGGGTGGCGAAGCGGCCGATGCCGCTGCCGGCGGACCCCGTCGCGCGGGCGCGGGCGATGTCGCCGAGCCAGAAATCGCGCATCCGGTCGCGGTAGCGGTCGTTCCACTCGGTCCAGCCGTCGCCGAACGCCCCGGTCTTCCAGCCGTCGGGGCCGATGTCCCACGGCTCGGCGATGAGCTTGCGCTGCGACAGCACCGGGTCGTTCAGGATGCCCCGGAGCAGCGGATGCTCCGGGGTGAACGACAGGTCCTCTCCGCGTCCGAGGGTGGCTGCGAGGTCGAACCTGAATCCGTCGATCTGCACCTCTTCCGCCCAGTAGCGCAGGGAGTCCAGCACGAGATCCTGCGGCGCCTGCTGGCCGAAGTCGAGGGTGTTGCCGCAGCCCGTGGTGTCGATGTAGCCACCGTGCGCGTCCTGGCGGTAGTAGCCGCGATTGTCGAGGCCCCGCAGGCTCGTGGTCGGGCCGCCCGGGCCCTCCTCGGCCGTGTGGTTGTAGACGACGTCGAGGATGACCTCGATGCCGCCCTTGTGCAGCGCCTTGACCATGCCCTTGAACTCGCGCAGCACGGCGTCGGCGCCCGAGGCCTGCGCCGCGTCGGAGGCGTATGGCGCATGGGGTGCGAAGAACCCGAGGGTGTTGTAGCCCCAGTAGTTCTCGAGCCCCTGTTTGATGAGGCGCTGCTCAGAGGTGAAGGCGTGGACGGGAAGCAGCTCGACGGCGGTCACGCCGAGCTCCTGCAGGGCCGCGACGGAGGCGTCGTGTGCGAGCCCGGCATACGTTCCCCGGAGCTCGACCGGAACGTCGGGGTTCAGCTTGCTGAAGCCCTTCACGTGCATCTCGTAGACGACGGTGTGATCGAGGGAGGTGCGCGGCGACTCGATGCCCTGCCAGTCGAACTGGTCGTCGACGACCACGGAGTGCCATCCGCCGGCCGACCGGGTGATGCCGCGGCCGTAGGGGTCGAGGAGCAGCCGATCGGGGTCGAAGGCGTCCTGGGGAGTGCTCGGCCCGCTGGCGCGCAGCGCGTACTGGCGGCCGGGGGACAGGCTGCGGGTCCGGGCGAACCACACGTCACCCTCGCGGGTCATCGGAACGGTCTTGAAGACCCAGTCGGAGTCGTTGGTGTCGAACAGGCAGAGTTCCAGCGATTCGGCGGTCGCGCTCCAGACGCGCAACTCGCCTCCGTGCGAGGTCATCCGTACGCCGAGCGGGGCGGAGGGCCGGGCGTGAGTCATGCGATCAACAGTACTGATCGCGCGCGGTCCATCCGGACACGGCCCTCCAGCCGGCGCGCTCGTGCGGCACGCGAGCGCTGCGGCGTGCGGGTCGCGGGTGGCGCGGGCGTCGCGTCAGGTCGCCGCAGTCCGTGACGTTCGGGTGCCGAGACAGGCGAGAATGGAACCAGCTCGATCGGAACGGAGGCGACATGGCGGTCTATCTCGACCACGCCGCGACGACTCCGATGTCGGATGCCGCCATCTCGGCCTACGTCGAGGCCATGGCCCTCGTCGGGAACCCGTCGTCCATCCACAGCCAGGGGCAGAACGCCCGTCGCCTGCTCGAAGAGGCCAGGGAGAAGGTCGCAGCGAGCGTCGGTTGCGATCCGATCGAGGTCGTGTTCACCGGCAACGGCACCGAGGCGATCAACCTGGCGATCAAGGGCCTGTACTGGGCACGCCCCGGCTCCCGCATCCTCGTTCCCGGCGGCGAGCACCACGCCACGATCGACACCGTCGAGTGGCTCAAGCGGCACGAGGGCGCCATGATCGAGTGGCTGCCGCTGGACGAGCTCGGACGCGTTCGCCTCGACGCCCTCGATAAGGCCCTGGCCACGGACCCGGCGTCGATCGCGCTCGTCAGCATGCTCTGGGCGAACAACGAGGTCGGCACCATCCAGCCGATCGCCGAGATCGCAGGGCTGGCCGCTCGCCACGGCGTGCCCCTCCACCTCGACGCCGTGGCGGCCTACGGCCACGTGCCGATCGACTTCGCCTCGCTCCGATCCGAGTCCGGTGCCGCACCGGGTGTCGGCCTCGTCGCGCTCAGCGTGTCCGCCCACAAGATCGGCGGCCCCGTCGGCATCGGAGCCCTCGTGCTCAGTCGCACCGCCGCGCTCGAGGCGTTGATCCACGGCGGCGGCCAGCAGCGCCAGGTGAGGTCGGGCACGCAGGACGTCGCGGCGGCGGTGTCGTTCGCGGCGGCATCCGGAACCGTGATCCCCGTGATGGAGGCGGAGTCGGCGCGGGTGCTCGCGCTCCGCGATCGACTGGTGGCCGGAGTCGTCGCCGCGGTGCCCACGGTCTCGGTCAACGGCGACCAGGATGCTTCTGGACACCTCCCGGGAACAGCGCACTTCGCCTTCCCGGGCTGCCAGGGCGACTCGTTGCTGTTCCTGCTCGATGCTTCAGGCGTTTCGGTCTCGACCGGTTCGGCCTGCCAGGCCGGAATCCCCGAGCCGTCGCACGTGCTTCTGGCGATGGGGCGGGACGACGAGACCGCACGCAGCGCCCTGCGCGTGACGCTCGGGCGCACGACCACCGAGGACGACGTCGACGCGTTCGTGGCCGCCCTGCCCGCCGCGTACGCGCAGGCCGCACGGGCGGGCCTCGCCGGCCGGGTGACCTCCTTCGATCGCTGAGCGACCCGGACCCTGTACAGACCGGATCGGCATCCGTCCAGCATCCGTTTCGTAGACTGGGACCATGAGAGTTCTGGCAGCCATGAGCGGTGGCGTCGATTCCGCGGTCGCGGCCGCGCGCGCCGTCGACGCCGGACACGACGTGGTCGGCGTTCACCTCGCGCTCAGCCGCATGCCCGGGACACTACGAACCGGATCGCGCGGATGCTGCACCATCGAGGACTCGATGGACGCGCAGCGCGCGGCCAACCTCATCGGCATCCCGTACTACGTGTGGGACTTCTCCGAGAGGTTCAAGGCCGACGTCGTCGACGACTTCATCGCCGAGTACTCGGCGGGGCGCACCCCCAACCCGTGCATGCGCTGCAACGAGCGCATCAAGTTCTCCGCCCTCCTCGAGAAGGCGGTCTCGCTCGGCTTCGACGCCGTCGTCACCGGGCACTACGCCTCGATCACCACGGATGCGGCCGGCAACCGGGAGCTGCACCGCGCTGCGGCGTGGGCGAAGGACCAGTCCTACGTGCTCGGTGTGCTGACGACGGAGCAGCTCGCCTACGCGATGTTCCCGCTCGGCGCGACGCCGTCGAAGGCGGAGGTGCGCGCCGAGGCTGCGGAGCGCGGATTCAGCGTCGCCTCGAAGCCTGACAGCCACGACATCTGCTTCATCCCCGACGGTGACACCCGCGGCTGGCTCGCCGAGCGCGTCGGTGCCGAGACCGGCGACATCCTCGACCGCACCGGAGCGAAGCTCGGCGAGCACGAGGGCGCCCACGCCTACACCGTCGGCCAGCGCCGCGGACTGCAGATCGGCACGCCGGCCGCGGACGGCAAACCGCGCTTCGTGCTCGAGGTGCGCCCGAAGGACAACACCGTGGTCGTCGGGCCCAAGGAGGCGCTCGACATCGCCGAGATCGCCGGGTCGCGCTTCACCTGGGCCGGGCTGCCGCCGCTCAACTCGCACATGCCGTTCGAGTGCGAGGTGCAGATCCGTGCCCACGCCGATCCCGTGCCCGCGACCGCCGTCGTGTCGACGGATGCCGCCGGAGCCGACGAGCTCGTCGTCACCCCGCACGTGCCGCTGAACGGCGTCGCTCCCGGCCAGACCGCCGTCGTCTACGTCGGCACCCGCGTGCTCGGCCAGTGCACCATCGACCGCACGGTGAGCGCTGTGCCGGTGGAGCCGGTGCTCGCCGACGCCATCGCGTAGCGCGCGGCCCTGCTCGCTGAGGCCCGCGCGTAGCGCGCGGCCGAAGCGCATCGAGCGCGGACGTCGTCCGGCTCTCTGCGAGCGGTGAGTGAACCGCATCCGCCGTCGGTGGTCGTCCCTAGACTGAACGGGTGAGCCCCGATGCATCCGCGACGCCGCCGACCGACGACCAACTCGAGACGCTCAGCCTCGAGCAGGCCTCGGCCCGTGCCGGCGAGCTGACCACTCTCATCCTCGAGGCGCGCGACGCCTACTACGAGCGCGACGCGGCCATCTACTCCGACCAGGAGTACGACGCCTTCATCCACGAGCTCGAGGCGCTGGAGCGGCTCTTCCCCGCGGTCCAGAGCCAGGACAGCCCCACCCTCACCGTCGGCGGCCGGGCCGACGCCACGCTGTTCGCGCCGGTGCAGCACGCCGAGCGCATGCTCAGCCTCGACAACGTGTTCTCGATCGAGGAGTTCGAACTCTGGGCTGCCAAGGTCGAGCGCGATGCCGGCCGCAGGGTCGACTACCTCTGCGAGCTCAAGATCGACGGGCTCGCGATCAACCTGCGCTACGAGCGCGGGGTGCTGGTCTCTGCGGCGACCCGCGGCGACGGCGTCGTCGGAGAAGACGTGACCGAGAACGTGCGCTTCATCTCCGTCATCCCCGAGAAGCTCGCCGGAAGCGGCCACCCCGACATCGTCGAGGTGCGCGGAGAGGTCTACTTCCCGGTCGAGCTGTTCCGCGAGCTCAATGCCGCCCAGGCGGCAGCGGGCGATCGGGTCTTCGCCAACCCGCGCAACGCGGCCAGCGGTTCGCTGCGGCAGAAGGCCGAGAGCAAGACGGCGACCCAGCTCAAGCTCATGCACGACAGGCTCTCCAGGCTCCGGATGCTGGTGCACGGCATCGGCGCCTGGCAGAACCCGCCGGTGTCCAGCCAGTCCGAGACCTACGAGCTGCTGAAGAGCTGGGGGCTGCCCACCTCGCCGTACTACCGGGTGGTCTCGACGGCGGCCGAGGCGTCCGACTTCATCCGCTACTACGGCGAGCACCGTGACAGCGTGAGCCATGAGATCGACGGCATCGTCATCAAGGTCGACGAGCTCGAACTCCACGACGAACTCGGTGCCACGAGCCGGGCGCCGCGCTGGGCCATCGCCTACAAGTACCCGCCGGAGCAGGTGAACACCAAGCTGCTCGACATCGTCGTGAGCGTGGGCCGCACCGGCCGTGCCACCCCGTACGCCGTGATGGAGAAGGTGCGCGTCGCCGGCAGCGAAGTGCGTCAGGCCACGCTGCACAACCAGGACGTCGTCAAGGCCAAGGGCGTGCTGATCGGCGACACCGTGGTGCTCCGCAAGGCCGGTGACGTCATCCCCGAGGTGCTCGGCCCGGTGGTCGAACTGCGCGACGGCTCGGAGCGCGCCTTCGTCATGCCCGCGAACTGCCCGGAATGCGGCACTCCGCTGGCGCCGGCCAAAGAGGGCGACATCGACCTGCGCTGTCCTAACGCCCGCAGCTGCCCGGCGCAGGTGCGCGGACGGGTCGAGCACATCGGGTCGCGCGGCGCCCTCGACATCGAGGCGCTCGGCGAGGTCGCCGCATCCGCGCTCACCCAGCCCGAGAAGCCCGAGGTGCCGCCCCTCGTGACGGAGGCGGCCCTGTTCTCGCTCACGGTGGCCGACCTGTTCCCCATCGAGGTCGTCGTGCGCGACCCCGAGACCGGGCTGCCGAAGGAGCTCGACGACGGCGCTGCCAAGATCGACACTCCCTTCCGGCGGCGTCGGGCCAAGAAGGACGGCCCCGTCGATCCCGAAGCCGAGGACTTCACCGGCGACGCGGATGCCGTTCCGTCGGCGAACGCCATCAAGCTCATCGAGGAGATCGAGAAGGCGAAGACGAAGCCCCTGGCTCGCATTCTGGTCGCGCTCAACATCCGCCACGTCGGTCCGGTGGCCGCGCGCGCTCTCGCGGGCTGGTTCGGGTCGCTCGACGCGATCCGGGCGTCCAGTCGCGAGGAGCTCGCCGAAGTCGAGGGTGTCGGAGGAATCATCGCCGACGCCGTCATCGACTGGTTCACCGTCGACTGGCATGTCGACATCGTCGATCGCTGGACGACGGCCGGTGTGCAGTTCACGACCCCCGGGCATCCGGGTCCCGGAGCAGCCGCGGCGGCGGGTGGGCCGCTCGTCGGACTCACCGTCGTGGCCACGGGATCGCTCGAGGGCTTCACCCGTGAGGGGGCGCAGGAGGCGATCATCGCTGCCGGCGGCAAGTCGGCGTCCAGCGTCTCGAAGAACACCGACTTCGTGGCAGCCGGTCCCGGGGCGGGATCCAAGCTCGCCAAGGCCGAGGCACTCGGCATCCCGATCCTCGATGCCGACCAGTTCCGACTGCTGCTCGAGGGTGGGCCGACGGCTGTAGCCGTGCCGGGCGCAGGCGGAGACGATGGCGCCTCCGAAGACGCGGTCTGACTCGTGGCAGCCCGGAGCGAGCAGGAACCGACGGCGGGGCAGGAGCCTGACCGGAAGCCTGGCGGCACCTCGCGGCGCGCTTTCCTCACGGCCGGCGGCATAGCGGCAGCCGGTGTCATCGCCGGCGGCGTCGCCGGTGAAGTGATCGGCCACGAGAGGGGCGTGAGCGACGCCGAGGCCGGGGCGGCGCAACCCACGCCGGATCCGGGCGCCGCGCCGGGCATCCAGCACGTCGTGGTGCTCATGGGCGAGAACCGCTCCTTCGACAACCTTCTCGGCTACCTCTACACGCCCGACGACCTTCCGCGCGGCCAGACCTTCGACGGTCTCGCCTTCGGGGAGTACTCGAACACCACCCTCGAGGGCGACACCGTCGCGGCGCACGTCTACACCGGACCGACCGACGAGATCATGAGCCGTCCCGACCCCGACCCCGGTGAGGAGTATCCGCACGTCAACACGCAGCTCTTCGGCACCGTCGACCCGCCGTCGAACTCCGGGATCGCCGTCGAGGACATGCGAGCGCCGTTCAACGCTCCCGCGGCCGGGACGAAGCCGACCATGAGCGGGTTCCTCGCCGACTACGGCGCCGAGTACAGGCACCTCCGCGGCGGAACTCCCCCCAGCCCTGAGGCGGCCGCTCACATCATGGGGAGCTTCTCTCCCGAGATGCTCCCGGTGCTGTCGACGCTGGCCCGCAACTTCGCCCTGTACGACGCCTGGCACTGCGCCGTGCCATCGCAGACGTTCTGCAACCGATCGTTCTTCCACGCCTCGACCTCGCATGGCTTCGTCACCAACAAGGGCGGTGCCGGCTACAGCAAGTGGCTCGATGCCCCGGCCGACCCGACGGTCTTCAACCGCCTGGAGGATGCCGGCATCGACTGGCGGATCTACTTCGACGACCTGCAGCTCGTCTCGCTCACGGGCGTGCTGCACGCACCGGCTCTGGAGAAGTACTGGCGCACGGCGCACTTCGCTCCCATGTCGCAGTTCTACACTGACGTGGCCGACGGCAAGCTCGCGCCATACTCGTTCGTCGAGCCGCGTCTCATCTACGACCACAACGACTTCCACCCACCGGTGGGACGTCTTCGCGAGAGCAACCTCGACGGCGAGCCGGTGATCGACAGCGCCGTGTCCGACGTGCGCGCGGGCGAGGCGCTCGTGCACCGCATCTACGACGCCGTGCGCACGAGCACGGCGACGACGGGCTCGAACGCTCTCAACACCCTGCTGCTCATCACCTTCGACGAGCACGGCGGCACCTACGACCACGTGCCCCCGCCCGACGCGACGCCTCCCGGCGGCAGCGGCGTCGATGATCCCGGCGAGATGGGCTTCACCTTCGACAGGCTCGGATGCCGCGTGCCGGCGATAGCGATCTCCGCGTGGACGGCATCCGGCAGCGTGATCAACGACCCCATGCACCACGGCTCGCTCATTGCGACGCTGTCGAAGCTGCACGGCCTGAAGCCGCTCACCGAGCGCGACGACGGGGCTCCCGACATCCTGAACGCCGTCACCCTGCGCACGCCGCGTGATCCGCGCACGTGGCCGACGACGACGCCGCAGTACACGCCGCCCAATCCCGAGTCGACGACGCACCCGGCCGAGAAGGACCGCGATCATCCGCTCAGCCCGCCCGGTCGCGGCCTGGTCGGCCTGCTGATCGCCAAGTACGGCGCCCCCGGAGAAGCCGAGCCGCAGACCTACGGCGACGCGTTCGACCTCCTGCAGAAGTACGGCGCCGGGCTGTTCGGCGTGCCCCGATAGAATCGACCGGTACCCACACGCCACGATCCGACGGAGACCCATGTCCGGAATCAGTGCCGAGCAGGTCGCGCACATCGCGAATCTCGCACGCATCGACCTCAGCCCAGAAGAGATCGCGACCCTCACCGCGGAACTCGACCAGATCGTCGACTCCGTCGCGAAGGTGACCGAGGTCGCCACGCCGGACGTGCCGGCCACGAGCCACCCGATCCCGCTCGAGAACGTCTTCCGCGACGACGTCGTCGGCGAGACCCTCACGGTGGAGCAGGCCCTGGCCGGCGCCCCCGACCACGACGGCTCGCGCTTCCGCGTGTCCGCGATCCTGGGGGAGGAGCAGTGACCGACGACATCATCCGCCTGAGCGCATCCGAGCTCGGTGAGCGCCTCGCCGCCCACGAGATCAGCGCCGTCGAGGCGACGCAGGCCTCACTCGACCGCATCGCCGCCGTCGACGGCGGCGTGCACGCCTTTCTCCACGTGGCGACGGATGCCGCCCTCGACGCGGCCCGCGACATCGATCGACGCCGCGGTTCGGGCGAGAAGCTCGGCCCGCTCGCCGGTGTCCCCATCGCCGTGAAGGACGTCCTGGTGACGACCGACATGCCGACGACAGCGGGATCGCGCATCCTGGAGGGCTGGGTTCCGCCCTACGACGCCACCTCGGTGCGCCTCGTGCGCGAGGCGGGACTCATCCCCATCGGCAAGACCAACATGGACGAGTTCGCCATGGGGTCCAGCACCGAGCACTCGGCCTACGGCCCGACCCACAACCCGTGGGCGCTCGACCGCATCCCCGGCGGCTCCGGTGGTGGCTCGGCCGCGGCCGTTGCTGCCTTCGAGGCGCCCATCGCCCTCGGCAGCGACACCGGTGGCAGCATCCGCCAGCCGGCTCACGTCACCGGCACTGTCGGCGTCAAGCCGACCTACGGTGCCGTCAGCCGCTACGGCGCCATCGCCATGGCCTCCTCGCTCGACCAGATCGGCCCCGTGAGCCGCACCGTGCTCGATGCGGCGCTGCTGCACGACATCATCGGCAAGCACGACCACCACGACTCCACGTCGCTCCGCGATCGCTGGCCGTCCATGGCAGAGGCCGTGCGCAACGCGGATGTCTCCGGCATGCGCATCGGCGTCATCCGCCAGCTCGACGGCGAGGGCTTCCAGCAGGGCGTGCTCGACCGGTTCCACGAGTCGCTCGCGCTGCTCGAGAAGGCCGGCGCCGAGATCGTCGAGGTCAACACCCCGAACTTCGAGTACGCCATCTCGGCGTACTACCTGATCATGCCGGCCGAGGCCTCGAGCAACCTGGCCAAGTTCGACTCCGTGCGCTTCGGATTGCGGGTCACGCCCCAGGGCGGCGGCACCGTCGAGGACGTGATGGCGGCCACCCGTGAGGCCGGCTTCGGCGCCGAGGTGAAGCGTCGCATCATCCTGGGAACCTACGCCCTGTCGGCCGGGTACTACGACGCGTACTACGGCAGCGCGCAGAAGGTGCGCACGCTCGTGCAGCGCGACTTCAACGCGGCGTTCGCCCAGGTCGACGTCGTCGCCTCGCCGACGGCTCCGACCACAGCGTTCAAGCTCGGGGAGAAGTCCGACGACCCGATGGCCATGTACCTCAACGACATCGCCACCATCCCGGCCAACCTCGCCGGCGTTCCCGGAATCTCGCTGCCTTCGGGTCTCGCAACGGAGGACGGCCTGCCCGTCGGCATCCAGTTCGTCGCTCCCGCGAGAGCCGACGAGCGTCTCTACACCGTCGGCGGAGCGCTCGAGAAGCTCCTCGAGGCCGAATGGGGCGGCCGCCTGCTCGATCAGGCTGCCGATCTCACCCAGCTCATCGCAGCCCAGGAAGGTGCCCGCTGATGGCCCGCGCAGAACTGATGGACTTCGACAAGGCACTCGAGCTGTTCGAGCCCGTGATGGGCTTCGAGGTTCACGTCGAACTGAACACCAAGACCAAGATGTTCTCGGATGCTCCGAACGTGTTCGGTTCCGAGCCCAACACGAACATCACGCCGACCTGCCTCGGCCTGCCGGGCTCCCTGCCGGTCGTCAACGCGCAGGCCGTGCGGTACTCGATCAGCCTCGGACTCGCACTCGGCTGCGAGATCGCTCCGTCGAGCCGCTTCGCACGCAAGAACTACTTCTACCCCGACACCCCGAAGAACTACCAGATCTCCCAGTTCGACGAGCCCATCGCCTTCGAGGGCTCCGTCGACGTCGAGCTGTCCGACGGATCCATCGTGAGCGTTCCCATCGAGCGCGCCCACATGGAGGAGGACGCCGGGAAGCTGACGCACGTCGGTGGCTCGACCGGCCGCATCCAGGGCGCCGAGTACTCGCTGGTCGACTACAACCGTGCCGGTGTCCCGCTCGTCGAGATCGTCACGAAGCCGATCTACGGCGCTGAGCACTCCTCGCCCGAGCTGGCGAAGGCGTACGTCTCGACCATTCGCGACATCGTCGTGTCGCTCGGCATCTCCGACGCCAGGATGGAGCGCGGCAACCTGCGCTGCGACGCCAATGTGTCGCTGCGTCCGCGCGCCGCGGCCGGTGAGCCCGTGGCCCCGCTCGGAACCCGCACCGAGACGAAGAACGTCAACTCCCTGCGCTCCGTCGAGCGCGCAGTGCGCTACGAGATCCAGCGCCAGGCGGCCATCCTCGCGAAGGGCGGCAGCATCACGCAGGAGACGCGGCACTGGCACGAGGACACCGGCGAGACCAGCGCCGGACGCCCGAAGAGCGACGCCGACGACTACCGCTACTTCCCCGAGCCCGACCTGCTCCCGGTCGTTCCGTCCGCCGAGCTGATCGAGGAGCTCCGTTCGGCGCTTCCCGAGCCGCCCGCCGCGCGTCGCCGACGTCTGAAGGCGGAGTGGGGATTCACCGACCTCGAGTTCCAGGACATCAACAACGCGGGTCTGCTCACCGAGATCACGGAGACCGTGGCCGCCGGCGCCACTCCGGCCGCCGCGCGCAAGTGGTGGACCGGCGAGATCGCGCGGATCGCGAACACCTCCGACGCGGATGCCGCGAGCCTGGTGTCGCCCGCCGATGTCGCCGCGCTGGCCAAGCTGGTCGACGCCGGCACGCTCACTCATCGCCTGGCGCGCCAGGTCCTCGAAGGCGTCATCGCCGGTGAGGGAACTCCGCAGGAGGTCGTCGACGCCCGCGGGCTCGCCGTCGTGTCGGACGACGGCGCGCTCATCGCCGCCATCGACGAGGCGCTTCTCGGCCAGCCCGACGTGCTCGCGAAGATCCGCGACGGCAAGGTGCAGGCCGCCGGCGCCGTCATCGGCGCCGTCATGAAGGCCATGAAGGGGCAGGCGGATGCCGCTCGCGTGCGAGAGCTCGTGCTGGAGCGGGCGCAGCAGGTCTAGCGGGACTCCCGCTCGGTGAGGGCGGAGCGCAGCAGCGCTTCGACCGCGGGCTGCGCCCGGGCCTCAGCGAGCGGGGCGGGGGCTGCGCCCGGGCCTCAGCGAGCGGGGCGGGGACCGCGCCCGGGCCTCAGCGAGCGGGGTCCGCTGCGCCGCTCGTGATGACCGCGAGCGTGGTGTCACCGGCGGCCGTCACGCGACGGCCGTCGGCCAGCACCATGGAGGCTCCAGGAGCGAGGTCGCGTACGGCATCCGTCACCGCTGGATCGCGCACCAGCGAACCCGTCGCCAGTCTCGGATCGGTCGAGACGACGATGCGCCCCGAGGCGTTGACGAGGCTCGCGTCGCCGCCGATGCGCCGGAGGGCCGTCAGCAGCACTCGCTCGGCCTCGGTCACGTAGACATCGGCCCCGACGACTCCGACAAGCCGTCCATCGACGAACACCGGATCCGTCAGGGTCAGCGTGTAGTCGTCGGTGCAGAGGTAGTCGACGTAGGGCCCCGTGATGTGTCGGCGTCCCGTGCGCTCGGGAACGCGCCACCACTCCAGCGTGGTGTGGTCGCGGAAGCTGTCGGAGGCGGGATCCTCGACGGCCTCGAGCCTGCGCACCGCCTGCCGTCCTGACGCGCGCCCACCAGCCGTCCCGCTCCCGAAGCTGTTGCCTTCACCCAGCCACCAGGCGAGGTGCCAGGGCGCATCGACGAGGAAGCCGGGGGCTGCGACGAAGCCGGCGCCCACCACCAGCGACCCCTCGCGGGCGAGCTCCTGCCGCACGAGCTCGGCGACCACGGAGTCGACGGCGCGCCGAGTCCGCGCGGCCGGCGAACCGAGCTCGGCCGTCAACGCGACGTTCCACTCGGCGATGGGCGCGAAGACCGCACCGAACACGGCGGTGATGTCGTCGACGTGGGGGAGGGTCGGAGCGATCACGGGGTCTGTTCCTTCGATTCGAGTTCAGCCTTCTCGCCGATCAGCCAGTCGACTGCACCTTGGATGCCGGCGGTGACGAGCTCGCGGGCGGCGGTGGGCTGGACGGCGCTGATGGCGTCGACGATCGCGAGCTGGGCGTCACGGTGGGCATCACGATAGTCCTGCTCGCGCAGGCAGAGCCACAGCAGCGGGCCGAACTCAGCCTGCAGCCGAATCTCCTCCCGAACCAGGCGCGCCGACTGGCTCGCGGCGGCGACCTCGAGGTGGAAGCGCGCGACCCCGCGGCGCGCCGCCGCCTCCGAGGTGACGTCGAGTGATGCCGCGATACCGGCGAGGCCGTCGACGTCGTCGGGGCTCGACCTGTCGGCGGCGATCTCGGCTGCCGTGCCGGCGATCGCCGTGTAGTGCACGCCGAGGTCGCGCAATTCGGCTCGGGAGGCCGTCTGCAGCCTCTCCCTCAGCACGAGAGCGGTGCGGATGCCGCCCGACGTCACGAAGCTCCCGCCGTCGCGCCCGCGGCGTGTGGTCACGAGCCCGCGATTGCGCAGCGCCTCCAGCGCCTCGCGGGCCGTGACGACGGCGACACCGAACTGACGCGCCAGCGCCGTCTCGCTCGGGAGCTTCTCGCCGTCGTGCAGGACACCCAGCGTGATCGCATCGGTCAGACGCTTCTCGACGGCCTCGGCACGGCCGGCGCCGACGAGAGGAGCGAAGACGGCGGCGTGCGTCGCGGTCCCGCCACTGATCGACTGCGGCATCCTCTTCCCCCGAATCTGTGACACGACCGTAACATGTCGCACGCCGCTAAGACATCTGGATCCATATGATTTGAAGCAGGACGAACGAGGAGGCTTCGGTGAACGCAGTTCCGGCCATCCGCTTGAGCGGATTGACGAAGGAGTTCGGCGGCGTGACGGCCGTCGACGGCGTCGATCTCGACATCGTCGAGGGTGAGTTCTTCTCGATGCTCGGACCGTCGGGCTCCGGCAAGACGACGGTGCTGCGGCTCATCGCCGGCTTCGAGCAGCCCACGAGCGGGTCGGTCGAACTCTTCGGCCGCGACGTCACCGTCGCTGCTCCCTTCGACCGCGACGTCAACACGGTCTTCCAGGACTATGCGCTCTTCCCGCACATGTCCGTGGTCGAGAACGTCGCGTACGGGCTGCGGGTGCGGGGGATCGGCCGGCGCGAGCGCACCGAGCGCGCCCGCGAAGCCCTCGACAAGGTGCGGCTGGGCTCGTTCGCCGATCGCAAGCCCTCCCAGCTCTCGGGCGGCCAGCGCCAGCGCGTCGCCCTCGCACGTGCGACCGTGGTGCAGCCCAAGGCGCTGCTGCTCGACGAGCCCCTGGGCGCACTCGACCTCAAGCTGCGCGAGCAGATGCAGGTCGAGCTCAAGGAGATCCAGCGGGACCTCGGTATCACCTTCATCTTCGTCACGCACGACCAGGACGAGGCGCTCACGCTGAGCGACCGCATCGCCGTCTTCAACGAGGGGCGCATCGAGCAGCTCGGCACCCCGTTCGAGATCTACGACGCCCCTGTCTCGCGATTCGTCGCATCCTTCGTCGGCACGTCGAACCTCCTCGATGATGCAGCATCGCAAGCACTCCTCGGCCGGACCGGCGTGCACTCCATCCGCCCGGAGAAGCTCGCCGTCCTGGCTCCGGATGCCGCGACCCCGGGCGTCGCGGGCACCGTCGCCGAGGTCATCTACTCCGGCAGCAGTACCCGACTCATCGTCGACCTCGACAGCGGACAGCAGCTCACGGTCCTCGAGCAGAACGACCGCTCGCGCCTCGCGGACGACGCCCGCGGCGACCGTGTGCAGGTCGCCTGGAACGACGCGGATGTCGTCGCTCTGAACGCGCCGGCCGCATCCGTCGCCTGAATCACGCCGATCAACCCAGCAGCACCCAACCAGAGGAGAAAGCAATGAAGCGCACCACAGCGCGGACGAGCAGGGCCGTCATGTCCGGCGTCGCCCTCGTATCCGCAACATTCCTGCTCACAGCGTGTGGCACCAGCAGCGGAGGAGGCACGACAGCGGAGGCGCCGACGAAGCTCGGCGACACCGAGGGCGCCGTCTCGATCCTGGCCTGGCCCGGCTACGTCGAGGACGGGAGCAACGACCCGGAGGTCGACTGGGTCAGCGCCTTCGAGGAGCAGACCGGCTGCATGGTCACGAGCAAGACCTACGGCACCTCCGACGAGGCATTCAGCCTGATGAAGACCGGTGACTACGACGTCGTCGCGGCCTCGGGAGACGCCTCCCTCCGGCTCGTCGCCGCCGACACCGTCGCGCCGGTGAACACCGACCTCATCGAGAACTACGACGGCATCTACGACTTCCTGAAGGACCAGTCCTGGAACAGCGTCGACGGCGTCTCCTACGGCATCCCGCACGGCTACGGCGCCAACCTGCTCATGTACAACACGGAGGAGGTCACCCCTGCTCCCACCAGCTGGGACGTCGTGTTCGACGAGTCCAGCCCGTACAAGGGCAAGGTGACGGCCTACGACTCGCCCATCTACATCGCGGATGCAGCCGTCTACCTGATGGCCCACGAGCCCGACCTCGGCATCGAGAACCCCTACGCGCTCGACGAGAAGCAGCTCGCCGCCGCGGTCGACCTGCTCAAGGAGCAGCGCGTGAACGTCGGTGAGTACTGGTCCGACTACCTCAAGGAGATCCAGGCGTTCGAGACGGGCGACACCGTCGTCGGAACGACGTGGCAGGTCATCAAGAACTCCCTCGCCGCCGACACCCCGGCCGAGGTCGTACTTCCCGATGAGGGAACCACGGGATGGTCGGACACCTGGATGATCGCGTCGAAGGCCAAGAACCCGAACTGCGCCTACGCCTGGCTCGACTACATCGCCAGCCCTGAGGCCAACGCCCAGGCCACCGAGTACTTCGGGGAGGCCCCGTCGAACCAGGCGGCGTGCGAGTTCCGCTCCGAGGGATCGTGCGAGGCGTTCCACGCCGGCGACGAGGAGTACGCGTCGAAGATCTGGTACTGGTCCACACCCATCGAGAAGTGCCTCGACGGACGCACCGACGTGACCTGCACCGACTACGCGGCGTGGACCTCCGCGTGGCAGGAGATCAAGGGCTAGTCATCACGTGACAACCACCAGCACCACACCACCCGTCCGGGCCGCCGTCGCACCTCCCCGTGCGACCGCGGCCCGGAAGGGCTCCGCCGTCCTCAGCCGGCATCCGCGGCTCAGGCTCGGTCTGCTGCTCAGCGCGCCGCTCGTCTGGCTCGGCCTGGTCTACATCGTGGCGCTCGTCGCTCTGCTGATCACGGCGTTCTGGAGCGTCGACAGCTTCACCGGCGAGATCAGCCAGACCTGGACCCTGGACAACATCGTCGCCGTCGTCACGGGCTCGCTCTACCAGACGGTGACGCTGCGTACCGTCGGTGTCGCCCTGGCCGTGACGATCATCGACATCGTCATAGCCCTTCCCGTTGCCTTCTACATGGCGAAGGTCGCGTCTCCCCGGATGCAGCGCGTGCTCGTGATCGCCGTTCTCACCCCGCTCTGGGCGAGCTATCTCGTCAAGGCGTACGCCTGGCGGTCCGTGCTCTCGCAGGACGGCATCCTGAACTGGCTGGTGACCCCGTTCGGTGGAAGCACCCCGGGCTACGGATTGCCCGCCGTCGTCATCACGCTGTCCTACCTCTGGCTGCCCTACGTGATCCTGCCCATCTACGCCGGGCTCGAGCGCGTGCCGGACTCGCTGCTCGAGGCATCGGGCGACCTCGGTGGCAAGACCTGGTCGACGCTTCGCCTCATCGTGCTCCCGATCATCTGGCCGGCCATCATCGCCGGATCGATCTTCAGCTTCTCGCTGTCGCTCGGCGACTACATCACGGTGAACATCGTGGGAGGCGCCAACCAGATGCTGGGCAACCTCGTCTACACGAACGTGGGCGCCGCGAACAACCTCCCGCTGGCCGCAGCCATCGCCCTCATCCCGATCGTCATCATCTTCGGCTACCTCGCCCTCGTGCGCCGCACGGGTGCCCTCGACAACCTCTAGAAAGACGAGACGGATGCGCCTCTCCCGCCCCGCCCGCACCGTGCTGGGCGCCGTCACCGCGATCGTTCTGGTCGTGGTGTACGTGCCGCTGCTGGTGGTGTTCGTCAACTCGTTCTCGACGAGCACGAGCCTCAGCTGGCCACCTCCCGGCTTCACGCTCGAGTGGTGGGGCAAGGCATTCCAGAGCACCGGGGCCTTGAACGCCGTGCTCACGAGCGTGCAGGTCGCGATCGTCGCCACGGTCATCGCCCTCGTGCTCGGTACTCTCATCTCGCTGGCGTTGCAGCGCTTCGAGTTCTTCGGACGCGACGCCGTGAGCCTGCTCGTGATCCTGCCGATCGCGCTGCCCGGCATCATCACGGGTATCGCGCTGAACAACTTCTTCCGCACGATGATGGGCGTGCCGCTCTCGATCTGGACCGTGGTCATCGCACACGCCACGTTCTGCGTCGTGACGGTGTTCAACAACGTGATCGCGCGCCTCCGCCGTCTCGGCACCAACTTCGAGGACGCGTCGTCGGATCTCGGTGCCGGCATCTGGACCACGTTCCGGCTGGTCACCTTCCCGCAACTGCGGTCGGCCCTGTTCGCCGGCGGGCTCCTCGCCTTCGCGTTGAGTTTCGACGAGATCATCGTGACGACATTCACGGCAGGATCCGGGGTCACGACTCTGCCCATCTTCATCCTCGACAACATGTTCCGGCCGAATCAGGCCCCCGTCGTGAGCGTCATCGCGGTGGTTCTCGTCCTGGTCTCGATCCTCCCGATCTACTTCGCGCAGCGCCTGGCCGGATCGGAGAGGTCCCTGAAGTGACAGCCACCTCGCAGCCCGGCATCCGTAGGCTGGAGCTCCACTCCTCACGAACAGGACGCATCCCATGGGACTCTTCGACTGGTTGACCGGCAACACCGCATCGAACACGCCCGACCGGGGATCGTCGTATCGGCCCGGCTCCCAGGGCCCGTCGACGAACGCCGCACGCTCCGCCGATGAGATCGCCATCGAGCGCTACCGCTACCTGCTGCGCACGGCTCCGCCGGAGACCATCGAGCAGGCTCACGCCGAAGCGTTCGCGAGGCTCACTCCCGCCCAGCGCGCGCAGGTGTTCCAGGAGTTGAGCACCTCGGCCGCGCCCGGCGATGCTCCGCTGTCCGACTCCGCCGACTCGCTGGCGCGGTCGGCCACCCGGTCGGAGCTCCGCTCCCCGGGATCGGTGGAGCGCACCTTCTCCCAGCGCTCGGGCGGAGCCGGCTTCGGCGGGACGTTCGCGAGCTCCATGCTCGGTACCGTTGCCGGCTTCGTCATCGGATCGGCCATCGCCAGTGCCTTCCTCCCCGACGTCGGCGGCATGGACGCTGCAGGTTCTGACGCCGGCGATGGCGGGACGGATGCCGGTGCCGGAGGCGATGCCGGTGGTGCGACGGATGGCGGTGGCTCGGTGAGCGCGGACGGTGGCGGCTGGGACGGCGGAGGCGACTTCGGAGGCGGCGGCGACTTCGGCGGCGGCGACTTCGGCTTCTGATCCGCATCCCGCGACACGGCGTCGCGTCGGTGTGGTCGGTGTCGTCGATGCGGGGTGCCGGTGTCGCTCACTGCGGCTACCCTCGTGAGTGATGAGCAAGCAGGACGGCCGTTCCCGGCAGGTGAACTCGACGCCCGTCGACGACACCGGCGCGACGATCCTGCACGTCGACATGGACGCCTTCTTCGTTTCGGTGGAGTTGCTCAGCCGGCCCGAGCTCCGGGGGACTCCCGTCATCGTCGGTGGCATCGGGCCGCGTTCTGTGGTCTCTGCGGCCAACTACGAGGCTCGTCGCTACGGGGTGAACTCGGCCATGCCGATGTCGCTGGCGCTCCGCCGCTGCCCGAACGCCACGGTGCTGCCCGGCAACTACGAGCTGTACTCGAAGTACTCCAAGCAGGTCCTGGCCATCTTCGAGGACGCGACCCCGCTCGTGGAGCCGCTCTCGATCGACGAGGCGTTCCTCGACGTGGCCGGTGCGCGCCGCGTGCACGGTTCGCCGAGCGAGATCGCCCAGATGATCCGTCAGCGGGTCGAAGCCGAGACCGGACTCACCTGCTCGGTGGGCGTGGCCGGATCCAAGTACGTCGCGAAAGTGGCCTCCAGCCGCGCCAAGCCCGACGGCATGCTGGTCGTTCCCGTGGCGGAGACGCAGTCGTTCCTGCGTCCTCTGCCCGTCGGTGCGCTCTGGGGCGTCGGGCCGACAACGGAGGAATCGCTGCGCCGGCTCGGTCTGGCGACGGTCGGCGACGTGGCAGACACCCCGTACGACGTGCTGCGCTCGACGCTCGGCGAGGCGCTGGCAGCCAAGCTGCATTCCCTCGCGAACGGCATCGACCCGCGGACGGTGTCGACTCACCGCGAGGAGAAGAGCATCGGGCGGGAGGTCACGTTCAGCTACGACGTCACCGACGAGGCGGAGATCCGTCGTGCCATGCTTCACCAGGCCGACGACGCCGCCGCGCGCCTGCGTGCGGCAGGGCTGGTGGCCCGCACCGTGGTCCTGAAGCTCCGCTACACCGACTTCAGCACCGTCACCAAGTCACGCACTCTCGCGGAGCCCACCGACGTCGGACGGCGCATCTACGAGGAGGCCACGGCAGCATGGGACGCGCTCGGCGCTGCGGGCAAGCGCATCCGGCTCATCGGCGTGCGCGTCGAGCAACTGGGAGAGAGCGGCTCCGGACTCAGCCTCTGGGATCCCGACGAGGACTGGCGTGACGCGGAGACCACCATCGACGAGGTCGCGGCGCGGTTCGGCAAGGGCAGCATCCGTCCGGCGGCACTTCTCCGGCCCAGGAAGCCGCTCTGAGGTCCGACGCAGATTCCCCCGACTGCCCTACCGCCCCAGGGGAGGGCGGGGTAGCGTGAATCCATGACCAACCTCGTTGCACAGCTCGCTGATTCGGCCAAGGACTTCGGAGTGCAGGCGGCCTACGGGTCTCCTGTCGAACTCGGAGGCTCGACCATCGTCCCGGTCGCCATCGTCTGGTACGGCTTCGGCGGTGGCAGCATCGACGAGGCGACGGGCCACTCCAAGGTCGCCAACCTCAAGGGCGTCGGTTCCGGCGGCGGCGGAGGGGGATACTCCATCCCGATCGGCGCCTACATCAGCCGGGGGAGCAGCACCCGCTTCGAGCCGAACACCATCGCGCTGCTCACTGTCGGCGTGCCCTTCGTCGCCGTCGCGGGCTGGGCGCTGCGCCGGATCATCCGCGCGCTCAAGCACTGACCCGCTTCCCGCGCTGGAGACGTCGCGAGACTGCAGCCTGACGCCACCGCAGCACGCGTGGGTCTAGACTCGGTCTCGAACACGGGAGTCCGGTATGCCGGGCTGAGAGGAAGGTTCTCAACCTTCGACCGTCGAACCTGATCTGGATCATGCCAGCGCAGGGAGGCAGATCATCTCAATTCCCGTGCCCTCTTTTCCGCTTCAGCGAAAGGGCACGACAGTGCAGAACACGAACAGCACCATCTCCGACGTCGACTCGACGAGGTCGACCCGCACATCCCGACCGGGTCGTTTCCGATGGAGGGTCGTCGACATCGTCGTCGCCAGTGTCATCGGCGTCGCGTCTGGGGTCATCTTCTGGGCCTGGGGCCTCGCGTGGACCCCACTCTCGGGAGTTCTCGCCTTCACGCCGGGGCTCGAGGGCCTGCTCGCCGGCGGATGGCTCTTCGCCGGGGTGCTCGGCGGGCTCGTCATCCGCAAACCGGGTGCGGCGATCTACACCGAACTGGTGGCAGCCGTCGTGTCGATGATCATCGGAACGCAGTGGGGCTTCTCCACACTCATCTGGGGTCTCATCGAAGGCCTCGGAGCCGAGATCGTCTTCGCCATCTTCCTGTATCGCAGCTTCAGCCTGGGTGTCGCCCTGCTCGCCGGCGCCGGAGCGGGTGTGGCCGTCGGCCTGCTCGACACGACGTTCACGAGCTACGCCGCCCTCGAGCTGCAGTACAAGCTCGTCTACATCGTGTCGGCCGTGGTCTCGGGCGTCGTCCTGGCCGGACTGCTCTCGTGGTTCGCGATGCGGGGTCTCGCACGCACCGGTGCGCTCAGCAGGTTCGCGGCGGGCCGGGAGACACGATCCATCGAAACGGATGCCGCCGCGCTGTGACGAGCCGATCCGGAGCCCGCGTGACGGCGGACGGATGGGGGTGGCGTCATGCCGGCCGCCGTTCGCACGCCGTCTCGGGGCTCGACCTGGTCATCGAGCCGGGGGAGCGGGTTCTCCTCCTCGGCCCGTCCGGTGCGGGAAAGAGCACGCTGCTCGCGGCTCTGGCCGGGGTGCTCGGCGGCGACGACGAGGGTGAGGAGATCGGCCGACTCGCGATCGACGGGGCGGATCCGCGTGACCGGCGGGGCCGCGCCGGGCTCGTGCTGCAGGATCCGGACTCGCAGTTGGTGCTGGCGCGCGTGGGTGACGACGTCGCCTTCGGATGCGAGAACCTCGGAGTTCCACGCGACGAGATCTGGCGACGCGTCGGCGAGGCACTGGACCAGGTCGGACTCGAGCTGCCCCTCGATGCCCCGACCTCGGCGCTCTCCGGTGGCCAGAAGCAACGGCTGGCCCTGGCCGGCGTGCTGGCGATGCGCCCGGGCCTCGTGCTGCTCGATGAGCCGACGGCGAATCTCGACCCCGACGGCGTGCGCGAGGTTCGGGATGCCGTCGAGAGGTCCATCGCCGGCTCCGGCGCGACGCTCATCGTCGTGGAGCACCGGGTGGACGTCTGGCTGCCGGTCGTCGACCGGATGATCGTGCTCGATCCGGCCGGAGGCCTGCTCGCCGACGGCTCGCCAGACGCCGTGATGGCCGCACAGGGTGAGCGCCTCGCCGCCGCCGGCGTGTGGGTCCCTGGTCGTCCTCCCCGCGCACCGGTGCGGCGGCGCGCATCCGGGCCTGCGGCATCCGTTCTCACCGTCGCCGATCTCGCCGTCGGACGAACGCCGTTCGCCTCTCGACGGCCGGAGATCGCGGCCTCCGGCATCGGATTCGGTGTGGCAGCCGGGCGGGCTCTCGCACTCACCGGCGCGAACGGCTCGGGCAAGTCCACCACGGCGCTGACGATCGCCGGACTGCTGGCGCCGGTCTCGGGCTCCGTGCACGCGAACCCGGTGCTCGCGGCGGGTCTGGATGCGTCGCCGCACCGCTGGCGCAGTCGTGAACTGCTGCCGCGGATCGGCACGGTGTTCCAGGACCCGGAGCATCAGTTCCTCGCACCGACCGTGCGTGCTGAACTGCTCGTCGGACCGCGGGCGCTCCGACTCGATGCGGCCACGGCGACGGCACGGGCGGACGGGTTGCTCGAACGGCTGAGACTGAGCCGTCTCGCCGAGGCGAACCCCTTCACGCTCTCCGGTGGGGAGAAGCGCCGGCTCTCCGTGGCCACAGTGCTCGCGACGGTGCCCCGGATGCTCGTGCTCGACGAACCCACATTCGGACAGGACGCGAACACGTGGGCAGAGCTGATCGCGCTGCTCGCCGACCTGCTCGACGACGGGACCGCCGTCGTCGCCGTCACCCACGACCAGCATGTGGTCGATGCCATAGCCGACGCCGAGTTCTCGTTCACGTCCGGCTCGATCGCGGAGGTGGCGCGGTGAGCCTTCTGACTCCGACGATCAGGCCCAGCCTCGTGGCGCGCATCAACCCCGTCGCCAAGCTTGCGGCCGCCCTGCTCATCAGCATCACGCTTCTGCTCTCGATCGACGTGGTGTCCGCCGCCGTCGCGCTGGCGCTCGAGGCCGTGCTGCTCGGCTTCGCCGGTCTGAGTGCTCGTCAGTTCTGGCTCCGCACGTCTCCGCTCTGGATCGCTGCACCGCTGGCCGGACTCACCACGGTGCTCTACGGCGTCGACTCCGGTGCCGTTCTCTGGCAGTGGGGATTCATCACGGTCACAGAGGGCTCGCTCGGGCTCGGCCTCGCGATCATGCTGCGTGTGCTGGCGATCGGGCTGCCGGGCATCGTGCTGCTCGCCACCACCGACCCCACCGACCTCGCCGACGGCCTCGCCCAGGTGGTGCGGCTGCCCTCCCGTTTCGTGCTCGGGGCCTTGGCCGGGCTGCGGCTCGTCGGCCTCGGCATCGAGGACTGGCGCTCTCTCGGCCTCGCACGTCGGGCGCGGGGGGTCGCGGATGCGCGGGGCCCCGTCGGCGCTCTTCGCCGCTTCGCGGGTCAGGCGTTCGCCATGCTCGTGATCTCGGTGCGGCGAGGCAGCAAGCTCGCGACGGCGATGGAGGCCAGGGGATTCGGCGCCGACGACGTCGAGCGCAGTTGGGCCAGGCCATCGACGTTCGGCGGGCGTGAAGTGGTCCTGGTGATGATCGGGGCCGCCATCGCCATCCTGGCCGTCGCCGCGGCGGTCTGGGCTGGCACCTGGAGCTTCGTCCTTGCCTGAGTGGGTCGACCCGAGTGCGGCGCTCGAGCACGTGCTGGATCGGGTGGCGACGGCACAGCATCCGGTCACGGTGCTCATCGACGGACCGAGTGGGTCGGGGAAGTCGACCTTCGCCGACAGCCTCCGAGGCGCATGGCGCGACGCCGCGAACAGGCCCGTCCTCGTGCGGCTCGACGACATCTATCCGGGCTGGTCGGGCTTGGGTGCCGCCTCTGCCGCTGTCTCAACGGAGTTGTTGGCTCCGCGATCAACGGGGCGTGCTGGTGGGTGGCGGCGCTGGGACTGGACACGCGATGCTCCAGCCGAGTGGCACGAGGTGCCGGCGTCCCGATCGCTCATCGTGGAGGGCTGCGGCACTCTCACGGCCACCGGTGCGGCGCTGGGCAGCATCGGGATCTGGATCGAGGCATCGGATGCGGTGCGCAAACGCCGTGCGCTGGATCGGGATGGCGGGGCCTTCGACGCGCACTGGGACGAATGGGACTCCCAATGGCGGCGGTACGTGGAACTGGAGCATCCGTCAACCCGTGCCGACGTGCGAGTGCGCAGCGACTGAGACGAGTAAGTTGGAGGGATGACTACACCAGACGTCTCGTACATCGCCGAGTTCACCGACGGACCCCTCGAGGGCGAGGTCGAGACCCGCGTCCTCATCGGCGGATCCGCCGAGAAGCGCATCGGCATGGTCGCCGCCGTCGACGGCCTGGAGTCGCTGTTCTGGTACGACGCCGGAGACGAGCGTCAGGTCAACGACCAGCTGCACGTGCGCTACACCTTCGACTCCGGCGACTCCGACCCCGTCGAGTCCGAGGACGAGACCTTCTGAGTCTGATGCGATGAGCCGACCAGCCGATCAGCCGATCTCGTGATCGGCTGGTCGGCTGTCGCGCGATCGCGGCAGTCGGCCTGAATGTGGGCGCCTCTACTGCTCCGCGGCTTCGGAGCCAGACGTCTGCGACTCGATGAGCGACTGCACCATCGGGATCGGATTCATGAGCCTCCAGCCCAGGCCGGGATCCCGGATGGGCTTCGAGAGCTTCAGGGCCACGGATGCCGCCCCGTCGCCGACGCGCACGTGACCGACGAGCGCGCCCTCCGACTTCGTGCTGAACTCGTCGACCTCGACGGTCGTCGATGACGAACCGGACTTCCAGGCGGACCTCGTGACGGCCTTGCCGGTGACTCCGTCGGCCTGGGCGCCCCACGGCGCACGGAAGTGGACGTAGGCGGTGGACTCGGAGATCACGTCGACGGGTTCCGCGCTCGTCTCGGCGCTCTCCGCGAATGCGGCGATTCCGCTCGCCAGGGTGTCGTAGTCGGGCTGGCGGATGAAGGCGCCCGAGACTGTGACGGCTGAATCACCCTCTCCGATTGTCTTCGTGAACAGATAGCAGACGCCTGCGGGGTCGGTGAAGCTCCGCGAGATGCCGAACACGCCGAGGTCCGAGAAGAAGTCTGTCGTGTTCTCCACCCCGCGGGCATTGACCAGGGCGGTGGCTGGCTTCGACAGGATGTCGTGCAGGGTCGGCTGCTCGCTCAGGAGCGCGCCGAGCACGGCGGCGTCGGATGCTGTTCCGACAGTGTCGCCGCTGAGGCCCGTGGCGTCGGCGACTGTGGTGTTCTTCATGCCGTTCTTCGCGAGCCACGCGTTGGCGGTCTCGACGTAGGCGTCGACAGATCCGAACGCCCACCGCACGAGGGTGTCGGCGTGGTTGTTGCTGGAGCCGAGCAGGACGGCCTGCAGCACCTGCTGCTCCGTCCACTTCTCGCCGCGGAAGACGGGGAGGGTGCGTGCGCCCTCCTTGCTGTACTCGATGTAGCCGGCGTAGTCGGCGGTTGCGATGGTGATCTTGTCGCCGGCCTTGCCGACCGCCAGGGGCTTCTCCTCGATGGTGACGAGCGCGGCGATCACCTTCGCGATGCCGGCGATCGGAACGGCATCCGGCGTTCCGGCGACTGCGAAGGGCGTGCTCTCGCCGACGGCGATCACCGCACTGGCTCCGTCGGACGGGAGGGTGGGTGGCTTCGCGTCGGATGCGGGATTGGCGGGGCTGAGCACCTCGGCGGTCACAGCCGGGAGCGGTGCCAACAAGGTCACCGGGCCGTACACGCCGATCCCGAGGATGACGACCACGCCGATGAGGATGCCGAAGAATCGGCCGGGGCGGAAGTCCATGCCATCAGGTTAACCCGGCGCATCGGTCTCGGCCGACCGCCACACTCTGCGGAGGTCAAGCCCAGCCGAGGTCGTGCAGGCGGTCGTCGTCGATTCCGTAGAAGTGAGCGATCTCGTGCACGAGGGTGATGTGGATCTCGTCGCGGAGCGCGTCCTCGTCGTCGCAGATCGCGAGCAGCGGCTCGCGGTAGAGGATGATGCGATCGGGCATTTCGCCGAAGCCGTACTGGCCGCGCTCGGTGAGAGCCACGCCGTCGTAGAGGCCGAGGAGGTCGAGCGAGCCGTCTTCGGGGCGGTCCTCCACGACGAAGATCACGTTGTCGAGTCCGTCGACCATGTCGTCGGGAAGCTCGTCGAGCTCGTCGATGACGAGCGCTTCGAATTCCTCCGCGTTCAGTTCCATGGGCTCATCGTGTCATGCAGCCACGAGGGCGCTGCCGATCCACCACAGGGCTATCGACAGCACGATGGCGGCGAAGGGGGCGACGATCCCGCTGCGGTCGCGAACGAGCATGATGATCCCGACGATGACACCGGCGATGGCGGCCAGGATCGGGCCGTAGACGCCGAGAACGAATCCGATGGTGTTCGGACTGGAGTCGAGCGCCCAGAGCAGTCCGGCGGAGAAGAAGGCCAGGGCCAGCGCGATCGAGACGAGCATCAGGAGCACTGTTACGGCGATGTCCACGACTCGCGCCGTGCTGGTGCGGTTCGCCACGTCGGCCTCCATCCACATCCACGTTCTCAACGTATGGGAAAGGCCCCGGATCTCTCCGGGGCCTTCACTGGGTGAGTAACGGGGCTTGAACCCGCGACCTCCTGGACCACAACCAGGCGCTCTACCAACTGAGCTATACCCACCATGCGCCTGCCGACGAGCTCCGGAAGACCGGCGCTGCGCGAAAGGCAACTAGAGAAGTGTATTACACCCGGGAGGTGAAATCCGACACGACGGATGCCGCGGCCGCCTGAGCCTCCTCGGAGGTGGGCCCGGGCTCGGGCACGAACATGGCGCGACGGTAGTACTCGAGCTCGCGGATCGACTCGAGGATGTCGGCCAGTGCCCTGTGGCCGCCGGCCTTCGGGGGTGCGTTGAAGTAGATGCGCGGGAACCAGCGCCGGGCGAGCTCCTTGATGGAGGACACGTCGACAACCCTGTAGTGCAGCTGGGCGTCGAGCCGCGGCATGAAGGCATGCAGGAACGTGCGGTCGGTGCCGATGCTGTTCCCGGCGAGAGGAGCCTTCGCGTCGGCGGGCACATGCTTCAGCACGTATTCGATGGCCTGGTACTCGGCATCCGCGACGCTCACCCCGTGGGGGATCTCTTCGATGAGCCCGGATTCCGTGTGCATGTTGCGCACGAAGTCGCCCATGGTCTCGAGGGCGCTGTCGTCTGGCTTGATCACGATGCTGATGCCCTCGTCGAGTGGCTTCAGGTCGTAATCGGTGATCACGATCGCGATCTCCACGAGTTCGTCGACGGCGAGGTCGAGTCCGGTCATCTCACAGTCGACCCAGACGAGTCGATCTACACCACTGCTCATGAGGCGAGTCTACGTGCGACCGGCGACACGCGATTCGCCGGTCGCGCTCCGTAGACTGGAACCATGCTGCTCGAGCTCTACACATCCGCCTTCTGCGAGCCGTGCATGCAGACCAGGGCCATCGTCGCCGAGGCGGCGCGGCTCGTTCCCGACGCCGAGGTCGCCGAGTTCGACGTGGCCAACAACATGGATGCCGCAGAGGCAGAGAACATCAGGTCCACCCCCACCATGATCGTGCGCTCGGCTGACGGCACCGAGGTCTTCCGGGCCGCCGGCGTACCCACTCTGGCGCAGGTCCTCGTCGCCGCGGCGAAAGCGCTCTGACGGGCCTGCTGCGAATACACTGGAGCGGTTGCCTCCGTAGCTCAGCGGATAGAGCAGAGGGTTTCTACCCCTTGTGTCGCGGGTTCGATTCCTGCCGGAGGCACTCTCAGCGCCGGTAGAGATGTCGTCGGGCACCGGTAGCGTGCCCGCCATGAAGCGATGCTTCCGATGCTCGGAGGAGAAGCCGGTATCCGAGTTCAACGCGTCGACCAAGACCGGCGATGGCCTGCACTCGTATTGCCGGGCGTGCCAGCATCAGCACTATCTCGACAATCGTGACCGTCACATGGACAACGTGCGACGTTCTCGTGACGCCCGGCGCGATCAGGCACGGACCCTCGTCGCGGAGACGTTCGCGTCCGGGTGCGTGGATTGCGGCACCACAGACATCCGCGTTCTCCAGTTCGATCACGTTCGCGGCGAGAAGCTGAATGCAGTCAGCACGATGATCCGCGTCGGACGCAGCCTCGCGTCGATCACGGCCGAGATCGCCAAGTGCGAGGTGCGATGCGCCAACTGCCATACGATCGCCACCCTCGTCCGGCTCGGTGCGTCATGGCACGACCGCTTCATGACGGGGTGAAGTCAGCGTGGTCGAAGCCTCAGTTGCTCAGCCCTCCTCGGCGATGAACGCGTCCTTCTGCGGGGGAGCGGGGGCGTAATCAGGCGAGCGCTTGCGGGCGCCCAATCCGAGGAGCGGGAACAGGAGCACGCTCAGCAGGCCGGCGCCGACGAGCGCGGCTGCGGTGCCCGTGGTCAGGTCCCCTTGACTGACTCCGATGTTGGTCACCGCCACGATGATCGGCAGCGCGGTGGCACCCAGGAGCCCGATGGAGATCCGGTCGGCGCGAGCGGCGCCGGGAGGCGCGGCTATGACACTCGGCAGCCCGCGCACCACGAGGAAGAGCAGCAGGAAGATCGGGACGAGGAGTACGTTGCGCGAATCGCCGAGCAGCGCGGCCAGGTCGAAGGAGAGCCCGGTGTCGATGAAGAACACCGGAACCAGGAACCCGTAGCCGACGGCTTCGAGCTTCGACTCGATCGCCTCGGCGTCCTTCTCCGGTGCCCCCGTCAGCAGCAGTCGGTACAGGATGCCGGCGGCGAACGCCCCGAGGAGCATGTCGAGCCCGAAGAGGATGCTGAGGGCGGCCAGCGCGAACAGCGTCAGCATCACCAGACGCACGGCGAACTGGCCGCTCGTGTGGATCGTCGAGGTGATGATGCGGTGCAGCCTGCGACCGTATCCGCGTGCCGCCAGCCAGATCGCGAGTCCGGCGATGGCCGCGAAGGCGATGAGGACGACGGCCGCGACACCGGGCGACCGGCCGCCGAGGAACAGCGAGATCGCCAGGAGCGGTCCGAATTCACCGATTGCGCCGACCGCGAGGACGGCGATGCCGAACGGGGTCTTCAGCTCGCCGGCATCCCGCAGCACGGGAAGCAGGGTGCCCAACGCCGTCGAGGTGAGCGCGACCCCGATGAAGATGCCGGCGCCGAACGTCGGGGCGAGGACGATTCCGACGAGCACCCCGGCGACGAGGGAGATCAGCCAGCCGAGGGTGGCGCGCTTCATCGGCCGCCCCTTGATCGTGGCGAAGTCGATCTCGTTGCCGGCGAGGAAGAACAGCATGGCGAGCCCGAACTGCGACAGGATCTCCAGGAAGCCACCCGGATGCACCCAACCGAGCACCGCCGGTCCGAGAAGCAGCCCGAGGAGGATCTCGAAGACGACGAGCGGCACGGGGACCAGGCGTCCGAAGAGCCGTGCGAGAAGGGGCGCGGCGACGGCGATGGCCGGCACCAGCACCATCGAGCTCAACGAGAGGTCGTCCATACGTTTCTCCAGACCGTGCCAGCGTGGCCGTTCCCTCGGATGATAGCGGCAGGGCGGCTTGCCGGTTCTGAATCGAAGGGAGAACCGCCACACTGGGGTGATGCGACGAAGGAACGTGCTCCCGATCACAGCGGCGATCGTCGCCATCGCCAGCGTCGCCAGCCTGGCCGGATGCGGCGCGGAGGAGCGCGCGGGCTCCGGCCGCCCGGTCGCCACCTTCCAGGTGGTCGGCGAGACCTTCCGCATCGAACTCGTCACCCCTGAGCTCATCGACCACGCGCAGCGGCTCTTCGACGGCGAGGACCTCGCGGCCATCCCCGTGGGGAAGATCGTGCGACCCGAGCCCGAGGTGAACACGGGCTGGACGTGGCACATCGATCCGAACACCCTCGAGTTCGCCGATGTCACGACAGAGGTGTGCGACGGGCTGCCCTCCTTCGTCGAGGACGAGACCCTCACGAGCGACACCTATTGCCCGTGGAGCGCCACGATCATCGCGATGGACTATCCGGAAGGGTAACGAGTCCGAAACGAGCGCGCAGTAGATTCGAAGCATGCGAGAGCTTCAGGCACAGATCATCCAGGAATTGAACGTGCAGGCGACGATCGATCCCGCCGCGGAGGTGGAGCGGCGGGTCGACTTCCTCGCGGAGTACTCCAGGCGCGCCGGCACCCGCGGCTTCGTCCTGGGCATCAGCGGCGGGCAGGACTCGAGCCTGGCCGGTCGACTCTGCCAACTGGCGGTGGAGAGACTCGCTGCCGAGGGCACTGATGCGGCCTTCATCGCGGTGCGTCTGCCGTACAAGGTGCAGGCCGATGAGGCCGACGCCCAGCTCGCCTTGGACTTCATCCAGCCTCAGAGCCGAGCCGAGTTCAACATCCAGGCGAGCGCGGATGCGTTCGCCGCCGAGTTCGCCGATGCGCTGGACGAGCCGTTGTCCGACTTCAACAAGGGCAACGTGAAGGCCCGCGCGCGCATGATCGCGCAGTACGCCATCGCCGGTCAGCGCGGTCTGCTGGTCGTGGGGACCGACCACGCCGCCGAGGCTGCGACGGGCTTCTTCACCAAGTTCGGAGACGGTGGTGCCGACATCCTGCCGTTGTCTGGGCTGACGAAGCGGCAGGGCCGTGCCATCCTCCAGCACCTCGGGGCGCCGGACAGGCTCTCCGAGAAGGCGCCGACGGCCGATCTCCTCGACGAGAACCCCGGCCAGACCGACGAGGCCAACCTGGGGCTCAGCTACACCGACATCGACGACTTCCTCGAGGGGCGGGAGGTTGCCGACAGTGTTGCCGTCGCGATCGAGAATCGCTACCTGGCGACCCAGCACAAGCGCCGCGACCCGGTCAGCCCCTTCGACACCTGGTGGAAGCCCGCCCGCTGAACACGGCGGAGCGAAGACGAAGGGAGGGTGGGCCGCTTCGGCCCGCCCTCCCTTCGTCGTCGCTGATCGGACTCGGATGCCTAGGGCGTCGTGATCACGTCGGTGCGGTCGTCGTCCCTGCGGCGGGTCGGCAGCGCAGACACGTCGTCGAGAAGACGCTGGGTCTCGGTCGAGGGTGCGGACGCCGGCGTGGGCGCCGATGGTGCCATCGCGGGCGTGTACGGCGTCGTCGGCGCCGCCGGTTCGAACTGCTGGTGGTGCTGCTCCGCGACCCAGGCATCCTGTTCGGCGAGCAGGGCCTTCTCGGCGGCGGTGTTCATGACCTTCCACCGTTCGAGGTCGGTCTGGAAGAGCTTGCGGGCGCGCGCCGGACGCTTCTGCCAGTCGACGAGACGGTCCCGGAACTCGACGACCGCCGGCTCGAGCTCGTAGCCGAACGTCGCCGACGCGCGCTTCATCTCGTGCAGCTGGTGCGCGGCCCAGTCGGCCGCGACGGCGGCGCCGCGGATCGGGAGCATGCGCACGCGGATGTCGGCCTCGCCGACGGCGCGATCGGCGAGGATCTGCTCCTGCGGGGTGAGCGAGTTCCACACCGACGATTCGGTGGCGGCGTCGATCAGGGCGGCGATGGCCGTCGCCTTCACCTCACGGTCGCGCTGGTCGATGAGACTGCGGATGGCGGTGCGTGCCACCCACGCTGCGAGCAGCGCCGAGAGCACCATGGCGACGACGAGCACTCCGGCCGCGAAGAGCGTGGGGCGTGCGTCATCCGAGAAGAGCCAGTTGAAGAAGTCCGTGATCCACTGCATGTGGCGCACTTTACCCGCGGGGAAGACGGATGCCGGGGATCACTGCCCGGCGTGGCCGAAGGCGCCTTCGCAACAGGCGTCACGCGTGAGCGCTACGCGAAGCACTCCGCAGCGGACTGAGCCGTCCAGAACTCACCGAGTGAGACGGAGCGGGCGCCGGCACGCGCCAGGCGCGCTGTGAAGCGCCCGAGTTCTCCGCTGCCGACGCGTTCGATGTGGCCGCGGACGTCTCCACGGTCGGTGACGACCCGCCACAGGTCGGCGCGCACCGGAGTGAACTGCAGGCCCGGTACGCGTGCGTCGAGAGCGGTGCCGGGACGGAGGGAGCGGATCTCGATCGTTGCTGTCATGCTGTCTCCTCGTGTGCGCCGGCCCTGGTGGATTCTTCTGTCCCATCAGGGTAGAAGCGACCACCGACATCCGTTCGGGCGCGAAGATCAGCCCTCAGAACAGCCGTTCAGCCGCCAGGGTTCCGGTCGCGAGATCGGCATCGAGCACCTTGCCGGCTCGCGCCGTCTGGGCCAGCACGATACCGACGGTGACCAAGGCGACGCCGAGCAACTGCACGACGGTCAGTGTCTCGCCCAGCCAGAGCCAGGCGACGCCGAATGCGAACAGGACCTCGGACGACGCCGTGATGCCGGCCGCCGTCGCGGTGAGGTGCTTGAGCGCCAGGAGCGAGAGCAGGAAGGGCGCGAACGAGCCGAGAACAGCATTCCAGAGCAGCGGGATCGCGAGGGGCACGCTCAGCCCGGCCAGGTTGCCGCCCAGCGACACCGTGGAACCGAGCAGCGCCGGGTCCACCTCCCACCAGCCGCTGAGAACGCCCCAGAAGACCGCGGCGAAGCCCATCGACCAGAATCCGACGGCGAGCGGCGATGTCGCTCCCACCTGGCGTTCGCCGACCACGAAGTACACGGTCAGGGTGGCGGCCGCGGCGAGGGCGAAGGCGACGCCGACGATATTGAGGGTCGACTGACCGATCTGGGCCACGACGGCGAGACCGATGAGGACGAGTGCGATCGCCGCCCAGATGCGCGGCTTCACCCTCTCCTTGAAGACCGCACGGGCTATCACCGCGACGGCGAGCACCGCGAGGTACTCGAGCAGGAGCGCGATGCCGACGGGGAGCAGGCTCACGGCCACGGCGTACGTCCACTGCAGCAGCGCGACGCCGAAGATGCCGAGAGCGGCCATGACGGCGAGCTGCCGCGGCGTGATGCGGAAGGCCCGTCGATTGGTGACCAGCAGGATCGCTCCAGCGATGACGGTGACGGATGCCACCCTCCAGAACGTCAGCTGCGCCGGCGTGATGCCAGCCTCCACGATCACCTTGGTGACGGATCCGTTCATGCCGAACAGCAGAGCGGCCACCAAGGCGTAGAGGTAGCCCACCCTCTAGCGCTGGCCGGTGCCGTGCACGGCGAAGGGCTCGATCGCTGCGATCTCCTCGGCGGTGAGCGCCGGCGCCTCGAGCGCGGCGACGTTCTGCTCGAGCTGCGCCACGCTCGACGCGCCCACGAGGGCACTGGTGACCGTCGAGTGTCGGAGAACCCAGGAGAGGGCGAGCTGGGCGATCGACTGACCCCGGCCATCGGCCACGGTCTTGAGCCCCCGAAGTCGCTCGAGGTAGTCGGAGTCGATGCTGTCCTCCGAGAGGAAGCGGCTGGTCGCCGCGCGCGAGTCTGCCGGCACGGTGCCGTCGAGATAGCGGTCGGTGAGCAGGCCCTGGGCCAACGGGGAGAAGACGATGCTGCCCGTTCCCAGCTCATCGAGCACGGGGAAGAGGCCGTCCTCGATGTGGCGATCGAACATGGAGTAGCGCGGCTGGTGGATCGTCAGCGGGATCTTGTGCTCGGCCAGGGCGGCTGCTGCCGCCCGGGTCTGCTCGGGGTCGTAGTTCGAGATTCCGACGTAGAGCGCCTTGCCCTGGTGCACGGCGCTGGCGAGTGCACCCATGGTCTCCTCGATGGGAGTCTCGGGGTCGGGGCGGTGCGAGTAGAAGATGTCGACGTAATCGAGGCCCAGGCGGCCGAGCGACTGGTCGAGCGAGGAGAGCAGGTACTTGCGCGAACCGAAGTCGCCGTAGGGGCCGGGCCACATGTCGTAGCCGGCCTTGCTCGAGATGATCACCTCGTCGCGATAGGCACGGAAGTCCTCGGCGAAGATGCGGCCGAAGTTGGTCTCGGCCGAGCCGTAGGGCGGGCCGTAGTTGTTGGCGAGGTCGAAGTGCGTGATCCCGAGGTCGAACGCGCGGCGCAGGGTGGCGCGCTGAACGTCGGTCGACCGCTCGTCGCCGAAGTTGTGCCAGAGCCCCAGCGACAGTGCGGGGAGCTTCAGGCCGCTGCGGCCGGTGCGGCGGTAGGTCATCTCGTCATAGCGGGTGGGAGCGGCTACATATGGCATGAGGTCAGCCTAGGGCTCGCCACCCACACCGGTGGCCGTCATGGCTCCTCCCCAGCGTGCAGGCGACGGCGAGGGTTCGACGGGGCGAGGATCCCGACGAGCGAGTGTTCCGGATGCAGCCAGCATGGTCGGACGCGGCCCGCTCGGGCGGACTCAGGCACGGAAGCGCCGGATCCGGGCCGCGTCCCGCGGCATGGGCCGGGGACTGGGAGGAGTCGGAGGACAGCATGAACAGCTATACGAACAGCATCACGATCGTCGGGAACGTCGGCACCGAGCCGACGGCGACGATCCTTCCCGGCGGGGCTCGCAAGGTGACCTTCCGCGTTGCGGCGAGCGAGCGCTACTTCGACCGCAAGAAGAGCGAGTGGGTCGAGGCCGACCCGAGCTGGTTCACCGTCGAGGCGTTCCGCGCCCTCGGCGAGCACGTGGAGCAATCGGTGCATCGAGGAGAGAACGTGGTCGTGACGGGCAGACTGCGCGTTCGCACCTGGGAGACCGAGAAGGGCCGCGGCACGGCTGTCGATCTCGAGGCCGACGCCATCGGGCATAACCTCGCCTGGGGCACCAGCGCCTACTCCAAGGCGGCGCGGCCGGAATCGTCGGTCGCCTCGGGTCAGCAGGGCGCGCACGCGACTCCCGACGGGGTGACAGGGGGCGTCGAGGCCGAACGCACGCCGGGATGGGGGACTCCGATGACAGCGTCCACCGAATCCCAGGCGCTGGCGACCGCCGGAGTCGAGGACACGCCGTTCTAGCACCGACCGTAGACTCGGGTCGTGCCTCCGTGGGGTGGCGGAGAAGAGTGGGGCGTGCGTCGACGGAATCGGATCGCGGCCGGAGCAGTGCTTGCAGCGGCGGCATCCATCGCCCTGAGCGCGTGCACGACCACGGGGTCGACCGCAACGCCGACGCCGACCCGGGCGCCGACCACCGCGGCTCCGGCTCCATCATCGACCGCCACAGCTCCGGCCGTGCCGCAGTTGGCGCCCGGGCTCTCGGCCGGCGAGAACCTCGACTACTTCGACCAGGTCAACAACGCCGTGATCGTCGCGAACGCCGCAGCAGGCGGGCGGGAGTTCATCGACGCCCTGGTCGCGGGTGGGTTCGACAAGGCCGCGATGCAGGTCACTCCCGACCGAACCGCCGTGGACCTCCAGGCGGACAGCATCCAGTGGTCTGTGCTGTTCAACGGCGAGTGCCTCATCGGACAGTACGGGCCCGCATCCGGCGGCTACCACAGCCAGGTGGTCGCACCATCCGGCCAGGGGGCCTGTCTGCTGGGGGAGACGCGCCCCATAGACTGGTAGGCGCTATGGCCGATTACATTTACTCGATGGTCCGCGCCCGCAAGGCCGTGGGCGACAAGCTCATCCTCGACGACGTCACGATGGCGTTCATCCCCGGCGCCAAGATCGGTGTCGTGGGTCCGAATGGTGCCGGAAAGTCCACGATCCTCAAGATCATGGCCGGACTCGACACGCCGTCCAACGGCGAGGCCAAACTGACGCCGGGCTATTCCGTCGGCATCCTGATGCAGGAGCCCGTTCTCGACGAGACCAAGACCGTGCTCGAGAACGTGCAGGAGGGCGTCGGACCGATCAAGGCGAAGGTGGATCGCTTCAACGAGATCTCCCTCGCGATGGCAGAGCCCGACGCGGACTTCGACGCACTGCTCGCAGAGATGGGCACCCTGCAGGAGGAGATCGACCACGCCGACGCCTGGGACCTCGACTCGCAGCTCGAGCAGGCCATGGACGCGCTCCGCTGCCCGCCCGGCGACGAGATGATCGGCCACCTCTCCGGTGGTGAGAAGCGCCGCGTCGCACTGTGCAAGCTCCTGCTCCAGAAGCCGGACCTGCTCCTGCTCGACGAGCCGACGAACCACCTCGACGCCGAGAGCGTGCTCTGGCTCGAGCAGCACCTCTCCAAGTACCCCGGCGCCGTGCTCGCCGTGACCCACGACAGGTACTTCCTCGACCACGTCGCGGAGTGGATCGCCGAGGTCGACCGCGGCCGCCTGTACCCGTACGAGGGCAACTACTCGACCTACCTCGAGAAGAAGCAGGAACGTCTCGCCGTCCAGGGCAAGAAGGACGCGAAGCTCTCCAAGCGTCTCTCCGAGGAGCTCGACTGGGTGCGGTCGAACGCCAAGGGCCGTCAGGCCAAGTCGAAAGCCCGTCTCGCCCGCTACGAGGAGATGGCCGCTGAGGCCGAGCGCACCAAGAAGCTCGACTTCGAGGAGATCCAGATTCCGCCGGGACCGCGTCTCGGCGCCATCGTTCTCGAGGTCAAGAACCTCAAGAAGGGCTTCGGCGACCGCACCCTCATCGACGGCCTCAGCTTCTCGCTTCCGCGCAACGGCATCGTCGGCATCATCGGCCCCAACGGTGTGGGAAAGACCACGCTGTTCAAGACCATCGTCGGCCTCGAGCCGGCGGATGCCGGAGAGGTGAAGGTCGGCGAGACGGTCTCGATCTCCTACGTCGACCAGACGCGCGGTGGCATCGATCCCACGAAGACGCTGTTCGAGGTCGTCTCCGACGGTCTCGACTACATCCAGGTCGGCAAGATGGAGGTGCCGTCGCGCGCCTACGTCGGAACCTTCGGATTCAAGGGTCCAGACCAGCAGAAGCCGGCCGGCGTGCTCTCCGGTGGTGAGCGCAACCGCCTGAACCTGGCCCTCACGCTCAAGCAGGGCGGCAACCTGCTGCTCCTCGATGAGCCCACCAACGACCTCGACGTCGAGACCCTGTCCAGCCTCGAGAACGCACTGCTGGAGTTCCCCGGCTGCGCCGTGGTCATCACCCACGACCGGTGGTTCCTCGACCGCATCGCCACGCACATCCTCGCCTACGAGGGCACCGAGGAGGACCCGGGCAACTGGTACTGGTTCGAGGGCAACTTCGAGTCCTACGAGCAGAACAAGATCGAGCGTCTCGGCGCCGACGCGGCGAAGCCGCACAGCTCGACCTACCGCAAGCTCACCCGCGACTGATCGGTCGGGTCGACTCGTGAGGCTCAACGTTCCCATCCGGTTGCGCTGGAGCGATCTCGACGCCTACGCCCACGTCAACAACGCCTCGATGCTGCGCCTCCTCGAGGAGGCGCGCATCCAGGCGTTCTGGGAGACGGATGAGGCCGTCGACGGCGACACCGCCGTCGGTGCCTCGACCGCGGTGCTCGACGGCCGCCCCGGGGCGGGCACGCTCACCATCATCGCCCGTCAGGAGGTCGAGTACCTGGCGCAGGTGCCGTATCAGCGGCTTCCGCTCGACGTGCAGCTGTGGATCGGACGCATGGGCGGTGCCAGCCTCGAGGTCTGCTACGAGGTGTACTCACCCGCCGGTGTCGAGCCCGCTGTGCTCTATGCACGGGCGGCGACCACGATCGTTCTCGTGGATGCCGCATCCGGTCGGCCGCGCCGCATCAGCGACCACGAGCGGGCGTCGTGGACTCCCTATCTCGACGTGCCCGTCGCCTTCACGAAGCGCAGCCCGGCGCGCTGAGCCCGGCACCCGGTACGGGGACCACGGCGCGGGACCCGGGCTCACTTCTCGAGCGGGGTGTCGCTGAATGATCCCTCCCAGACGGCGCGCGAGCCCGACTCCCCGATGATCACCGTGGTGATGATGCCCGCCGGCACCACGACCACGGCGGCGACAGCCAGGATGATCGCGACGATCCGTCGCACAGCAGGCGAGGGCGCGCTGTCATCGGCGCGCCGCCCGATCACGAGATACCAGAAGTACACGGCGATGGAGAGGACGGCCAGGGCGATGGCCCACGGCAACAGGGTGTCGCCGAGCTCGGCGTGCTCCTGGATGAGCGGGGAGTCGGGCAGGCGATCCTTCAGCCATTCGCCCGCCTCCTTCGCCACGTAGACCAGAGCCGCGGCGAGGACACCGAGTATGGGCGTCGCCAGTCCGAGCCATCGCCGTGCGCGTGGCCACACGGCGGCCAGGAGCACCACGATCGCGGCGACGGGAACCACGATGACAACGGCGTGCACGAGGAGGATGTGAAGCGGGAGTCCGCTGAAGGAGTAGTCCATGCTGACGGATGCCGCCGGCTCAGGCCGTTGCGAGCACGGTGTCGCCGTCGACGGTGATGGTGAGCTTCGCGAGGCCGGTCAGCGCCTTGCTCCCGGGGAAGGGCTCCCCGGTTGCCGCGTCGAAGCGGGACTGGTGGCACGGGCAGTCGAACTCCGTCTCAGCCGCCGCCACGACGCACTGTTGGTGGGTGCAGATCGCGCTGAATCCCACGACTTCTCCGGCGGTCGGCTGCGCCAGCACGATCGGGTCGCCGCCGAGTTTCGCGTCGATCGAACCGCCGACGGGGATGTCGGCGAGCTTCGCGACCTCGGTTCCCGACGTGGCTCCAGCGTCAGGTGTGCTGCCGGTCGACGATGACGGTGCCGGCGTGGCCGCATCCGTCGCCGAATCGGACGGCGCAGACCCCGTCTCGGTTCCGGGCGTGCACGCCGCGAGGGCGATGGCGCTCGCTCCGGCACCGCCGATGACGAGTGCTGAGCGGCGGGTGATGATCTTCTGCTCGGTCATGATGAGGGCGATCCTCTCGTTGTGACGGGATGGGGCCGGACTGGGACTGCTGTTCCGCCCGGAGGCGGAGGCGAGGAAGATGGGTCTACCGGGAACACGGTGCAGCCCCGTGAATGGTTCAACCGATGTCGTCGACTCGGGAATCTGAACCGATGGCGGTGGACGTTCGTGTTAACGACGGAGGTGTCTCTCATGGGCGATGAACGGGCCGAGGCCCTGCGCGTCATCCAGGAGGAGCATGCCCCGGCGTTGTGGCGCTACGTCGTGCGGCTGACCGGCGACAGGGCCCTCGCCGACGACATCGTGCAGGAGGTCATGCTGCGGGCCTGGCGGCGTCCGGAGATCCTCGACCAGTCCGAGAATTCGGCACGCGCCTGGCTGTTCACCGTCACTCGCAATCTCGTGATCGACGACAGGAGGAGCGCGCGCGTGCAGCAGGAGTTCGCCGTGTACGACGTTCCCGAGGTCATGGAGGCGGATGCGACTGATGCCGCCCTCGACCGCTGGCTGATCGCAGACGCGATCGGAGAGCTGAGCCGTGATCACCGAGCGGTTCTCGTGATCGTCTACTACGGCGGGCGCTCCGTGGCCGAGGCAGCCGACGAGCTCGGCGTGCCGAGCGGGACCGTCAAGTCACGGCTGCACTACGCGCTGCGCGCCCTGCGGCTCGCCCTTCAGGAGCGGGGGGTGACGGGCCGATGAGCGCGACGATCGACGCCTTCTCGGACTGGGACGCCGCCTACGTGCTGGGCGCGTTGAGCACGCGGGAACGACTCGAGTACGAGGCGCACCTCGCGACCTGTCCCCGCTGCAGCGCCGCCGTCGCCGAGGTCGCCGGAATGCCCGGACTGCTGTCGAAGGTGTCGATGGAGGAGATTCCGGATGCCGGAGGCGCCGAAGCGGCCGAGGCGGCGCGTGCCGTGCCCGAGCCGGTCGGTGGAGCGCCAGAGCCGTCCGGTGTCGCCCCCGCGCAGCCTCCCACTCAGACCCCGACCCCTCAGCGTGACGTCATCTCGCCGTCGCCGCGCGGTCGCCGCCGTGGTCGTCGGTTCGTCATGGTGGCTGCACTCGCTGCAGTGGCTGCGACAGTGGCCTTGGTGCTCTCCCTCGGCGGTGTGGGGAGTCCTCCGGCTGTGCGGGCTGAGACGCTCCACCTCGACAGCACCGGCCAGACCGCGCTGAGCGCCGACGTGCGAGTGGTCGGGAAGTCCTGGGGGACCGCCTTCTCGACGCACTGCCAGTACACCGATGTCGCCGGAGACGCGGAGAACGGGGGAGACGGCACCGCGGGCGACCGGTACGGGAAGCCCGGTTCGACGGCCGGCACAGGCGGGTCCGCGGCATCCGACCGCTACGGCCTCTATGTCACCGATGATGCAGGCGACGCCCGGCTGGTCTCGAGCTGGACGGCGAAGCCGGGCACCGACATCCGTGCGGACGGATCGACGGACCTGCCCATCGACCGGATATCGATGGTGGACATCCGCGCCCTCGATTCCGACGACGTGCTGTTGCAGGCCGATCTCGACCGCTGAGCGATGCCGATCGTGGTGCACAGTGCACGGTGCTCGGTGCTCGGCGGTGCGTGCTCGGCCGCTACGTCAGCGGGCGTCGGGAACGCGGATCATGCCCTCCTGGGCGACGCTGGCCAGCAGCACGCCGTCGGCGCTGAAGATGCTTCCGCGAGCGAGACCGCGACCGCCGGAGGCGCTGGGGGAGTCCTGCACGTACAGCATCCACTCGTCGACGCGGCCAGGGCGGTGCCACCACATGGCGTGATCGAGGCTCGCCACTCTGAGTCCCCGCATCGCCCAGGGGACGCCGTGCCGCCGCATGGGCGACTCGAGGATGGAGTAGTCGGTCGCATAGGCGAGAGCGGCCCGGTGCAGTCTGTCGTCGTCGGGAAGCGTTCCGGCCGCCTTCATCCACACGGCCTGATGGGCGACACGCTCGCCCTCGACGGAGAGGAAGATCGGCGACTCGACGTGGCGGACGTCGAACGCGCGCTCCGTTGACCAGTAACGCGCCACGTCGTGGTCGATGTGCCCGATGAGGTCGGCGGTCGTGGGTAGCGATTCTGCATCGGGGATGTCGCTCGGCATCTCGATCTGGTGGTCGACCCCGGCATCGGGATCCTGGAACGACGCGATCATCGACAGGATCGGCACGCCGTTCTGGTAGGCCTGCGTGCGCCTGGTGGCGAAGGACCGGCCGTCGTGGATGCGGTCGACCGAGAAGGTGATCGGCAGGTTCACGTCGCCGGGACGCAGGAAGTAGCCGTGCATCGAGTGCACAGCGCGGTCGTCGGGGACCGTGCGGCCGGCGGCGACGACGGACTGCGCGAGCACCTGCCCGCCGAAGACTCGACCGTGGGGCATCCACTGGCTCGGGCCGGTGAAGATGTCCTCTTCGGTGCGCGCCCCGGTGTCGACCAGATCGAGCACGTCGAGCAGGCCGTCGATGGGGTTCGTCATGTCAACCTCGTGTTCGTGTCGCGCGGAGTGGGGGCGCACCGATGCGAGGCGGGGCCCATCCCTCCGGTAGTTTAGAGGGCAGATGAGCCAGTCATTCCTTCTCGCCGATCGCCCGAGCGTCGGCGACCTCACCACCTACCTGTCCCGAGCCTCTCGCGTGGAGGACGGTTCCGTGCGCCTGATCGCGGGCTCGGGCGTGCTCGCCGTCTACACGGCGATCCTCTACCCCCGCGGCCTCCTCGACGAGACGCCGACCGTGCTCGGACTGCGCACCTTCGCGCTGGCCGACTCCGGCTCCTTCGACGCCGTCGTTCCGAGCCGATCGCTGCTCGACCGGCTCGCCCGCGTCGAGGGCGCAGGTGGCGACGGCCCGGCCGAGATCGGCGTGCCGCACGAGGTCGGCAGCGTCACGTGGGCCGGTATCTCGCCCCCGCGCGGCGGGTGGCACCCTCAGGGTTCGACGGATGCCGTGCACCTCGAACTCGCCGCCCACGCCGGCATCGCCGAGATCGCCGACGCCGTGCCGACGGGCACGGGCGAACAGCTCGTGACCCGTGCCCGCGCCGAGGTGTGGGGTCGCCCCATCGATGGCCTCGAGCACGTTCCGGCCGGGGCGGCGTTCGCGGCCCTCAGCCTGGGCTTCCTGCACGCCGACGACCCCGTGAACGTCTTCGAGACCGGACCCTGGACACGCCTGACGTCGACCAGGGGTCACGTGCTGATCCGTCGCAAGGCCTGGTCGCTCAAGGGCTGAGCGATCATGGCCGGTCGCTGAGGCCCGGGCGCAGGCCGCGGTCGAAGCGCTCACGCTGCGCTTCGGACGGTCGCTGCGCTGGGCCCTCAGCGAACGTGGCCGCCTAGAGCCGCGCGACCGCCCGCCCGGCCTGCCGGCCGGTGAACAGGCATCCGCCGAGGAACGTGCCCTCGAGGGCGCGGTAGCCGTGCACCCCGCCACCGCCGAACCCGCTGGCCTCGCCAGCGGCGTAGAGGCCCCTGATCGGTGAGCCGTCAGCTCCGAGAGCCTGACCGTCGAGGTTCGTCTGGATGCCGCCCAGGCTCTTGCGCGTGAGGATGTGCAGCTTCACGGCGATGAGCGGACCGGCAGCCGGGTCGAGGATGCGGTGCGGACTGGCCACCCTGATGAGCTTGTCGCCCCGGTACTTGCGGGCGCTCCGCAGGGCGTTGACCTGCGCGTCCTTGGAGAACTCGTTGTCGAGCTCCCGGTCTCGGGCGGTGATCTCGCGCTCGATGCCGGCGACGTCGAGTTCGACGTCCGGCGACAGCTTCCTCATGCCCACCAGGAGCTCGGGCAGGGTGTCGGCCACCACGAAGTCGACGCCCTTCTCCTTGAACGCCTCGACCGGGCCCGGGGCCCCCGCCTTCACGCGCTGCGCGAGAAGCCTGAGGTCCTTCCCGGTGAGGTCGGGGTTCTGCTCGCTGCCCGACAGGGCGAACTCCTTCTCGATGATCTTCTGGGTGAGCACGAACCAGCTGTAGTCGTGTCCGGTGGCGACGATGTGCTCCAGCGTTCCGAGGGTGTCGAAGCCCGGGAACAGCGGCCCCGGGAGACGCTTGCCCTCGGCATCGAACCAGAGCGACGACGGTCCCGGCAGGATGCGGATGCCGTGCTTGTCCCAGATCGGAGCGTAGTTCGTGATGCCCTCGGTGTAGTGCCACATGCGATCGCCGTTCACGAGGCGTGCACCGGCCTGCTCCGTGATGCCCAGCATGCGCCCGTCGACATGCGCGGGGACGCCCGAGAGCATCGTCGCCGGCGGCTCGCCCAGGCGCTTCGGCCACTGCGCCCGCACCAGGTCGTGATTGCCGCCGATACCGCCCGATGCGACGATGACGGCAGGGGCCTCGAACCTGAACTCGCCCACGACGTCGCGATTGCTGGGCTCCCCCCGGTCTGCGGCATCCGGAGCCAGGATCGCCCCGTGCACTCCGACGACCGCGCCGTCGTCGACGATGAGGCCGTCGACACGATGACGGTGCCGGATGCGGACGAGTCCAGCTGCTTCACCCGCCTTCACGCGATCGGCGAACGGCGCCACGACGCCGGGTCCGGTGCCCCAGGTGATGTGGAAGCGGGGGACCGAGTTGCCTGGACCCACCGCGCCATAGCCGCCGCGCTCCGCCCAGCCGACGACCGGGAACCAGCGCACGCCCATGCTGTGCAGCCAGGCTCGCTTCTCGCCGGCCGCGAAATCGAGGTAGGCCTCTGCCCACCGCCTGCCCCACTCGTCCTCGTCGCGATCGAAGCCAGCCGAGCCGAACCAGTCCTGGGCAGCGAGGTCGCGAGAGTCCTTGACCCCCATGCGCCGCTGTTCGGGGGAGTCGATGAGGAAGAGACCGCCGAACGACCACCACGCCTGGCCTCCGAATGATGCAGCGGGTTCCTGCTCCACGAGGATCACCTTCTTGCCTGCGAGCACCAGTTCGGCGGCTGCGGTCAGACCGGCGAGGCCGGCTCCGACCACGATGGCGTCGGCGGATTCAGACATGTGGCTCCTTCGTCACAGGTGGTGCAGGTGGGTGGTGCTGCTGGGTGGTGCCGGTGCGGTGGGGGGGGGGGTGCCGTGTCGGTCGTTCGACCTCAGTCGTCGAAGGTGTTGACCATCGCGAAGGCCGCGCGTTCGAGATAGTCCCACAGAGTGGCGTCGTCGAGCGGCGACAACGCCAGAGTGTCCACGGCGTGTCGCATGTGGAGGAGCCATCGGTCGCGGGCATCGGGGTTCACCTTGAACGGCTGGTGGCGGAGGCGCAGCCGCGGATGCCCGCGCTGGGCGCTGTAGGTGCCGGGTCCTCCCCAGTACTGCTCGAGGAAGAGCGTGAGGCGTTCCTCGGCCGGGCCGAGGTCCTCCTCCGGGTACATGGGCTTCAGAACAGGGTCGGCGGCGATGCCGAGATAGAACTCGTGCACCAGCTTCTGAAAGGTGGGTCGGCCGCCGATCTGCTCGTAGAAGGTCGGCACGACTCCGGGGCCGTTCTCGCCGTCGCGGAGGTGCACTGAAGCGGGGACGCCGACTGGTGCGGCCGATGGCTCGGCAGCGGGCGCAACGGAGGGGGTGGCGCGATCGCCCGGTCGGGTGGCGTCGGTCATGGCGGATCAGCCCTCGGGATTCACGGTCGGCGGGGTCGGCGGGGACTCCGGAGGCTTCTTCGGAGCGCGCACCCTGCGGGGCAGCCGGGGTGCGGTGTTCTTGTTCGCCGGAATGGTCTCGAGGGGCTTGGTGCGCGGAGGCTTCGCGCCCTTCACACTGGCAGCACCGTCGAATCCGGTCAGCACGATGCTGTTCAGCGACGGGAGCTTGACGCCCATGGCGTCGAGGGCCTTCTTCAAGCGCATGCGCAGTTCGCGGGACACGTCGTCCTTGGCCGAGGTGCGCACCTTGACGACGATCCTGATGACGACGGCTTCGGCGGAGATCGATTCCATGCCCCACAGCTCGGGCTTCTCGAGCACGCGGCTGCGCCACTTCGGCGTCGCGGCGAATTCCAGCGCCGTCTCGAGCATCGCCTTCTCGACCGCCTCGACGTCGGCCTCGTAGGGCACGGCGAGGTCGATGATCACGCGGGCCCAGCCCTGCGACATGTTGCCGACGCGCAGGATCTCACCGTTCCGAACGAACCAGAGCGTGCCGTTGACGTCCCTGATCTGCGTGATCCGGATGCCGACGGCCTCGACGATCCCCGTCGCCGGCCCCGTGTCGACGACGTCGCCGACGCCCAACTGGTCCTCCATGACCATGAAGATGCCGTTGAGGGCATCCTTCACGATGTTCTGCGCACCGAAGCCGAGACCGGCGCCGATCGCAGCGGAGAGCAGGGCGAACGAACCGAGGATGCTCGGGCTGATCGTGCTCACGATCATGAGCACGGCCACGATGAAGATCGTCACGTTGACGACGTTGCTGAGCACGGAGCCGAGAGTGCGGGTGCGCTGCACGATGCGCACGGCGGCGAGAGGCGATGCCGCTGCTATCGCCTGCGTGTCGTCGCTCGCCTGCCCCTTCTTGGCACCGGTGACGATGCGGTGCACCACCTTCTCGATGACGAAGTGCAGGATCCACCGCAGCAGCAGCGCCCCGATGACGATGGCGACGACGGCGATCGTCTTCGCCGTGAATTCCGCCCAGAATGCTGCGCTGAACGTATCCCAGAACTCTGTCCACCAACTCATAGGTGCGCCAGTCTAACGAGCGTCCGACGCGCTGATCTGGGCGTCCTCTGAACGCGCTGCGGCGTCGGCCCGCTGTGCGACGAGTGCACGGTCGAGCTCGGATGCCAGTTCACGGATGCGGCGAACGAGAGCCGGTGGCCCGTCGTTCTCGGCCAGCCAGGCGCGTGCGGCGGTCGCGAGTTCGGGCGTGATTAGCGCAGAGGGGAAGAGGCGCACGACGATGAGCTCGGCCATCGTGTAGCTGCGCTCAGCCCACAGGCTCTGCAGCATCTCGAAGTACGGCTCGATGCTGTCCTCGAGAAGCGATGCCGGCCGGGAACGCCCCCATCCGGTGGCGATGGCACGCGCCATGTCGTTGGACAGGGTGGGGTCTGTGGCGACCTGCGTCCAGGCTGCGTGCTTGCCATCGAGATCGGGGCGGGCGGCGCGGGATGTCGCCGCGAACTGTCGGCCTTTGGCCGTGTCGTCCGAGGCGAGCGCGTGATCGATGTCGGCATCCGTGGCCGCTCCGCCCGCTGCCAGGGCGATCACGAGCTCCCAGCGCAGGTCGGTGTCGATCGTGAGTCCCTCGAGTGCCACGGAGCCGTCGAGCAGGCTGGCGAGGATGTCGAGGTGCGGAGCCGTCGAGGCGATGCGGATGAAGCTCGTGACGAACTGCAGCTGCGCATCCGACTCCGCCTCGGCGAGCACGGTGAGCGCCCAGAGGGCGTCGCCGCAGTCGGCGGCCACCTGCTCGGCCGCCGCCGGTTCGACGTAGCGCTCGAGGGCGAGCTCGAGCCTGGTGAGGGCCGTGCCGCGGGCCGCGGACTGGGTCTCGTGCGAGATGTTCCCCAGCACGAGGCGCACGAAGTCGCCCGCCGGCGTTTCGCCGTCGCGCGTCGTGTCCCAGACGGCACCCCAGATGAGTGCGCGGGCCACCGGATCCTGGAGGTCGCAGAGGTGGTCGACCGCCGTGAGCAGCGAGTCATCGTCGAGACGGATCTTGGCGTAGGTGAGATCGTCGTCGTTCACCAGCACCAGCGCCCCGCGGTGAACGCCGACGAGCTCGGGAACGTCGGTGCTGGCACCGTCGATGTCGATCTCGACGCGATGGGTCCGGGCGAGCACCCCCTCGGTGTCCAGGTCGTAGATGCCGATGGCGAGTCGGTGCGGGCGCAGCGTCGGGTGGTCGTCCGCCGCGGTCTGCACGACGGAGAACGCCGTGAACCGGCCGTCGGCATCCGTCTCGAATTCGGCACGAAGCGTGTTGACGCCGGCTGTCTCGAGCCACAGGCGCGACCAGTTGGTCAGTTCCCTGCCGCTCGAGACCTCGAGTTCATCGAGCAGGTCGCGCAGGGTCGCATTGCCGCCGCCGTGGGTGCGCAGGTACATGCCGATTCCGGCATAGAACGCATCCAGCCCCACCCAGGCCACCAGCTGCTTCAGGACCGAGGCGCCCTTGTCATAGGTGATGCCGTCGAAGTTGACCTCGACGTCCTCCAGGTCGTTTATCGTGGCGACGATCGGGTGGGTGGACGGCAGCTGATCCTGCATGGCCGCGCGCGTCTTGTCGACCGAGGTGAATGTCGCCCAGGCGTCGGTGAACTCGGTGACGGATGCCGCCGCGATCGTACTCGTCCAGGTGGCGAAGGACTCGTTCAGCCAGAGGTCGTTCCACCACTTCATCGTGACGAGGTTGCCGAACCACATGTGGGAGAGCTCGTGCAGGATCACGACGGTGCGCTGCTGCCTCCGATGCTCCGAGACCTTCGAGCGGAACAGGTACGACTCGTTGAAGGTGACGGCGCCGACGTTCTCCATCGCACCCCAGTTGTACTCGGGCACGAAGATCTGGTCGTACTTGTCGTAGGGGAAATCGACGCCGTAGCTGCGCTCGTAGTAGTCGAGTCCTGCGCGCACGGTCTGGAACATGACCTCAGGGTCCGCATATCGCGCAAGGGAAGCACGGGTGAACAGGCCGAGCGGGATTCTGCGGCCGTCGGGGAGCTCTGCGACATCGCGCCACACGGCGTAGGGGCCGGCGATGATCGCCGCGATGTAACTCGAGATGACAGGACCGGCCGGGAATTCCCACACGGCTGTGCCGTCGGCGACCCCGGCGTCGGGCAGCGGCGTCGGCGCGTTGCTCAGCACCTGCCAGACATCGGGGGCCGTGATCGTGAACTGGAAGGTGGCCTTGAGGTCCGGCTGGTCGAAGACCGCGAACACCCGATTCGCCTCGGCGACCGCGAACTCCGTGTACAGGTACACCGCGTCATCGACGGGATCGACGAATCTGTGCAGTCCCTCGCCGGTGTTGGTGTACGCGGCATCCGACACCACTCGCAGCACGTTCTCCGCCTGCAGGTCGTCCAGCCGGATGCGGGTGCCGTCGCCCAGCTCGACGGGCAGCGAGACACCGTTGAGCTCGATGGCGTGGATCACCCGGGTGGAGGCCTCGATGAAGGTCGAGGCCCCCGGGGTGGCGTCGAAGCGCACGTGCGTCTCGCTGCCGAACACCTCCGGGCCACGGGTCAGGTCGAGTGCGACCGCGTAGTCGTGCACCCGCACGACGGAGGCTCGCTCCTCGGCTTCAGTGCGGGTCAGGTTCGCAGCGGGCAAGGGCGTGCCTTCCGTCGGTGGTGGTGAAGTGGTCGTGCGTCGGATCGGCCTGAGCCGAGCGCCGTGATCAGTCGGTGATGGCGTCTCGGGCCTGGGCGGCCAGAGCGCGCTCCACTCCGGCGAGGTTCTCGATCACCAGTCGGCGCAGCGCCGGGATGTCCGGGTTGGCGTCGAGCCACGCACGAGTGGCATCGACGAGCTCCTGGTTCGCCAGCCCGGCCGGGTAGAGGCCGTCGACGAGTCGTTCAGCGATGGCATAGCTGCGGCGGTCCCAGATGCGGCCCAGCATGTCGAAGTACTGCGGAACGAAGGGAGCGAGCAGGCTCGTGTCCTCGGCCCGCTGGAATCCGAGGCCCGTGGTGCGCACGATGGTGTTCGGAGCCGTGTCGACCTCGACCAGGGAGTCCCAGGCCGCCTGCTTCGCCTCCGACGTCGGGATGGCGGCCCGGGCGTGAGCGGCCGACTGGGCGCCCGTCGCCGTGTTGTCCTCGGCGAGGCGGGCGTCGATGTCGGCCGACCCCGCTCGACCGGCGGCGACGAGGGCGATGAGCAGCTCCCAGCCGAGGTCGGTGTCGATGTCGAGCCCGTCGAGAGTGGACTCACCGGTGAACAGCGACTCGAGGTCGCCGATGTGCGATGACGACTCCGCGATCGAGGCGAAGAACTTCACGAACTGGAACTGCGCGTCACTGCCGGCCTCAGCCTGCTGCGCGAGCGACCAGAAGGTGTCGGCGAGGGCAGTGATCGTTTCGGGACGGTGACTCGGATCGGTGTACGCGGATGCCGCCAGCACCGCCTGCCCGAGCACGATCCGCAGGGTCGTCGACTCGGTCTCCGAGGCGATGTTGCCCAGCACGAGGCGCACGAAGTCGCTCGCCGACACTTCGGCATCCCGGGTGGCGTCCCAGACCGATGCCCAGACCAGCGAGCGTGCGAGCGGGTTCTCGAAGGCGTGCAGGTGCTCGAGCGCGACAGCGAGCGAGGCGTCGTCGAGACGGATCTTCGCGTAGGCGAGGTCGTCGTCGTTGAGCAGCACGAGGTCGGGCCGGGCGAGGCCGACGAGCTCGGCGACCTCGGTGCTGGCGCCGTCGACGTCGAGTTCGACCCGGTGCGTGCGCACCAGCTTCTCGTCCTGCAGTGAGTAGAAGCCGATGGCGAGCCTGTGCGGGCGGATGGTCGGGTACGCCTCTATGGCGGTCTGCTCGATGGCGAACGCCGTGATGGTGCCGGCGTCATCCGTGTCGATGGCGGCGCGCAGCGTGTTGACGCCGGCGGTCTCCAGCCAGAGCTTCGCCCAGCCGGACAGGTCGCGGCCGCTCGCGGTCTCGAGCTCGGCGAGCAGGTCGGCGAGGGTGGTGTTCCCCCACTGGTGCTTCTTGAAGTAGGCGGCGACGCCCGAGAAGAACGCGTCGATGCCCACCCAGGCCACGAGCTGCTTCAGCACCGATCCGCCCTTGGCGTAGGTGATGCCGTCGAAGTTGACCAGCACGTCCTCGAGGTCGTTGATGGTCGCCACGATCGGGTGGGTCGACGGCAGCTGGTCCTGGCGGTAGGCCCAGCTCTTCTCCATCGAGTTGAAGGTGGTCCAGGCCTCGTGCCACTCGGTGGCCTCGGCCGTCGCGATGGTCGATGCCCACTCGGCGAACGACTCGTTGAGCCACAGGTCGTTCCACCACTTCATGGTCACCAGGTCGCCGAACCACATGTGGGCGAGCTCGTGGAGGATCGTGACGACGCGACGCTCCTTGATCGCATCCGTCACCTTCGATCTGAACACGTAGACCTCGGTGAAGGTCACGGCGCCTGCGTTCTCCATGGCGCCGGCGTTGAACTCGGGCACGAAGAGCTGGTCGTACTTCGTGAACGGGTAGGCGTAGTCGAACTTCTCCTCGAAGTACGCGAATCCCTGGCGGGTCTTCTCGAAGATGTAGTCGGCGTCGAGGAACTCGGCCAGGCTCTTGCGGCTGAAGATGCCGAGCGGAATGGTGCGGCCGTCGCGGCTCGTGAGTTCGCTGCGGACGACGGAGTACGGGCCGGCGATGAGTGCGGTGATGTAGCTCGAGATGCGGTGAGTCGGCTCGAACGCCCACGTCCTGGCGTCGACCGAGGCGTCGCCGGAGGCATCCGTGGGCTCAGGCGTCGGAGAGTTCGACACGACCTCCCAGTGCGCCGGCGCGGTCACGGTGAAACGGAAGGTCGCCTTGAGGTCGGGCTGCTCGAACACTGCGAACATGCGACGCGAGTCCGGAACCTCGAACTGGCTGTAGAGGTACACCTCCCCGTCGACGGGGTCGACGAAGCGGTGCAGGCCCTCGCCGGTGTTCGTGTAGACGGCGTCGGCGACGACGGTGAGCTCGTTCTCGGCTGCGAGGCCGTCGAGCTGGATGCGCACACCGTCGCTGACGACCGCGGGGTCCAGGGCGGTTCCGTTGAGGGTGACGGAGTGCACGGTGCGGGTGATGGCGTCGATGAAGGTCGAGGCGCCCTCCGTCGCGCTGAAGCGCACCGTGGTCTCGCTGCGGAACGTCTCATCGCCCGTGGTCAGGTCGAGGGTGACGTCGTAGCTCTCGACGGCGACGATGCCGGCGCGCTCCTCGGCTTCGATACGGGTGAGGTTCTCTCCGGGCAACGGTGCCTCCTGCGGCGTGTGAAGGGAGTGGGGAATCGGATCGTGTCCGAGTATCCAGCCTAATCACCAGCACCGCCGATGCGGTCACCGGCAGCAGTGGATACCGTGACCGCTCAGCCTCTCCGCCGCCGGTTCACCAGTCGGAGCGCTTGTAGTCCTTGAGGAAGACGCCGGTGATGTCCTCGCCGGCCTCGCCGCGCACGATGGGGTCGTAGACGCGGGCAGCGCCGTCGACCAGGTCGAGGGGAGCGTGGAAGCCCTCCTCGGCGAGCCGGACCTTGGTGGGGTGCGGACGCTCATCGGTGATCCACCCGGTGTCGACGCTGGTCATGAGGATGCCGTCTGAGAGCATCTCCTTGGCGCTGGTGCGGGTGAGCATGTTGAGGGCGGCCTTGGCCATGTTGGTGTGCGGATGCCCCGGCCCCTTGTAGCCGCGACCGAACACGCCCTCCATCGCCGAGACATTGACGATGTAGGTGCGCCTGGCATCGCTGGCCGCCAGCGATGGCCGCAGGCGGCTCACCAGGATGAACGGGGCCGTGGTGTTGCACAGCTGCACCTCGAGCATCTCGAGCGGGTCGACGTCTTCGACGTTCGCCACCCAGCTGTTGGTGTGGTGCAGGTCGGGAACCAGGCCGCCGGCATCGATGGCCGTGCGATCGGCGAGCTTCGCCAGCGAGCTGGAGCCCGGAGCGAGGGCGAGAGCCGTGAGATCGTCGGCCGTCATGGTTCCCGAGAAGATGCCGGAGGAGAGGATCGGGTGGCTCGCGACCGAGTCGGCGAGGGCGAGCGGATGCGCGTCGTTCGTGTGGCCGAAGCTCACGATCTCGGGCAGCGGTCCGTCGGGAAGCGGCGATGCCTCGGCGTCGACCAGCGGGGAGTACGCCCCGGGGGAGCGACGCACGGTCTGGGCGGCATTGTTGATCAGGATGTCGAGCGGGCCCTGAGCTGCCACGTCGTCCGCGAGCGCGATGACCTGCGCCGGGTCACGGAGGTCGATGCCCACGATGCGCACGCGGTGCAACCATTCGGCTGAATCCGGCATGGCGGCGAAGCGGCGTGCGGCGTCTCGGGGGAAGCGGGTGGTGATCGTGGTGTGCGCCCCGTCACGCAGAAGGCGCAGCGCGATGTACATGCCGATCTTCGCCCGACCACCGGTGAGCAGCGCACGCTTTCCGGTGAGGTCGGTGCGGGCGTCGCGCTTGGCGTGGCTCATGGCAGCACAGCTCGGGCAGAGCTGGTGGTAGAACGAGTCGACCAGGGTGTAGCGCTCCTTGCAGATGTAGCAGGGACGCGCCACCTGCAGCTCGCCTGCGGAGCGGGCATCGGTTCCGCTCACGAGGTCGGCTCCGCGGGTCTCGTCATCGATGCGGGTGGGGGCGCCTGTCGCCGTGGCCGCGATGACCTGCCTGTCGGCGTCGGCGATGACCCGGCGCTTCTCCGCCCGGCGGGTCACCTTCACCGATTTGAACATCTTGGCTGTCGCTCGGCGCACCGTGTCGAAGTCGGGATCGTTCTCATCGAGGTCGCTCAGCGCGGCGAGCACGCGGAGGGTCGTCTCGAGTTCGGCCGGGTCGATCTTCGGCGCGGAATCAGGGAACGAGGGGGCGGAGGGCATCCGTGGATTCTATCGCGGGGCGTCCGAGAGAATGCTGCGCGCGCCCCCTGCTCGTCGAAGGTGGGGGAGTGCATCGACGGCGACAGCGTCGACGCCTCCGGCGAGCGGAGTGCGGCGTCATGCGCTTCCGTCGTCAATACACTGGATCCCATGCGCATCCACATCGCCACCGATCACGCCGGTCTGGACTTCAGCAAGCACCTCGCCGACCACCTCTCCGCCGCCGGGCACGAGGTCGTCGACCACGGACCGACCAGCTACGACGCGCTCGACGACTACCCCTCGTTCTGCATCAACGCCGCCATCGCCGTCGCGCGTGACCAGCGCGCCGGCGTCCAGACCCTCGGCGTCGTGTTCGGCGGATCGGGGAACGGCGAGCAGATCGCCGCGAACAAGGTCGCCGGCATCCGTGCCGCCCTCGTCTGGAACCTCAGCACCGCTCAGCTCGCACGTCAGCACAACGACGCCAATGTCATCTCGATCGGTGCTCGTCAGCACACCGTCGAGGAGGCGACGAGCTTCATCGACGCCTTCATCGCCGAGCCGTTCTCGGGCGAGGAACGCCACGCGCGTCGCATCGCGCAGTTGGCCGAGTTCGAGGCGACCGGCGTGATCGCCGGCAAGTACGTTGCCGCTCAGAACGACGCCCTGGCCGATGCCCACGCCGACGTCGACACCGCCGACCTGGCGTAGCGCCAATGCCCGAGGGCCACTCCGTCCATCGCATCACCCGGCAGTTCGCCCGCAACTACCTCGGCAGGCCGGTCACGGTCTCGAGCCCGCAGGGCCGGTTCGCGGCTGATGCCGCCCTCATCAGCGGTCGCACTCTGGTCGACGCACGTGCTGTGGGCAAGCAGATGTTCCTCGAGTTCGACAACGGTCTCTGGCTGCGCGTGCACCTCGGAATGTACGGCGCCTGGGACTTCTCGGGGGAGATCCAGCTCGACGCCACCATCGCATCCGCCAACGGCCGCATGGGACAGACGAACCAGCGCGGCACGATCCTCGACTCCGCCGGCGAGAACTCGCTGCATTCGATCGGCGCCCCGCGACGAAGCCGGGTGCGCATGTCGGAGTCGGAGAAGCCGGGCGAACTCACCGGCACCTTCCCGCCGGAGCCCGTGGGCCAGGTGCGGGCACGCCTGCTGACGGACAGCGTCTGCGCCGACCTGCGGGGACCGACGGCATGCGAGGTGATCGACTCAGCCCGGGTGGCCGAGGTCATCGGCAGGCTCGGGCCGGATCCGCTCAACGACGACGAGGTCGAGTCCGAGGAGCGGTTCACGACGACGGTGCTGAAGAAGCCGACGCCCATCGGTCTCCTCCTCATGGACCAGTCCGTGGTGAGTGGAATCGGCAACGTCTACCGGGCTGAGATGCTCTTCCGCGCGAGGCTGAACCCCCACACACCGGGCAGGCTCGTGCCGGAGGAGACCGTGCGGGGGCTCTGGCGTGACTGGGTTCACCTGCTCCGCATCGGCGTCGAGACCGGTCAGATGATGACCATGGACGGGCTCGACGGGGTCTCGTACCGCAACGCCATGGCCAACCGCGCCGACAGGCACTGGGTCTACAAGCGCGAAGGCCTGCCGTGCAGGGTCTGCGGAACGAACATCGTGCTCGAGGAGATGGGCGCCCGCAAGCTCTACTGGTGCCCGCGGTGCCAGGCGTGAGCGGCGGCCGGTCGTGAGCGTCGGCCACGCCCTCACCCGGGCGAACCCGACCGTCGATGGAAGAAGAACAGCATGAGAGCGAACCCGAGCTTCCTGCTCGCGAGCGACGAGGTCGTGAAGCGCCTCATCCGCGAGAATCCCTGGGCAACCATCGTCTCTCGAACGGATGCGGGCGAGCTGGTCGCGTCGCACTACCCGATCGTTCTCCGCGAGGACCTCGACGGTATCGTCGTCGAGAGCCACGTCGGGCGGCCGGACGAACAGCTGCACGAACTCGGCCGCCACGAGGTTCTCATCGTCGTGCAGGGCCCCCACGGCTACATCTCGCCGGGCTGGTACGACGGGGGACCGGCCGTTCCGACCTGGAACTTCGTCGTGGCCCACCTCCACGGAACTCCCGAGATCCTGTCCGACGCCGAGAACCTCCAGGTGCTCGAACGGCTCGTCGATCACTTCGAGGATCGGATGCCGGAACCGTTCCGGATGAACCGGACGCTCGAGAACGCCGCCTACGCTGAGCGCATCGTGGTCGGCACCGTCGGATTCCGCATGAAGGTCGACAGTTTCGTCGCGAAGGACAAGATGAGCCAGAACCGCCCGCCGGCCACGGTCGACCGCATCATCGACGAGCTCGAGAACGGGTCGGTGTACACGAACCGAGAGCTGGCACGCGAGATGCGCCGTGCCCGTGGAGAGACCGTATGACGCTCGTGCTCGCCGGGGGCCGCATCCTGGGATCCGACGCCGCTGTCGACATCGTGATCGACCACGGCGCGATCGCGGCGATCGTGGCCGGAGGCTCGGCACGCGCACATGCTGCTGGGTCGCCGGATGCCGTCGGGCAGGTCGAGCACGTCGAGCACGTCGAGCACGTCGACCTCGACGGCCGCGTCGTCCTGCCCGGCCTGTGGGACAACCACGTGCACTTCACGCAGTGGGCCCTGACCTCCCGAAGACTCGACCTGTCGGCCGCGACCTCTGCCGCCGAGGTGGTGGCGCTCGTCGGGGAGCGCATCGCCGAGGGGGCGAGCGAGGTCATCGGGTTCGGCTTCCGCGACGGCCTGTGGCCGGAAGCGCCGACTGCCGCGCTGCTCGATGCCGTGGCGGCATCCGTGCCCGTGGTGCTGGTCAGCGGTGACCTGCACAGTGCCTGGCTCGATTCCTCCGCCCTTGCGCTGCACGGATTCGGCGGCCACCCGACAGGGCTTCTCCGCGAGGACGACGCCTTCGCCGTCGTGCGTGCCCTCGACGACGTGCCGGAGGAGGTCCTCGACGCGTGGGCGCGCGAAGCCGCGTCCGCTGCCGCAACGCGCGGAGTCGTGGGCATCGTCGACCTCGAGATGACGTGGAACCGCGACGTCTGGCTCCGGCGCATCGCCGGCGGCCTCACCGACCTGCGCGTGGAGTTCGGTGTCTACCGCCAGCACCTCGACGATGCCGTGGCGGCAGGGCTGCGCACGGGCGACCTCGTGCCCGGTGGCGATGGCCTGCTCGAGGTCGGTCCGTTCAAGATCATCACCGACGGCTCCCTCAACACCCGTACCGCGTTCTGCTTCGATCCGTACCCGGGTCTCCACGGCGCCGAGGCCCTCGGTCTGCTCACGGTGTCACCCGACGAGCTCGTTCCCCTGCTCGCGACGGCTCGCGATGCCGGACTGCGCCCGGCCGTCCACGCCATCGGAGACCACGCCAACGCCCTCGCGCTCGACGCCATGGAGGCCGTCGGCGTCCACGGATCGATCGAGCACGCCCAGTTGCTGACGGAATCGGATGTCGCACGCTTCGCACCCCTCGGGGTGACGGCCAGCGTGCAGCCCGAGCACGCCATGGACGATCGCGACGTGGCCGAGCGGTACTGGGCCGGTCGCACCGAGCGCGCCTTCATGCTCCGCAGCCTGCTCGACTCGGGTGCCACCCTCGCGCTCGGCTCCGACGCTCCGGTCGCGCCGCTCGACCCTTGGGTGACCATCGCCGCCGCCGTGGGCCGCACCCGCGACGGACGGGAGCCGTGGCACCCCGAGCAGTCGATCACCGTGGAGGAGGCTGTCGCAGCGTCCACCCGCAACAGGGTCGAAGTCGGACAGCCCGCAGACCTCGTGATCGTCGACGCCGATCCGACGACAGCATCCGTCGAAGCCCTCCGTGCCTTCCCGGTGGCAGCCACCATCCTCGCCGGTCGCTTCACCCACCGCGCCCTCTGAGCTCTACTGCCGGCGGCATCCGGTCGCCGACCGAACGTGCCCGACGTTTGCAGGACCAGAGCGAGGATGTGCCGCTGGGAGAGGTCATCGACGGCGTCATCCTGTGAACGCAGGAGGGGGATAACCCCACCTCGACTCCGGATGCCGGCCGGATGGGCTCGGGTCGCCACGCTCGCGAGGCTGGAGGCATGTCAGAGAGCTCCACTCCGAACCTGCAACCCCAGCCGCGATCGCGAGGTCGATCCCGCTCCGGCCTCCGACGGCCGCGCGCGGTGATCGCCGCGTCCGCAGCGGTGCTCCTCGCCACCGTCGGCGTGCTCGCCGGCTGCTCGTTGATCCCCGGCATGCTCGACGGCGGCCGGGTCGACACCGTCGGCACCGTCGACTTCACGAATCGTCTCGCCATCCCGCCGCTCGCACCGTCGACCGTCGATCCCGACGGCACGCGCGTGTTCGAGCTCACCGCCCAGACAGGCAGCACCGAGTTCCACCCCGGGGTCACGACACCGACCTGGGGCTTCTCGGGCTCGTACCTCGGGCCGACCCTCGTCGCCGAGCGCGGCGAGAAGGTGCGGGTCGACATCGAGAACGGGTTGAGCGAACCCACGAGCGTGCACTGGCACGGCATGCACCTGCCGGCGGCGATGGACGGCGGCCCCCACCAGGTCATCGAGCCGGGTGGTGACTGGGCGCCGAACTGGACGATCGATCAGCCGGCGGCGACTCTCTGGTATCACCCGCATCCGCACGGCGAGACCGAGGAGCACGTTCGGCACGGGCTCGCAGGGCTGTTCTACGTCGAGGATGCGGTGGAGGAAGCGCTGCCCCTGCCGAGTGAGTACGGGGTGGATGACGTGCCGCTCATCGTCCAGGACGCCCAGTTCAACAGCACGGGAGAACTCAAGGGCACCACCAAGGGCTTCGTCGGGGCCCTCGGGAACGAGCTCCTGGTGAACGGGACCGCGGGACCGTACCTCGATGTTTCGACGGATCTCGTGCGCCTGCGGGTGCTCAATGCATCCACCGCCCGCACCTACTCCTTCGGCTTCAGCGACGACCGACGATTCGATCTCGTGGCGACCGATGGCGGGCTGCTCGAACGGCCGGCTCCGTTGGACCACCTGCGTCTGTCACCGGGGGAGCGCGCCGAGATCGTGGTGCGCGTGGCCCCCGGCGAGACGACGGTGCTGCGGTCGGTGACACCCGACCTCGGCATCGACGGCGACGGCGGAGCGCAGAACGGCGGTGCGGACAGCTTCGACGTGCTCGAACTGCGCGCCGCGGCGGCCCTGGACTCCGTGGCATCCGTTCCGCCTGAACTCACGAGCATCGACAGACTCGACCCGGCGGATGCCGCAACGACCCGAGAGCTCGAGCTCGACGGCTTCGCCATCAACGGCGAGTCGATGGCCATGGACCGCATCGACCAGGTCGTCACCCTCGGTGACACCGAGGTCTGGAACGTCGTGAACGACATGGACCGGCCGCACAACTTCCACATCCACGACGTGCAGTTCCAGATCGCCGCCATCGACGGATCGCCGCCGCCACCCGAGCTCGGTGGCTGGAAGGACACCATCTACCTCCCCCCTCACCAACCGTTCCAGCTCGTCATGGCATTCGAGGACTACGCGTCGGCTGAGCATCCGTACATGTACCACTGCCATCTGCTGTGGCACGAAGACCTCGGGATGATGGGCCAGTTCGTGGTCGTGAAGCCCGGCCAGCACGTCACAATGACACCAGGAGAGAACGCACACCATGAGCACTGACACCGCAGCGACAGCAGTCGCCACCACAACGCCGTCCGCGCGCTCGACGAGCCCATCGCGCTGGTCGGCCTACGGGTCTCTCTGGCGCCGTGTACCCCAGGAGCTCGGGTTCCTGCTCCTCACCATGCCGATCGCCATCATCGGCCTCTCGATCGTCGCGTCGCTGTTCTGGACCGGCATCGGCTCCCTCGTGCTGGTCTTCGGCATCTTCATCGTGATCGCGAGCCTCTACGTCAGCCGCGGCTTCGGGGTTCTCGAGCTCGTGCGTCTGCGATGGTCTGGCCGCCCGGCCATCAGACAGCCGCTCTGGCGGCCGCGCACCGATGGCGCCGGGTTCTGGGGAAGCTTCGTCTTCGGCCCCGTCGCCGACGGCCACTACTGGCTCTACCTCCTGCACACCATGATCATCTCGCCCATCATCAGCGTGGTCAGCTGGACCGTCACCGTCGTCTGGGTCTCGATCGGCCTGGGCGGGATATCGTTCTGGATCTGGGCACGGTACATCCCGATGGGTGATCGCGAGTTCTGGGTTCACGACGTCGTGCTCGACTGGATGTTCCCCGGCAACACCTGGCAGTTCGACAGCATGACCGGTGAGATGGTGTTCGAGTTCATCGTCGGGGTCCTCTTCCTGATCACCCTGCCCTTCGTCACCCGCTCGCTGACGCTCATGCACCAAGGCGTCGCCCGAGGTCTCCTCGGCGGCTGGCGCTCCGAAGAACTGCGCCGCGAGGTCGCGGATCTGAGCGCTTCCCGGGGCGCCGCCGTCGCCGCGGAGGACAGGTCGCTGCGTCGACTGGAACGAGACATCCACGACGGTCCGCAGCAGAGGCTGGTCAGACTGCAGATGGACCTGGCCGCGGCCGAGCGACGCCTCGACACCGACCCCGAAGCCGCGAAGGCTCTCCTCGCCGAGGCCCGCCTGCAGGCTCACGACACCCTCGAGGAACTCCGCGCGCTGTCGAGGGGCTTCGCGCCCCCGATCCTGCAGGACCGCGGCCTCGTCAGCGCGCTCGACTCGCTCGCGACCCGGAGCCCGATTCCGGTCACGCTCGAATCCTCGCTCGACGCCGAGTTGCGCCTACCCGGTGAGATCGAGCGGAGCGCCTACTTCGTGGCCGCTGAACTCGTCACCAACGCCGTGAAGCACGCCGGGGCGACGAGCATCCGTCTCGTGATCTCCACCAGGAACGCTGCGCAGACGGATGCCGCTGCGGCGGTGGGCGCCGGAGTCGCCGCGGCCCCTGCGGCCGCAGGCTGGCTCGACATCTGGGTCATGGATGACGGCGTCGGGGGAGCGGCGCCCGTTGCAGGTCACGGTCTGAGCGGGCTCGAGGAGCGCCTGACGGGACTCCGCGGACTGCTCGTCATCGACAGCCCGGAGGGTGGCCCGACCACAGTGGGCGCACACATTCCGCTCCCGGTCGAGGGCGCCGCCCTATCCTGAGACGGTGACGACGCCTCAGCCTCCTGCCGCATCCGGTCCCCTCCGCATCATGCTCGCCGAAGACTCGGTGCTGTTGCGCGAGGGGCTGGTGCGGCTCTTCGATGAAGCCGGGTTCGACACCGTCGGCGCCTTCGGTAACGCCGAATCGCTGCTCTCAGAGGTCGCAGAGGTGCGGCCGGACCTCGTCGTGCTCGACGTGCGTATGCCGCCCACCTTCCGCGACGAAGGGGTGAGAGCGGCTGTCCAGATCAGGCGCACTCTGCCCGGCATCGGCATCCTGCTGCTCAGCCAGTACGTCGAGGGCGCATACGCGCAGGAGCTGCTGGCGTCGGGTGAAGGCGGAGTCGGCTACCTGCTGAAGGACAGGGTCGCGTCTCTCGAGGAACTGAAGGATGCGGTCTCCAGAGTCAGCGTCGGCGGCACCGTGCTCGATCCCCAGGTGGTGCGGGAGCTCATCGGTCGACGCGTCGATCCGCTCGGTTCGCTCACCCCTCGCGAACGCGAGGTGCTCGAGTTGATGGCCGAGGGACGCACGAATCAGGGCATCGCCGAGCGCCTGTTCATCGGAACCGGCGCGGTCGAGAAGAACGTCACGGCCATCTTCCAGAAGCTCGGGCTCGAGGGCTCGGGGTCCGACCACCGGCGGGTGCTCGCGGTACTGGCCTACCTGCAGCGCTGACGGGAGGGGCTAGACGATCCCGAGCTCGTCGAGCTGGTCGACGATGCCCGAACCGTCCGGGGCGTACACCCAGGGCACGTCGGGGGCGATGTCCTTCTCGGGCTTCGACCGGCCGCCGGCCAGGACGGCCTCACCCGTCGAGAGCTGCCTGATGGCGACGGCGGAGACGTGCCCGGGTCGTTCGGCTGCGAACCGGCGATAGATGTCCTCGTCGTGCTGTCCGTCGTCGCCGATCAGCAGCCACTTGATGTTCGGGAACTCCTCGGCGAGGCGCCGCAGGTTGTCGCGCTTGTGCTCCTGGCCGCTGCGGAACCAGCGGTCGTGCGTCGGACCCCAGTCGGTCAGCAGCAGGGCGCCGGCCGGATAGATGTTGCGCGAGAGGAAGCGCGTCAGCGTCGGCGCGACGTTCCAGGCGCCGGTCGAGAGGTAGATGACGGGACAGCCGGGATTCGCTGACACCAGTCGCTCCATCAGGACGGCCATTCCCGGAGTCGGGATGCGGGCGTGCTCGTCGAGCACGAAGGTGTTCCATGCCGCGACGAAGGGACGCGGCAGCGCTGTGACCATCACGGTGTCGTCGACGTCGGAGACGATTCCGAACTCCACCGATGGGTCGATGATCTGCGTCGGCGCCTCGACGGCGACGCCGCCGGGGGTCTCGAGTGTTGCGACATGCCACCCGGCCTCGAGCGAGATCGGGATGACGGCATCGACGACTCCGCCGCGGTCGGCGCGCACCTCGGTCGTCGTTCCGTCGATCGTGATCGAGACCATGGCCCCATTCAGGGGGACACTGACGAAGCTGCGCCAGCCGCGCAGGCGTTCCCGACGCTTGGCGCGCTTCCGGTCCGAGCGGGTCGGCGGATCCGATGGGACCGGCTCGGGCTTCTGCAGCATGACCCTGCACAGCACGCGCGTCCACTCCGTCGAGCCGTATCCGGAGAAGGGGATGACCAGGGGAATTCTGCCGTGGCGGCGGGCCCAGGCCTCGCGCCGGGTGTGCACCATGTCCTCGAAACGGGCGAAGAGATGGGTGGTCGGGTGATCGACGGAGCGCTCGGGCTCGGCATCCGCTGTAGTGACCATATGGTTCAGTTTCTCACGCGCCGGGCGCCTGAGAGCGCGTTCAGGAAGCGCGGATCCGGATGCTTAGAATAAAGGCTGCAATTTCCTAGGAGGACCAGTGCCGGTAGGCAGCATCATCGGGGCTGAGTTCCCAGTCGCACTCGTGCGCACCGAACCCATCCAGCAGCGCGGAGCCGACCGCCTGAACGCGCTTCTCGACGCGGCAGCGACCATCGTCGACGAGATCGGCTTCGACCGCCTCACGACCGCCATGATCGCCGAGCGGTCCGGCGCATCGATCGGAACGGTCTACAGGTATTTCCCCGACCGGATCGCCGTTCTCCAGGCTCTCCGTGAGCGGGCCATCGCCCGTTTCCGCAGCCGGATCGTCTCCCTCATGGAGACAGAGGCCCCCTCGACCTGGTGGGACGCCGTCGACCTGGGCATCACCTCGTTCGTCGATCTGTACCGCGCGGAGCCCGGCTTCCGCATCATCCACTTCGTCGATCGCGAGCGGATCCCGGCAGCAGCCGGCCCCGACGACATCGAGATGCCGTTCTCGAAGCTGTACTCCGACGTGCTGACCGAGGTCTTCGGTCTCGATGGGGGAGACGACCTCCCCTTCCACCTCGAGGTGGCCATCGAGATGATGGACGCCATCCTCTCCCGCGCCTTCGCGTTCGACCCGTCAGGCGACGAGCGGTACATCGCCGAGGCCCGCCGTGTGCTCCATGGCTACCTGACCGGACTGTTCGGACCAGTCGAGAACTGATTTGTCAAGGGGCTAGTCACAGATTCGCCTCAATCGGCAATCCCTTTTGCCTCGCGCGTCGAATGGTGTTTGTGTAGATCACTGACACTGCTCCATTCGGCTGCATCGAGGAAATGAGTTCGTCCCATGATCGAGTTCCGCTCGGTGTCGAAGCGGTTTCCCGACGGCACTCTGGCAGTCGATGACTTCTCGCTGCTGATCCCGTCCCGCCGCATCACGGTGTTCGTCGGCTCGTCCGGCTCGGGCAAGACCACGCTGCTCCGCATGATCAACCGCATGGTCGATCCCACGGCCGGTCAGGTCCTCATCGACGACACGGATGTCTCCGGCAGCGACCCGGTCCAACTCCGGCGCAGCATCGGCTACGTCATGCAGAACGGCGGGCTGCTGCCGCACCGCCGCATCGTCGACAACGTGGCCACCGTGCCGCTCCTGCGCGGAACGTCGAAGCCCGAGGCGCGGAAGCGTGCGCTGGAACTCCTCGACACCGTCGGACTCGACCGCTCGCTGGCCGACAAGTATCCGCGTCAGCTGTCCGGCGGTCAGCAGCAGCGTGTGGGCGTCGCCCGGGCCCTCGCCGCCCAACCCAACATCCTGCTCATGGACGAGCCGTTCGGCGCGGTGGACCCCATCGTGCGCGTCGAGCTGCAGAACGAGCTCAAGCGCCTCCAACGCGACCTCGACAAGACCGTGGTCTTCGTCACCCACGACATCGACGAGGCATTCACCCTCGGCGACCAGGTGGTCGTGTTCAAGACCGGCGGCATCGTCGCCCAGGTCGGGACGCCCGCCGAGATCCTCGCGCATCCGGCCGACGACTTCGTCGCATCCTTCATCGGAGCCGACCGCGGGCAGCGCCGACTGCACCTGGAGCCCCGCGATCCGTCGAGCGGGCAGATCCTCGTGGTCGACGACACAGGTCGCCCGGCCGGTCTGATCGCCGGAGACACCCCATCGGCCGACGACGCATCCGTGGACGTGAGAGTGTCGTGAACTGGTTCCTCTCGAACTGGGAACTTGTCCTCGAGTTGACGCTCAACCACATCCGGCTGAGCATCATCCCGATCATCGTCGGGTTCGTCATCGCGGTGCCGCTCGGGCGCCTGGCGATCACCGGGCGCGCGGCGCGCGGCGTCATCATCACCTCGACGAGCCTGCTGTACACGATCCCGTCGCTGCCGCTCTTCGTCATCCTTCCCGCCATCCTCGGCACTCGGGTGCTGAGCGACATCAACCTGATCGTCGCCCTGAGCATCTACGCAGTCGCGATCATGGTGCGCGCGGCGTCCGACTCCTTCGCCTCGGTGTCGCCCGACGTCAAGCAGGCCTCCCTCGCGATGGGATATTCGCGGTGGCAGCAGTTCTGGAGGGTCGAGTTCCCGCTCGCCGGACCTGTCCTCCTCGCCGGCATGCGAGTGGTCTCGGTGAGCACCATCGCCCTCGTGTCGGTCGGCGTGCTGATCGGCAGTGAGAACCTCGGCTACCTGTTCACGAACGGGAAGCAGCGCGGCATCCTCGAGGAGGTCGGAACCGGCATCATCGCCAGCCTCCTCATCGCGCTGGTGTTCGACGTGATCCTCGTGCTCCTCGGGCGCATCCTGCTGCCGTGGAGCCGTGTCGAGAAGAAGTCGGGCAAGCAGCGAGCTTCCGAGGCGATCCTCGTGTCGATGGCGCCGGTGCCGTCCGGCAACACGGGACAGGGGCTCTGATGAACCTCATCTTCGGCGCCATCCTCTGGATCTTCGACCCGACCCACTGGGTGGCGGGCGCGCAATCGCCGCTGCCCATCCAGGACCGTCTCGCGGAGCACCTGCTCTACACCTTCGTCTCGGTGCTCATCGCCGCGGCGATAGCGCTCCCGCTCGGCTTCTATATCGGCCACACGGGCAAGGGTCGGCAGTTCGTCATCTCCTTCACCGGCGCGATGCGCGCCCTCCCCACGCTGGGTGTGCTGTTCTTCCTCACGATGGTGCTCGGGTACTCCCTGGTGAGCACGACCGCCAACTTCGTCGGCACAATGATCGCGCTCGTGCTGCTGGCCATCCCGTCGATCCTCGCCGGCGCCTATTCCGGGCTCGAGTCGGTCGACCGTCAGACCATCGATTCCGCGAGGGCGAGTGGGATGACCGAGATGCAGATCCTCACCAAGGTGGAGATCCCGCTTTCGCTGCCGCTCATCATCGGTGGCCTGCGCGCGGGCGTCCTGCAAGTCATCGCGACCGTGGTCATCGCCTCCTACGCGGGCCTCGGGGGCCTCGGTCGCATCATCGCCAGCGGCATCGGACTCAATGACTACGACCGCATCCTCGGCGGTGCCATCCTCATCACGGCGCTGGCCCTGATGATCGACGGCGTCTTCGCCGTCATCCAACGACTCACGGCCACGCCGGGTGTCGGAAGCACGCGCCAGACTGAACGACAGAGTCTTCGTCGGCGGGCACCAGGCCCGTCCGCGACGGTGGGAACACCACTCCAGGAAAGGGAATCATGAGTATTTTCACGAAAGGCCGGATCGCCATCGGCGTTGTCGCGGTCGGAGCTGTCGTGGCTCTGGCAGGGTGCGCATCAGGAGATCCCACCGCTCCAGAGACCGGTTCGGGAGGAGACAGCGGCGACGCCATCGTCGTCGGCTCCTTCGCGTTCCCCGAGAGCGAGATCCTCGGCGAGATCTACGCCCAGGCGCTCGAGGCCCAGGGCTTCGACGTGAGCACCAAGTTCAACATCGGCCCGCGCCAGCAGACCATTCCGGCTCTGCAGGACGGCTCGATCAACCTCATCCCCGAGTACAACGGCAACCTGCTGGCGTACTACGACACCGAGTACACCGAGCGCACGACCGAAGACGTCGACGGCGCTCTCGGTGACGCGGTGGCGAAGGATGACCTCGTCGTCTACAAGTCGGCCGCTGCCGAGGACAAGGACGCCTACGTCGTCACGAAGGACTTCGCCGACAAGAACGGACTGAAGGCCATCGGCGATCTCTCCAAGGTGCAGCCGTTCAGCCTCGGAGCCAACCCGCAGTTCGGCGAGCTCGGCTACGGCATCCCGGGCCTCAAGTCGGTCTACGGCGTGAACGACGTGACCTTCGTGCCGATCGAGGACTTCGGCGGACCCGACACCGTCAAGGCCCTCACGGACAACACGGTGCAAGTGGCAGACATCTACACGACGTCACCCGACATCAAGTCGAAGGACCTCGTCGTTCTCGACGACCCCGAGAACCTGATCTCGGCGCAGAACGTCATTCCGCTGCTGAGCTCGAAGATCGCTTCCGACAAGCTGGAGAAGGCGCTCGACGCCGTCTCGGCGAAGCTGACGACCGACGACCTCATCGACCTGCGCGATCGGGTCGAGGGCGAGGAGAAGGCCTCGGCCAGCACCGCCGCCAAGGACTGGCTCGACCAGGCCGGTCTGCTCTAGCCCCCAGCACTCCGGTGCTCACGACGGGTCGGATGCCTCACGGCATCCGGCCCGTTCGTCATTCCCCTGAGGTGCCCGGCGCGTCCATCGACTCCGGCCTGGAGGACGAACTGGTGCCGGTTCCGGTGCCGGAGCCCGAGTCCGTGTCGGCATCGTCCACCGACAGATGGCGCCTTTCGAGGCGCGTCAGGACCTTCTTGGTCACGAGCACGAGAACGAGGAACACCACGATGATGCCGACGAAGATGTAGCCGGCGTAGTGCAGCTTCTCACTGGTCTCGCGGAAGCTGCCGGCCGCAGCCGACCCGACAGAGACGTAGGCGAACGCCCAGATGATGCTGGCGGGAGCCGTCCACGCCAGGAAGCGCCGGTACCGCATCGTGCTCATGCCCACCGTCACCGGAACCAGCGAGTGCAGCACGGGAAGGAATCGCGAGATGAAGACGGCGATGCCGCCTCGCCTCTCGATGTAGCGCTCGGCCCGCACCCAGTTCTTCTCGCCGATCCTGGCACCGAGCCTGCTGCGACGGATGCGGGGCCCGAACCAGCGCCCGAGATAGAAGCCGATGCTCTCCCCGGCCAGGGCACCGACGACGACGGTGGCGATGAGGGCGAAGTACTCGACGGTGCCGTCGACGGCTGTGCTCGCCACGAGCACGATCGAATCGCCGGGGACGACGAGCCCGATGAGCAACGACGTCTCCAGCAGGATGCCGACTCCGGCGATGAGGGTGCGCAGCACGGGATCCACGGACTGCACAGTCTCGAGGATCCACAGCAGCACGTCGTTCATCGACCCGAGCCTAGGCGACGAGGCCCGGGATCAGGCTGCGAGAAGACGGGAGATCCGCGCACCAAGTGCACCGGCGACGGCCGGGCCCTCGTGAGGGGCCGCAGGCGTCGGGCCGGGTGCCGCAAGGCGGTGGGGCGCCGTGCCGAGCACATCGGCGTGCCCCACGTCACCCCATGCTGAACCGACGAGGGCGATCGCGGTGGCGAGTGTCGCCGCGTCGACCTCGCGGCGGGCCGTGTCGTCGGCCAGCATCTCGACCAGCAGGGCGACGGCCCGCTCGGCACGATTGGCGATCGGGAACCAGGGGAGTGCACTGTTCCAGGCCGTGAAGGCGAGCAGCACGAGGTGGTGGTGCTGACGCAGGTGGGTGCGCTCGTGAGCGAGGACCGCATCGAGCTGCTCGCGGTCGAGCAGGTCCACGAGCCCCTCGGACAGCACCGTGACGGTGTGCATGCCGGGCAGGCAGTAGGCGACGGGAGCTGCGTGGTCGAGCATGCGAGTACCCGGGCGTCCGGGAACGGGCGAGCTGAGCAGCTCGACCAAGGTGTGGTGGCGTCGACGGCTGCGCTCCGCACGAACGGCGGTCGTGGCGAGGTTCAGCAGCAGGTGCGCGCCGAGCAGCACGGCCGCGCCGAGCGCGACGATGTGCACAACGCCCACATCGGTCGGCAGCGGGCCGCTGAACAGGCCGGACACCAGCAGTCCGGCATCCGCAGCCCCTGCTCCGACGAAGGGAGCGAAGCCGAACAGCAGGAGTGCGCCGATCATGCTCGTTCCGCCGGCGAGGGCGATGAGCTGCCAGAGCGCAAGGGCGCGCCCCGGAGTGCGCGACGGCCAGCTGGCGCGGGCCAGGGCTATCGGCACCGGCCAGGCGAGCGCGATGGCGATGACGGCGAGAACCGCGGATGCCGCATACACGGTCAGGCCCGCTCGCGTGATGCGAGCAGGGTGCGCAGCATCTCGGCCTCCTGAGGACTGACCTGTCCGACGAACCGGGCGAGGGCCGCATCACGATCGGATGCAGTCCCGAGCACCTCGTGCATGAGCTCGGCGGTGTGCTCCGCTCGACCGCTCACTGCGCTGTAGAGGTGCGGCCGGCTCGCGCGGGTCCTGTCGACGAACCCCTTGGTCTCCAGTCGCGAGAGCACCGTGAGCACCGTGGTCGCCGCGACGTCACGCCCGCCACTGGTCGATCCGCCAGCCTGAAGGGCGTCGCGCAGCTCATTGGCGCTCAGCGGGGTCGCGGCATCCCAGAGCAGATCCATCACAGCTCTTTCGAGGTCACCCAGTGTTGCCATACGTTCAGGATACCGTTTCGCGGCAAAGTGTTCTACGCTCTGTAGAAGTTGGTTTCTACGCCGTGTAGAAATCATCGAGGGGAGCACCCGTGAACGACTGGCTGGATCCGCTGCTGCTGTCGCGCTGGCAGTTCGGTCTGACGACGATCTACCACTTCCTGTTCGTGCCCATCACGATCGGAATGAGCCTGACAGCGGCGGTCTACCAGACCGCGTGGTATCGCACGGGCAAGGTGCACTACCTGCAGCTCACCAGGTTCTTCGGCAGTCTCTTCCTCATCAACTTCGCCATGGGCGTGGTGACGGGCATCGTGCAGGAGTTCCAGTTCGGCATGAACTGGTCGACCTACTCGCGCTTCGTCGGCGACGTCTTCGGCGCCCCGCTCGCCCTCGAGGGGCTGCTCGCCTTCTTCCTCGAGGCGACGTTCATCGGACTCTGGATCTTCGGCTGGGACAAGCTGCCGCGGCGTGCTCACCTGGCCACCATCTGGGCGACCAGCATCGGCAGCATCCTGTCGGCGTACTTCATCATCGCCGCGAACGCCTTCATGCAGAATCCCGTCGGATACCAGCTCAACGAGGCGCGTGGCCGTGCGGAGCTCACCGACATCTGGGCACTGCTCACGAACAAGGTCGCCCTGGCCGCCTTCCCGCACACGATCTTCGCGTCCTTCATGGTGGCTGCCGGCCTCATCATCACCGTGGCGGCCTGGCATCTGGCCCGCAATCAGCACCTCGTCACCATGCGTCCGGCTCTCAAGTTCGGGCTCTGGATGATGGTGGCCTCCGGCATCCTCACGACGCTGTCGGGCGATCAGCTGGGCCTCGCCATGGTGGAGACGCAGCCCATGAAGATGGCAGCGGCCGAGGCTCTCTACGACACGGCGACGGGGGCCGATGCCTCCTTCTCAGTCTTCACGTGGGGGACGCCGGACGGCAGCAGCGAGCTGTTCTCGATACGCATTCCGTACCTGCTGTCGTTCCTGTCGACGCACACCCTCACCGGCACCGTGGAGGGCATCAACGACCTGCAGGCCCAGTACACGCAGCTCTACGGTCCCGGCGACTACACCCCCGTCATCTGGATCACCTACTGGGCGTTCCGCTGGATGATCGGCCTCGGCATGCTGCACATCCTCGTCGCGGTCGTCGGCCTCTGGCTCACCCGCAGGGGACGGATGCCGAAGAACACGTGGGTATGGCGCGCGGCCATCTGGTCGTTCCCGCTGTCACTCGCAGCGATGATCATGGGCTGGATCTTCACCGAGATGGGCAGGCAGCCCTGGATCGTCTTCAGCCTGCTGAAGACCCAGGACGCCGTCTCGCCCAACGTCACCGGAGTCGAGGTGCTCATCTCCCTCATCGCCTTCACGCTGATCTACGGCATCCTCGCGGTGGTCGAGTTCAAGCTCATCAAGCGCGCCGCCCAGAAGGGTCCGGCTCCCGCGCCGGAACCCGATGCCGAGAGCGGCGAGATCAGACCGCTCACGACGGTCTACTAGGAGACTCCGATGGATCTGCCCACCCTCTGGTTCTGGATCATCGCCGGTCTGTTCATCGGCTACTTCGTACTCGACGGCTTCGACTTCGGCGTCGGCATGTCGCTGCCGTTCCTCGGCAGGGACGAGGCCGACCGCCGAGTGCTCATCAACACGATCGGCCCGGTCTGGGATCTCAACGAGACCTGGCTCATCGTGGCCGGCGCCTGCCTGTTCGCAGCCTTCCCCGAGTGGTACGCGACACTCTTCAGCGGGTTCTACCTCGCCCTGCTCCTCATCCTGCTGGCCCTGATCGTGCGCGGGGTGTCCTTCGAGTATCGGCACCAGCGCCCCGAGTCGCAGTGGAAGGCGTGGTTCGACGGCATGATCATCGTCGGCTCCGCGGTTCCGGCCCTGCTCTGGGGTGTCGCGTTCGCCAACATCGTCCAGGGCGTTCCGCTCGACGCTGGCCACAACTACACCGGCACCCTGATCGACCTGCTGAACCCGTACGCCCTCCTCGGCGGCCTCACGACGCTGCTGCTGTTCTTCACCCACGGCGTCGTCTTCGTCTCGCTGAAGACGACGGACGAGATGCGGATGCGGGCCCGGAACCTCGCAGTGCGCTCGGGGCTCGTCACGATCGTCGTCGCCGCGCTGTTCCTGGTCTGGACGGCGTTCATCGCGGAGTTCGCCTTCATGTACCTGGTGCTCGCAGCCCTCGCCGCCGTGTCGCTGATCGGCTCGTGGTACCTCAACCGCGCCGGATCGGAAGGCTGGTCGTTCGCCCTCGGCGCGGCCACCATCGCCTTCGCCGTACTCGCCCTCTTCACGGCGCTGTTCCCCGAAGTGATGCCGGCATCGAACGACCCGGCCAACAGCCTCACGATCGCGAACGCGTCGAGCTCGAGCTACACGCTCACGGTGATGAGCTGGACGGCGCTGGTGTTCCTGCCGCTGATCCTGGCCTACCAGGGCTGGACCTACTGGATCTTCCGCAAGCGCGTGACGAGAGCGCACGTCGAGGCGGCGCAGCACTGATGCCCGGTGCCGACGCGCCGGCGGCGGTGCGCCACCCGCTACCGTTGATAACCGTGACCGAACCAACACGCACGCTCGCGTGAAACCGCTCGATCCACGACTGCTCCGCCGAGCCGCGGGCGCCCGCCTCTTCCTTCTGGGTGGGGGCGCGATCGGGTTCGTGCAGACCCTCGCGGTGATCGTGTTCGCCTGGAGCACGGCCCAGGCCGTCTCCAGGGCCATCGACGGAGCGGCGCTCGACGAGCTCGCGCCGCTTCTCGCCGCCCTGGCCGTGGCGGTCGTCGTCCGCGGAACCTGCATCTGGGCGACGGATGCCGCTGCGGCTGCGGCCTCGTCGCGAGTGAAGGGCGAGTTGCGCGCGCAGGCCGTCGACGCCGCGGTCCGCCTCGGGCCGGGTTGGGCCGCCGCACGCGGCACGGCAGCACTGGCGACGGTGCTCGGTATGGGGCTCGACGCCCTCGACGCCTACTTCGGCAAGTACGTGCCGCAGCTCATCCTCACGGTGATCGCCACGCCCGTCCTTGTTCTGGTGATGCTCGTGCAGGACCCGCTGAGCGGGATCATCGTGATCATCACGCTCCCGCTCATCCCCGTCTTCATGATCCTCATCGGTTGGGCGACGCAAGCCGCGCAGAAGCGCTCCTGGTCGCGGCTGCAGCTGCTCTCGGCCGCTTTCCTCGATGTGGTCGGTGGTCTCGGCACGCTCAAGATCTTCGGTCGGCAGCACCGGCAGGCGGCCCGCATCGCCGCAGTGACCGACGAGTACAGACGCGACACCATGTCGGTGCTCCGCATCTCCTTCCTCAGTGGCTTCGTGCTCGAGCTCGCGGCGAGCCTCTCCGTCGCCATCGTGGCCGTGCAGATCGGGCTGCGTCTGCTGGACGGCGCCATGCCGCTCTCCGTCGGGCTCTTCGTCCTCCTGCTCGCTCCGGAAGCATTCCTGCCCGTCCGCGGAGTCGGCGTGCAGTTCCATGCCGCAGCAGACGGGCTGGCGGCGGCGGACGACGTGCTGGGCATCCTCGATGACGCCGACGAGGCGTCCGCTGTTCCGGCCTCGTCCGGGCCAGTGGCATCGAGCCGGTCCTCGCGTGCGGAAGCGGCCGTCAACGCGGCATCTCCTGCAGGCCTCGATGCACGCCCGACTCTCGAGATCGTCGGACTGAGCGTCGAGCATGACGGAGTGAGAGTTCTCGACGGCTTCACCGCCGAGTTCGCCGGAGGCACGGTCACCGCGGTCACCGGCCCGAGCGGTGCCGGCAAGTCGACTCTGCTCACCGCCATCGCCGGACTCGACGGGCCGATCCGCGCCGGCAGTCGGAATGGCGGCATTCTTCTCGACGGTCGCCCGATCGAACGCGCCGATGTCGCGTGGTCCGGCCAGCAGCCGGGTCTGGTGTCCGGCACCGTCGCGGCCAACGTCGCATTGGGCGACTCCGCTCCAGACCACGACCGTGTCGCGTCGACCCTGGTTCGTGTCGGCCTGCACGACGTCGATCCATCCACAGGATTGGGCGTCGGGGGAGCCGGCCTGTCTGGCGGGCAGGCGCAACGGGTCGCCATCGCGCGGGCGCTCTATCGTGCCGAGGGTCGCGGATGCCCCATCCTGCTGCTCGACGAGCCGTCGTCGGCGCTCGATGCGGCCAGCGAGCAGAGCGTCATCGAGCAGCTGCGCTCTGCTGCGGCATCCGGTGCCATCGTCATCGTCGTGACCCACCGGCCAGCCGTCATCGCGGCCGCCGACGATGTCATCAGGCTCGAGGAGGTCGTGCGTGTCTGAGCGCACTCGCGCCGTGCTGCAGTCGGCGCAGCCGCCGGCGCGACGATTCGTCCCCGGCGTTCTCGTGGGAGCTCTGAGCGCCGGGTCGGCCGTCGCCCTCCTCGCGTGCTCCGCCTGGCTCATCGCGCGTGCTGCCGAGCAGCCGTCGATCGTCTACATCTCGCTCGCCGTCGTCGGCGTGCGAGCCTTCGCCATCGCGCGAGGAGCGTTCCGCTATCTCGAGCGGCTCGTCACCCACGATGCCGCACTCCGGCAACTCACCCGATTGCGGGTGGAGCTGCTGGAGCGTCTGGTTCCGCTCGCGCCGGACGGCATGAAGGCGATCGGGCGCGGCGACCTGCTCACGAGGTTCTCCCGCGATGTCGACGAGCTGCAGAACCTGCCGCTGCGGGTGCTGCAGCCGGCCCTCGTGGCCGCGGTGACGGCGCTCGGCAGCGTGGCATTCCTGTGGACCATCAGCTCTGCAGCCGCCGTGGCTCTCGCCTGCTGCCTCGCTGTGGCCTTCATCGCGGGCACCGTGCTGCACTCCGCGGTCTCGTCCCGCGCCGATGCGGCCATAGCTCCCCGTCGAGGAGCTGTGAACGCGGCGCTCGTCGACCTGTTGTCTGCACTCGACACCCTCATCGCCTATGGCGCTGTCGATGCGAGCCTCCAGAGGGTGTCGGCAGCGGATGTTGCCCTCCGTCGGGCGGAGACCCGGGCGGCGGTCGGGGCCGGACTCTCCTCAGCGGTGGTGTCGCTCGCCGCCGGGGCTGCGACCCTGGCCGGTGTGCTCATCGCCGTTCCCGCCCTGCGCACCGGAAGCCTCGAGGGTCCGGAGCTGGCGGTCATCGTGCTGGTGCCCCTCGCCGTCTTCGAGGTCTGCTCGATGCTCCCCGCCGCCGTCGGGGCGTGGCGGTCGGTCCGTTCCAGTGCCGAGAGGGTGGCGTCGGCCGTGCCGGAGATCGCGCCCCGTGAGCTGCCGGTCGACGACACCGGTGCTCGCGCGGTGGTCCCCGGAACCGACGTCACCATCAGCCTGCGCGGGCTCGCCGCGCACTGGCCGGACGGCGGCGGTTCCGTGGGGCCGCTCGACCTCGTGGTGCGTCCGGGCGAACGGTTGCTTGTGCGCGGCGGCAGTGGCGCCGGAAAGACGACGCTCGCGCATGCCCTCGTGCGGCTGCTCGACTACGAGGGCTCGTACACGCTGGGCGGGGTCGAGGCGAACCGGCTGCAGCAGGACGGCATCCGTACCGTGATCGGATTGTGCGAGCAGCAGCCGTGGATCTTCGACGCGACGCTTCGCGACAATCTCGTCTTCGCGCGGGAGACGGCGACAGACGCCGAGCTCACGGCCGTGCTCTCTCGCGTCGGTCTCGCCGACTGGGCGGCCTCCCGCAGCGGGCTGGCCACGGCCCTCGGCGAGCACGGGTCGCGCGTATCCGGTGGACAGGCGCAGCGCATCGCCCTCGCACGCGCCCTGCTGGCCGACTTCCCGGTTCTCGTGCTCGACGAGCCGACGGCCAACGTCGACGCCGACCGCGCCGATGAGGTGCTGCGCGACCTGCTGGCCGCGGCGTCGAGCGACGGGCGTACCGTCATTCTCATCTCGCACGGCGCTGTGCCGGCCGACCTCGTCGATCGCACGGTGACGCTCGTGGACGGACGCATTCCGGCCTGAGGGCGAGCGCTCGGATGAGAAGATTCACACCCTCATGTCCCCCGATCGGGGCTAAGTTCGATGGAGACGTCGGCGCCACCAGTGTCGGCGGAACGGATTCCACTCGAACTCCCCAGAAGGAGCACCAGTGAACAGAACGCACACGAAGCGCGGACTCGCCATCGCCGTGAGCATGATTCTCGGCGGCGCATTGGCCGTGACGGGAGTCTCGCCGGCGCTGGCCGGCACGCAGGGCGGTGACGGCTGGCAGAGGCTCAACTCGCTCGCGCTGCGCAAGGCGATCACCGTCGACGGCCTGACCCGTCACCTTGACGCGCTGGAGTCGATCGCCGCGAGGAACGGCGGGAATCGGGCAGCGGGTACCGCGGGTCACAAGGCGTCCGGCGCGTACGTCGAGAAGCAGCTCGAAAAGGCCGGCTACAAGACGAGCAGACAGTACTTCAGCTATGAGCAGTTCGTGCTGAACGGATCCGCGTTCGAGCTGACGGCTCCGACGCCCACGGAATACTCCGCCGACGAGTTCTCGGCGATGAGCTACTCGGCGTCGGGAGACGTCTCCGGTCCCGTGGTCGCCGTCGACCTCAACCTCACCGGGGCCCGTGCATCGACGAGCGGATGCGAGGCCTCCGACTTCGAGGGCTTCGTCGTGGGAGCGATCGCCCTGCTCCAGCGCGGGACCTGCCCGTTCGCCGACAAGGTCGCGAACGCGGCGACCGCTGGAGCGACGGCGGCGATCATCTTCAACCAGGGGAACGATGTTCCCGGCGACGATCGCACCGGCGTCCTGTCCGGAACTCTCGGCACGGCAGCAGCGATCCCCGCAGTGGGAACGAGCTTCGCCATCGGCGAGTCCATCGCGGCGACCACCGGAGCCGCTGCCCGGGTATTCGTCGACGGGACGCTGAAGCAGACGAAGACGTTCAACGTGCTCGCGGACACGTCGGGTCGCGCGTCCGAGACCGTCGTCGTCGGTGCCCACCTCGATTCGGTCGCCGAGGGCCCCGGCATCAATGACAACGGCACCGGGTCGGCGACCCTCCTCGAGACGGCGATCCAGCTGAAGCGCCTGCACATCCAGCCGCAGAACCGAGTGCGCTTCGCGTTCTGGAGCGGCGAGGAAGACGGCCTGCAGGGGTCGAACTACTACGTGTCGCAGTTGTCCGAGAAGCAGCTCGCGGCCACGGCGGTGAACCTGAACTTCGACATGGTCGGCTCCCCGAACGCCGTCCGCTTCGTCTACGACGGCGACGGCGACGCCTTCGGCACTGCCGGTCCGGAGGGTTCGGCAGAGATCGAGAAGGTCTTCACCGACTACTTCGGCATGAAGAAGCTGGCCACGGCGCCCACCGAGTTCGACGGTCGCAGCGACTACTTCGCGTTCATCGAGAACGGCATCCCCGCTGGCGGACTGTTCACCGGTGCCGAGGGCATCAAGACCGATGCAGAGGCCGCGACGTTCGGCGGAACGGCCGGCGCGCCGTACGACCCCTGCTACCACCAGGCCTGCGACACGACCGACAATGTCGACCCCGTGGTCTTCGAGCAGATGGCGGATGCCGCTGCCCACGCGACGCTGGCCTTCGCGAAGGTCAAGACCTGGAAGCACGGCCATGGCTGGGGCGCCAACGGCCTCGACAAGGTGACGGAGCACATGCAGAAGCGCGGAAGCCACTCGATGCGCTGAGTGACGTCCGAGAGAGCCGAGAGGCGGATCCCTCCCCCCCGGGGGTCCGCCTCTCGTGTGCCACCGGGCTCTAGGCTGGGCGGATGCCCCGGATCATCGCGTTCGACGCCTGGTGCGATCCGGAACGGGTGTTCACCGAGGTGTTCGGCTCCGAGAGTCACTCGTTCTGGCTCGACGGTGGCAGGGACGCCGAGTCCGGCCGGAGTTGGATGGGAGCGCCGTCGACACCCGACGGGGTGAGCATCTTCGCTCCCGGGGACGACGTCTTCGCCTTCCTGCGGTCCGGCCTTCGCGCCGCCGCATCGCTCTCCGGCGAGGTCCGTTCCGAGGTCCGGGCGGCGGTCCCGCATCCGTCAGCCCTCGATGGGCGCCCTCTCGGCTGGGTCGGCTGGATCGGTTACGAAGTCGGTGTGCAGACGACGGGAGTGGAGTTGCCGGAGTCTGCGCATCCTGACGCAGCATTCCAGTTCATCGATCGGGCCATCGAGTTCGATCACGGCGCGCGGGTCGTGAGGGTCATCGCACTGGAGTCGGCGGCCGACCGTCCCGATTTCGCCGCATGGGTCGAACACGTGCGGAGGATCGTCGCGGGCACCACTGCCGATGGGTCGCGGCCTGTGCAGCACTCCGCCGGTGGTCGCAGCACCGCCAGCTGGCGCCATGGCCCCGCTGCCTACGAGCGACTCATCGAGCACTGCCAGCAGGCGATCCGCCGCGGCGACGCCTACCAGCTGTGCCTCACGAACACGATCACCGTCGAGGGACGTTTCGATCCGCTCGAGACCTACAGCCGACTGCGCGCCGCGAGCCCGACGCACCACGGCGGGCTCCTGCGCTTCGGCGATCTCGCGCTGCTGAGCTCGTCGCCCGAGCAGTTCCTCCAGGTCTCCGGGAGCGGTGGCATCGTCACGAAGCCGATCAAGGGCACCCGGCCGCGCGGGCATTCCCTGGTGGAGGACATCGACCTGCGGGCCGAACTCGAGGCCAGTGACAAGGAGCAGGCCGAGAACCTGATGATCGTCGACCTGATGCGCAACGACCTGGGGCGCATCGCGGCCCTCGGCAGTGTGCGGGTCACCAGCCTGCTCGCCGTCGAGAGCTACGCCCAGGTGCATCAGCTGGTGTCCACCGTCGAGGCCGAACTCGAGGCCGGACTCACCGGCATCGACGCCGTCGAGGCGTGCTTCCCGGCGGGCTCGATGACCGGGGCGCCCAAGATCAGCGCCATGCGCATCCTCGCCGGGCTCGAGGGCGGCCCCCGCGGCATCTACTCCGGTGCCTTCGGCTACGTCGGAGTCGACGGGTCCATCGACCTCGCCATGGTCATCCGGTCGATCGTGCTGACGCCGGATGCCGCCACCGTCGGTTCCGGCGGGGGGATCACTGCACTCTCCGTGCCGTCCGAGGAGGTGGAGGAGACGCGGGTCAAGGCTCGAGCCCTCCTCGCGGTACTCGGCGTCGATTCCGTTCGGTGAGGCCCGGACGCAGTAGTCGGTCGAAGCGCCTTCGGTGTGCGCCTCGGGCGCCGACTCCGTCGGGCCCTCAGCGACCGAGACGCCGGGAATGCGGCATCCGCGGCGCTGTTCAGTAAAGTGGAATCTTGGTTACAGCCATGTTTCGCACACGGCCCGCCCTCGAGCAATGGCGCTCCCATCATCACTTCCGTATCGATTGAGAGTCACGTGGCACACGAGCACGAGTCCGCGAGCAGCGCACCCGGAGAGGACGAGGTCTACGACTTCGCCTCCATCCAGAAGAAGTGGCTGCCCGTCTGGGACGAGATGAAGCCCTTCCGCTCGGGTGACCCCGACGACAAGCGGCCCCGCAAGTACGTTCTCGACATGTTCCCGTACCCGTCCGGCGACCTGCACATGGGTCACGCCGAGGTCTACGCGCTGGGCGATGTCGTGGCGCGCTACTGGCGCCAGCAGGGCTTCAACGTGATGCATCCGATCGGATGGGACTCCTTCGGCCTTCCCGCCGAGAATGCCGCCATCAAGCGCGGTATCGACCCGCGCGGCTGGACCTACGACAACATCGCGCAGCAGAAGGCGAGCATGCGCCTCTACGCGACCTCCTTCGACTGGGAGCGCGAACTGCACACGAGCGACCCCGAGTACTACAAGTGGAACCAGTGGCTGTTCCTGCAGCTCTACAAGAAGGGCCTCGCCTACCGCAAGGACAGCTGGGTCAACTGGGACCCCGTAGACCTCACCGTGCTGGCCAACGAGCAGGTCCTGCCCGACGGCACCTCCGAGCGCAGCGGCGCAGTGGTGGTCAAGAAGAAGCTGACCCAGTGGTATTTCCGCATCACCGACTACGCGGATCGACTGCTCGACGACCTGAACCAGCTCGAGGGCTCCTGGCCCTCGAAGGTGCTGAACATGCAGCGCAACTGGATCGGCCGCTCCATCGGAGCCGACGTCGAATTCGAGATCGAGGGTCGTGATGAGCGTGTCACCGTCTTCACGACGCGTCCTGACACTCTCTGGGGAGCGACCTTCATGGTCGTCGCTCCCGACTCCGACCTGGCCGCAGAGCTGGTCGAGGGATCGACACCAGACATCCAGGAACGATTCGGCACCTACCTCACGGCTGTGCAGAAGTCGACGGAGATGGAGCGTCAGGCCACCGACCGCGAGAAGACCGGTGTCTTCCTCGGCCGTTATGCCGTCAATCCGGTGAACGGGGAGAGGCTGCCGATCTGGGCTGCCGACTACGTTCTCGCCGATTACGGCCACGGCGCCGTCATGGCCGTTCCGGCGCACGATCAGCGCGACCTCGACTTCGCCCGCGCCTTCGACCTGCCCGTGCGCGTCGTCGTCGACGTGAACGCGCCGGTGACCGGAGTCATCCCCGTCATCGACCTCGACGAGCACGGCGACCCCGTGCTGCCCGACGTCGAGAGCACCGACCCGGCAGACACCGGGATCGCCCTGGCAGGGGAGGGCCGACTGATGAACTCGGGCCCCCTCACCGGGCTGTCGAAGTCGAACGCGATCAAGAAGGTCATCGAGATCCTGGCGGCTGAGGGCCGCGGTCGGGCCGCCAAGAACTACCGACTGCGCGACTGGCTGATCTCGCGCCAGCGCTACTGGGGTACCCCCATCCCGATCATCCACGGTGCAGACGGCACGGAGATCCCCGTGCCGGAAGACCAGCTGCCGGTGCTGCTCCCCGACGCCGAGGGCCTCGACCTGAAGCCCAAGGGCACGTCGCCGCTCGGTGCGGCCGAGGACTGGATGAACGTGCCCAACCCGATCGACGGCACTCCGGCGCGCCGCGACGCCGACACGATGGACACCTTCGTGGACAGCTCGTGGTACTTCCTGCGCTTCCTCAACCCGAACGACGACGGCAAGGCGTTCGACCCGAAGGAGGCCGAGCGCTGGGCTCCGGTCGACCAGTACGTCGGCGGAGTCGAGCACGCCATCCTGCACCTGCTCTACGCGCGGTTCATCACGAAGGTGCTCTTCGACCTCGGCTACCTCAGCTTCACCGAGCCGTTCTCGGCCCTGCTGAACCAGGGCATGGTCATCCTCGACGGCTCCAAGATGAGCAAGAGCAAGGGCAACATCGTCTACTTCACCGAGGAGGTGGAGAAGCACGGCGTCGACGCCGTACGCCTGACGATGGCCTTCGCCGGTCCCCCCGAGGACGACATCGACTGGAACGACGTGTCGCCTGTCGGATCGTCCAAGTTCCTCGCCCGCGCCTGGCGCGTCGCGAAGGACGTCTCCTCGTCGCCGGATGTGCTCTGGAAGACCGGCGACCCCGGGCTGCGGAGGGTCACCCACCGCTTCCTCGCCGATGCTCCCGGACTCGTCGAGTCGTTCAAGTTCAACGTGGTCGTCGCGCGCCTCATGGAGCTGGTCAACGCCACCCGCAAGGTGATCGACTCGGGCGCCGGTCCGGCGGATGCGGCCGTGCGCGAGGCGGCAGAGGTGACGGCGATGGCCCTCAACCTGTTCGCGCCGTACACCGCAGAGGATATGTGGGAGAAGCTCGGCTACCAGCCCGGTGTCGCCCTCGTGCAGTGGCGCAAGGCCGATCCCAACCTCCTGATCGCAGAGTCCGTCGTCGCTGTCGTGCAGGTCGACGGCAAGGTGCGCGACAAGCTCACCGTCTCGCCGAACATCTCGGCCGACGAACTCGAGACCCTCGCTCGGGCCTCGGCAGGCGTCGTGCGCTCCATCGGCGATCGCGAGATCGTGAACGTCATCGTGCGTGCACCCAAGGTCGTGAGCATCGCCACCAGGAGCTGATCGCGCTTCTTCGGAACGGGCTGGGGATCCTCCCCAGCCCGTTCCGCGTTCGGCAGTCGCGTCGAGCTGCCGGCGTCCAGGGTGAGCGGGTCCGACGCCACCTAGCCTGACCCGGTGGGCACCGCAGACGACGAGGCGATCGGTCGGCTCGATCCGGCCGCGCGGGCGGCTCCTCGCGTGCGCATCGCCGTCGGCGGAGTCATCGTGCTCGTCATCACCGCCCTCGTCGCCACCGTCGTCGTCGCGATGCTCGGCGCCGGTGGCAGCGGAGATTCCATCGCTCCCGGCAACCTCCCCGAAGGGCTGCGGTCGTCGGCCGGCTCGGCAGCCACCGCTGGCTCGGATGCGAGGTCCGACGGAGCGAGCCGCGGTGGTGGAGGGGTGTCGTCGTCGGCTCCGGTGCTCTTCGTGCACGTCCTCGGCGCCGTGGCTCGTCCGGGACTCTACGAGGTCGCCTCCGGCTCCAGGGTCATGGATGCCGTCGCCGCGGCCGGCGGCTTCTCCGCGACGGCCGACCCCGGGGGCGTGAACCTCGCGCGCGAACTGTCGGATGGCGAGCAGCTCGTCGTGCCGGCGGTCGGCGACGTGCCGCCTCCATCCGTCGTGGCACCGGGAGCCGGCGGCAGCACGGGCGGCGCGGCATCCGCCGGACCGATCGATCTCAACAGCGCGACGGTGGCAGATCTCGACACCCTTCCCCGCATCGGCCCCGCTCTCGCGCAGCGCATCATCGACTGGCGCGACGCCAACGGCGGCTTCTCGAGCATCGACGAACTGAGGGAGGTCAGCGGCATCGGCGAGAAGACCTTCGAGTCGTTGCAGGACCTCGTGACGGTGTGAGCTCTCCGATGCGTGCCGAACTGCGACTCGGCTGGCCGGCCGCCATCGCCTGGGCGGCTGGGTTCCTCGCTGTCGGGTTTCCGGATGCAGCCGGTTGGGTGGCGGCATCCGCGGCCCTGCTGGCGATCGGAACGGTCGCCGTGCTGCTGGGCGGCTCGCACTCGCTGTCCACTCGTCGCATCCTCGCCCTCGTCGCACTCGGCGCTGCTGCGACAGCCGTGGTGTGCAGCGCGGTGGCGGCCGCCGCGCCGTCGCGCACCCCACCCGTGCTCGTGCAGGCGGCCGATGAGCACCGCACTGTCACGGTGCAGGCCGTGGTGTCGTCTGCGCCTGCCGTCGGCGTCGGCGCATTCTCCGGGAGCGAGCAGGTCAGGTTCGAGGCGCGGGTCCTGTCGGTGTCGAGCCGAGGACCGGAAGGCGTGAGTCGACCCGTGAGCGCGTCGGCACCCGTGCTGGTCTTCGGCGAGGTGGACGGCGAGCATCCGCCCATCGGAGCGACGGTCAGGGCGCGCGGCACGGTGAAGTCGACGGAGGCCGGAGACGACGTCGCCTTCTTGCTCTTCGCCTCGGCGCCGATCACCACGCTCTCGCCGGCGCCGTGGTCCCTCGGCTGGGCCGACCCGCTGCGCTCCGGACTGACGGCGGCGGCGACGGTTCTCCCCGGCGATGGTGGCGATCTGCTGCCCGGACTGGCCATCGGCGACACGGGTGCTGTCACGGCGGAGCTCGATGCGGCCATGAAGAGTTCCTCGCTCAGCCACCTCACTGCAGTGTCCGGCGCGAACTGCGCCATCGTCGTCGCCGTGATCGTGCTGCTCGGGGCGCTCTGCGGGCTTCCGCGGCGGGCGCGCTATCTGCTCGCCCTCGTGGCCCTCGCCGGGTTCGTCGTTCTCGTCACGCCCCAACCCAGTGTGCTGCGTGCGGCGGTCATGGCCACAGTGGTGCTCCTCGCGCTCGGCATCGGCCGGCCCGGGCGCGGCCTCGCGGCTCTGTCCGTCGCCGTCGTGGTCCTGCTCGCGGTGGATCCCTGGTTGGCACGCAGCTACGGCTTCGCACTGTCGGTCTCTGCGACGGCAGGGCTGCTGCTGCTCGCCCGCCCTCTCGCGACGACACTGGCCCGCTGGATGCCGGCGCCGATCGCGATCGCCATCGCGGTTCCCCTCGCAGCCCAGCTCGCCTGCCAGCCCATCCTCATCCTGCTCGACCCGACCGTTCCCGTGGCGGGCGTTCTCGCCAATCTCCTGGCCGAACCCGCCGCACCGATCGCGACGGTGCTCGGCCTGATCGGCTGTCTGCTGCTTCCCGTCCTTCCCGGCCTCGCCACGGCTTGCCTGCAGGTGGCGTGGGTGCCGTCGGCCTGGATCGCCCAGATCGCCCGTACCGTCGACGGTCTCGCCTGGACCCGATTGCCGTGGCTCGGCGGAGCGGCGGGAGCGTTGCTGCTCGCAGCCGTGTCGGCTGCTGCGATCGCTCTGGCGCTCCGCCGTCGCGACAGAGCGTCGCCCCGGGTGGTCGGCGTGCTCGTCACCGGGCTGCTCGTCACTGCCGGTGCCTACGGCGGCGCCCTGCTCGGCTCGTCCGTGCTCCGCTCGCTCTCGATGCCGGCCGACTGGCAGTACGCGGCGTGCGACATCGGTCAGGGCGACGCGGTCGTGGTGCGCGATGGCTCCAGTCACGCGCTGGTCGACACCGGTCCGGACCCTGCTCTCCTGGCCGGTTGCCTCGACTCCCTCGGCATCCAGCGGCTCGACCTCCTCGTTCTCACCCACTACGACATCGACCATGTCGGCGGCGTCGACGCGGTGGTCGGACGGGTCGACCATGCCGTCGTCGGCCTGCCGGAGACGGAGGCCGACCGGGAGATCCTCGCTCGCCTCCAGGCGGGAGGGACCAGTGTCGAACGTGGGACCGCCGGGCTGACGGGCTCCCTCGGCGATCTCGACTGGGAGGTGCTCTGGCCCCTGCCGGATGCCGCCACCATGGCAATGGGCAACGCCGGGAGCGTCACGATGCGCTTCACGGGGTCAGGGCTCAGCTCGGCGTTCCTGGGCGACCTCGGAGAGGAGCCGCAACGGGCGCTGGCCAGGGCGACCCCGATCACACCAGTCGACGTCGTGAAGGTGGCGCATCACGGATCTTCGGACCAGAGCGCCGAGCTGTACGAGCGGATGCACGCCACGGTGGGCCTCATCTCCGTGGGCGCGGAGAACAGCTACGGGCATCCGACGGCCAGACTGCTGGCGATACTGAGGAGCGCAGGCACCGTCGCCGAGCGCACGGACGAGCAGGGTCTGGTGCTGCTCGCTCCAGGCGACGACGGAACCGTGCGGGTGTGGTCGGAGCGGCGCAGGGCTGTCGGTGGCGCGGGATAAAGTGGAGATCCCATCCTGAGAGGACCCGCGTGGCTGCTCGTACTTCCGCTCCGGCCAAAGCGCGGTCAACGGTCTCCATCCCGCAACTCGGCTGGAATCAGGTGCGACCGGCGCCGGTGGTGCTCGTCTCGGGTACCGAGACCTTCCTCGCCGAGCGCAGCATCCGGGACCTCCGCGACTTCCTCAAGACCGAGGACCCGAGCCTCGAGATCGTCGACATCGCCGCCGACTCGTACGCACCAGGGGAGCTGTTGACGATGGCCAGCCCGTCGCTGTTCGCCGAACCGCGACTGCTGCGCGTCAGCAACGTCGAGAAGTGCACCGACGACTTCATCACCGAGACTCTCGCCTACCTTCAGGAGCCTGCCGACAGTACCTTCCTGGTGCTCCGGCACAACGGCGGCATGCGCGGCAAGAAGCTGCTCGACGCCATCAGGGGAGGAGTGGGCGGCGGCATCGAGATCGTCTGCGCCGAGCTCAAGAAGGACGCCGAGAAGTACGAGTTCGCGGCCGGCGAGTTCGCCGCGAAGGGACGCCGGGTCGCGCCCTCGGCCCTGAGGTCACTCGTGTCGGCGTTCTCCGACGACCTCGCGGAGCTGTCGGCCGCGTGCCAGCAGCTGATGAGCGACGCCAGCGCCGAGATCACCGAGGCCACCGTCGATCGTTACTACGGCGGGCGCATGGAGGTGAACGCCTTCAAGGTGGCCGATGCGGCCATCGCCGGTCGGCACGGCGAGGCCCTCACCAACCTGCGCCAGGCCATCTCCTCCGGAGAGGATCCCGTGCCGATCGTCGCGGCTTTCGCCATGAAGATCCGCACGATGGCCAAGGTGTTCGGCACGCGGGGCGGCTCGGGTCAGCTCGCCTCCAAGCTCGGCATGGCGCCGTGGCAGGTCGAGCGCGCACAGCGTGACCTGCAGGGCTGGAGTGAAGAGGGTCTCGCCCGGTGCATCACCATGCTCGCCGAGACCGATGCCGCAGTGAAGGGCGCCGAGCGCGATCCCGTCTTCGCCCTCGAGCGCATGGTCGGCGTCATCGCCGCCCGCGGGCGCGCCTAGCGCTTCGCTCCCGGAAACGAAGATGGCCCCGGATGCCGAAGCATCCGGGGCCATCTCGATGAGAAACGCTTACAGCGCGTCGACCTGCTTGGCGATCGCCGACTTGCGGTTCGCAGCCTGGTTCTGGTGGATGACACCCTTGCTGACGGCCTTGTCGAGCTTCTTCGAAGCGGTCTTCAGGGCGCTGGACGCAACGGCCTTGTCGCCGGAGGCGATGGCGGTGCGGGTGGCGCGGATGGCGGTCTTGAGCTCGCTCTTGACGGCCTTGTTGCGCTCCTGAGCCTTCTTGTTCGTGCCGATGCGCTTGATCTGCGACTTGATGTTTGCCACGTTGAGTACGTTCTTTCGTTTGTGTGTGGATCGGATGTTGCCGCATGACGGTAGAGGGGCGCCTGCGGCGAAATCGTGTGAGGTGGGACCCACACGCAAGCCAACAGGCAACTTTACCCTATGAAGCGCTTCCGCCGATAATCCCGCCGAGTCTCGGCACGGCGGACTCTCAGGCCGCGGGCTCCTCCGACCGGTCGGCCGCGGGCGACGGTGCGTAGGAACCCGAGCCGATCTCGTCGAGAACCGAGGCTCCGGTCGGCGCCCAGCCGAGTTCGGTGCGTGCCCGCGCTCCCGACGCCTGCTGGTCGAGCAGCAGGGCATCGGCGAAATCGGCACCGAGCCGTTCGCGGCTCGCCTCGACGGTCTCGGGTGCGACTCCGCCCGCTACGTGCTCGGCAGCAGCGATGGCCTCGCCCAGTTCCCGCACCGTGGGGTTCACGCCGCTGGCCCCGATGTAGACACCCCGAGCGCTGCGGTTCTCGTAGGCCAGCACGTAGAGCGCGGCGATGTCGTCGACGTGAACGGTGGTCCAGTGCTGCGATCCGTCGCCCACGAGCGGCACCGTCGGGGCGACGCCGGTTCCGCGGGGCGCGGTGATGAGGCCGCGCACGATCCCGGCTCCGTCGCCGTAGACGACGGCGGGCGCCACGACGGCGGTGTTGGGGGCGGCGTTCACGAGGGCCTGGCCCTCGGCGCGCCATCCGCTGATCGGAAGCGGCTGGAACGGAGACTGCTCGGTCAGGTCGGTGCCGGATCCGTAGATCCAGATGCCGCCAGTGTGCACGAACCGGGCGTCCCGGCCCTCGATCGCCGCCAGCACGGCGGGCACGAGCACGGAGTCGACCTCGGGGGAGGAGGCCAGGTGGATGACGCCGTCGGCTGCCCCTGCCGCAGCGCGGACGATCTCGGCATCGTCGGCCGACCCGATGACGGCGGTCGCCCCGGCCGCCTGGACGACGGCGGCCTTCTCGGGCGAGCGCACCAGCGCCGACACCTCGTGGCCGGCGGCGAGGAGCCGCTCGAGAACTGCTGATCCGATGTAGCCGGCACCGCCGGTGAGAAGAATGCTCATGCCGAGATCCAACCGCTCCGGCCTCAGATCCTTCCCGATGCGCCGACATCTCCCGTCACGGTGAAGCTGCACGGGGTGCGAGGGCGACGGGATCGCCGCCCCCAGCATCGTCAGCCCTGCTGTGAGGCCTCGACCTCCGCGAGCTCCCGCCAGGCTTCGAGAACGGCCTCCGTGAACGCCTCGGGCTGCACGAGGCTCGCCAGGTGGGTCGCGCCGGGAATGACCGTCAGCGTTCCGTGCCGACTGGCTCGGAGCATCCGTCGCTCATCGAAACGGATGTGGTCGTAGCGTCCGTTCACCAACCAGACCCTCCCGTCGTAGGCCGCGAGGTCGTCGAGGGGCCTGAGCGTGCCGATGGCGCGCAGGCCGGACTGCATCACCTCGAGCGCGATGCCTCCTGCGAGGAGGTCCGAGAGACCTCGTTCGCGCACCAGCAGCCTCGCCAGGCCGTCGTTCAGGGCTGAGCCCCGGTCGGGCAGCAGATGGATGGCCGCGGCGGCGGCCCTGTAGCCGCCGATGAAGACCGGCCTCGGGATGGCGCCGCACGAGGCGGCCACCAGCCCGCGCAGCTGATCGGGGTGGCGTGCGGCGTAGTGCATGCCGACGTAGCCGCCCATCGAGAGCCCCACGATGAGCGGCGGGGCGCCGAGGGTCGAGATGCCGTCGTCGATGGCGGTCGTCGCCGCCTCGAGGGTGAAGTCCTCGCCCATCCGAGCGCCGTGGCCGGGCAGGTCGATCGCGAGCGAGCGGATGCCGCGATGCGCGAGCGCGTCGATCTGCGCGCGCCACATGCTCGACGAGGTGCGAATGCCGTGCAGGAAGAGCACCGGAGGGCCGCTGTGCATCCAGCCATGCTAGTCATGGGAGAATCGAGTCACGATGTCTCCACGTGCCCTCACGCCTCTGCAACCCGCCGCGACCGACCCGGCACTCCTTCGCAACTTCTGCATCATCGCCCACATCGACCACGGCAAGTCGACGCTGGCCGACAGGATGCTGCAGATGACCGGCGTGGTGAGCGACCGCGACATGCGGGCGCAGTACCTCGACCGCATGGACATCGAGCGCGAGCGCGGCATCACGATCAAGAGCCAGGCCGTGCGCATGCCGTGGTCGCTCAACGGCGACACCTACGCCCTCAACATGATCGACACCCCCGGGCACGTCGACTTCACCTACGAGGTGTCGCGTTCGCTCGCCGCCTGCGAAGGTGCCATCCTGCTGGTCGACGCCGCTCAGGGCATCGAGGCCCAGACGCTGGCGAACCTCTACCTGGCGCTCGAGAACGACCTCACGATCATCCCGGTGCTCAACAAGATCGACCTCCCAGCCGCCGACCCCGACAAGTACGCCGGCGAGCTCGCCAGCCTCATCGGCGGCTCGCCCTCCGACGTGCTGCGCGTCTCGGGGAAGACCGGTGCCGGCGTCGAGGATCTCCTCGATCGGGTGACCGAGCTCATCCCCGCCCCGAAGGGCGACAAGGACGCCCCGGCGCGCGCCATGATCTTCGACTCCGTCTACGACAGCTACCGCGGCGTCATCACCTACGTGCGCATGATCGACGGACACCTGAACCCTCGCGAGCGCATCCAGATGATGTCGACCCGCGCCACCCACGAGATCCTCGAGATCGGCGTGAGCTCGCCGGAGCCGACCCCCAGCAAGGGCCTCGGCGTCGGCGAGGTCGGCTACCTGATCACCGGCGTGAAGGACGTGCGCCAGTCCAAGGTCGGCGACACCGTCACGACGGCCGCCAAGCCCGCGAGCCAGGCTCTGCCGGGCTACACCGAGCCGCTGCCCATGGTGTTCTCTGGCCTGTACCCGATCGACGGCAGCGACTACCCCGACCTGCGCGAGGCCCTCGACAAGCTGAAGCTCTCGGATGCCGCCCTCGTCTACGAGCCGGAGACCTCCGTGGCGCTCGGCTTCGGCTTCCGCTGCGGCTTCCTCGGCCTGCTGCACCTCGAGATCGTCACCGAGCGGCTCGAGCGCGAATTCGGGCTCGACCTCATCACGACCGCTCCGTCGGTGATCTACGAGGTCACGACCGAGGACAAGAAGACCGTCACGGTCACCAACCCGAGCGAGTTCCCCGGCGGCAAGATCGTGAGCGTTCGCGAGCCCGTCGTGAAGGCCGCCGTTCTGGCACCCAAGGACTACGTCGGCGTGATCATGGAGATCTGCCAGGCCCGACGGGGAACCCTTCTTGGCATGGAGTACCTCGGCGAGGACCGCGTCGAGATCCGCTACACGATGCCCCTCGGCGAGATCGTGTTCGACTTCTTCGACCACCTCAAGTCGAAGACCGCCGGTTACGCCTCCCTCGACTACGAGCCGGCCGGCGACCAGGAGGCCGACCTCGTGAAGGTCGACATCCTGCTGCAGGGTGAACAGGTCGACGCGTTCAGCGCCATCGTGCACAGGGAGAAGGCCTACGCCTACGGCGTGCTGATGACCGGGCGCCTCCGCAAGCTCATCCCGCGCCAGCAGTTCGAGGTGCCCATCCAGGCCGCCATCGGCGCCCGCATCATCGCCCGCGAGTCCATCAGCGCCATGCGCAAGGACGTGCTGGCCAAGTGCTACGGCGGTGACATCACCCGCAAGCGCAAGCTCCTCGAGAAGCAGAAGGAGGGCAAGAAGCGCATGAAGATGGTGGGCCGGGTCGAGGTGCCGCAGGAGGCGTTCATCGCAGCGCTCTCCGGCGACGTGGAGACCAAGGACAAGAAGTAGCGTTCCGACGCCTACGCTCGATGCTGTGACCGAGGAGAGCGACGCCGCCGTCATCGCGGGCATCCGGACCCTGCTGACGGATGCCGTGAGTCGACTGGCCGCAGCCGGAGCCCGCGACGAGGCGCTCGGCGAGTACGTGCCCGCCCACCGCAAGCTGCTCGTCACCCGGCGTGCCGTGATGGTGCCGCGGGGTCGAGTGTGGCGACTCGGTGTTCTTCTGATCGACGCCGACGGCGCCCTCTACGAGGAGGGCCTCACCACGCGTGCCGTCCCACCGGGGCGCACCCAGTACCAGTCGGAGTCCGCCGAGGTGCGGCGCGGGTATCGCGACGCGGCCTTCCGCGGGAAGTTCGCCGAAGGCGAGACCGTCAACTTCAACGCCGCACCCATCGTTCTGGAGGCCGCCGAGCTCCGTGCGTCGACGGGGGCTCTGTTCGTGCGCGACGACCAGCCACTCGTGCGCTGGAGTGCCGGCGCCGGCGATGCCGCGGCCGTGCCGCTGGAGCGCTACCTGTCCGACAGGGTGGATCTGCTGGTGAACCCGCCCGCAGGGGCATGACGCGGCGCGACAGCTGCCCGTGAACGAGCCGATCGGCGCTGTCGGCGTAAGCTGGAGGGATGCGCCGTTCCACCTTCGTCGGAGAGCCGGTCACCTACGGGGCGATCGGTGGCACCCTCGCCCCCGACCTCCTCGCGTACCCGCCCGCCGGTTACCGTGCCGAAGAGCACACCGTCCGCCTCGGCAGCGGTTCCGAGCGCTTCTCGATCGCCTCGTCGTCCCTCATGACGTGGGGCGTGCAGCGCGGCAGCGGCATCGAGGTCACCGAGGTGCGTTCCGGCACAGGCACGCAGTACACCGGCCTGGTCTTCAACGACGACGGGACGCCCGCGGCCGAGCAGCCCGCCCTCCAGGCCGAGGAGCGCTACGGTCCCGACGGCTCGCCGTTCATCACGGCCGGGATGACCGCGAAACTCAAGCTGCACATGTGGCGGCTCACCTTCACGGCTCCGGTGCGCGTCATCTACGTCATCGACGAACCCGGCCGGGTCGGCTTCGCGTACGGCACCATGCCGGGGCACCCCGAGAGCGGCGAGGAGGCCTGGGTGGTCGAGCACCGCGACGACGACTCGGTCTGGCTCACGATCCGCTCTTTCTCGCGGCCGAGCACGGCGTTCTACAAGCTCGCGGCTCCCGTGCTGCGGTCGGTGCAGAAGCGCTACACCAAGCGCTACCTGCGGGCGCTGCATCCGGTCGCCGCGGCCGCCTAGGCCCGAGCCATGCCCAGCGCACTTCCCCTCGCCGATCCGGCGCCCGCCGACGGTTTGCTGCCGCCGTCAGCCATCGCCGGAGCCGAGGCGCGCACCTTCGGCGTCTACCTCCACGTGCCGTTCTGCCGGGTGCGCTGCGGCTACTGCGACTTCAACACGTACACCTCCGACGAGATTCGCGGGGTGAAGCAGTCCGACTACGCGAGCCAGGCCTCCCTCGAGGTCGCTGCCGGAGCCGGAATCCTCTCGGAATCCGGCCTGCCGAGGCGCTCCGCGAGCACTGTCTTCTTCGGCGGCGGCACTCCGACTCTGCTTCCGGCTGGCGACCTCGTGCGGATGCTCGATGCCGTGCGGTCGTCATTCGGCATCGCGCCCGACGCCGAGATCACGACGGAGGCCAATCCCGATTCCGTCGACGCCGAGTACCTCTCGACGCTGGCTGCGGCGGGCTTCACGCGCGTCTCCTTCGGCATGCAGTCGGCCGTGCCCCACGTGCTGGCCACCCTCGAGCGCACGCACGACCCGGCGCGCATCCCTCTCGTCGTCGCCTGGGCGAGGGACGCCGGCCTCGACGTCAGCCTCGACCTCATCTACGGCACACCTGGGGAGTCGCTCGCCGACTGGCGGTCCAGTCTGGAGCACGCCATCGCTCAGAGCCCGGACCACCTGAGCGCCTACTCGCTCATCGTCGAGGACGGCACGAAGCTCGCCAGGCAGATCAAGCGTGGCGAGGTCACCCAGCCAGACGAGGACCTGCAGGCCGACATGTACGAGATGGCCGACCGGATGCTGTCCGAGGCCGGGTACGAGTGGTACGAGGTCTCCAACTGGTCGCGCGGCGAGGAGCACCGGTCGCGCCACAACCTGGCGTACTGGCAGGGCGGCGACTGGTGGGGGGTCGGGCCGGGTGCCCACAGTCACGTGGGCGGAGTGCGGTGGTGGAATGTGAAGCATCCGGCCGCCTATGCGGATCGCGTTCTCGCCGGCGTCTCACCCGGTGCCGGGCGCGAGACCCTGGATGCAGAGACGCGCGAGGTGGAGCGGGTGCTGCTGCTGGCCCGCATCCGCGAGGGCATCCCCGTGTCCTCACTCCACGCCCCCGGACGCCATGCCGTCGCCGGTCTCATCGCCGACGGCCTGATCAACGCGAAAGCCGCCCTGTCCGGATCAGTGGAACTGACCCTGACAGGGCGGCTTCTGGCTGACGGTGTCGTGCGGCGACTCCTCGCCGACGACTGATCAGAGTCGGTCGACCTAGCTGACGAACTTGATGGTCAGCGGGTAGGTGTACAGCTGGCCCGCGTTGGCCTTCACGGCGGCGATGATGCCGAAGACGATCGCCAGCACCCAGGCCGCAGCCAGGATGAGGAACCCGATCAGGATCAGCGTCAGGATGCTGCCGACGACGTAGACGATGAGCAGCGTGATCTGGAAGTTGAGGGCCGTCGCGGTGTGCTCGCGGATGAAGGGCCCCTTGTCCTTCAGGACCAGGTAGCCGATCAGCGCCGGCAGGAAGCCGAACAGGATTCCACCGATGTGGATCAGCGTCGCCCACAGCTTCTCGTCGGCGGGGCTGAGGTTGCCTCCGGGTGCCTGGTACGGGTTCTGCGGCGGGGGAGGAGGAGGTGTTGCGTCGGACATGGTGACTCCTTGTGGTCAGTCATCGATGAGGCTGATTCTCCCGCGCGGACGGTCGAAGGCCCGGTGGGTGCACTGAAACGATAGCGCCACCGATGCTGCGGTCACACGATCTTCCGCGAAGTGTCGGTGCGAGTCGGTCGGGACCCGGGCAGGAACGAACCGGGTGCGGGAGTCAGCGCACCAGTCGCAGCGCGAAGGGATACCTGTAGCTGCCGCCGTTGTTGACGCGCACGCCGCCGATGATCGAGAAGATCACGTCGATGATCACGAGTGACCAGCCGATGATCTGGAACAGCGGCCCCAGCACGATCCAGACCGGGCCCAGCCACCAGAACAGCGTTCCGAGGATGGTCGCCACGATTCCCCAGACGATGATCGCGCCGACCATCGTGATCTGGAAGTTCAGGGCCTCCCGTGCCTCGTCGCGGGTGAGGTGGCCGCGCTTGCCGAGGACGAGGTAGATGATGAGTGCGGGAAGGATCGCCAGCACCGCCGCCCAGCTGCTGAAGAACCCGAGAATGGCGATGGCTCCTCCGAAGTGCGCGAACGACGCCCACTGGCGGTCCTCGGTGGCCGAGAACGGCTCGTCGGGCGTTCGATTGCTGTCGCTCATTGCGGGGGACTCCTTCTGGTACTGATGCGCATGGCTGTCGCCGTTCGAGCCTGACGGCGCGGGCCGTGCGGGTTGCGGCTTCACGCTACTGTTCGAAACTCGGCCCGGCAAACGACTCTTGCCCGACGGTCGGGTAGAATTGGCACTCATAGTTTACGAGTGCTAAGAAGCAGCGGCAGGGAGTGGTGAGCAGATGGTGTCGGAACGTTCCCTCGCCGTGCTGAGGGCCATCGTGCACGACTACGTGGCCTCTCGTGAGCCGGTCGGCTCCAAGGCCATCGTCGAACGGCATTCGTTCGGCGTCTCGGCCGCCACGATCCGCAACGACATGGCGTTGCTCGAGGAGGAGGAGCTGATCGCGGCTCCGCACACCTCGTCTGGCCGCATCCCGACCGACAAGGGCTACCGCCTCTTCGTCGACAGGCTCACCGACGTGAAGCCGCTCTCGGCCGCGCAGCGTCACGCCATCGAGACTTTCCTGGGCGCATCCGCCGACTTCGACGACGTGCTCGGCCGGACGGTGCGCCTGCTCTCGCAGCTCACCCACCAGGTCGCCCTGGTGCAGTACCCCTCGCTCAGTCGCGCTCGGGTGCGCCACATCGAGCTCGTCGGGCTCAGCGACACCAGGCTGCTCTCGGTGCTCATCACCGACAACGGTCGCGTCGAGCAGCGGGTCATCGAATTCGCGGCCCCCATCGACGAGCAGCAGCTGGCCGAGCTGCGCACCCGCCTGAACGGTGTCCTGGGCGGCCTCGCCATGACGGATGCGGCCGAACGTCTGAGCGGCCTGGTCGACGATGTCGCCCCCGATGCCCGGGAGCTGGCGGCAGCGATCGTGCAGGCACTGGGCGAGCAGGTGCTCGCACACCGCCAGGATCGCCTCGTGATGGCCGGAGCCGCCAACCTGGTGCGCACCGAGAGCGACTTCTCCGGCAGCATCTTCCCCGTCATGGAGGCCATCGAGGAGCAGGTGGTTCTGCTGCGCCTGTTCGGCGAGATGGCCGCGGACCAGAATGCGGTCTCGGTGAGCATCGGCCGGGAGAACGAGTCGTTCGGCCTCGGTGAGACCTCGATCATGCTGAGCGGATACTCGGCGTCGCAGGGCGATGTCGCGAGCGTCGGCCTGCTCGGCCCGACGCGCATGGACTACTCCAACAACATGGCGGCGGTCCGTGCCGTCGCCCGCTACCTCTCGAAGCTCCTCGCCGAGGGTTGAGGGGCATCCCAGGAACATCTCACGAGGCCGATGACCGGCGTTCGTGAGCGGAAAGGAATCGGCTGCCTGTGGCTGACCACTACGAAGTACTCGGCGTCTCGCGAGAGGCGACCAACGACGAGATCAAGAAGGCCTACCGCCGACTCGCCCGTGAACTGCACCCCGATGTGAACCCCGGAGCGGACGCCTCGGAGCGGTTCAAGCTCGTCACCCACGCCTACGACGTGTTGAGCGATCCCAAGCAGCGCCAGCAGTACGACCTCGGCGGCCAGGGCGGCTTCGGAGGAGCCGGCGGAGGCGACTTCGGTGGCTTCGGCGACATCTTCGAGACCTTCTTCGGTGGGGGCGGCAACGGAGGTCGCCGTGGACCACGATCGCGTCGCGAGCGCGGCCAGGACGCGCTGCTGCGCGTCGAGGTGGACCTCGACGAGATCATCTTCGGCACCCACCGCGAGATCGAGGTCGACACGGCGATCCTGTGCGAGACCTGCCAGGGGTCCTGCTGCCAGCCCGGAACCCACCCCGTCACCTGCGACATCTGCCACGGAACCGGCAGCATCCAGCGAGCCGTCCGTTCGCTGCTCGGCAATGTAATGACCTCGAGCCCCTGCGGCACCTGCCGCGGATACGGCACCGTCATCGCGTCGCCGTGCGTCACCTGCCAGGGCCAGGGTCGCGTGCGCGCGCGCCGCACCGTTCCCGTCGACATCCCGGCCGGCGTCGACACGGGTGTGCGTCTCCAGATGCCGGGCAGCGGAGAGGCCGGCCCTGCCGGCGGACCCAACGGCGACCTCTACCTCGAGATGAAGGTGCGCCACCACGACGTCTTCAGCCGTGACGGCGACGACCTCCTCTGCACGCTCGAGGTTCCGATGACGGATGCGATCCTCGGTACGACGGCAACGGTGCACGCCCTCGACGGCGACGTCGAGGTGGAGCTGAAGCCCGGCGTGCAGAGCGCCGAGATCATCACTGTGCGCGACAGGGGCGTCACGAAGCTTCGGGGCAACGGACGAGGCGACCTCAAGATCGGCGTGCAGGTCGTGACGCCGATGAAGCTCAGCGGCAAGGAACGTGAGTTGATCACGCAGTTCGCGCGATCGCACAAAGCTCCGAAGCCGGCACTGACCCACTTCCAGCAGGGACTGTTCGCGAAGCTGCGCGACCGCTTCCTCGGCTGATCGGATCATCGTGAGCTCGCTCTACCTGCGCGACGACCTCGAGCCGGATGCGGTCGGCGACTCCGTGAGCATCACGGGAGCCGAAGCACGCCACGCCGTCACAGTCGGGCGCACCCGGGTGGGCGAGACTCTCTCGATCGGCAACGGGAGGGGGCTCATCGTCACCGGCGAAGTCGTCGCTGCGGCCCCGAGCGAACTCTCGATCTCGGCCGACCGGGTGCAGCTCGTGGACGCGGCCTCGCCCCGCCTCGTGCTCGTACAGGCCCTCGCGAAGGGCGACCGCGACGAACTCGCCGTGCAGGCGGCGACCGAACTCGGCGTCGACGCCGTCATCCCCTGGGCCGCCAGCCGCTCGATCTCCCGCTGGGACGCCGCGAAGGCGGCGAAGGGCCGCGAGAGGTGGGCCACGATCGCCCGAGAGGCCACCAAGCAGTCGATCCGCCCGTGGGCGACCGAGGTGCGGGAGCTCGCGACGACGAAACAGCTGGCCGCCCTCGCTCCATCCGTGCGGATGCTGCTTCTCGAGCCGACGGCTGAACTCGCCCTCACCGAGCTGGTGCTGGCGCAGGACTCCGGCGGCCGGCACCCCGCAGACGCCGACATCGTGATCGTCGTCGGCCCGGAGGGCGGCATCGCCCCGAGCGAGCTGGACGTGCTGAGCGCCGCCGGCGCGCAGGCCGTGCGGCTCGGGGCATCCGTGCTGCGCACCTCGACGGCCGGTCCGGCGGCCCTCGCGGTGCTGAACGCCCGGCTGGGCCGCTGGTAGACGATCTGCCGGCGTCCGGAGGGCTGGAAAGCGAGGAGATCCTCCCTCCCGTGGCTCTTCGAGATCGCCTTCCCGGGTTCGTTGGACGAATCTCCTCGCTTTCCAGCCCCCATGGTTCTGCAGCGGCAGACCTTAAGATGGAGCCATGGCTGAACCGAGCATCTTCTCCCGCATCATCGCGCGCGAGATCCCGGCGACCATCGTGTTCGAGACCGACAGGGTGATCGCCTTCAACGACATCGCCCCGCAGGCACCCGTGCACATCGTCGTCACGCCGAAGACCGAGCAGTACCGCGATGTCGTCGAGCTCGCCGCGGCCGACCCCGAACTCCTCGCCGAGCTGGTGTCGACGGCACACCAGCTCGCCGACGAGCACGGCAACGGGCAGTTCCGGCTCGTCTTCAACACGGGAGCCGACGCCGGACAGTCGGTGTTCCACGTTCACGCTCACGTTCTGGCCGGCCTCGGCTCGGCCGATGGCCTCGAGGAGGACACGCTTGGCTCCGAGTGACACCGGCGACGCCGGAACGCAGTTCGGCGAGGCTCATCTGCACGTGGACGGCATCGCCATGGTGCGTCTCCTCGGCCCGCAGGACCGCCTGCTGACCACCATCGAACGGCAGTATCCCGTCGTGAACGTTCACGTACGAGGCAATGAGATCTCACTGAGCGGACCGGCGACTGACGTCGAGGCTGTCCGCCGACTCATCGAGGAGCTGCAGCAGATGGTGCAGAACGGTCAGAATCTGAGCCCCGTCGAGGTCACCACGTCGGCTCGCATCCTCGACGCCGACGCGTCGTCGAGCCCGTCCGACCTGCTCGGCCAGGCGATCCTGCAGACCCGCGGAAGAAGCATCCGGCCCAAGACCCTCGGCCAGAAGCAGTACGTCGACGCGATCGACCAGAACACGATCGTGTTCGGGATCGGCCCGGCGGGAACCGGGAAGACCTACCTCGCGATGGCCAAGGCCGTGCAGGCCCTGCAGCGCAAGGAGGTCAATCGCATCATCCTGACCCGTCCCGCCGTCGAGGCCGGCGAGCGCCTGGGGTTCCTGCCCGGCAGCCTGACCGACAAGATCGATCCCTACCTGCGGCCGCTCTACGACGCGTTGAACGAGATGATGGACCCCGAGCTCGTTCCCAAGCTGCTCGCGGCCGGAACCGTCGAGGTGGCTCCACTCGCCTACATGCGCGGACGAACGCTCAACGACTCCTTCGTCATCCTCGACGAGGCCCAGAACACCACGCCCGAGCAGATGAAGATGTTCCTTACGCGTCTGGGCTTCGGCTCGAAGATGGTCGTCACCGGCGACATCACCCAGGTCGACCTGCCTGCAGGGTCGTCCGGCCTGCGCATCGTCACGCGCATCCTGGACGGCATCGACGAGATCCACTTCGCCCGCCTCACGAGTGACGACGTCGTGCGTCACACGCTCGTCGGCCGCATCGTCGACGCCTACAGCGAGTTCGACGAGAAGAAGCAGGCGCAGCGATTCGAACGCGAGCAGGCTGCCGAGTTCGCCAACCGCGCCGAGCGTCGCGGATCGGCCCCCAGAGACCACAAGCCGCCGCGCGCGAGCCGCTAGAGACGAGTAGAACACCGTGAGCATCGAGATCAACAACGAGTCGGCCATCGAGGTCGACGAGGTCGCACTCCAGCGGCTCGCCGTCTATGCGCTCGACGCGCTGCACGTGCACGCCGACGCTGATCTCGCCATCGTCCTCGTCGACGAGGGTGCCATGGAGCAGCTCCACGTTCAGTGGATGGACGAGCCGGGCCCCACCGACGTGCTCAGCTTCCCGATGGACGAGCTGCGGCCGGGAACCGAGGAGAACCCGGCTCCAGCCGGCCTGCTCGGCGACATCGTGCTCTGCCCGCAGGTCGCCCAGTCGCAGGCCGAGACGGCCGGCCACGGGCTCACCGACGAACTGCAGCTGCTCACGACCCACGGCATCCTGCACCTCCTCGGCTTCGATCACGCGGAGCCGGACGAGGAGAAGGAGATGTTCGGCGTGCAGCGGGACATCCTGGTCGGCTTCCACCTGCAGGAGCGCCGCGGCTGATCGCATGATCTGGTTCTTCATCATCGCCGCGTTCGCCCTCGTGGCGTTCGGCGGACTCATGGCCGCTGTCGACGCGGCCCTCTCGTCGCTGTCGCGCGCCGATGTGGCGGACCTCGCCGACGGATCGCGGGCCGAGAGGTCGCTGCGCGCCATCGCCGATGACACGGGTGCCCACGTCAACGCCGTCAACTTCGTGCGGATCGTCTCGGAGACGACGGCCGCAGTGCTCGTGACGCTGGTGTTCGCCTTCACCATCGAGAACGTCTGGCTCGCCCTGCTGCTCTCCGCCCTCATCATGACGGCGATCTCCTTCGTGCTCGTCGGCTCGAGCCCGCGCAGCGTCGGTCGGGCCAACGCCAAGACGGTCATCCGGTTGTCGGCACCCGTCGTGCACCTCGTGCGCGTGGTGCTCGGTCCCGTCGCCAGCGCTCTTGTCGCCCTCGGCAACCGCGTCACCCCGGGACGGGCGCGGCTCGTGACCTTCTCATCGGAGGAGCAACTGCTGAGCCTGGTCGACGAGGCCACGGAGCTCGACGTGCTCGAGGAGGACGACCGCGAACTCATCCATTCGATCTTCGCGTTCGGCGACACCGTGATCCGTGAGGTGATGATTCCGCGAACCGACATGGTGACCATCGACGGCACCGCCGACCTGAGTACCGCCATGGGCCTCTTCCTCAGCACCGGCGTATCACGCATCCCGGTCATCGACGATGACGTCGACGACATCGTGGGCATCCTGTACCTGCGCGACGTCGCGAAGCTGAGCCACGAACGCCCCATCGACGCCGAGGGCATCAGCGTGGGCGAGCTCGCACGGCCCGCCCTCTTCGTGCCGGAGTCGAAGAAGGCCGACGACACCCTCCGCCAGATGCAGACCGAGTCGAACCACCTCGCCATGGTGGTCGACGAGTACGGCGGCATCGCCGGTCTCGTGACCCTCGAGGACCTCATCGAAGAACTCGTGGGAGACATCTCGGACGAGTACGACCGCGAGGTCGTCGAGATCGAGGACCTGGGCGACGGACGCTTCCGCGTCGCGGCGCGCCTGCCCGTCGACGAGCTCGGCGACATCTTCGGCCTCGAACTGGACGACGACGACGTCGACTCCGTCGGCGGCCTTCTGGCCAAGGCATTGGGGCGTCTGCCCGTTCCTGGGTCGGTCGCATCCGTCAGCGGGCTCGTCCTCACGGCCGACCGCAGTGAGGGCCGACGCAAGCGCATCAGTACAGTGATCGTTGAGCGCGATCAGGCGCTCATAGATGTCCAGGCGTCGTTCGCTCCGGATGCCGCAGAGCAAGGAGTACGCCATGACCGAGAATGACTACCGCGCGGGATTCGTCTCGTTCGTCGGACGCCCCAATGTGGGCAAATCGACACTGACGAACGCGCTGGTGGGCCAGAAGGTCGCCATCACCAGTTCCAAGCCGCAGACGACGCGCCGCGCCATCCGGGGCATCGTGCACCGTCCGAACGGGCAGCTGATCCTCGTGGATACTCCGGGCATCCACCGCCCGCGTACCCTCCTCGGTGAGCGCCTGAACAGCTTGGTCACCTCGACCCTCGGTGACGTCGACGTCATCGGCATGTGCTTCCCGGCCGACGAGCCCATCGGCCCCGGCGACAAGTTCATCAACGAGCAGCTCGACGCCTTTCCTCGCGCCAGGAAGGTCGCGATCGTCACCAAGGTCGACGTCGCCTCGAAGCAGAAGGTGGCCGCGCAGCTGCTCAAGGTGAGCGAACTGCGCGAGTGGGACTCCGTGATCCCGCTCTCGGCCGTGAGCGGAGAACAGCTCGACATCCTCACTGCGGAACTCCTGAAGCTCCTGCCGCTGTCGGAGCAGCCGCTCTACCCCGAGGAGGCCGTCACCGACGAAGGCCTCGAGGACCGGGTCGCGGAGTACATCCGCGAGGCGGCACTCGAGGGAGTCAGCGACGAGCTGCCGCACTCGATCGCCGTCACCATCGATGACATCGTGCAGCGCGAGGACAAGGACCTGGTCGAGATCTACGCGAACCTCTTCGTCGAGCGGGACAGCCAGAAGGGCATCATCATCGGCAAGGGCGGGTCTCGTCTCGCCGACGTCGGCACCCGGGCGCGCGCTCAGATCGAGCCCCTCGTCGGCTCGAAGGTGTTCCTCTCCCTGCGGGTGAAGGTGGCCAAGGAGTGGCAGCGCGACCCGAAGCAGCTCGGCAAGCTCGGCTTCTGATGTCCCAGTCGGACCCCGCGCCGGCGCTTGCGGGCGTCGCGCCGGACGCCGGACTGGTGCGGCGGTTGCCCGGTCGCAGCCTCGCCTTCGACCTGAGCGCCGCGGCGCTGCTCTTCCTGCTGGCTCTCACGGTGAGCGTCGGTCAGGGCGTCGCCTCGGTCGTGGCACTGGCGGTGCTCTGCGTCGCACTGGCGATCCGCCGGATCTCGCCGGGTCTGGCCCTCGGAGTCGCCTGGATCGGTGCCATCGTCCAACTCGCGACGCTCGGCGACCCCGGCGCCGGCGACATCGCCATCCTCGGGGTGCTCTACGCGACGGCCGCCTACGGCAGCAGGCTGGTGCGCTGGCTCGGCCTGGCCTCCGCAGTACTCGGCTCCGCCGTGGCGACGGCCTATCTCGTCTTCTTCCAACCGGCGTGGCGGGCCGCCGAGGATCCCACGATCGTGGAGCCGACGACCGACGGTTCGCGCGCGATGATCCTCGTGCTGTTCCTCGGCATCTCCCAGCTGGCGCTTCTCGGTCTCTCGTGGACTCTGGGCACCCTCGTCCGCACGACCCGGGCCTCCCGGGCCGCCAGGGTCGAGGCGCGCATCGCCGACGAACGTTCCCGATACGAGGTCGCCGTCGAACAGGAGCGCACCCGCATCGCCCGTGACATGCACGACGTGGTGGCGCACTCGCTCGCCGTCGTCATCGCCCAAGCCGACGGTGCGCGCTACGCGGCATCCGTCGGTCCGGATCCGGCCGCTGTGCAGTCCACGGCCCTCGCGACCATCGCCGGCACGGCGCGCACCGCCCTGGGCGACGTCCGTCTGCTGCTGGCCGAACTGCGCCATGACGGGTCGGACTCGCCGCAGCCCCGCCTCGACGACATCGACGGCCTCGTCGAGCAGTTGCGTGCAACGGGCATGGTCGTGGAGCTGACGCGATCGGGGGAGCCGCGCTCACTGGGCGCCGGGCACGAGATCGCGGCTTACCGCATCGTGCAGGAGGCCCTCACGAACGCCCTGCGGCACGGCGAGCCAGACGCGCCGGTGCGTCTCGCCCTCGCCTGGACCGATGATGCCCTGCGCATCGCAGTGCAGAACACTGTGCGAGCGGATGAAGCCGCGCAGTCCGGCGGCTCGTTCGGCCATGGGCTGCCCGGCATGCAGGAGCGCGCCGCCCTGGCCGGTGGCACGCTCGAAGCCGGTCGCAGTGCATCGGAGCCCGACCGGTTCGTGGTCGAGGCCAGCATTCCGGCGATCCAGCGGGAGACGTCGTCATGACGGCTCGCATCCGGGTGGCACTCGTCGACGATCAGGCACTCTTCCGCGCCGGCATCCGCATGCTGATCTCGTCTCAGCCCGACCTCGAGTTCGTCGGCGAGGCGGCGAACGGGCGTGAGGCCGTGCAGCTCGCCGCGTCCGTGCAGCCCGACGTCATGCTCATGGACATCCGCATGCCCGAACTCGACGGCATTCAAGCGACGGCGGAGATCATCCGGAGCGCCGCGGATGCCGCAGGCCCGGGACCGCGCATCATCGTGCTCACGACCTTCGACCTCGACGAGAGCGCCGCGCGGGCGATCCGTGCCGGTGCGAGCGGATTCGTCCTGAAAGACGCGGACCCCGAGTTCCTGCTCGCCTCCATCCGCACGGTGCACGCTGGCAACGCCGTGATCGCCGCATCAGCCACCAGACGCCTGTTCGAGGAGTTCCAGGCGGCTCCGGATGCGGTGGCGCAGCCCGCGGCCTTCGCCGGGCTGACTCCTCGCGAGCGCGAGATCTTCGTGCTGGCGGCCAAGGGGCTGAGCAACGCGGAGATCGCCGCGGCCGAGTTCCTCAGTGAGGCCACGGTGAAGACCCACGTGTCGCGCATCCTGACCAAGCTCGCGCTCCGCGACAGGGTGCAGCTCGTCGTCTACGCCTACGAGAACGCCCTCGTCGACTAGCCCCGCCCCGCCCTCGCCCGCTGGTCGAGCAGCGAGCGACGCAGGAGCTCGCGTATCGAGACCACCAACATCATCCTTCCGATGTACACCGGATGCTCCCTCAGCCCGATCTCCTGCTCTCGCAGGTTCCGTAGCGTCGAAGACATGCAGATTCAGACCTCAGACCTCGGGCTCGTCGCCCGCGTCGCCCGCCTCAGCAAGTCCTTCGGCACGGGAGCCGGTACCGTCACCGCTCTCGACGACGTGTCCATCGGCATCCGTCGGGGCGAATTCACTGCGATCATGGGGCCGAGCGGTTCGGGCAAGTCGACGCTCATGCACCTCATGGCCGGCCTGGACTCACCGACCTCCGGCGAGGTGTGGCTCGGCGACACCGAGATCTCGCAGCTCGGCGACAGCCAGCTCACGCTGCTGCGCCGCCGTCGGGTCGGCTTCGTCTTCCAGTCGTTCAACCTCGTGCCGACCCTCGACGTGCGCGCCAACGTCATGCTGCCGTTCGAACTCGATGGACGCCGCCCCACGGCCGAGGAGAAGGCGTGGATCGAGCGTCTCTACGAGTCGCTCGGACTGCAGTCGCGTCTGACCCACAGGCCGCATGAACTCTCGGGCGGCCAGCAGCAGCGCGTCGCGATCGCCCGAGCCCTCGCCACGAGACCCGACCTGGTCTTCGCCGACGAGCCGACGGGCAGCCTCGACTCGCGCACAGGACGCGAGGTGCTCGCCCTGCTGGCCACGGCCGCCCGCGAGTACGGCCAGAGCATCGCCATGGTCACTCACGACCCCATCGCGGCGAGCCACGCCGATCGGATCCTGTTCCTCGCCGACGGCCGCGTCGTCGATGACCGACCCGGCGCGTCCGCCGAGGAGATCTCGGGCATCATGCTCGGAATGGAGGCTGCGGCATGAGTGCGAACGCCGCCCGTCTGACCGGTCGCCCACGCGATCACGTCTCCAGCATCGTCGTCGCATCGCTGAGTGCGACCTTCGGCGTGGTGCTCCTCGAGGCGACAGGCCTCATCAGCACCGTCGTCGACTCCTCGGGCATGACGGAGGGCTCGGCGACGGTGCGCGCCATCCTCACCGTCGTCACCTCGGTCTTCACCCTCATCGCCGTCTACGTCGGCGCCATCGTCACAGCCAACACCTTCTCGACGATCATCGCTGGTCGCGTTCGGGAGATCGCACTGCTGCGTCTGATCGGCGCCCAGGCGAAGACCGTGCGGCGCAGCGGCGCGACCGAGGGCCTCATCGTGGGTCTGCTCGGCTCGGCGCTCGGACTGGCCCTCGGCATCCTCATCGCCGTCACCACCGTCGTGATCGGCATGGCACAGGGCTGGCTGCCGGAGTTGGAGTACTCCTTCCTCGACCCGGTGATCCTGTTGCCCGTCGGAGTCGTGGCCATCACGACCTGGGCGGCCGCCTGGGTCGGCTCACGCAAGGTGACCGCGGTCACCCCTCTCGCAGCCACCGGCGCGTCCGTGGAGGCCACGCGGGAAGAGGCGGTGCGCCGCACCGGCCGCAACGTGGCTGCGATCGTCCTGTTCGTCATCGGCCTCGGTCTGGTGGCACTCGGCGTCGTCGTCGGCCTCGTCTCGGTCTTCGGCCTGTTCATCGCGTTCTTCGGGGGAGTGTTCTCCTTCACTGGCATCATCGTCGGCGCGCACATCATCATGCCGCCCGTCCTGACCCTGGTGGGGCGGATGCTGGGCACCCGGCCTCCGGCCAGGCTCGCGGCCGAGAACGCCGTGCGCTTCCCCGATCGATCATCGCGCGCCACCATCGGGCTCGTGATCGGTGTGACACTCGTCACGATGTTCGCCGTGGCCATGCAGAGCTATCGCGACATGATCGTCACCGAGTTCGCCGACGAACCGATGGCCCTGGCCGCCATCGACCAGACGCTCACGGTGACCACGGCCATCTTCACCGGCCTCGTCGGGTTCTCGGCCGTCATCGCGGCCATCGGCATGATCAACAACCTGTCGTTGAGCGTGCTGCAGCGCACCCGTGAACTCGGCCTGCTGCGGGCGCTGGGCTTCACCGGCCGGCAGGTGCGCTCGATGATCGTCGCCGAGAGCGCTCAGATGACCGTGGCCGCCATCGGGCTCGGCCTGGTCCTCGGCGTCTTCTACGGCTGGGCGGCTGCGCAATCCATGCTCGGGTCGATCGTGCACGGCATCGCCGCGCCGTCGCTGCCCTGGGCGATCATCGGAATCACCGTGCTGGCCGGGGTCGTGCTCACGCTGGCGGCATCCGTGGCTCCAGCGCGGCGCGCCACGACGGTCTCACCCGTCGTCGCCCTCGCCGTCGACTGAGCCGTACATGAGAATCTCGGTCGTCTGGGGGGCCAGCGATCGAGTAAGGGGGAGCGGGCGCATCGCATCGTCGATGCGCCCGCTCAGGCTCATGCGGGCACGAGCGTCGAGGTCACGACACCGGGGAGAGCGCAGACGAGACCAGAACAGTGCCGCTCCCGTACTCCTCGTCGAGAGAGGCTTGAAGATCACCATCGTCGTAGGCCACTGTGAGCAGCACGCGGTCGGGAGTCGTCTCGATTCCGGTCATCACGACACCCGGATGCGCCGACACGGCGATGCGGATCGCGTCGAGTTCCTCAGCGGTGCGCGGGACCGGAGTCTGCAGGGGACGCGTCGTGCTCGTGGCGCCGGGTGGACGTGAACCGTCTTCGGCTGGCTCAGCCGGCCGGGTCAGAGTGAACGTCGATCCATCCCACGTTCCCTGAACTGCATAGTCGCCTCCCCACGTGGTCCCACGGCGGCTTTCTTCGATGCCGACAGCGTCCCAGTCCCATCCGGCGATCGGCACACCGCTGCAGCCCGGAGGGTTCGATTGGAATACAGCACCGAGGCAGAGAACGGGGCCGGTGTCCACTCGGTCGATGACCAAGGTCGTGACGGTGAACTCGTCTTCGACCGACGCAGCGGGAGCCGGGGATGAGCCGGCATCCGTACATGCGGACGTTCCAGCCAGCACCGTCGCCACGATCGCGATCAGTGCGAGACGTCGGGCATGAGGGTTCGTCATCGGGGCCTCCTGGGCTCAGTATGGCGGAGGGCGTCGTCTCCGCGCACGCATTGCATGGCTGTAACGAAAGCGATCCCGCGTGACGACCCGGCGGACGCGATGCTAACCTGAGGGTGTGTTCCACGGCTTCCTTCTTCTTAGCTGCCGCGACGAGTCCTAACTCAGGCCTCCCTCGTCGCGGAGTTCGTCGTCGGCTGACACCCATCGCGAAGAGATCGAGAAGACCATGAAGAACACCCAGACCGCGTCGAGCATGCCGGTCCACCGCTACACCGCCTATCACGAGCAGTTCCGGGTGGAACTGCCCGATCGCACCTGGCCGAGCAAACGCGTCGAGAAGGCACCCCGCTGGTGCGCCGTCGATCTCCGCGACGGCAACCAGGCCCTCATCGATCCGATGAGCCCCGAGCGCAAGCGCGTCATGTTCGACCTGCTGGTCGGCATGGGCTACAAGGAGATCGAGGTCGGGTTCCCGAGCGCGAGCCAGACCGACTTCGACTTCGTGCGCAGCCTCATCGAGGAGAACGCGATCCCGGACGACGTCACCATCCAGGTGCTGACGCAGGCGCGCGAGCACCTCATCCGTCGTACCTACGAGTCCATCGCCGGTGCCAAGCAAGCCATCGTGCACCTCTACAACTCGACGAGCATCCTGCAGCGGGATGTCGTGTTCCGCACCGACAAGCAGGGCATCATCGACATCGCGCTGAACGGGGCGCGGCTCTGCAAGCAGATGGAGTCGATGGTTCCGGGCACGACCGTCTACTACGAGTACTCGCCCGAGAGCTACACGGGCACCGAGCTGGAGTTCGCCCTCGACATCTGCAACCAGGTGCTCGACGTCTTCGAGCCGACGCCGGAGCGCAAGGTCATCATCAACCTGCCGTCGACCGTCGAGATGGCCAGCCCCAACATCTACGCCGACTCCATCGAGTGGATGAGCCGTCGGCTCAACCACCGCGAGAACGTGCTGCTCTCGCTGCACCCCCACAACGACCGCGGAACGGCCATCGCCGCTGCAGAGCTCGGCTACCTGGCCGGCGCCGACCGCATCGAGGGCTGCCTCTTCGGCAACGGAGAGCGCACCGGCAACGTCGACCTGGTCGCACTGGGCATCAATCTGTTCACGCAGGGCATCGATCCGCAGATCGATTTCTCCGACCTGGACGAGGTGAAGCGTACGGCGGAGTACTGCAACCAGTTGCCCGTCCACGAGCGTAGCCCGTGGGCCGGTGACCTCGTCTACACGGCGTTCAGCGGTTCGCACCAGGATGCCATCAAGAAGGGCTTCGAGGCGATGGAGAAGGATGCCGCCGAGCGCGGCGTCACCGTCGATCAACTGAAGTGGGCCGTTCCGTACCTGCCCGTCGACCCGAAGGACCTGGGGCGCACCTACGAGGCCGTCATCCGGGTGAACTCGCAGTCCGGCAAGGGCGGGGTCGCCTACCTGCTGAAGACCGACCACGCGCTCGACCTGCCGCGTCGCCTGCAGATCGAGTTCTCCGGTGTCGTCCAGACGAAGACCGACACCGAGGGCGGCGAGGTGTCGAGCGACGACATCTGGCGCGCCTTCCGCGACGAGTACCTGCCGGCACCGGCCGATCACCCCGAGGAGAAGTGGGGCCGGTTCGAGTTGCTGTCGGTGCGCTCGGCGAGCGAGCTGGACGGCTCCGTGGCACTGACCGTCGGTCTGCGTGACGGCGAGGAACGCGTCACCATCGAGGGGAACGGCAACGGACCCGTCGACGCGTTCCTCGACGTGCTGCGCCGCAACGGCGCCGACGTGCGCGTTCTCGACTACTCGGAGCACGCACTCAGCTCGGGCGGCAACGCGCACGCGGCGGCGTACGTGGAGTGCGTCGTCGAGGGTGTCACGCTCTGGGGCGTCGGCATCGACGGCGACATCTCGACCGCGAGCCTCAAGGCCGTCATCTCGGCCGTGAACCGAGCCATCCGGGTGCGTCAGGCCGATCTCGTCGGGTCGGCCTCCGTCTGAGCTCATTGCTCGCTGACGACCGCCCGCACTCGGCTCCGCTGATCGAGTAGCGCCCGGCGGGCGGCTGTCTAGGCTCGCCGCCACCGCATCCAGCTGCCGATGGCGCGCTGCTCGGGCAGGCTCCAACCGAATCTCACCGCCAACAGTCGGATGAGAGTCGTCACCGCCACGCAGGCGATCCCCGCGACGGTGATCTCGACCCCGGCTGCGGCGAGCGCGACCAACAGGATCGTGCCCGCCGCGGCCGCCACCGCATAGAGCGACCCGACGTGCATGAGCGCGATCGGCAGGTTCAGCATCATGTCGCGCAGGATCGAGCCGCCGACGGCCGCGACGACGCCGACGAAGACAGCGGGCACGACGGGCACGCCGAACGAGAGCGCCTTGGTCGTGCCGATCGCGCCGAACAGGCCGATCGTGACAGCGTCGAGCGCGATGATCAGCGGATTGAGGCGGGCGAACGCGCGCTGCAGCAGCATGCCGATGATCGCGGCGACGGTGGCCACGATGAGGTACCAGTTGTTCTGGATGAGGGCGAGGGGAACGTTCAGCAGCAGGTCGCGCAGCAGACCACCCCCGAGGCCGACGACGACGCCGATGATGGTGACCCCGAGCAGGTCGATGCGGTGCTCCTTCAGGCGGCCGGAGAACATCGCGCCCTGGATGGCACCGATGGCGACGGCAGTCAGGTCGAGCCAGAGGGGGATGGTGAAGAGGGCCGTGTGCACCCGTCATGTATATCAACTGAGTCGGCCCGCCCCGCGCGATGTCGTGTCGCGGCAGTGGGATGATCGAAGGGTGCCTGTCTACCGTGATGAAGCCGTCGTGCTGCGCACCCACAAGCTGGGTGAAGCCGACCGGATCGTCACCATGCTCACCAGGCAGCACGGCAAGGTGCGCGCCGTCGCCAAGGGCGTGCGACGCACGGCCTCGAAGTTCGGAGCGAGGCTCGAGCCGTTCATGGTCGCCGACGTGCAGCTCTGGGAGGGTCGCACCCTCGATGTGATCACCCAGGCCGAGTCGCTCGGGTCCTACGGCACCCTGATCACCGACGACTACGGCAGCTACACGGCTGCGTCGGTCATGGTGGAGACCGCCGATCGGGTCACCGAGTCCGAGGGCTCTCTGCAGCAGTACCTGCTGCTGGTGGGAGCGTTGCGGTCGCTGTCGCGCCGCGAGCACGCTCCGACCCTCACTCTGGACTCCTACCTGCTCCGAGCCCTCTCGGTCGCCGGCTGGGCTCCCACCTTCACCGACTGCGCGCGCTGCGCGAGGGTGGGTCCCCATCACTCCATCGTGGTTCAGCTGGGCGGAGTGGTCTGCGACACCTGCGCTCCTCCCGGCGCCCCCAAGGTGGACGCCGTCACGATCAGCCTGCTCGGCGCCCTCGTCGAGGGTGACTGGCCGACCGCGGAAGCGGCATCCGAGTCGACCAGGTCCAAGACCAGCGGCATCGTGGCCGCCTACGCCCAGTGGCACCTCGAGCGCGGTCTGCGCTCGCTGCCGCACGTCTCCCGGGAGAGCTCGTGAGCCCCAAGCCCTACACGCACAAGGATGCCGTTCCCTACGTGCCCGTCGACTGGACCGGGCTGTATCCGCCCGAACTGCCGAGGAAGGCCGTGCCAGAGCACGTCGCCATCGTCATGGACGGCAACGGGCGCTGGGCCAACCAGCGCGGGCTCACCCGCATCGAGGGCCACAAGGCCGGCGAGGTGGCCCTGCTCGACGTCGTCGCCGGCGCCCTGCAGATCGGGGTCAAGCACCTCAGCGTCTACGCCTTCTCCACCGAGAACTGGAAGCGATCGCCCGACGAGGTGCGCTTCCTCATGGGCTACAACCGCGACGTGCTGCATCGGCGGCGCGACCAGCTCAACGAGTGGGGCGTGCGCATCCGGTGGGCCGGTCGCAAGCCGCGACTCTGGAAGAGCGTCATCGAGGAACTGCAGTTCGCCGAGCAGATGACGGCCGGCAACAGCGCGCTCACGCTGACCATGTGCGTCAACTACGGCGGACGCAACGAGATCACGGATGCCGTGCGCTCGATCGCCGACGATGTGGCCGCCGGTCGCATCCGCCCGTCCGCGGTGTCGGAGAAGTTGATCGCGAAGCGCCTGTACACGCCCGAGATGCCCGACGTCGACCTGTTCGTGCGCAGCTCGGGGGAACAGCGCACCTCCAACTTCCTGCTCTGGCAGTCCGCCTACGCCGAGATGGTCTTCCTCGACACGCTCTGGCCGGACTTCGGCCGCACGGAGCTGTGGCAGGCCATCGAGCTCTACGCCTCCCGCAACCGCCGCTTCGGCGGAGCCGTCGACACGCCGACGGTCACCACGCCGGCATCCTGAGGCACTCACGACAACCGATCACAGGATGACGACGCCGATGAGGCTCTCACGGCCGTCATAGGCGTCGTCATCCTGTGAACGCGTAGCGCCGAGGTGCTAGCCGGGCAGATTCTGCACGTCGAGTCCGTCGATGATGTCCACGTCCTCGCTGATCGGGAGTTCGTTCGCCGTCTCGAGGCGGCTGTTGAATGCAGCGCCCTCCGCCGCGTCCCTGTCGACCTGGATCGCAGTGCCCACGATGAGTTGCTCGACCAGCGACTCGAGCGCGGCGATCCTCGCGGACTGCTGGGCGATGAGCTCCTGGTTGTGGGCGACGATCGGAAGCACGCCGTAGTTGAACTTCTTCACGACGCCGTCGATGAGCACCGACGACTTCCGGTACAAGCCGGCGTGGATGTTGTCGTCCCGGTTGCGGTCCTCTTGCGTGTACATGTCGTCCTCCATGGTGACTATCTGGGCGACGCTCGCGGCGTCGAGTGCGGCTTGGATGCGTGGCACGGGGTCGAGGACCGTGCCCTGGAAGATGGATTCGGCCGACGGGCCGAGTGTGGTGTGCGAGTGGGCGCCGTCCCACGATGAGCCGTGGATGTCGTTGTCGCCGGCCACGTGCGCGATGGTGTCGCCCGGCATCACCTCCGCGTTGATGCCGTGCGGGGCGTCCACCACGTGCGCCCAGCCGGCGAAGTTGCCATCGTCGAGCCTGATGACGACGCAGAATCCGAGGAACTGCGACTGCGGGATGTCGACGATGACGCCGTGCTCGTAGGCGGGGATCGGCGTCCCGGCCGTGTGGATGTAGTCCTTGCCCCGATGCCCCTGCGGACCGTAGAACGCCGAGTTCGGGAGGATTCCGAAGTTCCCGCCGCCCACGCGGTAGAAGTCCTGCCAGCTCATGATCATCGCCTCGCGATCCGGTTCGGGTGACCGTCGCCCGCGTCGCTGCGGGCAGCCTCGTCATCGAGGCTACGCCGCTCTGCCGGGAGCGCATCGTGGCGAGCCCCGATTCCCACGGGAATACGCACTGCAGCGTCGCCGTTGCCGTCAGGGTGAGTGAACCCATCAAGATCGACATCTGGTCCGACATCGCCTGCCCGTGGTGCTACATCGGCAAGCGCAACCTCGAAGGCGGAATCGCCGCTCTCGGAGCCGACGGCCCGGCGGTCGAGGTGGAGTACCACTCGTTCGAGCTCTCGCCGGACACCCCCGCGGACTTCGTGGGTTCGACGACGGAGTACCTCGCCAAGGCCAAGGGCATGCCGGTACCGCAGGTCGAGGCCATGCTCGAGCACGTGACCGGCATCGCAGCCAAGGCCGGGCTCGACTACCACTTCGACGAGGTCAAGCACACCAAGACCCTCAAGGCGCACGAACTGCTGCACTTCGCCAAGGCGCACGGCAAGCAGCTCGAGCTGACGGAGCGGCTGCTCAAGGCCTACTTCGAGGAGGGCGGTTACGTGAACCGCGTCGACGACCTCGTGTCGTACGCCGTCGAGGTCGGCCTCGACGCCGACGGTGCCCGCGCCGCCCTCGAGAACGGCACCTTCGCGTCCGACGTGCAGGCCGACATCGACCAGGCCAGGGCCTACGGCATCAACGGTGTCCCGTTCTTCGTCATCGACGGCAAGTACGGGGTGTCGGGAGCCCAGCCGTCCGAGGTCTTCACCCAGGCCATCACCCAGGTCGCCGGTGAGCGGGAGCAGGTCGGCGCATGAGCGACGACACGACCACCGCGCCGGCGACGTCCGGGCTGTCGGTCTCGACACCGCCGGTGAAGCCGCTGCTGCTGACTCTGGCGACGGATGCCGCTGCCCCCGTCTGCGACGGCGACAGCTGCTCGTTCTGAGCGCTCCACCGGCCCGAGCGGAATGACGGCTACTCGGGGTCGGTGATATCGGCGACCGACGCGCCGTACGCCGCGATGAGCGCATCGGCGTCGACGAAGGCGCTGTGCCCGTGCGCGCCGGCCCCCATCGCGACGCGCGCGCCCACGATCGACTCGTCGGCGACGACGGGCCACTCGTGGCGGGATCCGAGCGGGGTGATCGTTCCGCGCTCGTAGCCCGTTGCTGCAAGCGCGCGGTCGGCATCCGGCATCTGCAGCTTGTTCACGCCGAGCAGTGCACGCAGCTTCGGCCAGGAGATCTTTCGCCCGCCGGGGACGAGTGCGAACAGATACGTGTCGTCGCTCCGCTTGACCACGAGCGTCTTCACTATGTCGAGCGGACGGATGCCCATCAACGACGCGGCCTCCGCCAGGCTGGAGGCAGCCGGGCGCTCGATGATCTCCACGGCGAGGCCTCGTTCGGCGGCATCCGCCGTCACCCGCGCGGTTCCCTCGAGGCCGTCGAATCGGATGTCTTCACTCATCAGTACCCCGCTAGTTCTGGAAGCAGTCGTCATCTGGGAGAATAGAGGCACATGTCTTCCGCAACCACTCTCACGCAGGCGCCCCTGAACATCGGGCCGCTCGAACTCGACGTCCCCGTCGTGCTCGCGCCCATGGCGGGCATCACCAACACCGCATTCCGCCGCCTCTGCCGGGAGTTCGGCGCCGGCCTCTACGTCAGCGAGATGATCACGAGCCGTGCCCTCGTCGAGCGCACGCCGGAATCGATGCGCCTGATCACGCACCATGAGAGCGAGACGACCCGCTCTATCCAGCTCTACGGGGTCGACCCGAAGACCGTGGCCGAGGCGGTCACGATGCTGGTGGCCGAGGATCGCGCCGACCACATCGACCTGAACTTTGGATGCCCGGTGCCCAAGGTCACCCGCAAGGGCGGGGGAGCGGCGCTGCCGTGGAAGCTCGGTCTGTTCCGCCAGATCGTCGAGGGCGCGGTGAAGGCCGCCGGTGACATCCCGCTCACGATCAAGATGCGCAAGGGCATCGACTCCGACCACCTCACCTACCTCGAGGCCGCCCGTGCTGCCGAGGGTGCCGGTGTCGCCTCCATCGCCCTGCACGCTCGCACCGCAGCCGAGTTCTACTCCGGTCACGCCGACTGGTCGGCGATCGAGAAGCTGAAGAACACCATCACCGGCACCCCGGTGCTCGGCAACGGCGACATCTGGTCGGCCGAGGATGCGCTCCGCATGGTGCGTGAGACCGGCTGCGACGGCGTCGTCGTCGGACGCGGATGCCTCGGGCGGCCGTGGCTGTTCGGCGACCTCGCCGCCGCCTTCCGAGGCGAGTCGGTGTCCTTCCAGCCGAACCTCGGCCAGGTCGCCGAGACCTTCCGCCGCCACGCCGAGCTGCTCGTCGACTTCTTCGACGACGAGGACCGCGGATGCCGCGACATCCGCAAGCACGTCGCCTGGTACTTCAAGGGCTACCCGGTCGGCGGCGACCTGCGTGCGCGTCTCGCCACCGTGGAGTCACTGGCCATGCTCGACGACCTCCTGGCGACCTTGGACTGGGATCAGCCGTACCCGGGCGAGGGCGCGGAAGGACCACGCGGCCGAGCGGGAACCCCGAAGAGCCCGTCGCTGCCGCAGGGCTGGCTCGACTCGCAGGAGCTCGCGGGAGCCGAGCGCACCACGCTGAACGACGCCGAACTGGACACGAGTGGAGGCTGAGCCGGGCACCGGCGACTACGGCGTGAGAGACGCCGAGCGCTGGCTGCCCGAGGAGCACTCGACGCGTCGCAGCGACTTCGCCCGCGATCGTGGTCGCCTGCTGCACTCCTCCGCCTTGCGCCGCCTCGCAGCCAAGACCCAGGTGCTGAGCCCGACCGCCGGTCTCGACTTCGCCCGCAACAGGCTCACCCACTCGCTCGAGGTCGCCCAGGTCGGTCGCGAGCTCGCCACCAGCCTGTCCCTCGACCCCGACGTTGTCGACACCGCCTGCCTGGCACACGACCTCGGGCACCCGCCCTTCGGCCACAACGGCGAGCGTGCGCTCAACTCCTGGGCCAGGGACATCGGCGGGTTCGAGGGCAACGCGCAGACCCTGCGCCTGCTCAGCCGTCTCGAGCCCAAGGTCTTCGGCGCCGACGGCCGCAGCTACGGCCTGAACCTCACCCGCGCCAGTCTCGACGCGAGCTGCAAGTACCCGTGGCCGGAGGAGACCAGCGTCACCGACCCGAGCGGTCGCCACAAGTTCGGCTTCTACAGCGACGACATCGACGTCTTCACCTGGTTGCGGGCCGACGCCCCCGATCGCCGTCTCTGCATCGAGGCGCAGGTCATGGACCTCTCCGACGACATCGCCTATTCGGTGCACGACTTCGAAGACGCCGTCGTCAACGGCTTCATCGACATTCCCGCCCTCGCCAGCCGATCCGAGCACGACGCCCTCGTCGACTCGATGTACGAGTGGATCGGCGGCGAGTACAGCCACGACGAACTCATGGGCGCCTTCGATCGTCTCGAGGAACTCCCGCTGTGGATCGACACCTGGGACGGCACGCGCCGTGACCAGGCCCGCCTCAAGAACCTCACCAGTGAACTCATCGGCCGCTTCGCCCATGCCGCGACCGAGGCGACTCGCCAGGCCGCGCCGCAGACCGCTCTGGCGCGCTTCGGTGCCGATGTCGTCGTGCCGCGATCGGTGAAGACGGAGATCGCCGTGCTCAAGGGCATAGTCGCGGCCTTCGTGATGTCGAAGAACACCCGGCAGCCCATCTACAAGCAGCAGCGCCAGGTGTTGAGGTCCCTCGCCGACGTGCTGTGGCAGGGCGGCGACGAGCATCTCGACGTCGGCTTCGCCGGTGATTGGCAGGTGGCATCCGACGACGCAGCACGCAAGCGCGTGATCGTCGACCAAGTGGCCAGCCTGACCGACCAGTCGGCCCTCGCCTGGTACGAGCGGCTCGTCCAGAACTGACTCTCGAGGCGATCGCGTCGGTTCGTTCCACGCCGCTTCCGCGCATCCCCATCCCCGAGCTGGGGGACGGATGCCGCTCCGCCCGCCCGTAGGATTGATGGATGGCCGGCCGCATCCGTCAAGGAGACATCGATGAGGTCAAGTCCCGTACCAACATCGCCGACATCGTCGGGGACTACGTCTCACTGAAGTCAGCCGGTGTCGGCTCGATGAAGGGACTCTGCCCCTTCCACGACGAGCGCAGCCCCAGCTTCCACGTGCGCCCGCAGGTCGGCTTCTACCACTGCTTCGGATGCGGCGAGTCCGGTGACGTCATCTCGTTCCTGCAGCGCATGGACCACGTCACGTTCGCCGACGCCATCGAGCGCCTGGCGGCCCGCATCGGATTCGAACTGCACTACGAGGACGGCGGCGCAACGCCCGATCAGGGCAACCGCGCCCGCCTGCTCGCCGCGAACTCGGCGGCGGCCGAGTTCTTCGTCGACCAGTTGCGCACGGGCGGCGCAGAACCCGGACGACGCTTCCTCGGCGAGCGCGGCTTCGATGCCAACGCTGCAGCGCACTTCGGCGTCGGATTCGCTCCGAAGAGCTGGGACGAGCTGACCAAGCACCTGCGAGGCCGCGGCTTCAAGGACGATGAGCTCGCCGCAGCCGGGCTCGTCTCCAGCGGCGACCGGGGCATCTACGACCGCTTCCGCGGGCGTCTGGTCTGGCCCATCCGAGACATCACCGGCCAGACCGTCGGCTTCGGCGCCCGCAAGCTGCTCGAGGACGACCCAGGCCCCAAGTACCTCAACACGCCCGAGACGCCGGTCTATCACAAGGCCCAGGTGCTCTACGGGCTCGACCTCGCCAAGCGCGACATCTCCCGTGCCCGCCAGATCGTCGTCGTCGAGGGCTACACAGACGTCATGGCCTGCCACCTCGCCGGGGTCACGACCGCCGTCGCCACCTGTGGCACGGCCTTCGGCGTCGACCACATCAAGGTCGTGCGCAGAGTACTCGGCGACGACTCGGTCGGGGGAGAGGTCATCTTCACCTTCGATCCCGATGCCGCCGGCCAGAAGGCGGCCATGCGCGCCTTCTCCGAGGAGCAGCGCTTCGCAGCCCAGACCTATGTCGCCGTCGCACCCGACGGCCTCGACCCGTGCGACCTGCGCATCCATCGCGGCGACGACGCCGTGCGCAGGCTCGTCGACGAGAAGCGTCCGATGTTCGAGTTCGTCATCAAGAACCAGCTCGCGCAGTACGACCTCGAGACGGTCGAGGGCCGTGCGGCCGGCCTGAAGGCGGCGGCTCCCGTCGTCGCCGACATCCGCGATGCCGCCCTCCGCCCCGGCTACACGCGCGAGCTCGCCCGCATGCTCGGAGCGGAACTCGCCGATGTGCAGCGGGCCGTCTCCAGCGCGTCGTCGGGGCCCGCCGCGCGCGGTCGTCGGGAGATTCGCGAACCCGCCGCCGCTCCGCTGCGCGAGGGCGAGACCGCACCGATCGTCGAGCAGCGTCCATACTCCATCACCGAGCTGCCCGGCGACCCGGCCACACGGCTCGAGCGCGACGCCGTCATGGCGATGCTGCAGCATCCGTCCCTCGTCGGAGTCGACCTCATCCGTCGGGCGACGCAGAGCGGATTCTCCAATGCGTCCCTCGGCGTGGTGCGCGACGGCATCGCCTCCACCGTCGACACGATCGAGCAGCCCGACTGGCTGGGACGCGTGGTGACCGAGGTGCCGGAGCCGCTGCGCGACTTCGTGCAGCAGCTCGCGGTCGCCCCCATCCCCGAGCGCAGTGAGCGCGAGCTGGCCGGGTACGCGCGAGGGGTGGCGCTCTCGCTCATCGACCGCGACCTGCTGCGCCGCAAGAGCGAGCTCCTCGGCCGCCTGCAACGCACCGACGCGACCGATCGCGAGACCTACACGGCCCTCCAACGCGGCCTGGTGCAACTCGAGGCGGAACGACGGGCCCTGCGCGAGGAGTGACCTCTGCGCGCATCATCCGTCGCCTCGTGATGCGTCGACGCAACATGATTGCAGCTCTGTAACCTTTGGGCGCAGAAGGTGCCTCCGAACACATGCGGGAAACACACCTGTGTTAGTTCTAGGGGTATGCGTGATTCATCCGGGGCACAGCCCTGTGCGGATCGCGCTTCACACATCGACAGGAAGAGGTAGACGGATATGACATCCGCATCCAAGACCGGCAAGCGCGCCATCATCGTCGCCGCGGGATTCACCGCTGCTGCGCTCGCGCTCTCCGGCTGTGCCGCAGGCGGCGGGTCCGACAAGGACTCCGGCTCCAGTGGAACGCTCACCATCGGCACGACTGACAAGATCACGGTCCTCGACCCGGCAGGCTCGTACGACAACGGCTCATTCGCCGTCATGAACCAGGTGTTCCCCTTCCTGATGAACACGCCGTACGGCAGCCCAGACGTCGAGCCGGACATCGCCGAGTCGGCCGAGTTCACGGCCCCGACCGAGTACACCGTCAAGCTGAAGCCCGGCCTGACGTTCGCCAACGGCAACGAGCTCACTGCATCCGACGTGAAGTTCACGTTCGACCGCCAGCTGAAGATCGCCGATGAGAACGGCCCGTCGTCGCTGCTCTACAACCTCGAGTCAACCGACGCCGTCGACGACACCACGGTCGTGTTCCACCTCAAGTCGGCCAACGACCAGGTCTTCCCGCAGATCCTCTCGAGCCCGGCGGGCCCGATCGTCGACGAGGACGTCTTCGCCGCCGACGCACTCACCTCGGACGACGACATCGTCGCCGGCAAGGCGTTCGCGGGTCAGTATTCGATCTCGAGCTACGACTTCAACAACCTCATCCAGTACAAGGCCAACCCCGACTACAAGGGTGTCCTCGAGCCGGCGAAGACCGGCACGGTGAACGTCAAGTACTACGCCGACGCCTCGAACCTGAAGCTCGCCGTGCAGGAGGGCGAGATCGACGTCGCATTCCGCAGCCTCTCGGCCACCGACATCGACAGCCTCCGCGGCAACGACAAGGTGAAGGTCGTCGACGGCCCCGGTGGAGAGATCCGCTACATCGTCTTCAACTTCGACACCCAGCCGTTCGGCGCCACGACCCCTGAGGCCGACGCTGCCAAGGCCCTCGCGGTGCGCCAGGCCGTCGCCGACCTCGTCGACCGCGACGAGATCGCCGACCAGGTCTACAAGGGCACCTACACGCCCCTGTACTCCTACGTTCCGGCCGGCCTGACCGGTGCCACCGAGTCCCTCAAGGGCCTCTACGGCGACGGAGAGGGCGGACCCGACGCGGACAAGGCGAAGGCGACCCTCGCGGCTGCCGGCATCACCGAGCCCGTCGTGCTCAACCTGCAGTACTCGAACGACCACTACGGCCCGTCGTCTGGTGACGAGTACGCACTCGTCAAGGACCAGCTGGAGTCGAGTGGACTGTTCACCGTCAACCTGCAGACCACCGAGTGGGTGCAGTACTCGAAGGACCGCACGACCGACGTGTACCCGGAGTACCAGCTCGGCTGGTTCCCCGACTACTCGGACGCCGACAACTACCTGACGCCGTTCTTCCTCACGGAGAACTTCCTCGGGAACCACTACGACGACAAGGAGGTCAACGACCTGATCCTCAAGCAGGCCACGACCACCGACCCGGCCGAGCGCACGAAGGTCATCGAGGAGATCCAGGACAAGGTCGCGGCCCAGCTCTCGACCGTCCCGCTGCTCCAGGGTGCTCAGGTCGCCGTCACCGGCACCGACGTCGAAGGAACCGAGGACACGCTCGACGCGTCGTTCAAGTTCCGCTACGGCGCCCTCTCCAAGGGCTGAGAGCTCCACGACTAGAGTTTCTCCAGCGTGAAAAACCGGGGGCGGCCCGCGCAAGCGGGTCGTCCCCACTCTTCTGCAACAAAACGTGAGGTACGCATGACCACAGTGGCATTGACGCCCGAGGCGCCGACGACGCCGACTGCTCGCAGACGCTCGGCAGGAGGAAGCCTCGGCAGTTATCTGCTCGTGCGGTTCCTGTTGATCATCCCGACCATCTTCATCCTGGTCACCCTGGTCTTCGTGCTCATGCGCACGACGGGCGACCCCATCACCGCCGCCCTCGGCGGCCGCCTCGGACCGGAGCAGCTGGCCGAGCGTATCCACGCCGCCGGCTACGACCGCCCCCTGTTCGTGCAGTACCTCGAGTACCTCGGCCAGGTCTTCACCGGCAACTTCGGCACGACCATCTCGACGAACCGGCCTGTGACCGAGGTGCTCTTCACCTACGGCCCAGCCACGTTCGAGCTGGCGTTCTACAGCCTCCTCGTCGCCTTCGTCCTCGGCATCCCGCTCGGCATGGTCGCCGCATACTTCCGCGACAAGTACCCGGATGCCGTCTTCCGCATCATGGCGATCCTGTTCTACGCGACTCCGGTGTTCTTCTCGGGCCTGCTCCTCAAGCTCGTCTTCTCGGTCTGGCTCGGCTGGCTCCCCATCGCCGGTCGTGCCTCCACCTCGGCCGAGCTCGAGATGGAGTTCCTGTCCAGCAAGACGGGCTTCTACACGATCGACGCGATCCAGACCGGAAACCCCGAGGTTCTGGCCGACGTGCTGGCGCACGCCGTGCTCCCGGCCATCGCCCTCGGTCTGCTCACCGCGGGCGTGTTCCTCCGCCTGGTGCGCACCAACGTGATCGGCACGCTCTCGACCGACTACGTCGACGCGGCGCGCTCCCGCGGTGTCAGCGAGTTCCGGCTCGTGCGGCTGCACGCCTACCGCCCCGCTCTCATTCCGATCATCACCGTCATCGGTCTGCAGATCGCCCTCCTGCTCGGTGGAGCAGTGCTCACCGAGACGACGTTCGAGTGGAAGGGCCTCGGGTTCATGCTCATCGAGTTCATCAAGGCCCGCGACTACGTGGCTGTGCAGGGCATCGTCGTTCTGCTGGCGGTGATCGTGGCGCTGACCAACTTCATCGTCGATGTCATAGCCGCCGTCGTCGACCCGCGAGTGAGGTACTGATCATGACGACCATCACCCCGACCGCGGCACCAGTGCCGCACAAGCCCGGCTTCTGGCAGCGCCTCCCCGTCGTGCACCAGCTGCGCCAGAGCGTCGGCCTGCAGCGCGGCATGCTCGTCACAGGCCTCATCCTCATGGGCGTCTTCGTGCTGACGGCGATCTTCGCCCCGCTCCTCGCGCCGTACAAGTACAACCAGTTGCGTGCCGACGGCGTTGCATTCGGCGCTCAGCAGGCACCGTCGGCCGAGCATCTGCTCGGCACGACGGTGGGCGGATACGACGTCTTCTCCCGCGTGATCTGGGGAGCGCAGACCGCGATCCTGGTTATCGTGCTCGCGGTGGTGTTCTCCATCTTCATCGGCGTCTTCCTCGGCCTGGTCTCCGGCTACTTCGGCGGCTGGCCCGACCGCCTGCTCGTCGTGGTGTGCGATGCGATCTACGCATTCCCATCGCTGCTCCTCGCCATCGTGCTCTCCATCGTCATCTCGGGCGGCCGGTCCAGCCTCTGGGGCGGGATCCTCGCGGCTGCCCTGTCGATCACCGTGGTCTACATCCCGCAGTACTTCCGGGTGATCCGCGCCGAGACCGTCCGCATCAAGGCCGAGGCCTACGTTGAGTCCGCTCGCGTGCTCGGCGCCAGCAACGCGCGGGTCATGTTCCGCCATGTGCTGCGCAACGCCACCCGGTCTCTGCCGTTGCTCATCACGCTCAACTCGTCCGAGGCCGTGCTCACCCTGGCCGGTCTCGGCTTCATCGGCTTCGGCATCGAGCCGACGGCCGCAGCCGAATGGGGCTACGACCTCAACAAGGCCATCTCCGACGTCACGAGCGGAATCTGGTGGACGGCCCTCTTCCCGGGCCTCGCCATCGTCCTCACGGTGCTCGGCATCACCCTGGTCGGCGAGAGCCTCAACGACCTGGCCGACCCGCGCCTGCGCGGCCGCCGCGCCGTGGCGAAGGCATCCGGAACCGTCGCCGAGACGTCCGTGGTGCCTGGCGGCACCCTCACGGCAGGCCCGGGCGGACTCGCCGGCCTGGAAGACGGGGAATCATTCGACGAGCACGGAATCGAGGTCCGACCATGACGAACGTCGTCTCCATCGAGAAGCTGGGCATCTCCTTCGCAACAGACGCCGGCGCCGTGAAGGCCGTCGACGACGTCAGCCTGTCCGTCGGTCCTGGTGAGGTTCTCGCCATCGTCGGCGAGAGCGGGTCGGGAAAGACCGTCACCGCGAAGACCATCCTCGGCCTGCTGCCCGAGACCGCGACGGTGAGCGGTGCCGTGATCCTCAGCAGCAAGGACGGATCGTCGTCGACGGATGTCGTCACGCTGTCGAAGAAGGACCTGCGCCGGGTGCGCGGAACCGACGTCGCCATGGTGTTCCAGGAGCCGTCGACGGCGCTGAACCCCGTCTTCACCGTTGGATGGCAGATCATCGAGGGCCTCCGTGCGCACGGCAAGGTCGGAAAGAAGGCCGGCCGCGAGCAGGCCATCGACATCCTGCGCAGGGTCGGCATCCCCGAGCCCGAGAAGCGCGTCGACTACTACCCGCACCAGTTCTCGGGCGGACAGAAGCAGCGCGTCGTCATCGCTATGGCGCTGGTGCTCGATGCCGGTCTCATCGTCGCCGACGAGCCGACCACGGCCCTCGACGTCACCGTGCAGGCCGAGATCCTCGACCTGCTGCGCCGCTGCCGAGACGAGTTCGGCGCGGCCATCGTGCTCATCACCCACAACATGGGCGTCGTGGCAGACCTCGCCGACCGCGTCGCGGTGATGTACCAGGGCGAGGTCGTCGAGGAGGCTGATGTCGCCACCCTGTTCTCCGCGCCGAAGGATCCGTACACCCAGCGCCTGCTGGCGTCGGTTCCGCATGTCGGGCAGGGCACGCTGACGGCGGCCGACCGCGCGAGCGCCCGCTCCACCGACTGGTCGAGCAATGCGCCCGTCGTGGTGGCACAGGACCTCCGCATCGAGTACCCGGGGCGTTTCGGACGTGCCGGATTCGTGGCCGTCGACGGCGTGAGCTTCGACATCCGTGCTGGAGAGGTCCTCGGCCTCGTAGGAGAGAGCGGTTCGGGCAAGACCACGATCGGTCGCGCCATCGGCGGACTCACGCGGGTGACCGGAGGATCGCTCTCCGTGCTCGATCACGAGATGAACGGCGTGCGGGAGCGCGACTTCAAGAAGACCCGCAGCAACATCGGCTTCGTCTTCCAAGACCCGGCATCGAGCTTCAATCCGCTTCTCACCATCGCGGAATGCGTCGCGGAGCCGCTGGTCATCCACGGGCGGGCATCCAGCGCCGGCTCGGCGCGCGCCCGGGTCGACGACCTGCTCGAGGCCGTGCAACTGCCGCGCAGCTACGGCGACAGGTACCCGCACGAGCTCTCGGGCGGCCAGCGCCAGCGAGCGAGCCTCGCGCGTGCCCTCGCCCTCGAACCCACGCTGCTGATCGCCGATGAGCCCACCAGTGCGCTGGACGTGTCGGTGCAGGCCCGTGTGCTCGAGCTGTTCGCGGAGCTGCAGCGCGAGTTCGGCTTCGCGGCGCTCTTCATCAGCCACGACCTGGCGGTCGTCGACCTGCTCGCCGACCGCATCGCGGTGCTGTACAAGGGCAAGCTCGTGGAGGAGGGCACCGGCGCCGAGGTGCTCGGTGCGCCTCAGCATCCGTACACCCAGCGTCTCCTCGCCTCCCTCCCCGTGCCCGACCCCGCTGAGCAAGCTCTCCGAAGGGATGCGCTGCACGCCCTGCGGGAGGCAGAGTAGAAGCATGGTGGGCAACGCACAGCACGGCTATCCGATCATCACGAGTGATCTGACGATCGAATATCCGGCGCACGGGCCCTCGCCCGCCTTCGTGGCGGTGCGAGGGCTTGACCTGCGCGTGCTGCCCGGTGAGGTGCTCGGCCTGCTCGGAGAGAGCGGTTCCGGGAAGAGCACGATCGCCAGGGTGCTGGCCGGGCAGTTCCTGGAGGCCCCGCGCGGTGACGTGCACCCGGTGATCACCGGGGGAGACGCCGAGGTCTTCGGTGAATCGCTGCGCAAGCTCCGGCGCCGCGACGCCGATCGACTGATGTTCGAGGTCGGCTACCTGGCTCAGGATGCATCGGAGAACCTGCCGCCCGACTTCACCGTCGCCGAGATCGTCGCGGAGCCGATCCTGCTGCGCGACAAGCACTACAACCGCAAGGCCCTCGAGGCACGCGTCGTCACGATGGTCGACGCCGTTCGGCTTCCACTCAGCGTCATCCCGCGCTACCCGTACGAACTGAGCGCCGGCCAGCGGCAGCGGCTCGCCATCGCCCGCGCCCTCGTGCTCGACCCGGCACTGCTCATCGCCGATGAACCGACCGCGGCCATCGACGCCCTCGTGCGGCACTCGATCATCGACCTGATCCGCGAGCTGCAGGTGCACAGCGCCTTCTCCGCGCTCGTCATCAGCCACGACCTCGCCGTGCTCCGGCGCATCGCCGACCGCATCGCCGTGCTCAAGAACGGCGTCCTGGTGGGCTACGGCCCGATCGACGACGTGCTCGCCAATCCGCTCCATCCCTATGTCGAACGACTGGCCTCCGAACTGGTCGGGCCTTCCCACGCCGGCGAACAGGACTGATGGCATGACGACGAACCCACCGATGCACCGCGCGGTGCTCGCACCCGACGCCGACGACGGCATCCGCCGGCATCGCCCCAGCCCCGGGAGCATCGCGCTCCTCCCGCGCAGCAGTGCCGTGTTCGAGGCTGCTGTGACGGATGCCGGCGGCACGATCGCTCCGCTCGGCCCCGAGACCCGCGGCATCGTCTGGTTGTCCTACGCCAGGGCCGCGGAGCTCGGCGATGTGCTCGACGCGAATCCGCAGGTCGAGTGGGTGCAGTTGCCGTTCGCGGGCGTTGACGCGTTCTCCGACAGCATCAGGGAGCACTCCCGGCAGAACCTCCTCTGGACGAGCGCGAAGGGAGCATACGCGCAGCCTGTCGCCGAGCACGCCCTGGCACTCTCGCTGGCCCTCATGCGCTTCCTTCCGCGCCGCATCCGGGCCACATCGTGGGATTCGGTGCCCCGTGGCGTCTCCCTCTACGGCCGCGAGGTCGTCATCGTCGGCGCCGGCGGCATCGCCATCGAACTGATCCGACTGCTCGAGCCGTTCGCGCCCCGCATCACCATCGTCAGGCGGCGAGCGGATGCCGTTCCCGGGGCAGCCGAGACCGTGGGAGCCGACGACCTCCACCGGGTGCTGCCGCGCGCCGACCTGGTCGTCGTCGCCGCCGCCCTCACCGGCGGAACCCGCCACCTGTTCGGCGCGCCCGAGTTCGCGCTCATGAAGGACTCGGCGTATCTCGTCAACATCGCCCGCGGCGGCCTCGTCGACACCGATGCGCTGGTCACGGCGCTGAACCAGGGCACCATCGCCGGTGCTGCCGTCGACGTCACCGACCCTGAGCCGTTGCCGGACGGGCATGAGCTCTGGAGCGCTCAGAACGTGATCATCACCCCGCACATGGCCGATACTCCCGAGATGACGGCGCCGCTTCTGGCCGAGCGGATCCGACGCAATGTCGAGGCGCTGCTCGGCGGGGGAGAGTTCGTCGGAGTCGTCGATCCGAGCGCCGGCTACTGATCGACGTGAGGCACCCACGCTGTCGCGCGGCGGCTTCGCAGGAGCTGTCCTCGATTTTGTTGTGGGCGAACTTTTGCTAAAGTAGATGAGGCGCGAAAGTGCTGATCCTCGATAGCTCAATTGGCAGAGCAATCGGCTGTTAACCGGTAGGTTCTTGGTTCGAGTCCAAGTCGGGGAGCGAAGGACCGGAAGGGCTCCACCCCTCCGGTCCTTTTTCGTTTAACGACCGGGGCGCTCCGGATCCGGTCGGATGGCCCGTGCGCGCAGGAGCACCCGCCTACTCCCGGGAGAGCAGTGCGCTCGACTCCCGAGGAGGGACGCCAGCCGTCGGCACCGTCGCTACGATCGATGCATGCCGACCTCCGAGCGCTGGACTCATCCCGGCGCTCCCGGTGCAGTTCGGGCAGGCGAGCCGAGAGGCCCCTGGGGTCGGTGGATGGATGACGATCCGCGACCGCTCCGCCGAGTGCGGTGGTTCGCCGTCGTCTCCTCGCAGCTCGTCCAGCTGCCACTGCTCATCTGGCTGATCGCCTCCGACGCCGGGAGTGCGCGGATCGCCGCATCCGTCGTCGCCTTCGCTGCCTCCTACCTGCTCCTCCTCGTGCCCCGATACCCCGGCCCGACGGTCGTCCTCGTCGCGGCGGCGATAGCTCCGGCTCTGGTGCTCGTTCCGTTCGGTCCGCCGTTCGCGGCGGTTCCCGTCGCCTTCGCCGTCGTGCAGGCCACGGCCCGTGGTGCTCGCGCGTGGGTCTGGGGGACCATCGGCGTTGGCGCCATCGTGGCTCTCGGGTACGGCACGGTCTCCGGCGAGTGGCCGGCCCTCGTGCGCTCATTGATCGTGCTGTTGGTGCTCAGCATCCTCGTCGGTGCGGGGGAGGCCGCTCGCAGTCGGATCGAGCGCTTCCGCGACTACCGCGAGCAGCAGCTGCGCGCCAGGCAGAGCGAGGCCGAACTCGAACGGCTGCGGATAGCGCGAGAACTCCATGACGTGCTGGCGCACTCGCTGTCCTCCATCAACGTGCAGGCCGGCATGGGCCTGCACCTCATGGAGAGCCGACCAGAACGGGCGGCCGAGGCCCTCGCGAACATCAAGGAGACCAGTCGTACGGCCCTCGACGAGGTGCGGGGAGTGCTCGGCTTCCTGAGGTCGGGCGACGACAGCGCGCCCCTGGTGCCGGAACCCGGGCTTGCGCGGCTGCCGGCGCTCGCCTCGTCACTGGCGGTGCTCGGCGTCACGGTGACGCTGCAGGGCGAGCTCGCAGGGGACCCGCCGCCCGCCACCGACCGCACGATCTACCGCATCGTGCAGGAGGCTCTCACGAACGTCACCCGTCACTCGGAGGCCGACACCGCCGTGGTCCGGCTCGCCACAGTCGATGACGTCGACATCGTGACCATCACCGACTCGGGGCGCGCCCACGGAACGGAGCCGGTGCAGGAGGGGCGCGGCTTCCTCGGGATGCGCGAGCGTGCGGCTCTCGTCGGCGGCAGCCTGGACGTCGGCTGGATCGATGGCGGCGGGCTCCGCGTCGAGGTGCGCATCCCGAGGCACGAGGAGGCGCAGCCGTGATCACGGTCTTCATCGCCGACGACCAGCACCTGGTGCGGGCGGGCTTCAGGGCTCTGCTCGAGGCCGAGCCCGACATCGAGGTCGTCGGCGAGGCCGCGACGGGCTCTGCGGCCGTCGCCGGAATCATCGCATCCCGTCCCGACGTCGTGCTCATGGACATCCGGATGCCGGAGGGGGATGGGCTGCAGGCGACGCGCGAGATCACGGCTCATCCCGGTCTGGATGCCACCCACATCGTCATCGTGACGACCTTCGAGCTCGACGAGTACGTCGCCGAGGCGATCCGGGCCGGCGCCAGCGGCTTCCTCGTGAAGGACACGGAGCCCGCGGAGCTCATCCGTGCCGTGCATGTCGTCGCGGAGGGCGACGCTCTGCTCTCGCCTGGGGTCACGAGACGGCTGCTCGCCCGCATGGCGTCTGGACTGAAAGACGCTCCGGTCACCGGGATCTTCGATGCACTCACCGCTCGCGAACTCGAGGTGCTCGAACTCGTCGCGCACGGCCTCAGCAACGATGAGATCGCCGGCAGGCTGTTCCTCAGCCCGCTGACGGCCAAGACCCACGTCTCGCGCATCATGACGAAGCTCGGCGCGCGCGATCGCGTGCAGCTCGTGGTGAGCGCCTACGAGTCCGGCCTCGTGCGACCGGGGTGGTCCTAGCAGGCTGGCCCGCGCGACTCCCGTTGTCGGACGGCGACGGATGCTGCATCCCGGGGGAGTACGGGAAGTGACGCCCCTGAGCGGATTCCTCATGGCAGTCGGCTTGGGAGTCTCGAGGAGTGGCATCGTCCGATGCCCGTGACCGATCGGAATCATCATGGTGTCCTCGTCCATCGCCCTCGCCTCCGTCTCAGCCCATGTCGGCCCCTGGGCCGGCGGGTGGGGCTGGCTGTTCCTGTTCGTCCCGCTGTTCTGGATCAGCATCATCGCCCTGTTCGTGACTCTCGGTCGTCGGCGGTGGGCGCGCTACGGCTACGGCCCCGGCTACGCCAACGGACCGGGAGCCGGTGCGTGGAACGCCGTCGCCGCCGAGCAGACGCTCGCCGACCGTTTCGCCAGAGGCGACATCGACGAGGTCGAGTACCGCGCTCGCCTCGAGGTGCTGCGCGCATCACGCACCACCGGCTGAACCCGAGCGTCGGGGCCCGTGCACACCGAGCGCGCCACAGTCGGGCGCTTCGGTCCCGCTCGGGCCTCGGCGGGCGACAGTCCGCCTCACAGGCCGAGGAGTCGCCGCTCGCCCTCTCCGGTAGAGTCTCTTCGACCCGCACCCGGCGGGAGAGGAGAACGATGGACTGGCTGAACAGCCCCGCAGCCACCAGTGCACTCATGGTCGTATGTGCCGTGCTGGCGGTGCTGGCGGTGGTGCTGCTCGTGCTCTGGCTGAGCGCACGTGCCCGTCTGCGCCGCGTCGACCGCGACTGGACGAGTGCCGAGCGCACCAGGATCGGCCTCGAACTCTCCCTCGCCGAGCAGACCGGTCGGCTCGGCATCGTGCGCGACCTGCAGGATGTCGCCGTGCACGCCGTCGGCCGTCTCGTCTCCCAGGCGGAAGGGGCCAAGTACACCGCCGAGAGCGACCCGTCGTCGGCCGTTCGCGCAGTGACCGGCGTCGTCGACGCCGGTCGCACGGCGTTGGGCGACATGCGCCGCGTGCTGACGGTGGCCCGCGAGGGCGAGTCGCTGAGCTCGCCTCAGCCGGGGCTCCAGTCCGCGCAGAACCTGTTCCGCGTCATGCGCGATGCCGGACTCGTGATCAGCTTCGAGGAGTCCGGTGAGCGCTACGAGCTCAAGCCAGGCGCCGAACTCGCGGTCTACCGCATCCTGCATGCAGCCCTGGCCAACTCGCTCAAGCACGGCGGTGTCGGCACAGAGGCGCGCGTGTCCTTCGTCTGGACCGAGGAAGGCCTCCAGGTCACCATCGACGACGACGGCATCCGTGCCGCCCTCCGCCGAGAGGGCGACGAGGCCAGGACGGACACCACCTCGATCGACGATGACCTGCGTGCCCTGACCGAGACCATCTCGGGTGCCGGGATCTCGCAGATGCGCCAGCGTGCCGAGTTGTTCGGCGGCGTGTTCAGCGCCAATTCCGTCCCTGGAGTCGGCTTCAGCGTCTCAGCGGTCTTCCCCGCCCTCCGCTTCCACAACGGCGTTCACGGGGTCGAACTCGCGCGATGACCGATGAGGGCTCCCGGGCGGCAGCTGACGAGCCCGGCGGTGACGAGAGCACCGGTCGCGAACCCGCAGACGACGTCACGGCGGGCGACGGCCGGCGCTCACCCGCCGAGCGTCTCGCCATCAGGTCCGGGCTCTTCGTCGGACTCGCCACCGCCGCGTACGGAGTATCCTTCGGCGCCCTCTCGGTCGCCGCGGGCCTCTCGATCTGGCAGACCTGCTTCCTCAGCCTCGTGATGTTCACGGGTGGATCGCAGTACGCGCTGGTCGGCATCATCGCCAGCGCCGGGACGGCCGCCGGGCCGAGCGCCATCGCGACGGCCGGCCTGCTCGGCTCCCGCAATGCGATCTACGGCATGCGGATGGCGCCCATCGTCGGCATCGGCCCGTGGTGGCAGCGTCTCGCCGCCGCCTGGGGCACCATCGACGAATCCACCGCCGTATCGCTCGCGCAGCCGACGGGGCACCTCCGCCGTGTCGGCTTCTGGGTGACGGCGCTCGTGGTCTTCGTGGGATGGAACCTCACCACCTTGGCCGGCGCCCTCATCGGCGATGCGCTGGGCGATCCGCGCGGGTGGGGACTGGATGCCGCGGCAGCAGCGGCCTTCCTCGGCCTCCTGTGGCCGCGTCTGAAGCGGGTGCAGGCCGCCGCGGTGGCCGTCGGTGCCGCCGTCGTGGCCACGGTGCTGACGCCGGTGCTCATGCCGGGGCTGCCCGTCCTCGTCGCTGCATCCGTCGCCGTCGTCGTCGGCGCCTTCAACTGGTTCGGCCGGGAGGCGCGATCATGACTCTCTGGCAGGTCGTCATCCTGGCCTCGATCGCCACTCTCGCGTTCAAGTTCGCGGGCTACCTGATCCCTCAGCGTCTGCTCGAGGCGCCGACGCCGTCGCGCATCGCCGACCTCCTCACGGTCGCCCTGCTGGCCGCCCTGATCGCCGTGCAGACCTTCGCCGACGGACAGGAGATCGTGATCGATGCCCGGGTCCCGGCCGTCATCGTCGCGGCGGCCCTCTACGCGCTCAGGGTGCCGTTCATCATCGTGGTGGTCGTCGCGGCACTCGTCGCCGCAGGCATCCGCGCCGTCACAGGGACGGCCTAGGCGTCGAGGTTGTCGACCCCGGGCATCCAGGCATTGCCCGGAACGCCCCAGCCTCGCTTGCGGGTGAGTTTGGCGACGATCTTCTGATCGTGCCAGTCCAGGCGATCGGTGTAGAGCACACCTTCGAGATGATCGAACTCGTGCTGGAAGATGCGGGCGAGCCAACCTTCGGCGCGGATCTCGTACGGTTCCCCATCGACGTCGACGGCCTGCAGGATCGCGCGATCGGCGCGGCGCAGTCCGAATCGCTCGCCCGGGAACGAGAGGCAGCCTTCCGACTCGGTCTCCTCATCGGCGATTCCGGCCGGCACCGGGGTGATCCACAGGGTCGGGTTGATCGCGACACCGCGGACCTGCTCTCCCGAGTCCTCCACCCACGTGTAGGTGAAGATGCGCAGCGGCACGCCGATCTGAGGTGCGGCGAGGCCGACGCCGGGAGCCGCGTCCATCGTCTCGAACATGTCCGCGACGAGCCCGCGCAGCTCGTCGTCGAACTCCGTGACCGGGGCTGCGGGGGAGTGGAGAGCGTCGTCTCCGGTGATCCTGATGGGGTGTACGGCCATTCTCCGAGGATATCGGCGGTGCTCGGGTTAGGGTCGACACGTGTTGAACGGCGGAGGATTTGAAGACGTGACCGAGGTGTTCACGCAGAACCCGGCCCAGGTGTTCGGAATCGTGCTCGCTCTGATCGGTGCAGTCTTCCTGTCCATCGGTGCGCAGCTGCAGTATCGCGGGGTCGGCAAGGTCGAGCAGACCCTCGGCGACGCGGGCGGCGGCCTCAGCATGCGTCAGCTGCTGGCCCTCCTCGGTCGTCCGTCATGGGTGCTCGGGACGAGCATGCTGGGGGCGGCGATCGTGCTCCAGTTGTTCAGCCTCTCCCTGGCGCCCCTCATCGTGGTGCAGCCGCTCGGTGCCGTCGCCCTCGTGATCACGGCGATCGTCAATGCGCGCGTCTCCCACGTGCGCCTCAACAGGCTGTCCATCTTCGCCATCTGCCTCTGCGTGGCCGGCGTGGGACTGTTCGTCACGATCGCCGCCTTCACCGCCGTCGACAAGCCGGTCTCGGATGCCGATCTCATCACCATCCTCACGATCCTCGCCGTGGTGCTGGCGCTGTTCGCCGTGACGTTCGCCTTCCTGCGCAAGCGCTTCAAGGCGCTGTTCTACATCATCGGCGCCGGTGTCCTCTACGGTTTCGTCGCCACCCTCGCCAAGGTGGTCATCAGCCGACTGCAGGCCGAGAACTTCACCTGGCTGACCGTGCTGTGCCTCCTCGGCCTCATCGGCGCAGCAGCACTCGGCGCCTACTTCGTGCAGAACGCCTACGCGTCGGGCCCACCCGACCTCGTGATCGCCGGTCTCACCGTCATCGACCCCCTCGTCGCCGTCACCATCGGCATCGTCGTTCTCGACGAGGCATCGCAGGCACCGGCGTGGGCGCTGTGGGCCTTCGCTCTCGTCGGGGCCATCGCGATCTGGGGCGTGTTCCTGCTGTCGAAGCATCATCCACAGACCAACCTGCCCCTCGACGAGGCACCGACTCCAGCGGCGCCATCCGATGGAACCGCTTAGAATAGGCAGCATCACGCCGGCGGCGCCACAGCGCCCGGCGTCCACATCCCGCCGATCCACCACCTCGGCCGAGATACGTAGGGACATCCCACTTGACTGACACGCCCGGTTCGACTGCTTCCGCGCACGCGGACAGCGCTGAGAGCGCCAGGAAACCCCTCACCGTCCTCATCGGAGCCGACACCTTCTCTCCCGATGTGAACGGTGCTGCCAAGTTCGCCGAACGCCTCGCCTCCGGCCTCGCTGCCCGAGGCCACGACGTGCACGTCATGGCGCCGGCGGCGAGCAGCAAGCACGGCACCTGGACCGAGGAGTACGAGGGGCAGAAGATCACCGCCCATCGACTCTTCAGCCTGCGCTGGTATCCGCACGATTGGCTGCGATTCGTGATGCCGTGGCGCATCAACCAGAACAGCGCCCGCATCATCGATGAGATCAAGCCGGACGTCGTGCACTTCCAGTCGCACATCATCGTCGGTCGGGGGATGTCGATCCAGGCCGAGAAGCGGGGCATCCGCATCATCGGTACGAACCACTTCATGCCCGAGAACATGCTCGAGTTCACGCTGATCCCGAAGGCATGGCAGGAGTGGGCGATCGGTCTCGCGTGGAAGGCCGCTCGTCGGTCTTTCGGCCGCGCAGAGGCCGTGACGACGCCGACCAAGCGTGCTGCGGAGTTCCTCGAGCGCTCGACCGGTCTCCGGGGCGTTCACGCGATCTCCTGCGGGATCGACGCCGACCGCTACTCGCCGTCGTGGGAGCCCCGCACCGAGAACCGCATCCTGTTCGTGGGCCGTGTCACTGGCGAGAAGCAGATCGACGTACTGCTGAAGGCCATGACCCTGCTGCCGGCCGAGCTCGACGCCAAGCTGGAGATCGTCGGAGGCGGCGACCAGTTCAAGGCTCTGCAGCATCTCTCACGTGAGCTGGGCATCGCCGACCGCGTGACCTTCCGCGGCTACGTCAACGACGAGCAGCTGCGGGACGCGTATTCGCGGGCGTCGGTCTTCGCCATGCCGTCGATCGCCGAGCTGCAGAGCATCGCCACCATGGAGGCCATGGCATCCGCACTGCCTGTCGTCGCCGCCAACGCCATGGCACTTCCCCATCTCGTGCACGATGGCGTGAACGGGCACCTCTTCGAGCCCAGCAACCCCGACGACCTCGCGGCGAAGCTCACCGAGGTTCTGACGGTATCCCCAGAGGTCTATCAGGCCATGAAGAAGGAGTCGCTGCAGCTCATCGTGCCGCACGACATCCAGCGCACTCTCTCCACTTTCGAGAGCCTGTATCGTGGTGAGCCGGTCACGGACCCCGTGACCGACATCACCAACGCGACCACCTCCGAGTAGTCGCGCGGGGCGGTAGCTCAGCTGGTTAGAGCAAGCGACTCATAATCGTTCGGTCACGGGTTCAAGTCCCGTCCGCCCTACTCCGCAGCCCGGCTGCGGGCCTTCTCGGCTAGTGGAGAAGGTCGCGCCAGTCCGCCGGCACGCGATCCCTCGGCGCAGGTGAGCCCTGTCCGGTCGGGCGTGCCTCCGGCGCGACCAGCTCGGGCCCATCCGTGTACTCGTCGCTCTCGTAGTTCCAGAACCAGGTCTCGCCGGGCTCGAAGCTGCGAACGATCGGATGCCCGGTCTCTCGGAAGTGCGCCGTGGCATGCTGCGCTGGCGAGCTGTCGCAGCATCCGATCGTGCCGCACGTCGTGCACCGTCGCAGGTGCAGCCACCAACCGCCGTCGGCTTCGCACGCCTCGCAGCCGTTCGAGCCCGGCGGCACTGAGGGGTCGATGCCGGCGTATGCGTCCATGTACTGCTCCTCGTCGTCCTGTCGAATCCTGTCACGAGGGGACCCGACCCCGCCAGAGCCGCTCCCCGAACCAGTGCCACCCGGACGCGGACTTCCCGCATTCCGGCCGTCCTCATAGTCTCGGGGGATGCCTCCTATTGCCGCCGGCTGGTACGAAGTCGACACTGCGATCTGGTGGTGGGACGGCGCGCGTTGGTCTCACGACGAGGGCTACAAGGCTCTGGGGGCCGCGGCGACGGATGTCGCTCCTCCTGTGGGCGACCGGGTGCAGATCACCGGCGCCATCGAGCCGCTCCCGAAGAAGAGGCGCTGACCCCGCCGATTCGCTGACGGCGTGCGATGCGCGCTGTGGGCGGGAGCTGGGGCGTGCCCCGTCCATCGCTACCGGCGAGGGCGGTATTCGAGGAAGACGACGCCGTTCGAGAAGCGGTGCTCGTCCGTGAGGTCGAGGTCGATGCGCGTCTCGGGTGGAAGATAGCTCGTGCCGCCTCCGACGATGACAGGGTTCACGTACAGCTGGTACACGTCGACGAGCCCTGCGCGCACGGCCTGACTCGCCAGCTCAGCGCCGCCGATACTCACGTCGGCATCTGCCTCTGCGAGCAGACGTCGCACGTCGTCGGGATCGAACCGTCCCTCGAGCCGCGTCCTCGGCGACGCCGTACTCGCCAGGGTGGTCGAGTAGACGACCTTGTCGGCCTCTCGCCAGAGTCGGGCGTACTCGAGCATCGACGGGGAGACATCGGGAAAGGCCTCATCGATGTCCTGCCAGACCTTCATCACCTCGTAGAGGCGCCGACCGTAGAGGTAGGTGCCGATGCCGCGCTCCCGGTCGTTGACGAAGGAGTGCACCTCGTCGTCAGGGGCGGCCCAGTCGAAGCCGCCCGAGGAATCGGCGATGTAGCCGTCGAGCGATTGGATGCCCGACCAGATCAAACGGGCCATCGGATGCCTCCTCAGCGTGAACGGTGATCGACGAACTCCATGCGGGGACCGCGACGCACGGGTCCTGGCACGCCGTGCGCCTGCAGCAGTCGCACGAGCCTGTAGCGATGCGGCCGCCACCCCTCGAGAGCGGCCACCATCTCATCGTCGCTGAATCTGTCCCGCCCGTACAGGGCATGCCCGACGTAGTTCGAGAGGTGATAGTCGCCGACGGAGAGGGCATCGGCGTCGCCGAGGGCCCGCTGGGCGACCTCGGCGGCAGTCCAGACACCGACGCCGGGCACGGCGCGCAAGCGGGCCTCAGCGGCGGCAGGGGTGAGCTGCGAGCACTCCTCGAGTCGATCTGCGACTCGCGCCGCGGTCGCGACGGTGCGCGAGCGTTGCGGGTCGACGCCGGCCTTGTGCCAGTCCCACGACGGGATCAGCGCCCACGTCCTCGCCGACGGCACCACCAGCATGGGACGCGGAGTGGGTCCTGGAGCGATGCTGCCGTAGCGGCGGACCAGATGCCGCCACGAGGCCGTCGCCTGCAGGGTGAGCACCTTCTGCTCCAGGATCGCGGGTACGACGGCCTCGAAGACGCGCCCCGTCTTCGGGATGCGCAGCCCAGCGTGGCGTCGGTGCGCGTCGGCGAGTACGGGATGACCCGGCTGGAAGTCGCTCGGATCGTCGTCGGCGCCGAGCAGGGCCGGAGCTCCGGCCACTGCGGCATCCGCCCCCTGACCCCAGGCTTGACAGGTCAGGGCGCCGTCGCCGTCGCGACTGATGCGCATGCTCGCCGGTCCGTCCTCGGTCAACGTCGTACGCCACAGGGCGCCGTCCGGAGCGAACCCGTGCGTGGGATCCGAAGCCCCACGGCCCAGCCGAGCCACGGTGAGACGCACGTCCGTGGGGTGCCGAGGGCTCCACGTGAGTGTCGCGTCGGGAGCCATTCCTCCAGTCTGCATCCTGCAACTCTGAATGAACCCTGCGACGCTCGACCGATCCGCGCCCCCGGCCGCGCTCAGCCGGTCTCCAGAGGGGGAAACAGCCCCTCGCGCCGGTGGGCGTCTTCGTGACAGGATCGCGGAATGAGCGATGAGGCCAGACAGCCGGTGACGATCGAGCTGTTCCACGATTTCGACCAGCGCTGGCGCGCAGTGCTGCAGGATGCCGATTCGGACGACATCGAGACGATCGTGCTCCCGCCCGAGACCGACGGCGTGCGCGCGGCGATCCGGCACGTGCGCACCAAGCTCCGCGGGCGCATGCTCGACGTGGGGGAGCTGACCCCGACCGACGAGAGCCACTCGATCTGGCGCGGGGCGGTGCAGGCGGCGGTTCCGGCCTCCTGAGCTCGGGTCCGGCGCGGTCGTCGATGTCTGCGGCAGCCGCGAGAATGGGAGAGTGCACTTCGTCGTCGGCCGCCTCCCCTCGGGTGCTTCATCGACGCAGGCCTTCGACGTCGAGGGAACCGCCGTGGGTGATCGGATGCAGCACGCCGACGACGCGAGCCTCGCCCGATTCGTCCAGGGGGAATCGGCGGCCGCCCCTGCCGTGCGCTGGGTCTGGGACGACACCGCGCGCTGGTACCCGCGGCTCCTGAGGCACGGCGTGCGCGTGGCCCGGTGCCACGACCTGAGGCTCGCCCACGCCATCCTCCGCCTCTCGACCCTCACGAGAGGCAGCGCTCTCGCGAACGCGCCACGGAGTGCCTGGGACGCGGCTCCCGCCCTCGAACGCCCGGCAGCCACGCACACGGCGCTGTTCGACGTTGAGCTCGACGCACCCCAGACCGACGCCGACACTCCGACGGAGGGTGCAGACGAGTCCGTGGCCGAGTGGCGACGTCAGCTCGTGGCAGTGGCGGGCTCCGCGGCACCAGGACGGCTGCGTCTGCTGCTGGCCGCCGAGTCGGCCGGCGCACTGATCGCCGCCGAGATGCGCGAGGCGGGCCTCCCGTGGAGCATCGAGCGGCACGACGAGGTGCTCACCGAAGCGCTCGGACCTCGGCCGCCGGCTGGAGCACGACCGGCACGCATGCACGAACTCGTGCTCGCCATCCGGGCGGCCGTCGATGACGATCAGCTCAATCCGGATTCGCCGCAGGAGCTCCTGCGGGCCCTCCGTCGCAGCGGCATCAACGCCGCGTCGACGAGCCAGTGGGAACTGCGCGAGATCAAGCATCCGGTGATCGAGCCCCTGCTCGAGTACAAGAAGCTGGCGAGGCTCCTCTCAGCGAACGGCTGGACCTGGATGGAGGCCTGGATCGTCGACGGCCGATTCCGTCCCGACTACGTGCCAGGAGGGGCCGCCACCGGCCGCTGGGCGACGAACGGCGGCGGAGCGCTGCAACTTCCCAAGCAGGTGCGCTCGGCAGTGCGGGCAGATCCCGGGTGGAAGCTCGTGGTCGCGGATGCCGCGCAGCTGGAGCCGCGCATCCTCGCAGCCCTGTCGGCCGACACGGCCATGGCCGCAGCCGGACGTGGGGTCGACCTCTACGCGGGCATCCAGGCGACAGGTGTCGTCGACACCAGGGCGCACGCCAAGGTGGCCATGCTCGGCGCCATGTACGGAGCGACGACGGGGGAGAGCGGCAGGCTGCTGCCCCGGCTGGCACGCGCCTACCCGCGGGCGATCGCGCTGGTGGAGGAGGCCGCCCGCGCGGGTGAACGCGGGGAGAGCGTGACCTCGTGGCTCGGACGGTCCTCACCCCTGCCCCCTGCAGCCTGGTTCGACGTGCAGTCGCGGGCGAGTGCGCCCGATGCTTCGGAAGCCGATGAGAAGCGGGCGCGCAGCAGCGCACGCGAGTGGGGGCGGTTCACCCGCAACTTCGTGGTGCAGTCGACGGCCGCCGAGTGGGCCCTGTGCTGGATGGCCGAGTTGCGCACCACCCTGCTCGAGCTGTCCGCCGAGGCCGATCCGGTCTCGGCGGCGGCCGGTGCCTCCGGACCGCTCTCGGGCACCGTCTTCGCGGGAAGACCCCACCAGGTCTTCTTCCTGCACGACGAGATCGTGGTGCACACCCCGGCGAGCCTGGCCGATGCCGTCGCGGAGCAGGTGCTCCTCGCCGCCGAGGCGGCCGGTCGACTGCTCTTCGGAACGTTCCCCGTCGACTTCCCGCTGGGCGCAGCCATCGTCGACGACTACGCCGAGGCGAAGTGACGTCGTCGTTCCGCTCAGCCGGTTCCGGCCGTGCTCAGGCGCTCGGCCGTCCGCGCCGTGGACGGGTGGTGCTGTAGCCCCGCGTGAGTTCGCCATCGAGACCGCCCCGACCGTCCAGCTCCGCCTCAACACCATCGAGCCAGTCGATGGCCGCTGCCGACAGCGCCGCTTCAGCGCGGCTCGAGAGTGCGCTCTGAGCCGTCGGCGCTGTCGAGGACGGTGCGGATGCCGCGTGCCATCGCTCTCGGTAGGAAGCCACCAGCCGACGCGGGTCAGAGCCGGGCAGCGACGTGGCCATGAGCACGGAATCGAGCATCTCGCTCCAGTCCGGAGATCCCTCGGGAGCCGTGGAAAGGTCGGACTCGACCTGACGCAGGCCGTCGTCGGTGATGCGGTACAGCGGCAGGCCGTCATCCGTCACGCCGGCGGCGCGCACCAGGCCCTGCACTCCGAGGCGGTCGAGGGTGGCGTACACCTGGCCGATGTTCACGGTGCGGCGATGACCGAGCCTGTCGCCGAGTTCGGCGTGCAGCTGGGCGCCATAGGCCGGGCCCAGGGAGAGCACCGCAAGCAGTCCGTTCCTGACCGACACCGGCACCTCCACGCCTCTGATAAATCCATACCGAGCATACCTTCGGCGGGCAATGACGACCGGCATCCGACTGGCCGAATGACACTGTTGTGATCCGTCGGGAAAGTGAGGCATAATCTGCTGTATCGGCCTCTGGCCGCACAAGTTCACACAGTCGCCGTGGTATTCGCACGTTCGAGGTCGTTGGGGAAGACGTACCTCACACGAATGGAGAGCACCATGGCGTCACCAGCTGCCCGGCAGGCACCGACTGCGCGGGGCGTTGTCTATGTCCACTCGTCGCCGCGAGCTTTGTGCCCGCACGTCGAATGGGCGACTGGTCGTGCCTTGGGGCGCGCGGTCAACTTCTCCTGGGTCGATCAGCCCGTGCTCAAGGGCGCGCAGCGTGCCGAGTTCTACTGGGAGGGCGACGCCGGAACCGGCGCCTCCATCGCCTCGGCCCTGCACGGCTGGGAGCACCTGCGCTACGAGGTGACCGAGGACCCCGGCCCCGGCACCGACGGTGGTCGATGGATGCACACCCCAGACCTCGGCGTGTTCTTCGCACAGACGGACAGTGCGGGGAACATGGTGATCTCCGAGGATCGCATCCGGGCAGCGATGGAGAACGCGGGACTGAACGCGATCGATCTCCACAACGAACTGCGCGTGGTGCTCGGGCAGGCTTGGGATGACGAGCTCGACGTGTTCAGGCACGCGTCGGACGACGCGGCCGTCATCTGGCTGCACAAGGTGGGCTGAGCGCTCGACGCTCCACGGACTCAGAAGCCCCGCGCTGAATACAGCGCGGGGCTTCTGTACGTCTGAGGCCCGCTTCCGTCGGTTCTGTCATCAGAGTTCGACGACACCCCGTTCGAGCGCGACCGAGGCATCGGCGGCTTCAGCCGAGGAGCACGCCTTCGCCTGCGCCGCTGGCCTTCGGGTCGGGCAGTCGCCGCATCCGGAATCCGTTGACCAGGCCGATGCATCCAGCGAGGATCGGGATCAGCAGTGCGATCTGGAGCGCGATCGGGCGTGCGTCGGTGTTGATCCGGATGATCTCGTCCTGGATCGGCTCCGGCTGTCCGACGAGGAGTTCCTCGAGGGCGGTGTTCGACATGATCTCGGCGTCGTCCTCGAGGACCTGGGAGACCTGTTGCTTCTCGTCGGCGGGGAGCACGTCGCTCGCCATCGCCATGGACGTGAAGATGAGAGAGAGCGACGCCAGCATGATCGCACCGGCGAACGCCAGGCCGAAGGAGAGTCCGAACGATCCGGCCGCGGAATTGACCCCTGCAGCCTCGCTGACGCGCTCGTCGGAGATGGGCGACAGGGTGTAGTTGTTCAGCTGGGAGACGAGCAGCCCGAGTCCGCATCCGGCGATGATCAACGGGACGAGCAGCCACCATCCGGAATCGGCCCGGGGAACGACGGGGATGAGCAGCAGCAGGCCCGCCGTCAGCAGGATGAACCCCCACAGGATCAGGGTGGCCGGGCGTCGCCGACCGACGCGCTTGCCCGCGAGCATCGCAACGCCGAACATGGTCAGGGACAGCGGTGCGATCGACAGACCGGCCTGGAGCGCGTTGTAGCCGAGCACCATCTGGAGGTAGATCGGCAGCACGATCATCGTTCCGCCGAGCGCGATCTGCTGCATCAACTGACCGCTGACGCCGAGCCTGAAGAGCTTTGAGCGGAACAGGTCGGGATCGATCAGGGTCGGCTTGCCACGACGCTTGCGGCGTACGAGCCAGTAGGCGAGTGAGCCGAGGCCGAGCACGCCGACGGCGATGAGCAGGGCGACTGCCTCTCCGCCCTCCTGCCAGACCAGGATGCCGATGACGATGCCTCCCATGCCCACGACCGACAGCAGCGATCCGAGGGCGTCGACCTGCCTGGACCCCGTGTACGGCACGTCCCGCACGAGCTTGAGCCCGCTGAGCACGACGACGATGACGACAGCCTCGAGGGCGAAGGCGACCCGCCACGACAGGAACGTCGTGATGAACCCGCCGATCAGCGGCCCCACGGCCGCCGCGATGGCAGCAGACGCGCCGACCGTAGCGTAGACGCGGGCCTGGGCGGCGCCCTCGAAGTTGCCGTGGATGAGGGACTGCATCGAGGGGAGCAGCAGTGAGGCGCCGAGTCCTCCGATGACGGCCCAGAAGATGATGATGGGCAGCAGCGACTGGGCCAGCACCATCGCCACGGCTCCCGCCGCATAGCAGAGCAGGCCGATCACGTAGGCCTTCTTGCGACCGATGAGATCGCCGACCTTGCTGCCGATGAGGATGAAGGCGGCTGACACGAGAGCCTCGAGAGCGATGGCCGACTGCAGCCCGCTGACCGTGGTGTCGATGTCGCGCACGACGGCCGAGATCGACACGTTCATGATCGACGTGTCGACGACGAGGACGAACATCGCCATCGCCAGGAGGAGAGCCAGTCGGCCGTTGAAGGTCGCCGTGCTGTCGCTGGTCTCAGGAGCGCTCACGGCCGGCTCCTCTCGAGCGACGTCGTTGACGTTCTCGAACCTAGACCCGAACGGCAGCGCTTGTCACCTGATCATGCCGGTGCACACACCGTCGCGGCGCGCCACCGACGGTCGTGGAGAACGGGAGGGTGCTCCACGACCGACGGCGGCCGCTCTGCTAGACGGAGCGGAATGCGACGACGGCGTTGTGACCGCCGAAGCCGAAGGAGTTGCTGATCGCCAGCAGGTCGCCGGTTCCGAGGTCGCGCGGCGCCGTGACGACGTCGAGCGGGATCTCGGGATCCTGCTCCGTGAGGTTGATGGTCGGCGGGGCGACACGCTCGGCCAGCGCCTTCACCGTGAAGATGGCCTCGATGGCGCCCGCTCCACCGAGAAGGTGTCCGGTTGATGCCTTGGTCGCCGAGACCGGAATGCCGTCGAGGGCGTCACCGAAGACACGACGCAGTGCGTTGTACTCGGCGATGTCACCGACGGGAGTGCTGGTGGCGTGGGCGTTGATGTGCGAGACGTCGCCGATCGAGGCATCCGCTCCGGAGATCGATGACAGCATGGCACGGGCCGCTGCGGATCCCTCGGGGTCGGGTGCGGTGATGTGGTACGCGTCGCTGGTGACGGATCCGCCGACGAGTTCGGCGTAGATGCGAGCACCGCGGGCCTTGGCGTGCTCCTCGGTCTCGACGACGAGGGCTGCCGCGCCTTCGCCGAGAACGAAGCCGTCACGGGTGACGTCGTAGGGGCGCGAAGCGGTCGATGGGTCATCGTTCCGCTTGGAGAGCGCCTGCATCGAGGCGAAGGCCGCGATGGGGAGCGGGTGGATGGCTGCCTCGGAGCCGCCGGCGATGACGACGTCGGCGAGTCCGGCCTGCAGGTGGTTGTAGGCGTTGACGAGGGCCTCGGTGCTGGAGGCGCAGGCCGAGACGACGGTGTGGATGCCGGCACGAGCGTGCAGGTCCATCCCGATGGCAGCTCCGGGTCCGTTCGGCATGAGCATGGGAACCGTCATCGGGAGCACACGACGAGGACCACGCTCGCGCAGGGTGTCCCACGCGTCGAGGAGGGTCCAGACGCCGCCGATGCCCGTCGACCAGTCGACCATGAGACGCTCGGGCTCGACCTCGGGGGAGCCAGCGTCGGCCCACGCCTCGCGTCCCGCGATGAGAGCGAACTGGCTCGACGGGTCGAGACGCTTGGTCTCGTGTCGCTCGAGCACGTCTGCGGTCTTGACGGAGGCCTGGGCTGCGAAGGTGACGGGCAGCGCGAGCTCCTCGACCCACGGCTGCAGCAGCGCGCTGGCTCCGGACATCCCGGCGAGCAGGTTCGACCAGCTGTCGGTCGCGTTTCCGCCGAGGGGGGACGTTGCACCGATACCGGTGACGACGATCTTCTTGGTCATAACGATTGAACTCTCCGGGAGATCTTCTCAGCAGCTCGCGGCGCGGGAATGCGCACGCGGGCCGGGGTGGCGGGCCGGACTCACCAGAGGTGGTCCGACCCGTCCGCGACGAACGCGACTAGTCCTGGGCCTTCACGATGAAGGAGACGGCGTCGCCGACGGTCTTGAGGTTCTTGACCTCTTCGTCGGGGATCTTCACGTCGAACTTCTCTTCAGCGTTGACGACGATCGTCATCATCGAGATGGAGTCGATGTCCAGGTCGTCGGTGAACGACTTGTCCAGCTCAACCGTGTCGGTTGCGATGCCGGTCTCGTCGTTGATGAGTTCGGCCAGGCCGGCGAGAACTTCTTCGGTGGACAATGCCATTGTTATCTCCTTGGGGGGTTTCGTTTGACCGTCACTCAGTTTAGGGGTGACGGGGATGTGGTCAGGGAAGGACGACGACCTGGGCGCCGAACACGAGGCCGGCGCCGAACCCGATCTGCAGGGCGAGAGTGCCGCTCAGTTCGGGGTGTCCCTGCAGCAGGCGGTGCGTGGCCAGCGGGATCGAGGCGGCGGAGGTGTTGCCGGTCGACTCGATGTCGCGGGCGATGACGACGGATTCCGGCAGCTTCAGTTGCTTCGCGAACTCGTTCACGATGCGCATGTTCGCCTGGTGCGGGATGAAGGCCGACAGGTCGTCCACGGTGATGCCGGCGGCATCGATGGCCTCCTTCGCGACCTTGGCCATCTCCCAGACGGCCCAGCGGAACACGGTCTGGCCCTCCTGGCGGAGCGTCGGCCACTCGGCCTTGCCGTCGCGGAAGTCGGTCAGGGTTCCGTTCATGCCGACGGCATCCGCCTTCGACCCGTCGGATCCCCAGACCGTCGCAGAGATGCCGGGAGCATCGCTCGGGCCGATCACCACGGCGCCGGCGCCGTCGCCCAGGAGGAACGAGATCGAGCGGTCGGTGGGGTCGACGACGTCTGAGAGCTTCTCGGCGCCGATGACGAGTGCGTAGTGGCCGGCGCCTGCGCGGATGAGGGCGTCGGCCTGCGCGATCGCGTACGTGTAGCCGGCGCAGGCGGCGTTCAGGTCGTAGGCCGCGGCCGGATTGGCCCCGACGTTGTCGGCGACGACTGCCGCCATGGACGGCGTCTGCTGCACGTTGCTGATCGTGGCGATGAGCACCAGGTCGATCTTGGACGCCTCGACACCCGACTTCTCGATCGCCTCGCGTGCCGCCGTCGTGGCGAGATCAGTCGCGGACACTCCGGCCGACGCGCGGGTGCGTGTGACGATGCCCGTGCGCTGCTGGATCCACTCGTCGGAGGAGTCGATCGGCCCCACGAGGTCGTCGTTCGGAACGATGAGATCGCCGCGCGCGGCGCCGACGGAGTAGATGCGGGTGAAAGCCGGGCCTGTGGCCTGCGTGAGGGTGGGGACTGTCATGGTCTCTCTCGTGTCAGGCGTTCTGCTCGATGAGCGCGACGGCGGCGTCGAGGTCGTCTGGGGTCTTGATGCCGACGCTGGGGATGCCCTTCAATCCGCGTCGGGCGAGGCCGATGAGGGCGCCGGCCGGCGCGAGCTCGATGATGCCGGTCACTCCGGCGTCGGCGAGCGACTGCATCGTGAGGTCCCAGCGTACGGGCGAGGCGACCTGGGTCACGAGCAGGTCGAGGTACCGGGCGCCCGAATCGACCCGTGAGCCGTCGTTGTTCGTCCAGATGGGAAGAGTGGGGTCGGAGGTGGCATAGCCGTCGACGGCACCGGCGAGCCAGGTCCGAGCCGACTCCATGTAGCGGGTGTGGAAGGCTCCGGCGACCTGCAGCGGGATCACTCGCGCGCCGGCGGGTGGCTCATCGGCCAGCCGGGCGAGAGCGTCGGCGGCGCCGGCGACGACGATCTGGCCGCCGCCGTTGTAGTTGGCGGCCTGGAGTCCGAGCGACTCGGCCTTCGACACCACGTCGGTGGCGTCCCCGCCCAGCACGGCACTCATCGAGGTGGGCGTCGCCGCGGCGGCCTGCGCCATCGCCACGGCACGCTCGCTCACGAACTGCATGGCGTCCGCGGTGCTCAGGATGCCGGCGGCGGCCGCGGCGGTGATCTCGCCGACCGAGTGACCGGCGATGCCACCGATGCGCTCGCGTCCGGCCGTCGCGACGAGCGAGTTGAATGCGACCAGACCGGCCGCGACGATGAGCGGCTGCGCGACGGCGGTGTCACGGATCGTGTCGGCGTCCGAGGATGTGCCGTGAACGGCCAGGTCGAGCCCGGCGGCCTCGGAGTACTCCGCGATGAGTGCGGCGTTCTCGGGCACCTCGAGCCAGGGTGCGAGGAAACCGGGTGTTTGCGAGCCCTGTCCAGGGCAGACGACGACGATCACCTGTCCAGTCTGCCAACCACTGGGCGTTGTGTGATGTCGAGCTTCACCAAGGAATCCGCCGATCGTTTGTTCGTGGCGCACAGGGCGAACGCCGGATCAGCCGCGCCGATCGGGATCGCTGATGGCTCCGAGCACGAGCGCTGCCTGCAGGATGAGCGCCTCCCGGGAGCCCGTGGCGTCCCAGCCGATGACCTCGGACACACGCTTCAGGCGGTACCGCACGGTGTTGGGATGCACGAAGAGCTCCCGCGCCGTCGCCTCGAGCGATCGACCGTTGTCGAGGTAGCTCCATAGGGTGTTGAGCAGCTCTGTCGAGTGGGAGCTGAGCGGGCGGTAGATGCGGTGGATGAGCGTGGCCCTCGCCAGGGGATCCCCGGCCAGCGCGCGCTCCGGAAGCAGGTCGTCGGCCTGGACCGGACGCGGGGCATTGCGCCAGGCCCGGGCGACGGCGAACCCTGCGAGAGCGGCCTTCGCGCTCTTGGAGGCGTCGACCAGGTTCGGCACCTCGTGACCGAGCACCAGGTGCCCGTCGCCGAAGTGCGGTTCCAGTGCCTTCGCGATGTCCATGAAGCCGAGTGACGCCGCCGGTTCCGCGTCCTCCCCGTCGCGGGACTCGGGGCGTGCCCGGCCGATGACGAGGACCAGGCGACCACCCTGCACTCCGATGAGCACGTCGGCCGCCATGTGACGAGCTGCGCGGCGCAGCACGTCGACGTCGAGCATCCGGGGCGTTGTACCGACCAGCACGGCGACGGCACCATGACCGTGCCAGCCGAGCGCGGCGATGCGGCTCGGCAGTTCATCGTCGTACTCGCCCGAGAGGATCGAGTCGACGACGAGCGCCTCTAGCCTGGCGTCCCACAGGCCGCGCGCCTCGGCTGCACGGGCGTAGACGTCGGCAGCGGCGAAGGCGATCTCACGCGAGTACAGCAGGATCGCCTCGCGGAGATCGACGCCGCCGTCCTTGACCCGGTGTTCGACGACCTCGACGACCACCCTGATCAGCTGCAGCGTCTGTTGCAGACTCACCGAGCGGAGCAGCTCACGAGGAGCCGCCCCGAACACATCGGCCGCGATCCACGGGATGGACTTCGGGTCGTCGTACCAGGAGATGAACGACGTGATGCCGGCCTGTGCCACCAGCCCCACCGCGGACCGCCGCCCGGGCGGCATGTCGCCGTACCAGGGCAGCGTGTCCTCGAGGCGCTTGATGGTCGCGGTGGAGAGCTCGCCTGAGATCGTGCGGAGCCAGGCGAGCGTCTCCTTCTTGGTGCGCGGCGTCGTGGGCACTGGGACGGTTAGCTCTCGCCCCCGGCGTTGCCGGTGGTTCCAGCGTTCACGTCGTGCAGCTTGTACTTCTCGATGGCCTGGGCCGGGAGGCTCCGGTCGACCTCACCGCGCGAGGCGAGGAGCTCGAGGGCGCGCACCACGACCGACGGGCCGTCGATCTTGAAGAAGCGCCTGGCAGCAGCGCGCGTGTCGGAGAAGCCGAAGTCGTCCGCGCCGAGAGTGGCGTACTGCCCGGGCACGAACTGGCGGATCTGGTCGGGAACGGCGTGCGAGAAGTCCGTCACGGCGACGAACGGGCCCTGCGCTCCGGCCAGCTTCTGCCAGACGTACGGCGACTGCGGGGCGGCATCCGGGTTCAGGAAGTTGTGCGACTCGGCGGCGAGGCCGTCACGGCGCAGCTCCGACCAGCTCGTGACGCTCCAGACGTCGGCGGAGACGCCCCAGTCCTCGGCGAGCAGCTTCTGCGCCTCGAGTGCCCAGGGCACGGAGACACCGGATGCGAGCAGCTGCGTCTTCGGACCGGCGACGGTTCCATCGGCCAGCTTGTAGATGCCGCGCACGACGCCTTCGACGTCGAGGTTCTCGGGTTCTGCCGGCTGGACGTACGGCTCGTTGTAGACCGTCAGGTAGTACATGACGTTCGGGTCGGAGTGCTCTCCGCCGTACATGCGCTCGAGGCCGGAGCGCACGATGTGCCCGATCTCGTAGCCGTACGCGGCGTCGTACGCCACGACGGCCGGGTTCGTGGCGCTCAGCACCAGCGAGTGGCCGTCGGCGTGCTGGAGCCCCTCACCGGTGAGCGTCGTGCGACCGGCCGTCGCACCGATCATGAAACCACGTGCCATCTGGTCGCCCGCGGCCCAGATGGCGTCGCCGGTGCGCTGGAACCCGAACATCGAGTAGAAGACGTACACGGGGATGAGGGGCTCGCCCTGCGTCGCGTACGAGGTGCCGATGTTCGTGAAGGCGGCGAGGGCGCCGGCCTCGTTGATGCCGACGTGGAGGATCTGTCCCTGCGGGCTCTCCTTGTAGGCCAGGAGCAGCTCGCGGTCGACCGAGGTGTAGTGCTGGCCGTTGGGGTTGTAGATCTTCGCGTTCGGGAAGAACGCGTCCATGCCGAAGGTGCGGGCCTCGTCCGGGATGATCGGCACGATGCGGTGACCGAAGTCCTTCGAGCGGATGAGGTCCTTGAGCAGGCGGACGAAGGCCATCGTCGTGGCGATCTCCTGCGTGCCGGAACCCTTCTTCGCGATGGCGTAGGCGGAGTCGTCCGGCAGCGAGATCGCGGTGTGCTTCGTGCGACGCTCGGGCACGTAGCCGCCGAGCGCGCGACGACGCTCGTGCAGGTACTGGATCGCCTCGTCCTGCTCGCCCGGGTGGTAGTACGGCGGCAGGTAGGGGTTCTCCTCGAGCTGCGCATCCGTGATGGGGATGTGCATCGCATCGCGGAAGTCCTTGAGGTTCTCCAGCGTCATCTTCTTCATCTGGTGGGTCGCGTTGCGGCCCTCGAAGGACGGCCCGAGGCCGTAGCCCTTGATCGTCTTGGCGAGGATGACCGTCGGCTGGCCCTTGTGCTCGCTGGCGGCCTTGAAGGCGGCGTAGATCTTCTTGTAGTCGTGGCCGCCGCGCTTGAGGCCCCAGATCTGGTCGTCCGTGAGGTCCTTGACGAGCTCGAGAGCGCGCGGGTCGCGACCGAAGAAGTTCTCGCGCACGTAGGCGCCGTTCTCGGTCTTGTAGGTCTGGTAGTCGCCGTCGGGGGTGACGTTCATGAGCGTGCGGAGCGCGCCCTCGCTGTCGCGGGCGAGCAGGTCGTCCCACTCCCGGCCCCAGACGACCTTGATGACGTTCCAGCCGGCACCGCGGAAGAAGCTCTCGAGCTCCTGGATGATCTTGCCGTTGCCGCGCACGGGTCCGTCGAGACGCTGCAGGTTGCAGTTGATGACGAAGTTGAGGTTGTCGAGGCCGTCGTTGGCTGCGAGCTGGAGTGCACCGCGGCTCTCGACCTCGTCCATCTCGCCATCGCCGAGGAATGCCCAGACCTGCTGGTCGCTGGCGTCCTTGATTCCGCGATTGGTCAGGTACTTGTTCGCCTGGGCCTGGTAGATCGCGTTGATCGGGCCGAGACCCATCGACACTGTCGGGAACTGCCAGAACTCGGGCATGAGACGCGGGTGCGGGTACGAGGACAGGCCGTGCGGAGCCTGCGACTTCTCCTGGCGGAATCCGTCGAGCTGGTTGGCCGAGAGGCGACCCTCGAGGAAGGCACGGCCGTAGATGCCGGGGGAGGCATGGCCCTGCACGAAGATCTGGTCTCCGCCGCCGGGGTGGTCCTGGCCGCGGAAGAAGTGGTTGAAGCCGACCTCGTAGAGCGATGCCGCTCCGGCGTAGGTCGAGATGTGGCCGCCGACGCCGATGCCGGGGCGCTGTGCGCGGTGCACCAGCACGGCGGCGTTCCAGCGCATCCAGGCGCGGTAGCGGCGCTCGACCTCCTCGTCGCCGGGGAAGGCAGGTTCGTTCTCGGGAGCGATGGTGTTGAGGTAGTCCGTCGTCGGCACCATCGGAACGCCGAGGTGCAGTTCCTTCGAGCGGCGCAGCAGGCTGAGGATGATCTCCCGAGCACGGCCGTGGCCCTCAGCGGCGACGAGGGCGTCGAGGGACTCTGTCCACTCGGCGGTTTCCTCAGGGTCTGAATCCAGATTCGTCACGGAATACGGATCCTGGTCGTTGACAGTCACACTCGACCTCTCATTTGGGGGCAGATCATGCCGCTGGGACGTGTCGTTGAACGCGCGGTCGGATTGCGTCCGCACAACTCGCCATCCTATTGATTCTATTTCTCCTCCGTGGCGCATCCGAACCACCGGCTATCGTTGCGATCGTCCGCCCGGGCCATGTGCCGGGCTCTTGCTCGGCGTCCCCGGGCCGACGGTAGGGAGGTCGCTCGTGAGTGTGCAGGTCGGCGATATCGCCCCGGGATTCTCGCTCGTCAACCAGTACGGGGCGGATGTCTCCCTCGAGGCGCTGAGGGGGCGGAAGGCCGTCGCCCTCGTGTTCTTCCCCCTGGCGTTCTCGCGCACCTGCTCGGGGGAGCTGTGCGAACTCCGCGACAACCTGTCCATCTTCGCCGCCGAGGGAGTCGAACTCCTCGGTATCTCGGTGGACTCGAAGCACACCCTTCGGGCGTGGGCCGAGGCTGAGGGATTCGGCTTCGATCTGCTCGCCGACTTCTGGCCGCACGGAGCCGTCGCGTCGTCGTACGGAGTGTTCCTCCCGGAACGCGGCTACGCCGGGCGGGCGACCTTCCTCATCGACGCCGAGGGGATCGTGCGGGCTCGCTTCGAGAGCGAGCCGGGGGAGCCCCGGCCCCTGGCCGCCTATCGGCAGGCGTTGACAGCGCTCACGCGCTGAGCGGCATCCGCCAGTCGGATTCGCTCAGCCGATCAGGCTCACCGCACGGGCGATCACGAGGGCGAGGATGACGAAGCCGCCGAACGCCTCCAGGCCCATGAGCATCTTCGCTCTCGGTGACAACGGCATGGTGTCCGTCGGGCTGAACGCCATGGAGTTCGACATCGAGAAGTACAGGTAGTCGACGAAGGCCGGCGTCCAGTCGATGGCGCGGGACGATCGTCGGGCGACCTCGTCGACGGCGTCGTGGTCCTCGTCCTGCGGGAAGCGGAAGTCGGCGACGGGCAGGTCGGTGCGCTTCGCCATGGTTCGCATGACCGGGCCGCCGCGGTCGATCTCCCAGTACAGGAGCGCGAACCCGATCACGTTGGTCACCCAGACCTGCAGGGCCGACTGGAGGAGCTTCGGACCCTCGTCCGATCCTCCGACGAGGAGGAAGATGAGGAACACGAGCGTGACCTGGTTCGACAGCACGACGACACAGGCCAGGGTGACGGAGACCGTACGGGACCACGACGTCTCATTGTCGAGACGATGGGGGTTGATGACAATCAGCGGGATGAGCAGCACGATGCCGATTCCGACCACGACGAATCGCTGCACCTGCAGCAGGTCGTTCGGGATGAGCGCGTAGATGAGGAGAGCGAACACCAGCGCCGCCACCGCCGGCCAGCGGTGTTCGGATCGTGCGGTTCGACTCGGATGGCGCTCCATGGCCGCGAGTCTAGGCGCGCTCCGGTAGAATCGTTTCGAACCTCGCGCGTCGAGGGCCTTTAGCTCAGTTGGTAGAGCGCCACGTTTACACCGTGGATGTCATCGGTTCGAGCCCGGTAGGGCCCACCCATCTTCTCCGGTCCGATAGCCTGCGGGCATCGTGACGAACGTATCGGCTCCTGCGGAGCACTCTTCAGGCCTGCGCGGCGTTCTCCCCATCGTCATCGCCGCCCTGCTCTGGGGGACGACAGGCACGGCGGCGCACTTCCTGCCCGACGACGTGAGCCCGCTCGCGACAGGCGCGGCGACGATGGCCATCGGCGGCGTTCTGTTGTTCGCGGTCTCGGCCGGTGGCGCCCTCGCTGCTCTCCGCGACCGCAGGAGCATCGGCTGGCTGCTGCTCGGTGCGCTCGGAGTGTTCGTGTACCCGCTGGCGTTCTACTCGTCGATGCACCTGGCTGGCGTCGCTGTGGGCACAGTCGTGTCCCTCGGCGCGGCGCCCGTGTTCGCGGCCGTTCTCGAGTTCCTCGTCGACCGTCGACGAGTGACGCTGCGGTGGGCTGTCGCCACCACTGTGGCCGTCGTGGGTGTCGTGCTGCTGGCGACGGGAGGATCGGCGGGGACGGATGCCGCAGCATCCGTCTGGGGAGTCGTGCTCGGCATCATCGCGGCGCTCAGCTACGCGCTGTACACCTTCGCGAGCGAACGGGCCATCGGGGCGGGTCACTCCTCGCGGTCGGTGATGGGGGCGCTCTTCGGTGTCGGCGCCGTGTTGCTCGCACCCGTGCTGCTGGTGACGGGCGGACCGCTGGTGCAGAGCGGGTCGAGCATCGCGATCACGGGGTATCTCGCACTCGGCCCGATGTTCGTGGCGTACCTGCTGTTCGGTGCCGGCCTGCGCTGGGTGCGCAGCAGTTCGGCGACCGTCATCACCCTCATCGAGCCAGCGGTGGCCACGGTGCTGGCCGTCGTGATCGTCGGTGAACGCTTCGACCTGATGGGCTGGCTCGGCCTCGCGCTCGTCGCACTCGGCATTCTGCTTCTCGTGCTGCCCGGGCGCCGTCCGACGGCTCTGGACGCGCCGAGACTCTGAGTGCCCGACGATAAGGTTGATGCGTGCCGACTTCCCTCTCCGACGTACTCCAGGTGGTGCAGGAACTCTGGCCTGTCGAGAACGCCGAGGCCTGGGACGCCCCGGGGCTCGTCACAGGTGATCCGTCGGCACCGGTCGAACGGATGCTCCTCGCCGTCGACGCCGTCGGCGTCACGATCGACGAGGCCATCGCCACCGAGAGCGACCTGCTGCTCGTGCACCACCCGCTGCTGCTGCGCGGGGTGACGAGCATCGCCGAGGACCGCTACAAGGGCTCGCTCCTGAGCCGTCTGATCCGAGCGGACTGCGCCCTGCTCGCGGCGCACACGAACGCCGACATCGTCGAGCGAGGCACCAGCGCGGTGCTGGCGGATGCTCTCGGCCTCATCGACGCGCTCCCCATCGTTCCCGGTGCCGCCCCCGATACCGGACTCGGCCGCGTCGGTCACCTTGCGGAGCCGACGACACTCGGACGTCTGGCGCGCACCCTCGCCGACGTCCTGCCGCCGACGGCATCCGGCATCCGGGTGTCCGGCGAGATCGACGCGCGGGTGCAGACGATCGCGCTGTGCGGCGGCGCGGGCGACTCCCTGCTCGGGCACCCGGAGGTCACCGGAGCCGACGTCTACATCACGGCCGACCTGCGCCATCACCCCGCCTCGGAGGCTCGAGAGCAGGCCGTGCTCGCCGGACGTGGACCCGCGCTCATCGACGTCTCGCATTGGGCCAGCGAATGGCTCTGGCTCGACGCGGCCGCGGACCAGCTCCGCTCTGCACTTCCGGAGCTCGAGGTGACGGTGAGCGACCTGCGCACCGATCCCTGGGACTTCGTCATCGTCCAGTAATGCATCACCAGAGGAGAACCACGTGAAGGCCACCCCCACGGAGCAGAAGGAACTTCTGCGACTGCAGGCCATCGACACCCGCGTGCAGCAGTTGACCCATCTGCTGGCGAACCTGCCCGAGGACAAGGCACTGGCCGCCCTCGCGGCGAAGTCCGAGGACGTGCGGCGTCGCCTCATCGGCGCTGTCGGAGACCTCGACGACGCGAAGCTCGAACTGACCCGCCTGGAGTCCGACGTCGCCGTGGTGGAGGCCCGCATCGCGCGCGACAACGACCGCGTTCAGCACACGGCATCGGTGAAGGACATCCAGGCCCTCGAGTCGGAGCTTCTCGCTCTGCGAAAGCGTCAGGGCGATCTCGAGGAGATCGAGCTGAACGTCATGGAGCGCGTCGAGGACAAGGAGGCCGTCGTCGCGGAGATCGAGCGCGAGCGCGCCGTGCTCGCCGACGAGGCGAGCGTGACCACCCAGGAGCGCGACCGCAGCAGGGCGGCACACGAGGGAACGCGGGCCGAGTTGGCTCGCGACCGTGAAGCCGTGTCCGGTTCGGTGCCCGAGGACCTCCGCGAGCTGTACGAGAAGCGTCGCGCGCTGAACGGTGGCGTGGGTGCCGCCCTCATGCAGGCACGCACCTGCCTCGGATGCAACATGTCGCTCACGGGCTCCGACCTCGAGACGATCCGCACCGCGCCCAGCGACGAGGTGCTGTTCTGCCCGGACTGCGGCCGCATCCTGGTACGCACCGAGGAATCGGGCATCTAGTCGCCGCGCTGTAGGATTGCTCCTCGAGTGGGTCGGCAAGACGACCGCGTCATCCGCAGTGCGGATGCCGAGGAACGTCCGGGCTCCGCAGAGCAGGGCGGTGGGTAACACCCACCCGGGGTGACCCGCGAGACAGTGCCACAGAGAACAGACCGCCACGGGCTTCGGCCCGGGGTAAGGGTGAAACGGTGGGGTAAGAGCCCACCAGCGGCCGTGGTGACGCGGTCGGCTCGGTAAACCTCGCCCGGAGCAAGGTCAGACAGGGAACGATGGGGCTGCTCGTCCCGTTCCCGGGTAGGCCGCTGGAGGGCTGCGGCAACGTAGTCCCGAGAGAGATGGTCGTCCAGCCGGAGTCGCGCAAGCGCCCGGTGAACAGAACCCGGCGTACTAGCCGGCCCACTCACTCTCTCGCTTCGCTCGTTCGCAGCAGGTCCACCTACCCTCCGCTGGTCGAGTAGCGACCGAGCGCAGCGAGGACGCGTATCGAGACCACGTGGCCTCGTACCCGCGCTCACAAGGTGATCTCGATACGTGTCCGACTTCGTCGGGCACTACTCGATCAGCGGGTGCGCGGGTCGGGCACTACTCGATCAGCGGGGTGCGGTGGTCGGGCACTACTCGGCGAGCGGCGGATGCGGTGGTCGGGCACTACTCGATCAGCGGGTGGGGCACTACTCGGCGAGCGGCTGGTCGTCCGGCACGAAGCGATAGCCCATGCCCGACTCCGTCAGCAGGTAGCGCGGATGCGCCGGGTCGGGCTCGAGCTTCTTGCGCAGCTGCGACACGTAGAGGCGCAGGTACCCGGTGTCGTTCGTGTACTGCGGCCCCCACACCTCCGTGAGCAGAGAGGTGCGCGTGACGAGCCGGCGCGGGCTGCGCACGAGCACTTCGAGCATCTTCCACTCCGTCGGAGTGAGCCGAACGATGGCGGGCTCAGCAGCTCCATCCGTAGACCGCAGAACCTGGTGCGCCGCGAGGTCCACCGTGATGTCGCCGAACCGCACGACGGGCTCGTCGCTCTGCGCCGGAGTGCGACGTGTGAGCGCGCGGATGCGGGCGAGCAGTTCGTCGATCGCGAAGGGCTTCGTCACGTAGTCGTCAGCCCCGGCGTCGAGGGCGTCGACCTTGTCAGCGGAGTCCGCGCGACCCGAGACGACGAGGATCGGCACTGCGCTCCACCCGCGCACAGCAGCGATCACGTCGATGCCCGTGAGATGCGGCATGCCGAGATCGAGCACGATGAGGTCCGGATGCTGTGCAGCGGCCTCGCTGATCGCCTGGCGTCCGTCGTGCGCGACCACCACCTCGTAACCGTGCGCCGTCAGCGTGATGCCCAGCGCCCGCAGGATCTGGGGGTCGTCGTCGGCAAGCAGGATCTTCACTCAGGCTTCTTTCGTCGAGGGAGGGGCGTGCCGGTCGGAGTGGGCGAGAGTTGTGCTGCCGGATGCCGCCAGGCTGATCACCATGGTCAGCCCGCCGCCGGGGGTGGTCTCGGCCTCGAGGGTCCCGCCCATGCCCTCGACGAAACCCTTGGCGATCGCGAGTCCCAGCCCTATCCCCGAGAGATTGTCGGTGTCGCCGAGCCGTTGGAAGGCCACGAAGGCGTCGTCACGGCGGTCCTGGGGGATGCCCGGTCCGTGGTCGATCACGCGCACCTGCACGCGGCCGCCGAAGGTGCTGGCCGTGATGACGGGAACGGTGCCTTCCGGGGCGAAGCGCAGCGCATTGGCGAGGATGTTGACGATCGCGCGTTGGAGGAGTGCCGCATCCGCTCGCATGGTGGGCACGTCGTCGGCGAGCTCGAGCTCGACTGCTCCCGGAGGCAGCTGCAGCTCGTCGAGGACGAGCGGGATCACATCGTCGACGTCGACGTCCGCGAGGGTCACGCCCAGCACTCCGGCCTGCACTCGACTCACGTCGAGCAGGTTCGTGACCAGCGCGGCGAGCGCCTGGAGGGAGACCTCGGCGGTGTCGAGCAGTGCAGCGCGATCATGGTCGTCGAGACGGATGCCGGCAGAACGCAGACTCGTCACTGCGGCCGTCGCCGATGCAAGCGGGCGACGCAGATCGTGGCCGACTGCGGCGAGCAGCGCCGTGCGCACCCTGTCGGCCGCGGCCAGCGGGCCGATCTCCTCGGCGGTTGCGGCGAGGCGGGAGTGCTCGAGGCCGGCGGCGATCTGGGCGATGATCACCCCGAGGAGCCTGCGGTCGGCTGCATCGAGGTCGCGGCCGACGAGCTCGAGCGCCACCGTGTCGGTGACCGGCAGCACCGTGGGCAGCACCCCGTCGGCGGCCGTGCTCGCTGCGGTGGCAGGCGCCTGCCGCGCGGGCTCACCGTCCGCGTACAGCACCGCGTCACCGTCGAGCAGCCTCACCGCAGTGAGGCCGAACGCTTCCCGCGTGCGGGAGACGAGGGCCTGCAGGGCATCGTCGCCGCGCAGAACGCTGCCCGCGACCGTCGCCAGAAGCTCGGCCTCGCTCGCGCGGCGTCGTGAGAGCAGACTCAGCTTGGCGGACTGGTCGACCACATAGCTCACGAGCGCTGCGACCACCATGAAGAGCGCGAGGGCGAGCAGGTGCAGGGGATCGCTGATGGTGATGTGATGCAGCGGTGCCACGAGGAAGAAGTCCAGGCTGAGACCGGAGAGCACGGCGGCGAACATCGCGGGCCAGAATCCTCCGATCAGCGCGACCACGACGACGAGCAGCTGATAGCTCAGGACATCGCTGGCCATCGACGCATCCGAATGGTTCGCGGAGAGCAACAGAGTCAGGAGAGGTCCGAACACCAGCGCCACCGCGAACCCCCATACACGGCGCCGGCGGGTGAGACCGCCCGTGAGCCGGGGAAGCGCGAACCGTCCGCCGGCCTGCGCGTGCGACACGATGTGCACGTCGATGTCGCCCGACTCGCGGATGACGGTCTGGCCGATGCCCTGCCCGCTCAGCAGTGCCGCGAGACGACTGCGCCGGCTGACGCCGATCACCAGCTGAGTGGCATCCGACGCCCGGGCGAAATCGACCAGTGTGCGCGGAACGTCGTCACCGACGACCTGGTGGTAGGAACCGCCGAGCTGCTCGACCAGCGCTCGTTGCTTGGCCAGTGAGCCTGGATTCGCCTCGCGCAGTCCGTCCTGGCTCATCACGTGCACGGCCAGCAGGGCGCCGCCGGCCGCCCGGGCCGCGATGCGGGCGCCGCGTCGGAGGAGGGTCTCTCCCTCCGGGCCGCCGGTCAAGGCGACCACCACGCGTTCGCGTGCCTCCCATTTGGCGTCGATGCCCTGCTCAGCCCGATACCGCTTCAGAGAGCTGTCGACCTCGTCGGCCAGCCATAGCAGTGCGAGTTCCCGCAGCGCTGTCAGGTTGCCGAGCCTGAAGTAGTTGGACAGCGCGGCGTCGATGCGGGTGGCCGGATAGACCTTGCCATCAGAGAGCCGGTCCCTGAGCGCCTGGGGGGCGAGGTCGACGACCTCGATCTGGTCGGCACCTCGCAGAACGGCATCCGGAATCGTCTCGCGCTGCACGACGCCCGTGATCTGCTGCACGACATCGTTGAGCGATGCGATGTGCTGGATGTTCACCGTGGAGTAGACGTTGATGCCGGCGTCGAGCAGCTCGTGCACATCCTGCCAGCGCTTCTCGTTGCGGGAGCCCGGCGCGTTGGTATGAGCGAGTTCGTCGACCAGGGCGTACTCGGGCCGGCGGACCAGCACGGCATCGAGGTCCATCTCGTCGAGGCTGACGCCCCTGTGTTCGACGGCGGCGCGTGGTTGCACCTCGAGTCCGTCCAGAACTGCGGCAGTCGCCTCGCGTCCGTGGGTCTCGACGACGGCGACCAGCACGTCCTTGCCTGCTGCGACGAGGCGATGACCCTCCTCGAGCATCGCGTACGTCTTGCCGACGCCCGGAGCAGCACCGAGGAGGACCCTCAACCGACCGCGAGTCACTGGTTACCCGAATCCATCTCTGCCAGGGCGATGTTCAACTGGAGCACGTTCACCGTCGGTTCGCCGAGATAGCCGAGGTCGCGTCCCTGAATTCTAGACTCGACCAGCTCTGAGACCTCGGCGACGGACAGTCCCCGGGCTTCGGCGACGCGCTGCACCTGCAGGCGGGCGAAATCAGGACTGATGTGCGGATCGAGCCCGGATCCGGATGCCGTGACGGCATCCGCGGGGATCGCATCGACAGGCACGCCGTCGGCCTTCGAGATCGCGGCCTGCCGGTCGCCGATGGCGGTGGCGAGGTCGTCGCTGTTCGGTCCGAGGTTGCTGCCGCTCGAGGCCGCGGCATCCCAGCCGTCGCCTGCCGCCGACGGCCGGGACTGGAACCATTCGGGCAGGGCATCGCCGTCGGCATCCGTGAAGCCCTGGCCGATCAGGCTCGAGCCGATGACCTTGCCGTCGACCCGCACGAGCGAGCCGTTCGCCTGGGCCGGCGCCGCGAACTGACCGACGGCGGTGATGGCGAGCGGGTAGAGAACTCCGAGGAGGAGTGTGAGCACGAGCATCGCGCGAACAGCGACCCAGTACTGGCGGGAGGTCCCGCGGAGGGGAGACATGATGTGTGAGTTCCTTTGCAGATCAGAAGCCGGGGAGGAGGCTCACGACGATGTCGATGAGCTTGATGCCGATGAACGGGGCGATGACGCCGCCGAGACCGTAGATCAGAAGATTGCGACCGAGGATTCCCGAGGCGGATGCCGCTCGGTATCGCACGCCACGCAGGGCGAGGGGGATGAGGATCACGATGATGAGCGCGTTGAAGATCACGGCCGAGAGGATGGCGGAGCCTGCGGAGTGCAGTTGCATGATGTTGAGCACCGCCAGCCCCGGGAAGGCACCGGCGAACATCGCCGGGATGATGGCGAAGTACTTCGCCACGTCGTTCGCGATCGAGAAGGTGGTGAGCGATCCCCGGGTGATGAGCAACTGCTTTCCGATGCGCACGATGTCGATGAGCTTGGTGGGATCGGAGTCGAGGTCGACCATGTTGCCCGCCTCCTTCGCGGCGGAGGTGCCGGTGTTCATGGCGACCCCGACGTCGGCCTGAGCCAGCGCCGGCGCATCGTTCGTGCCGTCACCGGTCATGGCGACCAGGTTGCCGCCCTCCTGCTCGCGGCGGATGAGCGCGATCTTGTCCTCGGGCGTCGCCTCGGCCAGGTAGTCGTCGACTCCTGCCTCCGCCGCGATGGCGCGGGCCGTCAGCGGGTTGTCGCCCGTGATCATGATGGTGCGGATGCCCATCCGACGCAGGTCCGCGAATCGCTCGACCAGTCCGGTCTTCACGACGTCCTTCAGGTGGATCACACCCAACACGCGCCCCGAGCCCGAGACGCTGCGGGTGGCGACGACGAGCGGCGTGCCGCCCGCCTCGGACACCAGGGTCACGATCCGGTCGAGTTCGTCGATCGTCTCGGCCGGCACCGGTCCAGAGCTGCGCACCCAGTCGAGCGCCATGGCCGCCGCACCCTTCCGCACCATCGACCCGTCGGCGTAGTCGACGCCGCTCATGCGGGTCTGGGCGGTGAAAGGCACGACCTCGCCGGAAGCGACGGCATCCGAGGCGTGGCCCTGCCCATCGGCGAGATCGACGACCGACCTGCCCTCGGGCGTCGGGTCGCTGAGAGACGATGCGCGTGCTGCCGAGGCGAGCTCCGAGAGCCCGACACCGGTGAGGGGCACGAACTCGGACGCCTGCCTGTTGCCGTAGGTGATGGTCCCGGTCTTGTCGAGCAGAAGGGTGGTGACGTCGCCGGCGGCCTCCACGGCGCTGCCCGACATCGCCAGCACATTGTGCTGGACGAGCCTGTCCATGCCGGCGATCCCGATCGCCGAGAGCAGGGCGCCGATGGTGGTGGGGATGAGGCAGACCAACAGGGCGACGAGCACCGGAACGCTGGGGGCGGCATCCGAATACCCGGCGATCGGCCCGATGGTCAGCACGACGACGAGAAAGACGATCGAGAGCGTCGACAGGAGGATGTTCAGGGCGATCTCGTTCGGCGTCTTCTGCCTCGAGGCACCCTCGACCAGGCGGATCATGCGGTCGACGAAGGTCTCGCCGGGCTTCGAGGTGATGCGCACCACGATGCGGTCGGAGAGCACGCGCGTTCCGCCGGTCACGGCGCTGCGGTCTCCGCCGGACTCGCGAACCACCGGGGCGGACTCTCCCGTGATCGCAGACTCATCGACCGAGGCGATGCCCCAGACGATGTCGCCGTCGCCCGGGATCAGCTCGCCGGCGACGACCACCACGGTGTCGCCCAGATGCAGGTCGGCGGATGCGGCTTCCTCGATGATCGCGCGTTCGGCCCCGGCATCCGCCAGGGCGTCGTAGGCGACGACCCTCTGCGCGATGGTCGTGGTCCTGGTCGCACGCAGGCTCTGCGCCTGCGCCTTGCCGCGGCCCTCGGCGACGGACTCGGCCAGGTTGGCGAAGATCACCGTCAACCAGAGCCAGATGGCGATCGCGACGGTGAACGACGGCGCCATCTCGCTGCCGCCGGATTGCCGGGACTCGGGCATGAAGGGTTCGACGATGGCGAGGACGGTGGTCAAAGCTGCACCGACCTCGACGATGAACATGACGGGGTTGTGCCACATCGATCGAGGGTCGAGCTTGCGGAGGGCGCCGGGCAGGGCCGTGACCAGTTGCCTCGGTGAGAATGCTCCTGCACACGTCGGTGCTGGCGACGGATGCGGAGACGTCGCCGGGGACGCTGTCGGATCAGTGATGGTGGACATGGATCAGTTCAGCCCTTCAGCCAGGGGACCCAGCGCGAGTACGGGGAAGTAGGTGAGTGCCGACACGATGAGCACGGTGCCGAAGAGGAGACCGATGAAGAGCGGTCTGTGGGTGGGGAGCGTGCCCGAGGTGACGGGGACCCTGTCCTGGGCGGCGAGGGATCCTGCGAGCGCGAGCACGAACAGGATCGGCAGGAAGCGCCCGAGGAACATCGCCACGGCGAGTGCCGTGGTGAACCAAGGAGTGTTCGCCGTCAGCCCGGCGAACGCCGAGCCGTTGTTGTTCGCGGCAGAGGTGAAGGCGTAGAGCACCTCGGAGAGGCCGTGCAGCCCGGGATTCCAGATCGAGGTTCCCTCCACATCGTCGCGCACCACGGGGATGGCGAAGCTCAGTGCGGTGCCGACGAGCACCAGGGTCGGGGTCACGAGGATGTACAGGCTCGCGAGTTTCACCTCGCGGGTCCCGATCTTCTTGCCGAGGTACTCGGGCGTGCGCCCGACCATGAGCCCTGCGATGAAGACGGCGATGATCGCGATGATGAGGATGCCGTAGAGGCCGGCACCGACGCCACCCGGCGCGACCTCGCCGAGCATCATGTTGATCATCGCCATCCCACCGCCGAGAGGGGTGTAGGAGTCGTGCATCGAGTTGACGGCACCGGTGGAGGTCAGTGTGCTCGTCGTCCCGAAGATCGTCGATCCGACGATGCCGAAACGCTGTTCCTTGCCCTCCAGGGAAGCTCCGGCCAGACTCGTCGCCGAACCCGACCCTGCCAGCTCGAAGGCGGTCATGGCTCCGACCGAGACGATGAAGAACGCCACCATCGTCGCGAGGATCGCATAGCCCTGACGGTTGTCACCGACCATCCTTCCGAAGGTGCGGGGGAGCGCGAACGGGATGAGCAGCATCAGGAAGATCTCGACCAGGTTCGTCCACGCCGTCGGGTTCTCGTACGGGTGGGCCGAGTTGGCATTGAAGAACCCTCCGCCGTTCGTTCCCAGCAGCTTGATGGCCTCCTGTGAGGCTGCAGGGCCGCCGGGTATGGACTGCGAACCGCCTGTCAGCGTCGAGGCATCCACGGAGGCGGAGAAGTTCTGGATGACACCGCCGATGATGAGCACCACGGCGAAGACGGCAGCCAGGGGGAGCAGGATGCGGATGGTTCCGCGGAACAGATCGACCCAGAAGTTGCCGATGGTCGGGCTCGAGCGACGAGCGAAGCCGCGAACCAGGGCGATTGCGACGGCGATGCCGACGGCTGCGGAGACGAAGTTCTGCACCGCGAGGCCGAGCGCCTGCACTGTGTAGCCGAGGGTGAGCTCAGGCGAGTACGACTGCCAGTTCGTGTTCGTGACGAAGGAGACGGCCGTGTTGAACGAGAGGTTCTCGGGTACAGCGGGCAGGCCGAGGGCGAAGGGAAGGTACTCCTGGAATCGTTGCGCCGCGTACACCAGCACGATCCCGATGGCGGAGAACGCGATGACACTGCGGAAGTAGCTGGGCCAGGACTGGTCCGAGTCGCTCTTGACGCCGATGAGCCTGTACAGGCCGCGTTCGACGGCGAGGTCCTTCTTCGATGTGAAGACGAACGCCATGTAGTCGCCGAGAGGGCGATAGGAGAGGCCGAGGAGCAGGGCGAGGGTGCCGAGCTGCAGGATGAGGGACAGGAGCGGCGGCATCTAGAAGCGCTCCGGGCGAAGCAGGGCCACCACGAGGTAGGCGACGGCGGCCAGGGCAAGGCCCCCGGCCAGGATGTCGACGACGATCACAGCCGTTCCACCCCACGAGCGATGAGGGTCACGAGGGCGACGAGCGCGACGATCCCCCCGATGAAGACGATGTCGAGCACGAGGATCTCTTCCGATGAATTCGTTGCCCACGGGTTGCCGTGCGCAGTGGCTCGATGGCCACGACTCTCATCGAACTCTTCTCAGAGCGCCAGGATGCCGGTCCTCACGGCTTCCTCACGGTGAGCGAGCGAACGCTCACGCATTCCTCACTTCGTCGTGGCTGCCGCTCCGACACCGAGAGCGACCGCGAGGGCCGCAGCGCCCAGGATGCCCGCGTTGTTGCGGTGCACTGCAGGCACGATCTTCGTGTTCAGCTCGAGGAAGGGGAAGAACTCCTCGTAGTTCTTCGAGACTCCGCCGCCGACCACGAACAGGTCGGGGGTGAAGAGCATCTCGAGGTGGCTGTAGTACTTCTGCAGGCGCTTCGCCCAGTGCTTCCAGTCGAGCTCCTCGCGCTCCATGGCGGAGTAGGCGGCCTTGCTCTCGGCGTCGTGGCCGTTCAGTTCGAGGTGTCCGAGCTCGGTGTTCGGGACGAGCACGCCGTCGTTGATGAGGGCGCTGCCGATTCCCGTGCCCAGTGTCGTGAGCAGCACCACACCAGGGACGTCCTTGGCGGCGCCGAAGCGTGCCTCGGCGTAGCCCGCCGCATCCGCATCGTTCACGAAGTGGATGTCTCGGCCGAGTTCCTTCTCGAACAGCTTCTCGGCTTCGAGTCCGATCCACTTCTTCGACACGTTCGCCGCCGACATGGTGCGCCCGTTCTTGACGACCGCCGGGAAGCACACTCCGACGGCCAGCCCGTCCGCGTGCTTCTCGAGCTTGGCGAGGAGTTCGGATGCCGTCGCGACGATGTCGTCCGGCTCTCCTCCCTTGGGAGTGGAGAGCTTGATGCGGTCCGTCACGAGTTCGCCGGTCGAGAGGTCGACCACTGCTCCCTTGATGCCGGTGCCGCCGATGTCGATCCCGATCGCGTGCTGCGCTGCCATGACAGCAGACTATCGGGCCGCCCGGTCGTAGAATCGCACTATGGCCTCAGACCTCGAACACAAGTACTGGTACAACATGAAGACCGGCGCGGTCGAGCACGGTTTCGAGTCGGCATCGGCCGATCGAGTCGGTCCGTTCGACACCCACGCGGAGGCCGAGCACGCCCTCGAGAAGCTGCGCGAGAACAGCGCCAAGTGGGCGGAAGACGACGCGGCCGAGAACCGCTAGGGCGACCCGGTAGACGAAGTCGGACCCCTACCGCCGATCGAGTAGCGACCGACGAAGTCGGACGCGTATCGAGATCACCGCTGCCGCTGGCCCCGATACGCCTGCTCGCTTCGCTCGCGGGCTATTCGACCAACGGGATGGCCTCACTCGTAGCTGTGCTCCGGCGCCGGGTACACGCCGGATTCGACGTCGGCCCGGTACTGCGTGACGGCGTCGAAGAGCACCGACCTCACATCCGCGTACTGCCGGACGAACTTCGGCACACGGCCGTCGCTCATTCCGGCGAAGTCGGTCCAGACCAGGAGCTGGCCGTCGACGTCGGGCCCGGCGCCGACGCCGATGGTCGGGATCGTCAACTGCTCGGTGACCTTCGCGGCGATTCCGGACGGCACCATCTCGAGAACGACGGCGAAGGCGCCGGCGTCCTCGACGGCGTGAGCATCCTCGAGGAGCTGCTTGGCACCGCTGCCTCGCCCCTGGATGATGTGTCCGCCCAGCCCGTGCTCACTCTGCGGGGTGAAGCCGATGTGGGCCATCACGGGGATCCCGGCGCCGACGATGCGTCGGATCTGCTTGTAGCTGCGCACGCCGCCCTCGAGCTTGACGGCGTGGGCTCCCGTCTCCTTCATGAAGCGCACTGCAGTGTGCAGGGCCTCATCGGGACCGGTCTCGTAGGAGCCGAAGGGCATGTCGGCCACGACCAGGGCGCGGCTGGCCGCATGGGCCACGGCACGGGTCAACGGAATCAGTTCGTCGACGGTCACGGGAAGCGTGGTGTCGTAGCCGAACACGTTGTTGCCCGCACTGTCGCCGACGAGCAGGAAGTCGATTCCGGCCTGATCGAAGATGCGAGCAGTGAGCTGGTCGTAGCTGGTCAATCCCGTGATCGGGATGCCGTTCGCCTTGGCGTTCTGGAAGTGCCTCGTACGGACGCGCCGAGGACCCGAGGTCGCTCCGCCGCCGTAGGGATTGGTCTCCTCGGAGGGCTGCTCTGGCATGTCATCGAGTCTAACGACGTCAAGTCGCACCGTTGCTCGATAGTCTGATGACGTCTAGGAAAGGGCACGGATGGATAAGCAGCGCGACTTCGTTCTTCGCACCATCGAGGAGCGAGGAGTCAAGTTCATCCGCTTGTGGTTCACCGACGTGGTCGGCACCCTCAAGTCGGTCGCCATCGCTCCCGCTGAGGTGGAGGGCGCGTTCGCAGAGGGTCTCGGATTCGACGGCTCGGCGATCGAGGGCCTCACTCGCACCTTCGAGTCGGATCTGCTGGCGCATCCCGACCCGACGACGTTCCAGATCCTGCCGTGGCGCGGAGACGTCGACCCCACGGCGCGCATGTTCTGCGACATCACCACGCCCGACGGTCTTCCCGCAGTCGCCGACCCGCGCAACGTGCTCAAGCGCACCCTCGCGAAGGCCGCCGACCGTGGCTTCACCTTCTACACCCACCCCGAGATCGAGTTCTACCTGCTGAAGTCGTCCAAGTACGGCGAGAACGGGCCGGAGCCCGTCGACAGCGCAGGCTACTTCGACAACGTTCCCGGGGGAACGGCCCACGACTTCCGCCGCCGGTCGGTGCGCATGCTCGAAGACCTGGGCATCTCGGTGGAGTTCAGCCACCACGAGGCCGGCCCCGGCCAGAACGAGATCGACCTGCGCTACGCGGACGCGCTCACCACGGCAGACAACGTGATGACCTTCCGCACTGTCATCAAGGAGGTGGCGATCGAGCAGGGCGTCTACGCGACTTTCATGCCGAAGCCGTTCTCCGACAAGCCCGGCTCGGGGATGCACACGCACATGTCCCTGTTCGAAGGCGATGCCAACGCCTTCTACGAGGCCGGCGCGCAGTACCAGCTCTCGAAGACCGGTCGTCACTTCATCGCCGGACTTCTTCGTCACGCCCCCGAGATCACAGCCGTGACCAACCAGTTCGTCAACTCGTACAAGCGCCTCTGGGGTGGGGGAGAGGCTCCGAGCTTCGTATGCTGGGGTCACAACAACCGGTCGGCACTCATCAGGGTTCCCCTCTACAAGCCCAACAAGGGCCAGAGCGCCCGGGTGGAGTACCGCGCGATCGACTCGGCCGCGAACCCGTACCTGGCGTACTCGCTCATCCTCGCCGCCGGACTCAAGGGCATCGAGGAGGGCTACGAGCTTCCTCCTGAGGCCGAGGACAACGTGTGGGGGCTCTCGGACACCGAGCGCCGTGCGCTCGGTTACAACGCCCTGCCGGCCAGCCTCGACCACGCGGTGTCGATCATGGAGGACTCCGAGCTGGTCGCCGAGACTCTCGGTGAGCAGGTGTTCAACTACGTCCTGCGCAACAAACGCGAGGAGTGGGCCGCCTACCGCACGCAGGTCACGCCCTACGAACTGCGCACCAATCTCGAGATCCTCTGACCGCTGACGGATGCCGGAACAGCGCTTCACCCTCACTGAGCTCGCCCGCGTCGGCTTCTCCGACCTGAGTTCTGCGGCAGAGGATCTCGCGGAGCTCGGCCGAGCCACAGGCGTGGACGCGCGGGAGCTGCTGCCGGTCTTCGCCAGCGCGGCAGCACCGGACGCTGCCCTCGGCGGCGGTCTGGCTCTCACGCGCCAGGCTCCGGATGCCGTGCGCGGTGTCCTGCAGAATCCGGATGCCGCCAGACGCCTGGTCGGGCTGCTCGGAGCCTCGACGGGCTTCCGCGAGTTCTTCCTGCGTCAGCCGGATGAGCTCGTCGCCTTCGCTGACAGACTCACGAGCCTGCCGAGCGCCGCCGAACTGCGGGAAGACCTGGTGAGGGTCGCGACCACCGGCGCCGTCGCCGACCCGGCGGGCGACGATGACGCCTGGACTCGACTGCGCGTCCGGTACCGCAGTTGGCTCGCGCGCATCGCATCCTTCGACCTCGAGCAGGCCGATCCTGTCGCCGGCCTCGACGCGGTGGCGTCCACTCTCTCCGACCTCGCGGCAGCGGCTCTCGACGCCTCGCTGGCCGTCGCGCGTGTCGCCGTCTCCCGTCCCGACGACGGCCCGGCCGCCCCGGGTACCTTCCCAGCCGCGGAGGTCGAGAACACCCTCATCACCGTCATGGGGATGGGGAAGGCAGGGGCGTCCGAGCTCAACTACCTGAGCGACGTCGACGTGATCTTCGTTGCTGCCGCTGAGGAGACATCCGAGCTCGAGACGGGCAGGGCCGTCGACATCGCGACCAGGCTAGCGATGCTCACCATTCGCGGGATCGACGGCCTGGGCAGCGAGCCGGGCCTGTGGGAGGTCGATCCGAACCTGCGCCCTGAGGGCAAGGACGGAGCCCTCGTCCGCTCGCTCGAATCGCATCTGGCCTATTACGAGCGTTGGGCGAAGAACTGGGAGTTCCAGGCATTGCTGAAGGCCCGGCCCCTGGCCGGCGACCAGGGCCTGGGCGAGCGCTACCTCGCGGGGATAGCTCCCAAGGTCTGGACCAGTGCGTCCCGCGAGGGCTTCGTCGCCTCGGTCCAGGCCATGCGGCAGAGGGTCACCGACAACATCCCCGACGACGAGGTCGACCTGCAGCTCAAGCTCGGGCCCGGAGGCCTCCGCGACATCGAGTTCACGGTGCAACTGCTGCAGCTCGTGCACGGTCAGGACGATCCGTCGGTGCGGGCCGCCGGAACGCTTCCCGCACTCGAGGCCCTCGCCGAGAACGGCTACATCGGTCGCGTCGAGAGTGCCGAGTTCGCCCGCGACTACAGGATGCTGCGCCTCATGGAGCACCGCATCCAATTGCGGCAGCTCACCCGCACGCACCTCATGCCGCGTGACCCCGACGAGAGGCGCGCGATCGCCAGGGCCACGGGTCTGGCGAACAGCGCCGAGGCGCTCACCGCCCTGTGGGCCGATCTCAAGCATCGCGTCCGTGGTCTGCACGAGCGCCTCTTCTACCGACCGCTGCTGTCGGCTGTTGCGGCGATGCCCGCTGAGGGCCGAGCGCTCACGAGCGCTCAGGCCGAAGCCCGTCTCGCGGCGATCGGCTTCCGCGACCCCCACGGCGCGCTCGCCCACATCGCTGCGCTCACAGCCGGGGTCTCGCGACGTTCCACCATCCAGCGACACCTCGTGCCGGTCATGCTGCAGTGGTTCTCCGAAGGGGCAGACCCCGACTACGGTCTGCTCGCGTTCCGGCGCCTGAGCGACAGTCTGGGCTCCACCTACTGGTACCTGCGCATGCTGCGAGACTCCTCGGGGGCGGCGCAGCGCCTCACCAGAGTGCTGTCCAGCTCGCGCTTCGTCGGCGAGCTCCTCGACCGCATTCCCGAGTCCGTCGCCTGGCTGGAGGATCTCGAGGAGCTCCGCCCGCGCAGTCTCGCGTCGTTGAGGGAGGAGACGGCCGCAGTCCTCGCCCGGCACGATTCGGCCGACACCGCAGCCGGAGTGCTCAGGTCGATGCGACGCCGCGAGGTGCTGCGCGTGGCGTTCGCCTCCATCCTCGACGCCTGCACCGTCGAGGAGCTCGGCTGGGCGCTGGCCGACATCACCGCCAATCACATCGACGGTGTGCTCGCCGCGGCCCGCGGCACCGCAGACGACGGGATCGAATTCGCGATCATCGCGATGGGGCGTTTCGGGGGTCGAGAACTCGGATTCGGATCCGACGCCGACGTCCTCTATGTGCACCGGGCAACGACAGCGGAGCCAGAGGCGGCGCAGCGGCGCGCGCAGCACCTCGTGGCCGAGGTGAAGCGCCTCACCGAGGAGGCGATCCTTCCGCTCGACCTCGACGTCGACCTCCGTCCCGAGGGCAAGAACGGCCCGATCACCCGCTCGCTCGAGTCGTACCGCGCCTACTACGCCCGCTGGTCGCTCACCTGGGAGGCCCAGGCCCTGCTGCGCGCCCGCGCCATCGCCGGCGACCAGTCGCTGCGTCGTGACTTCGAGGAGATGGCGGCTCCCGTGCGCTATCCATCGGAACTCAGCGAACTCGACATCCGCGAGGTCAGGCGCATCAAGGCGCGAGTGGAGAACGAGCGCCTTCCGCAGGGCGCGGATCCCACGCGACACCTCAAGCTCGGACGCGGCTCCCTCAGCGACGTCGAGTGGCTCGTGCAACTGCTCCAGTTGCAGCACGCCCACGCCATCCCCGAGCTGCGCACACCGTCGACGCTCGAGGCGTTGACGCGTGCCACCGAGGCCGGCCTCATCGGTGAGACGGACGCCGAGACGCTGCGCGCGGCCTGGATCTTCGCGTCCCGTGCCAGGTCCGCCATGACCCTGTGGCTCAACAAGACGGCCGACGTGCTGCCCAGCGACCGCATCCAGCTCGACGGCGTCGCGAGAATCCTGTCGTACCCACCCGGCTCGTCAGCCCAGTTGGAGCAGGACTACCTGGCTGCCACCCGGCGTGCCCGCATGGTGTTCGAGCGCCTCTTCTACGGCTTCGCCGAGACGGCGCCTCCCACCACGGGCTGACGGATCCTGCCGGCGAAACGCCGTGCTTCCGTCGGCGAGCCGGCCGAGCCGGCCGAGCCGACAACGAGAACGAGAACGGGCCGCACCCCCGAAGGGATGCGGCCCGGTGTCGTCGACGAGTGCTGACTACACGCCGTAGTAGAGCTCGAACTCGAACGGGTGCGGACGCTGCGCGAGGGGCTTGATCTCCTTCTCGCGCTTGTAGTCGATCCAGGTCTCGATGAGCTCGGGCGTGAAGACGCCGCCCGCGAGCAGGAACTCGTGGTCCGCCTCGAGGGCATCCAGCGCCGCGCCGAGCGAAGCCGGAACCTGCGGAATGTTCTTGGCTTCCTCCGGCGGCAGCTCGTAGAGGTCCTTGTCGACCGGCTCGTGCGGCTCGATGCGGTTCTTGATGCCGTCGAGTCCGGCCATGAGCTGGGCGGCGAAGGCGAGGTACGGGTTGCCGGAGGCATCCGGTGCACGGAACTCGATGCGCTTGGCCTTCGGGTTCGTTCCCGTGATGGGGATGCGGATGGAGGCCGAGCGGTTTCCGGCCGAGTAGACCAGGTTGACGGGCGCCTCGAAGCCGGGGACCAGGCGGTGGTAGGAGTTCACCGTCGGGTTCGTGAACGCGAGAACGGCGGGGGCGTGCTTGAGCAGGCCGCCGATGTACCAACGCGCCAGGTCGGAGAGCCCGCCGTAGCCCGCCTCGTCGTAGAACAGCGGCTTGCCGTCGTTCCACAGCGACTGGTGGGTGTGCATGCCCGAGCCGTTGTCGCCGAAGAGCGGCTTCGGCATGAAGGTGGCCGTCTTGCCCCACTGCTCGGCGGTGTTCTTGACGATGTACTTGAACTTCAGGATGTCGTCCGCCGCGTGCACCATGGTGTCGAAGCGGTAGTTGATCTCCTGCTGACCACCGGTGCCCACCTCGTGGTGCGAGCGCTCGAGGATGAGGCCGGCCTCGATGAGCTTCAGCGAGATGTCGTCGCGCAGGTCGGCGGTCTTGTCGACGGGGGAGACCGGGAAGTATCCGCCCTTGTACGGCGTCTTGTTGGCGAGGTTTCCGCCCTCCTCCTTGCGGCCCGAGTTCCAGGCACCCTCTTCGGAGTCGACGGAGTAGAAGCTGGAGTACTGGTTCACCTCGTAGCGCACGTCGTCGAAGATGTAGAACTCGGCCTCGGGGGCGAAGAATGCGGTGTCGGCGATGCCGGTCGAGGCGAGGTACTTCTCAGCCTTCTTGGCGACCTGACGCGGGTCCTTCGAGTAGATCTCGCCGTTGCGCGGGTTGTAGATGTCGAACACCATGATCAGCGTGCGCTCGATGCGGAACTGGTCGATGTACGCGGTCGTCACGTCGGGGATGAGCTGCATGTCCGACTCGTGGATGTTCGCGAAGCCGCGAATGGACGATCCGTCGAACAACTGGCCGACGGTGAAGAACTCCTCATCCACAGTCGACGCCGGGATGTTGAAGTGCTGCTGCACACCCGGAAGGTCGGTGAAACGGATGTCGAGGAACTTGACGTCCGTCTCCTTGATGAATGCGAGGACTTCAGACGAGTCTGTGAACATGTAGGACTTCTCCTAGGACTGGAACCGATGGCTGCACAGCGCAACTGTTCATGAGGGTATTGGGAGGCCGTTTCCCTGCAGTGTCGCGATTGTTTCAGGCATGTTACGGCCGTGCCGTCTCATTAGACTCGTGGAGTGAGCACCCCCGCGTCAAATCCTCGGACCTTCGGCGACCTGGCCCCCAGCAGCTATCCCGGTGAGCGCCTCGGCGTGCCGAGAGATGGGTCCGGCTCCGTCGCACGCGCCGGCCGCCGCATCATCGCCCTGTGCATCGATTGGGGCAGTGCCATGCTGATCACGCTGCTCTTCGCGAGCTACAACTCGTTCACGTACACCTGGCTGACCCCGGTGGTCTTCCTCGTGCTGCAGGTCATCTTCATCCCGACCATCGGGGGCAGCATCGGGCACCGCCTGCTCGGGATGCGGGTCGTCGCCATCGCCGGCGGTTGGGTCGGGATCTGGCGCCCGATCGTGCGATCGGTCCTGCTCACGATCGTGCTCCCGGCGCTCGTCTGGGATTCCGACCAGCGCGGGTTCCACGACAAGATCGCCGGAACGATCCTCCTGCGCGTCTGATCAGGCGCGACGCTGCGCGCGGACCTTGTTCGGGTCGATGCCCTTGGGAATCGGCAGGCCGGTCTTCGCCATCGACGTCAGGCGGTTGTTCACCGCGAGGACCTCGGCCTTGGTCAGCTTCGGCTTGATCTTGACGAGCGACCGGGACAGCTTGTGCAGGGGCACGGCGTTCGCATCCGGTCCGACGGAGAGCGTCGAGATCGGCACGTTCGGAACGACCTTGCTGACCTTGCGCTTCTCGTCGTCGAGCATGCGCTGGGTGCGGCTGATGGGACCCTCGCTGATGAGGACGACACCGCCGCGTCCGACGGCGCGGTAGACGGCGTCGTGGGTCTTTCCGTTCACCGAGATGGGCATCTCGCTGCCCACCCAGCCGCGGCGGAGCGAGCTGCGCAGCACGGCACCGACCGCTCCGGGCTGCCCCTCGATCTGCGAGTAGGCGGCCTTCTCGGCACGACGACCGAGCACCACGAGGGCGATCAGCAGACCGCCGAGGACACCGGCGATGATCCAGAGGGCGATGGTGAAGCCGTTGCCCTCGCCGAGCCAGAGGGCGAAGCCCAGGCCGACGACGACGGGAGCCAGGAACCCGAGGAGCATGATCCAGACCGCGTTCGAGTCGTAGCGACGGGTCATCTGGAAGACCTGCCACATCTGCTTGAAGCGACCGGGTTCCTTCGGAGTGGACGACGTGTCCGACTTGCGTGCCATGGCTCAAGGATACCGAGTCGACGAGCCCCTTCGTGACGGATGGGAAACGCCGTGGGCGAACCTGTCGTGACCGCCGGGCGGGACTCCTTCCCGGCAGTCGATTGCGAAGCCGCATCCACCGAAGCGCCCGATGCGCCGCCGGCTCGCAGCATGCCCGAAGAAGGTGGACGCATGACTCGAGACGACTCCACGCGCCTCGCCGGCTATCGAGTGCTGAGGCGTCTCGGTGCCGGACGCCGCGCCGAGGTGCACCTCGGACATGTCGGAGAGGCGGCTGGCTCGGGGACAGCGGGGAGCACCGTGGCCCTCAAGTTGTTCCCGGCGGTCAATGCCGGCTCGAGTGCGGTCGACATCGCGATCCTCGGCTCGGTCCAGGCGGCATGCGTGCCACGACTCCACGACGTCGCGACGCTCCGCGATGGGTCGATCTGTCTCGTTCTCGACAAGCTCGACGGCCCCACACTGTCCGCATGGCTCACGGCCGAACGACGCCCTCAGGCCGGTGAGCTCGTGACGGTCCTGGGCGCCGTCATCGCCACTGCGGCTGCAGCCAGGACGGCCGGGTGGGCGCTGGGGGAGCTGGTGCCGTCGTCGATCCGGTTCAATGGGGGCGGTCGACCCGTGATCACCTCGTTCTCGGCGGCGAGCCCGGCGGCCGAGGGCGTGAGAGTGGCCGACGCCCTGCGCGCGGAGTTCTCTCATCTCGGCGACTTCATCGCCGACGTGCTCGTGTTGGCCCGCCACGACGACCCGGGCTTCCTCGGATGGCTGAGGATGCACGAGAAGGACCATCCGATGACGGATCGTCTCCCCGAACTGGAGGCTCGCGTCTTCGACTGGGCGCCCGCGCGACCCGTCGTCCTCTCGACGGTCGACGGCGCGTCGCTCGGAGCCGTCGTCCCGGCACGGCTGGCGCCGTCGAGCGGCCGGCGCCCCGCGCTGCCTGATGACGAGGAGGACGAGGTCGGGCCGACCCGTTTCGGGATCACCCGCACGATCCAGCGTGCGAGGCTGCTCCTGGCGCCGAGGAGAGTGGCCGGCTCGACACAGGGGTTCCTCAGGCGACACCGACGTCCGGCTGTTCTCGCCGGTGCGCTGATAGTCGTGGGCGCCGGCACCGCACTCAGCCTGGTGCCGCCGGCTGCGCAGGGAACACCTCCGCCACCGTCGTCCGCCGCAGCCCCGCCAGCACCGCATTCACCGGAGGCGTCGCCGCAGCAAGGTGCCGGTGCGTCCACCACCGCACCTCCCGACCCCGGCAGCCAGCAACCAGCGGTCACGGCCGACGATCCGGTCGCTGCCGCCAGAGCTCTCCTGATGCTGCGGGAGATCTGTCTGGAGCAGCGGGATGCGGGGTGTCTCGGCTCCGTGGATCAGGCGTCATCGCCCCTCGCCGAGGCCGACCGCCACGCCCTGTCCGAGGGCGGGCAGCCTTCGACCCTTCAGCCGTCCGATGCGATCACCCTCGTCGGACGCACGGGCGACGCCGCCATCGTCCTCGTGGCCGGCCCGACCGCGGAGACACCACCGGCCTCGCTCCTTCTGATGAAGGGCGAGGCCGGGTGGCGATTGCGCGAGGTGTTCGAGGGGTGAACCCTAGATGCCGAGGTCGCCCTCGAAGTCGCCTGCCTCGAGGCGCGTCTTGACCGCGGTGAGGTAGCGAGCGGCATCCGCACCGTCGACGATGCGGTGATCGTACGAGAGGGCGAGGTAGACGATCGACCGGATGGCGATGGCGTCGACACCGTCCTGGCTGACGACGGTCGGCTCCTTGACGACGATGCCCGTGCCGAGGATGGCCGACTGCGGAAGGAACACGACGGGCGTGTCGAACAGCGCGCCACGCGAACCGGTGTTGGTCAGCGTGAAGGTGCCGCCGGCGAGCTCGTCGGGCTTCAGCTTGTTGTCGCGAGTGCGGCCGGCGAGGTCGGCGATCTGCGCGGCGAAGCCGGCCAGGTCGAGAGCGGCTGCGTCCTTGATGACAGGAGTGAGCAGACCGCGCTCGGTATCGACGGCGATGGCCAGGTTCTCGTGGCCGGGGTAGACGATGGAGTCACCGTCGACCGTCGAGTTGATGATCGGGAACGCCTGCAGCGCCTCGACGGCCGCGAGGGCGAAGAACGGCAGGAAGGAGAGCTTCTGGCCGGTCTTCTGCTGGAACTCGCCCTTGACCTTGTCGCGCAGCTGGGCGACGCGCGTGACGTCGACCTTGACAACGGTGGTGAGCTGGGCGGTCTGCTGCATCGAGGCGACGGCGCGCTCGGCGACGACCTTGCGCAGGCGCGTCATCGGCACGGTGGTTCCGCGCAGAGGCGAGACCTCGAGGGCCGGAGCCGAAGGAGCGGCTGCGCTTCCGGATGCAGCCGACAGGACATCCTGCTTGCGGATGCGTCCGCCGACACCGGTACCGGTGATCGTGGCCAGGTCGACACCCTGCTCGTTCGCGAGCTTGCGAACGATCGGGGTGACATAGCCGCCACCCGAGTGGGACCCGGAGGATGCGGGAGCGGCAGCAGGTGCGGGTGCAGCAGCAGGTGCGGGAGCAGCAGCAGGTGCGGCGGCCGGAGTGGGAGCAGCAGGTGCGGCGGCCGGAGCGGGAGCCGGAGCAGCCGGTGCCGGAGCGGCCGGTGCCGGAGCGGCGGGCGCCTCGGCTGCGGGAGCCGGGGCGGCCGGTGCAGGTGCCGGTGCTGCAGGAGCCTCGGCTGCCGGGGCAGGAGCCTCGGCCTCGACCGGAGCCTCGGTGGAAGGAACCTCGGCCGGAGCGGCAGGAGCCTCGGCTGCGGGAGCAGCCTCAGCCGGAGCGGCCTCGGCTGCAGGAGCTGCGGCTGCAGGCTCCTCTGCCGGAGCGTCTCCGCCACCCGATCCGTCACCGATGGTCACGAGCGCGGTCCCGACCTCGACGGTCTCGTCCTCCTGCACCAGGATCGACTCGATCACTCCGGCGATCGGCGAGGGGATCTCGGTGTCGACCTTGTCGGTCGAGACTTCGAGCAGCGGCTCGTCGACCTCGACGCGGTCGCCCACGTTCTTGAGCCAGCGGGTGACCGTTCCCTCGGTGACACTCTCTCCGAGTGCCGGGAGGCTGACGGATTCGCTCATGCGATTGTCTCCTTCACAAGCTTTTCTTTGCTTGGTAGCTTATTGCGTTCTGGTCGGCCGGGGCCGCGAGTGGTCGTGCGTTCTTGGGGCGACGGCGCTCAGGCGTGTCGCCCGCGGATCAGATGGCGTGCAGCGGCTTTCCGGCCAGCATGAGGAAGGCCTCGCCCAGCGCCTCGTTCTGAGTGGGGTGAGCGTGCACCAGAGGAGCGATGTCCTCGGGGTATGCCTCCCAGTTGACGGCGAGCTGGGCTTCTCCGATGAGTTCTCCCACACGGGCGCCGATCATGTGCATTCCGACGATCGGGCCGTCGTTGACACGCACGACCTTGACGGAACCGGTCGTGCCGATGATGTGGCTCTTGCCGTTGCCGCCGAGGCTGTAGTCGTAGCTCGTGACCTGATCGGCGCCGAACTTGTCCTTCGCCTTGGCCTCCGAGTAGCCGATCGAGGCGACCTCGGGGTCGCTGTACGTGACCTTGGGGATGTTGAGGTCCTCGACGACGATCGGGTTGAGGCCGGCGATCTCCTCGGCGACGAAGATGCCCTGCTGGAAGCTGCGGTGCGCGAGCTGCAGGCCGGGCACGATGTCGCCGACGGCGTACACACCGGGGATGTTCGTGGCGAGTCGCTCGTTCGTGATGACGAAGCCGCGGTCCATGGTGATGCCGACCTCGTCGTAGCCGAGCCCGCTGGTGACAGGACCGCGACCCACGGCGACGAGAAGCAGCTCGGCCTCGATCGTCTTGCCGTCCTCGAGGGTGACGACGACGCCCTGGTCGTTCTGGGTCACGCTCTGGAATCGCACGCCGAGCGAGAACTCGATGCCGCGCTTGCGGTAGGCCCGCTCGAACTGCTTCGAGACCGACTCGTCCTCATTGGGGACGAGGTGCGGGAGAGCCTCGATGATGCTCACCTCGGCGCCGTAGCTCTTCCAGACGCTGGCGAACTCGACGCCGATGACGCCGCCACCGAGGATGGCGACCTTCTTCGGCACGAAATCGAGCTGCAGGGCCTGCTCGCTCGTGATCACGCGGCCACCGATCTCGAGTCCGGGGAGGGAACGCGAGTACGAGCCCGTGGCGAGCACGATGTGCTTGCCGGTGATCGTGTCATCGCCCACCTGAACCGTCGTGGGGGAGGTGAGCTTGCCCTCGCCGGCGATCGTCGTGATGCCGCGGGCCTTGACGAGGCCCTGCAGACCCTTGTACTTGCTGTCGACGATGCCCTGGCGGTAGGCCGTGACGGCGGTCATGTCGATGCCGTCGAACGTGGTCTTCACGCCGTACTTCGCGGACTCGCGGGAGTAGTCGGCCACCTCGGCCGAGTGCAGCAGCGCCTTGGTCGGGATGCAGCCGCGGTGCAGACACGTGCCGCCGACCTTGTCCTTCTCGATCATGGCGACGGTGAAGCCGAGCTGGACAGCTCGCAGCGCAGTGGCGTAGCCACCGCTTCCTCCACCCAGAACGACAATGTCAAACGACTGCTCCGACACCCAGCTACTCCCTTGATTTCGAGACCTGTGTAAGGACGTGCAAGATCGGCTGCCCAGCATCCGGTTGGGATCAGGGGGAGACGATCGTGGGCGAGCGCGGAAACTCGCCTCTAAGAGCGTACTACTTGCTCGTGAAGGACTCGGCCAGCGCGAGCAGCGTGCGCACCGAGACACCGGTGGCACCGGGCCCGGTGAAGCCGAACGGCTTGCCCTCGTTGAGAGCCGCTCCCGCGATGTCGAGGTGCGCCCACGGGATCATGGCATCGCCATCGGCGGTCTTCCCGATGAAGTCCTTGAGGAACGCGGCGGCGAGCATCATCCCCGCAGCCGGATCCCCGGGCGTGGCGTTCTTGATGTCTGCGACTCCCGAGTCCAGACGCGCGCGCAGTTCCTCGGGGATCGGCATCGCCCAGAACGGCTCCCCGACCGAGGCGGAGGACGAGATCACGCGCGCGACGAGCTCGTCCTCGCCCATGACCGCCGAGTAGCGATGGCCGAGCGCGACGACCTGGGCGCCGGTGAGGGTCGCGACGTCGACGATCGCATCCGGGAACTCCTCGGATGCCGCGACCAGCCCGTCAGCCATCACCAGGCGCCCCTCGGCGTCGGTGTTCACGACCTCGACGGTGGTCCCGCCTCTGATGCTCAGCACGTCGTTCGGCCGAACTGCATTGCCTGACGGCATGTTCTCGGCGAGGCACAGCCAGCCGGTCAGTCTCACGGGCAGTCCGGTCCGTGCTGCGGCCACGATGACGGCGAGCACGTTCGCGGCACCGGCCATGTCGCTCTTCATGCCGATCATCGGCACCGGCGGCTTCAGCGAGAGTCCGCCGGTGTCGAAGGTGATGCCCTTTCCGACGATGGCGAGGTGCGCGGTCGCCGCGGCGGGGGAGTAGGCGAGCTTGAGCAGGCGCGGAGGGCGCGCGGATCCCTTGCCCACACCGAGGATGCCGCCGAAGCCGTCGTCTGCCAGCTGGGCCTCATCCCAGACGGTGACGTCGATGGGCAGCTCTCCGATCGCCTCTCCGGCACGGTCGACGAAGCTCTCGGGGTAGAGGTCCGACGGGGGTGCGTTCACGAGGTCGCGCACCAGATTGACGCCATCGGCGACAGCGCCGATCCGTGCCTGCTCTTCCTCAGCCGGCGCGACCGTGGTGTGCACGACGATGCTCGATGCGGGGGTCTTCGTCTTCTCGAGCGAGGCGTGCCTGTATGCCGTGTACGCGTAGGCGCCGAGCACGGCTCCCTCGGCGATGGCGGCGGCATCGGCGGAGCCATCGGTCGGGATGGCGAAGGCGAGGGTGTCGATCCCGGTGAGCTGGCGTGCAGCGGAACCGGCGGCGGCGCGGAGGGCGGCCGCATCCGTGCCCCGTCCCAGACCGATGATGGCGATCGTCCGCGCGGTACCCACTGTGTCGACTGTGCGCACGAGTTGGTCTGCAGCCCCGGTCACTCCGAGCGCGTCGAGATGCTCCGCGATGCCGGCGTATGCGGGGTCCGCGACGAGCTCCACGGAGCCGTCGACCGACCGGGCGCCGATGACGACGACGTCGACGGCTGCCTCGGTGACGGGTGCTGAGGAGAAGGAGAGGGTTGCTGAAGTCATGCTCCGATCGTACGCAGTGTCGGTGTTCGCTCTCGGCGTCGTCCTCTCGGCACCGCTGGCGGGAGTGGGTGACGAGGGTCGCCGTAGCATTGGAGGATGCGTGATCCCCGTGGCCTGTACGAGCTGACTCCCGACGCATCGGACGTCCCCGACGGCCTGCACCTGGTGGCCGGTCTCACCGGGTTCGCGGATGCAGGCAGCGCCGTGTCGCAGTTCACCGCGCACATCCTCGATTCGCTCGAGACGGTGACGATCGCCGAGTTCGACGCCGACATCCTTCTCGACTACAGGGCGCGACGCCCCATCGTCACCTTCGACGAGGACCACCTCACTGCGTACGAGCCGTCGCGGCTCACGCTCTCGCTCGCCCGGGACGAACTCGGGCAGCCCTTCCTGCTGCTCACGGGATTCGAGCCGGACTTCCAGTGGGAGCGCTTCGCCGCGGCCGTGCTCGACATCGTTGACAGGTTCGCGGTGAGCACGACGACGTGGGTGCACTCCATCCCGATGCCCGTGCCGCACACCCGTCCGATCCGCGTGACCGTGAGCGGCAACCGCACCGACCTCATCGAGGCGATGTCGATCTGGCGACCCCGCACCCAGGTTCCGGCGACGGCACTGCACCTCGTCGAGTACCGCCTGCAGGAACGCGGCGATTCGGTCGTCGGCTTCGTGCTGTTGATTCCGCACTACCTGTCCGACACCGAGTATCCACTGGCCGCGATCACGGCTCTGGAGTCCGTGAGCGCGGCGACGGGCCACATCTTCCCGACGGACAGCCTGCGGGAGCAGGGCCGTGACTTCGTCGGCCGACTCGGCGAGCAGATGGGCGAGAACGGAGAGTTGTCGAAGCTGGTGTCCAACCTCGAGGAGCGCCACGACAGCTACATGGAGGGCACCACACTCCACTCGCCGCTCACCGACTCCGACGGCGAGGTGCCGAGCGCCGACGACATCGCTGCCGAACTCGAGAAGTTCCTGGCCTTCAGGCGCGACCGCGAGGATCCGCCGACGGGCCTCTGAGCCTCCTCCCGCCTTCGCTCCTGCGATCTGGAGGCGTAGGGTCGATGCAGTGAACTCCCGCCGATCGTGGTTCGTCTTCGGTGTCGGAGCGTTCCTGTACCTCTCCGCCGTGCTGCAGCGCACCTCTCTGGGCGTCGCCGGTGTGGCAGCGGCCGACAGGTTCGACGTCACGGCCGCAGCGCTGTCCACACTGGCCGTCGTCCAGATCGCCGTCTACGCGGCCATGCAGATCCCCGTGGGCGTGCTCATCGACCGCTTCGGGCCGCGCACGCTGATGCTGCTGGGAACAGCGGTGATGGTCGTCGGTCAGCTGGTTGTCGCCTTCGCACCCTCCCTGAGCGTCGCTGTCATCGGACGCATCCTCGTGGGCGCGGGAGACGCGACGGTCTTCGTCTCGCTCATCCGGCTGGTGAGCTCCTGGTTCAGCGGACGGATCGTTCCGCAGCTCTCCCAGTGGGTGGGCAACATCGGCCAGCTCGGACAGGTGCTGTCCGCCCTTCCGTTCGCATGGCTCCTGCGCAACTTCGGCTGGTCTCCGGCCTTCGTCTCCGCGGCCTCGGTCTCGGCGCTCGGCCTGGTGCTCGGATTCATCGCCCTCAAGGACCGCCCGGCGGGCACGGGCGACGAGCACCGGGCCACGGACATCAGGGTGGCGGTCCGCCAGCTCGTCGAGTCCTTCCGCCGGCCGGGCACGCAGCTGGGGTTCTGGTCGCACTTCGTGACCCAGTCGCCCGGGACCGTGTTCAGCCTGTTCTGGGGCTTCCCGTTCCTGGTGTTCGGGCTCGGCTACGACCAGCAGACCGCCGCAGAGCTCCTCCTGCTGCTCGTGGGCGCCGGAATCGCGACAGGTCCGTTCCTCGGCATCCTGACGGCCCGATATCCGCTGCGCCGGTCCAACATCGTGCTCGGCATCGTCGCCGCGATGGCGGTGGCGTGGACGATCCTCCTCCTGTGGCCCGGGCAGCCGCCCATCGGCGTGGTGATGGTCGTGCTCGTCGTCATCGGCGTGGGCGGCCCCGGGTCGCTCATCGGCTTCGACTTCGCGCGCACCTTCAATCCGATGCGGAGCCTCGGAGCGGCGAACGGCGTCGTCAACGTCGGTGGGTTCCTCGCGAGCTTCGTCATGATCTTCCTCATCGGCATCATCCTGGACCTCCAGGATGCCGTGCGCACCGCCGGCGGCGAGGCGAGCGATCTCTACTCCCTGACGTCGTTCCGCTGGGCCTTCGCCATCCAGTACGTCGTCGTCGGCATCGGCGTGGGATTCCTCCTCGAGGCACGCCGCCGAACTCGCCAGCGCGTGCTCGCCGACGAGGGAATAGAGGTTGGGCCCATCTGGGTTTCATTGGTAGCGGCATGGAAGCACCGTGGGGAACGCCATTAGGCGAGTGCTCCTAATAAACCGTGCAATAATTGTCAATAGGACCCGTTCATCTCCGGGCACCCCCAGTTCGATCCGCACGCGGCGAGCTCCGGGGGAGCACTTCGGACTTGACATGGGTCCTAGTAATGTCCATTTTCGGCCACGATCGGATGCTCCCGGCATCCGGATGCGGCCACTCGGGGGAAGTCGTCACCGGCGTCCCTCCCTGTGAGAGGTGTACGAATGCCAACCACGAAGTCCGCCGCGGCCACCGCTGCGACCGAGGAGACGGAAACCGTCGCCCCGAAGACCACAGCTGCAGCGAAGAAGACCACCGCTGCGGCAGCCAAGACCACCACGGCGGCGCCGAAGAAGGCGCCGGCCAAGAAGACAGCAGGCACCGCCGCTGCCCCCGCCAAGCGCGCCACGACGCGCAGCAAGGCCAAGGCCACGTCCGACGAGCCCGAGGAGGGCGAGGAGGTCGTACTCGAGACCGCCGCCATCGAGACCGTCGACACCGCCGCGGTCAAGGAGGATGCCGACGACTTCGAGGACGACGAGACCAAGCCCGTCGCCACTGTCGAGCCGCTTCCCACCGGAGCCCTCCGCCTCTCCCTCGTCGATGACGAGGACGATGTTCCCGTCTACTCCTCAGCCATCACCGGCGCCACCGCCGACCCTGTCAAGGACTACCTGAAGCAGATCGGAAAGGTCGCGCTCCTGAACGCGGCCGAAGAGGTCGAGCTCGCGATGCGCATCGAGGCCGGCCTGTTCGCCGAGGAGAAGCTGTCCCACCTCAGCGAGGTCGAGAAGAAGTCGTCTCTCGGCCGTGAGCTGCAGTGGGTCGCGAAGGACGGCGCCCGCGCCAAGAGCCACCTGCTCGGAGCGAACCTCCGCCTCGTGGTCTCCCTCGCCAAGCGCTACACCGGCCGCGGGATGCAGTTCCTCGACCTGATCCAGGAAGGCAACCTGGGCCTCATCCGTGCCGTCGAGAAGTTCGACTACACCAAGGGCTTCAAGTTCTCGACCTACGCCACCTGGTGGATTCGTCAGGCCATCACCCGCGCCATGGCCGACCAGGCCCGTACCATCCGCATTCCCGTGCACATGGTCGAGGTCATCAACAAGCTGGCCCGCGTGCAGCGCCAGATGCTCCAGGACCTGGGCCGCGAGCCCACGCCGGAAGAGCTCAGCCGCGAGCTCGACATGACCCCCGAGAAGGTCATCGAGGTGCAGAAGTACGGTCGCGAGCCGATCTCGCTGCACACTCCGCTCGGCGAGGACGGCGACAGCGAGTTCGGTGACCTCATCGAGGACACCGAGGCAGTCGTGCCCGCCGACGCCGTCGGCTTCACCATGCTCCAGAAGCAGCTCGAGAGCCTGCTCGACTCGCTCTCCGAGCGCGAGGCCGGCGTGATCCGCATGCGCTTCGGCCTCGGGGACGGCATGCCCAAGACGCTCGACCAGATCGGTGACACCTTCGGGGTGACGCGCGAGCGCATCCGTCAGATCGAGTCGAAGACGATGGCGAAGCTCCGCCACCCGTCGCGGTCGCAGTCGCTGCGCGACTACCTCGAGTAAGCCTCCACTGGTGCGCTATGTGCCGGCGATCGTCATCGGTCGCACGGTCAGGACGCTCGCGCGGCTGAGGAAGCCGGGCGGCGGTTCTGCCGTGCCGGGACTCGTGGTGAACAAGGTCGCCCCCGGCTACCTCGCCACGACTCTCAACTCGTTCCGCGATGGCCTCGTGATCGTGTCCGGCTCGAGCGGCAAGTCGACTACGACGAAGATGCTCGTGGCCGTGCTGCGCGCTCACGGACGCTCGGTGTTCACCAATCCGTCGACGGCCAACATCTCGCAAGGTCTCACCTCTGCTCTGCTCGAGGCGGCCGACCTGCAGGGTCGCATCCATGACGACATCGCCGTGCTCGAGATGGACGAGGGCCACGGCGCCCTCATCGCGGGCGAGCTCTCGCCGCGCGTCGTCGCCCTGACCAACGTGATGGTCGACCAGATCGACCGCTTCCACGACTCCGAGATGGTGGCGACGATGCTGACGACGATCGCCGCGAGGGCGACGGATGCCGTCGTGGTCAATGCCGACGACGACTACCTGGTGCAACTCGCCTCGAGTGTTCCCGCCGGCGTCTCGGTCGAGCGCTTCGGCGTCTCGTCCGCCGTGCTCGACGCAGCTCCGCATGGCCTCGGTCATGCGCGCCTGGCAGCCGAGCGGCTCATCGACCCGTCGGGAATCGTCGTGGGCGCGGTCTCCGGCCGCACGGCAGCGATGCTGATCGACGGCGACGAGCACACCGTCGGGCTGCCAGCGCGCGGTGTCCACTATGCGACCGATGCGGCGGCGGCACTGAGCACGGCTCGCGCCGTGCTCGGGCCGGACTTCGACGTCGACGTCGCGGTGGCCGCAGTCGGCTCCATCCCTCCGGTGTTCGGCCGCGGCGAGGTCGTCGAGGTGCGGGGCCAGCAGGTCGAGTTCGTGCTGGTGCAGAATCCGGCCAGCTACCAATTGAACATCGACACTCTCGAGCCAGGGGCACCGGTGCTGTTCGCCATCGGCTCCGACGTACGCGATCCGTCGTACTTCTGGCCCGTCGACACCTCCCGGGTCGCCCACGTCGACATCGTCAGCGGCTCGAAGGCGTGGGAACTCGCCCTCCAGCTGAGCTACGACGATGTCGAGATCGCCAGGGTGGAGACCGACCTCGGCCGGGCCGTCGACGACTTCCTCGCCCTCCCGATGCCCGCGACAGGCGTCAAGACGATCGTCTTCTCGGCCGACTCGATGCGTCGCACCCGCGCTCACCTCGGCCTGACCTCGGAGGGGGAGTCGTCATGAGTGAGACGTTCACCATCGCCGTCATCGCACCCAGCCTCCTGAACACCAACGGGGACGCCGAGAACGCCCGGGTGCTGGCCAGACGAGCAGAGTGGGCCGGCGCGATCGCCACCATCGTGCCGGTCGAGACCGCAACCGATCTGCCGGAGACCGTCGACGCCGTCGTCATCGGCTCCGGCTCCGACGCAGACCTCGTGCCGGCGCGCGACCTCCTGCTCCAGATCCAGGAGCAGCTGAGGGTCTGGTCGACCTCAGGCGTTCCCATCCTCGCGGTCGGAACAGGCTGGGAACTCATCAGCTGGGGCGTCGAGCGCACGATCGGCGGCGTCGTGGAGGGCCTGGGGATCCTCGCCGGACGCGGCGTTCCCCGCCAGGAGCGCGTGAGCGGAGACGTCGTGCTCACCAGTCGCTTCGGGCGCATCGTCGGCTTCGAGAATCACGCCCGCGACTACGTCGGTGCCGAGGGCTCTCCGCTCGGTCGGGTGCTGCGCGGAAGCGGCAACGGCCGCGATTCCTCGCAGGAGGGCGTCGTGATGGGCGACGTCATCGGCACCCACCTGCATGGGCCGGTGCTGGCCAAGAACCCCGCCCTGGCCGACCACCTGCTCACGTCGATGTTCGAGCGGCGCGGCCTGACCTATCGCCGGGGCGAGCGGGCGGCATCCGTCGACGACTATGCGGTCGCGGCGCGCAATCAGATCCTGACCGGCCTCGGCCTCGAGGCCGACTGACCGCTCGAGGCCATCCGCACAACGAGAAGAGCCGCCCTGATGCGATGCATCGGGCGGCTCTTCTTCGTGATGACGAAGCGGTGGGGTCAGTTCTCGAGGAGTCGCGAGGACTCGTCGTGCCAGCTGTGGGCGATGGAGGCCAGCTTCTCCTGGTGCTTGCGACCGTGGTGAGCGCAGAACAGCAACTCACCACTGGTGACGACCACGCGGATGTAGGCCTGAGCGCCGCACGCATCGCAGCGGTCGAGAGCGGTCAGCTGGTGAGCCGTCTCGAGTTCATCGACGGCACCGTTCGGGGTAACGATCTGTGACATTGACTGACCCTCCTTTTCGTATCGACCTGAAGATCCGTGACTCAATGTAAACACGCGGTTCGGGCGAATCAGCCGTGATGCCGCAGCATTTCGCTCTGCGCGTACGGATTGTGACATTTCTCACGGCCGGGTGTCAGGTCCGGGGGATGGCCCGTGCTCGCCTAGGGTTGACTGACGTGAGCAGTGACTATTCCGCCCGGCACCTGTCCGTCCTCGAGGGACTCGAAGCCGTGCGCAAGCGCCCGGGCATGTACATCGGATCGACGGATTCCCGCGGCCTGATGCACTGCCTGTGGGAGATCATCGACAACTCCGTGGACGAGGCACTCGGCGGCCACGGCACCGAGATCGACGTGACGCTGCACCCTGACTCCAGCGTCGAGGTGCGCGACCGCGCCCGAGGCATCCCCGTGGACATCGAACCGAAGACCGGACTCTCCGGCGTCGAGGTGGTCTTCACCAAGCTCCACGCCGGCGGCAAGTTCGGCTCAGGCTCGTACGCGGCGTCCGGGGGACTGCACGGCGTCGGCGCATCCGTCGTCAACGCCCTGTCGGAACGACTCGATGTCGAGGTCGATCGCGACGGCAAGACCTACGCGATGTCGTTCCACCGGGGCGAGCCCGGGCTGTTCGCCGACACCGGAGACACCAAGAGTCCGGATGCCCCGTTCACCCCGTTCGAGAAGACCAGCGAGCTGCGCGTCGTGGGCAAGGTGAAGAAGGGCGTGACCGGAACCCGCATCCGCTACTGGGCCGATCGTCAGATCTTCACCAAGGGAGCCGACTTCCAGACCGAGGAACTGCTCGGCCGCGCCAGGCAGACGGCGTTCCTCGTTCCCGGCCTCGGCATCCGTGTCACCGACGAACGCGGCTTCGAGCCCCACACCGACGAGTTCAAGTTCGACGGCGGCATCTCGGAGTTCGTGGAGCACCTCGCCCCCGATGCTCCTCTCACCGACACCTGGCGCCTGACCGGAACCGGCAGCTTCACCGAGACCGTTCCCGTGCTCAGCGACACCGGCGCGATGATTCCGACCGAGCTGCAGCGCGAGTGCACCGTGGACATCGCGCTGCGCTGGGGGACCGGCTACGACACCGTCATGCGCAGCTTCGTGAACATCATCTCGACCCCCAAGGGCGGCTCGCACCAGGCCGGCTTCGACGCCGGAATGCTGAAGTTCCTGCGCCAACAGGTCGAGGCGAACGCTCGGCGGCTCAAGGCAGGAACGGACAAGCTCGAGAAGGACGACATCTTCGCCGGCCTCACCGCCGTGCTGACCGTGCGCCTCCCCGAGCCGCAGTTCGAGGGCCAGACCAAGGAGGTGCTCGGCACGCCGGCCGTGCGCGCCATCGTCGCGAACGTCGTCGCGAAGGCCATGGCGGAGCGCTACGCCTCGACCAAGCGTGACGACAAGGCGCAGTCGGCCCTGCTGCTCGACAAGGTCGTCGCCGAGATGAAGTCGCGCATCTCCGCCCGAGCCCACAAGGAGACCCAGCGCCGCAAGAATGCGCTGGAGAGCTCGTCGCTGCCTGCGAAGCTGGTCGACTGCCGGTCGAACGACGTCGCCCAGAGCGAGCTGTTCATCGTGGAGGGCGACTCCGCTCTCGGCACGGCCAAGCTGGCACGCGACAGCGAGCACCAGGCGTTGCTCCCCATCCGGGGCAAGATCCTGAACGTGCAGAAGGCGAGCGTCGCCGACATGCTCGGCAATGCAGAGTGCGCCTCGATCATCCAGGTGATCGGGGCCGGCTCGGGTCGGAGCTTCGATCTCGAGACCGCCCGCTACGGCAAGGTGATCATCATGAGCGATGCCGACGTCGACGGAGCCCACATCCGCACGCTGCTGCTCACCCTGTTCTTCAGGTACATGCGTCCGATGATCGAGAACGGCCGAGTCTTCGCCGCCGTGCCGCCGCTGCACCGCGTCGTGGTGATGAACCCCGGCTCGAAGCCGAACGACACGCTGTACACCTACTCGGAGGCCGAGCTGCAGAAGGTGCTCGCGGCGCTCGGCAAGCAAGGCAAGAAGTACCAGGACCCGATCCAGCGCTACAAGGGCCTCGGCGAGATGGACGCCGATCAGCTCGCGACGACCACCATGGATCGCAAGCACCGCACCCTGCGCCGGGTGAACGTCTCCGACGCCGAGAACGCCGGCCGCGTCTTCGAGCTGCTCATGGGCACCGACGTCGCGCCACGCAAGGAGTTCATCGTCGACAGCTCGGACAGGCTCTCCCGCGAGAGCATCGACGCCTAGGCGCCCGGCGAGGCGCCCGGCGCGCCATTTCCCGGGGCTCTGCGCCACCTGTACTGGCGCGGACCCCCGCGATACGGCGTGGGACGGCCCCGGCCCGTCTAGCGGCGGCGACGTGCTCGGCGTACCGTCGGAGCCATGGCCGACTTCACCGCGCACGCTGACGCCTTCATCGCCGCGCCGCCACAGGTCGTCTGGGACGTGCTCACCGGTTCCGACCCGCATCCGGAGATCCTCGCCGGTGCTCGCATCGTGAGCGACTGGGCGCTCGGAGCCGAGATCCGCTGGCTCGGCGAGTGGGAGGGGAAGTCCTTCGAGGACCACGGCCGCGTGCTCGAGGTCGAGGAACCCTGGCGGCTCGTCGTGACCCACTTCAGTCCCATGACCGGCCAGCCCGACGTACCCGAGAACTACCACACGCTTCGTTTCGAGTTGCTCGCCGTCGACGGTGGCACCCGCATCGAGCTCGACCAGGACAACAACCCGACCGCCGAGGCAGCCGAGCACTCGGCGGAGAACTGGCGGGACATGCTCGACGGCATCAGGACTGTCGCCGAGAGGGCCGACGGCTGACGCGCTCAGCTCGGCGAGGTCAGGCGATCGTGGTGCCGATAGCTCCGATGACCGCGTCGAGGGGGGTTCCGGATGCATCCCGCTTGGCACCGGCTTCCGGCAGCGTGCGCGCCGAGCCGTCCGAGCCGACGGCGAGCGGATCGCGACCGACCCACGCTAGCGCGAGCGCGCCCTCCCCCTTGAGGAAGCGCTGGGCGCGCACGCCTCCGGTGGCGCGACCCTTCGCCGGGAACTCGTCGAAGGCGCTCACCTTCGCGGTTCCGGGGTTTGTGCCCAGCAGCGTCTCGCTGCCGGTCGCCACCGTGGCCACCACGACATCGTCGCGCTGGTCGGCGGGAATCGACGTGAAGTGGATGACCGTGGCGTCGGCACCGAGGTTGATCCCGGCCATTCCGCCGGCCGGGCACCCCTGGGGGCGCACGGATGCGGCCGGGAAGCGCAGCAGCTGCGCATCCGTCGCCACGAAGACGAGCTCGTCGGTCTCGCCGCCCTGGACCGCACCGACCACCTCGTCGCCCTTCTTCAGGGCGATGACCTCGAAGTCGGGTCGACTGGGGTAGGGGCCTGTGGCGACGCGCTTGACGATGCCGTGACGGGTCCCGAGGGCGATCGACCGATCGCTGGTGAGCGAGACGATCGCGAGCACCTTCTCGCCCCGATCGCTGAGCGCCAGGTAGTCGCCGACCTTGACGCCGGCGCCGAGCTGCACCGAGGTCTCGGGAAGCACGGGGAGGTCGACAGGGGAGAAGCGCACGAGGCGGCCGCGGTTGGTGACGGCACCGATCTCGGTGCGGCTCGTGGTGTCGAGCGTCGAGAGCAGGGCGTCGTGCTTGCTGCGGCGACGTTGGCGCGCCGGAGCGGCCGGCGCGTCCTCATCGCGCGCGACCAGGTCGACGCGGGCGATGCGCCCGGTGGCGCTCAGGTACACGCGGCAGGGGGCGTCCGCCACCTCGAGGATGGCGGCAGCACGCTTGGCCGCTGCCCCGGCGATGCTCGGCTTCGCCTCGGTGAGGAGGGTGCGGCGCGGGGTGCCGAACCTGTCGGCGATCTCGGCGAGTTCATCGGAGACGAGGGAGCGGATGCGCGCGTCGCTGGCGAGCAGGGTCTCGAGCTCGGCGATCTCGGCCTTGAGCTTGTCGCGCTCGGCCTCGAGTTCGATGCGGGAGAACTTGGTGAGGCGCCGCAGGCGCAGCTCGAGGATGTACTCGGCCTGCACGTGAGTGAGGTCGAACACGTCCATGAGGCGCGTGCGCGCCTGTTCGGTCTCATCGCTGGTGCGGATGACCTGGATGACCTCGTCGATGTCGAGGATGGCGACGAGGAGGCCCTCGACCAGGTGCAGCCGCTCGCGACGACGGTCGAGCCTGTACCGGGAACGGCGGGTGACGACCAGCACGCGGTGCTCGACGTACACGACGAGAAGCTCACGCAGTCCGAGAGTGCGCGGGCCGCCGTCGACGAGGGCGACGGCGTTGATGTTGAAGGAGTCCTCGAGGGGCGTCAGGCGGTACAACTGCTCGAGTACGGCATCGGGGCTGAATCCGGTTTTGATCCCGATGACGAGACGCAGGCCGTTCGTGCGGTCGGTCAGGTCGGTGACATCCGAGATGCCGCTGATCTTCTTGGCGTTGACGCCGTCCTTGATCTTCTCGATGACCTTCTCGGGACCGACGAGGTAGGGCAGCTCGGTGATGATCAGGCCGGTCTTGCGCGCCGTGATCGATTCCACCCGTACCTTCGCCCTGGTCTTGAAGCTGCCCCGGCCGGTCGCGTACGCGTCGCGCACGCCGGAGAGGCCCGCGATGGTGCCGCCGGACGGCAGGTCGGGGCCGGGGACGAACTCCATGAGGTCGTCGAGGGAGGCATCGGGGTGCGCCAGAAGGTGCCGGGCGGCCGCGACCACCTCGATGAGGTTGTGCGGCGCCATGTTGGTGGCCATGCCCACGGCGATGCCGCTCGCGCCGTTCACCAGAAGGTTCGGGTAGGCGGCCGGCAGCACGTCGGGCTGCGTCAGCTGGTTGTCGTAGTTGGGAACGAAGTCGACGACGTCCTCGTCGAGGCCCTCCGTCATCGCCAGGGCCGTGGCCGCCAGCCGCGCCTCGGTGTAACGGGCCGCGGCCGGCCCGTCGTCGAGAGAACCGAAGTTGCCGTGGCCGTCGATGAGGGGCACGCGCAGGGTGAACGCCTGCGCCATGCGCACGAGGGCGTCGTAGATGGCGGTATCGCCGTGCGGATGCAGCTTGCCCATGACCTCGCCGACGACACGGGCCGACTTCACGTGGCCCCGGTCTGGGCGCAGACCCATCTCGCTCATCTGGTACAGGATTCGGCGCTGCACCGGCTTGAGACCGTCCCGGGCGTCGGGGAGAGCCCGGGAGTAGATGACCGAGTACGCGTATTCGAGGAAGGAGCCCTGCATCTCGGTGGCGACGTCGACGTCTTCGATGCGTTCGACCGACTGGGTCTCGGGTGTGGAGTTCTGGCGCGGGGTCATCCGTGGTTTCTCGTCTGGTGGGGCTCGTTCTGGGGCATCGTCGCCGCACGACGGCTGGGCCGTGCTGTGCGAGACTGAGCGCGATGCCCATGGTACCTTCACGCGAATCCGGAGCCCCGCGGCTGGCCGACGTTCTGGCAAGTTGCCGCGCCAGCATCACCGGTGCCGCCAATCCGCTCGGACTCCCTGCCGTCGATCATGCGATCGTGCTGCTCGTCGACGGACTCGGCACAGCCAACCTGCGGGCCTCGGCGGGCCATGCGCGCTTTCTCGCCTCGCGGCTCACGAAGAAGGCGTCATTGCCCGGGGTCTTCCCGGCCACGACCGCCGTCGGCCTCGGCTCCCTCTGCACCGGAGCGCCGTCGGGCTCCCACGGTCTCGTCGGGTACAGGGTTCTCGACGCGGCCCACGACCGCGTCGTCAACCAGCTGAGCGGCTGGGACGACGACATGCGCCCTGAAGATTGGCAGCGACTCCCGACCCAGTTCGAATCTGCGGCGGAGTCCGGCATCCCGGCCTTCGCGGTCGGCCCGTCGCGCTTCGCCGATTCCGGACTCAGCCATGCGCTGCTGCGCGGGGCCGAGTACGTGTCCGCCGGCTCGATTGCGGCCCGCTTCGACGCTGCCCTCCGCGTGGTCGCGGAGAACGGGCGGGCACTCGTCTACGTCTACGTGCCGGAACTCGACATGGCGGCGCACGCACGCGGCTGGCTCTCGGACAAGTGGATCGGCGAGCTCGAGGCACTCGATGCCGAGGTCTCCCGCTTCGCCGCGTCTCTTCCGGCATCCGCCGGCCTCATCGTCACTGCCGATCACGGCGTCGTCGATGTTCCGGCCGCCAGGCACGTGCTCTTCGACACGGCTCCCCAGCTCATCCACGGAGTGCGGCACATCGGGGGAGATCCGCGCTGCCTCTATCTCTACCTGGAGCCGGATGCCGCTGAGACGGCGGCCGACGACCTCGCAGCAGCCTGGCGGGAGTCGGAGGGCGATCGCGCCTGGGTCTACACCCGCGCTGAGGCCGTGGCGGCCGGCCTGTTCGGCGAGGTCGCGGCCGAGGTTCTCCCACGCATCGGCGACGTGATCGTGGCCGCGCGCAAGCTGATCGCCTACTACGACTCCCGCGAGGCGAACCTGGCGCCCCGGTCGATGATCGGCCAGCACGGATCACTCACCGACGAGGAGTCCCGCGTGCCGTGCCTCAGGGTCGGCGCCTACGCTGCCGCCGCGAGCTGACACGCGACACGACCTCATTGCCGCTCACTGCCGCTGGAACGACGAAGGCCGCATCCGAGCTGCTCGGATGCGGCCTTCTGATCGTCGGAGTTGTCAGCTCGGGTACGCCCCACGAGCGACCTGTGCCTTGGGCAGGCGCATGAAGCGCATCTGCAGGGCACGCATGGCGGAGTACCAGCGCACCTTCTCGACCTTTTCGGCGCCGAACTTGGCCGCGAGCCGCTTGGTGAGGCTGAAGCCGAGAATGATCGAGTCGACCACGGCGATGAGGAAGAACCCCCAGAGCGCGAAGATGCCGTACATCTGGATCTCGTAGCTCGGGATGAAGGTGAGCACGATGACGAGGGCCATCACCGGGAGCATGAACTCACCGATGTTGAATCGGGCGTCGACGTAGTCACGGGCGTAGCGCTTCTGCGGTCCGCGGTCGCGCATGGGGAGGTAGCGGTCGTCGCCGGCCGCCATGCCCGCTCGCTGCTTCTCGCGCGCCTCGGCTGCCTTGATCTTGGCTTGGCGGGAGGCCTCCTTGCGGTTGTCGGAGACGAGCGGGCGCTTGCGTGCCGCCTCCTGCTCCTTGCGCGTGGGAGTAGGGGCACCCTTGCCCTGCTTCGTCGCGGAGGAGGCCAGCCGGGCGGCCGTCTCGTCGACGGTCTCGGTCACGGGTTCGGCGCCCTGAGGCGCGGTTTGCTTGGCCACATCAAGTCCTTGGAATCGGTAGGAGTCCAGAGTACCCGGTGAAGCTGGGGGAGCGGCGTGCCGACGGACAGGGAGTCGGGGCAGCCGTCGACCACTAAAATCGACGACATGACGGATGAGCGACTCCCAGCTGACAGCGAATCGACGACGACGGGCCACGATGCGGTGCGCGAGGCCATCGAGACGGACTTCCCCAGCACCATCGCCGACCTCTGCGACCTCGTGCGCATCCCCTCCGTGTCGTGGCCGGCCTTCGACCAGGCCCACGTGCACACGAGTGCCGAGGCTGTCGCGGAGCTGTTCCGCGGACTGGGCGTCTTCGACGAGGTGCGGATCATCCAGGCGCCCGTCGCCGACGGTGAGACGCTGGGCAACCCGGCCGTTCTCGCTGCGCGTCCCGCGCGCAACGGCGCTCCGACGATCCTGCTCTACGCCCACCACGATGTGCAGCCTCCGGGCGACTCCGCGGAGTGGGAGAGCGCTCCGTACGAACCCACAGTGCGAGGGGACCGCCTCTACGGTCGTGGCGCCGCCGACGACAAGGCCGGCGTCATGGCGCACGTCGCCTCGATCCGCGCCCTCGTCGAGGCCCACGGCACGGACTTCGACCTCGGACTCGCCATCTTCATCGAGGGGGAGGAGGAGGCCGGATCGCTCTCCTTCGCGCACTTCCTCGAGCAGAACCGCGAGGCTCTGTCCGCCGACGTCATCGTGGTCGCCGACTCTGGCAACTGGGATCTCGAGACGCCGGCGCTCACGGTCGGCCTGCGGGGCAACGTGGCCTTCCGGCTGACCATCCGCACGCTCTCGCATGCGGTGCACTCCGGGATGTTCGGGGGAGCGGTCCCGGATGCGATGCTCGCGATGGTGCGTCTCCTCGCCACCTTCCACGCTGAAGACGGCTCCGTCGCCGTCTCCGGCCTCATCGGACGCGATGCGGACACGCCGGAGTATCCGGAATCGCAGCTGCGTGCAGAGAGCGGCCTGCTCGACCCCGTCTCGCCCATCGGTCACGGCAGCTTCCTGAGTCGCATCTGGACGCAGCCGGCGATCACCGTGACCGGTATCGATGCACCCAGCGTCGGCAACGCGTCCAACACGCTACTGCCGTCGGTGGCAGTCCGGGTCAGCGCACGCATCGCGCCGGGACAGACCGCGACGGACGCCCTGGCGGTGCTCACCGAGCACATCGAGCGCAACACTCCCTTCGGGGCCGAGGTCGCCATCGACAAGGTGGAGCTCGGAGATCCGTTCCTCGTCGACACCAGTGGCTGGGCCGTCACCGAGGCCAAGGCCGCCATGGCGGATGCCTGGGGCCGCGAGGCCGTCGACATGGGCATCGGTGGTTCCATCCCGTTCATCGCCGATCTCGTTCACGTCTTCCCCGACGCCCAGATCCTCGTGACCGGCGTCGAGGATCCCGACTCGAGGGCGCACAGCCCGAACGAGTCCCTCCACCTCGGCGTGTACAAGCGCTCGGTGCTGAGCGAGGCGTTGCTGCTCGACCGGCTCAATGCCCGCGGTCGTCACTGAGCGGGACGACCGATCGCGGGGGAGCACATCAGGGTTTCCCCGGCATCCCGCAGTACTATGGAACTGATCTTCACAACTTGAGGCGCCCCGCGCGCGAAGGAGCATCATGACTGACACGATCACGACGAGCACGGCGGCCCACGGGGTCGGCCTGAGCGACGCCGCGGCCACGAAGGTGAAGAGCCTGCTGAACCAGGAGGGCCGGGACGACCTGCGCCTCCGAGTCGCGGTGCAGCCCGGCGGATGCTCGGGGCTCATCTACCAGCTCTACTTCGACGAGCGGATGCTCGACGGAGATGCGACCGTGGACTTCGACGGCGTCGAGGTCATCGTCGACAAGATGAGCGTTCCCTACCTCGACGGGGCCTCGATCGACTTCGAGGACACCATCCAGAAGCAGGGCTTCACGATCGACAACCCCAACGCGCAGGGCAGCTGCGCCTGTGGAGACTCCTTCCACTGAGAACTGTCGCCTTCAGCCTCGGGAGATCGTCCGTGCGGACGATCTCCCGAGTGCTTTAAGGGCGGAAAGACGCGGAAAAACTGCGGAATCAGTGCAGACTGGCCTGCCCCGGTGCACACCGGGGCCGGGAGCGCGGAGTAGGCTGGACATGATCAATCACACTTCTCTGTGAAGTGTCCACGAGTCCCCCGAAAGGTCACCGGTGCGCAACAATCGCCGTCTCCGATGGGCTGCCATTCCGATCGCAGCGACGCTAGCCGTAGTTCTTGCCGGGTGCACCCAGGCGCAACTGAACGGTTTCCTCCCCGGTTTCGAGGAGGGCGAGAGCCCCGTCACGAACAACACCTCGATGGTCTCCGGCCTCTGGGTCACCTCCTGGATCGTCCTGCTGGTCGTCGGTGTCATCACCTGGGGCCTCACGATCTGGGCCGTCATCGTCTACCGCCGCCGCAAGGGCCAGACCGGCCTCCCGGTACAGCTGCGCTACAACATGCCGATCGAGATCTTCTACACGATCGTGCCGCTCATCCTGGTGCTGGGCTTCTTCGCCTTCACCGCTCGCGACCAGACGGCCATCGAGTCGCCGTACGCAGAACCCGATGTGAAGATCAACGTCGTGGCGAAGCAGTGGGCGTGGGACTTCAACTACGTGGATGAGGACGTCTACTCGCCCGGCATCCAGGGTCAGTACGAGGACAGCTCGAAGGATGGCAGCGGCGCTCTCGTGGAGTCCGAACTCCCGACGCTGTACCTGCCCGTCGGCAAGAAGGTCGAGATCGCCCTCAACGCCCGCGACGTCATCCACTCCTTCTGGGTCATCGACTTCCTGTACAAGAAGGACATGTACCCCGGGAAGACGAACTACATGTACGTCACGCCCGAGCGCGAGGGCACGTACAAGGGGAAGTGCGCCGAGCTCTGCGGCGAGTACCACTCGGCGATGCTCTTCAACGTGAAGGTCGTCTCCGAGGCCGAGTATGAGGCCCACATCCAAGACCTGCGCGACGCCGGCTTCGAGGGCCAGCTCGGCTCCGACTACGACCGCAACCAGAACCTGCCGGGCAACAAGGAGCCCAGAACCGACTCAGACGAGAGGGGCGAGTAGCCTTGAGCACCACGACCGCACCGGCTCCTGCTCGGACCTTCGGAACTCCGAAGGTCGAGAAGAAGGGCAACATCTTCGTGCGGTGGATCACCTCCACCGACCACAAGATCATCGGGTACATGTACCTGATCTCCTCGTTCGTCTTCTTCTGCGTCGCAGGAGTCATGGCGCTCATCATCCGTGCCCAGCTCTTCGAGCCCGGCCTGGAGATCCTGCAGACCAAAGAGCAGTACAACCAGCTCTTCACGATGCACGGCACGATCATGCTGCTCATGTTCGCGACGCCGCTCTTCGCGGGCTTCGCCAACGTGATCATGCCGCTCCAGATCGGAGCTCCCGACGTGGCGTTCCCGCGTCTGAACGCCTTCGCCTTCTGGCTGTTCCTGTTCGGCAGCCTCATCGCGATCGGCGGATTCCTCACCCCGCAGGGTGCTGCGTCCTTCGGATGGACCGCGTATCAGCCGCTCTCGACCACGACGTTCAGTCCGGGTCTCGGCGGCAACCTCTGGATGTTCGGGCTCGGCATGAGCGGTTTCGGCACCATCCTCGGTGGCGTGAACTTCATCACGACGATCATCACGATGCGCGCTCCCGGAATGACGATGTTCCGCATGCCGATCTTCACCTGGAACACCCTGGTGACGTCGCTGCTGGTGCTCATGGCGTTCCCCGTTCTCGCGGCCGCCATCCTCGCCGCCGGTGCAGACCGCGTGTTCGGCGCCCACATCTACGACCCCGCCAACGGCGGAGTCATGCTGTGGCAGCACCTGTTCTGGTTCTTCGGCCACCCCGAGGTCTACATCATCGCCCTGCCGTTCTTCGGCATCGTGTCCGAGATCCTGCCGGTGTTCAGCCGCAAGCCGATCTTCGGCTACAAGACGCTGATCTACGCGACGATCGCGATCGCGGCCCTCTCCGTCACGGTCTGGGCCCACCACATGTACGTCACGGGTTCCGTGCTGCTGCCGTGGTTCGCCCTCATGACGATGCTGATCGCGGTGCCGACGGGCGTGAAGATCTTCAACTGGATCGGCACCATGTGGCGCGGTTCGGTGACATTCGAGACGCCGATGCTCTGGACCCTGGGCTTCCTCATCACCTTCGTCTTCGGCGGGCTGACCGGAGTCATCCTCTCCAGCCCTCCGCTCGACTTCCACGTGTCGGACACCTACTTCGTGGTGGCTCACTTCCACTACGTCGTGTTCGGAACCGTCGTGTTCGCCATGTTCGCCGGATTCTACTTCTGGTGGCCGAAGTGGACCGGAAAGATGCTCAACGAGCGCCTCGGCAAGATCCACTTCTGGATCCTCTTCATCGGCTTCCACACGACCTTCCTCGTCCAGCACTGGCTCGGAGTCGTCGGCATGCCGCGTCGCTACGCCACGTACCTGCCCGATGACGGTTTCACCTGGATGAACCAGCTGTCCTCGGTCGGCTCCGCCATCCTCGCGCTCTCGATGGTGCCGTTCTTCCTGAACGTCTACATCACTGCGCGTCGTGCTCCGCGCGTGACGGTCAACGACCCCTGGGGCTACGGAGGATCGCTCGAGTGGGCGACGTCGTGCCCGCCGCCGCGACACAACTTCACGTCGATCCCGCGCATCCGCTCCGAGCGTCCTGCCTTCGACCTCAACCACCCCGAGGCCGGGCTCCCAATCGGAATCGGGCCGGCCAAGGATGCGCCGGAAGCTCCCACGTATGACGCCACGAAGGACGAGGTCAAGTAGATGAGAGTCAACGCCGTCCTCCTCTGGGTTCTCGCCGCCTTCTTCCTCGTCTCAGCGGCCGTGTACGGCTTCTGGACGTGGCTGGACTCCGGCGCCGACCAGCGGATCGAAGCCGTGGGCACGATCGGCATGCTCCTGTGCGCCGTTCTCGCCGCGTTCATCGCGTTCTACGTCGGCCGCGTCCACAGCGCTCAGGGCGGGGAGCTTCCCGAGGACCGCCTCGACGCCAACATCGACGACGGCGACGCTGAACTGGGCTTCTTCAGCCCGTGGAGCTGGTGGCCGCTGCTGCTCGGCGCGTCGGTCGCGATCAGCTTCCTCGGCCTGGCCGTCGGATTCTGGCTGACCTACTGCGCCGTCGGGCTGGTTCTCATCAGCCTCGTCGGCTGGGTCTACGAGTACTACCGCGGACTCTTCGCCCGCTGATCCACCACATGGAAGCGCCCGGCACGTTCTCGTGCCGGGCGCTTCGTCGTTCTGTCCGCGCGTGCGGGGGAGTCGCGGCGCCGCACGCAGGAGAACTGCCCGTCTGCGTGACGCGGCCTCTATCGCCTTCTCAGGCTCACGATGTCGACGGATGCCGTGACTCGTTCGGAGCGTCCGTCAGAGGCCGGCGCCCGGTGGTGCGCCGCAGGTCCCATGCCCAGGAGATGCTCGACGGCGCCCCCGTCGAGATCCATCGCGTACGCCACCGTCTCGACCCCGATGGAGTCGAAGAGGGCTGAGGCCTCCTCCTGCAGGCGTTCAGCCTTGTCAGCCGGCACGTCGAGGGCTCGGCCATCCGCGCGCAACTCTCGCAGGTGGTTCCCTGACGGCACCACGACGATGAGCCGCCCGTTCGTGCGGAGGACCCGCTGGAACTCGGGCAGGTTGCGCGGGGCGAAGACCGTGAGAATGACGTCGGCGCATCCGTCGCGCAGAGGGAGAGGTCGCCACGTGTCGGCGACGACCCCGTCGCTGCCGGTGGTGCGCACCGTACGCCGCACGGCCTCGGGGGAGAGGTCGAGTCCCAGAGCGCTGACACTGCGCTCCGCCGACGCCGCGAGCACGCCGGCGAGGTAGAAGCCCGTGCCGCAACCGGCGTCGACGATGCGCTCGGCGTCCTTCGGCACGGCGGCGGCCACGGCGTCGCGGATGGAGTCGTAGTGCCCTGCCGCGAGGAAGGCGTCGCGGTCGTCGAGCATGGCGGCGTCATCGCCGGTCATGCGGTCGTTGGCGGCGACGAGGTTCACGTACCCGCGCTTGTTGACGTCGAAGGAATGGGCGTTCTCGCAGCGCAACGTCAGCGGTGCGGCATCCGTCAGCGGCGCACCGCAGTGCGGACAGCGCAGCCACTGCGCCAGAGTCGCCATGGTCATGACCGATCACCCGGTGTCGTCGTCCGTGAAGCGTTCAGAGAACAGAGAAGCGCCGATGACGATGATGTCATCGGCGCCTCCCAGCGATTCGGATGGAACGCCTCTAGTGGGCGGTCTTCTCGTCGAGCTCGTGGTGGGCATCGTGGTGGCCATGGGCCGCCTCGAGCTCCGTCCTCGTGACCGGCGAGATGCGGTCCTCGAAGAACCAGCGCGAGAAGCCGGCACGCAGCCGCTGGCCCACCGTGATGCGACCCTGAGCGTTCGGGCGGATCATGAGCGGTGCGTAGTCGGCGTAGCTGACCAGGCGCCAGCGCTCGTAGTCGGTGAGCGGCTCGTGCACCTCGATGAACTCACCACCGGGCAGCTTCACGATACGACCCGTCTCGTAGCCGTGCAGCACGAGCTCGCGGTCCTTCTTCTGGAGGGCCAGGCACACGCGCTTCGTGACGAAGTAGGCGATGAAGGGCCCCACGATGACCACGAACTGCAGGGTGTGGATGACACCCTCCATCGTGAGCTTGAAGTGCGTCGCGACGATGTCCGAGCTCGCAGCCGCCCAGAGGCCGGCGTAGAACGTCACTCCGGCGGCGCCGATGGCGGTGCGGGTGGGGACGTTGCGCGGACGGTCCAGGATGTGGTGCTCACGCTTGTCGCCCGTGACCCACGCCTCGATGAAGGGGTAGATCATGGCGAGCACGATGAACAGTCCGAGCGCAGCCAGCGGGATCAGGATGTTGAACGACCAGGTGCGGTCGAGCCAGACGAACTCAAGTCCCGGCGGAATCAGGCGGAGGGCACCGTCGGCGAACCCGATGTACCAGTCCGGCTGGGTTCCCGCCGACACCGGGGAGGGGTCGTATGGACCGTAGTTCCAGATCGGGTTGATCGTGAAGAACGACGCGATCAGCATGATGATGCCGAAGACGATGAAGAAGAATCCACCGGCCTTCGCGGCGTACACCGGGAGCACGGGCTGACCGACGGCGTTCATGTTCGTGCGACCCGGGCCGGGGTACTGGGTGTGCTTGTGCACAACCAGGAACAGCAGGTGCAACGCGATCAGCGCCACCACGATGGCCGGCAGCAGCAGGATGTGCAGGGTGTACAGGCGTCCCACGATCACCTCGCCGGGGAACTCGCCGCCGAACAGCAGGAACGAGATCCAGGTTCCGACGACCGGAATTCCCTTGACCATTCCATCGATGATGCGCAGGCCGTTGCCCGACAGCAGGTCGTCGGGGAGCGAGTAGCCGGTGAAGCCTTCGGCCATGGCGAGGATGAACAGCACGAAGCCGATGACCCAGTTGAGCTCGCGCGGCTTCCGGAACGCACCGGTGAAGAAGATGCGCATCATGTGCAGGCCGATCGAGGCCACGAACAGCAACGCAGCCCAGTGGTGCACCTGACGCATCAGCAGGCCGCCGCGGATGTCGAACGAGATGTCGAGTGTCGACGCCATCGCCGTGGACATCTCGATGCCCTTGAGGGGCACGTACGAGCCGTCGTAGATGACCGGGGTCATCGCAGCCTGGAAGAAGAAGGTCAGGAACGAGCCCGAGATGAGGATGACGACGAAGCTGTAGAGAGCGACCTCGCCGAGGAGGAACGACCAGTGATCGGGGAAGATCTTCCGGCCGAGCTCCTTGACCATCGTCGAGACGCTGGTGCGCTCGTCGATGTAGTTGGCGGCGGCGGCCGTGAAGCCGCCTTTCTTCTCGACGGCGGTAGACGTCGTCGGGGGTGCCTCAGGTGTAGTGGCGGTACTCACGAACGCTCCCAGAAGCTAGGTCCGACTGGTTCAAGGAAGTCGCTCTGCGCGATGAGGTAACCCTCGGAGTCCACGGCGATGGGCAGCTGGGGGAGCGGTCGCTTGGCCGGCCCGAAGATGACCTCGCAGTGGTTCGACACATCGAACTGCGACTGGTGGCACGGGCAGAGGAGATGGTGCGTCTGCTGCTCGTACAGGGCAACGGGACAGCCGACGTGCGTGCAGATCTTGGAGTACGCGACGATGCCGTCGTACGACCAGTCAGCCCGCTCGGGGAGCTCGTTGAGGTCCTCGGGACGGAGACGCATGAGGAGGACGGCCGCCTTGGCCTTCTCCTCCAGCTTGCCGTGCTCGAGGTCGTTCAGGTCTTCGGGGATCACGTGGAACGCGCTGCCCAGGGTGACGTCGGTCGCCTTGATGGCGACGCCGCTCGGGTCGAGTGCGAGTCGCGTGCCCTTCTTCCACATCGTGTGGGAGAGGAGCTCGACGGGGTTCTCGTCCTGCGGTGCGAGACCGCGGAACAGAACGACGGCGGGCAGCGGGAACACGATGAGCGCCCCGATGAGGGAGTTGCGGATGAGCGTGCGACGCCCGAATCCGGACTCCTTGTTCGCCACGTCGAAGATCTCGACGGCCGCGGCACGCGTCTCGTCACTTCCCCGGGTGAGGTGACGGATGTCGACACCCTCGTCGTCGACCATGAGCGCCTTGCCCCAGTGAACGGCACCGAAGCCGATCGCGAGCAGGGCGAGAGTGAGGCCGACACCGATGAACAGCGTGTTGAGACGCACGTCCCCGACGTTGTTCGACTCGATCGGGAAGAGCATGTAGGCCGCGATGGCCCAGATGCTGCCGACGATCGAGAGGTAGAAGAGCGTGTAGACCGTGCGCTCGGCTTGCTTCTCCTTCTTCGGATCCAGGTCGGTCACGCGCTTGCGGTGCGGGACCAGTCCGGGGTCGGTGAAGGCGTCACGCGAGACCACGGCTGTGCCGGGGTGCGCCTCGTCGTGATGGTCGGCGACCGACGAATCGGCGACGGTGAGATCCTTACCGTCGTTATCGTCCTGTGCCATGGTTCTCCTTTTCGCGCTGGGTCATTGCCGTGCTTGTCGCGGTCAGTTCGACTTCGCCGTGATCCACACGGTCAACGCGACGATGGCGCCGAGACCGAAGATCCAGATGAAGAGTCCCTCGGCGACGGGGCCGAGTGAACCGAGTTCGAAACCGCCGGGTGAGCGGTTGTCCTGCACGTACTGGAGGTAGGTGATGATGTCGCGCTTGTCTTCGGGCGAGATGTTCAGGTCGTTGAAGACAGGCATGTTCTGCGGACCGGTCACCATGGCCTCGTAGATGTGGACACCGGTGACGGTGTCGAGGGCCGGGGCGAACTTGCCCTCGGTGAGTGCTCCACCGGCACCTGCGACGTTGTGGCACATCGCGCAGTTGATGCGGAAGAGCTCTGCACCGTTGGCGGGGTCGCCGCCACCGTTGGTGAGGTGATCGTCGGGGATCGCCGGGCCGGGGCCGAGCGAGGCCACGTAGTTCGCCAGCGCCTTGACCTGCTCGTCGGTGAACTGCGGAGGCTTCTCCTCGGCCTGCGGGCCGTTCATCTGCATGGGCATGCGGCCGGTGCCGACCTGGAAGTCCACGGCCGCGGCTCCGACGCCGATCAGGCTGGGACCGCTGTTGGTTCCGGCAGCGCCCATGCCGTGACAGGTGGCGCAGTTGGCCTGGAAGAGCTTCTCGCCCTCCTCGATCGTCGACTGGGCTGCGATCTGGGTCTCAGCGGATGCCGTGCTGGTGTTCACTGCGGCGTAGGCGCCGCCGGTGACACCGAGGCCGATGGCGATCAGGGCCACCGTGGCGAGCGGATGCCGCCGACCGGTCTTGCGGCGGCTGGCGCCTGCGGATTTCTTGTTCTCTCGCATGGGGACGGTGTTCGCTCCTGATTCCTATTTGAGAACGTAGATGACCAGGAAGAGCCCGATCCAGACGACGTCGACGAAGTGCCAGTAGTAGGACACGACGATGGCGCTGGTGGCCTCCTTGTGTCCGAAGTTCTTGACCGCGAAGACGCGGCCGATGACGAGAAGGAAGGCGATGAGTCCACCGGTGACGTGCAGGGCGTGGAAGCCCGTCGTCAGGTAGAAGGCCGAGCCGTAGGCGTCGGACGCGAGGGTGACCTGCTCGCTGACGAGCGTCGCGTACTCCCAGACCTGGCCGGCGACGAAGATGGCGCCGAAGGCATAGGTGAGGAAGAACCACTCGACCATGCCCCACTGGGTGGGCTTCCAGCCGGTGCGCCTGGGCTGCATCCGCTCGGCCGCGAACACGCCGAACTGGCACCAGAAACTGGAGATGACCAGGATGATCGTGTTGATCGTCGCGAACGGGACGTTCAGCTTCTCGGTCTGTGCCGCCCAGAGATCTGGGCTGGTCGACCGCAGGGTGAAGTAGATCGCGAACAGGCCGGCGAAGAACATGACTTCACTGCCGAGCCAGACGATCGTGCCGACCGCTACTGAGTTCGGCCGATTGATGGCTGGCGTGGTTGCCCGCGGAGTTAGTACTGTGCTCGTCACGCTTTCCATTATGGCCGAATCCGGAGGGGGTTTTGCCCATTCGGAGGGGTCAGTCGCGCCGAACTGGAGGTTAGGACAGCCTAAGAAGACCGGGGAAGACCTGAGAATCCGCGGTGAAAGGCTGGGAGCCATAGGGTGGATTCCATGCTCGAATCCCAGACGTGGCCGAACGTTCTCGCCTCCCTCCTGCGCGGTGAGGACCTCAGCGTCTCCGATGCCTCTTGGTGCATGCAGGAGATCATGACCGGAGAGGCGACGGATGCTCAGATCGCCGGCTTCCTCGTCGCCCTGTCGGCCAAGGGGGAGACCGTCGACGAGATCGTCGGATTCCGCGATGCGATCCTCGACAACGCCGTGCCGCTGCCGGTGCCGTCGATGGCACTCGACATCGTCGGAACCGGGGGAGACCGTGTCGGCACGGTCAACGTGTCGACCATGTCGGCCATCATCGCGGCGGCATCCGGCGTTCCCGTCGTTAAGCACGGGAACAAGGCGGCCAGCAGTGCCTCCGGATCATCGGACGTGCTGGCTGCGCTCGGCCTCGACCTGACGCTTCCGGCCGAGAGGGTGGCCGCGATCCTGGCCGAGACCGGCATCACCTTCGCGTTCGCCTCGGCCTTCCACCCCGGCTTCCGGCACGCTGGCCCCGTGCGGTCGAGCCTCGGCATCCCGACGGTCTTCAACTACCTCGGTCCGCTCTGCAACCCCGCCCGTGCCGAGGCGAATGCCGTCGGCGTCGCCAGCCTCGAGCGCGTGCCCCTGTTCGTCGGCGTCTACCAGACGCGCGGGGCGACGGCCCTGGTGTTCCGCGGCGATGACGGACTCGACGAGCTCACCACCACGGGACACAGCCACGTGTGGGAGGTGTCGCGCGGCCTCGTGACCGAGCACGACATCGATCCGCGCGACCTCGGCCTGCCCAGGGCCAGGATGGCCGACCTGATCGGCGGGGACGCGGCCCACAACGCCTCGGTCGTGCGGTCGCTGTTCGCGGGGGAGACGGGTCCGGTTCGCGACATCGTCCTGCTGAACGCCGCTGCAGGCCTGGTCGCCTACGACCTCGCGAACAACGCGGCCCTCGTCCAGACCAGCATTCTGGAGCGCTTCGCGTCGAAGATGGCCGTCGCCGCGGAGTCCATCGACAGCGGGGCGGCATCCGCGAAGCTGGAGGAATGGATCGAGGCGTCCCGTCACTGATGACGGAACGCCTCGATGTCCTCTGAGCTGAAGGTCAGCCCTGCTCGACGTCCTCGTCGACCCAGTCGAAGGTCTTCGTGACGGCCTTCTTCCAGAGACGGATCTGACGGTCGCGCTCGGCGTCATCCATCTTCGGCTCCCAACGGCTGTCCTCCTGCCAGTTCTTGCGCAGGTCGTCGAGGTCGCTCCAGAAGCCGACAGCCAGACCGGCGGCGTACGCGGCACCCAGCGCCGTCGTCTCGGCGACGACGGGACGCACGACGGGCACGCCCAGGATGTCGGCCTGGAACTGCATCAGCGTGTTGTTGGCGATCATGCCGCCGTCGACCTTGAGTTCCACCAGGTCGACCCCGGCGTCGGCGTTGACGGCCTCGAGCACCTCACGCGTCTGGAAGGCCGTGGCCTCCAGAGCAGCGCGCGCGATGTGGCCCTTGTTCACGTAACGCGTGAGGCCGACGAGGGCTCCGCGCGCATCCGAACGCCAGTACGGGGCGAACAGGCCCGAGAACGCCGGAACGAAGTACGCACCGCCGTTGTCGTCGACCGTCTTCGCGAGGTCCTCGATCTCGGGGGCGCTCGAGATGATCCCGAGGTTGTCGCGCAGCCACTGCACGAGCGAACCGGTCACGGCGATCGAGCCCTCGAGGGCGTAGTGCGGCTTGTTGTCGCCGATCTGGTACCCGAGCGTGGTGAGCAGGCCGTTCTTGGAGTGGACGATCTCCTCGCCGGTGTTGAAGATCAGGAAGTTTCCTGTTCCGTAGGTGTTCTTCGATTCGCCGGTGTCGAAGGCGGCCTGTCCGAAGGTGGCCGCCTGCTGGTCGCCGAGGATTCCGGCGATGGGGGTCTCGCGCAGCAGGCTGTGCGAGTCGGCCTCGCCGAACACTCCGGAGGACGGGAGGATCTTCGGGAGCATCGACTTCGGAACGTCGAACGCGGCGAGGATGTCGTCGTCCCAGGCGAGCGTCTCCAGGTCCATGAACAGCGTGCGGCTGGCGTTCGTGACGTCGGTGGCGTGAACACCCCCGTCGGTTCCGCCGGTCAGGTTCCAGAGCACCCAGCAGTCGGTCGTGCCGAAGAGCAGGTCGCCGGCTTCAGCCTTCTCGCGCGCTCCGTCGACGTTCTCGAGGATCCAGACGATCTTGGTTCCCGAGAAGTAGGTCGCGAGCGGGAGGCCGACCTTCTGCTTGAACCGCTCGACGCCGCCGTCCTTGGCGAGGCGATCGACGATCGACTGCGTGCGGGTGTCCTGCCAGACGATGGCGTTGTAGACGGGCTCGCCGGTGTTCTTGTCCCAGACGACCGCGGTCTCGCGCTGGTTCGTGATGCCGATGGAGGCGATGTCGTGGCGGGTCAGGTTCGCCTTGCTCAGTGCCTGGCCGATCACCTCGCGAACGTTGTTCCAGATCTCCTTCGGGTCGTGCTCGACCCAGCCGGCCTTCGGGAAGATCTGCTCATGCTCGAGCTGTCCGGTCGAGACGATGGATCCCGACTTGTCGAAGACGATGGCTCGGGAACTCGTGGTTCCCTGGTCGATGGCGATGACGTAGTCAGCCATGGTGTACCTCTTTCATTCTGGATGGTGCTGGATTGACGTGGGAATGGCAGGCGCACAGGGGCCGGCCCCACGGGGGCCGACCACCGCGCGGCACGTCAGGTGAGGATGGGGAGCAGGAACAGCGCAGCCCATCCGGCGAGGAGTCCGCCGATGACGGGTCCCACGACGGGAACCCAGGAGTACGACCAGTCGCTGGCGCCCTTGCCCTTGATCGGGAGCAGGAAGTGCACGATGCGCGGGCCGAGGTCACGGGCTGGGTTGATGGCGTAGCCCGTCGGACCACCGAGCGAGGCACCGATCGCGATCACGAGGATCGCCACGGGAAGCGCTCCGAGGGCCGCGAGGCCGCCTTCACCCTGCCTGCCGCCGCCGAAGGCGATCACGACGAAGACGAGGACGAACGTACCGATGATCTCGGTGACGAGGTTCCAGCCGTAGCTGCGGATCGCAGGGCCGGTGGAGAAGACGCCGAGCTTGTTTCCGGGGTCGGGCTCCTCGTCGAAGTGCTGCTTGTAGGCCAGCCACACGAAGAAGGCACCGATGATCGCGCCGAGGAACTCGGCCGCGATGTACGTGATGACGGAGACCGGATTGACGGGCACCCCTGATCCGAACTCCGTCGCGCCGTTGGCGACGAGCCCGAGCGTGACCGCGGGGTTCAGGTGCGCACCGGAGTTGTACGCGACGATCACGCCGGAGAAGACCGCGAAGCCCCATCCGATGTTGACCATGAGGAAGCCGCCGTTGAAGCCCTTGTTCTTGATGAGGGCTACGTTCGCGACAACGCCGCAACCGAGGAGCACCAGCATCGCCGTTCCGACGACCTCCGAGAGAAATACGACACCGAGATTGTCCACTTGTGACCTTCCTTCGTCTGGCGCGCATCTTTGCGCGCTCGACATCACCCTATTGCCGTACCCCGTCCGGGGGAACGACGCGCGCGCATTTGTTCACCAGCCCCTTACCCCTGCGGCCACCACCGGGCTAAGTTGAGCAAGGGGACACCCGTGCGTCAGTGTCGATGCGCACAAACGTGCAGTAGGCAGGCGCCCTCTCGGAAGGAATTTCGTGAAGAAGCTCATCAACGATCCGAAGAACGTCGTCAACGAATCGCTCGCCGGATTCGCCGCAGCGCACAGCGACCTGGTGCGTGCGGAGTACGACCCCAACTACGTGGTTCGGGCGGACGCTCCTGTTGCCGGCAAGGTCGCCATCATCAGTGGTGGCGGAAGCGGGCACGAACCGCTGCATGCCGGATTCGTCGGCTTCGGGATGCTCGATGGAGCCGTGCCGGGCGCCGTCTTCACCTCGCCCACTCCCGACCCGATCCTCGCAGCGACAAAGGCAGTCGACAGCGGTGCCGGAGTACTGCACATCGTCAAGAACTACACCGGCGACGTGCTCAACTTCGAGACCGCAGCCGACCTCGCCGCCGCTGAGGGCATCGAGGTGCGCGCGGTCGTGACCAACGACGACGTCGCCGTCAAGGACTCCCTTTACACTGCGGGGCGGCGCGGCGTCGCCGGAACCGTGCTGGTCGAGAAGATCGCCGGTGCTGCAGCGCAGCGAGGAGACGACCTCGACGCCGTGACGGCGATCGCCGAGAAGGTCAACGCCCAGGTGCGCTCCATGGGCGTCGCCCTCACCCCCTGCATCGTCCCGCACGCGGGGGAGCCCAGCTTCGAACTCGCCGACGACGAGATCGAGATCGGCATCGGCATCCACGGCGAACCCGGTCGAGAGCGGATCAAGCTCGAACCGGCGGATGCCATCGTCGAGCGGATCCTCGGGCCGATCGTCGAGGACATCCCGTTCGCATCCGGAGACAAGGTGCTGCTTCTCGTCAACGGGATGGGCGGAACACCGCTCGTCGAGCTCTTCATCGTCTACCGCCACGCTGCCGAGGTTCTGGCAGCACAGGGCATCGAGGTGACACGATCACTGGTGGGCAACTACACCACCGCGCTCGAGATGCAGGGCTTCTCGCTGACGGTGCTGAAGCTCGACGATGAATTGACCGAACTGTGGGATGCCCCTGTGGAGACAGCTGCGCTTCGCTGGGGTCGATAGGAGACACGCAATGGCGCTGGGCCTCAGCTGGACACTCGACTGGATCCGTCGTTCCGGTGCCGTGATCGCCGACAAGCGGGTCGAGCTCATCACGCTCGACCGCGCGATCGGCGATGGCGACCACGGCGAGAACATGGATCGCGGCTTCCAGGCCGTGGTTCCGAAGCTCGCCGACCTCGATGATGATGCCACGCCGGGCGACGCGCTCAAGCTCGTGGCGACGACACTGATCTCGACGGTCGGGGGAGCGGCTGGACCTCTGTTCGGAACGGCCTATCTCAAGGCCGCGGTTGCTGTCGGTTCCGCCTCCGAGCTGGATGGCGCCGCCATCGTCGCGTTGCTGACGGCCGCACGCGACGGCATCGTGCTGCGTGGCAAGGCGGAGATCGGAGACAAGACCATGATCGACGCCTGGACGCCCGCTGTGGATGCGGCCGAACAGGCTCAGGCATCCGGGGCATCGGAGGTCGAGATCCTCGCCGCGGCGGCCGACGCCGCAGCCGAAGGAGCTGCGGCGACGGAACCCCTGGTGGCGCGCAAGGGGCGCGCGAGCTACCTCGGCGACCGGGCCATCGGACACCGCGATCCCGGTGCCCAGTCGACCGCGTACATCCTGCGCGCCGCCGCCGACGCCGCACAGGCGGCGTGACGTGGGGGAGGGCGATCCGCTCGTCGGCCTGGTGATCGTGTCGCACAGCGTCAAGATCGCGGAGGGCGTCGTCGAATTGGCTGCCCAGATGGCGCCGGAGGTCGTCATCATGGCGGCTGGCGGAACCGACGACGGCCGCATCGGCACGAGCTTCGACCTCATCTCGACCGCGATCGAGCGGGCCGATGCCGGAGCCGGCGCTGTGATCCTGTGCGACCTCGGTTCGGCGATCCTCACCGCTGAGACCGCGCTCGACTTCCTCGATGACGACGTGCGAGGCCGGGTTCGGATCGCGGATGCGCCCGTGGTCGAGGGTGCCGTGGCCGCGGCAGTGACTGCGCAGACCGGGGGAGACCTCGAGGCGGTGCTCGCGGCGGCGTCGACAGCGAATGGCGAAGCGCTCTCCGCACCGGCATCCGACCGCTCCGATGCATCGGATCCAGCGGATTCCTCCGGTGGCGATTACACGCGCACGCTCGAGCTTGTGAACAAGGACGGCCTGCATGCAAGGCCGGCAGCCGAGCTCGTCAAGCTCGCCGCGAGCTTCGATACCCCAGTCACGGTCAATGGCACCAATGCGCGCAGCCTGCTCGGAATCATGTCGCTGGGGCTCACCCAGGGCGCGACGGTGTCGATCGCGGCAGCGGATACCGCTGATGGGCGCTCGGCCGTCGACGGGGTGGCCGATCTCGTGGCGTCGGGGTTCGGAGAGCTCTGAGAACCGCCGAAATCGACACTGTCTGAGACCCCTCGGACGGGGGTACCATGTTCGCCATGGTCAAGGAAGACGCTCGACGCAAGGAGAACGCCTACGCGCATTTCTTCGAGTGGGTCGACAGCAAGCTGTCGCCGGCCTTCGGGGAGAGCGCACCGGTCGCATACGACGACACCGAGAGACCGGCGCCCCAGTCGGCCTGTCCGATCTGCGGCCATGTCATGGAGGAGCACGAGATCGAACGATCGACGCTCAACACCGTCGTCGAGTGCCCGACGGGGGAGAGGCTGCCCCTCAAACCCGACAACGAGCCGCTGGACGAGTTCGGCATGCCAGCATCCGCGGAGCGGCGGGAGAAGGTCGCGCGCCGACACTGACCCGGCAGGCGGTCCGATCCGGCCCGATCGCCGCGTTCAGTTGCCGCCAGCGACGCGAATGTTGGCGCCGGAGATGTAGGACGCGTCCGGTCCGAGAAGGAATGCGACGGCACCGGCGATCTCATCCGGCTGGCCGGCCCGACGCATGGGGATGCGGGGAGCACGTTCCGCCGGCGCGTTCGGCCGACCCGCGCTGGCGTGGATCTCAGTGTGAGTGGTGCCGGGGGAGACCGTGTTCACGCGCACGCCGTACGGCCCGAACTCCTTGGCGAGGCCGAGGGTCATGGCGTCGAGGGCCGCCTTGCTCATCGCATAGGGGATGTAGGTGTCGGGTGCTCCCGTCGTTGCGGCCCCCGACGAGATGTTCACGATGGCTCCGCCCGCGCCACCTCGGTTCACGGCCATGTGGGCGATGGCCTGCTGCGACATGATCAGCGGGGCCAGGTCGTTGACGGCGAAGACGCCGCGGGACTCCTCGGTGTCGAGTTCGAGGAATCCGCCGATGCGCCCGGTGATCCCGGCATTGTTCACGAGCCCGGTGAAGGATCCGAAGTGCTCGAGCACTGCGGGAACGACTGATGCGGCCTGAACGGCGTCGCCCAGGTCGCAGGGGAGCACGAGCACGCGGGCTCCGGTGGCACGCAGGGCCTCGGCCACCGCCTCGGCATCCGCGCCCCGTTCCCGGTACGTGATCGCGATGTCGTGACCATCGGCCACGAGGCGTTCCGAGATCGCCCGGCCGATGCCCCGCCCGCCGCCGGTGACGATGGTGACGGGCCGACTGGACGCGTTCTCGATGCTCATCCACCCAGCCTATGACCGTCGGCCGCCGGAGATCGGCGCCAGTAGGCTGGCCCGGATGGACACTCTGCTCGCTGTGCTTCTCCTGGTGAATGCCGTCTTCAACGTCGTGGTCTGGCCGACCTTCCTGCGGAGGATCGCCGCCGACCCGAGGGCGCGTGACGCCGACGGACGGCGCACGAAGTTCTACACCGTGCATCTCGTCCTGATCAGCGCTGCACTGGTGATCGCTGCGGTCTCGGGCGTGACCGCCATCGTGGCTCTCGTCATCGGCTGACCGCCGACTGCGCTCGCTTCAGTCGAAAGCGGCCGCCTCGATGATGAACTTCTTCTCGATCTCGACGAAGAAGGCTGCCGCCAGGCGCTCGAACTGGTCGACAGTCAGCCTGATCCGCTCGCCGAAGGCTATGCCCGTCACGCTCGTCGCCGGGTCGAGAGCGAGCTCCGTGCTCGGCTGCAGGATGCCGCCGTGGTTGATGAGCGAATCGACGAGCACCTCGACCTCGTTGAGGGCGTTGCCGTCCGTGCCCGTCACCAGATGGAGACGGTGGACGAACGGTCGGTCCAGCGCGAGCAGCATGGCGTTGAAGAAGCTGGGGGAGAAGACGTCGAGAGCCGCGAGCCCGGCGGGATCGGTCACCGTCGCGGCCAGCACCTCGTACGCCGCGAGCTGGTCGACGATCTCCGAGCGTGCGTGGTCGAGTTCATCCTGCGTGAAATTGCGGCCGAGCATGGGCGCTTCCTTTCGTCGCGGCGGGTCGCGGCTGACGGCAGCCCGTCGGCTCAGTGTGTCAGGAGCGGGGGCCCGCCGTCACCTTGCCCGGCCATCAGTCCCGACGACGCCGCCTGATCCGAATCGGTCCCGTCGCCGTGGACGGATCGACGACAAGCCCGCCCTGAGTGATCTCGACCTCGCCCGCGGCGACCAGGCGTCGGGCTGCGCGCCTGACGGGATTCATGAGGGCACGCCACTCGGATTCCTCGGAAGTCACGGCGCGGGCGACATCCGACGGACAGATCGTGGCAGACGGCGCGCGTGCGTCGAGCATCGTCGTGATGCGTTCCTCGAGCTCGAGCTCGGAGGCGCTGGTCTCGTCGGCGCTGGTCTCGTGCGAGGGATGCATGCTCCCAGTGTGCGCCTTGCCGCCGAGAGATGCTCGTCGGCAGGAACGCGGTCGGGGCAGGGCACGCCAGCAGTTGAAATCACCCGCGTGACAGATTACTTGTCATAATGTGCATTATCGGACACATGACATCAGGTATGGAGGAGGATCCTGACCATCCGGAGAATCCCGACGATTCAGCCCACGGCCTTCTTCACGAGGGCGGTGATCGCCTTCTCCGACTCCGCCGTCAGCGAGGTGATGGCGAAGGACGTCGGCCACATCGTGCCGTCGTCCAGGTTCGCCGAGTCGTTGAACCCGAGCGTCGTGTACCGCGTCTTGAACTTCGACGGGTTCTGGAAGAAGCAGACGATCGCGCCGCCCTTCGCGTACGCCGGCTGACCGTACCAGAGCCGTGGATCGAGTTCGGGAGCAGCCTCGGTCACGACGGCGTGAAGACGCTCGGCGACAGCACGTTCCTCATCAGGCATCTCCGCGATGGCCGCCAGGACGGCCTTGATCGCTTCCTCCCGGTTCGCGGATGCCTTGAGCTCCTTCGCTCGCTCCCGCATCGCCGCTCGTTCCTCGGCGGTGAATCCGGACTTGGTGTTCTTGCCTGCAGACGTGGATGCCTCAGCCATGGTCTTCCTTTCCTGAACGTTTCCTGAGAGCAATCGTATCGGTTGACCGGTCCTGGCGCTTCTCCGATTCTGCTCGGCTCGGACCATCGTCCCTCAGGCGCCGACGTAGCGTGCGAGGTGCTCCCCCGTCAGCGTCGAGGCCGCATCGACCAGGGCGGCAGGTGATCCCTCGAAGACGACCCGACCGCCGTCGTGACCGGCACCCGGGCCCAGGTCGATGATCCAGTCGGCGTGGGCCATCACCGCCTGATGGTGCTCCACCACGATGACCGACTTGCCGGAATCGACCAGGCGGTCGAGCAGGCCGAGCAGGTGTTCCACGTCGGCGAGGTGCAGTCCGCTGGTCGGCTCGTCGAGCACGTATACGTCGCCCTTCTCGGCCATGTGGGTGGCGAGCTTGAGACGTTGGCGCTCACCTCCGGACAGGGTCGGGAGCGGCTGGCCGAGCCGCAGGTAGCCCAGCCCGACGTCGACGAGCCGCGCCAGGACGGCGTGCGCAGCCGGGGTGCGCGCCTCCCCCGTGCTGAAGAACTCCTCGGCCTCGCTCACCGACATCGCCAGCACCTCGCTGATGTCGCGGCCGCCCAGGTGGTACTCGAGAACCGACGCGTCGAACCTCTTGCCGCCGCAGACCTCGCATGGGGTGGACACCCCCGCCATGATGCCGAGATCGGTGTAGATGACGCCGGCGCCGTTGCAGTTCGGGCAGGCTCCCTCCGAATTGGCGCTGAAGAGGGCGGGCTTCACGCCGTTGGCCTTCGCGAATGCCTTGCGGATCGGCTCGAGCAGCCCGGTGTACGTCGCCGGATTGCTGCGACGGGAGCCTCGAATGGCGGTCTGATCGATGGAGACGACCCCGGCACCCGCGGGAATCGACCCGTGGATCAGCGAACTCTTCCCCGACCCCGCAACACCGGTCACGACGACGAGCACCCCGAGCGGGATGTCGACGTCGACGTTCTGCAGGTTGTGGGCGGTGGCTCCGCGAATCTCGAGGGCACCGCTGGGCTCGCGTACCGTCGCCTTCACGGCCACCCTGTCATCGAGGTGCCGACCGGTGAGGGTGTCGCTGGCGCGCAGTTCCGCGATCGTTCCCTCGAAGGTGATCGTTCCACCGGCCGTCCCGGCCCGCGGGCCGAGGTCGACGGCATGATCGGCGATGGCGATCATCTCGGGCTTGTGCTCGACGACGAGCACGGTGTTGCCCTTGTCTCGGAGGCGCAACAGCAAGTCGTTCATGCGCTGGATGTCGTGCGGATGCAGCCCGATGGTCGGTTCGTCGAAGACGTAGGTGACATCGGTGAGCGCCGAGCCGAGGTGACGGATCAGCTTCACCCGCTGCGACTCCCCGCCCGAGAGCGTTCCCGACGATCGATCCAGGGAGAGGTAGCCGAGTCCGATCTCCACGAAGGAGTCGAGGGTCTGGCTCAGGTTCGCGAGGAGAGGCGTCACCGAGGGCTCGTCGAGCCCGCCCACCCAGACGGCGAGGTCGCTGATCTGCATCGCACAGGCGTCGGCGATGCTGATGCCGGCGATCTTCGACGAGCGTGCCGCAGCGCTGAGGCGCGTCCCCTCGCAGTCCGGACAGGCCGTGAAGGTGACCGCCCTGTCGACGAACGCCCTGATGTGCGGCTGCATGGCCTCCTTGTCCTTGGACAGGAACGATTTCTGGATCTTCGAGACCAGGCCCTCGTAGGTCATGTTGATGTTCTGGAACTTGACCTTGGTCGGCTCCTTGTAGAGGAAGTCGTTCAGCTCGGTCTCGGTGTAGTCGCGGATCGGCTTCGCGGGGTCGAGGAAGCCGGATTCACTGAAGATGCGCACCATCCAGCCGTCGACGGTGTATCCGGGGATCGTGAGAGCCCCCTCGTCGAGCGACTTGGAGTCGTCGTACAGCTCGGCGAGATCGATGTCGGTCACCGAGCCCATGCCCTCGCACCGAGGACACATGCCACCGGTGAAGGAGAAGTCGTCGCTGATGGCCGCTCCCGACCCCTTGTCGATCGTGACCGACCGCGATCCCTGGACCGAGGCGATGTTGAAGGAGAACGCCTGAGGCGACCCGATGTGCGGCTGGCCGAGGCGACTGAACAGGATGCGGAGCATCGCGTTGGCGTCGGTGACAGTGCCGACGGTCGAGCGCGGGTTCGCGCCGAGCCGCTCCTGGTCGACGAGGATCGCCGTGGTGAGGCCTTCGAGCACGTCGACGTCGGGGCGCGCCATGGTCGGCATGAAGCCCTGCACGAAGGTGCTGTAGGTCTCGTTGATCATCCGCTGCGACTCCGCAGCGATCGTTCCGAACACCAGGGAGCTCTTGCCGGAGCCGGACACCCCGGTGAACACGGTCAGCCGACGCTTCGGGATGTCGACGCTGACATCCTTCAGGTTGTTCACGCGGGCACCCTGCACCCGGATCCTGTCGTGGCCGTCGGCCGGATGCCGATCCGTCGACTGGGCGTCAGTGCTCATGGTGTCTCCATCTGTCAGGTGGGGCGACGTCGCCGATCAGATTACCGGTGACGAGCGACGCTCCCCCAGCGGGATGCGAGCTGTACCCCGCGAGATGATGGATGCGACACGATCCGGCATCCGTTTCCCGCTCCCCCGCAACAGCGTGAGCCATCGCCCGCGCACGCTCGCGACCTGCGTCGGATCTGTACCCCGAGGTCCGCAGAAACGATACCCGTGTACCCCTCGACCGGGTGACACCACTCCCCCTAGGATCGGACTCGGCGGGGTGTTTTCGGGACCCGCGCAGTGAGTCTCGTCCCCGCCTGCGGGGGCGAGCGATCACGTTACGAAGGAGTAACCGTGCCGGTCCGTTCTGTGCGTTCTCTCGTCGGAGGGGCCGCAGGCCTCGCCCTCATCCTCTCCGGGCTGGTGGCCGCGGTTCCTGCCCAAGCGGCCGAACCCGACCTCGCCCGATTCGGCACGATCACCGCATCGGCCTCCCAGGACGACGCCGACGGGAACTTCCCGCCCGAGAACACCATCGACGGCGACGCGACCACCCGCTGGGCCAGCGGCAACGGGCCGGATGACAGTTCCGAGTTCACGGCTTCCCTCACCTCGGACCTCGGCGCCGTCGCGAGCGTCACCGGGGTGTCGATCGCGTGGGAGGCAGCGTACGCCGCCTCCTATGAGGTGCTGACAGCGACCTCGGCACCCGATGACGAGTCCAGCTGGAGCGTCGCCGCGACGCAGCCCACCAGTGCCGGAGGCACCGAGGCGATCGTCTTCGACGCGCCCGTCGAGGCCCGCTACGTTCGACTCTCCATGCTCGAGCGCGTGGCATTCACCTGGGATCCCGCGGGACCCCATTACTACGGATACTCCGTCTTCACCTTCGCTGTGAACGGCACCCTCGCGGTGCCGACCGTCGGCTTCCTCTCCCCGACGGTGCGCGTGGGGGCCGGAACCGATGCCGTCGCCACCGTGGGGCTCAGCAATCCTGCCGCCACAGACCAGAGCGTGCGGGTGGTGAGCACCGACGGCACCGCCATGGCGGGAACCGATTTCACCGCGGTCGACCAGGTGGTGACCTTCCCCGCCGGTGAGACGACCGCCACAGTGTCGGTTCCGACGATCTCGCGAGGCGCCCTCGCACCGGTCGGAACGTTCGACCTCGCTCTCTCCGAGCCGAGCGACGGCATCGGGCTCGGCATCCGGTCGACGGCGAGGGTCACACTGACGCCGACGGGAGAACTGCCGAACGACGGGGCGAGCACTCTCATCCACGACTTCGAGGACGGCGTGCCGGGTGGCGTGTTCACGTGGGCCAGCACTGACGCCGTGAAGCCCGTCCTGGCAACGGCTCCTGATTCTGCCGTGCCGGGTTCGGGGTCGGACAACGACGTAATGACGGCCACTGTCGGTGGCGAACCGACGGCCGCAGACTGGTTCGGCTTCTCCAATGACACTGCCGCCACGGACTGGTCGGCATCCGACGGCTTCAGCTTCTGGTTCGGCGGGACCGGCTCCGGTGGCACCCTCTCCTACGAGCTGAAGAGCGGCGGGAAGCTGTTCGACCGCAGCGTGGTGGACGACACCGCCGGCTGGCGTGAGATCAGCGTGCTGTTCTCGGAGCTTCGAGTGAAGGGCAGCCCTGACGACCCTGCTCGATTCGATCCATCGGCTTCGACAGGCTTCGCCGTCACCCTGACCGGTCTCGGCGCTGGCGAGTGGGCATTCGACGACTTCGCGGTCTTCGAGCGCGTCTTCACCCTGGAGGACTTCCAGGGCGAGGTGCCCATCAGCACCTCGGCCGATCCCGTCGGCTTCTTCACCTGGGGCTCGGAGGAGGGCCTCGCGACACTCGGCGTCGAAGCCCGCGAACGCGGTGACGTGCCGGACAACCGGGTGCTCGCCGGCGATTACCTCATCCCGTCCGGTGGCTACGGGGGCTTCAGCGACAACCTCGCCGCATCGCAGGACTGGAGCTCGTTCGAGGGCATCAGGTTCTGGTGGTACGCCTCCCAGCCGAGCAACCCGGCCTCCCCCACCGCGGGAGACGACATCAAGGTCGAGATCAAGGACGGCGGCCCCGACGGAGAGCACTCGGAGCTGTGGGCCACCACGTTCAAGGACAACTGGGGCAGCTCGACCAGTCGCTGGAAGTTGGTGGAACTGCCATTCTCCAGCTTCGCTCTCGGTGGCTACCAACCCGGAAGCGCCGAGACCCAGAACGGCACCCTCGACCTGACCAGCGCATGGGGCTTCGCTCCCACCTTCACACCGGGCAAGCCGACGAGCACCCCATGGGCCATCGACGACGTGCAGCTGTACGGAACACCCGTGCCCGCCGCCACAGTCGGCATCTCGGCCACCCAGGACGTCTACCTCGTCGACCCGGGAGAGCCCGCAGACGTCGGCATCACCGTCACCACGACATCCGGTGAGCCGCTCGCCGCGCCGGTGACAGTCCGATACGCCAGCGGAGACGGATCTGCCGAGGCCGACACCGACTACGTGCCGTTCAGCGGAGAACTCAGCTTCCCCGCGGGCAGCGAGTCCGGCGCGGTCCAGAGCATCGCCGTGCAGACCATCGCCACAGACGAGGCCGATGAAGCCCGCAGCATCCCGATCACCCTCGAATCGAGTGATGCCGGGCTGCCGGATGCCGCCCCTCGCGTGGTCATCAACGCCCACGGTCTCCCCTATCTCGACGAGTCGCTGCCGGTGGACGAGCGGGTCGCCGACCTGCTCGGACGGATGAGCCAGGCCGAGAAGGTCGGCCAGATGGCCCAGGCCGAGCGCCTCGGGCTGAACTCGCCACAGCAGATCGCCGACCTCGGGCTCGGCTCCGTGCTGTCCGGCGGAGGCTCGACGCCGCAGTCGAACACCCCCGAGGCGTGGGCCGACATGATCGACGACTACCAGCGTCAGGCGCTCTCGACGCCACTGCAGATTCCGCTGGTCTACGGGGCAGACGCCGTGCACGGTCACAGCAATGTGCAGGACGCCACGATCTTCCCTCACAACACCGGGCTCGGAGCCACCCGCGATCCGAGCCTCGTGCAGCAGATCGCCGCGGCCACGGCGAGCGAGACGAAGACGACCGGCGTGAACTGGGCCTTCGCGCCGTGCCTCTGCGTGACACGCGACGAACGCTGGGGACGCAGCTACGAGTCGTTCGGCGAGGATGCGGCACTCGTGCGCTCCTTCGCGGAAGCCAACATCGTCGGCCTCCAGGGGGACGACCCGACCGACCTCAGCGGACCAAACAAGGTGCTGGCGACGGCGAAGCACTGGGCGGGCGACGGCGGCACCCAGTACGACGCGTCGAAGGCAGGAACGGGCTATCCGATCGACCAGGGCCTGACTGTCGCCGATTCCCTCGCGGACTTCGAGGCGATGCACGTCGATCCCTACATCCCGGCCATCGATGCCGGGGTGGGCAGCATCATGCCGTCCTACTCCGGAGTCGACATCGGCCAGGGCGACGTGCGCATGCACGAGAACACCCTGCTCAACACCGAGGTGCTGAAGGGCGATCTCGGATTCGACGGATTCCTCATCAGCGACTGGGAGGGCATCGACAAGCTTCCCGGCGGCACCTACGCCGACAAGGTGGCGCGTTCCGTGAACTCCGGACTCGACATGGCGATGGCTCCCTACAACTTCGGCGCCTTCATCACCAGCGTCATCGACGGCGTCACGGCCGGCACGATCGCACAGAGCCGGGTCGACGATGCCGTCACGCGCATCCTCCAGCAGAAATTCGCCCTCGGACTGTTCGAGAACGCCATGACCGACCGCAGCGAACAGGACGCCTTCGGCGCCGAGGAGCACCGCACCATCGCCCGCACGGCGGTGGCCGAGAGCCAGGTGCTGCTGAAGAACGACGGCGTGCTGCCGCTGCAGGCGTCGGACTCGCTCTACGTCGCCGGGTCGAACGCCGATGACCTCGGTCACCAGATGGGCGGCTGGACGATCTCCTGGCAGGGCGGGTCCGGCGACATCACCACCGGGACCAGCATCCTCGAGGGAATCCGTCAGGTCGACGCCGACGCGACATACAGTAAGGACGCCTCGGCCCCGATGGAGGGTGCCGACACCGGCATCGTCGTGGTGGGCGAAGCGCCGTACGCCGAAGGGCAGGGCGATGTCGGCAACAACGGCAAGAGCCTCTCCCTCTCTGCGGCCGACCGAACGGCGATAGACAGAGTCTGCGCCGCCATGGACTGCGTCGTGCTGGTCGTCGCGGGGCGCACCCAGCTGGTCGCGGACAAGCTGGCCGAGATCGACGGCCTGGTCGCATCGTTCCTGCCGGGCTCCGAGGGTGCCGGCGTCGCCGACGTGCTCTTCGGTACGCAGCCGTTCACCGGCCGTCTGCCCGTCAGCTGGCCGGCGACCGCCGAGCAGGTTCCGATCAACGTCGGCGACGCCGACTACGAACCGCTGTTCGCCTACGGGTGGGGTGTCCGCACGGATGCTCCCCGCGACAGGCTGACCGGCCTCGCGGAATCCCTCGAGGCTGGACCTCTGAAGACGGTTGTGGACGGCATCGTGTCCGCACCGATCTGGGCGCCCGACGGCACGGTCGACGACGCCCAGGGCGCGATCGACCTGGTGGCGGATGCCGTCACCCTCGTTCCGGGAACCGAGACGAGCTCGCTCCGAACCGCGGACATCCTGACCTCGGTCGTGCGTGATCTGGCGCAGGCAGCGGTCGTCGACGGCACAGCGGTGGACGGGTCTGCTGCTCTGACGGCGGATGCCGAACACGCCCTCATCGCCGGGGACTCCGTGCGCGCCGTCGAGCTGCTCGCGTCCGTGCTCGGCATCACACCGACGCCCCCCGCGGTCGTTCTCGACGACTTCGATCGCGCCAACGGCAGAGTCGGGGCGAACTGGAGCGGCGCCACGAGCACGCTGCTCTACAGGATCACGAGCCGTTCTCTCGATCTGCAGCTCGGTGGACCCCTGATCTGGAAGGAGCCGTTCGGCTCGAGCCAGGAGGCCTCGGTCACCCTGAAGAAGGTGGACGCCGGCAACCGCGCCCAGGGCCTCGTACTCAAGGCGCAGCCCGGCCGCACGGTGACGACGGGCATCGTCGTGGCCTACGACGCGAAGTCGAAGGTGGTGAGGGTGACGACCGAGCGCGGCTTCCTCGTCGGGAGCAGCTACCCGGCCATCCCGGCGACCTTCTCCGACGGCTCGGTGCTCACGGCTCGGGCGCAGGCAGACGGCTCGGTCGTGGTGCTGCGCGACGGCGAGGTCGTCGGAACCACGAAACTGGGATCGACCGACCGGGGGTTCTTCTCCGCGAAGGGCGGGCACATCGGCATCTGGTCGCTCGCCGCGACCCGCGCCGTGTTCGACGACTTCGGGGGCGGCACGATCGGCTGAGGCGCGCCCGGCGTGGTTCGGCTCGACGCCCGCGAGCCGGACCACGCGGGATCGCGACACCGACCGTCTCATTCCTGTGAATCTCCCGAATGTGCGCCACAATCGGAGCAACAGATTTCCCTGAAGGAGTGTCATGTCCGATATCACCGCATTGGGTTTCCAGATCGACCCCAACCGCCTCAGCAAGTCCGAAGTCAACGGGATCAGGGTCGCTCTCGGCGTGAGCGCCGTCGTCGCGCTCGTGCTGGGAATCGTGGTCCTCGTGTGGCCAGACAAGACGGCCGGTCTGCTGGCCGTGCTCTTCGGCCTCTACTTCCTCATCATCGGAATCGTGCGCCTGGCCAAGGGCATCTTCTCGAAGGGGATCTCGGGCGGGTCGCGAGTGCTCAGCATCCTGCTCGGCCTGCTCCTTGTGATCGCCGGCATCTTCGCGCTGCGCAACCTCGAGTCGACTGTCGCCCTGCTCGGCATCATCATCGGTATCGCCTGGATCATCGAGGGTGTCGCCGCCCTCGTCGAGTCTGCGTCTGACGGCTCGCGGTGGCCGGGCATCGTCTTCGGCGTCATCAGCATCATCGCCGGAATCGTCGTGCTGTTCCTCCCGGCCGCATCCGTCGCCGTCTTGCTCGTCATCGGCGGCATCTTCCTCGTCATCGCCGGTCTCGTCCAGCTGGTGCAGGCCTTCACCTTCGGGCGGAACGCCACGACCGCGTAGCACGTCCGCGTATGACGAAGGCCCCCGTCCGACGGACGGGGGCCTTCGTCATCCTGGGAGACGCGTCTCCGCTGCGTCAGGCCTCGGGAGCGAAGTCGCTGGTGTCGCCGACGTAGCGGGTGTTGTCGGCGGGAATCGGCTCGACAGCGGCGGCAGCCACCTCGGCGGCGAACTCCCCCACGTTGTACAGCTTGCCGGCCGACTCCTTGCGCGACGAGATGGCACCCGGGTTGGCCCGCTCGAGCAGCGTCGCAGTGATGGTGCCCTCGATCATGTCGCCGGAGACGACCACGAAGTCGATCCCGGCCGCCGTCAGCTCGGGAATGCGGGCTCGCAGTGCGTCCTCGCCCGCACGCTTGCTGAGGGCGACGGGCACGTACTCCGGCATCGTCTCCGTCGTGCGGATGAAGTGCGCCTGGTGGCTCGTGACGAAGACGACACGGCTGCCGGGCTTCAGGTGCGGGAGTGCTGCGTCGAGCACCCCGACCTGCGCATCGCGGTTGAGGGTCATCGCGTAGTCGGCGGCCATGCCGGACTCCATGCCGCCCGACGCATTGAGCACCAGGATGTCGATGGAGCCGAATTCGGCAGCAACCTGGTCCATGAGGCTGTCGACGGAGGAACGATCGGTCAGGTCCGCTCCCACCGTGATCGCCCGGCCGCCGGCCGCGCGGATCTCGTCGGCGAGCTTGACGGCACGCGCCTCCTTGTTGCGGAAGTTGATGACGACGTCGGCACCGGCCGCAGCGAAGAGTCGCACCGTGTCGGCGCCGATGCCGCGCGACGAGCCCGTCACGACGGCTGTCTTGCCGGTGAGTGATCCTGGGGCGATGGGGTTGGTCACTGGAGACTCCTTGCGGTCGATGCTGTGCGAGCGGATGCGGCGATGAAGCTGGAGCATCCCCGGATGAGACTACCAATCAACGGGAATCGCCCAGCCCGGACTGATAGCGTCGAATGACGACGCAAAGGGGGCGCACATGGACGAGGGAGTCTTCGCTTACGCGTGGATCGTGTGGCTGGCGCTCATCCTGATCTTCGGAACGATCGAGACGCTGACACTCGAGCTCACGTTCCTCATGATCGCCCTCGGCAGCGTCGGCGGGCTCGCCGCCAGCCTCATCGGAGTTCCGTGGTGGGGCCAGATCCTCGTTGCGGCCGTGCTGTCTGTCGCTCTTCTCGCCTTCATCAGGCCGCCACTTCTCCGCGCCCTCAAGAAGGGCGGCGACCCCGCTCGCAGCAACGTGGATGCCCTGATCGGCATGGGTGCCACCATCGTCGCCTCGATCGGAGTCGGCGCCGGTCCCGGCCAGGCCAAGCTCGCCAACGGCGAGACCTGGACCATCCGACTCTCCCCCGTCACCGAGCAGCGCGTCGTCGCCGCCGGTGAGCAGGTCATCGTCACCGCGATCGACGGCGCGACCGCCGTCGTCGTCCCGGTTGAAAGGACGCAGGAATGACAGACACCCTGACAGGCCAGATCGTGCTGGCCGTCATCATCATCGTCATCATCATCTTCGTGCTGGTGGTGATCTTCCGTTCCATCCGCATCATTCCGCAGGCCTACGCCGGCGTGGTCGAACGGCTGGGCCGCTACCACAAGACATTCATGCCGGGCCTGAATCTCCTGGTCCCGTTCGTCGACAAGGTGCGCCGCCTCGTCGACCTGCGCGAGCAGGTCGTCTCGTTCCCACCTCAGCCCGTCATCACCGAGGACAACCTCGTCGTCTCCATCGACACCGTCGTCTACTTCCAGGTGACGGATGCCCGTGCCGCGACGTACGAGATCGCCAACTACCTCGGTGCCGTCGAGCAGCTCACCACGACGACCCTGCGCAACGTGGTCGGCGGACTCAACCTCGAGGAGGCACTGACGAGTCGCGACAACATCAACGGACAGCTGCGCATCGTGCTCGACGAGGCCACCGGCAAGTGGGGCATCCGAGTCAACCGCGTCGAGCTCAAGGCGATCGATCCGCCCCACTCCATCCAGGACTCGATGGAGAAGCAGATGCGCGCCGAGCGAGACCGACGTGCGCTCATCCTCACCGCCGAGGGTACGAAGCAGTCGGCGATCCTCACGGCCGAAGGCGCCCGTCAGGCGGAGATCCTCCGAGCGGAGGGTGATGCGAAGGCGGCGGTGCTGCGCGCTCAGGGTGAGGCCGAGGCCATCCGCACGGTCTTCACGGCGATCCACGAGGGCGACCCCGATCCCAAGCTGCTGGCCTACCAGTACCTGCAGACCCTGCCGCAGATCGCGCAGGGCGAGGCGAGCAAGCTCTGGATCATCCCGAGCGAGTTCACGGAGGCGCTCAAGGGCTTCAGCTCGGCGTTCGTCCCCGGCAAGGGCGACACCACTCCCCCGTCCGGTCCGCCCGTCGCCTCCTGATCCGTCCCGTGCAGACACCGGGTTCCTACCTCGACACGGCCTGGCCCCGCGTGCTCGCGCACCGGGGCCTCGCCGTCTCAGCGCCCGAGAACACCCTCCTCGCGTTCCAGCGCGCTTTCGAGGTCGGGGCGACCCACCTCGAGACCGACGTGCACACCAGTCGTGACGGTGTCGCCATCATCAGCCACGATCCCGATCTCGCACGACTCGTCGGTCGCCGACAGCGCATCAACGAGCTCTCGGCCGAGCAGTTGCTCGACATCGACCTCGGTCACGGCCAGTCGTTCTGCACCCTCGAAGACGCCCTGACGACGTTCCCCACCGCCCGCTTCAACATCGATGTGAAGGATGCCGGCTCCATCGCGAGTGTCGCGTCCACCGTCCTGGCAGCCGACGCCGTCGGACGCGTGCTGATCACCTCCTTCTCCGAGCGGCGCCGGGCTGCGGCCGTCGCCCTGCTGCCGGGCGTCGTGTCGTCGGCATCCGCGTCCATCGTGGTCCGCGCCATACTCGGCGCCCGCACCGGACTGCGCCGCAACGTCGTCAGGAGCCTGGCCGGGTTGGTGGCGCTGCAGATCCCCGAGAGGAGCGGTGGCATCCAGTTGGTCACTCCCCGCGTCATCGCTGCCGTGCACGACGCCGGGCTCGAGGTCCACGTGTGGACTGTGAACGATCCGGCTGCCATGCGCAGGCTCTTCGCACTCGGGGTCGACGGCATCGTCACGGACCGAGCCGACATCGCGGCTCACGTGCTGCGACGGGACGGCGAGTCCGGCGCCTGACCGCCAGCTGTGAATCCGTCGATCCACCCCCTTGTCTGGGAGTGCGCTGTGCGAACCGGAGGTCACGGGAAGGTTACGCCCAGCTTGGCCCGTTATAACTGATGAGGCAGTGAGAGGAGATCACCATGGCTGATCGTAGTTTGCGTGGAATGCGCTTGGGTGCACAGAGCCTTCAGAGTGAAGAGGGCGTTGCTTTCGCACAGCGTGTCAATCACACGTACCGGTGCGAGCACTGCGGTCACGAGTCCGTGATGACGTTCTCGGCCGACGCCGAGGCCCCGCAGAGCTGGGAATGCAAGCAGTGCGGCCTCGAGGCCATCCTCATCGTCGATTCGAAGCCCGTCGTCATCGACCGCTCCGACGAGAAGGTCGCCCGTACGCACTGGGACATGCTGCTCGAGCGTCGCACCATCCCGGAGCTCGAAGAGCTCCTCGAGGAGCGGCTGAACATCCTGCGTGCCCGTCGGGGACAGCAGAAGATCGGCGCATAAGCGCCCGCCAGCACCGTCGAACGCGATCACCTCGAGCCGAGGTGGTCGCGTTTCTGGTTTAACGGCCGGACGCCGAGCGGCGGATGCGGCGACCCCGCACCGCAGCCGCGCACGCCAGCACGAAACCCGCGAGCCCCACGCCGGCAGCCAACCACTCGAGACCTCGCCCGACGACCATCGCCGGCGTGGTGGTGTCGCTGAGGGGTACCTCCTGCACCATCGCACCAGCGGTGAAAGCCGGCAGCGAGTCGATCGTCGACCCATTGGGTGCCACGATGGCGCTCTCCCCCACGGTCGAGATGTTCACGACGGTGCGTCCGGTCTCGACGGCGCGGATGCGGGCGATGGCGAGCTGCTGGGCGCTCTCGTCGGTCGGCTGCTCGGCCGTTCCGAAGTCGGCGTTGTTGGTCTGCGCCAAGATGATCTGGGCGCCCTGACCCATGAGGTTCGCGACCAGCTGGTCATCGGCGATATCGAAGCAGATCGAGATGCCGGCGATGACACCGTCGATGTCGAACACGCCATCCGTCCTGCCCATCTGGTAGTCGCGGCCGACCAGGTCGATGAGCTCGGGAGCGAACGGCCTCCAGAACGCCCTGTCGGGCATGTACTCGGCAAACGGGACCGGATGCCCCTTGTCGTAGTAGTCGACGACGCCCTGGCCGGGTTCCCAGAGGAACGAGGTGTTGTAGTACAGGCCGTCGCGCTCGGTGACGGTGCCCGCGACGAGCGGGGCGTCGAGGGCGGTGGCGACCTGGTCGAGCATTCTCGACGCCTGGAACGACCGGGTGGGATCGACGTCTGATGCGTTCTCCGGCCAGACGACCATGTCGACGTCCTGGCCCTCCACCGGGAGGCTGGCCGCCACGTGGTCCATGAGGATCTCGCCGGCCGGTCGATTGGCGAACAATCCGGCGTCGGCATTGCCCTGCACAGCGGCGACGGTGGTGGTGCCCGACACGATGACGGGCCAGGCCGGCAGCACGATCAGCACGGCGATGGCGGCCACGATCGCACCAATGCGGCGGAGGGCTGGGGCATCCGTCTCGAGGATCAGGAAGAACGCGAAGGCCGCCACCCACGCGATCACGAAGCTCAGGCCGGCGACTCCGAGCCACGCAGCCAGGTCGGTGAACGGGCTCTGGGATTGCGAAAGCGCCAGGCGACCCCAGGCGAAGCCGCCGTACGGGGCGACCGCCGTGAAGCCCTCGCGCGCGGTCCAGAGGCCCGCCACGACGACCGGCAGCATGCCGAGCCGACCGAGCCGGGTCGGCCAGACCGCGGGTCCCCATCCGAGCACGACGGCGATCAGGGCGCAGCCGATGGCGAAGAAGATGGCCTGCAGGATGCCGAGAGCCAGCCACGGCACCGGGCCGAGGTAGCGCGTCAGCCAGATGATCTGCACGAGCCAGAACACGGAACCGCTGATCAGCCCGACGAGCAGACCGGTTCCGAAGCTGCGGCCGCGCAGCGCGACCAACAGGAGCAGCACCGCGACGGGTGCCAGCGGCCACCAGCCGCGGTCGGGGAACGCGGCATCGAGAAGGTAGCCGGACCCGGCGCCGAGGAGGATCGCGCCCCAGAAGGGAACGAGCGGCGTCGCACGCTGAGTGGGGACGCCGAGATGCACCCGTTCAGCCTAAGCGAGCGAACCGGGCGATTCGTTCAGGTCGCCGCCGGCGCAGAGGAAGCGCTCAGGCGACAGTGGAGTACGCCACGATGCCGCGGCGCACGCCGTCGATCGCGGCACGGGCGTTGCGGGCGACGGGGTTGTCGGCCACGACGGAGAGCTGGTCGAGCAGATCGATCGTCTGCTTGGTCCAGCGCACGAAGTCGCCGGCGGCCATGTCTGCCTCCAGCAGCACGTCACTGAGGCGGCCACCACGCGCCCATCGGTACATCGCCAGCGACAAGCCCGTGGCGATGGGGCTCGACCCCTGCAGCTTGCTGTCGCGTTCGAGGTCGTCGAGGTCGCTCCACAGAAGCTGCGTCGCCTCGAGCGCAGCCGGGAAGGCCCCACGCGGAAGGTAGCGCTCCACGGTCTCGCCCTCCTCGCGACGGGGCTCGAACACGAGGGCGCATGCCATGGCGGCCAGGCCGGCCGGATCGAGCGAGTCCCAGAGGCCGCGGCGCAGGGCTTCGGCGGCGAGCAGGTCCCGGTCGCCGTAGATGCGGCGCAGCATCCGGCCAGCGGATGTCGCCCCCAGGCGTCCGTGCTCGTCGCGTTCGAGGTAGTCGAGACGCAGCAGCACGTCGGTTACCCGATCGAAGATGCGGGCGACGGCGCCCGTGCGCGCACGGATCTGCTGCTGGAGCGTGTCGTTCTCGCGCTTCAGGCGGTACCAGCGCTCGGCCCAGCGGCTGTGCGCCTCTCGGTCCTTGCAGGCGTGGCACGGGTGGGACTTCAGGCGGTTGCGCAGTTTCGTCAGCTCGCGCTGCCGCTTCTGACGCGCTGCCTGCGGCTGGCTGTCGGCACGCGCGCCCTGCTTCTCGAGGTCGCTCAGCTGGTGCCGGATCGACGCGTACTCGCGGAAGTCGCCGAGGTGGCAGGTCATGGCCTCCTCGTAGCCCGCCAGCGACTCCTGCTGCTGGCGCACCGTGCGAGCGAGGTCGACGACGGCGCGGTCGGCCTGGAACTGCGCGAACGACGATTCGAGGATGTCGCGGGCTCGTTCCCGGCCGAACTGCTCGATGAGGTTGACCGCCATGTTGTAGGTCGGCCGGAAGCTCGAGTTGAGCGGGTAGCTGCGTCTGGAGGCCAGCGAGGCCACGGCCTGAGGATCGAGGCCCTGCTGCCACTGGATGACCGAGTGCCCCTCGACGTCGATGCCGCGGCGGCCGGCTCGACCGGTGAGCTGGGTGTACTCCCCCGGCGTCACCGGAACCCGGGCCTCGCCGTTGAACTTCTCCAGCTTCTCCATCACGACGGTGCGGGCGGGCATGTTGATGCCGAGCGCGAGAGTCTCGGTCGCGAAGACCACCTTGACGAGCTTCTTCTGGAAGAGCTCCTCGACGACCTCCTTGAAGGCGGGGAGCATTCCGGCATGGTGCGCCGCCACCCCACGCTCGAGGCCCTCGAGCCATTCCCAGTAGCCGAGCACGGCCAGATCCTCGTCGACCATGGTGCGGCTGCGCTCCTCCGCGATGCGGCGGATCTCGCTGCGCTCTGCGGCATCCGTCAGCCTGATCCCGCTGCGGAGGACTTGACGCACAGCCTGGTCGCAGCCGACGCGACTGAAGATGAAGAAGATCGCCGGAAGCAGGTGCTTGCCGTCGAGGAGCGCCACGAGGTCTTCCCGCGGCATGCGGCCCTCGTGGGGCGGCGGACGGTGGTAACCGCCGCGGTCGCGCCCGCGTCGCCCGGCCGTCGACCGATTCTGGATGGACCGGCCACCGGATGCCGCCAGCTGGACCAGCTCAGGGTTGACCCGGGTGGTGGCGATGACTCCGGAGGAGTCGAACAGGTCGACGAGCTTCGTGCGCACGAGTACATGCTGCTCGAGAGGAACGGGCCGATCCTCGGAGACGATCACCGCGGTGTCGCCGCGCACGGCCTGCAGCCAGTCGCCGAACTCCTCGGCGTTGGAGACCGTCGCGCTCAGCGACACCATGCGCACGCGCTGCGGGAGGTGGATGATGACCTCCTCCCAGACGGCGCCGCGGAAGCGGTCGCCCAGGAAATGCACCTCGTCCATCACGACGAAGGCGAGGTCGGTGAGCAGGTCGGAGTCGGCGTAGAGCATGTTGCGCAGCACTTCGGTCGTCATGACCACGATGCGTGCACTCGAGTTGATGTTGGTGTCGCCCGTGAGAAGGCCCACTTCTGAGGCGCCGTACTCGTCGACGAACTCGTTGAACTTCTGGTTCGACAGCGCCTTCATCGGGGTGGTGTAGAACACCTTCGCCCGCTGCTGCTGCATGGCCAGGAAGACGGCGAACTCGGCGACGACGGTCTTTCCGGCTCCCGTGGGGGCTGCCACCAGCACGCTGCCGCCATCCTCGAGACTGGCGCAGCTCGCGCGTTGGAAGTCATCGAGATCGAAGCTGAGGCCTGCACGGAACGCTTCGAGCTGCGGATGCGTCGTGCTGGCCTTGAACGCTGCGTACCGCTCGGCCGGGGAGGGTGTGCTCACTCCTTCAGCCTAAGTCGTGCCCGCCTCTCAGAGGGCGAGTTCGGCCTCGAACGCCCGAGCGCGCCGTTCGGCGCGACGGTCGTGCAGCCAGGCCACGCCCCAGGCCGCGAAGTACAGCACGACCATCGGCACGGCGAGCAGGAACATCGACACGACGTCGGCGGCGGGAGTGGCGATGGCCGTGAACAGCACGATCACCAGGATCGCCCAGCGCCACGAGCCGATGATCGACTTCGCGCTGATCACGCCGGCGAAGTTCAGCAGCACGAGGAAGACCGGGAGGACGAATGCTATGCCGATGGCGAGCACCAGCTTCAGGACGAACTGGAAGTAGTCCTTGGCGTTGATGAAGGCCGCGTCGTCCGGCGGCGCGAAGCTCGTCATGAGCTCGACGACATGCGGGAGCACGAACCATCCGGCGGCGCACCCGGCCAGGAACAGCGGAACAGCGCTGAAGAAGAAGCCGAAGGTGTACTGCTTCTCGGTGCGGCTCAACGCCGGCATGAAGAAGGCGAAGATCTGGTACAGCCACACCGGGCTCGAGATGACCAGGCCGATGTAGAAGGCGATCTGCAGCTTCAGGTCGAACGCCGAGGTGATGTCGGGGTAGTTGATGACGGCGTTGCGGTGCTGCGCCTTCACGATCTGCAGCACCGGCACACGCAGGGCGTTCCAGACCAGGTCCGACAGGATCCAGCCGATGACGGCGCCGACCGCGATGCCGCCGGCTGCCAGGAAGAGTCTCTTGCGCAACTCCAGCAGGTGCTGGCCCAGGGACATCCGACCTTCGCTGTTGCTGCGCTTGGATGCGCGAGCGGCCACGCTAGTTCTTGGCGGCTGGATCGGTCGAGCCGGCGCCGCCGGCATCCGCCGACCGGACAGTCGTCGTCGTGGTGGTGCCGTCGGGGTTGGTGACCGTCGTGCTTCCGTCGGCGTTGAGGACCGTGGTCGACTCCTCGGGCTTCTTGTCGGAGGCGACCTCGGTCTTGAGGATCTTCATCGACTGGCCGAGGCTGCGGGCGAGAGCCGGGAGCTTGGGAGCGCCGAAGAGCAGAAGGATGATCACGAGGATGATCAGGAAGTGCCATCCGGTGAGGTTCTGAAGCATGTCAGCTGGTCCAATTCTGCGTGGAATGTGTGAGTAGTCTACCCCGAGCGACGCGGGCATCCCGGCGCGCCTGGCGGCGGTGCGCCCGCTCGGCCCTGCGCATGCCCCAGGCGAAGGAGCGCTCGTCTCGATCACCGAAGACCGCATACTCGCGCGCCTGCACCTGCGCTGACGCATCCTCGAGCTGGTCGAGGGCCCGTTCGAGCTCGGCTGTCGTGAGCGTGAGCTCCCCGTAGGCGTCGAACGCGGAGCGTCCCTTGCGCCACGCTCGGCGTCCGAGCAGCACGACTACCAGCACCAGCGCGACGAGGAGCACGCCCCCGATGAGGAACCACGACCAGCCCGGCATCCGTCGGCCTAACGCTCGACGCTGTCGGAGTCGGCGTACTGCTCGGCGCCTGCCGCCGCCCATTCGGCGACGACGCGACGAGCCTCTGGGGGTGAGACGACGGTGATGATGCCCGCGTAGCCGGCGACGATGCGCTTCAGCCCGTGATGGTGCGCGACTCGGAGGGTCGTGCGCACCAGCCCGGGCGCCGAGCCCGGCTCCTGGCCCTCAGGCCTGAAGTCGGTCAACAGCGGCAGGGCGTCGACCGGCACCTCGATCACGACCTCGAGGTCGTCTGGGGAGCCCTGGAAGATCTCGTCGGAGAGCGAGAAGTCGTCGATCGTGCGGGTGGCCGGTTCATCGAGCACCTCGACGGCGTCCATGCGGTCCAGCCTGAAGGTGCGCAGGGCCTCTCGCGCGTGGTCCCACGCGCGCAGGTACCAGTCGCGGTCGATCGACTCGAGGCGCAGCGGGTCGACGACGCGCCGCTCGGCCTCTCCACGCGACGACCGGTAGACGAAGGCGACCCTGCTGCCCGCCGACGCGGCGGAACGCAGCAGGGCACGGGTGGCATCCGGAATCCCCGCCTCGACGCCCATCTCGGCAGGGATCGCGGACGAGCCTCGGGCGAGCTTCGCCAGGAGCACGCCGATCGCATCGCTGTCGGCATTCTCGGGCAGCGCGGAGAGGTACTTGAGTCCGGCGATGAGTGCGGCGGCCTCGCGCGCCGAGAAGCGGGGAGCCTCGTCGATGACGATGTTGCGGGTGAGGATGACGGTGCCCTCTTCGAGAGCGTCGTAGTCGATCTCGAACAGGTCGTTGTCGAGGTAGGCCTTGGACTCGCCGGGGATTCCCGTCATCGGCAGCAGGGCGATCGTGCGCCGGACCAGGTCGGGCGTGACGTCGAAGTGCTCGGCGACCTCCTCGACGGAGACGGCGCCGCGATCCAGCAGGTAGGGAACGACGGACAGCATGAAGAGGGTGCGGTCGGCGCCGAGGAGGGTGCGTCGTCGTTCAGCCACGGTCGGTTCCTCCTTCGTACTGCGCGCCGGCCGGGCCGTGCTGGGCTGCGACCTGGAGCAGGCGCCGGTGCACGGCGGATCGGAGCGCGGGAGGCTCGAGCACGAGGACCTCAGGACCGTATCCCGCGAGTTCGTCGGCCAGGATGTCGAGGTCCGTGAAGTGCAGCACCACACGCGCTCCGTCGTCCTCGATCGATGCGGCACGCCTCCCGAGACGCATGGCCGCATCGGTCTCCGGCCTGATCTCGATCACCGCGCGGTTGCGCATCGACACTTCTGCGAGTTCGGCCTGGGACCGCTCGACGGCGCCGGTCGTGTCGATCTCGGGAGCCGCGACGTCCGGCCGCTGCACGACGGTTGCGACGATGCGCGACAGGAGGAAGGTTCGGGTGGCACCAGCGTCGAGGTCCTGGGCGTAGAGGTGCCAGCGACCCTCGTGCTGGACCAGCGCGAGCGGGAGGACCGTGCGGCGTCGAGGCGCCGACTCCCCCGGCTTGAGGTAGGGGAACGAGACGACCATCTTCGCCGTCTGTGCGGCCTGCAGCGGCGCGAACGCCGCCTCGCGCACCCGGATGCGAGGCGCATAGCCGACGAGCGGCTCGCTGGCCTCGATCCCCCGGGAGCTCAGCTTGAGCAGAGCGCGTCTCGAGTCGTCCGAGAGGGATCCCTCCCGCCAGACCGCAGCAGCCAGCGCGAGCAGCCCGATCTCCTGCGGCGAGAACTCGATGTCGCTCGGGAGGTCGTAGAGGCGCTTCGGGATGAGGTAGCGCAGCGCCGTGTTGTCGCCGGGCCTGTCCGGCGAGTCGATGGTCTCCAAGGGGATGCCGAGCTCGCGCACGGCGTCCTTGTCGCGCTCGAACTTGCGCTCGAGGGCGCTGTTGTCTCCCCCGGCCCTGTAGTCGCGGCTGTAGCCCTGCACCGTCGAGAGGATGTCGGCCTTCGTCAGGCCGTTCTCGCTCGCCATGAGGGCGAGGGTGAGACTGAAGAGCCGCTCTTCGACGGAGGTGGGAGGACTGGCAGGCACGTCTGCGATCTTACTGTTCCGGCTGCGACCCGACAGCGAGACGGGGCCGGATGCTGCTGCATCCGGCCCCGTCGTCGTCTTCCGTCGCCTGCTAGCCGATGCCGAGCACGTCGACCACGAACACGAGCGTGGAGTTCGCGGGGATCGCGTCCTGGGCCGCGTCGCCGTAGCCCTTGTCCGGCGGGATGACCGCGATGAACTGCGAGCCCACGGTCTGGCCGACGAGGGCATCGGCGAAGCCCTCGATCACGCCGCCGTCGACTCCGGATGCCGCGGTGAAGGTCGCGGGGGCGCCGCGCTCCCAGCTGGAGTCGAACACCGTGCTGGGCTTCGTGTCGTCCCAGATGACTCCGGTGTAGTGCACCGTGACGCTGTCGCCCTTGGCGATGGCGTCACCGGTGCCCTTCTTGAGCACGGCGACCTTGAGGTCCTTCGGGGGCGCGTCGGATCCGATCGTGATGCCGGGGGCGCCGTTCTCGGCGAGGACGACGGACGGGAAACCGTTCTGAGGCACCTGCTCGGCGCCGTTCGCCCGGGTCAGGTAGGTCTTGTCGACGTCGATGACGAACACCAGGTTGTCCTTCGGGCCGACGTTGATGCTCGGGTTGCCCGCTTCACCGAACGCGTCCTTCGGGGGCACGACGACCGCGACGCGCGAATCCTCGGTGGCGCACAGCAGGCCCTTGCGCAGACCCTCCTGCACCTGGTCCTTCGCGACGACCAAGGAGAGCGGCGTGGTGTCGTCCGCACCGTACTTCGTCTTCTCGATCAGCTTGCCGTCGGTGCCGTTGTACACGGACATCTCGATGGTCACCTTCTGACCGGCGATGATGCCGGCTCCGGTGCCCGCCGTGATGACGCTGGACTGCGTGCCCTTGGCCTTCAGCGGAGTCGGGAAGTCGACCGTGGGGGCCGATCCGAATTCACCCGTGGCGGTGACGAGCTTCGACGCGTCTCCCGACGGGGCGCCGCCGGTGCAGTCGGCAGCCGCCGGGGTGGATGAGCAGGCGGTCAGTGCGACCGCGATCAGGCCGGCGGCCGTGATGAGCGCGGGAAGCTTGCGCACGGGTCCTCGTTTCGATGCTGGGTTCTGAAGTTTGCGGGGAATGCGGGAACGGATGCGGACACCGGGTGCGATCCCGCCCGAACAGTGATCCTAGTCGGCCTCGAGGTCGCGAGCCTTCGATGCCTCTGCACCGGCTCCGGCCGCCCGAACACGCTTGCGCATGCTCTTGGGGCTGACCGTGCGCTCGCCGAGGGCGCCCGGAGTCCAGAGCTCGACGTCCTCGTCGCTGAAATCGGTCTTCGACGGGCGGCGCTTGAGCTCGGGCAGCACAGTGTCCGGCGCGAGTCGTCGTGCCGTGAGGAGGAATCCCGTGTGGCCGATCATGCGGTGATCGGGACGGACGGCCAGCCCCTCGACATGCCATCCCCGCACCATCGTCTCGCTCGACTGCGGGTTGGTGTACTCGCCGGTGGCACGGATGGCCTCGGCCACACGGGAGAGCTGGGTGACGGTCGCCACGTAGCAGAGCAGGACTCCGCCGGGCTTGAGCGCCTCCGACACGGCGGGGAGGCACTCCCAGGGGGCGAGCATGTCGAGCACGACGCGGTCGGCGCCGTCGGCCTCGACCTGTCGCGGAAGCTCCTCGGCGAGATCGCCCAGGGTGATCGACCAGTTCTCGGGCTCATAGCCGAGGAACGTCACGGCGTTGCCCCGGGCGACGTCGGCGAACTCCTCGCGGCGTTCGAAGGAGGCGAGCCGGCCTGCAGGGCCGATGGCGCGCAGCAGCCACAGTGAGAGGGCGCCGGAGCCGACACCGGCCTCGACCACTGTTGCGCCGGGGAAGATGTCGGCCAGGGCGAGGATCTGCGCCGCATCCTTGGGGTAGATGATCGCGGCGCCTCGGGGCATCGACATGACGAAGTCGGCCAGAAGAGGGCGGAGCGCCAGGTGCTCGACGCCGGCATTGTTGGTGACGACGGAGGCGTCGGGGAGTCCGATGATGTCGTCGTGCGGCAGGATGCCCCGGTGCGAGTGGAAGTCCTTGCCGGACTCGAGCGTGATGGTGTTCATCTTGCCCTTGGGCCCCGTGAGCTGCACGCGGTCGCCGACCCGGAACGGTCCGCTGTTGGCCGGACGGTGGTCTTCTGCGGTCATCGGGCGATGCCTTCCGCTGGTGCGGCGTCGCGATGGACACCGGGGTGGGCACTGCCGTCGAGGAGGTGCTCGTCGACGCTGCGTTCGTGAACGGCGAAGAGATCGGCGATGGTGCGTCCCTCCAGCGTCGGCCAGAGCACGTCGGCGGCCGATGCGGCCAGCGGCACCATGTGCGGAACGCCGACGGTGGTGCATCCGGCAGCGCGGGCCGAGGCGAGACCCGGCACCGAATCCTCGATCGCCAGGCAGTCGGATGCGGCGACCCCGAGCTGCTCGGCAGCGGTGAGGTAGGCGTCGGGGAACGGCTTGGGGTTCTCGACGGTGTCGCCGGTGACGACGACGTCGAAGGCCGGGAAGCCGATGAGGGAGGCGACCTGCTCGGCCATCCGCTTCACCGACATCGTGACGAGCGCCGTCTTCACCCCGTTCTCCCGGAGGGCTGCGAGCAGCTCGCGGGCGCCGGGACGCCAGGGCACCCCCTCGGTCTCCAGCTGCTGCTGCACGCTGTTCGTGAGGTAGTCGACGATGGCGTCGGCGTCGAGATCGGCGCCGGCGGCCTGGAAGATGCTCGCCGACTCCCAGAGCCCGAGGCCCACGACGCCGAGGGCGTCCTCGTGGGTCCAGACACCGCCGAACGATTCGATGAGCTCGGTCTCGGCACGCATCCAGTACGGTTCGGTATCGACGAGAGTGCCGTCCATATCCCAGAGGACGGCTGCCGGAGTGTCTGTGGTCACAACGGTCAAGTCTACTTTGCGCGTCCTATCCTTGAGGTCAGGGCCGAACGGGCCCAGGACGGAATCGAGGTCGCCCCCGGTGGCAGAACGCAACGGCATCCTGAACGGTCGCATCCTGGTCGTCGCCTTCGAAGGCTGGAACGACGCCGGCGAAGCGGCATCCGGAGCAGTGCGCTCCCTCAAGGAGGAGCTCGAGCTGGTCGAGCTCTTCACCGTCGACCCCGAGCTCTACTTCGACTATCAGTTCAACCGCCCGATGGTCGCGACGGATGAGGACGGCCAGCGCACTCTCACCTGGCCGAGTGCCGACCTGTACGGTCCGGCCAGGCCCGAGGCCGAGGTGGCATCGTTGGCGGAGGATGCCGACCTGCAGGTGAGTGGCGCGAACACGGGGAACATCTACCTGTTGCTCGGCACCGAGCCGTCGCGCAGTTGGAAGAGCTTCGCGGCCGAAGTGATCGATGCGGCGCTCGCCGCCGACATCGGGGGCATCGTGTTCCTCGGCGCCATGCTCGCCGACGTTCCGCACACCCGCCCGATCTCGCTCATGTCGGCCAGCGACAACGCCGACATGCGCGCCGCCCTGCATCTGGAGCGCTCGACGTACGAGGGCCCCGTCGGAATCCTGAGCGTGCTGGCGGATGCCGCCGAGAAGGTCGACATCCCGACCCTGACGATCTGGGCGTCGGTGCCCCACTACGTGCACAACGCGCCGTCGCCGAAGGCCATGCTCGCCCTCATCGACAGGCTCGAGGAGGTCATCGACGTGAGCATCCCCCGCGGCGACCTGGTGAGCGAGGCTGCGGCGTGGGAGGCCGGCATCGACGCCCTCGCCGCCGATGACGAGGACATGGCCGCCTACATCGTGCAGCTCGAGCAGGCGCGCGACACCGTCGACTCCCCCGAGGCGAGCGGCGAGGCCATCGCGCAGGAGTTCGAGAAGTACCTGCGCAAGCGCGGCGACCGTCCCGACGGGCGCAACGACGACCCGCGGCGGCACTGAGTCGATCCGCCCGCTGAGGCCCGGACGGAGTCCGCGGCCGTAGCGCGCTTCGGGCGATCGCTGCGCTCGGCCCTCTGCGAGCGAGTAGGCGGTCGCTTCGCTCGGCCCACTGCTAGCGGGGCGAGCGAGCAGCAGAGCCCTACGGAACCAGCACGCCCGTCGCGAGCATGATCATCAGGGCGACGCCGAGCACCAGGCGGTAGATCACGAACGGCAGGAAGCTGCGACGTGAGATGTAGCTCATGAAGAAGGCGATCACGACCAGGCCCACGGCGAAGGCGACGACGGTTGCTGCGAGGGTCTCGAACGGCCCGAAGACCTCGGGCGTGCAGTTCGTCGCGGCTTCGAGGCAGGGGTCGGCGACCGACTTGTACACCTGGTAGAAGCCACTGCCGAGAACGGCCGGGATCGCCAGCAGGAAGGCGTAGCGAGCAGCCGCCTTGCGTTCGTAGCCGAGGAAGAGCCCCATCGTGATGGTGCCGCCGGAGCGCGAGACTCCGGGGATGAGGGCCAGCGCCTGTGCGAACCCGTACAGGATTCCGTGCGGGTAGGTCAGGTCCTTGAGGCGCCGGCGCTTGGCTCCGACGGCATCCGCGATCCCGAGGAGGATGCCGAAGACGATGAGCATGATCGCCGTGATCCAGAGGTTGCGCAGCACCGTCTCGATCTGGTCCTGGAACAGCAGGCCGAGAACGACGATGGGGATCGATCCGATGATGATCAGCCAGCCCATGCGGGCGTCGGGGTCGTTGCGGGGGGCCTTGCCGACCAGTGACTTCGCCCACTGCGCGATGATGCGCACGATGTCGCGCCAGAAGAAGATGATGACGGCGAGCTCGGTGCCGATCTGCGTGATGGCCGTGAACCGGGCTCCGGGGTCAGCGCCGGTTCCGAGGAACTGGCCGACGATCAGCAGGTGTGCACTCGAGGAGATCGGGAGGAATTCCGTCAATCCCTGGACGAGGCCGAGGATGATCGCGTTGATGAGATCCAATGGGCTGCTCTCTGGTTCAGTAGCTCAACAGAAGGTCGCGGAGAACCGCTCTACCGAAGACTAATGCGTCGAGCGGCACGCGCTCGTCGACGCCGTGGAACATGGCCGGGAAGTCGAGCTCGGCCGGAAGCCGAAGCGGAGCGAATCCGTAGCCGCGGATGCCGAGCTTCGACAGCGCCTTGTTGTCGGTGCCGCCGGAGAGCAGGTACGGCAGCACGACGGCCTCCGGATCGTGCTCCGCGATCAGGGCGGCCACCTTCTCGACGAGTGCTCCGCTGAACGGATTCTCCAGCCCGACGTCGCGGTGCGTGACCACGATCTCGATGTCGTCTCCGATGATCTCGCGGATCGTCGCGAGCACCTCGTCCTCGTCACCGGGAAGGGTGCGGATGTCGATCGCGGCCTCTGCCCTGTCGGGAATGACGTTGTGCTTGTAGCCGGCGGCGAGCATGGTCGGGTTCGAGGTCGTGCGGAGAGTCGCCTGGATGAAGCCGGACGCCGATCCCGTGGCCAGTGCCAGACCGTCAGGGCCGAGGTCGGTCGGTTCGACCTCGAGGATGCGGGCGACTTCGGCGAGCAGCTGCTCGGTCGTGTCGGTGAGGCGGATGGGCCACTCCCTGCGTCCGATGGCGGCGACGGCCTCGGCGAGCCGCGTGACGGCGTTCTGCGCCACCAGCCGCGAGCCGTGCGCCGCCGGGCCGCGGGCGATGAGCTTGATCCACATCAGCGCCTTCTCACCGGTCTGCAGCAGGTAGGCGCGCTGGTCACCGACCATGGTCGAATATCCGCCGACCTCGCTGATGGCCTCACCGGCGCCGTCGAACAGCTCGGGATGATTGTCGACGAGCCAGTGCGCTCCGTAGACGCCGCCGTTCTCCTCATCGGCGAAGAAGGCGACGATGGTGTCGCGCTCCGGCATCCGCCCTGCCGACAGGATGTCGTCGAGGGCTCCCAGGATCATGGCGTCCATGTCCTTCATGTCGACGGCGCCGCGGCCCCACAGCATGCCGTCCTTGATGACGCCGCCGAAGGGGTCGACGCTCCAGTTCTCAGGGTCGGCTGGCACGACGTCGAGATGGCCGTGCAGCACCAGCGCAGGCTTCGTGCGATCCCGTCCGTCGACGCGCGCGATCACGCTGGCGCGACCGGGGGCGGATTCGAAGGTGACGGGATTCAGGCCCAGGCGCTCGAGGTGGGCTGCGACGTAAGCCGCGGCCTCCGCCTCCCCGTTGGATCGGCCCTCTCCGTAGTTCGTGGTGTCGAAGCGGATGAGGTCGCGCGCGATGGCCGCCGTGCTCTCGAGCTCCTCGGGCGTGTCGTCGTCCGAGCGCTGTGCGGAGGATGTTTCAGGCATGCCGGTCACGTTACCGTGCCCATTCGTCGTGGCCATCAGGTGCCCGGCGCGTGTAAAACCACCCTCTCGAAACGTGCTAATGTCTTACCTCGGGCCGGGGAAACCATGGCTCGCAAACAACACGCGCGGATGGCGGAATTGGTAGACGCGCTAGCTTGAGGTGCTAGTGCCCGTATAGGGCGTGGGGGTTCAAGTCCCCCTTCGCGCACACTGTGTTGAGACAGTGAAGGCCCCGGTCGATGACCGGGGCCTTCGTCGTTTCCGCGGCCGTCTCTCGTCGGCGATCTCTGCGGCTGCAGGTTCGCCGCGCCGCCCTGAGCGGGTCAGGACCGGCGACTCACAGCGAGCCGACGGGGATCATGGCCGGCTCGATCAGACTCGGGCCGTTCTCCCGCACCGGAGCGACCTCGTGGAACTCGAGCGTCGCCGCGGTGGGTCGTGCGGCCTCGACAGCCGCGTCGACGAACTCCTGGTCGGCCTCCTCGTCGGGGTCGAGCCAGGTGTCCCACATCCAGTCGGGAAGCGCGACCGGCGTGCGCGGATGCAGGGCATCCAGCGGCGCGACGGCGTCCATCGTGAGGATGGTGGCAGACAGCACCCACCGCGACGGATCGGACTCCGCCTTCGACGGGTCGCGCCACCATGAATACAGTCCCGCGAATGCCATGCGCTCCCCCTCGGGCGGATGCACGAAGTACGGCGTCTTGGCTTCTCCGACGGTGTGCCACTCGTAATAGCCGTCGGTGGGGATGAGCGCTCGCCTCGTGGCGACGGATGCCGCGAAGCTCGGCTTCTCGGCAACGTCTTCCGAACGGGCATTGAACGTCGGGTACGGCGAGGTCAGCTCTTTCGCGAACGACGGCACCAGCGACCAGCGGGCGGACTCGAGCCGGCGCACGGCCGGGCCGCCCTTGGTCGACTCGAGCACGATCGGGATCTGGTCGGTCGGGCGGATGTTCCAGTTGGGACCCGGCAGGTTCTCGCCGACGATCTCGATGTCGAACAGGGCCACGAGATCGGGCTGGGTGTCGGAGATGACGAAGCGACCGCACATGGCCTCAGGCTACCCGCGGGCGGCGACACGTTCCGCGCGACCCGCGCTCGGGCCGGCATCCGTGCGGTGGGGAGGAATCAGTGCTGTCGGGAGGCCTCCCGATTGGTTGGGAGGCCTCCCGACAGCACGATGTCCTCCGGAGCGGCCTCGTGACGGCGACGGGCCGCACTCAGGGCCGCGACTACAGTCGCTCTTCAGCTCGCCCGATCGCATCCGCGGCCCGCACGAGGGCGAGGTGGGAGAGAGCCTGAGGCGTGTTGCCCCAGTGGTGCCCGGTGAGCGGGTCGACCTCCTCGGCGAACAGGCCGACGTCGTTGCTCAGCCCCACGAGCCGGTCCATGAGTGCGAGGGCGTCGCCGAGACGACCCGACTCGGCGTACTGGTGCGCGAGCCAGAACGAACAGGCCAGGAACGGGTTCTCCCCCGGCGGCAGGCCGTCGACGCCGGTCTCGGTGCGGTAGCGCTGCACGAGACCGTGATGGAGCAGGTCGGATTCCACTGCGGCGACGGTGGCCAGCATCCGCGGGTCGTCTGCAGCGCAGAAGCCCACCTGCGGGAGGAGCAGCAGCGACGCATCGACCTCGGTGGATCCGTAGTGCTGCACGAAACATCCGCGGTCGGGGTCGACTCCCTTCTCGTCGATCTCGGCGCGCAGGGTGTCGCGGAGAGACCGCCAGACGTCGACGGGGCCCTCGGCACCGAACTGCTCGACGGCGGCGACACCGCGATCGAACGCGGCCCAGAGCATGACCCGGGAGTGGGTGAAGAAGCGAGGTTCGTCCCGGATCTCCCAGATGCCCTGGTCGGGTCGTTGCCAGTTCTGCTCGAGGAAGCCCAGCAGTGCCCGTTGCAGCGGCCAGGCGTTCTCGAGGTCGCCGTGTCCGGCCAGTCGCGCGACGTGCAGGGCGATCATGACCTCGCCGATGACGTCGGCCTGGTACTGGTCGACGGCGCCGTTCCCCACCCGCACGGGGAGCGACCCGGCGTGGCCGGGAAAACTGTCGAGCTCGCGCTCGGGGAGGAATCTCTCCCCGGCGAGCCCGTACATGATCTGCACGTCGCCAGGATCACCGGCGATGGCGCGCAGCAGCCAGGCCCGCCAATGGGCGAGCTCCTCGTGGTAACCGTGATCGCTGAGGGCCTGCAGGGTGAGGGAGGCGTCCCGCAGCCAGACGTAGCGATAGTCCCAGTTGCGCGGCCCTCCCGGCTGCTCGGGCAGCGAGGTCGTCACGGCCGCGACGATGCCGCCTGTTCCCTCGTGCGTGAGGGCTCTCAGCACGAGCAGCGAGCGCTCCACGGCGTCACGGTAGGGGCCACGGTGCTCCCAGCGGCTCGCCCAGTCCACCCACCAGGCACGCGTGTCGGCGACAGCAGCGGCATGGTCGAGTCGCTCGGGGGTGTTGCGGTGCGACGGGTACCAGGTCAAGGAGATCGGCACCTGCTCCCCCGCCGCGACGACGAAGGTCGCTCGATGGGCGGTGTCGACAGCCTCCAGCCGAGGCCGCCCTCGCACGATGACGGCGTCGGGGCCGGCGATCGCGAGGAGTGCCTGCCCGGCATCGCCGTCGACCCGACGCACCCAGGGAAGAGCCGTCGAGTACCCGAACCGGATGCGCAACTCCATTCCCATCTCGACCGAGCCCGAGATGCCGCGCACCTCGCGCAGTACATCGATGCGGCCGGTACCGCGCGCGATCAGGTCGATGACCTCCACCTCGCCCGTCGAGGTCGTCCAGGTGGTCACGAGGATGAAGGTGTCGCCGTCGTAGGCGCGGGTGACGGTGGCGGCGGCATCCGTCGGCCGCAGCGACCACGCTCCGTTGTCCTCGGTTCCGAGGAGAGCTCCGAAGGTGGACGGCGAGTCGTAGCGCGGCAGGCAGAGCCAGTCGATGCTCCCCTCCGAACTCACGAGGGCTGCTGTGCGGCAGTTGCTGAGGAGCGCGTAGTCCTCGATGGGTCGGCTGGCCATGGGCACAGGATAGGGGCACCGGCTGCGAACAGCACGGTGCCCCTCTGGTGGTGGAGCGCGACTAGCCCTCGTCGGCGAATGCGAGCAGGTCGCCGACGGTGGCGAGCCTGCGCCCATGCACCTCCGGCTGCCAGTTGGGGCTCTGAGTGAGGTAGGAGGCGCCATCGGCAGCGATCATGCCGATCAGGGTCTCGGCGACGATGCGTCCGCCGACGGGTCCGAGGTGCATGGTCGCCGAGGCATCGCCGGCGGCCGTCCAGATCTCCTGAGACTCGGCGAGGACGTAGTACCAGAGCGGCGCGTTGTTCGCGAAGCTCTCGTGCACCTCGGTGATCGGCTTCCGCTCCTCGCCTTCGGCGGCCTTGCCGACCCACAGACGCTCATCGGGGATGCGCGCGATGCCCATGGCGTCGGCGATGGCCTGACCGCTCGGCAGCTCCAGTGCCATGCCGCGCAGCAGGTTGCGCACGGCGAGGTTGGCCGGGTCGCGCGTCGGACGCGCAGGAGCGGCCTGCAGGTGATCGATGGTGAGAGGCGGTTCGTCGACGCCGGCTCTGGAGAACTCCGGAAGGAATCCCAGCGGATTCACCAGAGAGGTGTCGAACTTGTAGGAGGGCTGCACCCGCTTCTTGCCGCCGACGGGGAGCTGCCCGGTGCGGTCGAAGTACAGGCTCCAGTCGATCGCCCAAGGCGACGGGAAGGTGTCGAACCCGTTGAGCCCTCGGCGCTGCACGCCGGCGAAGATGAAGAAGCGACCGTCGAGCCCACGGCGGCGTTCGTCATCCGTCGCCGCCCTCACGTCGTCTCCCCCGTCGAGGTGGATGTTGAGCCTGTAGATCGGGCGGATCATCGAGTGACCAAACCTGTAGGCGGCGGCCGAGAACTCGATGGGCATGTAGGGCGCCTTGCGGAAGCGGTAGAAGCCGAGTTTCGGCTTCTGGTCCTGGGTCGGCAGTGCCTGCCCTCGACCCGGGAGGATGGCATCGATGAGCTCGGAGCCGCAGATGCGCACCAGGTAGTCGTTGACCACGAGCCACTGGTAGTGCCAGCGCACCTGCTGCTGCACGTCGGCGAAGCTCGCTCCGGGGTACTCGTCGACGAGCTTGTTGTGGAACTGCATCATCGACGCATGCAGCTGGGCGACGATGACGTTCTCGTCGTTGCGCTTGTCGCCTATGAGCGCCCGATGGGCGGCGTCCGGGTCCTGGACGTCGATGTAGCGCGGCAGGTCGCGGCGGGGGCTCGGCACCCCGAGCTCGGTCAGCACGCGTCCGAGGCGGAACTTCTTGCCGTCGAACAGGTAGGGCTGGTCGTCCGGCCCGCGCCCGTACATCGAGTCGAGGTCGAGACGCGGGGTGCGGAAGTCGACGAGGGCGTCGGGATCGTTGATCTTCTGCATCACGGATGCCGGATCGAAGGTGATGTCGTGATCGACGAACTGACCGAAGTAGGTGTAGCCGGACGGCAGGCCCGGGTTCTCCTCGGGGTCCTGCACGATGTCGTCGGTCTCCGGCGCCGCGAACGGCTTGGTCGGGTCGAGCGGATCACGTTCGGGCTCGGCCGTCATGGCCTCACCGAGGCGACGGAGCGCCGTCGCGGGCCAGGCAACGGGTGGAAGCTCGCGGAACATGCGGCCGAAGCGGCCTTCGAAGAGGGAGGAGCGGCGGGTCATGTTGTCGCCGCGCACGCCTCCTCCGTGGCCGCCGGCAGGGTTGGCGGTCGATCTCAGCAGATTGGTCATGACGGGTCCTTCGCGAAGTGGGCGAGCCCGGGGTGCCTCGTCGATGACGGCGCGGTGCGCGAGGGTTCGCGGCAGGGTGTTTTCGGGTGGAGTGCGGCCTGAGGCCTGACGACACGATGGTGCGGTGTCGTGATGCGGCGACCCTACGCTGCGGTCGCCACTCGAGGCATCGGGGCCTTCCCCTGCTGGCGGTCTCGGGGAGTGGATGTCGGTGGGCCGAGATTGACTAGTTCGAAGATGTGTTCGAAACTAGAGAGGTGCTCGTGGCCGCTGCTCCGTACTCCCCCAGTGTCGCCCCCGCCCCTGACATCGAAGGGGCGGAGGATGCACTCTCGCGCGTCCAGGAACTCCAGGCGCGCATCCGGGGCATGCAGGCGACCAAGCTCGAGAGCCCGGCCCTGCCCACCTCAGCGGCCATGGCAGCAGTGCTGCCGAGCGGAGCATTGCGTCAGGGATCGGCGTACTCGGTCGACGGCTCGCTGACCCTGGCGATGGCGCTGCTGGCCGGCCCGTCGGCGAGCGGGGCCTGGTGCGGTGTCGTGGGGGTTCCCGACTTCGGGGCGGAGGCGGCATCCCGGTTCGGGATCGACCTCGAACGACTGGTGCTCGTTCCCGACCCCGGGGAGCACTGGCTCACGGCGACGGCGGCGCTCGTCGACGTGCTCACCGTCGTCGTCCTGCGCCCACCGGCGCGGGCGAGCGACACCGACGTGGCTCGCCTCGGGGCCAGACTGCGGCAGCGGGGCGCCGCCCTCGTCGTCCTCGGGCCGTGGCCGCAGGCCGAGGCGCGCCTGAGCATCAGCAGCAGCTCGTGGACGGGCCTGGGCGATGGGCACGGACACCTCGCTGCCCGGGAGGCCACTGTCACGGCCATCGGGCGCCTCGGCTACGACAGGCCGCGCAGCGTGCGGCTCTGGCTGCCCGATGGTCACCAGCAGTTCGGCACCGTCGAGTCGCCGGATGCCGCTCAGCTGCGCCGCGACGGCTCTCCGCTGCTGCAGGCGGTGACGGCCTGATGACCTCGGCAACGGTGTCGGAACGTTCCGGTGCTGCGGCATCCGGAACCGCATCCTCCGCCCTCGGTCGCACCATCGTGGTGTGGCTGCCCGACTGGCCCGTGACCGCTGCCATGCGCGCCGGTGGGATCGCCGCCGATGCTCCCGTCGCCCTCATCGAGCACGGACTGGTCTACGCCAGCTCGGCCGCCGCCCGCAGCGACGGTGTGATGCGCGGACTCAAGGTGCGCGAGGCCCAGGCACGCTGCACAGGGCTCACCGTGCTGCCCTACGATCCGCTGCACGACGCCAGGGCGTTCGAGCCCGTGCTCGCCCGCCTCGAGCAGGCGACACCGGGCGTGCAGCTCATCCGCCCGGGCACCGCCGCCATCAGGGCTCGCGGCCCGGCGCGCTACTACGGCGGAGAGGAGCGCACCGGCGCAGCCCTGCTCGCCACGCTCGCCGCTGCCGGACTCGCCGACGCCAGGGTGGGCGTGGCCGACGGCCCGTTCGCTGCGGAACAGGCCGCACGCCACAGCGGCCCGGAGCGGATACGGCTCGTCGACGCCGGCGGCTCGGCGGCCTTCCTGGCCGACTTCCCCGTCGGCATCCTCGTCGACGACAGGCTCGCCGTGCTCCTGCGCCGGCTCGGCGTGCACAGGCTCGGCGACTTCGCCGCACTGCCGGCCGTCGACGTGCAGCGCCGCTTCGGGGCCGTCGGCGCCCACGCCCACGCCATCGCCGGAGGCTACGACGGCCGCGTGGTGGTCGCCCGCACACCGCCGCGCGACTTCGACGCCGTCATCGAGTTCGAACCGGCCCTCGATCGCATCGACCAGGTCACCTTCGGCGTGCGTGCCGCCATCGACACCTTCATCGACACCCTCACCCAGGCGAAGCTGGTCTGCACGGGCGTGCGCATCGAGGTGCGCGCGGAGTCCGGCGAGTTGTCGGAGCGCAGCTGGTTGCACCCGCGCTGGTTCAGCGCCTCCGACGTCGTCGACAGGGTGCGCTGGCAGTTGCAGGGCGGCGGGTCCGTCGACAGCGGCTTGAACTCGGCCATCGCGAGCGTGCGGGTGCGCCCGGAGCGGGTCGACGGCACGGACAATCACGAGGAGGGGCTCTGGGGCTCCGGCCCGGACGAGCGCGTGCACCACGGTCTCACCAGGGTGCAGAGCATGCTCGGCCACGAGGGGGTCGTGACGGCTGTCATCGGGGGCGGCAGGCTGCTGTCAGAACGCCAGATCCTGGTGCCGTGGGGCGACCGCGCACCAGACGACCGCGTGCGGTCGGCCGAACGGCCCTGGCCGGGCAGCCTGCCGGAACTCGCGCCGTCGACGGTGTTCCGCGAGCAGCATCCGGTGAGGGTGCTGACCGAGGCGGGCGAGGCCGTCGACGTCGACGAGCGCGGCATGCTCACCGGCGTCCCCCACGCGTTCTCGGCCACGGCCGGCCCGGGTGAGCAGCGTCGTCCGGGTGAGCTGAAACGAGTCGTGGCGTGGGCGGGTCCCTGGCCTGTCGTCGAGCGGTGGTGGGATGCCGCGGCCAGCCGTCGCGTGCATCGGATGCAGCTCGTCGACGACGCCGGCGACGCCTGGCTCGTGATGCTCGACGGCGGCAGCTGGCAGGCAGAGGCTCGGTACGACTGATGGGCTTCAACAATCCCCCGATCCCGTGGTCGGAACTCGAACGCACCCTCTCCTCCAGCCGTCGGCCCGGCACGCCTGCCGGCGACGGGGGCGACAGTCCGGCGTGGTCGCACAAACGGCAGCCGTACCGGCCGCGTCCGCTCGAGCCGGCCAGTACCGAGCCGATCGTGCCGTACGCCGAGCTGCACGTGCACTCCACCTTCAGCTTCCTCGACGGCGCGAGCCCACCCGAGCAGCTGCTCGAGGAGGCCAAGCGACTGGGGCTCGTCGGCATCGGCATCACCGACCACGACGGCCTCTACGGAGTGGTGCGCCTGGCCGAGACCGCCGAGAGCCACCCCGAGGTCAAGACGATCTTCGGAGCCGAGCTCTCCCTCGACCTCACCATGCCGCAGAACGGCATCGCCGATCCTGAAGGCAGCCACCTGCTGGTGCTGGCCCGCCGCGAGGAGGGCTACCACCGCCTCGCCGGGGCCATCACGACGGCCCAGCTCGCCGGCGCCGAGAAGGGCAGACCGAGCTACGACCTCGAGCAGCTGGCCGGGCAGGCCGACGGCCACTGGCTGGTGCTCACAGGATGCCGCAAGGGCCTGGTGCGCCAGGCCCTGGCCACGAGCGGTCCCGAGGCGGCAGCCGCCGAGCTGGCCAGGCTGGTCGACCTGTTCGGCCACGACAACGTCGCTGTGGAGGTGTTCGACCACGGCCACCCTGAAGACAGCTCGATCAATGACGAGCTCGCTCGGCTGGCGGCATCCGCAGGCCTGCCCGTCGTCGCCACGAATGCCGTGCACTATGCGACACCGTCGGAGCACAGGCTGGCGAGTGCCCTCGCGGCGGTGCGGGCCCGGCGCAGCCTCGACGAGATGGACGGCTGGCTGCCCGCGGCCGACGGCGCGCACCTCCGCAGCGGCGCCGAGATGGCCGTGCGCTTCGCTCGCTTCCCCGGCGCCGTCGAGCGCACGGTGCAGTACGCCGACGAGCTGGCCTTCACCCTGCGGAGCGCCCGGCCGCGGCTGCCGAAGCAGGAGGTTCCCGAAGGCCACACCCCCATGAGCTGGCTGCGCGAGCTGGTCTGGCGCGGCGCCGCCGAGAAGTACCCGGGCATCCCGCCGAGCGTGCGCGAGCGCCTCGAGAAGGAGCTCGACGTGATCGAGCTGAAGGACTTCCCCGGCTACTTCCTCATCGTGCACGACATCGTGCAGGAGGCACGCAGGCTCGGCATCCTCTGCCAGGGGCGCGGGTCGGCCGCGAACTCCGCCGTGTGCTTCACCCTCGACATCACGGCCGTCGACTCGATCTTCTACGGACTGCCGTTCGAGAGGTTCCTCTCGAGCCTGCGCGAGGAGGAGCCCGACATCGACGTCGACTTCGACTCCGACCGGCGCGAGGAGGTCATCCAGTACGTGTACCGCAAGTACGGCAGGCTGAACGCGGCCCAGGTCGCCAACGTGATCAGCTACCGCCCCAAGGCAGCCGTTCGCGACATGGCGAAGGCCCTGGGCTTCAGCGGCGGCCAGCAGGACGCCTGGTCGAAGCAGGTGGAGCGCTGGGGTGCCGAGATCACCAGCGGCGACCATGACATCCCCGACTCCGTGATCGAGCTGGCCGGTCAGGTGCTCACCTTCCCGCGGCACCTCGGCATCCATTCGGGCGGCATGGTGCTCACGGATCGGCCCGTCGGCGAGGTGTGCCCCATCGAACACGCCCGCAAGGAGAACCGCACGGTGCTGCAGTGGGACAAGGACGACTGCGCCTGGATGGGACTCGTCAAGTTCGACCTGCTCGGCCTCGGCATGCTCGCCGCGCTGCAGTACACCTTCGACATCGCCCGCGACGTGATCGGCGAGGAGTGGACGCTGGCGACCATCCCCAAGGAGGAGCCGGCCGTCTACGACATGCTCTGCCGCGCCGACTCCATCGGCGTGTTCCAGGTCGAGAGCCGCGCCCAGATGGGAACGCTCCCCCGGCTGCTGCCGCGCTGCTTCTACGACCTCGTCGTGGAGATCGCGCTCATCCGTCCCGGTCCGGTGCAGGGCGGCGCCGTGCATCCGTACATCCGGCGCCGCACCGGAGAGGAGAAGGTGACCTACCTGCATCCGAAGCTCGAGCCCGTTCTCGAACGCACCCTCGGTGTTCCCCTGTTCCAGGAGCAGCTCATGCAGATGGCGATGGCCGTTGGCGGATGCACGGCTGAGGACGCCGACAGGCTCCGGCGTGCCATGGGTTCGAAGCGCGGCATCGAGAAGATCTCGACGTTGAAGGCAACGCTCTACCAGGGCATGGCCGAGAACGGCATCGACGAGGAGACGGCCGATGTCATCTACGCGAAGATCGAGGCCTTCGCGAACTTCGGGTTCGCCGAGAGCCACTCCATCAGCTTCGGGCTGCTCGTCTACGCCAGCTCCTGGTTCAAGCTGCACTACCCGGCTGCGTTCCTCGCCGCCCTGCTGCGCGCCCAGCCCATGGGTTTCTACTCGCCGCAGACCCTCACGGCCGATGCCAGGAGGCACGGCGTCGAGGTGCGTCGCCCCGACATCCTGCTCTCGGGGGCGAATGCCGTGCTGGAGCCGCTCACTCCGGGAACGGATGCCGGCCCCACCGGCCGCGACTCCTGCATCGCCGCCGCCCAGCCACCCGTCGGAAAGTTCGACCGGAGCGGGCCTGACGAATCGGAGGCGCACCGTCGCGACGGCGCCTTCGCCGTGCGCCTCGGGCTCGCCGAGGTCGGCGGCATCGGCCTGGCCCTGGCCGAGCGCATCGTCACAGAACGCGAGACCTACGGTGCGTATCGGAGCATGGCCGACCTGTCGCGGCGCATCGGCCTGAACACCGAACAGCTCGAGGCCCTGGCCGCCGCCGGGGCGTTCAGCGGGCTGGGACTCGAACGCCGCGAGGCGCTGTGGAGCGCCGGGGACGCCGCCCAGGATCGCGCGAGCTTCCTCGAGGGCTCTGTCGTGGTGCTGCAGCCCCCGCTGCTGCCGATGCTGAGCGAGGTCGAGCAGGTGGTCTACGACCTGTGGTCGACGGGAATCTCCCCCGACGACCATCCCATCAGGCACGTGCGCGATGCGCTCTCTGCGCGGGGCGCTCGTGCCATCGACACCCTGCGCACCGCCGAGTCGGGCCGGCGCATCGAGGTGGGCGGCGTCGTCACCCACCGCCAGCGCCCGGCGACGGCCGGCGGCATCACCTTCATGAACATCGAGGACGAGACCGGCACCCTCAACGTCATCGCCGGAGTCGGCGTCTGGACCCGGTATCGGCGCATCGCCCGCGAGGCTCCGGCCATGATCATCCGCGGCATCCTGGAGCGCAGCGATGAGGGTGTGATCAACCTGGTCGCCGACAAGTTCGAGCCACTCGCCGTCGCGGTGCACGGCCGCTCGCGCGACTTCCGTTAGCGTCGAACGGTGAGTTCAGATCGATACAGCCAGGACGTGCTCGCCGGCGACTGGCGATCAGCAGGGCGCAAGGTGATTCCCCAGCAGGAGGCCGTTCGCGACCTCGTGATCGAGGAGGTGGCGACGGGGTTCTGCGGCGCCATCATCGGGCTCGAGAAGGGCATCGTCACCCTCGAGGACCGCTTCGGCAAGCACCGGCTCTTCCCCCTCGGCCCCGGCTTCCTGCTCGATGGTGCTCCCGTCGTTCTCGTGGCCCCGAAGGCGAAACAGCCGGCCGGCCGGATGCGCACGGCATCCGGATCGTTCGCCGTCGCGAACACCCCGGCGCGCGTGGCACTCCCGAGCCGCATCTTCGTCGAGGGCCGGCACGATGCCGAGCTTGTCGAGAAGGTCTGGGGAGCCGACCTGCGCGTCGAAGGCGTCGTGGTGGAGTACCTCGAGGGTGTGGACGACCTCGACGCGATCGTGCGCGACTTCTCCCCCACCCCCGACCGCCGTATCGGCGTGCTCGTCGATCACCTGGTCCCGGGCTCCAAGGAGAGCCGCATCGCCGAGGCCGTTCAGCGCGGACCGCACGGACGGAACGTGCTCGTGGTGGGGCATCCGTACATCGACATCTGGGCCGCCGTGAAGCCGGCGAGAGTCGGGCTCGAGGCCTGGCCGCAGATTCCGCGTTCCATCGAGTGGAAGCACGGAATCTGCCAGGCACTCGGATGGCCGCACGCGGAGCAGGCCGACATCGCTCGCGCCTGGCAGCGGATCCTGGGGCAGGTGCGCACGTTCGCCGACCTGGAGCCCGCGTTGCTCGGACGGGTCGAGCAGCTCATCGACTTCGTGACGGAGCCGACGTCGGCCGTCTGAATCAGGCGACGGCGCCGCCGAATGCGAGGCCGAGCACGTAGGTGACGGCGGCCGCTCCGAAACCGATCGCCAGCTGGCGGAGTGCGCGTTTGAGTGGCGGCGCCCCGGACAGCAGGCCGACGACGGCGCCGGTGAGAAGCAGTGCGATGCCCACCAGTACCGAGGAGACGATGATCGCCGGCAGCCCCTCCATGCCGAACATGAACGGCAGGATCGGGATGAGCGCGCCGGAGGCGAAGAAGCAGAAGCTCGACGCTGCAGCCGCCAGCCCCGTGCCGACGGACTCGTAGTCGTCGAGGGTGCCCAAGGGTCCGGTGGCCGGCGCCGTCTCCTGAGCGTGCATCGCCGCGAGCACCTGGGTGGCGTGCACGATGGCCCGCTCCTCGGTCATGCCGCGGGCACGGTAGACCAGCGCGAGTTCGTTGGCATCGACGTCGAGGTCGGGCAGCACTCCCTGGGCCTCGGGGTCCGGAGTCGACGCCTCGAGCAGTTCGCGCTGCGACCTCACTGAGACGTACTCCCCCGCTCCCATCGAGAGCGCGCCGGCGAGGAGTCCGGCGATGCCGCTGAACAGCACGAATCCCGTCGAGACGCCTGTGGCCGCGATGCCCAGCACCAGGGCGAGGTTGCTGACCAGCCCGTCGTTGGCGCCGAAGACCGCTGCTCGGAAGGTGCCGGAGAGCCGCTTGCGCCCGCGGGCGGCGAGACCGCGCACGACCTCGCCATGAATGCGCTCATCGGCAGCCATGGCGGCCGTGGCATGAGGGTCGGAGTCGTACGGCGAGCGGGCCTCGGCGCGCTGGGCCAGCGCGAGCACGAACACCGAGCCGAAGCGTCGTGCGAGCACGGCCAGGAAGCGCGTGCGACCGTCGGCGGCGACCGGCTTTCCCGCATCCGTTCCGAGAAGGTCGGCCCAGTGGGCCTCGTGACGGCCTTCCGCATCCGCCAGGGCGAGGAGGATGGCTCGCTCCTCGCCGGTGCGGCGCTGGGCGAGCTCACGGTAGACGGCGGCTTCCGCCCGCTCGTTGGCGAGGTACTGCCGCCAGCGTCGGAGCTCCTTCTTGCTGCGCTCGGGCGTCGCGGCACCCGAGCGGTCAGGCGCTGTCACTTGAGCAGTTCCTGCCAGCCGTCGCCATCGGCGTGCTCGAAGATGAGGTTCGTCTCGGTGTGGGCGACGGCCGGGTGACCGGTGAGGTGCGTCAGCACGAAGTCGCGGAGCTCGTTGGCATCGTGGGCGGCGACGTGCAGGAGATAGTCGTCGGCTCCGGCCATGTGGTACAGGCTGATGACTCCGGGCAGATGGGGTGCTGCGGCGCGGAACGAGTCGATCTCATCGCGTGCATGCTTGGCCAGCCGAACCGCGATGAGCGCCTGCAGTGACGCCCCGAGGGTGGCCAGGTCGATGTTGGCGTGGTAGCCGCGGATGTGTCCGAGGGCCTGCAGACGACGCAGCCGGAGCGACACCGTCGATTCGGCCACTCCGACCTCGGAGGCGAGCATGGATCCGGAGGCCCTGGCGTTCACGGACAGGGCTCGCAACAGGCCGCGGTCGATGCGATCGAGGTCGGTTTTCTTCGAATCCATGTCGAGCAGCCTTTCGCGTGGTGAAGATGCTGCACCAACCCTAAGCGGGGTGGAATCATCTGCGACGTCGATACCCGGCCTCCTGAGCAGACCGAAACAGAGCTGTAACCAGGAGGCCCGCCCTCGTATCCCGGAACCTGTTGCCGACCACGATTCGCCGGTCGTTCAGGAGCCGGATGCCTGGGCGAAGGCGGCGTTCAGACGCTCGAGCGGGCCCGGACCTTCCGTCTCGGGCGGAGGTGCGTCGAGGTGGCGAACCCGCAGCTCATCCATGAGCGCCTCGACGAAGGCCGGTCCCTCATCGCGCATCAACTGCTGGCGGGCCCGGAGCCGATCATCCCCCGAGCGCCAGTCGAGACCCCAGTTGCCCAGTGCGTAGATGATCGGCAGGGTCTGGATGCCGGCCTCGGTCAGGCTGAAGCGGGCGCGCTGGCCACGGGCCGCGGTGCCCCGCGTGAGGATCCCGGCGTCGATGAGTCGTTTGAGGCGGTCGGCGAGGATGTTCGAGGCGATGCCCTCGATCGACCCGGTGAGCAGGGCACGGAAGTAGCGGCGGTCGCCGAAGATGACGTCACGCAGCACGATCAGTGTCCACCGATCGCCGAGTACTTCGACGGCGGCGTTGATCGGGCAGCCGGATCGTGGTTCCACGATTCCTCCTTGACAGTGATGTGCCCATCACTATAGTGGTTGCAAATCGCAATCACTATTGGAGGATCGGATGGGCCGCTTCATCTACGGCATGAACGTGTCCCTCGACCTGCGGATCGAGCAGGTACCTGGTGACAACGGCGCTGGCGAGTGGCTGCGCATCGGCGAGGCCCTCCATCGAGAGCTCAACGCCCGAACCGAACAGCTCGCCATGATCATTCATGGGCGCATCTACTACGAGACGATGGAGGAGTTCTGGCCGCTGGCGCACGCCGATGAGTCGCTCCCCGACTTCCTCCGCGAGTACGGCGAGATCTGGACGACGAAGCCCAAGGTGCTGGTCTCCCGCACCCGCAACGACGCGAACCACAACACCAGGGTCATCGGCGGCGACGACGCGATCGAGCAGCTCGCCGCCGTGCGCGCGGAGACCGACGGCACGATCGGAGTCGGCGGCGCCGACCTCGCGACCCAGCTCCTTCGGGCAAGGCTGCTCGACGAGCTGCTGCTCGCCACGCATCCCACGATCCTCGGCTTCGGCAGGCCGCTCTTCGACGACTACGACGTACCCGTCGAACTCGAACTCCTCGAGCAGCTCTCGTTCGACTCCGGCGTCACCCTGCACCGGTACGCGGTCCGCTACGACGGTGCGGTCGCCTGATGCTGAAGCCGATCGCCGAAGACGTGGCCGTGCACGAGAGCGCGTGCATCCAGAGCAACGCCGTCGTCGTCGAGGGTGCTGACGGCGTCCTGCTCGTCGACCCCGGGATCACACGGTCCGAGTTGGCCGTCCTGGGTGGGGATCTCCGAGAGCGCGGCCGGCGCGTCATCGCCGGCTTCGCGACGCACCCGCACTGGGATCACGTCCTCTGGCACCCCTCGTTCGGCGACGCACCCCGCTACGGCACTGCCGCCTGCGCGGCATCCCTCCGCCGCCTGCTGCGAACCCCGGGGTGGGAGGCCGAGGTGGCCGACGGCCTGCCGCCCGAGTTCGCCGACGACATCCCCATGGACCTGCTCGGGCTCGTCACGGCTGTACCCGCCGGCACCGCACTCGTCCCATGGAACGGCCCGGCCGCGCGCGTCATCGAGCACCGGGCCCATTCGGAGGGTCACGCGGCTCTCCTCATCGAGAATCGCGGTGTCCTCGTCGCGGGCGACATGCTCTCCGACGTTCTCGTCCCGATGCTCGATCTGGCGGCCGATGACCCGATCTCCGACTACCTCAGGGCACTGGAGTCGTTCGAACGCGTGGCCGGTGATGTCGATGTCGTCGTTCCCGGTCACGGCTCGGTCGGTGACGCCGACCAGCTGCGGGCGCGGATCGAACAGGATCGGAGCTACGTGCTGGCACTCCGCGACCGCCAGGCGCCCGACGATGCCCGCATCGGCACGGCCGCGAAGCCCGGCTGGGAATGGGTGCGCGACGTTCACGAATGGCAGGTCGGTCAGCTCGACCGGCGTTCCACACACGAGTGATGGGAAGAGCAATGGGAGATCGTGCGATTGGCCGCATCGGCCGTGACCTCAGCACACACGCCGACGGGATGCCGAGCTGATGGCCGCGTCCAGTCTCTCCGACACCTCCGTCGAAGGGCAGGTGGTGTTCCCCACCGACCCCGACTACGACAACGTGCGAACGGTGTGGAACGCGATGGTCGATCACCGGCCGCAGGTGATCGTGAGGTGCGCGAGCGTCGCCGACGTGCAGACGGCCGTTCGTGCCGCCCGCGAGCACGACCTCGAGATCGGCATCCGCTGCGGCGGCCACAGCGTGCTGGGGCTGGGAGTGCCCGAGGGCGGTCTGATGATCGATCTCACTCCCCTCGGTGGCGTACGGGTGGATCCGGCGTGTCGCCGGGCCCGGGTGCAGGGCGGGGCTCTTCTCGGTGCACTCGACCGTGCCAGCCAGGCGCACGGCCTCGCCACCACGGCGGGCAACGTCTCGCACACCGGCGTCGGCGGTCTGACGCTGGGCGGTGGAATGGGATGGCTGGCTCGACAGTACGGGCTCTCGTGCGACAACGTGCGTTCGTTCGAAGTGGTCACTGCCGACGGCGAGACCGTCACGGCATCGTCGGACGAGAACCCCGACCTCTTCTGGGGACTGCGTGGAGGCGGTGGTAACTTCGGCATCGTCACCTCCTTCGAGTTCGAGTTGCACGAGGTCGGAACCAGAGCGCTGAGCGTCGAACTCGACTTCGCGCGCGAGAATGCTGCAGAGGTTCTCGCCCGGTGGCGGGATCTCAGCGCCGGAGCGCCGCGCCAGGCCACCTTCTCTGCGACGCTGATGGGCGACATCGTGACCGTCGGTTTCGTCTGGGTCGGCGACGCGGACCAGGGCAACGCCTACGCCCGCGAACTCGCCGACCTCGGCCACCCGATCGCGGAGCGGATCGACGAGCTCTCCTACGTCGACCTTCAGAGGCGCGACGACACGATCAGGGGCCACGCCCAGCGGCGCTACTGGAAGGGCCACTACTTCCGTGAGCTGCCTGATGCCGCGTTCGATGCGCTTCTCGAGCACGACCCGGAGGTCGGCGCGAGCCTGCAGGCCTATGGCGGGGCGATCGGCGACGTACCCGACAACGAGACGGCATTCAGCCAACGGGACACGCTGTTCGAGTACGTCGCCGGGACCCGCTGGACCGACCCCGGCGAGGATGGCGATCGCATCGAGCGAGCCAGACTCTCGGCCGCCCGCCTGGCTCCCTTCGCCAGTGGCGTCTACGTCAATGTGCTCACTGACGAGGGCGCCGCCGGCATCCGTGCGGCCTATCCTCCGGCCAAGCTCGCCCGCCTCGGAACACTCAAAGCCGCATGGGACCCGAGCAACGTGTTCCACCTGAATCAGAACATCCTGCCCGTCCCGTGAGCTCTGGAGATGACGGATGCCGGTCGCCTAGGCTGGCGCCGTGAACGCAGCACTCGACGCCGGCCCGTTCTTCCACGGCACGAAGGCCGACCTCCACGAGGGAGACCTGCTCACGGCGGGATACAGGTCGAACTATCGTCCTGAGGTCGTGATGAACCACATCTACTTCACCGCTCTGCAGAACGGTGCCGGGCTGGCTGCGGAGCTCGCGGCCGGCGACGGTGCCCCGCGGGTCTACCTGGTGGAACCGACCGGCGAGTTCGAGAACGACCCGAACGTCACGGACAAGAAGTTTCCGGGCAACCCCACTCGGTCGTATCGCAGCAATTCCCCGCTCAAGGTTCTCGGCGAGGTGACAGAGTGGACCCGCCTCACTCCAGAGGAGCTTCAGGCGTGGCGAGACCGGCTGGCCGTGCTTCGGTCGGACCAGCGGGGCGAGATCATCAACTGACGCGAACCACTCGGCGACACCTGTCGTCGCAGGCAGTGCACGCACGATTCGAAGGGCCACGGATGCCACTCACCACCTGTCATATGTCGATCTCACTCGACGGTTTCGTCGCCGGTGAGAACCAGAGCCTCGATCAGGGACTCGGCGCGCGCGGTATAGAGCTGCACCGCTGGCACATCGGCGACGAGCGGGCCAACGATGCCGACGCGATCGCCGCCGAATGGCTGATGCGCCCCCGCGGCGCCTACGTGATGGGCCGCAACATGTACGGGCCGATCCGCGGTGACTGGGACGAGGACTGGCGCGGATGGTGGGGCGAGGAGCCGCCTTATCACGCGCCGGTCTTCGTGCTCACCCATTACGCTCACGAGCCGATCGAGATGGAGGGCGGCACGACGTTCCACTTCGTCACCGACGGGTTCGACGCTGCCTACGCGCGTGCCCTGGAGGCTGCCGGCGATGGCGGCATCGACATCGCCGGTGGAGCGGCCACGGTGCGGCAGGCGCTCGCCGCCGGAGTGATCGACGAGCTCACGCTCGACATTGCTCCCGTGCTGCTCGGGTCGGGCGAGCGCATCTTCGACGGCGCCGAATCCTTCGGTTTCGAACCCGTCGAGGTGCTCCACTCACCGCTGGCAACGCACATCCGCTATCGGCGAGTGGTCTGATTGCGGAATCTCTGCTCGAACTACGACCTGCGTGGGGTCGGAACTCTTCTACTCTTCGGTAGCTTCCGGAGGCTCGGATGCACCGAAGATCGCGGCTTCGATGTCGTCGGTGTACCCGTCAGGGTGGACGACCGACCACGTGCTGGCGATCCAGATGCCGTCACGGATGATGTGAGACTCCCCATGCATGTAGTCCTGGTCGGCGGCGCACCCGCCGTCATCGGCGAGGACGGCACAGTCTTCAACTTCGCTGTCGCATCGCACGCCCCCAATTTCGTCGACGCAGGAGGGACCGGACTGATTCAGCAGCGCGAGGGCGGTGTCAGTCTGTTCCGGAGTCAGAGCTGCGATGACAGTCCCGACTCCCGCCAGGTCGTCGCGCAACCTGGAGTCTCTGGGTCCGTCCGGGTTCGTCCACGAGCAGCTGAGTCTCATGTTCTCGTAGAGCAGGTACGCTATCGGCTCGTCCGCGGGACCGCGGTCCTCCAGGCCGTCGAGCCAGGCAGGGTTCAATGCGAGCCCGCCCATCTCCGGCGTCCAGTCCTTCGTGTAGATGCCGGAGCAGTCGGTCGGGATCTCGACCGCGGATGCAGGCGGCTCGGTGGCGGCGCCGAAGAGCGCCTTCTCGATGTCCTCGGTGTAGCCGGGCGGGTTGATGCGCAGCCACCAGGTGGAGACCCAGATGCCGTCCCGGAAGAAGTGCGTTGTCCCTGATCTCGCCTCGTCGGGGGCGACTTCAGCTTCGCTCTGAATGTTGCAACGGGTTCCCCCTAACTCGTTCGTGCAGGTGTATCCACTCGCCTTGGCGTGTTCGATCAAGCTGTCTTGCAGTTCGGGAGTGAGCGAGGCGACCTCGGTTCGGAGTCCGACTTCGTCGGCGCCTGGGTCGGCGCTCGCCCACAGGCATCCGAGCTTGCTGTTCGCCTCGAGTGTCGGGCCGAAGACGTCATCCAGAGCGGCGTACTTCTGGGAATCGTCACCTGGGCGTTCCGGATTCAGCACGAGTCCGTTGAAGTCTGACGTCCAGTCCGTCGTGTAGATGCCCGAGCAGTCGCTGGGGATCTCGACGGCGGCCACACTCGGTGTGCTCGTCGGCGTCGGAGTCGGCGTCGGCGACGGCTCGGGTGTCGGCGTCGTGGTCTCCGCGAATGGCGGGGGCGTCGTGGACTGCTCGGTGAGCGCCGGCACCCCGAATGCGGCAGTCACCGCGATACCGGCGAGGGCGAGAGCGGTGCCGCTGCTGGCAAGCAGCATCCGTGTCCGGCGGCGGCCCCGGGTGCGCCGGATCACCTGACTCACGTCGATGGTGTGGGCGGCATCCGTGTACGTGGATCGGGTGGCGTCATCAAGCAACTGACGGCGCAGGTCGTCTTCACTCCGCATGGTCGAGTCCTTTCAGTGCATGCGACGTCTGACGGGCGACGTCGTCGTCAATGAGGGCGACCGCCATCTTCGCGAGGGCGTCGCTCACATACCGCTTGACGGTTCCCGAGGCGATCCCGAGAGCGCCGGCCACATCGTCGATCGTCAAGTCGTCGTAGTAGCGCAATACGATGCAGGCCCGCTCCCGAGGGGTGAGCTTGGCGAGCTCTGCGCGCAGGTCGAGACGGGTGTCCGTGAGCTGCGAAGGGGATTCCCGGCCTTCCGGGGTGACGTGGAGGTGCGCGGTCGCCCGCCATCGCGAAGAGCGTCGCCCGTCGTCGAGGTAAGCGTTGAGGATGGAGCGGCGCACGTACGCTTCGGCGCTGTCCAGGGTGAACCCCTTCCGCAGCCGTTCGAAAGTGCGCACCAGCGCATCCTGCACCAGGTCGGCCGCGTCATCGCGACTCCCCGACAGCAGGTAGGCGTACCGGGTGAGCCTCACCCCGCGTTCCGCCACCAGGTCGATCAGAACCTGCTCCCACCCCGACCTTCCGGCCATGGCCTCCCCCTCCGATAAGGTCCTCCTACTCACCTAGACGATGAGCTCGACGAAAAGGTTGGGGTGCCCGGGTATGAGCGGGCCAGGGACGACTCCGCAAGAACTGAGGCGGGTCGCGGCTTCGTGGCGGCTATCGAGTCCGCCTAGCTGAGCCTTCCGATGCCGATGGTGACCTGTGACCCAGGCCTGACGGGCGTTCCGGCACCGGGGTTGGTGGATTGGACGAGGCCGACCTTTCCGGGGTCGGTGACGGCCACGGTGGTGGTCTTCACGGAGAAAGTGCCTTGAAGCTGGCCCTTCGCGTCGCCCTCGGAGAGGCCGACGACGTTCGGCATCAGCACCATCGACCCATTCGACGTGTAAGCCGTGATCACCGATCCGCGCGGGGCGTTGCCAGATGGGTTCGTGCCTGTGACCTGACCTGCCGGCAGCTCCGAGTCCTGCGCGCCGCCATCGGCGAAGCCGAATCCGGCATTCTCGATGAGGTCCTGGGCGTCTCCGATCGATTTGCCGCGCACGTCGGGCACTGTGGCCGAGAACGTCCTCAATGACGAGGGGTCGGCATCCGGGAATCCGTCTCCCCCGTACTTGGCGTTGGCCACTGACATGATCGCGGGCCAGATCTGGTGACGGATGACCGCCGCCTGCGTGCCGTTGAAGTACGTGTCGCGCAGGTTCACGTGGCCGGTGGCGTTGAAGACACCGACGGTCGTTGCGACCTTCGTGCTGGCGCCGCTCATCCAGGTGGCCTCGGCATTGTCGGTGGTTCCGGTCTTACCGATCATCGGAACCCGCGGGTCGGTACGACCGTTGGAGGAGACTCCTGTTCCCTGTGTCAACACACGCTGCATGGCGTAGGCCATGGCGGCGGTGACCTTCGGGTCCACAGTCTGAGCACACTCAGCGGATGGCGGGGTCAGCGCTGTGCCGTCCTGCTTGACGATCTTGTCGATGACGATCGGCTTGCAGACGGTTCCACTGGCGGCGACACCGGCGAAGGCCCCAGCCATGGTCAACGGTGCGATCTCATTCGTGCCGAGCACGGTCGCTGCACTGTGCAGAAGTTCGGTGCCGTCCGCGCGGTGAACGCCGAACGTCTGGGCCGTCGCCCCGATGGCACAGAGATCGAGCTTCTTCGCCATGGCGATGAAGCCTGTGTTTTCGGAATCGTAGGTGTTCTTGAGTGCCGTCCATACGCCGCCGTTGCCACCCTCATCGTTCACCGGCGAGAAGCCGGGGTACGACTGTGGGCCGTTGCAGCTGTCGTTGAAGGTTCCCCAGTCGGAACGACGGCGGGCATCGACCACCTCATTGAGGGAATGCCCCTCCTTGATCCACTCCGCCAGGGTGAAGATCTTGTACGTCGATCCGGGCTGGAAGCCGCTGGATCCGCCATAGTCCAGGTCGGTGTTGTAGTTGACCGCCGTGTAGTTGTTGCCCAAGGCGAGCACGTCGGAGTCGTTCGAGAACGACTTGTTCTGCGACATCGCCAGCACCCGTCCGGTACCCGGCTGCACCGAGACGGCGGTGGCTCCCACATCGATGTTCGGGTCGGACTGCGGCACGAACCGGAACATGGCGTCGGCTGCCGCGTACTGCAGGTCGAGATCGAGGGTGGTGTAGATGTCCAAGCCACCCCGGCTGAGCAGCTTCTTGCGCTCGGCCTGCGTCTCGCCGAAGGCCGGGTTGTTCAACACCGTCCAGTAGACGTAGTCGCAGAAGAACGCCGCATCCGCGGCGGTGGCACACCCGGTACTGGGCGGGGTGATCACAGGAGCAATCTCCGTCTTGATCGCCGCGTCGTGCTCCTCCTTCGTGATCTTCTTGTACTTGAGCATGCTGTCGAGGATGTAGTCGCGACGCTCCTTGGTCGCGGCGTACGGCACGACCTTGCCCTTGACCTTCGTGGCCGCACCGTTCGTCTCACTGTCGGGCCGGTCGAGGCGGAACTTCTCCGGGTTGTTCACGATCGCGAGCAGCGCGGCCGCCTGCTCCAGCTTCAGGTCCTTGGCGCTCACGCCGCCGAAGTAGTACTGCGACGCGGCTTGGATGCCGTACACCCGGCCACCGAAGCCGGCGATATTCAGGTAGCCCTTGAGGATGTCGTCCTTGGAGTACTTCTTCTCCAGGCCGATCGCGAGCCGCATCTCCTTGAGCTTGCGGTCGGGAGTCGGGTCGGTCGCCTCCGCATAAGCCGCATCCTTCTCCTCCTCCGTCTTCGCCTCGAGCTCGGCCTTCTGCACCAGAACGTTCTTCACGTACTGCTGGGTGATGCTCGATCCACCCTGCGTGTCGCCCTTGAGTACATACGTGGTCAGCATCGCGCGGGCCGTGCCCTGCACGTCGATCCCGCCGTGCTCGAAGAAGCGCGGGTCCTCACCGGCGACGGCGGCATCCTTCGCGTACTGCGAGATGTTCTCCCAGGTGACCTCCTCGCGGTCCTGGTCGAAGAACGACGCGAGAAGCTGCGTGGTTCCGTCGCTCTTTGTAGCGAACACATCGGTCTTCTGCGCGAGCTCGTCGATCTCGAGATAGCTCGGCAGGTTCTCGAACATGTTGATGCCGCTGGTGGCGGCCATGCCGCTCACCGCCAGGGCGGGGGTCACGGCGGCCGTCACGAGGACCGCGGCCCCGGCACTTACAGCGACGAAGCCCAGAAAGCCCCCAAGAGCTCCGAGCGGGCTCGGCCTATGGCTGGCGCCACCTCCATTTGCGGACATCGAACCTGCCACGAACTCCCCCAAAATGCACTGCGGTGATGCCTGTGCTGTGCGAGCGCGCGCAGGCTTAGCCAAAACCTACGCGATTTCCGTCGAAATCTGGGGGTCGACGGTCCGCCGATGCGACTTTGAAACCTGGTCGCGCATCGGCCGGCAGCCTGGGGAGGCCGTCCGGCAGACGATCACGCGCTCGCGTCGTCGTATCGTGGAAGGGATGGAAGTCCGACGCCGCGAGGGAGGTCGAGGATGAGCGAGGACCCGCAGCGCGCCGCATGGCAGTACAGGATCGATCAGATCGCCCGTGAGGAGGCGATAGCCAGAGGCGAAGACCCTGATGCGGCCGAGTCGGCGTCTGAACCAGCCGTACCCTCGACCCGGGCTGAGCGCTCCGCCTACGTCGAGAACTCGATCCAGCAGGCCATTCGGCGCGGCGAGTTCGACAACCTTCCCGGCGCTGGAAAACCTCTCGAGGGGCTGGATGGCCAGCACGACCCGGACTGGTGGATTCGTCGAAAGATCGAGCGCGAGCAACTCACCGGGCTGGGCCCGCCGGCGCTGACACTGCGCGTCGAACATGCCCAACTCGAGGACACGCTGGACCGCCTGCACCGGGAATCAGATGTGCGCGACGCCGTCGAAGGATTCAACCGGCGTGTGATCGAGGCGCGGCGGCAGCTCCTCGGCGGACCGCCGGTGGTGACGCCGACGCGAGACGTCGACCACGAGGTGCACACCTGGAGGGCGCGCCGCGAAGCCCGGGAGCGTCAGGCAGCCGATGCGAGCTCGCAGCTCGACCAGGAGCGCAGGCAACCGAGACGCCCGTGGTGGCGGCGTACCCGCGGCTGACGTCTGACACGCATCGGGATCTCCGAAGGGACGAGGCCGGCCTGGCTGAGCCGCCCTCGAAAGGGGGCTGAACCATGGGGGTGTCGCCCGCGTTGGCACTTCGAGCCGATCGCTAGAGTTGCAGCCGATCCGCGGACAGACCTGTCCGGATTGATGTGTCGAAGACGATCCCTCCGAGAAAGCACGCCGATGACCCACACTCCCACGCCACCGCCTCTGCCTCTCGGCTGGCACCCTGCCCCAGACGGATCGCCGGCGATGTGGTGGTGGGACGGCGTCCGGTGGATCCAGCCTCAGAACGAGCCGTCGCCCGCGCCGACGAGCGCCGTCGCCATCGCGAGGCTGGCGATCGCGACGCAGGTGCTGCTCGTCATCTCCGCCGTGACGTCCGTCGTCACCATAGGAATCGAGACATTCGGAATCAACGCCGCCTCGCGCTATCTCGGTGGTGACGACTCCGCCATCCGGATGATCGACAGCTATGACCAGCTCAGCTCCGTTTTCGGCATCCTGTCGAGTCTCAGTCTTCTGGCCACCGGCGTGCTCTGGATGATCTGGCAGTATCGGGTGGCCAAGCAGTTCATCGGCCTCACGCGGCGCTCGCCCGGCTGGCACGTCGGGTCCTGGATCGTCCCCGTCGTCAACCTCTGGTTCCCGTACCAGAACATCGCAGACCTCTGGCGAGCGGTGGGGCGTACTCGGCCCTCGTGGCAGATCGTCTGGTGGCTGCTATGGGTGCTCAGCAACACCGTGTCCACGCAGTCGAGCCGATTGACCCTGAATGCCCAGGACCTCGAACAGTTCCAGCTCGCCATGTCGATGAGCATCGTCGCCGAGACCCTCCTGCTGGCTGCCGCGCCGTTGGCCTGGCTGACCGTCCGTGGCATCACGCAAGGCGTCCTCCAGCGTTCCTCCGCACCGGTCGTACTGGCGCCGGCCGTCTGACATAGGCGGTAGTCCCCCGCGATCGAGTGTGAGCGGGGCGCCCCGCACACCCGGAGCGGGCGCGCTCAGTGCGAGCGACCGAGCCTCTTGCGCAGCACTTCGATACGGGCCTGCAGCTGCGTGACGCTGGCCTGCGGAACGGCAGGCCCGCCGCAGAGCCGGCGCAACTCGGTGTGGATCATCGCGTGCGGTTCGCCCGACAGCTTCGACCACATGCCGACCAGGCTCGAGAGCAGGGTGCGCTGCTCCTTGATGGTGCGATACAGCGGAACGTCCTCCGGCTCGGCATCCTCCGGCGCGCTGCGGCGTCGGTCCGTCGCACGACGGGCCTGGCGAGCCTGGCGAGTGCGGAGCAGATCGGAGACCTGCTCGGGCTCGAGCAGACCCGGGATGCCGATGAAGTCGAGCTCCTCGAGACTGCCGGGCTCGGCGAGGGTGCCGTACTCATGGCCATCGAAGAGCACCCTGTCGAAATCGGCGCTGGCCGCCAGAGCCTCGAAGCTGAACTCGTCGGTGAGGGCCTCCGAGGCGCGCTCCTCACGGTTCGCCGCGGCGACCATGGCGTCCTCGGGGTTGAACATGTCCCCCTCGGCCTCGTCGTCGCGTCGACGGTCGAGGGCGTGGTCGCGCTCGAGTTCGAGCGCGGCGGCCAATGCCATGAGGATGGGCACGTTCGGCAGGAACACGGATGCCGTCTCACCACGGCGGCGAGCCCGCACGAAGCGGCCGATGGCCTGCGCGAAGAACAGCGGAGTCGACGAGCTGGTCGCGTAGACGCCGACGGCGAGGCGCGGAACGTCGACCCCTTCCGAGACCATGCGCACGGCGACGAGCCAACGACTGGTGTTTCCGGCGAACTGCTCGATCCTGTCGCTGGCCTCCTTCTCGTCGGAGAGCACGACGGTCGGCGGCTGGCCGGTGATGTCCTGCAGGATCGCGGCATAGGCTCGCGCCATGGTCTGGTCGGTCGCGATGACCAGGCCGCCGGCATCCGGAATCGTATGGCGAACCTCGGTGAGCCGTCGATCGGCAGCCCGCAGCACCGCGGGAATCCACTCGCCCTTGGGCTCGAGCGCTGTGCGCCAGGCCTGCGAGGTGATGTCCTTGGTGTTTCCCTCGCCGAGCCTGGCCTCCATCTCGTCACCGGCCCTGGTGCGCCACTTCATCGATCCGGCGTAGACCATGAACATGACGGGGCGAACGACGCCGTCGGCGAGTGCGCGGCCGTAGCCGTAGTTGTAGTCGGTCTGGGAGGTGCGGATGCCGTGCTCGTCAGGTGCGTAGTCCACGAACGGGATGGGCGCGGTGTCTGAGCGGAACGGCGTGCCCGTGAGGGACAGCCGGCGGGTGGCCGGCTCGAATGCCTCCCGGATGGCGTCGCCCCAGCTGAGCGCATCGCCGCCGTGGTGCACCTCGTCGAGGATGACCAGGGTGCGGCCCGACTGGGTGAGTTCGCGGTGCAGCGCGGCACGTGCGGCCACCTGGGCGTACGTCACGGCGACGCCGTGGAAGTGCCGTCCGTAGCTGCCGTGCGCGTTGCGGAAATAGGGGTCGAGACGGATCCCGGCCCTCGCCGCTGCATCGGCCCACTGCTTCTTGAGGTGCTCGGTGGGAGCCACGACGGTGATGCGGTCGATGACGCCGCGACCGCGCAGCTCCGCCGCGAGACGGAGGGCGAACGTCGTCTTGCCCGCGCCCGGCGTTGCGGCGGCGAGGAAGTCGCGTGGCTGCTTCTCGAAGTAGGCATCGAGGGCCTCGGCCTGCCAGGCGCGCAGCTTGGTCGCGGTTCCCCAGGCTGCACGATCGGGGAACGCCGGAGAGAGGTGTTCTGCTGCTGCGGTTCCCGGGATGGGGCCTTCCGGCAGCGCTGTACTCACTGGCCCAAATCTACCCGAGTCCGCCGACACTCGGGTGCGCACGGCGTCATCCCGGGCGAGGGCCGGGACGTCCTCGGGCGTGTCACGGTCCGAGCCCTGCTGCGCGTGGCAGTACGACCGAGCCCGACACCAGGGGCGGGCATGTCGCCCGCTGCTGAGTCCGGACGAGGCGTGCGCGACCACCGCCACGTGTGCAGAATGGAGGAGCTATGACGAGTGAAACAAGTTCCGGTCCCCTGCACCCCTGGTCGCGCTACGTGGCATTGGGCGACTCCTTCACCGAGGGCATCGGGGATCCGGAGCCGAGTCGACCCGGCGGCCATCGCGGCTGGGCCGATCGCGTCGCCGAGGTACTCGCCCAGGGCTCCGAGGACTTCGCCTACGGAAACCTGGCGGTGCGCGGCAAGCTCATCCAGCAGATCCTCGACGAGCAGGTCGAACCGGCTCTGGCCCTGCATCCAGACCTCATCACCATCTCGGCCGGCGGCAACGACGTCATCCGGCCGGGTTCGGACCCCGACCTCGTGTCGGCGAAGTTCGAGCAGATCATCGAACGCCTTACGAGCGATCGCGCCACTGTCGTCATCTTCACGGCGACGGATGTCGGCTTCTCGCCCGTGTTCCGGGGCATCAGGGGCAAGGTCGCCATCTACAACGAGAACATCCGCACCATCGCCACTCGCTACGACTGCGTCGTGGCAGACCAGTGGGGCTTCACGCCCATCCAGGACACCCGCATGTGGGCGCCCGACCGCCTGCACCTGAACCCTCTCGGACACCACGAGGTCGCCCGGCTCGTGCTCTCCTCGCTCAACGTCGAGAACTCGCTCGAGCCGATGAAGCCCGAGCCGCTTCCGACGGCCACCTGGCGTCAGGCGCGGGGCGAGGACATCCAGTGGGCCAGGGAGTACCTGGTGCCGTGGGTGCTGCGCCGCATCCGTCACCAGTCGTCGGGCGATCACGTGCTTCCGAAGCGGCCGGATGCCGTTCCCTACGAGGTGCTGGAGAGTGGGGAATCCACCCGCTGATCGAGGAGCGGCGCACCCGCGCGCTGATCGAGGAGCGACCGAGCGGAGCGGCCACCCCACCCGCTGATCGAGTAGCGACCGAGCGCAGCGAGGACGCGTATCGAGATCACGTCAGGAGCCCCGGCCCATCGATCATGGTCTCGATACGGCTGCTCGCTGCGCTCGCGGCCTACTCGACCAGCGAGAGAGCGCTCGCGGCCTACTCGACCAACGGAAGCTGCTCGCTGCGCTCGCGGCCTACTCGACCAACGGCGGCTGCTCGCTGCGCTCGCGGCCTACTCGACCAACGGAGACGTGCCTACAGCTCCCCCGGATGGCTCAGGCGCCAGCCTGCGTCCGGTCCGTCGATGGAGCCCATGAGAACCAGCGGAACCTCGACGGTCTGGGTGCCGACGGTGAAGGTGAGCGAGCCCACGGTGTCGCCGTCATCGGCGGCCTGCACGGCCTCGGCCTTCGCGACGCCGCTCACAGCGGTGTCGGACCACGTCAGGACCGACGCCGTCTTGGCACTCACGGCCGTCGCGGTGTCTCCCCACAGCGATTTGTAGGTTGCGGCCGGCGCCCCCTCCGTCGTCAACTGCACCTCATGGAATCCGGCTGCGACACCGTCGAGCACAGTGCCGACAGCGGCGTCGAGCACGTCATGGTCGCCCATCGAGGCGCCACCGAGCATCGCGCCGACCACGGTGACCGTCTGGGAGCCGACGGTGTACTTCGCCGAGAACAGCAGCGTGGCACCGGAGTTGTCGTTGGTTCCGGTCTTCATTCCATCGACCCCGTGAGTGCCGAGCATGTTGTTGGTGTTCTTCACGACTCCGACGCCGGGGATGTCGGCCGACTCCTGCGACACGATCGACATGAGAGTCGGATCGGCCACTGCGATCTTCGCGAGGGCGACGAGATCGGTCGGACTGCTCGAGCTGTCGTCGCTCAAGCCGCTGGTGTCTGCGACTGTCGTGTTGGCCAGGCCGTGATCGTCGACCCACGCGTTGGCGGCGTCCAGGTAGGCGTCCACGGATCCATACGCCCAGATCGCCAGCGACTCGCTGTAGTTGCCGGCAGACGGCAGCAGCATGACCGTCAGCGACTGCTTCTCGCTGAGCTGCAGGCCGGATGAGACCGGAGCGACCGACGCGTTCTCGGCCACCTGGTCGTAGTAGATGTCGACATCGGCATCCGTGTAGGTGATCGACGGACCTTCCTCGCCCGCCGCGATCGGCTTCGCCTCGAGCACGACGAGGGCGGTGATCACCTTGGTGATGCTCGCGATCGGCACCGCGGCGTCAGGGTCCCCGTGAGAACCCAGAAGCCCGTCGAAACCGACGGCACCGACGGCGCCGCTGCCGAAGTCGGGCCAGGTGAGCTGGGCGGCCGGCTGGGTGGCCACCGTCGGCTGGGTGACGGATGCCGCTGTCGCCGGAACGGCAGCGGTGAGGGTGGTGGTGCCGTAGATGACAGCAGCGAGAACGAGAGCGAGAGCGCTGAACACGAGGATTCTGCGACGTCGATAGACCTGGCGTCGGGAGAGGGGCATCGGATCAGTCTAGGTCGGGCGGGCTGTGCTCCCGGTCGACGCGCAGGGCGTACGCGACGACGGCGCTGGCCGAGGCCACGTTGAGGGAATCGACGCCGTGCAGCATGGGGATGGTGACGACGGTGTCCGCCGCGGCGAGGGCCGTTCGACTGAGTCCGTCTCCCTCGCTGCCGAACACGAGGGCGATCCGGTCCGGAGGGTCGGCCGCGTAGTCCGGCAGGCTCACGGCGTCGTCGGCCAGGGCGAGGGCGGCGATCTCGAAGCCCGCCTCGTGCAGCAGTGCCGCGGCTTCCTCCCACTCCGGAAGACGAGCCCACGGCACCTGCAGCACGGTGCCCATGCTGACGCGCACGCTGCGTCGATACAGCGGGTCGGCGCAGCGCGGGGTCACCAGAACGGCGTCGATGCCGAGGCCCGCGGAGGAGCGGAAGATGGCGCCGACGTTGGTGTGGTCGACGATGTCCTCGAGGATGACGACGCGGCGGGCATCCTTCAGCAGCTCGGCGACCGACGGATTCTCCGGCCGGTGCATCGCCGCCAAGGCACCGCGGTGCAGGTGATAGCCCGTGAGCTGCTCGAGCAGCTTCGCATCGCCGACGAACACGGGAACGTCGGGGAAGTCGGCCAGAAGCGGTTCTACGTCGGCCAGCCACTTCTCCTGCAGCAGCACCGACCGAGGTACATGCCCGGCCGCCAGCGCCCGCGTGATGACCTTCGTCGACTCCGCGATGTAGAGCCCACCCTCCGGCTCGGTGACGCGCCGCAGGGCGACGTCGGTGAGACGCGCGTAGTCGGAGAGGCCGTCGGCCTCGAGGTCGGTGATGCGGATGACGTGCACGGGTTCCCCTCGTTGTTTCAGCCCATCGTCGCAGCCTGAGAAACAATCCGGAAAACTGCAGTGCCTAGACTCGTTACATCAGGCGCAAGGAGTGGCATGACCGACACGGTTCTGGAACTGAGCGACGAGCAGCGCACCGGAGTGAGCGCAGCCGTCGACCTCATGCGCGGACGATCGACCCTGGTGCTGACCGGCGCCGGCGTCTCGACCGACTCCGGAATCCCCGACTACCGCGGCGCCGGTGCCCCCGTGCGCAACCCGATGACGTTCCAGCAGTACCTCGCCGATGACCGCTACCGCCGCCGCTACTGGGCGGGAAGCCACCTCGGCTGGCGTCGTTTCGCCCAGGCCGGGCCCAACGCCGGGCATCGTGTGCTCGCCGAACTCGAGGCATCCGGTGTCGTCAGCGGCATCGTCACGCAGAACGTCGACGGCCTGCACACGCGCGCCGGCTCCACGCGGGTCGTACCGCTGCACGGCTCGATGGACAGCGTCGTGTGCCTGCACTGCGGGCAGTTCTTCGCCCGCTCGGACATCGCCCAGCGCCTGACCGATGCCAACCCCTGGCTCACCGAGGACGAGGCGGCGCGGCTCGCACCCGACGGCGACGCCGACGTCACCGAGATCGACGCGTTCATCGTGCCGGAGTGCACTGTGTGCGGCGGGATGCTCAAGCCCGACGTGGTGTTCTTCGGCGAGTTCGTGCCGCGCGAGCGGTTCCGGGAGGCGCAGGCCATGCTCACGGCATCCGATGTGCTGATGGTCGCGGGCTCATCGCTGGTGGTGAACTCGGGCATTCGTCTCGTCGAGCAGGCACGTCGTCAGCGCACGCCGATCATCGTGGTCAACCGCGGCGTAACGAAGGGCGACGGCCGCGCCGCCGTGAAGATCGATGCCGGCACCACCGAGGTGCTCCGCTCGATCGCCGAGCAGCTCGCCGCCTGAGCCCGCTGCAGCCGGGTCAGCGTCGGCGCCGACGCGCCACCGTCTCCTCGAGCACACCGAGCAGGGTGCGGGCGGATGCCGCCCACGTGAACGTCGCCGCGCGCTCGAGACCCAGCGCCGAGCGTCGCTGCCACTCCTCCAAGTCGTCGAGACGTGTGACGGCGGCCGCGAGTGCCTGAGCGTCGTCGACATCGAAGTAGAGGGCCGCGTCTCCGCCGATCTCGCGGAAGATCGGAATGTCGCTGACGACGATGGGAGTTCCGACGCTCATGGCCTCGACCAGAGGAATGCCGAAACCCTCGTCGCGCGAAGCCGTCACGAGAGCGGTCGCGGAGCGCAGCGTCTCGGCGTATTCCGCATCCGAGGCTCCGTCATGGAACACCAGCACTGCAGACGGCGCCAGCCTCTGGAGCCTGGTGCGCTCAGCGTCGGTCACACGGCTCATCAGGTGCAGCTCAGTGCCGGGGAGCATCGCGGCGGCGCGTACGAGTGTGTCGACGTTCTTGTACGGCATGTAGGAGCCCATGTAGACGAGGCGGCGCACGTCGGGCGCCTCGCGCTGCGGCACGGCTCCGTCCGCGTCGTCAGCAGTCGCTGGAAGCGGTGCCGCTGCGTTCGACACCACGGTCACGGGCTTGCGGGTGAGGTCGTGCTCCGCGATGAGCGCGGCGGTGGTGTTCGAGACCGTCACGACTCCGTCCGCCCGGTTCAGCAGCATCCGTTGCGGCCACCAGGCGAGGTGGTAGAGACGCCACAGGAGCCTGATGGGAGCGGCGAGATCCCGGGGAGGGGTGCGGTTCCGGTAGTAGATCAGGTCGTGGACCGTGAGGAGGAGGGCGTAGCGCCGGCCCCACGATCCCATGGTCTGCATGGGGGTGAACACGATGTCGGGTCGCAGCTTGTTCACGGCGCGAGCCACCAGCGGCTCGAGGGCACTCGTGGGCGCCGACACGATCTGCCAGGGCAGATCGGGCAGCATGGCGAGCTGACGATGATCGCTGATGAGCATGGTGACCGGATGCAGTTTCGCGAGCTCGGCGACCAGGTTGGCGGTGTAGCGGCTGATGCCGTCATGGTGGTCGATGCGCGTGTAGCGGGCGTCGAAGACGATCCTCACGATGCCGCCGGAGTGGCGGGGGCCGTCGGGCTCGTTGGCGCCGCCGGCTCGGCGAGGAACGCCGTGATCTGGGCTGCCGCCTCGGCCGGCGTCTCGTAGTGGATCAGGTGACCGACGTCGGGGATGACATGGAGGGTGGCATCCGGGAACAGCTTCTGCACGGCGTGCTGGGCGGAGACCGACGTGATGTCGTCCTTGTCCGCGGCGATCAGCAGGGTGCGCGTGGGGATGGCCGCGGCGTATTCGCTGACGTCGTGGCTCACCGAGGCGCGGAACGCCTCGAGCACGACATCACGATCGCTGAACGCCGAGAAGTACCTGTCGTGCTGGTCGTGCACGAAGCGACGGAGGTCGGCGTCATGGGTCTTCACCATGGTCACGCTCATGATGCGAACGATGGCGCGGTTGCGGAGCAGGGCGAAGCCAGCCCGATCGGGCAGGGCGGCGGACGCCTGGTAGTAGAGCACCGCGAGCCGCGTCATCACGCCGCGTGGTCCACGCAGCGCGGGAGCCGCGATCGGGTTCACGAGGATCACGTCGTCGACGACGAGTCCTGCCGCCAGAGCAGCAGAGGAGATGATGGACCCGAAGGAGTGGCCGAGCAGCACCACTCGACCGGTCAGGCGCAGTTCGGCGATGAAGGCCGTGAGCCAGGCCGCGTAGCCATCGATGTCGTGAGCGCTGGCGAGGGGCGCTGACGCACCGAATCCCGGCAGATCGGGCGAGATGATGTGTCCGCCCGGAAGCTGCGCGACGACCGGTTCGAGACCGTGGTGGTCGCCGCGGAAGCCGTGCACGAGCACGATCGTCTCCGCGGCAGACGAGTCGCCGTACTCCCAGTACCTGGTCTCCGTTCCGAGCACGGTCAGGGCATGTTCGACGACGGGAATGCGCTCGAGTTGCGCGGCGTAGGGCGAGGAGACTGACATCGCCTCCAGTTTAGGGCGCGGTCCGGCGGCGGGCTGGATGCGCGCTGTGCGTGCCGACCTAGACTCGGCTCATGGATTCCGAGCCGCACGTTCCCCTGGTCGTCGTGCTCGGCGGAACGGGTCGAGCCGGGCGGGCGGTCGTTCTGGAGGCACTCGCACGGGGAGTGCGGGTGCGCGCCGTCAGCCGCGGGACTGTGGCATCGGATGCCTCCATTCCCGGCGCGGAATACGCCAGAGCCGACATCGCCTCTGGCGTCGGACTGATCGCCGCCCTGAGTGGCGCCGACGCGATCATCGACGCGACAGACGGAGTGTCGGGCCGAGCGCAGGCAACCCTGCGGAAGGGGCCGCGCGTTGTCGCAGCCGCGGCCAGACTCGCTCGCGTGCGTCGTCTCGTGCTGCTGTCGATCATCGCCGTCGACCGCGGAGTCTCGAGCTACTACGCCGCGAAAACGGCACAGGAGCACGCCTACCGCGACTCCAGCCTCGATGTCTCGATCGTGCGGGCGAGCCAGTTCCACGACCTCGTCGACCAGCTCTTCGGACTGGCACCCTTCGGATGGACGACCGAGCTCCTGGGCACGACCTTCCAGCCCGTCGCGGTGCGCGACGTCGCGGCGAAACTGGTCGACGAGGCACTCGTCCCATCGGGCCGGGAACGTCTGCACGTCGTCGCCGGACCCGAGGTGCTCTCCTCGGGTGTCATCGCGTCGCTCCGGCGTTCGGCCAACGGAGGACGCGGCCCGATCATCCCCCTGCCGTCGGTGGGGGCGATCCTCCGCTTCTTCCGTACGGGCCTCAACCTGGCGCCGGAACTCGCCGGGGGAACCGAGACCTTCGCGGAGTGGCTCACGGGCGATGTCGGCGGCCCTGCATACTCTGACCCTGTGACCACGACAAGCACCGCGACCTGGGCCTCGACGCTGGCCGTCTTCGACCTCGAGACCACCGGCATCGACGTGGAGACGACGCGCATCGTCACGGCAACCCTCGCCGTGCTCGATGCCGACGGTGTCGTGGTGGAGCGCACGGACTGGCTCGTCGACCCCGGCGTCATCATCCCCGACGGCGCCGCCGAGATCCACGGCATCACGACGGAGCACGCGCGTATTTACGGTCGGGTCGCCTCCGAGGCCGTCGCCGAGATCGTCATGGCGATCCGGAGCCAGCTCGCCGTCGGCATTCCCCTCGTCGCATACAACGCCGCCTACGACCTCTCGGTGCTCGACCGTGAGGCTCGGCGCTACGGCATCCCCGGCCTCGTCTCCCCCAGTCCCGTCATCGATCCCCTCGTCATCGACAAGGCGGTCGACACCTACCGCAAGGGCAAGCGCACCCTCACGGCCGCCGCGGAACACTACGGAGTCGTTCTCGACAACGCCCACGATGCCGGTGCAGACGCCATCGCTGCCGGACACGTCGCGCAGGCCATCGCCCGGCGCTACCCGCATGCACTGACCATCACGGCGGAGGAACTGCACGAACGGCAGGTCGACTGGTGCCAGGCCCAGGCCGAGAGCTTCCAGAGCTACATGCGCCGCACGAAGGATCCCGAGTTCAGCACCTCTGGTTCCTGGCCGGTGCGCTGAAAGTCCCCGCTGCCTGAGGCCACGCCGAGTGCGCGGCCGACACATGGGTCAACCCGCATCCGTTCACCGGATGTTCGCTTGCACGCGCGCAGGTGCGGGGCGTTGACTGCTGCAATGAATGCCGACGAAGAGAACGCAGCTGTCGAGAAGGTCGTCGAGCGCCTCGAGGACCGCTTCCCCGAGGTCGACCCCGGTGTCGTGGAGCAGGTCGTCGAGGAGGAGCATCACAACCTCGACGGCAATCCCATCCGCGACTTCGTGCCGGTGCTGGTCGAGCACGAGGCCCGCGACCGCCTCCGCACCGAGTTCGCCAACGCCTCAGACGGCACTCTCTACGTGCCGCCGGGCCTGGAGCCCTGACTCAGCGCACCGACGATGGATTCGCCCGGTGCGAGGTGCGCTCCGCTGCGGCATCCGGAAACGGGAGAAGGCCCCCGCCGATGGCGAGGGCCTTCCTGTCCGGGCTGGAGCCGGCGCTTACTTGCCGAAGTTCTTGAAGCGCTGGTTGAACTTCTCGACGCGACCGGCCGAGTCCATGATGCGCTGCTTGCCCGTGTAGAACGGGTGCGACTCCGAGGAGATCTCGACGTCGATGACGGGGTACGTGTTTCCGTCTTCCCACTCGACGGTCTTGGCGCTGCCGACGGTCGAACGGGTGAGGAACGACTTGCCCGACGCGAGGTCGCGGAAGACGACCGCTTCGTACTTGGGGTGAATGTCAGTCTTCATTGAAGAGTCCTTGTGTTTCGAATGGAACGGAATTGTGTTGAGATCGTGGAGGCCACGGGTAACGCCGCGCACGGCGAAAAGCTCAGGCCACGAGGGCCAGCTACCGAGTCTAGCAGAGATCGTCCTGCTGGCCGTTTCCGCGCGACGAGTGTCAGACGGCGCGTGCCGCGTACCGGCCGTCGGTCTCGGTGACCTCGATCGGGAGGCCGAACGTCTCGGTGAGGTTCTCCGAGGTGAGCGCCTCGCTCAGGGGTCCGGATGCCGTCACCCTGCCGTCGGCGATGAGCATGACGTGCGTGAACCCCACCGGGATCTCCTCGACGTGGTGGGTCACCATCACGAAGGCCGGTGACGTCGCCTCGCGAGCGTACCCGCCGAGGAGTTGCAGCAGTTCCTCGCGGGCCCCGAGGTCGAGGCTCGCCGCCGGCTCGTCGAGCAGGAGGAGTTCGGGATCCGTCATCACGGAACGAGCGATCTGCACGCGCTTCTGCTCGCCGTCGCTCAGGGTTCCGAACGTGCGGTCGGCCAGGTGGTCGAGCTTCCACTCGGCCAGAACGCGCTGGGCGCGGCGGGAGTCGATCTCCTCGTACTCCTCGTTCCAGCGGCCGGTGACCGAGTACGCCGCCGTCATGACCACGTTCAGCACGGTCTCGTTCCGCGGCAGCTTGCGGGCCATCGCCGTGGAGGCGAAACCGATCATGGGGCGCAACTCGAAGACGTCGACGGCGCCCAGGCGCTCCTCGAGGATCTCGGCCGTGCCGCTCGTCGGGTGCAGCATGGCGGCGATGATCTGCAGGAGGGTGGTCTTCCCCGCTCCGTTCGGGCCGAGGATGACCCAGCGCTGATCGTCATCGATGGACCACGTCACCGAATCGAGGATGGGCTTTCCGTCACGGATGACGGAGACGTCTGACAGCTGCACAACGTTCGGCATACAGCCCATGCTATCCGTCAGCGGAGGGCGTACAGGTCAGCTCACGAGGCTGGCGTAGATCTCTCGCGTGCTCGCCGCGATGCGATCCCAGCCGAACTCGCGCTCGGCCCGATCCCGCCCCGCCGCGCCCATCCGCGCCGCTGCCTCGGGGTCGCTGACGACCGCGATGAGCGCCTCGGCGAGATCGGCCACGAAGCGCTCGGGATCGATGGGAGTCCCGGTGCCGTCCTGGAGCTGTTCGATGGGAACGAGGCGTCCGGTGACGCCGTCATCGACGACCTCGGGGATGCCGCCCGTGGCTGTTCCGACCACGGGGAGCCCGCAGGCCATGGCCTCGAGGTTCACGATGCCGAGTGGCTCGTAGACCGACGGGCAGACGAACGCGGTGCCAGCGGTGAGCACGGCCGAGAGCTCGGGCTGCGGCAGCAGTCGGTCGATCCACACGACCCCCGTGCGCTCCTTCTGCAGTTCGCGCACGAGGCCGCTGACCTCGTCCATGATCGCCTGCGTGTCCGGGGCACCGGCGCACAGCACCAGCTGCACCTCGGGGGGAAGCATCCGCGCAGCGCGGAGCAGGTACGGCAGCCCTTTCTGACGGGTGATGCGGCCGACGAACACCACTGATGGCCGGTCGGGATCGATGCCCAGCGCACGGACGGTCGCCTCATCGTGCACGGGCTTCCAGCGCTCGAGGTCGATGCCGTTGTAGACGACGTGAACCCGGTCGGGATCGATCGCCGGGTAGGACCGAAGGATGTCGCGCCGCATGCCGCCGCTCACGGCGATGACGGCATCCGCGGCCTCGAACGCCGTGCGCTCGACCCAACTCGACACCGCGTAGCCGCCGCCGAGCTGCTCGGCCTTCCAGGGGCGCAGCGGCTCGAGGCTGTGCGCCGTGACCACGTGCGGGATGCCGTGGAGGAGCTTGGCGATGTGCCCGGCTGCATTGGCGTACCAGGTGTGCGAGTGCACGAGGTCGGCGCCCGCGGCATCCTGTGCCATCGCCAGGTCGGTGCCGAGGGTGGCGATCGCCGGATTCGCAGAGCTCAGCTCGACCGGCGTGCCGTACGCGAAGGCGCCGGCCTCATCGCGCGGTGCACCGAAGCACCGAACCAGCACGTCGGTGTCGCGGCGGAGCGCCTTCACCAGCTCGGCGACGTGCACCCCCGCTCCTCCATAGACTTCGGGCGGATATTCACGGGTGAGCAGGTCGACGCGCATGAGGCAACGCTAGGGCATCCGTCGGTCTTGATACAGATGTCGGCGCGCATCGGCAAGGGCATGCCGGGACCCGCCGCGCCACACTACTGTTGAGCCATGAAGTCATCGAAGATCTTCGGCATCGTGCTGGCCGGCGGAGAAGGCAAGCGGCTCATGCCCCTCACGGAGGACCGGGCCAAGCCCGCTGTTCCCTTCGGAGGGCACTACCGCCTCGTTGACTTCGCCCTGTCGAATCTCATCAACTCCGGGCTCACGCAGATCGTCGTGCTCACCCAGTACAAATCGCACAGCCTCGACCGCCACGTCTCGCAGACCTGGCGCCTGTCGGGCATGCTCAACTCCTACATCGCCTCGGTGCCCGCCCAGCAGCGCCTCGGCAAGCGGTGGTTCAGCGGATCGGCCGACGCCATCCTGCAGAGCCTCAACCTCATCCACGACGAGAAGCCCGACATCATCGTCGTCGTCGGTGCCGACCACGTATACCGCATGGACTTCTCCCAGATGGTGCAGGCGCACATCGACTCCGGTGCCGAGGCGACCGTCGCGGCCATCCGTCAGCCCATCGAGCTCGCGAACCAGTTCGGCGTGATCGAGGTCGACGAGGACGACGCCACGAGGGTGGCCGCGTTCCGCGAGAAGCCGAGCGATCCCATCGGGCTCGCGGATGCCCCGCACGAGGTGCTGGCTTCCATGGGCAACTACGTCTTCAATACCGACGCGCTGGTCGACGCGGTTCTGCGCGACGGAGAACGCACCAACTCCAGCCACGACATGGGCGGGGACATCATCCCCGATTTCGTGGCCCGCGGCACAGCCGGCGTCTACGACCTCATGCGCAACGACGTTCCCGGATCGACGGACCGCGACAGGTACTACTGGCGCGACGTGGGAACGATCGACTCGTTCTTCGAAGCCCACCAGGACCTCATCTCGGCGCTGCCGGTGTTCAACCTCTACAACGAGGCCTGGCCCATATTCACGCAGCAGCTGAACGCTCCCCCCGCGAAGTTCGTGCGCGACGCCCGTGGGTCCCTCGGCACCATGATCGACTCGATCGTGTCGCTCGGATCGGTGATCTCGGGTGCGCACATCGAGCGCAGCGTGCTCGGCCCGTGGTCGACCATCGGCTCAGGCGCCAAGGTCGTCGACTCGATCATCTTCGAGCGCGCCCGCATCGAGACCGATGCCCAGGTCATCCGCGCCGTGCTCGACAAGGACGTCGTCGTCGAGGCCGGTGCCCAAATCGGTGTCGATCACGAGAAGGACGCCGCTCGGGGCTTCGCCGTTACCGATTCCGGCATCACCGTCGTCGGCAAGGGAACGCGGGTCACCGCGGAATGACGGATGCCGCACCGCGCGTCGGCGACGCGCGCTTCCTCGTCGTGCTCGATGCGGACTCCACCCTCATTCGGGACGAGGTGATCGAGCTCCTCGCCGACGCTGCAGGTTCGCGCACCCTCGTGGCCGACGTCACGGAGCGCGCCATGCGCGGCGAACTCGACTTCGCTGCGAGCCTACGCGAACGCGTCGCGACGCTGGCCGGGCTTCCCGAGAGCGTCTTCCACGACGTGGGTGCCCGCATCCGTCCGACCGACGGGGTTCACGACCTCATCGCCGGCGTCCATGCCGCAGGAGGAGTCGTCGGCGTGGTGTCCGGCGGGTTCCACGAACTGCTCGACCCCATCGGGGCGTCATTCGGACTCGACGAGTGGCGGGCGAACCGGCTGGAGGTCGATGGCGGCCACCTGACGGGTCGAGTGGCCGGCCCGATCGTCGACGCCGGCGCGAAAGCGGCTGCACTACAGGAGTGGGCGTCGGCCCACGACGTTCCGCGTCACCGCACCATCGCCATCGGGGATGGTGCGAACGACCTCGAGATGATGGGCGTCGCAGGCCTCTCGGTCGCCTTCAACGCGAAGCCGCTGGTGCGATCGCGCGCCAGCGTGGCCGTGGACGTTCCGGACCTGTCGCAGGTGCTCCCGCTGCTCGGACTGCGGGGCTAACGACCAGCGCTCGCTGAGGCCCGGACGGAGTCCGCGGCCGAAGCAGCGCTGCGAACACGCTTCGACCGCGCGCTGCGCGCCGGCCTCAGCGAGCGGGGCCCGCTAGTGGCCCATCCCGAGGCCGCCGTCGACGGGGATGACCGCCCCCGAGATGTATCCCGCGTCGTCGCCGGCGATCCAGGCGACGACCTTGGCGACCTCGTTCGGAGTGGCGAAGCGCCCGGCCGGAATCGACTTCTTGTAGTCGGCCTGCGTCGCCTCGGGCAGTTCAGCTGTCATGTCGGTCTCGATGAACCCGGGAGCGACGACGTTGGCGGTGATGCCCCGGCCACCGAGCTCCCGCGTGATCGACCGGGCGAAGCCGACGAGGCCCGCCTTCGAGGCCGAATAGTTCGCCTGACCGGGACCGCCGTAGAGACCGACGACGCTCGAGATGAGCACGATACGGCCGTAGCGAGCCTTGAGCATGCCCTTCGACGCCCGCTTGACCACTCGGAAGGAGCCCGTGAGGTTGGTGTCGATGACGGTCTCGAAGTCCTCGTCGCTCATGCGCATGAGGAGGGTGTCGCGGGTGATGCCGGCGTTGGCCACGACGACCTCCACCGGGCCGAGCTCTGCTTCGATGGCGGTGAAGGCCGCGTCGACGGATGCGGAGTCGGTCACATCAGCCTGCACGGTGAGCGAGCCCTCAGGCCCGGAACCCGAGCGGGCGGTCACGGCGACGCGGTGGCCCTGACGCACGAACTCCTCGGCGATGGCGAAGCCGATACCGCGGTTTCCGCCGGTGACGAGGACTGTACGGGGAGTGCTCATGGAATGGTTCCTTCTCTCGCTGACAACTCCCCCAGCCTAGGACGAAAGCACCCCTGACCCCGCGTAGGCTGGAAGCAGCGGCGACACTCGGGTCACCGCGGTTCGGCCAGGAATGAAACAGCCCTCCTCGATCACCAGCCTTCCGGCCTCCCCGGATGCGGAACGACGCGCTCGAGTCATCAAGTACTCGATCATGATGTCGATCCGTGTGCTGTGCGTGCTCGCGATGCTGTTCGCCCGAGGGGCATGGCTCTGGGTCTTCGCAGCCGGAGCGATCATCCTGCCCTACATCGCCGTCGTCGTGGCGAACGTGAAGACCACCTCGGGTTCACGCACTCCGCTGCGGCCGGGTTCGATCGTGCTCAGCGACCGCAGCTCGGACGACGACAGCCGACGACCCGGGGACGACGCGTGATCGGATCGGGCGGTGCACCCGAGGTGCACGCATGCTCCCGCGCGGGCTGCGACGAGACCGCCGCCTGGCGTATCGACTGGCGGAACCCCCGCATCCACACGGGCGACCGCGGCAAGACCTGGCTGGCGTGCGACGAGCACGTCGAGTACCTGCGCGAGTTCCTCGCTGCCCGCGACTTCCCGCTGACCGTCAGCGCTCTCGAGATCGGAGCCGACGCGTGAACGGCTGGTCATTCGCCTTCAGCAGACGATGGATCGGCTACCTCGCCCTGGTCGTCGTCTTCGCGCTCGTCTGCGTGTCGCTCGGGTTCTGGCAGATAGCGCGCCGCGCCGAGGCCCTGGCCGAGATCGACCGGGTCGAGAGCAACTGGAGCGCCGAGCCCGTTCCGCTCGGTGATGCCCTGCCCGAGCTGGACTCGTTCGACATCTCCCAGAAGTACCTGCCCGTGGAGATGACGGGGGTGTACCTGACGGACGACCAGCGCCTCGCCCGCAATCGTCCCCGCGACGGCAGCCCCGGCTTCGAGGTGCTCACTCCCCTGCAGCTCGCCGACGGCACGGTGTTCATCGTCGACCGCGGCTGGCTCCCGACGGGGTCACGACAGGATGCTCCCGACGTGATTCCCGAGCCACCGTCGGGTGAGGTGACCGTGGTCGCGCGGCTGAAGGCGGGCGAGCCGCGCCTGGCCGGCCGGAGTGCATCCGGCAACGAAGTCGCCACGATCGAACTCGCCGACATGGGCGAGCTCGTTGGGGAGCCGACCTACACCGGGGCCTATGGCCTCCTCGACTCCGAGGTGCCGGCAGCGGCGAGCCGTCCATCGGCGGCTGAGAAGCCGGCCCTCGATGAAGGCCCGCACCTCTCGTACGCATTCCAGTGGTTCGTCTTCGCGCTGCTCGGCTTCATCGGCTTCGGCTGGGCTGTTCGCAACGAGTACCGGATGCTGAACGCCGACGACCCCGACGAGCGCGAGCGCGCCCTCGAGCGCGAACGACGTCGTGCCAGGAAGGCGAAGACCGATGCGGCCGTCGAGGACGAGATCCTCGACGCCGAGCACGTCTCCGGCCGCTGAGCGCGCTTCGACCGCGCGCTGCGCGCGGGCCTCAGCGAGCGGGTGGCTGACCGGTCGCTGAGGGCCGGACGGAGTCTGCGCCCGAAGCGCCCTACGCCAGCGCGATCAGGTCGGCGTACTCGGCGTTCCAGTGGTCTTCGACGCCATCCGGCAGGATCAGCACGCGCTCGGGGTTGAGCGCCTCGACGGCTCCTGGGTCGTGGGAGACCAGGACGACGGCACCCTCGAAGTGTGCGAGCGCGTCGAGGATCTCGGCACGGCTCGCGGGGTCGAGGTTGTTCGTCGGCTCGTCCAGAAGCAGCACGTTGGCGCCGGAGACGACGATCATCGCGAGAGCGAGGCGGGTCTTCTCGCCACCGGAGAGCACACCGGCGAGCTTGTGCGAGTCGTCGCCGGTGAACAGGAACGAGCCGAGCACCTTGCGGGCCTCGGTCTCGGTCAGGCTCGGCGACGATGACACCATGTTCTGCAGCACGGTGCTCTTCACGTCGATGGTCTCGTGCTCCTGGGCGAAGTAGCCGACACGCAGCCCGTGACCCGGCTCGACCTGACCCGTGTCGGGCTGGTCCACGCCGCCGAGGATGCGCAGGAGCGTCGTCTTGCCCGCACCGTTCAGGCCGATGATGACGACCTTGGAACCGCGATCGATCGCGAGGTCGACCGCGGTGAAGATCTCGAGCGAACCGTAGCTCTTCGACAGATCCGAAGCCTGCAACGGAGTGCGTCCGCAGGGCGCAGGGGTCGGGAAGCGCAGCTTCGCCACCCGATCGACGGCCCGCACCTCCTCGAGGCCCGAGAGCAGTTTCTCGGCCCGGGCGACCATCTGGTGCGCCGCTGCGGCCTTCGACGCCTTCGCACCGAACTTCGCCGCCTGCATCTGCAGGACGCCTGCCTTCTTCTCCGCGTTGGAGCGCTCCTTCTTGCGGCGCTCCTCGTCGGCGGCACGCTGGCGCTGGTAGTGCTTCCAGCCCATGTTGTAGATGTCGATGACTGTGCGGTTGGCATCGAGGTAGAAGACGCGGTTGACGGTCTCCCCCACGAGTTCGACATCGTGGGTGATCACGATGAAGCCGCCCTTGTAGTTCTTGAGGAAGTCGCGCAGCCAGACGATGGAGTCGGCGTCGAGGTGGTTCGTCGGCTCGTCGAGAATCATCGTCCCGGCATCCGAGAACAGGATGCGGGCCAGCTCGATGCGACGACGCTGACCACCGGAGAGCGTCTTCAACGGCTGGTCGAGGATGCGATCGGGCAGGTTGAGGTTCGACGCGATGGACGCGGCCTCGGCCTCGGCCGCGTAGCCTCCGAGGGCCTGGAAGCGGTCGGTGAGCGAACCGTACTTCTTCATGCCGGCCTCGCTGACAGCGGTGTCCTCGCTGGCCATCGCGATGGTGGCCTCGTGCATCCCCTGGACGAGCGAGCCGAGGCCGCGAGCGTTCAGGATGCGGGTGCGAGCGAGCTCCTCGGGATCACCCGAGCGCGGGTCCTGGGGCAGGTAGCCGATCTCCCCACTGCGGTCGATGCGTCCGCCGGTGGGGAGGGTCTCCCCGGCGAGCGTCTTCGTCAGTGTCGTCTTGCCCGCTCCATTGCGACCCACCAGACCGATCTTGTCTCCGTCGGAGACCCGGAAGTTCACGTCCTGCATCAGCACGCGCGCCCCCACGCGGATCTCGAGGTCGTGTACGGCGAGCACGGGGGAACCCTTCGGTCGGAGAATGTGGGGAAGTCGCGCGAGAGGCGCAGCCACCCAGTCTAAACGCTGCAGCCCCGCCCGCTGTTCCGCTGTCGGTGCCCTGCGCGATACTGAGGTCACTATGGCGGCGGATTCACAGCAACGCGAACTGCTCAGGCTGCGCCTCACCGCGCACGGCATCGGCGGCACCGACACCCCGGTAGGAGTGCTCGAGCGGTTGCTCGCCGTGCAGGCGCAGGACTTCGCCGGGGCGCGCTGGGGCATCGGCATCCGTTCCGGTGCGACGGATGCGGCGGTACTGGCTGCATTCGACAGCGGAGAGCTGGTGCGGGCCTGGACCATGCGCGGCACCCTGTTCGCCGTGCCTGCCGTCGATCTCGGCTGGATGCTCTCGCTCACCGGACCGCGCATGCTGGCGCAGGCGGCGACGCGACGGGTGCAGCTCGGAATCGACGACGCCATGCTCGATCGAGTGCGCTCCATCTCCGCAGAGGCACTCGACACCGCCGACGACCTCTCGCGAGAGGAGTTCATGGCTCTGCTCGTCGAGAACGACATCGACCCGACCGGACAGCGCGGCTACCACCTCATCGCCCATCTCGCCCAGACGGGCTTCTGGTGCTGGGGTCCGGTGCGGGACGGCGTCCAGCGACTGGTGCCGAGTGAGCACTGGATCCGGCGACCGAGGTCACTCGACCGCGAGCAGGCCCTGGCCGAGTTCGTGACGCGTTACCTGCGCGGGCATGGCCCGGCCACCGTTCGCGACTTCGCCGGCTGGAGCAAGCTCACCCTCACCGACTCCCGCCTCGCACTCGAGATCGCGCGCGCCGATGGCCGCATCGTGCAGTACGACGACGACGCCGGCCTGTGGGCCGCATCCGACGCCGATCTCTCCCCGGCGACGGATGCCGAGAAGCGCGCGTTCGCGGCATCAGTTCACCTGCTCCCGGGCTTCGACGAGTACTACCTGGGCTACACCGACCGGCGCGCCTTCATCGACCCCGAGAACGAGGACGCCGTGGTGCCCGGTGCCAACGGCGTGTTCCAGCCCACTATCGTCGCGGCGGGCCGCGTGATCGGCACCTGGCGGCGTTCGGCGACGCGGCGCGGCGTCGGCGTCGAGACCCGACCGTTCGACGCGGCATCCGTCACAGCCAGGCGAGCGAAGGCCATCGCCCGCGGCTCCGCCGACTATGCGGCATTCCTCGATCGGCCGCACGTGGCGGCGCAGTAGCCTGACAGAGTGACCGGCCCAGCACGTTTCACCGCCCGCCTGCGGTCGAGCGCGCGCATTCCCCTGCTGCAGGTGACGAAGTCGGCGATCGCCACCGTGCTCGCCTGGATCGTGGCCGAGCTGCTCATTCCCGGCACCCTGCCCGTGTTCGCCGCCATCGCGGCGTTGCTGGTCGTGCAGCCCAGCGTGAACCAGTCCGTCGGGCGTGCACTCGAGCGCAGCTTCGGAGTGATCGCCGGCGTCGTCATAGCCTTCGGCATCGGTCTGCTCTTCGGACAGGACAGCCTGGTGGTGCTGGCAGCCATCGTCGTGGCCATCTTCGTCGGGTGGGCGCTTCGGCTCACACCGGGGTCGGCCAACCAGATCCCGATCAGCGTCATGCTCGTGCTCACCATCGGCGCCGCGACACCCGACTACGCTGTCGCCCGCATCATCGAGACGCTGATCGGCGCCGCCATGGGCCTGATCGTGAACATCCTCGTCGTGCCGCCGGTGCTGCTCGCACCGGCGCATGCGGCCGTCACCGCCCTCGGCATCGAGATCGCGGCGACCTTCGAGCGCCTGGCCGACGCCCTCCGCACCTCGAAGACCGACGCCCAGCTCCAGGAGATGCTGCTGACGGCGAGATTGCTGCGGCCCATGCAGGCCAAGGCCGCCGATGCGCTGAAGGATGCCGACGAATCACTCGCCTTCAACCCGCGTCAGCAGCGCTACAGGGTCGCTCTCGACGCCGATGACGCCCTCTTCGCCCGCATGGGACCACTGGTCACGCGATCGCTCAACATGACGCGGGCCGTGCACGACCACTACGACGCCGGCCTGCCCGACGAGCCGACGGTCGAGCCGATCGTCGACGAACTGGAGCGGGCGGCTCACGACCTGCGTCTCCTGGTGCGCGCCGAGAACAGCACCCCCGTCGAACCGGACGCGCAGACCCGGGGAGTGCCCCTTCTCACGGCACCGCTGCGCATCCTCACGCCGCACGCCGAACACTGGGTGCTCATCGGATCGCTCATGGAGGATCTCCGCCGTGTGCACGAGGAGATCGTGGGTGCCGAGTGATCCGCAGACGCGCACGACCACGCACCGCCACGGTCTCCACCCGCCGGCTGGAGGCCTTCACCGACGGCGTGTTCGCCATCGCGGCGACCCTCCTCGTTCTCGACCTCACCGTCAACGACCTCTCGGGTGCCACGACGGATGCGGAACTCTGGCGCGGCCTCGTCGGCATGGGGCCGGCCATCGTCAGCTTCGCGATCAGCTTCTTCCTGCTCTGCCTCCTGTGGACCATCCACGTACGCCAGTTCGAGTACATCGTGCAGGTCGACGGCGTGATGCTGGTGCTCAACACCCTGCGCCTCTTCGGGGTCGTGCTCATCCCGTTCACGACGAGCCTGGACAGCAGGTTCGGTGATCTCGCGCTCGGACAGACCCTGCTGCCGGTGAACTTCTTCTGGGTGGTGCTGTTCGGCTACCTGCTCTGGATGCGCGCCTCGGCGCCCGGCAGCGGGCTCATCGAGGGCCTCAGCCCCGTCGAGGCCGCCCGAAGTCGTCGCGATTCCCTGAGTGCCGTCATCCTCGGAGCCGTCGTCGTGGTGGCGGCGCCGTTCATCGGTTCCTGGGCCTTTCTCGCCTACGCCCTCGACACCCCGCTCTCCCGCCTGCTGAGCGGACGCGCGCCTGCCGATGCAGCCGAGCCGACCGGCATCGCGGACAGAACGGAAGCGGGCGACGCCCGCACCTCAGGATCCGCTGAGGCCGATCCGCGCCCGGAGTAGCTTCATCGCAGCCCGGTCGACGGTCTCAGCCGGAATGCGGCCGGCGCGCACCGCAGCGGCCACGTCGGCGACGAGCGCATCGGGGTCGAAGGCACCGGCCGCTCCCGAGGCATCCGGCGACGGAACGTAGAGCACCATGGTGGAACCTGCGGCGATGGCCGCGATCGCGTTCTCACTCCGGTTCACCAGCGCGGGGACGCCCGAGTGATCGAGCATGCCCATGTCGTCGCTGATCGCGATGCCGTCGAAACCGAGCTCGTCCCGCAGGATGCGGTGCCACACCGCCGAGAGGGATGCTGGTGCCGGATCGACCGCTGAGTACTCGAGGTGGCCGAACATCACCAACTCGGCGCCGGCGTCGATGCCCGCTCGAAACGGAACGGCGTCGGTGGTGCGCCACTCCGCCAGCGACTTCCCCGTCGTCGGAATCGAGCTGTGCGAGTCGCCGGGCGCGGCGCCGTGTCCCGGAAAGTGCTTGAGCGTGCTGAGGACTCTGCCGTGCTCCCCCGCCACCGCTGCTGTGACGTGCTCGGCGGCGGCGGCCGGATCCGTGCCGAGCACACGACCGGCCAGGAACGAGTTCGGGTCGCTCGTCTCGTCGGCGATGATGCCGAAGTTCACCGAGATCCCGGCGGCAGCCAACACGTCGGCGCGCGCCGCGAAGGCGTTCTCGGTGACGGATGCCGCCTGGCCGCGCAGCACGTCGGCACCGGGCGACGGATCCTCGACGATGCGGCTGACCTCTCCGCCCTCCTGGTCGACGGCGACGAGCAACGGGAGCGCCGCATCCGCATCGGCGGCCGCGTCGACGGCCGCGGTGATCGCTCGCACGCCGGCCGTGCCCGCTGCGGTGTTGTCGCCCATGAGGATGATTCCGCCGGGCTCGTACTGCAGCGACTCCGCGGCGATGGCCGCGGCATCCGTACCCGGGAAGTGCAGCATGAGCATGCTCGAGATGCGTTGTTCGAGGGTCATGGCGGCGAGACGCCGACGCGCTTCGACCGTGACGGGATCGGGCGCGACCCTGCGAGGCACGTCCGCCGTCATCGTCTGCGACGGAGCGGGGCTCGGCGTCTCGGAGGCTGCGCAGCCGACGAGACAGACGGCGACCGCGAGAGCGAGCGCCGTCGTCCGCACCAGCTTCCCGACCACCGGGGAAGTCTAAACGGGAGGCATCCGAGGAACCTGACCGCGTAGCGTTGGAGGATGCCAGCGGATGCCACCGACCTGCCTCGTTTCGCCGGCGACGGAGTGCTCATCGCGGGCGGAGCGCGGGCCATCCTCCTGCAGCTCGCCTACCCGCCCGTCGGACGCGGCGTCGTGGAGCACTCCGACTTCGCCGGGCGCCCCTGGACCGACTGTGGGCCACGCTCGCCTACGCCTACGCGATCGTCTACGGCACAGAGGAGGACAAGGCCCGGGCCGTGCGCCTGGTGAACCGAGCGCACTCCCCCGTGCGCGGCGATGCCCGAGGCGGCGCACCCGCGTACAGCGCGTACGACCCGGAACTCCAGCTCTGGGTGGCCGCAACCCTCTACGACACGGCCGTCGTCGTGCATGAGGAGCTGTTCGGGCCGCTGCGGACCGACGAGGCCGACGCCCTGTACACGGCCTACGCGGAGCTCGGCACCAGGCTGCAGCTGCCCCAGGGTCGGTGGCCTGACGACCGTGCCGCCTTCACCGAGTACTGGGCCGGGATGCTGCCGCGCCTGTCCGTCGACTCCGAGGTGCTGGCCCTGTCGCGCGAGTTGATGTTCGCGCGCTCCCTGCCGACCCCCCTCGGGCTCGCCATGCCCCTGGCCAGGCTCGTGACCGCCGGGCTCCTCCCGGCGACTGTGCGAGCTGCCTACGGCGTCCGGTGGTCAGCGGGGGCCGAACGGCGCTTCCGGCGAGCTCTCGCCGTCACCGGCGCCGTCTGGCCCTGGCTGCCTCGCCCGCTGCGCGAGTGGCCGCAGCGCCGCAGTCTCGCGCGGATCAGGCGCGGTTGAACCGGACGATCAGAAGAAGTCCGGCTCGACGCCGGCCGCCTTCGCCACGTCATCGGTGCGCACACCGGCCGCGTCGAGCTTCACTTTGGCGACGCGCAGGCCGGACTCCATCTGCGCGGCCCAGACGTCGGCCTCCTGCGCAGCGCTCTCGGCATCCTCAGCCCGTTTCACGGCGGCGGCCCGCTCGAGACGTTCGTCACGCACCTGCTGCATGCTCAGCGTGATGCCGTAGTAGGCCGCCACCATCGAGGCGACGGGAGTGGCGATCACCGCGAGAGCGGAGACCGCAGCCGAACTGGGACTGAAGATGATGAGCAGGCCGAACGCGAAGAACAGCGCGACGACTCCGATGATGACGACGAGAGTGAGTCGCATCGGCTGGTCCTGGAACCACGAGAAGGTCTTCTTCGCGGGCTTCGTCGACTCGCCGACGGACGCTGCAGGCACCGCGACCACCTCGGTCGGCGCCGACCCTGCTTCAGCCTCGGATCCGAGAGAGGGAAGCACTGTGGTCTCATCGAGGGATCGGCTGCCGACCGACGTCGTCGCAGCGATCGGCGCACCGGTCCCTGGTGTGGCCTGCTGGGTGTCTGACATGGTGACCTTTCTCGTCGGATGCGCTCGGGTCGCCTTGCCATTGTGTGCCCCGTACAGGGGGAGGTCAAGAACGCCTGCTGGCATGTCGGCGGCCCGGGTTACCCTGCCCGCATGACCCTTGTGAGCTTCGCCTGCGGACACGGTGCGGAACCGACGGACCCGGCTGCCATCACCCTCCGACGCTCCTGCCCGCTGTGCATGCTGTTGCACGAGACGCACCGCACGCGCGGTGAACTCGTGTCGCGAGCGGCCCCTCCCGCGCGGGCATCCGTCGCTCGAGAGACCAGGATCGGCGCCGAATTCCAGTGGGTGTGCGCCCGAGGTCACGATCGCTACGAGGCGAGCGTGATGGACGTGCTCACCGGCCCGAGCTGCCCGAAGTGCATCCGCAATGCCGAGGCTCCGACTGTGGCGCGCGACGGCGGAGTCGCGTCGATGAACGCGGGGCTGCGCACGCGCACCTCCCTGACCGAACAGCGGCTGCGGGCGCTGCTCGAAGAGCGCATCCGCGTTCCCCGGGGTGTGAACACCGTGCGCGTCAACCGCATGTTCTACGGCAAGCAGGAGGTGTGGCCCGACATCCTCGTGCCTGCGCTGCGCATCGCCGTGGAGTACGACGACCCCGGGCGCTCCCGGCGCGCGCACCTGGGGTTGAAGGAGGCGTCGGACCGCGAGAAGGACGACGCCCTCGCCGAGGTGGGCTGGGAGGTCATCCGGGTGCGGGCCGCGGGCCTGGAGGCGATCGGCCCGAACAGCATCGTGTGCGCATCACTGACCGCCGACGTGGCCGACCGCATCGTCGCACGCATGGTCGAACTCCGCGGGGCCGAGGCCGTTGACCGGCTGCGTACGCCCGCCGTCCGTCCGTCGGATCCCGCGGTCTAGTACCAGTCGGTCGCGACGGAGTGCGCCCACGCCGAGCAGGGTGAGCCGTACCGCTGGGCGATGTACGACAACCCCCAGTTGATCTGGGTGGCGGCGTTGGTGCGCCAGTCGACGCCGGCCGAGGCCATCTTCTCCCCCGGGAGCGACTGCGGAATCCCATAGGCACCGCTCGACGCGTTGTAGGCGTCGGCACGCCAACCCGACTCCTTGTTCCAGAGTCGCTGGAGGCAGCCGAACTGGTCCCCGCCCCATCCATAGGAGCCGATGGCGCCGGCCGCGTACGCCTGTGCCGCACCGGGGTCCGAGTCGACGTCGCCCGTGTAGATCGGGGTCGCGGCACCACCGCCCCCGCCGTCACCCGCCGCCTCAGCCGCGGCCGCTGCTGCTGCAGCCGCCTCAGCAGCAGCGGCGGCAGCAGCGGCTTCAGCGGCCCTGCGCGCCGCCTCGCCTTCCTCGTACCGCTTCTCGACGTCGGCGGCCTGCGCTGTCAGGGAGGCGAGTTGCGCCTGCAACGTGACACTCGCCTCCTTCTGGGCGGACAGGCGAGCGCCGGCCTCCTGCTCGGCGGCCTGCGCGTCCTCGAGCGCAGCCTGCGCTGCCGAAGCGAGCCTGTCACGCTCCTTCTCGGCCACTGCCGCCTGGGCACTGAGCGCATCGGCCTCGTTGCTGCGGCTCTCTGCACGGTCCTCCAGGCCGGCGGCCTGTTGGGTCAGCTTGGTCATCGCGCCGAGCCGGTACAGCAGGTCGGTGTCTGAGGAGTGGTCCAGAAGCAGCTGAACGGTGAGGCTCTCGGTGCCGCCTGACACGACGAGCTGCGACACGATGGCGCCGTAGCGGTCATGCGCGTCCGCTGCCTCGGCGACGGCTGTGTCACGTTGTGCCACCAGGACGTCGGCCCGTCGGGTCGCGGCATCGAGCTCCGCCTTCGCCACGGTGTATGCGGCGGCCTTCTCGATGGTGATCCTGCCGAGGCGAGCCGACTCCGCCGTGAGGGCGGTTATGAAGTCGGAGATGCGATCGACCTCGGCGCTCGTCGCCGCGGCGCTCGATCGCGCTGCCTCCACCTCGTCCCAACTCGGGTAGTCCTCCGCCGAGGCTCGCGAGACGACCCCCGTCGCCATCAGGGCGGACACGGCCAGGGTGGCAGCCATCACGGCGGCGACAGCGCGCGTTCTCAGACGCATCGTTATCCCTCCCGCTGGCCGCGTCGGCGCTCCGCACACCCGACGAAGGGCTCGCACCTCCGTTCGAGGCTACGTCGCAGGTGCGCAGGTCACCGCAGGCGGGACGGCGCGGCGCGAGCAGGACCTCCCGCAGGCAGCGGTTGCTCAGGATGCCGGACCGGGCACCGCTGCATCCGTCGCAACCGGGTGCAGCCGGAACAATCGAACGGTCCGACCGGAGCCGCGCTCGTAGGCGCGGTACCCGGGCCACTGCCGCTCGATGCGGGCCCACACCGCATCGCGCTCGTCGTCCCCGATGAGTTCGGCTTGCACCGGCATCCGTCGACCGGCGATGCTGACTGCGGCATCGGGATGCGCGATCAGATTGGCCGTCCAGGCCGGATGCCGTTCTCGGGCGAAGTTGCTGCCGGCCACGATGCAGATCTCGCCGTCAGGGCAGTACATGAGCGGAACGTCACGCGGCAGGCCCGACTTCGCCCCCGTCGTGTGCAGCACCAGGGAAGGCACGAGCAATCCGCTCAGTTGCACGCGACCGCGGCTCAGCCAGGCGGTGGCTCGCTCGAGCGGTGGCAGCAGCGTCGGTGCCGTGCGCCTGAATGCTCTGGTGCGGGTCAGCGGCGCGACGGCGGCCCGCGTCACATCGAGGAGGCTCGCCATGCACACATTCTGCTCCGGATAGGCTCGATGCATGACCTCTTCGACCACCCGATTCCTGCTCGTGCGCCATGGCGAGACCGACTGGAACCGGGCGGGGCGGGTGCAGGGCCACACCGATGTCCCTCTCAACGAACTGGGACGCGCTCAGGCCCGGGCAGCGGCCGATCTTCTGCGCGATGCGGAACCGTCCCGGATCATCGCCAGCCCGCTGGATCGTGCCGCCGAGACCGCGGCCATCATCGCTGCTGCCATCGACGGGCCCGACGTGGAGACCGATCGCGACTTCATCGAGATGCAGTACGGCGAGGCCGAGGGCGCAGTCTGGCAGGAGGTCCGCCACCTCTACACGGATGGCGTCGTTCCGGGCGCCGAGCCCCGACCGGCGGTCCTGGAGCGATCGATGGCAGCCCTCCGCCGCATCGCCGCCGAGTCGACGGGGACCGTCATCATCACCAGCCACGGCGGCGTGATCAACGGTCTCACCCGCCACACCACGTCACCCGAGACGTTCCCCGGCTCGGCGGGCAACGGCTCGATCACCGAGTTCGTCGTGACAGACTCCGACATCCGCTTCGTGGGCCGCACACCGATCGAGCTCCCGGTCGGAGCCGACGCCTGAGCCGGAGTCAACGCCCCGTTCTGGGGTCGAGAGCTGAGAGCACCTCAGCTATAGCGTGGCCGCATGACCACCGAACCCGAATCGGTGCCGGATCGTGCCGCCCTGGCGGCCGCCGCCGTGCTCGGATTGATCTTCTCCATCACCGGCGCGCTGCTGTTGACCGCGGCTTCCGTCGCCTCGCAGCTCATCCCGTCCCTTCCTGATTGGGTCACCCCCGCCATCGGTGCGACGCTCCTCGCCGTGGGAGTTCCCGGCCTGTTGTACGGCCTGATCGGAATGCTCAGACGGCCGAGACGCCGCCGCGTCGATCCTCTGGCGACCCGCATCCGCTGATCTCCGTCCGGAGGGAGCGAACGGGTGGATGTCGGCACCGGCGTCTAGCGTTGGCGGCATGGACCACCCCAACCTGCACTGCGGAATCGTCTTCCGCGACGGTTCGAGGTGTTCCGGCACAGCGCCAACGGATGCCGATCTCAATCTCTGCGACCAGCACCTCCTGGCGGCTGCCGAGGTCGCCAACGGTGAGAACGGGCTCACCGATCTCCTGCCCAGCCCATGTCCTGCCTGCGGCTCCCCACTCGGAGTGCACTTCCCATCGGGCTGGATCTGCGCCGTGTGCGAATGGCGGCATGGCGAGATGCCCGACGGCGAACTCGCTCCCCCGCGTCTCGATGTCGTCTACTACATCCGCTTCGGCGACCTGATCAAGATCGGCACGTCGGCCAACCCGCGCCGCCGCATCGCGAGCCTGCCCCATGACGAGGTGCTGGCGTTCGAGAGAGGCGATCGCCGTCTCGAACGGCAACGCCACCTCCAATTCGCTGCACACCAGATGAATCGAGGCGAGTGGTTCCAGGTACACGACGAGCTGCTGACGCACATCGCGACCCTGCGCGGAGGCGTCGACCCCTGGGACACCCACGGTCGATGGCTCAGCGCGCTCCTCGCCCTGCGCGGCTGAGCCAGCGGTGGCGCTGCCCTCGGTGACTCAGTCCATGCGAACTTCACGACCGTGCGCGCTGATGGCGTAGATCACGAGGATGTTGAGTGCGATGACCAGAAGAGACCACCACGGCTGCGCCGGCACGAGGAGGAGCTGCCCGATCGCGCTCAACGACGCGACGATGATCGCGACGACGCGTGCCCAGGTCGCTCCGACGAAGAGCGCGATGCCGGTGAAGATCAGCAGCAGGCCGACGAGGATGTTCCACCACCCCCAACCGGTCACGTCGAACAGGAAGAGCCCTTCGCCTGTCACGACGTAGTACGAATTCGGACCGACGAGTGCAACGATCCCCTGGACCGCGCTGAAGATCCCGTTGAGGATGAGGATGATTCCGGCGAAGCCGATCCACCCCACCCAACCAGTCACTGCTCTGCTTTCGCTCATGATCCACCCGCCGTCCTCGAGGTTCACCGCCGATGAGCCGGAGCGGCTGATCGGGGAACAGGCGCGTCGGCCTGCTTCGACGTCGAAGGTATCGAGGAGCGAAGAATCGGGGCATCACCCGGATGGGATGAGTCTCTGCGGAAGCGCGGCCCGCGTGGCCAACTCCACATCATCCGGATCGGGTGATGTGCGCCACCCGGCGCCGGTCATAGCTTCGAGCCGACGCGGAAGTGTTGGACTTCCCGCTGCGAGAGGACATGTCATGAACATCTGGGACTTCTTCGTCTGGTTCTTCTGGTTCTACATCGCGGTCGCATGCATCGTGATCTTCATCAGGGTCTTCGTCGACCTCTTCCAGGACAAGGAACTCAACGGCTGGGCCAAGGCGCTCTGGGTGGTGTTCCTCATCATCGCGCCGTTCCTCGCCGCCCTGATCTATCTGATCGCACGCGGACAGGCGATGGCGCAGCGGAGCGCGGCGCGCGCCCAGCAGGCGTCGGCCGCATCCACCGAGTACATCCGATCCGTGGCCGGCTCACCGTCCTCAGCGGCTTCCGAGATCGAGGCAGGGAAGAAGCTGCTCGACTCCGGCGCGATCACGCCAGCCGAGTACGAGAAGTTGAAGGCCAACGCGCTCGCCAGCGCCTAGGAAGGACGAGGCCATGACCCCCGATCGCCACAGCCGCTCGATGTTGCCGATCCCCGACCGACCGGCGCCGGGGCTCACGACCTACGATGCGAAGGATCCCGACACCGCCTATCCGCCCATCGAGCCGCTGCTGCCGCCGCAGGGCGCGCCGAATGTGCTGGTGATCCTGCTGGACGACGTGGGTTTCGGGGCATCGAGTGCATTCGGTGGTCCGTGCTCGACGCCGAATGCGGAGAGACTGGCTGCCGGCGGGCTGAAGTACAACCGATTCCACACGACGGCCCTGTGCGCGCCGACCCGGCAGGCGATGCTGACCGGCCGCAATCACCACTCGGTCGGGATGGGGAGCATCACAGAGACGGCCACATCCGCTCCGGGAAACAGTTCGCTCCGGCCGAACACCAAGGCACCCCTGGCGATGACCTTGAAGCTCAACGGCTATTCGACGGCGCAGTTCGGCAAGTGCCATGAGGTTCCCGTGTGGCAGTCCTCGCCCATGGGACCGTTCGACGCGTGGCCATCTGCCGGTGGCGGATTCGAGACCTTCTACGGCTTCATCGGCGGCGAGAACAACCAGTGGGAGCCCGCCCTGTACGACGGCACGACTCCGGTCGAACCGCCGGCCACCTTCGAGGAGGGGTACCACCTCACCGAGGATCTCGCCGACCGGGCGACCAGCTGGATCCGCACCCAGAAGGCGCTCATGCCGGACAAGCCGTTCTTCGTGTACCTCGCCCCCGGTGCCACGCATGCGCCGCACCACGTACCGGCCGAGTGGGCAGACAGATACAAGGGGAAGTTCGCGGGCGGATGGGATGCGCAGCGCGAACAGACCTTCGCTCGCCAGAAGGAGCTGGGTGTGATCCCAGCCGACGCCGAACTCACCCCTCGGCACGCCGAGATCCCGGCATGGGACGACATGCCGGCGGAGCTGAAGCCGGTTCTGGAGCGCCAGATGGAGGTGTACGCCGGATTCCTCGAGCACACCGATCATCACGTCGGACGCGTGATCGATGCCATCGAGGACCTCGGGATCCTCGACGACACGATCATCTACTACATCATCGGCGACAACGGCGCTTCGGCCGAGGGCACCGTCAACGGCGCATTCAACGAGATGGCCAACTTCAACGGGATGGCTGCGCTCGAGACGCCCGAGTTCATGATGTCCAAGATCGACGAACTCGGCGGGCCCGCCTCCTACAACCACTACGCGGTGGGCTGGGCCTGGGCGATGGACACGCCGTTCCAGTGGACGAAGCAGGTGGCATCGCACTGGGGCGGTACCAGGAACGGCACCATCGTGCACTGGCCGAACGGCATCGAGGAGAAGGGTGGGCTGCGCTCCCAGTTCACCCACGTGATCGACGTCGCCCCGACGATCCTGGAGGCAGCGGGCCTCCCCGAGCCGACCAGCGTCAACGGCGTGCTCCAGTCGCCGATGGAGGGAACGAGCATGCTCTACTCGTTCAACTCGCCCGAGACGCCGGAGCGGCACGAGCTGCAGTACTTCGAGATGTTCGGCAATCGTGGGGTCTACTTCAAGGGCTGGAGCGCTGTCACCAAGCACCGCACTCCCTGGGTGATGGTCGGAGGGACGTTGCCGGCGTTCGACGACGACGTCTGGGAGTTGTACGACGGGAACGTGGACTACAGCCAGGCCAGAGATCTCGCTGCCGACGACCCGGAACGCCTCCATCGTCTGCAACGGCTCTGGCTGATCGAGGCGACGAAGTACAACGTGCTGCCGATCGACGACCGTACGGCCGAACGGCTCAATCCGGAACTGGCGGGAAGGCCGACGCTCGTCCGCGGCAACAGTCAACTGCTGTTCGCCGGAATGGGACGACTGTCCGAGAGCAGCGTGGTGAGCATCAAGAACAAATCCTTCTCGGTCACAGCCGAGGTCGAGGTTCCGGCATCAGGTCTCGAGGGAGTGATCATCGCCCAGGGTGGCAGGTTCGGTGGGTGGAGCCTGTATGCGAAGGAAGGACGTATGAAGTTCGTCTACAACGTGCTCGGCATCCAGGAGTTCGCGACCGAGGCCACCGAGCCTGTCGCGCCCGGAACCCACCAGGTGCGGATGGAGTTCGCCTACGACGGCGGCGGCCTGGCCAAGGGCGGCGATGTCACCCTGTTCCATGACGGCACCAGCGTCGGGACGGGTCGGGTCGGCGCCACCCAGGCGTTGATCTTCTCGGCCGACGAGACGACGGATGTCGGCTACGAGTCCGGCACCACGGTCTCCCCCGACTACACGGCCGCGACCAGTCGCTTCACCGGGAAGATCCACTGGGTGCAGATCGACGTCGGCGTTGAGGACAACGACCACTTCATCGACCCCGACGAACGGCTGCGCGTCGCAATGGCTCGGCAATAGCAGCCTCACCGTTTCGATGCGCACTGCACGTTCACGCATGACCGCATAGGCGGAGAGAGGACGTGACTCGGTGTTACCCGCCGAGCACCGGCATCCGTCGCGCCGATCGCCCACCGGTGCCATACTGAGCCCAAGCGCTCAGGAGTGCCACGGGAGGCGCACGTGATCGAAGAGTTCCCACCCGACTCGCTGGTCGACCGGCCTGCCTTGAAGCGCCGTCTCGATGCGGCGCTCGGTGTTCCGCTGACCCTGCTCGTGGCACCGCCCGGCGCCGGAAAGACGGTCCTCCTCGATCAATGGGCTTCCGCCCATCCCGAACTCGCCTTCGTGCGCATCGACGTCGACCCGCTCGATGACGATCCCGTGCGCTTCGCGAAGCGGCTGTCCACGGCCATGTCGACGGTGCAGCCCGGAATGGCGCAGTTGTCCCGGTTCGCTGGACTCACCGCTGGAGGCCTGGGTGGACCGATGCTGACAGCGCTGTCGGCGGAACTCGAGTCCTTTCCCGAGACCGTCGTCATCCTCGACGACCTCCACCACCTGTCGAACTCGACCCTTCTGGCCGACCTCGGACGGTTCTTCGTCTCACTTCCGAAGAACGTGCACGTCATCATGTCGACCCGCGTCGATCCGGCGATCCCCTGGAGCAGGCTGCGCCTGAGGAATCGGCTCCTCGAGATCCGTCAGGACGCCCTGGCGATGACGAGAGAGGAATCGGCGCAGCTTCTCACCAACATCACCAGGAACGCACCATCAGCTGCCGTGCTCGATGTGCTGGTCAGCCGCACCGAGGGCTGGGCGGCCGGCCTTCAACTCGCGGGTATCACGCTCAAGTTCCACGAGCGCCCAGACGAGTTCGTCGCCGAATTCGGCGGCAGCGATCGCCTGGTGGCCGAGTACCTGACCGAAGAGGTCCTGGATGCGCTTCCATCGAACGGACGCGCGCTCCTGCTCAGGATGTCACCACTGGACACGATGACGGCCGGCCTCGTGAATCATGTGCTCGGCCGCGACGACGCTCAGCGATTGTTCGAGCAACTGCGGCACGAGTCCATGTTCTTCGTCCCCATCGACAATCGCCAGGAGGAGTTTCGGTTCCACCACCTGTTCCGGGACCTCCTGCGATACCGGCTCCGGGCCGAGCGCGCCGAGGAGGAACCCGTCCTCCTCCGTCGGGCCGCGGAATATCACCTTGATCGCGGCGAGCTCGACCCCGCCGTCGAATACCTGCTCCGCGCGCGGGACTGGGATGACGCGCTCGAGGCGATCATGACGCGCGGCAGCGACATCTTCGAGCGCGGTGAGATGAACACGGTGATCCGCTGGATCACGACGGTGCCGGAGGCCGCCCGCGCCCGGCGCCTCGACGTGTCGCTCGAGCTGGGAATCCTGCTCGGGATGCAGGGAGCGGCCGCACGCACCGTGGACATCCTGGGACGAGTGGCCGAGGATCCGAACGCATCGGTCGGAGAGAAGGCCGTCGCCTACGCGTGGATGTCGGCGACGGTGCAGTGGACCGCCCGCCCTGACGACTGCATCCGCACGGGAATGCGGGCACTTGCCCTGCTCGCGGAGCATCCCGACGCCCCGACGCCCCAGGTCATGGGGTTGAGCTCGCGCGCTCTCCTGTCGACCGTGGCGACGGCTTCGGTGGGGCGCGCCCACTTTCTGAACGGCGACGTGCGGCAGGCAGAGGCGTGGCTGAACATGGCCAGAGACACGGATGGCGTCGGATACGCGCCCTTCCGGGTCGGCATCCTGGGCTCCCTCGCCCTCCTCGATGCGTGGTGCGGGAGGGCATCGGAAGCGGAGCGACTCGCGCTGGAGTCATTGGAGGTGGCCGCCGTGACGAGGCTCGTTCTCCACCCGATCAGCGCTGATGCTCACCTGGCGCTGGCGATGGTGGCCGTCGACCGAGGACTGGAGGACGCATCGGCAACCCATCTGCGAGCCGGCATCCTCCGTGCCGAGGCGAACCATCGAACGCAGCTGGCGTGGTTGTCGCGGTACCAGCGAGGTCAACTGGCCGCGGGAGACGGACGCCACGAGAAGGCGCTCGACACCGCGGACAGGTCGCATACCGAGCCGCCGTCGAGTCCGGCCCCTGCCCTGCGCGATCGACTCGAGGCCCTCCACCTGAATGGACTTCGGCGAACCGGTCGCGCCACCGAGGCGCTGCGCTTGGTTCGGGACCAGATACCGACCCTGCCGGCGATCGGCTTCGAGACGGTCGCAGCCCACCTCAGCGTCGGCGAGACCGAGGTCGCCGCGGCACTCCTCGAGCAGGTTGATGACGTCATCGCGGGCGACGGACTGCGGGGCGAGATCCAGCTCCTGCTTCTCCGTGCATGGACCGCTGAAGCCGGTGACTTCCACGACGACGCCCTCGGTTTCATCACAGAGGCCCTCGACAAGGCGGAGCCGGAGGGCCTGGTGCTGCCGTTCACCGTCGATGGTGGGTCGACCGTCCTCCGGCTCATCGGCGAGCTCGCGCCGGAACGCGGTGGACTGGCGCTGGCGATCATGACCCGGGCACGGCAGCTCACCTCAGGCGATACCAACGCGAAGCTCGTCGATCCCCTCACGGAACGAGAACTCGAGGTTCTGCGCTATCTCCCCGATCGAACGACGAATGCCGAGATCGCCGAGCTGTGCTTCGTGACTGTCAACACGCTCAAGACGCACATGGCTCACATCTACCGGAAGCTCGGAGTGACCGGGCGGAGCGCTGCAATCGAGCAGGCACGGGAACTGGGCCTTCTCGACCCGCTTCCAGCGCGGGTCGATCAGGTCAGGGTGACGACTCGCTGACGTGCCTGACCGCCTCGATCTCGATGTTGAACGAACGCAGGAGGTCGAGCAGGCCCACGAGGCGAGCCTGATCGGGAACGACTCCTCGCAGCAGGGTCGAGCCGGAGCCGCTCTCCACGACCTCGAACCCGGCCAGCTCGTCGGTGATCAGCGGCCCCACATCTCCTCTGACGAGGATGTCGAACGTTTCGGCGATCATGGGCGTTCCCGATCCTCTCGCCGCCTCGTCCGACGCCGCGGCTCAGATGCGGCGACGACGGCCGGGCGTCACGACAGCGCCGACCACGGCCGCCTTGGCGATCGGCGATGGCCCTGGGCTGACGGCCGCAGCGACGACGGCGGCTTTGGCCACAGGCGCGCGCACGACGCCGACGCGCCCGATTCTGGCTGGTCTGAGCGGCATGTCAAACTCCTTCTGTCTCGAGTACTCCATCGGCCTCGAGCGAGGCGATGATGGCCTGGATGGGGATGCGCCCGTTGGCGATCAGCTGCCCTCCGGCGCGGCGCGCCGCGGAGGCGAAAGGCGCGGCCCAGAGATTCTCGTACACGAGCACTCCGGCGACGCTGCCCGGTTCCATTGCGGCGGCGAGGTTCACGACATCGTCGGCGGCGAGAAGCTCTGCCAGCTGCCCCTCGATGTCGACCAGCGCGCCGAGATCGGGCACGTCCGAGAGCTCCATGGCGTCGATCTCACCGTCGGCATCCTTCGTCAGGATGATCGCATCGATCACCCTGATGACGCCGGCGTCCACCAGCTTGACCAGCTCTTCGGCCATCTCGCCCGTGAAGTTCGCCTGACCGGCCGGAAACTCGATCACGTAGAAATCGACAGGGCCGAGTTCGTTCAGATCCTCAGCAGGCATATCGCGTCACTCCTTCACTCTCGCCGGGCCTGGCGGGTGCGACATGCTCCCAGCGCCGGTTGATGGGTTCAGCATCCTCTCGATCCCGTGCGATGACGTCATCCGATCAGGATGATTCACCACCCGCGGCCCTCTCACCTGGTGGATCACCGTCTGAAGCCAGGTCGGTCCGGGACGACTGGTCGACGGGAGGCGCAGTCGCCGGAGCTGCATGACGTGCACGACGATGCTCGCTGTCCGATCGGATCTCGTCATCCATCAGCTCCCGCGTGGCAGCCGTCGGTCCGAGAGCGGGTTGCCATCGGCGCGCGTCGGGGTCCGCGTCGATGAGCACCGTCTTCGCGAACAGCGTCAGCGGGATGGCGAGGATCGCACCGATCGGGCCGATGATGACGGCCCAGAACAGAACCGAGAAGAAGGTGACCGTCTGACTCAGCGAGACCGCATGGCCGACGACGCGGGGCTGGATGATCGACTGAACCACGGCGTTGATGATCGCGTAGACCACGAGAACCGCCAACGCCGTTCCCCAGCCTCCCTCGAGGAAACCGAACACGAGGGGCGGGATCAGGGCCAGGAAGTATCCGACGTTCGGGATGAAGCTGCAGAGGAATGCCAGAAGCCCCCAGAGCAGGGCAGCCGGAACGCCGAGCAGCGCCAGCGCCAGGGCATCGAGTGCGCCCTGGGCGATTCCGAGCCCAGTGGTCACCACCATGTACCGCCTCACGTTCGCCGCGTACTGACCGAGGGCCGACACCAGGTCGGGGCTCGTCTCACGCAGTTGACCGAGGATCACCCGGGAGTAGACCGCGTCGGCCGCCATGAGGATCATCATGGTGAGCACGATCACCAGGGCGGCGGTGAAGTTCGCCAGGCCGCCGATGGCCGTGGTGATCGAAGCGAGAACGTTCTGCGGATCGAGGCTGTGCACGATGGAGTCGACCTGCGACTGCCCGAATCCCAGAGAGGTGAGCCAGCCCGAGATGGCGGCTCCGATCGCGGCGAACTCCTCGGAGTAGCTCGGCAGCATCGCAGCGAACTGCCCGACCGCGACGACGATGGCGTAACCGAATGCCGCGAGAACACCGAAGACGACGACGATGACGGAACCCGTCGCCAGCCCGCGGGGAACTCCTCGGTCGATGAGCTTGGCACGCACGGGGGCTGCGCAGATGGTGAGGATCAGGGTCAGCAGCGTGGGGGCGAGAATGCCCCGGATTCCACTGATCCCTATGGCCGTTATGGTCGCGGCGGCCAGACCCACGAGGATGACCGTCGCGCGCGGGAACCTTTTCATGCCGCAAAGCTAGGGCGGTCTGCGCACGCCGCGCATCACCCTCGGGGAATGATCCCCTCGGGATGCGAACCCCGGTGCACGTTGGGGTCCGCGGATCATCCGATTCGGATGATGCAGCCTTCTCCTGCGCGCGACACGATGATTCCGCCACCCCTCGGCGAAGGAGGCCCCATGGAATCGAGCGCGGCGATCCAGACCGTCGGCGAGATCGTCGACATCCTCGGCGTCATCGCCATCGTCATCGGAGTGGCCTACGCCATCATCGACGCCGGCATCCGCGGCCTCAAGCATGTGAGTCCCGTCTACACCCGGTTCCGTCGCGTGCTCGGGCGTGCCATCCTGCTCGGCCTCGAACTGCTGGTCGCTGCAGACATCATCAAGACCGTCGCTGTCGAACCCACCATCGAATCGGTGTCGGTGCTCGCCCTCATCGTGCTGATCCGCACCTTCCTGAGCTGGTCACTCGAACTCGAGATCTCAGGCCGGTGGCCGTGGCAGAAGCGCAACTCGCCCTCCGGATCCCCCGTCGAGTCGGACACCGCCTGAGCACGGTTCGGGACATGGCCGATTGCTCGCGGACGGATGCCGATATCCGAGGCCGAATCAGCCGAAGACGCCGAGGTGGTCGAACAGGATCTTCGTGCCGATCAGGATGAGGATCACGCCGCCGACGATCTCGGCGGGGCCGCGGAACCTGAGGCCAGCGCGGTGGCCGACGAGTACCCCCACGAAGCTCAGCACTGCCGTCGTCACTCCGATGACGATGGCCGCCTCGACGATGGAGACCGAGAGGAACGCGAACGAGATGCCGACGGCGAGGGCATCGATGCTGGTGGCGACGGCGAGCAGGAGGAGTTGACGCACGCGAAGCCTGTCGTCGTCCTCCTCATCATCATCAGTCTTCGAGAAGGCGTCGAAGAGCATCTTGCCGCCGATGATGGCGAGGAGCCCGAAGGCGATCCAGTGGTCGATCTCCGTGATGAACTGCTCGAGCTGAGTGCCGAGGATCCAGCCGACGACCGGCATGACCCCTTGGAACAGGCCGAAGGTGAGCGCGATGATGACCGCATGCCGGTGGTCGAGCTTGCGCATGTGCAAGCCCTTCCCGAGGGCGACGGCGAATGCGTCGGCCGATACTCCGAGCGCGATGAGGAAGACGGACCAGAGGGCCATGGGCGGTGGCGGACCTTTCGGTGAGCACCGAAATCCAGAGACTTCGGCATGGTGTGTGCCGAAGGTCTCGCTCACCCGACCAGTCAGGCCGAGCGGTACGCCGGGTGGAATCTCCCACCGGTATGTCGACGCACCTCCGGGTCTCCATGGAGACCGGAACCGGGAACTACTCCCCTTCACCGTCAATCCTATGCGCCAGCGCTGCGGTCAATCGTCGCGACCGTGACCGCCGTGCTGACCGGCGTCGTCGTCGGACCCGCCGTTGTCGTCGTCATCGGTGTCATCGGACCCGTGTCCCCCCGATCCGCCGTCATCGGCGCCGGAGTCGTCGGATCCGGAGTCGCCGTCATCGGCGGCGTCGTGACCGGATCCGTCGTCGCCGGATCCGTCCTCGCTTCCGCCACCGTTGTCGTCGGCGCCAGTGTCATCGGATCCGTTGCCGCCGGAGCCATGGTCGTCGGCCGCGGTGTCATCGGCGCCGTTCCCTCCGGAACCGTGATCATCGACGACGGGAGCATCGCCGGATCCCGTGGCCGCTGGGTCGTCGTGTCCCGGCCGTTCATCCAGGCCCGAGTACCGCGGGAGGCCGTCGTCACCGGGCTCGATGCTCGGGGCGGTATCGGGAGTCAGCGTGCCTGCAGGCGTCGGAAACATCGTCGGCGTCGGTCGCGGGGTCGCGGTGGGGTCGTCGGACCCGCGCGAGTCCTCGGAGCCGACGGAGGGGACCGGGAAGGAGGTGCCCTCCGGAACGGAGGAGAGGGTTGCGGCGTTGACTGCCACGCCCACTCCGCCGATGGCGAGTACTGCCCCGGCGACGGATGCGATCATCAGTGTCTTCTTCATGGCTTCGACGCTAGGACCCGGTCGGTGAAGGCGGGCCCGACGAACATCCAAGGATTGGTGAAGATGCTCCGAAGGAACGTGGTGCTGCCCCAGAATGTAGCCATGCGCATCCTGATCGTCGAAGACGACCCGTCGATCGCCGACGGCATGATCGACGCCCTCGGCAGTGCGAACTACGACGTCGAACACGTCTCGACGGGAGCCGCGTGCCTTGACGCGACCTCGGGTGCCACGTCGCCCGACCTCATCGTGCTCGACCTCGGGCTTCCCGATATGGATGGAACGGATGTCTGCCGCCGCATCCGCGAGACCTCGTCTGTGCCGATCGTCATCGTGAGCGCGCGAAGCGAGGAGCTCGACCGCGTGCTCGCCCTGGAGCTGGGGGCCGACGACTACCTGGTGAAGCCCTTCGGACTCCGGGAATTGCTGGCGCGCATCCGAGCGATCGTGCGCCGCACCGCAGTGACAGGCAAGACCGAGCCGGACGGGCCCGATCTCGGGCCCCTGGTCATCGACACCCGAGCTCAGCGGGTCAGCCTCGCCGGCTCGGAGCTCCACCTGACCCCCACTGAATTCGAACTGCTCCGGTACCTGGCATCCGACCCGGGTGCCGTCCGTCGACGTTCCGACATCCTCCGAGACGTGTGGCACACCGAGTGGTACGGGGCGACCAAGACCCTCGACGCCCACATCGCCGCAGTGAGACGGAAGCTCGGCGACCCCCGATGGATCGAGTCGGTGCGAGGTGTCGGCTTCAGGTTCGAGGTGCGCGGGTGAGGTGGCGGATCATGGCGGCGTTGGTGGCCGTCGTACTGCTGGCGCTCGTCATCCAGGACATCCCGCTCGCCAGCTATCTGAGAGAGGCCGAGGAGCAGCGACTCACAACGTCACTCGAGCGTGACGCCTTCCTCCTTGCAGGCCGCAGCCAGGCAGCGCTGACCGGGTCCGGCGACCAGGATCTCGACGCCGTCAGATCCATGGCGGAGCAGTACTCCACGACGAGTGGCGCCCGTCTGGTGATCGTCGACCGGAACGGAATCGCTGTCGCGACCAGCGACGAAGGGGATGCGGACGTCGGCGTCTCCTACGCTTCGCGCGCCGAATTCGCATCCGCGCTCTCCGGCACCCCGGCATCCGGTGAGCGATTCTCGGAGACCCTCGGCGGGGAGCTGCTGTATGCCGCCGTGCCCGTGCTGTCGGGAACCGGGACCGTGGGAGCAGTGCGAGTCACGTATGACGATCGTGCCATCTCGGCAGCGGTGAATTCCAAGGTGCGCGCCCTCGTCGCCGTCGGGTTGACCACGGCACTCCTGGCCGCCCTGATCGGCCTCCTGCTCTCGGGGTCGATCACACGGCGTCTGCGCATCCTGCGGTCCGCCACTGAACGATTCGCCGCCGGGGACAGAACCGCTCGAGCTGACGAGACCTCGGGGGCATCGGAGCTCCGCAGCCTGGGGGCGTCCTTCAACAGCATGGCTGAGCGCATCGACGGCCTCATCGACCAACAGCAGGCCTTCGCCGGAGATGCCTCGCATCAGTTGCGCTCGCCTCTGACGGCCCTCCGGCTCCGCCTCGAACGGGCACGCGAGCTCGCCGTCAGCGATCCGTCCGCGGCCGTCGAACGCATCGAGGCTGCTGAAGCGGAGGTGGACCGCCTCGACTCCCTGATCGAGGGCCTGCTGGTGCTGAGTCGGGCGGATGCGGTCACCCAGCGTTCGCGCGTCGACCTGTCGAACGCAGCGGCAGAGCGCGTCGCGTCCTGGGCGGCCCTGGCGCAGGAGAGCGACAGCCGGGTCGTCCTCGACTCCCCCGACACGGCACCTGTCGTCGCTGTCGCTACAGCCGCTGAGCAGATCATCGACAACCTCATCGACAACGCGCTGAGAGCCGGCGGTCCCGGGACGACGGTGACCGTGGCCGTCATGGCGTCACCGGAGCGCACGGAACTCCATGTCAGCGACGATGGTCCCGGCCTGACCGACGAACAACGCGCGCGGGCATTCGACAGGTTCTGGCGCGGGCGCAATGACGATCAGGGAACCGGACTCGGCCTCGCGATCGTCGCGCAGCTCGCTCGCGCGAGCGGCGCGACCATCGAACTCCTGCCCGTCGAATCCGGCGGCATCGAGGCAGTCGTGCGCTTTCTGACTGCCGACGCGCACGAAGCTGTGCCCGCCTGAGCCCTCTCGGCAGGGCATCAAGAACGGTACGGCAGGCAGGTCGGGGCCAGCTTCCGGTGTCGGTCGTTCATGCCACGATCATCCCGACGGAGGATTACGGGAGATCGCATGCGAGGCGAGGCGACAGTGCTGCACGCCGATCTCGACGCGTTCTACGCCTCGGTCGAGCAGCGCGACACGCCCGCTCTTCGCGGGCGGCCCGTGATCGTCGGCGGCGGCGTCGTGCTCGCGGCCAGCTACGAAGCGAAGGCGCGCGGCGTGCGCACCGCAATGGGTGGACGGCAAGCGCGCGAGTTGTGCCCCGACGCCATCGTCGTGCCACCGCGCATGGACGCCTATTCCGCAGCCAGTAGAGCCGTTTTCGCCATCTTCCGGGACACGACGCCGCTCGTCGAGGGCCTCTCCATCGACGAAGCCTTCCTGGAGGTCGGAGGCCTCCGACGCATCGCGGGATCGCCCGAGCAGGTGGCGGTGCGGTTGCGAGAGCGCGTGCGCGCGGAAGCCGGACTCGCCATCTCCGTGGGAGTCGCGCGGACGAAGTATCTCGCGAAGGTCGCGAGCGCCGTCAGCAAGCCCGACGGGCTGCTCGTCATCGAACCGGAGGAGGAGCAGGCGTTCTTGCTCCCCTTGCCGGTCGAACGTCTCTGGGGGGTCGGTGCCGTCACGGCCGAGAAGCTGCACAGATTGGGCATCTCCACGGTCGGGCAGCTGGCCGAACTCGAAGCCGCGACCGCAGAGAGGTTGCTCGGAAAGGCGACCGGGGCGCATCTGCACGCCTTGGCCCGGTTGCGCGACCCTCGTCCCGTCGACAGCACGCGTCGCCGCTCGTCCATCGGTTCGCAGCGGGCGCTCGGGAGCCGACCCCGATCGGTCGACGAGCTCGATCTCATCCTCACGCAGATCGTCGACCGGCTCGGCCGTCGACTGCGCGATGGCGATCGCGTGTGCCGCACCGTCGTCCTACGACTTCGCTACGGGGACTTCTCGAAGGCGACCCGATCGCGCACAGTCGGCTCTCCAACCGACCGCACGGCGGTGATCCTGGACGTCGCGCGGGAGTTGTTCACCGGGGCGCAAGCCGAGATCGCGGCGCGGGGAATCACGCTCATCGGCGTCTCGCTGGGGCAACTGGCCCGGGCCGACACCCTCCAACCAGAGCTGCCGATCGACTGGAACGACGGTGCACGACTCGACACCGTGCTCGACGCCGTGCGCGATCGCTTCGGAGCGGCATCCGTCGCCAGGGCAACGCACCTCGGCCGGGATCCGGGCTGGTCGACGCCGCTCCTGCCGGAACACGAGTGACCTGACAAAGCCTTCGCCATCCGTCGAAGACGACCGAGGGCGCGGCCCGACGGGCTGTCAAGCCCCTGCCGACCGCCGAAGGCCCCGAGTTCACTGGGGGCATGACCGATTCAACGACGACAGATGGTGCGCAGCCCGACACCGGCGCGCACAGCGAGCAGCCTCTTCTCGCGGGGCACGAGCCGGAAGAGGCACTGGCCCTGGGACGGCGGATGGCTGAGCCGGCTGCGGACGATGCGACCGCGCCGGGCACCGTGGACGCGGGTCCCGGTGGTTCCGGTGCCGATCCCGGCGGTGTCGAGACGCAGATGATCACGGATGACCAGCCCCACGTGACCAATGACGTTGCGGGCGACTCTCTGGCCGACCGCAACGGGGAGGACTGAGTCAGTTCGGGCACGCCGTCCTGGGCGACGAAGCCCCCGACGTGCAGCGACCTGCGGATACCGTCGCTTGTAGTCTGAGACCGAACGGACCTTTCACCGTGATGATCACCTCCGAGATACCGAGGCCAGCCATGTCGTCGACCGATGCTTTCGATCGGGCACTGGATGAGTTGTCGGCTGCATCCGCGACGATGACCGACCTGTGCCGCCCGTTCCTGAACGCCCTCCCCGTCCGTGGAGCGTCGATCGCGGTCCTCGCGGACCCGTTCGGCAAGGAGACCATCTGCGCCAGCGATCGTCTGGCGGCACGGCTCGACGAGCTGCAGATCGATCTGGGTCTCGGGCCGTGCTGGGACGCCCTGAGCACCCGGACTCCCGTGTTCACGTCCGATATCCGACGGGTGGACCACCGCTGGCCTGTCCTCGCCGATGCGATCGGAGACGAGCGGATCGGCGCCCTCTTCGCGCTCCCCCTGTACATCGGCTCCCTCGACATCGGTGCGGTGGACCTCTACACGGAGGAACCCGGAACCCTGACCGAGTCGGAGGCGAAGGATGCTGTCGCCCTCTCGACAGCCGCAGCACGACAGGTGCTCCTGCGCGCACTCGACGCCGCTCAGCCCGGGGCCACCTACGACACCGAACCCGGCACGCACTCCCGCCGGCTGGTGCACCAGGCGACCGGAATGGTCATCGCCCAGCTCGGGATCTCAGCCACCGACGCATTGCTCGTGCTCCGGGCGCGGGCGTATGCCGATGGTCGGAGCGTTCGCGAGGTCGCTGACGACATCGTCGACCGACGGCTCGACCTGTCGTCCGGCGCAGACGAGATCTAGGATCGAAAAATGGCTGCTCACTCCCGCGAAGCCGAACTGCTGGAGACCTTCGTTGCTCTCGCAGACACTCTGGTGGACGACTTCGACATCTTCGAGCTGCTCCATACCCTCGTCGACCGGTGCTCCACACTCCTCGAGGCCTCGGCGGCGGGAATCCTGCTGACCGACTCCGGAGGAACGCTCGAGGTCGTGGCATCGACCAGCGAGGGGAGCAGGCTCGTCGAGCTCATGCAATTGAACGTCGGCAGTGGCCCGTGCATGGAGAGCGCCGACACCGGAAGCAGAGTGCACGTTGCAGATGTCGCCGTTCAGGCCGCTCACTGGCCGGAGTTCGCGGAGAGCGCGATGTCACAGGGCTTCTCCGCTCTCCTGGCTGTCCCCCTGCGCCTCCGGGAGACGACCATCGGCTCGCTGAACCTGTTCTGGAACGAGCCGACGACCGTCGAGGCCGCCGATGCCGACATCGCCCAGGCCCTGGCCGACGTCGCGACCATCGGGATCCTCCAAGAGCGCGCCATCCGGGAGCGGGATGTCGCCAGGCAACAGCTGCAGCGTGCGCTCGACAGCCGCGTGGTGATCGAGCAGGCCAAAGGCGTGATCGCGTACTCGCGCTCCGTCGACATGGATCAGGCGTTCGCGCTGCTGCGCGACCGCGCTCGGTCGGAACGGCGCCCGATCGCCGAGGTCTCCGCCGACGTGGTGGAGCGCCGACTTCGCTTCTGAGCGCCCCGCCTGGACAGCCCGCCCGGGAGATGGTTCTAAAGCGACGCCGCGGCCGAACGGAAACTCTCAGCGGCTCTCATCACGTCGTCGACCAGGGACTCCGCGCGGCGGCTCTGCGCTTCAGCAAGCATGCCGTAGAAAGCGGAGTTCTCGCCCGCGGTCGCGGCGTCGCGCGCCATGCGGGTGAGGTCGTCGACGAGCAGGAGGGTATCGCGGTGTTCTCCAGCCGCATCCTGGATCGCCTTCGCCGCCTTGCCGACGGCGCGCCACCGTTTGCTCAGGACCGATGCCGGAGGTGATGAGAGCGCCTCGACCGCGTAGCGGAACCGACGAGCAGCCTTGCGCGCTCGATGCATGCTGGCCAGGTCGTCTGGATCGAGAGCGGCCAGTCGCCTCGACACCCTCAGCAGCTGCTTGCGGGCCGACTTCTCGAAGCGTGCTCGCGGCTTTCTCGCGAAGTCGCGTGCGATGGGAGGCCGAGAGGCGAGCAGCTCGAGGTCGTCGAGCAGCCGGAAGTAAGCCGTCGAGTCGAGACGCGCGTTGATCGCGTCCTCTCCGTCCGCTGCCCGTCCGTTCGCGTCGGCCTCGAGACGCTCGCGCACCTGCGCCGGGAAGTCGGCGCGGCGCTCGTCGGCGAGAAGACGGGCCGCCTGCTCGCGACGAACCTGAGCCTCGCGGACGGGAGCGAGCACATGTGCCAGGTCGGAGAGTCGCTCCCGGATGTCGTCCGTCACGGCCGACGCGAGAACCGGTCGCGTGGTGGCCAGGACCGCCCGCAGGCGCCGGAGGGTCTTCCTCATCTCGTGGACCGCTGACCGATCCCCCGCGCGAAGCGCCATGTCGGCATCGATCAGGGCGGCGGTCAGCTCATGCACGATCCCGACGGCGACTTCGAGCGCGGTCCGCGGCTTCGTCGCGGCCACGGCTGCTGCCTCGCCTACGACGCGGGCCAGCTTCGACCGTGACGACGAGTTCACCGCTCCCGCTGAGATGACGGAGGCCTCGATGCGATCGAGGAGGTCTTCGGCGTCAGCACGGGCAGCCGCGTCGGGCAGCAGTTCGACCTCCCACTCGCGCCACATCGTGAGGGTGCCGGACGCCGCATCGGAGGCGGTGACCCTGTCATCCGAGAACTCCGCAACAGCCGTTCCGTCGAGGAACAGGCGGATCTCGGATCTCTCGGTGGAGACGGTGGCGATCTGCACGAGCTCGGCATCCCGGATGATGGCGCGCACCCGGTCGAGCAGGGATGCGGGCGGATGATTGCTCAGCGCTGCACGCGTCTCCAGCCGGCCGCTCCTGAGCGGAGTCTTGATGTGCCACCCGTCGTCGTGTCCGCCGGCACGACGTCGCAGGGTGATCCGGTGTCGCAGCAGCGCGCGCTCCCCCGTGTCGAAGTAGGACGCCCGGAGCGACAGCGTCTCGAGGCGTTCCGACTGGAATCCCTCGAACCCCGGTTCCTGGGTCTCGTCGGACACGTCGTACTTGCGCTCGAGCTCCGGAGCGGAGGACAGGTCCGTCGTCGTCATCATCACTCGCGAATCAGGCGAGCTCGTAGTCTTCGGGACCCCATGAAGTCGCCTCCTCATCGGGCTGCACGGTGGCAGGAGACACCCTTCGGCGCGTCAGGTCGCGCATGCGCTTCACCGCGGCGGTGTTGTCGGGTTCCGGCACCGAGCTCCGTGTGGTCTCGACGATCATCGGCGCACCGGAGCTCAGAACCATGCTGACGACGACGTCGTCGCCGTCGGCCCCCACCGCCGCCAGCTCCACGGTGTCCGCTTCGCCGGCCGTGGACAGGACCCGCAGGTACTCGAGGAGGGCATCGGCGGCATCATCACCGATGAGCAGGGACTTCTCTGCAAATGTGAGGTGCTTCATGGAATTAAGGGTAGGCACCGAAAGCCGTCGACCGAAGCGGCTTGACAACCGTAGAACCACTTGTGCATGGTGCAGTCAAGCCCCTCGCCCTGCGCTCGGTGGCCGTCGTACCGTGATGGGGCCGCATGAATCCATCGCAGTGTTCCTGCAGGCACTGGAGGAACCATGAATTCCACACGATGCACTGACGTCGCAGCGTTGATCGCCGAACGTGCGACACGTCTCGGGATCCGCATCGGGTGTGCGGAATCGCTGACATCGGGCTCGATAGCGCAGTACCTCGGTGCCGCACCCGGCGCTGCCGACTGGTTCGCGGGCGGCATCATCGCCTATGCCGACGACGTCAAGTTCAGAGTGCTCAAGGTGCAGCCGGGGCCCGTGGTGACGGCCAGGACCGCTGCTGAGATGGCGGCGGGAGCAGCCGCGCTGCTGCGAGTCCACCACGCCATCGCCGTCACCGGGGTCGGAGGCCCGGGTCCCGCCGAGGGGAAGCCGGCGGGCACCGTCTACGTCGGCCTCGCCACCTGCGCCCGATCCAGTGCGATCGAGATCCAGGTCGGCGGTGACCCGGAGGACGTCGTGGCGACGACGACGTTCATCGCCCTGCGCCTGCTTCTGGCGCGGCTCGGTGGTGCCGAAGCCGCTGCAGACCTGCACCATGACGAGACGGCCAGCCGCCCTCAGGATGAAGCACCCGTTCCCGCTCCCATGCTCAGCCGCGGTCAGCCGGTCGGCTGAGTCGGCCGAGTCCACTACTGAAGCGAACTAGCCCGCAGCGGTTCATCGTCCTGACGACGGGGGCGGTCTTCCCGCGGTTCCGGAATCACCTGGAGCCCCGTGACCGAGTCGGCGGAGGCCATCAGTTCATCCAGCCAGACCCTGTTGATGGATGGCTGTCGGCTGCCCTGGAACTCGTACAGCAGTGGGATGGCCGGATGCAGCCAGATGGTCGTACGACCGCTGCCTTCCGACGGATCGGTCTTCCACGAGAAGTTGAAGGATTCACCCCGGCGCAGCTTCGTCGCGATGACCAGCTGCAGGTGCGCGAGCAGCCGATCATCGAAGTGGATCTGCTTCACCACGTCGTATGTCAGGGTGCCCATGTCGTCACCGTCATTTTCATCTCCGTTCGGGGTCTGGGAACGCGTGTCGAACGACACGTCAAGGTTACGCCGAGGCGTCTCGGCGCGGAATCAGAATCATTCGAGTCCTGGTCCGGGTGATGTCAAGCCCCTCCGCGCCAGCGCCGGCATCGACCTAGCGTTCAGGTGTCGGCATCGCCGCCGGCAGAAGGGAGAACGAACATGATGGACGAGCGGATGCCGGACTCCGATGAGTTCGAGACCGACATCGCTGGAGGAGACTTCGCCTACGTGGAGGAGCCTCCGATCGACGACCTGCAGGACGCGCCTGCCTTCGACCTTGCGGACGACATGGACTACGAGGACGACGTCGACTATGAGGACGAGAACATCGTCACCGGCATCGATTGAGGAGGCCGCCCGTGTGGTCGCAGTGATGGCCCTCGTCGAGCCGAGGGCCATCGCCGTGCAGGCACGATCCGCTCAGGTGAGCGAGGCCTCGACATGGTCGAGCATCCGCAGCACGTAGAAGGTGCTCTGGTCCGTGCCGTCCGGAAGCGCCCGGAGTGCCTCCACGGCGTTCGCGCTCAGTCCGTCAGACGTGGCCGCCCGCAGGATGTCGTCTCGATGCGCCGGGTAGTCGACGGTGCGCAGGCATCCGGCTATCGACTCGCGTTCGTCTGTGGAAAGAGGTTGTGTCGTGTTCCCCGATGAACTGTCCATGCTCACATTCTCGATTCGAGCGCCGAATATCGACTGACCCTTGACATCGCAGTCACGGCGACGTTATGGCGTCTCGTGAATCGACAGGAGCTCTCGCCGAGGGCTCGGCCGTTCTATCGGGAGACGTGCTCATGTCAAGCCCTCAACCTCGTGGCTGGCGAGGATCTATCGTCGGCAGGGACATGGACGTCATTGAGGAGTGGAAGAGGGAGTCGCATGCGACGTGTGCACTACGCCGGCGGAACGGTCATGGTCGACGATCTCACCTGCAAGGCGCTGCTTCGCTATGCGCGGGCGCTGGCCCAGACCGGAGAATCAGACATCGTGGAGATTCCCGTCATCACCGATACGGGAAGCCAGGCTCACGCTCACATGCTGATCGGGCCATCGAGCCAGCTCTTCGCCACGACAGTCGACAACGCTGCTGAGAGCATCGTCGAGGACGAGGTCATCGCCGAACTGGAACGCCTGACCGCGCGTCTGCAGCCCTCCCGGCCGCAGTGGTCCGACGAGCTCCCGGGGCTCGCTTCGGTGCAGGACTTCGACTTCCTGGATCGAGCAGACGACTGAATTCCGGGCGCCGGCAACAATTTCCGCAGGGGGCCCACGCAATCGCGTTCGGGTCTGGTCGGTACAGTGCCACCGTGGACGATGCGACGAGCACGGCGTGAGGCCTGACGAGATCCCGCTCCGGGAACGGAGCCGGCTGGTGCGATTGTCTCGCCTGCTCGGCACCAGGTCTCCCCGAACCTTCACCGACAAGGTGCGCTACAAGATGCTGCGCGATCGCCGGCCGCTGCTCGTCACCTTCGCCGACAAGGCCGCGGTGCGCGATCATGTCGCATCGATCGTCGGCGCGGCCTACCTCCCGCGCGCCCACGCGATCCTCGACGATCCGAAGGACCTCGCGGCCGTGACGCTGCCACCTGCCTTCGTCATCAAGCCCACGCACGGCAGTGGTGCCGTCGTCGTCGTGTCGGCGCAGGCGCCGAGCGACGCGCGGCTGCCGGTCGCAGAGTACAGCTGGGTCTACTCTCATGTGCCGCGGCCGGCTGCCGACCGAGAGCATCTCGTGCGGATCGGAGAACACTGGCTCTCGCAGGTCTACGGGCAGGGACCGAATCGTGAATGGGCGTACGGTCAGGTGCGACCGCGGCTCATCGTCGAGGAACTGCTCACTGGGCCCGATGGGGCCATCCCCGACGACGTCAAGCTCTTCGTCTTCCATGGCCGGTGCTGGTTCATCCAGGTCGACTCCGGCCGGTTCTCCCGTCGCACCCAGGACTTCTACGACCGGGACTGGACGCACCTGGCACTCAGCGGAGGCCCGCCGTGGGCCGATCCTCCCCATCGCCGCCCGGCGCGGTTGGGGGAACTCATCGACATCGCCGAGCGACTGGGTGCCGACACCGACTTCGTCAGAGTCGATCTGTACGTGACCGGCGACCGGATCGTGTTCGGAGAGCTGACGAGCTACCCGGCAGGCGGCGACAGCCCGTTCGACCCCGAGACGTTCAATGCCGACTTCGGCCGGCCATGGCACGTGCCGCGACGGTACCGGTGAGTGAGCAGGCGCCCCCGCGGCGAGGAGAGCGCTGGCTCGTCGCAGTGACCGAGTACGCGGGCCTCACCCGCTACACGGGAGGGATCGGGCGTCACTACGCCGCTCTGCTCCCGGCACTGGCACGGTCCGGGATCCGCATCGACCTCCTGGTCTTCTCTGATTCGAGCGCCCTGCCCGACGCCGATCTGGCCGGTGTGAACCTGGCGGGTTTCCACGTCATCGGCCACCGGTCACGGAATCTCACCCTGGTACATCGACCGCTCCTGGTCAGGCGCCAGTACCGTAGAACTCCGTACGACCGGGTGTTCGCACCCGAGTGGAGTGGGCTCGGGGCCATGCTCCCTCGAGGGGCGCCGCTGCTGACCAACCTGGCGACGAGCCTGCGGCTGGCCACGGAGATCGCCGGGTTCGACTCGCGCGACCTCCCTCGGGACACGCGCATCACGGCATTCGTGCAGAACCGCCTGGAGGATCGTCAGATTCGGCGCTCCGCCGGACTCATCGCCATCTCCCACGCGATGGCGTCGTGGACCGAGGCCGCGTTCCCGTCGCTGCCGCCCGTGCGCGTGGTGCGCAACTGCGTCGACGTGCATCATGCCGCGGCGGCGTCGAGGCTGGCGCCGCTGCCGACGGCCTGGCCGAAGGGCACGGCTCCCACGATCCTCTTCCTCGGCCGGCTCGAACGGCGCAAGGGAGTGACGGACGCCCTCAGTGCGTTCGGCGATCTGTGGCAGCGGATGCCGGAGGCCCGACTCGTGCTCGCAGGCGCCAGTGGCGACAGCCGCTTCGAACCGGACAGGCAGGAGCTGCTCGCCCTCGTGCCGGACGCCGCCCGCTCACGGATCACCTGGCTGGGGCACGTCGACGGCGACGAGCTCTATCGCGGCATCCGAGAGGCCGCTGTGACGATCTGCCCGTCGCGGTGGGAGGGATTCGGGAACGTGGCGCTGGAGGCGAAGGCCATCGGCACACCGCTGGTGTGCACGACGGGCAGCGGGTTCGACGACTTCTGCACCGACGGCGATGACTGCCTGATGGTTCCTCCGGCGGACCCGACGGCCCTGGCCGCTGCGATCGCCCGGATGATGACGCAACCAGCTCTGGCCGAGAACCTCGCTCGACGGGGTGCGCTCGGCGTCGACAGGTTCGCACCAGATCCCGTCGCGGCAGACCTGGCCGCCGCAGCCGACTCGATCCTCGGCGCCGTCCCCGCGACCCGCTAGGAGGGCGAGTGCGAAGGCTCACGACGCCGACGGATCAGTCGCGGCTCGTGCGCTGCCATCCGGAGCCGACTCGCTCGATGGCGCCAGCCGCCGCGAACTCCTTCAGCCAGCCCGCCATCGGCCAGGACTTCCACCGCTCGGCGAAGACGCCACCGTTGCGGATGATGTCGTCGAGGTGGCGCCAGGGAGGCGAGGACGTCGGATGGTACTGGTGATAGGCGTGGGCTCCCCCGATCCAGACCAGGGGAATGCCCGACGACCTCAACGCGAAGGCGAAGTCGGTGTCTTCGCCGCCGTAGCCCTCGTACCGCTCGTCGAACCGGGGAGATGACGCCCAGAGCTCAGCCGTCAGCGCGAACGAGAGCGACCAGAACAACTCGTACTCGCCCGGTACTGCCACAAGCAACTCGCCATCCGGCGGTGCGGGGCGAGCAGGATGCGGGCGGGTGAACGCGCCAAGGGAGGCCACGTCGGACACCTCGATGCCCTCGGCGAGATAGGTGACCGGCCCGCAGAGCACCGCATCCGGACGCGCCATCGCCGCGGCGGCGTACCTGCCGACGAGTTCGAGACCGGGGACGCAGTCGGCGTCGAGGAAGATCAGCAGATCGGCACCGCGCAGCACCGCCCGGTCTGCGCCGGCGTTCCGCGCTGCGGCCAGACGCAGTCCATCGGTGCCCGGCGGAACCATGACGAGCTCGTCGACGGCCAACGACGGCGGCTCGTCGTCGCCGAGCCAGACGAGAACTGTGAGCACGTCGCTGCGTTCCTCGAGTGCGGCGAGCTGCCGGCGGAGGTGATCGACCCTGGGGGTCGAGCACAACGTGATGACGGCCCTGGTGGGGCGGGTCCCTGTCATCACCGCTGCCGCCCCTCGACCACGGCCGCGATGACAGCCGCAGCACGTCCGGCCGCACCCGCCGTGCGCCACAGCGACCAGTCGGGTTGAAGCGCCAGAGCGCGATCCACCAGGCCATCCCACTGTCCGGGCTCCGGCCAATTCCACTCCACGACCGCGAGCCCTGTGCGGGCCAGAGCCCGAGCGGTACCCGCCTGCTCCTCGAATGGCCGTGACTGAGGAATGACGATGGCGCGCGAACCCGCCGCAGCGAGGTCGGCGACCGAATTCTGGCCGGCCCAGGCGACGACGACCGCCGCGCCCGTGATCGCCTCCCACGGATCGTCCATCCAGGAATCGTCGTCGTCCTGTCCGGAGAGGCCGAGACTCGTCCACGGGTGGGCGCTCGTCGATGCTGCTGCCGCCCGCACCGCGGCGGCATCGACGGCGCTTCCCCCCGATCCGGCGAGGACGAGTACTCCTGAACGCTCGGGACCACTGTTGGCACGCCCGTCGAAACGACTGATCCCGCCGACATAGGACACGGTGTCCAGCGCTGCGAGGTGGCGCGGACGGAGGACCTCGTCGGACCACGGCGCGATCACGGCGGCTGCCGCCCGAAATGCGAGGAGGTGCGGCGGATCATCTCGGATTCCCGGCTGAGTGATGAGTACCGGCGGAATGCCGAGCAGCCGGGCGAACAGGGCCACCTCGACGGACACGTCGACGACGAAGGCTAGAACCGGCTGCTGATCGACGGCCTCTGCCATCAGCGTCAATCGTCGGCGATGACCCGTATGGAGAAGAGGCGCCCAGTGCAGGAGCCCTCCTGCCTCCGGATCGTTGTCCGCCGGGGAGCCGCTCGGTTCCACTGCGTCGTCCATCGGCAGCCGGATCCAGTCGCAGTGGTCCGGGAGCTCATCGGGGCGCGGAAGGGAGCTGAAGACCAGGACGTCGTAGTCGAGATGGGGCACGATGGACAGCATGCGCATGAGATGACCGCGGCCATGGTGGTGCACGTACCAGGCGACCCGTTGACGAGTCATGCTGCCACCTCCTCTGCTTCTGCGGGCCCGGCGAGAACAGTACGGAAACGCTCCTCGAGCGCTGCTGTTCGCACCGGCAGCGAGTATCGCGACTGGGCAGCGCCACGGATGGCGCGGCGGAATTCCGGATCCCTGTCCGTACGGTCGATCAACCCGGCTGCCCTGTCGGCCAGCTCCGAGATGTCGTTGCGGGGCGCCGTCTCCATACCGACGCTCGCAGCCGCGATCTCAGTGACCCCGCCGACAGCGAAACTGACGACCGGAGTTCCGCACATCAGCGCTTCAGGTGCGACGAGCCCGAACGGCTCTTCCCAAGCGGGTGTCGAGATCGAGCACGCGCTGCGGCCGACGAGCCTGGCGAGCTGGACCGGCGAGAGCTGACCCGCGTAGCGAATGCTGTCGCCGAGCGCCGGGACCACGTGCCGATCAGCGTAGTCGTCATCGCCGATACGCCCGGCTATGACCAGCGTGCGCCCCAGTCGCTTCGCGACCTCGATCGCCAGATGAGGAGCCTTCTCTGGAACGATGCGACCGAACCACACCAGATCCCCTCCACCGCGGCCGAGCCGCCAGGTATCGGGATCCACCGCGTTCGGCAGAACGTGCGAGTCGACTCCGGCAGCTGCCCACTGCACTCGAGTGTGCTCGCTCACCGCCATGAACTCGCTCCGGCGACCCGTCGCCCGCGCGTGCGATTCGACGAGGTGCCGGTCGACGGGAGTGTGCAGGGTCGTGACCATGGGCACCCCGAGTTCGCCAGCTCGCGACAGGGGCAGGCCATGGAGGCAGTGGTTGGAGATCAGGTCGTAGCTCCCACTCTGTGCGGAAACCTTGTCGAGTGCCCGCCCCAGAGCCGGGATCGTTCGACAGTAGTAGCTGTCGGGGTAGGTGTCGTCGGTCGGACGAGCGCGATCGGGCCACGCCAGCGGCGGGATGCTGAACGCATCCTCCGGTCCGAGGAAGTCAGAACCCTCGGGCGCGATGAGGGTGACACTGTGCCCGCGACGTCGAAGCTGACTGACCTCGTTCCAGACGGCTGACTCGAGGCCCCCTGCATGCGGGCGCCGGATGGGAAAGCGGAGCGGGGCGATGACGACTATGCGCAGCGGTGCCGTTGCCGTCATGATCTGCGCTCGCCGACGAGTTGCCGATACAGTGCCGCATGAATGGCGGCTCCCGTCGCGTCAGCACGCAGTCGGTGGGCGCGACGAGCCTCGAAGAGCGCCCGCCGTTCTTCGGATCCGGGTCGGGTCGCGTCCGGGGCGTCGAGAACGGCGACGAGCGCCTCCGCGAGCGATTCACCCGTCGGATCCGGCGAGAAGGAGGCGTGGCTGTCCTCACGGTGCTGCTCAGCGTAGAAGCCGCGTTGCGGCGTCACCACCGGCAACGCGAGATCCCAGCACAGCTCGAGCCAACCCGAGTGGGTGCCGTGCCCGTACGGGAGCACGTAGGCGTCGAGGCCGGCCAGGCAGCTCTCGAGCTCACGATCGTCGAGACGCCCATGCTCGATGAGCAGCATCCGATCGCACTGGCCCGCGATCTCGCGAACAGCCTCGCGCGACTCTTCATCCCTGACCTCGCGATGCATCCGCACCTCGGCGACGACCTCGAGTCCCGAGGTCGCGATGATCTCCAGGGCCACGGCCAGCGCACGCACCATCGCAACCGCGTCGATGTTCGGGCGGAGGTCCTTCAGGTGCATACCGATCCGCAGCTCCGTGGACTCCGCGACGGCGGGCAGATCCTCGTCGGGTGGGAGGACGGACGGATGACGCACGATCAGCGCCGATCGTCCCCACCGTCGGCGGATCTCCTCGGCCGCGCCGTGCGTCAACGTCAGCACGGCGTCCGATCCGGGGATGAGCACGTCGAGCTGCTCGAGATAGCCGTCCTGGTGGTCGAGCTGCGGATGCTCGATGTCGTGAACGGTGAAGACCACCGGCCAGCCGACCTCTCGAGCCGCACTGAGGCAGTCCGTCAGGTGCTCCGGTGTGAACGATTCCGTGCCGAAATGGATGTGCATCAGGTCGGCGTCCTTCGCGTGCGCCCGGATCCAGTCTGGGTCGAGGGCCGCGGGCGGCCACCACTGGGAGGGAGTGGATGCCGAAGTGGAATCGGGAAGGACCCTCACATCGAGCGACGAGGTCACGGATCGTACGTACGGGTGCCCGGCCGGAACCGCCACGACGGTGACGTGCGGGTCACCGAGGACGAGGTCGCCATCGGCGCGGATCGCCGACAACCGGACAGTCTGCTGCATACGGGCTCACTCCGATCCTGCGCCGTGGAGCGGCGTCAGGCCTCACCGTACGCCGGAGACGGTGTCCGGGGCCCACCCTTGACGGAGTCGTCCGGATGAGCAAGCATGTGCCAGATGCGCGCCGCCGATCACCCCGACCTTCTGATCATCGGCCCCCAGGAACACGGCGTCGTGCAGTACGCGCACGAGCTGGCAGCCGCGGCGCAGGCACAGGGTCTGGCGGGCGCGGTGCACGCCTCACGCACCGTCGAGAGCGCAGCATTCCTGCCCCCTGCCGCTCGAGTCCACCTGCATGTCACGGACCGGCTCTTCGGCTCGACGCCCGAGGAGGCCGCCGACAATCTCGAACGGCTCGCCTCGGCCACGAGTCTGAGCATCACCCTGCACGACCTTCCCCAGGAGTCCGATGGCGCTGGGTACTCCCGACGGGCGTCCGCCTACGCGCGGTTCGTCGGAGCAGCACAGGCTGTCGCCGTGAACAGCGAGCACGAGGCCCGATTGCTCGCCGAGCATGTGGATCCGTCGTTCGATCGCGTTGCCGTCATCCCGCTCGGTGCCCGGATGGCGACGCCCCAGCGCGCTGATCCGCCGGCAACGTCCGGCCTCGGAGCGCAGCGACCTCTGACGGCTCTGATCGCCGGCTACATCTACCCCGGCAAGGGCCATGGGGAGGTGATCGACGCTGTTGCCGACGCACGCGATCGACTCCAGGTGGCAGGCGAGAATCCCGGACCCGGCGTCGTCGTCGCGATCGGCGGGCCGTCGCTCGGACACGAGGCGGATGTCGACGCGCTGCGTGCCCGGGCCGACGCGCTCGGGGTGCACTTCGAAGCCACCGGCTACCTCGATGGGCCCTCGTATCGAAGCGCGACTGTCGCGGACGGCATTCCGGTCGCGGCGCACCAACACCTCTCGGCTTCACGATCGATGCTCGATTGGATCGAGCAGGGGCGGCGTCCTCTTGTGCCGATGTCGCGATACGCGGCCGAGATGGCTGCCCTCCGACCCGGCACCATGGCACTGTACGACCCGGCGCGCCTGAGCACGCACCTCATGGATGCCTGGCGACAGCCGGGCTCGACCCGGTTGCCCGTCGGCACCGCCCTGGGGCCGACGATGGATGACGTCGCGTCGGCCTACGGGTCGTGGTGGGCCGGTCTGGCGGCACGATGATCGCACCTGGCACACGTCTCGGCGCGGTCCCGGGCAATCGATGGGACCTGCTGGACGGTCAGCACGCAGCCTCACCGGCATCCGTCTCCGTGATCGTCGCCCACTACGAGCAGCCGACACAGCTCGCCCGCACGCTCCGGGCTGTCGCACGGCAGAGGTACCCGGCCGATCTGGTCGAGGTCATCGTGGTCGACGACGGGTCCGCGAGCCAGCCGCACGTGCCCTTCGGCGTGCGCCTCCTCCGGCAGGCCGATGAGGGGTTTCGGCTCGCTGCTGCTCGCAATCTCGGCGCGGCATCCGCCACGAACGACCTGCTCGTGTTCCTCGATGCCGACACTGCGCCCGAACCCGACTACCTGCGGGAGATCACCCGGCTCCCCAGCCTCGCGTGGGACGCGGTCGTCGTGGGTCGCAGACGTCATGCCGACTTCGCAGATGCTTCCACCGACGACGACGTTGAGTCCGTCGGCCCGAAGAATGAACTGACAGAGCCGGTCTGGCTGAGGGAGGGCTATGCGGCATCCGGCAACCTGCTGACGGCTGACTTCCGCAGCTATCGTCACGTCATCGGGGCGGTCATCGGCTGCAGCCGGCGCTTCTTCGATGAGACAGGCGGCTTCGACGAGAGCTTCACGAGCTACGGCGGGGAGGACTGGGAGTGGGCCTACCGCGCCTGGCTGCACGGAGCTCTGCTGGCACACGTGCCCTCCGCCGTCGCGTGGCACGACGGCCCCGACCACGCCGGCCGGCATGACTCCGACCTGATGAAGAAGAACGCCGAGACCCTGACTCTCGCGGAATTGATCCCCGTGCCGGGTTCGCGGCCCGTCGGCGCACCGACTGCTCGGCCGGACATCGCCATCGTCACCACTGGGTTGGGAGGATGCACGGATGCCCAGCGTTTCGTGAGCATCGACTCCCTGCTCGCGGAGCTCCCCTCAGCGGCTCCCCTGCCCGACGGCGTCGAGCTCGGAGCCGGGCTCTGGGACAGGGTGCGCATCCGCATCATCGTCGAGCAGCCCGTCCGGGTGCTCCGGGGCTCACTGCGGCCCGCGATGGCTGCCCTGGAGAACGAGAACTGCGCAGAGGTGGTGGTGAGAGACCTGTCTCGCACCGTTGTGCTTCGCGTCGTCTCGACAAGGCATCTGCGACGGCGGATGCGGTGGGGTGACGACTCGCAACTGCCGACGGTGAACCTGACCACGGAGGGAATCGAGCTTCTGAAGGAGGAGGTCGACCTGGAGGCCTATCTCGGCGGCTGGTGACACCGGGCACCGAACTGTCAACCCCGCGCGCGACGCCGGTCACGGTTCTAGCGTGGACTTCCAGTGACCCACAGACAGGTGATTCCTCAGATGCACACGACCTTCGAACCATCCACTGCGATCGTCACGGGATCCGATTCCGGAATCGGGCGCGCCACCGCCGTTGCGCTGGCCCGAAACGGCATGGACATCGGCATCACGTGGCATTCCGACGAGGACGGGGCTCGCGAGACGGCACGCCTGGTCGAGGCCGCGGGCCGACGCGCCGTCATCGCCCGTCTCGACACGACGCAGGCACCATCCTGCGGCGATGTCATCGACGAACTGTGCGAGCGACTCGGGGGAATCGATGTCTTCGTGAACAACGCCGGCATCAACGGCGGACCGGCCTTCTTCGAGACGTCATGGGACACCTGGAATGCGACGATCACCGCAGACCTCAGCGGCCCGTTCGTCTGCATCCAGCGAGCAGCGCGGCGTATGGTCGACGCCGGCGCCGGGGGCAGGATCATCGCCGTCACCAGCGTGCACGAGCATCAACCGCGGGTCGGGTCGTCGGCGTACGACGCGGCGAAGCACGGTCTCGGAGGACTCATCAAGACGCTCGCCCTCGAGTTGGGCGAGTACGGGATCACCGCGAACAGCGTCGCCCCGGGCGAGATCGCCACCGCGATGACGGGGAACGAGGACGAGGACCCGACTGACATTCGGCGCCCCGGCATTCCGCTCGGACGCCCGGGAGGCGCAGAGGAAGTCGCGTCGGTCATCGCGTTCCTGGCCTCGCCGGCCTCGTCGTACGTGACCGGAGCATCGCTCGTCGTCGACGGCGGAATGCTCCAGATGGGCCCGCAGGCCGGCTCTCACCTGACCGCCGACGACTGGCGACGCGCAGAGGATTGACGAGCGGCGGCAGCGGTGCGGCGGCTGGCGACAGCGCGGCGGCGGCGCGGAAGTCAAGCCCCTCCCCTGCACTCGCACAGGAGCCCTACCGTGATGGTCTGCTCGGCGAGGATGTCGACAGGGAGGGGAGATCGCATGACGGACGCACAGATGAACGATCCCGATCAGGCTGCGGTTGGCACCCCCGCGGATGACTTCATCGCCTCTCAGGAGGCGCCATCCGGGGACGAACTGAACACGCCTGATCTGGACGACGTCGACTACGACGACGACGAGACCCGCGTAGACGCCGTCGAATAGCCACACCGATCCTTCGAACGATTCGGTGTCACAGGTGGTCCCCGCTGTGGCGGGGGCCACCGCCCCTTCCCCATGAACCGAGGAGGTTGCCGTGAAGATCTGCGCAGAGCACGGTGTCGCCGTGCAACGGATCGAGCAGACTCCGCCGGCGCTGAAGGTGGCCAAGTCCCGACCCGGCGCACCTCTCCTCGTCGGATACCGGTGTCCGATGAGTCCGGCGAGAGTGCTGCAGGACTTCGAGGTCATCGAGGTCGACTAGGCCTCAACCGTCGAGGTCTACCAGGCCTCATCCGTCGAGTCGACCAGGCCTCATCCGTCGATGAGCCCGAGCAGGTTCTTCGCCGCCGTCGCGATGTCGTCATGGTCGTACTGAGCTGCCCGGGACTCGAGCGAGATCACCGCGCACCGATGGACCTTGCGGAAGTCACCGTACGGAAAGCTGTAGCGCTTCTTCGTCTCAGCGTTCTGGCTCGTGTCCACGCCGAGGTGCCACTTCGCGTATTCGCTCCAGCCGTGCTTCTCGATGAAGTCGTTCTCATCGGCGGCGCTGGGCGCGTGCTCGCTCCAGTCGTCGCGTTCATCGTGAGTCGCCGTGCCGTCGCGCACCAGGGAACGCGCGTGGGAGAGGCCTGTGTCGTTGAGTTTCACGCTCATACGAGAAACGTACGGATGCCCCCGGCCGGATGTCAGGGGCTTGACGGCTGGATCACCAGCCGTCGACCGACCTCCCGGTACCAGTGCGCGAAGAAGACGATGATGACCGCCGCTTCGATCCAGGCGCCGACGTAGTACATGACCTGGGCGCCGTCCTCCGCGTCCGATGCTGCGATGCCGATCGGCGGATGACCGTAGAGGTACTTGGCGAGAATCCCGTGCGACGCGAAGGCGAACACCATGACGACGAGCATCGTCGACCTCCTCGGCGGATGCGGTCGCGGATCCAGACCGACGAGCGCAGCCGTGAACAGGTACCCGGCGGCGAGAAGATGGGCGTGCATGACCAGATGGATCAGCACATTGCTCCGCGACCAGGTGACCACCGGTGTCAGGTAGATGAACCAGAGTCCGCCGACGCTCAACACCGCGGCCGAGACCGGGTGCGCAACTATGCGTGTTGGCGTGCTGCGCAGGAGCCGGGAAAGACGTCGGGCGGGCGTGACGTCGAGCGTTCTCAGCGCCAGGGTGGTCGGAGCCGCTGACACGAGGAGAAGGGGTGCGAGCATCCCCACGAGGAGGTGGGCCCACATGTGGGCGACGAAACTCTCGTGCGCGGCCGCGGCGAGGGGGCCGATGACCGAAGCTGTCGCAGAGGCGATACCGGTCGTCCAGAACACGACCCGGTACAGAGGCCACGCCCGACCGCGACGACGCGATGCAACAACCCCGGAGACATAGGCGAGTACGGCGCATCCCGCCATGAGCAGGACGGCGAACTCGAATGGTGAGCCGTGCTCGTGCACGCGAGCCTCAGCTGCCGCTACCCACACGATCACCGCGTGTGGGCACTGCCGACGTCCGAGTGCGGGCGAGCATGACGATTCCCACGACCACCATGGCAACCGCGATGACGTTCCAGGTCAGGTCGTACGGCAGCGTGTCCTCCACGTAGCGGATCTGATGGATGCCCAACAGCTTGTGCTGCACGGTGCCGTCGTAGAGCTGGAAAGCGCCGGCGCCGAGGAGGACTCCGCCCCACCATCGTCCCCAGTGAAGAGCTCCCCGCCGACGCAGATCCGCAAGAAGGAACAGGCCGCCGATCGTCGCGAACCAGCTCACGGCGTGGAAGAGGCCGTCCGAGATCAGGCCGAGATCGGGGGTGCCGAGGTCGTAGAAGTGGTGCCAGTGAAGTATCTGGTGGAACACGGTCTCGTCGATGAACGCGACGAGGCCGACTCCGAAGAGGATGCCGGACCAGGCGTTCTGTGCGGAGCGCTCCGCGCGCGCCTTCCGACCGGACGACGGTGCCCCGGGTAGAGGACGACGGGTTTCAGTTGACACACCTGCATCCTCGCGCGCAGGTGATCACCGGCTCATGGGCTTGATTTCGGTCGGGTCGGTGTGTAGAGGGCTGAGCCCATTCGGGGTCGGGTTGTCAAGCCCCTTCGACCCCCGAGGACCCCTGACTACCGTTGCTGCCACGTGGGCGGTGGCTCCGGTGCCTGAGCCCGTGAACCCGAGAGAAGTGATGAAGATGAGCACAACAGCAGACGTTCGAAGGACCGGCTACGCCAAGACCGCGATCGAGAAGACCGCGCTGATCGTGGGGATCGTATTCCTCCTGGTGGGAATCGCCGGTTTCATTCCCGGGCTGACGACCAATGCCGAATCCATGGAGTTCGCGGGCCACGAGTCCGAGGCGCTTCTGCTCGGCGTGTTCCAGGTGTCGATCCTCCACAACGTCGTCCACCTGCTCTTCGGAGTGGTCGGAATCGCCGTCGCGGGGAACTCCCGCGCATCGCGGGCGTACCTCATCTGGGGTGGCGTCATCTACGCGGTGCTCTGGCTGTACGGCCTGTTCACCGGCGACAGCGACAGCAGCGCCAACTTCGTTCCGCTGAACAGCGCTGACAACTGGCTCCACCTCGTCCTCGCCTTGGGAATGATCCTGCTCGGCCTGTTCGTGGGTCGCGACCGCTCGAATCGCACGCGAACGGTCTGAATGGCCTGCGGTGGTAGGCGCCGGGAATCAGCCGTCGCCTCCCTTCACTAGGCGTCGTCGCCCGCCACGGGGAGCAGGGTGATGCCGATTCCCGGCGCGAGGAGGATGTCGGCCGGCGTCGGGGCGCCCTCCCCGTGATTGACCCGCATCCAGGTCTCGCCATTGGCTATCCCGGCGATGACCTCCTGCTTGACGTCGTCATAGTCTCGGCCCGAGACCGAATACCAGATGCCCTCATAGATGATGTCGACGCGCTTCATTGGTCCAATCCAGACTTGGAGGTGTCTTCGGGCGGCTCGGGCACCATGTGCAGGCCCGCTGACGAGTTGGCGGTCGTCATCAGAGCCTCCACCCAGGCGCGGTTGATCGCCGGGGGGCGGCTGCCGAAGAATTTGTAGACGACGTTGGCCCCGGGGTGGATCCAGACGATCGTGCGTCCGTCGCCCACCGAGGTGTCGTCTCGCCACGAGAAATGGAACGACTCGCCTCGGCGCATCTTCGCTCCAACGACCAGCTGCAGGTGGGCTAGGGCCCGGTCCTCGAATTCCACCTTCAGGGTCGAGTCGTAGGTGAATCTGCCCATCCCGCCCTCACTTCCTTTCTTCCGTTCCGCCGAAGTGTGCGCGCACCTCCATGGAGAAAACAAGCCCCTGTGCAGATCCGTCGAATGCGACCCACAGTGGCCGGATGAGACGACTCTTCTACTCGAGCGGATACGTGCTGACCGCCGACCGCACCTGCAAGGCCGTGCTGAGGTACGCCAGAGCACTCGCAGAGAGCTCGACGTCCGACGTCGTGTCGATTCCCGTCCTGGTCAGTGGTGGCGGTGTGGGCTACGCCCACTTCCTGATCGGTCCCGCAAGCCAACTCTTCTCGACGCCTGTCGCCGACAACACGGCGGAACCGGATGATCCCACGGTCGTCGCCGATCTCGAGAGGCGCACGCGGCTGTTGCAGACCAGCGTGCCGGAGTGGGACGACGAGATGACCGACGTCGAGAATTTCGACTTCGACGCCATCTGACGGCAGTGCGCCCAGCGGGCGCGGGGCCATCGTGGTCACCGATCCCGATCCCGCTCGCCGGTTGTGGCCGCTCGAGGCGCGCCCGAACGGCCACAACCGGCGAGCAGCGAGCGGTCCGCCGAGAGCGGGCCGGGAGTCGGCCTCGCGTATAGCACTCGACAACGGATCGTGTAAGCCCATAGGTCCCTTCGAATCTCGGGCTTTGACTGGAATCGTCCCGTCGACAAGCCACGGTGGCTGACCTGATCCGGCGGCGAACGAGGAGGTTGTCCATGTTCTTCCACCGTCAAGAGTTGCAGCACAAGGCGACGCCCGACGCACCGGATGCCGTCTACGCCCGCAAGCTGCAGGAGGTGCTCGGGGGGCAGTACGGCGAGATCACGGTGGCGCTCCAGTACCAGTTCCAAGCCTGGAACATGCACATCCCCGGCAAGTACCGGGACCTCGTCTTCGGCATCGGCGCAGAGGAGATGGGCCACGTCGAGATGCTGGCCATCATGATCGCTCAGTTGCTGGAGAAGGCGCCTCTGGGTGTCACGAAGGACGCCGTGCAGGATGACCCGACGGTGGCAGCGGTGGTCGGCGGCATGGACGTGCAGCACGCCATCGTCGCCGGGGCCGGTGCCCGTGCCGTGGACAGCAACGGCAACCCGTGGAGTGGCAGTTACCTGACCGGCAGCGGCAACCTGCTCGCCGACTTCACGGCGAACGCGAATGCCGAGATGCAGGGTCGTGTGCAGGTCGCTCGGCTGTACCACATGACCGACGATCACGGGGTGCGTGACCTGCTCTCGTTCCTGCTCGCCCGCGACACGATGCATCAGAACCAGTGGATGGCCGCTGCCGCCGAGCTTCGTGCAGAAGGGGCAGAGGACCTCCCCGTGCCCAGCAACTTCCCGCTCGGCAAGGAGGACCGGGACGTGGCGTACCAGTACCTGAACTTCAGCGACGGCGCGACAGCTGCCGACGGCACCTGGGCGAGCGGACCGACTCCAGACGGCAAGGGCGAGTTCAGCTACCACGACGGGCCGACCAGCTCGGTGCCGATGCCCCCGCCCACTCACCCGGACTCGCGGCTGTACGGCACCACTGAGCTGCCGAACATCGTGGAGAAGGCGGCCGGCCGCGTGCAGGACGCCCTGCACAAGGAATGAGCCGATGACGTCACTGCCGTCAGCCGCTACGGAGGGACTCAGGAGATGAGCGGGGACCCGGAGGTGCGTGGGAAGACAGTCGTCCTGATCGGAGCGTCGAGCGGGTTCGGTCGCGGGGCAGCGCTTCGATTGGCCGGGCTCGGAGCGAGTGTGGTGCTCGTCGCACGTCGCTTCGAGGCTCTGCTCGACCTGCAGCGAGAGATCGAGGGTCAGGGCGGGCAAGCCCTCGCCGTAGGGGCCGACGTCAGCGACCCGGTCGCAGTCGAAGCGGCTGCGGCTGCGGCGGTCGAGCGGTTCGGACGGATCGACGTGTGGGTGAACAACGCCGGCATCGTGGCGATCGGCCAGTTCTGGGACATCCCGATCCAGGACCACGCCAGGATCGTCGAGGTCAACCTCACGGGGTTGATCCACGGCGCTCACGCGGCGCTTCGTCGCTTCACGGCTCAGGGCGACGGCGTGCTGGTGAACGTGGGCTCGGTCGAAAGCGAGGTTCCGCTCGCGTTCCAGTCGAGCTATGCGGCGACCAAGGCGGGCGTTCTGAGCCTGAGCCGGTCCCTGAACGAGGAACTGAGGCTGGCCGGATACGGAGACACCATCAGGGTGGGAACGATCATGCCCTGGGCCGTCGACACGCCGTTGTGGTCTCATGCAGCCAACTACAGCGGGCGAACCCCGCGGATGGCCGCACTGGACGACCCCGAGATCGTGGTGGAGGCGATCGTCGCTGCGTGCACGGATCCGCAGGAGGAGCAGCGGGTGGGGTGGAAGGCGCAGGCGTCCACCCGGTCCCACGCTCTGTTTCCCGATACGACGGAACGCCTGTCGGCGAACCTCGTCGACAGGGAGTCGAAGAAGGGAAGCGCGGTTCCTCCCACCACGGGCGCTATCTACGAGCCGATGGCCGGTACGGCGCGGGTCGACGGTGGCGCCAGGGACCGCATGAGAGCCGAGGACGCCGGAGAACCGATCCCGGTGTCCGAGGAGGCGCACCCGTGATGGAACCGCGCCAGACGAGTGGAGAAGCAGGACTCCGGGTGGAACCGGAACCGATGTGAAGGAGGATCGCCATGCGGGCGATGGTGTACCGCGGGCCGTACAAGGTCCGCGTCGAGGAGAAGGAGATTCCGCGGATCGAGCATCCGAACGATGCGATCGTCAGGGTGGAGCTGGCAGCGATCTGCGGTTCCGACCTGCACCTGTATCACGGCATGATGCCCGATACGCGGGTCGGCCACACGTTCGGGCACGAGTTCATCGGGACAGTCACCGAGGTGGGCTCGTCGGTCGAGCGTCTGAAGCCGGGCGACCGGGTCATGGTGCCATTCAACATCTACTGCGGGACGTGCTACTTCTGCCAGCGGGGACTCTTCTCGAACTGCCACAACGTCAACCCGAATGCCACCGCGGTCGGTGGGATCTACGGATACTCGCACACCTGCGGCGGCTACGACGGCGGGCAATCGGAGTACGTGCGTGTGCCGTTCGCCGATGTCGGGCCGGGTCTCATTCCGGACTGGATGGATGACGAGGACGCGCTGCTGTGCACCGATGCGCTCGCAACGGGCTACTTCGGCGCACAACTCGCGGACATCGCCCAGGGCGACACCGTCGCGGTGTTCGGCGCCGGACCGGTCGGACTCTTCGCCGCGAAATCGGCCTGGCTCATGGGCGCCGGGCGCGTCATCGTGGTCGATCACCTCGACTACCGTCTCGAGAAGGCGCAGAGCTTCGCCCATGCCGAGACCGTCAACTTCGCCCAGGTCGATGATGTCATCGTCGAACTGAAGCACACCACGGACGGACTGGGCACGGATGCCGTCATCGATGCCGTGGGCGCCGAGGCCGACGGCAACTTCCTCCAGCACGTCACGGCGGCGAAGCTCAAGCTTCAGGGCGGATCACCGATCGCACTCAACTGGGCGATCGACTCGGTCAGGAAGGGCGGCACAGTCTCGGTCATGGGCGCATACGGGCCCATGTTCAGTGCGGTCAAGTTCGGCGACGCGATGAACAAGGGGCTGACGGTGCGCACCAACCAGTGCCCGGTCAAGCGGCAGTGGCCGCGATTGTTCGAGCACATCCAGAACGGCTACCTCAAGCCGAGCGACGTCATCACCCACCGCATCCCTCTCGAAGACATCGCCGAGGGGTATCACATGTTCTCAGCGAAACTCGATGGCTGCATCAAGCCCGTCATCACGCCGAACGCAGCGTAAGGAGCACGACATGCCGTACACATCCGCACCTCACGAGCACCACGTCGACGTCGACGAACTCCGCCGCGCGATCCCGGGCTGGGGAGTCGACCTCGACCCGATGAACCGCCCGGCCTTCCCCAGGGAGCAGAGGCAACCTGAAGGCACCGGCGCGCACGGGGACTTCCCACCTCGGCAGCCTGAGACGTCTCCCCGGGAACGATCGATCGAGCATACGCAGCTCCCGCCCGTCTTCGGAACCGCCCAACCGTTGAAGGGGGCATCCGGGATGATCCGCCGCATCAGCTACGCGCGATACAGCGAAGGCCGTGCCGCTCACTGGCTCCTGCTCATCCTGGGAGACCGTGTCGATGCGGTCGAGAGCCACCTGCGCTCCTTCGCGAGCGTGCGGCCGGACAACCCGATCACCGAGACCGGCGTGCTGAGCGAGTTGCGTCGGCACGGGTTCTCCTCCCGCTTCGGCACTCGCCGCGCCGACCGCACACATCAGTGGCTCGATCCGATCATCGTCGCGGGACCGTGGTTGCTCGCGGCCATCGCGACCACCGTGACGGCTCGCCGCATGGTCCGCGGGATCGCAGGGCGGTCCCGCTGACGGTGCCGCCAGTCGCACCAGTCGCGACCACGCGTGCCGCCGTCGAGGCGGCCGCTGACACCCCACCACACCCCCGAAGGGAGAACCCGTGCACACCACCACTCCGATGAACCAGGCCAAACGACCACGCACTCCCCTGGCCGGCCCCTATGGTCATCCGTTCCATCCGATCCTCGTCACCATCCCGATCGGCACCTGGATCGCGAGCCTCGTCTTCGACCTGATCGGCCTCGGGGCAGAGGATCCCGCACCGTTCGTCCTCGGAGCACAGGTGCTCATCGCCATCGGTGTCATCGGAGCGCTGCTCGCTGCGGTGCTGGGCTTCCTGGATTACCTCGTCATTCCCGCCGGCACTCGCGCCAAGCGGACCGCCCTCATCCACATGGCACTGAATCTCGGCGCCGTCGTGCTGTTCGCGGTCAACTACTGGGTGCGAGCGGCATCCGACCACGATGAGACGAATGTCGTCGGCCTGGTGCTCACCGTCGTCGGCCTGGCCGCGGTAGGAGTGTCGGGATGGCTTGGCGGAAAGCTCGCCTACAGCTACGGGGTGCGCGTGGCAGCGGAGGACGACAAGCAGGCCGAGGGCTTCCGGCGCTGACGGCCGGAGGAGGGCCGCGGCGTACGGAAACTCCGGTCATCCGCCCACCGCGGCGAGACGGTCTTCGAGCTCCCTGATCCGAGCTCGCAACGGGGCGACCCGCTGCTCCACCTCGTCGAGCGTGAAACGTCGGGGAATGTGCTGCGGGCAGTTCCAGTCGAAGGCGGTCACCGTCACCACGATGGCCGCCTCCACGACGGCGTCGTAGCCGGGAACCGCGACGGCGGAGACGAGAGCGGGGTCGTCTTCCACCCGGATCACCCGCGCCATGCCGAAGAGCTTGAGCCGTCGGCGTCTCGGGTAGTCCACTGCGATCATCGCGACGCGTCGGTCACCGACGAGATTGCCCGTCGAGACGTGTTGCAGGTTGCCCCTGAAATCGGCCCAGGCGATCGTGTTGTCGTCTCTCACCTGCAGGAAGCCGGGCGGCCCTCCGCGGAACTGCACGTACGGCCATCCGGTCTCGCCGACAGTGGAGAGATAGAAGCCGTCACGCTCGGTCAGGAAGGCCTTCTCCTGCGGACCGAGCGGGTCGAGCTGTTCCGAGCCGTCCGCCCGGCGGCTCATCCTGTCGTAGAACCCGGAACTGCCGTAGTCGGCCTGAACGCCCCGCACATCGTCGGTGAATGCGATGCATCCGTACTGTCTGCTCATCGACTGCTCCCCTGTTCCTCACGCCTGGAGTCGTCCGCTGATCTCGGTGCCGTGGGCGACTGCCTCGCTCCAGTCGGCCCGAGTGGGATGCGGGCGACGATGCGGGTTCCCCGACCCGGTCGACTCTCGATGCCGATCGTCCCGTTGCTCGCCTCGATGCGGTCCTTCAATCCGGTCAGGCCCGTCCCGTTCGACGGATCTGCGCCGCCTACCCCGTCGTCTTCGATCGCGAGGATCAACATCTCGGCATCCTCCGACAGCGTGCAGCGCACACCAACGCTCGTGGCCCCCGCATGCTTGACGGCATTCGTGATCGCTTCAGCGACGACGAAGTAGCCCGTCGTCTCGATGGCTGCAGGCAGCCGAGGAACATCGAGTTCGAGGTGCACGGGCGTCGGCACGTCGGCGACGAGCGATTCGATGCCTGCGGCGAGGCCGTTGCGCGTGAGTGCTGCGGGGAGGATGCCGCGCACGACGTCGCGGAGTTGACGGTTGGCGTCTTCCGCATTCGAGAGTGCGTCGGCGAGCAGTTCCGTGATGTCCTGTCCGGCGCGCGCGGAGTCACGGGCCAGCTTGAGCATCAGAATCGTGTGAACGAGACGTTGTTGGGCACCATCGTGAACGTCACGTTGGAGGCGTCTGCGAGCCTCGTCCGCCGCGGCGATCACGCGGGCACGGGACAGCGTGAGGCCGTCCCGATGATCGGCGTTGGCCACAGCCGCCGCCAGGAGGTCGGCGAACGGCTTGAGACGGTCCCGGCCATCGACGCGGCTGTGCGCATCCGACGTCACGGCGAGAGTCCCCCACCGCTCACCGTTGACCAGGATGGGCAACTCGGCACGATGGGCCCCTTCCTTCGGGAGCGGGGTGATCTCGGCGACCACGCGATCGTCGCCACCGCCGGCTGCCTGCACGATGGCAGCCGACGAGGCACCCACCACCCGAGCCGCTTCATCCACCACAGCATCGAAGACCGTCGGCAGGGGCGATTCCCGCGCGACGAGCTCCGCGACATGACGCAGTGCTGCCTGCTCATCGACGAGACGGCGCAGGCTCTCCCGGGCCTCCGTGTTCGCTATGGCCGACCAGGTGAGCTGGGCGAATCCCTCGAGTCTGCGCTCGGTGTCCGGGGGCAGCGGCCCGGTCGGCGACGTGGACACGAATGCGCCCCACAGGCGATCCTCGATGAGGATCGGAACCCCGACACCGGCACGGATGCCGTACCGGCGCACGATCTCCGCGCTCGGCAACGCATCGAAATCGTCGACCCGCACGGCGGACTTCGTGCGGGCGACGAGATCGGAGAGGGATCCTCGGGGGTGGCTCACCCGGACACCCGGCGGGACCGGGCCACCGTGGGTCGCGACCGCCACGATCGTGTCGGCATCCTCGAACTGGAGCAGCGTGATCTCCTGCCCGCCGAGCTGATCGGATGCAGCCCTGCAGATCGCGGCGAGGATGTCGTCCATCGGGCCCGCTCGCGGCACTCCCCGAGCCGCGACCTCGGCGATGCGTCGCAGCGACGCCTGCTCGCCGATGAGTTCGCTCAGCTGCTGCCGGTTCGTGACCGACAGCACGATCCGCCCGGTGACTTCGCTCAGATCGGTCAGATAGCGATCGGTCTGCCCGGGCAACACGGGAAGGGTCGTCTCGATCTCGAGGGCCCCGACCGAGTCGTGCTGCGCGGTCACGGGGAAGGTCACTGTCTCCGTCGGCCGGACGGGCGAATTGCCGATGGAGACGACGGGATTCCCCGCGGCGACCCTCACGCCTCCGACGAGCGTCAGGGTTGCGTGCTCGACTCCGTCCAGACTCGCCGCGTAGGTGACCATCCGCGCCGCGAGCTCGGCGAGCGACGCCGCGGCATCCTGCTGGATGGAGCGCATCGTCTCGTCGTGCTCGGCCACTCCGCGCAGCTGGTTGCGGGCTTCGATGCTGTCGAACGAAGCCGTCACGAGTTGGGCGAAGGCGGAGATGCGGCTCTCCGTCTCCGGCGGCAGCGGCCCGACTGCCGAGTTGATGAAGAACATCCCCCACACCCGACCTTCCACGACGATGGGGACTGCGACACCGGCGACATTGCCGAACCGCTTCGCCATTTCGGCGTCGGGCTGGCTCCGATAGTCGTCGACCCGGAACGGAACCCCGGTGCGGAGGACCCGGTCGGGCAGGGTGTCGGTCTCGAACACTATGCGCATGCCGGCTGTCGCCGGTCCGTCCGGAGACGCCAGCACCAGCAGCTCCCTCTGTCCGACGAACCGGGTGAGGGTCACAGGCAGGCCGTGCACCTGCCGTGATGCCTCGCGAACGATGATGGCGATGATGTCGACGTCGGCACCGGCGTGGGCTATCAGGTCGGCCACATCGCGGAGCGCTCGCTCCTTCTCGACGAGGCGCTTGATCTCCTCGCGTTCGACGTCGGTCCCGAAGATCGCCGGACGCAGTTCGACCCGGAGACGCGATGCGTGATCAGTGCTGTCGGACATGCGTCGCTTCAGGTTCGTTGAGCGGTCAGGTACCGGAGCACTGCCCGAACGCGACGGTGTTCGGCCCCGTCGGAGGTGATGGACAGCTTGCGGAAGACGGCGGTGACATGCTTCTCGACCGCAGCACTGCTGATCAGGAGCGCGTGTGCGATCCCCTGATTGGACAGCCCCTCGGCCATCGCAGCCAGAACGGCCCGTTCCCGGGGGGTCAGCGGCGCGAGCTCCTCGGGAATCGGCCGTGGGCGCAGCATGCGTGCGATCACCTCGGAATCCAGCGCGCTGCCGCCCCGCGCCACCCGGGTCACGGCTGAGACGAACTCGTCGATGTCCCCGACGCGTTCCTTCAAGAGGTAACCGACACCTTCCGGCCGGTCTCCGATCAGTTCGACGGCGAACTCGGGATCGCAGTACTGCGTGAGCAGCACCACCCCCATGTCCGGGATGCGCTCGCGCAGCTCGATCGCTGCGCGCAGTCCGTCGTCATCACGGTGCGGGGGCATCCGGATGTCGACAACGGCCACGTCCGGTCTGTGGACGAGTGTCTCCGTGAGGAAGTCGACGGCGTTGTCTGCCTCGGCGACGACGACCAGTCCCCCGTCGGTGAGGACCCTGACCACGCCCTGCCTGAACAGGAGATCATCCTCACCGACGCACACCCGCACGGGTTCACCCCGCCGGTGCTCAGTCACGATCTCGCCCCGTCACCGAGAACAGCGTCGAGCGCCGTGCTCGACAGCTCGGTCTTGGGGATGAACGCGAGCGCTCCGGCCGCGGTGGCGTTCCGGGTCGTCGTCGCGTCGCTGTCTGAGGAGACGAGCACGACGCGCATCCACCAGGGCGCACCGGTGAGGATCGCACTCAGCTCCAGCCCCGTGCCATCGGGAAGGCCGATGTCGACGAGCGCGACGTCGGAAGGTGATTCCGCCACTCGCTGCAATGCCTCGATCACACTGCCTGCCTCACTTTCGGGTCGATATCCCCAGATAGTGAGCATTCTCCTCGCCAAGTCGCGGAACCGTGCATCGTCATCGACGATCAGAACTGTCACGGCCATGCTCCCATCGTCCAACCAGCCGACCGCCCGGACTGTAGGGTTTGCCGGAAATCTTCTCGGGTTTGCCGTGATGTGGTGCCTGCGAGACCGGCACAGGCTGACTGTGTCACCCATCCACTGCCCCAGGAGATCATTGTGAGCACCGTCACCGTCGGCGAGGAGAACTCCGCCCCGATCGAGTTGTACTACGAGGATCAGGGCACCGGCCGGCCGGTCGTGCTCCTCGCGGGCTGGCCGTTCGACGCCCGCTCGTGGGAACCGCAACTCCATCCGCTGCTCGACGCGGGCTACAGGGTGATCGCCTACGACCGCCGCGGCTTCGGGCGATCGAGCGCGCCCATCACTGGCTACGACTTCGACACGCTGAGTGCCGATCTGGACGTCGTGATGCGAACCCTGGACCTCCGCGACGCCACCATCGTCGGCTTCTCACTGGGCACCGGCGAGGTGGTACGGTACATCGGGAAGTTCGGCACGGAGCGACTGACCAGCGCCGTGATGATCGAGAGCCTCACTCCGACCTTCGCCCTCACCCCGGAGAACCCGAAGGGCGTGGACGCCTCCGGTGTCGCCGGCGTGCAGCAGGCCATCCTCGACGACCGATTCGCCTGGCTCACCGGGATGATGGGCAATTTCCTCAATCTCGATGACTACCAGGGCACCCTCGTCAGCGAGGACACGGTTCGAGCGATGTGGTCTGCCGGCGCGGATGCGTCTCCCTACGCGACCTGGGCGTGCCCGCAGACCTGGCTGGAGGACTTCTCCGCCGACCTGGAGAAGTTCGATGTTCCCGCGCTCATCGTGCACGGGACAGCGGACCGCATCCTGTCGATCGACGGCCAGGGACGACGGGCCCACGAAGCCCTGCCTGCGGCGCGCTACGTCGAGATCGACGGCGGACCGCACATCAATCCCGTCACGCACACAGCCGAGGTGAACCGCGAGCTCCTGCGATTCCTCGCCGATCCGTCCTGACCGGCGCGGGTGGACCAGCAGCCATGTTCGAGAAGTTCACGAACCGTCTCGTCGATGTTCCGCGCGGCAGCATCAACACCCTGACGGGTGGGGACGGTCCTCCGCTCCTGCTTCTGCACGGGTATCCGCAGACGCACGTGATGTGGCACGCGGTCGTCGACCATCTGACCGACGACCACACCGTCGTCGTGGTCGACCTCCCCGGCTACGGGCGGTCCTTCCGTCCTGAGACGGTCACCGATCACAGCACCTACTCGAAGCGGGCCATCGGCGATGACCTGGTCGAGGTGATGGGAGATCTCGGCTTCCCCTCGTTCGCCGTGGCCGGGCACGACCGCGGCGGCCGCATCGCCTACCGGATGGCGCTGGACCATCCTGAGGTGATCTCGGCCGGCGGGGCGTTCGACGTGGTCCCGACCGGTGAGGTCTGGTCACGTGCAGACGCGCAGATGGCGTTGACGTACTGGCATTGGGCCTTCCTGGCGCAGCCGGCGCCCCTCCCCGAGGATCTCATCAACGCGCGCCCTGACGCCTTCTTCGAGCACCACGTCCGGATGCTGGGGCTCGGTCGCGCGGAAGGCCGGTACCCCTCGGAACACATGGCGCAGTATCGGGCGATACTCGACGATCCGACAGTCGTGCACGGGATCTGCGAGGACTACCGGGCCGGCGCAGGCATCGACCGCGAACACGACGATGTCGACTCGGCCCACGGGCGTCGGATCGGCTGTCCCATGCTCGTGCTCTGGAGCGCGTCGGGTGCGCTGCCCAGGTTCTACGGCGATGTCGCTGCCGTCTGGCGACCCTGGACAACCGACCTCCGCGCCCGGGGCCTCGACGCCGGACACTTCCTGGTCGAGGATCAGCCGGAGCAGGTGGCGCAGGAGCTCCTCGATCTCCTGCGGAGCATCCCCGCATCGACATCCGCATCCGCCTAGCGTGGTGATGCGATGACCTCCGTTGCCGGCCAGCGCATCCCTCCTCGGATACCCCTGAACACGCTGGCCATTCCATTCGGGCTCGTGGGTCTCGCCGGCTGCTGGTCCTCTGCCGCAGCGGCGTTCGGATGGCCGCGCTGGAGCGCTGAACCGTTCTGGATTCTGGCCGGATGCGCGCTGATCTGGCTGCTCATCGCACACGCTGTCCGCGGGCACCGCGCTGCCGAGACGGTACTCGTTCAGCTTCGCGAGCCGGCCCAAGGACCGGTTGCGGCCATCGTTCCCATCACCATCATGCTGTTCGGAGCGCACCTGGTTCCGACCCTGCCGACAGTCGGCACGATCCTCGTGTACGCGGGAGCCGCGGGATCGGCGCTGTTCGGCGCGTGGCTGATCGCCCAGTGGATCCGGAGGCCGGTCCCGGCCCGGTCCATCCACGGCGGATTCCTCCTTCCCACCGTGGCCGCCGGGTTCATCGGGGCGGAAGCCGCCGCGGTGATCGGAAACACCGACCTGGCGATGGCCGCATTCGGGATGGGGGCGCTGTTCTGGGTGGTGGTCTTCACGATCGTGCTCGCCCGCCTCGCCGTGGTCGATCCCCTGCCGGATCCCCTGATGCCGACACTGGCGATCCTCGCGGCTCCGCCTGCCGTCGGCGGCATGGCCTGGCTCGCGCTGAACGGGCGGGTGATCGATGTGCTCACCGTGGTCCTGTTCGGATCGACGGTCTTCATGGTGCTCATCCAGCTCGCCCTGCTGCCGACCTACCGTCGGTTGACCTTCTCGCTCGGCTTCTGGTCGTTCACCTTCTCGACTGCCGCCATCGCCAGCCAGATCATCATCCTCTCCGGCCTGTCCCGCTTCGCGGGCTGGCAGGTCGTCGTCGTCATCGCGCTCGGCATCGTCTCGATCCTCATCCTCTCGATCGCGGTGAGATCCGTTGCGGAGTGGCGCAGCCGCGCTCGAGGAACCGGAGACGACGTGGCTCGACTGGCGGCGGCCGATGCGGCTGTCGAGCGCACAGCATCCGACACGCCATCACAGGACGAGCGCAGCGCTCCCACATCGGAGGTGACCCATGAGCACTGAAGCCACGGACCGAGTCGCAGAGGGGTATGCCGTCCTGGGAGGCCGCGACCCGATTCTGGGCGGATTGATCACCAGGGTCGGCACTCCCGACCCGTTCGCCTTCCCCGACGGAGGTCGCACAGCAGGCGACAACTTCGCGGGAATGGCACTGCACATCGTGGCCCAGCAGATCTCGATCACGGTGGCTCTGGTCATCTACGACCGGCTCGTCGTCGTACTCGGCGGAGCGCCGACCCCAGCCGGGGTGCTCGCCCTCGACGTCGACGCGATGCGGGCGCTCGGGATGTCCCACTCCAAAGCGGCCTACCTGCGCAACCTCGCAACCGCTGTGGCGACGGGTGACATCGCGATCGACGACCTCGATGCCGTGAGCGATGGCGACGTCACCGCGGCCCTCACCGGCGTGAAAGGCATCGGGCCCTGGAGTGCGGAGATGTTCCTCATCCACCAGTTGCGGCGCGTCGACGTCCTGCCGGCGGGAGACCTCGGCATCCGCATGGCAGTGCAACGCGCCTATGGCCTGCCCGACGTGCCCCTGATCGAGCAGGTCCGTCAGCGGGGTGCGGAGTGGTCGCCATACCGGACCCTCGCCTCGACCCTCCTCTGGCACTCGCTGAAGTGACGCGAAGCGGGGTGCACGGATGGTGCGTCCCTACAGCCGCCGGATGTTCTTGATGCCGCGCATCCGGCGGGATCACTGCTCCAGGGTGGCGATGGGCTTGCCCGTCTCCACGATGTAGGTCGACAGCATCCGCCCCGTGTCCGGGCCGAGGTCCGTCGCATTGTGCGGGACTCCCGGAGGGATGAGGAACCCGTCGCCTGCGCTGAGAATCTGCGTGGCTCCGTCTTCGCGTTCCATCCGCACCTTGCCGGCGACGATGTAGCCCACCTCCTCGCCGGGGTGGTGATGCCAGCCCGATGAGACGTCGACCGGGATCTCGGTGAGCACCTGGACGATGTCGCGTCCGGGAATGGAGGACGAGCTGTGCTGGATCTCGGTGCGCTTGAGCCTCCCCCTCAGTTCGTCGGCATCCACGTCGGGACGATCGGGAGAAGACTGTGACTCGTTCATGGCGATTTCCTTTGCTCGCTGACTCGGGGGTGACGTCTCCGACCTGGTCGCGTTCGTTGTGGCCGGCCGGAACGCGTTCAATCGCGGGCGGTCGCTTCCGCGGCCTCGCGGATGAGGTCGAACACCTGGGCGGCTTCCGGGATGCCGACAGTGTGCGATCCCCCGGCGAGCTCGATGGTCTTCCGGGCACCGGCACGTTCGGCCATGAAATGGTGCACGGCGGCAGGGATGTTCTTGTCGAGCTCGCCGAAGAGGAACCAGGATGGAATCGACTTCCAGGCGGGCTCGCCGGACGCCTCTCCGAACGCGGACTCCAGGATCGGGCGTTGCGTCACCGCCATCACCGACGCCACCTCCGCCGACGAATCCGCGGCGAACTGCGCGCGATAGTCGTCCTGCTTGATGTACAGGTCCACCCCTCCGTCTGCCAACGGGACCTGTGTGAGAGTCTCCGCCAGCGTGGATCCGGGGAGCTTCCCGGCGAGATCCCCCGGCGTCTCACCAGCGTCGGGCGCGAAGGCTCCGATGTACACGAGGGCCTTCACCTGCTGGTTGCCGGTCCCGCCGCCGCTGATCACGGTGCCGCCGTAGGAATGACCCACGAGCACGATGTCGCCACTGATGTCGGCGAGCGTGGCGCGCAGGTAGTCCGAGTCGAAGCTGACACCGCGAAGCGGATTCGCCACGGCGATGGCGGGGAAACCGTCATCCAGCAGCCTCGTGATCACCCCGCTCCAACTCGACGACTCAGCGAAGGCGCCGTGCACCAGCACGACCGTCGGCTTGGATTCGGACTGTTCGGTGATGCTCATCTCTTCGTCTCCTCCGAGGCAGCGCAGCGGCCGCCGTCATGATGCACGAGTGCCGCTCCCGTCGCGCCGTCGACAGGCTCTCGGGATGACTCGCTCGAGTGTCCTCTGAGCCTCCTCGGCCATGCCACGAAGCGCGCGCCGGGCAGCCGGAGAAGATTTCCGGAGAACCCCACGGTTCGCGAGCTCTCGACCTCGTCTGCCCGGACCAAGCGCACACGTCGTAGGGTGCCTACTATGGCTCGCTGGACTGTCGAACGGGTGGCGCGGCGCGGCGCCAGGTCAGCATCGGGGCGATTCGCCATGCGCGTCGCTCGCGATCTCGGCCGCATGCAATTCGTCGATCGGGGGATGACCCTCGCTGCCCACGCGTTCACCGCGATCCTGCCGATCCTCATCGTCGCCGGCGCCGTGCGGGCGAGCCTCAGCCCGGAGAGCGGGCCGATCTTCGCCGAACATCTCGGTCTCAACAGCGTCACGGCGGAGATCCTTCAGAAGTCACTGCCCGGTGGAGCTCAGGAGTTGCGGGCGACGGGAGTGATCGGGGTGGTGCTCCTCGTCATCGCGGCGACCTCGTTCTCGCGAGCCCTCGAGCGCACCCTGCACACGATCTGGCACACCCCGCCCGCCGGGATCAGGTTCGGGTGGCGGTGGGTCGCGGGCATCGTCATCGTGGTCGTCGGAATCGGCCTCGTGGTCGCCGCTCGAACCATATTGCGAGGAGACGGCGTGATTCCGCTCCTCGAGTTCATCACCGAGGCGGCCATCTGGAGCACCCTGTGGTGGGTGACGTCGTGGATCGTGATCGATCGACTCGTCAGCCTGCGAGACCTCCTGCCGGGGTCCCTTCTCGCCGGAGTCGGCTTCGCCGCAGCCGGAGTTGTCGGCCGTCTGTTCCTTCCGCCGATTCTCGCAGACTCCGCCATGCGATTCGGCGTGCTCGGCATGGCCTTCACCTATATCGGGTGGCTGCTGGTGCTGTCCTGCATCCTGCTGATCGCGGTGACCGTGGGGCGCACCGCGAGCCTGACCCTCGCCGGCCGAGCCTGGCGCAGGTCCAGTGGCGTGCCTCATACCGGCAGGTAGCGTCCGCTGCACGGACTCGGAATCCGGCACTGACAGAAAAGACCCCTGAGAACGTGATGTTCATCAGGGGCTTCGGTGGATCTGAGGGGACTCGAACCCCTGACCCCCTGCATGCCATGCAGGTGCGCTACCAGCTGCGCCACAGACCCGTTCTCTTCCGGATTCCTCCGGAAGCAACTTGATTAGATTACTACACTCGCGAGGCGGTGTGAAATCGAGCCGACTCAGTCGCGCGTGTCGTGGACGGGCAGCTCGAGGGGCACCACGGGGCAGTCCTTCCAGAGGCGCTCGAGCGCGTAGTACTGGCGATCCTCCTGGTGGAAGACATGCACGACGATGTCGCCGAAGTCCAGCAGGATCCAGCGTCCGTCCGATCGACCCTCGCGGCGGATGCTCTTCACACCGGCGGCGAGGAGCTCGTCCTCGACGGCACCGGCGATGGCGACGACGTTGCGCTCGGAATTTCCGGTGACGATGAGGAATGCGTCGACGAAGGGCAGCGGGCCGGAGGTGTCGAGACCGACGAGGTCCTCACCCGACTTCGAGTCGGCCGCACGGGCGGCGATGTTCAGGAGTTCGATGGCGCGTTCGGTGGCAGGCATGAGGAGATTCCTTGATGAGAAGAGATGCGCTGTCGGCGCATCAGAAGATGCCGGACACGAGTCCGGCGATGATGAGGGCCACGACGCCCACGGCGAGGACGCCCGCAGAGATGGAGAGGATGAAGGGGACGGTCCAGCGGCTCTGCTTCTGCGGAGGCTGGATGACGTCGCGTGTCGAGGTGTGTCCGCTCACGGCGCGTGAGGCACGGATGGGCTGGGCGCCCGTCGCCGGGGCGGCATCCTCGAGTTCGAAGAGACGATCGATCTCCGACGAGTCGATGCGATCGGGGTGAGCACCTGTCGAACCGAGGCTCCGGGGCAGGTCGAACGAGCCCGTGACCAGCACCTCGCCGGTGGTGAGGGCGACGGCGCCGTCGCCGCTCTGCGGGATGGACGGCAGGATCAGGGCGCTCGTCGTCGTGGGAACTCCCCCGGCCGACACACCGCCCGCGGCAATGCCTCGGGACAGCAACTGGTCGAACGACGGCTGGGCACCGGTGACGTCGCGGTCGTCCTCGTGGTCGGCGTCGATCGACCAGTGTCCGATCGGCTTCGGAGGAAGAACGTCGTCGGTGTGCCCGAAATCGAACGGTGAGGCGACGGGAGGAGTGGTGACAGGCGCCGGAGCGACTGGGGCAACAGGGGCTTCCGCCTGGCGTACCTGCGCCGCCGGGGGAATGACCGGTACCGCGACCGTGGGCGGGAGCGAGAGGCCGGTCTGCGCCGTCTCCCAGACCGGGCGATTCTCCGCTTCGGACTCGGGCAGCGGAGGCGCCCAGGTGACGCGTCGTCCGGTGTCGGATGCCGTCGGCTCGGCGTCGGGCTGGGCGGTCGGCGTCGACACGACGACCTCGGTCGCCGACTCCGCCGCGGATGCCGCCTCCTGCTCGGCGAGCATCGCGCGCAGTTCACGTCGAGTGAGGGTGCGCAGCGGCACGCCCTCGGCCTCGCCGGCGGCATCCGTCTCGGCGTCGACCGATTCGGTGCCTGAGACCGGGGTGGACGTTCCGGCCTGCAGGCCGGCCGAGCCGCCGGGGGCGTAGGAACGCTGACGGAACTCGGGCGTCGCGGCAGATGTCGCGGTGGTGAAGGACGGCGTCTCGCTCGGCGCGGCGTCGGCAGGAGCCTGCGGCGGTGCTGGGGGCGCTGTGGTCAGGCTTCCTGCAGCGAATGACGAGCCGGAGTAGTTGGGCGCTGCGGGACGAGCGGAGAGGACGGCGTCGTACGCGCTCTTCTCGGCGTCGGCACTGTCGGCCTCGTTGGCGTTGCCATCGGTCTCGCCGGGGCCCGAGTAGGGAGTGACCAGCTGCGGGGCGTCTCCACCGGCGGTCGGTTCCGTGGTGACGGCGCGGCGGGTCAGAGGGCTCGGCGAAGCTGCGCTCTCCTGCGAACGCTCCGCTTCACGCGCCTGTCTGCGCGTCAGTGGCGGTTGATCCTGCCACGTCGTCATGCCGCACTCCGATACAGATGGTGCTTCGAGATGTACTGGACCACGCCATCGGGTACCAGATACCAGACCGGGTAGCCCCGGTTGACCCGTTCCCTGCAGGCGGTCGATGAGATCGCAAGTGCGGGAACCTCCAACAAGCTTACGTCCGCCTGTGGCAATCCAGAAATGCTCAGGTCGTGTCCCGGGCGACTCACAGCGACGAAATGGGCGAGCTCCCAGAGCTCGTGCACGTTCTTCCAGGTGAGGATCTGCGCGATGGCGTCTGCCCCCGTGATGAAGAACAACTCGACGTCCGGGCGGGCCGCCCGGATGTCGCGCAGGGTGTCGATCGTGTAGGTCGGGCCCGTGCGATCGATGTCGACCCGGCTCACCGTGAAGCGGGGGTTGGACGCTGTTGCGATCACCGTCATCAGGTAGCGGTGCTCCCCCGTCGACACCGCGGACTTCTGCCACGGCTGGCCCGTCGGGACGAAGACGACCTCATCGAGGTCGAAGGACTGCGCCACCTCGCTGGCCGCCACCAGGTGACCGTGGTGGATCGGGTCGAACGTTCCACCCATGACGCCCACTCGGCGCCGACGCGAAGACTCGTCCATGAGTCGGCTTCAGCCGATTCCGGTCAGTGTCCGCCGCCGTGAGTATCGTGGCCGCCACCATGCGCCGCAGCGTATGCATCGGCCTTCACCGCGTGACGGTTGGCCACGTCGCGGAAGCTCCACACCACGAAGCCGAGGGCGGCGAAGATCACGAGCGCGATGACGCCGAAGATGATCGTCGGGAAGCCGGTCGACGCGGCTTCGGTCTCGGTCAGGATTGTGGTCAGGAACGTCATGTGTTTCTCCTTTTGCGGACGAATCGGCCTTTTTCGCCCCGTCCGAGAGCTTAGTACGGCTAGCTGCGCACCTGTCCATCGCCACGCACGATCCACTTCGTGCTCGTCAGCTCGGTCAGTCCCATCGGCCCGCGAGCGTGCAGTTTCTGCGTCGAGATGCCGACTTCGGCGCCGAATCCGAACTCTCCGCCGTCGGTGAATCGCGTCGACGCGTTGACCATGACCGCGGCCGAGTCGACCTCGTTGAGGAAGCGCTCGGCGTTGCCGAGGTCGTTGGTGATGATCGACTCCGTGTGCTTCGTGGAGTACCGGCGGATGTGGCTGATGGCATCGTCGAGCGAGTCGACGACGCCGACGGTGACGTCGAGGCTCATGTACTCGGTGCCCCAGTCCTCGGCCGTCGCCGGAGTGGCGTCTGGCCAGATGGCTCGCGTCCGCTCGTCGGCATGCACTGTGACACCGGATGCCGTCAGGCGGCCGAGCACCGACGGCAGCAGGCGTTCGGCGGCGTCGGCGTGCACGAGCACCGTCTCGACGGTGTTGCAGACGCTGGGGCGCTGGGTCTTGGCGTTGTGCACGATCTCCACCGCCCAGTCCTGCGTCGCGCTCTCGTCGAGGAAGATGTGCACGACGCCGGCACCGGTCTCGATGACGGGCACCTTCGACTCGGCGACGACGGTGTTGATGAGGTCCGCGCTGCCGCGAGGGATGAGCACATCGACGTATCCGCGGGCCTGCATGAGCGCCGTGGCGCCGGCACGACCGAAGTCGTCGACGGTCTGCACGGCCGTGCGCGGCAGGCCGACGGACTCGAGGGAGTCCTGGATGAGGCCGACGAGCGCCCGGTTGCTGTTCTCTGCGGCCGATCCGCCACGAAGCACCACGGCGTTGCCGCTCTTGAGCGCCAGAGCCGCGATGTCGACGGTCACGTTCGGTCGCGCCTCGTAGATGACCCCGACGACGCCGAACGGCACGCGGACCTGGGAGATGCGAACACCGTTGGGCAGGGTGCTGCCGCGCACGACCTCTCCGACCGGATCGGTGAGCGAGGCGATCTGCTCCACGGCTGCGGCCAACGCTTCGACGCGCCTGCCGTCCAGGGCGAGCCTGTCGAGCAGCCCATCGGAGAGCCCGTTCTCGCGTCCGGCGTCGAGGTCGCGCGCGTTGGCGGCGATGACATCGTGAGCGGCCCCGCGGAGGTGGGCTGCGACGGCGTGCAGTGCGTCGTTCCGTTGCGCCGTCGTCGCGACGGCGAGGGCGAACGACGCCGTGCGTGCGTCGTCGAGGCGCGCCTCGAATCCGGGGAGGGCGGCATCCGTTTCAGGCATGGATCAAGCCTAGGGCAGCCGCCGAAACGTTACGCCGCGGGCGAGAACCAGGTGCCGACGTCGGCCCCGGTGAGTGCCTCGTGAACCAGGGCGGTCGACGTGACGAGCACGGCGGTTCCGGATTCTGCGGCGAGCCTGGCCGCGGAGGCCTTGGTCGAGGCTCCCCCGGTGCCCACGCTGTTCACCGTCGTCGACCCGAAGACGACGCCGTCGAGCTCATCGCCGTAGGCGACGGTGGCGATGCGCTCGGCTCCGGGCTCCTGCGGCGGCTTCGTGTACAGCGAATCGACGTCACTGAGCAGCACGAGGAGATCGGCGTCGAGCAACTGCGCCACCAGGGCTGCGAGGCGATCGTTGTCGCCGAAGCGGATCTCGTGGGTGGCGACGGTGTCGTTCTCGTTCACGATCGGCAGGATGCGCAGGTCGAGGAGCCTCGCCATGGCACGCTGGGCGTTCGACCGGTGCGTCGCATCCTCGAGGTCGCCTGCCGTGAGCAGCACCTGGCCGGCGACGATGTCGTAGCGGTCGAGGCTGTCCTGGTAGCGGAAGATGAGCAGGTTCTGACCGACGGATGCCGCCGCCTGCTGTGTGGCGAGGTCGGTCGGTCGTTCCTGGAGCCGGAGGTAGGGCATGCCGGTGGCGATGGCGCCGGAGGAGACCAGGACGATCTCCACCCCGCGCCCGTGGGCCGCCGCGAGGGCGTCGACGAGCGGCGGGATCTGTCCAGCGTTGTCGCCGCTGATCGACGACGAGCCGACCTTCACGATCACGCGCCGCGCGCGCTGGACGTCCGCCCGCTCGGTGATCCTCACCGTTCCTCGGTCTCCATCGCGGTTCCGTCGGTGTGGTCGCTGTCCTTCCAGAGACCGGCCTCGCGCTCGCGCTCGAGTTCGGCACGGGCCTCGGCCTTGGCGTCCATCCGCTCGAAGTAGGTGCTCCGGCGCTCGTCGCTGGTGCGGCGACGATCTCCGTCGAGACGGGAGTCGGTTCCACGGGGAGCCGTGATGAGCTCGGCCGTCGACGTGAGAGTGGGCTCCCAGTCGAAGATGATGCCCTCTCCCTTGCCGATGACGACGGTGGAACCGGCGATGGCGCCCGCCTTGAACAGGCGTTCTTCGACCCCCAGCTTGGCGAGGCGGTCGGCGAGGAATCCCACAGCCTCGTCATTGGCGAAGTCGGTCTGGGCGACCCAGCGCTCCGGCTTCACGCCCAGGATGCGGTAGATGTCGCCGTAGGAGCCGCCCTCCACCTTGACGGTGTAGTCCTGCTCGTTGACAGCGCTCGGCCGCAGCACGATGCGCTCGCGTGCCGGTTCGGCCGCGATCTCGGCGCGACCCTGCTCGACGAGTTCCGCCAGGGCGAAGCTCAGCTGGCGCAGGCCCTCGTGGCTCACCGTGGAGATCTCGAAGACCCTGTAGCCGCGCTCCTCGAGGTCGGCGGTGACGAAGTCGGCCAGCTCTCGGCCCTCCGGCACATCGATCTTGTTCAGCGCGATGAGCTGGGGGCGTTCGAGGAGCGGCTTCTGGCCTTCGGGTACCGGGTAGGCGGCGAGCTCGGTGAGGATGATGTCGAGGTCGCTGATCGGGTCACGGCCCGGGTCGAGGGTCGCGCAGTCCAGGACGTGCAGCAGAGCCGTGCAGCGCTCCACGTGGCGCAGGAACTCGAGCCCGAGACCCTTGCCCTCGCTGGCGCCCTCGATGAGGCCGGGAACGTCGGCGATCGTGTACCGCACGTCTCCGGCCTGCACGACGCCGAGGTTGGGGTGCAGAGTCGTGAACGGGTAGTCGGCGATCTTCGGGCGCGCTGCCGAGAGGGCGGCGACCAGGCTGGACTTGCCAGCCGACGGGTACCCGACGAGAGCGACGTCGGCGACGGTCTTCAGCTCGAGGACGACATCACCCTCGTAGCCGGGGATGCCGAGGAGCGCGAACCCCGGGGCCTTGCGCTTCGTGGTGGCGAGTGCGGCGTTGCCGAGCCCGCCCTGGCCGCCCGGGGCGGCGATGAAGCGCATGCCCGGCTCGCTCATGTCGGCGAGTTCGTTGCCCTCGCGGTCCTTGACGACTGTGCCGAGCGGCACGGGCAGCTCGAGGTCTCCCCCGTTGGCGCCGGCGCGGTGGTCGCCCATGCCCGGGCCGCCATTGGCGCTGGACCTGTGGGGCGCACGGTGATATCCGAGCAGGGTTGTCGTCTGCGGGTCGGCGACGAGGATGATGTCGCCACCGTGGCCGCCGTTGCCGCCATCGGGACCGGCGAGCGGCTTGAACTTCTCACGACGGACGGAGACGCATCCGTTGCCCCCATGACCGGCACGCAGGTGGAGCGTGACGTTGTCGACGAAGGTGGTCATGCTGGGTTCTCCTGAACATCGGGTGCGCGGCGTCCGACCGGACGAGCGCTGGAAAGACGGAAGGGCGAGCCGAAGCCCGCCCTCGCGTCCATCGAATCGTGCGGTGCCTACTCGGCGGCCGCCACGATGTTGACGACCTTGCGGCCGCCCTTGTTGCCGAACTCGACCGAACCGGCCGAGAGAGCGAACAGAGTGTCGTCTCCGCCACGGCCGACGTTGGCGCCGGGGTGGAAGTGGGTGCCGCGCTGGCGGACGATGATCTCGCCTGCGCCGACGACCTGGCCGCCGAAGCGCTTCACGCCGAGGCGCTGTGCGTTCGAGTCACGACCGTTGCGGGTGGAGCTTGCGCCCTTTTTGTGTGCCATCTGTCAGTCTCCTCAGGGCTTACTTGATGCCGGTGATCTTGACGCGCGTGAGCTCCTGACGGTGGCCCTGACGCTTCTTGTATCCGGTCTTGTTCTTGAACTTCTGGATGACGATCTTCGGACCGCGGAGGTCGTTGAGGACCTCGGCCGTGACGGTCACCTTCTCGAGCGACTTGGCGTCCGAGGTGATCGAGTCGCCATCGACAAGCAGCACCGGAGCGAGCTCGACGTTGCCGTTCTTGTCAGCCTTGATGCGGTCCATCGTGACGATGGTCCCGACCTCGACCTTTTCCTGGCGGCCACCGGCGCGCACAACTGCGTAAACCACTTTACGTACCTATTCTCTGGGGGGCTCCGAGAAGCCCCGATTCGTTTCACGGGAAAATTCCGCTGGGTTGACCGATCCGAGCCGACCTGGCCAACCAGAAAACCGTGGTGACGGTGGGACTAAGAATCCAACACACACCAACGGTCGAGTTTAGCCGAAGGATCTACCTCGGTCAAACAGAGCCACCCGGCGCGTCGCCCGGCGGTCCGCCTTATGATCACGTACATGACCGTGCTCATCGACCAGCCGATGTGGCCGGCCCACGACACGATCTGGGCCCATCTCGTGAGCGACACCTCACTCGATGAGCTCCACGCCTTCGCTGCCGCGAACGGCATCCCCAGGCGTGGCTTCGACCGGGACCACTACGACGTGCCACTCGAGCGCCATGAGGCTCTCGTGGCCGCCGGGGCGGTCTTCGTGTCGAATCGCGAGCTGGTCACCCGGCTCCGCGCGAGCGGACTCCGGGTGACTGCCCGCGAACGGCGGGGCTTGTAGGGGTCTACTCGCCCGCGCCGGTGGTGACGATGGGCTCGACCGGGGTGGTCGAGAGGCCTGCCGTGGAGACTCGCCGACTGCGCGCTCGTCCCTGACCCGCCTGCTTCGGCTGAGGCAGCGAGTCGAGCACGGAATCGAGCAGGTGCTCGGTCTCGACGGGGTTGGCGCGCTTGGGTTCCCGAACGACCTTGGCCACGACGGGGATGTCGAGGATCGCCACCGGAGCTTCGGCTGTGACCGGCTTCTCCTGACGCGCTCGACGTGAGCCCTGTCGCTTTTCTGCCGGACGATTCCCAGCTTCGGATGCCGCCAGGACGGTCGCCGTCACGCCAGCGGCGGATGACTGGGCGGCAGGCCGGTCGGCCTCGACGCCCGCATCCGTGGAGCGAGCCGCACGATCGGACCGATCGGACCGGGGCGCGTCGGAGGACTCCCGCGGCGTCGCCTCGACGTCGGACCGTGCTGCCTCAGTCGGCTCGGAGTCCGACTGCGCGGTGTTCGTCCGCTCCGGGTTCGTCCGCTCCGGGTTCCTCTGCTCGGCGGCCGACTGCTCGCCGGTGGACTGCTCACCCTTGCCGTGGCGTCCGCGACGGCCGCGACGCGAGGACTTGCGGTCGCCCGCGTCGGTCGACGCCGCTTCGGCAGCCGGCTTCTCCGACGACTCGACGGGCTCCGAGACGACGGCCGCTGCTGCAGCCTCCTTCTCGTGCGGGTGCAGGGTGGAGGCGGCGATCATGGCGAGGGCGTGCTTGGCGTCCTCGGTGATGCCGTGCGTGCCGTTGCCGGTCTTGGCCGCATCCGTCGGGGCAGCCGACTGGGAGCTGGGCGCGGACTGGCCGCCCCCGCGACGACGGTTGCCGGAACCCGCGATCGCGGGCTGCGGCGTCTGCTGCTGCTGGCGGTGCCGCACGACGGGGTCGTGGTGCACGATGATGCCGCGGCCGGCGCAGACCTCGCAGTTTTCGCTGAACGACTCGAGCAGGCCGAGTCCCAGCTTCTTGCGGGTCATCTGCACCAGACCGAGCGAGGTGACCTCGGCCACCTGGTGCTTGGTGCGGTCGCGGCTCAGGCACTCGACGAGACGGCGCAGCACGAGGTCGCGGTTCGACTCGAGCACCATGTCGATGAAGTCGACGACGATGATGCCGCCGATGTCGCGCAGGCGCAGCTGGCGCACGATCTCCTCGGCTGCCTCGAGGTTGTTCTTGGTGACGGTCTCCTCGAGGTTTCCGCCCGAGCCGACGAACTTGCCGGTGTTGACGTCGACGACGGTCATGGCCTCGGTGCGGTCGATCACGAGCGATCCGCCGGACGGCAGCCAGACCTTGCGGTCGAGGGCCTTCTCGATCTGCTCCGAGATGCGGAACTCGTCGAAGGCGTCCTTCTCACCGGTGTAGGTCTCGACGCGCTCGACCAGGTCGGGCGCGACGGCGCGCAGGTAGGCCTCGATGGTCTCCTGGGCCTCGTCGCCGGCGATGACCATCTTCTGGAAGTCCTCGTTGAAGACGTCGCGCACGATCTTGATGAGCAGGTCGGGCTCGGAGTGCAGCAGAGCGGGAGCCTGCACGGTCTCGAGCTGCTTGGAGATCGACGCCCACTGCTCGATGAGTCGGTTGACGTCGAGCGTGAGCTGCTCCTCGGTCGCACCCTCGGCAGCAGTGCGCACGATGACGCCCTGGTTGTCGGGGAGGACCTCCTTGAGGATCTTCTTCAGACGTGCGCGCTCGGTGTCGGGAAGCTTGCGGCTGATGCCGTTCATCGAACCGTTCGGCACGTAGACGAGGTAGCGGCCGGGCAGCGAGATCTGGCTGGTCAGTCGGGCACCCTTGTGGCCGACCGGGTCCTTCGTGACCTGCACGAGCACCTTGTCGCCGGGCTTGAGCGCGAGCTCGATGCGTCGGGGCTGGTTGCCACCGGGGTTCTCAGCGGCGGCTGCCTCCCAGTCGACCTCGCCGGAGTACAGCACGGCGTTGCGGCCACGTCCGATGTCGACGAAGGCGGCTTCCATGCTCGGCAGCACGTTCTGCACGCGGCCGAGGTAGACGTTGCCGATCAGGGATGCGTCCTGGTTGCGGGCGACGTAGTGCTCGACCAGCACGCCGTCCTCGAGCACGCCGATCTGGATGCGGGCGCTCTTGGAGCGCACGACCATGGTGCGGTCGACGGACTCGCGGCGGGCGAGGAATTCGGCTTCGGTGATGACGGCGCGGCGGCGGCCGGCGTCACGGCCGTCGCGGCGGCGCTGCTTCTTGGCCTCGAGGCGGGTCGAGCCCTTGATGCGCTGCGGCTCGGTGATGAGTTCGGGCTGGCGCGGGGTGCGCACCTTCACCACGGTGTTCGTGGGGTCGTCCGACCCGCCGCGGCTCTCGTCGCCACTGCGGCGACGGGCGCGGCGACGCACTGTCGACTCCGACTCCTCGAAGTCGTCGTCCTGGTCGCGATCGTCGCGGTCGGAACGGTCGGGGCGTCCGCCGCGGTTCGGTCGCGGCGGCAGAGCGGCGATCTCGGGGGCGTGGAAGATGAGCGACGTCGTCGTCAGCGCTGCGGGGAAGAGCGTCGGGGCGACGGATGCCGCAGGCTCCGGCTGGGCCTCGACGCCGGCCTCTTCCTGCACCTCGTCTTCCGGTGCAGCATCGGCGACCGGCGCCGTCTCCTCGGCGACCGGCGCCTCTGCCGTCGGCTGATCGGCGGGTCGACCTGCCGTCTCGGCCGTCGGCTCCGGCGCGGCAGGCGTCTCGGCGACGGGGGCCGCGGTTGGGGCGGCATCCGTCACCTCGGCCTTGCCCTCGACGGGAGCCTGCTCGGCCTTCTTCTGGCTCTTGCGAGCCCCGAAGATGCGCGTGCGCTTGCGTCCACCGGTCTCCCCGACATTCTTCGTCGGGTCAGTGTTCTCGTTGTTCTCCACCATTGCTGGGGCACTCCTCGACCGGTGCGACTGGCCGCGCCATCCGCGTTCCGGGTACTCTCTCACGCGAGTCTCCGCCGGTGCGGAATCTCGCTAATCCTCTGTCGTCTGCAGCCGGCACACTGGCTCTGGCTGCCACTTCTCTCGGTCTGGGACCGAATGTTCGGGTGCACTGCACCCATCAAGCCTTCTCTGGCGTCGGGCTGAGCGCGGCTCAGTCGACACATCCGATTATCGCACGGCTTCACAGATCGGCGGTGATCAGCCATGCCATAATCGCCAATCATGAGCGAGACCACTCCAGCCGGCACCGTGTCCAGGCCCGCCTATGCGGTCGGAATCGTGTTGGCGGTGCTTGGTGCGTTCGGCCTGTTGGCCGCGTTCGAACTCACTCTGGAGAAGTTCCACGCCCTCGAGTTCCCGGGCACCGGGGCCTCCTGCGACTTCAGCCTCATCGTGCAGTGCTCGGTGAACCTCGCCTCGTCGCAGGGCGCCGTGCTGGGCTTCCCGAACCCCGTGATCGGCCTCATCTGCTGGCCCGTTGTGATCACCATCGGCGTGGCGATCCTGGCTCGAGCGCGGTTCGCCGCCTGGTTCTGGATCGGCCTGAACGTCGGAGTCGTCGGCGCCCTGGCGTTCGTGATCTGGTTGATGTACCAGAGCATCCACATCCTCGCGACGCTCTGCCCGTGGTGCATGCTCACCTGGGCGGTCGTCATCCCGCTCTTCTGGGTCGTGACGTTCGACAACCTGCGCACGGGTCGCATCCCCACGAACGAGCCCTTCCAGCGATTCGCGTCAGCCGCGTTCGGCTGGATTCCGCTGATCACCTTGGTCTGCTACCTGATCGTGGCGGTCATCGCGCAACTGCGCCTCGACGTGCTCGGCTACCTGTTCTGACCGCACCGCCCGCCGGTCGAGTAGGCCGCGATCACCTCCCGCCGGTCGAGTAGGCCGCGAGCGAAGCGAGCCGCCGTATCGAGACCACACCTGCGCGCAACCCGAGTCGGCGCCGGGGCTGAACATGATCTCGATACGCGTCCTCGCTGCGCTCGGTCGCTACTCGATCAGCGGAGCGCGCTCGGTCGCTACTCGATCAGCGGGGCGTGCCGATCCGCGAGACCACACCCCCGCCGGTCAAGTAGGCCGCGAGCGAAGCGAGCCGCCGTATCGAGACCACCCCTGCGCCAAACCCGAGTCGGCGCCGGGACTGAACGTGATCTCGATACGCGTCCTCGCTGCGCTCGGTCGCTACTCGATCAGCGGAAAGCGCTCGGTCGCTACTCGATCAGCGGAGCGTGCCGATCCGCGAGACCACACCCCCGCCGGTTGAGTAGGCCGCGAGCGAAGCGAGCCGCCGTATCGAGACCACCTCCGCGCGCAACCCGAGTCAGCGCCGGGGCTGAACGTGATCTCGATACGCGTCCTCGCTGCGCTCGGTCGCTACTCGATCAGCGGAGCGCGCTCGGGCGCTACTCGATCAGCGGAGCGCGGTCGGGCGCTACTCGATCAACGGAGAGAACTCAGGCGAACCAGAGCGCGAGCTCACGGGCAGCCGACTCGGGCGAGTCGGAGCCGTGAACGAGGTTCTGCTGCACCTTGAGGCCCCAGTCGCGGCCCAGGTCGCCGCGGATCGTGCCCGGAGCAGCCGTCGTGGGGTCGGTCGTCCCGGCGAGCGATCGGAATCCCTCGATGACCCGGTTGCCCGCGACGCGGATCGCGACGCTCGGCCCCGACTCCATGAACTCGAGAAGCGGCTCGTAGAACGGCTTGCCCTCGTGCTCGGCGTAGTGCTGCGCGAGAAGGTCGCGGTCGGCCTCGACGAGGCGGAGGTCGACGAGCGAGTAGCCCTTAGCCTCGATGCGACGCAGGATCTCCCCGGTCAGGCCGCGGGCGACGCCGTCGGGCTTGACGAGGACGAGGGTCTCTTCGATCGTGGTCATGCGTACTCCTTGTTGTTTCGGTCGATACGTCCGCCGCTGATCATGGCGTAGGTCCACATGGCGGCGAAGATGGCTCCTACGAAGAACATGCCGGGGTTGAGGAAGCCTGCGAGAAGGATGAGTGCCTGCACGATCCATCCGAGGACATAGGCGAACGGATACCGCAGCAGGCCGAGCGTGATGATGATGAGCAGGCAGACGACGCCGCCGCTCACGAGCGCGGCGACGGGCCCGATGCTCACCAGGCCGGCCGTCGGGAGTCCGTAGTTCACGAGCGCGGCGAGGAACACGACGATGAGCTCGAAGCCGAGCACGATCGACGCCAGGCTGCGCTTGATCGAGCGCGGTGCTGCGGAGCGCCGCGGCGGCGCAGCATCCGGAGCGTCCTCAGGGTCGGGAAGCCCCGGCGTCGCGTCAGTCACGAACCCATCCAGTCTCGATCGGCCGCGTACTCCATGGCCTCGGCGACGAGGGTGATCGATCCCGTGACGATCACGGCGCGGCGCGGCGCGGCGCCGGCCCACTGGCGCGCCTCGTCGAGGGCGTCGGCGACGGAGTCGAACGGGAAGACCTTCTCCTGCCCGGCCCAGGCTGCCATGTCGGCGGCGAGGTCGGAGGCCGGGATGGCCCGCTCCGACCCAGACGCCGTCACGTTGAAGTGGTGCACAGCGGGGCTCAGGGCATCGACGATCCCGCGGGCGTCCTTGTCGGAGAGGATGCCGACCACGGCCACGACCTCGTCGAAGTCGAAGAACGACTCGAGCGAGGAGACGAGCGCAGCAGCACCGTGCGGGTTGTGGGCTCCGTCGACGATCACGCTCGGCTCGATGCCGACGAGCTGCAGGCGGCCGGGCGAGGTCGCCGTGGCGAGGCCCTCTTCGACGAGTGCCGTCGTGAGGGGCTGCGCTCCCCCGCCGATGAACGCCTCGACGGCGGCGATGGCCACGGCTGCGTTCTGCGCCTGGTGCGCTCCGTAGAGCGGCAGGAACATCTCGTCGTAGCTGCCCGCCGCCCCGCGGACGCTGATCAGCTGGCCGCCGACGGCGACCCGGTTCTCGGTGATGGCGAACTGCGTCCCCTCGACGGCGAACGTCGACTCGGTGAGTTCGACGGCACGCTCGAGTTCGGCCAGGGCCTCAGGCGCTTGCGCCGCGGAGACGACGCTCGCAGCCGGCTTGATGATGCCCGACTTCGTGCGGGCGATGGCGGCGACGGTGTCGCCGAGACGGCCGACGTGGTCGAGCGCGATCGGCGTGAACACGGCGACCTGTCCATCGGCGACGTTCGTGGAGTCCCACTCGCCGCCCATGCCGACCTCGAGCACCACGACGTCGACGGGCGCGTCCGCGAAGCAGGCGAACGCGAGCACGGTCAGCACCTCGAAGAAGCTGAGCGGAGCCTCACCCGCTGCCTCGAGTTCGGCGTCGGTCATCGCGATGTACGGCTCGATGTCCTCCCAGTTGCGCACCAGCGCCTCATCGGTGATCGGCTCGCCGTCGATGAGGATCCGCTCGGTGAACCGGGTGAGGTGCGGGCTGGTGAGAAGGCCGGTCTTCAATCCGTAGGCCCGCAGGATGCTGTCGATGATGCGACTGGTGCTGGTCTTGCCGTTCGTGCCGGTGATGTGGATCACCGGGTAGGCGCGCTGGGGGTCGCCCAGCAGTTCGACGGCGCGACGGGTGGCCGTCAGTCGGGGCTGGGGATTCGACTCGCCGATGCGGGCGAGCAGACCCTCATAGACGGCGTCGGCGGGCTGGCGCCAGATGTCTTCGTCGTTCATGCCTTCTCCAGAGCGATGGTGAGGGTGGAGTCGCGACCCACCGAGAGAGCCTCGGCTGGCAGCTCGGCGCCGCCGAAGGCGGCGATGTCGAGATCGACGGCCAGGGTCTCTGATCCGATGAGCTCGGCGTGCACCCGTGCAGCTGTCGCAGCGGTCTCATTGAGGGTGAGACGCAACCGGATGCGGTCGCTGACCTCGAGACCTGCTGCCTTGCGGGCGTCCTGCACGGCTCGGATCACGTCGCGAGCCAGGCCCTCGGCCTCGAGCTCGTGGGTGATCACGGTGTCGAGCAGCACGAAGCCGCCGCCGGGAAGCAGGGCGAGCGCCACGCCGGAACCGGCCTCGGACGTCGCCTCGAGCACGAGCTCGTACTCGCCTTCGACGAGCACGATGCCGCCGGCCGTGACGATGCCGTCGGTCTCAGACCAATCGCCGGTGCGGGCACCTTGGATGGCCTTCTGCACTTCCTTGCCGAGGCGGGGACCCGCGGCGCGCGCGTTGACGGTGAGACGGCTCGAGACTCCGTAGTCGGCGGCGCTCGATTCGGCGAGCTCGACCACGTCGACGGACTTCACGTTCAGCTCGTCGCGCAGGATGGCCTCGAACGGTGCCAGGGCTGTGGCGGATGCCGACACCACGGTGAGCTTCGCCAGGGGCAGGCGCACGCGGAGACCGGACTGCTTGCGCAGCGACAGCGCGGTGGAGCTGATGGCGCGCACCTGGTCCATCACGGCGACGAGGGCCTCGTCTGCCGGGAACTCCGACGCATCGGGCCAGTCGGCCAGGTGCACGCTGCGACCGCCGGTGAGGCCCTGCCAGATGCGCTCCGAGACGAGCGGCAGCAATGGAGCGGTGAGTCGGGTGTACGTCTCGAGCACCGTGAAGAGGGTGTCGAACGCCTCGGCACCCGAGCCGTCCTCCCCGACTCCGGCCCAGAACCTGTCACGCGACCGACGCACGTACCAGTTGGTGAGCACGTCGGCGAAGTCGCGGAGCTTGGCTGCCGCGAGAGTCGAGTCGAGCTGCTCGAAGTCGACGGTGACGGCACTCACGAGGTTGCGGAGCTTCGCGAGGAGGTATCTGTCGAGCACGTCGGTCGAGTCCGTGCGACGCTGCGCCTCGTAGCCGCCCTCCGAGGACGCGGTTCCACTGAGCGAGCCGGAGGCCCGTGAAGCGTTCGCGTACAGCGAGAAGAAGTACCAGGTGCTCCACAGCGGGAGCATCACCTGGCGCACACCCTCGCGGATGCCCTCCTCGGTGACGACGAGGTTTCCGCCGCGCAGCACCGAACTCGACATGAGGAACCAGCGCATGGCGTCGGAGCCGTCACGGTCGAAGACCTCGGAGACGTCGGGGTAGTTGCGCAGCGACTTGCTCATCTTCTGGCCGTCACTGCCGAGCACGATGCCATGGCTGACGACGTTGGTGAACGCCGGGCGATCGAACAGAGCGGTCGAGAGCACGTGCAGCATGTAGAACCAGCCACGCGTCTGGCCGATGTACTCCACGATGAAGTCCGCCGGGTTGTGGCTGTCGAACCACTCCTGGTTCTCGAACGGGTAGTGCACCTGCGCGAACGGCATCGAGCCGGAGTCGAACCACACGTCCAGCACGTCGGGGATGCGGCGCATCGTCGACCTGCCGGTGGGGTCGTCGGGGTTCGGGCGAGTCAGCTCGTCGATGTACGGACGGTGCAGGTCCGGCTCGCCCGCGGCGTTCCGCGGCTGCGTTCCGAAGTCCCGCTCGAGCTCCTCGAGCGAACCGTACACATCGGTGCGCGGGTACTCGGGGTCATCGCTCTTCCACACGGGGATCGGCGAGCCGAAGTAGCGGTTGCGGCTGATCGACCAGTCCCTGGCATTGCCGATCCACTTGCCGAACTGGCCGTCCTTGACGTTCTCGGGCACCCAGGTGATGTCCTGGTTCAGGTCGACCATGCGGTCGCGGAAGTCGGTGACGCGCACGAACCAGCTCGAGACGGCCTTGTAGATGAGCGGGTTCCGGCAGCGCCAGCAGTGCGGGTACGAGTGCACGTAGCTCGCCTGTCGGAGCAGCCGACCTTCCGCCTTGAGCAGCTGCGTGAGCGGCTTGTTGGCGTCGCTCCAGAGCTGGCCGGCGACATCCGTCACGTCGGAGAGGAACTTGCCGCCGTCGTCGAGCGAGATGATGACGGGGATGCCGTTGGCCTCCGAGACCTTCTGGTCCTCCTCGCCGTAGGCCGGCGCGAGGTGCACGATGCCGGTTCCGTCGTCTGTGGTGACGTAGTCGGCGACGAGGATGCGCCAGCCGTTCTGCATGCCCCACGCGTCGACGTCTGCGTAGTAGTCGAACAGCCGGTCGTACGTCACGCCCTCGAGCTCGCTCCCGAGCACGGTGCGGGAGACCGCTGCCAGCGCGTCGGCGGCCGACTCGTAGCCGAGGTCCTTGGCGTAGTTGCCGACGAGATCGATGGCGATGAGGTACTCGGCGCCGAGCACCTCGGTGCCGTCATTGCCACCGGAACGCTCACGGAGCACTGTGGCATCCGGTGTTCCATTCGGTCCGGCGGGAACCACCGCGTAGGTGATGGCCGGGCCCACGGCGAGCGCCGCGTTGGTCGGCAGCGTCCACGGAGTCGTCGTCCACGCGAGAGCACGCACGGCAGTGAGTCCGAGCGACTCCGCCTTGGCGCCGGTCAGCGGGAAGGTCACCGTGACGGTCTGGTCCTGGCGATCCTTGTAGACGTCGTCGTCCATGCGCAGCTCGTGGTTCGACAGCGGAGTCTGGTCGCGCCAGCAGTAGGGCAGCACGCGGTAGCCCTCATAGGCGAGGCCCTTGTCGTGCAGGCGCTTGAACGCCCAGATGACGCTCTCCATGAAGGTCACGTCGAGGGTCTTGTAGTCGTTCTCGAAGTCCACCCACCGGGCCTGGCGGGTGACATAGCCCTGCCACTCCTTCGTGTAGCGCAGCACGGAGTCCTGGGCAGCGCGATTGAACGCGGCGATGCCCATCTCCTCGATCTGGCTCTTGTCGGTGATGCCCAGCTGCCGCTCAGCCTCGAGCTCCGCGGGAAGACCGTGCGTGTCCCAGCCGAAGCGTCGATGCACCTGCTTGCCGCGCATGGTCTGGAACCGCGGGAAGACGTCCTTCGCGTAGCCGGTCAGCAGGTGTCCGTAGTGCGGGAGGCCGTTGGCGAACGGAGGGCCGTCGTAGAACACCCACTCCTCGGCGCCGTCGCGATTGTCGATGGAGGCCTGGAAGGTCCCGTCGTTCTTCCAGAACTCGAGCACCTCCCGCTCGATGGAGGGGAAGTTCGGCGACGGCACGACGCCGTCGGATGCGTGCTGGGGATCCTGACCCTTGGGGTACAACGCGTGGCTCCTGGATGCGAGAGTGACTTCTCCACGAGGACGGCGAGCCCGTCGAGCTCCACCGCGGTACCACCCCGCTTGTGCAGATTCTCCGGAACCTGCCCGGATCCACTGCACCGCTTGTTCATTGGCTGTGACGGGCCAGACCCGTTCGGCTCTACTGGGCTCACGCCGTTCTTCCGAAGACTCCCCGGTGATGGCCGGATCGATGTCGTTGCACCCAGTCTACGCGAACACCGTGCTCGACCGCCTCGTACGGCGACTCAGCGATACGCCTCGTCGATGAGCGCGTGCAGTGCCGCAGGCGCCACCCTGTGCTCCCGGGCTTCGGCGACCAGATCGTGGATGAGGCCGGCCAGCGCCATGTGCCCGCCGACGCGCACCGTGACGACGGCTCCCCTGCCCCGGTGCAACTCGACGAGACCCTCGTCGCGCAGCACTCGGTAGCCGTGCAGCACGGTCTGCACATTGATGTCGAGCTGTTCGGCGAGCGCACGAGCAGACGGCAGGCGCTCGCCGTCGACGAGCCGGCCATCGACGATGGAGCCGCGGATTCCCGACGCGAGCTGCTCGAACAGGGGCCGCGGGCTGGACGGATCGACACGAAGGAGCACGAGTTGAGTGTATTGAGTTAGTCCAAATAGCTCAATGAAGCCGGATGTCGCTCGGAGTGCTGTCAGGATGAATCATGCCCTCCCGCCTGCGAGCCGGAGGGCTTCACCCTTCCCCCACGTGCAAGGATCTCGATGCCCAGCGCTTCAGCCCCGGTTCGGACGAACCGGCGTCTTCTCTCCCTGTTGGCCGCCGCCGGTGGAGCCACGCTCCTGCTCGCCGGATGCACCTCGGCTGCCCCTGAGGCCGCCTCCACCCCGACGCCGGGCGGCACCCTCGTGTATGCGAGCGGCGATGCCGAGCCGGACTGCCTCGATCCTCACGTCGGCGGCAACTACCCGCAAGCTCTCGTGGCCGGCCAGTTCCTCGAGTCGCTGGTCTCGCTCGACGAGGACGGCACCATCATCCCGTGGCTCGCGACGGAGTGGACGGCATCCGACGACGGGCTCACCTGGGACTTCACGCTGCGCGACGACGTCACGTTCACCGATGGCACCCCGCTGAACGCCGAAGCGGTCAAGGTCAATGTCGAGCACCTGAAGGACCCGGACACGCAGTCATCGACGGGATACCTCGCCCTCGGCAAGGTCGATTCGGTCGAGGTCGTCGACGACAGCACCGCCCGCTTCCACCTCAGTGCCCCGGACAGCGCGCTGCTCGAGTCGCTCGCCCAGCCCTGGGTGGCCATCGAGTCGCCGGCTGGCATCGCGCGGGGCATGGACGAGAACTGCCTCGCCCCCATCGGAACCGGCCCGTTCGTGGTCGAGGAGTGGGTGCAGCAGGACCACCTCACCCTGGTGCGCAACGACGACTACGACTCCGCCCCCGCTGACGCCGCCCACACCGGCGCGCCCTACCTCGAGGGCATCGAGTGGCGCTTCATCCCCGACTCGGCTTCGCGCTATGCGGCCCTGCAGTCGGGTGAGGTCGACGTGATCGACAATGCTCAGCCCGACACCATCGCCCAGGCGACGAAGAACGGCTCCCTGGTGGAGATCGACGCCCCGAGGCCCGGCGCATCCAACCGCATCGAGCTCAACTCCTCCCGGCCGCCGTTCGACGACGTGCGCGTGCGTGAGGCATTCATCCGCGCCGCCGACGTGAACGACGGCATCGACTCGCTCTTCTTCGGAACGGCGAAGCGGTCCTACTCGGTTCTGTCGAGCGTCGAGCCCCTCGGCTACTCCGACGAGAAGCTCTTCACCACCGACCTCGACGCCGCGAACACCCTGCTCGACGAGGCCGGCTGGACCACCCGAGACGCCGAGGGCTATCGCACGAAGGACGGCGAGCGCCTGACCCTGCGCTTCCCGGTCTCCACGAACCAGTCCATTCCGGCCGAGCAGTCGCTGTTCGAGCAGATCCAGGCCACGGCCAAGGAGGCCGGCTTCGAGGTCGTCATCTCGCCGCTCGACATCTCGGGCTGGTACGGGGCGCTCTTCTCCGACTCCTATGAGCTCGTGAGTGCGCCGTACACGAAGATCGGGCCCGACGTCCTGCGCACGCTCTACGACTCGGCCGGCATCACCCCGGCGCCGAGCGGCTACTTCGCCAACCTCGCCCAGCTGAACGACCCCGAGCTCGACGAGCTCCTGCGCTCCGCCGCGAGCACGAGCGACCCCGACGAGCGGGCATCGCTCTATGAGCAGGCGCAGAAGATCATCCTCGGTGGCTTCTACGCCCTGCCGCTCTACGACCAGCAGAATCACTTCCTCCTGAGCACGAGCGTGAAGGGTGCCCGGGCGATGCCGACGGTGTCGACACCGACCTTCGCCGACGCCTGGCTCTCCGAGTAGTCGATGGGAATGTCCGTCCGCCGCACGCTGGGGCGCCTCGCCGGCGCGCTCTTCGTGCTGTGGGCGGTCGCGACCCTGACGTTCTTCGCGATCCATCTCGTTCCCGGAGATCCGGCCCAGGCCATTCTCGGCGGGCCGGGCTCCCAGGCGTCGCAGGAGGCACTCGACAGGGTGCGCCAGGACTACGGGCTCGACCAGCCGCTCATCGTGCAGTACTTCGCGATGCTCGGACGGCTCGCCACAGGGGATCTCGGGGAGTCCTACGCCCTCCGGATGCCGGTCGCGGAGCTGATCGGAAGCCAGCTGCTGGGAACGGTGGTCCTGGCGCTCCTGGCTCTCCTGGTCGCCTGGCTGTTCGCGATCGGCCTCGCTCTCTGGTCGACCGGGCCGGGCCGGGCCAGCCGCGCCGTGGCCCAGGGAGTCGAGCTCACGGCGGCATCCCTGCCGCAGTTCTGGCTCGCCACGGTGCTCATCGCCGTCTTCAGCACGGCGCTCGGGTGGCTGCCGGCGGTCTCGACCGGAACGCCGACCGGCCTGGTGCTGCCGGTCGTCACACTGGCCGTTCCGCTCGCCGGTTTCCTCGCCCAACTCATGAGAGAGCATCTGCTCATCGCGCTCGAGCAGCCGTTCGCCCTGTCGGCGCGAGCCAGGGGCGAGTCATCGACCGGCATCCGTCTGCGCCATGCGCTCCGCCATGCAGCACTGCCGGGCATCAACCTGTCGGGGTGGGCCGTCGGCTACCTCATCTCGGGGGCCGTCGTGGTCGAGACGATCTTCGCCCGTCCCGGCCTCGGCCGCACGCTGCTGCGCGCTGTCGAACTGCGCGACGTCCCCGTGGTGCTCGGCGTCGTGCTCCTGGTCGCCCTCGTCTACGTCGTGATGACCTTCGCGACGGATGCTCTCTCCCGGATCGCGGATCCGCGGCTGCGACGGGAGGTGCGATCGTGAGCGACCTCGAGGTGCGCAGCACCGTCACCGTCGAGGCGGCGACCCGACCGCTCCCCCGGGTCGGAACCGTGTTGGCCGGCCTGTTCGTCGCGTTCCTGGTCGTCGCCGTGGTGTGGCCCGGACTGATCGCCCCCTACGGCCCCGACGCCATCGCCCCGCGCGACGCCTTCCAGCCGCCATCGACCCAACACTGGTTCGGCACCGACGAATCAGGGCGCGACATCTACAGTCGGGTGATCTGGGGCACGGCGACGTCCCTCCTCATCGGCATCACAGCCACGGCCATCGGGCTCTCCCTCGGGCTCGTGCTCGGCGCCATCGGCGGCCTCGGCGGGCGTGCACTGGACTTCGCGGTCGGACGCGTGAACGAGGTGCTGTTCGCCTTTCCCGGCCTGCTCCTCGCCCTGCTCGTCATCGTCCTCTACGGTCCGGGCCCCGTGACGGCCACGATCGCCGTCGGGCTGTCGACCGCACCGGGCTACGCCAGGATCATCCAGGGCGAGCTTCGGGGCATCCGTTCGTCGGGCTTCGTCGAGGCCGCCAGGGTGCTCGGCCACAGCTCTGCCGGCATCATCCGTCGGCACATCCTGCCCAACGCCCTTGCCCCCATCGCCGTGCTCGCCACGCTAGGGGTCGGGCAGGCCATCGTCTGGGCGTCGGCCCTCAGCTACCTCGGCCTCGGTGCGCAGCCTCCGGCAGCGGAGTGGGGGGCCATGCTGTCGGCGGGACGCACGTACATCACGACTGCCTGGTGGATGACGGTGTTCCCCGGGCTCATGATCGTGCTCACCACGATCGCCACCACCGTGCTCGGACGCGCCATCACCAGCCGGAGAGGAGGCGCCCGATGACCGGCACCACTCCGGCCGGTCCCGTGCTCGACGTCCGCTCTCTCCGGGTGTCCTTCGGCACCGGCGCAGCGTCCCGGCCCGTCGTGCACGACCTCGACCTGCGCATCGAGGCCGGACAGTGCGTCGCGATCGTGGGCGAGTCGGGCTCCGGGAAGTCGGTCACGGCCAGGACCCTGCTCGGACTGGCCGGTTCCGATGCGAGCGTGCACGCCGACCGGCTCGAGGTGGGCGGAGCGGGGATGCTCGGCGCGGGTGAGCGCGAGTGGCGCCGGATGCGGGGCGTCGGGGTCGGGCTCGTCCTGCAGGATGCGCTGGTCTCCCTCGACCCTCTGCGCACGATCGGCCGCGAGATCGGCGACACGCTGCGCCTGCACCGGCGGATGCCACCGGCGGCAGCCCGTGCTCGGGTGCTGGAACTCCTGGAGCTCGTCGGCATGCCCGACCCTGCGACCGCGATCGACCGCCGGTCCGGTGAGCTGTCCGGCGGAATGCGCCAGCGAGCCCTCATCGCCTCGGCGATCGCGCTCGATCCGCCGCTGCTCATCGCAGACGAACCGACGACGGCCCTCGATGTCGGCGTGCAGGCCCGGGTGCTGGCGCTGCTCGCCGAAGCCCGCGACCGCGGCACGGGAATCCTGCTGATCAGTCACGATCTGGCGGTCGTCTCGGCCCTCGCCGACAGGATCATCGTTCTCGACGACGGCGTGGTGGTCGAGGAGGGATCGACGACCCAGGTCATCACCAGTCCCCGGCATCCGACCACCAGAGCCCTCGTCGCCGCCGTCCCGACCGAGGTGCCGCGGGGTGTCCCGCTCACGCTCGTCGATCGGCCCCTCGTTCCCCCTCGCCCGGAGGCGGAGCCGGCGGTGCACCGGGAGTTCGTGCTCGAGGGCCGCTCGGTGAGCAAATCGTTCTCCACCCGGGGCAGCAGCACCCTCGCTGTCGACGACGTGTCAATCGGCCTGCATCGGGGACGCACCCTCGGGCTGGTCGGTGAATCCGGATCGGGCAAGACGACGGTGGCCCGGATGATGCTCGCCATCGCGGCACCGGACACTGGCGAGGTGCTCCTCGACGGCTCGGCCTGGTCCAGCCTCACCGAGCGTGAACGTCGTCCGCTGCGGCCGCGGATCGGAGCGATCTACCAGGACGCCCTCGGGTCATTCGATCCGCGCTGGAGCGTGGAGCGCATCCTGCGCGATGCCCTCGGTCCGGCCTCCTCGCGCTCGAGCGTCATCGACCTCCTCGATCAGGTGCGTCTGGCCCCAAATGTCGCCCCGAGGCATCCGCTCACCCTGTCGGGCGGACAGCGCCAACGTGTCTCGATCGCGCGTGCCCTCGCCGAGGCGCCGGAGATCCTCGTGTGCGACGAGCCGGTGTCGGCCCTGGACACGACGGTGCAGGCCCGGGTGCTCGATCTCCTCGACGAGCTGCAGCGGGACCGCGGACTGTCGCTGCTGTTCATCTCGCACGATCTCGGCGTCGTCCGGCACATGAGCGACTCCGTCGCCGTCATGCGCTCCGGCCGCATCGTGGAGCACGGCGCGACCGAGACCGTGTTCACCGACCCTCAGCACGAGTACACCCGGTCGCTGATCCACGACGCACCCCGCCTGCGCTCGCTGGGCTGAGGCATCAGGTGCCGGTAAGCTCGATCGAGACTAATCAGGCACTTCACCACTGACACGGTGCCGTCCATACCGATCGGAGCATCATCATGTCCGCTGCCATTCCCGACAAGCCGGCCCTCGAGGGGCTCGAGTCCAAGTGGGGAGCAGCGTGGGAAGCCGACGGTACCCATCGCTTCGACCGGAACCGCGCCACGCGCGAGAGCATCTTCTCGATCGACACCCCGCCGCCGACGGCCTCGGGCTCCCTGCACATCGGCCACGTGTTCTCCTACACCCACACTGACGTCATCGCCCGCTTCCAGCGCATGCGAGGACGCAGCGTGTTCTACCCGATGGGCTGGGACGACAACGGGCTGCCGACCGAGCGCCGGGTGCAGAACTACTACGGCGTGCGCTGCGACCCCTCCCTCCCCTACGAGAGCGACTTCACGCCGCCCTTCGAGGGTGGCGACGGCAAGAGCACCAAGGCCGCCGACCAGAAGCCCGTGAGCCGCCGCAACTTCATCGAGCTGTGCGAGCAGCTCACCCACGAGGACGAGGTGCAGTTCGAGAAGCTCTGGCGCGATCTCGGTCTGTCCGTCGACTGGACCCAGACCTACCGCACCATCGGCGAGGAGGCGCTGTTCACCTCCCAGCTCGCCTTCATCCGCAACGTCGAGCGCGGCGAGGCGTACCAGGCGATGGCGCCGACTCTGTGGGATGTCACCTTCCGCACCGCAGTCGCCCAGGCCGAGCTCGAGGACCGCGAGCAGCCGGCCGCGTACCACCGGGTCGCCTTCCACAAGCCGGACGGCGGCACGATCGAGATCGAGACCACCCGGCCCGAGCTGCTGCCCGCGTGCGTCGCCCTGGTCGCCCACCCCGACGACGAGCGGTACAAGCCGTTCTTCGGCACGACCGTCACGACCCCCGTCTTCGGCGTCGAGGTCCCCGTGCTCGCCCACCACCTCGCCCAGAAGGACAAGGGGTCCGGCATCGCCATGATCTGCACCTTCGGCGACGTCACCGACGTCGTCTGGTGGCGCGAACTCGACCTCCCGAACCGCGCGATCATGGGCTTCGACGGTCGCATCATCGCCGAGGCCCCCGAGGCCATCACCAGCGAGGCCGGCCTCGCCGCGTACGCGGAGCTCGCCGGGAAGACCGTGTTCTCGGCCAAGCAGGCCATGGTCGACCTCCTGCGCGCCTCGGGTGAGCTCATCGGAGAGCCCAAGAAGATCACCCACCCCGTCAAGTTCTTCGAGAAGGGCGACAAGCCGCTCGAGGTCGTCTCGACCCGCCAGTGGTACATCTCGAACGGCGCCCGCGACGAGGCACTCCGAGCCAAGCTGCTCGAGAGCGGCCGAGAGCTCGCCTGGCACCCCGACTTCATGCGCGTGCGCTACGAGAACTGGGTCGGCGGCCTCACCGGCGACTGGCTCATCTCCCGCCAGCGCTTCTTCGGCGTCCCCATCCCCGTCTGGTACCCGCTCGACGCCGACGGCAACCCCGTCTTCGACCAGCCGATCGTCGCCACCCGGGATCTGCTTCCGGTCGACCCGTCGTCGGATGCAGCACCCGGCTACGACGAGACGCAGCGCGGCCAGGCCGGCGGCTTCGTCGGCGAGCACGACGTGATGGACACCTGGGCGACCTCGTCCCTCACCCCTCAGCTCGCCGGTGGCTGGGAGCGCGACCCCGAGCTGTTCGACCTCGTGTTCCCGTTCTCCCTGCGGCCGCAGGGCCAGGACATCATCCGCACCTGGCTGTTCTCCACGATGCTCCGGGCCGAGCTCGAGCACGGGCAGCGCCCGTGGGACAACACCACGCTCTCGGGCTTCATCGTCGACCCCGACCGCAAGAAGATGTCGAAGTCCAAGGGCAACGTGGTCACCCCGGCCGACATCCTGGAGACCCACGGCTCCGACGCGGTGCGCTACTGGGCCGCATCATCGCGACTCGGCACCGACGCCGCCTTCGATCCGCAGAACCCCACGCAGATCAAGATCGGCCGCCGGCTCGCGATCAAGCTGCTGAACGCGGCCAAGTTCATCCACGGCGCCGGAACCGCCGGCGGCTCGTCCGTCACCAACGCCGTCGACCTGAGCATGCTCGCCTCCCTCTCGGAGGTCGTGCACCAGGCGACGATCGCCCTCGACAACTACGACCACGCTCGCGCGCTCGAAGTGACCGAGGCGTTCTTCTGGACCTTCTGCGACGACTACCTCGAGCTGGTCAAGGAACGCGCCTACGGTGGGGCGGATGCCGAGAAGGAGTCGGCCGTCGCTGCCCTCCACACGGCGCTCTCGGTGTTCCTGCGGCTGTTCGCCCCGTTCGTTCCGTTCGCCACCGAGGAGGCGTGGTCCTGGTCGAACGACGGCTCGGTCCACGTCGCCGCCTGGCCGAACGAGGTGGAGATCCCCGGAGCCGAGGACGGCGTGACGGCCGTGCTCGACCTCGCCAGCCGTGCACTCACGGCCATCCGCCGGGCCAAGACCGATGCGAAGGTTTCGCAGCGCACACCAGTGATTTCTGCTGTAATTGCGGGAACAGGAGAACAGGTCGCACTGCTTCGGCAGGCGGCCTCGGACCTCGCCGCAGTTGGACGCATTGCGGTGCTCGACTTCGTTGAAGCCGATGATCTCGCCGTCACCGACATCGTCCTCGAGACAGTGCCGGAAAGTTAGGAGCATACGAATGACTGTTCAGGTTCGCCCCATCGTGGATCGCGACTTCTTCGACTGGCTCGGTCTGTGGGAGGGCTACAGCGCCTTCTACGGTTCCGAGGTCACGGACACCAAGGCCCTCATCGTCTGGTCGTGGCTCACTGACAAGGCGCACGAGCTCTCGGGCTACGTGGCCGAAGACGACGGGAAGCTGGTCGGGTTCGCCCACGTGCGCGAGTATCCGCGCACTCTCGAGGCCGATCGCGCCATGTTCCTCGACGACCTCTTCGTCGCCGAGGACGCCCGCTCCCACGGCGTCGGTGGCGCCCTCATCGAGGAGGCGAAGCGCATCGCACGCGAGCGCAGAGCCGGTGCCGTGACGTGGATCACCGCCGCAGACAACGAGACGGCTCAGCGGCTCTACGACAACGCGGGAACCCGGACGTCCTGGGTCACCTACGAGACCGAGGTCTGAGCATGCAACTCGGCACCCGGTGGCCGTTCCGCGGCACCGACCGCCCGGCCAACCTGCCCGAGGTCGTCGGATTCGCCCTCGACGCCGTCGAGACGGACGAGGAGATCACCCCGGATGCCGGAGCCGAGTGGCGCTGGACCCTCACCTGGCTCGAGGGGAAGCCGGTGATCGAACTCGACGACGGCACGATCATCCGCTACGTCGCCGAGGACGACTCGGCACAGATCGTGCTGCCCGCCCAGGCGGTCGATGACGAGGACGACTGGTAGCAGCCGCTCACTCCGGCTTGCGGGCGAGCACCTCTCCATGCGGCATCTGCATCCAGCCATCGGGGTCGACCTTCCACTCGCGCCACGCTGAGCTGATGGCGTGCAGTTCATCGAGGTCGGCCATGCCGGCCTCGATGGCGTGCGCGGCGAACGCGGACTCGGTGGCGCGCACGGCCCACGATTCACCCCACCACTCGCGTTCGGCATCCGAGGCGAAGCACCACACCGATGCCGTGCACGCGAGGTCCGTGAATCCGGCGGCGCGCACCCACGCCTTGAGCATGCGAGCGGCGTCGGGCTCTCCCCCGTTGTAGCGGGCCACGTCGTGGTACACGCTCAACCACTCCGAGAGACCGGGCAGGGCGGGATACCAGGTGACACCGCCGTAGTCCACGTCACGGACGGCGAGCAGTCCCCCGGGCTTCAGCACGCGGAGTGCCTCGCGCAGCGCGTCGACGGGCCGCACCAGGTGCTGGAGGGTCTGGTGGGCGTGCACGACATCGAAGGAGTCGTCGTCGAAGGGCAGCGCATAGGCGTCGGCGACGAGGAAGTCGGCGTTGTCCAGTCCGTTGTCGATGCCGAGACCGCGCGCCTGCGCGACGATGTCGGGGGCCACGTCGACGCCGATCACCCGGCCCGGGCTGACGCGACGGGCGATGTCGACGGTGATCGTGCCGGGGCCGCAGCCGAGGTCGAGCACGGCGAGGCCCGGAACGAGATGGGGCGCCAGGTAGGCGGCCGAGTTCTCGACCGTGCGCCACGTGTGCGAGCGCAGCACGCTCTCGTGGTGGCCGTGGGTGTACTGATCGCGCGGGGCGATCTCCTTCTCCTGCGGATCCGTGCTCATACGCCGAGCCTACCGAGCGCTCGGGCGCCGGGCGCACAGTACGCGCAACGGCCCGCCCTCCTGGAGGAGGACGGGCCGTTGCGCGTGAACGCGGACTCTAGATCGCGAAGCCCAGGGCGCGCATCATGTCGCGTCCGTCGTCGGTGATCCGCTCCGGACCCCACGGCGGCATCCAGACCCAGTTGATGCGGAAGGCCTCGACGATGCCGTCGAGTGACTGCGCGGTCTGCTCCTCGAGCACGTCGGTGAGGGGGCATCCGGCGCTCGTCAGTGTCATGTGGATGACCAGGGCGTTGTTCTCGTCGTCCCAGCCGAGGTCGTAGATCAGGCCGAGGTCGACGACGTTGATGCCGAGCTCGGGATCCATGACCTCCTTCAGCGCCTCTTCGACCTGGTCGAAGAGTGCCGGTTCGAGTGTCGTGACCATGGGATCAGCCTACGCCGTCACGCCGGTGAGGAAGCGGTCATAGCCCTCGTCCTCGAGACGGTCGGCGAGCTCTCGGCCACCCTGTTCTGCGACGCGGCCGTTGACGAACACGTGCACGAAGTCGGGCTCGATGTAGCGGAGGATCCGGGTGTAGTGCGTGATCAGCAGGATGCCGAGACCGGTGTTGGCCTTGGCCCGGTTGACGCCCTCCGAGACGATCTTCAGTGCGTCGACGTCGAGGCCGGAGTCGGTCTCGTCGAGAACGGCGAACTTGGGCTTCAGGAGTTCGAGCTGGAGGATCTCGTTGCGCTTCTTCTCTCCACCGGAAAAGCCCTCGTTGACGTTGCGCTCCGCGAAGGAGCTGTCCATGCGCAGGTTGCCCATGGCCTCGCGGACGTCCTTGACCCAGGTGCGGATGGCCGGCGCCTCGCCGTCGATCGCGGTCTTGGCGGTGCGGAGGAAGTTGGTGTTGGTCACACCGGGAATCTCCACCGGGTACTGCATCGCGAGGAACAGCCCGGCGCGAGCGCGCTCGTCGACCGTCATGTCGAGCACCTCTGCGCCGTCGAACAGCACCGAGCCGCCCTCGACGTGGTACTTGGGGTGCCCGGCGATCGTGTACGCGAGGGTCGACTTGCCCGAGCCGTTGGGGCCCATGACGGCGTGGATCTCGCCCTCGTTGATGGTGAGGTCGACACCGTTGAGGATGTGCTTGGTGCCCTGATCGGTCTCGACGCTGACGCGGAGGTCCTTGATCTCAAGAACTGACATGGTTCTTCTTCGTCTCTTTCGTTTCGTCGGCGCACGCGGCGCCAGAAGTGCTGACGCGGTTCAGACCGCGACGGTGATGGTGGGGTCGATGTAGATGTCGCCGTCGCGGATCTCGACCTGGTACACGGGCACCGGGTCGTAGGCCGGGAGGCTGAGCGGCTTGCCCGTGCGGAGTGAGAACTTCGAGCCGTGGGCCCAGCACTCGAGAGTGTCGTCCTCCACGAACCCCTCCGACAGCGAGATGTCGCCGTGGGTGCAGGTGTCGCCGATGGCGAACACGGCGCCGGAGTCGTCCTTCACGACGGCCATGGCCACGCCGTCGATGTCGACCTTCACGGCCTGGTTAGCCTCGAGTTCGTCGACGGCGCAGATGCGCTGTGCGCTCACGATGCCAGCACCGTTCCGACCAGCTCGGTCTCGAGGGATTCCTGCAGACGGGTCTCGAGTTCGGCGTCGCCGATCTGCTGCACGATCTCGGTGAGGAAGCCACGCACGACGAGGCGACGGGCCTCATCCTCGGTGATGCCGCGGCTCATGAGGTAGAACAGCTGCTCGTCGTCGAAACGCCCGGTCGCACTCGCGTGGCCGGCGCCGGCGATGTCGCCGGTCTCGATCTCGAGGTTCGGCACCGAGTCGGCACGGGTGCCGTCGGTGAGCACGAGGTTGCGGTTCTGCTCGTAGCTGTCGGTTCCTGTGGCCTTGTTGCCGATGAGCACGTCGCCGATCCAGACGGATCGCGCGCCCTGGCCCTGCAGCGCACCCTTGTAGGTGACGCGCGAGCGCGTGTTGGGTGCGTCGTGGTTGACGTAGACCTGCTGCTCGAGGTGCTGTCCGGCATCCGAGAAGTACAGCCCGAAGGCCTCGACGTCGGCACCCTGCTCGGCCAGGAGCGTCGTGGGGTTGACCCTCACGATCGATCCGCCGAGCGAGACGACGATGTGCTTGAGCTTGGCGTCGCGGCCGACGCGGGAGAAGTGCGTGGCGAGGTGGATGGCGTCATCCGCCCACTCCTGCACGGTCACGACGGAGAGCTGGGCGCCCTCCCCGACCACGATCTCGACGTTCTCGGCGAGGCGCGCGTCTCCGGTGTTCTGCAGCACGATGAGCGCGCGGCTGAACGGAGCGGCCTCGATCACCGTGTGCGCGGCGCGCGGGCCGGAGCCGAGGGCACCGCGGTCAAGCGTGAAGGTCTTCGCCTCCTCACCGGTGACCGAGATTACCAGGGCCTGCTCGAAGCTGGTCCAGGCGTTCGCGGAGGCGCGCTCCTCCGGCATGCCGGCGGAGCCGATGCGGGCGTCGTCACGCGACACCCAGGCCGCAGTCACGCCGTCGATTGCGGTCGACGTGTACTCGTACGGCGAGCCGTCGAGGTCACCGGCGGTGAGGTCGGTGAGCTTCGCGACCGGCGAGTAGCGCCACTCGACCTCACGGCCGGTGACGGCGGCGAAGTCGTCGACCCGGGTGGACTTGGGGCGCGCAGAACGGGTCTGGACCGGAGCCTTGTTGGCCCAATCGCCGTCGCTGTGCTTCTTGAGACCGTGCTGCTCGAAAGTCGGCACGCTGGGAACGGTGGTTGCAGAGGCAGCCATCTGGACTAGGAGTCCTTTCGACGGGAGGAGATGGGCATCGATTCGACGCTCGACGTCAGGAGGACGGTCATCCGACCGACCCCTCCATGCCCATCTCGATGAGCTTGTTGAGTTCGAGTGCGTACTCCATGGGAAGTTCACGGGCGATCGGCTCGATGAAGCCGCGCACGATCATGGCCATGGCCTCGTCTTCCGGCATGCCGCGGCTCATGAGGTAGAACAGCTGCTCCTCGGAGACCCGCGAGACGGTGGCCTCGTGGCCGAGCTGCACGTCGTCGACACGGATGTCGATGGCCGGGTAGGTGTCGGAGCGGGAGATGGTGTCGACGAGCAGAGCGTCGCAGCGCACAGTGTTGGCGGAGTGGTGCGCGTTGGCGTCCACCCGGACCTCGCCGCGGTAGCCCGCGCGTCCGCCGCCGCGGGCGATCGACTTCGAGACGATCGAGCTCTGCGTGTGCGGAGCCATGTGGATCATCTTCGCGCCGGCGTCCTGGTGCTGGCCGGGGCCCGCGAAGGCCACGGACAGGGTCTCGCCCTTGGCGTGCTCGCCCATGAGGTAGATGGATGGGTACTTCATCGTCACCTTGGAACCGATGTTGCCGTCGATCCACTCCATCGTCGCGCCCTCGCCTGCTGTGGCGCGCTTGGTGACGAGGTTGTAGACGTTGTTCGACCAGTTCTGGATCGTCGTGTAGCGAACGCGGGCGTTCTTCTTCACGATGATCTCGACCACGGCCGAGTGCAGCGAGTCGCTCTTGTAGATGGGAGCCGTGCAGCCCTCGATGTAGTGCACGTAGCTGCCCTCGTCGGCGATGATCAGCGTGCGCTCGAACTGGCCCATGTTCTCGGTGTTGATGCGGAAGTAGGCCTGGAGAGGGATCTCAACGTGCACTCCCGGCGGCACGTACACGAAGGATCCGCCCGACCACACGGCGGTGTTCAAGGCGGCGAACTTGTTGTCGCCCGACGGGATGACGGTGCCGAAGTACTCGTCGAAGAACTCGGGGTGCTCTCTGAGCGCGGTGTCGGTGTCCATGAAGATGACACCCTGCGCCTCGAGCTCCTCGTTGATCTGGTGGTAGACGACCTCGGACTCGTACTGGGCTGCGACACCGGAGACGAGGCGCTGGCGCTCAGCCTCGGGGATTCCGAGCTTCTCGTAGGTGCTCTTGATGTCATCGGGAAGGTCTTCCCAGGTCTGGGCCTGCTTCTCGGTCGACCGCACGAAGTACTTGATGTTGTCGAAGTCGATCTCCGACAGGTCGGCTCCCCAGGTGGGCATCGGCTTGCGCTCGAACAGCTGCAGGGCCTTGAGCCTGCGCTGGAGCATCCACTCCGGCTCCTGCTTCAGGGCCGAGATGTCGCGAACCACCTCCGGCGAGATCCCACGCCGGGCGGATGCGCCTGCAGCGTCGGAATCCGACCAGCCGAACTCGTAGGTTCCGAGTCCTTCCAGTTCGGGGCGGTCGATGAGAACGTCCGACATGTCTCCCTCTTTCCTACCCATGACGACCGGCTATCAATCCGGCTCATCCCCCTTCCGCGTATGTGGATACGAACGGTCACGAGGTCTGATTTGTGCGGGGCAGCTTCTGTGCGTACCTAGAATTGTCGGAGGAACCGAATGAGCGTGTACCGACTGATTGACACCGGTGACACGCGGTTCTCCAACCAATTGATTCTACAGGCACCCGCGGTGACGTTGCAGCGGCGCAGCCCGAGAGTCTGCCGTACAAGGACAGGACCACCCCGACGTGTCGCGTTTCATCAGCTGGCTGCCCACCCGGATCGATCGTCGCGTCCGAGTCTTCGCCTGGCTGTCCCTGATCGCCCAGATCGTGCTCATCGGCACCGGAGGGCTGGTCCGGCTGACGGCGTCCGGCCTCGGATGCCCGACCTGGCCGGCGTGCACAGCCGACTCACTCGTGAACACGCCCGAGATGGGCATCCACGGCGTCATCGAGTTCGGCAACCGCCTGATGACCTTCGTGCTCGTCTTCATCGCGATCGCGATGTTCCTCCTCGTCATCCGGATGCGGGCGGAGCGCCGCGACCTGTTCCTCCTCTCGCTCCTCATCGGCCTCGGCATCCCGGCCCAGGGAGTCATCGGCGGCCTCAGCGTGCTGACCGGCCTCAACCCCTACGTCGTCGGCCTGCACTTCGTGGTCTCCATCGCGCTGGTGTGCCTCGCGACGGCGCTCGTGAACAGGGTCTACTCGGCCCCCGGTGCCCGGGTGCTCGCGACTCCGCGCTGGTACGCCACCCTCGCACACGTGGCGAGCGCCGTCGTGGCCGTCACGATCGTGGTCGGCATCATCACCACCGGCTCCGGGCCGCACGCCGGAGACGCTGACGCCCCGCGCAACGGCCTCGACCCGCAGGTGCTGCAGCACGTGCACTCCTGGCCGGCCTACGCGACCCTCGCCCTCACCGTGGTTCTGCTCATCGCCGTTCTGGTCGCGAAGATCCCGGGAGGCGGGCCGGTTCTCCTGCTGCTCGGCGTCGAAGCCGTGCAGATCGTGGTGGGCCTCATCCAGGCGCGCACCGGGCTTCCCCCGTTCCTCGTCGGTCTTCACATGGTGCTGGCCGGATGTCTCGCCGCGGCCATGACCAACGTCGTGCTCTCCCTGCGCCGGCCATCGGCCGCGACGCTGTCGGCGCCCGAGCACCGCGATGCCCGCGTGAGCGCCTGATGCCCGGCTCGCTGCTACCCAACGCGGCTCCGTCCCGATGACGGTCATGGTCACCGGGGGCGCCGGGTACATCGGCGCCCACGTCGTGCGACTCCTCCAGGAGGCGCACGTTCCGGTCGTCGTGGTCGACGACCTCTCCACCGGCGCGGCGGAGCGGGTGTCGGGCGCACCGCTCGTCGCGCTCGACGTCGCGGCATCCGACGCCGTCGACGCGATCTCGGCCGCCATGACCGAGCACTCCGTCGACGCAGTCATCCACTTCGCAGCCAAGAAGCAGGTCGGCGAATCGGTCGGCTCTCCGGTCTGGTACTTCCAGCAGAACGTCGGCGGCCTCGCCAACGTCCTCGCCGCCGCCGAGCAGTGCGGAGTCGAACGCTTCGTGTTCTCGTCGTCGGCGGCCGTGTACGGGATGACAGGCGACGACCTCGTCACGGAGGACGCACCGGTCTCCCCCATCAACCCCTACGGGCAGACGAAGCTGGCGGGCGAATGGCTGCTCCGAGACGCCGCGAGGGCGTTCGGAATGCGCACAGTGAGCCTGCGCTACTTCAATGTCGCCGGAGCCGGATGGAGGGACCTCGGCGATCCCCAGGTGCTGAACCTCATCACGATCGTCCTCGACAGGATCGCGGCGGGCGATGCCCCGACGGTGTTCGGCACGGGCTTCGACACGGAGGACGGATCGGGAGTGCGCGACTACGTGCACGTGCTCGACATCGCTGCCGCCCACATCGACGCCCTCGACTACCTGGGCCGCGATGAGCGGGCACACGACGTGTTCAACGTGGGCCGTGGGGAAGGCTCCTCCGTGCTCGAGGTCATCGCCGCCATCGCCGCGGCGACAGGTACAACCTTCACTCCGGTCATCGCCGAGGCCCGCCCCGGCGACCCCGCCCGGGTGATCGCCGATGCGACCAGGCTGCGTGCCGAGACCGGATGGGCCCCGAAGCACGGCTTCGACGAGATCATCGCCTCTGCCGTGGCCGCCGCATCCGCGAATCCGCAGGATGCACAGCCCGCCTGACGACCGCTGACTGCGACGGGACGCGTCCTCGGCGCGGCAGCCGTGACTCCCGGCTCCTCCGCTCGTAGAATTCCGTCATGGCAGCCGGCGCAATGCCCCCGGACGACAGGCTCGACATCGAGGCGATGGCGAGGCACCAGGCTCGCGCGGCCTGCCGCAGGCTCGCCGACACGCCGTTCGAGAACGGGTTCATGCCCCTGTACGCCGACCTGTACCTCGACTCGCGACCGTACGCATCCTTCGCGGTCGTTCCCGATGAACGTGCCCTCGGTGTGCTGCACCACATCACAAAGCACCTGAACGCCGACGCCATCGCCATCACGAGCGACACCTGGATCGCGGTGGGCCTCGACCCCGAGACGCGTGCGTCGGCGACGATCGAGTCGAGGTTCGAGGTCGGCGACCCACGGGTCTCCGAGGCGCTCGCCGTCACGGTCGGCTCCCTCGACGATGGCCTGCTGTCCGTGCGCATCCCCTATGCCCGGAGCGTGATGGACGGCCTCGAGCTGAGCGAACCCATCATCAGCGGGCTCGGAGACGGGGATGACTTCCGGGGACCGATCAGCGAGGGCCTGGTCGACGCTCTCAACGGGGTGGAGGACGAGGCTGCGGCATCCGTTCGCCGAGGCATCATGGCACCGACGGATGTCGAGGTCGCGATGCTGCTGTTCGACCACGAGGGCTGGGGCGGCTTCGACAGGCTGGACCCCGGATGGGCGCGCACGCGATTCGGGGTGAGCAACGTCGACGAGGCGAACCCGCTGTCGCTCCTGCTCGCCGCTGCCGTCATCGACTGACCTCGCCACGCCATCTCGTGGGCGTCTGCGCCCCCTGATGTGGCGCACACCCCCGCGAACTGGCGCGTCAGGTCAGAAGGGCAGCAGCGGGTCGATGCCGATGGCGAGGAACAGCAGCGACAGATACGCGATCGACCCGTGGAAGACCCGCATCGGCGACACGTCGACGTGGCGGATGGCCAGGTCGTAGAGGCGGTGCGACTCGTACAGGAACCAGCCTCCGACGACGAGCGCCACGGCGGAGTAGACGAGCCCCATGCCGGCCACGGGGATGAGCAGCAGGGAGCAGGCGACAGTGGCCCACGCGTACAGGATGACCTGCAGGCCGACCTGGGCGCGACCGCGCACCACGGCGAGCATCGGCACTCCAGCAGCCTTGTAGTCCTCGCGGTACTTCATCGACAGCGGCCAGTAGTGCGGCGGCGTCCAGAGGAAGATGATCGCGAACAGGATGAACGGGGTCCACGTCAGGCTCCCCGTCACCGCGGCCCAGCCGATGAGCACGGGCATGCAGCCGGCGACACCGCCCCACACGATGTTCTGCGATGTACGGCGCTTCAGGATGAGGCTGTAGAAGACCACGTAGAGCAGGATCGCGCCGAGCGAGAGTGCTGCGGCGAGCCCGTTGGTGAAGACCCACAGCCAGACGATGGAGGCGATGCCGAGGCCCCAGGCGAAGACGAGCGCCTCGCGGTCGGACAGGTCGCCCGTCACGAGGGGGCGGTTCTTCGTGCGCTTCATCAGGCGGTCGATGTCGCGGTCGATGTAGCAGTTGAACGCCCCGGCAGATCCGGCACTCATGGCGCCGCCGATCAAGGTCGCCAGAACCAGCCACAGTGACGGGATGCCGCCCTGGGCCAGGATCATCGTCGGTGCGGTCACGACGAGGAGCAGCTCGACGACCCGCGGCTTCGTCAACGAGATGTACGCGTTCAGCTTGCGTCGGACTCCGATGGAGGACGCGGCGGATCGTGTCTCAAGTGCGACGTTCATTACTCCCCATAATCCGGGAATAGTCGGCCCGGGAATGCTGCCTCCAAGTCTAGGCCATCGGCACAGCGGGCAGCCCCACGCCCAGCTCACACCGAGGGTGCGCGACTGTGGGGATCATGCAACCGGACTGTAACGGCGCCCTGCCCCTTCGTCCGTAATAGACAAAGAGGCTGTCTCTATACTGGGAATGCTCGCCTATCAGCCTGTGCGCTCGGCGTGAGCCGATCCTCTTCGAACGACTCGCTCCTCGCGCTTCATGCTGTGTGCCAAGGATGACGACGGCGCGCTCCGAAAACAACGGAGCCCTGCAACTGCGGTGGCTCCTGACGCATTGAGAAGGGTCAGTTACCAGTGCCAGCTCTGCAATGGGAACCCATCGACGACAAGGCCGTCGACACCGCGCGAATCCTCGCAGCGGACGCGGTCGAGAAGGTGGGCAACGGCCACCCCGGGACGGCCATGAGCCTCGCTCCCGCGGCCTACCTGCTCTTCCAGAAGGTCATGCGCCGTGATCCGTCCGACAACGAGTGGATCGGTCGCGACCGGTTCATCCTCTCGGCCGGCCACAGCTCGCTGACACAGTACGTGCAGCTCTACTTCGGCGGCTACGGCCTCGAGCTCGACGACCTCAAGGCGCTCCGCACCTGGGGCTCGCTCACCCCCGGCCACCCCGAGTACGGCCACACCGACGGTGTCGAGATCACGACGGGTCCGCTCGGTCAGGGACTCTCCTCCGCCGTCGGCTTCGCCTACGCCCAGCGCTTCGAGCGCGGTCTCTTCGACCCGGATGCCGCTGCGGGAACCAGCCCGTTCGACCACAACATCTTCGTCATCGCCGGAGACGGCGACCTCCAGGAGGGCATCACCAGCGAGGCGTCATCGCTCGCCGGCCACCAGGAGCTCGGCAGCCTCGTCGTGATCTACGACAGCAACCAGATCTCCATCGAGGACGACACCAACATCGCCTTCACCGAGGACGTCGCAGCCCGCTACGAGGCCTATCACTGGCACGTGCAGACCGTCGACTGGAAGAAGACCGGCGAGTACGTCGAGGACGTCGCGGAGCTGCACCGCGCGATCGAGGCCGCCAAGGCCGAGACCGACAAGCCGTCGCTCATCATCCTGAAGACCATCATCGGATGGCCGAGCCCGAAGAAGCAGAACAGCGGCAAGATCCACGGATCCGCCCTGGGCGCCGAGGAACTGGCCGCCGTCAAGGAGGTCCTCGGCTTCGACCCCGAGAAGAACTTCGACGTCGCCCCCGAGGTCATCGAGCACACCCGTCTCGCTCTCGAGCGCGGTGCAGCCGAGCACGCGGAGTGGCAGGTGTCCTTCGATGCCTGGGCCGAGGCGAACCCCGAGCGCAAGAAGCTCCTCGATCGCGTACTGACGGGCGAGCTGCCCGACGGCGTCGAGGACGTCCTGCCCGTGTTCGAGCCCGGTGTCGAGGTCTCGACCCGTGCAGCATCGGGCAAGGTCATCAACGCGATCGCGGGTGTCGTTCCCGAGCTCTGGGGCGGATCCGCCGACCTGGCCGAGTCCAACCTCACCACGATCACCAGCGCGGCGTCGTTCGTGCCGAGCGAGCACTCCACCCACGAGTGGACGGGCAACGAGTACGGCCGCGTGCTGCACTTCGGCATCCGCGAGCACGCCATGGGCGCCATCCTGAACGGCATCGTGCTGCACGGGAACACCCGCCCCTTCGGCGGCACCTTCCTCATCTTCAGCGACTACATGCGACCGGCCGTCCGCCTCGCCGCGCTCATGAAGGCTCCGGCCATCTACGTGTGGACGCACGACTCGGTCGCCCTCGGCGAGGACGGCCCGACCCATCAGCCGGTCGAGCAGCTCTCGACGCTCCGCGCCATCCCGGGGCTCGACGTGGTGCGCCCCGGCGACGCCAACGAGGTGTCCTACGCCTGGCTCGAGATCCTCAAGCGTCGCCAGGGCCCTGCCGGCATCGCGCTGACCCGCCAGAACATCGCGGTGTTCGAGCGCGGCGACGGCGAGGCATCCGGAGACGTCTTCGCCTCGGCGAAGAACACGGCCAAGGGCGCATACGTGCTGGCCGAGGCCCCGAACGGCACCCCCGACGTGATCCTCATCGCCACCGGCTCCGAGGTGCAGCTCGCCGTCCAGGCACGCGAGGCGCTCAGGGCCGACGGCATCAACGCCCGAGTCGTGTCGGCGCCCAGCATCGAGTGGTTCGAGGAGCAGTCGGCCGAGTACCGCGAGTCGGTGCTCCCGGCATCCGTCACGGCCCGTGTCTCGGTCGAGGCTGGAATCTCGATGAGCTGGGACAAGTACGTGGGAGACCGCGGCCGCAGCATCTCGATCGAGCACTTCGGTGCCTCGGCCGACTGGAAGACGCTGTTCCGCGAATTCGGCATCACGGCTGAAGCCGTCGTCGCCGCAGCCAAGGAGTCGCTCGCATCCGCGTGATGCGCAGCATGAAGGAGATCTGAACACATGACCGGAACCACACCCCTCGCCGAGCTCTCAGCAGCCGGCGTCAGCATCTGGCTCGACGACCTCTCGCGTGAGCGCATCACGTCGGGCGGCCTCAAGAAGCTCATCGACGAGAAGAACGTCGTGGGCGTCACCACCAACCCGACGATCTTCGCCGGCGCTCTCGCCAACGGCCACGCCTACGAGGCGCAGGTCGCCGAGCTGGCCGCTCGAGGCGCGACGGTCGACGAAGCCGTCTTCGAGATCACGACGGATGACGTGGCCAACGCCTCGGACATCTTCCGGCCCGTCTACGACGCCACCGACGGCGTCGACGGCCGGGTGTCGATCGAGGTCGAGCCCGGCTTCGCGCACGACGCCGCCAAGACCATCGAGCAGGCGAAGCAGCTCTGGGCCAAGGTCGACCGGCCCAACGCGATGATCAAGATCCCGGCGACGGTCGAGGGCCTCGAGGCCATCACCGAGGTCATCGGGTCCGGGATCAGCGTCAACGTCACGCTGATCTTCAGCCTCGAGCGTCACCAGGCTGTCATCGCCGCCTACATCGCCGGTCTCGAGAAGGCCCAGGCAGCCGGCATCGACCTCTCGACGATCGAGTCGGTCGCCTCCTTCTTCGTGTCGCGCGTCGACACCGAGATCGACAAGCGGCTCACCGCCATCGGCACCGACGAGGCCCTCGCGCTGAAGAGCAAGGCCGGCGTCGCGAACGCGCAGCTGGCGTACGAGGTCTTCAAGGACGAGTTCGCCACCGACCGCGCTCAGGCCCTCCTCCGGGCGGGCGCGAACGTGCAGCGTCCGCTCTGGGCCTCGACCGGCGTCAAGGACCCGTCGCTGCCCGACACCCTCTACGTGACGAACCTCGTTGCTCAGGGTGTCGTCAACACGATGCCCGAGAAGACGATGGAGGCCACGTTCGACCACGGCGTCATCGAGGGTGACACCGTGAGCGGCTCGTACGATGCGGCACGCGATGTCCTCGACCAGCTCGAAGCCCTCGGCGTCTCCTACGACGAGGTGACCGCCCTGCTCGAGAAGGAGGGCGTCGAAAAGTTCATCGTCTCGTGGGGCGAGCTGCTCGAAACCGTCAAGACCGCGCTCGAGGCAGCGAAATGAGCTTCCGCATCTCGGTGAGCGGAGCCGCAGCCGACGCCGTGCGCACGCACGTGCCCACCCTCGTGAAGGATCTCGTCGCCTCCGGCATCACCGGCTTCGACGCCGCTCTCTGGGGACCGGATGCGGAGTCCGAGGCCGCTAAGCGCCTCGGCTGGACCGAGTCGGTCGCCGTCTCACGTCCGCTCGTCGAGGAGATCAACGCCCTGCGCGATGAGCTCCACGCCGCTGGCGTGCGCCACATCGCCCTCGCCGGCATGGGCGGGTCGTCCTTGGCCCCCGAGGTCATCACCAACACGGCTCGCGTCGACCTCACGGTGCTCGATTCGACCGAACCCGGCCAGGTGCTCAGCGCCCTGGGCGACCGCCTGGCCGAGACGGCCCTCGTGGTGTCGTCGAAGTCGGGATCGACGACGGAGACCGACAGCCAGCGCCGCGCCTTCGAGCAGGCGTTCACGGCAGCGGGCATCGACCCGCTCACGCGCATCATCGTGGTGACCGACCCCGGTTCCCCGCTCGACAAGAACGCTCGCGAGACCGGCTACCGCGTCTTCAACGCGGATCCGAACGTCGGCGGGCGCTACTCGGCGCTCACGGCGTTCGGCCTGGTGCCGAGCGGCCTGTCCGGTGTCGACATCGGCGAGCTCCTCGACGAGGCCGAGACCATCTCCTTGAGCCTCGCGATCGACGACGAGTCGAACCCGGGTCTCATCCTCGGCGCAGCCATCGCCGGCACCTCTCCCCTGCGCGACAAGCTCGGCATCATCACGGATGGCACCCACATCGTCGGCTTCGGCGACTGGGCCGAGCAGCTCATCGCCGAATCGACGGGCAAGCTCGGGAAGGGCATCCTGCCCGTCGTGCTCGAGAAGGACGCCCCCGAGCTGAAGGACGAACTCGCCGACCTGCAGTTGGTGCGCCTGGTGGACGACGCCGGTGACGACGTGTTCGTCGACGGCGCCGACGAGATCCGCGTGAGCGGAACCTTGGGCGCGCAGTTCCTGGTCTGGGAGTACGCGACGGCCGTCGCGGGCCGCCTGCTCGGGATCAACCCGTTCGACCAGCCCGACGTCGAGTCGGCCAAGATCGCCACCCGTGCGCTGCTGGACTCGCGTCCGGCTCCGGAGCCCGCCGCGTTCGTGACCGGCGGCATCGAGGTGCGCGGCACGCCCGACGTCATCGGCGCATCGAGCGACCTGGTGTCCGCCATCGAGGTGCTGCTCGAGGAGGTCGGCGACGACGGCTACATCGCCATCCAGGCATATGTCGACCGTCTGGCCCTGCCGCAGCTCACCGAGCTCCGCGCGATCCTGGCTGAGCGCTCCGGCCGTCCGGTGACCTTCGGATGGGGACCGCGCTTCCTGCACTCGACCGGCCAGTTCCACAAGGGCGGCCCGGCCGTCGGCGTGTTCCTGCAGATCACGCAGAACCCCGTCGTGGATCTCGAGATCCCCGGCATCCCGTTCACGTTCGGCGAGCTCATCCAGGCCCAGGCCATCGGCGACGCCAGCGTGCTGGCCGACCACGGCCGGCCCGTGCTGCGCCTGAACCTGACGAACGCCGCCGCGGACACCGCAGCGCTGTTCGACGCGATCCGCTAGTCGCGAAGGAGCAGTATGAATTCCGCTGACGTGTCGGCCGAGCACAATCCCCTGCGCTCGCCCAACGACTACCGCCTGAACCGTATCGCGGGTCCGAGCGCCCTGATCATCTTCGGTGTGACGGGTGACCTGTCGCGCAAGAAGCTGATGCCGGCCGTGTACGACCTCGCCAACCGCGGCCTGCTTCCTCCCGGCTTCGGTCTCGTCGGCTTCGCCCGGCGCGATTGGGAGGACCAGGACTTCATGGAGATCGTGCACGAGTCCGTGAAGAAGTACGCGCGCACGGAGTTCCGCGAGGAGGTCTGGACGCAGCTGGCCCAGGGCATCCGGTTCGTCTCCGGGACCTTCGACGACGATGCAGCGTTCGAGACTCTCAAGGAGACTCTCGACGAGCTCGACACCGAGCGCGGAACGATGGGCAATCACGCGTTCTACCTCTCGATCCCGCCGAAGGCGTTCCCCCAGGTAACGGAGCAGCTGCGCCGCTCCGGGCTCGCGGAGCCTGCCGATGGCGAATGGCGCCGCGTCGTCATCGAGAAGCCGTTCGGACACGACCTCGCCTCAGCACGTGAGCTCAACGAGATGGTGGCGTCGGTGTTCCCGGCCGACGCGGTGTTCCGCATCGATCACTACCTCGGCAAGGAGACGGTGCAGAACATCCTCGCTCTGCGCTTCGCCAACCAGCTCTACGAGCCCATCTGGAACGCCAACTTCGTAGACCACGTGCAGATCACGATGGCCGAGGACATCGGCGTCGGCGGCCGTGCCGGCTACTACGACGGCATCGGCGCTGCCAGGGACGTCATCCAGAACCACCTGCTGCAGCTGCTGGCACTGACCGCCATGGAGGAGCCCGTCTCCTTCGAGGCGTCGGCGCTGCGTGCCGAGAAGGAGAAGGTGCTCTCGGCGGTCCGGCTGCCGGCGGACCTGTCCAAGTCGACCGCGCGCGGACAGTACTCCGGAGGATGGCAGGGCGGCGAGAAGGTGCTCGGCTTCCTGGAGGAGGACGGCATGAAGCCTGATTCCACCACCGAGACCTACGCAGCACTCAAGCTCGAGATCGGCACCAGGCGCTGGTCCGGTGTCCCCTTCTATCTACGAGCAGGCAAGCGCCTCGGCCGTCGGGTCACCGAGATCGCCGTCGTGTTCAAGCGCGCACCGCAGCAGCTCTTCGCCGACAGCCAGACCTCCCAGCTCGGCCAGAACGCCCTCGTCATCAGGGTGCAGCCCGATGAGGGCGTGACGATCCGCTTCGGCTCGAAGGTTCCCGGCGCCGGCATGCAGGTGCGCGACGTCACGATGGACTTCGGCTACGGGCACGCCTTCACCGAGGCCAGCCCCGAAGCGTACGAGCGTCTCATCCTCGACGTGCTCCTCGGCGATCCGCCCCTCTTCCCGCGCCAGGAGGAGGTCGAACTGTCCTGGAAGATCCTCGATCCGATCGAGAAGTTCTGGGAGAGCCAGGGCCAGCCTGAGCAGTACAGCCCAGGCAGCTGGGGTCCAGACGAAGCCGATGAACTACTGGCCCGCGACGGCCGCACCTGGAGGCGTCCATGATCGTCGACCTGCCCGACACCACGACGAGCGGCATCTCGAAGGCTCTCGTGAAGATCCGCGAGGAGGGTGGAGCCGTCGCCCTCGGTCGCGTGCTCACGCTCGTGATCGCCTCGGACGAGGCGATGACCGAGGAGGCCATCGAGGCGGCCAACGATGCGTCACGCGAGCACCCCATGCGGGTCATCGTCATCTCGACGGATCCGGAGGCTTCGCCCGACGCAGCTCCCGGGCTCGACGCCGAGATCCGTGTCGGCGGCGACGCCGGTGCCAGCGAGGTCGTGATCCTCCGTCCGACCGGCGACACCGCGAAGGACGAGCAGAGTCTCATCATGGGCCTGCTCCTGCCCGATGCCCCCGTCGTCGTCTGGTGGCCCGGCCGTGCACCCGAGATTCCCGGACGGTCGCCGCTCGGCCTGATCGCGCTGCGCAGGATCACGGATGCGACCCGTCGCCACGCCGATCCGCAGCTCGCGCTCGAGGCGTGCGCCAAGAACTACACGCCCGGCGACACCGACTTCGCTTGGACTCGGGTGACGCTGTGGCGGGCGCAGCTGGCAGCAGTGCTCGACCAGCCCCCGTATGAGAACGTCACCGGTGTGCAGGTGTCCGGCTCGGCCGACTCCCCGTCGACGACGCTCCTGGCCGCCTGGCTGCACCTCGCCCTGGGCGTGCCAACGGACTACGAGCTCACCGGCCCCGAGAGCTCCCAGGGCATCCACGGCGTGCGGATGTTCCGCGGCGACGCGTCGATCGACCTCGTGCGCACGCAGGGCGGCATCGCGACACTCACCCAGCCCGGCCAGCCGACGCACGACGTGGCGCTCGCGCGTCGCAACCTGCGCGACTGCCTCGCTGACGAGCTGCGCAGGCTCGATCCCGATGAACTGTATGGTGAGGTCATCACGGGTGGACTGGCCACCCTGGGCGCCCCGAGCGCGATCACGGAGGGCCCTCTCGCATGACCAATGAACGCCGAGTCCTGGTGCACGCCGACACGGAGTCGCTCGCGGCATCCGTAGCCGCGCGCTTCATCACGAAGACCGTCGACATCCTCGATGACCAGGCCACGGCGAACGTGGTGCTCACGGGCGGTCGGGTCGGCACGGCCGTGCTCGCCGCCATCAACGCCAGCCCGGCGCGCGACACCATCGACTGGTCGCGGGTGAGCTTCTGGTGGGGTGACGAGCGCTGGCTTCCCGCCGGCGATGCCGAGCGAAACGACCAGCAGGCTCGCGAGGCCCTGCTCGACCACATCAGCGTCCCGGCCGAGAACGTTCACCCGTTCCCCTCCACCGACTCGGGCATCAGCCTCGACGATGCCGCCCTGCAGTACGCGGCCGAGCTCGAGGCCCACGGCGAGGGCGAGGGTGCACCGCGGTTCGACATCACCTTCCTCGGCGTCGGACCCGACGGCCACATCGCATCGCTGTTCCCGCACAGGTCCGGCATCAGCATCGAGGACCGCTCGGTCATCTCAGTGCGCAACTCCCCCAAGCCGCCGCCGGAACGCCTGAGCCTCACCCGGCCGACCCTCAACTCCTCGGAGCGGGTCTGGATGGTGCTCTCGGGGGCTGACAAGGCGTCGGCCCTGGGGCTCGCTCTTGCCGGGGCCGCCCGAGACGAGGTGCCCGTCGCGGGCATCAAGGGTCGGAAGCGCACGGTGTTCTTCGTCGACGCGGATGCGGCATCCGAGGTTCCCGAGAACCTCATCGCGCCCAGCTACTGAGTCGTCGCACCACCCGCACAAAGAAGGGCCGCATCCGTTCGGATGCGGCCCTTCTTGGTGATCTGTGCTGGAATTACTCGGCTGCGGCCGTTCCGCGACGGACGCGCAGCTGCTGCAGCGCCTCGTCGAGCAGCTGCTCGGCCTCTTCCTCGGTGCGGCGTTCCTTCACGTACGCGAGGTGGGTCTTGTACGGCTCCATCTTGGCGACGAGAGGAGGGTTCTCCTTGTCGCGGCCGGCGGGAAGGCCGGAGGACGGGGAGTCGATCGTCTCGGGGATCTCCTCAGCCGGCAGGTTCGCGGCGAAGTGCCGCACCGTCTCGTTCCCGAGGGCGTCCCAGTAGGAGACGGCCACCCGCTCGGCGTGGAACCCGCGGTCCTGTTCGCCCATGGGGCCCGCGCCGACGCGGGAGCCGCGGATCGCGCTACCACCTGATGCCATTGTGTGTCCTTAGATCCGTGAGATGGGGTGGTCGGCGCTCAGGCGCCGGTTTCGAACTTGGTGATGAGGCCGAGGACGACGATCGACGCGATCCAGACCAGGCCCAGGATGACCGTGATGCGGTTGAGGTTGCGCTCCGCGACACCCGATGCTCCGAGGTTGGAGGTCACGCCGCCGCCGAACATGTCGGAGAGGCCGCCGCCGCGTCCCTTGTGCAACAGGATGAGCAGGGTGAGCAGGAGGCTCGTCAGGCCCAGGATGACCTGGAGTACGACCTGGAGGATGTCCACGGAAAACCTTTCGAAGATCGGCGCGACGAAGCGCCGGAAGAACTCTGGCCAGTATAACGGCACGCGGCGGGCAGCCCGGGAACCCGGACCACCCGCCGCGTTGGATCGTTACAGGCCGACGTGCTGCTTGAAGCGCGCGATGCTGGCGAACTCGTCGAGGTCGAGGCTCGCGCCTCCGACGAGGGCACCGTCGACGTTCGGCTCGCGCATGAAGCCGGCGATGTTGGCCGCCTTCACCGATCCGCCGTAGAGGATGCGGGTCTTGGCTGCGACGTCGTCGCCGAGGAGCTCGACGAGCACTGCACGCAGTGCCGCTGCCACCTGCTCGGCCTGGTCGGGCGTCGCGGCCTGGCCGGAGCCGATGGCCCAGACCGGCTCGTACGCCACGACGATATCGGCTGCGCTGGTGACGCCGGCGAGGGCGGCACGCAACTGGGCGACCGGCACGGCACTCGGACCGTGCGTCTCGAGGTCTTCGGCCGTCTCGCCGACGCAGATGATGGGAACCAGGCTGTGCCGGAGCGCGGCCTGGACCTTCGCTGCGACGACCTCGTCGGTCTCGTTGTGCAGTGTGCGTCGTTCGGAGTGGCCGATGATGACGTAGCTGCACTCGAGCTTCGCGAGGAAGGCTCCGGAGATCTCGCCCGTGTAGGCGCCGGAGTCGTGGGCGGACAGGTCTTGGGCGCCGAAGGCGATGGGGAGCTTGTCACTGGCCACGAGGGTCTGCACGCTGCGCAGGTCGGTGAACGGCGGGAAGACCGCCACCTCGACGCCGGCGAAGTCGTGCTTCGCGTCGTCGAGGCTCCACGCGAGCTTCTGCACGAACGCGATCGCCTGCAGGTGATCGAGGTTGAGCTTCCAGTTGCCCGCGATCAGCGGGGTGCGATTCAGTGCCATCCGAGTACCTCCAAGCCGGGGAGGTGCTTGCCCTCGAGGAACTCGAGGCTGGCGCCGCCTCCCGTTGACACATGTCCGAAGTCGTCATCCGCGAACCCGAGGGAGCGGATGGCGGCGGCGGAGTCGCCACCACCGACGACGCTGAGGCCGTCGACCTGGGTGAGGGCCTCGGCGACGGTGCGCGTCCCTGCCGCGAACGGCTCGAGCTCGAACACGCCCATGGGGCCGTTCCAGAACACCGTCTTCGATCCGCGGATGACCTCCGCGAAGCGAGCCGCGGTGTCCGGGCCGATGTCGAGGCCCAGGCCGGAGGCACCGAACGGGGTCTCCTCGATGGCGTCGGCCGCCGTCACGACGTGCTCCGCGTCTGCGCCGAACTTCGACGCGACCACGACATCCGTCGGCAGGACGATCTGCACGCCGAGACGCTCGGCCTCGGTCAGGTAGCCCTTGACCGTGTCGATCTGGTCGGCCTCGAGCAGGCTCGCACCCACCTTGTGGCCCTGGGCCGCGAGGAAGGTGAAGAGCATGCCGCCACCGATGAGCAGAGAGTCCACGCGCGGAAGGAGATGACCGATCACGCCGAGCTTGTCGGAGACCTTCGAGCCTCCGAGGACGACCGCGTACGGCTTCTCTGGGGTGCGGGTGAGCTTCTCGAGAACGGTCAGTTCCGCCTCGATCAGAGTTCCGGCGGCACTCGGCAGCAATTCGGCGAGTTCGAAGACGCTCGCCTGCTTGCGGTGGACGACACCGAAGCCGTCCGAGACGAAGACGGAGCCGAATGCCGCGAGCTTCTGGGCGAAGACGACGCGGTCCGCGGAGTCCTTCGCCGTCTCACCGGCATTGAAGCGGAGGTTCTCGAGCACGGCGATGTCGCCGTCCTCGAGGGCGTCGACGACGGATGCCGCAGACTCCCCCACGGTGTCGGTCGCGAAGGCGACCGGCCGGCCGAGCAGCTCCGAGAGCCGCTCGGCGACCGGCGCCAGGCTGTACTGCGCGTCGGGGGCACCATCGGGACGACCGAGGTGGGAGATGACGACGACCTTCGCGCCCTGCTCGAGCAGGGCGGTCAGGGTCGGCACCGACGCCCGCACGCGGCCGTCATCCGTGATCTTCCCGTCCTTCAGGGGGACGTTCAGATCGCAGCGGACGATGACACGCGTGCCGGCGAGCGGCCCGAGTTCCGAGATGGTGCGAAGCGACACGCCAGCCCTTACAGCTGCTCGGCGACGTACTCGGCGAGGTCGACGAGACGGTTGGAGTATCCCCACTCGTTGTCGTACCAGGAGGCGACCTTGACCTGGTCGCCGATCACCTTGGTGAGTCCGGCGTCGAAGATCGACGAGTGCGGGTCGCCGGCGATGTCGCTGGAGACGATCTCGTCCTCGGTGTACTTGAGGATGCCCTTGAGGGGGCCCTCTGCGGCTGCCTTGTATGCGGCGTTGACCTCTTCGACCGTGACGGGACGTGAGGCGGTGACCGTGAGGTCGGTGATCGAACCGGTCGGAACCGGAACGCGCAGCGCGTAGCCGTCGAGCTTGCCGACGAGCTCGGGCAGGACGAGGCCGAGGGCCTTCGCCGCACCGGTCGACGTGGGGATGATGTTGAGGGCGGCGGCACGGGCACGACGCAGGTCGCTGTGCGGGCCGTCCTGCAGGTTCTGGTCGGCGGTGTAGGCGTGAACCGTGGTCATGAGACCGCGTTCGATGCCGAACTCGTCGTTGAACACCTTGGCGAGCGGCGCGAGGCAGTTCGTCGTGCAGGAGGCGTTCGAGATGATGTCGTGGACCGAGGCGTCGTAGGTCGCCTCGTTCACGCCGAGCACGATCGTCGCGACGTCGGAGCCCGTGGCGGGAGCCGACACGAGGACCTTCTTGGCGCCGGCGGTGATGTGCTTGCGCGCGTCGTCCGACTTGGTGAAGCGGCCGGTCGACTCGATGACGATGTCGACGCCCAGCTCGCCCCAGGGAAGGTTCGCGGGGTCGCGCTCCTCGAAGACGCGGATGGACTTGCCGTTGACGATGATGTTCTCGTCGTCGTACTCGACGGTGGCGTCGAGGCGACCCGTGATCGAGTCGTACTTGAGCAGGTGTGCCAGCGTCTTGTTGTCGGTGAGGTCGTTCACCGCCACGAGCTCGAGGTTGCTTCCCTTGGCGAGGGCGGCGCGGAAGTAGTTACGGCCGATACGGCCGAATCCGTTGATTCCGATTTTTACGGACACGAATGACTCCTGTTGCAGATGGCGCGAGATGCGCGTATTTGATGGTGAACAGAACCGGACGACGGTGTCCTGGGCCGCCAGGACGACCCATCCGCTATGACAGTAGCAGCAGGCCCGAGGTCTTCTCTCGCGCCGTTACGAAGCGCTGCTCCACGTTCGCCCAGTTGGCGATGTTCCAGAACGCCTTGACGTAGTCGGCCCGCACGTTCTTGTAGTCGAGGTAGTACGCGTGCTCCCAGACGTCGAGCATCAGGAGCGGAATCGTGCCGGCCGGGAAGTTGGACTGCTGGTCGAAGAACTGCACGATGATGAGCCGCTGGCCGATCGAGTCCCAGGCCAGAACCGACCACCCGGAGCCCTGGACGCCGAGCGCCGTGGCAGTGAAGTGTGCCTGGAACTTGTCGAAGGAGCCGAAGTTGTCGTCGATCGCTGCAGCCAGCTCGCCCGTGGGCTTGTCGCCGCCGTCCGGCGAGAGGTTGGTCCAGAAGATCGAGTGGTTCACGTGACCGCCGAGGTTGAACGCGAGGTCCTTCTCGAGCTTGTTCACGTTCGCGAGGTTTCCGCTGTCGCGGGCTTCGGCGAGCTGCTGCAGGGCGGTGTTCGCGCCGGTCACGTAGGTCTGGTGGTGCTTCGAGTGATGCAGCTCCATGATGGTGCCGCTGATGCTCGGCTCGAGGGCCGAGTAGTCGTAGGCGAGTTCCGGCAGCGTGTAGTCAGCCATGTGCGTTGTTCATCCTCCTAGTGGAGCCACGCGCGTCGCGCGTGGCGATCGAGGTGCCCGTGAGGGCGACTTTTCCAGTCTAGTGACGGCAACGAGAACGGCCCCGGAATGCTTCCCGGGGTTGACACACGCCGACGTCTGCCGGGTCGGCGTCAGTCGTCGAGGTCTGCGGGCAGGTTCGCCTCGGTGTCCGGGATCCCCAGGTCGACGGCCTTCTTGTCCGCCATCGCCAGCAGGCGACGGATGCGGCCGGCGACGGCATCCTTCGTCATCGGCGGCTCGGCGTGGTGACCGAGCTCGTCGAGACTCGCGTCGCGGAACCGCAGGCGCAGGTCGCCCGCGTACTGCAGGTGGTCCGGCACGTCGTCACCGAGGATCTCGAGCGCGCGCTCGACACGCGAGCAGGCTGCGACCGCCGCCTGGGCTGAACGACGCAGATTCGCATCGTCGAAGTTGACGAGGCGGTTGGCCGTCGCCCTCACCTCGCGGCGCTGACGCAGCTCCTCCCAGTTGCGGACGGTGTCTGTGGCCCCCATGGCGACGAGCATCGAGCTGATCGCCTCGCCATCGCGGATGACGACACGGTGGACGCCGCGCACCTCGCGGGCCTTGGCCGGGATCCCGAGCCGGCCGGCGGCACCGACGAGGGCCATGGCGGCCTCGTTGCCGGGGCAGGTGACCTCGAGGGCGGCTGAGCGGCCGGGATCGGTCAGACTTCCGCTGGCGAGGAACGCGCCACGCCAGACGGCCGAGATCTCCTCGCGGGAGCCTGTGGTCAGGCGGTTCGGCAGGCCGCGGATGGGTCGGCGCCGAGCGTCGAGCAGGCCAGTCTGCCTGGCGAGCGTCTCACCGCCGTCGAGCACGCGCACGAGGTAGTGGCTGGTGCGGCGGAGGCCTGTTGCTGCGACGACGGAGACGTCACTGCGCACGCCGTACAGCTCGGCGAGGTCCTTGCGAACCCGGCGCGCGATAAGCGCGGAGTCGAGCTCCGACTCCACGGCGATGCGGCTCGAGATGAGGTGCAGGCCGCCGGAGAAACGCAGGACCGTGGCGAGTTCCGCGGCACGCACCGTGGTGCGGTTGATCTCGGTGCGTGCGAGTTCCTCTTTGACGTCGGCTGTGAGAGCCAATCGATGTTCCATTCTGTTGCGTTCTGTCGTCGTACGTCGGGTTCGAGGTGAAGCTACTCGCGACCGAGGTCGCGGTTCTTCACGCTCACGCCGATCCCGGGGATCTGCTCCAGCTCGTGGGCGAGCTCTCTGGCGAGGGCGACGGAGCGGTGCTTGCCGCCCGTGCACCCGATGGCGATGGTCGCGTGGCGCTTGTTCTCGCGGCTGTAGCCGGCGAGTACCGGCTCCAGGGCTGCGGCATACCGCTGGATGAACTCGCGTGCTCCCGGCTGGCCGAGCACGAACTCCTTGACGGGGGCGTCGAGACCGGTCTGCGCCCGCAGTTCCGGCACCCAGAACGGGTTCGGCAGGAAGCGTGCATCTGCGACGTGGTCGGCATCCGCCGGCACCCCGTACTTGAATCCGAAGCTCACGATGGTGACCCGCACCTCGGCTGCGCCTTCCTCGGCGAAGAGGTCGGTCACGGTCATGGCGAGCTGGTGGATGTTCAGCTCGGAGGTGTCGATGACGATGTCGCTGGCCTCGCGGATCGCTCCGAGGCGCGCACGTTCCTCGCCGATGCCGTCGAGCAGGGTGCCGTCGGCCTGCAACGGGTGCGGTCGGCGCACCGACTCGAAGCGCCGCACGAGGGCGGCATCCGTCGCGTCGAGGAAGACGACCCTCAGCTCGGTGCCGCCGCGCAGCACGCTGATCATCTCGCTGATCTCGTCGAAGAAGTCACGGCCGCGGATGTCGACGACGGCCGCGATCTTCGGGAGCCCCGATGATGCGCGCTCGACGAGCTCGACCAGGGGCCGCAGCATCTGCGGGGGAAGGTTGTCGACCACGTACCAGCCGAGATCCTCCAGCGCGTCGGCGGCTGTGGATCGGCCGGCACCGGACATCCCCGTGATGATGAGGACTTCCTTCTGCTCGACGTCCGTCATGGCTTCGAATGCGCCTTCGTTCTAGGGGGTGTGAGGTTACAGCCTACCGACCCGCGGCCGCTCAGGCGTCGAGATGGGCTCGAATGGCCCCCGCAAGGGTCGCACCGATGCCGGGCACCTCGGCGATCTCCTCGGCTGTCGCGAGTTTGAGGCGTGCGACGGAGCCGAAGTGCCGCAGCAGTTCGCGTACGCGCGATGGCCCGAGGCCGGGCACCTCGCCGAGCACCGAGGCGATGTCGCGCTTGCGTCTCGTGCGCTGGTGCGTGATGGCGAAACGGTGTGCCTCATCACGGATGCGCTGGAACAGGAAGAGCGCCTCGCTGTTGCGCGGCAGGATCACGGGGAAGTCGGAGTCCGGCAGCCAGATCTCCTCGAGACGCTTGGCGATGCCGCAGAGCTGGATGCCGGTGACCCCAGACTCCCGCAGTGCCCGCTCGGCAGCAGCGACCTGCGGCTGGCCGCCGTCGACGATGAGCAGGTTCGGGCTGTAGCTGAACTTCCGACGTTTCGCCGGTTCGACCACACCGTCGGAGGTCAGGACCTCGATCGGATCGGGCTCGGACTCGGGATCGGTGAGGTAGGCGAGCCGACGCGTCAGCACCCTGTGGATGGAGTCGGTGTCGTCTGTGGTCTCGGGGATGTTGAACCGCCGGTACTCGTCCTTGCGCGGCAGGCCGTCCTCGAAGACGACCATCGAGGCGACGACGTTGGTTCCGCTCAGGTGGGACACGTCGTAGCACTCCATACGGAGTGGCGCCTCGGACATGCCCAATGCCTCCTGGATGTCCTCCAAGGCCTTCGATCGGGAGGTGAAGTCGGCGCTGCGACGCGTCTTGTAGAGCATGAGCGCGTGGCCGGCGTTCTGGTTCGCGGTCTCCAGCAGGGCGGCCTTGTCTCCGCGCTGGGCAGCACGCAGTCGCACTTTCGTTGGACTGCGCGCCTCGAGCCAGCTCTCGAGCGCCGGCGCATCCTCTGGCAGCTCGGGCACCACGATCTCCCGCGGTGGCGTGAGACCCTCGGCGTAGACCTGCGGCACGATCGAGTCGACCAGTTCGGCCATCGACATGTCGAGTTCCTTGTCGACGACCCAGCCCCGGACACCGCGGATGCGGCCGCCACGCACCACGAAGAGCTGGACCGCCGCCGCCAACTCGTCGTGCACGATGCCGAAGAGGTCGATGTCGACGGAGTCGCGGAGCACCACGGCGCTCTTCTCGAGCACGGCCTCGAGGGCCACCACCTGATCTCGACGGCGGGCGGCGAGTTCGTAGTTCTGCTCTTCGGATGCCGCCTTCATCTCCTGCGTGAGCTCGGCGACCATGCGGCGATCCTGGTTGGCCATGAAGGACACGAATCGCTTGACGGCCTCGCGATGCTCCTCGACGGTGACCTTGCCGGAGCACGGGCCGAAGCAGCGCCCGATCTGGCCGGCGAAGCACGGCTTGCCGGACTGCATGGCGCGCTTGTAGTCCGAGTCCTTGCAGGTGCGGATCGGGAACGCCTTGATCATCAGCTCGATGACCTCGTCGACGGCCCACTTCTTCGGATACGGCCCGAAGTAGCGTGCTCCGCGGATCTTGGTGTTGCGGGTCACCAGCACCCGCGGGGCCTCATCCCCGAGGGTCACCGCCATGTAGGGGTAGGACTTGTCGTCCTTGAACATGACGTTGAACGGAGGGTCGAACTCCTTGATCCAGGTGAACTCGAGCTGGAGCGCCTCCACCTCGTTTCCGACGACGGTCCACTCGACACCGGCAGCGGTGGTCACCATGCGCCGGGTGCGCTCGTGCAGGGTGTGCAGGGGCGCGAAGTAGTTGCTGAGCCGAGCGCGGAGGTTCTTCGCCTTGCCGACGTAGAGCACCCGGCCCGTGGCGTCGCGGAACCGGTAGACCCCGGGCTGGGTGGGGATCTCCCCCGCCTTCGGTCGGTAGGACAGGACGTTCGCCATGGGCCTCAGCCCGCGACTCGGGCGATGACGCCGTGGTTCTCCGCATCAGCTTCGAGGACCTCGCGCAGGAACTGGCCGGTGTGGCTCTTCTTGCTGCGCGAGACGGCCTCAGGCGTGCCCGTCGCGATGATCTGGCCTCCGCCGGATCCACCCTCCGGACCGATGTCGATGACCCAGTCGCTCGACTTGATGACGTCGAGGTTGTGCTCGATGACGATCACGGTGTTGCCCTTGTCGACGAGCCCGTTGAGGACGATGAGCAGCTTCCGCACGTCCTCGAAGTGCAGGCCGGTGGTCGGCTCGTCGAGAACGTAGACGCTGCGACCGTTGGAGCGGCGCTGGAGCTCCGTCGCCAGCTTCACCCGCTGCGCCTCACCGCCCGAGAGCGTCGTGGCACTCTGGCCCAGCGTGACGTAACCCAGGCCGACGTCGACGAGGGTCTTGAGGTACCGGTGGATCGCGCTGATCGGCTCGAAGAACTCGGCAGCCTCGCTGATCGGCATCTCGAGCACCTCGGAGATGTTCTTGCCCTTGTAGTGCACCTGCAGGGTCTCGCGGTTGTAGCGCGAGCCGCCGCAGACCTCGCACGCGACGTAGACGTCGGGCAGGAAGTTCATCTCGATCTTGATGGTTCCGTCGCCGGAGCACGCCTCGCAGCGTCCGCCCTTGACGTTGAAGCTGAACCGCCCGGGAAGGTATCCGCGGGCCTTGGCCTCATTCGTCTCGGCGAACAGGTTGCGGATGCGGTCGAACACTCCGGTGTAGGTGGCGGGGTTCGATCGCGGAGTACGGCCGATCGGTGCCTGGTCGACATGGACCACCTTGTCGAGGTGGTCGAGTCCGGTCACGCGGGTGTGCTTGCCAGGAAGCTTTCGGGCTCCGTTGAGCTTGTTCGCCAGCACGCGATAGAGCACATCGTTGACCAGCGACGACTTGCCGGAACCGCTCACGCCGGTGACGGCAGTGAAGGTGCCGAGCGGGAAGTCGACCGTGACCTTGCGCAGGTTGTTCACCTCGGCGCCCACCACGCTGATCATGCGGTCCTTGTCGATCTTTCGCCGGGTGTGCGGCGTGATGATCTCCTTGCGCCGGGACAGGTAGTCACCCGTGAGCGAGCGGTGGTTCGCGAGCAGGTCGTCGTACGACCCCGAGTGCACCACCTTGCCGCCGTTCACACCAGCGCCGGGGCCGATGTCGACGATCCAGTCCGCCGTGCGGATGGTGTCCTCGTCGTGCTCGACGACGATGAGGGTGTTTCCGAGGTCGCGGAGCGCGAGGAGCGTCTCGATGAGTCGGCGGTTGTCCCGCTGGTGCAGGCCGATGCTGGGCTCGTCGAGCACGTAGAGCACACCGGTGAGCCCGGAACCGATCTGGGTGGCCAGACGGATGCGCTGCGCCTCACCGCCGGAGAGGGTGGCTGCGGCGCGGGAGAGGTTGAGGTAGGTGAGGCCGACCCTGATGAGGAAGTCGAGGCGCACCTTGATCTCGCGGAGCACCTGCGCAGCGATGGTCTGCTCGCGGTCGGTGAGCACCATCTGGTCCATGAAGCCGCGGGCGTCGGTGAGGCTGAGCTCGGCGACATCCGCGATGCTCGACCCGTGGATGAGCACCGAGAGCACCTCGGGCTTCAGCCGCTTGCCGTCGCAGACCGGGCACGGCACCTCGCGCAGGTACTCCGACCAACGCGCACGCTGCACGTCGGTCTCGGCCTGCAGGTACTGGCGTTCGATGTAGGGCACGACACCCTCGAAGCCCGAGGTGTAGCTCATCTCCCGGCCGTAGCGGTTGCGCCACTTGACGCGCACCTCGAAGTTCTCGCCGCGCAGCACGGCGTTGCGGGCATTCGCCGGCAGCTCGCTCCACGGGGTCTTGAGCGAGAACTTCAGGTCGCGGGACAGACCCTCGAGCAGCTTCTCGTAGTAGTTGTAGAGACTCTTGCCCTGCGAGGTCCACGGCAGGATGACGCCCTCGGCGATGCTGAGCTCATGGTCTCCGAGCAGCAGGTCCTCATCGACCGACATGCGGGTGCCGAGGCCGGAGCACTCGGGGCAGGCTCCGAACGGAGCGTTGAACGAGAACGTGCGCGGCTCGATCTCGGTGAGCTGGATCGGGTGGTTGTTGGGGCACGACAGCTTCTCGGAGAAGTTCTGCCAGGCGTCGGGACCCGTCGCGTCGACATAGTTGATGCTGACGAGGCCGTCGGTGAGGCGCAGTGCGGTCTCGAGCGAGTCGGTGAGTCGCCCGAGGATCTCGGGGCCGGCGACGAGGCGGTCGATGACGACCGAGATGTCGTGCTTGACCTGCTTCTTCAGCACCGGAGGCTCACTTAGCTGGATGGTCTCGCCGTCGACGATCGCACGGGAGTATCCGGATGCCGCCAGCTCCTTGAACAGGTCGACGAACTCGCCCTTCTTCTGCGAGACGACGGGGCTCACGACCTGGTAGCGGATGCCGGCATCCAGCTCCATGAGCTGGTCGGCGATCTGCTGCACGGTCTGGCGCTGGATCGTCTCGCCGCAGATGGGACAGTGGGCCACGCCGATGCGTGCCCAGAGCAGGCGCATGTAGTCGTAGATCTCGGTGATCGTGCCGACGGTCGAGCGCGGGTTGCGGTTCGTCGACTTCTGGTCGATCGAGACTGCGGGGCTGAGGCCCTCGATGAAGTCGACATCGGGACGGTCGACCTGGCCGAGGAACTGGCGGGCATAGGCCGACAGCGATTCGACGTAGCGACGCTGGCCCTCGGCGAAGATCGTGTCGAACGCGAGGGATGACTTGCCCGATCCCGAGAGCCCGGTGAAGACGACGAGGGAATCACGCGGAATGTCGAGGTCGACGTTCTGGAGATTGTGCACGCGGGCACCGCGAACGCTCAGTTGGGAGTGGTTTTCGACCTTTGACACAGACACCCTGAAAGTCTACGAGGCCCCACTGACACTCTTCCCCGAGTGGCACGTGCCCACAGCGAACGGCACCTGCTCCAAGGCGCGCTTGGCGTGCGGCAGAAGACCTTTGTCAGTCTGAGTTGACAACCATGCGTTGTCAGTTCAGACTGACGGAATGGGAACCGAAGCGAAGAACGAGGAGATGGACCCGGCGGTCGGGCTGCTGGCGGTGCAGGCGCTGCATCGGCTTGCGTCGCGCGTCGAGGCGACCCATGTGGCAGCGGCACGTGCTGCCGGGTGGTCGTGGGAGCAGATCGGGGACGCGCTCGGCATCACCCGCCAGTCGGTGCACGCGAAGTACGCGAAGGAGGAACGTCATGTTTGAACGGTTCGCAGTGGAGGCCAGGAACGCCGTCGTGCGCTCGATCGAGATCGCGGGCCGTCGCGGCGATCGGCGTCTCGGCACCGAGCACCTGCTCATGGCGGCGCTCGGCGATGCCACGATCGTCGATGCCGTCGGGGTGGAGGCGGCCGACGCTGAAGCGGCGGCCGACCAGGCGGACCGCGAAGCTCTGGCGCTGGTCGGAGTCGACGTCGCAGCCTACGGGCCGCTCTCCCCCGCCGTCGGCGCTCCGCGACCGCGCTTCACGGCGGGAGCGAAAGTCGTCATGAAGCGCACGCTCGAGTACGCGGTGGTCGAGCGCGCCCGTCGGATGGAACTCCGTCACCTCGTGCTCGCGTTGCTCGACCGTCCGGACTCGGATCCGGCGACGATGCTCCTCGCCCGCCTCGACGTCGATGCGAAGCAGCTGCGCGCGAGGCTCCAAGCCTGATCGCCTGGACTACGGTCCCCACTCGCGAGCGGAGCAATCGGTGGGGGCCGGCTCCGCCGAAGTCCGCTTCAGCGACTCGCGAGCGAAGCAAGCGGTGGGGCCGGCTTCGCCGAAGTCCGGGGTTCGGCGGGCATCCTTGGGCGGGACTTCGGTGGAGCCGGCCCCACCGCGACCCACGGAATCAACCAACGATGCCCACCGCGACTACGCGCCACGCGAGCCTAGATGTGGCCGGCCTTCTCCATCTGCCGCAACTCCCGCTTCAGATCGGAGAGCTCGTCGCGCAGGCGCCCGGCGAGCTCGAACTTGAGCTCCCCGGCAGCCTCGAGCATCTGCGAATTGAGGTCGGCGATGAGGTCCTCGAGCTGGTTGGCGCCGGCGGCGGCGATCCCCTCACGCCTGAGGTTGGGCGTCGGCGCCTTCTTGCGGGCGTCGCGTCCACGCAGGAGCTCCGCGGTGTCGGCCTCCTCGCGCTGCAGCACATCGGTGATGTCGGCGATGCGCTTGCGGAGCGGCGTGGGGTCGATGCCGTTGAGGGTGTTGTACTCGACCTGTCGTTCGCGTCGACGCGTCGTCTCCTCGATGGCCTTCGTCATGGAGTCGGTCATCACGTCGGCGTACATGTGCACTTCGCCGGAGACGTTGCGGGCGGCACGACCGATCGTCTGGATGAGGGAGGTCGACGACCGGAGGAAGCCCTCCTTGTCGGCATCCAGGATCGCCACGAGGGAGACCTCGGGGAGGTCGAGACCCTCACGCAGCAGGTTGATGCCTACGAGCACGTCGTAGACGCCGGCCCGGAGCTCGGTGAGGAGTTCGACGCGGCGCAGGGTGTCGACATCCGAGTGCAGGTACCGCACCCGCACGCCGGCTTCGGTGAGGAAGTCGGTGAGCTCCTCGGCCATCTTCTTGGTCAGCGTCGTGACCAGGATGCGCTCGTCCTTGGCCGCTCGCAGCCTGATCTCCTCGAGCAGGTCGTCGATCTGGCCCTTCGAGGGCTTCACCACGATCTGCGGATCGACGAGACCCGTCGGACGGATGATCTGCTCGACGATACCGTCGGCGATGCCCATCTCGTAGCGGCCGGGCGTTGCCGAGAGGTACACCGTCTGGCCGACGCGCTCCTTGAACTCGTTCCACTTGAGCGGCCTGTTGTCGAGGGCGCTCGGCAGCCGGAAGCCGTGCTCGACGAGAGTGCGCTTGCGGGAGGAGTCGCCCTCGTACATGGCTCCGATCTGGGGCACCGTCACGTGGGACTCGTCGATGACGACCAGGAAGTCGTCGGGGAAGTAGTCGAGCAGGCAGTGCGGAGCCTCGCCCGGCGCGCGGGCGTCGATGTGCCGTGAGTAGTTCTCGATGCCGGAGCAGAAGCCGATCTGCTCCATCATCTCGAGGTCGAACGACGTGCGCATGCGCAGGCGCTGAGCTTCGAGCAGCTTGCCCTCCCGCTCGAGCTCGATGAGCCGCTCGTGCAGTTCGGTCTGGATCGTGCCGATGGCCCGCTGCATGACGTCGGTCGACGCCACGTAGTGCGAGCCGGGGAACACGGCGACGGCATCGAGCTTGCGCACGATGTCGCCGGTGAGCGGATGCAGGCTGTAGAGCGCCTCGATCTCGTCACCGAACATCTCGATGCGGATCGCCAGCTCCTCGTACATCGGGATGATCTCGATGGTGTCGCCGCGCACCCGGAAGTTGCCGCGCGAGAAGTCGACATCGTTGCGCTGGTACTGCATCGACACGAACTTGCGGATGAGCCAGTCCCGGTCGACCCGCTGCCCGACCTGCAGCGCCATCATGGCGTTCATGTACTCGTCGGGCGTTCCGAGGCCGTAGATGCAGGAGACCGTCGAGACCACGATGACGTCGCGGCGGCTCAGCAGCGAGTTGGTGGTGGAGTGACGCAGGCGCTCGACCTCGGCATTGACCGAGGAGTCCTTCTCGATGAAGGTGTCGGTCTGCGGGACGTAGGCCTCGGGCTGGTAGTAGTCGTAGTACGAGACGAAGTATTCGACGGCGTTGTTAGGCATCAGCTCGCGGAACTCGTTCGCGAGCTGCGCCGCCAGGGTCTTGTTGTGGGCGAGGACCAGGGTCGGGCGCTGCACCTGTTCGATGAGCCAGGCCGTGGTGGCCGACTTGCCCGTTCCGGTGGCACCGAGCAGCACCACGTCGGTCTCGCCCGCGTTGATGCGGCCCGCAAGTTCGGCGATCGCCGTGGGCTGATCACCACTCGGCGTGTACTCGCTGATGACCTCGAAAGGGCGCACGGAACGTGTCGGTTGCATGGTTTCAAGTCTAGGTTCGCCCACCGACACTTCGACGGGGCGGGCTCCGCTCACGGCGGACAACGCCGGCCGAAGCGGGAGCGGACTAGCCCCGAGCGGCCAGCTCTTCGCGCACGCGAGCCCAGAGAGCATCCGTCTGGCTGACGGTGTGGCCCATGGTGCCGTCGGTGTCGATCACGACGTCGGCGATCGCCAGTCGCTGGGTGTCAGACGCCTGGGCGTCGATGCGAGCCTGCGCGTGCTCCTCGGAGAAGCCGCGGAGGTCGACGAGGCGCTGGGCCCTGGTCTTCTTCGTGGCGTGGGCCACGACGATGAGGTCGAAGGGATGATCGACCTCCGCCTCGACGAGCAACGGCACGTCGTAGACCACGACGGCGTTGGGCTTCGCGGCCTCCGCTGCGGCGAACAACTTCGCCGAGAGGGCGCGCACCCGTGGGTGGATGATGCCGTTCAACCGCTCGAGAGCTGCGGCATCCGAGAACACGAGTGCCCCGAGAGCAGCTCGATCGAGGCTGCCGTCTGGTGCGAGCACCGCGTCACCGAAGGCCTCACGCACCTCGGCGAGTCCCTCTGTTCCGCGCTCGACGACCTTGCGTGCCAGTTGGTCGGCGTCGATGTGCACGGCACCGTGCTCCACGAGGCGCCGCGCGATGGTGGATTTCCCCGAGGCGATTCCGCCCGTCAGACCGATGAGATACACAGTCGTGATCCTACTCGTCGGCCCGGCTCGGCGCCGGGGATCAGCACTCGGCCACCCACGGTTCTGCGATCCAGGCCTCGGTGACGTACGGCAGCAGGATCTCGGGCGCCCGCGTCTCGGGGTGGGAGTCGAGCACGCGCTCGATGCGCTCGAGCATGGCCGAGCGCTCGGCCTGGGACGCCGTGAGGTAGTAGCTGCGCGTGGTCGCGAGGTCGAGGAGCCCCTGGCGCGTGGTGCGAGACGTCCAGCGCTCCTCCCTCTTGGCGGCCAGCTCGAGCCCGGCTCCGAGAGTCGGGTGGTACGCGGTCGCCTCGTGCAGTCCGCGGTGCATGGCGGCAGACAGGGCGTCCACCCAGGGGATCGCATCGTCACGGGTGTTCCAGATGAGGGCCAGTCGGCCGCCGGGCCGGAGCACGCGCAGCACCTCCTGCGACGCGGCCTCGGGGTCGACCCAGTGCCACGCCTGGGCGACCGTCACCAGGTCGACGGAGGCGTCGGGCACAGGGATCGCCTCGGCCGAGCCGACGAGGGTGCGCACCTGCGGCATCCGCTCGCTCAGGATCTCGAGCATCTCCGACGACGGGTCGACGGCGGTGACGGATGCCGAGAACTCGACGAGCCGCTCGGTGAGCTTGCCCGTGCCTGCGCCCAGGTCCAGGATGTCGAGTCCACCGCTGTGGGCGCCCGTCGCGCGCGCCTCGTGACCGACGAGCCAGCGCACGGTCTCGAGCGGATACGAGGGACGATGCGCGTCGTAGCCCCCGGCGTTCTCGCCGAACGACGCTGCGTGACGTGAATCGCGAACCATGCCGGACAGCCTAGGTGCAGGCCGTCACGACCTGCGTCTCACCCGACTTGATTCCGGAACTGGTCCAGCCGTCGTTCCCCGTGCCCGTGTACACGTTGCCGCTGCGGGTCACCGCCATGGTCCCGCCACCGCGCGGCGAGGTGGCAGCCCATGACCCCAGCGGCTTCACGATGAGGGCCTTGTACTCCGTCGAACCACGGCCGTACTTCGCCGCGAGAAGGGCGTCCCAGTCGAGCGTCGCGGTCCAGCCGACGTAGAACTCCGAGTAGCCCGTCACGGTTCCACTGATGCACGCGTAGTCGAAGCCGTTGTAGCTCGTGATGCCGAAGGCTCCCACCGTGTACGTCGACGGGCCGGCGGTGGCGACCGCTGGAGGCATGCCTCCGGTGTACAGGCAGATGGTGACGTCCTGCGTCTGAGCACCCGAGATCGAGTTCGCCCCCGTGATCGTGAGGATTCCGTTCGCGTTCGGTCCGCTCAGTGTCGCGGTCGGCTCGACCTGGGTGGGGGCGGCGCCGTTGAACGGCGCCTGCTTGGTGTCGATGCTGAGCACCCAGGGAACGGGGGTGCTCGATGTCGTGCCCACCTTGAGTCCGGAGGTGCAGAACTGCACAGGGCTCGACAACTGCCAGTTCAGCGCGATGATCTTCGTCGGGCCGGAGCCCGCGGTGACCGGACCGGCGACCGGGGTCGCTGCCCACGTTCCGGCCGAGATCCCGGTCGTCACGGGTGCCGTCGCGTTCCACGCCGCATAACTGGTGCCCACGACGCCCGGAAGCGCGACGACAGCCGCGATCACGCCGACCACGAGGGCTGCGGTGATGAGGATCCAGCGCTTCACACGAGGTCCTTCGGTGGGCGTTCCGAAGCGGGCTCGCCTCGGTCGGGAGGATGGGACGAGTCACGCTAACACGGGGCGAATGCCTGCAGGCGGGCATCCGTCACCCCAAAGGTGGCCACATCGGGAGTGCAGTCGTCGGCACCGGACAGACGAAAACGGCCGGGTCCAGATGGACCCGGCCGTTCACTCCGTCAGACGGACTCAGTTGTTGCTGGAGAGCTTCTCGCGAAGCGCGGCGAGCGACTCGTCGTCAGCGAGCGTTCCGGCGGAAGCCGACTCGCTCGTGAACGAGGAACCTGCAGCGGCAGGAGCCGCGGCGATCTCGTCGTTGGCCGTTGCGACCTGCTTCTTGTGAGCCTCCCAGCGAGCCTGGGCAGCTGCGTACTCCTGCTCCCACTTCTCGCGCTGGGTCTCGAAGCCCTCGCGCCAGTCGTTGGTCTCCGGGTCGAAGCCCTCGGGGTACTTGTAGTTGCCCTCGTCGTCGTACTCGGTGAGCATTCCGTAGAGCGCCGGGTCGAACTCGGTGCCCTCGGGGTCGACACCCTCGTTGGCCTGCTTGAGGCTGAGCGAGATGCGGCGACGCTCGAGGTCGATGTCGATGACCTTGACGAAGACCTCTTCGCCGACCGACACGACCTGCTCGGCGAGCTCGACGTGCTTGCCGGAGAGCTCGGAGATGTGCACGAGGCCCTCGATGCCGTCTGCGACGCGCACGAACGCACCGAACGGAACGAGCTTGGTGACCTTACCCGGAGCAACCTGACCGATCGCGTGGGTACGGGCGAACACCTGCCACGGGTCCTCCTGGGTGGCCTTGAGCGACAGCGACACGCGCTCGCGCTCGAGGTCGACCTCGAGGATCTCGACGGTGACTTCCTGACCGACCTCGACGACCTCGCTGGCGTGCTCGATGTGCTTCCAGCTGAGCTCCGAGACGTGCACGAGACCGTCGACGCCGCCGAGGTCGACGAACGCACCGAAGTTGACGATCGACGAGACGACGCCCTTGCGGACCTGTCCCTTGTGGAGGTTGTTCAGGAAGGTGGTGCGGCTCTCGGACTGCGTCTGCTCGAGCAGGGCGCGGCGCGACAGGACCACGTTGTTGCGGTTCTTGTCGAGCTCGAGGATCTTGGCCTCGATCTCCTGGCCGAGGTACGGCGTGAGGTCGCGCACGCGGCGAAGCTCGATGAGCGATGCCGGGAGGAATCCGCGGAGTCCGATGTCGACGATGAGTCCACCCTTGACGACCTCGATGACCGAACCGGTGACAACACCGTCGGCCTCCTTGATCTTCTCGACGTCGCCCCATGCACGCTCGTACTGAGCACGCTTCTTCGACAGGATGAGCCGGCCTTCCTTGTCCTCCTTCTGGAGAACGAGGGCCTCGACGGTGTCGCCGACGTTGACGACCTCGGAGGGGTCGACATCGTGCTTGATGGAAAGCTCACGCGAGGGGATGACGCCCTCGGTCTTGTAGCCGACGTCGAGGAGGACCTCGTCGCGGTCGATCTTCACGACGGTGCCCTCGATGAGGTCTCCATCATTGAAGAACTTCAGTGTCTTCTCGACCGCTGCAAGGAAGTCTTCGGCTGAGCCGATGTCGTTGATGGCGACTTGCTTCGTTGCCTTCTCGGTCGTTGCGGTTGTCATGTAGTAGTTGCTCCAGTACGGACAGGATCAGGCCGCTCGCAGGGATGTTGCTTCAGAAGAGTTTTCCGCGAGAGGCGTGCGGATAGATGTCACAAATGTGACGTTCCAGACTACCTGTTTCGAGGGGCCGATCGCAAACCACCCTCTGCGGCCACTCGCGGCTCCAGGATGTCACGGAGCGCCGGCTCCAGATCGGGCCAGATGAAGGGGTAGCCGGCCGCGACCAGGCGCTCCGGCACCACCCAGCGGCTCTTCAGCACGAGCTCGGTCTCGGTGCGGATCACGGCCGAGCCGAGCTCGAGCATCCAGCGGTAGGCGGGCAGGGCGACGCGCACGCCGAGCACACGCCTCAGCGTCGCCATGACGGTGCGATTGTCCGACGGATGCGGGGAGGCTGCGTTCACGACTCCCCCGATCTCCGGGTGGTCCACCAGGAAGTCGATGATGCCGGCCACGTCGTCGATGTGGATCCAGCTGGACTTCTGAGAACCGCGTTGTGCCCGGAACTCGTGCTGCGTTCCGTTCCTTCGGCGCGCGCGTGTGGCGAACCAGCGGCCGTCGACCTGCGGGCCTCCGAGGCCGAACCTCGCGAGCCTCACCAGCGGCGGCATGACACTTCCGTCGCCGAGCACGATCGCGAGACGCAGTGCCACCCGTCGGGTGGCCGGCAGCTCGTCGGTGAAGAGCTCGGTCTCCCAGGCGCTCGCGACGGCGACGGAGAATCCGGTGCCGAGGTCGCCTGTGCTCTCCGTCATCGGTCGGTCCTCGGCGTGCCTGTAGATGGTCGCCGTCGACGAGTTCACCCAGAGTGCCGGAGGCGACGCCGCCGCGGCGACGGATCGGCGCAGTTCCGCCGTGGTCTCGACCCGTGAGCGGAGGATCTCGGCCCGGTTCGCATCCGTGTATCGGCAGTTGACGCTCTTCCCAGCCAGATTGATGAGCAGCTCGGAGCCGTCGAGCAGGGCGGTGATGCGCGCGGAGTCGCCCCACTGCGCGTCCGCTCCGGAGCGCCCGATCGTGCTCACGGTCCACCCGGCGGCTTCGTACCGGGCCACCAGGACCTGTCCGATGAAGCCGGACGCACCGGCGATGACGACTCTTCGCGTCATTTCTCCCCCTCGGTTTCACTGTGGACGGCGTACTCGAACGATCCGGAGTACTCATAGAGCCTCCCGATGACGGGCAGATCGATCGTCACCGAGACGTGCTGCCTCTCGTCGGCGTCGTCGAACCGCTCGATCAGTGTGACGCGAGGCGCACACGATCGCGGCAGCTCGACGCGCAGCCGACCGAGCCTGATGCCCACCCTGATCGAGTGGAGAACGAGGGCACCGTCGACGACCTCAGCCCGGAACGCGGCCCGCACGACTCCCCCGCTGCCGCCGGTGCCGAGCTCGTCGACGAGCCCGATCGGGGTCATCGACACCCTGTCGACCATGATGCGCTCACCGCCGCACAGGTCGAAGGCCCGTCGGGCGATGACGGCGCCGTCGACGGTCGCGCGATTCTCGACGGTGAACGACACGTCGCGTTCCCAGGTCGGGAACACCACCCCCGCACGACCGAGCACGGCGAGCACCGGCCAGGTCCACAGCCTCGGCGTGCCCACGACATCGAACACGCCGCTGCCCCGGCCGATCGATCCGGTCGGGACGGCTGAGAAGTAGGCGCGGAGACGCGGATGCAGCTCCGCGACCGAAGCGCCCAGCGCGCGTTCGTAGGGAGAAGGAGGAGGCGTCACTCTCAGCCGAGCAGGCTGGAGCGGAGCGTGTCGAGGCCGACGCCGCCCAGGTCGAGGGCCCGGCGGTGGAACTCCTTGATCGAGAACGACGAGCCTTCGCGCGCGGCCGCGTCGTCGCGCAGCTGCTCCCAGATGCGCTGGCCGACCTTGTAGGACGGCGCCTGTCCCGGCCAGCCGAGGTAGCGGTTCACCTCGAACCTGATGAACTCGTCGCTCATGTTCACGTTCGCGCGCATGAACTCGAGGGCGTACTCGGCGGTCCACGGGCCGTTGCCGTCGGGGCGCTGCTTCTCGAGGTGCACGCCGATGTCGAGCACGACGCGGGCCGCGCGCATCCGCTGGCCATCGAGCATGCCGAGTCGATCAGCCGGGTCGTCGAGATAGCCGAGCTGTTCCATGAGCCGCTCGGCGTAGAGCGCCCATCCCTCGGCATGGCCGGACGTGCCGGCCAGCTGACGGCGCCAGGTGTTGAGCTTGGCCCGGTTGTAGACGGCCTGCCCGATCTGCAGGTGGTGCCCGGGAACGCCCTCGTGGTAGACGGTGGTGAGTTCACGCCAGGTGTCGAACTCGGTGACTCCGACGGGAACCGACCACCACATGCGGCCGGGGCGGGAGAAGTCGTCGGTGGGCCCGGTGTAGTAGATGCCGCCCTCCTGGGTGGGGGCGATCATGCACTCGAGGGTGCGGATCTCCTCGGGGATGTCGAAGTGGGTGGCGCCGAGCTCTGCGACGGCGCGGTCGCTGGTCTCCTGCATCCAGCGCTGCAGGGCGTCTGTTCCGTGCAGCTTGCGGCTGGGGTCGCCGTCGAGGAACTCGATCGCCTCCTGCACCGAGGCTCCGGGCTTGATCTCGCGGGCGATCGACTCCTGCTCGGCCACCATGCGGGCGAGCTCGTCGATGCCCCACTCGTAGGTCTCGTCGAGGTCGATGGTGGCGCCGAGGAAGTGGCGCGACTGAAGGGCGTAGATGTCGCGGCCGACGGCGTCGCGCTCCGTGGCGGCGGGCTCGAGCTCGGTGGCGAGGAACTCGGCGAGTTCGCCGTAGGCGGTGGCCGAGGCCCCGGCGCAGGCGGAGAGCTGCTTCGCCAGCGAGGCCGGAAGGTCGCCATCGGCCAGTTCCGCGTCGGCGACGAAGCTGGAGAAGAAGCCGTCGTTCGCCGCGAGCTTGCGGGCCTGCGTCAGCACCTCGCGCACCTGGCGCTTCGCCGGGGTGACGCCCTCGCGGATGCCCTCCCGCAGGGTCTCGATGTAGCCGTCGAGGGCCGCCGGAAGGGCAGCGAGGCGCTTGTCGATCGTCTCCCAGTCCTCGACCGTGTCCGTGGGCATGAGGTCGAAGGCGTCGCGGAGGTCCTGCACGGGGCTGGCGATCACGTTGAGGTCCCGCAGGTGCAGGCGGGCGTCGTGGCTCTCGATGGCGAGCCGCAGCTCACTCGAGAGGTCGGCCTGGGTGACGCTGTCGACATCGTCCACCGGAGAAGCGGACTCCAGAGCGGAGAGCACCTCCCGACCGGCGTCGACGACCTCGTCGCGGCCCGCCGGCGACAGGTCGGCGAACCTGTCGTTGACCTCCGTACGCCCGATGTAGGTGCCGAGAGTCGGCTCGAGCACCACGAGGGTGTCGACCCAGTCCTCGGCGATGCGGTCGATGGCAGTGGGGGTGCGCGCGGAGTCAGCCGTCATTCTTCGAGCCTATGGGCTGGGGGCATCCCGCCGCACGCACCCGTCAGTGCGGCGCGGCGCGAGGTCAGTGGGCGGCGGAATCCCAGTCGTTTCCGCGGCCGACCTGCACCTCGAGCGGAACCAGCAGCTCAGCCGCGCCGGCCATCCGACCGCGCACGATCTGCTCGAGCCGGTCCCACTCGCCCTCGACGACCTCGAAGATCAGCTCATCGTGCACCTGCAGCAGCATCCGCGAACCCAGTTCGGCTTCGGTCACGTCTTTCTCGATGCCGATCATCGCGATCTTGATGATGTCGGCGGCCGAGCCCTGGATCGGCGAGTTGAGCGCCGCACGCTCCGCGCCTTCGCGCAGCACGCGGTTCGGGCTGGCCAGCTCGGGGAAGGGCCGACGGCGACCGAAGATCGTCTCGGTGTATCCGTCGACCTTGGCCTGCTCGACGACCTGGCGGAGGTAGGCGCGCACGGCGCCGAAGCGCTCGAAGTAGTCGCCCATGAGCTGCTTGGCCTGCGCTGTGTCGATGCGGAGCTGCTTCGACAGGCCGAAGGCGCTGAGGCCGTAGGCCAGGCCGTACGACATGGCCTTGACCTTCGTGCGCTGCAGCGCGGTGACGTCTTCAGGCTCGACCCCGAAGATGCGAGCCCCGACGAACCTGTGCAGGTCCTCGCCGGAGTTGAAGGCCTCGATGAGGCCGGGGTCGCCCGAGAGGTGCGCCATGATGCGCATCTCGATCTGCGAGTAGTCGGCCGTGAGCAGGGTCTCGTAGCCCGGGCCGGCCTGGACGGCGGCACGGATGCGGCGCCCCTCCTCGGTGCGCACCGGGATGTTCTGCAGGTTCGGGTCGTTGGAGGAGATGCGTCCAGTGGCCGAGCCGACCTGGACGTAGGTCGTGTGGATGCGGCCTGTCGCGTCGATGGCCTTGTCGAGCGTCTCGACGATCTGGCGCAGCTTCGTCGCGTCGCGATGCTGGAGCAGCAGGTCGAGGAAGGGGTGCGGGTTCGACTCCTGCAGGTCGGCGAGGGCCCCGGCATCCGTCGAGTACCCCGTCTTGTTCGCCCTGGTCTTCGGCATGCCCAGCTGGTCGAACAGCACGTCTTGGAGCTGCTTGGGCGAACCGAGGTTCACCTCGCGGCCGATCTCGGCGTAGGCGGACGCGGCGAGGCCGGCTGCCTTCTCGGCGAGCTCGCTGGAGAGGGCGGCGAGCTGCTCGTGGCTGACCGTGACACCGCGGAGCTCCATGTCGACGAGCGCGAGGAGCACGGGGATCTCGATGTCGGTGAGCACGCTGCGCGAGCCCTCCGAGAGCTCGCCGAGGAGGACGGGGGCCACCCGCAGGCTGTACCAGGCCTGGATGGGCGGTCCGGCGACCACAGAGTCGTCGGGCACCAGCTGGTTCGCGTCAGGTTCGGGCATGACCTCGTGCAGGTAGCGCTGCACGAGCTGGGCGAGGTTCTTCTCCTGCAGGCTCGGACGCAGCAGCCAACCGGCCACCAGGTTGTCGGTGCGCAGGCCTCCGAAGGCCAGGTCGCTGCGCTTCAGCGCCTTGAGCTGCGGCTTGGCGTCGGTGAGGATCTTGGGGGCGTCGCTGGCGAGCCAGGTCTCGAACGCGAGGTAGTCGGCCCGCCCGGCCTGCCACGGCACATCGAGCACCTCGGTGGAACTCGCGACGCCGAAACCGATGACCTTGCCGTCGAGCGTCTCGACGGTCAGGCCGAGGCCGTCGGGGTTCGCGGCGGTCGCCTTCTCGAGCCAGTCCTGCAGTTCCTCGTCGAGGAGGAGACGCGGAGTCGGCGTCGGCGGGACGCCCGGTGCCGCCGCGGCGATCTCGGCGGCACCCTCGGCGCCGCTCGTGGTTCCGCTGCCCTCGAGCTTGTAGACCCGATCGAGCAGGGTGCGGAACTCCAGGCGGCCGAAGATCTCGCGCACGGCCTCCTCGTTCATCTTCTGGCGCGTCAGGTCGCTCGGGCCGACCGGCAACTCCACGTCGTCGATGAGGCGGTTCAGGCGACGGTTGCGTACCGCGTTCTCACGGTTGTCGCGGAGGTTCTGGCCGACGACTCCCTTGATGTCGTCGGCGTTGTCGAGGATTCCCTGCAGCGAGCCGTACAGCCCCAGCCACTTGACGGCGGTCTTCTCCCCGACCTTCGGGATGCCGGGCAGGTTGTCGCTGGTCTCGCCGACGAGGGCGGCGACCTCGGGGTACTGCTCGGGCCGGATGCCGTAGCGCTCCTCGACCGCAGCGGGGTCGTAGCGCTTCAGCTGGGAGACGCCCTGCGAGTTCGGGTAGAGCAGAGTGACGTTCTCGTTCACGAGCTGGATCGTGTCGCGGTCGCCCGAGACCAGCAGCACGTGGAAGCCCTGTTCGACACCCTGCTTCGCGAAGGTGGCGAGGATGTCGTCGGCCTCGTAGTCCTCCTTCTCGACCGTGACGATGTTCATCGCGGCGAGGGCGTCCTGCAGGAGGGGGATCTGGCCGATGAACTCGGGCGGCGTCTCACCGCGGGTGCCCTTGTACTCCGCGTACTCGCGGGTGCGGAACGAGTGCCGAGAGATGTCGAATGCCACGGCGATGTGGGTCGGCTTCTCGTTCTGGAGGAGAAGCAGGAGCATCGACAGGAAGCCGTGAATGGCGTTCGTGTGTTGTCCGTCGCGGGTGCGGAAACTGTCGACGGGGAGGGCGTAGAAGGCCCGGAACGCGAGCGAGTGGCCGTCGATGACGAGGAGGGTAGGCTTTTCGGCGTCTGACACGACCCCAGACTACAAGCCGCATCCGACACGCTCCGGCACGGCGGATGCCCCGACCGACAGGCGACGATGAGCGACGAGACCCCCGACAGGATCGACTGGGTTCAGACCCGAGGCATGGGAGCCCTGGCCGAGAAGATGGGGATCGAGTTCACCGAGTTCCGGGTCGAGCGGTCGGTGGCACGGATGCCGGTCGAGGGCAACACCCAGCCGGCGATGCTCCTGCACGGCGGCGCCTACGTCGTGCTGGGCGAGTCCCTCGGATCGATGGCCGCGAACCTCTTCGCGGGCGAGGGCAAGCTCGCCGTCGGCATCGAGATCAACGCCACGCACACCCGCTCCGCGACGAGCGGGTGGGTCACGGGCGTCTGCACGCCGATCCACCTGGGGCGCACGCTGACGACGCACGAGATCGCCATCTCGGACGACCAGGGCCGGCGCTGCTCGACCATCAGGATCACGAACCTGATCAAGGAGCTTCCCGCTCGCTGAGCGGCACGCCCGTCTGCCGCCAGCGGAGCAGGCAGGTGTACCGAGATCCGCCGATGCGTGATCTCGATACGTGTCCGACTGCGTCGGGCACTACTCGATCAGCGGGAGCCGGGCCTCAGCGAGCGGTGGGACTGCTACGCCTTCTTGGGAGCCAGCTGCTCGATGATCGCCTGGGCGACATCGTGCATGGTGAGACGGCGGTCCATCGACGCCTTCTGGATCCAGCGGAACGCCTCGGGCTCCGACAGGCCCATCTTCTCGTTGAGCAGGCCCTTGGCCCTGTCGACGAGCTTGCGGGTCTCGAAGCGCTCGACGAGGTCGCCGACCTCGGCCTCCAGGGCGATGATCTGCGCGTAGCGGGCGAGTGCGATCTCGATGGCCGGCAGCAGGTCGTTCGGAGTGAACGGCTTGACGACGTAGGCGAGGGCGCCCGCCTCGCTGGCCTGCTCGACGAGTTCCTTCTGGCTGAAAGCGGTGAGCAGCACGACCGGAGCGATGTGATTCTTGGACAACTGCTCGGCAGCCTGGATGCCCGTCATCTTCGGCATCTTGACGTCCATGATGACGAGATCGGGGCGCAACTCGGTCGCGAGAGCCACCGCAGTCTCGCCATCTCCGGCCTCTCCGACGACGTCGAAGCCGTTGTCGCGGAGGATCTCGACGATGTCGAGACGGATGAGGGACTCATCCTCTGCGACGACGACGCGCCGAGGGGGAACAGTGGAGGTATCTGCGTCAGTCACGTCGGAAAGCCTACGGTATCCTGATGCAGGCTCGTGCGCCGGTGTGGCGGAATGGCAGACGCGGAGCACTCAAAATGCTTTGTCGAGAGACGTGTGGGTTCGAGTCCCACCACCGGCACGATCAGAACAGCTGAACACAGAAGGTTGGCCCAGAAGCCGAGCCGTTTCGGCACATGGCCGCGCCCCTTCTCAGCGGGCCTCGCGGCTCCAGGGCCTGCGACGCGCGCGTTCCGCCCGCACGATGCGTGCGGCATCCGCGAAGATCGCCTCGACCGCAGAACGATCACTCAGGTCTGGGGTCTCGATGCGTGTGTGATTGCTCACCCGCACGCGACCGATGGCACTCGGCGGGCCAGCCATGGACACTGTGCTCATGTTCGTGCTCCTACCTCTCGACCCCTGGCTGGAGTCCGTCGTTCGCTCTTCGGGAAGGCGAGAGCGAATGCTATGGCGAGTATCTCGGCAACCACCGACACGATCTGCTGCTCGGTGTCCTGGAACATCTCCTCGCTGGGGGAATCGACGTTCAACATGCCGTAGGCGAAGCCGTCGTTGCTGATGATCGGCACCGACACGAAGGAGCGCCACTCGGCGCTCTCGCGGTCCCAGCCGGGCGGCGGATCCTCGCGTCGGTCGTGCACGATCAGCGGCGAACCGTCTTTGACCCGGCGCAGTGCCAGGTCGGCGCCGGGACGGCCCGCCAGGAATTCTCCGGGCTTCTCGCCGCGTCCGCCGTATCCCACGATGCGCAGGGCAGTGCCGTCACCGGACATCCCGTAGACGCCGACCCGCGCGCGATCGACATGCCTGAGCAGCAGTGTCGCCAGTGCCCATGAGGCATCGGATGCCACGACGGCCAACTGCGCGGCCCGGCCGTCGGCGTCGAGGTCTGGCATCTCTGACACCTTCGCGAGCACCGGCTTCAGTGCGTCCTTCATCGTCACCCGGATCTGGGCGACGTCGGTGGTGTTGCGGGCCTCGATGAGGTCGACCCGCCATCCCCAGACGACCTGCGCCACGATTCCCAGCAGGATCAGCGCCCATCCGGAGACCGTGAAGAACCACTGCCAGCTGAAGCCGTCGAGGAAGTCGCCCCCGGCGTCCTGTCGGGCCTCGAGCACCAGCCCACCGGCTGCGACGACGGCCAGGACGGCTATGCGCAGGGTCGTCAGACCGACCCTCTTCCATCGTCCCGGTGTGCGTTCGCTCATACCTCCACGGTAGGCGGACCCACCGTCATCGGAGCGGCTCTCCGTCGACGGCCGACCGGCCGTCGAGAGGCTCAGAGCGACTGCACCAGTCCGCCGTCGATCGCGAAGCCCGCACCCGTGATGTTGGCTGCCCGATCGCTGGCCAGGAAGACGACGAGGTCGGCGACCTCCTCTGGCGTGGTGAAGCGCCGGGTGGCCGCTTCCGCCACCGCTCCGCTCTGCACCTCCTCGCGGCTCAGCCCTGTCGCACCGCTGACGGTGCTCGCTATCCCCCCGTCGCCGAGCCACAACGCCGTCTCGACGGGACCGGGGTTCACGCTGTTCACGCGGACACCGGCGGGGCCGACCTCCTTCGACAGGGACTTCGCGAAGTTCGCCAGCCCGGCCTTCGCGACCGAGTAGTCGATCACGGCAGGATCGGGGAGGTAGGCGTTCACCGAGGCGACGTTGACGATCGCCCCTCCGCCAGCCCCGATCATGCCGGGAAGCACGGCACGGCAGGCCCGCACGGCGGCGAGGAGATTGAGGTTCAGCGAGGTCACCCACTGCTCGTCGGTGACGGAGAGAAAGCCGTTCGTGCGCGCCGTCGCCAGCCCCACGTTGTTCACGAGGATGTCGATCCGCGTGTCGGTGGAGGCGATGAGGCGCCCGGGACCGTCGGGATCGGAGAGATCGAGGGCCACGACCTCGACCGTTCCTGCCGCGACCAGCTCATCGAGTGCTGACGAGGATGACCGCGCACCGGCGATCACGTGAACTCCTTCGGCGACGAACGCCCGGACCACGGCGAGGCCGATGCCCTTGCTCGCGCCGGTCACGACGGCCGTGCGGCCGGTCAGTCCCAGATCCATCGGTTCTCCCCGTGTTCGGTGTGATGCCAACAGTAGGGGTGCGGCATCCGTGGTGGAATGGCTGATGCGCATCACGCGCGGAATCGGGGCACCCATGAACGAATCGATCGTCCTGATCACCGGAACGTCGTCCGGGATCGGTCTGGCCACGGCTGTCGCAGCGGCGGCGGCGGGCGCGAGGGTCGTCGCGACGATGCGCGACGTCACGAGGGCCGGCCGATTGCAGGATGCAGCGCGCGACGCCGGCGTCCAGGTCGACATCCGCGCTCTCGATGTGACCGATGCCGCAGCCGTCGGAGCCGTCGTCGACGCCGTGGTGGCCGAACACGGTCGCATCGACGTGCTGGTGAACAATGCCGGTGCCGGACACGTCGGCACGATCGAGCAGGACTCAGTCGACGAGTACCGGGCGGCCATGGACGTCAACTACTTCGGGGTCGTGGCGATGACGAAGGCCGCACTCCCCCACCTGCGCGCCGTCGGCGGCCGCGTTGTCACAGTCACGAGCGTCGGCGGCATCGTCGGACAGCCGTTCAACGAGGCCTACTGCGCCGCGAAGTTCGCCGTGGAGGGCTTCCTCGAGAGCCTCGCGCCGGTCGCGGCATCCGTCGGCGTCTCGGTGAGCATCGTGGAACCCGGTGCGGTGACCACCGAATTCGCCGGCAACGCCGGGATCGGTGCCGCCGTCGAGCGGGTGGCTGGCACCCCCTATGCACCGGCCCTCGACGCCTACCTGCGTCGCACCCGGGAGGCGTTCGATCCGGCGGCCGCACAGACCGCGGCAGAGGTCGCGGCCGTCATCGTCGACGTGATCGGCGCTGAGCGTCCTCCGATCCGGGTGCAGACCTCTGCCGCCGCCCAGCGCTTCGTGAGTGCCACCCTGCGCGACCTCGACGGTTCGGCGGTGCAGTCCATCACGAGAGGCTGGATCGCGTGACGACACAGCCTCCGGCCGGGTCGGCCGACGAAGACGCCGAGCCGTCCGGCCCCCAGGACCTCCGCCGGGAGACGTGGCAGTACATCCTCAAGCGCACCGTCCGCGAGTTCGGCTTCGACGACCTGCCGGACGCTGCCGCATCGCTCACCTACTACGGCGTGCTCTCGATCTTCCCGGCCCTCATCGCCGTGGTCGCCGGGTTCGTGGTCTTCGGCGACGGCGACAGCTCGATCACCTCGGTGCTCGGCATCCTGAAGGAGGCCTTCCCCGACACCGACCTGGGCGAGATCGAGGACGCGCTCGGCCAGCTCGCGAACTCCTCCGGCTGGTTCGCGTTCCTGTTCGGCGTCGTCCTGACGATCTGGACGGTCTCACGTTACGTCGGCGCCTTCAGCCGCGCCATGAACCGCATCTACGAAGTCGACGAGGGCCGCGGGTTCACCGTGCTGAAGCCGCAGCAGCTGTTCATCAGTCTCGTGTTCACCCTGCTGCTCGGCATCATGGGTGCGATCCTGGTCCTGTCGGGATCCGTCGCCGATGCCGTCGGCGAGGCGCTGGGTATCGGCGAGCCCTGGCTGGGCGTCTGGGACATCGTCAAGTGGCCGGTGCTCGTCGTGCTCGCGATCGTCGTCATCGGTCTGCTGTACTACTCGACCCCCAACGTGCACCAGCGCCGCTTCCGCTGGCTCAGCATGGGAGCACTGCTGGCGCTCACGACCATGGTCGTCGCCTCAGCGCTCTTCTTCATCTGGGTGCTGAGCTTCTCGAACTACGGCCGCGTCTACGGATCGCTCGCCGGCGCCCTCATCTTCCTGGTCTGGCTCTGGATCGTGAACCTGGCGCTGTTGTTCGGCGCCGAGTTCGACTCGGAGGTCGAACGCGGCAGGCAGTTGCAGTCGGGCGTCGCCGCCGAGGAGACGCTCCGGATGCCGCCACGCACCACGGCTCTGGCCGAGAAACGCGCCGCCCGCGCCGAGGGCGACGTGGCTGAGGGGCGCAGCATCCGCTACGACAGTGCTCCCCGGGCTCCCCGGGCCAACGACCCGCGCGACTGACTCAGTCGTTGTCGCCGCCTGTCGACATCGGACCCGCCGGCGTCGACCCCGACCACGACCACTCGGCGACCTCGGGAATGTCCTCGCCGTGCTCACGGGTGTACGCCCGCGCCCTGATCCGGGCGTCCTGCATCTCCTGGCGTAGCATCCCCTCCCGCGCGGCGAGCCCTGGCACCCGGTCGAGCACGTCGGTGACGAGATGGAATCGGTCGATGTCGTTCAGCATCACCATGTCGAACGGCGTCGTGGTCGTGCCCTCGTCCTTGAAGCCCCGCACGTGCAGGTTCCCGTGCCCGGTGCGGCGGTAGGTGAGCCTGTGGATGAGCCACGGGTAGCCGTGGTACGCGAAGATGACCGGCTTGTCCGCCGTGAACACGGCGTCGTATTCGCTGTCGGAGAGGCCGTGCGGATGCTCCCCCGCGCTCTGCAGCCTCATCAGGTCGACGACGTTCACTACGCGCACGCGCAGCGTCGGAACCCGCTCGCGCAGGATCTGGGCTGCCGCGAGGACCTCGACCGTCGGCACGTCGCCCGCACAGGCGAGCACAACGTCGGGCTCCTGGCCCGCCACCTCGGTACCCGCCCACTCGAACAGCCCGAGGCCGCGCGTGCAGTGCTCGATCGCGTCGGGCATCGCCAGCCAGTTGGGGCTCGGCTGCTTCCCTGCCACGACGACGTTCACGTAGTCGACCGAGCGCAGGCAATGGTCGTACGTCGAGAGCAGCGTGTTGGCGTCGAACGGCAGGTAGACCCGCACCACATCGGCCTTCTTGTTGACGACGTGGTCGATGAAGCCCGGGTCCTGGTGCGATGCCCCGTTGTGGTCCTGTCTCCAGACGTGCGAGCTCAGCAGGTAGTTGAGGGAAGACACCGGGCGGCGCCAGGGAAGCGCCCGCGACCCCTTCAACCACTTGGCATGCTGGTTGAACATGGAGTCGACGATGTGGATGAAGGCCTCGTAGGAGTTCACGATGCCGTGGCGGCCCGTGAGCAGGTAGCCCTCGAGCCATCCCTGGCACTGATGCTCGCTGAGCATCTCCATGACCCGACCCGACGGTGCGAGGTGGTTGTCGTCGTCGATCGGCCAGCGCTCGGCGTTCCACTGCTTGTCCGTGGCGTCGTAGACGTCATTGAGCCGGTTCGACGCCGTCTCGTCGGGTCCGAAGATGCGGAAGTTCGTCGGGTTCCTCCGGATGACGTCGCGCAGCCAGGTGCCGAGCACCCGTGTCGCCTCGCCGATCGTCGCACCCGGCTCCGGCACGTCGACCGCGTAGTCGCGGAAGTCGGGGAGGCGCAGCGCCTGGCGGAGCAGCCCGCCGTTGGAGTGCGGGTTCGCGCTCATCCGGCGATCCCCGTCGGGTGCCAGGGCCACGACCCCGGGCTCGACGGCGCCGGTCGCATCGAACAGCTCCTCCGGCCTGTAGGACCGCAGCCAGTCCTCGAGCAGTCGTGTGTGCTCGGGGGTGTCTCGTGCGTCGGCCAGCGGAACCTGATGCGACCTCCAGTTGTCCTCTGCCGGATGCCCGTCGATGGTGGGCGGGCAGGTCCAGCCCTTCGGGGTGCGGAGGATGAGCATGGGCCACGCCGGTCGTCCCTCGAGCGTGCCGTCGGCTGCACCGCGCTTGATCTCGGCGATGCGGTCGAGGATCTCGTCGAGGATCCACGCCATCCGTTCGTGCACGGCGATGGGGTCCTCCCCGTCGAAGCCACCGGAGACGAGGTAGGGCGTGTAGCCGTACCCGCGCATCAGCTCGAACAGTTCCTCCTCGGGGATGCGCGCCAGCACGGTCGGGTTCGCGATCTTGTAGCCGTTCAGGTGCAGGATCGGCAGGACGACGCCGTCGGTGGCCGGGTCGAGGAACTTGTTCGAGTGCCATGCCGTGGCCAGAGGACCGGTCTCGGCCTCACCGTCGCCCACGACGGCCGCGACCAGCAGGTCCGGGTTGTCGAAGGCGGCCCCGTAGGCGTGGGAGAGCGCGTATCCGAGCTCGCCGCCCTCGTGGATCGATCCCGGCGTCTCCGGGGCCGCATGGCTCGGGATGCCGCCGGGGAACGAGAACTGGCGGAACAGCTTGCGCACACCCTCGTCCGACCGATCGATGTCGTTGTAGATCTCGCTGTAGGTGCCGTCGAGGTAGGCGTTGGCCACCATTCCCGGGCCGCCATGGCCGGGCCCGGCGATGTAGATCGTGTCGAGGTCGCGCTCGCGGATCACGCGATTGAGGTGGGCGTAGATGAAGTTGAGTCCGGGCGTCGTGCCCCAGTGCCCGAGGAGCCGCGGCTTGATGTGCTCCGACGTGAGCGGTTCGCGCAGCAGCGGATTGGCCAGCAGGTAGATCTGTCCCACCGACAGGTAGTTGGCCGCGCGCCACCAGGCGTCGATCTCGGCGATCGTCTCATCGGTGAGCGGGGAGTCCGGTCGACTCTTCCAGCTCTGGTCGGATGCTGCTGTCACGGTCATCGGTCCACCCTCCGTCGCGTCGCGTACCTCCATCCTAGGAACCCGTGCCGGACGGCGGCGGGTCGCCAGGAGACCGGAGTCGGAACGCCCTCAGAACACCAGGCGCAGCACCGGGACCCGTTGCGCACCGAGCGAGATCGCGAAGGACACCACCACGATGACGAGATAGGCGACGATCGAGCCCACGATGGAGGTGGCATCGCTGAACAGCGGGAAGGTGCGGTCGAGCACGAGGAGCACGATCATGTGCACCAGGAAGACGCCGAAGGCGGCATCCGCGAGCACGGCGACACCTCTCGCGAACCTCGGCCCGAAGGCGATCCTGTCGACTCCGTGCACCCCGACGATGAAGACGCCGATGGCCGCGACAGCCACGCCGGCGCCGAGGTATCCCGGTGCGACGACGGCACGGAACAGCGGAGCCGCGCTGCTGTGGGCGACCTGGAGCACCGTGCCGACGATGGCCAGCGCTGCTGCTGCACCGGCCACGATGAGCCAGGCACGTGAGAAGCGAGCCCGGAGGAGCGCCAGCCCGGCCACGAAGTAGCCGACGTACGGAAGCCACATGTTCAGAGCGCCGAGGTAGATGGTCCGCGGCATGCCGAGGTAGGACATCACTCCGGCGGCGGCGAACACGAGCAGCGTGAAGCCCAGAATCGATCCGGCGAGGATGAGCGCGCGGCTGTTGCCTCCCTCCCGGAGGAACGCGGCGAGCACCGGGGCGAACAGCACCAGCCCGATGATCAACCAGAGGAAGTAGAGCTGCGGGTAGACCTTCGCGTCGAAGAGGATGGCGATGACGTCGCGCGGGGTGAAGCTCTGATGCAGCGCGAACACGCGGATGGCGACGAAGTACACCAGCGTCCAGAACACCAGGGCGGGCACGAGACGGGTGAGCCGGCGGCGGTAGTAGGCGGGAACGCCGGCTCGGAAGGCGCGCTCGTCGAGGTTCAGCGCTCCCGAGAGCATCACGAACACCGGAACGGCCCAGATGAAGCCCGTGTTCAGAGCGAGAGCGATCCACCAGTCGATGCTGCCGCGCGCATCGGGGTTCGTCACGATGTCGGCGAAAGTGTGGATCGCCACGACGCCGCAGATGCTGATCACCCGCAGCAGGTCGAGGCTGGCGCGGCGGCCGGTGGCGGTGGTGTGCACGGTATTCAGACTCTCCAGTTCGCACTCGGCACGTCGCCGAGTGTACCCATTGGACGGACGAGAGGCCGGTGCGGAAGATCCGCACCGGCCTCTCGTTCGAGGGATGTCCCCTACAGAACCTCACCGACGATGTGCACGCGCACGTCATTGGTGGTTCCGGGAATTCCGGGAGGGGATCCGGAGATGATGACGACCTTCTCGCCGATCTGCGCCTTGCCGGTCTTGGCCAGGAGCTCGTCCACCTGGCCGACCATCTGGTCGGTGTGGGTCACGCGGTCGACCACGAAGGACTCGACGCCCCAGTTGAGGGCCATGCGGCGACGGATGGCCGGATCCGGCGTGAACGCGAGGATGGGGATCTGCGAACGCAGACGCGACATCCGGCGCACGGACTCGCCGGACTCCGTGAACACGCAGAGGTACTTCGCCTCGACGAAGTTGGCGACGTCGACGGCGGCGAGGGTGATGGCACCGGCCTGCGTGCGCGGCTTGGTGCCGAGCGGCTGGATGCGCTCGAGACCGTGCTGCTCCGTCGACTCGACGATGCGGGCCATGGTCTGCACCGTGATCACCGGGTACTCGCCCACGCTGGTCTCACCGCTGAGCATGACGGCGTCCGCACCGTCGAGCACGGCGTTGGCGACGTCGGAGGTCTCGGCGCGGGTGGGCACCGGGCTGTGGATCATCGACTCGAGCATCTGCGTCGCGACGATGACGGGCTTGGCGAGGCGGCGAGCGATCTCGACGGCGCGCTTCTGCACGATCGGGACGGCCTCGAGCGGCAGCTCGACGCCGAGGTCGCCACGGGCGACCATGATCGAGTCGAACGCCTCGACGATCTCCTCGAGGTGATCGACGGCCTGCGGCTTCTCGATCTTGGCGACGACGGGAACGCGGCGTCCCTCCTCGTCCATGATCTCGTGCACGCGCACGATGTCGTGGGCGTCGCGCACGAACGACAGCGCGATGATGTCGGCGCCGAGGTTGAGGCCCCAGCGCAGGTCGGCCTCGTCCTTCTCCGACAGCGCCGGAACGTTGACGGCGACGCCGGGCAGGTTGATGCCCTTGTTGTTGGAGACGGGTCCGGCCACGATCACCTTGGTGGTGACGACGGTGCCGTCGGTCTCGACGACCTCGACGCGCACCTTGCCGTCGTCGATCAGGAGGAAGTCGCCGGGGGCGACATCCTGCGGCAGGCCCTTGAAGGTGGTGCCGCAGATCTCCTTGTTGCCGATGATGTCCTCGGTGGTGATCTTGAAGATGTCGCCCTCGGCGAGCTCGTAGGGTCCGTCCTCGAACTTGCCGAGGCGGATCTTCGGGCCCTGCAGGTCGACGAGCACGGCGATGGCCTTGCCCGAGTCGTTGGCCGCCTTGCGGACGTTCTGGTAGATGCCCTCGTGCACGTCATAGCTGCCGTGGCTCAGGTTCATCCGGCAGACGTCAACGCCGGCGTCGATGATCGCCCGGATGTTCTCATAGCTCGACACTGCCGGGCCGAGTGTTGCGACGATTTTCGCGCGTCTCATGTGCGTTTCTACTCCGATTGTTGTGCAGCCCTTGTGGGGCCTCGTGAAAAGACTTAGATGGTGAAGCCGCGGTCTGTCGGGCGCACGGGCGACGGCAGTTCCGTCGTTCCTTCAAGGTACCGGTCGACGGCCGCAGCCGCAGCCCGGCCCTCGGCGATGGCCCAGACGATGAGCGACTGCCCGCGGCCGGCGTCACCGGCCACGAAGACGCCGGCGTGACCCGTTGCGTAGTCGCCGTCGCGCTCCACGTTTCCGCGGCCGTCGAAGGCGACGTCGAGCTGCGATCCGAGGTCCTGCTGCTCCGGACCGGTGAAGCCCATCGCCAGGAGGACGAGGTCTGCCGGGATCTCCCGCTCCGTGCCGGCCTTGGGAACGCGGCGGCCGTCGAGGTACTCGGTCTCGGCGACGCGCAGCGCGCGCACCTCTCCGGCCTCGTTCGAGAGGAACTCGACCGTCGAGGCGAGGAACTGGCGGTTTCCGCCCTCCTCGTGAGCGCTCGAGACCTCGAAGATGGTGGGATCCATGGGCCAGGGCTGGTGCTCCGGGCGACCTGCTGACGGCTGCTGGCCGATCGCGAGGTTGGTGACGGATGCCGCACCCTGGCGGTGCGCGGTCCCGATGCAGTCGGCTCCGGTGTCGCCGCCGCCGATGACGATGACGTGCTTGTCCTCCGCGGTGATCTGGTCGGCGACCTTGTCGCCGGCACCCACGTGGTTGGACTGCGTGAGGTACTCCATGGCGAAGTGGATGCCGGACAGGTCGCGCCCGGGGATCGGCAGCTCGCGCGGGATCATGGCGCCCGTCGCCACGATCACGGCGTCGTAGCGCCGGCGGAGCTCGTCCCAGGTGATGTCGACGCCGATGTTGACGCCGGCTCGGAAGCGGGTGCCCTCTGCCGTCATCTGTTGGAGACGCTGGTCGATGTGACGCTTCTCCATCTTGAAGTCGGGGATGCCGTAGCGCAGCAGGCCGCCGATGCGGTCGTCGCGCTCGAAGACGGCCACGGTGTGGCCGGCGCGGGTCAGCTGCTGGGCGGCAGCGAGGCCGGCGGGGCCGGATCCGACGACAGCGACGGTCTTGCCGGTCAGGCGTCCTGGCGGGTGCGGCTGCACCCATCCGCTCGAGAACGCCTGGTCGATGATCGACACCTCGACCTGCTTGATGGTGACGGCGGGCTGGTTGATGCCGAGCACGCACGCCGACTCGCAGGGAGCCGGGCAGAGACGACCCGTGAACTCCGGGAAGTTGTTCGTGGCGTGCAGGCGCTCGATGGCCGCGTGGCCCTCCCCGCGCCAGGTGAGGTCGTTCCACTCGGGGATGAGGTTTCCGAGTGGGCAGCCCTGGTGGCAGAACGGAACCCCGCAGTCCATGCAGCGGCCGGCCTGGCGACGCAGCTGAGTGGCGTCACCCTGCTCGTACACCTCTTTCCAGTCCATGAGCCGCACCGGAACCGGACGGCGGGCGGGCAGCTCGCGTTCCGTAGTCTTCAGGAATCCCTTGGGGTCAGCCACGGGTCACCTCCGAGTCGTGAATGAGCACAGCATTGTCCGGACGATCCGTTTCCTCAGCCACCGGTGACCTCCAGGATTCGGGTCCAGACGACGTCGCCATCGGGGTCGAGCCCCTCGGCGACGGCCGTGTTGCGAGTTTCGAGCACCGCGGCGTAGTCGCGCGGAAGCACCTTGGTGAAGAGGGCGAGAGTCGCATCCTCGTCGGAGAGGAGGCGCTCTGCGAGCACGGATCCGGTCTCGGCCGCGTGCCTGCGCAGGAGGTCGAGCACGATCTCCCGATCGGCACTGCCGAGCGGAAGCAGGTCGAGTTCACCCGACGTGAGGGACTCGGTGTTGACGCGCTCCGGCACCAGGTCGAAGACGTAGGCCGTTCCGCCCGACATCCCGGCCCCCAGGTTGCGCCCGGTCTCACCGAGGATGAGGGCGAGACCGCCGGTCATGTACTCGAGCGCGTGGTCGCCCACACCCTCGACGACTGCTGTCGCTCCGGAGTTGCGCACCAGGAACCGCTCGCCGACCATGCCGCCGATGAACATGGCACCCTGGGTGGCTCCGTAGCCGATCACGTTGCCTGCGATGACATTGTGCTCGGCCTCGAACGTCGAGCCCTCGGGGGTGCGCACGACGATCTGGCCGCCGGAGAGGCCCTTGCCGACGTAGTCGTTGGAGTCGCCGACGAGCCGCAGCGATATTCCGCTGGGCAGGAAGGCTCCGAAGGACTGGCCGGCCGAGCCGGTGAGGGTCACCGAGATGGTGCCGGACGGCAGGCCGTTCTCGCCGTGGCGCACCGTCACCTCGTGACCGAGCATCGTGCCGACGGCACGCTCGGTGTTTCGGATGGGCAGGGCGATGTCGACGGGCGATCCGTGGTCGAGCGCGTCGGCACTCAGCCTGATGAGCTCGTTGTCGAAGTGCTTGTCGAGCTCGTGCTCCTGACCGCGGGCGTTCTTGCGCGGCTCGGAATCGGAGAAGTCGGGTCCGATGAGGATGGGCGCGAGGTCGAGACCGGATGCCTTCCAGTGCTGAACGGCGTTGTCGACGTTCAGCAGGTCTCGGCGGCCGATCGCCTCGTCGAGGCTGCGGAGACCGAGCTCGGCGAGGTACTCGCGCACCTCCTGGGCGATGAACTCGAAGAAGTTCACCACGTACTCCGCCTTGCCGCTGAAGCGCTCGCGCAGGACGGGGTTCTGCGTCGCGACGCCTACCGGGCAGGTGTCGAGGTGGCAGACGCGCATCATGATGCAGCCCTCGACGATGAGCGGGGCCGTCGCGAATCCGAACTCCTCTGCACCGAGCATGGCGCCGATCAGCACGTCGCGGCCCGTCTTCAGCTGCCCGTCGACCTGCACCACGACGCGGTCGCGCATGCCGTTCAGCATGAGCGTCTGCTGGGTCTCGGCGAGACCGAGCTCCCACGGGGTCCCGGCGTGCTTCAGCGAGTTGACGGGACTGGCACCGGTTCCGCCGTCGTGGCCCGAGACCAGGATGACGTCGGAGAGCGCCTTGGCGACGCCGGCCGCGACAGCTCCGATGCCGGACTGGCTCACGAGCTTCGTGTGCACGCGAGCGCTCGGGTTCGACCGCTTGAGGTCGAAGATGAGCTGCTTGAGGTCCTCGATCGAGTAGATGTCGTGATGCGGCGGCGGCGAGATGAGGCCGACACCGGCGGTGCCGTGGCGGGTGCGCGCGATCCAGGGGTAGACCTTGGTCGACGGCAACTGCCCGCCTTCGCCGGGCTTCGCGCCCTGGGCGAGCTTGATCTGCAGGTCGGTGGCGTGGGTCAGGTACATGCTCGTGACGCCGAAGCGACCCGAGGCGACCTGCTTGATGGCGCTGCGTCGCTCCGGATCGAGCAGACGGTCGAGGTCCTCGCCACCCTCTCCGGTGTTCGACTTTCCGCCGAGGCGGTTCATCGCGATGGCGAGGGTCTCGTGCGCCTCCTTGGAGATCGAGCCGTAGCTCATCGCCCCGGTCGAGAAGCGCTTCACGATCGAGGCCACCGACTCGACCTCGTCGATCGGAACGGGAGTGCGCTGAGCACCGTTGAATCTGAACATGCCGCGCAGGGTCATGAGCTGCTCGGCCTGGTCGTCGACGAGCTTGGTGTACTCGCGGAAGATGTCGTAACGGCGCGTGCGCGTCGAGTGCTGCAGCCTGAACACCGTCTCGGGGTTGAACAGGTGCGGCGCGCCGTCGCGGCGCCACTGGTACTCGCCGCCGGTCGCCAGGCGCTCGTGCGCAGTGGCGGCGGCGTCCTCCGGATAGGCGGCCGTGTGGCGCGCCAGGTTCTCAGCGGCGATCACATCGATGCCGATGCCGCCGAGCTTCGAGGTGGTTCCGGTGAAGTACTCGGCGATGAAGTCCTCGGAGAGCCCGATCGCCTCGAAGGCCTGGGCGCCGGCGTAGGACGCCATCGTGGAGATGCCCATCTTCGACATGATCTTGAGCACGCCCTTGCCGAGCGCCTTGATGACGTTGGCGACGGCCTTCTCAGGGGTGACTCCCTGCAGCACGCCGGAGCGCACGAGATTCTCGCTGGTCTCCATGGCGAGGTAGGGGTTGACCGCGGAAGCCCCGTAGCCGATGAGCAGCGCCACGTGGTGCACCTCGCGCACATCGCCGGCCTCGACCAGAAGGCCGACCTTCATGCGGTTCTGCGCGCGGATGAGGTGGTGGTGCACGGCCGCCGTCATGAGGAGCGACGGAATGGGGGCGAGTTCCTTGGTGGAGTCGCGGTCGCTCAGCACGATGTACTCCGCGCCGGCGGCGATGGCCTCGTCGACCTCGTCGCACATCGCGGCCAGGCGGTCGCGCAGCGCCTCGGGTCCGGCATCCACCCGGTAGAGGCCCCGGATGGTCGTCGCGGTGCGGGAGCCGGGGTCCGGGTCGATGTGCTGGATCTTGGCGAGCTCGTCGTTGTCGATGACCGGGAAGGTGAGCACGACCTGGTGGGCGTGCTCGGGTCCGGCTGTCAGCAGGTTGCGCTCGGGGCCGACGGACGTTCCGAGCGAGGTGACGACCTCTTCACGGATGCTGTCGAGCGGCGGGTTCGTCACCTGGGCGAACTGCTGCGTGAAGTAGTCGAAGATGAGGCGCGGTCGGTCGGAGAGCACGGCGATCGGGGTGTCCGATCCCATTGCGCCGAGGGGCTCTGCGCCGTTCTTCGCCATCGGCGACAGGAGGATGCGCACCTCCTCCTCGGTGTAGCCGAAGGTGCGCTGGCGACGCACGACCGATGCCGGCGGGTGCACGATGTGCTCGCGCTCCGGCAGGTCGGAGAGCTTGATGCGCTCGTCGGCGAGCCAGTCGCCCCACGGCTCGGAGGCGGCGAGCTCCGCCTTGATCTCGTCGTCCTCGATGAGGCGGCCGGCCTCGGTGTCGACGAGGAACATGCGGCCGGGCCGCAGACGCCCCTTGCGCACGACCTTCGACGGGTCGACGTCGATGACGCCGATCTCGCTGGCGAGCACGACGAGACCGTCATCCGTCACCAGGAAGCGGCCGGGACGCAGACCGTTGCGGTCGAGGGTGGCGCCGACCAGAGAGCCGTCGGTGAAGACGATGGCGGCAGGGCCGTCCCACGGCTCCATGAGCATGGAGTGGTACTCGTAGAACGCGCGACGCTCCGGATCGATCTCGGTCTGCTTCTCCCAGGCCTCGGGGACCATCATCATGACGGCGTGCGGAAGCGAGCGCCCGGTGAGCTGCAGCAACTCGACGACCTCGTCGAACGAGGCCGAGTCGCTGCCTCCGGGGGTCACGATGGGAAGCAATGGCTGGATGGGGCCCAGAACCTCGGACTCCAGCTGCGACTGACGCGCCCGCATCCAGTTGCGGTTGCCCTGGATGGTGTTGATCTCGCCGTTGTGCGCGATCATGCGGAACGGCTGGGCCAGGGGCCACGAGGGGAAGGTGTTCGTCGAGTACCGCGAGTGCACGAGGGCGAGCTTCGAGGCGAAGCGCTCGTCGGAGAGATCGGGGTAGAACGGCTCGAGCTGGAGCGTCGTGACCATGCCCTTGTAGACGAGCGTGCGGCTCGACAGCGAGGCGAAGTAGACCTCGAGGTCGCGCTCGACGCGCTTGCGCAGCCTGTAGGCCTGACGCTCGAGGGCGAGTCCGCTGAGGCTCTCACCGTCGTCATCGGTCAGCGCGCTCGCGAGGAAGAGCTGCTGGATGGCGGGCATCGCCGCTCGCGCGAGCGATCCGACCTCGTCGGGACGCACGGGGATCTCGCGCCAGCCGAGCACGACGAGGCCTTCCTCCTGCGCGAACTGCGCGAGGCGGCGCTTGACGTTGCTGCGCGCGGTGGGGTCGGTCGGGAGGAAGGCGTTGCCGACGGCGTACCGTCCGACCTCGGGAAGGGCGAAGCCGGAGACCGCTCGGAGGAAAGCATCCGGGATCTGCGTGATGATGCCGGCACCGTCACCGGTTCCGGCATCGGAGCCGACGGCGCCGCGGTGCTCGAGGTTGCGCAGTGCGTTCAGAGCGGTCTCGATGATGTCGTGACCGGCCGTGCCGCGGAGCGTGGCGACCATCGCCAGACCGCAGGCGTCCTTCTCGGCGGCGGGGTCGTAGAGACCCTGCCGCGCCGGAACCGCACTGAAACGTGAGAACACGGGTGTTACTGCCATGGGGACCGCCCTCAGGAAGTTATCGGAGGCGGGACGACGTCGGCCCGAAAGGAAACAAGTCGCGTACGTCCCCTGTGGGGACTCTGTCGCGAAGAGGACTGCGGGGTTGCCCGGACCTAAGCGCGCGAGCCGGTCGTGCTTGTGGCACCGGCATCGCTCGATTCGATCACAGAGGCATCATCGCCAGGCTCGATCTCATCGGTTGCCCCCGAGTCTACCTCAGCGTCGTCGACGTACTCGTCGCTGTCCAGTGGCGGGTTCCACTCGCGGCCCGGGGTGTAGGGCGAGAGCTCGGCGCCGACATGCCTGCGGTTCTGCACGGAGATGATGATGATGCCCAGCAGGATCGCGCCCCACGCCGCCCACACGTTCACGCGGACGCCGAGGAAGATCTCGCTCGGATCGAGGCGGATGGTCTCGAGCGGCCAGCGGCCGAGGCCGTACCAGACGAGGTAGAAGCCGAATGCCTTGCCCCAGCGCATGTTGAATCGGCGCTCGAGGAAGGCGACCAGCACGATGATGCCGAGGATGTTCCAGAGCATCTCGTAGAGGAAGGTCGGCTGGAACAGGGTGCCGTCGGGCAGGCCGGCCGGCCAGGCCGGGTTGTCCGACTCGATCTCGAGGCCCCACGGCAGCGTCGTGGGCTGGCCGAACAGCTCGTGGTTGAACCAGTTGCCGAGCCGTCCGAGAGCCTGGGCGGCGAGGAGGCCCGGGGCGAGCGCATCGGCGAAGGAGAAGAAGCGCACACCGGTGATGCGGCAGGCTATCAGCACACCGACGGCTCCTCCGATGAGAGCGCCGAAGATCGCTCCGCCGCCCTCCCAGATGGCCCAGATCGAGCCGGGCTGGAACGGGTTCCAGATGTTGGCGCCCTCGTAGAAGTAGTCGCTCGGGTGCGTGAACACGTGGTACAGCCGGGCGCCGACGATGCCGAGCGGCACTGCCCAGAGGGCGATGTCCAGAACGATTCCGGGCTCGGCTCCGCGCTTCGTGAGACGGCGGCTGGTCCAGATGGTGGCGACGATGATCCCGGCGAGGATGCACAGCGCGTACGCGTGGATGTTCAGGGTGACGAACCCCAGCGGGATCTCGAAACCATCCCAGGAGGGGCTGGGGATGCTCAGGGGTGCAGTCACCGGGGACGTACCTTTCGTTGTGTTCGCTCGAGCGCTGGCCGGTCACGGGCCGCGTCGCTCGGTCACTTTACCGCAGGGGGCTATGCCGGGATTCTCGTGCCGCTCGACAGCTCGGCCGCGAGGGCGCCGACGGCGTCGATGCCGCCCTCGGCGAGGGCCTTGACCAGGGCGGATCCGACGATGGCGCCGTCGGCGTACTCGAGCACCTCGCGCACCTGGGCGGCGGTCGAGATGCCGATGCCCACACAGGTGCTGGTGGCTCCGGCGTCGCGCAGGCGGCCGACGAGCGTTCGGGCAGCGGCATCGACGTCGGAACGAGCTCCGGTGATCCCCATGGTGGAGACGGCGTAGACGAAGCCGCGGCTGGCCTCGACGGCCTGACGGAGCCGGGCATCCGTCGACGACGGGGCGGCGAGGAAGACGCGATCGAGCCCGGCGCGCTCGGAGGCGGTCAACCACGGGCCGGCCTCGTCGGGAATGAGGTCGGGAGTGATGAGCCCGGCTCCCCCGGCCGCGGCCAGGTCGTCGGCGAACCTGTCGACGCCGTACTGAACCACGGGATTCCAGTACGTCATGATGAGCACGGGCGCCGACACCTGCTCGGTGATCGCCGTGACCGCCGTGAAACCGTCGCGCAGGCGGAAGCCGTCGGCCAGCGCCCGCTGGGTGGCCGCCTGGATGACGGGGCCGTCCATGACGGGGTCGGAGTACGGCAGACCCAGCTCGAGCACGTCGACGCCGTTCTCGACCAGGGCGACGGCCGCGTCGACCGAGGCACCGAGGCTGGGGAAGCCGACGGGCAGGTAGCCGATCAGGGCGCCGCTGCCAGCATCGACCCGCGTGCGGATGGCGGTGGCGACAGTGCTCGTGGTCATGACTGCTCCGCTCCGGCGTCGATGAGGTCGAAGTAGCGCCCGGCCGTCTCCATGTCCTTGTCCCCGCGACCGGAGAGATTGATGAGGATGACGGCGTCGGGTCCGAGCTCCTTGCCGAGCTCGATGGCGCCGGCGAGGGCATGGGAGGACTCGATGGCGGGGATGATCCCCTCGGTGCGGCTGAGGAGGCGCAGGGCGCTCATGGCGTCGGCATCCGTCACCGGACGGTACTGCGCCCGGCCGATGTCCGAGAGCCACGAGTGCTCGGGCCCGACGCCCGGGTAGTCGAGCCCAGCGGAGATGGAGTGCGACTCGACGGTCTGGCCGTCCTCGTCCTGGAGCATGAAGCTGCGCGCGCCGTGCAGCACGCCGGGCTTGCCCTTGGTGATCGTCGCCGCATGGCGCGGGCCGTCGACGCCCTCTCCCCCGGCCTCGAAGCCGTAGAGGGCGACGTCGGTGTCATCGAGGAAGGCGTGGAAGATGCCGATGGCGTTCGAGCCGCCTCCGACACAGGCTGCGACCGCCGTGGGCAGCGCTCCGGTGCGCTCCAGAACCTGGGCGCGCGCCTCCTCGCCGATGATCTTCTGGAAGTCGCGCACCATCGCGGGGAACGGATGCGGTCCGGCCACGGTGCCGAAGATGTAGTTGGTGTGATCCACATTCGTGACCCAGTCGCGCATGGCCTCATTGATCGCGTCCTTCAGCGTGCGCGATCCGGCAGTCACCGGGATGACCTCGGCGCCGAGCAGGCGCATGCGGGCCACGTTGAGCGCCTGCCGCTCCGTGTCGACCTCGCCCATGTAGACGACGCAGTCGAGCCCGAACAGGGCGGCTGCCGTCGCCGTCGCCACGCCGTGCTGGCCGGCGCCGGTCTCGGCGATGACGCGGGTCTTGCCGATGCGCCGGGTGAGAAGGGCCTGCCCGAGCACGTTGTTGATCTTGTGCGAGCCCGTGTGATTCAGGTCCTCGCGCTTGAGGATGATGCGGGCACCGCCGGCGTGCTGCGCGAAGCGCGGAACCTCGGTGATGAGCGACGGTCGGCCGACGTAGTTCACGAGCAGGTCCGTCAGCTCGGCGGTGAACTCGGGGTCGAGCTTCGCGAGCTCGTACGCCTCCGACAGCTCGTCGAGGGCGGCGATGAGCGACTCTGGGACGAATCGTCCGCCGAAATCGCCGAAATAGGGGCCTTCTTCAGTACGGAGGGACATCGTTTTCACACCTGCAGGAAGTCGTGGAGCGTGGATTCCGGGTCGCCATGGGTGACGAGGGCTTCGCCGACGAGGACGACGTCGGCGCCGGCCGCGCGGTAGTGCGCGACGTCGTCGACCGTCTTGACGGCGGATTCGGCGACGCGGATGACGCCGTCGGGGATGGATGCGGCGAGCCGGCCGAAGAGATCGCGGTCGAGCTCGAAGGTGGAGAGGTCGCGGGCGTTGACGCCGATGAGCCCGGCACCGATGTCGATGGCCCGCGAGAGCTCCTCGCCGCTGTGAGTCTCGACCAGAGCCGTCATTCCGAGTTCGCCGATGAGGGCGTGCAGCTCGGCCAGGACCGGCTGCTCGAGTGCGGCCACGATGAGCAGCACGAGGTCGGCGCCGGCGGCGCGGGCCTCGAACACCTGGTACGCCGTGCCGATGAAGTCCTTGCGCAGCACGGGGATGCCCACGGCCGCGCGCACGGCCTCGAGGTCGGCGAGGGACCCGCCGAAACGACGCTCCTCGGTCAGCACGCTGATCGCCGAGGCACCGCCGCGCTCGTAGGAGAGCGCGAGGGCCGCTGGGTCTGCGATGGCGGCGAGCGAACCCCGCGACGGGCTGGCGCGCTTGACCTCCGCGATGATGCGCACGGCATCCGCGGGAGCGAGTGCGGACAGAGCATCGAGGGCTGCCGGCCGTGCGATGGCCACCCGCTCGACGTCGGCGAGCGGTCGCTCGCTGCGGCGCGTCTCCGAGTCCTCGATCGATCCGCTCGTGAGGGCGGTCAGGAGGTTCAGTGTTCTCTCACCGTGGTCTTCGAGCCACCGACGCCGTACCCGGCGCGTGCCAGAGCCCATCCGACGAGAGCACCGATGACGAGGAGCACGGCCGAGGCCCAGACCAGCCAGACGAGCTCGAAGAAGAAGGCGACGGTGCCGATCGTGAAAGCGACCAGCATGATGATGACAGCGGTCCAGGCGGCCGGCGAATGTCCGTGTCCGAGCTCGGCGGTCTCTGTACTCATGGTTCTCCTCGTGCGAGTTGGGGTGCTGGAGAAGTCTATCGGTTGGCCGAGCCGGCGTCGGGCTCGGCGGTCGGGTCGTCGCCACGGGACAGCTCGTCCCATTCGTCGACCGCGCGGTCCTTCGCGCTCACCTCGGTGCTCTCGAGGCGAACGGCCTGGTACTTGCGGGCGGATGCCGGCCAGCGACGGGTCGTGACGAGGACGCCGATCGCGCCGAGGGCGATGACGATGCCGGCGACGAGCGCCAGCACCGGCCACGCACTGCCTGCGACGGAGCCGACCAGCTCGTGCACGGACTCGGATCCCGAGACCCCCGTCGCCGCCGTGACGACCGACGCTCCGGCCGCGATGGGGTCGCCGAGCGCGAGCGTGGTCGAGAGGATCACGCTGGCACCGAGCAGTACTCCGAGCACGCCGAGCACGATGCGGATGAAGGGTCCGGCGATGGCGAGGGCCGCGGCCAGGGCGAGCGCCGCGAAGGCGAGAGCGCTGAGCGCCGGAGCCGCGACGGCTCCGCTCACGGCGAGCTCGGTCGACCCGCCGGCTCCCGACGTCACCGCGAGGGTGAACCACTGCTGTGTCGCGGCGAGCAGGGCCAGTGCCGCCCCGATCACGACGACGAGGATGACCTTGTACTTCGGCTTCTGCACTACGCGGTCCTCATCACTGCGCCACCCGCGTCATGGCGTTGGCGATGGCGACGGCACGGAGGGGCGCCGCTGCCTTGGTGCGCGACTCCTCGTACTCCGTCGCCGGGTCGGAGTCAGCCACCAGGCCCGCTCCTGCCTGCACATGAGCGACTCCGCCGGCGATGACGGCGGTGCGGATGGCGATGGCCAGGTCGGCGTCTCCCCCGAAGCCGAAGTACCCGACCACACCGCCGTAGACGCCGCGCTGAGCCGGTTCGAGCTCATCGATGATCTCGAGGGCGCGCGGCTTCGGAGCACCGGAGAGGGTGCCGGCGGGGAACGTGGCCCTGAAGGCGTCGATGGCAGTCCGCCCCGGAGCGAGGTCGCCCTCGACCGAGGACACGATGTGCATGATGTGGCTGAAGCGCTCGACGCGCATGAACTCGGTGACCTCCACCGTTCCCGCCGTGCAGACCCGCGAGAGGTCGTTGCGCGCCAGGTCGACCAGCATGAGGTGCTCGGCGCGCTCCTTGGCGTCGGCGAGCAGCTCCTTCTCGAGGTCGGCGTCCTCCTCGGGGTTCGCGCCGCGCGGGCGGGAACCTGCGATCGGATGCGTGAACGTGCGGCCGTCCTGCACCTTGACGAGCGACTCGGGAGACGACCCGACGATCCAGTACGGCTCTCCCGTCGCGTCCTCGAGGCTCAGCAGGTACATGTACGGGCTGGGATTCAGGCTGCGGAGCACCCGATAGACGTCGAGCGGGTGCGCCTCGGCCGGATGATCGAACCGCTGGGAGACGACGACCTGGAAGACGTCGCCCTCGCGCACGTAGTGCTTGGACTTCTCGACGGCGTTCTCGTAGTCCGCCCGGGGCACGCGATGGGTCGGATCGGCCGGCGTCGTCAGGTCGACGATGGCCAGGGCGGGTTCCGACGGCGCCGCGAGGGCGGCCTGCAGGGCGTCGAGCCTGGCCTGGGCGTCGGCCCAGGCAGCATCCGTCGTCGCCTCGCCGTCGTTCAACACGCTCGCGATGAGCGACACCGTGCCGAACCTGTGGTCGAGTACGACGAGGTCGGCGACGAAGGCGAATGCCTGCCCCGGAACCTCGTAGTCGGCCGGCGGGCGGTTCGGCAGGTGCTCGAGCTGGCGCACGGCCTCCCAGCCGATGAAGCCGACGAGTCCACCGGTGAGCGGAGGGTGGCCGTCGACTGGGGCGGTCTGCCAGCGGGTGTAGACCTGTCCGAGCACCTCGAGCGGGGCGAGGCCGCCGATGTCGCCGAGGATGCGGTCCGCGGTCTCGGTCGCTCCGATCCACCGCACCGAGTCCTCGTGCTGGGTGAGAACGCCGAAGGAGTTGACGCCGACGAACGAGTAGCGCGACCAGATGCCGCCCTGCTCCGCTGACTCGAGCAGGAAGCTGCCCGGGCGTCCGCCGGTGAGCTTGCGATAGATGGCGACAGGCGATTCCGCGTCGGCGAACAGCTCGCGGATGACGGGGATGACGCGGTGATCCGGCGTGAGGGCGTCGAACGTCTCACGGGTGGTCGTTCCGGTGGCGGACGTCATGATTCCTCCGGGTTCTCGGTCGGGCTCGAGGGTGCCGATGCCGTCACGGGCCGGAGCGGATCCACGTCGAAGCAGCTGTGCTCGCCCGTGTGGCAGGCGGCACCGATCTGCTCGACCTGCACGAGCAGCGTGTCGGCATCGCAGTCGAGCGCTGCACCGCGCACGTACTGGGCGTGGCCGGACGTGTCGCCCTTGCGCCAGTACTCCTGGCGTGACCGTGACCAGAAGGTGACGCGGCCCTCGGTGAGAGTGCGGCGCAGCGCCTCGGAATCCATCCATCCGAGCATGAGCACCTCGCGGGTGTCCCACTCCTGGATGACGGCGGGCAGCAACCCGTCGCTGCCGAACGTCGCCCGCGCCAGCACGGCGTCGACGTCGGTTCCGGCCGGAGTCTCGCCCTGCTCCGTGGTGTTCATGCGCGGACCACCGCTCCCTCTCGTGCGAGTTCCTGCTTGACCTGGCCGATGGTGAGCAGCCCGTCGTGGAAGACGCTCGCGGCGAGCACGGCATCCGCCCCTGCCCCGATGGCCGGGGCGAAGTGCTCGATGGCGCCGGCCCCGCCCGATGCGATGACCGGAACACTGCTGACCGCGCGCATGGCGCGCACCAGCTCCAGATCGAACCCGGCCTTGGTTCCGTCGGCATCGATGGAGTTGACCAGCAGCTCACCGGCGCCCAGCTCGATGGCCCGCCTGGCCCAATCGAGGGCGTCGAGGGTCGTCTCGGTGCGACCGCCGTGAGTCGTCACGACGAAGCCCGACGGCGTGGACGGACTGCGCTTCACGTCGAGCGACAGCACGAGGACCTGGGCTCCGAAGCGATCGGCGATCTCGCCGATGAGCTCCGGACGACGGATGGCCGCACTGTTCACGCCGATCTTGTCGGCGCCGCACGCCAGGAGACGCGCCACGTCGTCGGCGCTGCGCACGCCGCCGCCGACGGTGAGCGGGATGAAGACCTGCTCGGCCGTGCGCTCGACGATGTCGTAGGTGGTCGAGCGGTCGTCGACCGTGGCCGTGACGTCGAGGAAGGTGATCTCGTCCGCGCCCTGTTCGTAGTAGGTGCGGGCGAGTTCGACCGGGTCGCCGGCGTCGCGCAGGTTGAGGAAGTTGACGCCCTTCACCACGCGGCCGTCTGCCACGTCGAGGCACGGGATCACGCGCACGGAGAGTGACATGCCAGCCTCCCTAGAGCCGCGCGGCGTGGATGGTCGTGACCAGGATGGCGCGGGCGCCGAGCTCGTAGAGCGCATCCATGACGTTGTTGGTGTCGTCGCGGGGAATCATCACGCGCACGGCGACCCAGTCGGGGTCGTGCAGGGGCGAGACCGTCGGCGACTCGAAACCGGGGGCGAGAGCCGTGGCCTGCACCAGCAGGCGGGCAGGCACGTCGTAGTCCATGAGCACGTAGCGCCGTGCGACGAGCACTCCCTGGAGCCTGCGCAGGAGCGTGGCCGTGCCCGGCTTCTCGTCGGGTGAGCTGATGAGCACGGCCGTCGACTCGAGGATGACGGGTCCGAAGACCGAGAGGCCGGCCTTGCGAAGCGTCGTGCCGGTCTCGACGACGTCGGCGATGGCATCGGCCACGCCGAGACGGACGGCAGACTCGACGGCGCCATCGAGGGTCACCAGGGTGGCCGCGATCCCGTGGCGCTCGAGGAACTCCCCGACGAGGATCGGGTAGCTCGTGGCGACGCGAACCCCTTCGAGGTCGGCGAGATCGGTGAACCTCTCCGCCGGACCGGCGAAGCGGAAGGTGGAGCGGGCGAACTCGAGCTCCGCCGTCTCGGTCGCTTCCGAGCCGGAGTCGATGAGCAGGTCGCGTCCCGTGATGCCGACGTCGAGCGCGCCGGAGCCGACGTAGGTGGCGATGTCGCGCGGGCGCAGGTAGAAGAACTCGACGCCGTTGCGCTCGTCGACGATGTGCAGCTCCTTGGCGTCGCGACGACCGGCGTATCCGGCCTCCGAGAGCATGTCGGCGGCGGTCTCGGACAGTGAGCCCTTGTTGGGCACTGCGATTCTCAGCATGGTGATGGGGTCTTCCGATGGGTCAGGCGAAACGTGGGTGGACAACGGGCGAACGCGCGTTCACAGATGTCGGTACACGTCGGCCGGGGTCAGACCCTTCGCGACCAGGAGAACCTGGAGGTGGTAGAGGAGCTGCGAGATCTCCTCTGCGGTCTCCTCGTCCGACTGGTACTCGGCCGCCATCCAGACCTCGGCAGCCTCCTCGACGATCTTCTTGCCGATCGCGTGCACGCCGGCGTCGAGCTCGCGCACGGTGCCGGAACCCTCGGGGCGTGTCTGCGCCTTCTCGGAGAGTTCGGCGAACAGTTCGTCGAATGTCTTCACAGCATCAACGGTACTAGTGACCGTGCACGTGTGACGCCGCGGCCGCCCGCAGCTCGACGATCGCGTCGTCCGGCACGTCGGCGTTGAACACCGCGGAGCCGGCCACGAAGGTGTCAGCGCCGGCGTCGGCCGCGATGCGGATCGTCTCCGCCGTGATGCCGCCGTCGACCTGCAGCCAGACGTCGGCACCGGAGCGACGGACGGCATCCGCGAGTCGAGAGAGCTTGGGCATCGTGGACGGCATGAAGCTCTGGCCGCCGAAACCGGGTTCCACCGTCATCACGAGGATCTGGTCGAACTCGTCGAGCATCTCGAGGTAGGGCTCGACGGGCGTGCCCGGCTTCAGCGCGAGGCCGGCACGGGCGCCGAGCTTTCGCAGGGAGCGTGCGAGAGCGACGGGCTCGCGGGCGGCCTCGGCGTGGAAGGTCACCGAGAAGGCACCGGCCTCCGCATAGCCGGGGGCCCAGCGGTCGGGGTCGTCGATCATGAGATGGACGTCGAGCGGCAGCGGGGACACCTCCTGCAGGCGCGTGGCCATCTGCAGGCCGAAGGTCAGGTTCGGCACGAAGTGGTTGTCCATGATGTCGACATGAACGGCGTCTGCGGCGCGGATGCGGCCGAGTTCGCCCTCGAGATTGGCGAAGTCGGCGGAGAGGATGCTCGGATTGATCCTGGCGGGCATGGGATCCAATCTACCGGGCATCCAGTCGTAGAGGGCCGGACGGAGTCCGCGCCCGAAACGCGCTGGCTCTGACTGCACTTCGGCCGCGGACTCGGTCCGGGCCTCGACGAGCCGGGGATGTACCGGGCCGCTCAGCGGCGCTGGAACAGGGCGATGAACATGGCGTCGGTGCCGTGGCGATGCGGCCAGAGCTGCACAGTGTGCGGCTCACCGGCGAGATCGAGCGGATGCTCGACGACGTCGGCGAGAACGGCACGGGTGTCGAGGGGCTCGATCTGCTCCGCCCAGCGGGAGGCGGCGGCGCGGACGGCGCCCAGCGTCTCGCCGGTGTGCGGCGAACAGGTCACATAGGCGAGCACCCCGCCGGGCTTCAGGGCGACGACGGCAGCGTCGAACAGGCGCGCCTGCAGTGCACTCAGTTCGGCCACGTCGCGGGGCGACTTGCGCCAGCGGGCCTCTGGACGCCGACGCAGGGCGCCGAGCCCGGTGCACGGGGCGTCGAGCATGATGCGATCGAACGCAGCCGGATGCATCTCCCCCACCTCGGTGCCATCGAACTCGGCCACCTCGATATCGCTGGAGACGGCCGACAGCGCCGACCGGACGAGCTCGGCGCGGGCCGGAACCAACTCGTTGGCGAGCAGTTCGGCTCCGCCGGCCTTCGCCTCAGCTGCCAGGAGCGCCGCCTTGCCGCCCGGGCCGGCGCAGAGGTCGAGCCAGCGCTCGCCCTCCTCGATCGGACGAACACGGCTGAGCGCCAGTGCCGCGAGCTGCGAGCCCTCGTCCTGCACGCGCACAGTCCCGTGCGAACGCTTCGTGATGGTCGTCGGATCACCGCCGCCGAGGTCGTGGCCGACCGGCGAGTAGCGGTTCGCCTCCCCCAGCGCAGCCGCGATCTCGGGTTCGACCAGGTGCGGCAGTGCGACGAGGTTCACCCGGGGTGCCGCGTTGTCCGCGGCGAGGAGTGCCTCGAGTTCATCGGCACGACCTTCGGCGTCGAGTCCCTGGCGGAGCGCTCGCACGATCCAGGCGGGGTGCGAGTACAGCAGGGCGAGTTTCTCGTCGGGGTCGGACTCCTCGCCGACGACGGCGTCGCGCCACTCCTCGAGGGTGGAACGCGAGATCGTGCGCAGCACGCCGTTCGCGAAGCCCGAGGCGGACCGCGAGCCGTACTCGCGGGCGAGCTCGACCGACTCGTTGACAGCGGCGTGGTCGGCGGTGCGCATCGACAGCAGCTGGTGGGCGCCGAGGCGCAGGGCGTCGAGAACGGGGCCGTCGATCTTCTCGACCGGGCGACCTGCCGTCAACGAGATGACCCTGTCGTAGAAGCCCCGCATGCGCAGCGTTCCGTAGGTGAGTTCTGTGGCCAGGGCGGCATCGCCGGTGGAGAGCTTCGCACGATCGATGCGCACGGGAAGCAGCAGGTTGGCATAGGCGTCGCTCGTGCTGACGGCCGAGATGACGTCGTACGCGACGCGTCGTGCTGGTTGGATGCGGGAGCTCATCCTGCGATCACCTCGTCTGTTCCGGCCCCGCGCCACCAGTCGGCGGCCGCCATGGGAGTCTTGCCCGCCGGCTGAACGCGGCGGAGTTCGAGCGGCGCGTCAGCGGTTCCTGCGAGCACGCGGCCGTCGACGCTGCGGATGGCGCCGGGCGGGAGAGGGGCGGCATCCGGAGCCGGGCGCGCCTCGAGCACCTTGAAGCGCGCTCCATCGATCTCGGTGAAGGCGCCGGGCTCCGGGGTCATGCCGCGGATGCTGCTGTCGATGCGAGCGAGCGGCAGCGCCCAGTCGATGCGAGCGTCGTCGATCGTGAGTTTAGGGGCGAGTGTGACCTCGCCCGTCTGCGGCACGGCGACGGCGGTGCCCGCCTCGAGCCCGGCCACCACATCGACCAGGAGCTCGGCGCCGTCGACGCTCAGAGCCGCCAGCATCGTTCCGGCAGTGTCGTCGGCGGCGATCGGACGCTCGATGCGGCCGAACAGGTCTCCGGCATCGAGCGCCGGCACGAGCTGGAACACGTCGGCGCCGGTCACGGTGTCGCCGGCGGCGATGGCGCGCTGCACCGGCGCGGCTCCTCGCCAGCGCGGCAGCAGCGAGAAGTGCAGGTTGACCCAGCCGAGGCGAGGGGTCGAGAGCAGCGGCTCGCGCACGAGGCCGCCGTAGGCGACGACGACGCCGAGCTCGGCCCCGAGCGCGAGCAGCTGCTCGGTGACGGCCTCGTCGAGGCGGTTGGCCTTCACGACCGGCAGACCGAGTTCACCCGTGACTGCGGCGACGGGAGACTCCGTGAGCACGCGCTTGCGCCCGACAGGCGCGTCGGCGCGGGTCACGACCGCCGCGATGGTGTGGCCGGCCGCATGCAGAGCACGCAGGGACGGCACCGCGACCTCCGGGGTCCCGGCGAAGAGGATTTTCATGGCGTTACAGGATCTCCGGGTCGTCGAATCTGATTCTGAGTGTAGGCGCGACCCGGCGCTTGTCCCGTCCGGACCGTGTGCGGGTGGCGATGCGCACGACGACGGCGCGCAACTCCCCGGCCACCGCGGTTCCCGCCGCGTAGTCGAAACGCACGATCGCCCGCACCTGGCCGTCGGCGACCGGGACCGGCCCCAGCACCTCAGCAGCCTCGACGGCCTCGATGGCCTCGAGGGCCTCGGCGACTCCGGCCGCGGATCCGGTGACGGATGCGGCACGCACGGCGGGTGGGAAGCGGAGGGCCCGCCTGTCGGCGAGCTCCGTTGCGGCGAAGGAGTCCTGGCGCCATGCCGTGAGGGCGTCGGAGACGGGACCGGTGGCTCCGGCGAGGAGCACGGGGGCGCCCGGTGCAGCGAGGGCGGCCGCGTTCGACCACCAGCGCAGGCAGTCCTCGCCGACCCGGAGGGACTCGCGGGCCAGCATCCGTTCTCCGTCGAGAAGCAGAACGGCGTGGTAGCCGCCTGCAGCGACCGGCTCGGCGCCCCGGGTGGCGATGACGAGCGCCGACTTCCCGCTGACGGTGAGCACCTCGTGTTCGCCGTCGGAGAGCACGACGAGCGCACCAGGGAAGGCGCGGCCGAGCTCGTCTGCAGTGCGTCCGGAGCCGGCGCCGATGCTGCGGAAGGTGCGACCCTGGCAGTTCGAGCAGCTCCAGTCGGCCGCGACGGCGCCGCACAGCCTGCACGCGGGGATGGCACCGGGTGCGGCCACGCCGAGCGGGCCACGGCAGCGGGTGCAGCGGGCGGGCTCGCGGCAGGTGGCGCAGGCGATCCACGGGGAGTACCCGGGGCTGGCCACCTGCACCAGCACCGGGCCGGTCTCGAGTGCCGTGCGCGCCTCGCGCCACGCCGTCGACGGGATGCGAGCCGCCTGCGCGACGGGATCCTCGTGGGACTGCCTGCCGGTCGGGATGACTCGGGGTCGCGGGGCGCGCTCGGGCTCGACGGCGCGCATCCAGCCGATCTCGATGAGCCGCTGCGCCTCGACGCTGCGCACGTTGCCCGCCAGCACGAGGGCGCATCCGGCCTGCTCCTGCCGCACCAGAGCCGCATCGCGGGTGTGCACGTAGGGAGCCAGCTGCTCGGCGTAGAGCGGATCGCCGTCGTCCCAGACCACGATGAGCCCGAGGGCTGCGGCAGGAGCGTAGATCGAGGCGCGATTGCCGACGACGACCACCGGCTCGGGCTCGAGGCAGCGGAGGAAGGCGGCGTAGCGCTCGGCGTCGGGCTGCCGGGCGTCGAGTCGAACGACGGCCTCAGCCGGCATCGCCGCGGCCAGCGCCGCCTCGAGCTGGGCCTGATCGCGGTAGTCGGGAACGGCGAGGATGCTGCTGCGCCCCGAAGCGAGCATGGTGACGGCGAGTTCGGCGAGGGTGATCGCCCAGTGTCCGACCCAGATCCCGCCTGGCAGCTCCACGAGGCGCGGAATGGCGCGGAGGGCGATGCGCTCGCCGACCGAGACGGCGTTGGCGAGGGCGACGGGATAGCCGGTGATGGCGACTGCGTCCACCGCCGGGGCGGCATCCACCGTCGCCGGGGTCGCCTCCGCCTGCCGTGCCAGCCACTTCTTCTCCACGCGCACCTGCCGCGGCGGCACGGCGAGCCTGACGACGTCGCTCGCCGTGCCCCCCGACCGGTCGGCGACACGGCGGGCCAGCCTCCACACGGCCGGGTCGAGCACCGGAGCCGATGACAGCACGGAGTCCAGCGCGCTGAGCCTGCCTCCGAATTCGGCGTCGTCGGCATCGGCGAGGCCGATGACGTACCCGCTCGTCAGACGGGTCGCCGAACGGAACGGCACCTTGACCCGTACTCCGACGGCGACGTCGTCGACGAGCTCGTCGGGAACGCTGTAGTCGAATGGGTGATCGAGTTGCGGAAGCGGGGAATCGATGAGCACCCGGGCGATGAGTCCCGGCACCGGCTCTACAGTCCGGCTGCGCTGCGGAGATCGTCGACGCGGTCGAGTCGCTCCCAGGTGAAGTCGGGCAGCTCGCGGCCGAAGTGACCGTAGGTCGCCGTCTGCGCGTAGATCGGTCGCAGCAGGTCGAGGTCGCGGATGATGGCGGCCGGGCGCAGATCGAACACCTCGCGGATGGCCGCGCTGATCACGTCATCGGGCAGATGCCCGGTGCCGAAGGTCTCGACGTAGAGCCCGACGGGAGCCGCCTTGCCGATGGCGTAGGCCACCTGCACCTCGACCCTGTCGGCGAGCCCCGCCGCGACGGCGTTCTTGGCGACCCAGCGCATGGCGTAGGCGGCTGAACGGTCGACCTTCGACGGGTCCTTGCCACTGAACGCTCCACCGCCGTGCCTGCTGGCACCGCCGTAGGTGTCGATGATGATCTTGCGGCCGGTGAGACCGGCATCGCCTTGCGGGCCGCCGATCTCGAAGCGGCCGGTCGGGTTGATGAGCACCTTGAGGTCGTTGCTGGTCAGCTCGACGGAGTCGAGCACCGGGCGGATCACGAGCTCCTCGACCTCGCGGCGGAGGTCATCGGTCGACACCTTCGGGGAGTGCTGGGTCGAGAGCACCACGGTGTCGATGGTGCGCGGAACGGCACCCTCGTAGCCGACGGTGACCTGGGTCTTGCCGTCGGGGCGCAGGTAGTCGACGAGGCCTTCCTTGCGCACCGCCGCGAGGCGCTCCGACAGCCTGTGCGCGATCCAGATGGGGATCGGCATGAGCTGCGGTGTCTCCGTGGTGGCGTAGCCGAACATGATGCCCTGGTCGCCGGCGCCCTGCTGGTCGAGGGCGTCTCCGCTGGACTGCTCACGGGACTCGAAGGCGTCGTCGACACCCTGGGCGATGTCGGGCGACTGCGCACCGATCGAGATCGAGACACCGCAGGAACGACCGTCGAACCAGACGTCGGATGACGTGTAGCCGATGGACGTGATGCGGTCGCGCACGATCGCGGGGATCTCCACGTATCCCGATGTCGTCACCTCGCCGGCGACGTGGACGAGTCCTGTGGTGACGAGCGTCTCGACGGCGACGCGCGCGTGCGGGTCGACGGTGAGGAGCGCGTCGAGGATGGAGTCCGAGACCTGGTCGCAGATCTTGTCTGGGTGTCCTTCGGTGACGGATTCGGATGTGAACAGGCGGAGATCGCTCATGGTGCCCCGTTTCTAGTGTGACGAGCGTCATGGATCGGCGACCGCATCGGGATTCGATGCCGACGCCGCTGCTCAGTCGAGTGCGACGATGGCGTCGAGAATACGGTCGGCCACCGACATCTTGCTGCCGGCGGCCTCGCTCACTATATCGCCGGCCCGGTTCAGCACAACGACGGAGTTGCCGTCCGTGGCGAAGCCCTCGGTCCAGCCCACACGGTTCACGACCAGGAGGTCGGCGCCCTTGCGCGCGATCTTCGCGCGCCCGAGTTCGAGCAGCGCTGCCGCGTCGGGTTCGGTCTCGGCGGCGAAGCCGATCAGGCGCAGTCCCGGGAATCCTCCGGCTCGCCGGGCGGCGCCGAGTTCCGCCAGGATGTCGGGGTTCTTGACGAGGGAGAGCTCGAGCGTGTCGCCTTGCGTCTCCTTCTTGATCTTCGAGTCGACGACGACGGCCGGACGATAGTCGGCCACGGCCGCTGCCATCACGAGGATGTCGGCCTGCTCTGCTGCATCCGTCACCGCCGCCTGCAGGTCGCGGGCTGTGGATGCCTCGACGAGCCTGACGCCCTCGGGCGGAGCCACCTCCAGGTGCGCGGCGATGAGGGTGACGTCCGCTCCGCGCGCGCGGGCTGCTGCGGCGATGGCGACGCCCTGGCGGCCGCTCGACCGGTTGCCGAGGAAGCGCACCGGGTCGAGGGGTTCACGGGTTCCGCCGGCCGTGACCACGATCCGATGACCGGAGAGGTCACAGGATGCCGCGAGCCTGGCGGCGTGCTCGGCCTGCACCGCCAGGGCTGCGGCCACGATGGTCTCGGGCTCTTCGAGCCTGCCGGGGCCGGAGTCCTTGCCGGTGAGCTGGCCTACGGCGGGACCGACGACGGTGACGCCGCGGCTGCGCAGGGTCGCGATGTTCGCGACGGTGGCAGGGTTCTGCCACATCTCGGTGTGCATGGCCGGCGCTATGACCAGAGGCGCCGTGCTCGCGAGCACGGAGTTGCCGAGCAGGTCGTCGGCGATGCCCGCGGCGAGCTTGGCGATGGTGTTCGCCGTCGCCGGGGCGATCACGATGAGATCGGCTGCCTGGCCGATCGCCACGTGGCGCACCTCGGCGACCCCCTCGTACAGCTCCGAGTGCACGGGGTTGCGCGAGATGGCCTCGAGGGTCGGCCGACCGACGAATCGCAGGGCCGCCTCAGTGGCGACGACATGCACGTCGTGACCGGCGAGCACCAGGGAGCGCACGACGTTGACGGCCTTGTAGGCCGCGATGCCGCCGGTGATGCCGACGACGACGTTGAGCGCCACGGTGTCGAGTGCCGAGCTGTGAGCTGGGAGCTACTCGACGATCGGGCTGAGCTGGAGCTTGTCCTCGTTGATCTCGCGCATGGCGACGGAGAGCGGCTTGTCCTCGATGGAGGAGTCGACGAGCGGGCCGACGTTGTCGAACAGGCTGCCGTCGTGCAGGTCGGCGTAGTAGTCGTTGATCTGGCGCGCGCGCTTGGAGGCGAAGATCACGAGGGCGTACTTGGAGTCCACCTTCGACAGCAGCTCGTCGATGGGCGGGTCGATGATTCCGGTCAGCTTGTCAGCCATGTGAGAACACTCCTCAGTGCGATCGTGCGTTCCGTTCCGAAGGCGTCGGGGGAACGCGGAAAAAAGATGGGCAGGCGGCGAGCGGGTCAGCGCTTCGGCTTGCGAGTCTGCATCAAGTCTACGACCTCTTGAGCGGCGGTGCTCACGTCGGTGTTCACGACCTCGAAATCGAACTCGTCGATGGCAGCCAGTTCGACCTTCGCGGTCTCCAGTCGGCGCTGCTGCTCGGGGCCGTCTTCGGTCGCCCGCCCGATGAGACGGCGGACCAGTTCCTCCCACGACGGCGGCAGCAGGAACACGAGCGATGCCTCCGGCATGGCCCGACGCACCTTGCGCGCGCCCTGGATGTCGATCTCGAGCAGCACGCTGCGACCTGAGGCGAGGGCCGCCTCGACGGGTCCGCGGGGCGTGCCGTAGCGATGCGCGTTGTGCACGGTGGCCCACTCGAGGAGCTCGCCTGCTTCGATGAGACGGTCGAACTCGGCATCGTCGACGAAGTAGTAGCTGACGCCCTCGACCTCGCCGGGGCGGGGAGCGCGGGTCGTCGCCGAGACCGAGAGCAGCACGTCGGGGTAGTGCGTGCGGATGTGGCCGGCGACGGTGCCCTTGCCGACGGCGGTCGGCCCGGCCAGCACGACCAGTCGGTTGTGGCGCCCGGTCTGGGCGGCCAGCCTGTCGGTGAGGAAGCCCCGCAGCCGCCTGCGCTGGTGACGGCCGAGGCCGCCGAGGCGCTTGGCCGGCGAGATGCCGAGTTCGTCCATGAAGCGGTGCATCTTGGTCACGCCGATGGAGGGGATGCTCGTCAGGTACTCGGTCACCCGGATGCCGCCCTCGACGCTCGTCGGGTCCTCCCCGGCGACGCGCAGCACGTCGAGGGGGTTGCGCTCCCCCGCCGAGATGGCGGCCTTGACCGCGGCGCGCGCCCGTCGAGCGGCGACGGCGGCGCGGGACGCGGCTACACGATCGACCTCGGGCGGCGTGCCGTATTCAGCCACGATGCGACTCCACTTCCTCGGAGCGACGGGCGATCGCGTCCGCGATGCCCTCGGGTCCCGCCTCCAGTATGGTGCGTGACTCCGACACGATGACACCCGGAGTGAGATTACCGAAGATCCTCCGCGTGTCGCGTGGGTCCGCTCCCTGGTGTCCGAATCCCGGAGCGAGCACGGGCAGGGTCGCCGTGGGCTGCTCCGCGCCGATGTCGATGCCGAGGTCGGCCAGGGCGAGCGTCGCCCCGATGACGACGCCGGCCGAGCCGAACCTCGAGCCGCCCTGCTGCGCGTTCCAGCCGGTGATGCCGACGACGACATCGTCGGCGACGGTGGTGCCTGTCGTGGTGACCCGTGCATCCTGCACGCGGGCCGCCTCGGGGTTGGACGTCGCGGCGAGTACGAACACGCCCTTGCCGCGGGCCGCCGCGTAGTCGAGGCTCGAGGCCAGGGAACCGACACCGAGGTACGGGCTCACCGTGACGGCATCCGCCTCGAGCGGAGAACCGGGCCGCAGCCAGGCCTCGGCGTACGCCTCCATCGTCGAACCGATGTCGCCGCGCTTGGCATCGGCGATGGTGAGGATGCCCGCTGAACGGGCTTCGGCCAGCACCCGTTCGAGCGCCGCGTACCCCGCGGAGCCGTGGCGTTCGAAGAACGAGACCTGGGGCTTCAGGATGCCGGCACGCCCGTGGGCTGCTCCGATCACCCGGAGCCCGAACTCGCGGGCTCCGGTCGCGTTGTCCTCGAGGCCCCACCTGTCCAGCAGCCATGCATGGGGGTCGATCCCGACGCACAGGTGACCGAAGCGGTCGAATGCCTCACCGAGCCTGTCTCCGAAGGGGGTCACGCTCATGCGATGGCCGCCGCCCGCTGGAGCGCGTACTCCTGCAGCGAGGTGACCTCGAAGCCGCCGCGGACCGCCTCGAGCGAACCGACAGCCGCCGAGAGCTCGGCGATGGTCGTGAACAACGGGATGTCGCCCGCCACGGCCGCCGCCCGGATCTCGTAGCCGTCAGCACGGGCGGAGCGACCGCTCGGAGTGTTGATGACGACCTGCACCTCGGAGCGGTGGATGAGCTCGACGATGGAGTCGGCCTCCCCCGTCGGCTTCTCGCTGAACTTGCCGACCACACCGGCGGCGATGCCGTTGCGGCGCAGCACCTCGGCGGTCCCCTCGGTCGCGATGATCCTGTAGCCGAGCTCCTGCAGTCGCAGCACCGGGAGGATGATGGAACGCTTGTCGCGGTCGGACACCGATACGAAGACGGTGCCGTCGAGCGGCATCCCGCCGTACGCGGCGAGCTGGCTCTTGGCGAAGGCGCGGGGGAAGTCGCGGTCGATGCCCATGACCTCTCCGGTGGAGCGCATCTCGGGGCCGAGCACCGAGTCGACGATCTGGCCGTCCTTGGTGCGGAAGCGGCGGAACGGGAGCACCGCCTCCTTCACGGCGACGGGCGAGTCGAACGGGACGCGGGAGCCGTCGACCTCGGGCAGCATGCCGTCGGCCTTGAGCTCCTCGATGGTGCGGCCGACCATGATGAGCGACGCGGCCTTGGCCAGCGGGATGCCGAGGGCCTTCGCCACGAACGGCACAGTGCGCGACGCCCGAGGGTTCGCCTCGAGCACGTAGAGCACTCCAGCACCGATGGCGAACTGCACGTTGAGCAGGCCGCGCACGCCGATGCCCTTCGCGATGGCCTCCGTCGCATCGCGCACGCGGTCGATCACGCCGCGGCCGAGCGTCACGGGCGGCAGGGTGCAGCTCGAGTCGCCGGAGTGGATGCCGGCCTCCTCGATGTGCTCCATGACGCCGCCGATGTAGAGCTGCTCTCCGTCGTAGAGCGCGTCGACGTCGATCTCGATGGCGTCATCGAGGAAGCGGTCGACGAGGAGCGGATGCGACGGGCCGACGATTCCCTGGCCCTCGATGCGATCGAAGTAGTCGGCGAGGGAGGCGCTGTCGTAGACGATCTCCATACCGCGTCCGCCGAGCACATAGCTCGGGCGCACCAGCACCGGGTAGCCGATCTCCTCGGCCACGGTGACGGCGCCCTGCACGTCGAACGCCGTGCCGTTGCGGGGGGCGAGCAGGTCGGCCTCGTCGAGGATGCGCGAGAACTCGCCGCGCTCCTCGGCCAGGTCGATCGCCTCGGGGGTGGTGCCCAGGATGGGCACGCCGGCATCCTTCAGACCCTTCGCGAGTCCGAGGGCCGTCTGACCGCCGAGCTGCACGACGACGCCGACGAGTTCGCCGGACTGCGACTCGGCGTGGATGACCTCGAGCACGTCCTCGAGGGTGAGGGGCTCGAAGTACAGCCTGTCGCTGGTGTCGTAGTCCGTCGACACCGTCTCCGGGTTGCAGTTGATCATGATGGTCTCGAAGCCGGCCGCCGACAGGGCGAACGACGCGTGCACGCAGGAGTAGTCGAACTCGACTCCCTGGCCGATGCGGTTCGGGCCGGAACCGAGGATGACGACCTTGCGGCGGTCGCTGGGCACGACCTCGGTCTCCTCGTCGTAGCTCGAGTAGTGGTACGGCGTGAGGGCCGGGAACTCGCCGGCGCAGGTGTCGACGGTCTTGAAGACCGGGCGCACGCCGAGGGTGTGGCGCACCTCGCGCACGCCGTCCTCGCCGAACCCGCGCAGTTCGCCGATCTGCACGTCGGAGAAGCCGTGGTCCTTCGCGTAGCGCAGGGTGTCGAAGTCGAGGGTGTCGGCCGCGGCGATGGCGTCGGCCACCTCGTTGATGAGCACGATCTGGTCGATGAACCACGGGTCGATCTTGGTGGCGTCGAAGACCTGCTCGACGGATGCTCCGGCGCGGAGCGCCTGCTGCACCGTCACGATGCGGCCATCGGTCGGCGTCTTCGAGATCTCGAGAAGCTCCTCGAGCGAGCGGCTCTCCTCGCCCCAGTGGAACGACGAGCCCTTCTTCTCGAGCGAACGCAGCGCCTTCTGCAGGGCTGAGGCGTAGTTGCGGCCGATGGCCATCGCCTCGCCGACGCTCTTCATGGTGGTCGTCAGGGTGGGGTCGGCCGCCGGGAACTTCTCGAACGCGAACCGGGGCACCTTGACGACCACGTAGTCGAGAGTGGGCTCGAAGCTGGCCGGGGTGACACGGGTGATGTCGTTCGGGATCTCGTCGAGCCTGTAGCCGATGGCGAGCTTCGCCGCGATCTTGGCGATCGGGAACCCCGTCGCCTTCGACGCCAGCGCGGACGAGCGCGAGACGCGCGGGTTCATCTCGATGACGATGATGCGACCGTCGGCCGGGTCGATGGCGAACTGGATGTTGCAGCCGCCGGTGTCGACGCCGACGGCGCGGATGATGTCGATGCCGATGTCGCGGAGCTTCTGGTACTCGCGGTCGGTGAGCGTGAGCGCCGGCGCGACGGTGATCGAGTCGCCGGTGTGCACGCCGACGGGGTCGACGTTCTCGATCGAGCAGACGACGACGGTGTTATCGGCCGTGTCGCGCATCAGCTCTAGCTCGTACTCCTTCCAGCCGAGGATCGACTCCTCGAGGAGCACCTCGTGCGTCGGCGAGTCGTGGATGCCCTGACCCGCGATGCGCACCAGGTCCTCCTCGGTGTAGGCGAAACCGGACCCGAGGCCGCCCATGGTGAACGAGGGCCGCACGACGAGCGGGTAACCGAGGTCGAGCGCGAACTCCTTGGCCTCGTCGATGGTCGTCGCGATGTGGCTGCGGGCGACATCCGCTCCGGCCTCGATCACGAGCTCCTTGAAGATCTGGCGGTCCTCGCCCTTGTTGATCGCCTCGAAGCTGGCGCCGATCAGTTCGACGTCGTACTTCTCGAGGATGCCGTTCTCGTGCAGCTGGATCGCCGCGTTCAGCGCGGTCTGGCCGCCCAGGGTCGGCAGGATCGCGTCGGGCTTCTCCTTGGCGATGATGGTCTCGATGACCTCCCAGGTGATCGGCTCGACGTAGGTGGCGTCTGCGAAGTCGGGGTCGGTCATGATGGTGGCCGGGTTGGAGTTCACGAGGATGACGCGCACGCCCTCCTCGCGCAGCACCCGGCACGCCTGGGTTCCCGAGTAGTCGAACTCGCAGGCCTGGCCGATGACGATCGGGCCGGAGCCGATGACGAGGACGCTGGTGATGTCTTCACGCTTGGGCATCAGTTCTGGTCTCCGTCGGTCGATTCGGATGTCTCGGATGTTTCAGATGTCTCGGATGTCTCGCTCGCCGAGCCCCTCGCGAGCACCATGTCGCGGAACCTGTCGAACAGGTAGTTGGCGTCGTGCGGGCCGGCAGCGGACTCGGGGTGGTACTGCACGCTGAACGCGGGGATGTCGAGGCAGTTGAGCCCCTCGACCACGTTGTCGTTGAGGTCGTAGTGGCTGACCTCGACACGGCCGAAGCCCTCGGCCGAGTCGCTGACCTCGTGCAGCGGCGCGTCGACGGCGAAGCCGTGGTTGTGGGCCGTGATCTCGACGCGGCCCGTCGACACGTCGATGACGGGCTGGTTGATGCCGCGGTGCCCGAAGGGCAGCTTGTACGTGCCGAAGCCGAGCGCCCGCCCGAGCAGTTGGTTTCCGAAGCAGATTCCGAAGTACGGCACGTCGGCACGCAGCACCGTGCGCAGTAGTTCGACGTGGTGGTCGGATGCCCCGGGGTCGCCGGGTCCGTTGGAGAAGAACAGGGCGCTGGGATCGAGCGCCAGGATCTCCTCGGCCGTCACGGTCTGCGGCAGCACGATCACGTCGAAGCCGCGCTCGGCGAGGAAGTTCAGCGTCGACGTCTTGACCCCGAGGTCGAGCACGGCAACGGATCCGATGCGCTCCCCCGTGGCAGGCACGTCGTAGCGTTCCTGTGTCGACACGGCACCCGACAGGTTCTGGCCGGCCATCTCGACGCCGCCGCGCACCAGGTCGAGCTGTTCGCCGTCGCTGAGGGCGGCATCCGCCCCCGAGAAGATACCGGCGCGCATGGCACCGGCCGACCGCAGGTGCCTGGTGACGGCACGGGTGTCGATGCCGCTGATGCCGACGACGCCCGAGGCGACCAGGTCGTCGTCGAGGCTGCGCTCCGAGCGGAAGTTCGACACGACGCGGGAGGGGTCGCGCACGATGTAGCCGGCCACCCAGATCTTGGAGGACTCCATGTCCTCGTCGTTCATGCCGGTGTTGCCGATGTGCGGAGCCGTCTGGAGCACGATCTGCCCGGCGTAGCTCGGGTCGGTCAGGGTCTCCTGGTACCCGGTCATGCCGGTGGAGAAGACGGCCTCGCCGACGGTGCGGCCCTCGGCGCCGTAAGCGCGGCCGCGGTAGCGCGATCCGTCCTCGAGGACGAGGACGGCCGGGCTCGGAATGGATGCAGCCATGATCAGGCCTCGCTTTCTTCGGTGGCATCCGCGGGGGCGGAGCTGAGGATGTGGGCGAGAGCGTCGAGGACGCGCTCGCGGTCAGAGGAATCGGAGATGCGGAGGTAGCTGTCGGCGAGATCGCCGGTGCCGGCCAGGGCCCAGGTGACGCACACCAGGCCGTCGCGCTCGACCACCCGATCGATGGCGAAGGTGGCCGGCCCGGCGCCGCGGATCGCATCCCGCGGAATCCAGGCCGTCTCCTCGCCCGGGATCTCGAGCGCGACACCGTCGGCGCCGACGGTCACGCGAGCCTTCGCCCTGAAGCCGAGGCTGCGGATGTTGAGTCGCTCCAGCGGCTTCTCGTGCTGAGTGGTGGCGACGTAGAAGCCGTCGGCCCCGACGATCGGGGCGGCCACGGCTTCGGGCAACGGGTAGGCGCCGACCCTGACGTCACGCCGCCCGCGTCCGCGCCACCCCAGCCACATGGCGAGCAGGATCAGGGCGGTGATGGCGATCACGATGATGGCCGGAACCGTGTACTGGCTCATGCGCGCGCCTCCCGTGCGGCCGCTGCGATCCTGTCGGTCTCCAGCACCGCACCGTCGAGAACCGTGGCGTAGCCGTTGTGGAAGGTCGCGACGACCCGGCCGGGCAGCGTGCGGCCGAGGTACGGGGAGTTCACACTGCGACCGGCGAGATCCGCCGTGCTCCACGAGCGGCTGGCGCTCGGGTCGTAGAGCACGATCTCGGGTGCGGCACCGACCGCGATCGACTCACCCTGACCGCGGATGCGTCCGATCTGCGCCGGGGTCTGCGAGAGCACCCGGGCGACGTCGGCCCAGTCGAGCATGCCGTTCTCGACGACGGAGGCGTGCACGACCGAGAGCGCCGACTCGAGGCCGACCATGCCGTTGGCTGCGGCATCCCACTCGCATTCTTTCGACTCCGACGGATGCGGCGCGTGATCGGTGGCGACGATGTCGATGGTGCCGTCGGCCAGTGCAGCACGCACGGCCTCGACGTCTTCCCGGCGACGCAGGGGCGGGTTCACCTTGAATCGCGCGTCGTAGCCGGCACCCTGTTGGCCTCCGTCGCCGTAGCCGGCACCCTGCAGGCCGCCGTCGCCCCGCCCGGCGATCAGGTCCTCGGTCAGCAGCAGGTGGTGCGGGGTGACCTCCGCGGTGACCTGGATGCCGCGGGCCTTGGCCCACCGGATGACGTCGACAGAGCCCGCCGTCGAGACGTGGCAGATGTGCAGGCGCGATCCGACGTGCTCGGCGAGCAGCACATCACGGGCGATGATCGCCTCCTCGGCGACGGCGGGCCAGCCGGCCAGTCCGAGTTCGCCGGAGAGCGCGCCCTCGTTCATCTGGGCGCCCTGCGTGAGCCTGGGCTCCTGGGCGTGCTGCGCTATGACGCCGTCGAACGCCTTCACGTACTCGAGGGCGCGACGCATGAGGAGGGCATCCGAGACGCAGAAGCCGTCGTCGGAGAAGACCTTCACCGCGGCCCGTGACCGGGCCATGGCACCGAGCTCCGCCAGGCGCTCCCCCTGCAGGCCCGTCGTCACGGCACCGATGGGCTGCACCCTCGCGTAGCCGGCGGCCTCTCCGAGGGCGAGCTCCTGCTCGACGACGCCAGCAGTGTCGGCGACGGGCGCCGTGTTGGCCATCGCGAAGACGGCGGTGAAGCCGCCGGCGGCCGCTGCACGGGTACCGGTGAGGATGGTCTCGCTCTGCTCGTAGCCGGGCTCGCGGAGGTGCGTGTGCAGGTCGACGAGGCCGGGGAGGGCGATGAGCCCGTCGGCGTCGATGACACTCGCTCCCGCCGCGCTGATGCCCGTGCCGACCTCGGCGATGATGCCCCCGTCGAGGAGGATGTCGGACCTGGTGCCGTCGGCCAGCGACGCACCACGGATGAGATAGGACTCGGCCATGTCGCCTACTCCCCCTTCTCGCCTGAGAGCAGTAGATACAGGGCGGCCATTCTCACCGAAACTCCATTCGCAACCTGCTCGAGCACGCTCGACTGCGGGGAGTCTGCTGCTCGGGAGGAGATCTCGAGGCCGCGATTCATCGGGCCAGGGTGCATCACAATGCTAGCCGTCCCGAGCCGGGCGAATCGCTCGTCGTCGAGGCCCCACGCCCGGGAATACTCCCGGCTGTTGGGGAAGAACGCCGCCTGCATGCGTTCGAGCTGGATACGCAGCATCATGATGGCGTCCGGCCGGGCGTCGATCGCGTCGTCGAGGTCGTACCCGACGGTGACAGGCCAGTTGCCGAGGTCGACGGGCAGCAGGGTCGGCGGCGCGATCAGCGTCACCTCGGCGCCGAGGGTCGAGAGCAGCCAGACGTTGGACCGCGCGACCCGGGAGTGCAGGATGTCGCCCACGATGGTCACCCTGACTCCGTCGAGGCCGCGGCCGCGTGATGCGGCACCGTGGATGCGGCGGCGCAGGGTGAACGCGTCGAGCAGCGCCTGCGTCGGGTGCTCGTGCGTTCCATCGCCGGCGTTCAGCACACCGGCGTCGATCCAGCCGCTCTGCGCGAGCACCAGGGGCGCACCTGATGAGCCGTGCCTGATGACGACGGCATCGGCGCCGATCGCGGCCAGGGTCTGCGCCGTGTCCTTCAGGCTCTCGCCCTTGGAGACGCTCGAGCCCTTCGCGCTGAAGGAGATGACGTCGGCGCTCAGGCGCTTGGCCGCGGCCTCGAAGGACACCTTGGTGCGGGTCGAGTCCTCGAAGAACAGGTTGACCACGGTGCGGCCGCGCAGCGTCGGGAGCTTCTTGACCTCGCGCAGCTGCACGTCGGCCATGTCCTCGGCGATGTCGAGCAGCTCGACGGCCTCGTCGCGGCTGAGGTCTCGGGTGGAGAGCAGGTGCCTCATTCCTCGCCTCCCTCGATCGAGACGAACTCGGCGCCGTCGATCTCGCCCAGGTGCACATTGATGCGTTCGGACGTGGCGCTCGGCAGGTTCTTGCCGACGAAGTCCGCCCGGATCGGGAAGTCGCGGTGGCCGCGGTCGACGAGAACGGCCAGCCGAACCGCCCTGGCCCGGCCCAGATCGTTGAGCGCGTCGAATGCGGCGCGGATGGTGCGCCCGGAGAACAGCACGTCGTCGACGAGCACCACGGTCCTGCCGTCGATGCTCATGGGCACGTCCGTCGGCGACGGGGTGCGCGTCCGTGTGCGGGAGAGGTCGTCGCGGTACATCGTGACGTCGAGTGACCCGGCGAGCTGCGTCGGGGCATCCGGTTCGATGCGCTGGATGATCTCGGCGATGCGGGCGGCCAGAACAGTGCCACGCGTGGGAATGCCGAGGATGACGAGATCCTGCGCTCCACGATTGGATTCGAGGATCTCGTGCGAGATGCGGGTGAGCGCCCGCGAAATGTCAGAGTGATTCAGCACTGTGCGCGCCATCAGACCGACTCCCTTCTCCGTCTCACAGGACGGCTTTAAAGGTTGCCAACCTGTCCAGCATAGCGAACGCCGGCTGCACCTCCGCCCGCCGGAGCCTTACGCCGGCGACGCCCTCTGTGCTTGCATGGGCCATGGCCGATGTGATGATCGCCGTGATGCCCTTCGTCGGGCATGTCGCTCCTCTCGCCGCCGTCGTGTCCGCATTCCTCGCCGACGGCCACACCGTGCGCGTCTACACGGGCTCCGCCCATGCCCCGGTCTTCGCCCGGCTCGGAGCCGACATCGTTCCCTGGAGTGCCGCCCCCGACTTCGATGAGCACGATCTCGCCAGGACGTTCCCCGAGCTGCGCGGCCGCAAGGGCGCGCGCCAACTGCTCGCGAACGTGGAGCACATCTTCATTCGCACGGCGGCGGCCCAGAGCGACGATCTCGTCGCTGCCTGGCACGACCGTCACTGGGACGTGATCGTCGCAGACAACCTCAGCCTCGGCGCCGGGCTGACCTCGGAGCGCACGGCATCGGCGTGGGCGACCGTTGCCATAGTGCCGCTCGCCATCCCCAGTCGGGAACTGCCGCCTCCGTCGCTGGGCATCCCGCCGGCGCGTGGACCGGCCGGTCGACTGCGGGATGCCGCCCTCCGCCGCCTGCTGCCTCTCGCTACCGGCGGCATGCGCTCGGCCTACCGCCGGCAGCGGGAGCTCTGCGGCCTGCCCGAGGCCGAGCGCGGTTTCGACGACGCCTGGTACTCGCCCGAGCTGGTCTGCGCCAGCGGAGTGCCGGAGCTCGAGTATCCGCGCGACGACCTGCCGGAGCAGGTGGTCTTCGTCGGAGCGCTCGCGACCCCGCCACGGGCGGCCGGGACGCTGCCTGCGTGGTGGTCGGATGTCATCGAGCCTGCTGCATCCGTGGTGCACGTGACGCAGGGGACCCTGAATGTCGATCCGCACGACCTCATCGAACCCGCCATGAGCGCCCTCGGGCGACAGGATGTGACGGTGGTCGTGACGACCGGACTGGAGGATGCGCCCGAGCTGCCGTTCCCGGTCCCGCCCAACGCGCGGGTGGCCGGGTTCCTCCCCTACGACCGGTTGCTCCCCCACGTCGACGTGATGATCACGAATGGCGGATGGGGTGGCGTTCTGGCCGGCCTCGCCCACGGCATCCCCCTCGTGATCGCCGGTGGCGACCTCGACAAGCCGGAGATCGCGGCTCGCGTGGCCTGGGCGGGGGCCGGGGTGAATCTCCGTACGGGGACGCCGTCTGCACGCACGGTGCTCGAGGGCTGGCGGCGCGTCGCGACGACCGGGTCGTACCGGGAGAACGCTCGACGCATCGCGGCGAGCCTCGCCGGCCATGACGGGCCGGCCGAGGTGGTCGCCCACACTCTCGAGCTGCTGGCGACGCGCTCCAGAACAGGCCGGAACGACGAGAAGCCGTGAGAACAGGGCCGTCTGGCCTGTTCCCACGGCTTCGGCCTGTTCTGGCGCCGGTACAGGCGCGTCAGGCGACGTCGGGCGGACGCTCTACGACTTGACCTGGGAGATCTTCGCCAGCAGGCCGTTCACGAAGCCGGCGGAGTCGTCCGTGGAGAGCACCGTTGCGGCCTCGACCGCCTCGGAGATCGCGACGCCGTCGGGAACCTCGTCGTTGAAGACGATCTCCCAGATGCCGATGCGGATGAGCGCGCGGTCGATGGCCGGCATCCGCTTCAGGGTCCAGCCCTGGGCGTAGGTCTCGATGAGCTCATCGATCTCGGCCTGGTTGTCGACGACGCCGTCGACGATCTCACGCGCGTAGAGCCAGCTCGCCTCGCGCGCGGGCTCACTGGCCGCGCGCTCCGCCTCGACCGCGAGGGCCTGGGGAACGCTGATCTGGCGCATGTCCGCCGAGTACAGGATGTCGAGAGCGCGCTTGCGCGCCTTGGTGCGCGCGCTCACTAGTCGTTGACGCGACCGAGGTAGTCGCCCGTGCGGGTGTCGACCTTGACCTTGGTGCCGGTCTCGAGGAACAGCGGCACCTGGATCTCGTAGCCGGTCTCGACTGTCGCGGGCTTCGTGCCACCGGTCGAGCGGTCGCCCTGCAGGCCGGGCTCCGTGTAGGTGATCTCGAGGACGACGGATGCCGGGAGCTCGACGTAGAGCGGGTTGCCGTTGTTCAGCGCGACCGTAACGGCCTGGTTCTCGAGCATGAAGTTCTTCGCATCGCCGACGACGGTGTCGGTGACGGTGATCTGGTCGTAGTCGGCGGTGTCCATGAAGACGAAGCCGTCGCCGTCCGCGTACAGGTAGGTGAAGTCGCGGCGGTCGACGTTCTCGATCTCGATCTTCGCACCGGCGTTGTAGGTGCGGTCGACGACCTTGCCGGTGACGACGTTCTTCAGCTTGGTGCGCACGAACGCACCGCCCTTGCCTGGCTTCACGTGCTGGAACTCGATCACGCTCCAGAGCTGCCCGTCGATCGAGAGGACGACGCCGTTCTTGATGTCAGCGGTAGATGCCATGCGAAGGTGATCCGTTTCAGTTGGGGAAGTTGCGCGGCCGAAGGCGCGTAACGCGCGGGGCCATCAGAGAAGTTTAGACTCTCAGGCCCGCGATCGGAGAATCTGGTCGACGGCCAGCCTGTACGAGTCGAAGCCGAACCCCGCGATGACGCCCGATGCGACGCCGCTGATCACGCTGGTGTGCCGGAAGACCTCCCGCGTGTGCGGATTGGTGATGTGCACCTCGATGAGCGGAAGCCCGGCGCTCGTGACGAGTGCTGCCGCGTCGCGCAGGGCGTAGCTGTAGTGGGTGAACGCCGCCGGATTCAGCACCACCGGAGAGCCTGCGTCGACCGCGTCGTGCAGCCAGCGCACCAGCTCGGCCTCGTCATCGGTCTGACGCAGGTCGAGCGTCGCATCGCCTGCGGCATCCGTCACCTGATCCGTGAGTGCGCTGCGCAGGTCGTCGAGGTCGGCCGAGCCGTAGACCTCGGGCTCCCGGGAACCGAGTCGACCGAGGTTGGGGCCGTTGAGCACGAGGATGGCGGTCATGAGGTCTGAGCCTAGCTGCCGATCTCCTGGTAGGCCGCGAAGAGCAGGGAGGTCTCGGGGGCGGTGAGCACGCTCGGCCTGGCGAGGTCGTCGAGCACGATGAAGCGCAGCATTCCGGCTCGCGCCTTCTTGTCGCGCTGCATGGTCGCGAGCAGGGTGCTCCAGCGGCCGACGGGGTAGCTGATGGGCAGGCTCAGGGAGTCCAGGATGCTGCGGTGCCTGTCGACGACGGCATCGGACAGCGAGCCCGTGAGGCGACCGAGCTCCGCGGCGAACACCATGCCGATCGAGACGGCGGCGCCGTGGCGCCACTGGTAGCGCTCGGCGTGCTCGATGGCGTGGCCGAGGGTGTGCCCGTAGTTGAGGATCTCGCGAAGTCCCTGCTCGGTGAAGTCCTCGCTCACGACGCGGGCCTTCATGGCGATGGCGAGTTCGACGACGCGGCGGAACTGCGGGGTCGACGGATCGGTGACCGCGTCGACATCGGCCTCGATGATGTCGAGGATCTCGGGCGAGTCGATGAAGCCGGCCTTCACGATCTCGGCGAACCCGGCGAGGATCTCGTTCTTCGGCAGGGTGTCGAGGGTGTCGAGGTCGCAGAACACCGCAGCCGGCGCATAGAAGGCGCCCACGAGGTTCTTGCCCTCTGCCGTGTTGATGCCCGTCTTGCCGCCGATGGCAGCGTCGACCATTCCTGCGACGGAGGTGGGCACCTGGATGAGCTTCACTCCCCGCAGCCAGGTGGCGGCCACGAAGCCTGCCAGATCGGTGACGGCGCCGCCGCCGAACCCGATGACGGCATCCGACCTGGTGAAGTCGGACTGGCCCATGACCTGCCAGCAGAATGCCGCGACCTCCACCCGCTTCGCCGTCTCGGCGTCCGGCACCTCGGCGAGCAGCACCTCGAAGCGGTCGTGCAGGCTCTCGCGCAGCTCGTTGGCCTTCGCGCCCAGCGTGGGGGCGTGCACGATGAGCACCTTGCGCACGTTCTGGCCCAGACGGTCGGCGAGCCCTGAGAGCACCCCTGTTCCCACGACGATGTCGTAGGGGTCTGCTCCGGTCACTGAGATGACGGTGTCGGTCACTTATCCCTCTTTCAGCCAGGTCACGATGTCGTCGGCGAGCTCGGTGAGCGAGCCCGTCGAGGTGTCGAAGGTCACGTCGGCCAGATCCTCGTAGATCGGACGGCGCTCCTCGAGGATGCGCTCCCACGCGACGATGCCGTCGTCGGCGACGAGGGGGCGCTTCCCGCCCTGGATGCGCTTGGCCACGGCCGCGCTCGTCACAGTGAGCAGCACCACGGTCGCGCCGCGGAGGTCCTCCTGCGTGCCGGGGTCGAGCACCGCTCCCCCGCCGAGCGAGATGACGGCGGACTCCCCGAGCGAGTCCGCGACGGCCTGGCGCTCCAGCTCGCGGAAGCGGGGTTCGCCATCGCGAGCGAAGATGTCGCTGATGGCACCGTGGCCGGCGACGACGACACTGTCGGTGTCGATGAACGGCACGCCGAGGGCTGCGGCCACCTTGCGCCCGATCCTCGACTTGCCGGAGCCCATGGGTCCGATGAAGACGACGGGCAGGCGCGACGCGAGCGTCATCGCCGCGAGGTCGTCAGGTTCGCCGGCATCGCGGCGAGGTAGGACTCGAGGTTGCGCCTGGTCTCGGGCAGCGAGTCGCCGCCGAACTTCTCCAGCACGGAGTTGGCCAGCACGAGCGCTACCATCGCCTCGGCGACGACGCCGGCGGCCGGAACCGCGCACACGTCCGAGCGCTGGTGGTGCGCGGCAGCGGCCTCGCCCGACGCCACGTCGACCGTGCGGAGGGCATGCGGCACGGTGGCGATCGGCTTCATGCCGGCTCGCACGCGCAGCACCGTTCCCGTCGACATGCCGCCCTCGGTTCCGCCGGCCCTGTCGCTCTCGCGGTCGATGGCGCCGTCGCTCATGACGAGTTCGTCGTGGGCCTCAGAGCCTCGACGGGTGGTGGTCAGGAATCCGTCGCCCACCTCGACGCCCTTGATGGCCTGGATGCCCATGAGCGCGGCGGCGAGCTGGGAGTCGAGACGGCGGTCCCAGTGCACGTAGGAGCCCAGACCGGGCGGAACACCGTAGGCGAGCACCTCGACGACACCGCCGAGGGTGTCGCCGTCCTTGTGGGCGGCGTCCACCTCGGCGACCATGAGCGCGCTGGTGGTGGCGTCGAAGCAGCGCAGAGGGTCGGCATCCAGAGCATCGACGTCCGTCGGATGCGGCAGGGCCGTGCCCTCGGGAACCCGCACGGGGCCGATCGCGATCGTGTGCGCGACGAGGGTGATGCCGAGTTCGGCGAGGAAGGAGCGGGCGACGGCTCCGAGGGCGACCCGGGCCGCCGTCTCCCTGGCGCTGGCGCGCTCGAGCACGGGGCGGGCCTCGTCGAAGCCGTATTTCTGCATGCCGACGAGGTCGGCGTGCCCCGGCCGCGGACGGGTGAGCGGGGCCCCACGGCCGCGACCGAGAGAAGCGGCGTCGATCGGCTCGGGGCTCATCACCTCGGACCACTTCGGCCACTCCGTGTTGCCGATGCGCAGCGCGATGGGGCTGCCGAGAGAGAGCCCGTGACGGATGCCGCCCGAGATCGTCAGCTCGTCCTGTTCGAACTTCATGCGGGCGCCGCGACCGTAGCCGAGCTTGCGGCGCGCGAGGTCGGCCCGCACGGTGTCGAGCGAGACGGGAACACCCGCGGGAAGACCTTCCAGCATGGCGATGAGTTCGGGGCCGTGAGACTCACCCGCAGTCAACCAACGAAGCATGGATCCATCCTTCCACAGGGCGACTCGGCGCCAGACCGTGTGACGTCGCCCCCGAGACGCCGGGTCAGGAGATCGCTGCCCGCATGGCGGCGAGCACGGCTTCCTCGTCCTGCAGCGGGATGAGCGGGTCGCCCGACACGAAGATGCGCACCTGCACGAGTGCCTGGTGGAGCAGCATCCCGAGCCCGGAGGCCACTCGCCCGCCGCGCTTCAGCCAGCTCATCGCCAGTGCGCTCGGCCAGGGGTCGTATGCCACGTCGAACAGCAGGGCGTCGCGCTGAAGGGCCAGCGGCAACCCGGAGTCGAGAACCGTTCCACCCGGCAACGTCGAGATGACGAGCTCGCCTCCGACTCCCTCGAGCTCGCCGAAGGTGCTCACGGAGTGGGTGAGGCCGAGGGAGGCGCTGAGTCCGTCGAGTTCGTGCCCGCGTTCCGGATTCCGGACGGCGAGGTGGACGTGCTCAGCGCCCAGATCGGCTGCGGCGACGATGGCGGATGCCGCGGTGGCTCCGGCTCCGAGGATGACGACGTGCCGAGCAGACTGCACGCCGGCCTCGACGATCGCCGCCACCAGACCTGCGACATCGGTGTTGAACCCGGTGGTTCGTCCATCGGCGCCGAACACCAGCGTGTTGACTGCACCGGTCTGCTCGGCGACGAGGTCGAGCTCGTCGGCCCGGGCGAAGGCCCGCGTCTTGAGCGGCATCGTGAGGGAGAAGCCCCGCCACGGCGCGGCCTCACCCTCCGACGGGCCACCGAATCGCCTCAGCACCCGAGCGTCGAGCAACTCGTCGAAGCCGCGCTCGTCGACCTCGTGGCGCTCGTACGTCCAGTCCAGGCCGAGAGCCGCGTACGCGGCGGCATGCAGTGCCGGCGACTTCGAGTGGGCGATCGGCGAACCGAGCACGGCGAGCCTGTCGCCGACCGGCGCCGCCGCGTCAGCCACCGTACTCCGGGTGCTCGTCCATCCACGCCAGCCACTTCGCGACGGCGGTATCGTGCTGCTCCGCCGTCTCCGAGAAGATGGTCTCCCCGGTGTCGAGGTTCCAGGTCACGAAGAACATCCAGGGTCCATCGGCCGGATGCAGCGCAGCATCGATGGCGAGATCGCCCGGGTTCGAGATGGGTCCGACCGGCAGCCCGTCGTGGACGTAGGTGTTGTAGAGGTTGCCCTCGTCCGCGCGCTCGGCGTCAGTGGTCGTGACCACGTGGGTGTTGCCCGTGCCGTAGGCGACGGTGGCGTCCGACTGCAGCTTCCAGTCCTGATCGAGCCTGTTGAGGAAGACCCTGGAGACCTTGTAGTAGTCGTCGCGCAGGCCGGCCTCCTTCTGCACCAGCGAGGCGAGGCGGATGGTGTCCCAGCGCTTGTCTGGTGCCACCCCGGCCTCATCCAGAGCCTGGAACGAGCGGTCGACCATGGTCGTCAGCACCTCGGGCGCGGTCACGCCGGGATCGAAGGTGTAGGTGGCCGGGAAGAGGAAGCCCTCAAGCGTCTTCGCCTCGGCCGGCAGGCCGAATGACGCGACGTCTTTGGCCGCCGCCTCGACGTCCTCGAGAGGAAGATCGGTGCCCTCGCTGATCAGCGAGTAGATGTCGACGGCTGCGGTTCCCTCGGGGACGACGACGGTGTTCTCGAGCCTGTTGGCCGGATCCTCCAGCGCCGAGAGGGCGGACGCGGCGCTCATCTTCTCGTGCATCGCGTAGGCACCGGGCTGGAAGACCGGCGCCGGACTCTGCTTGAGCAGGAGATCGTAGAAGGAGCCGAACGACGCCGTGATCCCCTCCGAGTGCAGGTTCTGGGCGATGTCGGACCCGATGTCGCCGTCCTTGATGACGAAGTTGACCTCGCCGGTTCCATCGCCCGAGTAGTCGGCCGGCGGTTGGGTCGATGCGATGAAGGCCTGGATGGGACCCTGCAGGGCGAACCAGCCGCCCACAGCGGCTCCGACGAGCACGAGCACGATCACGAGGCAGCCGATGGCGGCACCACGGCCGCGGCCGCTCTTCTCCCGCTCCGGATAGACGTCGGTGCGTTGCGAGCGTCGCTGCGATCGCGAGGTGCCGGCTGGCTGCAGGGCGACGGGTCCCGTGGTCTGCACGGGCGGAGTCTGCGGCGACTCCGGTGCAGCAGCGGATTCCGCCGCCTCCCTGGCCTCCCGCCGTGATCGAGGCTGGGGCAGGGGCTGCACGGCCGGGTCCTGCGCCACGGGATCCGGCGCGACGGGGTTGCCGCCTGCCGGTGTGCGTCCGGCGAGGAGGTCTTCCCAGTTCAGGCCGCCGTCGCTGGGGGCCGCTGGGTCCCGCGCGTCATCGCGCGGGCCACGATCTCCGTCCGGGGAGACGGGGGTGTCATTCGACAAGTCTTCAGGATCCTTCGACGGAGGTGACGACGGTGCCGGGAGGCTGACCGGTGCCGCGCTCGCTGTCGAGCGCATGTTGCACAATGATAACGGCGGCGACCTGGTCGATCACCGGACGCTGGGTCCGTGAGCCGCGACCCGACGATCGCAGGGCCGACTGCGCCGAGACCGTGCTGAGCCTCTCGTCGACCATGCGCACGGGCACGTCGACAGCTGCCTGCAGGGCTCGGGCGAAGCCGAGAGCGTCGGCGGTCGATGCCGTGTGGCCGCCGGACATCGCCAGAGGCAGCCCCACGATCACCTCGAAGGCGTCGAGCTCCTCGCGGAGCGCCACGAGCCGGGCGATGTCGGCTCCCCCGCCCACCGTGTCGCGTTGGACAGTCTCGACGGGGGTCGCCAGCATGCCGTGCAGGTCGGAGCGGGCGACGCCGATGCGCACCTTCCCCACATCGACGCCGAGCCGGACTCCTGTGCGCACCGACGCTACCTGATGGCCCGGACGGCGTCGCGGGCGGCGTCGAGCGCAGCCGGAACGGCCGAGACGTCGGTTCCGCCGCCCTGGGCGAGGTCGTCCTTGCCGCCTCCGCGACCGCCGAGAGCACCCGCCATGGCGCGCACGATGGCGCCGGCTCCGAGGCCGGCGTCCCGGGCTGCGGGGTTCGTCGCCACGATGACCGCAGGCTTCTCGTTCACCACGGCGGTCAGGGCGACGACGGATGCCGCGCTGCCCAGCCGCTCGCGAGCCGCTGTCACGAGCGCACGCAGGTCGTCGCTCGAGGCGAGATTCCCGACGTGCTCTGCGACCAGGGTCACGTCGCCGATGGTGGTGGCGTTCTGCACCAGGGCCGGAACCCTGTCGCTGAGGGCGCGCGCCTCGAATGCCGCGATCTTCTTCTCAGCGGCCTTGAGGTTGGCGAGCAGCTCGGCGATGCGCTCGGGGATCTTCTCGCGCGGAGTCTTCAGGTTGGTGGTGAGCTCCGAGACGATGGCCCGCTCGGCCGCCAGGTCCTTGAAGGCCTCGAGACCGACGAGGGATTCGACGCGACGGTTCGTCGACCCGACGCTCGACTCGCTCACGAGGTTGATCATGCCGATCTCGGAACTCGTCGAGACGTGGGTGCCGGCGCAGAGCTCGCGCGACCACGGCCCGCCGATGTCGACCATGCGCACGGTGTCGCCGTACTTCTCGCCGAACAGGGCCATCGCACCGAGGGCCTTGGCCTCGTCGACGCTCATCTCGCGGGTGGTCACCTCGAGGTTGTCGCGGATCGCGTTGTTCGAGATCTCCTCGATCTCGCTGCGGGTTTCAGCAGACAGCGCCTTGTTCCAGCCGAAGTCGAGGCGCAGGTAGCCGGCCTTGTTGAACGAGCCCGACTGATGCGCCGTGGGGCCGAGCACCTGACGCAGCGCCGCATGGATGATGTGGGTTCCAGAGTGAGCCTGGCGGGCGCCGCGGCGGTAGTCGTCGTCGACGACGCTCGTGGCGACGGCGTCGACCCCCACCTCTCCGACGCTGACGCGCACCGTGTGGCTGATGAGGCCCTTCACGGGCTTCTGCACGTCGAGCACCTCGAGTTCGAAGCCTGCGCCGACGATGAGTCCGGCATCCGCCGCCTGCCCGCCGGATTCGGCGTAGAGCGACGTCTCGGCGAGGATGACCTCTGCGGTCTGCCCCTCCGTCGCCTTCGTCACCGATTCGCCGTCGACGATGATGCCGAGCACGCGCGACTGCGTCTGCAGTTCGGTGTAGCCGGTGAACACGGTCTCACCCAGCGCGCGGAACGGGCTGTAGACGGTGAGGTCGGCGAGCACTGACTTCTTCGAGCGCGCATCGGCCTTCGCCCTGGTGCGCTGCGCGAGCATGAGCTCGTCGAAGGCCGTGCGGTCGACGGAGAGTCCGGCCTCGTCGGCCATCTCGAGGGTGAGCTCGATGGGGAAGCCGTAGGTGTCGTGCAGCAGGAACGCCGTGTCGCCGGGAAGGGCTGCTGCCTTCTCGGTCTTCGTCTTCGCAACAGCCAGGTCGAGGATGCTGGTTCCGGCGGTGAGCGTGCGGAGGAAGGTCTCCTCCTCGGCGTTCGCGAGCTGGGCGATGCGCGAGAAGTCGGTCTCGACCTCGGGATAGGCGGCCTTCATGGCGTCGCGCGACGCCGGGAACAGCTCGCCGAATGTCGCTGTGTCGACTCCGAGCAGGCGCATCGCCCGCACCGTGCGGCGCATGAGGCGGCGCAGGATGTAGCCCCGGCCCTCGTTCGACGGAGCGACGCCGTCGCTCATGAGCATGAGCGACGAGCGCACGTGGTCGGCGATGACCCGCATCCGCACGTCGTCCTCGTGGTCGGCGCCGTAGCGACGACCCGAGAGCGCCGCTGCGCGATCGAGAACCGGGCGCACCTGGTCGATCTCGTACATGTTGTCGACGCCCTGCTTGATGAAGGCGACGCGCTCCAGGCCCATACCGGTGTCGATGTTCTTCTTCGGCAGCTCGCCGACGATGCGGAAATCGTACTTCGAGCGCACGTCGTCGATGAGGTACTGCATGAAGACGAGGTTCCAGATCTCTACGTACCTGTCGTCGTCCGTCGCCGGTCCGCCGTCGATGCCGTAGGCGGGGCCGCGATCGAAGAAGATCTCCGAGCAGGGTCCAGCCGGTCCGGGCACACCGGTCGACCAGTAGTTGGTGTCCTTGTCCAGACGCTGGATGCGCTCGTCGGGCAGGCCGGCGACCCGCTTCCAGATCGAGATGGCCTCGTCGTCGTCCTTGTAGACGGTGACCCACAGGTCCTTCGGATCGAAGCCGTACCCGCCATCGGCCTCGGAGGAGGTCAGCAGCTCCCACGCGTACGTGATGGCGCCTTCCTTGAAGTAGTCGCCGAACGAGAAGTTGCCGTTCATCTGGAAGAAGGTGCCGTGACGCGGCGTGCGGCCGACCTCCTCGATGTCGCTCGTGCGGATGCACTTCTGCACGCTGGTGGCCCGCGGATACGGCGAAGGCACGACCCCGGTGAGGTACGGAACGAAGGGCACCATGCCCGCGACCGTGAACATGAGGGTGGGGTCGTCGCTGACGAGCGACGCTGATGGCACGACGGTGTGGCCGCGCTCAGCGAAGAACTCGAGCCAGCGCCGGCGGATGTCTGCAGTCTGCATGGGTTCCGTACTCGGTGGGAGCGCCCGCGGGCGCGATCAGATGGACAGTGGTCGAAGCCGACCGGATGCTGCGCGCGAGATCAGTCGGCGTCGATGGCTTCGCGCAGCTCGGCCTCACGACGGCGGTAGCCCTCGCTCACGGCCTCGCCGAACTCGCGGGCCCTGGCGTCGATGGTCGAGAAGAACTGCTTCCCCTCCTGGGTCTTGTTGACCTGGTGGGCGACGGCGAATCCGGCCGCGATGCCTACGATCAGCCACAACACATTCTTCATATTCGAACCGCTCCTCGTGCTCTCGTGGTGCTTGTCAACAGTACTTCGTCAGCGCTTCCCCGTGGAGCGCTCGGCCCCGCGGGCGAAGCGGAAGGCGGCCACGACGGCCGCCGAGAAACCGGCGAGCTTGATCAGGGGTCCGCCGACAGTCGCGGCGAACAGGGCGACGAGTGCCGAGACGTTGCCCGTCACATCGGCGACGTCCTTCGTGATGGTGTCGACCCTGACCAGCTGCGTGTTCGTCGAGCGGACGGTCTCGGTGACCTCGCCGACCAGCGGGGTGAGGCTGGAGTTCGCGTCGACGATGGCGTCGCGGATGGCGTCGAGCACGCCGCCGAACTTGATGAGGAGGATGCCGATGAGAACGACCAGGACGGCGAACAGTCCTGTCGCCACCAGTCCGACGATGTCTCCAGCTGACACGGTGCTCTCCATTCCCGAACCGGCATGCGTCCAGAGCCTGAACGACGAAGGGCGGACCATCCGAAGATGATCCGCCCTCCAGCGTACTGATGATCAGCGAGCTGCGTAGTACTCCACGACGAGCTGCACTTCACAGGTCACGGGGACCTCGGCGCGCTTCGGGCGGCGGACCAGCGTGGCCTGCAGCTTGTCGAGCTCGACCTCGAGGTACGCGGGCACCTTCGGGAGCACGTCGACGTGACCGCCGGCTGCTGCGACCTGGAAGGGCTCGGTGCCTTCGGAGCGGGCCTTGACGTGGATGAGCTGACCCGGCTTCACGCGGAAGGAGGGGCGGTCCACGATCTTGCCGTCGACGAGGATGTGACGGTGCACGACCATCTGACGGGCCTGAGCGCTGGTGCGGGCGAAGCCGGCACGGAGCACGAGGGCGTCCAGACGCATCTCGAGGAGCTCGACCAGGTTCTCACCGGTCAGGCCCTGGGCCTTGCGGGCCTCCTGGAAGGCGATCTTGAGCTGTGCCTCGCGGATGTTGTACTGGGCGCGAAGACGCTGCTTCTCGCGCAGACGGACCGCGTAGTCCGAGTCGGCCTTGCGCTTGGTGCGGCCGTGCTCGCCCGGAGCGTAGGGACGCTTCTCGAGGTACTTGGCAGCCTTGGGGGTGAGTGCGATTCCGAGCGCACGCGACAGGCGCGTCTTGCTACGGGTACGTGACTTGGTAGACACGGTTTCCTTTCGATGAAGAAGATCTCAAACAGTCGTTACCGAACGCACGGGAGTGCTCGGTGAAGTCAGAGGGATCGGCTGCGGGAGAAGACCGGCTACAGGTCGTGTTCCCTCGGGCTCCGGGTTCCTCGCAGCCGCGCTTGGAAATCCGGGCCTTTGGCCTCCGAAAGCTTAGCACAGCGACTGCATGACGCTGAGCGTCGGACGGAGGTCGTGATCGCTTCTACTTGCCTCGGATGATCCGCAGCAGCTTGGCCAGTCGCGCGCCGACCTCGCGCTCGTTCCCGTGCTCCGTCGGCACGTAGTAGCGCGTGCCCTTCAGCTCGTTCGGCAGGTACTGCTGCTCGACGACCCCGATGGCGTCATCGTGAGGATACTTGTAGCCCTTGCCGTGGCCCAGCCGCTTGGCTCCGGCGTAGTGGGCATCGCGGAGCGGCTTCGGCACCCGACCGATCTTTCCCGCCTTCACATCGGCGATGGCGGCGTTGATGCCGTTGTACGCCGCGTTCGACTTCGGCGCCGTCGCCAGGTGCACGACCGCCTGCGCGAGCGGGATACGACCCTCGGGCATGCCGATGTACTGCACCGCGTCCGCGGCGGCGATCGCCACGACCAGCGCCTGCGGATCGGCCATTCCGATGTCCTCCGACGCCGACACGATGATGCGGCGCGCGATGAACCGCGGATCCTCCCCGGCCTCGATCATGCGGGCGAGGTAGTGCAGGGCGGCGTCGACGTCGGACCCGCGCACCGACTTGATGAATGCGCTGATCACGTCGTAGTGCTCGTCGCCGTTCCGGTCGTACCGCAGCAGCGCCCTGTCGACGGCCAGCGCCACCAGCTCAGCCGTGATCACGGGCTTCCTCGCCGTCTTCTTCGCCGCACCGGACGGGCCCGACGGAGCGGATCCGGCCGAGACCGACGCCGCCTCGAGGGCCGTCAGCGCCCGCCGGGCGTCCCCGGATGCCAGCCTGATGATGGACGAGCGCGCCTCGTCGTCGAGGGTGAACCTGCCGTCGAGACCGCGCGGGTCAGACACGGCGCGGTCGACGAGCACGCCGAGGTCCTCATCGCTCAGCGTCTCGAGGGTGAGCAGGAGCGAGCGGGACAGCAGAGGAGAGATGACCGAGAACGACGGATTCTCGGTCGTCGCGGCCACGAGGATGACCCAGCCGTTCTCGACGCCGGGAAGGAGGGCGTCCTGCTGGGCCTTGGTGAACCTGTGGATCTCATCGAGGAACAGCACCGTGGCGATGCCGTAGAGGTCGCGAGTCGACATCGCCTCGTCCATGACCTGGCGCACGTCGCGCACGCCGGCGGAGACCGCTGACAGCTCGACGAACCGCCGGCCGGAGCTGTGCGCGATGGCTTGGGCCAGGGTCGTCTTGCCCGTTCCCGGAGGACCCCAGAGGATGATCGAGACGCTGCCGCGCTCCCCCGTCTTGTCACTCGCGAGTGCGACGAGCGGCGAACCGGGTGTGAGCAGGTGACGTTGTCCGGCCACCTCCTCGATGCTCCGGGGTCGCATGCGCACAGCGAGCGGCGTCGCGCCGCCGCGCAACCCGAGGCCGGCATCCGTCATCCCCTCAGCGTAATCGGCCCTGATGACACTGGTCGGCACGTCGGTTTTTCGACTGATGGGCGGCTCCCGTAGAGTTCAGCGGAGTTCGCCTATCTCGAGGAGCACCGTGGCATCGAACAACCGTCCGGACCGTGAGACCCGCGAGGCCCGTCAGCGCCTTCGTGCCTACCAGGCCCGGCAGAAGGTTCACCAGCACAAGGTCAGCCGGCGACGCCGCGACAACATCATCGCGAGCATCGTCGTCGTCGCCGTCGCGGTCATCGCCATCGGCGCCCAGCTCGCCTACTTCAACGGCGGTCCAGGCACGCCATCTCCCGAGCCGTCGGCCAGCGCCACCCCCACCCCGACCGCGACCGCAGCGGCGGGCGAGAACTCCGGCGATGTGCCGCCGGTGTCGGTCGCAGAGGACCGCAGTTGGACCGGCTCGATGAAGCTCAACGACGTCGCCCTCGACTTCACCCTCGACGGCGCAGCGGCACCGCAGGCCGTCGCATCGACGGTCAGCCTGATCCAGAACGGCTTCTACGACGGCGTGACCTGCCACCGGCTGACCACGGGCGATGGCTTCGAGGTCCTGCAGTGCGGTGACCCGGAGGGCACCGGTGCAGGAGGCCCGGGCTACAGCTACGGACCGATCGAGAACGCACCGGCCGATGGCGTGTACCCGGCCGGAACCATCGCCATGGCGCGCCAGGGCGGCAACGCCTACAGCATGGGCAGCCAGTTCTTCATCGTCTACGGCGACACCACGATCCCGGCGGATGCCGCAGGCGGTTACTCGGTCATCGGCACCGTCACCGGAGGACTCGACGAGCTGATCTCCCAGATCACCTCGAAGGGCGTCGAGGGCGGTGGCGGCGACGGCAAGCCGGCGGTTCCCGTGACGATGTCCGATCTGTCCGTCCAGTAGCGAGCGAGGGCGGTGAACCCGCCGCATCCGATACCCGTGGCCCGGGGCGTGGAATAGGCTTATGCCGCTGTGGCCGAATGTCTTTCGGCCGATCGAACGCGCGGCATCCGCGGGACCAGCCCGTCGCCTGCGCATCATGAACAAGGTGGAACTCGTGGTAACTGAGAAAGAGCACCCCTGGGGTCGCGTCGACGAGACGGGCACGGTCTTCGTGCGCGAAGCCGACGGCGAACGCGAAGTGGGTCAGTTCCCCGACGGAACACCTGAAGAGGCCCTCGGCTACTTCGAGCGCAAGTACACCGACCTCGCCGGACAGGTCACCCTGCTCGAGCAGCGCGCCAAGCGCGGCGGCCCGGCCGTCGACATCTCGAAGGCCGTCGCCTCTCTGAGCTCGACCATCTCGACGGCCAACGCCGTCGGCGACCTGGCCTCGCTCACGCGCCGTCTCGACGCCCTCGGAGGTACGGTCTCCGAGCTGACCGAGGCCCAGAGCGCCGAGGAGAAGGCTGCGTCCGAAGCCGCCGTCGTCGAGCGCACCGCCATCGTCGAGGCCGCTGAAGCCCTCGCAGCGGCCGACCCTGCCAAGACGCAGTGGAAGCAGGCCACGGCCGAGCTCGACGCCCTCTTCGCCCGTTGGCAGACCCACCAGCAGGAGGGTCCGCGCATCCCGAAGGGCACCGCGAACGAGCTCTGGAAGCGGTTCCGGGCGGCTCGCACCATCATCGAGCAGCACCGCAAGGCCTTCTTCGCCGACCTCGACTCGGCTCACCGCGACGTGCGCAGCCGCAAGCAGGCTCTCATCGAGCAGGCCGAGGCGCTCGCGCCCAAGGGTGCCGACGGCATCCCGACCTACCGCAACCTCCTCGAGGACTGGAAGACCGCCGGTCGGGCCGGGAAGAAGCAGGACGACGCCCTGTGGGCGCGCTTCAAGGCAGCCGGCGACGTGCTCTACGGCGCCAAGGCCGAGGTCGACGCCCAGGAGAACGAGGAGTACTCGGGCAATCTCACGCTGAAGCTCGCACTGTTGGAGGAGGCGGAGCCGATCCTCACCGAGACCGACCGCACGAAGGCACGCACCGCCCTCACCTCCATCCAGCGCCGCTGGGACGAGATCGGCAAGGTGCCGCGCGACCAGGTCAAGGTGGTCGAGGAGCGCCTGCGCAAGGTGGAGGCCGCCGTGCGCAAGCTCGACGACGACCACTGGAAGCGCAACAACCCCGAGACCAAGGCCCGCACCGAGGGCCTCGCCGGACAACTGAACGACGCCATCGCCAAGCTGGAGGCCGACCTCGAGAAGGCGACGGCCTCGAAGGACGCGAAGGCCATCGCCGAGGCCACCGAGGCGCTGGAGACCCGCAAGGCCTGGCTCAAGGCCATCGGCCAGTAGTCCACAGCCCGCACTCCGACGGCCCCGGCGCACAGAATCGCGTCGGGGCCGTCTGCGTCCCACCCGGGCCTCCATGCTGGTCGGATGCCGCGACTTCCCGACGTTCTCTCTCCTGCCGACCTCCCCCTCGCCGAACTCCACGCCGCCAGGCTGACCGGCGAGCTCTACCCCATCGGCGGATGCTTCGCGCCGGTCGATCTGCCCGAGCTGCGCTCGGTGCGCGCCGAGGTGATCGCCCGACAGGCTCCTGCCCGCTTCATCGCCGACGGGCTCACGGCCGCGTGGGTCTGGGGTGCCGTGGCGACTCCCCCGCCTCGGCTGCAGTTCTGCATCGACATCCGTTACCGCCATCGCCAGACGACGACGCGTTTCGCGCTGCGAGAGGTCGTCATCGATGTCGGCGAGATCGCGGTCGTCGGCTCGGCTCTCGTCACCTCGCCGGCGCGGACCATGCTCGACATCGCGCGCGACGGAGCGCTCGACGACGAGGCAGCGATCGGCCACCTCGGCGCGCTGGCCGAGTGCACGCGCACGCCCCTTCAGGACGTTCTCGCCCGCGTCGTCGGCTCCGGGGCACGATCGCACATGCGACGTGCCCGCTCCCGGCTGGAGAGTGCAGCGTCAGCCGTCGCTGACGCGGTAGACGTCGTAGACGCCCTCGATGCGGCGCACGGCGTTCAACACCCTGTCGAGATGCGTCGTGTCGCCCATCTCGAAGACGAAGCGGCTGAGCGCCAGTCTGTCGCGTGAGGTCGAGACGTTCGCCGAGAGGATGTTCACGTGGTGCTCCGAGAGCACTCGGGTGACGTCGGAGAGCAGACCGGCGCGGTCGAGCGCCTCGATCTGGATCTGGACGAGGAACAGGCTCTTCGAGGTCGGAGCCCACTCCACCTCGATCATGCGCTCCGGCTCCTTCATGAGGCCGGCGACGTTGTGGCAGTCGGCCTGGTGCACCGACACTCCCTGGCCGCGGGTGATGAAGCCCACGATGGGGTCGCCGGGCACCGGTGTGCAGCACCGGGCCAGCTTGACCAGGATGTCGGGTGCGCCGCGCACCAGCACGCCGGAGTCGCTGTCGCGCAGCATCTGCGTGCGACCCTTCGCGGGCAGCGAGAAGTCGTTGGTCTCCACCTCGGTGTCGGCCTGCACGCTCGCGACGACCTTCTCGAGCACAGACTGGGTCGAGACGTGTCCCTCGCCGACGGCAGCGTAGAGAGCAGACACGTCCACGTACTTGAGCTGGGCGGCCACCTCGGCGAAGGAGTCCTGGCTCATCAGCTTCTGCAGGGGGAGGTTCTGCTTGCGCATCGCCCTGGCGATGGCATCGCGGCCCTGCTCGATGGCCTCGTCGCGGCGCTCCTTGGTGAACCACTGACGGATCTTGTTGCGTGCCCGCGCGCTCTTGACGAAGTTCAGCCAGTCCTGGCTGGGCCCGGAGTCGGGATTCTTCGAGGTGAAGACCTCGACGACGTCGCCGCTGGACAGCGTGGACTCGAGGGGAACGAGCCGGCCGTTGACCTTCGCCCCCATGGTGCGGTGGCCGACCTCGGTGTGCACGGCGTAGGCGAAGTCGACAGGGGTCGCATCCGCGGGCAGGCCGATCACCCGGCCCTTCGGCGTGAAGACGTAGACCTCCTTCGCACCGATCTCGTAGCGCAGCGAATCGAGGAACTCGCCGGGGTCGCTCGTCTCGGCCTGCCAGTCCGAGATGTGCGCGAGCCACGCCATGTCGTTCTCGCTCTGCGGGCCGGGCCCGTTCGACTTGCCGTTGACCTGTTCCTTGTACTTCCAGTGGGCGGCGACACCGAACTCGGCACGCTGGTGCATCTCGTGCGTGCGGATCTGGATCTCCACCGGCCGGCCGGCCGGCCCGAGCACCGTCGTGTGCAGCGACTGGTACAGGTTGAACTTCGGGGTGGCGATGTAGTCCTTGAAGCGTCCGGGCAGCGGCGTCCACCGGGCGTGGATGGACCCGAGCACGGCGTAGCAGTCGCGCACCGAGTTCACCAGCACCCTGATGCCCACGAGGTCGTAAATCTCGTCGAATTCGCGGCCTCGGACCACCATCTTCTGGTAGATCGAGTAGTACTGCTTCGGACGCCCGACGACGTTGCCGCGGATCTTGCCAGCCTTGAGGTCGCCGTTCACGGCGTCGATGACGTTCTGCACGAACTGCTCACGCTCGGGCGTGCGCTGGCGCACGAGCGACTCGATCTCGGCGTAGATCTTCGGGTACAGCACGGCGAAGGACAGGTCCTCCAGCTCCCACTTGATCGCCTGGATTCCGAGCCTGTGGGCGAGCGGCGCATAGATCTCGAGGGTCTCGGTCGCCTTGCGGGTCGCGGACTCGGCCGGCACGAATCCCCAGGTGCGGGCGTTGTGCAGCCGGTCGGCCAGCTTGATGATGAGCACGCGGATGTCCTTCGACATCGCCACGATCATCTTGCGGACGGTCTCGGCCTGGGTGGAGTCGCCGTACTTGACCTTGTCGAGCTTGGTGACGCCGTCGACGAGCATCGCGATCTCGTCGCCGAAGTCCGCCCGCACCTGGTCGAGGGTGTACTCGGTGTCCTCGACGGTGTCGTGCAGCAGGGCAGCCGCCACGGTCTTGGCGCCGATGCCGAGGTCGGCGAGGATCTGCGCGACGGCGACGGGGTGCGTGATGTACGGCTCGCCGCTGCGGCGCTTCTGGCCCGTGTGGGCCTTCTCGGCGACGGTGTAGGCGCGCTCGATGATCGAGAGGTCGGCCTTCGGATGATGCATCCGAACGGTGCGCATGAGAGTGTCCACGGCCCCGACGGGCTGGGCCTTCGAGAAGATGCGCGGCACAAGACGGCGCAGCGACGCCGTGGATGACGTGTTCGTATCCGTCATGGCGTCGTCTCCTGTCCGATGTTCAATTATCCGCGATGCCGGGACCCTGATGTGACCAGGGCCCCGGTGTTCGCGGGAAGCGTCAAACCGTGAGCTCCTCGGCGGGGGCGGCATCGGCCGCTGCCCGCTCGCGGATGGACCGCACCTTGGCGTCGTGCTTCGACACGCTCTTCTCGCCCTCGCGCAGCAGCGAGTAGAGCGGGGCGGCGAGGAAGACCGTCGACCAGGTGCCGACCAGGATACCTATCAGCAGCGCGAGCGAGATGTCGCGCAGGGTGTCCGCACCGAGCGCGAAGGCTCCGATGAAGAGGATCGACGCGACAGGAAGGGCGGCGATGACGCTGGTGTTGATCGAGCGCACGAGGGTCTGGTTCACCGCGAGGTTCACGGACTCGGCGAACGTGCGTTTGGTCTCGACCACGTCCTCCTGCGTGTTCTCGCGGATCTTGTCGAAGACCACGACGGTGTCGTAGAGCGAGTACGCGAGGATCGTGAGCAGGCCGATGATCGCCGCCGGCGTGACCTCGAATCCGGACGCCGCATAGATGCCCGACGTGATGACGAGGTCGGCGAGCAGCGCGATGATGGCGGCGAGCGACATCTTCCACGTTCGGAAGTAGAGCGCCATGCCCACGGCTGCGAGCAGCAGGAAGACGATCAGGCCCTGGATGGTCTGCCGCGTGATGTCGGCTCCCCAGACGGGTCCGATGAACGACGACGAGACGTCGGCCTCCGTGACGTCGTAGGCGTCCTCGAGGGCCGTAGCGACGTCCTTCGTCTCGGCAGTCGTGAGCTGGTCGGTCTGCACGCGCACGCCGCTGCCGCCGCCCACGATCGTGACGTGAGCCACGGCATCGGGAACGACGGATGCGACGGCATCCGTCGCCGGCTGGGTCTCGGCGTCGCTGACACCGGTGATCTGGAACTGGGAACCGCCGCGGAACTCGATGCCGAGGTTGAAGCCTCCGCGCAGGACCGGGATGAGGATCGAGATCAGCACCAGGGCGCCGACGATGATGAACCAGAGCTTGCGCTTCGCGACGAAGTCGAAGGAGCGCTTGCCCGTGTAGAGGTCGTTGCCGAACGTTGTCAGACGGCTGGCCATCAGGACTCCTTCCCGTTCTTCGAGATATCGCCGGAGCCCGACGGGGTGGTTACGGGCGACTTGGCGGTCGTGGATCCGCCGGACGCGTCGAGCGCCGCGGCCTCTGCGGCCTTGCGCTCTGCGATGGTCTGGCGCTTGGCAGCCTCACGCGAGCTGCTGGCCGCCTTGGCCGCGGTCAGCTGCGTGCTGGTGCGGAACTCGGCGCGACCGCGGTAGACGGCCCCGAGGGCCGTCGGGTCGAGGCCGGACAGCGGATGTCCGCTCGAGAAGAACCGGGTCTGCGCGAGCAGCTGCAGCATGGGGTGGGTGAACAGCACCACGATGATGACGTCGATGACCGTCGTGATACCCAGCGTCACGGCGAAGCCCTTGACGCTGCCGACGGCGATGACGAAGAGCACGATCGCCGCGAGCAAGTTGGTCGCCTTCGATGCGTAGATGGTGCGCAGTGCCCTCTTCCAGCCCGCTTCGACGGCGGAGCCCAGCACGCGGCCGTCACGCAACTCGTCGCGTACGCGCTCGAAGTACACGATGAACGAGTCGGCCGTGAAGCCGATCGCGACGATCACACCGGCGACGCCGGCGAGCGAGAGGCGGTAGCCCTGGTACCACGACAGGATGCAGAGCGTCAGGTAGGTGATGACACCGGCGACGAGCAGCGAGACGATCGTGACGGTGCCGAGCAGGCGGTACTGGAACAGCGAGTATCCGAAGACCAGCAGCAGGCCGATGAGGCCGGCGATGAGGCCGCTCAGCAGCTGAGAGGAGCCGAGGGTCGCCGTGATGGTCTCGGACGACTGCACGGTGAAGCTGATCGGCAGCGCGCCGAACTTCAGCTGATCGGCGAGTGCCTTCGAGGACTCCTGGTCGAAGCTGCCCGAGATCGACGGCTTGCCATCGGTGATGACGCCGTTCATGCTCGGAGCCGAGAGGACCTGGCCGTCGATCACGAAGGCGAACTGGTTGAGCGGCGGTGTGGCGGTCAGGCCGTAGAGGCGCTGGCTGACCTCGCCGAAGTCCTTGGTGCCCTGCTCGTTGAACGTGAGGTTGACGACCCAGCGGCCGGTGGACGCGCCCTGCTGGTTGGTCTCCTGGCCGTTGGTGGCGTCCTTGATGTCCGCACCGTCGACCTCGACGGGGCCGAGCAGGTACTTGACGGTCCCGGTGGTGTCGCAGGTGACGAGGGGAACGTCGGCCGGTGCCGCGTTCGTCGTGGCCGCCTCATCCGAGGAGCAGTCGAACGCGTCGTACTCGGCCTGGAGCGCCGGGGTGATCCAGTTCGTGTCGGAACCGTTCGTCGGGCTCACCGTGGGGGTGGCCCGCAAGGATTCCGTCGGTGACGGCGTCGGCGACGCACTGGCGTCACCGCCGACCGAGGAGTCCGACGGGGCGCCGGCGAGAAGCACCGGACGCAGCTCGAGCTTCGCCGACGACTGGATGCGGTTCTTGGTCTCCTCATCGAGCTCACCCGGAATGGCGACGACGATGTTGCTTCCACCCTGCGTGCTGATCTCGGCCTCGCTGACACCTGAGGCGTCGACGCGCTGGCGGATGATCGAGACGGCCTGGGTGAGCTGCTCATCGGTGACAGTCTGACCCGTCTCGAGCTTGGGCGCGAGGATGATCTGCGTTCCGCCCTCGAGGTCGAGCGCGAGCTTGGGGGTCCATGACCCTCCGCCCCACAGAACGGCCGCGGTGTTGATCGCGACGAGGGCGATGACGATCGCTCCGAGCCACGAGAGGGAACGCCACGCCTTCTTGACGGGTGTCGACTTTGCCACCGAGGGAACTCAGCTTTCTACGCGCGCGCTCGCGCCGCCATCGGCGCGGGTGCGAAGGGGAGGGAGGGTGTCAGTCGTTCGACTTCTTGGGGTCTTGCCCGTCGACGTCGATGTCTCCGACGACCGTGGTGTCGCTGTTGGCCGATTCGTCGATGCGCTCACCGAACTCGGGCTCGGTGGAGAGCTCGTCGTGCGGGGCGTCGACGGCCGTCGACTCCGTGCCGGCGGCAGGCGTGACGACGCGCGCAACGGTCTGGCGGTGAACGGTCAGGACGGTGCCGGGAGTGGTCTCCAGGAGCACCTCGTTCTCCTCCTCATCGATGGAGAGGATGGTGCCGAAGACGCCGAAGTTGGTCATGACCTTGGCACCGGGAACGATCGTGGACTGCAGGTTGGCCTGGTCCTTCGAGCGCTTGCGGCTGTTGCGGAACATGAAGAAGATGAGCAGCGCCAGCACGGCGAGCATGATGAGTGTGATCGGATCCAACGGGGAAAGCCTTCCGGAATGGGCCCCTCAACCACGCCCGTCTGGCGCGGGATACAACATGGGCCAAGTGGAATTATAGGTCATCGAGCGTGAGGCCCACTCCCGGCTGCCTGAGCCCGAAGTGACGCCATCCCTCCGGGGTCGCCATGCGGCCTCGGGGTGTGCGGGTGATGAGACCTATGCGCACCAGGAACGGCTCGACGACGGCCTCGATGGTCTCGGCCTCTTCTCCCACAGACACGGCGAGGGTGTTGAGCCCGACAGGTCCCCCGCCGAAGCGCTCGAGCATCGTCGTCATGACCTGCCGGTCGAGGCGGTCGAGGCCGAGCGAGTCGACCTCGTAGAGATCGAGGGCGGCCCGAACCGAGGCGACATCGGCTCGCGCCATCTCCGAGCCGTCGGTCGGACGCCCGTGCACGAGCGTGTAGTCGCGTACGCGGCGCAGCAGCCGGTTGGCGATACGCGGCGTGCCGCGGCACCGGCCCGCGATCTCGGCGATGGCATCACGGTCGATGCGGAGTTCGAGCAGCCTGGCGGCGCGTTCCAGCACCTGCTCCAGTTCGGAGTCCGCGTAGAACTCCAGGTGCGCCGTGAAGCCGAAGCGGTCGCGCAGCGGATTCGGCAACAGCCCCGATCGTGTGGTTGCACCGACGAGGGTGAACGGCGCGAGATCGAGGGGAACGGATGTCGCCCCTGCACCCTTGCCCACCATGATGTCGATGCGGAAGTCCTCCATGGCGAGGTAGAGCATCTCCTCCGCCGAACGTGCCATGCGGTGGATCTCGTCGATGAAGAGCACCTCCCCCGGAACGAGCGAACTCAACACGGCAGCCAGGTCTCCGGCATGCTGGATGGCCGGGCCGCTCGACATGCGCAGCGGCCTCCCGGCCTCGTGGGCGACGATCATGGCGAGGGTCGTCTTGCCGAGCCCGGGCGGGCCGGCGAGAAGGATGTGGTCAGGCGTGCGCTGCTGCATGGTCGCGGCGGTGAGGAGGAGCTGCAGCTGGCCGCGCACCTTGGTCTGTCCGACGAACTCGCCGAGGGATCGTGGTCGCAGCGCACCCTCGAAGGCGAGTTCGGACTCGCTCTCGAGCTCGGGGTTCGTGAGATCGAGATCGGTCATGCCCGGCTCCCGCTCTGGGTGGCCGGACCGAGACGCGACAGCGCCTGGCGCAGGGCGACGGGAACGCTGATGTCGGGAGTCTCACCCATGATCTCCTCGACGGCCGTCGCCGCGACGCGCTCCGACCAACCGAGGCCGACGAGGGCGGCGACGACGCTCTCGCCCGTGCTCGACGCCGGGACGGATGCGGGGGCCGGAGCCGCCCCGGGAGCCACGAGGAGCTTGCCCGTGAGGGAGAGCACGATGAGCTTCGCGGTCTTGGGCCCGATTCCGCTGACCTTGCGGAAGGCCGCGTCATCCTCCGTGGCCACGGCACGGGCGATCTGATCGGGCGAGAGGGCGGCGAGCACGCCGAGGGCTGACTTCGGGCCGACGCCGGTCACACCCATGAGCACCTCGAAGACACTGAGCTCCTCGGCCGTCGGGAACCCGAACAGGGTGAGCGAGTCCTCGCGCACCACCAGCGTCGTGAGCAGACGCGCCTCGTCGCCGATGCGCACGGACAGGGCAGCAGCCGGCGTGGTGAGGACCGAGAAGCCGACGCCGCCGACCTCGAGGACGACTGTGCCGCCCAGGGCCGAGAGGACTGTGCCGCGAAGGGAGGAGATCACCGACTCAGCCTACGGGCGCCCGCCGACGCCGAGGCGCTGCGCTCCGCGGCGCGCCACGCTTCCTGCGCGGGGGTGAGCGCCCCTCCGCCCGCCGGCGCTCCCGGCGTTCCGGAACGCCAGGCATGGCAGAGCGCGAGCGCCAGGGCGTCGGCGGCATCCGCGGGCTTCGGAACGGACTCGAGGCCGAGGATCCGGGCGACCATCGCTCCCACCTGCGCCTTGTCGGCGCGGCCGTAGCCCGTGATCGCCGCCTTCACCTCACTCGGCGTGTGCAGCGAGACCGGCAGGGCTCGTTTGGCCGCCAGGTACATCGCGACGCCCGAGATCTGGGCGGTGCCCATGATCGTCGACACGTCGCTGCGGGCGAAGACCCGCTCCAGCGCGACGGTTTGGGGCCGGTGCTCGTCGAGGATCGCCTCGAGCCCGGCAGCGACATGGGCCAGCCGCTGTTCGATCGGCAGCTCGGGCGACGAGCGGATGACCACGACGTCGACGAGCTTCGCCGTCCGGTCCGGCGCCACGTCGATGACGCCGACGCCGCACCGGGTCAGGCCGGGGTCGACGCCGAGCACCCGCACGGCGGGCTACTCGTCTGCTTCGAGTTCGGCCTGCGCCTCGGCGCTCAGGTCGAGGTTCGTGTAGATGTTCTGCACGTCGTCCGAGTCCTCGAGGGCGTCGATGAGACGGAACACCTTGCGGGCAGTCTCGGCGTCGACCTCGATCTTGAGGCTCGGCACGAAGGCCACGTCGGCGGAGTCGTAGTCGATCCCGGCCTCCTGGAGGGCGGTACGGGTCGCGACGAGCTGCGACGGGTCGGTGAGGATCTCGAAGGTCTCGCCCTCGTCGGTGACCTCTTCGGCGCCGGCCTCGAGCACCGCCATCAGGACATCGTCCTCGGTCAGGCCGTCGGCGTGCGAGACGACGATGAGGCCCTTGCGGTGGAAGTTGTACGCGACGCTGCCCGGGTCGCCCATCGTGCCGCCGTTGCGGCTGACGGCCGTGCGCACGTCGGCCGCGGCGCGGTTCTTGTTGTCCGTGAGGCACTCGATGAGCATCGCGACGCCGTTCGGACCGTAGCCCTCGTACATGATCGTCGTGTAGTCGACGGCCTCACCGGTGAGGCCTGCGCCGCGCTTGACCGCGCGGTTGATGTTGTCGATCGGGACCGACGTCTTCTTCGCCTTCTGGATGGCGTCGACGAGGGTGGGGTTACCCGCCAGATCGGCACCGCCCATCTTGGCGGCGACCTCGATGTTCTTGATCAACTTGGCGAACGACTTGGCGCGACGCGAGTCGATGATCGCCTTCTTGTGCTTGGTCGTTGCCCACTTGGAATGCCCTGACATGCCTTCGATTCTACCCATCGCCGGTCGGCCCGCCATGCAGCCGTGCCGACAGGGGCCGGGTCCCGTGGAGCGCCGCCCGTCGAGGCGAACGCTCGAGCGGAACGCGAGCGGATCAGGCGAGCAGATCAGGCGAGCAGCTTCAGCAGGGTGCGCAGGTTGCGGTTCGTGGTGGTCGAGCGATACCTGGCCTTGCCTGCGATCTTCGAGAACGGGCTGTCCACGCCGACATCACGGCGGTTGTGCCAGTAGATGACGTGCTCCCCCGCCGCGATCACATCGTCGGACGGATCGAGAGCGGCGCCGAGGCCGAGGAGTTCGGCGAGCACGGCGTCGTCGGAGCCGAACAGCACGTACGGATGCCACCCGCTGCGCTCGGCGTCGAACGGGAAGGCGTCGACGATGGACTGGAGATCGTCGAGGCCCACCAGCACGATCCAGGCGTCGTAGCCGAAGCGCTCGCGCAGTGCCTTCTCGATCGTCGCCTTCAGCACTGCCGGATCGGCGACATCCGTCGCGTCGAATCGCACGTTGCCGCTGGCGAGCACCGTCTTCACGGAGCCGAAGCCGAGGGCGGAGAACAGCTCGGCGAGGTCGACGGACAGGATCTTCACCCCGTTGACATTGACGCCGCGGAGCAGCGCCACGTACCTCTTCTCGACCATGGGCTCATCCTCCCCCACTCCGCCGACAGCGCGCTCGATCAGGCGGCGGCGCGCACCTTGCCGAGGAAGTACTCGTGGATGCGGTAGTCGCCCGTCACCTCGGGGTGGAACGAGGTCCCGAGCAGATTGCCCTGCTCGACGGCGACGCATCGCCCGTCGGCCAGGGTGGCGAGAGGGGTGGCGGACTCTCCGACGGACTCCACGATGGGCGCGCGGATGAAGACGGCGTGCATCGGCTCGCCGCCGAGCACGGGCACGTCGAGGTCGGTCTCGAAGGAGTGCGTCTGCGATCCGAAGGCATTCCGGCGCACCGACACGTCGAGTCCGCCGATGCTCTCCTGACCCCGGATGCCGTCGAGCACGGTGTCCGCCAGCATGATGAGCCCGGCGCAGGTGCCGTAGACGGGGAGTCCACCGCCGACGGCGTCGCGCAAGGGCTCCGCGAGCCCGAAGGTGCGTGCGAGCTTGTCCATCACACTGGACTCCCCACCGGGGATGACCAGGCCGTCGACGGCGGCGAGCTCCTCGGGGCGACGCACGAGAGTGACGTCGGCCCCGAGGGTGCGCATGACCTGGGCGTGCTCACGGAAGTCGCCCTGCAGGGCGAGCACGCCGATGCGAGGTGCTACCACCCGCGCTCGGCGAGGCGGTGCGGAGCGGCGAGGTCGGAGACGTTGATGCCGACCATGGCCTCGCCGAGGCCGCGGGAGACGTCGGCGATGACCGCGGGGTCGTCGTAGAAGGTGGTGGCCTTGACCACGGCAGCCGCCCGCTGGGCCGGGTTGCCCGACTTGAAGATGCCGGATCCGACGAAGACGCCGTCGGCGCCGAGCTGCATCATCATGGCCGCGTCGGCCGGAGTCGCGACGCCGCCGGCGGTGAACAGCACGACGGGGAGCTTTCCGGTCTCGGCGATCTCGACGACGAGGTCGTACGGAGCCTGGAGCTCCTTGGCCGCGACGTAGAGCTCGTCCTTCGACATCGACGACAGAGCTGCGATCTCGCTCTTGATCTTGCGGATGTGCTTGGTCGCCTCGGAGACGTCGCCGGTGCCGGCCTCGCCCTTGGAGCGGATCATGGCTGCACCCTCGTTGATACGACGGAGAGCCTCGCCCAGGTTGGTCGCACCGCAGACGAACGGAACGTTGAAGCCCCACTTGTCGATGTGGTTGACGTAGTCGGCGGGGCTCAGCACCTCGGACTCGTCGATGTAGTCGACGTCGAGCGCCTGGAGAACCTGCGCCTCGACGAAGTGGCCGATACGGGCCTTGGCCATGACGGGGATGGAGACCTCGGCGATGATCGCCTCGATCAGGTCGGGATCGCTCATGCGGGCGACACCACCCTGCGAACGGATGTCGGCGGGAACGCGCTCGAGAGCCATGACGGCGACGGCGCCGGCATCCTCGGCGATACGGGCCTGCTCGGGGGTGACGACGTCCATGATGACGCCGCCCTTCAGCATCTCGGCGAGTCCGCGCTTGACGCGGCTCGAACCGAACTGCTGGGAGGAAGTGCTATCGGTCATGAACGCCAAGTGTATTCGTCCCGGGAGGGTCGCCGAGACCGCGACCGTCTCCCGACGACTCGGTGGGAGAATCGGAGGGTGAAGATCCTCTCGATTCAGTCCGCTGTCGCCTACGGCCACGTCGGGAACTCGGCCGCCGTGTTCCCGCTCCAGCGCATCGGGGTGGAGGTGCTCCCCGTCTACACGGTCACCTTCTCCAACCACACCGGCTACGGAGCCTGGCGCGGTCCGCTCATCAGCCCGGCCGACGTCGCCGACGTCATCACCGGCATCGAGGAACGCAGCGTCTTCCCCGCGATCGACGTCGTGCTCTCCGGCTATCAGGGCGGCGCCGGCATCGGCGACGTCATTATCGACGCCGTCGCCCGCGTCAAGGCGGCGAATCCGGATGCGATCTACTCCTGCGACCCGGTGATGGGCAACGCGAAGTCCGGATGCTTCGTGGCACCCGAGATCCCCGTGCTCCTTCGGGAGTGGGTCGTCCCGGTCGCCGACATCATCACGCCCAACCAGTTCGAGCTGGGATACCTCACGGGTACCGAGCCCGACAGCCTGGAGTCGACGCTCGCCTCGGTGGACCTGGCTCGGGCGATGGGACCGAGAACGGTTCTCGTGACGAGTGTCGAGCGCCCCGATCGCGAGGCGGGAACCATCGAGATGCTGGCCGTCGACGACACCGGCGCCTGGATCGTGCAGACACCGTTGCTGCCGCTGAAGGCCAACGGCTCCGGAGATGTGACGGCTGCCCTCTTCACAGCGCACTACGTCCGAAGCGGCGACGCCGCCGATGCGCTGGCTCGAACCGCGTCGAGCGTCTTCGACCTGCTCGCTCGCACCCACGAGTCCGGTGAGCGCGAACTGCAGCTCGTCGAATCGCAGGAGGCCTACGCGCACCCGAGGATGCAGTTCACGACACGACAGGTGCGCTGAGACCGACGACCTTGGTTGGTCGAGCAGCGCCCGAGCGCAGCGAGGATGCGTATCAAGACCATCCTCGCCGCCGGATGCGGTCTCGATACGCCGGCTCCTTCGTCGCGGGCTACTCGACCTTCGAGGTCGGCCAGGCGTCCGCGATCGCCTGCCTGGTCTCGCCCAGCAGACGCGGGATGGCCTTCGTCTCGGCGATGATCGGGAAGAAGTTCGCGTCGGTCGCCCAGCGCGGAACGATGTGCTGATGCAGGTGGTCTGCGACGCCGGCACCGGCGACCTTGCCCTGGTTCATGCCGATGTTGAAGCCGTCGCAGTTGGAGACCCGACGGACGACCCGCATGGCGATCTGCGTCAGTTCGGCGATCTCGGCGACCTCCTCCGCGGTCGCGTCGTCGTACAACGCGACGTGCCGGTACGGGCAGACCAGCAGGTGACCGCTGTTGTAGGGGAAGAGGTTCAGCAGCACGTAGGCGTGCTCGCCCCTCGCCACGATGAGCGCTGTCTCGTCGTCGAGTTTCGGGGCAGCGCAGAACGGGCAGTTCTCCTCGTGCGGAGTCGGCCCGCCCTCGATGTAGACCAGCCGGTGCGGCGTCCACAGTCGCTGGAACGCATCCGGAACAGCCGCGAAGTCCGCCGAGCTCTCCAGCCCGGTGAACCCGCCATGCCCGTCGGTCATCAGATCTGCCCGGCGCTGGTCACCTGCGCATGCGACGCGATGGCGGCGCGGATGCGGCTGATCGCCTCGTCGACGGGCACGCCGTTCTCCTGGGTGCCGTCACGGAACCTGAAGCTCACCGATCCCGCTGCTCGATCCTGCTCGCCCGCGATGAGCTGGAACGGCACCTTCAGCTTGGTGTGGTTGCGGATCTTCTTCTGCATCCGGTCGTCGGACGCGTCGAGCTCGGCGCGCACGCCGGCGGCCTTGAGCCGGCCGATCACGTCGCCCAGGTAGTCGACGTAGTCCTCGGCGATCGGGATGCCGACCACCTGCACTGGCGCGAGCCAGACGGGGAAGGCGCCGGCATAGTGCTCGAGCAGGATGGCGAAGAAGCGTTCGATGGACCCGAGCAGGGCGCGGTGGATCATCACCGGCTGCTGGCGGGTGCCGTCATTGGCCGTGTACTCCAATTCGAACCGCTCGGGCTGGTTGAAGTCCAGCTGCACGGTCGAGAGCTGCCAGGTGCGGCCGATCGCGTCGCGGGCCTGCACGGAGATCTTCGGGCCGTAGAAGGCCGCTCCGCCCGGATCGTCAACGAGCTCGAGGCCGGACTCGATGGCGACCTGACGCAGCGTCTCGGTCGCCTCCTCCCAGGCCGCATCGTCGCCGACGAACTTCTCGGGATCCTTCGTGGAGAGTTCGAGGTAGAAGTCGTCGAGGCCGTAGCCGCGCAGCGTCTCCAAGACGAACTCGAGCTGGCTGGCGACCTCGCCGCGCACCTGTTCCGGGGTGACGTAGACGTGGGCGTCGTCCTGGGTGAGTCCTCGCACACGGGTGAGCCCGGCGAGGGTTCCGCTCTTCTCGTAGCGGTACACGGTGCCGAACTCGGCCAGGCGCAGCGGCAGTTCGCGGTAGCTGCGTCCGCGCGCCCGGAAGATCAGGTTGTGGAACGGGCAGTTCATGGGCTTCAGGTAGTAGTCCTGGCCCTGGCGGGTGACGTGGCCCTCCGCATCCGTCTCCTGGTCGAGGTGCATGGCCGGGAACATGCCGTCCTTGTACCACTGCAAGTGGCCGCTGGTCTCGAACAGCGAGCCCTTCGTGATGTGCGGCGAGTTGACGAGCTCGTAGTCCGCAGCGATCAGGCGCTCCTGCATGTACTTCTCGATCTCGTGACGGATGATGCCGCCGCGGGGATGGAAGACGGCGAGGCCGGAGCCGATCTCGTCGGGGAAGCTGAACAGGTCGAGCTCGGCGCCGAGCTTGCGGTGGTCGCGCTTGAGCGCCTCCTCCATGCGGGCCTGGTAGGCGCGCAGCTCGTCCTTCGTCGGCCACGCGGTGCCGTAGATGCGCTGCAGCTGCTTGTTCTTCTCCGAGCCGCGCCAGTAGGCGGCAGCCACACGCGACAGGGCGTAGCCGTTGCCGATCATCCGCGTGTTCGGCAGGTGCGGGCCGCGGCACAGGTCCTTCCAGACCGTCTCGCCCGTGCGCGGGTCGACGTTGTCGTAGATGGTCAGTTCGGCACCGCCGACCTCGACCGACTCTCCGTCGTCGTGGCTGCCGGCTCCCTCGGTCGGGTGGCCTTTGAGCCCGATGAGCTCGAGCTTGTACGGCTCGTTCGCGAGTTCTGCGCGGGCCTCGTCCTCGGTCACGACGCGGCGCACGAAGCGCTGGCCCTGACGGATGATGCGGTCCATGGCCTTCTCGAGGGGCTTGAGGTCCTCGAGGGCGAACGGGGTCTCGACGTCGAAGTCGTAGTAGAACCCGTCGGTCACGGGAGGGCCGATGCCGAGCCTGGCCTCCGGGTTGATCGACTGCACGGCCTGGGCGAGCACGTGGGCGGCCGAGTGGCGCAGGATCGTGAGGCCGTCGGGAGAGTCGATCGTGACGGGCTCGACGGTGTCGGCATCCGTCACCGTCGTCGCCAGGTCCTTGAGCTCCCCGTTGACGCGCATCGCGACAACGGACCGGTCGGTGAAAAGCTCGAAGCCGTCAGCCACTGTCGTTTACTCCCTTTGTACGTTGTAGAACCTCTCAATCATAGAAGGGGCCGCGAAACGCTCCCGACGCCGCTCGCCTAGGCTGCCGTCATGGCCTGGTGGAACCTGCGACACCCGATCGACGCGCTTCGCCGGGCCCGGGTGCTACCGCCCTGGGTGCGGCGCCTCGACCAGGCCACGGCCGCGCGCATCAACGCACGCCACACGATGCGCGGGGTCGACACCGTCTACGTCGCCGTCTCGAGCGCTGCGAACCGCGGCGTGCTGTGGTTCGCCATCGCCGGGGTGCTCGCCCTGCTCGGCGACCGGCGGGCAGCCGTCCGCGGGGTGCTGTCTCTCCTGGTCGCCAGCGCGACGGCCAACCTCGTCGGCAAGCAGCTGTTCGGCGGGGCCAGACCGGTCATCGACGCCGTCCCCCATGGTCGACGCCTGCGGACCACTCCCACGTCGGGTTCATTCCCGTCCGGCCACTCGGCGAGCGCCGCAGCCTTCGCGGCCGGCGTGGCCATCCAGTCGCCCATCGCCGGAGCCGTCGTCGCACCGCTCGCCGGAGCGGTGGCGTACTCCCGCCTGCACACGGGGGCGCACTGGCTGTCGGATGTCGTCGGAGGCGTCGGCATCGGACTCGGGGTCGCTTCCGCGGGCGCACTCCTGGTGCCGGCGCATCCCCGGAACAGGCCGGGGCCCGTGGGGGCGTCGCATGCCGTGCGCGACGACCTCCCGGCGTCGACCGACGGCGCCGGCGTGTTCGTGATCGTCAATCCGGGCTCCGGACAGCCGGGCGAGGGGGAACACATCCTCCGTCTGCTCCGGCGGCGCCTGCCTGCCGCCGCGGTGCACAGGCTCTCAGAAGGAGAGGATGTGGCCACCCTTCTCCGCTCGACGCTGGAGTCGGACGCCCCTCCCCGCGTGCTCAGCATCTCAGGAGGCGACGGGACGGTCGCCTGCGTCGCCCACGTCGCTCGGGAGGCCGGGCTGCCGTTGCTGGTGATCCCCGGCGGCACCTTCAACCACTTCGCCAAGGCGATCGGCGCGCTCACTCCCGATGCGGCACTCGACGCGCTCGCCACGGGCACCGGGCTGCGCGTCGACGTCGGGGAGTTGCGGGTGGCCGACGCTGCGCCTGTCACCGTTCTGAACACCATGTCGATCGGCCTCTACCCGGAGTTCGTGCAACGGCGCGAGAAGATCCAGAAGGCGATCGGAAAGCCTCTCGCCACCCTCGCCTCGGCCGTCGGCATCCTGAGCTCGACCGAACCCGTCGAGCTCTCGGCCCGCGGCGAGCGCGGTCGCGCCTGGTCGCTCTTCGTCGGCATCGACCGCTACGACCCCTCAGGTTCCGCCGCACCCCTTCGACGCAGTGGAGTGGACGACGGAGTTCTCGACGTGCGCGTGCTCCGCGCCGGATCCAGGGCACGTACCCGTGGAGCGGCCGCCCTCATCCTCGGGCGTCGCTCCGACAGCGTGCTGCACGCGCTGTCGCTGTGGTCGCCGCGCCGCTCCATCGCCGCCTACACGACCCGGGAGCTCGAGGTGGAGGTGCACGGCGAGCCCACCGCACTCGGCTATGCCCATGACGGCGAGGCGACGGATGCCGCTGCAGCGGCAGACGGGCGCTACACCGTGTCGATGCGCCTCATTCCTGACGCCGTCACCGTGTACAGCCCGCAACCGACGACTCACCCCGGTTCGAACACCCGCTGACAGCACGTCAGAGGAGGACACGAACCAAGCGGCTGGGACTGGTGGAGCCGCGCGAGCTGTCCGTGCCTCCCATCACGGCGACCACACTGTGCAGTCCCCGTTTCAGCCCGGGAAGCCTCACCACGCCCGAAGCGGACCCGGCCCCCGTGACCTGCACCTCGCCGCTCGCCTTCCCATCGACGAAGACCGTCACGGTGCCGGTGATGGGCTGGCCGTCCGGCGCGAAGACGGAGACGAGTGCGCGGACAGTCGTCCGTCCGGACAGTGCCAGGGTGCGGTCGAGGCGCAGCGCGGTCTGAGTCGTGGCCTTCTCGACGACGGCCAGCCGCGTCTGCCACCGTCGCTGAAGCACCTGTTCCGGCGTCGTCGACGTTCCCGGGATGGTGGAGGTCACCTGCACCGAGAGGCCGATCGACTCCCCGGGCTCTGCAGGGATGCCCACCGGGATGGTCAGGCCGACCACGTCGCCCGCCGCCGTGATGGCGACATCTGCCGCGGGGCCAGCCGCAGTCCCGCCTCCGGTGCTGATCTCGGTGACGACCTCGTAGCGGGAGCCGGCAGGGAACCAGGCGTTGGCCGCTCCCCGGATGCGCAACCGCTCGCCGAGGGCGACCGGGGTGTCGGTGGCATACGAGCCACCGTCGAGCGGCTCGTACTCGGTGAGTCGGACGTAGGTCTGCGGATCGTGCCTCAACACGACTGTCGCCGGTGCATCGGCAGCCGCTGTCATCGTCCACCGCACTCGAGACGTGCTCTCCGACTGGGAGGAGCATTCGGCGACGTACGGCCCGCCGGATAGAGAGACCGATCCCGACGGGACGGTCATCACGAACGGCGGTGACTGCCCCACCTCGTCCTCGCCCCAGTAACGCTCGGCGACCACGGCGCCCGTGGCATCCGCGAGTGTGCAGGCGAGTTCGTAGAGGGGATCGAAGGGCGGGCTGATCTCCAACGACGATGTGGCCGACCCGATCGGGATCACCTTCGAGGAGGGGCTCTGCGCGCCGTACTCGCTGAGGTAGCTCGAGTCCCCTCCTGCGCCGACCGGCAGCTCGATCGCCGGCACAGTCGGTGGCACTGCCTGCGCCGGTGCGGCCGTGGCGAGCGAGACTGCGACCATCGTGGCTGTCGCGATCCCCGCAGCGACCAGTCGTGAACGGAACTTCATGGGGTCCCCCGCAATGCGAATCCGGTTCGGATCTTCAGGTCCTGCGCCAGTCTGCGCGCCCACCGCGCTTCGCGACAAGGGGCGGAGACGGGTTCTGCATGCGATGTTCACCGAGCCGAAACGTCCACTCAACATCAGGGCCGACCGACCATCTGCCGGAGTCGGCGGACGCCTCCGGACCGGTTCACCCTGTCGCCGGTCCGCGAGGAGGGCTATCCTGCAGGCAAGACGCCCGAGATGCCGATCACCGTCGATCGGCGCGCAGTCGCCTTGCCACGAATTCTTCCCGACGTGCAAGGAGCATCGCATGAGTGCAGCAAGATCGTTCACCGCGGGTTTCGTCGGTGCCACCCTGGCGGCGGGCCTGCTGGTCGCCGGCGGAGTGCAGCCGACCGCGATCACGCCGACCACAGCCGGTGCGGTGACATTCACCGCGTCCGGCGACTTCAACTCGACGACCCAGACATCCGCCGTGCTGAACCAGATCAAGACCATCGGACCCGATCTGCACCTGGCGCTCGGCGACCTCGCCTACACGAGCGATCCCGAACAGGTGTGGTGCGACTACGTGACCGCCAGGACGGGTGCTGGGTTCCCCTTCGAGCTGGTCGCGGGCAATCACGAGAGCAACGGCCTCAACGGCAACATCGACAACTTCTCGGCCTGTCTGCCGAACCAGTTGCCCGGAGCCGTCGGCACCTATGGACGCCAGTACTACGTCGACGTTCCGCAACGGGATCCCCTCGTGCGGTTCATCCAGGTCTCGGCCGGCCTGACCTACCCCGACGGGCTGTGGTCGTACTCCGCCGGGACGGCTCGCTACCTCTGGACAGCGGCGGCCATCGACAGCGCTCGAGCGGCCGGCATCCCGTGGGTGGTAGTCAGCACGCACAAGCCGTGCCTGTCGGTCGGGCAGTACTCCTGCGACACGGCTGACCTCACGAACCTCCTGGTCAGCAAGCGGGTCGACCTCGTACTCAGCGGTCACGAGCATCTGTATTCGCGCACCAAGCAGTTGGCCCAGCGTGCCGGATGCGCGGCCATCGTGCCCGGGACGTTCACCGCGGCCTGCGTCGTCGACGCCGACGACGACCTCGCCCGCGGTGCCGGAACCGTGTTCGCCACTGTTGGCACCGGCGGCACTCCGTTGAGGAACGTCACCGCCTCCGATTCCGAGGCGCAGTACTTCGCGGCATCCTCCGGCCTCAACTCATCGCCCAGCTGGGGGTCGCTGCTCGTCACTGCCGACGCGACCAGCCTGAGCGCCGGTTTCCAGCCCACCGCCGGCGGCACCTACACCGACGCGTTCGTGATCCGTCAGGGCACGTCCACTCCCAACGAACCGCCCGTGGCCTCGTTCACGACGGCCTGCACCGATCTGACCTGCACGGCGGATGCCTCCGCATCGTCGGACTCCGACGGAACGATCGCGAGCAGCGCCTGGAACTTCGGCGACGGCACGCCAGGCACCGGGACCATCGCGACGCACAGCTACGCCGTCTCCGGCACGTACACAGTCGCCCTGACCGTGACGGATGACGACGGTGCCGTCGGCACCGTCACGCATCCCGTCACGGTCAGCGTGCCCGGGGGGCCGACGGTCTACGCCTCCGACGCCTTCTCCCGCACCGTCACGACCGGCTTCGGAACGGCCGACACGGGCGGTGCCTGGTCGACCACCGGCACGTCGACGGCATTCCAGGTCGCGGCAGGCGTCGGCTTCATCCGCCATGCCAAGGCCGGCGGCACGCTCGACGCCAACCTCCCATCGCCCGCATCGACGACGACCGACCTCCAGTACCGGATCTCGGCGGACAAGCCGCCGACCGGCGGTGGGATCTACATCGTGACGACGGGTCGCAGGGTCCCCGGCGCCGGTTCGTACAAAGCGCAGGCCATCATCAAGTCGACCGGTCAGGTCACTCTCGCCCTGTCACGCGAGAACCCCGTCGGTGCGGGCGCCACGATCCAGGCTGCGGTCCTCGTTCCCGGGCTCTCGTATTCAGCCGGCGACCAACTGCTCGTGCGGATGCAGGTCACCGGAACCTCCCCCACGACGGTTCAGGCGAGGATCTGGAAGTCGGGCACGCCGGAGCCCGCAGTGTGGCACCGGTCGATCACTGACGCGACAGGACCGCTGCAGGCGGCCGGGTCGACCGGAGTGAGTACCTACGTGTCCAGCTCGGCCACGAACGCCCCGGTGGTGCTGTCGCTCGACGACTACCTGATGCGGGCGCCGTGACAGCTCATCGCTCGAGGACGGCAGGCGCTCCCACCCTGTAGAACAGGAACGGGATCACCGAGACGAGGCAGCTCGCGGCCGGAATCAGGGTGATCGCGACGAAGACGGTGTTCTGCATCGAAGCCGTGACATCGACGCCGGCCTCATAGCCGGCGGCAACGACGAAGACCCCGAAGACGAGAACCGCGAGAGCGTTCATGATCTTGGAGGCGAACGTCAGCCCGGCGAAGGAGATGCCCTCATTGCGCACCCCCAGGCGACGCTCGGCATCGTCGACCGAGTCGGCGATCATGGTCGCCTGGGTCACGAGGAAGATGCCGAGGGTGAGTCCGGTGAGGAAGATGAACACCAGGATGGCGACGATGTTCGCGAACCCGACGAAGTACATGCCCGTGTACAGGCAGGCTGCGATCACGGTGCTGGTCACGATGAGAGTTCGAGCTGACATGGCGCGCAGCAGCAGCGGTGTCGTGAACGACGAGATCACCATGCCGAGGATGATCGCTGCGCCGACGAGGGTGAAGGTGCCCTCGTCGCCGTAGGCGATGACCACGAACACGGCGCCTCCGGCCTGCACGATGAAACGCCCGAAGCCCAGTACCGAGCCCAGCAGCACCATGAGCAGCGGTGTGTTGTGCACCAGGGTCGACAGCAGTTGGCGCATGGTGAGCCCGGTGGCCGCGGCGGTCGTCTGGCGTTCCCTGGTGAAGAAGAAGGCGAGCAGGAACACCCCCATGCCGAGGATCGAGGTGCTGAACACGGCGAGCGACCAGCCGGCGCTCGTGGTGTCCGGTCCGAAGCTGAACAGGCGGGCGACCCAGGGCATGCCCAGCGTGGCCAGTCCGAGCGCGATGGCTCCGAACGCCCGCACCATGCCGATGACCCGGGTGCGCGCTGTCGGATCGGTGAAGGCCGACCCGATGAGTCCCCAGAAGGGCACGTCGCAGACCGTGTACGCCAGGCTCCACAGCATGTAGCAGATCCCGAAGTAGACCAGCTTCAGCGGCTCGGCGACGTCGGGAATGGTGAACAGCAACCCCGAGAGCAGGGCGACGGGTGCGGCGGAGAACAGGATGTACGGCCGCAGCTTGCCCCACCGGCTGCTCGTCATGTCGATGATGCTGCCCATGACGGGATCGAGGATCGCGTCGATGATCTTCGACACTGTGATGATGATGGTGACCACGGCGAGGCCGGCCGTGCTGATGCCGGCGTACTGCAGCAGGTAGACGAGGATGAACGTCGACACCGTCGTCAGCACGATGTTCTGGCCGAAGCCGGCCGTGACGACGGCGAGACTCTGAACGCGCAGTGGAATCGCCGGTGGCCTGGCCGTCTGGTCTGCGGTGACTGTCATCGCGGGGGCTCCAGCAGCAGGGTCTTGATCTCGAACGGACGGAATTCCAGCCTCCCCGGGTCGGCATCGGCCATGGGTCGCTCGAGGAGATCCGTGCTGCGGATGCGGCCGTGCGGGACGTTCACCGCCAGCGCCGTCGTGGTGGCGCGACCGAGGCTCTCGTAGAGCCTCAGCACGACGCCATCGCCCTCGTCCGCTCGCTTGACGGTCTCGACGACGACTCCGGCGTCTGCCACGGTCGCGACGCTGTCCAGTCGGATGCCCTCGGTGATGCGCAGCGGGTTGTTCAACCTGTAGCCCTCGCGCACGACCTTCTCCAGGTCGCCGTTCTCGAACGGACAGAAGGCGTAGGTGAATCGGTGTCTGCCGCGATCGGCGGTCTTGTCGGGGTAGGTGGGAGCGCGCAGCAGGTTGAGGCTGAGCAGACCGTTCTTGGCCCGATGCCCGTACTTGCTGTCGTTGAGCAGGGCGAAGCCGCCTCGGGCGTCCTCGGTCGCGATCCACTTGTGCGCGCAGACCTCGAACTGGGCCTTCTCGACGGAGTCGCGCTCGGTCGTCGCTCGCTCGATGTGACCGAACTGGATCTCGCACTTCACGGATTCGCCGTAGTGGGATGGCCGGAACTCGGCTCGCAGCATCCGATGCCTCTCCTGCCACTCGACGATGGTCTCGAAGCGCACGACGTCGCTGCCGGCCTCGAGGACCACGCGCTGCTCCACCGTGACGGTGCGACCGCGATAGAGCTGTCGTCGCACGGCCGTGGCGCCGTCGACGAAGCTCTCGACCCTCGTGACCTTCAGCACGCGCGGCGCCTTGTTCACGTAGTCGGCATCGATGTCCCAGGCGTTGAACGGCCATACGTACGGATCCTTGTGAACGACCAACCGATTGAGGCCGTCGCCGGCGTGCTCGGCACCGGTGGCATCGAGGCACGACACGATCGTTCCGGTCTCGTCGAAACGAAGGGTCAGGATGCCGTTGCTCAGGGTGTCCGCGGTGAAGCCCAGTCCGGGGACCTCCTCAGCGGGAGCGAGCGGGGCTGCCGCATACGGCGGAACCACCGCCCGGTGCCAGGAGCCGGCGACCTTCACATGCTCGTCGCGCGGGAAACCGGTGAGGTTCAGGGCGGTGAGGTCATCGCCCTGAACCGGGAGCCGGGCGACCAGCTCATCGGCATAGACGTCGAGGGCGGTCTCGATGCGCTCGTACGTGGCGATCGCCTCGCGGTTCACCCGCTCGATCGACGAGCCCGGGATGATGTCGTGGAACTGGTTCAGCAGCACCTCGCGCCAGTGCTCCGCGAGCACCGGCCGGCTGTCGTCGCCGACGATCACGGCCAGGGCCTCCGCCTCGTGCAGCTTGCGCTCAACGAGTCGGTTGTGCCGCTTGATCTGCGCCTGCGTCGTATAGGTGCCCTGGTGCGTCTCCAGGTAGAGCTCTCCGGCGTGGGTGTGCGGAACGTCGCGCTTCTCCAGCTCACGGAAGAACGCCCCTGCAGACGAGTACTCCACCTTCGGCAGACCGCGGAGGCTCTGCTCCCGCCGGGTCACCTCGTGGTGGATCTCGTTGGGGCCGCCGCCGCCGTCGCCGGAACCGTAGACGAGCAGCGCGGTGTTCAGGGCACGTTCGGGATATTTCGCGAGCCCGGTGAGCAGATTGTCGGCGGCTCCGCGACTGTTGTAGTCGCCCTCCGGCGGCATGTGCACGAGCACTCTCGATCCGTCGATGCCCTGCCAGTGGAACGTGCGGTGCGGGAAGTCGTTGACCTTGTTCCAGGCCAGCTTGATCGTCTGGAACCAGTCCATGCCGGCCCCTCGGAGGATCTGCGGAAGGTTGCCGTTGTAGCCGAACGTGTCGGGAAGCCAGCAGAGGCGCAGCTGCTCGTCGGTCAACCCGAACTCCTCCTGCAGGAAACGCCGGCCCACTGTCGCCTGGCGCACCAACGACTCCCCCGACGGCAGGTTCGTATCGGGTTCCACCCAGAACGAACCCTGCAGTTCCAGGCGCCCGGCCGCGACGGCAGTCCGCATCCGTTCGAAGAGCTGCGGATGCCGCTCCTTCGTCCACGCCATCTGCTGCGGCTGACTGGTGCCGTAGATGTAGTCGTCGCGTCGGTCGATGCTGTTCAACGCCCGCACGTAGGTCCGGGCAGCCTTGCGGCGGGTCTCGCGCAACGGCCAGAGCCAGGCCATGTCGAGGTGGCCGTGACCGACGGCGCTGTACACGAAGTCGCTCGTCGACTGCTGCTCCAGCTGCTCGGCGAGCGCCGCCCGCGCCCCGGAGACGTCGCCGCCGGTGAATCGGGCGTAGGCGAGGCCGAGAGCGGCGCGCACCTCGGCCTCGAGGGCGGCGTCGTCGGTCGCGCCGGCCAGGACGAGCAGTGTGAGGTAGTCGTAGAACAGGCCGTAGGCCTCGTCGTCGACAGTGGCCAACCGGGCGCCGTGATAGACCGCGCGTCCGACCTCGTAGAGGATGAACCCGTTGTATGCGACGTCGGCGTAGAGCTCGACCGCCCCGGTCGTCAGATCGACGTTGCGCACGGGTCGGTACTTTCCCCCGCCGCTCTGCGGCAGATCGCCCTGCTGGAAGACCGTGCTCACCGAGTCGAGAAGTTCGCCACCGGGCGAGTACACGAGACCCTCGCCCCGGATGCCGAGCAGGACGACGGCGTTCTCGGCACCGGCCGGCGCCTCGCCGGTGATGCGCAGCCACGCGCAGTCGAAGACCTTGCCCCAGTGCGACCCGGGGCGCAGCGGCGTGAACGCTGTGCGGTCGAGCTGCTCGAACGGGATCGGCTCCGGTGAGCGGACGATCTCCGCATCGAGTGTCGCGACCGTCGTGTAGACGCGGCGACGGATGCGCATGAGCCGGCGATACTCGCGGGGCTGCTGCGCGCGAAGACCGAACAGCCATGATGCGAATCCCGCCATCCGTGCCTCCTCGCATCGAGGCCGACCACTTCGCGACTCCGCCGCGGCGGTGCGGGAACGGATCGAGCGGCGGCTCGCGGTGGTCAGTCTATGTCAGCGCACCGTCGCTGCCGGCGCCGCCACCGCCGCCGATGTCGCCCGATTTCCTCCGCGTGTGCTCCGTGCCCTCGATCCGCTAGGTTTCCGATTGTGGGTGTCTGCGGATGCCGGACGGGGGCGTGCAAATGGATCTGGACGTGACGGGGGTCGGCCGGGTGGCCGGCACTGGAGCCGTGCCTTCTGCGGCGAGCACTGTACTCGGGGTGAACGTGTTCGCATTCGATTCCCACGTCGCGGCGACGCCGACACCTCACGGCGAGCCGACACCGCACAGAACGAAGGAGCCCCGATGACATCCGTCACTGCCCAGCCGGAGGTGCGCACCTCCTGGCTCCCCATGATCGGCCTGTTCCTCGCCCAGATCCTGATGTCGTACAACGTGTCAGCGCTCCCTGTCTCGCTGGGCGGCATGGTCGACGACTTCGGCGTTCCACCGACCGACGTCAGCACCGCCATCGTCACCTACGGGCTCGTCGTCGCGGCTCTCGTGATGGTCGGGGCGAAGATCGGGCAACGCATCGGCTGGATCATCGTCTTCCGCATCGTCGTCGCGCTGTTCGCGGTCTCGGCCGTCACGATGATCCTCGCGCCGTCCATCGGCTGGGTCATCTTCGCCCAGGCTCTGGCCGGCGCATCCGCGGCCATCATCGTGCCGTCACTCGTAGCCCTCATCGCGGAGAACTATCGGGGCGCCCAACAGGCAACGGCCATCGGTTCCCTCGGCTCGGCTCGCGCGCTGGCCGGCGTCAGCGCATTCCTCATCGGCGGCACCCTCGCCACGCTCGTCGGTTGGCGGTACGTGTTCGTCGTCGTGCTCGTCCTCGCGGTCGCCGTGTTCATCCTGAGCTTCTGGCTCCGGTCCGACAAGGGGAATCCCGGCATCACCATCGACGTCGTCGCCGCGATCCTCATCGGCGCCGGCATCGTGATGCTGACCCTGGGAGTGAACAACCTCAACTCGTGGGGCCTCCTGCAGGCGACATCCGGAGCGCCGTTCGACATCGCCGGGCTCTCCCCCGCTCCCATCCTCATCGTGCTCGGCGTCGTGCTGGTGCAACTGTTCTTCCTCTGGACCCGGCGCCGCACCAAGGCAGGCAAGGTTCCCCTCGTGAGCCTGTCCGTGTTCGGATCCTCGAGAGAGCGCGCCGCGGTCTACGCCATGTTCATCGTGGTGTTCATGGAGGCGGCATTGAACTTCACGGTTCCGCTCTACATCCAGATCGTGCAGGGACGCACCCCGTTCGACACCTCGTTGGCGATGCTCCCCTTCAACCTGACCGTCTTCATCACCGCAACGCTGGTCGTGCGGTTCTACAAGCGATTCGCGCCCAGGACCATCGGCATGTTCTCCTTCGGCCTCACCACCATCGCGCTGGTCTGGTTGTCCTTCGTCGTGACCAACAACTGGGAGACGATCCCCACCATCCTCGGCCTCGTCGTCTTCGGCATCGGCCAGGGCGCCCTCGTCACCCTCGTCTTCAACGTGCTCGTCACGGCATCACCGAAGACGCTCGCCGGCGACGTGGGTTCCGTCCGCGGAACCACCCAGAACCTCGCCTCAGCGGTCGGAACGGCCGTTGCAGGAGCCCTCCTCGTCGGCATCCTCACCGCGAACGTCATCAGCGCCCTCGCCGGCAATGTCGACCTCCCCCCATCCCTGGTGTCGCAGGTCGACATGGACAACACGAACTTCGTGAGCAACGAGAGGCTCGAGGAGGTGCTGTCCGCGACGGATGCCTCCTCAGCGCAGGTCGACGCCGCCATCGCCCTGAACGAGGAAGCGCGCCTCAGCGCCCTCAAGACCGGGCTGCTGATCCTGGCCGGCATCAGCGTGATCGCCATCGTTCCGGCCAGCCGACTCCCGAAGTACCGACCGCAGGAGATCCCGGAGTCCGTGGCGACGGGCCAGAGCGAATAGCGATGGCTGAACCAGCGCAGGATGAAGCGAATCCAGCCGAAGCACCGGGGGAAGCAGACCACCGGTTCCCGCGCTGGCTCGTCGTCACCGCCGCCGTCGTGGTGGCGCTGCTGCTGATCGCCGTGGGATTCGCCGCCGGCGCGCTCACCACCGCGGCCGTGAGTGCCGACAGGGGTTCCTGCGATGCTGCATCCGTGGCCGACAGGGTGCTGCCATCCGTCGTGACGATCACCGTGGGCTCCGGCAACGGCAGCGGGCAGGTCATCACGAAGGATGGCCACATCCTCACGAACGATCACGTCATCTCGTCGGCCGCCGCCTCGGGCGCGGTCTCCGTCAGGTTCAGCGATGGACACCAGTTGCCCGCAAGCATCGTCGGGCGTGACCCCAAGACCGACCTCGCCGTCCTGAAGGTGGACACCGACGAGGATCTCGCGGTGATCGAGGAGGGCAGCTCGGGGTCGTTGTCCGTCGGGCAACCCGTCGTCGCCATCGGCGCTCCGCTGGGGCTGTACAGCTCGGTAACGGCCGGCATCGTGAGCGCACTCGGGCGCAACGTTCCCGTCCCGACCGATGGCGACAGGAACGCGGTGCTGGTCGGAGCGATCCAGACCGACGCCTCGATCAACCCGGGCAACTCGGGCGGAGCGCTCGTCGACTGCCGGGGCCGACTCGTCGGCGTGAACACGGCGATCTCCTCGGTACCCGGGGCCGGCGGCCAGAGCAGCACCGGCAGCGTCGGCATCGGTTTCGCGGTGCCCCAGGCCGTGGCCATGCCGCTCGCCCACCAGCTCATCGAGCATGGTGAGGTGACCTACCCGAACATCGGCGCGGAGCTCATCCCGATCCCGCTGGCGTCTGCCGCGCACTTCGGTGTCGAGGGCGGCTTGTTCGTCCAGGGCATCACCGCAGGAGGACCAGCCGATGACGCCGGCATCCGCCCGGGCGACGTCATCACGGCGATCAACTCTCAGGCGGCGTCGAATTTCGACGTACTGACGAAGGTGCAACTGACCAGGGCAGCCGGTGAGACGATCGACGTCACGTACGTGCGCGCTGGCGAGACCGTCACCGTCGAGGTGACACTGGCCGACTGACGTGCGGCCGACCCGCGGCTGCCAGCCGGTGCGACCGCAGCGGACATGAAAAAAGCCCCGGTGAGGGGGCTATTTCAAATGGTGGGCGATACTGGGATCGAACCAGTGACCTCTTCCGTGTCAGGGAAGCGCGCTACCGCTGCGCCAATCGCCCAAGGTTGGGATCTGCGATCTCAACTTGAGGTGGATACGGGATTCGAACCCGTGTATACGGCTTTGCAGGCCGCTGCCTCGCCTCTCGGCCAATCCACCGTGCGGGTTCACTCCATGAAAATGAACCGGACTTGCGCCCGATCCTTTTCGAGCGGATGACGAGATTCGAACTCGCGACCCTCACCTTGGCAAGGTGATGCGCTACCACTGCGCCACATCCGCGTAACTGCTCTCGCAGTCTCGCTGCTGCATTTCTGCAACAAGAACGACAATAACCGAAACCGTCCCCGCATACAAAACGTGAGGGCTCCGGGCGTGTCCAAACTGAGAATCCCTTCTCGGGATGCTGCGGGCCACCGGAGGCCGTGCGTCGATGTGCGTCAGCCGCCATCCGTCGGCTAGTATCGGTAACCGCAGCACGGGAAACCCTGCAGCAACGGGCGATTGGCGCAGTTGGTAGCGCGCTTCCTTCACACGGAAGAGGTCATCGGTTCGAGTCCGGTATCGCCCACTCCAATCTTCTTGCTCAGGACGTTTACTGATGATCGTGTTGATCCTCCATGAATGCTGGGGCAAGCGGTAGGCCGCTGCGTCGCGGGTATCCCCCGCAGCGCCAGACGGCTCGAATACAGCCGCCCAAGAGTCCGGTCACTCTTGATTACCGCTGGACTTCAGAGCGATCCGGCTCGGATCTTCTTGTACCAGCACGACTCCACGAGCAGGTCGGTTCTGATTCCATTTGGCCGACGCCCGGATTGGACTTGATCCATCCAAAGCCTGACCAACTTCTAATACTTCGCCCGGCGTTGCTGTGGTGCTACGACGGCGCCTTACAGGTTAATCATCGGCAGACGAAAGCCTCCGTTGCAAAACTCGCTGGAGTTGGCAGCCGCACGCAACACAGCAGGCTTCCAATGGTTCATGCCATACGGGCGAGTAGCACTTCGGGCATCACGATCCAGGTATTTCCGAACGGACGCTGCGCCATCCTCAGCGTAATACTCCTCTATCGAACCCAACTTCTCGGCGATCAGTTCGGTCGCATTCTCGGCGTACGCAGTTCCAAGCTCGAAGTACTCAAACTGCGACCTAACTAGGTCAACCGTCGATCTCGGCATCCCTTTAGTTCGCTTGATTCGAAAGGAAATTACTATTGAGTCGTCGGTAATGCTGAGCTTCGCGCGAAGGAAGCGCTTCGTAGTGGGCAAGGAATCGAGGTAAGCATGAAGATACGCTGGCACGCCCTCGCTAGCCCTCCAGCCCTCACCTTTTCGCTTATTGCAGATTCCGCATGCCGGTACCAAGTTGACCGATAGCGCGGCGAATTCGGGGAAATGCTCTTTCGGGAGGAAGTGATCGAGCTCACTCGACGGCCGGATCCCACAGAGGCAGCAGACGCTGCTCCTCGCCAGGATCTGGTCTCCATCGCGCGACAGCGCACCGGATCGCAAAACCGTATAGTTTGAGCGCAGAATGTCGCCGGCTGCCGCCTCATTCACCAAACTAGAAAGTTGGTAGAGGCCGTCAAGACCGTATGAATCGTAAGCATTCATCACCGTCGGCCTCATCGAGGCCAGAGAACTTCTCGTCGATTGTCGACGTCTGGCTGCGAGGCGGTCATAGAGGTCGAGCTCGTTAAGCTCAGGGAACGGAAGGCTGCGCATGCTTATTCCGAAAGCCTTTGTGCGCGGGCGGCCAGTGCCCTAGCTTGGGTGCTCAGCCCCATCGGAAACATGGCCTCGATTTGATCGATGTCCATCTCACTCGCCAGAGTTCGGATTCTCGCGCGGTAGTCAGAAACTGTGTTGTCGAGCCCAAACACCTCCTGCGTCAACTCGCCGAGGCCCGCACCAAAAGTCTCCATTCGAGGGTTGAGAACCCGCACAACTCCACCAAATCGCTCGAGGACTTGTACATCCTTGGCAGGCACCTCTTGGAGCACGACGGGGCTATGAGTCGCGACAATTGCGAACGAGTCGAAGTTGCCAAGAAGTCGTTGGATAGCGCGCAGCAGCGCCGCGAGCATTGGCGGATGGAGGTGCGTTTCGGGCTCGTCGACTAGCACCAATGACTGCATCCTGAGGTGGGCCGCAAGTTGGACGATGATGTTGATGACAATCTTTTGGCCAGCACTGAGTCGACCGAGAACCTCTCGCGGAGGTTCTCGGTCGGATATCCACGCCGACAGCCGAAGCCCTGCGCGCCCAAAGGAGGGGTCCTGCTCAAGCTCGACCAACGCCTCACGGAGCGGGGTCAGGTCCCGTTTGCACGCAGACTGGAAGGCCTCAATAACCTCTGCATCGAGCTCGTCGAGAGACTTCAGCTCTTGACTGGCCCTTCCGTCCTGCAATCGTCGTAGGCCACAGTATGTGTAGCCGAATCGAGTCGTGGACGACGATTCGTCCGGCTGGAACAAGTCGCTGTCGATCCCTGGGAAACTGCGCGGGAGTTCGAAATGGTCGAAGGCACTGTATGAGACAGCGACTACGGATCCGAAGGTCATCTCGCGATGCCTCCGGCCCTGCCTACCTAGCCCCACTTTGCTGACATCCCTGGCGATCTCTGCGAGGAGCCTCGTCTTTCCCACGCCGTTGTATCCAATGAGGACCTTGCACCGACCAGGCAACACACCAGAGTCGTCAAAAGTGAACTGGAGATTCAGATCTAGCTCACTACTAAAATGCCAAAATGTCGAAGGGCGGAGAGTTCGAGCGTTATCGCCGAAGAGCAGCGGAGCGGTGGCGAGAGCATGCTCTGCCGCTCCAAACCGAAGCAGGGACGTGGACCAACCGTCCTCGAGCTCGAAACGCGCCGCAACCATAGCGTTCGTTGCCGCGTCGCGCATCGCGCTTAGATACGTGGCTCTCTCGCGTTTCGGCAGCGTAGAGAGCTTCTCGTAGTACTCAATGTCCTGGCCGAGGGAGCAATACTGTTCATCAAGAGATGTGAATTCGCTTGCTTCAAAGTGCGTCCTGCCCTCTTGTTGACCAGCACGGATAACCTTCACAGAACCGAGATCAATAGCATCGCCTCGTGGCAGAAACACTTGGACCTCAAACAACGTCTTGAAACCGAAGTCATCCCAGTCATCGCGTCGAAGTATGACGAGAGTTTCCACTGATGACGGCTCTACCCGTTCACGGCCTTCGACCACCCGAAACCTCATATATGTGCCTCCCTGCGATGACCCTACCGAGGTAGCACGTGCATGGCACTCAGCCGCGCAGTCCCCGCGGACGACGGGTTCCTTGTTGGGGCGAAGGGCGCGTCTCGCCTCAGCTGTTCGCGCCAGAACTCAGGACGGTCATCCGAGGCAATTGTCTTGGAATTCTCAGTAGAGCGATGGGCACGGTCGAGGCTTCGCTGGCCAACCGCTCTGGGCGCCCCTACGACCAGCCGTACCTGGAGCGCAGCGCAGCCTCGACGAGCTCGTAGCGTCGCTGATCGAGTGCAGCCGCCTCACGGCGCATCCCTGCGGGGTGCACCCGGAAGATGCGATCGATGTTCACCCAGCTCGCTCGACCCTCCGAGTCCCAGCCGCCTGCTCCGAGCGAGACGAAGGACCTCTCGCCCGCGTGGTCCTTGCTGGTCAGCTGGGCCGCCAGAACGGTCCCTCCAGGCTCTGTGGCCACGATGACGACGGGGCGGTCCTTGCCCCTGCCGTCGTTCTCCTCGTACGGAACCCAGGTCCACACGATCTCACCGGGATCGGGCGCTCCGTCTGTGGTCGGCGAATAGCTCAGGTGCACTGCCCCCACGCGGCGAGGGTCGACCTCGACGGTCGCCGTGGATGCAGCCGGCGTCCGGGATGTCGACGCGGGCACCGAGGACTCAGCACGTCGTTCGCCGCGCAGCATCCGCTGCACACCTGCCAGGAATGCGGGGAATCCCCGTGTCTTCGCCATCCTCGCACCCTAGCAAGCGCACGAAAAGGGGCGGTGGAGTCTCCTCCACCGCCCCGCACCGCCAGGTTCCGTGGCGGTGTTCCGTGTTACACGGTCTCGAGTGCGTAGCCCTCTTCGCCGTGAACGATCGTGTCGACTCCGGCGACCTCGTCCTCGTTGGTGATCCGGAAGCCCATGGTCTTCTGGATGATCCAGCCGATGGCGAAGGCCATGACGAAGGAGTAGACCATCACGACGGCGGCCGCGGCGAACTGCTTCCAGAGCTGCTCGAACGAGCCGGTGTCGATGAGGCCGATGCCGGCACCGAAAATACCGATGTAGAGCGTTCCGATGAGACCGCCGACGAGGTGGATGCCGACCACATCGAGCGAGTCGTCGAAGCCGAGCTTGAACTTGAGGTCGATCGCGATGGCGCAGACGGCACCGGCGAGGATGCCGAGCACGATGGCCCAGAACGGCGTCAGGATGTTGCAGGCAGGGGTGATCGCGACGAGACCGGCGACGGCACCGGATGCAGCACCGATGGCCGTCGGCTTGCCGTCCTTGATCTTCTCCACGACGAGCCAGCCCAGGATGGCGGCGGCGGGAGCGGCGAGGGTGTTGATCCACGCGATGGCGGCGACGCCGTCGACTGCGGCCTCGGAGCCGGCGTTGAAGCCGAACCAGCCGAACCAGAGCAGAGCGGCACCGAGCAGGGTGAGCGGCACGTTGTGCGGCTTCTGGATGCCCTTCTGGAAGCCGACGCGCTTGCCGAGCACCAGAGCGAGGGCGAGAGCGGCAGCACCGGCGTTGATGTGCACCGCGGTTCCACCGGCGAAGTCGTTGACACCCCAGACCGGAGCCCAGCCCTCAGCCAGGTTGAACACCATGAACGCGACGGGGAAGTAGACCAGCGTGACCCAGATGGCGGCGAAGACGATCCAGGCACCGAACTTCGCGCGGTCGGCGATCGCACCCGAGATCAGCGCGACGGTGATGATGGCGAAGGTGGCCTGGAAGCCGGCGAACGCGAGACCGGGCAGGTCGGGGTCCATCGCGCCGCCCTCGCCCAGGCCGAGGAGGCTGGTGAGGCCGATCGAGCCGTCGAACGGGTTGCCGACGATGCCCGGGATGAGCGGCGTGCCGAACGCGAGCCCGTAGCCGTAGAGCACCCAGAGCACACCGACCAGGGCCATGGCGCCGAAGCTCATCATCATCATCGAGATGACGCTCTTGGCTTTCACCATCCCGCCGTAGAAGAATGCGACGCCGGGCGTCATGAGAAGAACGAGTGCCGCTGCGACGAGCAGCCACAGCGAGTTAACGCCCGTGGCCGCGTCGTAGTCGGCTGCTGCAGTCAACAACATACGAATGGTCTCCCTTGAGGTCAGTGCTCCGGACACCAGACGGCCGCCTGCGGCTCCATCGGGTGTAGACGTCAGTTTTGACGCGGCACGTTTCGTCGGGGAGGTTCGGATGTTTCGGGTCTGTTACGTGAACGACTCGTTCGTAAACATCGTGTTTCGCGCGACCCGGAATCTCCCGACGAATGCTGGTGCTCGGCTGGGAGGCCCTGCGAATCAGTCGTGGGGAGGGAGTTCACCCGTCGTCAGGGCGATGAGGCGCGACATCGCGCGCAGGTACTTCTTGCGGTATCCGCCGGCGAGCATGGTCTCGTCGAAGACCTCGCTGAGCGGGAACCCGCTCGCGATGACCGGGATCTCCGCGTCGTAGACCCGGTCGATGAACGCGACGAGCCGCAGGGCGTCCGTCTGGTCGTGCAGCTCGTGCACGCCGCTGATGGCGATCACATCGAGCGCGTCGATCACCTTGATGTACTTCGACGGATGCACTGTCGCCAGGTGCGCCATCAGGTCGTCGAAGGTGTCGAGCGACACACGCTCCCCCTTCTCCCCCATGCCGGCGACCATGCGGGTGAGCGCATCGTCGTCGACGCTGACGGCCGAACCCTCCACGTCGCGTCGGCGGTAGTCCAGTCCGTCGATGCGGATGGTGCGGAACTGGGCCGAGAGGGCCTGGATCTCCCGGAGGAAGTCGGAGGCGGCGAAGCGCCCCTCCCCGAGCGCGTTCGGCGGCGTGTTGGAGGTGGCTGCCACCTGCGTGCCCGTTGCCATCAACTCGCCGAGGAGGCGGGTCATGAGCATGGTGTCGCCCGGATCATCGAGCTCGAACTCGTCGATGCAGATCAGCTGCGTACCGGTGAGAAGCTTCACGGTCGGCGCGTAGCCGAGCGCGCCAACGAGAGCCGTGTACTCGATGAACGTTCCGAAGTACTTGCGCCCGGGCGCCTGGTGCCAGAGGGCGGCCAGCAGGTGGGTCTTTCCGACGCCGAATCCGCCGTCGAGGTAGATGCCGGGCAGGGCGGCCTTCGGCTTCCGGTTGCGGGAGAAGAAGCCACCGGGGCGCTGCGCCCGCCAGACCCCCGCGAACTCGTGCAGGGCCTCGACGGCCTCGAGCTGCGACGGGTAGTTCGGGTCAGGACGATAGGACTCGAACGATGCGTGCTCGAACTGGGGCGGCGGAACGAGCTCCGAGGCGATCTCGGCCCCGGTGATGCTCGGCGACCGGTCGGTCAGATGGATGACGGGACGAGCCGGAGACATGCGTTCGAGGTTTCGTTTCTGTTCGTTGCGGAACGGGCTGCAGTCGCCTTCGTACGCCGCGTAGGTTTGAGAGCGGACAGACCACCAGCCTAATCCGCTTCCCTCACCCCCAGCCTGACCGGGCTCACCCAGGAGGTTCCCCGTGACCGTCAACATCGATCCCGCGCCGAAGTTCAGCGCCTACGCCCACCCGGAGCGTCTCGTCTCCACGGCCTGGCTCGCCGAGAACCTCGACCGCCCGGGGCTCGTCGTCGTGGAGTCCGACGAGGACGTCCTGCTGTACGAGACCGGTCACATCCCCGGCGCCGTGAAGATCGACTGGCACACCGACCTCAACGACGACGTCACCCGGGACTACATCGACGGCGAGCGCTTCGCCGCCCTGCTGGGCTCGAAGGGCATCGGCCGCGACACGACCGTCGTCATCTACGGCGACAAGAACAACTGGTGGGCCGCCTACGCACTCTGGGTCTTCACCCTCTTCGGCCACGAGGATGTGCGCCTGCTCGACGGCGGCCGCGACCTCTGGATCGCCGAGGGCCGCGAGACGACCACGGATGCCGCGACGCCCACCCCGGTCGAGTACCCCGTGGTCGCCCGTGACGACGCGACAGTCCGCGCCTTCAAGGACGACGTGCTTGCACACTTCGGCAATCCGCTCATCGACGTGCGCTCTCCCGAGGAGTACAGCGGAATCCGCACCACGATGCCCGCCTACCCGGAGGAGGGCGCTCTCCGCGGCGGACACATCCCGTCGGCGGCATCCGTGCCGTGGGCTCGCGCTGCGGCACCCGACGCCACCTTCAAGTCGCGCGCCGAGCTCGACGACATCTACCTGGGCGAGGCCGGACTGACGGCTGGCGACGACGTCATCGCCTACTGCCGTATCGGCGAGCGCTCGAGTCACACCTGGTTCGTGCTCACCCACCTGCTCGGGTTCGAGAACGTGCGCAACTACGACGGATCGTGGACCGAGTGGGGATCCGCCGTCAGGGTTCCGATCGTCAAGGGCACGGAGCCGGGCGAGGCGCCCGCAGCACGCGTCTGAGCCAGCCCGCCCACGCACAGGCGATCACCGCGTCGGGAAGTGGGAGAATCGATCTGATGAACGAGATCCTCCTTCCCGACCAGCTCGCCGAGATCCGAGACGACTTCCTGGCGCTCGCAGTCCCCGACCGCCTGCAGATGCTGCTGGAGTTCTCCAACGAGCTGCCGGAGCTGCCCGAGCGCTATCGGGACCACCCCGACCTGTTTGAGAGGGTCGAGGAATGCCAGTCGCCGGTCTTCATCTTCGTGGAGGTCGAGGACGGCCTCGTTCACCTCTACGCCACAGCCCCTCGTGAGGCACCGACGACCCGCGGGTTCGCCTCGATCCTCGCCCAGGGCCTCGATTCCCTCACCGTCGATCAGGTTCTGGCCATCCCTGACGACTTCCCTCTGACCATCGGGCTCACCGAGGCCGTCTCACCGCTGCGCATCCGCGGAATGACGGCGCTGCTCGGCCGGGCGAAGCGCCAGCTGCGGGAGCGCGCGGCGGCCTGAGTCGCGGTCGCCGGCGACGGCGTTCAGCCGTCGAGTGCACTCAACCACTCTCCGACGCTGCGCTCCCAGCGGGCGGAGTCGTAGTTCCAGAGCCGAGCGTGCCGAGCCACTCCCCATTCGTCGTAGCTGACGATGTCGGGGCGGAGCGCGGCGAGGCGCGCCGAGCCGTTGTGCGGCACGAAGCCGTCGTCGCGGCTGTGCAGGATGCGGATGGGAACCCGCAGCCGGTCGGCCTGCCTGAGCACGTCGAGGCGGGTGAAGTCGATGGGAGCGGCGAGACCGCTGATCGTGCGTCCCCATCCGTTGCCGAGAGTGCCCACGACGGTGCGGGTGATCGGCTCGGGCAACCGGTTGAGCGTTCCCTGGAACGCGAGGATGTCGTGCCAGTCGACGGCGGGCGAGTCGAGCATGATGCCGGTGACGGATGCCGCATGCCCGGAACGCAGCACCGTCTGCAGGGCGATGGCGCCGCCCATGGACCAGCCGGCGAGCACGACGCCGACCGCGCCATGCTCCTTCGCGAAGAGCAGCGCGCTCTCGACGTCCCGCCACTCGGTGTCGCCGAGACCGTATCGGCCGTCGGCGCTGTCCGGCGCCTCCCCGTCGTTGCGGTACGACACGACGAGACAGCTGTAGCCGGCGCGATGGAACGTCTCGACAGCGCGCAGGCACTCCGGCCGCCTGCCGCCCCATCCGTGCACCATCACGACCCACCGGTCGCTCGGCTCCTCGGCGGGGATGAGCCAGGCCGGAGCCGGTCCGCGCTCGGTCTCGATGGTGACGTCGGAGTACGGATGCCCGAACTCGGCTGGGGCGAGGTAGAACCAACTGCCCAGCCTGCCCCGCCGCACGCCGGTCAGGTCGCCGAAGTCGACCCCCAGGATCTCCCGTGTCACGGTGACGGCTCCCCCGCCGGTGATGTCTCCGACCCGGGCATGACCGTCGTCGCCGTCGAACCAGAGGCTGTACCGCCCGGGCATGCGGGAATCGTCGTCGGCGTCGAATTCGATCTCGCCGCGATCGAGGTCCACCCGGCGCACCCGCACGGGTTCCGTGCGCTTGGCGCGGGGCACGACGATGATGCGCACGAACCGGGTCACGACGGCCAGTGCTCCGAGGAGCAGCACGATCCAGAACGAGACGGCCACGATCCCCGTCGCGACGATTCCGACACGCCGCGCCAACCGGGGCGCGTCGACGTCATCCTGCGGCATCCGCGGGGCCCCCTTCATCGCCGACGAGCAGTCGGCGTGCCTGAAGGACGCCGATGCGAAAAGACTCTAGTCTGCACACGTGTCCGAAACCCGACCAGCGCCGACTCCCCCGGAGTTCGCCGCGGCCCTCGACGCCGTGCGTCGGGCGCGAACGCGCCCCGAGCTCGTGATCTCCGAGATCGCGGCGCCGTCGAGCCTCGCCCCCTGGGCCGTCGCCCTCGCAGCAGACGTCTCCCCCACTCGCCACGGCGGCGACTCCGAACTCGGCACCGGTCGATTCGTGCTGCTCTACGACCCTGAGGAGCCGGAGTCGTGGGGCGGATCCTTCCGCGTCGTCTGCTTCGCCCAGGCTCCGCTCGAGACCGACATCGGCACCGACCCCTTCCTCGCCGAGGTCGCCTGGTCCTGGCTCGTCGATGCCCTCGACACCCGGAATGCGAAGTACACGGCGGCATCCGGAACGGCCACGAAGATCCTCTCGTCGGGCTTCGGTGAACTCGCCCGCCAAGGCGATGGTGCGCAGATCGAACTGCGCGCATCCTGGACGCCGCTCGAACACGACGTCACGGCTCACGTCGAGGGCTGGAGCGAACTCCTGTGCATGCTCGCCGGCCTTCCGCCCGCTGCTGACGGCGTCACGTCCATCCGCTCCCGTCGGGCGGGCAAGTGACAGACCGCCACGTCATCGACACACGCGAGGAGTACCTCGCCGCCGTCGATTCGATCTCAGCCGGAACGGGCCCGATCGCCATCGACGCCGAGCGCGCCAGCGGCTTCCGGTACTCGCAGCGGGCCTACCTGATCCAGGTGTTCCGCCGCGGCTCCGGCGTCTTCCTCTTCGACCCTCCTGCGATCGGCCCGATGACCGAGCTCGACGAGGCGATCGCCGATGTCGAGTGGGTCCTGCACGCGGCCAGCCAGGATCTGGCCTGCCTCCGCGAGGTCGGGCTCGACCCGGCCGTCATCTTCGACACCGAGCTCGCCGCGCGCCTGCTCGGTCTGCCGCGCGTCGGACTGGGCACTGTCGTCGAGGAGCTCCTCGGCATCCACCTCGCCAAGGAGCACTCGGCGGCCGACTGGTCGACGCGCCCCCTCCCCGCCTCGTGGCTCGAGTACGCCGCCCTCGACGTCGAGCTGCTCGTCGACCTGCGCGACGCACTCGCCGCCATGCTCGACGAGGCCGACAAGCGCGGCATCGCCGGCGAGGAGTTCCAGGCCACTCTCGATCGAGAGGTCAAGGCCATCAGGGCCGATCCGTGGCGCCGACTGTCGGGCGTGCACGCCCTTCGCGGCCAGCGCAGCCTGGCCGTCGCCCGCGAACTCTGGCTGGCTCGCGACGCCCTCGCCCAGGAACGCGACATCGCTCCGGGCCGTCTGGTGCCGGATGCCTCCCTCGTCGCGGTCGCACGCGCCATGCCCACCACCAAGCGCGCCCTCGCCGACCTGCGCGAGTTCACCGGCCGCGCCAGCCGCTCGGAGCTCGAGCGTTGGTGGCACGCCGTCGAGTCTGGCCTCACCACGACGGACCTTCCCGTCATGAAGCAGGCCGGCGACAACACGCTCCCCCCGCCGCGTGCCTGGAGCGACAGGAACCCCGAGGCCGACGCGCGGCTGAAGGGTGCGCGCGCCGCGGTCGCCCAGATCTCCGAGGAGCGGTCCATCCCGATGGAGAACCTGCTCACTCCCGACCTGCTGCGTCGTGCCGCCTGGACCCCGCCCGCCGTCATCGACGCGGCATCCGTCGCCGAAGAACTCACCAGACTGGGTGCACGCCCCTGGCAGGTTGAAGCAACCTCACAGGCGATCGCCCAAGCCTTTGTCGATGCTGACCAAGAGCCGGACCAGAGCATGGAAGCCCTTTCGTAGGTTCTGTCAAACGATTCAACGGCCATCGGCCCCCTGCCTAGGATCGAGGAAGACTGATCCGATAGTGGAGGCGAAGTGGCCGAAAGAGCTGATGTCGTGTTCGTCGACGGGGTACGCACCCCGTTCGGCAGAGCAGGCGAAAAGGGCATGTACTGGAACACCCGGGCAGACGATCTGGTGGTGAAGGCCATCGTCGGACTGCTGGAACGGAACACCAGCCTGCCGAAGGACCGCATCGACGAGGTGGCCATCGCAGCCACCACCCAGCAGGGTGATCAGGGGCTGACCCTCGGCCGTACCGCCGCACTGCTCGCCGGCCTGCCGACCACTGTGCCCGGCTACGCCATCGAGCGCATGTGCGCCGGTGCCATGACCGCCGTCACGACGAGCGGTTCCGGCATCGCCTTCGGGCAGTACGACGTCGTCATCGCCGGTGGAGTCGAGCACATGGGCCGGCATCCGATGGGCGAAGGCGTCGACCCGAATCCGCGGTTCCTCTCCGAGAAGCTCGTCGCCGCAGACGCACTCAACATGGGCAACACCGCGGAGCGTCTGCACGACCGCTTCCCGTCGCTCACCAAGGAGCGCGCCGATCGCTTCGGCATGCTGAGCCAGCAGAAGGTCGCCGCCGCCTATGCGTCCGGCGACATCCAGCCCGACCTGATTCCGGTCTCGCTCCGCAGCGATGCGGGCTGGGGCCTCGCCACCGAGGACGAGGGCATGCGGCCGAACACGACTATGGAGGGCCTGGCGTCGTTGAAGACGCCGTTCCGCCCCCACGGCCGGGTCACCGCGGGCAACGCGTCGCCGCTGACGGACGGCGCCACCGCGTCGATCCTCGCGTCGTCGACCGCCGCCAAGGAGCTCGGCCTGCAGACGAAGATGCGCATGGTGAGCTTCGGCTTCGCCGGCGTGGAGCCGGAGGTCATGGGCATCGGACCCATCCCGTCGACGGAACGGGCGCTGAGGAACGCCGGCCTCTCGATCGAGGACATCGGCCTGTTCGAGCTCAACGAGGCCTTCGCCGTCCAGGTTCTCTCCTTCCTCGACCACTTCGGCATCGCCGACGAGGACCCGCGCGTCAACAAGTGGGGCGGCGCCATCGCCATCGGCCACCCGCTCGCCGCGAGCGGCGTGCGCCTGATGATCCAGCTCGCCCGCCAGTTCGAGCAGCACCCCGAGGTGCGCTACGGCCTGACCGCCATGTGCGTCGGCCTCGGACAGGGCGGAAGCGTCATCTGGGAGAACCCCAACCACAAGAAGTACGGAAAGGGCCGCTGAGCCGACATGACCGACTACTCCACGATCGACTTCTCCGAGCTGGCATCCCTCAGCGATGACGAGGTCGTCACGCACTCCTACGTGCGCGACATCCCCCTCTCGTCCGGACGCACACTCGCCCTCGTGACCCTGGACAACGGTCGCGACCACACGCGCCCGAACACGTTCGGTCCCGCATCCCTGCTCGAACTGGGTGCCACCTACGACGCACTCGCCGAGCGGGCGGCGAAGGGCGAGATCCACGCCGTCGCGACGACCGGCAAGCCGTTCATCCTCGCCGCGGGAGCCGACCTGTCGAAGATCGCCGAGATCCCGACGCGGGACATCGCCAAGCGGATGGCGCAGCTCGGTCACCACGTGCTCGGCAAGCAGGCCACTCTCGGCGTTCCGTCGTTCGTGTTCATCAACGGCCTCGCGCTGGGAGGTGGCGTCGAGCTGCCGCTCAACGCCGACTACCGCACGATCGACTCGTCAGCGGCGGCGCTGGCCCTGCCCGAGGTGTTCCTCGGCCTCATCCCCGGCTGGGGCGGCACCTACCTGCTGCCGAACCTCATCGGCATAGAGAACGCGCTCAAGGTCATCATCGAGAATCCGCTGAAGCAGAACCGCACCCTGAAGGCGCAGGATGCCTTCGACCTCGGGATCGCGGACCGCATCTTCTCGCCGGTCAACTTCCTCGAGGACTCCATCCGCTTCGCCGACGGCGTTCTGAGCGGCACCGAGAAGGTCGTCCGCAAGAATGCTCCGGGCAAGCTCGAGCGCATCGCCAAGTGGGACATCGCCATCAAGATCGCCCGCGACACCGTCGCGAGCCGTCTCGGCACCATCCCGAAGTCGCCGTACGCGGCACTCGACCTGCTGAAGGCGGCGAAGAACGGATCCAAGGAGGAGTGCTTCGCCCTCGAGGACGACGCCCTCGCCGACCTCATCGCAGGCGACCAGCTCCAGGCATCGATCTACGCGTTCAACCTCGTGCAGAAGCGGGCCAAGCGCCCGGCCGGTGCGCCCGACAAGGCACTCGCCAAGAAGGTCACCAAGGTGGGCGTCCTCGGAGCGGGCTACATGGCCAGCCAGTTCGCTCTGCTGTTCCTGCGCCGCCTGCAGGTGCCCGTTGTGATCACGGACCTCGACCAGGCTCGCGTCGACAAGGGCGTCGGGTACATCCACGACGAGATCGGGAAGCTGGCCGACAAGGGCCGCATCGGATCGGATGAGGCCAACCGCCTGCGCGCCCTCGTGACCGGGACCACCGACAAGTCCGACTTCGCCGACTGCGACTGGGTCATCGAGGCCGTCTTCGAGGAACTCGGTATCAAGCAGGACGTGTTCGCCGAGGTGGAGCAGTACGTCTCCCCCGAGGCGGTCCTGGCGACGAACACCTCATCGCTCTCGGTGGAGCAGATCGGCGCGAAGTTGAAGCACCCGGAGCGCCTCGTGGGCTTCCACTTCTTCACGCCGGTCGCCGTCATGCCGCTCATCGAGGTCGTCAAGACCCCGCACACCGACGAGGCGACGCTGTCGACCGCCATGGTCACGGCGGCGAAGCTGCGGAAGAACGCCGTCATCACGGCCGACACCCCCGGCTTCGTGGTGAACCGGGTTCTCGCCAAGCTGCTCGGCGAGGCGATGTACGCGGTCGACCGCGGCACACCGTTCTCCGTCGTCGACGAGGCGATGGCTCCCCTCGGGCTCCCCATGGCGCCGTCGGCCCTCCTCGACCTCGTGGGCCTGAAGGTCGGAGCGCACGTGCTCGACACCCACCACGCCGCCTTCCCCGACCGGTTCTACCGCAGCGAGAACCTGCACGAGCTGGCCGAGTACGGAACGCTGCTCGAGAAGGACTCGAAGGGCAAGGTCAAGGGCTTCGACAAGGGCGCCCTGAAGATCGTGGCGGGCGGCACCCAGCCGATGCAGGCCGAGGAGATCCTCGTGCGCCTGCAGGACGGCCTCGCCGACGAGGTGCATCGCATGCTCGAGGATCATGTCGTTGCAGCTGCCGAGGACATCGACCTCTGCATGATCCTCGGTGCAGGGTTCCCGTTCCAGATGGGCGGACTCACGCCCTACCTCGACCGCGTCGGGGCGAGCGAGCGGGCGTTCGGCTCCACCTTCCACGAGCCGCGGATCGTCGGCGTCGGCGTCGGCGCTTAGCCGCGCACGCACGGACGACGAGAGGGGCGGATCGCTTGATCCGCCCCTCTTCTCGTTGCCTGCCGTCGGCTCAGTAGCGCACCTCGTCGGCCGCCTGGAACCAGGGCGGATAGACGGCGACCTTGGGCTTGTGAGCAGCTGCATGCAGGATGCCGCGCACCTCGTCGCGCACCTTGTCGTTCGCAACGCCGATGAGGGTGATGCTGGCGAGGGGGAAGACGCCGGGGGCGAGGAGTTCCGCCCGCAGCAGCGCATCGGGCTCCTCCTCGTCTCCGAGGGAGATGAGCATCCGCTGCACGTCGTCTGACGTGGTGGCGAAGCGGGTGAGCGGCCCGGGTGCGTAGCCGTCGGTGACGACGATCCCGGTCGACGAGATGCCCTCGTCCGTCACCTGCACCGACAACGCCTCCCGGATGGTGCTCACGAGCACCACGAATTCCGAGGCTGCGGATGCTGCGGCGGTCGCGTCGATGCGCGGATCGTCGATTCCGGCGCGGATGCTCTCCCATGCGCTGGAGTTCGGCGTCAGGCTGAACGTCACATGATCCGCCACGACGGTGTCGCGCCCGGGGACGGGCGTGCTGCGGCGGGCTGCACGCTCGTCGGCCGAGAACACCTGCACGTCGGTCTCGGCGGCGGAGTCGCCGGCATCGGGCACGAGCATGTCCTGCGCGACGATGCCGGCGAGGTTCGCGACGTGGGTCACGTGGTAGATGCGTCGGTCGCCGACGTCGACAGGCGGACGCCGCAGGGACTTCGCCGAAGCCGAGCCACTGCCACCGACGGGCTCACGCAGCGATGACTTCGCCGCTGAGGTCCTCGCCTTCCGAACCGGGGGTGCGACGACCACCGGGGCCGCCGGATAACACGCCGCGCAGTCGCCGCGTCCGAATCCGTGAATGCATTCCTCGTCCAAGTCGAAACCTCTCGCGTGCGTGGCACCCGCCCACTCGAGACGAACGCCTCGAAACCACCTCTCTCTACGTTACGCGCCGCAGCACCGTTCTGCCGACAGAGATGGCATCGATCGGCTACCGATTGAGCGGCGTCATGTCCGCATAGCGGTCGCCCACGGGCGCCGGAAGGTCGCTCAGGGTGCTCAACTGCGCTTCGCTCAGCTCCACGGCATCCGCAGCAGCATTCTCCTCGACCCGTGAGACGCGCTTGGTTCCGGGGATCGGGGCGATGTCTCCGCCCTGCGCCAGCAGCCAGGCGAGAGCCACCTGCGCCGGTGTGGCCTCGACCTCGGCAGCGACCTGCTCGACCGCATCGACGATGCGGAGGTTCGCGTCGAAGTTCTCCCCCTCGAAGCGCGGGTTGCTGCGACGGAAGTCGGATGCATCCAGCTGGTCGACCGAGCGCAACGCTCCGGTGAGGAATCCACGTCCGAGCGGCGAGTAGGGGACGAAACCGATGCCGAGCTCGCGCAGCACGGGGAGGATCTCCGCCTCCGGGTCGCGCGACCAGAGGGAGTACTCGGTCTGAACGGCGGTGACGGGGTGAACGGCGTGAGCACGACGGATGGTCTCGGGCGCCGCCTCCGACAGGCCGTAGTGAGCGATCTTACCGGCTGCGACGAGCTCGGCGAGGGCGCCGACGGTCTCCTCGATCGGGACGCCAGGGTCCATGCGGTGCTGGTAGTAGAGGTCGATCCGGTCGGTGCCGAGACGCTTCAGCGAGCCCTCGACCGACAGCCGCACGTTCTCGGCAGAGCCGTCGAGCCCGCGCGAGCCGTCGCCGCGGTGCAGGATGGTGCCGAACTTGGTGGCCACGACGACCTGGTCGCGCCGATCGGCCAGAGCCTTGCCGAGCAGCTCCTCGTTGACGTACGGGCCGTAGATCTCCGCCGTGTCGAAGAAGGTGATGCCGAGGTCGATCGCGCGGTGGATCGTGCGGATCGATTCGGCCTCATCGGTTCCGGCGCCAGAGTAGAACGCCGACATGCCCATGCAGCCGAGGCCGAGGCGGGAGACGTCGAGGGTTCCGAGTGTTGCGTGTTTCATGCGTGTGCGACCTTCTCTTCGTAGATGGCGATCTTCACGTCGATGGCGGTCAGCGACCGTTGCATCTCCGCGAGCTGGGCCACCACCGTGATGCGGTGGCGCAGCAGGAGCTCGAGCCGTGACGCCGTCGAATCGTCGCCCTCGCGCACGAGGTCGACGTACTCGCGGATGCGGGCGATGGGCATCGAGGTCGCTCGCAGCTTCGTGAGGAAGGACACCCAGGTGATGTCCTGTTCGGTGAAGCGGCGGTGGGTCGACGATGCGCGATCGACGGGGGTCAGCATCAGTCCGGTTCGCTCGTAGTAGCGGAGCGTGTGGGTGGTGAGCCCGGTGCGTTCAGCGGCTTCCGAGATCGAGAACGTGTGCTCGAGTGTCTCCATAGGGCCACGATAGAACTTCGAGCGCACTCGAAGTCAAACGCACCCGGCTGATGCTCAGTGTTCGCCGGAGCCCGCCGTGATCGCTGTCGATCCGGTGTCGATCGCGCGAGCGTGCGGCAGCTTCGAGCCGAGCACCATGCCCACCACGTCGTGGGCGATGTGCTGGGGCGTCATGCCCGTGCGCTCGAGGATGTCGGCCCGGGACCCGTGGTCGAGGAACTCATCGGGCAGCCCGACCTCGGTGACCGCGGTGTCCACTCCGGCCTCGCGCAGGTCCTGGCGGATGCGGGTGCCGATTCCGCCGACGCGGATGCCGTCCTCGATGCACACCACGAGGCGGTGCTGCGCCGACATGTCGACGACGCTGCGCGGCACCGGGACGACCCACCGGGGGTCGACGACAGTCGCGTCGATGCCCTGGGCGGCGAGCCGCTCGGCGACCTCGAGCCCGACGCCCGCCATGGGGCCCACTGTGACGATGAGCACATCGCGCCCCGGACCCTCGGAGAGCACGTCGACGCCGTCGTCGGTGCGGCGGATTGCCTCGAAGCTGGCGCCGACGCTGCCCTTCGGGAAGCGCAGCACTGTCGGTGCATCATCGACGGCGACGGCCTCGGTCAGCTCCTCCTCGAGACGCACGGAATCGCGGGGCGCTGCGAGACGGATTCCGGGGACCACCTGCAGGATCGCGAGATCCCACACGCCGTGGTGGCTGGGACCGTCCGGCCCGGTGACACCGGCTCGATCGAGCACGAACGTGACGCCGGCCTTGTGCAGGGCGACGTCCATGAGCACCTGGTCGAAGGCGCGATTGATGAAGGTGGCGTAGATGGCCACGACGGGGTGCATCCCGCCGAAGGCGAGGCCGGCCGCCGACGTGGCCGCATGCTGCTCGGCGATGCCGACGTCGATGACCCGGCCCGGGAAGCGCTCGGCCATCTTGTGCAGTCCGGTCGGGCGGAGCATGGCGGCGGTGATGCCGACGATGCGCTCGTTCTCGGCGGCGAGTTCCACCAGACGGTCGGCGAAGACGCTGGTCCAGCTCGCCGCTCCGGCGGTCTCCAGGGACTCCCCCGTCTCGGGATCGATCTGGCCGACGGCGTGGAACTGGTCGGCGACGTCGCGCAGCGCCGGCCCGTAGCCGCGACCCTTCTCGGTGATGGCGTGCACGATGACGGGGGCACCGTAGTGCTTCGCCTGCTCGAGAGCCTCGCGCATGGCCTCGATGTCGTGACCGTGCACGGGACCGATGTACTTGATGTCGAGGTTCGAGTAGAGGGCCTCGTTGTTCGTGAACCGGGCGAGGAAGCCGTGCAGGCCTCCGCGGAAGCCGCGATACACGGCACGGCCGGGGGCCCCGAGCTTGTCGAAGGCCTCGCGGCTGGAGAGGTAGAGGCTGCGGTAGCTGCGTCGGGTGCGCACGGTGTTCAGGAACCGGGCCATGCCGCCGATCGTGGGTGCGTAGGAGCGCCCGTTGTCGTTGACCACGATGATGAGGCGACGCGTGTTGTCGTCGCTGATGTTGTTGAGCGCCTCCCACGTCATGCCACCGGTGAGCGCTCCGTCGCCGACGACGGCGACGACGCTGCGGTCATCCTGCCCGGTCATCGAGAACGCGCGGGAGATGCCGTCGGCCCACGAGAGGGAGCTGGAGGCGTGGGAGCTCTCGACGATGTCGTGCTCGGACTCCGAGCGTTGGGGGTACCCCGCCATGCCATCGGTCTGCCGCAGCGTCGAGAAATCCTGACGCCCCGTGAGCATCTTGTGCACGTAGGACTGATGGCCCGTGTCGAAGACGATCGAATCGCGGGGCGAATCGAAGACGCTGTGGATGGCGAGGGTGAGTTCGACGACGCCGAGGTTCGGGCCGAGGTGGCCGCCCGTCTTGGAGACGTTCAGCACGAGGTGCTCCCGGATCTCCGTGGCGAGCTGCTCGAACTGCTCCTTCGTGAGGGCGTCGAGGTCTCTGGGGCCCCTGATCGTCTCCAGAAGGGTCATCGCAACCGCCTTTCGCTCGCCTCCGAGTGTGCCCGGTGGCTTCGATCGAGTCTACGCGGTCGTCCCCCATTGGCTCCGAGTCGCCTCGCAGGGGTTGCGGTCGGCGTCGGCACCGTACGCTGGAGGAGGCCGTGGGACGCACGACCCGACGAAAGGCCACCTCAGTGGACATCACCATGCTCCGTCACTACGTCGCCCTGGCGACCGAGCTCGACCTCGGGCGTGCTGCATCCGTTCTCGGCGTCTCGCACTCGACCCTCAGCGGTTCGCTCAATCAGCTCGAGGCCGTCGCCGGTGCCGTGCTGATCCGCCGGGGCGACGGACCGATGACGCTGACGGATGCCGGCGAGCTCTTCCTGGCGACGGCGAACGACGAGATCGCCGCGTTCGATGCGGCCAACGCTCCGCCGGCGCCGAAGACCGGAGGCAAGGCCAAGGCGTCCAAGGGCGTCGGACGAGCGCCGAAGGTGAAGGGCGAGCCGTTGCCATACAAGAAGCGCCAGTCGCGCTGAGCTGACGAAGCGGTCCCCCGAGAACGCGAACTGCCCACCGCCGTCCGCCGAGCTGAGGCTCGGCCGACGACGGTGGGCAGTTCTGCGCGTGGAGCGACTACGCGACGAGTGAGCGCAGCACGTACTGCAGGATGCCTCCGTTGCGGTAGTAGTCCGCTTCACCCGGAGTGTCGATACGCACGACAGCGTCGAACTCGACCGTCTCCTTGCCTGCCGGCGAGTGCTCGCTCGGCGCGGCCGTGACGTGCACGGTCTTCGGAGTGGTTCCGTTGTTCAGCTCCTCGATGCCCGAGATCGAGACGATCTCGGTGCCGTCGAGGCCGAGCGATGCCCAGCTCTCGCCGGCCGGGAACTGCAGCGGCACGACGCCCATGCCGATGAGGTTGGAGCGGTGGATGCGCTCGAAGCTCTCGGTGATGACGGCCTTGACGCCGAGGAGGCTCGTGCCCTTGGCCGCCCAGTCGCGAGACGAGCCGGAGCCGTACTCCTTGCCGCCGAAGATGACGAGCGGAGTGCCTGCGGCCTGGTAGTTCTGGCTGGCATCGTAGATGAAGGACTGCGGGGCGTCGGGCTGGGTGAAGTCGCGGGTGTAGCCGCCCTCCACACCGTCGAGCAGCTGGTTCTTCAGGCGGATGTTCGCGAACGTTCCGCGGATCATGACCTCGTGGTTGCCGCGACGCGAGCCGTAAGAGTTGTAGTCCTTGCGCTCGACACCGTGCTCGTCGAGGTAGTGGCCGGCCGGGCTGTCCGCCTTGATGTTTCCGGCGGGGCTGATGTGGTCGGTCGTGACGGAGTCGCCGAGCTTGGCGAGCACACGGGCGCCGACGATGTCGGTGACCGGCGTGGTCTCCATGGTCATGCCGTCGAAGTACGGGGGCTTCCGCACGTACGTCGACTCCGCGTCCCACTCGAAGGTGGCGCCTGTCGGCGTCGGCAGGTTGCGCCAGCGGTCGTCACCCTCGAAGACGCTCGCGTACTGGTGCGTGAACATCTCCTTGTTGATCGAGGTGTCGATCGTGGACTGGACCTCGGCGGCGTCGGGCCAGATGTCCTTGAGGAAGACGTCGTTGCCGTCGCCGTCCTGACCGAGCGCGTCGACCTCGAAGTCGAAGTTCATCGAACCGGCGAGCGAGTACGCGATGACGAGCGGCGGGCTCGCGAGGTAGTTCATCTTCACGTCGGGGTTGATGCGCCCCTCGAAGTTGCGGTTTCCCGAGAGCACGGCCGTGACGGCCAGGTCGTTCTCGTTGATCGCGGCCGAGACCTCCTCGATGAGGGGGCCGGAGTTGCCGATGCACGTGGTGCATCCGTAGCCGACCGTGTAGAAGCCGAGGTCCTCGAGGTCCTGGGTGAGGCCGGCCTTCTCGTAGTAGTCGGTGACGACCTTCGACCCCGGAGCCAGCGTGGTCTTGACCCACGGCTTGGCCTTGAGGCCCTTGCGCACGGCGTTGCGGGCGAGGAGCCCCGCTGCGAGCATGACGGACGGGTTCGAGGTGTTCGTGCACGACGTGATCGCCGCGATGGTGACGGCGCCGTGGTCGAGCGTGAACTTCTGGCCATCGGGCAGTTCGACCGCTGTCGGCTTCGAGATCGACTTCGGAGCGTGGCTGTGGTGGTGGTGAGCGTGGGTCGAGTGCTCGTCCTCCGGCGTGTTGCCGGGCGGGTCGGAGGCCGGGAACGACTCGGAGCCCTCGAGGTCGACGAGGTCGTGGTCGACCTCGGCGTAGTCGGTGAGGTCGCTCTCGAAGTGGCTCTTGGCCTCGGCCAGGATGATGCGGTCCTGCGGGCGCTTCGGTCCGGCGATCGACGGAACGACCGTGGATAGGTCGAGCTCGAGGTACTCGCTGAAGACGGGCTCCTTCTCGGCGTCGTGCCAGAGGGTCTGCAGCTTTGCGTAGGCCTCGACGAGCGCGACCTGCTGCTCGCTGCGGCCGGTCAGGCGCAGGTAGTCGAGGGTGACGTCGTCGATCGGGAACATGGCGGCGGTCGAGCCGAACTCGGGGCTCATGTTGCCGATGGTGGCGCGGTTGGCGAGCGGCACGGAGGCGACGCCCTCGCCGTAGAACTCGACGAACTTGCCGACCACGCCGTGCTTGCGGAGCATGTCGGTGATCGTGAGCACGACATCCGTCGCCGTGACACCGGTCGGGATGACACCGGAGAGCTTGAAGCCGACGACCTTGGGGATGAGCATGGAGACGGGCTGGCCGAGCATGGCCGCCTCGGCCTCGATGCCGCCGACGCCCCAGCCCAGCACACCGAGGCCGTTGACCATGGTGGTGTGCGAGTCGGTGCCGACGCAGGTGTCGGGGTATGCGCGCAGCACGCCGTTGACCGGGCGGTCGTAGATGACCTTGGCGAGGTGCTCGATGTTCACCTGGTGCACGATGCCGGTTCCGGGCGGAACGACCTTGAAGTCGTCGAAGGCGGTCTGGCCCCAGCGGAGGAACTGGTAGCGCTCCCCGTTGCGCTCGTACTCGATCTCGACGTTGCGCTCGAGGGCGTTCTCGGTTCCGAACAGGTCGGCGATGACCGAGTGGTCGATCACCATCTCGGCCGGAGCGAGCGGGTTGATCTTCTTGGGGTCTCCGCCGAGGGCCTCGACAGCCTCGCGCATGGTGGCGAGGTCGACGATGCACGGAACGCCGGTGAAGTCCTGCATCACGACGCGCGCGGGCGTGAACTGGATCTCGGTGTCGGGCTCCGCCGTGGGCACCCAGGAGCCGAGGGCACGGATGTGCGCATCCGTGATGTTCGCACCGTCCTCGGTGCGCAGCAGGTTCTCCAAGAGCACCTTGAGGCTGAACGGGAGCTTCTCGTAGCCGTCGACGGTGTCGATGCGGAAGACCTCGTAGTCCGTCTCACCGACCCGGAGGGTGTCCTTCGCCCCGAAACTGTTTACTGCAGACACGTCGCATCTCCTTAGGTGGTCCGCCCGGAGTGAATCCGGCAACACTTCATCTTCGCGGCCGGGTCCTGCTCTGATCCAGCAAGGCTAACCTAAGCGGTCCGCCCCGCGGCAGTGCTGATGCTGGCTCCACCGGCCGTGAAATCTATCTTGATATCAAGATAACTCTAGCACCGGATGCCGCGTGCCTCAGCGAGCGGCGGCCGTGTCCGTCTTCGGGTAGACGGTGCGCACGATGAGCCACGACACCACGAGCAGGATCGCGTACAGCGGCACTCCCATCAGCAGCTTCGTGACCCCCAGTGCCTCGACGTTCCCGGCGAAGAAGAGAGGCAGCTGCACGACGAGGCGCAGGCCGAAGAGCGCCAGCCAGCAGATGGTGATGAGCACCATGGCGCGGTACTTGCGCTTGTCGGTCCGCCAGGCGAGACCGTCGCCCATGAGGAATCCGACGGCGAGACCGAGCAGGGGCCACTTCACCAGCAGAGAGGTGAGCAGTGCGATGACGTAGGCGGCGTTGGTGATGAGCCCGAGGACGAAGTTGTCCTGGCCTCGGCCGGTCCACAAGGCCAGCGCCGCCGACGCCGCGACGGCGATGAGCCCGGCGAAGGCCTGGGTCACCGGCGTGCGGGTGGCCAGCCGGATGACCGTGAACACCGCCGCGAGGCCGACGGATGTCACCAGTGCCAGGACGAGGTCGGCCGCGAAGGTGTAGACGATGAGGAAGACGAGCCCGGGCAGGATCGCCTCGGCCAGCCCTCGGATGCCACCCAGCGCTGCGAGGATGTCGCGGCTGGAGAGCGTCTCGTCGCGGGCGATCTGGCCCAGCCCGGCCTTCTCGGCGGCTCCCGCGAGCTGCGCTGCGAAGGTCGCCGCGATCTCGGGCTCGGCGCCATCCGACTGGGGGTCGGCGCCGCGCCGCGAACTGCGGGTGGCGCCGGAGTCGCCGGACGCCATGTCCTCCGGCCCCGGGGTCGTGGGATCAGACACTGGTCGTGGTGTCTCCGGCGGGATTCGCCGGCATGCGCAGCGGGATCAGGTCGCGCGGGGGCATGGGCGTCGTGCCGCGCACGACGACGATGCTGCGGAACAGGTCCTCGACGGCGGCCGCGGCATCGGCATTCACCGCTCCTTCGCCTGCGATGACTCCGCGGAGGAACCAGCGGGGTCCGTCGACGCCGATGAATCGCGCCAGACGGGTGGTGCCAGGTGTCGCGGTCGCGCTGGCGACCGGGATCTGCGCCAGCAGTTCGGGCCCGAACGGACCTTCGCGCAGGGTCGTGGTACCGCCCTGCTTGGCGATCTGGTCGCTGATCTGGTCGCGGATCTCGTGCCACAGGCCGCTCGATCGCGGTGCGGCGAACGGCTGCACCTGCAAGGTCGAGTTGGCGTAGTCGAGACCGATGGCCACGACGCGCTTGGACTCCTCCTCGATCTCGAGGCGCAGGTGCAGGCCCTCGCGCGGGAGGATCTTCACTCCCCCGAGGTCGACGTAGGGACGAACCGGGCTGGCCTCGGCCTCATCGAACGGACCGTTCTCCGCGCGGTCCTCGGGGGCTGACTTGGGCTGGTCGACGGGGATGTCGCCGACGGTCTCGATGTCACTCACGCGTTCACTCCTGCGGTCGAGTCGGATGCCGTGCGGGCGGCTGTGCCCGTGGAACCGAATCCGCCCTCACCCCGGTCGCTTCCGGGGAGGCGTTCGACCTCGATGAAGCGGGCCCGGGTGACGGGCATGATGATCAATTGGGCGATGCGATCGCCGACTGCGACAGAGTACGGCATCGATGAGTCGGTGTTGAGCAGCGCGACCTTGATCTCGCCCCGGTATCCGGCATCGACCGTTCCGGGTGAATTGACGATCGTGATGCCGTGCTTCGATGCCAGCCCACTGCGCGGGACGACGAAGGCCGCGTAGCCGTCGGGCAGGGCGATCGCGACTCCGGTTCCGACGGTGGCCCGCTGGCCGGGTTCGAGCACGAGTGCCTCTGATGAATGCAGGTCGGCTCCAGCGTCGCCCGGGTGGGAGTAGCTCGGGAGGATGGACGCTGTGATGAGGACCTCGACGGAATCTGCCACGTGTCGAGGGTAGTGCAGTTATCTGATCGAATAGAGCCATGCCCCTCTACCGCGAACGCCTCTGGCCTGCTCCGTGGCTGTTCATATCGACAGCTCTCGTCATCCCGGCATCGATCCTCGTGCTGGCCCCGATCTCACTGACGGCCGGCATCATCACGGCCGTCGTGCTCTACGCCGGGTGCGTGGCCGGCCTGGTGCTGTCAGCGCCGGTCGTCGCGGTCGAGGACGGCGTGCTGCACGCGGCGAAGGCGTCGATCCCGCTCTCCCTCGTGGGTGAGGCGACCTCTTACAGCGGGCAGGCCGCTTGGCGCGAGCGGGGACCCAACCTCGACGCCAGAGCCTGGCTGATGATCCGCGGCTACGTCGACGACGTGGTGAAGGTGCCACTGCTTCCGGCCGCTGAGGATCCGGCGCCCTATTGGATCGTCTCGAGTCGCCACGGACGAGAACTGGCCGCTGCGATCAATGGATCGCAACGGCCAGTCGAGTCGAACGACGATGTGTCCTAGGCGGCGCACTCCAGGCACACCGGGCCGAGCTTGCTGTCGTGGTCGATCTGCGAGCGGTGCTTCACGAGGAAGCAGTTCACGCAGGTGAATTCGTCTGCCTGGGGAGGCAGCACGACCACGTCGAGGTCAAGATCGGAGAGGTCTGCACCGGGCAGCTCGAAACCGCCGGGGTTGTCGGCGTCTTCGACGTCGACGACGCCGGACATCTTGTCGGGTACTCGCTCCTTGAGTGCTTCGATCGACTCGGAGTCGTCGTCAGTCTTTCGCGGTGCGTCGTAATCCGTTGCCATGCCCATCCATTCATTTACCGCCGTTCCTCATGAGAACGGCGACGATAGTGTGCCCCAATCGGGCGGGAATAGCAAACGGCCATTCGGCGCCTTCTCAGGTCATCCGAGTCAACTTCCGGCACGCGGATGCTATTCCCGTGAATTGGGGACTCGACGTGCGACCCTAGCCATGAAGTTGCGAGCACGAGAGGGCTATCCCGATGCAGGAATTGAAGGTAATCGGAGTCGAGAACGGGGCACTGGTCGTCGCCTCTGACGACGGCGACCGCTTCCGGATCGTGATCGACGAGGTGATGCAGTCACGCCTGCGTCGAGCGAACCCGGAACCGGCCGGCAGCCAGAAACCGTCGCCGCGTGAGGTGCAGGCCTATGTGCGCTCCGGCATGAGCGCTGAAGACGTCGCAGCGGTCACTGGCGCCTCGCTCGAGTACATCCAGCGCTTCGAGGGCCCGGTGCTCGCTGAGCGCGAGCACGTGCTCACGAGCGCCCTGAGCGTCCCCGTGCACCCCACCCAGGAACCCGACCCCGCCGACGACGACTCGAGCTTCGGCGGTGTGATGAGGCAGCGCCTCGCCTCCCTCGGCGCATCCGACGAGCGCTGGGCGAGCTGGAAGGAACCGGCTGGCGGCTGGATCATCAAGCTCGAGTTCACCGCCGACTCCATCGACCACGATGCCCGTTGGGCGTTCGAACCGAAGAAGCTGGCCCTGTCGCCCCTCAACAGCGAGGCCGTCACCCTCTCGCAGCAGGGCGAACTCACAGGTTCGCTGATTCCCCGTCTGCGCGCCGTCGACACGACGGATGCCGATCAGTCGCGTTTCGACAGCGGAGCCTTCACCTTCCGCGACCCGCTCATCGAGCACGCTGAGGTCGACGTTCCAGCTGAACCGATCCCCTATGGTCGCGCCGGCGTCTCCAGTGCCGCCGTGACCAAGGCCGCCATCAATCGCGCGGACGACCCGCCCAAGTCGTTGAGCGAGACGGCGGACCTGCTCGAGGCCCTGCGCCGGCGTCGCGGGGAGCGCGAGACCGCCAACTTCGACGGAGAGCCCGCCGAGACTCCCGGCGTCACCTCCGCCCGCCCCGAGCCGCTGAGCGAACAACCGGAGCTTCCGATTCCCGCGACACTCGCACCGCCGACGACGTCACCCGCTGCATCCGGGCCGCGCCGCGACTGGGCGAACCAGACCGGAGGCGTTCCATCAGCCTCGCGCAAGAAGGGTCGGACCTCGATGCCGAGTTGGGACGAGATCGTCTTCGGCGCTCGGACCGACGACGACCTGGCCTAGATCACACACGCCGTCACACGGCCCCGTCGCTTCCGCTGCGACGGGGCCGTTGTCATGGGCCGATGCTATAGTCGAACACATCTTCGAATGTTCGGTGGAGGCAGCATGACCCAGATCGATGAGGCCGTGGCCGTGTGGACGACCGACAGCGGCGAGCCGCAGCGCATCGTCTGGCGATCACGTCGGTTCCGGGTGAACGACGTGCCGACAGCGCTCGTGGGTCCGTGCGATTGGTGGCAGCCCCTCTCCCACCACGAGCTCGGCTACGGTCGGGCGCCGCTCCAGATCCGCGGGTGGCGGTTCCAGGCCAGTACCGACGACGGCGAGACCCACGTGTTCGATGTCGAGTACGACGGGCGCACACGCTGGAACCTGGTGCGGGTCTTCGACTAGGTGATGCTGCGACGCGCTTCGTCAGCAGCGGCGACGAGTTCCTCGACGAGACGCTCGCGGCTGATGCCACGACCGGCACGCAGGGCATCGAGGCGATCGGCCGTGGCCGGTGAGACCTGGACGACTGCGCTCTCGGACGGAGCATCCGGAGCCACAGCCGAGACCGCGTCGTCATGAAGGAAGATCGCGAGGACCGGGACCACGACTGTGCCGAGGACGTCGAGGATCGCAACGGTGCCGATGAGCCTGGTGAAGCCGTCGCTGCTGATACCCCACTCGGTGGCGATCTCCAGCACGAGCAGGGTCGCGAGCAGGGCGATGAGGCCGATCGTGACCCAGAGGCCGATGCGCACCACCGGCCGCCGACGCCGTCCCAGGATGAGGAGCAGGTTGGCGTGGGCGGTGCTCACGGCGAGCACCGCCGTGATGCCGAGACTCTGCCACCCCAGGGTGGACCGGAACATCCAGTCGTCGGGAGCCCAGATCATGCCGAGGCCGATGAGCAGGGCGACGCCGCTCACAGCGAGGCCGGCGGCGGCGATCCAGCGGTAGGCGCCAGCCACGACGGCCAGATGGCAGAGCGCGAGCACGCTGAAGGTGCCGACGATCGAGGTGGTGCCGAGGATGCGCCACTGCAGGTCTCCGAGATTGCCGACGAGCAGCGAGACGATGCCGACGAGGGCGGTGATGGAGAACGACACCACGATGATGATCACTGCGATGCGACGCCAGCGGCTGACGACGGCCGAGCTGTCGGCGCCCGACTCAGGGGCGGTCGGGCTCATCATCGATCTCCTCCTCGGGGCGGGCGTGCACCGACACGGCGGAAGCTGAATGCCGCTTCCATGGCGACAGCCAGGCCATGAGCACACCTCCGACGACCAGTCCCCAGAATGCCGAACCGATCCCGACGATCGAGATGCCCGAGGCTGTGACGAGGAAGGTGGCGGCGCCGGTGATGCGGTGCTGGGGCGAGTCCAGTGCGCCGGTGATGGCCGTGACGAGGGCGCCGAGCAGTGCGAGGCCGGCTACGGCGGTGATGATGATCGGCGGCGCTGCCGCGACGACAGCTGTCGCGAGACCAGCGCACAGCCCGAGCGCGAGATAGACGACGCCAGAGGTGAACGTGGCGATCCAGCGTTTCGACCTGTCCGGATTCGACTCCGGTGATGCCATCAGCGCCGCAGTGATCGCTGCCAGGTTGATGGCGTGGCCGCCGAACACCGCAGCCCCGACGGTGCCGAGTCCGCTGCTCACCAGAACCGGACGCGGCGCCGGGGAGTACCCGAACGTCGACATGACGGCGAACCCGGGAACGTTCTGCCCGGCCATGGTCACGATGAACAGCGGCAGGCCCAGGCTGACGATGACGAGTGGGTCGAAGACAGGCAGCACGAACTCCAGGTGCGGTGCAGCCGATGCGCTGGCGAAGACGTCGGGGCCTGCAGCGATGCCGATGCCGATCACCGCCACGAGCATGGCCGCCGGCACTGCCCAGCGCGGCGCGAGCCTGGCCAGCACCAGCCATACGAGCACCATGGGAATCGCGATGGCGGGCTCGGTGACGGATGCCGTGACCGGGGCGAGGCAGATGGGGAACAGGATGCCCGCGAGCATCGCACTGGCAATGGGCTTGGGGATGCTGGTGATCGCCCTGCCCAGCGCGGGCCAGAGTCCGGCCAGCACGATGAGCACTCCGCACACCAGGAACGCGCCGACCGCAGCCGCGAACTCCCCTGTGACGGCGCCTGCGGCGATGAGCAGGGCGGCACCGGGTGTCGACCAGGCGAAGGAGATCGGGATGCGCATCGCCAGCGGCAGAACGATGCAGGTGATGCCCGTGGCCAGGCAGAGGGCGAACAGCCCCGATGATGCCTGCCCGTCGGTGGCTCCGACCGCGCCGAGGCCGGCGATGACCAGAGCGAAGGAACTGGCGAACCCGGTGATGGCGGCGATGACACCGGCGAGGATCGTCGGGAACAGGCCTCCCCCGTCTCTCCTCGCGAGCACGAGGCGTTCCGGGTTCACGACGCCGGTCAGGCGGACTTCTCTTCGCGGCGCGCCTTGACGGGCACGATCGTCGGAGCGGCGTTCTCGAGCACCGAGGCACGCGTGACGACGACTCCGGCGACGTCTTCGCTGGATGGCACCTCGAACATGATGGGTCCGAGCACCTCCTCCATGATGGCGCGCAGACCGCGCGCACCGGTCTGGCGCAGCACGGCCAGGTCGGCGATCGCCTCGAGGGCATCGGTCTCGAACTCGAGGTCGACTCCGTCGATCTCGAACATGCGCTGGTACTGCTTGACGAGCGCGTTGCGCGGTTCGGTGAGGATCTGCATGAGCGCTGCCTGGTCGAGCGGCGTGACGGTCGTGACGACCGGGAGGCGCCCGATGAACTCGGGGATGAGCCCGAACTTGTGCAGGTCCTCGGGCAGCACCTCGCTGAACAGGTTCTGCTCGTTGCCCTTGATGTGCAGGGGGGCGCCGAAGCCGATGCCCTTCTTTCCCGCACGCGAGGAGATGATCTCCTCGAGACCCGCGAAGGCACCGGCCACGATGAACAGCACGTTCGTCGTGTCGATCTGGATGAACTCCTGGTGCGGATGCTTGCGGCCGCCCTGCGGCGGGACCGATGCGACGGTTCCCTCGAGGATCTTGAGCAGCGCCTGCTGCACGCCCTCTCCGGAGACATCGCGGGTGATCGACGGGTTCTCGGCCTTGCGGGCGATCTTGTCGACCTCGTCGATGTAGATGATGCCGGTCTCGGCGCGCTTGACGTCGTAGTCGGCGGCCTGGATCAGCTTGAGGAGGATGTTCTCGACGTCTTCGCCGACGTAGCCGGCCTCGGTGAGCGCTGTCGCATCCGCCACGGCGAACGGCACGTTGAGCCGCTTCGCGAGCGTCTGCGCCAGGTAGGTCTTGCCGCAGCCGGTCGGGCCGATCAGGAGGATGTTCGACTTGGCGATCTCGATGTCGTCGATGGCATCGGCCGGGCCGATGGTGGTTCGGGCCCGAACGCGCTTGTAGTGGTTGTAGACGGCGACGGCGAGGGCGCGCTTGGCCGCCTCCTGGCCGATGACGTACTCCTCGAGGAAGGAGAAGATCTCGCGGGGCTTGGGAAGGTCGAACTCGTCGGAGACCTCTTCACCGGCCTCGGCCAGACGCTCCTCGATGATCTCGTTGCAGAGCTCGACGCATTCGTCGCAGATGTAGACACCCGGACCCGCGATGAGTTGCTGCACCTGCTTCTGGCTCTTTCCGCAGAAAGAACACTTGAGCAGGTCGGCGCTTTCGCCTATGCGAGCCATCAGTGCCCCCTTCAGTGCAACTGGAACCGAGCCTAACCTGTGCCACGGACAATTGCGGGAAGCGTGCCGCCATTGCGGGGGCGCGCGTCGTTCGCCCTGCGCGAAGCGGCTCCGACCGACGCACCGGTCGCCGCCTACTCGAGAAGGTGCCGGAGGTACCGTCGCGGATCGTCGAGGTAGCTGCGCCAGTGACCGACCAGTTCGAGGTCCTCCCACTCTGATTCCCGGATGCCCCACTCCCCGAGCTCGAGGACCGTGGCTCCGGGGAACGAGGCCAGGATCGGCGAGTGCGTGGCGCAGATCACCTGGGTGCCGCGCTGCAACGCCTCGGCCAGTCCGGATATCCAGCGCAGGCTCGAGCCGAACGAGAGGGCGGCTTCTGGCTCGTCGAGGCAGACGAGGCCGGCGGTGTAATCGGGATGGTTCAGCTTGTCGTCGAGAATGCGATTGAACGATTCTCCGTGGCTCATCTCGTGCAGGTCGCTCCCGGTGCTGCTGGGCAGCGATTCGAGGTAGCTGTAGTAGCCGTGCATGGTTTCGGCCCGTAGGAAGAATCCCCATCGTGGGGCGCTCGGGCTGCGTTCGATGCGCAGCCATTCCGAGAGCGGCGACTCGCTCTGCCGGGTGGAATGCTGTCCCTGGGTGCTCCCGCCCTCAGGCGGCAGGCCGCAGGCCATCGCGATGCCCTCGATCAGAGTCGACTTGCCGCTGCCGTTCTCACCGACGAGGAGGGTGAGGCCGGACGCGAACTCACGCCCTCCCTCTCGCAGGAACTGGCCGACGGCGGGGATGGAGGCCGGCCACGAGTCCCACGTGATGTCGGCATCCGGGTACACGGAAACGCGGCGGACGGCTCGGCTGTCATGCAGCCAGTCGTCCGCCGCGTTCACGGTGGAGCAGTCCTACTTGCCGATCGCGGCGAGGCCCTTGCGGGAGCTCAGCACCTGGTCGATCAGGCCGTACTCGCGGGCGTCTTCCGCCGACAGGATCTTGTCGCGGTCGATGTCCTTGTTGACCTGCTCAACGCTGCGGTTCGAGTGCTTGGCCAGCGTCTCCTCGAGCCAGACACGCATGCGGAGGATCTCCTGCGCCTGGATCTCGATGTCGGACGCCTGCCCCTGACCCGCCTGGCCGACGGCCGGCTGGTGGATGAGGATGCGGGCGTTCGGAAGCGCGAGGCGCTTGCCGGGCGTGCCTGCAGCGGCGAGCACAGCTGCAGCCGACGCCGCCTGGCCGAGCACGACGGTCTGGATCTGCGGACGGATGTACTGCATCGTGTCGTAGATCGCCGTCATGGCAGTGAACGAGCCACCGGGCGAGTTGATGTACATCATGATGTCGCGGTCGGGGTCCATGCTCTCGAGCACGAGCAGCTGCGCCATGATGTCGTCGGCCGACGCGTCGTCGACCTGCACGCCGAGGAAGATCACGCGGTCCTCGAAGAGCTTGGCGTAGGGGTCCTGGCGCTTGTAGCCGTAGGCCGTGCGCTCCTCGAACGTGGGAAGGATGTAGCGCGAGGACGGCTGGTGCAGTGCGCTGCCGCCCATCGAGCTCGTTGCGGATCCACCGAAGCTGGGGATGGTCATGTCTAAGTCCTTGTCTCTCTTCGGTGCTCTACTTGGCGTCCGTGCCGCCGCCGCCGAACACGTCGAGCGCCGATTCGCGGATGTGGTCCACGAAGCCGTACTCGAGTGCCTGCTGCGCGTTGAACCAGCGGTCGCGGTCACCGTCTTCGTTGACCTGCTCGACGGTCTTACCCGTCTGAGCCGCCGTGATCTCGGCGAGGCGGCGCTTCATGTCGAGGATGAGCTGGGCCTGGGTCTGGATGTCGCTCGCAGTTCCACCGAAGCCACCGTGCGGCTGGTGGAGGAGCACGCGGGCGTTCGGGGTGATGTAGCGCTTGCCCTTCGTGCCTGCGGTCAGGAGCAGCTGGCCCATCGAGGCCGCCATTCCGATACCGACGGTGACGATGTCGTTGGGAACGAACTGCATGGTGTCGTAGATCGCCATGCCTGCCGTGATCGAGCCGCCGGGAGAGTTGATGTAGAGGTAGATGTCCCGCTTCGAGTCCTCGGCGGCGAGGAGCAGAAGCTTCGCCGCGATCTCGTTGGCGTTCTCGTCGCGCACCTCGGAACCGAGCCAGATGATGCGGTCCTTCAGCAGGCGGTCAAAAACACTGGGTCCCAGTGTCGGTTCGGCCATTGTGTCGCTCCTTCAGTTATCGCGTAAGACGAATCTAACCGAGCCGATCATCGGAACCGGGCCATGTTCGCCGTGAGCAGAGTCGGGGTCAGAGTGCCAACTCGGCCGCGTAGGCGCGCACCGAGCGCGTATAGAGCTGAAGGTGAGGTGCGAGCGCGCTGAGAGCCACGGATGCCGCCCTCTCCGCGTTCCCGGCAGTCGCGAGGGCGAGCGCGAGGAACGCCGCGGCCGCATCGTCGAGCGGGGACTCCGGGTGCTCGGTGCGCTCGGTCTCCAGCATCCGGATGCTCTCCTCCACCTCTCCGAGATTCCGGAGGGTGCTGGCGAGCTGGATGACGGCCTGCGGACGATGCACCTCGTCGAGGCCGAGGGCGATGGCCCGGCGGTACAGCAGGGCTGCATCGGCTTCGAGCCCGGCCGAGTCGCGGGCGCCGGCCATCTCGAACGCGGAGCGGGCGTCGTCACCCCCGCGTTCGGCCGCGAGCGCGTCGATGCGCTGGATGACGGCGTCGTCACCGAGCTCGTCGGCAGCTGCCCAGACAGCGTCGATGCGGGCGTCCCAGTCGTCGGAGTGCATGGCGTGCTGCATCCGTTCTCCCTCGGATACGCGAAAGGGCCGATCGCAAGAAGCGATCGACCCTCTCGAAATGGAACTGCTGACTACTCGGCGTCGGCCTTGGCAGCCGCCTTCTTCTTGGCGGGGGCCTTCTTCTTCGGCTTCTCCTCGGCCTCGATGATGGCGTCGGCCGCCTCGGCGTCCTCGACGACCTCTTCAGCCTCGGCGACGACATCGGCCTCGGCCTCGTCCTCGTCCTCCTCGGTGACGACGAAGTCGGACAGGTCGACGGCTGCACCGTTGGTGTCCGTGACGACGGCCTTGCCGAGCACGAGGGCGAGGGCCTTGTTGCGGGCGACCTCTCCGACCATGGCGGGAATCTGACCGTTGCTGCTCAGTGCCTGGACGAACTCGTTGGGGTCCATGCCGTACTGGGCCGCGCCCTGGATGAGGTACTGCGAGAGCTCGTCCTGGCTGACCTTGACCTCTTCGGCCTCGGCGATGGCGTCGAGCAGGATCTGCGTGCGGAAGGTCTTCTCGCTGGAGATGGCGACCTCGGCGCGGTGCTCGTCGTCCTCGAGACGGTTCTCGTTCTCGAGGTGGCGGTGCACCTCGTCCTCGATGAGACCGGCGGGAACCGGAACCTCGACCAGCTCGGTGAGCTTCTCGATGAGGAGGTCGCGGGCCTGGCCGCCCTGCTCGAACGTCTTGGAGCGGCCGGCCTGCTCGGCGAGGCTGGCCTTCAGCTCGTCGAGGGTGTCGAACTCGCTGGCGATCTGAGCGAAGTCGTCGTCGGCCTCGGGGAGCTCGCGCTCCTTGACGGCCACGACGGTGACGGCGATCTCAGCGGTCTCGCCCTCGTGGTCGCCACCGAGCAGCTTCGACTCGAAGGTCGTCGCCTCGCCGGCGGTCAGTGACTCGAGCGCCTCGTCGATGCCCTCGATGAGGTCGCCGGAGCCGAGCTCGTAGGAGATGCCGCTGGCCGTGTCGACCTCGGCGCCGTCGATCGTGGCGATCAGGTCGATGGTGACGAAGTCGCCGCTCGTGGCGGGGCGGTCGACGGTGCTCAGGGTGCCGAAGCGGCTGCGCAGGGTGTCGAGCTCCTTCTGGATCTCCTCGTCGCCGACCTCGACGGCGTCGACCGTCAGCTCGATACCGTTGTAGTCGGGAAGGTCGATCTCGGGACGCACATCGACCTCGATGTGCACGAGCAGGTCGCCCGAGAAGTCCTTGTCGCTGGGCCACTCGACGATGTCGGCGGACGGACGGCCGAGGGTGCGCAGGTCGTGCTCGGCGACGGCGGCGCGGAAGAAGCCGTCGAGGCCCTCGTTGACGGCGTGCTCGAGAACGGCGAGCTTGCCGACGCGCTGGTCGATGATGGGGGGCGGAACCTTGCCCTTGCGGAAGCCGGGGATGTTGATCTCCTCGGCGATGTGGCTGTACGCGTGGGTGATGCTGGGCTTCAGCTCCTCGGGCGTCACCGAGATGGTGAGCTTCGCGCGAGTCGGGCTGAGCTTCTCAACCGAGGTGTTCGGCATGGGGGAAGATCTCCTGTAGATGAGGGGGTGTGTCGATGCGGTGGTCGGGGCGACAGGATTCGAACCTGCGACCTCCCGGTCCCAAACCGGGCGCTCTACCAAGCTGAGCTACGCCCCGAGTCATCCGCTCAACTCGTTCTCGATCCATCGCGAGGCACGCGCCAAGGCACGCGATAGCGGGGAACCTCGGAAAGTCTACTGCACGGCATCCGTGCGTTCCGTCCGATCCGCAGCCGGGCATCGCACCCCACGTGCACGGAGCACGCGCCAGTCTGTATTACGATGGTCGAGTTGCCTTTTCACGAAGGCCACGGGGATGTAGCTCAATGGTAGAGCCTCAGTCTTCCAAACTGATCACGCGGGTTCGATTCCCGTCATCCCCTCCACAACGAGGCCCGGACACTCCGCGAGTGGCCGGGCCTTCGTCGTTGCAGGGGCTGCACCGCGCCGAGCAGTCGCCGGCCGCGCACGGCCTCTGGCGGGCACACGCATCACGGGAGCACAATGTGACCCATGACGGATGCGGCATCGCCGACCTCCGCGGAACCGCCGCCGGTTCCGCCCGGCGTCCGCGCGCAGATCCTCGCCACGGAGCACTGGGGACTCCTGGCGTCGCGGAGCACGTCGCAGGCCGAGGTGCTCACACGCATCGCGATCTTCCTCACTCTCGTCTCCGCTGCATTGGTGAGTGTCAGCCTCCTCGGCCAGGCCACGAAGTACAGCGGGCCGTTCGCCCCGTCGGCGCTGGGCATCCTGGGCCTGTTGTACGTGATCGGCATCCTGACCCAGGTCCGCGTGATCAACGTCGCCGACGAGGACATGATGTTCGTCATCGCGATGAACCGGCTGCGTGCCGCGTACGTGGACATCGACCCCGGGGTGGAGCGGTACTTCTTCGCATCGGCCCATGACGACGAGGTCGGGATGCAACGCACCTATTCGTTCCTCCGGCCGCGCGGCTCCACCCAGGTCGCCGGGAGTTCGATGGTCTTCATCATCGTCGTGAACTCGGCCGTGCTCGGCATGTTCGTCGGCGGCCTGATCGCAGCGCTCACCGGCCTATACGGGTTGGCGATCGTCGTCGGTGCCGTGCTGGTCGTGCTCTCCGTCGTCGTCTGGCTGATGTTGGGATACCGCGGCTACAGGCGTTCACTCGCCTCGTACACGCCCATCAGCCCGTCGGCGCCTGAATCATGACCGCGGTCGACAGGATGCCGCGGTCGTCGCCCCTCGAACCGGCCGACAGGAGTGGCGGATGCGCGGCGACCGCTTCTGGGCCTACCGTGGGGGAAAGCGCGTCGCCGACACGGATGATGCCGAGAATCACCTGATGGACAGGGGGTTGCCGATGAAGGAACCGAAGAAGTCCGGAGAGTCCGCTGAGGAGCGCCGTCGCGCGCGTCGCACTCCGCGCCGACCGGCGTCGAGCCTCGCTGAACGCTGGACCACCGTAGACGGCATTGACCTCTTCTACAGGGAATCGCCCGAGGCGCCCCCTGGTGCCCCGGTGATGATGCACTTGCACGGCTTCGGGTTGTCCGGCCGTTATCTCCTGCCGACGGCCGCACTGCTCAGTGACGAGTTCCACACCCTCGTTCCCGACCTGCCGGGATTCGGCCGCAGCGGGAAGGCACCGAGGACTCTCGACGTGCCCGACCTGGCGCACGCGGCCGCGCGCTTTCTCGACGATCGTGGCGTCGAGAAGGTGAGCCTGGTGGGCAACTCCATGGGATGCCCGGTGATCCTGGAGTTCGCCCACCACTATCCGGAACGCCTCGAGCGGGCCGTTCTGGTCTCCCCCGCCGGCGGCATCCACAATCAACCCCTCAGGCGCGCGGTAGGTCAACTCGCTCGCGACGGCGGCCGGGAGCCGACGCGGATGGTCGGCGTCGCCACCCCCGACTACCTGCGGTTCGGAGTTCCGAGCACCGTCAGGATGTTCCGAGCGCTCACCCAGTACCCGACGCTCGACAGGCTGCTGGCCCTCAAGATCCCCACTCTCGTCGTCATCGGCACCCGCGACCCCCTCATGCCGGGTCCGCAGCGGGTGCACGACATCGCAGTGCGCACCGACAACCATCTGCTCCTCGTCGTCATCGAGGGCGCCGCCCACGCGATCAACTTCAGCCACCCGGGCGAACTGGCCCATGCCATCCGACTCTTCATGTCGGACAAGCCGATCACCGACGACCCGGACTCCCCCGGGAACGCCGTGACGTACGAGATCCACCGCAGCGAGCACCTTCCGCCCATCGGAGCCGACAACTGAGGCCTGATCACCGGCGGGTGCGGGCTCCACGAGGCATACGGTGGAGGGAGCGACACTCACAGCGGAAGGGGGCTCGATGACTCAGCAGGCAGATCCGCGCACGGCGGTGCCGGCCGGACCGACATCACCGGCTGCAGCGGCTGCACCGGCATCAGCGGCATCACCGCGGATCCTGAGCGAGGCGGATGCCGACAGGCTGGTCGCGCTCCGCCAGATGAAGCGCATCGCGGCCGGACTCCTCGTGCTCGCCGCCGTCGTCTTCGCCGTGTCGTTCTCCCTGCAGGACGCCTACCCGTGGCTCGGGTACGTGCGCGCCGCCGCCGAGGGTGCGATGGTGGGCGCCATCGCCGACTGGTTCGCCGTGACCGCCCTGTTCCGGCATCCGTTCGGCCTGAAGATCCCGCACACGGCGATCATCCCGACCCGCAAGGACGAGATCGGGGCGAGCCTCGGAGAGTTCGTGGAGGAGAACTTCCTGTCGGAGGAGGTCGTCCGCGGCAAGCTCGCCACCTTCAGCGTCGCCGACAAGGTGGGGACCTGGCTCGCCGATCCGAGGAACGCCGCCCGCGTCGGTGCCGAGGGCGCCGTGGCGGCGCAGGGCATGCTGAGGCTGCTCAGCGACGATGACGTGCGCGACGTGATCGAGCGGCTCGCCCGTCGCCACCTGTTCGAACCCGAGTGGGCGCCGTCCCTCGGCAGGGTCGGGTCGCAGCTCGTGGCGGCCGATCAGCAGCGGGCTGCCGTCGACGCCGTGCTCGACGCCACCGAGACGTGGCTGGTGGCGCACCCGGATGCTCTGGGAGACGTCGTCTCGGAGCGTCTCCCCCGCTGGGTGCCGGGGTTCGTCAGCGGCATCGTCGACGACCGCGCGCACCGCGAGGTGCTGAAGCTGCTGCAGTCGGTGCGCGAGGATCCGCAGCATCCGTTGCGACTCTCGATCGATCGGTATCTCGCCGGCGTCACCGACAGACTGCAGCACGACCCCGAGATGATCGAGCGCGTCGAGGGGATCAAGGCCGACTTCCTCGAGTCCCCCAGGCTGCGCGAGTTCGCCGACGAGCTGTGGAGCTCCGTGAAGGTGAGCCTCGCCGATTCGCTCGCCGACCCGCAGAGCGAGTTGCGGGTTGGGGCGGATGCCGCCCTCGTGGAGGTGGGTCAGCGGCTCGCGAAGGATCGCGTGCTCGCGGGCAAGGTCGACGCTTGGATCGCGGATGCCGCCACCTACGTCGTGCTCAACTACAGGCACGACCTCGCCGCCGTGATCAGCGAGACGGTCGAGCGCTGGGATGCCCGCGAGACGACCGAGAAGATCGAACTGCAGGTCGGCAAGGACCTGCAGTTCATCCGCATCAACGGCACCGTGGTGGGAGCGTTGGCCGGCGTCACGATCTACGCTGTGGCGACCGGGATCCACGCTCTGTTCTGAGCCGGGTCAGTGTCCGCCGTGTCCGCATCCGGCTCCACGGTGGTGCTGCCCGGCACTGGCGATGCCGGTGATCTTCACCACCTCGCCGCCGAGCGTGACCACGTAGGCGGTGTCGCCCCTGAAGTCGACGGAGGTCGGCAGGTCGAGGCCGTCTGCCACGACGGAGAACGTTCCTGTGCGGTCGACCTTCAGCAGTTCACCACTGTCGGGCAGGGCGGGCGATCCCGCGGGAACCTCACCCGGCGCGTCACCCTGGGAGAGCGCGTAGAGTCCGCAGCGGCCGAACTCCACGTCGACGAGGAGGCTGTATCCGGATGCGACGTCGCGGGGCCGGGGGTTCCATCGGCCGAACGAGACGACCTTTCCGGTGGAGGCGTCATGCGGAACCGGCCCGGCCTCGGCCAGGTACACGACTGAGCCACGGGTGTCCAGGCCGGTCGGAACGATGTTGCCGAACTGCACGAGCTGACTGATGGCCCCGGACAGCGACACCGTGAGCACGCGGTTGTGGTGCCCGTCGGTCACGAGAAAGCCGCCACGGGACGGCTGCATCGCGTACTGCACTCCCCGGGCGATGAAGATGTCGAAGTCGGCTGGGGGCGGATTCTCGATCGACCACGCACCGATGTCGGCGATCACGGTGAAGCTGTTCGGCCCGTCGACCCTGTAGATGCCGACGGTGTCGTTCGTGGTGGCACCGGGCACGTCATCGCCCACCATCGTCACGAGGACGTAGGCCGTGCGGCCGATGAAGGCCACGTCGATGGCACCGCCGATGCCGATGATCGCGGGCGGCAGCCCTGTCACCAGCGGGGACGTCGCGCCCGTGCGCGGATCGATCCGGGTCACCTGGCCGATCGCACCCTCGGTGACGTACAGCGCACCGTCCGGCCCGATGGTGCTCCCGCTGGCGCCCTGCAGCCCGGACACGAGTACGGACTCGGTGGGTCCGCCGCCGTGCCCGCCCCCGCCCCCGCCCCCGGCGTCAGTCGTCGCGTTCGCCGCGGACGGGGCGAGCAACGACGTGAGGACGAGCACCGCGGCAGCGGCACCCGAGAGCAGCGTTCTTCTGATTCTCATGAGAGTTTCCTCCGGTCGACATCTGTCAGGACCGGCCGCATGCGTAACTCGAAGGACCGGCGTTGGATCAGCCGCTCCAGACGAGTCAGAACACCGCTGCATGCTCCTTCGCCACCGCAGCTGCACAACACGGTCCTCCGCAGCCGCTCCCGCGTCAAGCGATGCGGCCGCTTTCTCATGAAGTGGGCGCGAGTGTGTTGAGGCACGTCGAGGCGACGCGGGTGGCTATGGCCCCGTACGAGTCAGCGGAGTCGAGGGCGGATGCGGCCTGGAACCGGCCGATTCGACCCTGTGCAGCGCTCGAATCCGCTGACTCGTACACCACGGAGGCGCGGGCGGCCGCCGGCCGGCGCCGTGCGCGGCTAGCGCCGTGCGCGGCTACCGCGGCAGCTCGGCCAGTCCGCGGTTGATCTGCCGCGCCCAGAGGGGGCCGCGGTAGAGGAAGGCGGTGTAGCCCTGCACGAGGGTGGCGCCTGCCGCGAGGCGGTCGGCGACATCCGCCGCCGTGTCGATGCCGCCGACGGAGATGACGCACAGCGAGTCGGGTACCACAGCACGGATGCGGCGGAGCACAGCCAGCGACCGGGCAGCGAGCGGTGCTCCGGAGAGGCCGCCCGCGCCGGCAGCCTCGACGACCGATGCCGGTGTGGCCAGGCCCTCACGGGAGATCGTCGTGTTCGTGGCGATGATGCCGTCGAGACCGAGCTCCACGACGAGACCTGCGATGCGGTCGATGGCGTCGTCCTCGAGATCCGGGGCGATCTTGACCAGGAGCGGAGTCGCTCCGGCCGCCGCCTTCACCGCGGTGAGCAGCGGCGTCAGCAGCTCGAGCTCCTGCAGGCCGCGCAGCCCCGGTGTGTTGGGGGACGACACGTTGACCACGAGGTAGTCGGCCAGCGGGGCGAGCAGCCGGGTGGAGGCGAGGTAGTCCTCGGTGGCCTCCTCGACCGGGGTGATGCGGCTCTTGCCGATGTTCACGCCGATGACCGGCCGGTTGCGCCTGCGGCGCAGGGCGAGGAGTCGAGCTCGGGCGACATCGGCGCCGGCGTTGTTGAAGCCCATGCGGTTGATGACGGCACGATCGGGAACGAGCCTGAACAGGCGCGGCCTGTCGTTGCCCGGCTGCGCGTGGGCGGTGATGGTGCCGACCTCGATGTGGCCGAAACCGAGGCGGCCGAGGCCGATCACGGCGTGCGCATTCTTGTCGAACCCGGCGGCAACGCCGAACGGCGTCGGGAACGTCAGACCGAGCGCGCGCACCGGCTGCGGTCTCGGTGACCGCGTGAAGCGGGCGACGAGAGGCCCGATGACCGGCCAGCCCAGCATCCGGATGACCACGAAGCCCAGATGGTGGGCACGCTCAGGGTCCATGCGCGCGAAGAAGGTACGGAAGATGAACGCGTACACGGGCGCCTACTCCTGCGGGCGGGCCGGAAGGCGGCCGTGCTCGTCGCGGAGCTGCTCGATGGCCGTCTCGAAGTCGTCGAGCGACTCGAAGGCCTGGTAGACACTGGCGAATCGGAGGTACGCCACCTCGTCGAGTTCGCGCAGCGGGGGGAGGATGGCGAGGCCGATGTCGTTCGCGTCGAGTTGCGACGCGCCCGTCGAGCGGATGGTCTCCTCGACCTTCTGCGCCAGCACCGCGAGATCGGAATCCGTCACGGGGCGCCCCTGACACGCCTTGCGCACGCCGCTGACCACCTTCTCGCGGCTGAAGGGCTCGACGACGCCGCTGCGCTTGATCACCGAGAGGCTCGCGGTCTCCGTCGTGGAGAAGCGGCGCCCGCACTCCGGGCACTGACGGCGACGACGGATGCTGAGGCCGTCATCGCTGGTGCGGGAGTCGATGACTCGTGAGTCTGGGTGACGGCAGAAAGGGCAGAACATCGTGGCTCCAGCCTAGCGAACGGGCGGGCCGGTTCCGGATGCCGCTGAGGAGGCGCGCACGCGTGCTCCGCCGGACGACGGCGGTGACCGACGAGTCGGCGTTGCCGTCAGGCCGGAGGAGCCTGCGAGATGCGCACGGTGTTGCCGGACGGGTCCCGGAAGGCGCAGTCGCGCGCCCCCCAACCCTGGTCGATCGGTTCCTGCAGCACCTCGGCGCCCGAGGCTCGCACCGTCTCGAAGGTGGCATCGACGTCGTCGGAGGCGAAGACGAGCAGCGGGAGCACGCCCTTGGTCAGGAGCTCCTGCATCGCGTCGCCGTCTGCCTTGGATCGTCCGGCGTGAGGCACCGACAGCACGATGCCCAGACCCGGTTGGGCAGCGCTGCCGAGGGTGACCCAGCGGTAGTCGCCCGAGGCGACGTCGTTCTGCACCTCGAGGCCCAGGGCGTCACGGTAGAAGGGCAGCGACTCGTCGACGTCGTTGACGGTGATGTTGGTGAACTGGAGTGCGATGGTCATGAGGCCGACGCTACGCCGCACTGGATGCGGCGGCTTCTCCGATCCTGCTCGATGCGACTTCTGCGTCGTCCTCCCCGGAAGCAGCAGCCGGCTTGCGCATCGGGCGCGTGTACACCTTCGCGATGCACGCCGGCATCGCCTCGACGGCGTCGTGGCCGCGGCTGCGGTAGGCCGACGGCGTCTCGCCCACGATCTCGAGGAAGCGCGAGCTGAACGACCCGAGGGATGTACATCCGACGGCCATGCAGGCATCCGTCACGCTGGAGCCGGCTCGCAGCAACGCCATGGCGCGCTCGATCCTGCGTGTCATCAGATGGCTGTACGGGGTCTCGCCGTACGCGGCTCTGAAGCTGCGCGAGAAGTGGGCGGGTGACATGAGGGCCTTCGCCGCCATCGTCGGCACGTCGAGAGGCTGGGCGTAGTCGCGGTCGATCAGGTCACGGGCACGGCGCAGGTGAGCGAGGTTCTCGAGCTCCTGCGGGGTCATGGTTCCACGGTAGCACCGGCGGTTTCTCCGGTCACGGATGCCGCATCGCCGGCGTCGGCCGACGTGGTCCGACCTAGCTGAACCGCGCCACGACGGCGTCGCCGTGGGCGGGCAGCGCCTCGGTCGCCGACAACGCGGCGATCGTCTCAGCGACCTCTGCGAGACCCTTCCGGCTGTACTCGACGACCTGCTGCGACCGCAGGAACGTCGCTGCATTCAGTCCGGCCGCGAAGCGTGCCTGGCCGCCGGTCGGCAGCACATGGTTGGAGCCAGCTGCGTAGTCGCCGAGGCTCACCGGGGAGTTCGGGCCGAGGAAGATGGCGCCGGCGTTCTGGATGTCGGCCAGCACGGCCTCCGCATCCGTCGTCTGGATCTCGAGGTGCTCTGGTCCGAAGGCGTTGCTGAAGGCGGCCGCGGCCCGGAGGTCGTCGACGAGCACGACGGCGGACTGCTCCCCCGTCAATGCGGCTGTGACGCGATCGCGGTGGGTCGTGAGAGCGACCTGGCGCTCGACCTCGACGACGACGGCATCGGCGAACTCGGCCGAATCCGTGACCAGGACGGCGGCGGCGAGTTCGTCGTGCTCGGCCTGGCTGATCAGGTCGGCGGCGACGAGCCTGGCGTCGGCTGCGGCATCCGCGATCACGAGGATGTCGGTGGGTCCGGCCTCGGAGTCGATCCCGGCCTGGCCGCGGATCAGTCGCTTCGCCGCGGCGACGTACACGTTCCCCGGTCCGGTGACGAGCTGCACCGGCTCGAGGCCGAGCTCGTCGACCCCGTAGGCGAGGGCGCCGATGGCTCCGGCTCCGCCCATGGCATAGACCTCGTCGATGCCCAGCAGCCCGGCGGCCGCGAGCACCACGGGGTGCACGTGCGAGCCGTGGTCCCGCTGCGGCGGTGACACGAGGGCGATCGAGCTGACGCCCGCGACCTGGGCCGGAACGACATTCATGACCACGCTCGACGGATAGACGGCCTTGCCGCCGGGCACGTAGAGGCCGACCCGGGCGATGGGCTGCCAGCGCTGGCGGATTCTGGCTCCTGGCGCGATCTCAGTGACCGTGTTCTGCGGCACCTGGGCGGAGCTCGCCAGACGAACGCGACGGATCGTCTCCTCGAGCGCTCGGCGTACCGCCGGGTCGAGATTCGCGATGGCCTCGGCGATCTCGGATGCCGGTACGCGCAGGGCGGGCGGGCGTCCTCCGTCGAATCGGTCGGCCTGGGCGAGCAGCGCCTCCGACCCGCCTGAGCGCACCTCATCGATGAGCGCCGAGGCCGCCTCGCTGGCGACGGCGACGTCGACGGCCGCCCGCGGCACGAGCGCGAGCAGTTCGGCAGACGTGTGGGTGCGGCCGCGGAGATCGATCGTGTGCATCACACCCTCGAGTTTACGGGCCGGGGGTGCGGCACGAGTCGCCGGCGCCGGACGACGCGTCCCTTCGCGTCACCGGATGACGAGCCGTTTCAGGAATAGCTCCGGCGGGACGATGATTGAAACATTCGTATGAATGAGTCAGCCCCCGCCTCCAGCTCCATCACGTTCTCAGACGCTGCCACGCCCGAGGACCTGCTCTCGTTCAAGCAGGCGTTCCGCCGTCACGCCGCCGGCGTCGCCGTCATCACGGCCCGCGACTCCGCCGGAACTCCCGTCGGCTTCACCGCCACGTCGCTCGCCTCCCTGTCCGCCGTTCCGCCGCTGGCGACCTTCAACATGGCACGCTCCGCCAGCTCGTGGCCGGCACTCGCGGAGACCGACCGCCTCGTCATCCACATGCTCGGGCGCCGCAACCGGGGTCTCGCGCAGATCATGGCCGGGCCGGCGGCCGAGCGGTTCTCGGGCCACCACTGGGCGCCGGGGCCGCACGACCTTCCCGTGCTCGACGACGTGACGGCCTGGATGCAGGGGCGCATCATCGAGCGGGTGCTCGTGCACAACAGCGCCGTCGTCGTCGTTCAGATCGAGACCGGCGCTCTCGGTCCCATCGACGCCCCGCTGCTCTACCACGAGCGGTTCTACCACGCCCCAGGTGACGTGCTCTCGGACTGAGCCTCCCTCGCCGTTCGGGGGTTTGCCCCCGCACTGTCCGGGGGCCGAACGGATGCCGGGCATCCGTCGATCGTCGTTAGCGTGCTCTCGAGACCCACCGGGTCGAGAGACGAGGCGACCATGTCCACGACGGTTCCGACCAGAACGGCCACCACCGCGGCACGCTCGCCGCTGCTGCTCCCGCCGCCGGTTCGCTGGCATCGACCACTGATCGCGCTCGCCATCGGAATGCTCGCCCTCGGACTCGTGGCCACGATCGGACTGCTCGTCGACCAGCGCGAACTCGTCGGTGCGCCTGTGTGGGCCAAGCCGCTGAAGTTCGCCATCTCCATCGCGATCTACGCCGTGACGTGGGCGTGGCTGATCGGTCAGCTCACCCGGTTCCGGCGCACCGCCTGGTGGACGGGCACGGTCATCGCCGGCACTCTCGCGATCGAGACCGTGCTCATCGTGCTGCAGACCGTGCGCGGTCACCGCAGCCATTTCAATCAGGCCGACCCGTTCGACGGGGCCGTCTGGTCGGTCATGGGCACATCGATCGCCGTGCTCTGGATCGCCACCCTCGTCGCGGCTGTGCTGCTGTGGTTCACACCGCTGGCCGATCGGGCGCGCTCACTGGCGATCAGGCTCGGAGCGGCGCTCTGCCTCGTGGGTCTGGGCCTGGGCTTCCTCATGACGATGCCCCTGCCCGCACAGCTCGAGAACTACCAGGGCATCATCGGCGCCCACACCGTGGGAGCCGACGACGGCGGGGCCGGGCTGCTGCTGCTCGGCTGGAGCACAGAGCACGGCGACCTGCGGATACCGCACTTCATCGGCATGCACGCCCTGCAGGCGCTTCCCCTCGCGCTGCTGCTCATCGAGGTCGCAGCGCGTCGAATCAGTGTGCTCGCCGACGTGCGCGTTCGAGTGGGCCTGGTCTGGACGAGCGGCGCCGTCTACGGTGCCGCGATGGCGCTCGTGACCTGGCAGGCATTGCGCGGCCAGTCGATCGTGCAGCCCGATGCAGCCACCCTGCTCCCCGCTGGAGTGATCGCGGCCGTGGCGGTGATCGGCGTCGGGCTCAGCCTCCGTCATCGCGCGGCAGCGCGCCGCTAACGTTGACGCGTGATCGAGATCCGCCATCCGCTCCCCCACGACCTGCCCGGCATCTACGACATCTGCCTGGTGACGGGTGATGCCGGCGCGGACGGAAGCGGTGTGTACGAGAACCCCGACCTGATCGGGCATGTCTACGCCGGCCCGTACGCCGTGCGGCATCCGGAGTTCGGATTCGTCGTCGCCGATGAGCAGGGCATCGGCGGATACGTGCTCGCGGCCCCGGACACCCGGGCCTTCGAGGCGTGGGAGGAGGCCGAGTGGTGGCCCGCCCTGCGCACCCAGTACCCGCTGGGCTCGGCGGCGACGGATGCCGACAACTCCCTCGTCGCACTCTTCCACGAGCCGGAGCGCATGTCGGACGACGTTCTCCTGCCCTACCCGGCGCACCTGCACATCGACCTGCATCCGCGGCTCCAGGGGCGGGGCCTCGGGCGGGTGCTCATCGGGAAGGCGCTCGACGCCCTGCGCGAGGCCGGGGTCCCGGGGCTGCACCTCGCCGTCGACCCCCGGAACTCCGGAGGTCTGGCGTTCTATCCGCGCGTGGGGTTCACCGGCCAGGAGCGGGTGGGCGACGGCCCGATCGTGTTCACGATCGAGCTCGCGACGGCTACACCAGACAGTTCGGGCCGAGCAGGCTCTTGAGCTCCCCGTAGAGGTCGGCCGTCACCCGCACCGGATACGGCACCTCGAACACGCGGGCCGTCGATCCCTTCACGAGCTTCAGTCGAACCTCGGTCTCTCCGGAGTGCCTGATGAGCACGTCACCCAGCGACTGCATGATGTCGGTCGTCGCTCGCGACTCCGGCACCGAGATGACCACGGGGGCGCCGTCCATGTCGCCCTGACCGAGGTCGGGGCTGAAGATGCTGTAGGCGTGCAGGTTCATGCCGTCGTCCCGCAGGCTCACGCGCCCCCTGACCACGACGATGGAGTCGCCGACCAGCGCCGGGGCGAACTCCTGGTAGGCCTTGCCCATGAACATCACGGTGATCTCACCGCCGAAGTCCTCGACCTGGATCATGCCGTACTGATTGCCCGAGTTCTTGGCCGTGCGGTGCTGCACGCTCGTGACCAGGCCGGCGATGGTGACGGTCTCGCCGTCCTGGGTGTTCTCGTTGGCCATGAGGTCCGCGATCGCCACATCGGCGTGCTTCGCGAGCGGAACCTCGAGACCGGCCAGTGGGTGGTCCGACACGTACAGGCCGAGCATCTCGCGCTCGAAGGCGAGCTTGTCGCGCTTCGACCACTCCGGACGATCCGGCACGTGGGAGACCGGCGCGGCGCCGGCATCCTCGAACAGGCTGTCGAAGTCGAATCCGACGTTGCCGTTGTCCTCGTCGCGCTTGATCTTCACGGCGGACTCCACCGCCTGCTCGTGGATCTCGACGAGCGAACGGCGGGTGTTGCCGAGGGAGTCGAAGGCGCCGGCCTTGATCAGTGATTCGATGGTGCGCTTGTTGGTGGCGTGGATCGGCACCTTGCGCAGGTAGTCGTGGAACGACTCGAAGCGGCCCTTCTCCTCGCGGGCGGCACGGATGCCGTCGACGACGTTCATACCCACGTTGCGCACCGCGCCGAGACCGAAGCGGATGTCCTCGCCGGCAGCGGCGAAGAAGCCGATCGACTCGTTCACATCGGGTGGGAGCACCCTGATGCCCATGCGCCGGCACTCGTTCAGGTAGATGGCCATCTTGTCCTTCGAGTCGCCGACGCTGGTGAGCAGCGCGGCCATGTACTCGGCCGGATAGTGGGCCTTCAGATACGCGGTCCAGTACGACACCACGCCGTAGGCCGCCGAGTGCGCCTTGTTGAAGGCGTAGTCGGAGAACGGCAGCAGGATGTCCCAGAGGGTCTTGATCGCGGCGGCGGAGTATCCGTTCGCCGTCATTCCGGCCGAGAAGCCCTCGAACTGCTTGTCCAGCTCCGACTTCTTCTTCTTGCCCATCGCGCGACGCAGGATGTCGGCCTGGCCCAGCGAGAAGCCGGCGACCTTCTGGGCGATCGACATCACCTGCTCCTGGTAGATGATGAGGCCGTAGGTGCCGCCGAGCACGTCTTCGAGTGCCTCTGCCAGCTCGGGATGGATGGGCGTGATCGGCTGGAGGCCGTTCTTGCGCAGTGCGTAGTTGGTGTGCGAGTCCGCGCCCATCGGGCCCGGCCTGTAGAGCGCCAGGACGGCCGAGATGTCCTCGAAGTTGTCCGGCTTCATCAGTCGCAGGAGGCCGCGCATGGGGCCGCCGTCGAGCTGGAACACACCGAGGGTGTCGCCACGGGCCAGCAGGTCGTAGGAGGGCTGGTCGTCGAGCTCGAGCGATTCGAGGTCGAGCCTGTGCCCGCGGTTCGCCTCGATGTTGTCGAGGGCGTCGGAGATGATCGTGAGGTTGCGCAGCCCCAGGAAGTCCATCTTGATCAGCCCGAGCGACTCCGCAGCCGGATAGTCGAACTGCGTGACGATCTGGCCGTCCTGCTCGCGCTTCATGATCGGGATGATGTCGATGAGCGGGTCGCTCGACATGATCACGCCCGCGGCGTGCACGCCCCACTGGCGCTTGAGGTTCTCGATGCCGAGGGCCGTGTCGAAGACCGTGCGCGCATCGGCATCCGTCTCCACGACGGCCCTGATGTCGCTGGCCTCCTTGTAGCGCGGATGCGCCTTGTCGAAGATGCCGGTGAGCGGGATGTCCTTGCCCATGACGGGCGGCGGCATCGCCTTCGTGAGCTTGTCGCCCATGCCGAAGGGGAAGCCGAGCACACGGGAGGAGTCCTTGAGCGCCTGCTTGGCCTTGATCGTTCCGTAGGTGACGATCTGAGCGACACGCTCCGAGCCGTACTTCTCCGTCACGTACTTGATGACCTCGCCGCGGCGACGATCGTCGAAGTCGACGTCGAAGTCGGGCATGGACACGCGGTCGGGGTTGAGGAAGCGCTCGAAGATGAGGCCGTGACGCAGCGGATCCAGGTCGGTGATCTTCATGGCGTATGCGGCCATCGATCCTGCACCCGAACCACGGCCTGGGCCGACGCGGATGCCGTTGCGCTTCGACCAGTTGATGAAGTCGGCGACGACGAGGAAGTAGCCGGGGAAGCCCATCTGCAGGATGACGCCGACCTCGTAGTCGGCCTGCCTGCGCACGTCGTCGGGGATGCCGTTCGGGTAGCGCTCGGCCAGTCCGGCGTCGACCTCCTTGGTGAACCAGGAGTCCTCGGTCTCGCCCTCGGGAACCGGGAAGCGCGGCATGTAGTTCGCGTTGGTGTCGAACTCGACATTGCAGCGCTCGGCGATGAGCAGCGTGTTGTCGCAGGCCTCGGGGTAGTCGCGGAACAACGACCGCATCTGGTCGGCGCTCTTGAGGTAGAACTCGTCGGCATCGAACTTGAAGCGGTTGGGGTCGTCGAGGGTGGATCCCGACTGCACGCACAGCAGGGCGGCGTGGCTGGTGGCGTCGTGGGCGTGCGTGTAGTGCAGGTCGTTGGTGGCCACGAGCGGCATGTCGAGCTGCTTGGCGAGCCTGAGCAGGTCGTTCATGGTGCGGCGTTCGATCGGCAGGCCGTGATCCATGATCTCGGCGAAGTAGTTCTCCTTGCCGAACATGTCCTGGAAGTCGCCTGCGGCCTTGACGGCCTCGTCGTACTGCCCGAGCCGCAGGCGGGTCTGCACCTCGCCGCTCACGCACCCCGTGGTGGCGATGAGGCCGCTGCTGTACTCCGAGAGGATCTCGCGATCCATGCGCGGCTTGAAGTAGTAGCCCTCCATCGACGCCTTGCTGGAGAGCCTGAAGAGGTTGTGCATGCCCTCGGTCGTGGCGGACAGCAGTGTCATGTGGGTGTAGGCGCCCGCTCCGGACACGTCGTCCTCGCCGCCGTTGCCCCAGCGCACCCTGGTGCGATCGCTTCGGTGCGTGCCGGGCGTGACGTAGGCCTCGGTTCCGATGATCGGCTTGATGCCGGCCTCGGTGGCCGTGCGCCAGAAGTCGAAGGCGCCGAAGACGTTGCCGTGGTCGGTGACGGCGACGGCGGGCATGCCCTGTTCGACGGCGGCCTCGATGAGCGGCTTGACGCGTGCTGCGCCGTCGAGCATCGAGTACTCGCTGTGCACGTGCAGGTGGACGAAGGAGTCACCGTTGGAGGGCAGATTCACTCCTGACGAGAGGGGACGAGCGGGTGGTGAGTGTCCAGCTTAAGACCAGTTCGAGCGCGACACGGCGCGTCGCCAGCGTGTCGGTCAGTCGCCGCGCAGAACGTCGAGGGCGTGCTGCAGTTCTGGGGCATACGGCGACTGGAAGGTGACCCATTCTCCACTCGACGGGTGGTCGAAGCTGAGCTGGCGCGCGTGCAGCCACTGCCTGCTGAGACCGAGCTTGGCCGACAGCTTCGGGTCGGCGCCGTACATGGCATCGCCGACGCACGGATGCCGCTGGGCGGCCATGTGCACGCGGATCTGGTGCGTGCGGCCGGTCTCCAGGTGGATCTCGAGCAGGGAGGCGTACGGGAACGCCTCGATGGTCTCGTAGTGCGTGACGGAGTGCTTGCCGTCGGCGATCACCGCGAACTTCCAGTCGGATCGCGGATGCCGCCCGATGGGCGCGTCGATCGTGCCGAGCAGGGGGTCCGGATGGCCCTGCACGACCGCGTGGTAGATCTTCTCGACCTCGCGGTCGTGGAAGGCACGCTTCAGTGCCGTGTAGGCCTTCTCGCTCTTGGCCACCACCATGAGTCCACTGGTGCCGGCGTCGAGGCGGTGCACGACGCCGGCCCGCTCCGGAGCGCCAGACGTCGAGATGCGGAATCCGGCTGCGGCGAGAGCCCCGACGACGGTCGGGCCCTCCCACCCCACCGAAGGATGCGCTGCGACCCCAGCCGGCTTGTCGACCACGACGATGTCATCGTCGTCGTAGACGATGCCGAGGTCGGGCACCGGAATCGGCACGATCTCGAGAGCCTGCTTGGGCGCCCAGCTCACCTCGAGCCAGGAGCCTCCCCGGAGCCGGTCCGACTTGTCGACGGTGCGGCCGTCGACGCTCACCCCGCCGGCCTCGGCGACCTCGGCCGCGAACGTGCGGGAGAAGCCGAGGAGCTTGGCGATCGCGGCGTCGACACGGGTGCCGTCCAGGCCGTCGGGCACGGGCAGGGAGCGCGTCTCCATGCTCAGTCGCGACCCTCGGGCGACGTGGGCGTCTGCGGGGCAACGGGAGTCGTCGGCGCCTCGGCGGCGGACGTCGCACTCGCGGTGGAGTCCGTCGCGGTCACGTCGGCCTCGGCGGCATCCGCTTCGGGGTCCGCCGCATCCTTGCTCGGCCGTGACCCGTCGAGGCCGATGCCGCGCAGGGTGAGGATGAGGAACAGGACCATGCTCGACACGATGGCCATGTCGGCCACGTTGTAGATCGCCGGGACGATCCACGGTGTCGAGATGAAGTCGATCACGTGCCCCATGCCGAAGCTGGGTTCCCGGAGGAAGCGATCGGTGAGGTTGCCCAGCACACCGCCGAGAAGCAGGCCGAACACGACGGCCCACGCCTTCGAACGGATGCGCGAGGCGAACCAGATGATGAACACGATCACGAGCGAGGCGATGATCGTGAAGATCCACGTCATGCCGCTCGCGAGGGAGAACGCTGCTCCGGAGTTACGCACGAACAGGAGCTGCAGCACGGGACCGAGAACCGGTACCGTCTCCCCCTCCGTCAGGTTGCTGACGACGAGGAACTTGCTCAACTGGTCGAGGCCGAACGCGCAGAGCGCGACCCCGACCAGAAGTGCGAGTGTGGTGGAGCTGACCCTCTTCTTCGTGCCGGCGCTACGCGCCAAAGCCCTGGAAGCTCGGCGCCTGCTGGTCGCCCGATGCACTCACCGGAGAACCGAAGGTCTGGCCGGCGGGAGCGGATGCGGGTGCGGCCGATGCTCCGCCCGATGCGTCGAGCTCGCGCAGCTGACCCTCGATGTAGCCCTTGAGCTTCGAGCGGTAGTCCCGCTCGAAGTTGCGGAGCTCGTCGATGCGGGTCTCGAGGCCCTGACGCTCGGCGTCGAGCGCTCCGATCTGGGCACGCTGCTTGGCCTCCGCCTCAGCGACGACACGTGCGGCGGTGGCGTGGCCCTCTGCGATGAGCGCGTCGCGCTTCTCGATGCCCTCACGCACGTGCTCCTCGTGCAGGCGGCGAGCCAGCTGGAGGAGGTTGGTGGTGCTGGTCTGCTCGTCCTCGACAGGAGCCGCTGCCACAGGGGCTGCGACGGGTGCCGGAACGGCAGCCACGGGCTCGGCGAAGCTGGGAACGGGCGCGACGGCGGCCGGGGCCTCGTCGCCACGCGAACCGGCCGAGGCGAGCTGCTGGCGCAGCTCCTCGTTCTCACCGTTCAGGCGGCGCAGCTCGACGACGACCTCATCGAGGAAGTCATCGACCTCGTCCTGGTCGTATCCCTCACGGAACTTCGTCGGCTGGAACCGCTTGTTGACAACATCTTCCGGAGTAAGCGCCATGGCCTGCCACCCTTTGAACTTGAATCGAACTGGTCTTGGAAACGTTCGACTAACGCTAGCAAAGTCCGCTGGGGATTCGCACGGCGCGCCGACGTCCGACGACGTGGAGGGATCGCCCGATCGCTCAGGCGAACAGCGGAACGACCCACATGAGGACGATGACGATGAGCATCGTCAGGCTCCAACCGAAGTCGAACGCCACGCCGCCGACGCGGAGCGGTGGCAGCAGGCGGCGGAAGAAGCGGATCGGCGGCTCCGTCACGGTGTACACGCCTTCGGCGAGCACGAGGCCGAAACCGCGCGGACGCCAACTGCGGTTGAAGGTCTTCACCAGGTCGAGCACGAAGCGCGCCCACATGACGAAGAAGTAGATCAGCAGCAGGTAGTAGAGGATGCTCGCGAGGAGCGAGACGATCGCCACGTACTGTTACGGCTGCGCGAAGAACGACGCTTCGACGTCGGACTCCGCAGCACCGTTCTCACCGGAGATCATGACGTGCTGCGGTGAGAGCAGGAAGACCTTGTTCGTCACGCGCTCGATCTTGCCGTAGAGGCCTTGGGACAGTCCGCTCGCGAAGTCGATGAGGCGACGGGCGTCGCCGTCGGACATCTGCGAGAGGTTGATGATCACGGGGATGCCCTCGCGGAAGCTCTCGGCGATGACCTGCGCGTCGCGGTACTGGCGCGGGTGCACGGTCAGGATCTCGTTCATCTCGGATGCCACGGGTGCAACCACCTTCGGAGTCGAGGACTTGCGCAGAGGAGTCACCGGGGCGCCACCGCGAGCGGGTGCCGGCGCCGGTGCCGCCGCGACGGGCGCGGCAGGTGCCGCCTCGGGAGTCTCGTATTCGAGCTCCTCATCGGCCAGACCCAGATAGACCATGGTCTTCTTGAGCGGGTTGGACATCGCTACCTCCGTTGCGTGATCACTACAGATTCAGATTAACCGGGGGTCAGGACGATTCCCGGTAATGATGGTGCCGATTCGAAGGTGTGTCGCCCCTTCAAGGATGGCGGCGCGGAAGTCCTGGGACATTCCCATCGACAACGCGGTGGCCTGGGGTGCCTGCCGTTGGATGCGCTCGGAGAGCGCCCTCACATGGGCGAAGGCGCGTCGCGGGTCCTCATCGAGGGGAGCGACAGCCATGAGCCCGAGCAGGCGCAGACCGGGCGCAGCGAGCACCTCGTCGACGAGGCCGGGCAGTCTGGCCGGAGTCGCACCGCCCCGGGACTCATCCGCCGTGAGGTTCACCTGCACGAAGCAGTCGATGCTCGACTCCTCCGACGACAGGGCGTCGACGAGCGACGACCTGTCGACGGAGTGGATGACGTCGGCGTAGGCCCGCACCTGCTTGGCCTTCTTGCCCTGTACCTGTCCGACGAAGTGCCAGCGGATGGGCAGGCCCGACAGTTCGGCCGCCTTCTCCCTCGCCTCCTGGTGTCGGTTCTCGGCGATGTCGTGCACTCCGAGTTCCACCAGGTCGCGGATGAGTGCGGCCGGGTGGAACTTCGTCACGGCGATGGTCGTGATGTCGTCGACGGATCGCCCGGCCTCCGCCGCGGCGTCGGAGACCGCGAGCCGCAGGGAGCCGAGGCGTTCGGCGAGCGTGGCATCCGTCATCGTGAGTCTTCTCGCTCGCTTCCTATTTCAGGAAGTCGGGGATGTCGATGTCCTCGCTGTCGTCGGCGAAGGCGGGGTCTGCCACGACCTGCTCGACGACACCGGAGTCTGCGGTCCAGACGGGAGACTCGACGAGCTCCTCGATGTCGAACTCGCCGTCGAGGGAGTCGGCGGCGGTCGGGCTCACGGCGATGCCGACGGCGGCGGCCGCGGCGCCCAGGCTGGCCTTGGTCTGACCCGCCTTGCGTGCCGCCTCGTCGATCGGCTGCGGCTCTCCGCCGTCGAAGCCGGCCGCGATGACCGTCACGCGCACCTCATCGCCCAGGGTGTCGTCGATGACGGCACCGAAGATGATGTTGGCCTCGGGGTGGACGGCCTCCTGCACCAGACGTGCTGCGTCGTTGATCTCGAAGATTCCGAGGTTGGATCCACCCTGGATGGAGAGCAGCACACCGTGGGCGCCGTCGATCGACGCCTCGAGGAGCGGGCTGGCCACGGCGAGCTCCGCCGCCTTGATGGCGCGGTCGGCACCCCGAGAGGAGCCGATGCCCATGAGGGCGGAACCCGCGCCCTGCATGACCGACTTGACGTCGGCGAAGTCGAGGTTGATCAGGCCGGGGGTGGTGATGAGGTCGGTGATGCCCTGGACACCGGCGAGGAGCACCTGGTCGGCGGTCGAGAACGCCTCGAGCATGCTGATGCCGCGGTCGCTGATCTCCAGCAGGCGGTCGTTGGGCACGACGATGAGGGTGTCGACCTCGTTCTTGAGGCTTGCGACGCCCTGCTCGGCCTGGGTCTGGCGGCGGCGTCCCTCGAAGCCGAACGGCTTCGTGACGACACCGATGGTGAGTGCTCCGATGGACTTGGCGATGCGGGCGACGACGGGTGCGCCGCCGGTTCCGGTTCCACCGCCCTCTCCGGCGGTGACGAAGACCATGTCGGCCCCGGCGAGGGCCTCCTCGATCTCTTCGGCGTGGTCCTCGGCGGCACGACGGCCGACCTCGGGGTCGGCTCCGGCACCGAGGCCGCGGGTGAGGTCGCGTCCGACGTCGAGCTTGACGTCGGCGTCGCTCATCAACAGTGCCTGGGCATCCGTGTTGATGGCGATGAACTCGACTCCGCGCAAGCCCAATTCGATCATTCGATTGACGGCGTTCACACCGCCGCCGCCGATTCCGACGACCTTGATGACGGCGAGGTAGTTCTGGTTTGTTGACACGTCCGGCCTCCGGTTGAAAACCCTAAACCTCAAGTGGAAGCTTAAAGTTATGCTGGGTATGCATTTCTTGATTTGACGTTAGGTCGACACGGGCGAAGCGGGTCAGACAAGCGCGGGCGTGTCGGAACAAATGAGTCGAAGTCGCCTCGCTGTCGCGCCGTGAATCCCGAAACGGGCGGATGGCAGGCGTCAGCTGTAGACGGGGCTCGACGGCGAAGAGACGTCGTAGTTCGCCGCACCCGGCGCCACCGCCATCAGCCTGGCGAGCACGGCAGCCTTGATGACCGAGTCGTCGGCACTCCCCCAGACGACGGCCGGGCCGCCGACGAGCTGCAGCGTGACGTCGTCGCGGGTCTCAGCCCGAACGCTGTCCAGGGTGGCCCGCAGGTCGGCCGGGAGCGCCCGAACCACCTCGCCTGCAGCTGCCAGCGCCTTCGGGGTCGGCGTGTCGAGCACGGGGTAGCCCGCCGGTCGATCGGGAGAGGACGAGATCACCACGCCCGCTGAGTCCACCAGGTCGAAACCGGCGTCCGTGGGCGCAGCACCGATCGGGTCGCGTTCCACGATGCGGATGACGAGCGTGTCCGGCGGGTGACTCTCGGTCGAGTAGCTCTGGATGAGGGTCATGTCGGAGAGCTTGTCCCGCACTGCTGCGAGATCGAGAAGCGGCAGGGGCGTGCCGAGCTGGTCGCTCAGCGCCGTGACGATCTGGGTGGGCGCCACCCTCTGCGCACCCTCGACCGTGACGACCCGCAGCGCCATCATCGGCGAGAAGGCTGTTCCCGCCACGACGAGCACCATGGCGAGCAGGGCTCCCCCGCTGATGAGCCAGGTGCGTCGGCGCCGGCGCGACGCGGCGGTGAAGCGGCGCACCTCTGCGCGCTCGTAGCGCCTGCGGTCGCGCTTGGCGGCGCGGATGCCCGCTGCGGTCGCCCACGCGGAGCGGGTCGGCTCCTGCGGCCGGTGCGACTCGGGATCCGGAGGCGAGGACGACGTCGTAGCCGGATCGTCGACGGATGCAGCCTGGGATGCACTGCCGGCCGCACGCGACCCCCGCCGCTTCCTGGCAGCGCGCCTCTCGGCTTCGGCGGCTTCCGCTGCCGCTGCCGCCTCGGCAGCCTCGCGGTCGAAGAGGAGCACCGGTGGGAGCACGGTGTCGGCTGCAGCGGACGACGAGGTCCTCGACATCCTCGGGGTGGTCGACGGCTGCGGCGCGTCGGTCTTCGGCGGCGCGGGTCGCTTCGCGGCCGGGGGCGGCTCGAACCCCTGCGGCCGCTTCATCGGGCGGACCGCCTCATTCGCGCTCGGCCTCGAGCGAGCCCAGCAGTTGCGGGACGATGCGGTAGACGTCACCGCATCCGAGCGTGATCACGAAATCGCCCTCGCGGGCCATGGCGGCCGTGTGGTCGGCGGCGGCCTGCCAGTCGGGGACGAACGCGACGTGCGAGGAGTCGGCGAAGCGCTCGCTGACGAGGGCGCCGGTGACGCCGGGCTCCGGGTCCTCGCGGGCTCCGTAGACGTCGAGCACGACGGTCTCGTCTGCGTACTGTTCGAGCACGTCGGCGAACTCCTGGGCGAACAGGCGCGTGCGACTGTAGAGGTGGGGCTGGTGCACGGCGATGATCCTGCCGTCGCCGACGACGGTGCGGGCTGCTGACAGCGCTGCGGCCACCTCGGTCGGGTGGTGGGCGTAGTCGTCGTAGACGCTCACACCGCGCACGGTGCCATGCAGCTGGAACCGGCGTTCCGTTCCGCCGAACTCCGCGATCGCGGCGAGGGATGCAGCGGGGTCCAGGCCGACGCTCACCAGCACGGCGAAGGCGCCGGCGGCGTTGATGGCGTTGTGCACGCCCGGGATGCGCAGCTGGGCGCGGTACTCCTCGCCCTTCCAGGCCAGCGCGAAGGCGACGGGCCCGTCGGTCGTCACGTCGAAGACGCGCACGTCGGCATCGGCGGCCTGACCGAACGTGATGACGTTGGCGGCCGTGAGGGCGGCGCCGACACGCACGGCTCCTGGATCATCGGAGGAGATGACGACGGTCTCGCTCGCTGCCGAGGCGAAGTCGACGAACGCCTGCTGGAACGCCTCGAGTGAGCCGTAGTGATCGAGGTGGTCGGGGTCGACGTTGGTGATCAGGGCGATCGAGGTGTCGTAGAGCAGGAACGAGCCGTCCGACTCATCGGCCTCCACGACGAAGAGTTCGCCTTCGCCGCGAGCCGAACTCACGCCCAGTGTGTCGATGACGCCGCCGTTGACGAAGCTCGGGTCCTCTCCGAGCCCGAGCAGACCGGTCACGATCATGCCGGTCGAGGTGGTCTTGCCGTGGGCACCGGCGACGGCGATGAGGCGCTGGCCCGAGACGAGCCAGGCGAGGGCCTGGGAGCGGTGGAGCACCGGCAGCCCGCGTTCGAGCGCGAGCTGGTATTCGGGGTTGTCCTGCCAGAGCGCACCGGTGACGACCAGGGTGTCTGCGTCGCCGACGTTGGCTGCGTCGTGTCCGATGTGCACGGTGGCGCCGAGGTCGCGGAGCGCCTGCACGTTGGCGGAGTCGCGCACGTCGGAGCCGCTGACCGTGTGCCCAGCGCCGAGGAAGAGTCGGGCGATGCCGCTCATGCCCGAGCCGCCGATCCCGACGAAGTGCACGGTTCCGAGTTCGTCGGGGATCGTGATGCCGAGGTCGGGTTTGATCGTCACTGCGCGGTGCTCTTCTCGTGTCTGTGGAACGGGGGTGCTGCCGACAACGTTACGCGTCCGCGCCGGATTTCCCCGGATCGCCCCGCAGCGCCTCGGCCACCAGCGCCGCGAACCGCCGCGAGCCGTCGAGCACGCCGACGGAGGCTGCGGCATCCGCCATGGCCTCTCGGCCCGGCTCGTCTTCGAGAACGGGCAGGAGCTCGCTCGTGACCCAGGCGGGCAGGAAGGCGGCGTCGTCGACGAGGACGCCTCCCCCGGCCTCGACGACGCCCGCAGCGTTGAAGCGCTGCTCGCCGTTGCCGACGGGATAGGGGACGTAGACGGCGGGGATGCCCAGAGCCGAGAGCTCGCTCACCGTCGCGGCTCCCGCTCGCGAGACGGCGAAGTCGGCTGCGGCGAGGGCGAGGTCCATGCGATCGCAGTACGGGAGGATCGTGTAGCCGTCGATGCCGGGATCGGTGATCTCGGCGGCGTCCCCGGTGATGTGGAGCACCTGCCAGCCCGCTTCGACGACGGATGCCGCTGACTCGAGGATCGTTCCGTTGATGCGACGTGCGCCGAGCGAACCGCCCGTGACGAGCAGTGTCGGACGGTCGGGGTCCAGACCGAAGTAGGCGACGGCGACGGGCCGAGCCGCCTCACGGTCGAGCTGCTCGATCTCGGGCCGCAGCGGCATGCCGACGAAGCGCGCGTTCGGCAGGCGGGTTCCGGCGAACGCCACACCGACCTGCTTCGTGTAGCGGGCACCGAGGCGGTTGGCGAGGCCGGGCTTCGCATTCGCCTCGTGGATGGCGATGCCGATGCCGACCCGTCGCGCCGCGAGGTAGGCCGGCGTCGAGACGTAGCCGCCGAAGCCGACCACGACGTCGATCGAGCGTTCGCGGATGATCGCCTCGACGGCGTCGATGGTGGCGCGGAAGCGTCGGGGGAAGGTGACGGCCTGGGTGTTCGGCCGCCGCGGGAACGGCACCTTCGGAATGGTCAGGAGTTCGTAGCCCCGCGCCGGGACGAGGCGCGCCTCTAGCCCGACGGCCGTGCCGAGCACGAGCACTTCACTCGGATCCTCGGCTGCCGTGATGGTGTCGGCGACGGCCAGCAGCGGATTCACGTGGCCGGCGGTGCCTCCGCCGGCGAGGAGATAGCGCTTCACGCCGGCCGCCGGGCCGGAGCGACGAGGGGCTTGTAGCCGGCGCGAGCGAAGGACAGCACGATTCCGATGGCGAAGAGGGTGGTGAGCAGCGCCGTTCCTCCGGCCGAGATGAGCGGAAGGGGAACGCCGAGCACGGGGATGACACCGAGCACGACGCCGATGTTGATGCAGGCCTGGCCGATGATCCAGACCATGACGGAACCCGTGGTGACCCTGGAGAACAGGTCGGGCGCCTGGCGCATGATCCTGAGGAAGGTGATGGCCAGGAGCACGAACAGTGCGAGCACGACGATGGCGCCGATCAGGCCGAGTTCCTCTCCGATGACGGCGAAGATGAAGTCGTTGTCCGCTGCGGGCAGCCACGACCACTTCGCCTTGGAGTTGCCGAGCCCGACACCGAAGATCCCGCCGTTGGCGAGGGCGTAGTCGCCGTTGTTCGTCTGCCAGCACGAGCCCTGTTCGTTGCCCTCGCAGGACTCGCTGAAGAACGCGGCGATGCGCTTCATGCGGTTCTCGCTCGACACGGCGACGAAGAGTGCGACGACGATCGCGACGGCCAACGGGATCGCGATGTGGCGCAGTTTGACGCCGGCGAAGAACAGGGCGCCGAACAGGATCGAGCCCATCACGATCACGGTGCCGAGGTCGCCGCCGCGCAGGACCAGGGCGGTGGAACCGCCTCCGACGAGGAAGACGGGGATGAGGGTCTGCTTCCAGTCGTCGAGCCTGTCGCGCTTCATCCAGAGGATGTTGCCGAGCCAGATGACGAGGGCCACCTTGATGATCTCCGACGGCTGGAACTGGAACGAGCCGACAGCGAGCCAGTTGGTGTTTCCGCCGACCTCGATGCCGAGCGGCGTGGCCACGACGATGACCTGCAGCACGCAGCCGACCAGCAGCGCCGGCCACGACACGCGCCGCCAGAAGATCGCCGGCATCCGGCTCGCTATGAGCATGAGCGGGATGCCGAGGCTGGCGAACAGCAACTGCTTCCACGCTCCGCCGAACGGAGTCTCGTTGTCGAGGTACGAGCCGACCGACGACGAGGAGAGAACCATGACGATGCCGAACACGACGAGGAAGAGCGTGGTGCCGAGCAGCAGGAAGTACGTCGACCCCTCGGCCTGGAAGACACGGCCGAGCGAGATGCGGGCAGAGGAGACCGCGGCCTCGACAGGGGCGAGCCTAGGCTTCTGGTCGGTCCGAGGCGGACTGGTCATCCGCCTCACCTCCCAAGAACTCTCGTACTGCCTGTGCGAACAGATGCCCGCGTTCCGCGTAGTCAGCGAACTGATCCATCGAGGCCGCGGCCGGTGCGAGGAGAACGGTGTCTCCGGCTCCGGCCACCTCGGCAGCCAGTCTGACTGCGCGGGGCATCACCTCTCCAGTGTCATCGACCACGACCTCCACGACTGGAAGGGCCGGGGCGTGTCGTGCGAATGCCGCCACCAGCTCGCTGCGATCGACGCCGATGACGACCGCGCCACGCAGTCGCGAGACATGGCTGCGCACGAGATCGTCGATGTCGACGCCCTTGAGCAGTCCACCCGCGATCCACACCACAGAGGGGTACGCGGTGAGCGACGCCGCCGCGGCGTGCGGGTTCGTCGCCTTGGAATCGTCGACCCAACGGATGCCGTGGGCCACGGCGACCGTCGCGATGCGGTGGGCATCCAGCCTGAAGTCGGCGAGGGCGTCGTGGATCACGTCGGCAGCGACTCCGTAGGCCCGGGCGAGAGCGCTCGCGGCGAGTATGTTGGCGACGACGTGCGGTGCGTCGAGACCGGCGGCCACGAGTTCCGGCACCGTCGTGAGCTCGATCGCGCTGTTGCGCCTGTCATCGAGGAACGCCCTGTCGCACAGGATGCCCTCCACGACGCCGAAATCGCTGGGGCCCGGAATGCCGAGGTCGAAGCCGATCGCGCGCGCACCGTCCGACACCTCGGCGTCCTCGACCATGCGCTGGGTGGCCTCGTCGGCCTTGTTGTAGACGCAGGCGACCTTGGTGTTGGCGTAGACGGTCGATTTCGCGTCACGGTAGGCGTCGAAGGAGCCGTGCCAGTCGATGTGGTCGTCGGCGATGTTGAGACAGACCGCGGAGTGCGGAACGAGGGCGCCGGGGCCGCTGCGGCGGAGGTGATGGAGCTGGTAGCTCGAGAGCTCGACCACCAGCACGTCCCAGCCCTGCGGGTCGCGGATGGCGTCGAGCACCGGGATGCCGATGTTGCCGCATGGGGCGACGCGCTTGCCTGCCGCGTGGATCATCGTCGCCGTCAGCTGCACCGTGGTGGTCTTGCCGTTCGTTCCCGTCACCAGGATCCACTCGGCCGGCTCGCCCACCTTGTCGCGCAGGCGCCAGGCCAGCTCGATGTCTCCCCACACGGGGATGCGGTTCTCGCCGGCCCAGAGCAGCACGGGGTGATCAGGGTGGAAGCCCGGCGAGGCGATGATGACATCGGGCGCGTGCTCGACGAGTTCCGCCGGCGGCGTCGAGAGGTCGGCGACGACGAGACGCGCGCCGATCACGTCGATGAGGCCGGCTCGCTGCTCGTCGGCCGACGCCGCGACGACGAGCACATCGGATCCGAGTTCGGCCAGGGTGTCGGCGACGGCGAAGCCCGTCGCGCCGAGCCCGAGGACGCCGACGCGCAGGCCCGTCCAGTCGGAGTGCCAGCTGGTGAGGGCGTCGAGTCGGCCTGCGGCATCCGTCGTCACTGCGAGAGCCATTCGAGGTAGAACGAGCCGACACCGGCCGCCACGAGCAGTCCCGCGACGATCCAGAACCTCACCACGACGGTCACCTCTGCCCAGCCCTTGAGTTCGAAGTGATGGTGGATCGGGCTCATGAGGAAGATGCGCTTGCCGTGGGTGACCTTGAAGTACGCGCGCTGCACGATGACCGAGCCGGCCTCGATGACGAACAGGCCTCCGATGACGATGACGAGCAGCTCGGTGCGGCTGAGCACGGCGAGGGCTGCGAGAGCGCCGCCGAGTGCCAGCGAGCCCGTGTCGCCGAGGAAGATCTGCGCGGGCGAGGTGTTCCACCACAGGAAGCCGACGAGGGCTCCGGCTATGGCCGTAGCCACGATGGCGAGGTCGAACGGATCACGAACCTCGTAGCACTTGTAGACGTTGTCGGGGTCGATGCCCGCAGCGCTGCACAGCTGCTGCGCCTGCCAGAACCCGATGATGACGTAGGAGCCGATCGCCACAATGGATGCACCCGTCGCGAGGCCGTCGAGACCGTCTGTCACGTTGACGCCGTTGGACGTCGCCACGGTGATCACGCAGATCCAGAGGATGAACAGGCCGATGCCGACGATCGTGCCGAGCTTCATGAAGTCGAGGAACTGGATGTCGCGGATGAGCGAGATGTTGGTCGATGCCGGCGTCAGTCCGGTCTTGTTCGGGAACTGCAGCGCGAGCACGGCGAAGGTTCCGGCCACGATCACCTGCCCGACCACCTTGGCCCAGCCGCCGAGTCCGAGACTCTGCTGCTTGTGGGTCTTCAGGAAGTCGTCGATGAAGCCGACGATGCCGAGTCCGACCATCATGAACAGCACAAGGAGGCCGGATGCCGTTGGCTTCTGGCCATCGCTCAGAAGGCCGCCGAAGTAGCCGAACAGCACCCCGGCGATCACGACGAGGCCGCCCATCGTGGCGGTTCCACGCTTGGAGTGGTGGCTCTTCGGGCCGTCATCACGGATGAACTGGCCCCACTCGAGCTTGTGGAACAGCTTGATGAAGAGCGGCGTCAGGAAGAGCGTGAAAGCGAGCGCGAGGACGCCGGAGGTCAGGAGAGCTTTCACGAGAACGATTCTCCCAGTCGATCGCCCAGGAAGCGCAGACCCGCCGAGTTCGACGATTTCACCAGCACCAGGTCGCCGGGCCGGATGCTCGACTCGAGCAGGTCGAAGGCCTCATCCACCGTCTCGACGTAGGCGGACTCCCCGTCCCAGGAACCCTCGTTGATGGTGCTGATGTGCATGCGGCGGGCCGCGGCTCCGACGACGACGAGCTGCGAGACGTTCAGGCGCACGGCGAGCAGGCCGATGCGGTCGTGCTCCTCGCCGGAGTACTCGCCGAGTTCGCTCATCTCGCCGAGGACGGCGATGGTGCGCTGCCCGGGCTCCGCGATCTGCGCGAGGGTCTTGATGGCTGCCGACATCGAGTCGGGGCTGGCGTTGTAGGCGTCGTTGATGACGGTGACTCCGTCGCGACCGCCCATCACCTCCATGCGCCAGCGCTCCGCGATGGAGACCGACTCCAGTCCCTCGACGATGTCGTCGATGCCCACGCCCCACTCCTCGGCGACCGCCGCGGCAGCCAGGGCGTTCATGACGTGGTGCTCCCCGAGCACCCTGAAGTGCACCGAGCGCGACGCGCCGGAGGCGAGGTGCAGGGTGAAGGTGGTGCCGCGTGCGCTGACCGACACGTCGTCGGCGCGAACCGACGCAGCCGGGCCGAGTCCGAACCACACCACGCGGGCCTGCGTGGCGTCAGCCATCGCCGCGACCCGGGGATCGTCGGCGTTCAGCACGGCGACACCGCTGGCCGGAAGGTCACTCACCATCTCGGTCTTGGCACGCTGCGTCGCCTCGATGCCGCCGAAACCGCCGGCGTGGGCGAGTCCCACCTTGAGAACGACCCCGACGTCGGGCATGGCCATGCGCACGAGGCGGGTGATCTCGCCGACGGCGCTCGCGCCCATCTCGGCGACGAGGAACCGGGTGTCCTCTGCGACCTCGAGCATGGTGAGGGGGGCGCCGACCTCGTTGTTGAACGAGGCGCGGGCGGCGATCGTTGCACCCTGCCGCTCGAGGATGGCCCGCAGCAGGTTCTTGGTCGTCGTCTTCCCGTTCGACCCCGTGATGCCGACGATCTTGAGTTCTCCGAGGGCGCGGATGCGGCGGATCACCTCGGTTGCAAGGGCGCCGAGCGCATCGACGGTGTCCGCGACCACGATCTGGGCCACAGGCAGGTCGAGGGCGTGCTCGACGACCAGGAGCACGGCGCCGTTCTCGACGGCGGCCGGGGCGAACAGGTGACCGTCGGTCTCCTCGCCGCGCTTGGCGAAGAAGATGTCGCCAGCACCGACCTCGCGTGAATCGGTGTGGGATGCGCCCGAGACGACAGTCTCGGCACCGGATGCAGTCTGCGTGTCGAGGTGGAGTTCTCCCCCTGTCGCCGCAGTGATCTCGGCGAGGGTCATGTCGATCACAGCCAGCCAGCTTCCTGAAGTGCGAGTCGCGCGTCATCACGCGCCGAATATGGTTCCTTGACGCCGGCCACCTCGTGGTAGTCCTCGTGGCCTGGACCGGCGTAGAGCACGGCATCGCCGTCTCCCGCCAGCGCGAGCGCCGCGCGGAAGGCGGAGCGCGGGTCGGCGATCTCGAGGAACTCCCCGTCCGGGACGGCATCCCGTGCTCCGGCGAGCAGCGCCGCCCTGATGGCGGCCGGGTCCTCGAAGCGCGGGTGGAAGTCCGTGATGACGACGACATCAGCTCCGCGGGCAGCGATGGCGCCCATGTCGTGCCGCTTCGTCGTGTCGCGGTCGCCGTCGGCGCCGAACACCATGACCACCTTGCCCTCCGTGGTCTTGCGAATGGCCGCCAGGGTGTTGAGGAAGGCGTCGGGGCTGTGGCCGTAGTCGATGTAGACGACAGGGCCGCGCTCCCCCGAGATGCGCTCGGCGCGCCCCGGGATGTACGCGAGGATTCCGCCGTCGCGCTCCAGGGCGTGGGCGATCGCGTCGAGGTCGTATCCGGACTCGACCAGCATGGCGATGGCGAGGGCCGCGTTGGCGGCCATGTACCAGCCGAGGAGCGGAACGCTCGTCGTGAGGCTGCGCCCATCGGGACCCTCGAGCCGGAACTCGGTGCTCTCGGACGTCTCACGGGTCACCGTGACCCGCCAGTCGGCCTCGACGTCGGGGTCGGAGGTGATCGTGGTGACCGGAATGCGGGAGGAGTCCGCGATGCGTCGACCCCAGTCCGTGTCAACAGTGACCACTCCGCGGCGCGATCGATCGGGCTGGAACAGCTCGAGCTTGGCGGAGAAGTACTCCTCGAAGTCCGCGTAGTCGTCGAGGTGGTCGTGGCTGAGGTTGGTGAATCCCGCGACATCGAAGACGAGACCGTCCACACGGTGCCGGGACAGGGCCTGAGCCGACACCTCGATGCCGACGGCGCGCACCTCGGCCTCCCGCATCCGCGCGAGGAGGGCATGGAGCTCGGTGGCCTCGGGGGTGGTGAGCGAGCTGGTGACGGCGAGGCTGCCGATACGACGCTCGGCCGTCGACGTGAGTCCGGCCTCGATGCCCAGCTGGGTGAGCACGGCGAACAGCAGGTAGACGACGCTGGTCTTGCCGTTGGTTCCGGTGACGGCGAAGAGCGTGGCCGGGTTGTCCTCGGTGCGGTGGATCCAGCCGGCCACGGCGCCGAGGGCAGCCCTGGCGTCCGGCGTGACGAGCACGGGGAGGCCCGATGCCGCGGCCTCGGCGGCGCCGGCCTCGTCGGTGAGCACGGCGACGGCGCCCGCCTCGCGCGCAATGGTCGAGAACCTGGCACCGTGGGCGTTGCGCCCCGGCACTCCCACATAGAGGTCTCCCGGCTGAACAGTCGCCGAACTCAGGCTGACGCCGGTCAGTTCGATGCCGTCGATGTCACCGCGGGCGTCGAGGGCGAACTCGTCGACGAGCCCCGACAGTGCACGGGGAACGGGGTGCAACGGCCGGAGCGCCGAGGGGGCCGATCCGGTCACGTGGCTCACTCTCATTTCATTGATGCTCGGGTCACCAGTTGGCTGGCAATGGGGTGGCTGCGGTGTCGGTCGGGACGACCCGGTACTTCTTGAGCACCTGGCTCATCACCTGCTTGAAGATCGGCGCCGCAGCTCCCGAGGTGTTCATGTTCACAGGATCAGCCAAGCTTACCGAAACCACGTACTGCGGATCGTCGGCCGGGGCGAAGCCCGACACCGACACGAGGTAGCCGTGCGAGTATCCGCCGTTGCCGTCGGGCATCTGCGCCGTACCGGTCTTCGAGGCTACGCGATAGCCCGGGATGTTCCAGACACTGGCCAGCCAGCCCTGCTGGTACACCATCTCGAGGATGTCGCTGGTCTGCTTCGCAGCCGTCGGGGAGACGACCTGCTCGCCCTTCGTCGACGGGACACCGGTGACGGTCCCGTCCTCGTGGGTGCAGCCCTCGACGAGCTGCACGGGAAGCCTGACGCCTCCGTTCGCGATGGTCTGGTAGACGCTCGCGATCTGCACGGCGGTCGTCGTGAGGCCCTGGCCGAACATGGTGGCGTACTTGGTCTGGGGGTCCCAGCTGTCCGGTGTGCCGTTCAGGTTCCCGGGGTCCTGTGCGGGGAAGTCGGCCTCGGTCTCGGTGCCGAGACCGAACTTCTTGTAGTAGTCGTAGCGCTGCTGGTCGGTGAGCTTCTCGCCGATCTGCGACATTCCCGTGTTCGACGATTCGATGAGAACGCCCGTGAGGGTCAGGTTCTCGTCGCCGTGGTACTCGGAGTCGTTGATGTCGGCGCCGTTCGGGAAGTTGATCCTGTAGGGAGCGACGACCTGCGTGAGCGGATCGGCGACGCCTGCGTCTATCGCGGATGCGGCCGTCAGCGCCTTGAAGGTGGAGCCGGGCTCGTAGGAGGCCGTGAAGGCACGCGAACCGCGGTCCTCGGCGTCGGTCGCATCGATGTTGTTCGGATCGACGGACGGGTAGTCGGCGACGGCGACCAGCTTTCCGGTCTTGACCTCCTGCACGACGGCGGTTCCCCAGGCCGCGCCGACGGCCTGTGCCTGCTGCGCGAGCGACTGCTGAACGTTCCACTGCAGGTCGGAGTCGATCGTGAGCTTGAGTGTTCCGCCGTTCTTGGCTGCGACGGAGTCGGTGGTGCTGCCCGGGATCTCGACGCCATCGACACCGGTCTGGTAGCTCGTCGAGCCGTTCCGTCCGACCAGGCACTTGTCTGCGGCGGCCTCCTCGCCGGCGAGGGCCTCGCCGTCATCGCCGACGAAGCCGACGATGTTGCCCGCGACGGCGCCGTCGGGATAGGTGCGGCTCGGGTGGCCCTCTCCGTAGACCCACTGGATGTCCAGGGCGTCGACCGCCTGCCAGGTGGCGAGGTCGACCATCTTCTTCACGTAGGCGTAGTCGCTCTCGGGGTCGTCCTTCAGGGAGTCTGTGATGATCGCCTGAACGCTCTCGCCCGACATGCCGAGGGCCCGCCCGAGCTCGGCCGAAGCCTGCGCGACCGACACCGTGGATTCCGTGCCGTCGACCTCGCGTTCGAACGGCTTGGCGTTCTTCGGCGAGATGACGACGTCGTAGCGCATCACCGACTGGGCGAGCACCTTTCCGGAGGCGTCGACGATGGATCCTCTGGCCCCCAGGATGTCCTCGGTGGTCGACCGCGCTGCCAGCGATGCGGCGTTCAGCTCATCGGCGCGCACGATCTGGATGTCGACGAGGCGCACCACGAAGACCGAGACCAGGGCGAGCAGGGCGACCATCGCGAAGAGGCTGCGCCTCCTACTGGATCGACCGAATTTCACGTCTCGTTCCCTCCCCCGGATGGTGCCGGGCTCAGTGTGTCACAGGGGTCGGGATGCCGGCCGGACCGACACCCGCCCCAGCCGCAGTCGCAGCTTCGGCGGTCTCTGTGGCTGCTGCATCCGTCGACTTCTCGGTCTTCTTCGCGGGCTCGGCCACAGGCTCGGCTGCGACGGGCGCGGGGTCCGTCACGAGGGGAACGCCGGCCAGCAGGGAGTTCGGAACGGCATTGCCCGCTCCCCCGGTCGCCGAGTCGGCGGCCTGCGGCTGCCCGAGGACGGCGCCGTCGGAGAGACGCAGGTAGGCCGGATGTGCATTGGTCACCATGCCGAGGGCTGCCGCGTTCTCGGCGAGGTACTGCGGCGACTTGACCCTGTCGAGGTCTTCGCCGACGGCCTGGGCGTTCTGCTGCAGGTGCTTCAGCTCCGACTCGGCTGCCGCGGACTCGTAGGCGCCCTGCGAGAGGGCGACGCTGAGCAGCAGTTTCGCGATGAAGATGGCGGCGACGCCGCTGACAGCGACGATCGCGTAGAACAGCCGCGGGCGGGCTCGACGCTGATCACGCGTCGGAGCGACGGTGATCGAGGGACGCCAGCTCGGGGTCGGTTCCGGCAGGGGTTCGACGACGGGCGCCGACTGGGCGAGCGATCCCCACACCGGCATCTGGGGCGCTCGCGCGAGCGTCTCGTTCATGCAGCGCTCCTGACGCGTTCTGCCGCGCGCAGTCGCACGGGCGTGGCTCTGGGATTGATGGCCTTCTCCTCGGCGCTGGCCTGTTCCGCTCCGCGGATCAGAAGCGTGAACTCGGCCCGGTGCTCCGGCAGCTCGATCGGCAGGCCGGGAGGCGCCGTCGAGCTCGACGCTGCGGCCAGGGCGCGCTTGACGATGCGGTCCTCGAGGGACTGGTACGACTCCACGGCGATCCGGCCACCGACGCGCAGGGTCGACAGCGCGGCCGGGATGGCCCGCTCGAGCACGGCCAGCTCCTGGTTCACCTCGATGCGCAGGGCCTGGAAGACGCGCTTGGCAGGGTGCCCCTGCCTCTGCACGGCGACGGGGGTCACGTCCGTGATGATCTTCACGAGCTCGGCCGAGCGCACCAGCGGAGCATCCGCTCGCGCGGCGACGATGGCCTTCGCGTATCGGGCCGAGAGCTTCTCCTCGCCGTACTCGTGGAAGATGCGCCGCAGGTCCGCTTCGGAGTAGGTGGCCAGCACGACTTCGGCTGTGAGCTCGCTGGTCGCGTCCATGCGCATGTCGAGGGGCGCGTCCTTGGAGTAGGAGAAGCCGCGCTCGACGCGATCGAGCTGCAGCGACGAGACGCCGAGGTCGAAGAGGATGCCGTCGACCTCGGGGATGCCGAGTCCGTCGAGTGCGTCGACGAAGCCGTCGTAGACGGTGTGCACGAGCTTCACCCGGTCGCCGAAGGGAGCCAGCCTCTCGCGGGCGATGCCGAGGGCGTCGAGGTCGCGGTCCAGGCCGACGAGCGTCAGCTCCGGGAATCGCTGGAGGAACGCCTCGGCGTGGCCGGCCATGCCGAGAGTGCCGTCGACGAGCACGGCGCCGGGTGAGCCGATCGCCGGAGCTAGCAGTTCGACGCACCGCTCGAGCATGACGGGGGTGTGGATGCGGTTGATCTCCATGAGTGCCGGGAGGGCTCCTGTCCCCCGATCCCCATCCGGAGTCTGACACCGGGGAAGTGTGTCAGCGTGCCGGCTGGGAGTCGGGGAACAGGAACTAGAAGAGTCCCGGGATCACCTCCTCGGTGGTGTTCGCGAAGGTGGCTTCCTGCTCGGTGAGGTAGGTCTCCCAGGCTTCGGTGTCCCAGATCTCGACGCGACTGCCTGCACCGATGACGGTGAGGTCGCGCTCGAGGCCCGCGTACGCCCGCAGGTTCGCCGGGATGGTGACGCGGTTCTGCTTGTCGGGCGTCTCGGCGCTCGCACCGGAGAGGAAGACGCGGAGATAGTCCCTGGCCGTCTTGCTCGTGACAGGGGCCTGACGGATCTTGTCGTGCAGGTCTTCGAACTCCCGCGCGGAGAAGACGTAGATGCAGTGCTCCTGGCCACGGGTGACGACGACGCCGGTGGAGAGCTCGTCGCGGAACTTGGCGGGAAGGATGACGCGTCCCTTCTCGTCCAGCTTCGGCGCATAGGTCCCCAGGAACACGGTCTTCACCCCCACTCATCCGGCCACGGTTGCGGTGTTGCTCCACTTTACTCCACTACACACCACATCTGTTCTAGTTTCGCTCACTTTGCCCCGAATCGGGGTCATTCAGGCGCGCCAAATCAAGGGAGAACGCGGTGGAGGGAAATGGAGCGCCGGAAGCCGTCCGGGGAGCATTCGGGCATGAAAAAAGGGCCGATCCGGAAGGATCGGCCCTGAAGGGTGGAGAAGAGTGGGGAGGCGGGGTGGCCGGAGCCTAGTCCTGGCCCTCCTGGCGGTGGTCCCAACGATCGTTGAGCCTGTCCATGAATCCGCGGTCGGCGGATGCTGACTTCTTCGTCTTGGACGCTGAGCCCGGGAGCTCCTCGGGAGCGGGAGCCCGCTTGCTCGGGGTGATCGCGACGAGGACGCCCACGAACATCAGGACGAAGCCGCCGATGCCCAGGATGAGGAGGTTGATGGCCACGCCGGCGATCAGCGCTGCGAGGCCGGCGACGGCCAGCAGAACGCCGAGCACGATGGCTCTGTAATTGGGTCGACCACGGGGCGCGCCCACGGTCGCCACGAAGTCAGCGTCGTTGTGATAGAGGCTGCGCTCCATCTCATCGAGGAGTCTCTGCTCTTGCTCTGAAAGCGGCATCTCATTCCCTTCGCACTCGGGATCAGTCGAGATACGTTCAAAGTGTAGCCTCGCGAGTGAAAGCTAGGCTAGACGCGTGGCAGAAAGCACTCGGCTAGCCGATCTCGTACAGACGCGCATCGATGAGTTCGTATCGGATCGTTCCTCAATTCTCTCCTCGATCAGCGAGGAACTCACCCCACTCGTCGAGATCTCTCGGCGCTTTCTCAGCGGTGGCAAGAGATTCCGGGCGCTGTTCGCCTACTGGGGGTGGCAGTCGGTGTCGGGCGAACCCGACGGATTCGATCCGTTCGGCTCGGAGGACGACGCACCGGACCTCTCGGCTGTGATCTCCGTCGCCGCAGCGCTGGAGGTCTTCCACGCCGCCGCCCTCGTGCACGACGACATCATCGACAACTCGGACACGCGCCGCGGCGCTCCAGCAGCGCACCGCAGTTTCGAGGCGCTGCATCGCGAGGCCGGCTGGGCGGGCGACGGCGCCGAGTTCGGGCGGGCAGCCGCGATCCTTCACGGCGACCTGCTCCTGGGGTGGAGCGACGAACTCCTGGACGAGGCGCTCGATCTGCTCCCCGATCGCACCGCTGCTCGGCGCACGCGTCTCGAGTTCAATCGGATGCGCACCGAGGTCACGGGCGGCCAGTACCTCGACATCCTCGAGGAACGGGCATGGCCCACGCGCGCCGAGGATGAGATGCGCGCTCGAGCCGAGACCGTCATCACCTACAAGTCGGCGAAGTACAGCGTGCTCGCGCCGCTCGTGATCGGAGCCGCGCTCGGCGGCGGATCCGACGAGCAGCTGGCGGCGCTGCGCTCGTTCGGCCTGCCACTGGGCATCGCCTACCAGCTGCGCGACGACCTGCTCGGGGTCTTCGGCGACGAACAGGTCACCGGAAAGCCCAGCGGAGATGATCTCCGGGAGGGCAAGCGCACGATGCTCATCGCCATGGCCAGGGAGCGGATCGCCGCCGGTCAGCGCCGGATCCTCGACGAGCTCCTCGGCGACCCCGCCCTGGACTCCGACCAGATCAGGCTGTTGCAGTCCACGATCACGGCCAGTGGCGCGGTGGACGAGATGGAGGCTCTCATCGCCCGTCAGGTGGTGCGGGCGACGACCGTGATGACGGATGCGCCGCTCACGCGCCGCTCACGCCGTGAGCTCGCTCTGCTCGCCGAGACCGTGACCCGCCGCGCCTCCTGAGGCGCGGCGTCGGAACCGGACGGATCAGGCGAGGGCCTGGGCGACCCGTCGCACTTCGGTCTTCCGACCGGACCGCAGAGCCTCGATCGGGGCGGCATCGAGACTGTCGTCGCGTTCGAGGAGCCAGGCGACGGCCTCCTCGTCGCTGAAGCCGGCATCCGAGAGCACGAAGATCGTGCCACGCAGTTCGTGCAGGGGCTCAGTCCCCTCGAGGAAGGCGGCCGGCACCTGGAGAACGCCGTCCCGGCGCACGGCCAGCAGGTGGCGGTCCTCGATGAGGCGCCGTACGCGGCTCTGCCCGATGCCGAGCACCTCCACGAGATCGGGAACAGTCAGCCAGGGGCGATCGGAGATGTCATCGGTCACGGATCAAGAGTGCCATGTCGACCCGCGTGCATCCAACAGTCGGGGTCGCCATCGCACCCGGGATCGACATTCGATTCATCACTTCAGTAACATTGGTACCTCCAGTCCCACTAGTTGACTCATGCTCACTTCCATGTCAGCCTTGTCGACACCGTGACCCGACGGAGGATCATCAATGTCTCTCGCCCCAGTAGCCATCGCCAGTGCGATCGCCATGACCTTCGGCGGAACCGCCCCGGTCACGGCGACTCCGGCGAAACGAGTGCTTCAGCCCTCGGCGGAGCGGGGTGCGCTGGCGACACCGGCGGCGGTCGCCGTGCACACCGCGAAGAAGCCGCCGACGAAGTACACCGTGGTCGCTGGCGACACCGTCAGCGGGTTGGCCGAACGGTTCGGCCTGAAGACGCGCACCATCCTCAGCCTCAACGGCCTCGATTGGTCGAGCCTGATCTTCCCCGGCCAGGTACTGGTGCTGCGGGATGCCGCACAGGGCGGCCAGAAGGCCGTTCCCCAGAAGTCCGCGACGCCGTCATCGGGGCGAACCCACACAGTCGTGGCCGGCGAGACCGTGAGCGGCATCGCCTCGGCGGCGGGTCTCAGCACGCAGCAGGTGCTCGACGCCAACGGGCTGGGCTGGTCGAGCATGATCTTCCCCGGACAGAAGCTCAGGCTTTCGGGTTCGGCATCCACCGCCGCCGCCCCGGCTCCGGCAGCTCCAGCAGTCGCGCCGGTCGCTCAGAGCGCACCGCTCAAGGTGCACACCGTCGTCGCCGGAGACACGATCAGCGATATCGCGGCATCCGTCGGCCAGAGCATCCAGGCGATCCTCGATGCCAACAAGCTGGACTGGTCGAGCTTCATCGTCCCCGGCCAGAAGATCACCATCCCGTCGCCGCCGTCGCCCGAGGCCGCACGCTCGGCGGTCAAGGCCGGACGCATCGCCGAACTCTCCGACTCGATGCGCACGAACGCCGCCACCATCGTCGCCGTCGGCCGTGAGCTCGGCGTGAGCGACCAGGGCATCGTCGTGGCCCTCGCAGCCGCCGCGCAGGAGTCCGGACTCGAGAACGTCGACCACGGCGACCGCGACTCGCTCGGACTGTTCCAGCAGCGTCCGAGCACGGGCTGGGGCACGAAGGCGCAGGTGCGCGATCCGCTGCGCTCGACCAAGGCGTTCTTCGGCGGGGCGGCCAATCCGAATCCCGGACGCACGCGTGGTCTGCTCGACGTTCCCGGCTGGGAGAAGATGACCGTCACCCAGGCAGCGCAGGCCGTGCAGATCTCCGCCTACCCCGACGCCTACGCCAAATGGGAGCCGTCGGCACGCGCATGGCTGGCGATCCTGGGCTGAGCTCCCCCCGAGGAGGTCACGATCGACCACCAATGCCCGCCTTCACGGTGTTTTGACGGGGTAGATCGCCTGGCGTTTCATACAATCACGAGGTGACCGTCACGCCCACCGATCCGATGCTCGGCCGCCTCATAGACGGCCGCTATCAGGTGCGCTCGCGGATCGCCAGAGGCGGCATGGCGACCGTCTACCTCGCGACCGATCTGCGCCTCGAGCGCCGCGTCGCGGTCAAGATCATGCACGGCCATCTGGCCGACGACAACACGTTCAAGAGCCGCTTCGTCCAGGAGGCCCGATCGGCGGCTCGGCTTGCGCATCCGAACGTGGTCAACGTCTTCGACCAGGGCCAGGACTCCGACATGGCCTACATGGTCATGGAGTACCTGCCGGGCATCACACTGCGCGACCTGCTGAAGGACTACGGGCGCCTCACGCCGGAGCAGACCATCGACATCATGTCGGCCGTGCTGTCCGGGCTGGCCGCTGCCCACAAGGCCGGCATCGTGCACCGGGACATGAAGCCCGAGAACGTGCTGCTGGCCGATGACGGTCGCATCAAGCTCGGCGACTTCGGGCTCGCCCGCGCGGCCAGTGCCAACACGGCAACGGGACAGGCCCTTCTCGGCACCATCGCCTACCTCTCCCCCGAGCTCGTCACCCGCGGCGTCGCCGACGCCCGCAGCGACATCTACGCGCTCGGCATCATGATGTACGAGATGCTCACGGGCGAGCAGCCCTTCGTCGGCGAGGCGCCGATGCAGATCGCCTACCAGCACGCGAACGAGCAGGTGCCCAGGCCCAGCTCCCGCGTCCCGACGACGCCGCGCGGCCTCGACGACCTCGTCGTCTGGGCGACGGCACGCGACCCCGAGAACCGTCCCCGCGACGCCCGCATCATGCTCGAGCGCCTGCGCGACGTCGAGAAGCTCGTGCGGGACCCCGCTGCGGCGTCGGCAGAGGGCGTCGCACCCACCATGGTGCTGCCGAGCGCCCCGCTGGCGGCATCCGCCGACGACGAGACCCAGATCATCACGCCGACGCACGCTCCCGGCCGTCACCGCACTGGACCGGTCGCAGCCGACGCCAGCGCCGAGCTGGCCACGGCGACCGTCGCACGAGCCCGCAGGGGCTACTGGCTGTTCGCCCTGGTCTTGATCCTCGCGGGCCTCGCCGGCGCCACCGGCTGGTACTTCGGCGCCGGACCCGGCTCCCTGGCCACGGTTCCGGATGTCGTCGGTCAGTCGCAGGACGCCGCGACCGCCGCGCTGGTGGCCGAGGGCTTCACCGTGAAGCCGGGCACCCGCTACGACCTCGCCGTCGCCAAGGACCTCGCGTCGGGGACCGACCCGAAGTCGGGCAGCCAGGTGACGAAGGGCTCAGCCGTCGTACTCTACCTCTCCCTCGGAGCCGAGATGCTCGAGGTTCCTGCCGTCGCGGGCTCGCCGGAGGCCGACGCCAGAACGGCTCTCGCCCGATTCACGGTGGGCGAGTCGATCATGCAGTTCAGCGGCGAGGTCGACAAGGGCCTCGTGATCGCCGCCCTCGACGGTGACGGTGCCGAACTTCCCGACACCTACCCCGACGCCGGCGCCGTCACCCTGGTCGTCTCGGCCGGTGGCCTGCCGCCACTCGTGGGCATGGGCCGCGAGGAGGCCAAGCAGGCCCTCCTCGACGTCGACCTGGTGCCGAAGGAGGGCGACCTCGTCTACAGCGACACCGTGCCGGAAGGCGATGTCGTCGCCATCTCCTCCGATACCGACCCCATCCGCGTCGGAGACACCATCACGCTCACGATGTCGAAGGGCGTCGAGCTGTTCGAGGTGCCCGACGTCTCGGGCATGACCATCAACGAGGCCGCCCAGGCCATCGAGGACGCCGGATTCACCTTCCAGACGGATGTTCCCGAGCTGTTCCGAGACGCGCTGTCTGTGAACGCGCAGGATCCCGCCGCCGGCGAACAGGTACCGGCTGGCACCACGGTCAGCGCGAACTTCTCCGGCTGAGCGGTGCTCTCCGCGCGCTTCGGCCGCGGATCGCCTGAGCGCAAGCAGGCCGGATTGAGCGGATACAGCCGGTACAGGCCCGTCTGGCCCGTACCGGCGGATCCGGCCTGTTCCCGAGAAGGGAGCGCTGTGACTCCGCGGACTCGTCCCGGCCTCGGCGAGCGGGAAGCATCCGCCCCTTCGCGGTTAGCGGTGCGAGAGCTCCTCGGCCACGAGGAAGGCGAGCTCGAGCGACTGCATGTGGTTGAGGCGCGGGTCGCACAGCGACTCGTAGCGCGTCGCGAGATCGGCCTCGTCGATGTGCTCCGATCCGCCCAGGCACTCGGTGACGTCGTCGCCGGTGAGCTCGACGTGGATGCCTCCCGGGTGAGTCCCGACGGCCCGGTGCGCCTCGAAGAAGCCCTTGACCTCGTCGACCACGTCGTCGAAGCGACGGGTCTTGTAGCCGAGCGGCGTCGTGAGCCCGTTGCCGTGCATCGGGTCGGTGACCCACAGCGGCTGCGCATCGCTGGCCTTGATCGCCTCGAGCAGCGGCGGAAGTGCCTCGCGGATCTTCCCTGCTCCCATGCGGGTGATGAAGGTGAGGCGACCGGGTTCACGGTTCGGGTCGAGCTTGTCGACCAGGGCGAGCATGTCGTCGGGGGTCGTCGTCGGGCCGAGTTTGACACCGATCGGGTTGCGCACGCGCGACAGGAAGTCGACGTGGGCGCCGTCGAGCTCGCGGGTGCGCTCTCCGATCCAGATGAAGTGCGACGAGGTGTTGTACGGGGTACCGGTGCGGGAGTCGATCCGGGTCATCGGGCGCTCGTAGTCCATCAGCAGGCCCTCGTGGCCGGTGTAGAACTCGGTGCGCTTCATCGCCTCGAAGTCGGCACCGCAGGCCTCCATGAAGCGCACGGCGCGGTCGATCTCGCCGGCCATGCCCTCGTAGCGCTGGTTCGCCGGGTTGGCTGCGAAGCCCTTGTTCCAGCTGTGCACCTGCCGCAGATCGGCGAAGCCACCCTGCGTGAAGGCGCGGATGAGGTTCAGCGTCGATGCGGCGGTGTGGTAGCCCTGAACGAGGCGCGCGGGGTCGGCAGCGCGCGACTCCGGCGTGAAGTCGTAGCCGTTCACGATGTCGCCGCGGTAGGCAGGAAGGGTGACGCCGTTGCGGGTCTCGCTATCGCTCGAACGCGGCTTGGCGAACTGGCCGGCCATGCGGCCCATCTTGACGACGGGCATCGAGGCGCCGTAGGTGAGCACGACGGCCATTTGCAGCACGGTCTTGACCCTGTTGCGGATCTGGTCGGCCGTGGCTCCTGCGAAGGTCTCCGCACAGTCGCCGCCCTGCAGCAGGAACGCCTCTCCGCGTGCGGCAGCCGCGAGGCGCTCGCGCAGGATGTCGACCTCTCCGGCGAACACGAGGGGCGGCAGTGCCGCGATCTGGGCGGATGCGGCGGCCGCGGCATCCGTGTCAGGCCACGATGGCTGCTGCTTGATGGGCAGCTCACGCCAATAGTCGAGACCCTCGATGACCGACGTGGCTGCGAGCACAACAGGTTCGGTGGGGTCTGACACTCTGGTGGTTCCTTAATCGTGAAATGGCGGAGCCGTGCCTGGGCACGGTTCGGGCAAGCCTAGCGCGAAAGGCCGGCCCGCTTCTCCTTCACGGAACTGGCGTAGACGTCGACGTATTCCTGACCGCTGAGGCGGCCGAGTTCGTACATGATCTCGTCGGTCACACTGCGCAACACGAAGCGGTCGCCCTCGAGGCCCTCGAACCTGGAGAAGTCGAGCGGTTCGCCGAAGATCACTCCGACGCGGCGGATGCGGGGAACCCGTGTTCCGATCGGCATGACCTTCTCGGTGTCGACCATCACCACCGGGACGAGCGGCACGCCCGCCTCGAGCACCATGCGGGCCACACCGGTGCGGCCGCGGTAGAGCCTCGCGTCTGGACTGCGCGTGCCCTCGGGATAGATGCCGAGGATCGTGCCCTCGCTGAGCACGGCGAGACCCGTGTTCAGCGAAGCCTCGGAGGCCTTGCCCCCTGATCGATCGATCGGCAGCTGCCCGGCAGCGGTGAGGAAGGCGCGGGTGAACCAACCCTTCAGGCCGGTGCCCGTGAAGTACTCGCTCTTGGCTAGGAAGACCATGCGGCGCTTCATGATCAGCGGCAGGAAGATCGAGTCGATGAAGGAGAGGTGATTGCCGGCCATGATGACCGCGCCGTTCTCGGGAACCTTCTCGAGGCCGACCACCCAGGGTCGGAAGATGCCCAGCACGAGTGGACCGACCACGATGTGCTTCATCACCCAATAGAACATGCGACTCCTCGAGCCATCAGCCTAGCGGCCGCGTTCCGCCGCGGCGGAAGGGGCCGTGTCGGTCTCAGACGCCGGTGGCGCTGATGCGGGCGAGGTCGGCGGCACCGACGACGCCGGCATCGTTGACCAGTTCGGCGATGAGGAAGTCGGGCTCGGGGTGGAAGCCTCGAGCGGGGAGATGGTCGACGTAGGCCGAGCGGATCGGGTCGAGCAGCACATCGCCTGCCGCCGCAACTCCTCCTCCGAACACGAACACCTGCGGGTCGAGCACGGCGGAGAGGCTGGCTGCAGCCTGGCCCAGCCAGTGGCCGAGCGTGCGGAGCGCTGCGAGGGCACCGGGGTCGCCCGCCGTGATGAGCTCGCTGAGCAGCTCACCGGTGAGGCCGTTGTTGCGCTCGCGCAGGTCGGCCAGAGTCTGGCCGATGCCACCGGCCGTGGCGAGCTCGTTGGCGAAGCGCAGCAGGGCGCGGCCGGAACCGTACTGCTCGATGCAGCCGCGGGCGCCGCATCCGCAGGGCAGCCCGTCGGGAACGACACGCATGTGGCCGATCTCGGCCCCGGCTCCGAATCCGCCGCGCAGCAGCCTGTCGCCGACGACGATCGCTCCCCCGACCCCGGTTCCGATGGTGAGGGTCACCATGTCGGAGTAGAGGCGCCCGGCGCCGTAGCGGAACTCGGCCCAGCCTGCGGCGTTGGCGTCGTTCTCGATGAAGACGGGCAGTTCGACGCGCGCCTCGAGCTTCTCGCGAAGCGGCTCGTTGCGCCAGTTGATGTTCGGCGCGTAGTACACGGTCGACTGGGCGGCATCGATGAATCCCGCAGCGGCCACGCCGGCGGCGGCGACCTTCTCACCATCCGAGAGGGCGCGGATCATCTCGACGACGACGTCTTCGAGGGCGGCAGTGTCGGTCGGAGTCGGCACCCGGTCGCTCCGCACGATGGTTCCGAACTCGTCGACGAGGGCTCCGGCGACCTTGGTGCCGCCGATGTCGATTCCGATTGCCTGCACGCTGGTGACCTTTCGGGCGGAAGGGGGGTGGATGTCGCGGCGCTGCCAGCACGGAGGCCGCACAACGCACCACGTAGAGTGTATGCAACAAGTTCTACCGGAGACGTCCCCTCCCGATTCGGCACCGTCGCCGAGGCCGTGAGGAACCTGTCCCACCCGGTGCCGAAGGAGATACCGTGAATCAGTTCGACGCGCCCGCCCTGAGCCCAGCAGACCCAGAAGCCAACACGACCGACCTGTTGATCGGTCGGCTCGCCGAGGCTCCGGATGCCGTGCTCTTCTCCACCCCGACGAAGGATGGCGGCTGGTCCCCCATCACCACGCGGGAGTTCCACGCCCAGGTCGTCGCTCTGGCGAAGGGCTTCGTCGCTGCCGGCATCCAGCCGGGCGACAAGGTCGGCCTGATGTCCAAGACCCGCTACGAGTGGACCCTGGTGGACTTCGCCATGTGGTTCGCCGGCGGAGTCCTGGTTCCGGTCTACGAGACGAGCTCGCCCAGCCAGATCCGCTGGAACCTCTCCGACTCGGGCGCCATCTCGCTGATCGTCGAGACGGCGGACAACTTCGCCCGCTTCGACGAGGTGCACCCGGAGCTCCCGCTCATCCAGAACGTCTGGCAGATCGACCTCGGAGACCTCGACAAGCTCGTCGCCCAGGGCGTGGATGTTCCGGATGCCGAGATCGAGCGTCGTCGCAACCTCGCCGTCGGTTCCGACATCGCCACCCTGATCTACACCTCGGGCTCGACGGGCAAGCCCCGTGGCTGCGTACTGACGCACGCCAACTTCGTCGAGACCAGCCGCAACGCCCGCCTCGGCCTCGGTGAGGTGCTCGAGGACGCCTCGACGCTGCTGTTCATCACCACGGCGCACGTGTTCGCCCGGCTCATCGCTGTGCTGTCGGTGCACGCCGGAGTGAACGTCGGCCACCAGCCGGACACGCGCTTCCTGCTGCCGTCGATGGAGAGCTTCAAGCCGACGTTCCTGCTCGCTGTCCCGCGTGTGTTCGAGAAGGTCTACAACGTCTCGGAGCAGAAGGCCGAGACCGGCGGCAAGGGCAAGATCTTCCGCTCGGCCGCCGATGTCGCGATCGCCCACTCCAAGGCCCTCGAGGACGGCGCTCGCATCCCCCTCGGCCTCAAGATCAAGTTCGCGGTCTTCGACAAGCTCGTCTACTCCAAGCTCCGCGCCGCCCTCGGCGGTCGGGTGAAGTACGCGGTCTCCGGATCGGCTCCGCTCGGCGCCCGCCTCGGCCACTTCTACCACTCGCTCGGCATCACCATCCTCGAGGGCTACGGCCTCACTGAGACCACGGCCCCCGCGACGGTGAACCGTCCGGCGAAGTCGAAGATCGGCACAGTCGGCCCCGCCCTCCCCGGCGTCTCCATCCGCATCGAGGATGACGGCGAGATCCTCGTCAAGGGCGTGAACGTGTTCGAGGGCTACTGGAAGAACCCGGAGGCCACCGAGGCCGCCCTCAAGGACGGCTGGCTGCACACGGGTGACATCGGAGCTCTCGACTCCGACGGCTTCCTCACCATCACCGGCCGCAAGAAGGAGATCATCGTCACGGCCGGCGGCAAGAACGTCGCCCCCGCCGCTCTCGAGGACCCGATCCGCGCGAACCCGCTCGTCGGACAGGTGATCGTGGTCGGCGACCGCCGACCGTTCATCTCCGCGCTCGTGACGCTCGACCCGGAGATGCTCCCCGTCTGGCTGAACAACGCCGGCGAGGACGCAGCCATGACCGTCACAGAAGCCGCCGTGAACCCCGTCGTGATCGCCGAGATCCAGCGCGCCATCGACGTGGCGAACGAGAACGTGTCGCGGGCGGAATCGATCCGCAAGTTCCAGGTGCTGGCCACGGACCTCACCGAGGAGAGCGGCCACCTCACTCCGAAGCTCAGCATCAAGCGCAACGTCATCCTCGCCGACTTCGCCGATGTGATCGACGAGATGTATGCCGGAGCGCCGGCGACGACGGGCATCAGCCTCGCGGGCTGAGAGTTCCGCTCGCACGACGAAGGCCCCGGATCCGTCCGGGGCCTTCGTCGTTCCCGGCCGTTGCGGCGGCATCCGGATCCTGCCAAAGTCGGCACCAGATCCAGACACCCTCGCTGGCACGCCGGCGACGGATGCCGCACCGCGGTCTCGGACAGGCAGAGTGGCGTCATGCCCTCGACACCGACCGTGCGCGTGGCCTCGCCAGCAGATCTTCGACAGCTTGTCGAGCTCATCCACGAGCACGCCGACTACGAACGCGCTGCGCCGCCGCCCCCTGATCTCGCCGCCAGGCTGTCGCCGATGCTGTTCGGCGCGGCACCGAGACTGCACGCCATCGTGGCAGCCGACGACGACGGGATCGTCGGCTACGCGACGGCCAGTCTGGAGGCCTCGACCTGGCAGGGGGTGGAGTTCCTGCACATGGACTGCCTGTTCCTGCGCGAGGCGGCCCGGGGATCCGGAGTCGGCGGACTCCTGCTCACCGCACTCCGCGAACTGGCCGCGTCGCTCGGAGCCCGCGAGCTGCGGTGGCAGACGCCCGACTGGAACGAGGGCGCGATCCGCTTCTACGACCGCACCGGTGCAACGCGGAGCGCCAAGCAGCGCTACACGCTGCCCGTCTGACCATCCCCTGAACCGAGAGAGACCGTCATGATCACCATTCACCTGCGCTACGAGATCGACCCGGACAAGCTCGACGAGTTCACGGCCTACGGACGCGCCTGGATCCGCCTGGTCGAGAAGCTCGGCGGCGACCACCACGGCTACTTCATGCCGAGCGAGGGCGACAGCGACGAGGCGTTCGCGCTGTTCACCTTCCCGTCGCTGGCCGAGTACGAGGCCTACCGCACGGCGTCCAGGACGGACCCGGAATGCCTGGAGGCGTTCCAGCTGGCCCGCGACACGCAGTGCATCCGCCGGTACGAGCGTCGATTCCTCACTCCGGTCTTCGAGTGACGGATGCCGCACTGGCGCGGCGGCATCCGCCAGCCACCGGCTAGAACCAGGTGCTCTCGCGCACTTCCTTCATCGCGGAGCGCCGGTTGGGCTTGTCGAGCCTGTCGAGGTAGAGCAGACCGTCGAGGTGGTCTGTCTCGTGCTGCAGCGCCTGCGCCATGAGGCCGGATCCGCTCAGCTCGATGGGCTTGCCGTCGAGGTCGATGCCCGAGGCGCGCGCGAACGGGTAGCGCAGGGTGGGATACCAGAGGCCGGGAACCGAGAGGCAGCCCTCGTCGACCAGTTCCGGCTCCCCCGACAGCTCGGTGAGCACGGGGTTCAGGATGTAGCCGACCTCGCCGTCCACGTTGTAGCTGAACGCGCGCAGGTTCACGCCGATCTGAGCGGCTGCCACGCCGGCGCGGCCGGGGAGCTTCACACTGTCGATGAGGTCTTGCACGAGCGAGCGGATGCCGTCATCGATCGTGACGATCTCACTCGAGACCGTCTTCAGGACGGGATCGCCGAACAGGCGGATGGTGCGGTCGGTCATGCTCTTCTTCTGGAGTGGGGCCGCGGCTCAGAGGCCACGGTCGACGGGCAGGCCCTCGACCACGAGAGCGGCGAGGACACGGGCGGAATGACGTGTGAGGGGCTTCAGGTCCTTCCAGTGGATGACCGAGCCGGCGGCGAGGACAGGGTCGTACGGGATGCGCACGATCTCGCGCACCCGCGACTGGAAATGCGTCTCGATCTCCTCGAGCTTGACCAGGTTGGTCCCCTGCGTCGCCGTGTTGAGGGCGACGATGGCGTTGCGCACCAGGTCGCCGTAGCCGTTGGCCTCGAGCCAGGTGAGGGTCTCGGATGCCAGCCTGGCCTCGTCGACGCTGCCGCCCGAGACGATGACGATGGAATCGGCTCGCTGCAGGGTGGCCCGCATCACGGAGTGGACGATGCCCGTTCCGCAGTCGGTGAGGACCATCGAGTAGAAACGGGCGGAGAGGTCGGCGACGACGTTGTAGTCGTCGGCGTCGAATGCCTCGCTCAGCATGGGATCGGTGTCCGACGCGAGGATGTCGAGCCGGGTCTCGTCACGGGAGACCAGGGCGGAGAAGTCGGTGAATCCGCCGATCGACGGGGCCTTGTTCACGACGTCGCGGACGGTCGAGCGGGTCTGCCGGGTGATGCGCTCGGACAGCGTCCCCCTGTCGGGGTTCGCATCGATGGCGATGGTTCGGTCTTCGCGAGCGGAGGCCAGCGCCATTCCGAGCAGTGCCGTGACTGTCGTCTTGCCGACGCCGCCCTTGCGGGTGAGCACGGGCACGAACCGCGTTCCGCCGGAGAACTGACGCTGGATTCGCGCGTCGAGCGCCTTGCGTGCCAGCACCCGGGGCGAGTCGCCCCGATTCACGGTGTGGAAGGTCGCGGAGTAGAGGAACTGATTCCAGCCGCCCTCCGGCGCCGGGCGGGTGCGTCGGTTGGGCTCGATGAGCCTGTCGGCCGTGAGCATGTTGGGCGACTCGGGACCCTCGCCGCTGTAGCCCGCCGCGGCGTCCTCGTCACGGTCGATCGGCTCGAGCTGCGAGCGGTGATGTCCCGATGCCCGCACCGGGGGCTGCACCATGATCGGCACGGAGTGGGTGGAGTTCTCGGCCACGACACCGGGGTTCACCGCACGCTCTGGGATGGCCACGGCGATCTCGTCGGCCGGCGCCTCGGGGCGGGGTGCCGGAGGCAGGTCGACCTGGATGCTCAGGCTCTCGGGCAGCGCGGAGGCGAGGTCGTCTCCGGCCCGCGGTGCGAGCTCGCTGTTGTACTCGTCTCCGGCGCCGCGGGCACGGCGTGCGCGCAGGTCGAATCCGTCGTCACTGGGGGGCACTGGTGCCTCTTTCTTCGGGGGACAGCGTTCGAGCCTAGCGCGGCACGACCACGACGAGGAGATCGCCGGCATCCACCTGCTGCGTCCGCGGGATGGCGACCCGCTCGATGACTCCCGCGACGGGGGACGTGATGGCCGCCTCCATCTTCATCGCCTCGATGGACGCGACGGCCTGACCGGCCGTCACCTCGGCGCCGACCTCCACCTGGAGGGTCACCACGCCGGAGAAGGGCGCTGCGACCTGGCCGGGCTGGCTGGCGTCGGCCTTCTCGGCCGCCTTGCTCTCGACGGCGATGCTCCGATCGCGGACGAAGACGGGTCGCAACTGGCCGTTGAGCGTGGTCATGACGGTGCGCATGCCCTTGTCGTCGGCTTCGCCGATGGCCTCGAGTCCGGCGTAGAGCCGCACGCCCTTTCCGATCTCGACCACGTGCTCAGCGCCCTGGCGCATGCCGTAGAGGTAGTCGGGGGTGTCGACGACGGAGAGGTCGCCGAAGAGCTCGCGGATCTGCTCGTACTGGCGGGTGGGTGCGGGGAACAGCAGCGTGTTCAGTGCAGCGCGACGCGTGCTGCTGTCACCGGCGAGGGCGGTCCGCTCCTCGTCGGTCAGCTCGGTGACCCCGATGCGCACCGTTCGGCCCTCGAGCACCTTGGTGCGGAACGGCTCGGGCCATCCGCCGGGCAGCTCGCCCAGCTCGCCGGCCATGAAGCCCACGACGGAATCGGGGACGTCGTACTTCTGGGGGTTCGCTTCGAAATCGGCCGGGTCCGCTTTGACTGCGGCGAGGTGCAGGGCGAGGTCGCCGACCACCTTGGACGACGGCGTGACCTTCGGAACGCGCCCGAGGATCTTGTTGGCCGCGGCGTACATGTCCTCCACGAGCTCGAAGTCGTTCGCCAGGCCGAGTGCGATGGCCTGCTGGCGCAGGTTCGACAGCTGACCACCCGGGATCTCGTGGTGGTACACGCGCCCCGTCGGTCCCGGCAGTCCAGACTCGAACGGACGGTAGACCTGACGCACGGCCTCCCAGTAGGGCTCGAGGTCCGATACGTTCGCCAGCGACAGGCCGGTGTCCCTCTCGGTGTGGGCGAGCGCTGCGACCAGCGACGAGGCCGACGGCTGGCTGGTCGTGCCGGCCATGGGTGCCGATGCCACGTCGACGGCATCGACACCGGCAGCGGATGCCGCCAGCAGCGTCGCGAGCTGACCGCCCGGTGTGTCATGCGTGTGCAGGTGCACGGGCAGGTCGAAGCGGTCGCGGAACGCCGTGACCAGCTTCGCGGCGGCCGCAGGCCTCAGGAGGCCGGCCATGTCCTTGATCGCGAGGATGTGAGCACCCGACTCGACGATCTGGTCGGCGAGACGCAGGTAGTAGTCGAGCGTGTACAGGTCTTCGGCAGGGTCGAGCAGGTCGCCGGTGTAGCAGACGGCCACCTCGGCGACGGCGCTTCCCTGGGCCAGCACGGCCTCGATGGCCGGGCGCATCTGATCGACGTCGTTCAGCGCATCGAAGATGCGGAAGATGTCGACACCGGTGGCAGCGGCCTCCGCAACGAAGGCCTCGGTGACGCTCGTCGGGTACGGCGTGTAGCCGACGGTGTTGCGACCGCGCAGAAGCATCTGGAGGTTGATGTTCGGCAACGACTCGCGCAGAGTGGCGAGGCGCTCCCATGGGTCTTCCCCGAGGAAGCGCAGGGCGACGTCGTAGGTGGCGCCTCCCCATGCCTCGACCGAGAGCAGTTCCGGAGTGAGCCTGGCGACGTACGGCGCGACCGCGGTGAGATCGCGGGTGCGCACCCGCGTCGCGAGCAGCGACTGGTGGGCGTCACGGAACGTCGTGTCGGTGACGGCCAACGGCGTCTGGGCGCGGAGCGCGGCGGCGAAGCCCTGCGGACCGAGTTCGAGCAGGCGCTGACGCGAGCCGGCCGGCGCAGGCTGCGACAGGTCGATCTTCGGCAGCTTGTCCGTCGGCGTGATGGTTGTCGGACGCGGCCCGTTCGGCTGGTTGACGGTCACGTCGGCCAGCCAGTTGAGGATCTTCGTGCCGCGGTCCTTCGACACCCGGCCGCGCAGCAACTCCGGGCGCTCCTCGATGAAGGACGTGCTGAGGTCGCCCGCGATGAACGACGGGTCCTCGAGCACTCCCTGCAGGAAAGAGATGTTGGTGGAGACGCCTCGGATGCGGAACTCGGCGAGTGCACGCCGGGCACGAGCGACCGCAGCGGGGAAGTCGCGACCCCTGGCTGTCATCTTCGCGAGCATCGAGTCGAAGTGCGGGCTGATGTTGGCACCGGGGTTGATGGTTCCACCGTCGAGGCGGATGCCGGCACCACCGGGAGAACGGTAGGTGGTGATCTTGCCGGTGTCCGGACGGAATCCCGCCGTCGGGTCCTCAGTCGTGATGCGGCACTGCAGTGCGGCTCCGCGGAGCTTGATGTTCTCCTGCTGCAAACCGAGGTCGGCGAGGCTCTCCCCCGCGGCGATGCGGATCTGCGACTGCACGAGGTCGACATCCGTCACCTCCTCGGTCACGGTGTGCTCGACCTGGATGCGCGGGTTCATCTCGATGAAGACATGCTGGCCGGCCCGCTCCCCCGCGGTGTCGAGCAGGAACTCGACGGTGCCCGCGTTGACGTAGCCGATGGACTTCGCGAAGGCGATGGCATCGCGGTAGAGCGCCTGTCGCGTCTCCTCCGGAAGGTTCGGAGCCGGCGCGATCTCGATGACCTTCTGGTGGCGGCGCTGCACCGAGCAGTCGCGTTCGAAGAGGTGAACGGTCTCGCCGTTCGCGTCGGCGAGAACCTGCACCTCGATGTGACGGGGACGGAGCACAGCCTGCTCGAGGAACATCGTCGGGTCACCGAACGCGCTGTCGGCTTCGCGCATTGCCTCCTCGAGGGCGGCCCGGAGCCTGTCCTGGCTCGCGACCCGGCGCATTCCGCGTCCGCCTCCGCCGGCGACGGCCTTGGCGAAGATGGGGAACCCGATCTCCTCGGCCTGCGAGAGCAGAAGCTCGACGTCCTTCGACGGCGGCGTCGACTTGAGCACGGGGACACCGGCGGCGATGGCGTGCTCCTTCGCCGTGACCTTGTTCCCCGCCATCTCGAGCACGTGCTTCCCCGGGCCGATGAAGGTGATCCCCGCTGCTGCAGCGGCCTCGGCGAGCTCAGGGTTCTCGGAGAGGAAGCCGTATCCCGGGTAGATGGCGTCAGCACCCGATTCGCGGGCGACTCGGATGATCTCCGAGACGTCGAGGTAGGCACGTACCGGATGCCCGGGCTCGCCGATCTGGTACGCCTCGTCGGCCTTCAGACGGTGCAGGGAGTTGCGGTCCTCGAACGGGAACACTGCTACCGTCTTCGCGCCCAGCTCGTAAGCGGCACGGAAGGCGCGGATGGCGATTTCACCGCGGTTGGCAACGAGGATCTTCTGGAACATACAGGCCTTTCGTGAGGCACGCGGTACGGGTCTGACGGTTAGGTTCTCCCAGACTAGTGAAGGTAACGTATCTACTTGTGCACGTACTCTCCGTCAGCTCCCTCAAGGGTGGCGTCGGCAAGACGACGGTGACGCTCGGACTCGCTTCAGCGGCGTTCGCCCGCGGCATCCGGACCCTTGTCGTCGACCTAGACCCTCAGTCCGATGTGTCGACCGGCATGGCCGTCAGCGTCGCCGGTCACCTCAACGTGGCCGACGTGCTCGCGAGCCCGAAGGAGAAGATCGTGCGTTCCGCGATCGCTCCGAGCGGGTGGACGCGTGGGCGCCCCGGTTCCAAGCTCGACGTGATGATCGGCAGCCCGTCAGCCATCAACTTCGATGGTCCGCACCCGCACGAACGCGACATCTGGAAGCTCGAGGACGCCCTCGAGACCATCGAGAAGGAGTACGAGCTCGTGCTCGTCGACTGTGCTCCGACGCTCAATGCACTCACGCGCACAGCCTGGGCCGCCAGCGATCGAGTCGCCGTCGTGACGGAGCCCGGCCTCTTCTCTGTAGCCGCTGCCGACCGCGCCCTGCGCGCCATCGAGGAGATCCGTCGCGGGATGTCGTCGCGACTGCAGCCCCTCGGCATCATCGTCAACCGCACCCGGGTCGCCTCTCTCGAGCACCAGTACCGCATCAAGGAACTGCGTGACATGTTCGGCCCCCTCGTGCTCTCCCCGCAGCTGCCGGAGCGGACCTCGCTGCAGCAGGCTCAGGGCGCAGGCCAGCCGCTGCACGCGTGGCCCGGCGACAGCGCCCAGGAGATGGCTCGCTACTTCGACCAGTTGCTCGACAGGGTGCTGCGCACGGCACGCATTGGCGAGTACGCGCACCTCGCGGCTCCGCAGCCGGTCGAGCGCCCGGCGATCGACCGCTCGGAGCAGTCCGCGGGCTGAGCGCCGCACGCTGGTGATCTCGATACGCGTCCGACTTCGTCGGGCGCTACTCGATCAACCGGAATACTCAAGAGAGCCCGCCCGCACGCTGGTTGAGTAGCGCGCGAGCGCAGCGAGCCCACCCGTACGCTGGTTGAGTAGCGCGCGAGCGCAGCGAGCCCGCGTATCGAAACCACGCCCGACGATCTCGATACGCGGCCGACACCGTCGGGCGCTACTCGATCAACGGGTGAGCGCGAAGAGCGCCCGCCCTAGGAGATCTTGCGGGTCTGGCGACGAGCGGCGAGCTCGTCCTGCATGTCGACGGGGTGCGAGTCGATCTCGACGAGTGTCGACTCCACCTCGCGCAGCACCTTGCCGACGGCGATGCCGAAGACGCCCTGACCGCGGCTGACCAGGTCGATGACCTCGTCGTTCGACGTGCACAGGTAGACGCTGGCCCCATCGCTCATGAGAGTGGTCTGGGCCAGGTCGTTGATGCCGGCCTCGCGCAGCTGGTTGACCGCCACGCGGATCTGCTGGAGCGAAATGCCGGTGTCGAGGAGGCGCTTGACGAGCTTGAGCACGAGGATGTCGCGGAAGCCGTAGAGGCGCTGCGATCCCGACCCTGCTGCACCGCGCACGGTGGGCTCGACGAGCTCGGTGCGAGCCCAGTAGTCGAGCTGGCGGTAGCTGATGCCGGCGGCTCGTGCGGCCACTGCGCCGCGGTAGCCGGAGTTGGCGTCCATCTCGGGAAGTCCGTCGGTGAACAGCAGCTGCAGATCGTAACGATCTGCGTCACTCCGACTGAGTTCACTCATGGATTTCGCCTCTTCCGACAGATTGCGCACTGACCGTGCGCCGCTTCACTCACGGTACTCAGGTCAGTGCCGTGCGGCAACGACATCGGCACCGCGTGTCGAGGAAGTCACGGATTGATCACGCGCTGAAGGGCGGCGCGCAGCAGGGTCGATCGTACGACCTCCAGCTGGGAGGCGATCTCGAGAGCCAGTTCGGCCCCCTTCGCCCTGCTGGAGGCGTCGTTGCGCCGCACGATCGGCGTCATCGCCGTCTCGATCAGCGAGGACTCGCGTTCGGCGGCGGCTCGGAAGCCGCGCAGGTGGCGAGGCTCGATTCCGGCCTTGCGCAGTTCGGCGAGGGCGCGGAGCACGCTCACGGTCTCCTCGCTGTACACGTCGGCCGGGACGATCAGCGATGCCGAGACGGCATCCGCCAACAGCTGCGGGGACGCCTCCGACTCGCGCAGCAGCTCGTCGCGATCGAAGCGGCGCGACGAGGAGAGCATCGACGGTCCGGGCGCCGCGGTTCCGGGCAGGGTCGGCACGTGGCCGGCGTCGAGCTGCTCGAGGTAGCCCCGGATGACCTTCAGCGGAAGGTAGTGGTCGCGCTGCATGCCGAGGATGAGCTGGATGCGCTCGACGTCGGCAGCGCAGAACTTGCGATAGCCGGACTCCGTGCGCGCGGGCGAGATCAGCCCCTGCTCCTCGAGGAAGCGCAGTTTCGAGGGCGTCAGTTCGGGATGCTCAGGCGTGAGGCGCGCGAGCACCTGGCCGATGCTGAGGAGTGATGGGGTGGCGGATGCCCGCGCGTGGGCGCTGGCGCCCGCCATCATGCTCCTGCGAGGTCGGGCCTCGAGGAGTAGAACGTGAGGCGGAACTTGCCCACCTGCACCTCGGCGCCGTCGGCCAGAAGGGCCGTCTCGATGCGCACTCCGTCGAAGTAGGTGCCGTTCAGGGAGCCGAGGTCCTTCACCTCGAACGCCGTGCCGTGGCGCAGGAACTGCGCGTGATGGCGCGACACCGTGACGTCGTCGAGGAAGATGTCGGCATCCGGATGCCGCCCCGTGGTCGTCACGTCGGCGTCGAGAAGGAAGCGCGCACCGGCGTTCGGCCCCCGACGCACCACGAGGAGTGCTGAACCCGACGGCAACGCCTGGATCGCCTCTTCCTCCTCAGCGGTCAGATCGGGGTCGATCGCCAGCAGTGACGCCGCCTGCTCCTGAGTGAAGGACAGTGTGGTGTCCGTGCTCACCTGGTCGACCTCGTCGGCCTGTGCCCCGGCATTCCGGTCATCGGACTCTCCCACAGTGCACCTCCCTATTCCTCCAGCGTATCGGATCGGCGAGGGCTCTGAACCAGCGGCAGGCGAATGACACGACCGGTTTCGATCGCGTAGATGATTCCTGCCCACCAATAGAGGAAGACGCCCCAGAGCGTGATCGCCCATCCGATCGGCAGGGCGACGGCGGCGGTGACGGGGAACGCCGCGCCGAGCATGAGAACGGGCAGGCCGAGGAACAGCGCGAAGGTGGCCACTTTGCCCAGCTGGTGCACCGGAAGGGGGCCGAAACCGTGGTTGGCCAGCAGGATTCCGAGCAGTGCGAGGAAGACGTCGCGACCGACGATCACCGCGACGAGCCACCACGGAACCAGCCCGCCGGCGGCCAGACCGAGGATCGAGGCGAAGAGGTACAGGCGATCGGCGGCCGGATCGAGGAGTTGCCCGAGACGGCTGATCTGGTTGAACCTGCGGGCGACGAAGCCGTCGAGGAAGTCGGTGAAGCTGGAGATCACGAGGATCACGAGTGCCGTGATGTAGTCGCCGACGATCAGGTACCCCAGGAAGAACGGCACCAGCACGAGCCGGAGCATGCTCAGCACGTTGGGAACCGTCCAGATCCGGTTCGTCGGCTCGCTCGGCTCTGCCACGGATCGAGTCTATCGACGGCGTAACATGCGCAGCATGCAGCCTCTCGTCGTGTGTCTCTGGATCTGCGCCGGCACCATCGTCGGCACCTGGCTCCTCTCCGTGCTCACCCGTGAGTACTCCTGGGTCGACCGGATCTGGTCGATCTCCCCCGTCGTGTACGTGTGGGTCTTCGCTGCGGCATCGGGACTCGGCGACGCCCGGCTGGTGCTGATGGCCACTCTCGTCACGCTCTGGGGTGCTCGGCTGACGTTCAACTTCGCCAGGAAGGGCGGCTATGCCCGTGGCGGCGAGGACTATCGGTGGGCGGCCCTTCGGGCACGGATGCCGAAGCCGGCGTTCCAGATCTTCAACCTGCTCTTCATCGCGGGGTACCAGAACGTGTTGATCCTGGGGATGACCCTGTCGGCCTTCACCGTCTACCAGGCCGTGCCCACTCCCCTCGGCCTGGCCGACCTCCTGGTGGCCGCACTCTTCCTGGTGCTCCTCGTCGGGGAGACCGTCGCCGACCAGCAGCAGTGGAACTTCCACCAGGGCAAGAAGGCCGAGATCGCGAGCGGTCGCGTCCCGTCCGTGCGTTTCCTCCAGACCGGGCTGTTCCGCTACTCGCGGCACCCCAACTTCTTCTTCGAGCAGGCGCAGTGGTGGGCGCTCTACCTGTTCGCCGTGGTCGCGACCGGAACCGTGCTGCACTGGAGCGTCCTCGGTCCGCTCCTGCTGACCGCCCTGTTCATCGGGTCGACGGTGTTCACGGAGTCGCTCTCGAAGGCACGGCATCCGGAGTACGCGGACTACCAGGCGAGCACATCGGCGATCGTGCCGTGGTTCCCGCGCCGTCGCACCGCTGACGTCGCCCACGCACCGGCGTCCTGAGCGTCCTCAGACGACGAGGAGATCACGCAGTGCCGGCCAGCTCGCAGCGAAGCCAGGGTGGAGTGGGAGTTCGGCGACCTCGTCGATGGGCACCCACGCCAAGGCGATGGACTCTGGGTCGCTGATGACCGGCTCGAACGGATGCAGCACGCGCGCGACGACGGTCGTGTACGACCAGAAGCCCAGGTCGAGCACCGAGGTGGTCACGATCTCGAGGTCGCTGCCCCTGACGCCCGCCTCCTCGGCGGCCTCGCGGATGGCGCCGGTCACGGCGTCCTCGTCATCGTGGCGCGCTCCCCCGGGAAGACCCCACGTGTCGCCGAAGTGGCTCCAACTGGCCCGGTGCTGCATGAGCACCCCGCGCTCGGGATCCCAGGCGAGCAGCCCGGCGGCACCGAACCGGCCCCAGAACCGGGATCCGTCAGGACCCTCGACCCAGGCGTCTCCGGATGCGGCACTCATCCCACCAGCATGCCTCACGGAAGCCGAACGCTACGAAACGTGTCATGAACGCTCACGGCGCGGGCGGCGTCTCGCCCGTCTCGATGGGCGCATCCGCAGGAGTCTCGGCTCCGGCCGGCTCGGCGTCGCGCGTGCGACCGACGGCGTCGGCCATCGCGGTGAGGAAGCGCACCACGACCTGTTGCTCCTCGGGCGCGAACGCATCGGCGACGCCCATCATCCGGGCGTGCATGGCGGCGAGAGTCGCACGAACCTCCTCGTGGGCGCCCGGCGTCGGATGCAGGATCTGCGCGCGCCGATCGTGCGGGTGCGGCCGACGCTCGAGATGACCGGAGGCGACGAGCCGCTTGATCAGCTTCGTGGTCGCCGCGGTGGAGATGCCGAGATGGTGGGCCAGATCGGTCGGCCCGACCTCGTGCCCGCGCTTCTCTTCGGCGATCAGGAAGCGGAGCGCCGCCAGATCCGTCTCATTCATGTCCATGTCGTCCTGAGTGCGCAGTCGCATCGTCCGGTCGGCGCTGCGGAAGCGACGGAGCGCCTCGAGCACGCCGATGGCCTCGCCCGCGCCGGCCGCCTGCGCGTCGTACCAGTACGACGGCAGCCCGCGAGAATCCGCTTCTGTGCTCATGTGAGACATGGTAACGTCGATTTCGCTAACTCAGTTAGCTATTTCGTGGAAGAGACAAACTGGGGGCGATCGTGACACTAACGGAGACCGAAGCGCACGTCGACGACGAGATCGTTCTGCTCGACATGGACGGCACCCCCATCGGGACTGCGTCCAAGGCCGCGGCCCACGGCCCGGACACCGCACTGCACCTCGCCTTCTCCTGCTACGTGCTGAATTCGGACGGCAAGCTGCTCATCACCCGTCGGGCACTGAGTAAGAAGACCTGGCCGGGGGTCTGGACCAACTCGTTCTGCGGACACCCCCGCCCCGCGGAGCCCGTGTTGTCCGCCGTGCACCGCCGTGCCGACTTCGAGCTCGGTATCGAGATCTCCGATGTCGCGCTCGCACTCCCGCTCTTCCGCTACAGGGCGACGGACTCTCGGGGAACCGTCGAGAACGAGGTCTGCCCCGTCTACGTCGCGCGTACCGATGGCATTCCCGACCCCGACCCGCGCGAGGTGGCCGAGTTCGTCTGGGTCGAGCCCACGGCGATCGCGCGGGCCGCGAGCGAGACCCCCTGGGCGTTCAGCCCGTGGATGGTCATGCAACTCGAGCAGCTCGAGAGATTCTCATGATCGACGTCGCCACGTCCAGCGTCGACAGCGAACTCGACCGGTACTTCGCCGCGTCACGGCTGCGGGCTGGCGACTACGGACCGCACTACGTCGAACTGTGGGACCAGCTCGAGCAGGCGAGCGCCGGCGGCAAGAGAGCCCGCCCCGCTCTCGTCCTGGCCGCGCACAACGGCCTCGGCGGCACCGACCAGGACGCGGCCACGCAACTGGCCATTGCCTTCGAACTGCTGCACACGGCGTTCATCATCCACGACGACGTGATCGACCGGGACCTGGTCAGGCGCGGTTCCACCAATGTGCTCGGCGCCTTCGCCGCACGCGGAGCCGCCCTCGGTGCCGATGAGGACCAGGCCAGGACCTGGGGCGAGGCCGCGGCGCTGCTCGCCGGAGACCTGGCACTCAGCCAGGCGCACCGCATCGTCGCCCAGCTCGACACCGATGCCGGAACGCGCGGTCGAGTCCTCGACATCCTCGACAGGGCGGTCTTCGTCTCGGCCGCCGGTGAGCTGAACGACGTGACGAACACCGTCGCCCCGCACCTGCTCGGCATCCCCGACGTGCTCGCGACCCTCGAACAGAAGACGGCGGTCTACTCCTGCGAGGCACCGCTGCAGGCCGGAGCCGTGCTCGCCGGCGCATCGGCGGCCGACATCGCCTGCCTCGGCCGGTACGGCCGTCTCATCGGCATCGCGTTCCAGCTCGCCGACGACATGCTCGGTGTGTTCGGGGATGAGTCACAGACGGGCAAGAGCACCATCGCCGACCTGCGCGAGGGCAAGATCACCACCCTTCTCGCGCACGCCCGCACCACGCCCGAGTGGCCGACGATCGCGCCGTTCATCGGCAAGGCCGACCTCGATCCTGCTGAAGCCGCCTTCGTTCGGGACACGCTGACCGGATGCGGATCCGCCGCCCACACCGAACAACTGGCGCGCGACCACGTGGCCCTCGCCAAGAGCGAGCTGGCGGCATCCGAGCTTCCCGATGAACTGCGCGAGCTGCTCGGCACCTTCGCCGACAGGGCGGTGAACCGCACCCGATGAGCAGACAGCGTGGTCCCCTCGAGCTCTACACCTCCGCAGCATCATCGAGCTCCGCGGTCGTGATCGGCCGCTACTCCACCTCCTTCGGTGCCGCGGCCCGCCTGCTCGGGTCTGGCGTGCGCTCCCAGGTGCGCGACATCTACGCGCTCGTCAGAGTGGCCGACGAGATCGTCGATGGCGCGGCGGCCGCAGCCGGGCTCGGCGTCGATGAGCAACGGGCCCGCCTCGACGAGTTCGAAGCCGAGACCGACCGCGCCGTCGCGACGGGGTTCAGCACCAACCTGGTCGTGCACGCCTTCGCCGTCACCGCCCGTGCCACGGGGATCGGCCGCGACCTGACAGCGCCGTTCTTCGCCTCGATGCGCCGGGATCTCGACGACTCCCCCTTCGACGCCGACGAGGTGGCCGTGTACATCCACGGCTCGGCCGAGGTGGTCGGGCTGATGTGCCTGCGCGCCTTCCTCGCCGGTCACCCCATCCGTGATGACGAGCGACGCATGCTCGAGGATGGCGCCGTGCATCTCGGAGCGGCCTTCCAGAAGGTCAACTTCCTGCGGGATCTCTCGGCCGACTGGTCCAGCCTCGGGCGCAACTACTTCCCCGCCATCGACCCCGCTCGCATGACGGAGGAGGAGAAGAACGTCATCCTCGACGACATCGACGAGGACCTCGCGATAGCGGCACGCGCGATCGCGCGCCTGCCTCGATCCTCCCGCGGCGCCGTCGCCGCCGCACACGGCCTGTTCTCCAGGCTCTCGACGAAGCTGCGCGGCACCCCGGCGAGCCAGCTCCTCACCTCGCGCGTTCGGGTTCCGGATGCCGAGAAACTCACGATCGCGGTCAGGGCAGCTGTGACCGGTGGAGGCAGGCCATGACCCACACCATCGTCATCGGCGGCGGCATCGCCGGCCTCGCCACTGCGGCCCTGCTCGCCCGCGACGGTCGGGAGGTGACCCTGCTCGAGGCACGGAGCGAGCTGGGCGGCCGCGCCGGATCATGGGAGAAGGACGGCTTCACCTTCGACACGGGTCCGTCGTGGTACCTCATGCCCGAGGTCTTCGACCACTTCTTCAAGCTCCTCGGCACCTCGGCCGCCGAGGAGCTGGACCTCACTCTGCTCGATCCCGGGTACAGGGTGTACTTCGAGGGTCACGCAGAGCCCATCGACATCCGCGCCTCCCGCGAGGAGAACATCCGCACCTTCGAGCGGATCGAACCTGGAGCGGGTCGCGCGCTCGAGCGCTACCTCGAGTCGGCGAAAGCCACATACGACGACGCCGTCGAGCGATTCCTCTACACGAGCTTCCAGTCCTTCCGGCCGTTCCTCGACTCCGCGGTGCTGAAGCGCGGAGGCCGCCTCGCCCGCCTGCTGCTCCAGCCCCTCGACAAGTTCGTCGCAGGCTACGTCAAGGACAACAGGCTGCGGCAGATCCTCGGCTACCCGGCGGTCTTCCTCGGCTCCTCCCCCGAGCGCACCCCGGCGATGTACCACCTCATGAGCCACATGGACCTGGCCGACGGCGTGCTCTACCCGCAGGGCGGCTTCTCCCACCTGATCGACGTCATCGCCCGCCTCGCCCGCGAGCAGGGCGTGCAGATCATCACGGAAGCGCGGGTGACCTCCATCGATGCCGTCACCTCGGTGGGAGCATCCGTCTCGGGGGCGACCTACGTCGACGCCGGCGGGCACAGCATCACCCTGTCCGCCGACGAGGTGGTCTCGGCCGCCGACCTGCACCACACCGAGACCGAGCTCGTCGACGAGAGCGTTCGCACCTACCCCGAGCGCTGGTGGAACCGCCGCATGTCGGGACCCGGCGCGGTGCTCGTGATGCTCGGTGTGCGCGGCGACCTGCCGCCGCTCGCCCATCACACCCTGTTCTTCACCTCGGACTGGCGCGCGAACTTCGACCGCATCTTCGGCTCGAAGCCCGGCATTCCCGACCCCGCGTCGTTCTACGTGTGCATGCCCAGCGCGACGGACCCGGGCGTGGCGCCGGCCGGGCACAGCAACCTGTTCCTGCTCATCCCCGTGCCGGCCGATGTCAGCATCGGCCGCGGTGGCATCGACGGAGACGGCGACCTCCAGGTCGAGCAGGTGGCGGATGCCGCCATCGACCGCCTCGCCGACTGGTCCGGGATCCCCGATCTCGCCGAGCGCATCGTGGTGCGGCGAACCGTCGGTCCCGGCGACTTCGCAGCCGACCTCAACTCGTGGATGGGCGGTGCCCTCGGACCAGCGCACACGCTGCGGCAGAGCGCCTTCCTCCGCGGCCGCAACTCCTCGCGCCAGCTCGACGGGCTCTTCTACGCCGGCGGTAGCACCATCCCCGGCATCGGCCTGCCGATGTGCCTGATCAGCGCTGAGATCGCCTTCAAACGCATGAACGGCGACACCACGGCCACGCCGTCCAGCGAGCCCTTGCCGACACCCGCGCCGGCGCCGGCGGAGAGCCGGTGACCTTCGCCTACCTCGGTGCGCTCCTGGTGAGCCTGGCGGGGATGGTGGTGCTCGACTGGCGGTACCGGCTGTTCTTCTGGCGTTCGCCGGTGCGCGCCGCCGTCGTGCTCATCTCGGGCCTGGTGTTCTTCCTCATCTGGGACCTGGTGGGAATCAGCCTCGGCCTGTTCAGCCGTGGCGAGACCTCGTACATGACCGGCATACTCCTCGCTCCGGAACTCCCCCTCGAGGAGGCTTTCTTCCTCGCGTTCCTCTGCTATCTGACGATGAACCTCGTCGCCCTGTTCCAGCTCCTGCTCGCGGCCAGGCGGCGCGCATGACCTACCTGACCCTGAACCTCATCGTGCTGGCCGTCGTCGCCGTCGTCGCGGCGTTCGCCCTCCGGCGTCGTCCCCGGCTCATCACCCCGATCGCGCTGACCGTCGTCGTGCTGTTCGTGCTCACGGCGGTGTTCGACAACATCATGATCGCCGTCGGACTCATGGTCTACTCCGACGCCGGCCGCAGTGGTGTCGACCTCGGGCTGGCCCCCATCGAGGACTTCGCCTACCCGCTGGCGGGAGCCCTGCTGTTACCGTCGATCTGGGTACTGCTGAGCCGCGACGAACAGGACGAGAGATGAGCGCCGATCACACGGATGCCGCCCCGCGCGCCGGTGTGCTGCGACAGGTCGTACTCTCGTCTCGGCCGCTGAGCTGGATCAACACGGCGTACCCGTTCGCGGCGGCCTACCTCCTCACGACAGGCCGCATCGACGCGCTGTTCGTGGTGGGAACCCTGTTCTTCCTGATCCCGTACAACCTCCTCATGTACGGCATCAACGACGTCTTCGACTACGAGTCCGACCTGCGCAATCCCCGCAAGGGCGGCGTCGAGGGAGCCATGCTCGACCCGCGTGTTCATCGAGCTGTGATCGGCTGGGGCGTCGGATCCAGCGCCGTCTTCGTGATCGCCATGCTCGTGCTCGGGGGAACAGACGAACCGTGGTCGTGGCTGGTGCTGGCGATCAGCCTGTTCGCCGTTCTCGCCTACTCGGTTCCCGGCCTGCGTTTCAAGGAGCGCCCGTTCCTCGATTCAGCCACGTCGAGCGCGCATTTCGTGAGTCCGGCCGTCTATGCCCTGGCCGTCGCCGGCGCGACGTTCACCCCGCAACTGCTCGCCATCCTCGTGGCATTCTTCCTCTGGGGCATGGCGAGCCATGCCTTCGGCGCGGTGCAGGACGTCGTGCCGGACCGGGAGGGCGGCATCGCATCGATCGCCACCTGGTTCGGGGCTGCTCGCACGGTGCGCCTCGCCGTGCTGTTCTGGGCTCTCGGCGGCCTGCTCATGCTGGCGACGGAGTGGCCAGGACCGCTCGCCTCGGTTCTGGTGCTGCCGTACATCTTCTCGGCCGTTCCGTTCTGGTCGGTGTCGGATGCCGACTCCGCCGCAGCCAACCGCGGCTGGCGACACTTCCTGGCCATCAACTTCGTCGTCGGTTTCCTCGTGACCATGCTGCTCATCTGGTGGAGCATCATCCGCGGTTAGTCTGGTGCGATGGATGCCATGACGACAGCGCGCGTCGATGCGTGGCTGTGGGCGGTGCGTCAGTTCAAGACGCGCTCGCTCGCCACGGCAGCATGCCGCGCGGGGCATGTCCGGGTGAACGGCGAGAGGGTGAAGGCCGCGCAGCCGGTTCGGATCGGCGACGAGATTCGCGTGCGCGCGAACGGCTTCGATCGCATCATGGTGGTGCAGCGCATCATCGTGAAGCGCGTCGGCGCCGAGGTCGCCGCCGCAGCGATGATCGACAAAACTCCCCCGCCACCACCGCGTGAGGCCGTCGCTTCAGTGCCCGTGCGGGATCGCGGTGCCGGCCGTCCGACGAAGCGCGAGCGCCGCGACCTCGAGGAGCTCCGCGGTCACTGAGTGACCGCCGGCGCCGCGCGCCGATGGCTCGCGACGCCGGCGAATGCCGGTCTACTCGTCGGCGGCCAGGAGCTCACGCACCCGGGGAACCACGACGGTGCCGTAGAGCTCGATGCTGCGCATGAGCTTCTCGTGCGAGAGCGTGCCGTTGGAGTACTTGAGGTCGAAGCGCTGGATGCCGAGATCGCGCACCGTCGCAGCGATCTTGCGGGCGACGGTCTCGGGCGAACCGACGTTGAGCGCACCCTCGTCGGCTTCGTTCTCGAAGGTGTCCCGGGTGATCGGACCCCAGCCGCGCTCCCGGCCGATGCGCGTGATCATGGCCTGGTGGTGCGGCCACAGCTCCTCGCGGGCCTGCGCATCGGTATCGGCGATGTGTCCGGGCGAGTGCACGCCCACGGGCAGAGTCGGCGTGCCGAGCTGCGCCAGCGCGCGGTGGTAGAGGTCGACGAAAGGACGGAAGCGCGCTGGCGCGCCCCCGATGATGGCGAGCATGAGCGGGTAACCATATGTCGCCGCCCGCACAACGGACTCCGGAGAGCCGCCGACGCCGATCCACGCCTTGAGAGCGCCGGACGCGGTCTTCGGGTACACCTCCTGGTTCACCAGGGCGGCGCGCTTGCGGCCCTCCCAGGTGACAGGCTTCTCCTTGACCAGCTCGGCGAAGAGCTGCAGCTTCTCCTCGAACAGGTCCTCGTACTCGCTGAGCTGGTAGCCGAACAACGGGAACGACTCGGTGAAGGACCCTCGCCCGAGAATCACCTCGGCGCGTCCGTCGGAGATGCCGTCGAGGGTGGCGAAGCGCTGGAACACGCGCACCGGGTCGTCGGAGCTGAGCACGGTGACAGCCGAGCCGAGGTGGATGCGCTCGGTCTTCGCGGCGATCGCCGCGAGCACGACCTCGGGAGCCGACACGGCGAAGTCGTCGCGGTGGTGCTCGCCGAGACCGAAGAAGTCCAGCCCCACCTGGTCGGCCAGTACGCCCTGGGCCACGACGTTCCGCAGCACCTCGGCCTGCGACAGCCTGTCCCCGTTCGCGTCGACCGTGACATCGCCGAAGGTGTCGACTCCGAACTCGACCTGCTGTGCCATGAGGGCTCCTGACTACTCGATTACTTCATACGTTTGCATGTACCAGCAACGGCCGGATGCATCCGCCTATTCCCGATGCACAGGCGACGGCGGATGACGCCATCAGGCGAGCGCCGGCATGACCTCGCGCTCGAACAGCTCGATGCCCGACCTGTCGTAGGCCGCTTCGGGGAAGTAGTGGATGGCGTACCCGAGACCGTGCTCGCGCCGTTCGAGCAGGCGCTCGACGACCTGCTCCGGGGTGCCGACCGCCGGCGTTCCGCCGCGATACTCGGCGATGAACTCGGCCGCCTTGGTCTCGCCGAGGTAGGGCAGCACCCGGGCGTGCAGTGCGTCGATGCGATCGCCGACCTCAGCTTCCGTGGCGGCGACGATGGTGTTGAAGTTCGACGATCGGGTGATCGACGCGAAGTCGCGTCCGATCGCGTCGCAGTGTCCGCGGAGCACCTCGCTCTTGTGGTCGAACTCCTCGAGGGTTCCGGTGAAGTTGGTGTGGCTCGCGTACTGCGCCGCGATCTTCAGCGTCACCTTCTCGCCGCCGCCGGCGATCCACATCGGGATGCCGCCCTGCTGCAACGGGAGGGGCCGCACGATGGCGCCGTCGACCTGGTAGTGCTTGCCGTCGAGGGTCGCGCTGCCGGTCGTCCAGGCCTGGTGGAAGATCTCGACGCCCTCGCGCAGCCGGGCCAGCCTCTCGGCCACGGGTGGGAACCCGTAGCCGTAGGCGCGCCACTCGTGCTCGTACCATCCGCCGCCGATACCCATCTGCGTTCTGCCGCCCGAGATGATGTCGACTGTCGCAGCGATCTTGGCGAGGTAGGCGGGGTTGCGGTAGCTCATGCACGTGCACATCTGGCCGAGCTTCACGCGCGACGTCGTCGCCGCGAACGCCGCCATGAGAGTCCACGCCTCATGCGTGGCCTCCTCGGACGGCACGGGAACCGTGTGGAAGTGGTCGTACACCCAGAGCGAGTCCCAGGGGCCGGCGTCGGCGTGCTGGGCGAGGGAGTTCATCGTCTCCCACTGATCGGCCGGGTCGATGTTGAGAAGGTCGTGGCGCCAGCCCTGGGGAATGAAGAGTCCGAAATCCATGATCGCCAGCCTACGGCCGAGGTGCGACTGCCCGCATGAGGCACTTCGCTCTCCCGTGCCATGATCGGATGATGAGCAAGAGCATCCTGTTCCTCGGCGGCACCGGCGTCATCAGCGCTGCATCCGTCTCCCGCGCCATCGAACTCGGCCATGACGTGACAGTGCTGAACCGGGGCGAGTCGCGCCTGCGACCGCTGCCGGATGCCGTCCGCCGCCTGACGGCCGACCTCCGCGATCCCGCGAGCGTGCGCGACGCCGTCGGCGACGCCGAGTTCGACGTCGTCGCCGAGTTTCTCGCCTTCACCCCGGAGCACGTGCAGGCCGACGTCGATCTGTTCGAAGGGCGGGTGGGCCAGTACGTGTTCATCAGCTCCGCCTCCGCTTACCAGACGCCCCCTTCGCGACTGCCGGTGACGGAGTCGACGCCGCTGCGCAACCCGTTCTGGCAGTACTCCCGCGACAAGATCGCCTGCGAGGACCTCCTCGTGCGTGCCTACAGGGAGCGCGGATTTCCGGCGACGATCGTGCGGCCGTCGCACACCTATGACCGCACGCTCCTGCCGACGTCGGGAGGATGGACCGACATCGCGCGGATGCGCGCCGGCAAACCGGTCGTCGTGCATGGAGACGGCACCAGCCTCTGGACGATCACCCACACCCGCGACTTCGCGGTCGGCTTCGCGGGGCTGCTCGGCAATCCGTATGCCGTCGGCGACACCTTCCACATCACCGGAGACCACGCACCGACCTGGAACCAGATCTACGGATGGCTCGGCGAGGCAGCCGGCGTCGAGCCCGTACTCGTGCACGTGGCTTCCGACGCGATCGCAGCAGCGCACCCCGAGCTCGGCCCCGGCCTCATCGGCGACAAGGCCCACTCCATGGTGTTCGACAACTCCAAGGTGAAGGCGCTGGTGCCGGAGTTCGCGACCACGGTGCCGTTCTGGGAGGGAGCAGCCGAGATGATCGCGTGGCACGACGCGCATCCGGAGGCGCAGGTCGTCGACGCGGAACTCGACGCCGTGTTCGATCGGCTGGCGGGCTGAGCGCCTTCGAGCTGCTCCGCCCGTCGCGCGCTCAGACCGGCGGACGTTGGGCGAACACCAGCAGGCTGCTCGTGGCCGTCGCGAGCAGGTTTCCGGCACTGTCGGTGAGTTCGGCCTCGGCGAAGATCACCCGGGTGCCGCTCTTGCGAACCCGTCCCGTTGCGCGCAGCGGACCGGCCGACGGCTGGATCGGGCGCACGTAGCTCACGCTGATGTCGATGGACGTGTATCCGGTTCCGGCCGGAAGCGTGCTGTGCGCGGCGCACCCGAGAACAGTGTCGAGCACTGTGCAGGCCAGGCCGCCGTGGATGGTACCGAGGGGGTTGTAGTGCGCCTGGGTCGGCCGCGTCTCGAAGACGACCTCGCCCACGGAGACCTCGACGATGTCCATGTTCATCAGCACCGCGATCGGCGGCTCGGGGATCCGCCCCTCGAGAATGCCGGTGAGGTATTCCAGTCCGCTGAGCTGGGGCAGCTGGGCGAGGCCGACAGCCGGGTCGACCCACGTGTAGGTGGCGGAGGAGGTCGGAAGCTCGGTGTCTGTCACGGTCGTCACGATAACACCGGGCCTCCCAGCTGCGCCCGACGGAATAGTCCGGTGCCCGCCTACGCTGTGGTCATGGTGAAGCGCATCGGATTCCTCTCGTTCGGCCACTATCAGGCAGTGCCGGGCTCCCTCACCCGCACCGCAGCCGACGTGCTGCAGCAGTCGATCGACCTGGCCGTGGCGGCCGAGGAGATCGGCGTCGACGGAGCCTACTTCCGGGTGCACCACTTCGCCCGCCAGCTCGCATCGCCGTTCCCGCTTCTGGCAGCGGTGGGCGCGCGCACCTCGCGGATCGAGATCGGCACCGGGGTCATCGACATGCGCTACGAGAACCCCCTCTACATGGCCGAATCCGCGGCCGCCGCCGACCTGATCGCCGGAGAGAGACTGCAGCTCGGCATCAGCCGGGGGTCACCCGAGACGGCGCTCGCGGGCTACGAGTCGTTCGGCTACGTCCCTTCCGACGGGCAGACGGATGCCGACATGGCCCGTGATCACACCGAGCTCTTCCGTGCCGCCATCGCGGGAGCCGGACTGGCCCACGCGAACCCGCAGATGACGGGATCGACGCATCCGCTCGCCATCGAACCGATCTCCCCGTCGCTGCCGCAGCGCATCTGGTGGGGTGCGGGCACGCGCAAGACTGCCGTGTGGACAGCCGAGCAGGGCATGAACCTGATGAGTTCGACTCTGCTCACCGAGGACACCGGAGTGCCGTTCGATCAGTTGCAGGCCGAGCAGATCGCGATGTTCCGCGAGGCGTGGGCTGATGCCGGCCACGACTTCGAGCCGCGGGTTTCTGTGAGCCGCAGCATCCTGCCGCTCATCGACGACGAGTCGCGACGGTACTTCGGGCTGCGGGCTCAGGCCGACGCGAAAGACCAGGTGGGCCACCTCGACGGCGGCCTCGCCCGATTCGGACGCAGCTACATCGGCGAGCCCGACGTGATCGCTGCGGAGCTGGCTCAGGATGCTGCGGTACAGGCCGCGGACACAGTGCTCGTCACGGTTCCCAACCAGTTGGGCGTCGACTTCAACGTGCGCATCCTCGAGTCGATCGTCCGTGACATCAAGCCCGCGCTCCGCTGATCGAGTAGCGCCGACACGTCTCCGCTGATCGAGTAGCGCCGAAACGTCTCCGCAGATCGAGTAGCGCCGACGAAATCGACGCGTATCGAGATCCGCCGAGATCAGCGCAACTCAAGCACCGTTCCCGCTGAACGTGGTCTCGATACGTGTCCTCGCTGCGCTCGGGCACTACTCGACCAACGGCAGGAGATGTCGGCACCCGCTGATCGAGTAGCGCCGACACGTCTCCGCAGATCGAGTAGCGCCGACGAAGTCGACGCGTATCGAGATCCGCTGAAATCGGCGCGACTCCTCGCTGCGCTCGGGCGCCACTCGACGAGCGAGAGAGTGACAGGATCGACAGATGACCGCAACCGCCTTCCCCGCGCTGAGCGACGACAGCCGATGCCCCTGCCTGAGCGGGGACACCTACGGCTCCTGCTGCGGCCGGTTCCACAGCGGAGCGGCCCTCGCCCCCACCGCCGTGCAGCTGATGCGCTCGCGCTACTCGGCCTACGTGGCCGGCGATGTGGCGTACCTCCTGAGAACGTGGCATCCGTCGACCCGGCCGGAGCAGCTCGAGCTCGATCCGTCCGTGCGCTGGTTCCGGCTCGAGATCGCCGAGACGACGGCAGGCGGACCGTTCGACACGACAGGCACCGTGGAGTTCACCGCGCGGTCGAAGCACGACGGGGTCGCGCACGCCCAGCACGAGAACAGCGCCTTCGTGCGGGAGCAGGGAGCCTGGCTCTACGTCGACGCGCTCTGACGAAAGCCGAGCCCGATCTTCACGCCGTGACGCCCAACTCGTCGAGCGCGTCCTGCACGATCGTGAGTCCGGCGAGTCCCGGCATCCCGCTGATCGAATCATCGACCTTTCTGGCAGCCTTGCGCCCGTCGGGTCCACTCATCAGGTGGTTCATGACGTGCTGCACATCGGATCGCTCCATGATGCTGGATCCGACGGGCGCCCAGAACCTGCTCAACGCGAACCGCGTGATCTTCTGCGCCTTGGTACTCCTCGCCAGCCGTTCGCGGGCCTGCGACGTGTAGAAGGCGACGTGCCGCGCCTCCTGTTTCGCGATGCGCCGCAGCAGTTCGGCGAGAACAGGGTTCCGCTCCAGTTCGGCCATGCGGTTGTACGCGGTGATGGCCGACCACTCGTTCGCAGCGCCCCACGACATGTGCACGGCGACGAAGTCCTCCCCGACCAGTGAACCGAGCACCGACTGCTTGATGGGGTCGAGGCGGTCCTTCCAGCCGAGCTTCAGCCGATTGGCCTTGAGCTGGTCGAAGTCGATGGTGATGTCGTGCATCGCGAGCACGGCGGCGAGAGCCTCGCCGTGCCAGAACTCCTCGCGGTTCCACATGGTCATGAACGAACTCACGTCGGCCTCGCGGTGCGAGGGCGTCGTGAGCAGATCACGGGTGTAGCAGACCGTGTGGTACTCGACATCGGCCATGTAACGCAGGGTGCGGAGCGACTCCTCCGGCAGTGGATGCTCGCGGAAGACCTCGAGGTCGAGGTCGTCCCAGTTCACGCTCACGCTCGTCGCCGTGTAGGTGTCGATGTCGAATGCCACAGTGCTCCCTCGTCCCGCTGATCATCCAAGCACGCCGCGGTCAGGCCGCGAGTCGTTGCTGCACGGCCTCGATCGTGCCGTCGTCCATGCCGGGCAGATCGGAGACGCACGCGACGACTCGCTGGGCCCTGACCGGACCGATCTCGCCGCCGAAGGAGAACCACCTGAAGAATGCGCGGTCGGCCCGCGCGATGGCGACCGCTCCGAGGGGAAGCACGTCTCGGCGCAACTCCCTGCGGGTGAGCCGCACCGCGCGCGGGCTGTCGAGAAGGCGATGCATCGCCTCCTCCTCGAAGAAGCGCGAGTGGCGTGCCTTGAGGTCGAGGACATCGCCGAGCGCACGCCCGATCTCGGGGTTCTCGCTGCGTTCGATCACCCGCTCGTAAGCCGCACGGAGCATCCAGTCGTCGACGAGCCCAGTCGTGACGTGCACAGCCACGATCGACTCGCCGGCGAGGAACCCCGAGAGCGAGCGCCGAACCGGCCCGCGCCGGGCACGCCGGTCGCCAGGGCTGCGCGGAACGGCGGCTCCCGTCGCACCGGAATCGTCGGATTGCGATCCCGGCTGTGCATCGATGACGGCGGTAAGGGCGTCGGCGATCCAGAACTTCTCGAAGGCCCAGCTCACCAGGAAGGCCGTCACCCGCGCATCCTTGTGCGTCGCGGTGACGAGCACTTTGCGCAGGCGATCCATGGTGGCCGCCTCGAGATCCCGCAGCACTCGCATGGCTCGCAGGGCGTCCGGCGGCAGCGGCTGCGCGGCGAGGGCTTCGACGTCCAGACGATCGCGGTGCGTCCCGACGGCGGTGCGGGCGAACTCGCGGACGTCGAATCGTGCGGCGCCGGTCATCGGGGCATCCGTCGCATCCGCCCCGTCCGTCGTCATCGTCCGATCTTGGCGAAGAAGGCTGTGAGATGACCCGCGAGAAGCTGCGGTTCCTCGTGGGGCATGAAGTGGCCGCCGACAGACGGCTCATGCCAGACGCGGATGTCGGTGCACGACCTCTCGGCGATGCTGCGGGGCATCTCACGGATGCCCGCCTCGGCGCTCACGGTGAAGCCGGCCGGCACGCCGATGGTGGGGCGCGGTCGGTTCGCGTCGTAGTCGACGTACTGTCTGAACGACGTGCCGATCGACTCCGTGACCCAGTACAGCGTTCCGATGGTGAACAGCGTCTCGCGGTCGAACCGGGTCTCCAGGTCGCCGCCGCAGTCGCTCCAGTCGCGGTACTTGTCGATGATCCAGGCGAGGAGTCCGGCCGGCGAGTCGGCGACGGCGGCTCCGATCGTGTCGGGGCGGGTGATCATTATGGCGGAGTAGCCGCCGTCCGACGCGTCGAACTCGGTCTCCGCGTCGAGGAAGTCGTGCTCATCGTCGGTGAGCGGTGCCGCGAACTCCGCCGGGAACGGCGGGTGGATCATGTACAGGCCGGAGACGGTCTCCGGATGCTTCGCTGCCAGCCAGGCCGCGACAGTGCCGCCGATGTCTCCCCCGAACACCCCGTAGCGCTCGAACCCCAAGTGATCTGTCATGACCGAGTGCATGACGTCGGCCATCGCCTCTCGCGTCAACGGCCCGTCAGGCAGCTCACTGAACAGGAAGCCCGGCATCGACGGCACGACGATCTCGAATCGGCTGCCGGCCGTCTGGAGAGCGTCGATGAGCGCCAGCATCTCGACGAAGCTGCTCGGCCAGCCGTGCATCAGCAGCAGCGGCATCCGTTCACCGTCGCCCGATCCGGAGGTCGCGCGCACGATGTGGATGGCGGTGCCGTCGACGTCGACGATCCGGTGGTCGAGGGTGTTCAGGAGGGCCTCCACCGCCCGCCAGTCGGAATCCAGCCACTCGGCCCACCCGGCGACGAGAGAGGCGAGGTAGGCGGGGTCGACGCCGGCACCCCAGGACTCGGAGCGACTCGGCGTGGTGAAGCGGGTGTTGCGGAGCCGCATCCGCAGGTCGTCGAGCGTGTCGTCGGGCACGGCGATCGTGAACGGGGTGGACGTCATCCGTCAACTGTCGCAGAAAGCCGCCGGGTCGGGCAGGATCGACGCATGGAACCTTCGGCGACGTCGCCCATCTCCCCCATGCTCGCGAAAGCGCTCGACAGCGTGCCCGATGCCGACAGCGTCGCCGGCGGCCTGCTCTACGAGCCGAAGTGGGACGGCTTCAGGGCCGTGATCTACTTCGACGGCGAGACCGTGGAGATCGGCAGCCGCGGCTCGAAGATGCTCACGCGCTACTTCCCCGAGCTGGTCGACGCCTTCGCCGCGCAGCTCACGCAGCCCACGGTGCTCGACGGCGAGATCATGGTGCGCGCCGCATCCCGCGCCGGCGGCGAGCGCCTCGATTGGGAGGCGTTGTCCCAGCGCATCCATCCGGCGGCGAGCAGGGTCGCGAAGCTCTCGGTCGAGACGCCCGCGATGTTCGTGGCCTTCGACCTGCTGGCTCTCGGTGATGAGTCGCTTCTGGAGCGCCCGTTCGCCGAACGCAGAGCCGCGCTGGAATCCCTCGCCCGAGGATTCGACGCTCCCCTGTCCATCACCAGGACCACGACGGATGCCGCGCTCGCCCGCGCGTGGCTTGTCGAGTTCGAGGGCGCCGGCCTCGACGGGGTCGTTGCCAAGCCGCTGGCGGCCGCCTACGCGCCCGGCAAGCGCGTGATGTTGAAGATCAAGCACCACCGCACGGCGGACGTGGTGGTGATCGGGTACCGCGTGCACAAGAGTGGCGCCGGTGTGGGGTCGCTGCTCCTCGGGCTCTACGACGACAGCGGCGAGCTGCGCAGCGTCGGCGGGGCTTCGGCGTTCTCTGATGCGCGTCGACTGGAGCTCGTGGACGAGCTCGCGCCCCTCGTTGTTCGCGACGAGCACGGGGTCGCCGTGACGGGCGAGACGGATCGCAGTCGGTTCTCGGGCAGCAAGGACGTCTCCTTCGTCCGTCTCGAACCCACGAAGGTGATGGAGGTGCGCTACGACCAGATGGAGGGTTCGCGCTTCCGGCACACCGTGCAGTTCGCACGCTGGCGCCCCGACCGGGATGCGCGCTCGTGCACGTTCGAACAGCTCGAGATCCCGGCGGCCTACGACCTCAGCAAGGTGCTGGAGTAGGCGGCGCCGCCCGCTGATCGAGTAGCACCCCTCCGCTGATCGAGTAGCCTCCCTCCGCTGATCGAGTAGTGCCCGACGAAGTCGGACACGTATCGAGATCACCCATGCGCCCGCGGGAAGTGGTCTCGATACGCGTCCTCTCTGCGCTCGGTCGCTACTCGACCAGCGGGAGTGCCCGACCCCCTCTCCCGTTGATCGAGTATTGCCCGACGAAGTCGGACACGTATCGAGATCACCCATCCGCGCACGAAGGATGGTCTCGATACGCGTCCTCGCTGCGCTCGGTCGCTACTCGACCAGCGGGAGATGCGCGCTCGGTCGCTACTCGACCAACGGATGGTCGCTGTCCGACCAACGGAAAGCGCCCGACCCCCTCTCCCGCTGATCGAGTAGTGCCCGACGAAGTCGGACACGTATCGAGATCACCCATCCGCCCGCGGAGAGTGGTCTCGATACGCGTCCTCGCTGCGCTCGGTCGCTACTCGACCAACGGAAGATGAGCGCTCGGTCGCTACTCGACCAACGGAAAGGGGGTCGGGCAGCGCTCGACCAACTGAAGAAGCGCGCCCGGTCGCTACTCGACCAACGTGAGATGGGCGCTCGGTCGCCACTCGACCAGCGACAGAGTCACTCCGCCTTCTTCGCCCGGCTCGGCTGCACGCGCGAGGGTTCCCCGGGCATCTTCGGGAAGTCCGGCGGGAAGGGCAGCTCGCCGAGGCCGTTCTCCAGGTCGCGGTCCCACCACTCGAGCAGCGTGTCGATGCGGCCGGGTTCGTCGTGGAGCGTCGCCCACGGGTCGCCGAGCGTGCGCAGTCGCTCGGGGACGGTGAGCACGGTGAAGTCGCGCGGATCGGCGTCCGCGAGCTCCTCCCAGGTGATCGGGCACGACACCGGAGCGTGCGCCAGGGCTCGGGGGCTGTACGCGCCGGCCATCGTACGGTCGCGATTCGCCTGGTTGAAGTCGACGAAGATGCGCTCTCCGCGCTCCTCCTTCCACCACGCCGTCGTCACGGCGTCAGGCATCCGTCGCTCGAGTTCCCGCGCGGCCGCGATCACGGCGTGCCGCACGTCGAGGAACTCGTGCGTCGGCTCGATGGGAGCGAAGACGTGCAGGCCACGGTTGCCGGAGGTCTTGATGAAAGCCGTCAGTCCGGCGTCGGCGAGAACCGAGCGCAGTTCCACCGCAGCAGCCTTGGCGTCACCGACATCGGTGCCGGGCTGAGGGTCGAGGTCGATGCGCAGCTCGTCGGGATTGTCGGAGTTCCCGGCCCGCGATGCCCACGGGTGGAACACGATCGTGTTCATCTGCACGGCCCAGACGGCGACGGCGGGTTCGTCGATGACGAGCTGCGGATGCGACCGGCCACTCGGATACACGACCGGAACGGAGCGCACGTAGTCCGGGGCGCCCTTCGGCGGATTCTTCGAGAAGAACTGCTCACCCTCGATGCCGTCGCCGAATCGCTGCAAGGAGACGGGCCTGTCGCCGTTCGCCGCCACGAAGGCGTCGCCGACCGCCACGAGATATTCGGCGAGATCGAGCTTGGTGAGCCCGGGCTCCGGGAAGATCACCCTGCTCGGACTTGAGATGCGCACCTCCCTGTCGCCGTGGGGGCCGGGTACTCGCAGCATCGTCGCTTCGCTCGCCATGGCACCAACCTACTCGGGGGTCGTCCTGCTGCGCTTCGCTCGTGCGGGGCGAGCGGCCTTCGCCGTCGCGGTGCGCTTCGCCTTCTTCGCCGAAGCGCTCGGCAGCGCCGCCGGCTTCGTCTTCGGCCCTGCGGTGCGCAGGGCCGTCTCCTCGGCGTCGATCGCCGCGAGCACGGAGAGCACGGCCGCCTCCTGATAGCGGCCCTCGCGGCGCGCGTTCAACACAGCCTCGCGCTGCGCTTCGATCATCACTCGGCGCAGGCGCGTGTACGCGACCGGGCGCGGTTCCGCCCCGGTGGTCGGCGGGTTCTGCAGCGCCTCCGCCAGGAAGGCGGCATTCGCACGCAGCCTGTCGATCACCTCGAGTTCATCGTCGTCGGTGCGTTCCTCCTCGAGACGGGCGACGCCGGCATCCTCGGCCTCGGCCATGAGCAGCATCCGTTCGGCATGCTCCTGGCTGTAGTCGGGCGTCGGAAGCTTGAGCAGCCTCAGGATGGTCGGCAGCGCCAGGCCCTCGAGCAGGGTTCCGACGACGACGACGAAGGCGAGGAACTGCAGGAACTCGCGCTGCGGGGTCTCCGGCGGGAGCAGGAACACGGCGATGAGGGTGACAACGCCGCGGATGCCGGCCGAAGACACCGCGGTCGCATTGCGCCAGCTCCACTGTCGCGCCCGCAGGAATCCCGGACCGTGACGGTAGAGCCATGTGAGCATGAAGACCCAGGCGAAGCGCGACACGATGAGCGTCAGGAGGATGGCTATGCAGATGCCGATCGTCTCCCAGAGGCCGGGGCCGGCGGTCGAGGCTCCCTCGACGATACCGGCGAGGTTGAGACCGATGAAGAGGAAGACCGCGTTCTCCAAGAGGAACTGGATCGTCTTCCAGTTGAGTCTCTCCGCGATGCGGGCCTCGGCCGACTGCACCGTGGGCGAGCGATAGCCGAGCAGGATTCCGGCAACCACCACGGCGAGCACTCCCGAGCCGCCGATCGCCTGCGCGATGATGAACGCCAGGTAGGGGGTGATGAGCGACAGGCTGGTGTCGAGCACCGGGGCACGAAGACGCTTGCGCACTTCCGAGAGCCCGTAGCCGATCGCGAGCCCGACGACGACTCCCCCGATGACGGCGAGCGCGAAGTTGCCTGCGATCGCGAGCGGGTTCAGCACGGTGACACTGACGATCGCCATGATCGCTGCATTGAGGGCGACGAGGGCCGTGGCGTCGTTCAGCAGGCTCTCGCCCTCGAGGATCGTCACCAGTCGTCGCGGGAGCTTCAGTCGACCGGCGACAGCCGACACGGCGACGGCATCCGTCGGCGCCACGACGGCGCCGAACGCGAATGCCGCGGCCAGCGTGATGGCGGGAACCAGCATCCAGGTGGCGAAGCCCACCACGACCACCGTGAAGGCCACCAGGCCGACGGACAGCGCCAGGATGCTGTCGTCACGAGCCCGGATGTCGATGAACGACGTGCGGATGGCGGCGGCGAAGAGCAACGGCGGGATGACCGCGTAGAGCACGAGTTCCGGCTCGATCTCGACCCTGGGCACCGCGGGGATGAACGAGACGACCGCCCCGACCGCGACGAGTGCGACGGGAGCCGACCAGCCGATGCGTCCGGTGAACCCGGTCACGATGACCGTGACCAGCACGAAGGCGACGACCCAGACCACGGTCGTCACGGGATCCATCTAGGCGTGCCGTTCCGGCTGAGTGGGCCCGCCGGCCCCGGTGGCTCTCGCGGCTCCTCGTGCGATCATTCGTCAACGATAGCGACAGCGACGCCGTGCTGGTTGGTGCTGGTGGCCGAGACAGGTGAGAATGGAGTCTCACCGCACGAAATGGAGAGCCTGATGTCGGCTGAAGTGATCCTCTGGGCCGTTGTCGGACTGATCGGCCTCGTCGGCGGGGTCGGACTCATCGCGGCCATCGTCGCCATGGTGCGGTCGGGCTACCAGGGCTGAAGCCCTCGCCCGCGTCTCAGGTGCGGAACATCCCCAGCACCGTGAGATCGGTCTCCGGAGTGTGCACGACCTCGATCGGGTCGCCGGCTGCCACCGACCCGCGTTTCACGACCCGCAGGTAGGCGCCCAGTCTGCCCTCGGCGCCGAAGCGCTTGACCCAGCCGCGCTCGTGCTCCCCGCCCACCCAGCGGGCGAAGGTTCCGCACGGGGTACGGGGCATGGTGACCTCGAGTACGACGGATGCCTCCTCCGTGCCGATGCGCCACTGCTCGCCGATGCGCGCCTGGTTGACATCGATTCCGGAGACCCGCAGGTTCTCGCCGAACCATCCGGCTGGAAGCTCGCGCCCCAGCTCGCCCGCCCAGAAGTCGGCGTCCTCCTGGGCGTACGCGTAGACGGCCTTGTCGAACCCGCCGTGGTGCTTGCGGTCGACCTGCACGTCGGAGCGCAGTCCGTACGGGCCGATCTTGGCCCGCGACCTGACCGCCACCTTGTCGATGGCCGTGACTCCGTTGCCGCGGTCGGGGCGGAGTTCACGGACGACGCAGGCTGCGAGGAGTTCGGGCATGGAGCAATCCTAGGAGGAACGCCACTGTCGACAGCGCCGTGCGCGACGGCCCGAAAGTCGGGTGGCCCGGCCGTGTGCGCGACCGGACCGGTGCGCCTACTTCTTGTGGGTGGCGCCGCTGACGGCGTCGCTCCCGGAACGGCCTTCGACCTTGGCTTTCTTGTCGGCGCGCTTCTCCTTGAGGGTCTTGCTCGCGGCGGTCTTGCTGGACGATTTCTTCGGTGACTTGTCTGACACTGTGACGCCCTTTGATCGGGAAGCCTGGACGGCCCCGTGCGGCAACCTTACGCGGCTCCCGCCGGCCCGGCGGTCGCATCCGGTGCAATCGCGGGAACGGATGCCGTACGACGCGCGAGAGCGCGCGATCATGAACACATTCCCAGAAGGTGGCTGGCCGCTCCGGGCTGGCGGAGGATGGGATCATGACATCCAACTCCAGCACGCAGATCCAGCTCGTCGCCCGACCAGTCGGTTGGCCGACCCACGACGACTTCCGCAGCGTCACCATCGAGCTGCCGGAGCTGGCCCCGGGCGAGGTGCGTGTCGCCAACGAGTTCATCTCGGTCGACCCCTACATGCGTGGCCGCATGAACGACGTGCGCAGCTACACGCCGCCCTACGCCCTGGGCGAGACGATGACCGGCGGCGCCATCGGTCGTGTCGTCGAGTCCACTTCCGACGCCCACGCCGTCGGCGACGTCGTGCTGCATCAGGAGGGCTGGCGCGATGTCAGTCAGGGTGCGGCATCCGGATACCGTGTCGTGCCGGAACTGCCTGGCGTGCCGCTCTCGGCCTACCTGGGGATGCTCGGCCTGACCGGTTTCACCGCCTACGTCGGACTGCTCGAGATCGCGAGGATGAAGGAGGGCGAGATCGTCTTCATCTCCGGGGCGGCCGGTGCCGTCGGAACCGCCGCAGGCCAGATCGCCCGGTTGAAGGGCGCCTCACGGGTGATCGGCTCGGCCGGAACGCCCGAGAAGGTCGCGCTGCTCACGGAGAAGTACGGCTACGACGCCGCGTTCAACTACAAGGACGCTCCGGTGCGCAAGCAGCTCAAGGCCGCTGCCCCCGACGGCATCGACGTGTACTTCGACAACGTGGGCGGCGACCACCTCGAGGCTGCGCTGAGTTCGTTCAACGACGGCGGTCGTGCAGCACTCTGCGGAGCCATCCAGGACTACAACGCCACCGAGCGGGTGGCCGGTCCGTCGAACATGTCGAACATCGTCACCAGGGGCCTCACGTTGCAGGGGTTCACCGTCGGCAACTACTTCCAGCACTACCGCGCCTTCACCGAGGAGATGACGGGGTGGTTCCGCGACGGGAAGATCGTGTTCGACGAGACCGTCGTCGACGGAATCGACAACGCCGTCGACGCCTTCTTCGGGCTGATGCGGGGCGAGAACACCGGGAAGATGGTCGTTCGGGTGGGCTCCGAGGCCTGACGGCTTACCGTCGACGGATGCCGCCCGTCGTCACTCGCCGACGGGCGGCATCCGCGAGTCGATCGCCGAGTTCAGAGCCTCGACCTGCACGTTCATCTGCTCCAGCTCGGCCGCCTTCTCGTCGAATTCGGAGCGGCGGGCCGTGATGGAGTCGTACAGGGCGTCGAGGACCGCCTGACGATCCAGCAGCGTGGCGCGCTCGGCGTCGAACTGCTCCTGGGTACCGGCATCCGGCTCGTCCCACCGGGCGTTGAAGTCGTCGATGTCGGCGCTCAGGCGATCCGACTCCGTGCTGTAGCGCTGCGAGTCGGCGTCGATTCCGGCACGCAGGGCGTCGAGCTCGGCGACGAGGGCTTCGGACTGCGCCTGCAGAGCCGAGAAGACCGCCTCGCTCGTGACGTGCAGTGCCACCAACGCTTCGCGGTCCTCGAAGTACCGCCCGTAGTGCTCCTCGAGCGCGGGAGAGAGCTGGGTGAACTCCGTTCCGAGGATGGAGTGCAGTTCGCTCAGGCGTCCGGCGTCATCGATGCCCGCGTACAGCGCCATCTTGTCGAGAAACGCGCGATCGTCGCCGAGCCGAGCTGCCTCGTCCTCCAGCAGCGAGGCGATCTCGGTCTGCTCGCCGAAGCTCATCCGCGCCCAGGCGGCGTGGAGCATCTCGTGCGCGGCGGTGACGACCTGCAGGCCGTCGAGCCGCTCGTCGGTGATCTCGAACAGGTGGATGGCGCGTCCGAGCGGCACGTAGCATCCGAGGGTCACTCCCTGGTCGAGGAGTTGGTTGCACGATGCGTTGAACTCGGCCCGACCCTCGATCGCCGGAACGCTGGCGTAGAAGGTGAACCGCGCTTCGTCCGTCATGCCAGCGCGCTGCGCGAACTGCACTGCCGCCGTCTGCGGTTGATGGGTCCACACCACGATCTGGTCGGTGAGCCTGACGGGGTTCGCGAATGCCCAGGCTGCGGCTGCGGCGACACCGGCCACCACGACCCACGTCACGATGCGGCGACCCGGCGAAACGCGCCTGCTGCGGATGAGCCGCGGATCCCGGGCCGGATCGTCGTCGATCCCGTCCGTGTACGGCCCTCGAGGGTCGTCCGAGAACAGGGTCACCGTGCCGTCCTCCTGGTCGCGACCGGGTCGATCGGTCCGTCGGCAGTTTAGGGCTGAGAGGCTGGAGGCGCGTGAGAGCGACATCCGGGATTTGATCGATCCGCCCGGCTGCACGACACTGTGAATGCAAACGCATCCGTTCTACGGCACGGCGTGCGCGACGGGCGAGCAGCCCACCGAGGTTCGACTCAGAAAGCAGGCACCGGTGCCGACGATCACGACCACCGACGACGTGAAGCTGCACTTCACGGAATCCGGTTCCCCCGACGGACGGCCGGTCGTGCTGATAGCGGGCTTCAAAGCCGCGGCGACGAGCTGGGTCTACCAGCGCAAGGCGTTGGCCGGTGCCGGCTACAGGGTCATCGCGTTCGATCGTCGCGGACATGGCGAGTCCGAGACGCCGGATGCCGGCCACACCATGCAGCGCCACGGCGCCGACGTCCACGACCTGCTCGAGGGCCTCGACCTCCACGATGCCGTGCTCGTCGGCGGCTCGATGGGTGGCAACGCCATCTGGTCGATGACCTCCCAGTTCGGCACGGCTCGCGTCGGAGCCATCGTCATCGTCGACCAGACGCCGAAGATGCTCAACACCGACGACTGGCCATACGGCTTCTACGACTACGACGCCTCGACGAGCGAGTCGATGTTCGCCACCGGAGTGCCGGACACGGGGCGTGCCACCGCTCGCTCCAAGGGCGTGGTGCGCATCGGCCGGCTGGTTCGAGCGATGGACGTGCGGCGCACGGGTCTCTCGATCTCCTTCACGCCCGGCGAACTGGCGCTGCTGGACGATCACGCCCGACAGGACTGGCGAGCCGCTGTCGCCGCCGTCGACGTGCCCGTGCTGTTCGTCGCCGGACGCGAGAGCGAGTTCTGGCCGAGCGACCATGCGCCGGCGGCAGCGGCGCTGAATCCGTTGGCGTCATCCGTGATCATCGAGAAGGACGGCCACGCGGCGAACATCGAGCAGCCCGCGAAGTTCAATGCGGCGCTGCTGGAGTTCCTGGCGGCATCCGCCCGCTGATCCCCCGCCCTCCCGTTGATCGAGTAGTGCCCGACGGAGTCGGACACGTATCGAGATCCATTGAGTGGCGCGCTTGGCCTGGTTTCGATACGGCTGCTCGCTGCGCTCACGGCCTACTCAACCAACGGGTGCGTTTCGATACGGCTGCTCGCTGCGCTCACGGCCTCCTCAATCAACGGGCGGTTCGTCTGGCTCCCGCTCGCTGAGGCCCGGACGCAGTCCGCGGTCGAAGCGCCTCAAGGCGTGGCCGCTGCCGCCGGAAACGCCTTACCCGGATTCAGGGTGTTCAGCGGGTCGAGCGCGAGCTTGATCGCCCTGTGCATCTCGATCACCCGGTCGCCCAGCTCATCGGCGAGGCCCGGCAACTTCAACAGGCCGACCCCGTGCTCACCGGTGACAGTGCCCCCGAGCGCCAGGCATTCGGCGATGATGCCGTCGAACGCCACCTTGGCCCGCGCCTTGGCAGCATCGTCGCCGTCCGGCGCGATGATCAGCGGGTGCAGGTTGCCGTCGCCGGCGTGGGCGATGTTCGCGATGACGACGTCGCTCGCCGCAGCGATGGCCTGGATCCGCGTGAGCATCGCCGGCACTGCAATCCGGGGCACGCACACGTCCTCGGTGAGTACCGGGCCGAGCCGCTCGAGGGCCGGGTACGCGAGCCTGCGGGCGAGGAAGAGACGGTCGACGTCGTCCTGCTCACTCGCCCGCTCCACGCTCACTCCGTTGGCTGTGGTCATGGCGTCGGCCACTCGATCCGCGATGGCGTCGCCCGAAGCCCCGGCGTCGTCGATCTTCGCGAGCAGCAACGCCTCGACGTCGCACGGCAGTCCCCACTGCTGCCAGTCATCGACGGCACGCAGGCAGGTGCTGTCGATGAGTTCGAGCGCCGCCGGGATGATGCCGGCGGATGCGATCCCGGCGACGGCCACGCCGGCCGCGTGCAACGACGGGAAGTAGCCGACCACGGCACGCTCCTCGCGGCCGGCCAGCGGAAGCAGCTTGAGCGTGAGCTCGGTGATGATGCCGAGGGTTCCCTCCGAGCCGACCATGAGGGCAGTCAGGTCGTAGCCGGCGACACCCTTCGCCGTGCGGCGTCCCAGCTGCACGACGGCCCCGTCGGCCAGCACGACGGTCATTCCCAGCACGTAGTCGCGCGTCACTCCGTACTTCACACAGCAGATGCCGCCGGCGTTCGTGGCGGCATTGCCGCCGATGGTGGAGATGGCCGAGCTGGCGGGGTCCGGCGGATACCACAGGCCATGCGCGGCGACGGATGCGCGCAGGCTGTCGTTGATGACGCCTGCCTGCGCGATGACGTAGCGCTCAGCGGTGTCGATCTCCAGCACGGTGGTCATGCGCTCCAGCGACAGCACGATGGAGTCGGCGACGGCGTTGGCCCCACCCGACAGGCCGGTTCCCGAGCCGCGGGCGACGACCGCGACGCCGTTCGTCGCGCACCAGGCCACGACGGCGGCGACATCGTCGGTGCTCTCGGCGAGCACAACGGCGAGAGGTCGCTCGTAGGCCGCCCACTCGGCGTCGTCATGGCTGTACGCGGCGAGCGAGGCGGCATCCGTCAGCACCTGGTCCTCCCTCACCACGGCGGACACTGCAGCGACGACGTCGGCTTCGACGATGGTGCTCACGATCACTCTCCCCGGGCTCTGCGCCTTGCTGTCGCCCGAGACGATTCTGCGGCATCCGCCTTCGCTGGTCGACGCCATTCACGACCGGGCCTGTGCGTGGACTGGGCGTCTCTCGGATGCGCGCTGCACGGTCGTAGTGTGGAGAGATGGAATTCAGATACCTCGGAAACAGCGGACTCAAGATCTCTGAGATCACCTACGGCAACTGGCTCACCCACGGCTCCCAGGTCGAGAACGACACGGCGGCTCGATGCGTGCGAGCCGCGCTGGATGCCGGCATCACGACATTCGACACGGCCGACGCCTACGCGAACACAGCGGCCGAGACCGTGCTCGGCGACGCCCTCGCCGGTGAGCGGCGCTCATCCCTGGAGATCTTCACGAAGGTCTACTGGCCCACCGGCCCGAAGGGCCCGAACGACTCCGGCCTCTCGCGCAAGCACATCCTCGAGTCGATCGACGGGTCGCTGTCGCGCCTGAAGACGGACTACGTCGACCTGTACCAAGCCCACCGCTACGACCACGAGACCCCGCTCGAGGAGACGATGCAGGCCTTCGCCGACGTGGTGGGGTCGGGCAAGGCTCTGTACATCGGCGTCTCGGAATGGGATGCCGATCAGCTCCGTGCCGGGCAGGCATTGGCGTCGGAACTCGGCTTCAGGATCATCTCGAACCAGCCGCAGTACTCGATGCTGTGGCGCGTCATCGAGGACAAGGTGGTTCCGGCCTCCGAGGAGCTCGGGATCTCGCAGATCGTCTGGTCGCCGGTGGCTCAGGGCGTTCTCACCGGCAAGTACAAGCCGGGCGCCGAGCTGCCCGCCGGGTCGCGGGCGACGGATGAGAAGGGCGGCGCCGACACCATCAAGAGCTTCATGAACGACGACGTTCTCACCGGCGTGCAGAAGTTGCAGCCCGTCGCCGACGGCCTGGGACTCACCATGGCGCAGCTCGCGCTGGCCTGGGTGCTGCAGAACCGGAATGTGGCCTCGGCCATCATCGGCGCATCACGACCCGAACAGGTCAGTGACAACGTCAAGGCCGCCGGCGTGAAGCTCGACGCCTCGGTGCTCTCGGCGATCGACGACGCGATCGGTTCTCTGGCCGAGCGCGACGCCGCGAAGACGGTCTCGCCGCAGTCGCGGCCGAGCTGAGCGGTGACCCGCTGGTCGAGTAGGCCGCCAGCGTATCCACCGCTGGTCGAGTAGGCCGCCAGCGTATCCACCGCTGGTCGAGTAGGCCGCGAGCGTATCCACCGCTGGTCGAGTAGGCCGCCAGCGTATCCACCGCTGGTCGAGTAGGCCCCCAGCGTATCCACCGCTGGTCGAGTAGGCCGCCAGCGTATCCACCGCTGGTCGAGTAGGCCGCCAGCGTATCCACCGCTGGTCGAGTAGGCCGCGAGCGAAGCGAGCAGCCGTATCGAGACCACGCCGAGATCGAGCGCACGGCTCGGCGGATCTCGATACGTGTCCGACTCCGTCGGGCACTACTCGATCAGCGGGTACGCGATCACCACGTCGCGAGAACAGGCCAGACGCGTGAGAACAGGCCAGTCTGGCCTGTTCTCAGGCGAATGTGCGGTTCTGGCCTGTTCCGGGTGCGAGGTCGGTCAGCGCGCGGTGGCGGCATAGTGCGCCGCCAGGCGCGCCAGTCCGTCATCGAGGGTGACCGACGGGCTCCAGTGCAGGTCCGCGCGCGTGGCGCGCTGGTCGAACCAGTGCGCCGTCGAGAGCTGCTCGGCGAGGAAGCGCGTCATCGGCGGCTCGTCGATGCCGGGCCGCACCCGCCACGCGGCCTCTACGAGACCTCCGGCGGTGCGGGCGACCGACGCCGGCACGCTCCACCGCGGCGCCGCAACACCGGCGGCCGCGCAGATGCCGCCGAGCATCTCGGCGACGGGCCGGGGTTCGCCATTGGTGACGACGTACGACCGCCCGTGCACGTCGTCGATGCGGGCGAGAGCCGCTGTCATGGCGGATGCCGCATTGTCGACGTATGTGGTGTCGATGAGCGCGGCTCCATGTCCGAGCAGCGGCAGACGGCCGGCGCGGGCGCGTTCGACGATGCGTCCCACGAGTTGGGTGTCGCCGGGCCCCCACACGAGGTGCGGACGCACGGCGACGACGCGGAGCTCGGCGGAGTCGGCGGCCAGGGCGAGCAGCTCGGCCTCGGCCTTGGTGCGCGCGTAGTCTCCTCGGGCCGTGGCCGGATCGGCCGGCAGCGCGCCGTCACCCATGATCGAAGACCCGGAGTGCGCAACCGACGGCGACGACACGAACACGAGCCTGCCGACTCCGGCCCTGCGCATGCCATCCAGGAGCGTGCGTGTTCCGCCGACGTTCACGGCCTCGAACTCGGCGGGGTCGCCGGCCAGAGACACCTTGGCCGCGAGATGCACGACGGCGTCGATGCCGTCGAGGGCCGCCAGCACGGCTGCGGCATCCGTCACCGATCCGAGCACGTCGGTGATTCCGGGTTCGCCCGCGAGCCCTGACGGACGTCGCTGGAAGGTGCGCACCTCGTGACCGGCTGCCGCGAGGTCGCGCACGACGGCTCCCCCGAGGAACCCGCTGGCGCCGGTGGCGAGCACCCTCACGGCGACACCATCCGGCCGCCGCGCAGAATGCCGTCGGCCCAGAGCGAGAGGGCGGCCCGATCGATCTTGGAGTTGTGCCTGATGTCGGTGGGCAGGGTGGCCGCCACGAGCACGGCGGCGATCTCGTGACCACCGGATGCCGCGGCCCTGCGCACGGCCGCTGACAGTGCGGGCTCGGCGAGACGCGACCGACGCTGCTTCTCCGAGAGTTCGACCACGACCACGATCTGCTGAGTCCCCCGCGGGCCGACGCCCACGGCGGCGGCTCGACGCACACCGGCGACACGCTCGACCGCCTGCTCGATGCCGACAGGGGTGACGACGCCGTCGGCCGTCACGATGATGTGCTGCAGCCGTCCCTCCACCCAGAGACGACCCTCGTCATCGAGGTGGCCGACGTCACCCGTGTGGTGCCAGCGCTCCCCCGGTGTCGAATGCGCGTCGGCTGTGCGATTCGTGATCCAGAGCCTGTCGTAGTGGGACTTCAGGTGCGGAGCCGAGACCACGATCTCCCCGGTCACGCCGGCGTCGTCGGTGAGGTCGCCGCCGACCTCACCCGTGGAGTCGATCGGCGCGATGCGCACGCGCGTCGTTGCAGTGGGTCGACCGACGGGCACGCCACCTCGAGCCGCATCCGCCCCCGAGTCGGTGACGAGCGACGCCGTCGATGACCGGATGCCGTCCAGCGAGATGTCGGCCATGAGCAGGCCCTCGGTCATGCCGTACGGCGTGTGCGGGTCCGCGTTCGGCATCAGCTCGGACGCGGCCGTCAGCAGCGACTCGGAGACCGGTGCCCCTGCGGAGAGGAAGGTGCGCACGCGTGCCAGAGCTGCGCGCTGCTCGGCGGAGAGCTGATCGGCCGTGGCCACGACATTCGCGATCGCCGCCGGCGACAGGAACACGACGGTGGCGTCCGATTCTGCCGCAGCGTCGGCCACGGCACGAGCCGTGAGGGTGCGCGGCGACGTCACGTCCATGTCGGGCGTGACGGATCTGGCTCCGAGAGCCGGACCCAGCAGGGCGAACGGGGCGAATCCGGCGACGAGGCCGGTACCGACGCCGACGTCGTACTGGGCCGACAGGGCATCGCGCAGCGCGGTGAGCTGGCCGTGGGTGTACACGACGCCCTTGGCCGGTCCGGTGGAACCCGAGGTGAACAGCACCGCAGCGACGGCGGATGCGGCTGGCGGATGCGGCAGCTCGAGCTCATGGGCGGCCTCGCCAGCCCGGATGACACCGGAGAGGGAGGCCGTCACGTTCAGCGCGTGGGCCGACACTGTGGGCAGCGTCGCCACCGAGATGCGCTGCCCGGGCCAGCCGAAGGCGCGGGCGACGATGAGACCGGGCACCTCGCTGATGATGTGATCGGGCCGGGCGCCGCGCACTGCACGACTCAGCCCTCGGAGGCCGAGGCCCGCATCGGCCACGACGACGATCGCCCCGATGCGCAGACACGCGTAGACGACAGCGGTGAGATCGGCGCTCGGCGGCACGAGCAGCGAGACCCTGTCACCGGGCTTCACGCCGAGGGCGACGAGTCCTCTGGCGATCTGGTGCACGCGCGTCGACAGCAGCGCCCAGCTCACCGTGCGCGGCGACCCGCCGGGCCCGGCGACCATGTCGACGACAGCGGGCTCCCGGCTGTCTGCGAGCGCCTCGAGGTGGTGCCACATGGGCAGCACGACGTCGGCTGCCGCCTCCGAGACCGCGGGGTCGCCGACGAGCTCGGTCGAGGCGACGGTGCCGACGCCGGCGGAAGCAGTCGACGCGTCGCCAGCGGCGGCCGATGCGACTCTGTCGCCCAGCCAGTCGAGAGCCGGCCCGGCGTACTCCACGTCCTCGGCGATGAGGTGTCCGGCATTCTCGAAGCGGTGAACGTCGGCGTGCGGCATCCGTCGCTGGAGGTCGTCGAGATAGCGATCGCTGAACACGGGGTCGCGCGGTCCCCACATCATGAGCGCCGGTACTGCGAGTCTGGCGACGGCGCCGGAGATCCGGGCGAGTTCGGCGGCGCTCTCGTGCGAGGCGTCGACCGGGATGTCGGCGACGAAGCCGCCGATGCCCTCGCGGCGGGCGGCCTCGAGGTACGGCGAACGATAGGCACGGCGCACGTCGGACGACAGGCGGGGGTGCGCGATGGCCAGCGTCGTGTCGAGGAACGCCGTCGTGGTCACGGTTCCCGGTCGCAGCACGGCCAGCGCCAGACGCAGAGCCGCGGGGATCGGCACGTCTTCCGGCTGGTGCACGGCCGTGTTCAGCAGCATGACGCCGGCGAGCTGATCGGGGTGGTCGACGGCCCATCCGAGCGAGATGACCCCGCCCCAGTCGTGGCCGAAGGTGACGACGGGTCCGTCGACGGCGAGGGCGTCTGTGAGGTCGGCCAGGTCCTGCACGCGACGGGCCAGCGTGCGGGTGACGCCCGTGCGCTCCGAGTAGCCCATCTCGAGCTGGTCGACGGCGATGACGCGCCAGGCGGGGCGACCCGTCGCAGCGGCCTCCGTCGCCGCAGCCACGGTCTTCCGCCACAGGTACGACCAGGTGGGGTTGCCGTGCACGCACAGGATGGTACCGACCGGGGTCGCCCCGAGCTCGGCGAGCTGGGCGGCGTTGTCGAGGATGTGCCAGCGATTGGTGCGGGATCCGGATGCTGCTGCCGGCGTGCCGGGAGCCGATCCGATCGCCCGCTCCGGCACGTCGACGAGACGCGACCAGGAGGGGTCGAGGCCGGGAAGCCCGGCGGGCGGCAGCGAAGCCGACAGACTCACCAGGCCAGTTCCATCATCGAGGTGTTGAGTCCGGACCCGACGCCCATGAGCAGAACGCGGTCGCCGCGCTTGAGGGTGGCTGCCTCCTCGGCGAGGGTAATCGGGATCGACGCCGGACCGACGTTTCCGAGCAGCGGATAGGTGAGCGGAACCCGCGTGCGGTCGAGGTTGACCGCCTTCACGATGGCTTCGGTGTGCACGTCGGAGACCTGGTGCATGATGTAGCGGTCCATGCTCTTCCAGTCCCAGCTCTTCGACGCGTCCTTCCACGCCGAGGTCACCAGCTCCATGCCTCCGCGGAGCAGGGCCTTGGCATCGGTGAACATGCCGTCGACACTGCCCACGCACAGTTGGTTGAACTGGGTGGCGGCGCGCGTGATCCCGCCGAGGATGCGGTGCGCCTCGGGGTGCTGGTCTGCACGACCCAGGACGGCCGCTGCGGCGCCGGAACCGAGGGTGAGGCTGGCGAACTCGCTCATGAACTGCTTGCGGTTGATGCCGTCCCGGCCGAGGCGCTCGATCGTGTTCACCTGGATCTGGTCGGCGTCCTCTCCGTCGACGATGATCGCGTAGTCGATCTGACCGGAGTCGATGAGTCCGGCCGCCAGTGACATGCCGTTGACGAACCCGAGGCAGGCATTCGTGATGTCGAAGTTGATGGCCGACGTCGGCAGACCGAGGCCGTGGTGGATGCGCACGGCGACGGATGGCTCGAGGTGAGGGCGCGTCACCGAGGTGTTGATGAGCAGACCGACCTGATCGGGACGGATGCCGGCCTCGGCCATCGCGCGCTTGCCGGCCGAGATGGCGGCGTCGTCGAAGGTGGCGCCCTCCTCCCAGTTGCGGCGTTCGCGCACACCGGCGACACGCTGCAGCAGGCCGCTCGGGAGCTTCAGTCGCTTGAGCACAGGAGCCAGCCGCGAGTCGATCTCCTCAGAGGTGGTGACCCGCTCCGCCATGGTGCTCGCGACCGACAGCAGCGCTACGTTCCGGTGCGTCGTCGTCGCATTTCCGTCCAAGGAGGTTCCATCCCTTTTCGCGTCGTGAAAGCTCTCGTGTCCCCGACTAGAACGCCGTCGGGGCCATCGCCCCAGCCTAGTTCCGTTCATATGCGCATTCCGTCACGTGATCGGAACGGATGCGGCCGGGCGGCGATGTGCCGCTCTGGCGGTTCTGGGCGATCGGCCGCATCCGCCACCGGTTTCTCTCCCTGCGGCGGACGGGGCCGTCCCGCTACGCTGGCGATAGCCGCATGAGGGCGCGGGAGGGCGCAGAGTGTTCGATTCATTCCTGTTCTGGGCGCTCTTCGCGATCGTCGGATTGGTCTACGCCGTCGGGGTCGGCTTCGCGACGCGGTCCCTCATGAGCGCACCCGTCGGCTGGCCCCGCACCTACGTCGTCGGGCTGTTGGTCTACGCAGCGAGCTGGCCGTTCGCCGCATCCACGGCAGTTCAGGCCGGGGTCGTCGATGCCGCTGGCGATCTCGCGGTGCCCTGGCTGGTGGCCGCCCTGTTCATCGCGCTCTCGTTCGGCTGGGTCTTCGCCTTCGGCGTCGCGATCCTCGTCGTCAGTGAGGCCCTGTTCCCCACCCAGGCCCTGCCGAACCCGATCACCTCATTCCGAGACCTCTTGCACCGGCGCCGACGGACCCAGCGTTATCTCGCGATCCTGTCGATCCTCTCCCGTCACGGGGTCGGCTGGGTGATCCAGGGTCGCCGGAGATCGGCCGCGCGCACTCCCGTTCGGCCGCTGCGAACGTCGACGCCGCAAGCGCTCGTCAATGCGATCAACGAGGCCGGCGTCACCTTCGTGAAACTCGGGCAAGTGCTGTCCACGCGCCGGGATCTGCTCCCCGCGTCCTACATCGAAGCTCTCTCGACCCTGCAGACGTCGGCGTCGACCCTGCCCTGGGAGTCGATCCGCGACGTCATCGAGACGGAGATCGGCGGCCCGATCGACTCGGTCTTCGCCGAGGTCTCCGAGACGCCCCTGGCCGCCGCATCCGTCGCCCAGGTGCACGCGGGAAGACTCCACGATGGCACTCCGGTCGTGCTCAAGGTGCAGCGACCTGGAGCCGCGGCTCAGGTGGCCGCCGATGTGGACATCATCGTGCGACTCGCCACCCGGCTGGAGGAGCGCACGAGCTGGGGCCGAGAGTTCGGTGCGGTGACGCTGGCGACGGGATTCGCCCGCTCGCTCAGCGAAGAACTCGACTACCGTATCGAGTTCCGGAACACCCGGCAGGTGGGAAGCGCCGTCGCCGCGTCGCGGAACAACCTGCTCGTGGTGCCTCGGGTGTACGACGAGGCGAGTACACGCCGACTCCTCACGATGGATTGCATCGACGGCACGCCGCTGAACGCTTCGCGGCGTCATCTCGCGTCGTTGCCGCCGGCCCAGCGCGAAGAACTCGCCGCCGGTCTCCTCGACGCCGTGCTCGAGCAGATCATCGTGCAGGGCGTGTTCCACGCCGACCTGCATCCGGGAAACCTCATACTCGGCGACGACGGACGCCTCGGCATGATCGACTTCGGTGCCGTCGGAGTGCTGGAGCGCAGCATGCGCGAGGGGCTCGCCACCCTGCTGCTCGCCGCCGCCTCGGAAGACGACATCGCGACGACCGATGCCCTGCTCCTCCTCGTCGACGCCCCTGACAGTGCAGACATCCGGGCCCTGCAGGCAGACATCGGCCGGGTGCTCACCCTCATGAAGCACAGCGACGGAAACAGCTCGATCTTCTCCCAGCTGCTCGACGTCGTTCGCGAACACCGCCTCGGCGTGCCGGTACCGCTCGGCATCGCCTTCAGGTCGATCATCACCCTGCAGAGCTGCCTGCGCATCCTCGACCCGCGGTTCGACATGGCCGAGCGCGCCCTCGATCGCGTGCCGCACTTCCTGGCTCGGCTCCTGCCTCCGCGTGCGGTACTCGGCTCGCTCCAGGCGCAGGCGGCCATCGGGATCGCCATGGTGCGCAAGCTCCCGCGTCGCCTCGACTCCCTGACCACCAACATCGAGAAGAGCGCGCGCGCCCTGGGCAGCCCCCAGGACCACGGCTGGGTGGGCGAGATCGTGACGGAGGGCGTCGGTGCGCTGATCGCCATCGCCTTGGTCGCGTTGGGAATCGTGCTGGTGGTGACTGACGCCGGCCCCCTCATCACCCCGAACGTGCGGCTGTACTCGTTCCTCGGCGCCAGCGTGGCGCTGGCCGGATTCGTGCTGATCCTCCGGTCGCTCCGACGCCTGTTCGTGAGAGGACCGCGCTAGCCGCGCGGATCGAAGCGCGGCGCCTTGTCGCTCGGCTTGCCGATCAGCCACCACGCGATCACGCCGAGGAACGGTGCGACGATCACGATGAGCGCCCAGAGCGCCTTGGCCGTCGCGTCGAGGCCCGACCGGCCGATCTGCACGAGCGCGACCGCCCAGACCACCACCAGGGCGATCATGGGCAGGATGATGAGCAGGTGCCAGCCGGCGAGAGTGTCCATGACGCCATCCTGTCTGGTCGAGCGTCATCACCACCAGTCCCCCCGCCGACCGGGCCCCGCTGTGCTCGCGTCAGCCGGATGACCGGCGACCCGGTGAGAATGTGCACCGAATCGCACGGATGTCGCCGGGCCCGGGTGTAGGCATGGATCATGAATCGCATCACCTCCCGCAAGCGAGTGACCCGGGTGACACTCGGGTCGCCACGCACAGTCCGAGATGACCTGCTCGCCGTCGAGGAACCGCTGGAGATCCGCGTCGGAGGCGCCGCCCTTGCCATCACCATGCGCACTCCGGGAGCCGATTTCGACCTCGCTGCCGGCTTCCTGGTGTCGGAGGGCGTGATCGCCCGCGGGGACGAGTTCGCGGCGGCGCGCTACTGCGCGGGAGCAACGGACGAGGGCCTGAACACCTACAACGTGCTCGACGTGAGCCTTGCGCCGGGCGTCGCAGCGCCGAATCCGAGTCTCGAGCGGGCGTTCTACACGACCAGTTCGTGCGGCCTCTGCGGCAAGGCCAGCATCGACGCAGTACGCACCAGGTCGCAGCACGCCGTGCTTCACGACGACCTCGTGGTCGCGCCGGAACTGCTCGCGAGCCTGCCCGACCGCCTCCGCGCCGCTCAGGCCGTGTTCGAGAAGACCGGCGGACTCCACGCCGCCGCCCTCTTCGACGGACGGACAGCACGGATGCTGGTGCTGCGCGAAGACGTCGGCCGGCACAACGCGGTCGACAAGGTGATCGGCTGGGCCGTGAAGGAGGACCTGCTGCCGCTCACCGGCATCGTGCTCATGGTGTCGGGTCGTGCCAGCTTCGAGCTCACCCAGAAGGCGTCGATGGCCGGCATCCCGGTTCTGGCCGCGGTGTCGGCGCCGTCGTCGCTCGCCGTCGACCTCGCCTCGGAGCTCGGCATCACGATCGTCGGCTTCCTTCGGGGCGAGAGCATGGTGGTCTACTCCCGAGCGGATCGTATCGGCCCAGATGACGACGCCGGCGACGCGACGGACCCCGGCCGCGGCGTCCGTCCTGCGGCGAGCGCAGCACTCCTGAGCGCGGCGGGAACAGCGTGACCCGGCGGCCTCCGGTCGATGACGTGACCGATGCCGACATCGAGGTCGGCGCACCGAGCAGTTGGGCGGCGGGTGTGCCGGGCATCCTGCACGCGATGGAGCCGGCTGTGCAGCAGTTGGGCCTCCCGCGCACGATGAAGCTGCTGGCGACGCTCAACCAGAAGGGCGGCTTCGACTGCATGAGCTGCGCCTGGCCGGACCCGGACCACCGCAAGGTCGCCGAGTTCTGTGAGAACGGGGCGAAGGCCGTCGTCTGGGAGGCGACGCCGGTTCTGGTGCCGAGCACCTTCTGGGCTGAGCACTCCATCGACGATCTGCTGGAGAAGAGCGAGTACTGGCTCGGCATGCAGGGGCGTCTCACCGAGCCGGTCTACAAGCCGAACGGCTCCGACCACTACAAGCCTGTCACCTGGGACCGTGCCTTCGAGATCATCGCCAGCAAGCTCACCAGCCTCGACTCCCCCGACCAGGCGTCGTTCTACACCTCGGGACGCACGTCGAACGAGGCAGCGTTCCTGTACCAGCTGTTCGTGCGCGCCTACGGGACGAACAACCTCCCCGACTGCTCGAACATGTGCCACGAGTCCACGGGCACGGCCATGGGCGAGACTCTCGGCGTCGGGAAGTCCACCATCACGTACGACGACTTCGAACACGCCGATCTCGTGATCGTGCTCGGCCAGAATCCGGGCACCAACCACCCGCGCATGCTCACGGCACTCGAGGATGCGAAGCGGAACGGCACCAGGATCGTCGCCGTGAATCCCCTGCCCGAGGCGGGCCTGCGCCGCTACAAGAATCCGCAGACGGCGCGCGGCCTCGTGGGTCGCGGAACCGATATCGCCGACCAGTTCCTTCAGATCAGGCTCGGCGGTGACATGGCCCTCCTGCAGGCGGTGTCGAAGCGGGTGCTCGCCGCCGAACGCTCCGCTCCCGGAACGGTGCTCGACCATGCGTTCCTCGCCGAGCACTGCAGCGGCTTCGATGCGTTCGCGGCAGCCATGGCCGAGGTCGACGACGATGAGGTCCTTCTCGCCACCGGGCTCTCGCTCCAGCAGATCGACGAGCTGGCGGATGCCTACATCCGGGCCGAGCGTGTGATCATCACGTGGGCCATGGGCATCACCCAGCACCGCAAGGCGGTCGAGACGATCAAGGAGATCGTGAACCTGCTGCTGCTGCGCGGAAACATCGGCCGACCGGGCGCCGGCGCGTCGCCGATCCGCGGGCACAGCAACGTGCAGGGCGACCGCACCATGGGCATCTGGGAGCAGATGCCGGACCGCTTCCTCGATGCGCTCCGCGACGAGTTCTCCTTCGAGCCGCCTCGGCGCCACGGAGTCGACTCGGTGAACGGGATCGCCGCCATGAAACGCGGGGAGATCAAGTTCTGGATGGGCATGGGCGGAAACCTCGTCGCCGCCATCTCCGACACGTCTCTCGCCGAGGAGGCGATGCGCGGCACCGAGATGACGGTGCAGGTCTCCACGAAGCTCAATCGCTCGCACGCCGTGATCGGGGCCGAGGCGCTCATCCTGCCGACGCTCGGACGCACCGAGATCGACGTCCAGGCATCCGGTCCGCAGTTCGTCTCGGTGGAGGACACCGTCTGCGCCGTGCACGGCAGCCACGGGCAGGTGCCGCCGGTGGCCGCCGGACTGCTCAGCGAGGTGGCGATCGTGGCCCGGCTCGCGCAGGCGACGGTGGGCGACGCGGTGCCCATCGACTGGGCCTCCTTCGAGAACGACTACGACGTGATCCGCGAGCACATCAGCCGCGTGGTTCCGGGCTTCGAGCGCTACAACGAGCGCATCCGCACTCGCGACGGCTTCGTGCTGCCCAACGGTCCGCGCGATTCCCGCACGTTCGCCACGTCCACCGGCAGGGCGATGCTCACCGTGAACACCCTCGAGCACGTGCAGCGGCCCGACGGATGCCTCCTGCTGCAGACCCTGCGCTCGCACGACCAGTACAACACGACGATCTACAGCCTCAACGACCGCTACCGCGGCATCAGGAAGGGGCGCGAGGTGGTCTTCATCAATCCACTGGACCTCGCCGAACTCGGTCTGGTCGACGGACAGAGCGTCGACGTCGTCACCGAGTGGGACGACGATGTGGAACGCGCGCTCCGGGGGTATCGCGCTGTGGCCTATCCGACGGCACGCGGGTGCGCGGCCGCCTACTTCCCCGAGGCCAACGTGCTCGTGCCATTGGCGAGCACGGCGATGGGAAGCAACACGCCGGTGTCGAAGGCCGTGCTGGTGCGGGTGCTCGCCGCTCGGTAGCGCGTCGCCCATGCCTTGGTCGCGGCTCACGAGAACTCAGTCGTCGTGGCGACGCCACACCCTCACGAGCGCCATGACCGTGACGACCAACGATCCGCCGAGGATGATGATGGAGATACCCCAGAGCACGTAGTCGGGCATCAGATGGTCTCTTCAGTCATGCGCACAGGGTAGTCCGCGACGATCCCGCCCGCCCGATCGCTCTGTCGGACGAAGCGTCTGCGCCGCTACGATGAGCGCGACGCGCCACGGCACCGGTATCGATCGGGTCGCGAGGAGCGCGCAGAGCGGAGTGCGCACCACATGAGCGATGTCCAGAACACACCGAGTGGCCCGTCCGACCCGAGTCGGAATCAGTCGGCGGGAACCGGCACGAGCGGGAAGTCGCAACCCGCTGCCGCAGGCATCAGCAGGGCGGCGCTCCTGTGGATCGGTGCAGCCGTCGTCGTACTCTGCTTCTTCGCATCGTTCCTCGGCGCCTGGGTGGCTCGATCGTCGGACACGGCCGAGGTCGCGGCGCCGGCCACGACGGCTCCCGTCGTCGACGAGGTCGCCTACGAGGACGCGATCGAGGAGATCCTCCCCGCCGGGTCCGCCGTTCGTGCGGGCACGGGGGTGCCCGAAGCGGGCAAGGGCTACGAGGGCGACGTCTACCTCGACCTCGCCACGTCGGATGTGTATCTGTTCCGGGACGGGAAGTGGACCCTGGTCGGGAACATCCGTACCTCCGCAGCGGAGAACCTGACGGGCCAGACCGGGGCCACGGGAGCCACCGGTGCCACGGGAGCCACCGGTGCCACGGGAGCCACCGGCGAGACCGGTGCCACCGGCGAGACCGGAGCGACCGGAGAAACGGGTGCAACCGGTGAGACGGGTGCAACCGGCGAGACCGGAGCGACCGGCGAGGCAGGCGCACCCGGAACGCAGGTCACTCTGGGGCTCGGCGTGCCGGCCGACGACAAGTGCACGACGGACGGCGACATCTACATCGACACCGATGCGGTGACGTTCTACGAGTGCCAGTCGGGCGCGTGGACGCTGTTCGGCCCGACCGACGTTCCGGCGCCGACCGAGGAACCGACGACCGACGGCAAGTGAGGCCGAGCGATCCCGTTCGGATGCGCCGGTCAGAGGCACGTTCGAACGGGATCGACCCTGTACGCCCGGATCGTGAGGCTCGCGAGGCCCGTGAGGCGGGTCAGGCTCGCTTGCGTCGCGACGCCGTGTACACGCGCTCGACGATCCAGAGCACGATGCCTATGCCCAGGAGCACGAGTGCGATCCCATACTGTCCGGCCGGGCGGCCGGAGGTCCACGGGAGTACGAGGTAGAGGCAGGTGATCACGCCGATGACCGGCAGCACCGTCGGCGTATGGAAGTGCTTGTGGTCGACCGGCTGTCGCCGCAGCACCATCACGGCCACGTTGACGACGGCGAACACGGTGAGAAGGAGGAGCGATGTCGTGCCGCCCAGCAGCGCGACGGTCGAGCCCTCGGCGTCGAGGGAGACGTAGGCGATCAGTCCGACCGCCAGTGCGGTGGTGAACAGGATCGCCGCCCACGGGGTGCGGCGCTTCGGCGCCACCTTCGCGAGGAAGGGCGGCAGCACGTTCTGCCGGCTCATGCCGTAGAGCAGCCTGCTCGCCATCATCATGTTGATGAGGGCCGTGTTCGCGACGGCGAACATCGAGATGAACGGCAACAGGTCGTTGATCGGGAAGCCGGGGGCCGCCGTCTCGACCGCGGTGACGAGCGGGGTCTCACTGCCGACCAACTGCCCGATGGGCACGAGGGCGACGACGGTGATCGACACCAGCACGTAGATGATCGCCGCGATCCCGAGGCCGCTCAGCATCATCTTCGGGAAGATGCGGCTCGGATCCTTGGTCTCCTCGGCCATGTTCACCGAGTCCTCGAATCCCACCATCGCGAAGAACGCCAGCGACGTCGCCGTGCTGACGGCGAGCAGAACACTCTTGTCCTCCGGAGTCTCGAAGGCGACGACCCGCGACCAGTCCGCGTTGCCACCGGCGATGGCCCACATTCCGATGAGGATGACGAGGAGCAGACCCGACAGCTCCACCAGCGTCAGGAAGACGTTGAGCCACACGCTCTCGGCGACGCCACGGAGGTTCACCAACATGATGAGCACGATGAACGCCAACGCGATCAGCATGGTCGTCACCGTCTGGTCGGGGATGCCGAAGGCGACGAGCAGGTTGGCTGCGAACGCGCGTGATGCGGTCGACGCCGACGTGATCCCCGAGGTCATCACCACGAAGCACACGATGAACGTGAAGAAGTGGATGCCGAAGGCCTTGTGCGTGTACAGAGCCGCACCCGCGGCCTGCGGATACTTGGTGACGAGCTCCAGATAGGAGAACGCCGTCACGGTCGCGACACCGAAGGCGAGGAGGAAGGGCAGCCAGGCGGCTCCTCCGACCTCAGCGGCGACCTGCCCGGTCAGGGCATAGATTCCGGTGCCGAGGATGTCGCCGACGATGAACAGCAGCAGCAGGCCGGGGCCGAGGACCCGCTTCAGCTCGGGCTGTTCCGGTTCGACGGTCTTGACGACTTGCGTCCAGGACGGATCACTCATGGGGGCCCCTTTGCTCGGACCCAGCCGACCACATCCGGCCCGTGACGGCAACCCCTCGGTGACTGGCCGCTGCTACACCACTTCTCGGAGAAGCGCCAGCGTCTTCACCTTCGGCAGAGACGCTTCTAGCGTCGGCTTCATGCTGCGGGCGCAGAAAGGGCGTGCCCGCAGCGGATGAGAGGCGTGAACCATGGCTATTGCGAACGGCCACCGCAAGGCGACCATCACCCTGACAACCGGACCCACCGACGTCCAGAATCCACCGGCGTCGGCGACGGGCTCGCCCCCGACAGCCGGAGAGCGGCCGCCTCGGCGGCGGAACACCGCAGCCCGACGGGAAGCTCTGGCCGGGCTGATGTTCATCAGCCCGTGGATCGTCGGGTTCCTGGTCTTCACCCTCGGCGCGATGATCTACAGCCTGGTCATCTCCTTCAGTGACTACAACCTCGCCACCAACATCGCGACTCCCGCCGGTTTCGAGAACTATGCGGAACTCTTCGCGGATCCGAAGGTCGGCATCGCGCTGAGCAACACCCTCTTCTACGCCGTCCTCGCGGTTCCTCTCGAGATCTCGTTCGCGCTCTTCCTCGCGGTTCTCCTCGCCCGCGTCGGCCGCGGGGCCGGTGTGTTCCGAACCGTCTACTACCTGCCCAAGATGACGCCGGTCGTCGCCACGGCATCCGTGTTCCTGCTGCTCCTCAACGGCAACTCCGGCGCCATCAACAGGGGGCTCGCGATCTTCGGGATCGAGGGGCCGCAGTGGCTCGTCGATCCTGCGTGGGTGAAGCCGTCGATCGTGCTGATGACGCTGTGGGGGGTCAGCGGAACGATGGTGATCTTCCTCGCCGCGCTCAAGAACGTGCCGGGAGAACTGTACGAGGTGGCGGCCCTGGATGGAGCCGGCAAGATCCGCCAGTTCTTCTCGATCACGGTTCCGATGATCTCCGGCGCGATCTTCTTCAACGTGATCGTGCTGACGATCGCGGCACTGCAGGTCTTCGACCAGGCGTACCTGCTGTTCTGGCGCGACCAGACGAATGCGTCGCCGGAGTCATCGCTGTTCTACGGCGTGTACCTCTTCCAACAGGCGTTCCGTCAGTTCAACTTCGGCTTCGCTGCGGCGATGGCCTGGTTGCTCTTCGTGATCATTCTGGTGATCACGCTGGTGCAGGTGAAGTTCAGCAATCGTTTCGTGTACTACCAGGGAGACCGATCATGACAACGCCGGTGACGACCGCGACGGGTCTGGCCGCGGGAGCGGCAGACCCCTCGACCGCGAAGGGTGCTCCGGATGCCGCCGAGCGGCGCACCCGCGAGCCCCGAGCCAACCGCACCCCGTGGACGGCCGGCAGGGTGATCCTGACCGTCGCCCTCGTCGGGTTCGGACTGCTCTTCCTCTACCCGTTCGCCTGGCTGCTGGCGGCCAGCCTCAAGCCGCGTGAACAGGTCTTCGACAATCTGCTGATCCCCCGCACCATCCGGTGGGAGAACTACACCGAGGTGTGGGATCAGCTGCCTCTCCTGGCCTGGATCGGCAACAGCCTCGTCATCGCCCTGCTCGCTGCCGGGCTGGTCGCCATCTCGAGCTCGCTCGTCGCCTTCGGATTCGCTTACTTCCGGTTCCCCGGACGCAACCTCCTCTTCGGGCTGGTGCTCGCCACGATGATGCTGCCGGGAGCTGTCACGATGATCCCGCAATATCTCATCTGGAAGAACCTGGGGGTCCTGGGAACCTGGATCCCGCTGTTCGGGGCGAACCTGTTCGGCTCGGCGTTCTACATCTTCCTGCTGCGGCAGTTCTTCATGGGACTGCCGCGCGACCTGTTCGAGGCGGCCCGACTCGACGGCGCGAGCTACTTCGGTCTGTTCCGCCGTATCGCGATGCCCCTGTCCATTCCCGCCTTCATCATCGTGTTCCTGTTCGAGTTCCAGGCGAGCTGGAACAACCTGCAGCAGGGACTCATCTACCTGAATGCCGGCAGCGTCGAGGGATTCACCGTCCCGCTCGGGATCGCCCACGCCATGTCGGTGTTCTCACCGACCAACGGCGGCCACGGCGATTATCAGTTCGTGATGGTGGCCGCTCTCATCGTGACACTGCCCATGCTGCTTCTGTTCGCTTTCGGACAGCGTTACTTCATCGACGGCGTCGCCACCCAGGGACTGAAGGGGTGACGACGCCCAGCACGACGACGGTCGGCTGGCCGACCGTCGTCGTGTGATCGGACGGTTACTTCACCACCCGGTCGTACGCCCGCATGGCGGCATCCTGAGCGTCTTTGAGAGCTTCGCTCGAACTCTTGTCACCCAGGAACGCGCTGGTCAGGGCATTCTGCAGCTCGGACTGGATCTCCTGGCCCGCCGGGGAGGCGCCGAATGACTTACCGTTCCCGACAACGTCGTAGAACGTGGAGATGGTCTGGTCGAACCCGGCGTCGCCACTCGGCTTCACGTACTGTTCCCGGATCGACTCGTCGGCCGCCGGTGAGCCGGTGAACAGTCCGGTGTTGATCGCTCCGGGAGTGTCGGCAACGGTCTGAGCGCGGGCGGCACCGGCAGCCTCCCAGGCGTCGCTCGAGGTGAGCTCCAGTGCCCAGGCGCAGGCGGCGTCCTTGTTCTTGGCGGCGGCCGGAATGACGAACGCGGTGCCGCTCGCCACGGTGAACGGTTCGCCGTCCGGGTCCTTGAACGGAACGGCTCCGATCTGCACCTTGCCGACATAGGGCGTCAGCACGTTGACATACCACTGAGCGTCGACCTGAGCTGCGACCTGGTCGGCCACGAACTGGTTCTGGTCTCCGAAGGTGTCGAAGGAATCGCTGAAGCTCTTCACCTTCGCGTATCCGCCCTGGGCGTCGAGCAGCTCGGTGAGGAAGTCGACGGCCTGGGCGTTCTCCTCGCTGTCGAGGGTCGGCTTGCCATCGTCACCGATGATGTTTCCGCCCATGCCGAGGAGCCACAGGCCGGCCTGACTCGGAGCGACGGGATCGAGGCCGAGCAGGGTTGGCACTCCGCCGCTCTCCTTGTACATCTTCTTGACTGCCGCCAGGAGTTCATCGGGCTTCGACGTGTCGATGGCGCTCGGGTCGACGCCGGCGGCCTGCATGACACGGGTGTTCAGCATGATCGCCGGCGGCTGGTAGAACTGCGGCACGGCCCAGACCTGGTCGTCCCAGGTGATATCTCCCACCACGGACTCGTAGTACCTCTGTTCTGGGTCGACGTCATGCACCGAGTAGCACTCGTCGAGCGGCAGGATCAAGCCCTGTGCCGCATAGGTCGCCACGAAGTTGCGGTCCATCTGCACCACGTCGGGAACGTTCCCGCTCGCCGACCGGGTCGTGAACTTCTGAGCATCGAATGCCGTCGCGTCGACCTTGATCGTGACGTCGGAGAGCTGCTCCTTCGCGTAGTCCAGCCGGGACGTGCCGACGTCGTCGGCGTTGTCGAAGCCCCACGCGTTCAGGGTGCCCGTCGCCTTGTCGGTGAAGGACGTGTCACCCGGCCCCGCCGACGTCGCGGAGCATCCGCTCAATACGAACAAGGCGGCACATCCGACGGCCACAACCCGCAGAGATCTCATGGTTCTTCCTCTCGACCCGAGGGCGAGCATGCACGCATTGCACGTCGCCGGCTTCGTGATCCCGAAGCTAACGACGGGGAGAAGCGCTTCTCAAGGGGCTTGACTCTGACGGATCGCGCGCGAAGTCGATGATCAGGCCGCTTTCGGGCAGTGCCGGGAAGCGACGGAGGGAGATGCGGAGGTCTTGGGAAGGCAGAGTCCACGCCGAGTCGTCGGCGATTGCCATCAGGAGCGCGCTCATGATGGCGATTGTGGCGCGCTCTCCGGGGCAGCGATGCCCGGTGTCGACGTCGCCGGCGCCCTGCGGTACCAGCGTGTTCTGGTCGCCGTTCCAGGATTCGAACCGCTGCGGACGGAAGCGTGACGGTTCGTCCCAGATGCGCTCGTCGTGATTCGTGGCGTAGAGGTCGAGCATCATCCAGTCGCCCGTCTCGACGGTGCGTCCTCGCCACTCGAAGTCCTGCCTGGCACGGCCGCCGACGACCGGGAAGAACGGGTAGTAGCGCCTGACTTCGTTGACGAAGTGCCCGGCGTCCTGGGGATCCTCGGCCACTCGGCGGCGCCAGTCCGGATGCTGGTGAAGTGCGAGCACACCGAAGACGACGAAGCGCGCAACGGCCACGACGGGGCGCAGGACGTTGATGAGTTCTACCGCGGCCACCTCCACCGACAACTGCTGTCCGTCTGCGTCCCTGTGGTCGGCGAACTGCGACAGGATCGAGCCGGGAGCGGCGAGCCGACCGTTCCGCATCCTGCGGATCACCGTCCGCGCCCACTGCTCGGTGTGGTTCCTCCGTGCTCGTGCCGCCCAGTTGGGCGGACCGAACCGACCGGCGTTCTCGATCATCGCGGAGAGTTCTCCTGCGAGCTGCTGCACGTCCCGATCGACACTGGTGGGATCCAGTCCGACCCACCGCAGGGCCACCCGCGTGAGGATCACCGTGAGCTCGTCCTGCAGACGCACCGGCCCGGTCCAGGCCGACGAGGCAGACGCCCACTCCTCGGCAGCCAGGTCACCAACGCGAGAAACGGCATCATCGTCGGCGAGCAGCCGGACGAAGAGCGACTTGCGGTGGCGGTGCTCCGCTCCGGCCAGGCTCTGCACACTTCCCTCATCCTGGAGAAGGCGCACGACCGAGGTAGGCATGGCCCGCTCCCTCCCGAAGCGGTCGCCCTCGTAGAAGATGCGTGCGGCATCCGCACCGTAGGCGATCAGCACCGGGCGGCCCATGATGCGCGCCCGGAATACATCGGTCCCGTTTCGTGCGAAGCGGCGCGAGCCGAACAGGTACCCGTCGGCGAGGAAGGAGAGGGAATGGTCGAGGCCGGCCGTACGTGGGAACGAGGTCTTCATCTCCTCCACGCTAGACAGCCGGGACGTGGACGACTCGGGCTTGACATCGGTCGATGCACATCCCCGTACCGCATTGTTTGGACCCGAGGATCTAGAAGGCGCTGGCGCTGACGGCCTCCTCCAGACGCGGGCGCACGCGGTCTGCCCGCGGTTCGGGGATCACCTGGAGTCCCGTCACGGTGTCGGCCGATGTCATCAGGTCGTCGAGCCACAGGCGATTGATGGCGGGCTGCCTGCTGCCCTGGAACTCGTAGAGGAGCGGAATGGCCGGATGCAGCCAGATCGTCGTACGACCGCTGCCCTCCGACGCATCCGTCTTCCACGAGAAATTGAACGACTCGCCGCGGCGCAACTTGGTCGCTATGACCAATTGCAGGTGCGCGAGCAGCCGATCGTCGAAATGTACCTGTTTCACTACGTCGTAGGTGAGAGTCCCCATGTCGTCACCTCATCATCTCCGTTCAGGGTCTGGGAACGAGTTAGAAATGTGACCCTTTCAGGGTACGCTCACTCGACCGAGATCGACAGGGCCCGCCGGTGTAATTCGGAGATGGACTCGACCGTCTCGCCAGTCTCCGTCGCCGACAGAGCCAGCGCGATATCCGCCTGGCTGATGATCCCGACGAGGTCATGTCCATCGATGACGGGGAGCCGGCGCACCTGGTGGTCCTGCATGGTGGTCAGTGCCTCGCGGATGTCGTCGTCGGCCCCGATGGTAACGGGCTTGCCTTCCGCGAGGGACCCTGCGGTGGCCTGCGCGGGGTCGCCCCCACGGGCGATGCACTTCACGATGATGTCCCGATCGGTGAGCATTCCCTTGAGCCGCTCGTCTTCGCCGCAGATCGGCAGGGCGCCGACGTCGAGCTCCGACATCAGCCGGGCGGCATCGACAAGAGTGTCGTTCTCACCGATGCAGCGGGGGTCGGGCGACATGATGTCGCGTGCTGTAGTCATGGTCGTTTCCTTTCGTCGTGACCCTTCTGGTGACCCTTGTGGCCGCCACGATAGGCGCCGTCGAAACGCTCACAGGAGGGGCTTGACATCCGGAAACCACGGCCCGGGCACGGCCCTCGCGGCGAGCGCCGATATTCGCCTACCGCAAGTGATGTCAAGCCCGCTGTGCGATCGCGCACGACCCGATGGACTCGAGTCGTCCACGGATCGAAATTCACTCTGGAGGTTTCCACTCATGAACCAGCCGTCCCAGCAACAATCAGTTCCCGGCACAGACCGAGCCATGGATCCGAAACCTGATTACGGGGAGTCGAGCTACCGCGGATCCGGCCGGCTCGAGGGCAAGGTCGCATTGATCACCGGCGGAGACAGCGGTATCGGAAAGGCCGTCGCCCTCGCCTACGCGCGTGAAGGTGCAGACGTCGCGATCAGCTACCTCGACGAGCACGAGGATGCCGCCGAGGCGCAGCGTTTCGTGGAGGATGCCGGCCGCAAGGCACTCCTGCTTCCGGGAGACATCTCCGATCCCGCACAGTGCCGGCAGCTCGTTGCCGCGACGGTGAGGGAGCTCGGTGGCCTCGACATCCTGGTGAGCAACGCCGCGTTCCAGATGGACCACGAGAAACTGGAAGACGTCACCGACGAGGAGTGGGACTACACCTGGGCGACGAACGTGAGCGCCTACTTCCACCTGGTCAAGGCTGCGCTGCCTCACCTCCAGCCCGGGGCGTCGATCATCGGGTCCTCCTCCGTCAACTCGGACCAGCCCTCGCCGACACTGCTCCCGTATGCAGCCACCAAGGCCGCCATAGCGAACATGACCGCGTCGCTTGCGCAACTGCTCGCCGAGAAGGGCATCAGAGCCAACAGCGTGGCTCCCGGACCCGTGTGGACTCCCCTCATTCCAGCCACCATGCCCGAGGAGAAGGTGGAGAGCTTCGGACAGCAGGTTCCCTTGGGGCGTCCCGCGCAGCCGGCCGAACTCGCCCCGGCCTACGTGATGCTCGCATCCGATGAGGCCAGCTACGTCTCGGGTGCGCGCATCGCCGTGACCGGGGGCAAGCCGATCCTGTAGCGCCGATGTCTGCGCGCGGGCTGCTCGACGCACCGGAGCACGCCCGCGCGCAGCCGCCTCCTTCCGGCGGTCACGTCGGCCCGCTCTGCCACTCATTCCGGGCGGTGTCAAGTCCGAATCCAGCTTCTTCGGCCCGGCGCACACTGGATGGTGAAGGGGGTGGTGGCAGATGATCGAACGGAATCCACGGCTCAGAGTCGATGCCATCGCAGAGGAATCCTGGCGGTTGTGCGACAGAGGAGTCGCCGAAAATGACGCTCGCTGCCTCCTCGCCTACCTCGAGAGGGTGGAGAACGGCTATGAGCTCATGTGGATGGCGCCGGTGCCCGGCGTCTGCCAATGGTTCGAGTCCTTCGGCGATGCCATCAGGACGGTGTCACGGCGGATGCCGTCGCCGACGGCCGATTCAATCGCGACCGTCTGAGCTGCCATCTGGGAGACGGATGCGTCGACACGTCAAGCCCCTGTGATCGGGGGTTCTGTGCATCTACTCTCGAATCGCACAGACGTGCCGCAATCGGTTTGAGAGGTCGTGTGAGATGAAAGTCGTCTTCAGCGGCTGGCTGCTGTTGATCGCCGGCGGGCTGGCCTACATGTTCGTCATCGCGTTCTCGGGGCGATGATGATGCACAAGGTCAAGGAACACACCCTCAGCCTCTTCTTCGCGGCGATCTTCCTCCTCGCGCTTGTCGGCCAGTCGTTCGCCGGGCTCGCCGCGTACAACGAGGACCAGCTCTCCCATGGAAGCGCCACCGTCACATACGGACAGTTCATCACCTCGTCGGACTTCGTCGTCGACGTGGCGGAGAACTGGCAATCGGAGTACCTCCAGTTCTTCCTCTTCATCCTCGCGACGATCTGGCTCGTGCAGAAGGGCAGCCCCGAGTCCAAGAGGCCGGGCGACGAAGGTGTCGGCAGCGATGACGAGCAGTTGGTCGGCCCCCACGCCCACGCTGATTCACCTCGATGGGCTGCGGTCGGCGGATTGCGGCAGGTGATCTACTCCAACTCGCTGCTGATCACCATGGGAGTCATCTTCGTCCTGTCGTGGTGGGTGCAATCGGTGGCTGGTGTGGTCGTCTTCAACCAGGAGCAGGTGGAACACGGACAACCGACGCTCGACTGGATGCAGTACATCGTCGGTGCGGACTTCTGGAACCGGACTCTCCAGAACTGGCAGTCCGAGTTCCTCGCCGTCGGCAGCATGGTCGCCCTGTCGATCTACCTTCGCCAGCGCGGCTCCTCTGAGTCGAAACCCGTCGGGGCGCCGCACGAGAAGAGCGCCGTCGACGCCGAGTGACCGCCATGTTCCAGCACCTGTCCGACGTCGTAGTCGCTGTTGTCGACGAGATAGCGGATGAGGCCCTTGACGAGGCGCGCCGACTCTACGCCGAGCGGTTCGACCGGCAATGACGCAGGGAGGGCATCGGCCTGCTCCGGTGAGACGAGATCGATGTCAATGCCCTGTGGCATCCGTTGGGCGCATGGAAGTTTGGAGTCCGAACCCGCGAAAGGAGCAGAACATGACGAACATCTCGACCGGCGACATCTCCCCCGGTGACAGCCGGGACGGCGATCGCAAGAACCTTCCGGTGACCGAGCCGAACGACGACGAGATCGCGAAGCACAGTTCGACGGGCAGCGTCACCAGAGACGGTGAGGGCGTCGGCATCGCCGGCGACACGACGCCGTTGCCGGACGACGACCAGGCCGCGGGCGACACGGGCGACACTGCCTGACCTGGGCCAACGGTGGCTCCCGGTATTCGGCCCGGGAGCCACCGTCTCAGCGGGGTTCGGGCTCCATCGCTGAGCATGTGGGGCGCGGCTCCCCGGGGGAACGAAGAGCCGCGCGGTCCGGAAGCTGATCCGGACATCCCTCTGTCATCTGCGACCACGACGAGAGGGAGATGATGCGGTGACCGCCGCAGCGGGACACCTGCTAGACGTCTATCGGGTTCTCATCCTCGTAGTCGACGTCATCGAACTCCGGAAAGAAGTTGTCCTCGGTCAGTGTCTCCATCTCGGAGATCTCCCCATATCTCGGCTGAGTGCTCAGCATGTCCGCGCCCCCTCCCTGCCGACGCCATCGTCGAGCAGGTCACCACGGTAAGGCCGCGAGAAATGCGGGAGGGAGGGGCTTGACTCGGACTCGTTCCTGTGGAATCTCACCACTCCGCGAGCGACCGGCGCAGGCCCGCCATCTCGGACTGCGGAAGCGCGAGCGCAACGGCTTCCCCGACCGTGAGGTCGGCGCCGCGGCGCACCCCTGCGGCGACCGCGTCGGGATCCGCTTCGCGGGCAGCATCCAGTTGCGGGGTGTGCACCCGGAAGGCTTCAGCGTCGAAGACACCGATGCGGTGACGGATGACCGCTGCAGCGGCTGAGAGCGCACCCGCGCGCTCTCCGTCTCCGCGCGCAGCCGCGACGGCGCAGAGACCTTCGAGCCCGTACGCGATGCCCTCCTCGTGGTGCAGGCGGATCGAGACCATCAGGGTGCGCACGCACGCGTCTTCGGCGGCATCCACGTTGCCACGCACGAGCAGCAGCCGCGCTTGGTGGTTGCCGGCAACCGAAGCGGTGAAGAGGTCCCCACTCGACTCGGCAAGCTCGGCGGCCCGGGTGAATCGCGTCAACGCATCCTCGGGGGAACCGAGCAACCACGCCAGGCGCCCCCTGGACACCTCCGTGATCGCTTCAGCCCAGGTGTTCCCCACCGCGCGCTGACGCTCGGCGGCGTCCGCCAGCTCCCGTCCGGCCTTCCTCACATCGGGCGTCGGCAACTGGAGCCGTGCCGTCGCCCGCGCGGCGAGGGCCATGGCCGCGGCATCCTCGTCTCCGCTCTCGCTGAACAACCGCATGCATTCGGCGAGGCCGGCCACCACCCCGTCGGATGGCCGGTGCCACATCTCGCCCCACAGGGCCAGGAACCAGGCGACCGCCCTGGTGTGCTGGGTGATCGGCAGCTCCTTGCCCAGGAGCTCGAGCATCCAGACCCGAACCTCGGCGAAGAATCCGGCGATCCACCAGTAGATAAGCAGGTTCCACGCGAAGTCGCCGGCGTCGTCGAGACGGTCCGTGTAGATGAGGTGCCGCACGGCGGCGCGCAGGTTGGGCAGCTCCAGGCCGAGCTGCGCGACGGCCTCCGCCTGCTGGCTGCCCCGCAGGTGTGGCGCGGTGCGAGCGACGAGATCCCGGTAGTAGTCGGCGTGCGCCGCGCGCATGGGAGTGGCATCACCCGTGATCTTCAACTGTTCCACGGCGTACTCGCGCACGAGCGCCAGCAGGGAGAAGGCCATCCGACCATCGATCTCGGTCTGCTTCACGAGAGACGCGTCGACGAGCGCCGCGAGGCTGTCGAGCGCCGTCCCGTCCCACGCGCGACCGTCGCCCAGCGCTTCCACGGCCTCGAGGGTGAAGCGGGTGGCGAACACCCCGAGGTCGAGGAGGAGTGCCCTGTGAGCGTCGGGGAGCAGGCTCACGCTCCACTCGATGGTCGCGCGCATGGTGCTGTGCCGTTCGGGCATGTCACGAACCGACGCGGTGAGCAACGGCAGGCTTCGCTCGAGACGCTGCGCTATGCCGTGAGGGGTCAACATCCTGGTCTTCGCCGCGGCGAGTTCGATGGCGAGCGGCAGGCCCTCGAGGCGTCGGCAGATGTCGGCGATGTCCTTCGCGTTCTCCGTCGTGATCTCGAAGGCGGGCTTCACGGCCGTCGCTCGGTCGACGAAGAGCATGCAGGCCGGAGAGCGGAGAGCACGGTCGAGGGTGGCAACGCCGTCGCCCTCGGGAGTCGGCAGCGCGGCGACCTCGTAGACCTGCTCGCCGCGGATCCGCAGCACGATGCGGCTGGTCACCAGGAACGTCGCCTGTGGCGCCGCCGCGTAGAGACCGACCAGCACGGGGGCCGCATCCACGATCTGCTCGAAGTTATCGAGGACGATGAGCACGCGCCGTCCGGCAAGGGCGTGGGCGATGCGCTCCTCGATGGCGGCTTCGCCGTTGTCGCGGATGCCGAGCGTGTATGCGATGGCGGGTATGAGCAGTCCGGGCTCATGGACGCCCTCGAGGAGCGCGAAGTACACGCCGTCAGGGAAGAGGTCTTCGGCCGCGCGCGCCGTCTCGATCGCGAGCCTGCTCTTGCCGATGCCGCCCGGTCCGATCAGGCTGACGACCCTGCTCTCACCCTGACGCAACAGCTCGCGCAGGCGTTCGATATCGCCCTCGCGACCGAGGGTGACGGTATAGGCAACGGGGATCTTCTCGATGGCCGATGGCGTGGCGGTGGCGAATTCGCTGTCATCGGCGAATCGGGACTGGTCGAATCTCTCTGCGAGCAGCGACGCGAGGTCACCGGCCACCTGATCTTCCAGCTCGATCGCATTCTCGAACGGGAGGTACGCGGCGGTGTCATCGGAACGGATGCGGTCGATCAGACGCTCGAGGCGCTCATCGCGCTGCGTCGACGCCCTGATGTAGATCAGCTTCGGCATCGACGCTGCAGCGAGGTTGTACTCGTCCTCCAGGCCCGACACCTCTTCGTCGGGAGCGACCCAGCCGTAGCTGTCGCCGTAGATGCCGACGAAGATGTCGGACTGCGCGAGATACGCGCGGTACAGGGCCCGCGGCGGATGCGGCCGCGCCCCCAGTTCGAACATCACCGGCGCGAGGCGAAGCCGCTCGATGGCGCTCCGCACAGCGCGCCGCTCATCCTCGAGTTCCCGAAGCGTCGAGCTCACGAACACCCGGATCCGCTGATCGGGTGTGCGGATCGCGGGCCTGACGGGCCCTGTCATGTGCATATCATGGCGCTATTCGGGGATGTTGCGCCATCGTTCGCCGCAATTAACGCCGGTGGGCAGCTGAACGGAACGGCATCCGTCTCACACGAAGCCGATGCATGGAGGTAGCTCATGAAAGCGATAGCGGTAACAGATCAGGCTCTCGGAACAGCCGGAATGGAGCTTCTGGACCGTCCCGATCCGCAGCCGGCGATCAACGACGTCGTCGTCGAAGTTCGCGCCTCCGGATACGTTCCGACGGAGGTTGGTTGGCCATCGACCTGGGTCGATCGTGCCGGCCGTGACCGAACGCCCTCGATCCTCGGACACGAACTGGCCGGCGTCGTCACTGCCCTGGGGTATGGCACAACCGGTCTGTCCGTGGGTCAACGGGTACTCGGAATCTCGGACTGGCATCGCGATGGCACCCTTGCCGAGTACGTCGCGGTGGAATCACGCAACCTCGCGCCGCTCCCAGGCGATGTCGAATTCACCGTTGGCGCCAGTCTCCCGATCTCCGGACTCACGGCGTGGCAGGGTCTCTTCCAACACGGTCACCTGCAAGCAGGGCAGACCGTGCTCGCCCACGGCGCGGCTGGCGCCGTCGGCACGATGGTGACGCAACTCGCCCGGGAGGCCGGCGCCTACGTCATCGGCACCGGACGTGCCTCCGACCGGCAGAAGGCGCTCGACTTCGGCTCCCACGAGTTCCTCGATCTCGAGAACGACGCTCTGGAAGACATCGGCGCAGTCGACCTGGTCTTCGACGTGATCGGCGGCAGCATCCAAGAACAGTCCGCGGCCCTGATCCGCAGCGGAGGAACGCTGATCACCGTGGCCGGACTCGCCGGAGCACGCCCCAAGGACGGCCTGGCGGTCGACTTCGTCGTGGAGTCCATCCCTGCGCAACTAAGCGAGATCGTGCAGCGAGTGCGTGACGGTCGGCTTCGCACGAATATCGGCGATGTCGCCACCATCGACGACGCCGTCGCCGCCCTCAATCCCACGGGGCGACGCAACGGAAAGACCGTCATCAGCATGTGACCCTGAGTCCGGACCGCTCCCGGTGCGGTCCCGCGATCCGGTCCGCCTCGGTGTCGGGCAGTCGCCGGTCTCGGGCACTCCCCGGCACGTTTCCTCAGGTGCCGTCGCTGTCTTGACCCGAATCGGATTGGCCCCAGCACTGGTGGTGGTTCACGGGTCCGCCGGCTTGAGACGATAGGCGCATGGCTGAATCGGTAGAACTGTCGTTCATCGTCTCAGCCGACTTCTCGCAGTTCTACATCCGGACAGGCGAGGCAGCCAACAACGAGTTGGACGGCTTCGACACGTCGATCGCGTACTACTTCGACCCTGATGCACTGCTTCTGACCGCCGCACGCCAGTGGGGCGAGCTGCCCGTTACTGTCCGAATCCACGAGCTACGCCCGGAACCGCTCGGGCCGTTCTGGCGGGATGTGGCTGAAACCTCCCTCAACGTCGCTGGCTACGCAACCCTCACCGGCTGGGATCCGTCCCTGGGTGTGTGGGAGCTCCCGCTCTTGGACGGGATCTCCTACCGGGTCCGATACGCCATCTCGGACATAGACTCCGCCGTGAAGAGTGAGACCGTCACCGAGTCGTACCTGCTGGAGATCTGGCCCGAAGACACCGCCGAGCCGAAGGTCATCACTCAACAGAGCGCGCTGGGGAGGTACTTGCGAATCAGCTGTGGCCTCGACGTGCTCCGATACGAGATCTACCGCCGCGGTGACGACGCCACGGAGAAGGATCGTATCGACGAACTCTGCGATCGCGCCTTCGCTGCGTTCCCGGACTTGTGGGCGAACATCATCAACGACACGTTGGGGGCTCGCCGGAAATTGTCTTCAGCGGCGTACATGCTGCATCGGAACTCGCCGCTGGTCGTGCGCAGCGCGGAGGAGTCACTAGAGATGTCGGCCAAGACGAGGGCCCGCATTGACGACCTCATCTTGCGGCGGGCGGCCGAGTACACACCGCTGAGCCTGTAGGTGCTTCCACATCTCGGATCGTCCGCACTCACATGTAGCTGTCGAAGAAGCCGCGGCCGCCTCCGCTCGAAGGAGTGCTGCCGTTATGTGCCCCACAAAGGGAAATCGCTCCTGAGAAACTCAGGAGCGATTTCGTTTGGTGGGCCGATCCATAAACTCGAACAGCACTCGAAAACACTGGGAACTCCGTGGAGCCGGAATCCCACTATCCCGTGACACTTGCTCACTATCCTCTGAGGACGTCGGTTGCCTAGCGCAGGAGTGAATCACAGCTCCGTTTGTGAGGATGTGCGGAGGATCGGCGTCCCCAACGATTGTCAGCGTCAGCCGGCTGAGACGAGGTCCTCGGGACAAGCAGCCGCGTGCGAGTTGGCGATCGACGGTACAGGTCGTCATCTACGCCCGTTGCTTCGACGACAGAATGTGCGGCCGTCAGAATATTGAAGCAGAGCACAGAGCCGACGATTCTGGCATTGCGCGCCTACGGAGGGAGCGTCGAGTATGACTCTTCTTCGTCTGGCGAATCCAGCTTGAACGCCGCGACTTGTCCGGATTGGCCCAGTTTCGGCGGCGGCTCCGCGTCGGCGTCGGCCGGAAGGCTCTGCATCAACCGTCAACCGTCGCTCGTCTCCGGCTCACCCTCATGTCCCAACTTTCATGTTCCAGCCGTTGGCAACGGCCTCGGCGTCCCATCCCTCAACACGCAGTCGCGCCACGACGTCAAGGCCGAAGTCCGTGATTCCTTCGTTCCGACGCGGCTCGATAGTGGCACCGTACGCGGTTGGCGACGGCTTAGCGGTCCCTGTTCGAACAAGAGCCGCCCTAATCGGCTCGGGTAGAGCTCTCCAGACCGCGCTAGTTCCCCACCCTGATGGACGGTCACTGTTCGGAGCTCGCGCGGCGACTGCAACGACCGCATCCCACTCGTCCGACAACCGTGCAAGAGCGCGGACGTGTTGAACCTCAAGACTTGCAAGTGCATCGAGAATGAGTTCGCTCTGATCGATCTGGCCGGAGTCCCTAGCCGCATTCACAACAGCGCCCGCAAGTACACGCCGCTTAGCGCGAATACTTGTCCGCACCGCAGATTCGACTGCGTCGACGAAGACGCGCTCGAGGCGGGGGTCGGTGCTCAACCGCTCCAGGAACGTTTGCTCCCCTACGGCTTGTTGAACCACTGCAACCAACTCCGCCGCCTTCTCCGCTCTACGATCACGCACATCGGTGTAGACAATCTCGATCGCACCACCAAAGTAGGGGATCGTCGACAAGACAGCGCGAACTGCGGTATCAAATCCTGCCGGGGGTTCTGGGATGGCCATGCCGCGAGGCTAGTTGCTTCTACCGCCGACCCGGCTCTCTTGTCCACAACCTACGGGTAGCCGTCGCGGATCAAGACTGTGCGCCTTAATGGAAGGCGGGAAGGGGCTGGCCCGAGTCGGCCGGAGGAGCTGGCAGTGCAACTGGACCTTGCTGGTTCCGCTCCTTCGAACCAGTCCGTGCCGGAGCGCGTGGGCATCAGCCACGCTCCAGAGCCAAACCCTGGCGGGCACCCACAGCGAATGGACCCACTCTTCTCTGGAACGTCCATAGGATCCATGCGTCTCGACGTGGTGTAGCGTGCGGCCATGACTTCGCTCGCGTACGCCGCGGATGCAGCACGACTTGCGCTCGCTGTTCAGCCTTTCATGGAGGAGATGGGGGACCTCGAGCGGCACGACCTGAACGGTGTGTACGTCCTAGAAGTGCACATCCGCGGGTCTCGGCTGCGTCAACAGATGGCGGTCCTGCAAGCGCTTCAACTCACCATCGACGCTGCGCAGCTCGCCGTGTTGGAGCGCGACGTACTCGAGAGCGTGGAAAACCTGGATGACCTCAAGGTGGTCGCCCAGCTCCTGGACCATCCGGAGGTCGTCCTCAACCTGATATGGGCGGGCAACGGATCGCTGCGGCTCGCGTTAACCGTCAATCCGCTGTCTTCGCCCGGCCGGGAAAACCTGCGGTATATCTTCGCCGTCGGGTTCCTTGTACTCGGCTTCATGCCGGGCGGCCAACCGCTTGCTCTCGCCTACGGGTTCGCCCTCGAAACGATCCTCCAGGTCGGCCGAGTCGCGGAATCGCGTTGGATCCAGCAGCACCCGGAAACGGTACCAGTGCAAACGATCGACGCGGACGCCCTCAAGGGTGCGATCGTTGAGCTGGGGTGGACTCCACCGGGCCGGTCATGGGTCGCGCCGACGGCCCGGGTCGACGACGCCAAGAAGGACTCCACGACTTAGCCGAGAGCTGCCGGCGAAGACTCTAGCGGGGAGTGCTCGAATCGCGCGGATGCGTGGCTGGGTGTACGGGCCATTCCTGATCGCAGCCACCTGGATTGTTGGTGGTCGGTTGGCGTGCCATCCGTAGCCGTCGTGAGGCCGGACAATCAAATTGCGGGTGCGACTCATTAGTTCCAGCCTCTCGCCCGACACCTGATTACTTCCGGACGACGAAATGACTGCCACTTGATTCGCCTACCGCGACTCCACCTCGAGCGCAAGGCGCTCATACTTGTGGAGCTTGCGGCGGTCGATCCTCGACAGAGCACCAGACAAATCGATGAGATGCGTCCGAACTACGTCCGCGAACTGCGGGGTCTTCGCGACGATTAGCGCATCCACTAGACCACTATTCTTTTCGCCGAACTTTCCCACGTAGAAGCGGAGCTGGTCCATTGTGGCCGCCCGAACGTTTAGCGGTGCCGAATCGTTTACGAGCACAAAGAAGTCGTCTGGATGGAATGCCTCATAGCTCAGCTTGTCTGCGTTGGGCTGGTTCAGCAGAAGCTTGTCACAGGTCACGAGAATGTCAGCCTTCGCAGCGACCGTGGCTGCGTGCACGTGAAAGTCGTCTGGATCCTCACCTTGATAGTCGATCGATCCGTCGAAGTCCTGGACGATCTCGTCGAAGACTTCAGTTATTGTTGCCCGGATGCGCGAGATCTTCCCGCCATCCCAGCGGGGATTGTTGTCTCTCAGCTTCGAGAGCAATTCGGCGAGCACATCTTCGCTTGTGTACAGCAGAAACATCGAGCCCGTAGAGACACGGAGCTGAAACAGCCAGTTTCGAAGGCACGCGGAGTACAAGACGTCGGCATCAACGAACACCCGCTGCTGGATCACCTGCCAAGGTTAGTCGTCGAGGACCTCGCGAAGCGCTGCCAAAGCTCCGACACGCGCCAAGTTGCGCTCTTCGCGAAGTGCAATGACGTCCTGGGCCTTCACACGATGGTGCGTGCCGACGATGCGCGAAGTGATTGCTCCGGTCTGAATGTACTTCATGAACGTAGGCCGAGAGACTCCCAACAGCTCGGCTGCAACCGTCGTCGTGAGTTCTTGGGGCATGGATCGAATGTGAAGCGTTCCGCCGCGCGCCGCGCGCTCAATCACATGAACAAGAAGGCGCGATAGCGTCTCCGGCACTTCATGACGGCTGCCATCAATCACCACCTCGAGATGGTCGAGGTGGTTGTCTTCCGCAGTATCAACAAGTTCAATCGCTTCATCTCGAAGCTGATCGTCAATGATGATGGAATCGTTTGACAGCGTTAACGTGGTCACGGTTATCGTCTCTTCCGTAGCGTTCAGATGGGAGGCGGTTGTCTCTGCTACTTGAGTAACACCAAGGTTACACATATAACCGCAACTTCAGCGATCACGCCAGCGATTGCTCAGTTAATGTCGAGTTTCTGTTAAGTGGACTTTCAGTTGTGACAGGCGAAGCGGACTCAAGCTGACTCCTATTGCGCGGCCCGAGCGAGGACAACCCGGGCTTCCTTCGGACAGCACATGGTTCGCGATGCTTGCCCGAGGTTGTGACGAGCGCAGAGACCCAACCCGGGCCGGTGCTCGAGTCGCGCCCGCTTCGGTCTCCGCGGTCGTGCCATGTCGCGCAAGGCTCGGCTGATTTCACTCGACGGGGAACCTCAGAGGTCAGTCACCGCTGTTCGATTCTCCGGGGCCTGGTGAGGTGGGCCAGCGTAGGCATCGAGTGCGGGCATGCCATTGCGCATCATCTATTCCGGATCCGAGCAGTACTCGAGGGCCGTGGCAAACGATCTGGCCGATTCTCGTTTGCAACCCTCATTGGAGCTCGTGTGCGCATCGGGACAACGACCCTTGTTGAACGTCCTGGGACCGGGAACTCAAATCGGGACGCTGGATGAGTCGAGTGGCGATACCAACTCGGAGGCTCGGCAACCTCGCGTCGACGCGTACAGTTCGCGGGCTGCCTAGACCTCGCCTTTTTCGAGGATCATTGCAGCATTGACAACCTCCACGCCTAGCTGACTGAGGGAGTAGTATTCGCCGCCCCCATACCCGCCGTATGGATTTTCAATGAGGCCTCGCAGTAAGAGTCCCGTACCAAGCATTCTCACCACATCGGAGGACTCCTTGAGCCAATCGGCAACGATGTCGGCCTCATAGCTGTGACCCTCTGGAATGTGCTCACGCGCTAGAACGCCGAGCATTCGTATATGTGCTGCATTCAGCCCGTCGATGGCAAGCAACAGCGTCGATTGTCGTTCCACTACGTCGGGATCCTTGATTCCGACGCCTACAACGTAGCCAATGAGCTTAAGGACTGATTCGTCTCCAGCGTTACCTGCAGCTTGCAAGAGTTGCAGGACGAGCGAGACGGAAGTCGGGTCATCGGCAATCAGGTCGTCAAGCTCTTCCCGCGATAATCCACTGATGTCCTCCGCCACGCGTAGTGCCTTCGAGACGCGACGACTTCGCTCTGCTGCCAGCGCTTCGAGGGCGCGGGTACCCAGAACAGCTCCAGCGCTGGCTATTACTCCGTGCGTTGGTAGACCATTCGCGGCGATGACCGCTTCGATTCCAGTTCCGACAAATCCTGCAGCCAAGGCAGGACCCATCTTTCTGGATTCCGGTTTCGACGTCACGCGGAGATCGTATCTCTAAGCTTCGATGGTTGGCGTCGAAGCGCCCGCCCTACGATGCATTCCCCCTCCCCGCTGTCGCTAACGCTCGCACTTTCGCGCCAATGGCCCTGCCCCGCGAAACCATTAGATGATTCCTCGCCGTGGGCGACTCTTCGTACTGCTACCCGTCCGACTGGCGAAGTCACGTTCAAGGCCGATAACGCCCTCATATGGCCAGCCACGATCCCCCACTGACTGGATGCACAAATTCAAGGATCATGGGCAGCGTATCGAATGCGGGGATGGCTCCGGCGGGTTTACGGTTTGGAACCTCACTCGGAGAGGGTGGTTCCAGTGCGAATTAGGCAGAACAAAGGAGAATTCGGCGACCGTCCAACAGCGCGAGCATTTCGTGCGAGATGACGATCCCTGCCGTCCCGGATCTTGGTCGTAATTCGATCCCGAGAGCCGATTCTTTGGTCGTGGAACGTGCGATGCGGCGAACCGCATGCTCGAAGTGCTCGACGCGTTCTTCCGAATTCTTTGTAACTACTGTCGATCCACCTTGAGCGCCAAGCCCGTTCTCGAAGAGAGTCACTTCGTCAGGACCAGGATGATCGACCTCCGCGCCGCCGACGTAGGCATTTATGTAGAGGTCGGCGCCCAGACGGCGCCAGCCTCGGACCGATGAAACCGGGAGTTCGATTGACATTTCCCGGAGCGTGGGACGGAGCGAGAGTCGAACATTCACTATCGCTCCGATGCGCGCGAGCAACTGCCCGCTGATTCCAACTCTTGTGAGCGTATCCAGAGCTGCCGAATCGTGAGCGTTGAGTTGCTCACTCAGGGCTTGCTCGCTGTGGGCCGTGATGGTCGTGACCGAGCTGAATGTAACGACCACGCTGCCATCGCGTCGCTCGGCAACTCTCGTCCCTGCAATCTCAAACTGAGGATCGACCACGTCTCTGGTGGGGAAGTAGATCGACAGACCGTACGCGATAGATGTCACTGGTTCAGGTTCCTAGCTCTAAGCGGTGGCCGCATTGAAGGGATTCAGCGCGTAGAGGATGCCGGCTATAGCGACGGCGACTGCTGTCCCGACAGTGACCCCGGCAGCGTTCCAATCGAACTGCGGTGGCTCCATGCTAGAAGCCGTTGAATTGAGATAGTCGTCAAGGTTTCCGATCGATTCGCCGTCGCCGCCGCCCTTGATCCGAACGTCACCGGTTTCGGTATTGATCTCGACGTCAGGATTTCGCCGCTTTCCACCGAACTTGCCACCGTCCTGCTTGAGGTCCTCAATCGCGTTCTCGATCTCGTCTACAGGAATTCCCCATTTCGACGCGATCTTCCCGGGCTTGTCCGTCCAGTTTCCGTTTGATGATCCGAGCTGTGCGCACAGGCCAGTCGGGTCAGTTAAGAGCAGAGGATTGTTTCGAACGTAGGAATAGGCACTGTTGGTCTGCTCACGGAGAGGGTCGAGGGTCGTGAATTGGCCCGTCTTGGGGTCGTAGTCGCGGGCGCGGAGGTGAACATATCCGCTGACTGGGTCGGTCCATCCACCTGTGTAGCCAACGTGACTGTCCGTTGCCCCAGTGCTGTTGCTCAGGTTTCCATACGGGTCATAATCGCGGGTTGCCGTCTGCGCGCCGGTCTCGTCGGCGAACAAGCGCGGTGAGCCGACGTTGTCCGTTGTGAAGTACTCGATGGCACCGGTTGTCTTATTGATTTCAGCGACCGGGGTGGTGCCTGGGCCGTAAATGAACTCGTCATGGCCGTCGTCCAGGAGGAGCTGAATCGCATTGGCGGTGTCCCAGACCCAGTTCTCTGTTCCGTTGGCATCGGTTCTTGATCGTCGTTGGCCCATGCCGTCGTTGGTGTAATTGACCGTGCTGGCGCCCTTGGTGTAGCTGGCGATGGCTCCTTCCGCCGAGTAGGTCATGGTCGCCGACTCCAACCCGGAAGCGCCGAGGTCCTCTTCGCTGACGCGGCGTCCGTCATCGTCGTAACCGTAGTCAAGAGTTGTCGTTCCAATGCTGCGCTCGGTTACCTGCTGAGCGCTGTTGTAGGCGAGAACGTCCATTCCAGCTGTGGTGAGTAGACCGGCAGAAGTTGCGTCATAGCTCAGAGCGGTGTCAGTGTCATGCAGTTGACCCACCAAGTCGTACGTGAAGTTGACGGTCGAGCTTCCGGCGCTGTCAGTCCGGCTGCTGTTGGTGAGCTGTCCGGCTTCGTCGTAGCTGTAGTCGAGCGTGAGGAGCGGTCCCGAGGTGTTGCTGGCATCGATTTGTGTGATGTTGTCGGCCGCGTCGCGGGTGTAGGTCTGAGTCAAGCCGTTGGGATGGGCGACGGTTGCGAGGTTGCCGTTGGCATCCCAGCTGAAGGTGCTGGTGCGTGCGGCCCAGTCCGTTGCAGCTGTCATGCGGTCGGCTAGGTCGTAGGCGTATGTGACGTGGTGACCGCTTGGGTAGGTGATTCCAATCCGGTTTCCATAGCTGTCGTACTCGTTCGTGATCTCACCGGCCGTGGTTGTCTCTGTTTCGAGCTGCCCGGCGTCGTTGAAGTCGTATTCGGTGAGCCCGGTAGCGTCCGTCATCTGGGTGACCTGACCGACTTGGTTGTACTCGAATGCGGTGTCGGTTGATCCGGGTTCGCTTCTGGAAATGTTCGAGACTAGACCGGTATTCGTGTATGAGAAGGTGCTGGTGGTCCCGTCCGGGCTGGTGGTCGTCAGGACTTGCCCGGCGTCGTCGTATGCGTAAGTTGTGGTCAGCCCGCCAGGCAGAGTCTCGCTGATCCGTCGGTCAGCGTCGGAGTAGGTGTACACGGTTTGCTTGCCGTCCGGGTTGGTGAATGAGGTCAGGTTCCCGGATGGGTCATATTCATACTCAGTCGTATTCGAGTCGGGGTGTGTGATGGTATCCACCTTGCCGTCGTCGGTGTAGTGGATGGACGTGATGCGGCCGAGCCCGTCTTCGGTAGCGATCAGTTGTCCTACTTCGTCGTAGGTGTTGTGGCTGGTGTTATCCCGACCGTCGACGAACGCGGCCAGCTGCCCCGCCTGAGTGTAGGAGTTCGTGGTTGTGGCCCCTGAGGGCAGGTGTGTGACAGTGGGGTGATTGTCAGGGTCGTACTCGTAACCTGTGGTTCGGCCGGTCGGATCAGTGACAGTCGCTTTTCTGCCTCGGTTGTCGTACGTGTAGGTGGTGATGGCATCGCCTGTCGTCTCAGTCGCTAGCTTGCCCGCAGGCGTGTAGGTGAAACTAGTGGTTCGGCCACTCGTGTCGGTGCGTGAGGTCAGTTGGCCTGCTAGGTCGTAAGTGCCGCTGTATGTCGATGCGTCGGCTTGGGTGACGGTGGTGAGATTGCCGACGGCGTCGTAGCTGTAAGTGGTGGTGTTGCCGTCCGCATCGGTGCTTGTGAGCTCATTACCGCTGGCAGTGACCGTAGTAGTACTGGTGTGACCGTTCGGGTCGGTGGTTGCTGAGAGGTTGCCTGCACTGTTGTATTCGTACTGGCTAATTCCCGCCTCTGGGTCCGTGACGGTGGCCGGGAGGCCGGCAGCTGTGTACGTGTACGTCGTTGCCATCTCGCGTGGATCTGTTCGGGTAGCGATCGTGCCATCGTTGTTGCGTGCGAACTCGGTCGCGCTGCCACCAGGGGTCACATGAGTCAGGATGTTTCCGCGGGTGTCGTAGGTGAACGTGCTGACTCGCTGGACGGGATCCGTGATCGTCAGGAGATCGCCATCTGCGTTGTAGGTTCGCGTTGTGGTCTTGCCGAGGGGGTTTGTTTCTGTGAGCTTGTTGCCGTCGTCGTCATAGGTAGCTTGGTTGGTCGCTCCGCTTGGCGATGTCTCTGCGATGAGATTTCCGTTGGTGTCGTACTCGTAAGCCGTGGTCGCCTCGAGATCTGTTCCCGTGGCGACGGTCTGGGAGACGATACGTTGATTCACATAGACGTCAGTTGTGATTGTGCCGTCAGGATTCGCGACTGTGTTCGACCGCGGGTATTGATCGTTCGTGTTGTCGTCGTAGCTGAACTGGGTGGTCCTCCCGATCTGGTCGGTTTGCGATTGCATCCGGCCTTCTGCATCGAAGGCATTTGTGACGACACCTCCATCAGCGAGAGTTGTCGCCACGAGGCGATGGTCACCATCGTAGGTATATGACGTTTGCTTTCCGTCAACGTCAGTGACTGCGGCTAGGTTGCCGGCTTCGTCGTAGCTGTATGCGACCTCACGTCCGGCGGAGTCTGTTGCGTTTGTTATGCGGTCGGCCGTCCATGCGAAGGTGATGGTGCGCCCGTCTGGGGTGGAGATCGAAGTGAGCTTCCCGGCGACGTCGTGAGAGTAGAGCAGACGATTTCCGTTGCGATCGCTCTCCTCAACGAGAGTGCCGTGAGCGTCAAAGGTGAATCGATCGCGGTGATTTCTGGTGTAGATCCATTTCTCATTGGACTCGTCGTATATCAACTCCGCGTGAACTCGCGGCAGGGTTGAATAGCTGCTCTGGCCGGCGCCTGTAAAGAGTGTGGTCGACCCGTTTTCCTGGACGACTTGGATCTGCTGCGGTAGGTCCGACCCACTCAAATCACCGAGAGTTGGCTCGAGTCTGGGCTCGAGCGTGCTAGCCCACCCGAAGCCGAACGCTCCGGCGCTGGAGGCTCCTGAGGAACTATATGTGCGTGAGACCTCCACACCCGGTCCAACACCTTGAAGTTTCAGGTCTACCGTTGTCTCGTAGAATTCGCCGGTCGCACTATTCACGGGGTCTGCGTGCTCACACTGGCATGCCTGCTCTGCTGGGTTTCCGCCGCCTGCAGATTCACCGGGAAGCACCGGGCCGGACGCGGGGCCAAGGGTCCCCGCGAAGCCCCATCCTCCCATGCTTACCCAGCTGTACTCCGACCCAGGCTCAGCGTGTGACTGGTAGTCCAAGCCCTCGATTCCGATGAAGTAGCCATAGGTCGAGGCTGCATCTGATTGGAGCATGCATACCGATCCGGACGTGCAGCTGTCTACTGTGCTGCCGTTGTCCTGATCGACCAGTACGATCCGGACTCTCCCGTTCGTCACCGACATACTTTGGTTTAGCCGCACCAAGAATTGATCGCCCGTGGAACTGTGTCCTGTCTGCTGGGCTGATCCCTCCCATGCACGTTGCTGCACAGAGACGCTGTTCGAGCCAGCACGAATGCGTTGGACATCTTGGTAGAACTCGGCGTCAGGATTGTTGTCAGCAACCCAAGCCCAGTAGCTGTGTCCCGCCCAGAGCATGTCGGTCGGCTTGTAGAACTCGTCATCCACACTGCACGTGGTGCCGGTGGTGCAACGAGCGACGATTCGCTCCGATATTGCCTCAATGATGTACACGGCAAGAGCGCCGTCGGTCAGCCCAACATCGAGATTGGTTGTCGCCGTTAGCCCGACTGACTCGTTCGGGCCGATCTCCCCTTTGTCGGCAGCCATGTCGACGCTCCAGGAAGGGGTTCCCACGAAGACCTGCTCTCCGTACAACAATCCTTGGGCCTCGCCCAGGACGATTGGGTCGGGGGTGCGCTCGGCAACCATACCGACGAAGACGAGGGCCCAATCGGCTGATCGCCATGTAACGGTGGCTTGACAGGTGTTGCCGGTGTCGCATCTTCTGAGCTGCGCGCCTGAAACGGCGTCGAAGAGATAGAGGGAGTATCGGTCTTCCGTGTCGGCGACATCCTGATCAACAGTGACAGTTCCCGTCACGGTTCCGGCGAGTTCCACGTTGGTCAGGTCCGTGGTCACTGTGCCTTCCCAGACGGCCCGTCCGATCGTGACAGTGGTCGATACTGCTTGCGCGTCAACGACGTCCTCAAGACTGTTGAAGGACCCCGGAGCGCTGACCACAGCGATGAACTCGTGGGAGTTGTCATTGCTGGAATACAGGGACGGCGCTGCTGCAGCGCACACAGTGCCGGAAGTGCATGTACGCACAGTCGATCCGGTGGTGGTGTCCAGGATGGAAATAACGTATGTGCCGTCGGTCAGACCAACATTCTGATTTGCCTCGGCGGTTAGAGTGACTGGCGCGCCGGCAGCGACCGTTGATGCGGATGTCTCGAGCCCGACGATCCAGGCCGCTCGGGCCGCGGTGACGTTTTGCGACTCGACGCTTCCTGCCACGGCCCGATATTCGTGTGGACCTCCTGAAAAGAAGGACACCGGAGTCACACACACCGTGCCCGAATCACACGATTTGATGTCTTCGGCCGTGGTGAGGTCGCGAATCACAATAGGAGTTGAAGCAGTGGCCGCATTGTTGGCTGTGGCCGTTAGTGTCACGTCTTGTCCGGCGGCGAATGTCGTGGCATCGCCAACTAAGTCGAGTGAGCTGATCGGCTGCGACTCCGCGACTGCAGGCGAAGTAGTCGCGATCGTCCCACCTGTCGCAACGATCAAGACTGCGAGGCAGAGCGGAAGCAAACCCAGTCGACGCATATTCATCCCCCAATGAATGCCGCAGTTTTCCGAGGAGCTCGGTCATGGGCTGGGATCAGCGTGGCGTGGCGCACGAGACGCCGAAACCCCCAGTTGGGGAGTCGAGAGGTGCGACATTTGCCGCCCTCAGATGAGTCGAGCAGCGCTCGATCGGGAATCTTGACCGCGAGATCTATCCGCCGTACGGCTGCTGGAGGCGTGGGGACGATCGCTCAGATCTCCTGGAAGCCGATAACGCCCTGATATGTCATCACAAGGACTAGAAGCCGGGACGTACCAGCCAGTCGTTGCAGCTGAGCTGTACCACGTGGACAGCAGCTTTCTGCTGCACTGAGACCTCCTGCAAAGGTGCGGGGCCCAACCAATGTGTCCTCTAAACCCCTAGATGGTCCACACGGCCGACGACGCGCGCCGTCGGAGAGGGGCTGTTCTCCGTGGTGCAATCTGGAGCGAGCCACGCCCTTCGACATCCTCGGCCCCTAGTCCACGTTGTGAAATAGACCCTGCTCCCGAGCGGCCTCCACAAGTGGCTGGACCGCATCATCGAGAGTCGCACGGACTGCGCTGATCAGTTCCGCCACTTCGTACGAAAGATGCCCACCCGACGAAGGTGTGTTTCGAACCCGCTCCGTCAAGTGTGCAACTATCTCCGTACCGAATTGCTCCAACGTGCCGTCGGGAAATTCCGGGGCGTGGTAGGCCTTGCCCAGCCCGATACCACTGCCGTGCAGCAAGTCGGTGGCGTCCGGGATTTGTTCACCGAGGAACGGGATCGTGTCTGCCCAGCGCGCCAGTTCTTCAGTCCGCGCCGTTCTCGGCAATCCGGTCAATCGCGCGCTCAGGTGATCTCGGACCCAGAGGTTCCATACTTCGGCTCCGTTCACGTCCGGAGTGTCGAGGAGGTTGACTACCGCCGATGCAAAGTTCGCCGCGTGATCTCCGTCCGCCGCCAGCACTGATTCGTCGAGAAGTCTTTGTCTGTCGGTCGAGGTGAGCCCGGCGAAGGTCACGACGGACGCCACGAGGTCGAAGAACTGATTTGGTAGGCCGTGTTCAGCGATAGAGTCGAGTCGACCCCACTCGAGGACCATGGCGTCGAGGAGACCGGCGCCAAGCATTTTGTCGTTGACTCTGGGGTGGTAAAGAAAGCTCTCCCACATTTCGTACGCGGAGGCTGCGTCACTAAATAGCGGCAATATGTGCGCTTCGACGAACGCGGGATCGGCCGCGAACAGGAAGAATACGTTTCTTGCGAGTGCGGGACGGGTGGCGTGTTGTGTGGAGGGTGGCCCACCGAGAAGGTCGAGGAGGGCGGAGCTCTCTCCCTCGTTTAGCCCATCCCAGTCGTCGCGGTTGTGACGCCAGCGTCGATCGATCTCCGTCGCCCAATATGACGCGACATTTCCTGGCCAGGAGTTCAATGCTAGGGATGATGGCGGCGAGTCGGGGCCGTGTTCGAAATGGGAGTTTTGCGTGATCCACAGAGCGCGAGCAAGCTCGCGTAAGGCGGAAACAACCTGCGTCTCATCGCTCTCGACGAGCTTCTGAATCTGGGCGAGGAGGAACCCACTGATCGAGAACGCTGACTCAGTCGCTTGCACCTCGGCCTGAACTAGCGTCGTAATCTTCAAAGCGTCGTTTCCGAGGTCTGCCCGCTCCCATCCGCCGATGATCGATCGCTTGAGGGTTCCGGCACGGTCACCAAGATCGTTGCGACCATCGATGAGCCGCCAGATTTGATCGCCGAGCGAAGGATGAGTTTCGGCTACGCGTCCAATCACCGACAAGGCTTCATCCCACGTTGGTTCGTCGATGCTGCGTTCTGAATAGTCTCGGTTGATCAGATCGTCGAACGTTGCCGCCAGATCAGTCTGAGCTTCCCGTGCGAAGTCGTCGGGGTCCTTCGGGAGGCGACCGCCCCAGGTTCCGCTGGAGGACCAGTGGTCGAAATCGGGATGATCACGAACCAGGAACGTTGGGTTGGCAGCTTGAATGCTCGCGAATGCGGCAGCGGCCTCGACCCAGTCGGGCGCGGACCGCGAGATCCACGCCATGAGATTGTAGGTCGAGTAGGCGCGGTGGCGGTCGCGATCTGGAACGTCCTCCGCATACGTTGGTCCGACCAACGATGCGGCCAGTAGTTCCGCGCGGACCGCAGCGCTGGAACCTTGCAACGAGCCGGCGAGGACCCGAAACGTCTCGTGTTTCTCATCTGCGGAATAGAGCACGTTTCGTTCGAGAAGCCACTGCAACTTCTGATTCGGTGTTCTGGACTGATCGAGCGCGATTAGATGAAGTGCGAGTCGACGAAAGAGTGAACTTCCGTTGCGCCACCACCGTTCGGGCAGTTCGCCGTCTCCCGACAAACTCTTGGCGCCAAAGTCTCGGAGCGCATCGATCAGCGCATCTTGCGGGCCTCGATGGGCATCCTGCTGGTGTGGTTCTATTGCTGATCGCCGGAAGCCGAGCGGGTCAAATCCCCGGTCACCGTGGTAGCCGCTAAGCAGTGCATACGCGTTATTCAGTGCATCTTCGAGCAATGCACCGAGTATCTGGTCTCCGGCGTCTGTCTCTTGGACCACTCGCTCGAGCTGAGCGCTTAGCGGTGCCTGTTTCGTGTGCCACGTCAGCTCGGCATCGGGCGGTGTCGTTCCGTCTTCATCATGCGCGTACCAACGGCTCGTCAGAGCGAGGTAGGGCTGAAGCGCAGCTCTGATAACTGCGTGATGTTCGATTCGACGTGTCGAATCGTATGGCAGGAGGAAGCCCAGTTCGGGCGGTGCGGAGTATCCGTGGATGGAGCTAGCGAGAAGCGTTTTCCACCGGCGCCCTGCTTGGACGTCAGCTCTCGACAGGTGCTCGGCCGACCACGAGGCGGAATCCACGAGGGCTGGGGCGAACCGCTGCCCGAGCCGGCATGCAGTTTGCAGGGCAGCGCCGTGCAGGTCGGGATCACTCACGAAACGACCAAACCATTGCGCTAGGACTGGCGTTGTGTCTTTCGAGGTTCGACCGTTGAACAGGGCCTTGAACCGCGACCTGCCCTCAGCCCACCGAAGCCATGGCACAGTTGTTGCATACTCCGCGAAGTCGCGAGCACCTTCCACCGTGCGCAGGCGGCGAACGACATAGTCGTGATCTACCGGGGTGAGCGACGGCCCGCCCTCCACGATTTCACGCATCCGCGCTCGATGATCGAGCTGCCCCATGCGTGCCCGCGAATCCCAGGCTTGGAGCGCTGCCAACAAGGCTGAATGGTCATCGTCAGTTCCTGGGTACGAAATCGGAAGAATCCCCAAGTGATTCCACTTGTCGTCGGCCGGCTTATGGGTCAGCACGTACCTGCGGGTCTTCGACGGTAGCCCTAGCGATAGGTACCGCATGATCGGGTCGTCGAGGCTGTAACCGACGAAGAGGACTGTGAACTTCTCGAACATCCGCTGGAGAAAACGCGTTGCCCAAGCGTCGGTCAGATATGCACGTCCGAAATCATGATCGGTGAGAACTAGTTCGCTCGGCTTCCGGAGAACTGAGCCATGAAGGTGGACCACACCAGTGAACTCGTCACCCATCGGCAGCGCGGGCCCGATCCATTTGTCGTCGATTGATACGGATTCGAATGCCGCCGCCGAGGCCAAGTGGTCGTCGAAATTGGTCGTCACGACCCGCGGAGACCCGGTCGACGAGGCAACACGGACTATCGCGCGGTGGGTCGGATTCGGCGCAGAGTCATTGGGTGACGTCAGCCTGTGAGCGTGAGCGTGCACGTCGAAGTTGGATGGCATTGACCCCAGGAATAGGTCGATCGCAATGTCCTCATCGAACGGGACTTTCGCCTCGTCGGCCAGATTGCGCGCCAGCTTTGTGAACGACGGTAAGTTCGATGGATCGTCCATCGAAGCACCCGCCCCCACGAAGAACACCAACCGGCCCTTCGCGTGAGCGTCAATGATCTGCTCCGGGAGATCCACGCCCTCGGTTATGAACATGCAGTTGTATTCCGTTCCATTTCGCATTGCTTACGCGGCTCGACGTCGCAGAGTCAACCTATTCGTGAGAGCGCATCGAGTCAGACCTTCTAGGGAGTCCAGGTGGGTGTGTCTCGGCCTTTCGTCGACTTCTCCGCGCGACACGTCCAGAAGGTCGAGCGAGTGAGCCGGACGCCGGGTGGTACAACGACCCATCCGCGAAGTCAGAAATTCTCCACGCGCCGATAAGACCTCTTAGGTCAAGATTTCCATTGGCCCCCAGTGACACTTCCTCACTGTCGGGCGTGGCTATTCCGACGCCGCATGTCGGCCGACATCTTCGCTGGGGAATGTTGGAAGGGACGCTTCGCCCTCAGGGAGGACCGGCGGGTCTGGGGGCTTCTGGAATGTCTTCGCCTCGAACGGACCCGTGTCGACTCCGTGTGCGGCGAACTTGGCAGTAAAGCCGGTTCGGGCCGCCGGCGCTGACGCCCACACGACGTGCCCGCCTTTGAGCAGCACATAGGGAAGTTCGATGTGGGTCGACACGGCAAGGCGGGGAGCCGCGAATCTCCTCTTCACAACAACCTGGTCTGTGTAGACCTTCGCGGTCGGAACGATCAAGACGTACGTGTCGGCTCCTGCCACGGCGGTCGTTGATCGGATGATTGCCTCGGTTAGCGGCGCCATCCCGCCAGTTGACGGCACCGTCGTGATCTTCGCGATCAGAGCTTCTACACGCGACTTCACCGCATCGACCCGTCCCTTCATCGCCTGATACGGGGCCCTCAGCGAGGCGTTGTCGTCGCCCTTCAGCTCGACGATCTTCTGGCTCAAGAGAACTGATGTGTCGGTGAGTGAACCGTAGACGGCGAGGAGTGATTCGAGTAGTTCGAGGAGCTCGGAGTCTTGACTGATCGGTGAAACACGGTCGAGGACGATCGTCGCGCCCGGGAACGTGCCACGGATGTGACGGATGAGCTTCGCCTGAACGGTGAATTCGCTGGGCTCACTGATCACGTTTGTGACTGTCGAGTCGGTCTCGAAAAGAGCGGCGATCTCGGTGACAGCTGTTGCGGCCGCTGCAACGCCCGCAGAGATCACGTCACCGGGTCCGCTGAAGTCGGTGGTTTCGGGGGTGGACCCTGTCGGGTCGAGAAGTGCGAGAGCCGCCTCATTCAGGCTCGTCGCCTGACCGGTCAGTGCGGTGATCTCTGCGCGGAGTGAGAAATACGCGACGGCCGACTGTGCGAGCATCGAGTCACTTGTAAGCACGATGGTGATCGGCTCCGAGCCCGGGAATGAGGGTGATGACTTGAGATCTTCTACCAATGCTTTGACCGCTGTGTCCAAGACCAGTGCGACGTTCTCCGATTCCCGGAAGGCCGTACCCGCGGGCACTGTCAGGGTGTTCATCGGTATTTCGCTGATCTTCGGAACGGCTGCCGCAACCTTGGCGGCTAGGGAGTCGTAGTCGGCCTGCTTGCCTTCACGGACCTTTTGCTCATTCGAGAGCTTGACCGTGTCGTTGTCGAGTTTCGATTTGTCCTGGGCGATGCGCGTCGTTTCAGCAGCCTGCACGGCGGTTGCCGTCGCCGCCTCGGCATCAGCTTTCGCCTTGGCCTGCGCAATGACGGCAGTCTCGTGATCGTCGACAGCCTTCTGGTCGGCGTTCTTCCGATCGGAGATGACCTTCTGGAGGGCTTCCGCTGCCGTCTGACGTTCGAGATCCTGCTTGGTAAGTGGTGGTGCTTCGCCAGGAGGGGCGGGAGGGGTGTCGTCAGTCATGGAAACGCTCCTTTGCATTCGGGTGATGCCGAGCTATCCCTGCACGGTACTTGCGTTCCGCTTGCCGGGCTAGTGCCAAACGACGCAGGACACCTTGCGTCTGCCTGCCGCCGGCCCTCATTCGTCCGGCGACACCGACGATGCCGATGCCGGAGGAGGAGTGACGTCGGCCCGCCCTCCCGGTGCGCTGAGCTTGAACCAACCCAGCGAGGCTGAGATCGATACCGACGACAGTTGCCGCAATCTCAGCTGTTCCCCGCCCAGAAGGCCATCGCCGTCTCGACCACCAAATAGGGGACGCGAGAGTTCTCGATCGATCCAATCCGCGGACTAAGTACACGAAAACAGAAATCGCTCCTGAGATAGCTCAGGAGCGATTTCATTTTCCAGCAGTTGTTAGACCGGTTCATCGAACGGCCCTTTGGTCGGGCTGACAGGATTTGAACCTGCGACCCCTTGACCCCCAGTCAAGTGCGCTACCAAGCTGCGCCACAGCCCGATGCCCCGGCTGGCCGAGGCAACCTGTCAATCATAGCGTGCCGAAAAGGGTGCTCGAGACACCGTCGGCGCTCGGTCGTAGGGTGAAGGCATGGCAGCGAAGGTGCGCATTGTTCCAGTGACGGATGCCCCCTGGGCCGACGTGGAGCGCGTGTTCGGCACGCGCCGCGACCCGGCCGGGTGCTGGTGCCAGTTCTTCAAGTTGCCGAACGCAGCGTGGAAGACGATCAGTGCCGGCGAGTGCCGCAACCTGCTCGAGGAGCAGGTCCAGACGGCGCGGCGGGGAGAGTCGCATCCGCCCGGCGTCATCGCGTATCTCGAGCCCGATGCCGAGGCGAGCCGGAGCGAGAACGACGGCGACGCGGCCGAACCCGTCGGCTGGTGCGCCGTGGAGCCGCGCACGGTCTACGAGCGCCTGCGCACCGCGAAGGTCGTCACGGGAAGCACGGAAGCCGAAGACGATGACTCGGTCTGGGCGGTCACCTGCTTCGTGGTGCGCGTCGGGCACCGCCGACAGGGCATCGGCGGCGCACTGCTCCAGGGCGCGATCGATCAGGCGGTCCGACTCGGTGCGCGCGTCATCGAGGGCTATCCCGTCGATGCCGGCCGTGAGCGGAAGTCGAGCGCCGAGCTCTACCACGGCACTCTCTCGCAGTTCCTGGCGGCGGGATTCGAGCTCACGGCGCGGCCGTCGCCGAGCCGAGCCGTCGTCACCCTGCGAGTCGATGCGCAGGACGACGCCCGAGCGCTAACCTGACTTCATCCTCGACCAGGAATGGACGTGCCATGAGCGACACCACAGGACGCCTGCGCTTCGACCACGACGAGGTCACGAGGCATGACGAGTTGTACGCCGATGGCAGGTCTCGGCGTGCTGTGCTCCCCCGGCGCGAGCAGGCGTCGATGGCCGAGAACCCCGACCGCGATCCGCTCGACATCCTCGAGCGCCAGCATCACCCGCGGCTGCCCGACCTCATCCCCCTGCGGGTGCACCGCATGCTGCAGAGTCCGTTCGCGTTCTATCGCGGCACTGCTGCCATCCAGGTCGCCGACCTCGCGCACGAGCCGAACACGGGGCTGAACGTCGTGCTGTGCGGCGATGCGCACATCTCCAACTTCGGCATCTACGCCTCACCCCAACGCACGCTGGTCTTCGACCTGAACGACTTCGACGAGGCGGCGTCCGGCCCCTGGGAGTGGGACGTGAAGCGTCTGATCACCAGCATCGTCATCGCCGGTCGTGAGAACGGATACGCCAGGTCCGAGATCCGGCGTGCCGCGTTGACCGGAGCGGCCGCCTATCGCATCGCCCTTCGTGCCGCGCTCGAACTGGGTGCCATCGACCGCTACTTCCTGCACGCCGAGGTGAAGGCCGGCACGTCGCGGTTCGGCCCTGAGACGCAGAAGATCATCGATAAGGCCGTGCGTGCCGCCCGCAACCGCACCTCGGCCCGCGTGGTCGAGAAGATCATGACGCGGGCCGACGACGGGTCGTTGCAGATCGTCGAGGACCGCCCCACGCTCATGCACATCGAACCCGAGCTCGAGGCGCGCCTCACCGAGATCTTCGACGCCTATCGCGCGTCCGTCGCTCCCGACGTCGCACTCCTGCTCTCGCAGTACACGGTGACGGATGCCGTGCGCCGCGTCGTCGGAGTCGGCAGCGTGGGCACGCGGTGCTACATCGCCGTGCTCACCGGACCGCGCGGCGAACCGTTGGTGCTGCAGTTCAAGGAGGCCGCCAGATCGGTGGTGCACGAGTTCGGTGAAGCACCGATCGATCCCGCGCCCGGCATCGACCCGGCGATGATCGCCACGGAGCATGGCTTCAGGGTGATCGCCAACCAGCGCATCCTCCAGGCGGTGTCGGATCCGTTCCTCGGATACCTCGCGGGCGAGGAGGGTCGCAGCTTCTACGTGCGGCAGTTCCGGGACCGCAACGTGTCGTTCGACATCGCTGCCCTCAGCCCTGGCCAGTTCGTCGACTATGCAGACGCGTGCGCATCCCTCCTCGCTCGGGCCCATTCGCAGAGCCCGGCGGCGGCGAGCATCTCGGGCTACCTGGGAACCGGTGACGTGTTCGACAAGGCCGTGGTCGCCTGGGCGGATGAGTACGCCGACAGGTCGTTCGCCGACTTCGAGCTGCTGCGCGACGCGGTCGACAGTGGGCGCTTCGTCAGTTCGGAGTTCGGCGCCTAGCCGCCGTCAGCCGAGGCCCAGCACTCCATCGAAGACCAGCTCTGCCGGTCCCGAGAGGGCGACGTGCTCGCCGTCCTCGGCGGGGAACATCCGCACTCCGACACGCCCGCCGGGAACGTCGACTCGCCACTCGTTCGGCGCACCGGCTCCGGCCCAGTGCCTCACGGCGAGGGCCGCGGCGACAGCGCCCGTTCCACAGGAGAGAGTCTCCCCCGAGCCGCGCTCGTGCACGCGCATCCGGATGCGACCGACACCGTCGTGCACGAGCGGCTCGTGCGGAATCACGAACTCCACATTCGCGCCGTCCGGCGCCTCGGGTTCGAGGATCGGGATGACGGTCAGGTCGATGTCGGCGAGTTCGTCCTCGTCGGCCAGGGCCACGACGACGTGCGGATTGCCCACGTTGATGCCGAGGCCGGGGCGGGCTACGGACAGTTCGCGGGCACGCACCAGCGGCTCGGTGCCGTCGAGCCTCCAGCGACCGAGGTCGACCTGGAAGCCGGTTCCCGAGCGCTGCAGGTCGCGCACTCCCCCGCGTGTGCCGATGGCGACGGAGTCACCCTCGGCGAACTCGAGCAGGCCCTGCTCGATGAGGAATCGGGCGTAGACACGGATGCCGTTGCCGCACATCTCCGACACGGTGCCGTCGGAGTTCCAGTAGTCCATGAACCACTCGGCGTCGGGGTCTTCTGCGAGCGCGGCAGCACCGTCGGCGAGGCTCCGCGAGCGAACGGCACGGATGATTCCGTCGGCGCCGACACCGAAGTGCCTGTCGCAGATGGCGCTGATCTGCTCCGGGGTGAGCTCGAGTTCACCATCGGGATCTGCGAAGAGCACGAAGTCGTTCCCGGTGCCGTGTCCCTTGGTGAAATGCAGATCGATCGCCATGGGGAAAGTCTATGGGCGGCTCGTCAGCGCTTCGGACGGTCGCTCCGCTCGGTCCTCAGCGAGCGGTTGCTTGAACGTCCGGTCGCCGAAGCGACTCAGCCGGCGGGCGTTCCCGACACGAGGGCGGTGATGTCGGCCTGGGTCAGGGGCTCCCACGGCGACGAGTCGGGGTCGGCTGCGGATGCCTCTGGGCTGTCGGCCTGCGTCCACCACTTCGCCTCGTAGGGAACACCCTCGAAGAGGATCCGGTCGCCCTTCTGGTAGGTGGCCGTGCCCGCCCACTCGGGGAACGTGCCTGCTGGCAGGGTCGCCTGTGGAATCGGCGTCTCGCCCTCGAGCACCGGCCCCACGAGCTGCCACGGCGACTCCCAGTCGTTGAGCACGGGATTGTCGGGAACCTCGGCCTTGGTCCACCACTTGGCCGTATAGACATTGCGGTGCCAGACGACCTTCGTGCCCTTGAGGTAGGAGGCGTCGGTCGACCAGACGGGGTAGGGCGAGGTGGCAGGGTCATCCGCGACCTCGGCGGCCTGGGTGGGCTCGCTGGTCGTCGCGGCGGCGTTCTCACCGGCGGCGAGCGATCCGGGGAAGCCCGTGGCGAGCAGGTCGGCGAACGACGTGTCGCCCTGCTCGACGCCACTGCAGGCATCCGAGACGATCGAGGTGGTGGTGTAGTTCGATCCGCAGGTCTTGTCGCGGTTGGCCGACCACATCGACATGCGGCCGAGACCCTTGTCGGTCGCCCACGCGTTCAATCGCCTGGCGTCCTTGAGAGAGAACACCTCGTCAGCCACGTCGTTCTGGCCGATCATCGGCGTCGCACCTACCTTCGACCAGAGGGTCGCGTCACCGAGGGTGATGTCGGCGCGACTGTAGAGCACGCCCAACTGGCGCTGGGTCGCGGTGAGCGCCTTCTCGGATGCCTCGGCCATGCTGTCACCGTCGGCGAGGCTGGAGCCGTAGTCCATGGTCATGGCGTTGACGCCGGCCAGGTCGACGCCGGCGTCGAGCATCGCGGTGACGGCATCCGTTCCGGCTTCGGTCAGGCCCGAAGGCGCGACGGGAAGCGTGAGCCAGACGGCGATGGGATCTCCGGCAGCGCGGCGCTGCTTCTGGAGCGCGGCGATGGCAGTGGCGCGGCGTTCGGCCGCTGCCCGGTCGGTGAGACCGGCGCCCTCGAGGTCGAGATCGATTGTGCCGACCTTGTAGCGGTCGAGAACGCTGGCGTAGGCAGCCTGAAGCTTCGTCTCGTCGACGCAGGTGACTGCGAGCTCGTCATTCAGCAGGCCGCCGAACGAGACGGCGATGGTTCCGCCACCCTGCTGCAGGCGGGCGATCCGGCGATCGAGGTCGAGGGTGTCGCCGGCCTGCTCCATCGAATAGGCCGTGCCCCAGCTGGGAGTGCAGGCATCCGTCGTTGAGGACACGATGAAGGAGAGCACGGCGTCAGGGGTGTCGGTGGTGCCCTGGGTCTCGAACTCGTAGGTCGGCGTTGCCGTCACGTCGACGTACCCGGCGAACCAGGGCTGAGCCTGCGACGGATCGGCCTGCGTCGAGGCCCACGAGCGCGCGCCGAGGAATCCGGCGGCGATCACGGCGAGAAGCACGACGATGGCGATGGACACCCGCAGCGGGGAGAGGCGGCGGTCCGAGAGTTCGACGGCCTGGACTGCATCCTGCGGGGCGGATGCGCTCACGCGGTTCTTCGTGGCCATCAGGCTGCCTTCCTCTCGTCGCGGAGATCGTGTGCGTCGTGGGAGTGGCGCGCGTCGTGAGCGTCGTGAGTTCCATCGACGCCGCGAGCTGCGTCCTCGCGGGCTGCATCCGGCACGGGGCGAACGGATGCGGCCCTTCGGTGCGGCGTGCCCACGGCCTCCAGCATCGGGACCGCCTCGTCTGCGTGACCGTGGTAGAGCACGGAGCGCCAGTCGAGCCCGTCGGCATCCGTCGCCGTCGTGGTGGCCTCGACCGGCTGGACCCGCGGCACGTACAGCGGCTTGATGAGTCCGAGCCAGGTGTCGACGAGTGCGTTGCCGATGCCGATGTAGGCCACGATCGCCCAGCTGGCGAGCACGGCGTTGATGCCGGCGAACGCCGCGTTGCCCCAGTTGCCGGCGGTGACATCGCGCCAGAGCGTGAGGAGTGAGAAGGCCACGATGAGGAACGGCGTCACCACGTAGAGCAACGGCGCCGCTGTACGGTTCTTGACCTTGGGAGTGCGCACGAACGGGATCTTCTTGCCGGTGAGCGCCTGCTGCATCGACTTCAGCACGCCGGCGAGATTCACCGGCAGCATGATGAGGTTGAAGCCGTAGATGCGCAGCACGTCGCTGCGGCGGTAGCCCGCGTAGCGCAGGTCGCTCGCCATGGCGAGGAAGTACGGCAGAGCCGCGAGCAGCACGACAGGGCTCAGCAGACGGCCGTCGTACGGATACGCCAGCAGGAAGACCAGTCCGAAGCTCGCCCACGCGATGGACGCCATGTAGTTGACGCGGAGCAGAAGCTCGAGCATCGGCACCTGCTCGCCGCGGCGCTTGCGGGCGCGCACCTGGCGCCAGAGCTTGGGCAGGATGAGGAGGCCGCCGTTGGCCCAGCGGCGGCGCTGCACCACGAGCGATCCGAAGTCGGGCGGGGTGGCGGAGTAGCTGAGACGCTCGGGGTAGTTCACGAGGCTCCAGCCGTGGGTTCCGAGGTCGACGCTCGACTCGGTGTCCTCGATGACCGTGCGGTCCTGGATGTAGCGCTTGACCTCGAAGCCGCCCACGAACTCGGTCTCCGCGATGTCCTCGATGGCGACCTTGCGGATGACGGCGTTGGCGCCCACCCAGAAGGTGGCACCGAAGTGGCTCATCCCCTGGTGCAGCACGTGCTGGATGTCTGTGGTGGCGGCGGCAAGACGCTCGATGCGGGTGGCGGCACCGCGGAACGACGAGTACGGCGTCTGGGTGACGGCGACGCGCGCGTTGTCGGGTTGCTGCAGGAAGTACACCAGGCGCAGGCAGTAGTCACGGAGCAGGATCGAGTCGGCGTCGAGGGTGAGCAGGAAGTCACTGTCGGCGAAGCTCACGTCGAACGGGTCGCCGGCGGCCGCGGGGATCAGTGCCGGGCCGTTCGGCGTCTCGGCGAGGGTGAACTGGCCGCCCATCAGCCCGATGTAGGCGTTCAGGTTCATGGCCTTGTTCGCCTCGTGCGACGTCGACGCGAAACGCTTGCGCTCGAACACGTCGAGATCGGCGTCGAACGTCCAGGCCAGGCGACGGTAGAGCTGGCCGATGCGATCCGAGGAGAGCACCGCGTCCTCCTCGACCGACGTGGCGATGGCCCGCCCGGTGAGGAGGAGTTCGTCGGCGAGTCCGCCCAGCACCTGCTCCACGAAGAAGAGGTCGACGTGGTCGTCGAGGGTCTCCCGCTCGCCGGCATCCGTCAGCCACTGCGCGGCGAACGCGTAGTGCTCGGCAAGAGCGTCGGCGTGGGCGACCGCGAGGTCGTCGGGCAGCACACCCGAGGCGATCTGCGCTTCGAAGGAGGCGAGGGCGGCCGCGAAGCGTTCGCGCGGCTCCGCGAGCATCGCTGAGATGTCGTCGGCGAGGGCGCGGGTCTCCTCGAGCCTCGAGAGCACAGCCGGCTGCTTCGGGAAGGGCGGGTCGTCGAGGAGGAGCACGACCTTGATCGACGGGTACTCCTGCAGTGCCGCAGAGAGCAGCGTGGCTCGGACGACGTGCGGCTCCTCGGCGTACGACGGAACGAGGACTGTGATCGAGGAACGGTTCTCGGCGAAATGACGATCGAGTTCGGCGCGGGGCACCCGAACATGCTTGCTGAACCGCTGCAGTGCGCCCTCGCGCGCGACCAGGTACATGAGGGCCGAGAAGGTGAGGAAGGTGACGACCACCAGGTACCCGATGGCCTCCATCGTGAAGCGGAAGTCCTGACGGCCACCATCGATGAACTGACGGATGACCGTGGTCACCACGTAGACGGCCCAGAACACGACGGTCAGCACGATGGCGACGCGGCTCCACGTGATGGTGCGGTTCGACGGACGCGGGTGCACCGTCGGCAGCGGTCGTGTGCGCTTCTCAGCGCCCCACTGGCGCTTTCGGGCATGCGGAAGGGATTTCACGGAGGACATCAGAGGCTCTCGTTCGGGATGATCGAGCACTCGTCAGCCCAGGGAAGGCGAGAGCGGCTCACAACCGAATCTATGCGCCGTAATGCTTAGAAAGCTGGGAAATTGTCCTCAGAAGTGAGGACACGCACCCCCAGAGTGGGGCACATGACCCAGTCGAGAGGCCACCGTTTGCGCCGATGTTGCGACCGGCGCGGATTTCTTGCGTGTACCCCGGTCCGATGGGCGTGTCGCGTCGCCGACGTTCCGTGGGTCAGAGTTGATCGAGCACGACTCGCATCGCCGACGCCACTCGGGCTTCATCCGTCGCTTCCAGCCAGGTCGTCTTCGGGTAGCGCTTGAACCAGCTCACCTGGCGGCGCGCGTAGCGCCGGGTGAGTGCCTGCGTCAGGTCGATCGCCTCGGCCTCGTCGATCTCGCCCCGCAGTTGGGCGAGGGCCTGTGCGTAACCGATGGCGCGGCTTGCAGTGATGCCGCGCTCGATGCCGGCCGGAATGAGCGCCTCGACCTCGCCGAGCATCCCGTCGGCCCACATCTGCTCGACCCGCGAATCGAGCCGCTCCACGAGCTCAGCTCGATCGAGGGCGAGGCCGATCATCGCCAGAGGTGCCCATTCGACGGGTTCATCCGGAAGCGAGGCGGCGTGCGGTTCCCCCGTGATCTCGATGATCTCGAGGGCGCGCACGAGGCGGCGTCCGTTCTGCGAGCCGATGCGTTCGGCGGCGTTCGGGTCGAGAGCCTTGAGTCGTTGGTGGAGCAGGCCCGGACCGCGTTCGCTCAGCTCCTGTTCCAGTCGGGTTCGGAGTTCGGTGTCGGTGCCGGGAAAGCGGAAGTCGTAGACGACCGACGAGACGTAGAGGCCGGATCCGCCGACGAGAATCGGTACTGCGCCACGTTCGCGGATTCCGGCTATGGCAGCGCGCGCCTCGGTCTGATAGCGCGCGACGCTCGCCTCTTCGGTCACCTCGAGTACATCGAAGAGGTGGTGACGGATGCCGCGACGCTCGCTGGGCGCGAGCTTCGCCGTGCCGATGTCCATGCCGCGGTAGAGCTGCGAGGCGTCTGCGTTCACGATCTCGACCGAGAGCCCGTCGGCGATGAGGTGCTCGGCGATATCGAGGGCGAGGGCTGACTTGCCGGTGCCGGTGGCGCCGACCACGGCGATGAGTGGCAGCGCCGCCGCCTCAGTGGGCGTGGTCACCTGTGGCGTGGGAAGCCGTGGCGCGGGTGCCAGTCAGCCCGAGATCGACCCGCGTGGCTGACCGCAGGGTCGGGAGTCCGAGGGAGACCGTGCCTGGAGTGGAGCCGGACGCGCTGCCCGCGGCGGCGCCAGATGGCACTCCGCAGGACTCGGCCTGCGCCAGGTCCCAGGCATCTCCGGCGCGGGTGCGGCGGATGCGGAGCGGTTCGCCCGGAACGGCATCCGCGATGAGGTGGAACGGCGCGGCCTGCGTGACGACGACCGAGACCACGTCGCCGGGGCGGGGAGCAACGGCATCCGGTGGCACCTCGAAGTGCACGAGTCGACTGTCTTCGGCGCGACCGCTGAGGCGGTGCGTCGCGGCGTCCTTGCGCCCCTCGCCGTTGGCGACGAGCACGTGCACCTCGCGGCCGATGATCTTCTGGTTCTCCTCCCAGGAGATGCGCTCCTGCAGAGCCACGAGACGTTCGTAGCGCTCCTGAACCACGGCCTTGGGAACCTGCTCGTCCATGGTCGCCGCGGGGGTTCCAGCACGGATGGAGTACTGGAATGTGAATGCCGTCGCGAACCTGGCCAGTTCGACGACTCGCATCGTCTCGAGGAAGTCCTCTTCGGTCTCCCCGGGGAAGCCGACGATGATGTCGGTGCTGATGGCGGCCTCCGGCATCCTGGCACGCACGCGGTCAAGGATGCCGAGGAACTTCTCGGACCGGTAGGAGCGACGCATGGCCTTGAGAATGCGGTCGGAGCCCGACTGCAACGGCATGTGCAGCTGGGGCATCACGGCGTCGGTCTCGGCCATGGCATCGATGACATCGTCGGTGAATGCGGCCGGATGCGGGCTGGTGAAACGGATGCGCTCGAGGCCGTCGATGGCTCCGGCGGCGCGCAGCAGCTTGCCGAACGCCAGCCGGTCTCCGAACTCGACACCGTAGGAGTTGACGTTCTGGCCGAGAAGCGTGACCTCGATGGCTCCGTCGTCGACGATGGCCTGGATCTCGCCGAGCACGTCGCCCGGGCGGCGATCCTTCTCCTTACCGCGCAGGGACGGAACGATGCAGAACGTGCAGGTGTTATTGCAGCCCACCGAGATGGACACCCACCCGCTGTAGCTGGAGTCGCGCTTCGTGGGAAGCGTCGAGGGGAACGTCTCGAGGGAGTCGAGGATCTCGAGCTGGGCCTCGTCGTTGTGCCTCGCACGTTCGAGCAGGCGCGGCAGGGCGCCCATGTTGTGGGTTCCGAAGACGACGTCGACCCAGGGCGCCTTCTCGAGGATGGTGCTCTTGTCCTTCTGGGCGAGGCAGCCGCCGACCGCGATCTGCATGCCGTCGTGCCGCTTCTTGACGGACGCGAGGTGCCCCAGGTTGCCGTAGAGCTTGTTGTCGGCGTTCTCGCGCACGGCGCAGGTGTTGATCACGACGATGTCGGGCTCGCTGTCGACCGCTCGCACGTAGCCGGCCGCCTCGAGGGAACCGCTCAGGCGCTCGGAGTCGTGCACGTTCATCTGGCAGCCGAAGGTGCGCACCTCGAAGGTGCGTGCCCGACCGTCGCCGTCGAACGCCGCGACGGATGGCGCGATCAGGGTCGGTTCACTGCTGACGACGGTACTGCTCATGCAGACCAGTGTACGTTCAGCGGGCGCGTCGCCCGATCGCTGAGAATGCCGTCTTGACGGCCTCTCGGGAGACGCTCGAGGAGTAGCCCTTGCGCATCAGGAAGGAGAGCAACCGACGCTCGGCCGTCTCGTCGTCGAGAGAACTCATCCGGCTGAGTCTGCCCGCGGCGAGCTCCGCTGCCGGGCCGCTCTCGTCGACCGACAGCTCGTCGAGAACCGCGCTCATCGCGTGCTGGTCGAGCTTGCGGCGTCGCATCTCGGCCTCGACGGCGGAGCGCCCGAGACCCTTGCGCTCGTGGTGGGTGTGCACGATCTGCTCAGCGAGCCTGGTGTCATCGAGGTAGCCGATGCGCTCGAAGCGCTCGATGAGCTCCTCTGCTGCTCCCCCGTCGAGTTCGAGTTCGATGAGCACCGCTCGAGCCTCGGCCACGGAGAGCGAGCGCCCGCGCAGCCGCCGAGTGAGCACGTTCTCGGCCTCGAGAAGGTCGCGCTCGGGGTCGACGCCGGGAACCCGACGCTGGGAGACGAGTTCTTCTGCCGCGGCGTCGGTGTCGGTCTCCGACCCGGCCCAGGGAAGATACGAGACCGGGGCGAGACGCTCGTTGGTGCTGCCCGTGCTGTTGCTCGTGCTGCTGTTCGACGGCATGTGTCTCTCCCCGGTCTCGTATCGGTGCTGCTCTAGAAGCTAGGCGCCCTTGCGCTTCGCCGTGATCGACTCCACATTGGCGGGAACCTCCGCAGCGAGAGCCGCATCGGTTGCAGCCTTCGCTGCAGCACCGGCGATGCCGACGCCCAGCTTCGCGAGGATCTTGTTCTCGATCTCGAGGGCGATGTCGGGGTTCTTGAGCAGGAAGTTGCGCGAGTTCTCCTTGCCCTGCCCCAACTGGTCACCGTCGTAGGTGTACCAGGCGCCCGACTTCTTGACGATGGCGTGGTCGACGCCGAAGTCGATGAGCGAGCCCTCACGGGAGATTCCGACGCCGTAGAGGATGTCGAACTCGGCCTGCTTGAACGGCGGAGCCATCTTGTTCTTGACGACCTTGACGCGCGTGCGGTTTCCCACGGCCTCGGTTCCGTCTTTCAGAGTCTCGATGCGACGGATGTCGAGGCGCACCGATGCGTAGAACTTGAGCGCCTTGCCGCCGGCTGTGGTCTCGGGGCTTCCGAAGAACACGCCGATCTTCTCGCGCAGCTGGTTGATGAAGATCATCGTGGTGTTCGTCTGGCTGAGACCACCGGTGAGCTTGCGGAGCGCCTGCGACATGAGTCGCGCCTGGAGTCCGACGTGCGAGTCGCCCATCTCGCCCTCGATCTCGGCGCGGGGCACGAGTGCCGCCACGGAGTCGATGACGATGAGGTCGATGGATCCGGAGCGCACCAGCATGTCGGCGATCTCGAGAGCCTGCTCACCGGTGTCGGGCTGGGAGACGAGGAGCGCATCGATGTCGACGCCGAGCTTCTTGGCGTACTCGGGGTCGAGCGCGTGCTCGGCATCGATGAAGGCCGCGATGCCACCGGCGCGCTGGGCGTTGGCGATGGCGTGCAGCGTGAGGGTCGTCTTACCCGACGACTCGGGGCCGTAGATCTCGACGATGCGGCCTCGCGGGAGTCCCCCGATGCCGAGCGCGACGTCGAGCGCGATGGAACCCGTCGGGATGACAGCGACGGGAGCGCGCTCATCGCTTCCGAGGCGCATGACTGACCCCTTGCCGAACTGGCGGTCGATCTGGGCGAGAGCTGTCTCGAGTGACTTCTCGCGGTCTGCAGCTGAGGGCATCATGGTCTCCTTCTGTCGATATTCCGTCGCCTCTAGGCTGTCGTGTCGCGTGAGGCAAGAGCTGGCGCTCATGAACCGGGCACGCGACTGACAAGGCAGTCAGCAGTTCATCGCTGATGGAAGGAACGCTACGCCGGGCCTCCGACATTGCTCGGATGACCCTGACGACGGTGCACTGTCCGTCTTCGATTCGCTGCTGTTGAGGAGCCTAGCAAGATCCGAACATCCGTTCGAGATACGACGACGGCGTGTCGTGTGGCGCACCCAGGTCCGCGAAGGCGGTGCAGGGCGACAGGGACTAGCGGCGCGGCTCGCGGAGGCCTGCGCCGTGCCGACGGTTCTCGGGCACGTCCATCGCGGCGCACAGGGCGTACCAGACGTCGCGCGGGCGGGTGCCGGCGGCGAGGGCCTCATCGCCCGTGACGTTGCCGAGGTCGGGCAGAACGAGGTCGCGGAGTAGGGAACGTCCGTAGGCGTCGCCGAACTCCTCCTGCACGGCGAGGCGGAACTCGCTGGACTTCACAGATGACTCCACAGACCGAAAAGACCCGACCGCTCGGCGCGAGCCGCGGCGACGGGAGACCAACAGGGGAAAGAAACGCCAGCCGGTCGATGACCGGCTGGCGTGAGGAGACGTGTATGGGGACTCAGCGGACGAGCAGCTCGGCGTCGAAGTCGACGACGAGGTCCTCGGGCACTGTGTCGGGAATCGGGTTGATCCCCTCGAGGACGGCCAGACGGTCGCCCACTTCGCGCATGATGACGGAGATCGGTGTGTCGAGCGCATCGGCGACCGATGCGAGGATCTCGCTGGATGCTTCCTTCTGTCCGCGCTCGACCTCGCTGAGGTAGCCGAGTGCGACACTGGCCTTGCTCGCGACCTGACGGAGCGTGCGGCCCTTCTGCAGACGGAAGTCCCTGAGAACATCGCCGATTTCCTGACGAACCAGAATCATTGGAACCCCCTTCTGTGCTGCCAGTCCACCCTGGTGCGGGTGAGTTGATACAGAGTACGACAGGTACTCATAGATCCAGCGTACTGCGCTGTTCCGGCGTTTTCTTGTGAATACGCCCGATGTAACGGCGAGTTAACGCAGGTTATTCCGCCTCGACGGACGCGACCTCGAGCGCGGCGCCGATCGCCTCGGTCACGACGGCTGCGCGGATGGCGGCGCGGCTGCCGTCGAGGGCGAGCTCACGCACCTGAATCTGCTCACCGATGGCGACTGCGATGAACACAGTGCCGACGGGCCGGCCATCCTGAGGGTCTGGCCCCGCGACACCCGTCGTGGCGATGCCCACGTCTGCATCGCGTCCGTCGACGGCGAGCACCCTGCGTACGCCTGCGGCCATCTGCTCGGCGACCTGCGGATGCACGGCGCCGTGCTCACGCAGCAGACCGGCGTCGACGCCCAGCACGCTGCGCTTGATGGCGGTGTTGTAGGCCACCACTCCCCCTGTGACGACGGCGGATGCCCCGGGGATGCGGATCAGTTCGGCAGCGAGCAGGCCGCCAGTCAGCGACTCGGCGACGGCGATGGTGAGCTGGCGGCGCGTCAGCTCGGCGATGAGGCGGGCCGCGGGGTCGGGCACGTGAGCCTCAGGCATCCGTCGCCGACGACGATCCCGATGCTGCAGCTGGCAGTGCCCGCTTCAGCTTCCACGCCGAGACCAGGTACTCGACGCCCGACCACACCGTGAGGGCGAAGGCGATGCCCATGGCCACCCAGTTCACCCAGAACACCCAGTCGCCGAGCACGGTCCACAGCGGAACGAGCGCGAGAGAGATTGCGATGGACTGCGCGATCGTCTTGAGCTTGCCGCCGCGGGACGCCGGCACGACGTTGCGGTGCGAAAGCTCCACCATGCGCCAGACGGTGATGCCGACCTCGCGCACGAGGATGATGATGGTCACCCACCACCAGAGCTCGCCCAGGATCGACAGGCACACGAGAGCGCCGCCGGTGAGGAGCTTGTCGGCGATCGGATCGAGGATCTTGCCGAGGTCGGTCACGAGGCCCTGACGGCGGGCTATGGCACCGTCCACGCCGTCGGTGGCGATGGCGACGATGAAGACGACGGCCGCCCACCAGCGAAGGGCCCCGTCGGCGCCGTTATCGACCAACAGCATCCAGAAGAACAGCGGCGCGAGCAGGATGCGCACGACGGTGATCAGATTGGGCAGGTTCCAGTTCGAGGCGCGAGGCACCTCGGCGTCGAGCGAAGCCATGTCAGTCCCTGCCGGTCAGGTTCCAGGCGTCCTCGTCGGAATCGCCCTCCTCCTCAGGATAGCCCTCGGTCATGCGGGCGACCGGGTCGTCACCGTAGGGGTCGACGGGCGCGGCGGTCTGCTGCATGCCCGCTTGCATGCCCTGCTGCACCGTCGTCTGCTGGGGAGCAGACGGGGCGACGGATGCCGCACTCGGCGCCGATCCGTCGTCCTCGCCGCGCAGGCGGGCCAGCACACCGGGCAGCTGCTCGGCGGTGACGAGCACGTCGCGGGCCTTCGATCCCTCGGAGGGGCCGACGATCTCGCGTGACTCGAGCAGGTCCATCAGGCGACCGGCCTTCGCGAAGCCGACCCTGAGCTTGCGCTGCAGCATGGAGGTGGAGCCGAACTGGGTCGAGACCACGAGCTCGGCAGCCGCGAGCAGCAGCTCGAGGTCGTCTCCGATGTCGGAGTCGATGGCCTTGCGCTCGGCCGACACGGCGACATCCGGCCGGTATTCGGGTCGGGCCTGGCGCGTCACGTGCTTGACGACGCGTTCGATCTCGCTCTCGCTCACCCACGCCCCCTGCACACGCAGGGCCTTCGAGGCACCCATGGGCAGGAACAGGGCGTCACCCTGACCGATGAGCTTGTCGGCTCCGGGCTGGTCGAGGATGACGCGGGAGTCGGTGACGCTCGTGACCGCGAAGGCCAGACGGCTAGGAACGTTGGCCTTGATGAGACCGGTGACCACGTCGACGCTCGGTCGCTGGGTGGCGAGCACGAGGTGGATTCCGGATGCTCGGGCCAGCTGGGTGATGCGCACGATCGAGTCCTCGACGTCGCGCGGGGCGACCATCATGAGGTCGGCGAGCTCGTCGACGACGACGAGGAGGTACGGGTAGGGCTTCAGCTGGCGCTCGCTGCCGGCAGGGAGGATGATCTCCTCGTTGATGACGGCCTTGTTGAAGTCGTCGATGTGACGGAAGCCGAACGACGCGAGGTCGTCGTAGCGCATGTCCATCTCCTTCACGACCCAGGAGAGCGCCTCTGCGGCCTTCTTCGGGTTCGTGATGATGGGCGTGATGAGGTGGGGAACGCCGGCGTAGGGCGCGAGCTCCACACGCTTCGGGTCGATCAGCACCATGCGCACGTCGGCCGGCGTGGCCCGCATGAGCAGGCTGGTGATCATCGAGTTCACGAAGCTCGACTTGCCCGAGCCGGTGGAACCGGCGACGAGCAGGTGGGGCATCTTGGCGAGGTTGGCGAGCACGAAGCCGCCGCCGACGTCCTTGCCGACGCCGATGGTCATCGGGTGCGTGCTCTTGGCCGCCGCGCCGGAGCGCAGCACGTCGCCGAGGGTGACGATCTCGCGGTCGCTGTTGGGGATCTCGATGCCGATGGCGCTCTTGCCCGGGATGGGCGAGAGGATGCGCACCTCGTTCGAGGCGACCGCGTAGGAGAGGTTCTTCGAGAGGGCGGTGACCCGCTCGACCTTCACCCCGGGGCCGAGCTCGACCTCGTACTGCGTGACCGTCGGGCCGCGCGAGAAGCCGGTGACGCGGGCGTCGACCGAGAACTGCTGCAGCACGTCGGTGATGGCCCGAACGACCTCGTCGTTGGCGGCGGAGCGCGTCTTGGCCGGTGCTCCGGCCGCGAGGGTGGATGCCGCCGGCAGGTGGTACGGAGCCGTGGGCTGATCGTCGACCGGCGCGACGCCGGCCTGGTCGAAGACGGCGCCGGCCGCGGAGAAGCCGGGCAGCACGCCGGGGGCGGCATCTGGAACCGCAGCACCGTCGGCGAGCAGGGTGGTCGCTCCCCCGACCTCGCCGGTGAAGCGCTTGACGGCGTCTTCAGCGGCCTGCAGGTCGGCCATGACCTCGGTGCCGTAGTGGTCACCCGTGACGCCGCCTCGAGCAGGCGGTGCGTCGGCGCCGTCACCGACGCCGTCGAGCGCGCTATCGAATGCGCCCTCCGGGGCTCCTCCGAACACATCCGTGAGACCGTCGACACCCGCGGCCTCGAAGGCCGGGTCCTCTTCGCGGCCGCTGGTGTTGCGGCGCCACCAGGGCAGGTTGTCGGGCGTCGATGCTTCGTCGTCTCCATCGAGGCCGAGGCCGTCGATGCCGTCGAGTTCGACAGCCTGCGAGCGCTCCTTCTTGGCAGCCTTCGCTGCGAGGCGTGCCTCGTCGCGCTCATCCTCATCGGGGAGGTGGGCTCCGAACAGCCAGGCGTAGAGCTCGCGCATGCGCTGCGGGATGCGATTCGGCGGCGTCTTGGTGATGATGAGCAGCGAGAGGGCGATGAGCACGATCATCACGACGACGGCGAGCCACGGGGCGACAAGCATCATCGGCCAGGTGATCATCCAGCCGAGGATGCCGCCGGCGCGGGCGAGAACGTTCATGCCGTCGCTCGGCGCCGGCTGACCGCCGAAGACGTGGCAGAGGCCCGCGATGGAGACCAGCAGGATGCCGAGGCCGATTCCGATGCGGGAGTTGTCGTGCACCGACGACGGATGCCGGAACAGCCACACCGCGAACACCAGCATGATGATCGGCAGGGCGAAGGCCACGCGACCGACGAGGCCGCCGAAGGTCCAGGCGTCGAGGGTCTGCGCGACGGGGTCGTTGATGAGGAACCATTCGAACACCGCGCCGGCGATGGCCAGAAGGATGATGAAGAAGGGCAGGCCGTCGCGGCGCTCCTCCTTGGCGAGCTGCTCCGGGCCGAGGGCGCGGGCTGCTCCCCCGGCGACGTGGGCGAGACCCATCCAGGCGCGCACGAGCAGGTTCGGCTTCTCCTCGACCTCCGTGAACTTCAGCGTCTGGGCGCTCGTCTTGGAGGCAGCGCGTGGCGTTGCCTTGGTCGGAGTCTTCGCGGGTGTCTTGGCCGGTGGCTTCGCCGCGCCGCCGCGCGACGAAGGAGTCGCGCGTGCGCGACCAGTCGCCTTGGTGCTCGTAGCCATGGCTCAACGGTACTTCCGGCCCCGGTCATTCCCGCGGAAGCCGGGTCGGGTGTCTCGCGATCGGCTGGTGGCGGACGGGCCCAGATCGATGCCGGAGCTCAGCGCAGGTTGCGCACCATCGTGTCCCGGGCGCCGGGCGTCGCCATCGTGACGAAGCCCTCGCTGCGGTAGAGATCGGCCGCATGATTGCCGCGCTCGACGCTGAGCGCGAGGCGGGCGTGACCCGCAGCACGCGCGACCGACACGACCTCGCGGAGCAGCGCTCGGCCGGCACCCTGCGCGCGCCAGATGGGGCTGACTCCGAGGATGAGTTCGGGAACGCCGACGGCGACGAAGCCGTGCCCCGGGGCATCCGTCGGGAACAGCCTGAACCAGCAGGCGCCCACGGGCATGCCGTCGGCATCCTCGGCGACGACGCCGGCGTCGCTCGGACGCTGCCACCCCGCGATGTAGCGGGTGTACTCGGGATCGGCCAGGACGCTGACACGCTGCCTCGACGCGCTCGGGTTCCAGTTGGCAGCCTCGACGACCATGTCGGTCAGAAAGCGCGAATCGCTTCCCACCGCTGCGCGGAGGCCGAATGCCGTCATCCTCAGATCGTACGGCGCGCGCATTACGGACGGATTACGGATGCGGCCATGACGCTGCCGGGACGCGGCCAGAATGCGGCCCGAATGCATCCGTGGTCCGTCAGTAGCGAATGGCGTCGATCACCTTCACCCGCACGGCCACGACGGCCGGCAGCAGTCCGGCGAGGGCGCCGACCACGGTCGCTGCAAGCAGCCCGATGACCGCCGCCTCGATCGGGAAGGGCGGAACGTCGCTCACCATGCCCTGGCCGATGAGCTCGACCAGCCAGGGCGAGGTGACGATGACGACGGCGATGCCCACTCCGACGATGCCCGCCACCACCGTGCCGACGATGCTCTCCATCATCACGGAGAAGAACACGCGGCCGCTGGTGGCGCCGAACGAGCGACGGATGCCGATCTCACGGATGCGGTAGCGCACCGTCACGAGCGCGATGTTGATGAGCCCGAGAGCCCCGAGGAGCAGCACCAGCAGCGCGACGCCGCCGACCATCAGCTTGAGGGAGAGGAAGGGGTCGCCGTCCTGCTGAGCACCCCAGTCCTGGCGGTTCACGAAGACCTGGGCGCCGTCACCGAGCACGCTCGTGAAGTCGGACTCCAGCGCGGTCCTCAGCGCATCCGAGTTCTCGGTCGGCACCCAGAGCTCGTACTGCGGAGGCGATGGCATCGTGGGATCGGTCGGGATGAAGCGGTCGTAGGCGTCCTGGAGCATGTACATCGCGGGCTCGGTGTCCCAGGTACCGGACCTGTACACACCGGTGACGACGGCGGTCACGCTGTTCTCGGCCAGCAGCGGAACCGTCGGGTTCGACGACAGCGGCGGCGAGCCGAGTCGCTGCCAGAAGGCCTCATTCACGATGATCGACGGTGCATACCGGTCGGCGTCGGTGTCGTCCCACCAGGTGCCCTGGTCGAGCTGCACTCGGTGCATCGTCGCGTACGGCGGGTCCATCGCGATGGTCTGCACCGGGACCGCACCGTCGACGAACTGCACCGTGGCGCTGCCCCAGGTGACGCGCGAGGCGTAGCTGATGCCGTAGCGCTCGAGGCTGTCCGACCAGGCCGACTGCATGACGGCAGGGTCGACGGCTGATCCGTCGGGCGTGGATGCCGAGAGCGACAAGGTCGCCGCTCGACCACCGTTCCGGTCGCTGTTCTCGCGATTCGCCTGCTCCGCGATGCCGCCGAGACCGACGACGGTCGTGATCGCGCAGACGGCGACGGCCACGCCGATGAGCGAGAGCAGCACCCGGGTGCGGTGGATCCGCAGTTCCTGCCAGGCCTCGGCCACGGCGCCGACCAGCCCGACGAGGAAGCCGCTCACGCTGTCACCACCGCGAGTTCGGCTGGAGTGCGCGCATCCGTCTCCGTGAGGATGCCGCGGTCGAGCGTGAAGTGCCTGTGCGATCGCGCGGCGATGGCCGGGTCGTGGGTGATCGTGACGAGCCCGGCACCGCTCTCCGTGGCGACCTCGTCGAGGATCTGCATGATGCTGGCGCCGGTGTCGATGTCGAGGGCCCCTGTCGGCTCGTCCGCCAGGATGATGCGCGGGCCGCGCACGAGCGCGCGTGCGATGGCGACACGCTGCTGCTCGCCGCCCGAGAGCTTGACCGGCATGGTGTCGATGCGGTGTCCGAGTCCGACGCGCTCCAGCATCTCGCCGGCGATGCTGGACCGCTTCCAGAACTGTCGGCCCGTCGCATAGAGAAGCGGGGTCATGACGTTCTCGCGAGCCGTGCGACCGGGCAGGAGGTTGAACTGCTGGAAGATGAACCCGATGTCTCGCCCTCTGGCGCGGTCGCGCGCACGGGCCCGCATCCGTTCGACAGGCTGATCTTCGAACAACATGCTGCCGCTAGTCGGAGTGTCGAGCAGGCCGAGCAGGTTGAGGAGGGTGGACTTGCCCGATCCCGAGCGGCCGACGATGGAGATGCGGTCACCGACATCGATGGTCAGGTTGACGCCCGACAGGATCGTGAGCGGCGGAGCATCGGGCAGCGGGACGGTGCGCGTCACGTCCTCGAGGTGCAGGAGCGGCATCAGCCGACGCACTCCATCGAACCGTCGGGGAAGGTCGTGCAGCCGTCCGGCCCCATCTCGACGGCCGGCGGCGCGCCAGGAACGAACTCGAGGATCGAATCGCCCTCGGCGAGTCCGTCGGTCACCTCGACCGTCACGCCGTCGGTGATGCCCAGGGTCACCGGATGCTCCACCGTGGTGCCGTCGTCGGCCATCAGCCAGACCGTGCCCGCACCGGCCGAACCCTTAACGGCGGTGGCCGGGATCACGATGACGTCGTCGGCCGTGCCCGCCGCGATCGAGATCTTCGCGGAGAGGCCGCTGAAGACCGTCACGTCACCGGGAACGGCGCAGCGCACCGTGGGGCCGCCCGATGCGCCCCCGCCTGCATCCGCGCCGCCATCGACGCCGCTGTCGCCGGCGCCTTCGCCGGCCAGCGGTGTCGTGATGGTGAGTCCGGTGCAGGTGAACGGTGCCGGGCCGCCGGTGATCGTGACCGTCGCCTCGGTCGGCTTCGACACCAGGCGGTACTGCTGCTCCGGGCTCAGCGACCCCGTCACCGAGAAGCTCGGCGGGGCGACCTGGCCGCCGGCGTCGCCGACCGCCACCGCCTGATCGTGCAGAACGCTCAGGGAGCTCAGGATGCCGGAGGCCGGCGCGTACACCGGGCTGAAACTCACGGCCGGCTCGGGCTGCGTGATCTGGATGCTGCCGTCCGGCGCCGTCGTCTCGATCGGGTCCTGCACGGTCTCGACCTTGATGTCGTAGACCTTGTCGCCCTCGGAAACCGGTGATCCCTGCGAGATGAAGATCTCATCGACGGTGCCGGCTGCCGTCGCCCGCAGGGGAACGGCGGCATCCGCCATCACCGATCCGTCGAGGGTCACCGTGTTCGTGATCGACCCCGTCGCGACGGGGTAGGCGGGCTGCGTGACGGAACCCGTCGGCTGGGCGGGATCGGTCGCGTCGGCCCGATCCGGGAAGAACGCGATCTTCACCAGAGCGACCGCGAGGGCGGCCACCAGGAGAATGCGGATGATCGGAAAGACCCAGGTGCGAGCGACGCCCACGAAGACCCCCAGTACGTCGTGATGCCATCGCCGAGCGGCGACAGCGCTCCCAACACTAGGGCGGCATCCGGCCTCTGACCGGGAAGTCAGGGTGGAGTCAGGGTGCGTTTCAGGGTCGGCGCGGGCGTCGGTGTGGTGGCGCGGTGTGGTGGCGCGGTCGCCGCCGTCTGTAGGCGCGCCCGCCGCCGTCTGAAGACGCGAAGAGGGCGACCCGCGAGATCTCGCGGGTCGCCCTCTTGTGGTGCCTTCACACGGCGGAAGGCAGACGTCCTACGCCTCGATGACGAGCGGAACGATCATCGGACGACGACGGAACGAGACGTTCACCCAGCGGCCGACGACGCGCCGCACGACCTGCTGCAGCGCGCGCTGGTCGCGCACGCCCTGCTGCGACGCCTCGGCGAGAGCCGCGACGATCTTGGGCTTCACGGAGTCGAAGACCGTCTCGTCCTCGGCGAACCCGCGGGCGTGGATCTCCGGGCCGGTGATGACCTTGCCCGTCGCGGCGTCGACGACGACGATGACCGAGATGAAGCCCTCCTCGCTGAGGATGCGGCGATCCTTGAGGTCGGCATCCGTGATCTCACCGACGGTCGAGCCGTCGACGTAGACGTAGCCGAGGTCGAGCTGGCCGACCACCTTCACCTCGCCGGCCTTCATGTCGAAGACGGTTCCGTCCTCGCCGAGGAACGTGTTGGCCTCGGGGATGCCGGTCTGCTGCGCGAGCGCGGCATTCGCCCACAGGTGGCGCCATTCGCCGTGCACGGGCAGCACGTTCTTGGGCTTCAGGATGTTGTAGACGTAGAGCAGCTCCCCCGCTGCCGCGTGGCCGGAGACGTGCACCTTGGCGTTGCCCTTGTGCACGACGTTGGCGCCGAGCTTCGTGAGGCCGTCGATGATGCGGTACACGGCGTTCTCGTTGCCGGGGATGAGGCTGGACGCGAGGATGACCGTGTCGCCCTCTCCGACCTCGACGGCGTGATCCCGGTTGACCATGCGGCTGAGCACGGCCATCGGCTCGCCCTGCGACCCCGTCGACATGTAGACGATCTGGTTCTCGGGAACGTTGCCGGCCTTCTTGTAGTCGACGAGCACGTTCTCGGGCACCTTGAGATAGCCGAGGTCGGCGGCGATGGTCATGTTGCGCACCATCGAGCGGCCGAGCAGGGCGACCCGGCGGCCGTTCGCGTGGGCCGCATCCAGAACCTGCTGCACGCGGTGCACGTGGCTCGAGAAGCTGGCGACGATGACCTTGCCCGTCGCCTTCGAGATGACCTGGTCGAGAACAGGACCGATCGCGCGCTCGGGGGTGGTGAACCCGGGAACGTCGGCGTTGGTCGAGTCGACGAGGAACAGGTCGACGCCGCTCTTGCCGAGACGGGCGAACTCGCGCAGGTCGGTGAGGCGTCCGTCGAGCGGCAGCTGGTCCATCTTGAAGTCACCGGTGGCCATGACCGTACCGGCGGACGAGTGGATGACGACGGCGAGGGCATCCGGAATCGAGTGGTTCACGGCGACGAACTCGAGGTCGAACGGCCCCATCGCCTCCATGTCGCCTTCCTTGACGGTGAGGACGAACGGCTTGATGCGGTGCTCCTTGAGCTTCGCCTCGATGAGGGCGAGCGTCAGGCCGGAACCGATGAGCGGGATGTCGGCGCGCAGCTTGAGAAGGTAGGGCACGGCGCCGATGTGATCCTCGTGGCCGTGGGTGAGCACGACGGCGACGATGTCATCCAGTCGGTCGCGGATCGGGCTGAAGTCGGGCAGGATCAGGTCGACGCCGGGCTGGTGCTCCTCGGGGAACAGCACGCCGCAGTCGACGATGAGGATCTTGCCGTCGATCTCGAACATGGTCATGTTGCGACCGATCTCGCCGAGACCACCGATGGGGATGATCCGCAGAGTTCCCGGTTCGAGCGGGGCTGGTTCGTATACTTCTCCGGGCATGAGCCCTCCGTTATTCCTTCTTCACGCGCTGGATTCGCTCCAGCGCTAGCGTGTTGTGCCCGCGATTCGGGGCAGTGCGCCGCCTGCTGCGGCATTGCGATCTGGGCGGAAGTTCGAGAAATCGACTCCCGGAATGTGGCGCACGAGATCGATCTCGTCTTCGATCTGCGCCGCCTCCCACTCCTCGGGACCCACGAGGGGAAGCCGCACGCGCGGGCTCCCGATGCGGCCGAGGCCGTGGAGGATGTACTTCGCCGCGACGGTTCCCGGCACGTGCGTCATGACGGCGCGCACCAGCGGCTCGAGCTTGCGGTGCGCATCCGTCGCCGTGTGCAGATCGCCGGCGTTCACGGCGTCGACGATGGTGCGGTACGGCTTCGCGGCGACGTTGGCCGTGACTCCGATGAGTCCGGATGCGCCGATGGCGAGGTGCGCGAGGATGTTCGCGTCGTCGCCCGAGAAGTACATGAGGTCGGTCTGGTTGAGCACGCGGCTCACCTCGCTGAAGTCGCCCTTCGCGTCTTTGACGGCGAGGATGTTCGGGTGCTTCGCCAGGCGGAGGATCGTCTCGTACTTGATGGGCACGCCGGTGCGACCGGGGATGTCGTAGAGGATGACAGGCAGGTCGGTGGCATCCGCGACCATGCGGAAGTGCGTGAGGATACCGGCCTGCGTCGGCTTGTTGTAGTACGGCGTGACGATCATGTTGCCGTCGGCGCCGGCCTTCTCGCTCTGCTGGGCGAGCTGGATGGCGTGGGCGGTCTCGTTCGATCCGCCGCCGGTGATGATCTTCGCGCGGCCGTCCGAGACGGACTTGCCGACCTCGACGAGCTTGAGCTTCTCCTGGTCGGTCAGCGTGCTGGTCTCACCAGTGGTGCCGGTGACGACGATGCCGTCGGCCCCGGCGTTGATGACGTCGTCGATGTGCTTCTCGACTCCCGGCCAATCCACCTCACCGTCGGCGGTGAAAGGCGTGACGAGAGCGACAAGGACCTGACCGAAGGGGTTTTGCGTCGACACGCCCTCCAGCGTATCGGTTCGGGCGGCGCCGCCGTCTCGTGTGTCGCGGCGCGAGCGTGCGTGCTGCTCCCGGCGTGCGAGTCAGCGGAGTTCGCGGGCCATTCAGGGCGAATCGGCGCCGATTCAGTGCAAAACAGCCCTCAACTCCGCTGACTCGTACGGGCGTGGTGCTCGCCGGCGTCGACTTTCGCGCGAATGGCTGCTTCCACGAGAGACCAGTCGTAGAGCACCATCGCATAGTCGAAGCGCAGGGCCTCATATCCGAGTACGGCTGCACGGGCGTCGCGCAGCAGGTCTTTGTGGCGTTCGCTCGCCCCGTCGTGATTGTCACGCCCGTCGATCTCGAGAATGAGTCGGTCTCCGATGAGAAAGTCGACCCGCCCGACCCCTGCGATCTCGACCTGCGATCGCATCGTGATGCCCACAGCCAGCATCCGATACCGCACGATCGATTCGATACCACTGTCGGCATCGTCCCGCGCTTCGTCCATCAGGGCTGCGGATGCTGCGGGAAGAACCAGCCGGAGCCAGCGAGCGCCGGCCTTCGTGAGCTTTCCATTGCGCATCGCCGACTCGAGGCAGATGAAGAACGCCTCCTCCCCCGCGCACGCCGCGATCTCCGCGAGGGCATGCTCGACGGTCACCGACCTGGCGTGGTCGCCCGGCGGCAGGTCCCAATGGCTGACGCACGTGCAGTCGTCATGACTCCGCCGGTGACCCCGGTCGCGCAACCAGACGTGGATCCCCTCGTGTGGCGGAACCCAGAGTCCGTGCGCCCGGGCGGCGGTCAGACAGCCGACCACTCCACCGTGCCGGATCGCCAGAATCAGCTCGGGCGGTGCACCGGCGAGCGCGTACCACCCCTCTCGTACCCGGATGACGGTTCCGACGGTGAGGGATGCACTCAGCGAGCGCCTGCTCACTCCCGCGTGTTCGAGCTCGTGAGCCCGAGCGAACCCGCCGAGTCGTCGGAGAGCACCGTGGTCGGTTCGATCTGCATCTGACGACTGTGCAGCGACTTCGGCTGCCCAGACGGATCGGCTCAGGAACTGTGGAATCGAGGCTCGCGGCACGTACCTGTCAGCGGAGTCGGCGGGCCGCGGAGACTCGGGTCACTGGAGATTGCGCGGATGTCGCAGCGCTCCGGCGCTCGAACTCCGCTGACTCGTACACGCCTAGCGACGGGCGTAGGTGATGAAGCGGTACTGCAGGCCGGTGCGCGAGGTGTGCCAGCGCTGCGGCTCGGATGCGGCCGGGTCGGTTGCTGCGGCGGCCCAGGCGTCGCCGATGAGCGGTGCCTGCGTGTCACCGTCGAATGCCGCGTCGATCTCGGTGACCTCGAGCACGTCGGCCCGATCGATCACGGACGCGAAGAGCTCCGCCCCGCCGATGATCCAGATGCGCGACGGCAGCGGCGCCGACGACGGATCCGACCCCGACGCCGACGGATCCGACGCTGCGGCGAGGGCCAGCGCATCCTCGATGGAGTGGGCGACCTCGGCGCCATCCGCGGCCCAGTCGTGCTGGCGGGTGACGACGATGTTGCGGCGCTCAGCCAGGGGTCGGAAGCGCGGCGGCAGCGAGTCCCAGGTCTTCCGGCCCATCACCACCGGCGCTCCGAGGGTGACTTCCTTGAAGTGCGCGAGGTCTTCGGGCAGGTGCCACGGCATGACGCCGCCTCGCCCGATGGTGCCGTCGGAGGACTGCGCCCAGATCAGACCGAGGGGAACGGATGCCGCACCGGCACCGGCAGCCCGAGCCGCAGCATCCGTCATACGGCGACGGCCCCGCGGATGGCGGGGTGGTGCTCGTAGCCCTCGACGACGAAGTCACCGAACTCGTAGTCGAAGATGCTGTCGCGCTGGGCGTCGATGCGCACGGTCGGGTACGGGTACGGCTCACGAGACAACTGCTCGGTGACCTGGGCGACGTGGTTGTCGTAGATGTGGCAGTCACCGCCGGTCCAGACGAACTCGCCGGGCGCCAGGCCCACCTGGTCGGCGACCATGAGCGTGAGCAGCGCGTACGAAGCGATGTTGAACGGGACACCCAGGAACATGTCGGCGCTGCGCTGGTAGAGCTGGCACGACAGCTTGCCGTCGGCCACGTAGAACTGGAACAGCGCGTGGCAGGGGGCGAGCGCCATGTTCGGGATGTCGGCCGGGTTCCATGCCGAGACGATGAGGCGCCGCGAGTCGGGAGTCGCGCGGATGGCGTCGATCACGTCGCTGATCTGGTCGATCTGCTCACCGGACGGCGTCGGCCACGACCGCCACTGCACGCCGTAGACCGGACCGAGCTCGCCGGCGGCATCCGCCCACTCGTCCCAGATGGTGACGCCGTTCTCACGAAGCCAGCCCACGTTGCTCTCGCCGCGGAGGAACCACAGCAGCTCGTAGGCGATCGATTTGAAGTGCACGCGCTTCGTCGTGATGAGGGGGAACCCCTCGGCCAGGTCGAAGCGGATCTGCCGGCCGAACACGCTACGCGTTCCGGTGCCGGTGCGGTCGGTCTTCTGCACGCCGTGCTTGAGCACATCGCGCAGCAGGTCCTCGTATGGGGTGGGGATCGTGGCGCTCATCGCGTCGATCGTATCGCGGGCTGCCGACACCATCGCGGCTTGTCGACCGCGTCGTCGACGGATGCCGCCGCAGACGTCACGGCAGGTCATACTCGCGTGCTCTAGACCCCCCTGAGCCACGATGGTCGCATGCCGTGGATCCTCGCCCTCGCCGCAGCCCTCGCGCTCGTCGGCGCCACCACGGCGATCGGGTTCTGGCTGCGCTCGCGCGACGGACGCATGACGGTGACGGATGCGATAGCCACGACAGCCGGGGACGCCGCATCGTGCACCACCACGACGACGGCACCGCCGCCAGCCTCGTCGCGGGCAGCCGTCATCCTCACCCCCGCCGATGTCGGCAGTCACGAGGCTTTCGGAGAGAGCGCCACGCTGCTGCAGTTCTCCACCGAGTACTGCTCGCGCTGCCCGCAGACCCGGGTGGTGCTGCGCGGCATCGCCGGCGACCACGACGGAGTGCGCCACCTCGACGTGGATCTGACCCATCGCCCCGACATCGCCCGCCGCTACAACGTGCTGCAGACGCCGACCACCCTCATCCTCGACGCACGCGGCGCCGTGCGCGCCCGCGTGGGCGGCGCACCCGACCGGCGCGCCGTCACCGAACGCCTCACCACGATCATCGGGAGTCCAGCATGACCGAGAACCAGACCAGGCCTGCCGCAGCATTCACCGCAGCATCCGCCGCAGCGCCCGCCGTCGCCGCAGAAGCCTCTCCGACCGAACCGGAGCAGCCGCCCGCCGGCATCGACCCGCGTGGCCCCCGCTTCGTTGCGACGATCACCGCCGTGCTGCTCTTCATCGACGTCGTGCTCGGTCTCGCCGGCGCCGAGCTCGCAGCCCTCCTGCTCCTCGCGGCCGTGGCGGCGACGTTCGCGTGGACGACGATCGCCGGCATCCGGCGGCATCCGTTCGCCATCGTGTTCCGGCGGGTCGTCCTCCCCCGCCTCGCACCGACGACAGAGCGGGAGGATCCGCGTCCGCCCACCTTCGCCCAGGGCGTCGGACTGGTGGTCACCGGCATCGGCGTGATCCTCGGCCTGTTCGGCATCGCCCCCGCCGTCGTCATCGCCGCGTCGCTCGCGTTCGTGGCCGCCTTCCTCAACTCGGCATTCGGCTTCTGCCTCGGATGCCAGATCTACCTGCTGCTCCAGCGTCTGCGACCAGCCGACGCCGCGTAGGGCGTCGTCGCCCGGCTGTGCGGGAGCCGCAGATCGGAGGCCGGGGCGTAGATACCGGGCGTGCAGTTCCTTAGGGTGGGAAGAGTCCACTTCGAGGAGGAACCCATGGCGCTCACGAGCGAGGCAACAACGGTCTGGAACGGCGAACTGTTCACAGGGAACGGGACGGTGAGCTTCGATTCGTCGAAGGTCGCGACCTTCCCGATCAACTGGAAGGCGCGCGCCGACGGGGAGTCCGGAACGACGAACCCCGAGGAACTGCTGGCCGCGTCGCACGCGAGCTGCTTCTCCATGGCGTTCAGCAACGAGCTCACCAACGCCGGGCACCCGCCGACCTCCATCCAGACCACGGCGGCTGTCACCTTCGTGGCAGGCACCGGAGTCACCGGCAGTCACCTCCTGGTGAACGCGAGCGTTCCCGGCATCTCCGACGCCGACTTCGAGTCGATCGCCCAGCTCGCCAAGGCGAACTGCCCCATCTCCAAGGCCCTCGCCGGCATCCCCATCACGATCGAGGCGACCCTGGCCTAGGCGTCACGCCATGCGCATCCTCGTCTCCGGTGCTTCCGGGTTCATCGGCAGCGACCTCGGTCATTCCCTCACGTCGCACGGCCATGAGGTGCTCCGGCTCGTGCGCCGCGCCCCGACGCGCAGCGACGAGGTGGAGTGGCATCCCGAGAAGGGCGTCATCCCCGGCGGGATCATGGACGACGTCGACGCCGTCATCAACCTCTCCGGTGCGTCGCTCGCGCGGCTGCCGTGGACGCCGAAGTGGAAGCGCGAGATCTTCACCTCCCGCATCCGCGCCACCCACACCCTGACGGATGCGATGCGCACGGCATCGAAGCCGCCCGCCGTCTTCCTCAGCGGCTCGGCCGTCGGCATCTACGGCGATCGACCGGGCGAGGTGCTCACCGAGTCATCGGAGCGCGGCACCGGCTATCTGGCCGACGTCGTCGACGCCTGGGAGAAGGCCGCTCGGCGGGCACCCGACGGCGTGCGCGTCGTGACCCTCCGCACGGGCCTGGTCGTCGGTCAGGGCGGTGTGCTCTCGATCGTCGAGCTGCAGAGCCGGCTCGGCCTCGCCGGACCCATGGGAAGCGGAAAGCAGCACTGGCCGTGGATCACCCTGCCCGATGAGGTGGCCGCAATCCGTCATCTCCTCACGGCCGACGTCTCGGGTCCCGTCAATCTCGTCGGTCCGGTTCCCGCCTCGGCTGAACGGATCATGCGCGCCTTCACGAATGCATTGCACAGGCCGTACCTCGTTCCCGCGCCGAAGAAGCTCATCGAGCTGGCGCTCCAGGATGCCAGGGACCTGTTGCTGGCCGATCAGCAGGTCGTGCCGCAGAAGCTGCTGGACAGCGGCTTCACCTTCCAGCACGAGACGGCGGAGCAGGCCATCGACTGGATGCTCAGCGGTCGTCGTCCCCAGCGGGATGGGCCCGAGACTCGGCACGCTCGAGCCTGATCGCGTGAGCGATCGCGCCGCGCGCCCGGCGACGGTCGCGGGCGGCGTCGTAGGCGAGTCCCAGGCGGAACCAATCGCGCCAGGACTCCGGATGCTGCTCCACCGCGCTCTGGAAACGCGTGAAGTCCGCGGCCGCCTCGGCACGATCGGGGCGTCCCGTCGCGCTCACAGCGAGCTCCTCGACGGGCAACTCGTCTTCGGCGTCGAGACGCTTGACCAGCCGTTCGCTGCCGAATCCGAACGCGAGCTCGCGCCACAGCGCCCAGGCCCCGACGATCGGCAGCACGATGAGCGCGATGCCGATGAGGATGCCGACGAGCTCACCGGTGCCCATGAACTGCACGGCGCGCCAGCCGACGAGCACGAAGTACAGGACGAGGAGCAGGGCCATCAGCCAGGCGGCGATGCGGGACTTCACGCGCGTCAGTCCTGCACGAGGTCTGAGGTGTCGCTGGGGTCGACCGGCGCGGCCGGAACCTCGCCCCCGATCGAGCCGAGTCCGAGCAGGGCGTCCAGTCCGACGGTGACGCCGCTCGCTCCACGCAGGGCCCGCAGTGCAAGCATGATGCCCTGCTCATAGGACTCGTCGGAGATCGTGTCGTGGCGGATGGTCAGCGTCTCACCGCGGCCACCGAAAACGACCTGCTGGCTGGCGATCAGGCCTGCGATGCGGAGGCTGTGCACGGGGATGCTCGCGACCTGCTGGCCGCGGGCACGCTGGTCGGTGTGCGGTGCATCGACGGGGCCGAGTTCCGCACGGGCACGCGTCATAAGCTCAGCCGTGCGCACAGCGGTTCCGGAGGGCGAGTCGACCTTGCCCGCGTGGTGAGCCTCGACGATCTCGATGGAGTCGAAGTAGCGCGCCGCGATCGTCGCGAGGCGCGTGCCGAGCACAGAGCCGACCGAGAAGTTCGGGATGAACACGACAGCGCCCTCGCGGGCTGTCACCCGCGAGGTGATGGCGCCGATGCGCTCCTGACTCCACCCCGAGGTTCCCACGAGCACGCGCAGGCCGTTCTCGACCGCGTACTCCACGATCTCGCCGCTGACGGCCGGGTGGCTCACGTCGACGGCCACGTCTGCTCCGAGCATGGCGTCGAGGGAGCTGCGGGAGTTCAATTCGGCCACCAGCTCGAAGTCCTCGGACTCGCGCACGAGCCTCGAGACGAGTGAGCCGAGCCTGCCTGAAGCGCCGATGACGGCAACGCGTGTTGTCACCCGATCAGCCTAGCAATCGGGGCCGACGGGTCCGGGAGTCGACTGGTGCCCGGCGCCGTCGCGAGCGCAAGGGGCATCCGGCGCATCGCCATGCTGCCGGGCCGGAATACGCTGGAGACATGGTGCACTTCCGCGAGGCTCCCGTGACGGATGCGACGGCTCATGCGCTGCTCGCCGAGTACTTCACCGAACGTGAGGCGACTTTTCCGAGCGCCGGCGGCTACCGCACCACCTTTCCGGTTCCCGAGCAGTTCGTGCCCCCGGCGGGGGTGTTCCTCGTGGTCGTGGATGACACGGCGACGGATGCCGGAGCCTCGACGGATGCCGGAGCCTCAGGGACGAGCGGGGCCGGTGACGCAGGCATCGTCGGGTGCGGCGGCATCCGTCGACTGCAGCCGGGCGACAGCGATGCCGTGCGCTACGAGGTGAAGCACCTGTACCTGCGGCCGAGCGCCCGCGGGCTCGGCGCCGGACGCGCACTGCTCGCCGAGCTGGAGGACCGGGCACGGGCGTTCGGTGCCACCGAGGTGGTTCTCGACACGAACGCGAGCCTCGAGGCTGCCGGCGGCCTGTACCGGCGAGCCGGGTACGCGGACGTCGAGCCGTACAACGACAACCCCAACGCGACGAACTGGTACGCGAAGCGACTGTAACCCGCTGGTCGATCAGCGCCCGAGCGGAACCCGCTGGTCGAGTAGCGCCCGAGCGGAACCCGCTGGTCGAGTAGCGCCCGAGCGGAACCCGCTGGTCGAGTAGCGCCCGAGCGGAGCGAGGTCGCGTATCGAGACCAGGGATGACCAGGCGGTGGACGGCGAGGAGTGGTCTCGATACGGCTGCTCGCTGCGCTCGCTGCCTACTCGACCAGCGAAACAACTGCGCTCGCTGCCTACTCGACCAGCGAAACAGCTGCGCTCGCTGCCTGCTCGACCAGCGAGCCTCGAGAGCGCCCTACGCCGGCAGCGGCTCGGCCAGCCCCGTGCGCAGCTCCACCGGGAGGTGCGCCAGATCGTTGTGCGAGAGCAGCGTCCACGGCCGGCCGGGCTTCTGCTGCAGGATGGTGAGCCCGCAGTTGGCCTGCGGGATGCTCATCCAGCGCCAGTCGGGAGCGCCGAGCACCTCCCGCACGAACCAGCCGATGATGAAGTTGTGCGTGATCAGCAGATCGTGGCGCTCGCCTCGTGCCGGCTTCAGGAACTCGGCGACGGCATCCTCCATCTGGGCGCGACCGGCCTCGATCTGTTCAGGGGTCACGGAGCCGAAGAAGGCGTCGAAGGCGTCGGGGGTCTCGGGCGATGGCCCGGAGGGGATGCAGTCGAACAGCAGGGCGGACGCCTCCGGCGTGATCGCCGGCATGCGATCCGCGATGATCGCCGCAGTCTCGGCGGCGCGCTGCAGCGGCGAGTGCCAGGCGGCATCGAACGGCACTCCCCCGAGGCGTTCTGCGAGCAGTTGCGCCTGACGAACGCCGCGGGCCGAGAGCGGACCGTCGGGCAGGCCGTGCTCGGCGTGCTGCTGTTCTCCGTGACGGACGAGATAGAGGTAGTGGGGCACCGATGTCCCTTTCGTGTTGCGACGTGCGGGTGTGGCGAAGTGCGAGGAGGCCCGATGGGCCGGGTTCAGCCGGCGTGCGCTCCGAGGATGGGAGCGAACAGATCGGGGTCGACGGCGCCGACCGCTGACAGCGACAGTTCGCGCGAGACGAGGTCGGCGGCCAGCTCTTGCACGTCGGCTGCCGTCACCAACCCCACGCGGCGCAGGCCCTCATCGAGGTCGGTGAACTCGCCCTGGGTGATCTCAGCGCGACCGAGTCGGCTCATGCGGGTGTCGCTGTCTTCGAGTGCCAGGGCCGAGGCACCGGAGATCTGGCCGATCGCACGACCCATCTCGGCATCGGTCACGCCCTTGTCCGCCAGCAGCTGCAACTCGTCGAGCATCAGTTCGGCGACGGGGGCCGCCTTCGCCGGTGAGCAGCCGGCGTACATGCCGAAGACACCGGCATCGGAGTAGGCGGCCGCGAAGGAGTACACCGAGTAGGCCAGCCCGCGCTTCTCCCGCACCTCCTGGAACAGGCGCGACGACATGCCGCCGCCGAAGATCGAGTTGAGAACGCTCATGGTCATGCGGCGGTCATCGGTGGCGATGAGTCCCGGAACGCCGAGGAACATGTTGACCTGCTCGAGCTGGCGGTCGACGACGACCAGCTCGGAGCCTCGGGCGATGGTGGAGGCCTCCGCGGGGCGGCGCTCGACGGGAGAGGCGGGAACGGTCAGGTCCCAGCCGGCTGATTCGAGGGCTGTGGTGACGGATGCCACGAGCTCGTCGTGGTCGACGGCCCCGGCCGCTGTCACGACGAGGTCTTGCGGGCGGTAGTTCGCGCGGTAGTGGTTCCAGACGGCTTCGCGGGTGGCCGCCTCGATGGTGGCCGGGCTGCCGCCGATGGGGCGACCCAGCGGGTGCTCCCCCAGCACGGCCTCGAAGAACCGCTCGTTGGCCACGTCAGACGGGTCGTCCTCGGCCATCGAGAGCTCTTCGAGGATGACTCCGCGCTCGTTCTCGAACTCCTCGGGGTCGAGCAGCGACGAGGTGAGCATGTCGGTGAGTACGGCTGCGGCCATGGGCAGGTCGCGGTCGCGCACCTTGGCGTAGTAGCAGGTGTACTCCTTCGCGGTCATGGCGTTGTGCTCGCCACCGACGGCGTCGAAGGAGACGGCGATGTCGAGCGCCGTGCGGGTGGAGGTTCCCTTGAAGAGCAGGTGCTCGAGGAAGTGCGTGGAGCCGAAGGTGCCCGGATGCGCGCTGCGACCGTTGATGGCGGCCAGCGCGGGAAGCTCGTCGCGGGAGCCGACGGCGACCCAGTAGCCGATGGTGGCGCTGCGGGAGCCAGGCACGTGCTCTGTGAGGATGCGCACTCCGCTGGGGAGGACCGATCGCCTGACGAGGCAGTCACCGGAGGCGGTGAAGCTGAGCTCGGGCATGCCGAGAGGGAGGTCAACTGCGCCGTTCATCACACTCCACCTTAGGCCAGCGCCCCGACACCGGTCGGGTTGCACGGTGTGCGCGCCGGCGCAGCGCCGACGCAGCGCCGAGACAGAGCCGAAGCAGCGCCGACGTCGTGGTGATGCGCGGTCGATCCCGCGCCGGCTACCCGGTGCGCGAACGCGATCGATCGGGTCAGAGGGTGACGCGGTCGAGGTCGAGCATGTCGGACCGCGTGAGAGTGACGCGTGGCGCGGCCATGAGCGAGTGCAGCTCGCTGATGGAGCGGGCGCCGGTGACCGGCGCCACCACGTCGCGCCGGGCCAGCAGCCAGGCGATGGCAATGGTGGCCGACGGCACTCCGTGCTCGGTCGCGATGCGATCGATGACCGCGCGGATGCGACGCATTCTCCGGTTGAGGTGGAGCGCCAGCCTGCTCGCGACGCTGGCCGGGATGGAGCCGTCACCGCGGGTGGAGCCTGCGAGCACACCATGGTTCAGCGGGCTGGACGGGAACACGGCGAGGCCTTGCGCGTTGGCGGACACCGAGACCGAGCCCTCGAACGGCACGCGCTCGGCGAGGCTGTACGACGACTGCACGGCCCGGAAGCGGGGAAGACCGTTGGCGGCGAGCACACGCGCCTCGATGAGCCTGTCCGCCGAGAATCCGGATGCGGCGATGTAGCGGACCTTGCCGGCCTGCACGAGGGCGTCGATGGCGCCGAGGCTCTCCTCGAGCGGCACCGGAACACCCTCGGACTCGCGCATGAACAGGAGATCGAGGCGATCGACGCCGAGACGCTGCAGGGAGGCATCGACGCCGGCCACGATGTTGGCCGGGGTCAGGCCCGGGAAATCGGTTCCGCCGCCGACGGTCGTGGCCAGAACGACGTCGTCACGGCAGTGCCGCGCACGAAGCCAGGCACCGATGAGCTGCTCGCTGCGCTGCGCGACGACGGCATCGACAGTGTCGATGAGGTTGCCGCCTCCTTCGCGGTAGCGATCGAGCATGTCGACGGCCGTGCGCGGATCGACCGTGCGGCCGAATCGCTGCGCGCCCAGGGCGAGCGGGAAGACCCAGAGGTCGGTGTCGGGGATGTGCCGACGCGCGGGTGCGGAGACCTGCTGGATGCCGATGGCACCCGAGAACGGCGACGAGGTCTGCTCGAGTGCTGGGATGACGATTTCAGGAGCAGCCTCGGCCGAACGTTCCACGGCCCGCGGCACCACCTGAGTCATTCTCAACACCTCCCCTAAGGCTTCTGACAGTAGGGCAGACCGCCGACACTGATGCGCCGAATCGCCCGGTATTCCACAACCGTTATAGAAACGTTTGCGAGTGAACGGGGAGTGAACGCCGAAGGCCCCGGATCCGCGGATAACCGGACTTCACAGTCCGGAATCCGTCGCCCTGCCCGCCCTCTCGAATCAGTCTCGACCGGCCCGACGGAGTACGGCCTCCGCGTGCCTCAGAACCGGACCGTCGACCATCCTGTCCCCATGCCTGAACACCCCGTGCTCCCGAGCGGCGACGGCGATGACGGCCCGGGCCTCCGCGATCTCGGCGTCGCTCGGCCGGTACGCCGCACGGATGATCCCGACCTGGCTCGGGTGGATGCAGGCCGTGGCCGCGAAGCCGCTGGCTGCAGCATCCGTCGCCTCGGCGACGAGGCCGTCGGTGTCGGCGATGTCGAGGTGCACGGTGTCGATGGCGGCGATGCCTGCGGCGCCGGCCGCGAGCAGCACGCTGGAGCGCGCGTGGTCGGCCACGGCACGGTAGCGGCCGTCGGCGAAACGGCTCGATGTGCCGCCGAGGGAAGCCACCAGGTCTTCCGCTCCCCACATCAGCGCGACGACATTCGGCTCGCGCGCCACGGCCGGTGCCGCCAGAACTCCGGCGGCGGTCTCGCACAGGGCGACGACGCTGTAGCCGGCGACAGCGGCTGCGGCATCCGGATGCTCAGCCTTGGGCAGCATCACGAAGCGGTACGCCGTGGCCTCGAGCGCCGAGAGATCGGCCGAGAAGTCGTGGCTTCCGACCGGATTCAACCGCACGATCACCCTGTCGGGATCGAGAGGGGTCTGGACGAGCGCCTCGCGGGCGTCTTCCCGGTCGTCGGGCGCGACGGCGTCCTCGAGGTCGATGATGACCGCATCCGCTCGCTCGAGTGCCTTCTCGTAGCGATCGGGGCGGTTCGCCGGGCAGAACAGCAGCGCGGGCCCCATGCGGAACGTCATGACCGTGCTCCGTCGCACCAGACCAACGTGCTGCGCGAGGCCGTCGCCACGACCACGTCGTGCTGATTGCGTGCCGCGTGTTCGAGAGTCACGATGCCCTGGCCCGGCCGGGAGGCCGAGAGCCGCTTGGAGGCGACGGTCGTCTCGGCGTAGAGCGTGTCACCGATGAACACCGGTGCGGGGAAGGCCACCGCGCCGAATCCGAGGTTGGCCACCAGGGTGCCCTGGGTGAGTTGGGCGACGGATGCCCCGACCAGCGTCGACAGCGTGAACATCGAGTTCACGAGCCGCTGCCCGAACTCCTCCTGCGCAGCGAAGGCGGCGTCGAGGTGGAGCGCCTGCGTGTTCATCGTGAGCGTGGTGAACAGCACGTTGTCGGCCTCCGTGACCGTGCGTCCCGGTCGGTGCAGGTAGCGTGCGTCGAGGTCGAACTCTTCGAACCAGAGCCCGCGTTGCACGATGTCGTGGGTGTTCGGCATCCGTCGCCCTTCCGTCAACTGGCGAGGCCGAGCTCACGCGTGATGATCATGAGCTGCACCTCGGTGGTGCCCTCGCCGATCTCGAGGATCTTGGAGTCACGGTAGTGCCGCGCCACGGCGTTCTCGTTGAGGAAACCGTAGCCCCCGAAGACCTGCGTCGCATCGCGCGCGTTGTCCATCGCGGCCTCGCCGGCGACCATCTTGGCGATGGACGCCTCCAGCTTGAACGGCTTGCCTGCGACCATCTTGCGTGCTGCATCGATCCAGGCGAGACGCGCCTGGTGCACGCGCGCCTGCATCTTCGCGATCTTGAAGGCGACGTGCTGGTTGGATCCGATGCTGGTTCCGAAGACGACGCGCTCCTTCGCGTAGCGCAGCGCCTCCTCGAGGCAGCCCTGGGCGGCGCCCGTGGCGAGCGCGGCGAACGCGATGCGCCCCTCGTCGAGCGACTGCAGGAAGTTGGCATAGCCGCGACCGCGGTCACCCAGCAGGTTGGAGCTCGGCACCCGAACGTCGGTGAGGGTGAGTGGATGCGTGTCGCTCGTGTGCCAGCCGACCTTGTCGTACGGCTCTCCGACGACGAAGCCCGGCGTGCCGCTCGGCACGATGATGCTGGAGAGCTCGGGCTTCGTCTCGCCGGTGCGTCCGACCCGCTCACCGGTGACAGCGGTGATGGTGACGAGGCTCGTGATGGGGGTGCCCGAGTTGGTGATGAACTGCTTCGAACCGTTGATCACCCAGTCGTCACCGTCGAGAACGGCGCGCGTCTCGGTCGCTCCGGCGTCCGACCCGGCTCTGGCCTCGGTGAGACCGAATCCGGCGAGCGCGCGGCCCGCGATGAGGTCGGGCAGCCACTCCTCCCGCTGTGCAGGCGATCCGTTGCGGTAGATCGGCATGATGCCGAGGCCGACGCCTGCCTCGAGGGTCACCCCGATGGACTGGTCGACACGCCCCAGAGCCTCGACCGCGAGGCAGAGCTGCACGTAGTCGCCGCCCTGCCCGCCGTACTTCTTCGGGAACGGCAGACCGAACAGGCCCATCTCGCCCATCTGCGCGATGATCTCCATCGGCAGACGGCGCTCGGTGTCGTAGCCGTAGGCCGCCGGGGCGACCACGGTGTCCGCGAAATCGCTGACGGTGTCGTAGAGAGCCTGTTCCTCGTCGCTGAGGTCGTAGTTCATTGCATGTCTCGTTTCTCGCTCGTGGCGATCGGGGTGACGGATGCGACGATGTCGTCGCGACGGACGAGGGCGCCCTCGCTGGTCGTGAGGCTCACCCGCCCGCTGATCGGGGTGGTGATGCGGTGCTCCATCTTCATGGCCTCGATGGACACGACGGCCTGGCCGGCCTCGACCTCGTCGCCGTCGGCGACATGGACAGCGACGACGGTTCCGGGCATCGGGGCGCGCAGCTCGGGGCTGTGCTCCGTGCCCACGCGGTCGATGGCGGCCAGGGTGCGGGCGAGGCGGGCGGCGCGGTCGACCAGGGTGAGCTCGTGGGCCGCGCCATCCGCGTGCACCCAGAGCTGCGGTCCCTGCCTGGCGATCGTCAGCGCCGCTGGTCGAGTAGCGCGCGACGGAGTCGCACGCGTATCGAGACCCGTCTCCAGAGGGACCTCGACTTCGGTGACGGCGTCGTCCAGGAGGAACGTCACAGTGCGGGGGCGGTGCGTGCCGAGGCGGAAGCCCGAGCGGGAGCGCCAGAGCTGCGAAGCCGAGCCGGCCTGCTGGGCCTCGTCGGCGACGACGGCTGCGGCCACATCGGCGAGCAGCTCGGGCGACGGGGTGAGCACCTGTGGGGGCGGCATCCGATCGATGAGTCCGGTGTCGAGGTCACCGGCCTGCACAGCCGGCTCGGCGATCAATGCTCGGAGGAACGCGATGTTCGTGTCGACGCCGAGCACCACGGTGCCGGCCAGGGCTTCGTCGAGCCTCGCGAGGGCCTCGACTCGATCGGACCCGAAGGCGATCACCTTCGCGAGCATGGGGTCGTAGTTCGGGCTCACCTCGGATCCGGCCGTGATGCCGCTGTCGACTCGCACGCCGGGGCCCTCCGGCTCGGAGTAGGCGAGCACGGTTCCGATCGACGGCAGGAAGCCCCGCTCGGGGCTCTCGGCATAGACACGAGCCTCGATCGCGTGGCCGGTGAGGTGCACATCGTCGTGCTCGAAGGCGAGCGGCTCGCCCGCGGCGACCCTGAGCTGCTGCTCGACCAGGTCGATGCCCGTGACGAGCTCGGTCACCGGATGCTCCACCTGGAGACGGGTGTTCATCTCGATGAAGAAGAAGTCGTCAGGACGAGCGGCCGAGACGAGGAATTCGACGGTCCCGGCCCCTCGATAGTCGACGCTGCGGGCGGCATCGCACGCGGCGCGTCCGATGCGCTCTCGGGTGGCGGCGTCGAGCAGTGGCGACGGCGCCTCCTCGATGACCTTCTGGTGGCGGCGCTGCAGCGAGCACTCACGTTCACCGAGGTGCACGACTGCCCCGTGGGCGTCGGCGAGCACCTGCACCTCGATGTGCCGGGGCTGGTCGATGAAGCGCTCGAGCAGCAGTGTGTCATCGCCGAACGCGGATGCCGCGACCCGGCGAGCGGCCGCGATGGCCTCCGGCAGCTCGGCGGCGGAGCGAACCAGCTGCATGCCCTTGCCGCCACCTCCGGCCGACGGCTTGATGAGCAGCGGGAACCCGACGCCGAGCGCGGCCTCTGCGAGGGCGGCGTCGTCGAGGGCGGCATCTGAGACTCCCGGAACCACGGGAACGTTCGACAGCGCCACGTGGAGCTTCGCGCGGATCTTGTCGCCCATGACCTCGAGCGCCTGCTCGCCCGGTCCGATGAAGACGATGCCTGCTGCCTCGCAGGCGGCGGCGAAGGCCGCGTTCTCGCTGAGGAACCCGTAGCCGGGATGGATGGCCTGCGCTCCGGCGCTCTGGGCAGCGGCGATGACGCGCTCCGCGTCGAGGTAGCTCTCGCGCGCGTCGGCCGGGCCGAGTCGCACGGCGGTGTCGGCCATCCGCACGTGGAGGGCGTCGGCATCCGCGTCGCTGAAGACGGCGACCGACCTGATGCCGAGTCGTCGCAGCGTGCGGATGACGCGCACGGCGATCTCGCCGCGGTTGGCGACGAGCACGGTGCTGAAGAGCGGGCTGCGGTTCGCCGGGTCGGTCGGGCTCGCGGGAGTCGCGGGAGTCGCGGGAGTCGCCGGGTCGGTCGGGCTCATCGGGGTCGCTGGGTTCTGGTTCACCGGAGGCGTCGCATTGTCGGTCGTCATGGCGGTCACATCCGGAAGAGGCCGAAGCGCGGCTCGGGAAGCGGCGTGCGCGAGCACACGTCGAGGGCGAGGCCGAGAACAGTGCGGGTGTCGGCCGGGTCGATGATGCCGTCGTCCCAGAGTCGGGCCGTCGAGTAGTAGGGGCTGCCCTGCGTCTCGTACTGATCGCGGATGGGGGCTGTGAACGCGGCCTCGTCGTCGGCCGACCAGTCCTGTCCGCGTGCCTCAAGCTGATCGCGCTTGACCGTGGCGAGCACCGAGGCCGCCTGCGGGCCGCCCATCACGCTGATGCGGGCGTTCGGCCACATCCAGAGGAACCGCGGAGAGTACGCCCGACCGCACATGGAGTAGTTGCCGGCGCCGAAGCTGCCGCCGATCACGACGGTGAGCTTCGGCACGCGCGTCGTGGCGACGGCGGTGACCATCTTGGCGCCGTGCTTCGCGATGCCGCCCGCCTCGGCATCTCGGCCGACCATGAATCCCGAGATGTTCTGAAGGAACACCAGCGGGATGCCGCGCTGGTCGCACAGCTCGATGAAGTGGGCGCCCTTCATGGCCGACTCGCTGAACAGCACGCCGTTGTTCGCGATGATGCCGACGGGGTGCCCGTGGATGCGCGCGAAGCCGGTGACGAGAGTGTCGCCGTACTCCTTCTTGAACTCGTGGAAGGCGGTCGAGGAGTCGGAGTCCGCCGTCGGGGCGTCGATGATGCGGTTGATCACCTCGTGCACGTCGTAGGGCTGCTGCACGTCGACGGGGACCACTGTGGCGAGGTCGGCGGCATCCGTCAGCGGAGGCATCGGCTCGAGCACCGGCCAGGCGGATGCCGCCGGCTGCGGCAGGGTCGCAACGATGTCACGCACGATGGCGAGAGCGTGCTCGTCGTTCTCCGCGAGGTGATCGGTGACGCCCGAGGTGTGGGAGTGCAGCTCACCGCCGCCGAGTTCCTCGGGAGTGACGATCTCGCCGATGGCGGCCTTCACGAGCGGCGGGCCACCCAGGAAGATCGTGCCCTGCCCGCGCACGATGACGGTCTCGTCGCTCATGGCGGGAACGTAGGCACCACCGGCCGTGCACGAGCCGAGCACCGCGGCGATCTGCGGGATGGCGGCAGCCGACATGCGGGCCTGGTTGAAGAAGATGCGGCCGAAGTGGTCGCGATCGGGGAACACCTCGTCCTGCATGGGCAGGAACGCACCGCCGGAGTCGACGAGGTAGATGCACGGCAGGCGGTTCTCGAAGGCGATCTCCTGCGCGCGCAGGTGCTTCTTGACCGTCATCGGGTAGTAGGTGCCGCCCTTGACCGTTGCGTCGTTGGCGATGACCAGCACATGGCGTCCGTGCACGAGCCCGATGCCTGCGATGAGGCCGGCTGCCGGAGTGGCGTCGTCGTAGAGGCCGTCACCGGCGAGCGGCGCGATCTCGAGGAAGGGGCTGCCGTCGTCGAGGAGCCTGTCGACCCTGTCGCGGGGCAGCAGCTTGCCGCGTTCGGTGTGGCGGTCGCGGGAGGCCTGACTCCCGCCCTCGGCCGCCGTGGCCAGGCGGGCGTGCAGCTCGGCGACGAGGGCGTCCAGCGCGGTGGCGTTCGCGGCTGCGCCGGTGGCGGCAGCGGTCGCGGCTGCGGAAGGCGCGGCAGGGGCCGGCGGGGTACTGGGAGCGCTGGTGGGTGGCGGCATCCGGTGGTCTCGTCTCCATCGACGGCGCGGTTCCTTGTGGGCTCCGCGTGCTTTCGGTTAGTGTTCACTAACTGGACTCAACGTTAGCGAGCGTTAACTGAAATGGCAAGCACCCCTCGGCCCGCAGCCTCAACGGACTCGGCCGTCTCGGCGGCCTCGGCGGCCTCCTCGGTCTCACCGGCGTCACCGGCGTCCCCGGCCCCCGTGTCGTCGGGTGCCGTCACCACCGCCGCTGCTGCTCCCACCGAGCGGGCCCGCGCGAAGGCTGACCGCCGCGGCACGCTGCTGGCGGCCGCAGCGGCCCTGTTCGCCGAGCGGGGATTCGCCGGCGTCTCGATCGACGACCTCGGAGCGGCCGCCGGGGTGAGCGGACCCGCGGTGTACAGGCACTTCTCCGGCAAGCAGGCCGTGCTCGCCGCCATCCTCCTCGACGCGAGCACCGGCCTGCTCGAGGGAGGCCGCACCGTGGTGGAGGCAGCCCCCGCCGCGGCCGACGCGCTGGCCGCGCTCGTGCACTTCCATGTCGACTTCGCGCTCGGCAACGCCGACGTCATCCTCGTGCAGGATCGCGACATCGCCAGCCTCGCCGCAGCCGACAGCCACGCTGTGCGCAGCCTGCAGCGTCGCTACGTCGAGCTCTGGGTGGGCGTGCTCGGCCTGCTGCATCCGGCGCGCACGGATGCCGAGCTGCGCGTGCGCGCCCACGCCGCGTTCGGCCTGATGAACTCCACGCCGCACAGCGCCAGGACCGGAACCCGTCAGCCCGCGGATGCAGTGGTGTGCGCTGCGCTGGAGCAGATGGCGCTCGCGTCACTCGAGGCCTAGTCGGCGCGCCCCGCGCACCGCACGTCCGGCGCCCGACGCCGCGCTCCGGCGCCGCGCGATCCTCCCCCACCGCTCGCCACCTGTGGCCACTGGGCGACGGATGCAGCGGCCACAAGTGGCGCGCGGAAGAGAACGCAGCGGCCACAGGTGGCGCGCGGGAGGGAACGCAGCGGCCACAGCTGGCGTGCGGCCGGTGAACCCGGCGCCGACTCAGTCGGCGAGGGCGGCGGCGATGCGGCGCGCTCCGTACTCGAACGCCTGGTCGACGTCTCCGCCGAGGCGGAACGCCCCCGCGAGTTCCATGCTGATGAAGCCGTTCGCCCACGCCGTGATGGTGCGGGCCGCCGGGAGGGCGTCGTCGGCGCCGACCAGGCGCTCGGCGACCATCAGGACCGCCGCGCTCGAACGATCGAGGGCACTCGCGTGGGCGGCATCCGGAACCTCGGCGAAGATCAGCCGGTACTCCGCCGGGTTCTCGCGGGCGAAGGTGCGCATGGTGCGGGCGAGCTCGACCAGGTCGGCGCGGGCGTCGCCCTGGCCCGCTCCCCCACTGGCAGCGAGCGCTGCGTCGACGCGCACGTCGAGATCGTGGAGGGAGGCCTCGACGACGAGGCGCAGCAGGTCGTCGCGTCCGCGCACCCGCTTGTACAGCGACGGCGCGCGTACACCGACGCGCTCGGCGACGGCCTGCATGGTGAGTCCAGACAGGCCGTCGGTCCGCAGGATCGCGCGGCCCGCGGCGATGATGGCCTCGAGCGAGGTGCGGTCGGGGGTCGGCATCCGGTCTCCTTCGGTGAATGGATCGATAGCTATTGACTTTAGCCATCAAGGCTACGTAGCATAGCCATCAGGACGATCATCACACATCCGAAGGGTTCTCAGGACATGCAACTCGCACCATCGCTGCATCGCATCGGCAACGACATCGTCGCCGCATACCTCGTCGACACCGACGACGGCGTGACCATCATCGACGCCGGTCTCCCCGGCCACTGGCGCGAGCTGGAGAAGGAGCTCGCCACGATGGGCCGGAGCATCGGCGACGTGCGCGGACTCGTGCTCACCCACGGCGACAGCGACCACATAGGCTTCGCGGAACGGCTGCGCCGGGAGCAGGGTGTCCCGATCTACGTGCACGAGGCAGACGCGGCGCGTGCCCGCGGCGAGGTCAAGACCAAGCCGGAGTGGGGACGGATGCGGCCGGGCGCCGTGGCGGGATTCTTCGCCTATGCCGCACGCAAGGGCGGGCTGCGCACCACCTACCTGAGCGAGGTAGCGACCATGACCGATGGCGACGTTCTCGACCTGCCCGGCGCACCGCGCATCATCGGCCTCCCGGGACACTCCGCCGGAAGCGTCGCCATTCACGTTCCCACCGTCGGTGCGCTCTTCGTCGGCGACGCCCTCACCACGCGGCACGTGCTCACGGGAAGCCGCGGACCGCAGCCCGCTCCGTTCACCGACGAGCCGGCTCAGGCGATCGAGTCGCTGGCTCGTCTCGAGGGACTCGGCGCCACATGGGTGCTGCCCGGGCACGGGGCGCCCTGGCAGGGCGACAGCGACGAGGCGATCAGGCAGGTGCGGGCAGCCGCATCCGCGGTCGCACCCTGATCGCGCCGCGTCGCCACTCGTGGCCGCTTCGAGGAGCGCCTGGCGGCCACAACTGGCGAGCGGAGGGGTGATCGGCGGCCACACGTGGCGAGGGAGCGGGCGGGCGGGCGGCGCCCAGACCGCGGCGCCGACGCGGGCGCCCTCCTACTCCACCGCTGGCGTCGCTCCCTGCTCCTCGGCGAGAGCCTGGATGCGCTTGGCCAGCCTCACGTCGCGCGCGGTCACTCCCCCGGCGTCGTGGGAACTGAGGTCGAAGACGATCGACCCGTAGCCGACCAGAACGTCGGGATGGTGATCGAGCTCCTCGGCCACCACGGCGACGGCATCGAGAAGTCGCACGGCGCTCGCGAAGTCGGTGGTGGAGAACGACGCCGTCAGGGAGTCGTCCTCATGGGTGAAGGCTGTGCCGTCGAGGTCGGCGGCCGTGTCGGATTCATCGAGGGTTGCCATGCCGCCATCCTCCACCACAGGGGCGTGCGCTGGACAGCGCCATCCACAGCCTGGATCGGGGCGACGGATGCCTCACACCATCGCGAGCACCCGGGCCGGATCTCGCAGCATCGTGCCGATGTCGGCCAGGAACCGCGACCCCTGCTCGCCGTCGACGAGCCGGTGATCGAAGGACAGGCTCAGCGTCATCACGTCGCGGAGCGCTATGCCGCCCTCGTGCTCGCGCGGTTCGCGGCGCACCGCTCCCATCGCGAGGATGGCGGCCTCGCCCGGGTTCAGGATCGGAGTGCCAGCATCGATTCCGAAGACACCGATGTTGGTGATGGAGATCGTGCCGCCGGTGAGACGGGCCGGTTCCGTGCGCCCCTCACGGGCTGTCGCCGTCAGAGTGGCGAGAGCATCGGCGAGCGCCGGCAGAGTGAGACCGTCGGCATCCGGGATGTTCGGCACCACTAGCCCGCGAGGAGTCGCGGCTGCGATGCCCAGGTTGACGTAGTGGTACTCCACGATCTCCTGGGCCACGTCGTCCCAGTGCGTGTTGAGCGACGGGTTGCGTCGCAGGGCGATGCACAGCGCCTTGGCCACGAGCGCCAATATGCCGATGCGGTGTTCGGCGAGCGCCCGATCCTGCTTCAGTCGACCGAGCAATTCCATGGTGGCCGTGACGTCGACCGTGAGGAACTCGGTCACGTGCGGTGCCGTGAACGCGCTCTGCACCATCGCGGCCGCGGTGTGCTTGCGCACGCTGCGGATGGGCGTGCGGGTCTCGCGCACAGCACCGGAACCGTGGTCCGACGAGGGCTCAGGGGCCGGCCGGTCCGGGACGTCGCCGGCCCCTGAGGGCATCGCGGATGCGGCTGCCTCCACATCCTCCCGGGTGATGAGTCCATGATCCCCGGTGCCGGTGAGCCGGTCGAGATCGATGCCGAGATCGTGGGCGAGCTTGCGGACGGGCGGCGTCGAGCGAGGACGATCGGGCCGGAGTGCAGGAGGTGTCGCGGTAGCGGGCGGCTCCGAAGCCAGCGGCTCCGGCGACGTCGCCGGTGCGGACTGCGGGGCGGACTGCGGGGCGGACTGCCCGGCGTCCGTGCGTCGGGCGCGTCGTTGCGGCACGCCGTTCTCGACGCGGGCGCCGTATCCCACCAAGTTCGGCGCCGGTGCGTCCGGAGTGCCTCGAGAAGCGGATCCGGCAGCAGAAGACGCGGCATCCGGAGCCGAATCCGTCGCGCGCGACCCGACGAGTCCGGCCGACGCCTCCACCTCGAACGCGACGATCGGCTCCCCGACGTTCACGGTGACTCCCGGCTCGGCGTACAGCCGCGCGACGATGCCCGCGTATGGCGATGGCAACTCGACGATGGCCTTGGCGGTCTCGACCTCGGCGATCACCTGGTTGAGCGTCACCGTGTCACCGACGCCGACGTGCCAGTTCACGATCTCGGACTCGGTGAGTCCCTCGCCCAGATCGGGCAGGCGGAAGTCCTTGAGAACGCTCACCAGCCCGCCTCCAGCTCGCTCAACGAGTTGCTGCGGCCCAGGGCGCGATCGACGCCGTCGAGGATGCGATCGAGGCCGGGCAGGTGGTGCACCTCGAGCCGCGACGGCGGGTAGGGCACATCGAAGCCCGTCACCCGCACAGGTGCATGCTCGAGGTAGCTGAAGCAGCGCTCGGTGACGCTCGCGGCGATCTCCCCGCCGATGCCGCCCTGCGATCCGGCCTCGTGGGCGATCACGAGGCGGCCGGTGCGACGCACGGACGCCTCGATGGTCGCGTAGTCGACGGGCGCCAGCGAGCGCAGGTCGATGACCTCGAGGGAGATGCCGTCGGCGGATGCCGCCCGTGCTGCATCCGTCGCCGTCTGCACCAGCGGTCCGTAGGCGAGCAGGGTGACGTCATCGCCGGGGACGACGACACGCGCCGACCCCATCGGCTCGGCACTCGACAGTGGGCCGTCGAGCTCGACCGGAGCCTTCTGGTGGTAGCGGCGCTTGGGCTCGAAGTAGAGCACCGGATCGTCGCTGGCGATGGCCTGGCGGATCATCGTGTACGCGTCCTGCGGGTTCGACACTGCGACGACGCGCAGTCCTGAGGTGTGCGTGAAGTAGGCCTCGGGCGACTCGGAGTGGTGCTCCGCGGCGCCGATCCCGCCGCCGAACGGCACGCGGATCGTGATCGGCATGCGCACGGCGCCCTGAGTCCGGTAATGGAGCTTGGCCACCTGCGCCACGATCTGGTCGAAGGCCGGGTAGATGAAGCCGTCGAACTGGATCTCGCAGACGGGCCTGAAGCCCCTGTACGCGAGACCGACGGCGGTGCCGAGGATGCCCGCCTCGGCGAGAGGGGTGTCGACGACGCGACGGGCGCCGAACTCGCGCTGCAGCCCGTCGGTCACGCGGTAGACGCCGCCGAGCGTGCCGATGTCCTCGCCGAGCAGCACCACCCTGTCATCGTCGTGCAGGGCGCGGCGGAGACCTGCGTTGATCGCGTTCGCGAGGGTGAGGGTCTGGGTGTCCACTGGCGCATCGAGCATGGTCATCGGTCCGTCCCTTCGGATGCGGTGGCGGATGCCGTGCTGGATGTCGGCGCGGATGCCGTGCTGGATGTCGACGCGGTCGGGGGTGCCGCGACCGCGCCGGCGGCATCCGCTTCGCCGTCATCGAACATGGCCAGGTAGCGCGTGTACTGGTCGCGCTCCCTGTCGATGGTCGTGTTCGGCTCGGCGTAGACGTTGTCGAACACCGTGAGAGCGGCGGGGTCGCGGAGCGCTATGCAGGCCGACCGCAGCTCCATGGCGACGGCGTCGGCCTTCTCGGCGACGGCGGCCACGCCGGCGTCGTCGAGGATGCCGACCTCGGTGAGGAAGGCCGCGAAGCGCGCGATCGGATCTTTCGCCCGCCACTCCTCGAGCTCGCCCTGGGGGCGGTACCGCGTGGGGTCGTCGGCCGTCGTGTGCGGACCCATGCGATACGTCACAGCCTCGATGAACGTGGGGCCACCACCCGTGCGCGCCCGGTCGAGCGCCACGCGGGTCGCGGCCATCACGGCGAGCACGTCGTTCCCGTCGACGCGCAGGCTCGGGATGCCGAACCCCGGCGCCCTGTCGGCGATGCTGCGCTGGGCCTGGAGGCCGACGGGCTCGGAGATCGCCCACTGGTTGTTCTGGCAGAAGAAGATGACGGGTGCCCTGAAGCTGGCGGCGAAGACCAGGGCCTCGTTCACGTCGCCCTCGCTCGTGGCGCCGTCGCCGAAGTAGGCGATGGCCGCTGCATCGTCGCCGTCGTTCTGGATGCCCATGGCGTAGCCGACGGCGTGCAGGGTCTGCGCTCCGATGATCACCTGGGGCGCGGCCATGTTCACGTCGTACGGGTTCCAGCCCGAGGCCGCCACCCCGCGCCAGACCGGTGTCACCTGCGCAGGCTTCACTCCCCGGCAGTAGGCGACACCGTGCTCGCGGTAGCTCGAGAAGACGAAGTCATCGTGGCGGAGCGCACGGCCGGAGCCGATCTGCGCGGCCTCCTGGCCGAGCACCGGCGGCCAGAGCCCGAGTTCGCCCTGACGCTGCAGGGCCGTGGCCTCGGCATCCGTTCTCCGGATGACGACCATGTCCTCGTAGAGTCCGAGGAGTTCGGTCGGGGTGAGGGAGGCGACCCACGGGTCGAAGACCGGGTTCTGACGCCGAGCGCCCGTGGGGGTGATGAGCTGCACCATCGCATCGGAGGCCATGGGGCCCGCGTCGGTGAGTGGCGGAAGTGACTGGTGGATCGTCATCGTCTGCGCAACCTTCTCTGTCGCGACCGCGAACGGCGAGCCTCGTGAGCTCTGCCGATCGACCATCCGCGACACTGCGGGTGGTGCTTCAAAGATAAGCCCAGTGAGCATCCGGCACAATCACCGGCACCGTCGTTGAGCATGTTGCACTATCCGCACCCGGATGCCGCTGCTATCGTTGCGCATCATGCAACCGATCGACGCCACCGACGTGCACCTGCTCCGCGCCCTCAGCGACGACCCGAGGGCCACTGCCGTCGCGCTCGCCGACAGGCTGGGACTCTCGCGGAACACCGTGCAGACACGCCTGGCGCGACTGGGCACCTCCGGCGTGCTCCAGTCGCTCGAACGCCGCATCGACGCGACAGCCCTGGGCTACCCGCTGTCGGCCTTCATCGCGGTGCACGTGCAGCAGAAGTCCCTCGGCGCCATCGTCGATGCCGTCGCGGCGATACCCGAGGTCATCCAGGCCCACGGACTGAGCGGACAGATCGACCTCCTGGTGCAGGTGGTGTGCACCGATGCGGAGCACCTGTTCCGGATCGACGGCGAGATTCTCGCGATCGACGGGGTGGAACGCACCGAGACCAGCCTGTCGATGGGCGAACTGGTGCCGTTCAGGCTGCGCCCTCTGCTGGACCGCGCCGTGGAGTGAGGGCACCGGCCTCGAAACCGACGTTCACGAGGGTCGGCGACGCCGAGTACGAAGATCGCGCGGGTGCGCCGCCTGCACACCCGCGCGAACTCCGTTCTCGGCGAGCGTCGACCACCTCCTCGCCACCCGTGCGGTGAGGTCATCGCCGCAATGCAAACGGATGCTTGCAAATGGTTCTTTGCAAGCGTATCTTTGCATCATGACCGAGCCAGAGAACGAGGGCCAGCAGCGCAGCGCGGCGGCGAGCAGCACCCAGCACCCCGGGCGCGACGCCGTGCTCGATGCGACCGCTCTGCGGGCACTGGCGCATCCGCTTCGGGTGCGCATCCTCGACGAACTGTCGGCTTACGGTCCCCTCACCTCCAGCGGTCTGGCGACGCGCATCGGCGAGTCCAGCGGCGTGATGAGCTACCACTTGCGGCAGCTCGAGAAGGCAGGGCTCGTGCGCGAGGACGAGAGCCTGGGGACCGCCCGCGAGCGCTGGTGGGAGCGTCGTCCCGGGTCGATCGCCACGCCAGAACCGAGCGAGTTTCCGCCCGCGAGCCCCGAACGCCTCGCCACCCAGCTCATCACCGATGAATGGATGCGCTCCCGTGAAGCGAACTTCCACGAGTACCTCGCCGAGGGTGAGAGCGTCTTCGGTCAGGAGTGGCTGAGCATCGCGGCGAGCGACACCACCAACCTCAGACTCACCCCCGAGCAGCTGCACCAGCTCGTCGTCGATTTCGACACCGTGCTGTGGAAGTACATCGACGCCTACAAGCAGAACCCCTCCCCCGGCTCGCGCCCCGTGCAGATCCACGTGAACGCCTTTCCGCTGGTGCGGGGAGAACCGACGGGGCCCGACGGCAGCACCGCGCCCCGGCGACAGGGCAGTGGCTCGACCCAGAACACCCAGAACACCCAGAACACCGATAACACCCAGGACACCCAGGCACCGGGACAGGAGAAGCAATCATGACCACCGCATCCGCATCGAGAACGAACACCGACGTCAGCCTCCCCGGTGTGCTCGCCGGCCTCGCCGTCAGGGTCGGCCGCACGCTCGAGGTCTGGGGGCGCCGCCACGCATCACGCCTGAACGACCGGGAACGGATGCTGCGCACCCTGCACGACCAGCGCATGGCGCAGGCCGCGCTCGACGAGCGCGACGCCCTCATCCGGTCGTCGACGTTCCTGCCCCTCGGCTGAGAACCGACGCCCCAGAACGCGAAAATGCCCGCTTCCATCACGGAAGCGGGCATTCGCGTCGTCTCAGTTGAGACGGGTGGGACTACACCTCGATGTCGGCGCCTTCAGCGGGCTCGACCGGGCCGGCGCTGTGCGCAGCGCTGCCCTCGGTGTCGGCGTCCTCGGCCACGACGGGCGCGAGGGAGAGCTTTCCACGGTCGTCGATCTTCGTGATCTCCACGAGGATCTTCTGGCCGACGCCCAGCACGTCTTCGACGTTCTCGACGCGCTTGCCACCGGCGAGCTTGCGGACCTCGCTGATGTGCAGCAGGCCGTCCTTGCCGGGGAGAAGCGAGACGAACGCACCGAATGCCGCGATCTTGACGACGGTTCCGAGGAACTGCTCGCCGACCTCGGGGTTGGTGGGGTTCGCGATCGCGTTGACCTGGGCACGAGCGGCCTCGGCCGACGGTCCGTCGACGGCGCCGATGTAGACGGTGCCGTCCTCCTCGATGGAGATGTCGGCGCCGGTCTCGTCCTGGATGGCGTTGATCGTCTTGCCCTTCGGGCCGATCAGCTCGCCGATCTTGTCGACGGGGATCTGCACGCTGATCACGCGGGGCGCGGTCGGTGCCATCTCGTCGGGAGCGTCGATCGCCGCGTTCAGAACCTGGAGGATCGTCGTGCGGGCATCCTTCGCCTGCTTGAGGGCTGCGGCGAGAACCGATGCCGGGATGCCGTCGAGCTTGGTGTCGAGCTGGATGGCCGTGACGAACTCGCTGGTACCGGCGACCTTGAAGTCCATGTCGCCGAGAGCGTCTTCAGCACCGAGGATGTCGGTCAGGGCGGCGTAGCGCGTCTGGCCATCGACGGTGTCGGAGATGAGGCCCATCGCGATGCCGGCGACGGGAGCCTTGAGGGGCACACCGGCGTTCAGCAGCGAGAGGGTGGAGGCGCAGACGGAGCCCATCGACGTCGACCCGTTGGAGCCGAGAGCCTCGGACACCTGGCGGATGGCGTAGGGGAACTCCTCGCGCGACGGCAGCACGGGCACGAGGGCGCGCTCGGCGAGTGCGCCGTGCCCGATCTCGCGACGCTTCGGCGACCCGACTCGGCCGGTCTCACCGGTCGAGTAGGGCGGGAAGTTGTAGTTGTGCATGTAGCGCTTCTTGGTGACCGGGCCGAGCGAGTCGATCTGCTGCTCGAGCTTCAGCATGTTCAGCGTGGTGATGCCCATGATCTGGGTCTCTCCGCGCTGGAAGATGGCCGAACCGTGAACGCGCGGGATGACGGCGACCTCGGCGTCGAGCGGGCGGATGTCCGCCAGGCCACGGCCGTCGATGCGCACACCCTCGTTGAGAACGCGCGAGCGCACGACGAGCTTGGTGACCGACTTGTAGGCGGCGCTCACCTGGTTGTTGGCGGAGGCATCGAGCTCTCCGGCCTCGACCTTGGCGGCGATGGCCTCCTTGACGCGGCCCTTGAGCTCGTCGTCGGCGTTCTGGCGCGTGGTCTTGTCGGCGATCTGGTAGATCCCCTTGAGCTCCTCGTAGGCGATCTCAGCGACGGCGTCGTAGGTCTCCTGCGCGTAGGGCGGGAACAGCTTGAAGTCTGCGGTGGGCTTCGACGCCTGGGCGGCGACGGATGCCTGAGCTGCGACGAGCTGCTTGATGAACGGCTTCGATGCCTCGATGCCCTCGGCGATGACCTCTTCGTTCGGCTTGATGGCGCCGCCCTGGATGAGGTTCCACGAGTTGTCGGTGGCCTCGGCCTCGATCATCATGATCGCGACGTCGTCGTTGCCGGCGGCATCCGTGATTACCCGACCGGCGACGACCATGCTGAACACGGCCTCCTCGAGAAGCGAGTGCTTCGGGAAGGCGACCCACTGGCCGCCTCCGTGCTCACCGGGAACGAGGGCGACGCGAACGCCACCGATCGGGCCGGAGAACGGCAGGCCGGCGATCTGGGTCGACATGGAGGCCGCGTTGATGGCGAGCACGTCGTAGAGCTCGTCGGGCGCGATGGCGAGAACGGTCACGACGACCTGGATCTCGTTGCGGAGGCCGTCGACGAACGACGGACGCAGCGGGCGGTCGATCAGGCGGCAGGTGAGGATCGCCTCGGTCGAGGGACGACCCTCGCGACGGAAGAACGATCCCGGGATGCGGCCGGCGGCGTACATGCGCTCTTCGACGTCGATCGTGAGCGGGAAGAAGTCGAAGTTGTCCTTCGGCTGCTTGGAGACGCTGGTCGCCGAGAGCAGCATGGTCTCGTCGTCGATGTAAGCGGCTGCAGACCCCTGGGCCTGCTGGGCGAGACGGCCGGTCTCGAAGCGGATGGTGCGGGTGCCGTACTTGCCATTGTCGATGACAGTTTCGGCGAACGTGATTTCAGGACCTTCCAAGAGGTCTTCTCCTTTGTTTTACGTCGCAAGCCCCGTGTGGGCACGACTCATACTCCGGAGCAGGGGAACAGGCAGAACTAAGGGGCTCATGTGAGATCCTCGTGCTGGCCACCAGTAGAAGTCCACCATGCGCACGCCTCGAGTGAGGCGGGATGGTAATCCACCACAGGGGACCAGCTTCTGCCAGCCTGCTCCGTCAGTGCTCGATATTGAGTTGTCCGTTCTCGCATCCGTACAACGGATGACTCGTGCCAGATGGCAGTCGGAACGGGCGGCAACCCTCGAGCTACCGGATCAACTCTAACAGAGGGGCCTGTCGAACCCTCACGAGGCCAGGCGGCGCGTCCGCTGAGCCTCGGAGACCGCCCGCCTGTCCCGGCTGATGCGCCGCGCCTTGGGCCAGCTGAGCACCAGGCCGAGCAGCACGCCGAGAATCGTTCCAGCGGTGTTGGTGAGAACGTCGCGCACGTCGGCGACCCGGCTCGGCAGGAACTCCAACTGGAAGTACTCGATGCCGACGGAGAACAGTGCGCCGGCGATGATGGCCACGAACCACAGCCTGCGACCGAACAGCAGCACGAAGAACAGGCCGACGGGCACGAACATCACGACATTCGCGGCAGCCTCGACCCTGTCGAAGGTGATCCAGTCCGTGGCGTCGTGGCGGGCGAAGAAGTCGAGGAAGCGCTCGAGCACGCTCGCGGTGCGTCCGTCGTACGGCTGCGGCGTGAGCGTGACCCAGCCGACGAAGGCGAGGTAGGCGACGGTCAGGATCCCGAGGACGGGATGGCGATGCAGCATCCGTTCATCCTGTCGCAGTCGGGCTGGGAACTCCCCCGGCGACCGTTGCGCATCGCCGCCAGCGCCTGTCGCGTCGGTGACGGCCCTGTCTAGACTGGCCCCATGAGTACCGAAGACGACTCCACCACGCAGGGCGCCCCGAGCGCCTCGGACGAGACGAAGCGCAAGTTCCGCGAGGCCCTCGACAAGAAGAACAGCCAGGCCAAGAAGGCCAGCGGCGAGGCTCACCTCGACGGCCACTCGGCCGTCACCCACACGCACGGCAACGCCGACACCCGCCAGGAGTTCCGCCGCAAGAGCGGCTGATCGCCTCGACACGAACAGCAGAACGCCCCGGCTCCCTTCCTAGAGCCGGGGCGTTTTCGTCGTCTGCCGCCCGTGCGCCATTTTCCGGGTGATTGCGCCGCATCGGGTGGCGCAACTGCCCGCGAAATGGCGTGGGCCTGCGTCCGGTCAGGCCGCGCTGAAGCCGCCGGTCACGCTGAAGGAGGAGTCCAGAGCGAACGGGTCGCGGATCTGCTGCGACCGGTCGGAGACGGCCACCAGCGCAGCCAGCTCGCCGGCCGCACGCTCGATGCGCGAGGTGAGGGCTCCGACCGAATCGGTGGCGCTCCCCCAGTCCTCGGCTGCGGCGTACACGCCGGTCGGAACCGCGACGGCGTGCAGGTAGCTGAACAGCGGGCGCAACGCGTGCTCGATGGCCAGCGAGTGCCGAGCGGTGCCACCGGTGGCTCCGAGGAGCACCGGCATCCCGTCGAGGGACTTCGGGTCGAGCACGTCGATGAACGACTTGAACATGCCGCTGTACGAGCCCGAGAAGATGGGCGTCGCCACGATGAGGCCATCGGCGTGCGTCACGTCCTCGATCACGCTCTCGAGCTTGGGGCTCGGGAAGCCGGTGATCAGGTTGTTCGTCACATCCTTCGCGACATCACGGAGCTCGACGATCGTCAGGTCGACGTCGACTCCGTGCACGTCGCGCAGTCGCGCGACGACGGCATCCGTCAGCCGGTCGGCGAGCAGACGAGTCGACGACGGCTGGCTGAGGCCGGCGGCGAGCACTGTGAGCTTGCGAGTGATCATGATCAGGCTCCCTTGCTGACGAGGCCGAAGGCCGCGCCGGACCTCTGGGTGGACTCGGATGCATCGGCATCGCGGGCCGCGATGCGCTCGGCGTTGCGCTTGGCGACGAGGCTCGCGTGGGTGGGGCCGTCCGGCACGTGGGCCGGGCGCTTGGCGTCGAGCTCCTTGCGGAGCACCGGCACCACTTCGCCGCCCAGGATCTCGAGCTGCTCGAGCACGGTCTTCAGCGGCAGGCCGGCGTGGTCCATGAGGAACAGCTGGCGCTGGTAGTCGCCGTAGTACTCGCGCATGGCCATGTAGCGGTCGATGACCTGCTGGGGGCTGCCGACGGTGAGGGGCGTCATCTCCGTGAACTCCTCGAGGCTCGGTCCGTGGCCGTACACCGGGGCGTTGTCGAAGTAGGGGCGGAACTGGTCGACCGCGTCCTGCGAGTTCTTCGCCATGAAGACCTGTCCGCCGAGGCCCACGATCGCCTGGTCCGCGCTGCCGTGGCCGTAGTGCTCGAAGCGCTGACGGTACAGCGCGATGAGGCGCATGTAGTGCTCCTTCGGCCAGAAGATGTTGTTGGCGAAGAAGCCGTCACCGTAGAACGCGGCCTGCTCGGCGATCTCGGGCGAGCGGATGCTGCCGTGCCAGACGAACGGCGCGACGCCGTCGAGGGGGCGCGGCGTGGACTGAAAGCCCTGCAGCGGGGTGCGGTACTTGCCCTGCCAGTCGACGAAGTCCTCGCGCCACAGCTTCTGCAGCAGGGCGTAGTTCTCGAGGGCGAGGTCGATGCCGTCGCGGATGTCCTTGCCGAACCAGGGGTAGACGGGTCCGGTGTTGCCGCGGCCCATGGTGAGGTCGACGCGACCGTCGGCCAGGTGCTGGAGCATCGCGTAGTCCTCGGCGATCTTCACCGGGTCGTTCGTCGTGATGAGGGTCGTGGCCGTGGAGAGCAGGAGGGTCTCGGTCTGCGCCGCGATGTAGGCGAGTGTCGTCGTGGGCGACGAGGAGAAGAACGGCGGGTTGTGGTGCTCGCCGAGCGCGAAGACGTCCATCCCGACCTCTTCGGTCTTCTTGGCGATCTCCACGATCGCCTTGATGCGCTCGCCCTCGGTCGGGGTGCGTCCCGTGGTGGGGTCCTGGGTGACGTCGCTCACCGTGAAGATTCCGAATTGCATTTCGTGGCCTCCTGGCCTTCTTCTCGACTTCTTTTCCATGCATTTGCATGTACATCGGATCAAACCGTACCTCGGGGAAATCTATTCCCGTAGGCGTTGGCCCTGTTCCCGCGACGCGACGACGCGTAGCGTCTGAGGCACCGTCGCCTTCGAAAGGGGTCTCATGCCGACAATCGCCGACACCATGGTGAAGATCATCCAGGATGCAGGAGTCGAGCGGGTCTACGGGCTCCCGGGAGACTCGCTCAACGGCTTCACCGACGCACTGCGGCGTGCCGGCACCGTCGCCTGGCAGCATGTTCGCCATGAGGAGGCGGCAGCCTTCGCCGCTGCGGCCGAGGCCGCGATCACCGGCGAACTGGCCGTCTGCGCCGGCAGCTGCGGCCCGGGCAACCTGCACCTCATCAACGGGCTGTACGACGCCAACCGCTCGCGCGTTCCCGTACTGGCCATCGCGGCGCAGATACCGGCATCCGAGATCGGCAGCACCTACTTCCAGGAGACGCATCCGCAGGACCTGTTCCGCGAGTGCAGCGTCTACACGGAGCTCGTGAGCGTGCCGGAGCAGCTTCCCCGAGTGCTCGAGATCGCCATGCGCACGGCTCTCGAACGGCGGGGCGTCGCCGTGGTCGTCGTCCCCGGCGAGATCTTCCTGCAGCAGGATGCCGGACGCCGCCCGTCGGCGCCCATCCGCACCATTCCCCGACGGATGCTGCCCACCGAGGAGTCCCTCGCATCCGCCGCCGAGGTCTTGAACACCGCCAGGAAGGTGACGATCCTCGGAGGCGCCGGTGTCGAAGGCGCCCACCCGCAGCTCCTCGCCATCGCGGAGAGACTGCGGGCTCCGGTCGTGCACGCCATGCGCGGCAAGGAGTTCATCGAGTACGACAATCCCTACGACGTGGGCATGACAGGACTGCTCGGATTCGCCTCTGGCTACCGGGCGATGGAGAGCTGCGACGCCCTGCTCATGCTCGGCACCGACTTCCCGTATCCGCAGTTCTACCCGGGCAAGGCGAAGATCGTGCAGGTCGACATCCGCGGAGAGCAGCTCGGACGGCGCACCCCCATCGACGTGGGCCTCGTCGGAACCGTCGCAGACACCGTCGACGCCCTGCTCCCGTTGCTCGAGGCGAAGACCAGCTCGAAGCACCTCGACTCGTCCACGGCGCACTACGCGAAGACCAGGAAGGGGCTCGACGACCTGGCGACCAACGACCGGAACCGTGAGCCGATCCATCCGCAGTACGTCGCCAGGTTGGTGAGCGACCTGGCGAGCGAGGACGCCGTGTTCATCCCGGATGTCGGATCCCCCGTCGTCTGGGCGGCTCGCTACCTGAAGATGAACGGGAAGCGCCGGCTCATCGGGTCGTTCGCGCACGGCACCATGGCCAATGCGCTGCCGCACGCGATCGGCGTGCAGTCGATCGATCGCGGGCGCCAGGTGATCGCGTTGTCGGGCGACGGCGGGCTGGCGATGCTGCTCGGAGAGCTGCTCACGCTCCGACAGAACAAGCTTCCGGTGAAGATCATCGTCTTCAACAACTCCTCGCTGAACTTCGTCGAACTGGAGATGAAGGCAGCGGGCTTCGTGAACTTCGGCACCGGGCTCGAAAACCCGAACTTCGCCGACGTGGCGAACGCCGTCGGCATCCACGGGCAGCGGGTGGAGAAGCCGGACGACCTCGAAGCAGCTCTGCGCGCCGCCTTCGCGCACGACGGGCCAGCGCTCGTCGACGTCGTGACGGCCCGTCAGGAGCTGTCGATCCCGCCGACCATCACCGCGGCGCAGGCCAAGGGCTTCACCCTCTACGCCCTCCGCACGATCATGTCGGGCCGCGCGGACGAGCTGGTCGACCTGGCGGACACGAACGTGTTCCGACGGCTGTTCGACTGACGCTTCCCGGCCCCTGGATGCGCCGGAAACCGCCGGTAAACTTGAGGGCATGGCTACCGTCAACCTGACCATGGACACCTTCGAGAAGACCATCACCGATGGCGGCATCGTGCTGATCGACTACTGGGCCGAGTGGTGCGGCCCCTGCCGCCAGTTCGGACCGACCTTCGAGGCGGCATCCGAGAAGCACACCGACATCACCTTCGCCAAGGTCGACACCGAGGCGGAGCGCGAGATCGCGGGCGGCATGGGCATCCAGTCCATCCCCACGCTGATGGCGTTCAAGGACGGCGTCGGAGTCTTCTCGCAGGCCGGCGCACTGCCCCCGGCAACGCTCGACGACCTCATCGAGCAGGTGCGCGGCCTCGACATGACCGCGGTGCACGAGCAGATCGCCGCCGAGGAGAAGGCTCTGCAGGAGGCGCAGAACCCCGAGGCCTGAGCCCGGCCGCTCCTTCGCCCCCACCTGGAAAGCGAGGAGATTCTCCGTCTGAGGCGTGATTCGCACACCGGATCGCCGCTTGCCGGAGAATCTCCTCGCTTTGTGGTTCCCCGGGAAGCGCCTACTCGCCGAGGGCCGCCGGGAGACCGCTCACGTCGAGGTCGACGCTGAACGGCTGCTGGGATCCGAGGATGACGGCGGGAACCTCGACGTAGCGGCCATCGTCTCGGAGCGCACCAAGCTGGTCGCGCCAGCGCTCGTCGGCGGCATCGGGCAGGAAGCCCGCATGGCGGATCTCGCCGGCAGCCAGCAGCTGAACGCCGATGCGGTAGCGCCGGGACAACCAGCGGCTGGCCCGCGGCACCAGCACTGCCCGCACCGCCTCACCGCCACGCGAGCGCACGATGTCGATGGCCGACTGGTGCCTGCCCGCGTCGGCCACCGTCACGGTCGGGTTGGTCTCTGACGGGACGTGCTCCGCCGGCACGATGGTGATGTCGGCGAGGCTGCGCAGGTTGCCGGCGGGGTCTGGATTCAGCCGCGACCGTCGCCCGTACGACACGAACGCCACCAGGAAGAACACCGTCGCCGCCGCGGCGAACACGGCCGCGATCCAGAACGCGACCGGAGCCCCCTGGGGATCGAGCGACCCGGCCAGCACCACGAGCACGATCAGCAGGATGTAGGCGAACGGCTCCCAGTGGAGCAGCGACTTGTTGCGGGGTTCAGACACGCCCTCAACGGTATCGCGGATGACGGTGGGCCCCGCGCGGGCCGGTCAGCGCCAGCGATCGAGCCGCGAGGCGACCTCCTCGAGAACAGCCTCGGAGCCGGCGTAGAGCCCGTTCTCCCGTGGCCAGTGCGTCATGAAGTCGGTGAAGCCCAGCTCCGACGCGCGCCCGACGGCGTCCTCGAAGGCGTCGACGCTCTCGAGCGCGAACTTCGTCTGCGAGTCGAACAGCAGCGACCGGTCGATGGATGCCGGGTCTCGCCCTTCCTCCTCGCACGCGACGGCAAGCCGGTCCGAGAGCTCGCGGAGTCGCCCCCACCACAGCTCGATCGTGTCGGCGTCTCCCCCGGTGGTCACCCAGCCCTGGCCGAACCTGGCCGCCAGCCTGAGCGCCCGCGGACCATCGGCTGCGACGAGGAACGGCATCCGCGGCTCCTGCGCCGGTCCGCCGACCATGCGGGCGTCGACGGCCGTGTACCAGCCGCCCGAGAAGGAGATGCCCGCCGTTCCCGGTTCGGCCACGGCGGGGTCGATGACGTCGTCGGCCGGCATGGAGCCGTCGATGGGGGCATCGGCGACGGCGGGCGTCAGCGGCTCGAACCGCAGCAGGGTGTCGAGCGCCTCGGTGAACTCGGCGAAGCGCTCGTAGCGCTCACGCGGGAGCAGCCCGGCCTGGCCGAGCACGAAGGCGTCGAAGCCCGTTCCGCCCGATCCGAGGCCGAGGATGACGCGCCCGGCCGAGATCTGGTCGACAGTGGCGATGTCTTTGGCGAAGGGCACCGGATGCCTGAAGTTGGGTGAGGCGACGAAAGTTCCGAGCCGGATGCGCTCGGTGACCATCGCCGCGGCGGTGAGGGTGGGGACCGTCGCGTGCCAGCGTTCGCCCGCGAGTCCACGCCAGGACAGGTGGTCATAGGTCCAGGCGTGGTCGAAGCCGAGCTCTTCGGCGCCGCGCCAGTAGCGGACGGCCTCCGGCCAGTCGTGTTGGGGCAGAATGACGATTCCGAAGCGCATGGCTCGAGTTTAGGGACGCCTGCAGACACTCGGCGCCGGGCACCGAGGGGGCGGCATCCGCACCCCGGACATGACGAACGGGCCGCCACCCGAAGGTGACGGCCCGTTCGCAAGAAGTTCGCGTTGTCAGCGAAGAGTTGCCTAGCGGCGCAGTCCGAGACGCTCGATGAGCGTGCGGTAGCGCGTGATGTCCACGTCGGAGAGGTATCCGAGCAGACGGCGACGCTGGCCCACCAGGAGAAGCAGTCCACGACGCGAGTGGTGGTCGTGCTTGTGCTCCTTGAGGTGCTCGGTGAGATCCTTGATCCGCTTGGTCATCAGAGCGATCTGGACCTCGGGGGATCCGGTGTCACCGGGGTGGGTTGCGTACTCTTCGATGATCGCCTTCTTGACGTCTGCATCCAGTGCCATAGGTTGATCCCCTTATCTCTTCATTGCGCGGTGCCCGTGGCCGAATGCCCGAGCTCTCTTTATCCGCGGCCGTTCTGACGGCAACCTGAAGAGTCTACCAGAGCACCGCCGGCTCGACCGACACGGTGAGGAGAGTGCAGCGGCGATCGCGATGAACGGCACTGCCGCTGCCGAGGGCCGCCGAGCAGCTATCGACGGTCGCCGAGGGCAAGGTAGTTGTCTAGACGCACGATGAAGTCCTTGCTCGGAACGTAGCTCGGATCGGCGACGGCCTTCTCGTATTCCTGCTCGCACTCGTCGATGGCGCTGTCGATCGCGAGCTCGTCCATCGCGTTCACCTGCACCTGGTCGAGGGCCACGAGGATCCCGATCGCTCGATTGATGGATTCGGCTCCGGCGAACGCATAGTCCTTCATGGGGGTCCCTTCGAGAATGTCTCCCCAGCGTATCGACAGTGAGCGGTGTCGCTCGTCTGGTTGGCCGCGCCGCAGGTGCTCGAGTCGCCGAGCCGCCGCTGGTCGAGTAGCCCGCGACGAAGGAGCCGGCGTATCGAGACCACCGCCATCGGGAGCAGGGTCGCTCGTGATGGTGGTCTCGATACGCGTCCTCGCTGCGCTCAGTCGCTACTCGACCAGCGGAACGTGGTCTCGATACGCGTCCTCGCTGCGCTCGGCCGCTACTCGACCGGCGGGCGGAAGGCGGTCGCTACTCGACCAGGGGGCGGAAGGCGGCCCGACGCCGTCGGACGACGAGCAGCGCGACACCGATCGACAGCAGGGCGCCGGCGAGCATCGCTGCTCCCCCGGCGTCGGATCCCGTCGAGGCCAGCGTGCTCGGAGTCGCGGCATCCGGATCGCCTGAACCGTCGGCCACAGCGGCCGCCGTGATCGTGATGTCGGTCCAGCCGATGAGCTCACCGTTCGCGTCCGTCACGGCGATGCGATGCGCGCCGGCCACGGTGTCGACGGGGATCGTGATGGTCACGGTTCCCGCGACGCCGACCTGGATACGCCCGACGTGCCGCGGCGTCGAGTACAGCCAGACGTCGACCTTCTCCCCCGCGTGCTCCGTGCCGACCGACACCGTGAAGCGCTGTCCTGCGAGCGCTCCGGATGCCGTGGACACCGATCCGCGGTTCGCCTCGGTGAGCTGGTCACCGGGGATCGGGGTCGGGACGCCCGGCGTCACCGGGTCAGTGGGATCCGTGGGATCCGTGGGATCCGTGGGATCCGTCGGGTCCGTTGGGTCGGTCGGATCGGTCGGACCCGTGGGATCGGTCGGATCAGTCGGATCGGTCGGATCCGTCGGATCGGTCGGGTCGACCGGCAGCACCGTGCAGTCGATGGTGCCAGCGCGCAGCGCGTGGCCATCTGTCGCCGCATCGTCGGCGTAGTAGACCGGCTTGGATCCGTTCACGCACTGCGACTGGGGCATCACGACGAAGCCCTCGTTGTTGAGGTTCGGCATGCCCGCCGGTCGCTCGTAGGCTGCGACGCCCACGAACCTGCCGTCGTCGACGCCAGACTGCGCGATGTCGAGCAGGATGCTGCGCCCCTGGCAGGTGTCGTCGCAGACCGCCCACACCGCGCTCTTCTCGGCGTCGAAGCCGAGCTCCATGACGCTGGTCAGGCCGCTCGCGAACGATGCGACTCGCGTGAATGCTCCCGTGGTCTGGTCGAGGGCGTAGGCGTAGACCGCTCCGGCCGTCTCGACGCCGACGAGGAACAGGCCGCCCGTGTGGTCGGGGTAACGCGCGGGGTCGTACAGTGCGCCGGTGCTCTGATCGAGCAGTCCGCGCGCCGTGAGCCACGCATCCGGAACCCACGTCACCGCCTCGAAGCCGGCATTGGCGCCGACGGCGGGCAGGTCGGCGGTGAGGTTCCACTCGTGCGTCGCGGTGAGAGAGGTCGCGCTTCCGGACACGTCGTACTTGAGAACCGAGAGGCGGCTGACGGCGTTGCTCGCGTTGTTGCGCTCCGAGGCGACGAACACGCCACCGGATGCTCCGGCCCCCGTGATCGTGACGCCTTCGGCATCGACGTCGCCGGTACCGTCCGGGTAGTGCAGGGCCTTGCCGCCGGACCAGCCGTCGGTCGTGATCGGAGCCCAGACGCTGCCGTCCCAGGCGAGGTTGTAGAGCGCTCCGGGGCCGTTCTTCGCGGCCCAGAGAGTGCCGGCCGAGGCGGCGGAACCGGTCTGCTCGTGCACGAGTCCGCTCATGTTGCCGCCGAGCACGCCTACGACATCCGCCGTGGTGACGGATGCTCCGCCCGGCCAGGCGTCGACGGGCGCGCTCACGACACAGGAGTTGGCTACATCGCGCGTGGGGTCAGCGGTCGTGATGAACTCGCCGGTGCCATCGGGGCAGCGTCCGTAGCTCGTGGGGGCGTGGGTGGTCCAGCTGTAGGAGTCGATGACGGTGCCGCGGTCGGCGGAGAGCAGCCTCGCCGAGTCTGCGCCGCCGAGTCCGAAGGAGGGCTCCGTCGCGAAGGAGACGTAGCCGTTGGCAGGAAGCAGGGTTCCCGCCGGAATGACGAGCTCGTGGCTCGGGTCGTTGTCGGTGAGCACGAGGCCCGAGATGTCCGCCGGAGCTCCGATGTTGCGCAGCTCGATCCAGTCGCCGTCGACTCCGCTCGATTCGACCTCGTTGATGCGCACGGCGACACTGCAGTCGTTCACGGCGCCCTTGGTGACGGACGAGGTGGCGACGATGGCGCCGCTCCCGTCGGGGCAGCGGCCGAGGCTGGCGGCGGCGTGGTTCGTCCAGGAGTGGCTGTCGACGAGCGTGGTGCCGTCGGGAGCGTAGAGGCGAGCGGTCTCGGGGGCGCCCAGGCCCCAGGGAAGAGCGTCGACCACGAGCAACCCGTGAGCCGCGATCACCGATCCGTCGGGGATTACGAAGAAGTCGTGCGCGTCGTCGCCGTCCTTGAACCTGTAGCCGGAGGCATCGAGCGCGGCATCCGAGGTGTTGATGAACTCCACCCAGTCGTCGGGGTTCGATTCGATCTCGTTGATGCGCAGGGCGGATGCCTCCGCCGGCGGAGTCGTCGGGGTGGGCGTCGGGGTGGGCGTCGGAGTCGGCGTCGGGGTGGGCGTCGGCGTTCCGGCGCCGCAGTCGTTGGCGGCTCCCTTCGTGACCGACGCCGTCGTGGTGAAGTCACCCGTCGCGTCGGCGCATCGTCCGTAGGTGGTTCCGACGGCGTGGGCGGCCCAGGTGTAGGAGTCGATGAGCACGCCGTCGGCCGTGAAGAGGCGTGCGGAGTCGGCCTTGCCGAGACCGAACGACGGGTCGACGTCGAGCGCGAGGAAGCCGCCGGCCGCGATGGTCGAACCGCTCGGGATGACGAAGGCGTGGGTGTCGTCGTTGTCCTTGAGCACGAGGCCGGAGGCGTCGACAGATGCCGCGCTCGGGTTCGCGAGCTCGATCCAGTCGCCGGGGGTTCCGCCGTCGGACTCCACCTCGTTGATGCGCAGCTCGGTCGCGGTCGGAGCCGCTGCGGCAGCATCGGCCTGACCGAGCGCCGCCGTGAGAGGTGCCGCCAGCACCAGGGAGGTGAGCAGGGCCGCAGTCGCAGCCCGCCAGGTCGTTCGCATTCGTGTCTGCCCTTCGCACGCGTGGAAGTGGCCGCACGCGCGGCCCGGATCAGACTGGCGGGCGCCCGCGAACGCGGGGTGAACGCGGGGCGAACGGATGCCGCCCGACCCGCGGCCGCCCTCGCGACGCCGGCTGCCGCATCCGTACCGCCGCCGTGCAGGCATCCGTTTACAGGACGGTGGCGAGGAAGACCCCATCACGGCGCTCAGCCGCGTCCTGATCCTGTGAACGCGCCGGCGGACGCCACCGGCGGCAGAACGGCGGCGGCAGGACGGCGGCAGCACGACAGTCAGGTCAAAGCAGGAAGATCGGCAGCGCTCCCGGGTTGTGCGCGTGCACGATGACCAGGAAGACGACGAGGTCGAAGAGCAGGTGCACCGTGATGACGTAGCCCAGGGAGCGGGTCAGGGAGAAGGTGTAGCCCTGCAGCAGCGCGAACGGGAAGGTGAGCAGCGGACCCCAGCTCTGGTAGCCGAGCTCCCACAGGAACGACACGAAGATGACGGCCTGCAGCAGGTTCGCCTGCCAGTTGGGGAAGTGCCGGCGCAGGAGCGTGAACACCACGCAGATGAAGAACAGCTCGTCCCAGATGCCGACCGCGTTCACTCCGACGAGGAGCCTGGCGATCGCATCCGGTTCCGTCACGGTCGGCCAGTTCGTGTACACCCCCGACGTGATGAAGTAGAACGGGAGAATGGTCCAGCCGAGCACCAGCACGAGGATCAGGTAGAACCACTGCGCCCGAGTCCACCGGCCCCCTCCGCGCCACGGGAACCTGATGGCCCGCTCACGGTAGACGTAGCGCGAGACCAGGTAGGGAACGGCCACGGCGAGGGCGAGCACCGTGCCCATGCGCACCATGTTGATGTAGCTGATGTCGGCGGCGAGCGAGATCGTCGAGATGATGACCAGCCCTGCGGCGATGAGGGCGAGGTCGCGCAGCAGCGATCGATCGACGACGGCGGCGATGATCAGCCCCACGGCGAGCAGCGCGTAGCCGATCCAGATGATCTGCACGCCGAAGAGCATCACGGCGGCTGCGCAGACGAACAGCGTCGGCACCAGCTTCCACGACAGGCGCGGAAGAGCGGGTGCGTCCGTGGTGCTGGCGGCGATGCTCGGCATGGGGAGAGTCTACGAAACGCGGCGATCCGCTCGTGCCCCTCCCCTGTCCGAGGGCCGGGTTAGGCTCGCAGCATGATCCGGGGGAACGACACACACGACTGCATCCGTTCGCATGCGACGACGGATGCCGAGGGCCGCTGTGCCGTCGGAATCCACACCGGTGACCCCGGCGAGCGCGACGGCGCCGGCACTCGGCGGCATCACTCCATCGTGCCGCCGTACCTGCTCGCGGCCATCGCCGCCACCGACGACCCGCGCTTCCAGAACGCATCGCAGGCCGCGAAGATCTCTCTCGTGCGCGACGGCGTGCGCTTCGACGAGCCGAACCCCCTCACCCGCAATCCGCAGCCCAGGTCGGCTCGACAGCGGTCGGCGACGCCTGGGCTGCCCCAGCGCACGATCTCCGACGCGCAGGGGCGGGAGACCCTTCCGGGCGAGGTCGTGCGCCGCGAGGGCGAGCCGGCGACAGCCGATGTGAGCGTGAACGAGGCCTACGACGGCCTCGGCGCCACCTACGAACTGTTCTGGGATGTCTTCGCGCGCGATTCGATCGACGGCAAGGGCCTGCCCCTCGACGCCACGGTGCACTACGGCGATCAGTACGACAACGCGTTCTGGGACGGCGAGCGGATGGTGTTCGGCGACGGCGACGGCGAGGTCTTCACGCGGTTCACGATCGCACTCGACGTGATCGGGCACGAGCTCACCCACGGTGTCACCCAGTTCACGGCGAACCTGGTCTACGAGGGCCAGTCCGGAGCGCTCAACGAATCGGTCAGCGACGTCTTCGGCTCTCTCGTCGCCCAGTTCGCCAAGCGCCAGACGGCGGAGCAGGCCAGCTGGCTCATCGGCGAGGGGCTCTTCACCGACGAGGTGCAGGGCATCGCGCTGCGCTCACTGAAGGCGCCGGGAACGGCGTACGACGATGACGTGCTCGGAAAAGACCCGCAGCCGTCGCACATGCGCGACTACGACAACACCACGGCGGACAGCGGCGGGGTGCACATCAACTCGGGCATCCCCAACCACGCGTTCTATCTCGTCGCAACGGCCATCGGCGGCGCGGCCTGGGAGAAGGCCGGCCAGATCTGGTACGACGCCCTCACCGGAGACGACCTCGCCGCCCGCGCCGACTTCTCCCGCTTCGCGAAGGTGACGACGGATGCAGCGGCTCGGCGCTATGGCGACGACGCAGCCGAGACCGACGCCGTGCGCGCCGCCTGGCTCGCCGTGGGCGTGGTGGCCGACAAGTAGGCCGCTCCCCTGCGATACCTCGGGCAGACCCTTCGGGCGGTCGCTCCGCTCGGCCCTCAGCGAGCGGGATGGGGTCGCTTCGGGCGGTCGCTCCGCTCGGCCCTCAGCGAGCGGGATGGGGTCGCTTCGGGCGGTCGCTTCGCTCGGCCCTCAGCGAGGGATGACCGGAGTAGCATCGCCAGCATGCTCGTGATCGTCACCCGATCCGGCGGCTTCGGCGGCCTCCGCCGAACGTGGAGCGTGCTCATCGATGAGCAGCCCGATGCCGCCGACTGGCTCGTGCTGCTCGCAGAACTCCCGTGGGACGACGTCCCGCCGCAGCCGCCGCAGCCCGATCGCTTCGTCTACATCATCCGCTACGAGCGCCAGGCCGGTGCTCCGGTCGCTCCCGACACGGCCTCCCGACCGCCGGCGACCGACCCCCCTGAGCGCGAGGCCACGCTGGCCGAGCAGCAGCTGCAGGGGCCGTGGCGCGAACTCGTCGACAGGGTGAGGACCGCGAACTCCGCAGCAGCGCCCGAACGGCCGGCGGTGTCGGATTCGCACGCAGCGGCCGAGCAGCATCCGGCACCCGACTCGCGAGCGTCGCACTGACTCATCAGGGTCGGCGAGTCAACCCTCGACGGCCGCCCGTCCCGTGGGTCTAGCCTGAGGGCGGATGCCGCGATGATGGCGTCCAGTGAGGGGACCCGACGCATGCCCAGGCCGCCGCGCTCGCGCATCCGGCGCGCGCAACCGCCGCTGACGCGCGCGACGACCTTCACCGATGACGGCATCACGCTCGTGGTGAAGGAGTCGGTCACCACGACGGGGCGCCCGTTCGTGCTCGTGCCCGGCATCGGCGTCGCGTCACGCTACTTCGGCCCTCTGGCGGCGGCACTGCTCACCCGTGGCCCGGTCTTCGTACTGGAGCTCCCCGGCATGGGAGACGCGCCGGAGCCGCGCGACCCACTGCCGATGGAACGCTACGGCTCACTCGTCGCCCGGTGGCTGGAGGCATCCGGAATCACGGATGCCGTGCTCGTCGGCCACTCCATGGGAACGCAGGTCGTCGTCGAGGCCGCTCTGCAGCACCCTGCTGCCGTTGGCCACGTCGTGCTCATCGGCTCGGTCACCAACCCTTCCGAGAAGTCGCTTCCGCAGCAGATGCTCCGGCTCGCGCAGGACAGCCTGCGCGAGCGTCCAGACGTCAACTGGATCGTGGCCTCGGACTACCTCAAGTGCGGACCACGATGGATGCTCAAGCAGGCTCCGGTCATGGTGGCCTACCCGATGCTCGAGCGAGCTGCCGACCTGCGGATGCCGGTGCTCGCGATGCGCGGCGAGCACGACCCCATCTGCTCCGAGGCATGGAACCGCAGCATCGCCGCTGCGGTGCCGAACGGCTCTCACCACACGCTTCCCGGCCGGGCGCACGTGGGCATGTACGTCGACGCCGCGACCCCCGCGGCCATCATCGTGCGCTTCGCCGGAATCGCGAGCGGCGTCGATGACACCAGGGAGGCCGGCGCCGACCGAGGCGCACGGCTCGAGAGCCAGGCGGAGGCCTGATGAATCCGCTCAAGCTGCTCTCCGACCTCGTGCACGACTACGCCTACGTGGCGCGCAGGCAGTACGACGTGCTGCGGTCTGCGGCGAAGCCCGACGCCTATCTCACCGGAACGAAGCGCCCGGTGATGATCCTGCCCGGCATCTACGAGGACTGGCGCTTCATGCTGCCCCTCGTCGAGCGACTCTCGGCCAGCGGGCATCCCGTGCACGTGGTGCCCGAGCTGCGCCACAACCGTGACGTGATCACGGACTCGGCGGCCCTGGTGGCGCGCATGCTCGAGGAGCGCGATCTGCGCGACGTCGTGATCGTCGCGCACAGCAAGGGCGGCCTGATCGGAAAGCAGGTGCTCATCGACGACGCTGCGGCCCAGGCGACCGGGGGGCCGGTGCGCGTCGCGCACCTGGTGGCCATCAACACGCCGTTCGCGGGTTCGGCCTACGCGCGGTACGCGATCCGGCGCGAGCTGCGCGAGTTCTCGCCGACGGATGCCCTGCTCAGACGTTTCGCCACCATCCTCGACATCAACGAGCGCATCACATCGATCTTCAGCACCGTCGACCCCGTGGTGCCGGACGGGAGTCTGCTTCCGGGCGCGCACCGGAACATCCGGATGCCGTTCCTCGGGCACTTCCGCATCCTCGCGGACGTGCGGGTGCTGGCCATCGTCGACGCGATCGCCGAGGCGCCGCCGGAGCTGGCGCCGGCACCTTCCCGCCCGCTGGTCGAGTAGGCAGCGAGCGGCACCCGCTGGTCTAGTAGGCAGCGAGCGAAGCGAGCAGCCGTATCGAGACCCGCCGAGAACAGACGCTGCTCCGACGATGGTCTCGATACGCGTCCTCGCTGCGCTCGGTCGCTACTCGACCAGCGGGTGGGGGCTCGGTCGCTCCTCGACCAGCGGGTGGGGGTTCGGTCGCTACTCGACCAGCGGGTGGGGGTTCGGTCGCTACTCGACCAGCGGGTGGGGGTACGGTCGCTACTCGACCAGCGGGAGGGTAGAGATCTAGCTGACGCCCTTGAGGTCGATGATGAAGACGAGGGTCTTGCCGGAGAGCTGGTGTCCTCCGCCTGCAGGGCCGTAGGCCTGGTGGGGCGGCACGACGAGCTTGCGGCGTCCGCCGACCTTCATGCCGGGGATGCCCTCCTGCCAGCCCGCGATGAGACGGTTGAGCGGGAAGTTGATGGACTCGCCCCGGTTCCACGAGGAGTCGAACTCATCGCCCGTCTCGTACTCCACTCCGAGGTAGTGCACGTCGACGGTCGAGGAGGCCTGAGCCTCTGCGCCGTCTCCGACGACGATGTCCTCGATGACGAGCGTCTCGGGCGCCGGGCCCTCCGGGAAGTCGACTTCTGGCTTGCTGTTCAGATCGGTCATGTCCCCATCCAACCCGATCCGTTCGTCGATTGCACGTCGGTTTCCCTTGCGGCGAACGCCGCGGCACGGCATGCTGGACCCAGGCCAATCTCGTCGGCCGGTCGAGTCGCAGGCACTGCCGCACCACCGGACGACGAGATTTTCTTGTGTGCGGCGCCCTGTCGACGTGGCTGCCGCTTCCTACTCGGCGAAGACCTTGCCCGGGTTGAGGATTCCCTGGGGGTCGAAGACGCGCTTGAGCTCGCGCTGCAGGCCGTAGGAGTCGTCGCCCAGCTCGTCTGCCAGCCAGCGCCGCTTCAACAGGCCGACGCCGTGTTCCCCGGTGAGGGTGCCGCCCAGCGCCAGCGCTGCCCGGAACAGCTCGTCGGCTGCCTGCCAGACGGCATCCGGAACCGAGTCGCCCGCGTAGATGAAGTTCGGATGCAGGTTGCCGTCGCCAGCATGCGCGACAGTCGGTATGGCGAGTCCATGGCGGTCGCCGATCTCGGCGATGGTCACGAACATCTCGGCCATGCGGGATCTGGGCACCGAGACGTCTTCGATGAGAACCTCGCCGCCGGCTGCCACAGACGCGTGGAAGGCGCGCCGGATGGCCAGGAGTCGCTCCCCTGCCGCGGCATCGGCAGCGAGCTGGGCCGCTCCTCCAGCGGCCACGAGCACGGGAAGCGCCGCCTCGGCCTCCGCGGCGGCGGCCGGGCCGTCGAACTGCACCAGCAGGAATGCCGGGGCATCAGCGGCTCCTCCCGTCGCGCTATCGAGCGGCGAGCCGTCGAGCGGCGTGCCGACGAAGGCCTCAGACCCGAGGTGTGCCCTGATGAACGCCAGGGCGACGGGATCGATGAGCTCCATGACGGCCGGGCGCAGTCTGGCTGCTGTGACGGATGCCGCTGCCGCCGCGGCCGCCGCCACGTCGGGGAAGAACACCCCGAGCGTGACGGGTGCGCCATCGGGCAGCGGACGCAGTCGCACCGTCGCCTCGACGATGACGCCGAGGGTTCCCTCCGATCCGGTGAACAACGCCGTGAGGTCGTACCCGGTCACGCCTTTGACCGTGCGATGGCCCGTGCGGATGAGCCGCCCGTCGGCGAGCACCACCGCGAGCCCGAGGACGGCTTCGCGCGTGACGCCGTACTTGGCGCAGAGCAGTCCGCCGGCATTCGTGGCGATGTTGCCGCCGACCGATGAGATGGCCTTCGAGGCCGGGTCCGGCGCGAACCAGAGGCCGAGCGGGGTGGCAGCGGCGTTGAGGGCATCGTTGATCACACCGGGCTCGACGACCGCGAGCTCGTTCTCGGCATCGATCTCGAGGATGCGGTTCATGCGCGAGACATCGAGCACGATCGCCCCGGCGCTGCCGATGGCTCCGCCGGCGAGTCCCGTTCCGGCGCCGCGCGGCACCACGGGAATGGAGTGCTCGCTGGCGAAGCGCAGAGTGGCCTGCACGGCGTCGATCGATGCCGCGTAGACGACGGCGAGCGCCGTCTCGGCGGCGACGAATCCCGACCTGTCGGCACGGGCCGCAGCGAGCACAGCGTCATCCGTGACCACCGTGTGCTCACCCTGCGGGTCTCCCAGAGCTGCGCGCAGCAGGTCGATCGTGGCCATGCGATCAGCCTAGGACGACAGACCTCGACGACGGACCTCGACGAGCACGGATGCCGCGGCTCACGACACCGAGGCCGGTGCCTTCTCGTCCTTCTTCGACTTCTTCTTCCCCTTGGGTGGCTTCGGCGCAGCGGCCTTGCGTGCGGCCTCCCTGGCGACCTCGAGTTCGCTCGCGGCCGCCTCCACCGCGTTCTCGGCGCGCTGCACGCGCCGGGTCTCGAAGGTGCCCGCTCCATATCGGACCCGCAGGCGATTCTGCTTCTCCTCGACGCCGGTGACGATGTAGGCGCCGGCGATGAGGATGACCTGGCTCGAGAAGTTGAGCCACAGCAGCAGGGCGATGATCGATCCGAAGGAGGCCAGTAGCGGGTTGCTGCCCGCGCCGCCGACGAACAGGCTGGAGAGCACCTGCAGCACGGTGAGGCCGACTCCGCCGAGGATGGCGCCGCTCCAGAGCGATCGGGCGTCCGGGCGCAGGCCGGAGAGCAGTCGGAACATCACGGCCACCACGAGCGTGTCGATCGCGAAGATGACGAGGATGCTGATGGCTCGGGCCGCGGCATCCGTGAGCCAGGATGCCCCCGCCCAGGAGAACACCGTCTCGAGGGCGGCCGTGCTGAAGTAGGTGACGGCTGCGGCGGCCAGGAGGGCTGCGCCGAAGCCGATGGCGAGGACGAGGTTGCGCAGCAGGATCCAGAGGAAGAAGGTCGGGTCGTTCGGCTGGTCGGCGATGTTGCGGAAAGCCGTCTGCAGCGATCCGATCGCACCGATGGCCGTGCCCACCAGGCCGACCAGCGCCAGGATGCCGGCGATCCCGAAGGTCAGCGGTTGCACCAGATCGGCCGGGTCGATGAGGTTGCCCTCGCCGATGAGGCCAGGAATCGTGCTGTTGACGGCGGCGATGAGGGCGTTCATGGCCCCGTCATTGCCGGCGAGCCAGAGGCCGGCGATGGCGAAGCCGAGGAAGACGCCGGCGAAGACCGAGAACAGCACGCGGTACGTGACGCTGTCTGCGAGCATCGGTCCGTGGTGCTCCTGGTACAGCAGGATGGCGCGCACCGGCTTCGTGCCGAGTGCCCAGGCTGTTGCCTTCTTCACGAATCCGTCGTCGCTCATGATTCTCAGGCTAGCGACGGGCACGGGAGGGCGCTGCCCCTTGACGCCGCCTCGCCGATCGTTCGCTGCGCACCGCCGCCGGCAGGGCTCGGACCGCGGCAGGGCGGGCCTCGGGCCGCGATGACACCCATGTCCGAAATCCGCTGACGGATGCCTCCCGAACGTGCGACGCTGGAGGGATGAACGCACCACCCGCTGCCGTCGACACGCTGTTCGAACAGCGCTACAGGGCGATGAGCTCGCGAGACGCCCGGTTCGACGGCCAGTTCATCACCGGGGTGCACTCCACGGGCATCTACTGCCGACCGAGCTGCCCGGCCATGACGCCGCAGCGCAAGAACGTGTCATTCTTCCTCACCGCTGCGGCCGCGCACGAGGCCGGCCTGCGCGCCTGCAAACGCTGTCTCCCCGACGCCGTGCCCGGCTCCCCGGAGTGGAACATCCGCGAGGATCTCGCCGCCAGGGCGATGCGCCTGATCGCAGACGGCGTCGTCGAGCGCGACGGCGTTCCGGGTCTCGCGGCTCACCTCGGGTACACGCCGCGCCACCTCACCCGCGTGCTGCAGGCCGAGCTGGGCGCGGGTCCCCTGGCGCTCGCCCGCGCCCATCGGGCCCAGTCCGCTCGCATCCTGCTCACCAGCACCGACCTCCCCATAGCCGACGTGGCCTTCGCCGCGGGGTTCGGCAGCATCCGACAGTTCAATGACACGATCACCGCGGTCTACGAGCTCACACCCACCGAACTGCGGGCTCGGGCACGGCGCTTTCCGACCCGGCCGGGAGCCGCATCCGCCTCAGCATCGACGCCGGCGCCCGGCTCAACGGCCGTCAGCCTCAGGCTGCCGGCGCGCGCGCCGTTCGACGGAGCCGGCGTGCTCACGTTCCTCGGCGTGCGCGCGATCACCGGCGTCGAGACCTGGGACGGCGAGACCTACGCCCGCGCCATCCGTCTCCCCCACGGCATCGCCACCATCGCGTTGCGAGTCGACTCCGATGCAGCGGCGCCGGCCATCATCTGCGACGCCACGGTGGCATCGCTCGCCGACCTCATGCCACTGGTCGGTCGGGTTCGGCGCCTGCTCGACGCCGATGCGGATGCCGAGGCCATCGATGCGGCGCTCGCCGCGGACCCGGCCCTCGCCGCTTCCGTCGCAGCAGTGCCCGGCATCAGGGTGCCGGGCACCATCGATCCGCAGGAGACCCTGTTCCGCACCATCATCGGCCAGCAGGTCTCTGTGGCGTCGGCGAGAACGAGCCTGGGGCATCTCGCCGCCGCGCTCGGCGAGCGCACGCCCGACGGCGCCTGGATCCTGTTCCCGACCGCCGAGCAGATCGCTGCGCGGGGCATCGAGGTGCTGCGCGGGCCGACACGGCGCATCGCCACCATCCTCGATGTAGCACAGCGGCTGAGCGACGGATCGCTCGGCATCGACGTCTCGGACACCCGGGACGAGCTGACGGCCGCCCTCACGGCGATTCCGGGCATCGGACCGTGGTCTGCCGGATACCTGTCGATGCGCGTGCTCGGAAGCCCCGACGTGCTGCTCACGAGCGACCTCGCGTTGCGCCAGGGAGCAGCACGGCTCGGGTTGCCAGCGGCTGAGAAGGAGCTGCGGACCCGGGGTGCTGTCTGGGCTCCGTGGAGCAGCTACGCCGGCATGCACCTCTGGCGGGCGGCTGCCTGCTGACGGATGCGGCAGCCGGCCGTCGGCTGCCTGCTGCCTGCTGCCTGCGTCGGGTGCCGATGAGTGCGATCCGGCGCACATCGGGCCCCTCCGATTGTGCACCGGACCCGAGCGCCCGTCGGCCCGGATAGCCTAGAGAGGTGAAGTTCGCGCATTTCAGGGTGGAGGGCGAGTCGGTCAACCGGCTCGCCGTTGTCGTCGACGACGGGGCATTGTTCCTCGACGAGGTGATGGACGAAGCTCCGATCGACCTGCAGGACCTCATCGAACGCGGCGAAGCCGGCCTCGCCCACGTGCGTGCAGTCGTGTCCCACGCCGTGGCGAACCGCACCAGCATGACGCCGGTGAACACCCTTCGGCACGCCTCAGCCGTGCTGCGCCCGCCGCACATCCTCGCCATTGGCGCCAATTACGCCGCCCACGCCTCCGAGTTGAAGCTGCGGTCCGAGACCGCCATGACCGTGTTCGCACTCTGGCCCAATTCGCTGACGGGACACGAGAACACGACGACCTGGCCCGAGGAGATCAGCGACCAGGTCGACTACGAAGCCGAACTGGGTGTGATCATCGGCAGGCCAGCCAAGAACGTCTCCGTGCGCGACGCCCTCGACCACGTGTGGGGCTACACGGTCGTCAACGACATCACAGCGCGCAACATCCAGTTCAGCGAGGCGCAGTGGAGCCGGTGCAAGTCGTTCGACGGCTTCACCCCAACGGGCCCGGTCGTCGTCACGGCCGACGAGATCACCGATCCGCAGGATGTCTGGCTCACGACCAACCTCGACGGCCGCATCCTGCAGGATGCCTCGAGCGGCGAGATGGTGCGCAGCGTCGCCGAGATCATCAGCTACCTGTCGACGTCGGCCACCCTCCCGGCCGGAACCCTCATCTCGACCGGAAGCCCGGGCGGCGCCGGTTATTCGCGGAAGCCTCCCGTGTTCATGCGCGACGGGTCCGCCGTGACGGTCTCGATCGGCGGGATCGGGTCGCTGACGACGTTCTGTCGGGTGGTTTAGGCGCCCCCAGCGGGGACGGCATCGCCCTGATGTGGTCTCGATACGTGGCCTCGCTGCGCTCGGTAACTACTCGACCAGCGGTAGATCCCGCTGATCGAGTAGCCCGCGACGGAGGAGCCGGCGTATCGAGATCACACCCCGATGACCGCTACTCCGAGGGCTCGCCGCGGCGCTCGTTCGCCTGCACCGCCGTGGTGACGTGCTCGAGGCCCAGCAGACGCTCCGGAGCGAGGTGCGCGAGCACTTCCTCGCGCGACATGAGCCCGGCCTCGACGACCAGGTCGGCTACGGGCCGACCCGTCAACAGTGCCTGCTTGGCCAGGATCGCCGCCTCGCTGTAGCCGATGATCGGGATGAGCGCCGTGATGACGCCGACGCTCGACGCCACCATCGCCTCGAGACGGTCGGTGTTCGCCGTGATGCCGTCGATGCAGTTCACCCGCAGCGTCCAGCAGGCCTGGGTCATCCAGGCGAGGCTCTGCAACAGCGAGTGCGCGATGACGGGCTCGAAGGCGTTGAGCTGCAGCTGCCCGGCCTCCGCCGCCATCGTGACGGTGACATCCGCACCGGCGATGGCGTAGGCGACCTGGCTCACGGCTTCGGGAATGACCGGATTGACCTTGCCCGGCATGATGGAGGACCCGGCCTGCTTGGCCGGCAGGTTGATCTCGCCGAAACCGGCCTGCGGGCCCGACGACAGCAGCCGGAGGTCGTTGCAGATCTTCGAGAGCTTGATGGCGCTGCGCTTGAGCGAGCCGCTGAACGACATGAAGGCGCCGGCGTCGCTGGTCGACTCGATGAGGTCTGGCGCACCCTCGAGCTTCAATCCGGTGATCTCGTTCAGGTGACGGATGGCGGCAGCCGCGTAGCCGGGATCGGCTGTGATCCCCGTGCCGATCGCCGTGGCGCCGATGTTCACCTCGGCGAGTAGCCAGGTGGTCTCGGTGAGCCGGTCGTAGTCCTCGCCGAGGGTGGTGGCGTAGCCGTGGAACTCCTGGCCGAGCGTCATGGGAACGGCATCCTGCAGCTGGGTTCGTCCGACCTTGAGCACGCTGGCGAACTCCTCGCCCTTCGCCGCGAAGGACTCGCGCAGCAGTGCGAGCTCGGCCAGCAGGTGCTTGAGCGAGAACGCGAGTGCGATCTTCAGGGCCGTCGGGTAGGTGTCGTTCGTCGACTGACTGCGATTGACGTCGTCGATGGGGTGCAGGATGTCGTAGCGTCCTTTTCCGTAGCCGGCGAGCTCGAGCGCGAGGTTCGTGATGACCTCGTTGGCGTTCATGTTCGTCGACGTCCCGGCGCCGCCCTGGATGACGCCGACGACGAACTGGTCGTGCCGCGCTCCGTTGATGATGCGCTGGCAGGCCGCGTCGATCCAGCGGGCCTTCTCGGCGCTGATGACCCCGACCTCGAGGTTCGCACGGGCAGCCGCCTGCTTCACACTGGCCAGGGCCACCACGAAGTCGGGGTAGACCGAGATCGGTCGCTTGGCGATCGGGAAGTTGTCGAGGGCACGCTTCGTGTGGATGCCCCAGTACGCGTCATCGGGCACCTCGACGGTGCCGAGCGAATCGCTCTCGATGCGGAATCCCGGCGTTGCAGGTTGTGCTGGTGCCGGCGTGGGCGACTTCGCCATCATCGCCTCCTCACTCGGTCGCTTCGACGGGATGGTGGACGCACTGCTGGTCACAAAGGGCTCCGTTGCCTGCTGGTGCCGAGCACCCGAGGGCGCCCGATCGGTGGATCTCGAGGCATCGTCGCCTCGGTTCCAGCCTACCCGTCGGGGCGCGCAGGAGTCTTCAGAGCTGAGCCGCGCTCACGCAGGAAAACGCCGCGAGATCGGCGATTCGGAACGGATTCCGTCGTCGACCTGCACGGCGCCTGCTGAACTCGTCAGCCAACGGTGCTCCTTGAGCTTCGTAAGCCTGCGTGACTCACATGCCGAGGAAGGCGAACGGGAGGAATGCCAGGCCGAAGACCACGGTGATGGCGGTGAACAGCACGACACCAGCGAGCATCAGCCCGTTCAGCACGATGCCCCAGATGGCGAGCGTGCGACCGGCCGGCTCACGGCGCAGCGCCATGATTCCGAGCACGAGCCCGGCCACGGGGGCGATGAGCGTCCAGCCGGCGGCGATCGAGACGATGCCGATCACGAGGCTCGAGATACTGAGGCCGCGCGCCGGCTCGGCCGCGGATGCGCCGTAGGCGGCCGGTGCTTCTGGGGCGAGGCTGGCGGTGGTGGACATGGGTGGGAACTCCTTCGAGATGCGGATGATTCGCAGCCGGATGCGGCGCGATACCTCAACGCTAGAAGGCAACCTGATGCCGCTCCATCCGGTTATCCCCCGGATCGACAGTGGGGTCCCTGCCGGAGCAGGGACCCCACATCGAATCGGTCTGATACGACTAGCGCGGCTCGTCGACGCCGTCGGCGGCCAGCAGGTCCTTCTCGACGTCGCCGCCATAGCCCTCGGCCTGCGGGTCGCCGTGCAGACCGCCCGAGACGGCGTACTCCTCTTCAGGAGAGAGGATGAGGCGGTGGCGGCCCCACAGAGCGAAGCCCAGCAGGATGAGCACGTAGACGACGAGGATCGCGATGATCGCAGGCTGGAACGTCGGGTTGACGATGAAGCCGACGAACACGAGGGCCGCGATGATGCCGGCGATGACGGCACCGGGCAGGCCCCACGGGCTCACATACGGTCGCTTGGCGTTCGGGTACTTCCTGCGGAGGATCACGAAGGAGATCATCTGCAGGAGGTAGGCGAGAACGGCGCCCCACACGGCGATGTTCAGGATGATCGCGCCCGCCACTGCGCCCACGCCCTCGGCATCGACCTTGCTGAGGATGTCGAGCACGATGAGCGCGATGAACCCGATGACGGCGCCGACCACCAGCGCGACACCCGGGGTCTCCCGCTTGCCCGTCAATGACAGGAACTTCGGGTAATAGCCGGCTCGCGAGAGCGAATACATGTTGCGCCCGTAGGCGAACATGATTCCCTGCAGCGATGCCAGCAGTCCGATGAGAGCGAACAACGCGAGCACGGCGGCGGCTCCGTCACCGACGATCGCGCGGAATCCGTCGAGCAACGGTTCGAGCGATACTCCCGTAGCCTCGGCACCGATGACACCCGTGTTCAGGAAGAGCACGAGGAGGCCGGTGACGATCAGGGTGCCTCGGGCCCAGAAGCCGGCCTTCGGGATGTCCCGCACGGGGTTGTGCGACTCCTCGGCGGCCAGCGGCAGTTCCTCGATGCCGAGGAAGAACCACATGGCGAACGGCAGAGCGAACAGGATGGGGAGCGCGCCATGGGGCAGGAATTCGGTCTGACCGGCATCCGGAGCGATGTTCCAGAGGGAGTCCCAGTTGAACGCGCCCGAGAAGATCGCCATGGCCGAGAACACCAGGAGGATCGCGATCGAGATGATCGAGACGACGATGGCGAACTTGAAGGAGATGGCGGCCCCTGCCGCGTTCAGCGCGATGAAGGCCACATAGAGGATCACCCACCAGATCCACATGTTGGCCGAGAGGTCGAAGTCGAGCAGCTCCGTCGTGATGCCGTTGGCGTACTGCGCCGAGAAGAACACGATGACCGCGGTGGTGGCGACGTACTCGATGGTCTCGGCGAGCCCGGTGACCAGCCCACCCCACGGGCCCATGGCCGCTCGCGCGAACGAGTACGCGCCTCCGGTGTGCGGCATCGCCGCCGCCATCTCGCCGATCGAGAAGATCATCCCGTAGTACATGACGACGAGGATCACGAAGGCGATGAGCATGCCGCCGAACCCGGCGAAGTCGATGCCGAAGTTCCAGCCGGAGAAGTCGCCCGAGATGACGGCGGCCACGGCGAGGCCCCACAGCCCCCAGACCCCGGCGGAGCGCTTGAGGCGTCTTTTCTCGAAATACCCCTCGTCTGCCGAGGCGTACGTCACGCCGGAGACCCGCAGGGTGTCTTTGGCCATCGATGGATCCTTCGCATTCGGGTTGCTCGGCGCAGTCCGAGCGCGCAGCAACGGGGTGGAGTGGTGGCCCCGACTATAGAGCCGCCATTGGCGCGTTGTACATACCTTTGGACAAGAGGGCGGATGCTCAGAATCAGCGCAGGCTCTCAAATACCCCGTAGCCGCACCTCGCCGCCTGACGACCTCTGTGGTGTAATGGTCGGAAAGCGCACCATTCGTTCGGCCGCAAGGAGAAGTCCATGACACCGAGGTCCGGAAACCTGACGATCGAGGAGCTCACCGGCGAGGTGGCATCCGGAGCCGTCGACACCGTGATCGTGGCTTTCACCGACATGCAGGGCCGACTCATCGGCAAGCGGGTCTCGGCTCGGCTGTTCCTGGAGGACGTCGCCGAGCACGGCGCCGAGTGCTGCAACTACCTGCTCGCCGTCGACGTGGAGATGAACACCGTCGCCGGCTACTCCATGTCGAGCTGGGAGCGCGGCTACGGCGACATGGCGATGATCCCCGACTTCACCACCCTGCGCCGAGCGCCGTGGCTGCCAGGAGCCGTCATCGTCACCGCCGACCTCCAGTGGCTCGACGGCTCCCCCGTCGTCGCGTCCCCCCGGCAGATCCTGCAGGCGCAACTGAGCCGCCTCGCCGAGCGCGGGCTCGTGCCGTTCGTCGGCACCGAGCTCGAGTTCATCGTGTTCGACGACAGCTTCCGCGATGCCTGGAAGAAGGGCTATCGCGACCTCACACCGGCCAGCGACTACAACATCGACTACGCGCTGCTCGCCTCGACCCGCATGGAGCCGTTGCTGCGCGACATCCGCAATTCGATGGACGGCGCCGGCATGTACTGCGAGGGCGTCAAGGGCGAGTGCAACCTCGGCCAGCAGGAGATCGCCTTCCGCTACGCGCACGCCCTCGTCACCTGCGACAACCACTCCATCTACAAGAACGGCGCGAAGGAGATCGCCGACGCCCACGGCAAGAGCCTGACCTTCATGGCGAAGTTCAACGAGCGCGAGGGCAACAGCTGCCACATCCACATCTCGCTCCGCGATGAGGCTGGCGGCGCGGTCTTCGCCGACGACGAGGCGGAGCACGGCATGTCGACGATGTTCCGCCAGTTCCTCGCCGGACAGCTCGCGGCCATGCGGGAGCTCACTCTGTTCTTCGCCCCCAACATCAACTCGTACAAGCGCTACGTCGACGGCAGCTTCGCTCCGACGGCCGTGGCATGGGGACTCGACAACCGCACCTGCTCCCTGCGCGTCGTCGGGCACGGCCTGGGAATGCGCGTCGAGAACCGGGTGCCGGGCGGCGACGTCAACCAGTACCTGGCCGTGGCGGCGCTCATCGCGGCGGGCCTGCACGGCATCGAGAACGAGCTGGAACTCGAGGATGCCGCTGTCGGCAACGCCTACACGGGCGGGGCCGAACGGGTGCCGACCACCCTGCGCGAGGCTGCCGAGCTGTTCGAGGGGTCCGAGATCGCGCGCGCCGCGTTCGGTGACGAGGTCGTCGAGCACTACCTCAACAACGCCAGAGTCGAGCTGGCGGCGTACGACGCGGCCGTCACTGATTGGGAGCGGGTCCGTGGCTTCGAACGACTCTGAGCCGCCCATCGGCGCCACCCCCGTGATCGGCATCACCACCTACCTCGAACAGGCGCAGACCGGAGTCTGGGACGTTCGGGCTGCCTTCCTGCCCAAGGTCTACATCGATGCGGTGACGGATGCCGGCGGCATCGCCGTGCTGCTTCCCCCGCAACCCGTCTCGCCGACGACCGCCCGCTCGGTGCTGCACGGGCTCGACGGTCTCATCATCGCCGGCGGTGCCGACGTCGATCCGTCCCGGTACGGGCAGCAGCCGCACGAGCGCACCGGCGTGCCGCGCATCGACCGTGACACCTGGGAGGACGCACTCCTCCTCGCCGCGATCGAGAGCGAACTGCCCTTCCTCGGCATCTGCCGGGGCGCCCAGATGCTCAACGCCAGTCTCGGCGGCACCCTCGTGCAGCACCTGCCCGACGTGATCGGAAGCGAGAAGTACCAGCCGGCTCCCGCGGAGTTCGGTTCGATCGACGTGCTGACGGTGCCGGGGTCCAGGGTCGCCGACCTCGTCGGAGAACGGCATCCGGCGCACGTCTACCATCACCAGGCCATCGACGTCGTGGCCGACGGTCTCGTCGTCACCGCGCGCAGCGAGGACGGCGTGATCGAGGCTGTAGAGCTGCCGGCCGTGCCGTTCGGCGTGGCCGTGCAGTGGCATCCGGAGGAGAACAGCGACGACCGCCGACTGTTCGCCGGCCTCGTGGCTGCTGCACGTCTGAACGTCAGAGGGATCGACACCGGCATCCGGGAGGACGCATGAACTCCACGCTCATCAATCCGTCCGACGAGAGCGTGATCACGACGATCGAGCACTCGAGCAGCGACGATGTCGATGCCGCCGTCGCTCGCGCCGTGACAGCTCAGCGCGAGTGGGCATCGCGGGCGCCGGCCGACCGGGCGGCGGCGATGCGACGCTTCGCCGAGGCGGTCGACGGTGATCGGGAGCATCTCGCGCAGCTCGAGGTTCGCAACTCCGGGCATCCGATCGCCCAGGCGAGATGGGAGGCAGGGCACGTCCGCGATGTGCTCGAGTACTACTCCGCCTCCCCCGAGCGCCTGTTCGGTCGACAGATTCCCGTGGCCGGCGGCATCGACATGACCTTCAACGAACCGCTGGGCGTCGTCGGCGTGATCACCCCGTGGAACTTTCCCATGACCATCGCGTCCTGGGGCTTCGCACCCGCGCTGGCCTCGGGCAACGCGGTGCTGCTCAAACCGGCGGAGTGGACTCCGCTGACCAGCATCCGTCTGGGAGAACTCGCTCTGGCGTCGGGGATGCCCGACGGCCTCCTCCAGGTGCTCCCCGGGCGGGGCTCGGTCGTCGGCCAGCGCTTCGTGACGCATCCCGCGGTGCGCAAGGTGGTCTTCACGGGGTCGACCGCCGTGGGCAAGCAGATCATGGCCGGATGCGCCGATCAGGTGAAGCGGGTGACGCTGGAACTCGGCGGCAAGAGCGCGAACATCGTCTTCGCCGACGCCGACATCGAGAAGGCCGCCGCCACGGCGCCGTACGGAGTCTTCGAGAACGCCGGACAGGACTGCTGCGCCCGCAGCCGCATCCTCGTGCAGCGGAGCGTGTACGAACGCTTCATGGAGCTGCTCGAACCCGCAGTGCAGGGAGTCGTCGTCGGCGACCCGCTGCAGGAGGGCACGGAGATGGGGCCGCTGGTCTCCAGGCCGCACTTCGACTCCGTGAGCGCCTACGTTCCCGATGACCGCGACGTGGCGTTCCGCGGCTCGGCGCCCGCCGGACCCGGGTTCTGGTTCGCGCCCACAGTGCTCACCCCGCCTCGCGACGACAGGCGCGTGCGCGAGGAGATCTTCGGCCCGGTGGTGACGGTGCTGCCGTTCGACGACGAGGCCGACGCTCTCGCGCTGGCGAACGACAGCGAGTACGGCCTGTCCGGGTCCATCTGGACCCGGGACCTGAGCCGCGCCCTGCGGGTGTCGCGCGGAGTGGAGTCGGGCAACCTGTCCGTCAACTCGCACTCGTCTGTGCGGTACACGACACCGTTCGGCGGCTTCAAGCAGTCGGGCCTCGGGCGAGAGCTCGGGCCCGACGCCCCGCTCGCCTTCACCGAGACCAAGAACGTCTTCATCGCCGTCGATCCGGCCCCGCTGGTCGAGTAGCGCCGCGCGCAGCGCGACGCGTATCGAGACCACCGCGGCCGGAAGAACAAGGAGAAAAAACATGACAGACATCACCCGCATCGACCTCACCCAGCGGCTCSCCGGAAAGGTCGCCGTCGTCACCGGAGGCGCGAGCGGCATCGGGCTCGCCACGGTGCGACGTTTCGCCGCCGAAGGCGCCCGAGTCGTCATCGGCGACCTTCCGGGTTCCCCCGGAGCCGACATGGCGGCATCCGTCGACGGCCTCTTCGTTCCGACGGATGTGACCGACGAGGCCCAGGTCGACAACCTGTTCGACACCGCGGCATCCACCTATGGCTCGGTCGACATCGCGTTCAACAACGCCGGCATCTCGCCACCGGACGACGACTCCATCGAGACCACAGAGCTGCCGGCGTGGCAGAAGGTGCAGGACGTGAACCTCAAGAGCGTCTACCTGTGCTCGCGCGCGGCGCTGCGCCACATGGTGAAGCAGCAGCGCGGATCGATCATCAACACGGCGTCGTTCGTCGCGGTGCTGGGCTCCGCCACCTCGCAGATCTCCTACACGGCGTCGAAGGGAGGCGTCCTGGCCATGAGCCGCGAGCTGGGCGTGCAGTTCGCGCGCCAGGGAATCAGGGTGAACGCCCTCTGCCCCGGACCCGTGAACACTCCGCTGCTGCAGGAGCTCTTCGCCAAGGACCCCGAGCGCGCCCAGCGCCGACTCGTGCACATCCCGGTCGGGCGCTTCGCCGAGCCTGAGGAACTCGCCGCCGCCGTCGCCTTCCTCGCCAGCGACGACTCCTCCTTCATCACGGGCTCGACCTTCCTCGTCGACGGCGGCATCAGCTCCGCATACGTCACGCCGCTCTGAGAGGCGATCTAGGCTGGAACGATGACCGACACGGGGGGAACGGATGCGGCCGGCGACCTGAGCGCCGACCTCCTGCTGCGCCCCGGCAAGGTCGTCAACGCCTTCGAGGAGACCGTGCAGCGCCTGTTGCAGACGATCAGGCTCGGGCTCATCGGACCGGGCGGCAGGTTGCCGGCAGAACGCGAACTCGCCGCGATGCTCTCGGTGAGCCGCGACACCCTGCGAGATGCGATCGGCGCCCTGGCTGACGCCGGATATGTCGTGTCGCGACGCGGTCGCTACGGCGGGACCTTCGTCGTCGACGAACTGCCCAGCGGTGCTCCGGTGATGCGTGCGGGTTCCGTCACGGGCCCGGCCGCTCTCGCCGAGCGGCCGCCCGTGACACCGGCGGAGATCGAGGACACTCTCGTGCTGCGGAGCATCCTCGAGGTCGGCGCGGCGAGGCAGGCGGCCACCGGCGAGCTCAGCGGAATCGAGCGCGAGCGGCTCTGGCAGGCACTCGAGGACTGCAGCGCGAGTTCGGCCGAGGACTACCGCCGGCTCGACTCCCGGTTGCACCTGCTCATCGCCGAACTCGTCGGCTCCCCCAGCCTCGTGCCGCTGATCGCCGACGTGCGCATGCGCACCAACGACCTGCTCGATCGGATCCCCCTCATCGCCGCGAACATCGCGCACTCCAACGAGCAGCACGAGGACATCGTGAAGGCGATCCTGCGCGGGCATCCGGATGCCGCAGCACAGGCCATGGAGGAGCACATCGCCGGGTCCGAGTCGCTCCTGCGCGGATTCCTGGGCTGAGCGAGGCCAGACGCCGTCCGCCAGACGCCAGGTGAGCACTGTCGGGCGCATCAGTTCGTCATCCCTGCAAGATGTAAATAATTCTTGACATGCGGTCCGCCGGGGCCTAGCTTCTCCATGTAAAGCATTCTTTACATCACCCGAGCATCGGAGCAGCCATGTCCTACGAGCAGAAGGGCGTCTGGGTCTACCTCGTGGTGACCACCGGTGCGTACCTCGTCTATGTCTGGATCATCCTCGGTGAGGCTGGCGCCACGCCCCTGGCCGACGTCGCCTACGTCCTTCCCCTCCTGATCTCCCTGGGCATCTCGATCGGCGCCGCCATCGTCGGCCGCATCGTGGTCGAGATCCTGAGCCCGAGCGACGACTACACGACCGATGCCCGCGACCGTCAGATCAACCGCTTCGGCGAGGCATGCGCCTCGTGGTTCGTGATCGGCGGCTCCGTCGTCGCCCTTGCGTTGGCGCTCGTCGAACAGCCCTGGTTCTGGATCGCGAACGCCATCTACCTGGGCTTCGTACTTGCGGCCGTCGTCGGCTCCATCATCAAACTCGTCGCCTACCGTCGCGGGATCGATCCGTCATGGTGAAGCCGACCCGGGTCTCCAACCGCATCCGCGCCCTGCGAGCCGAGGCCGGAGACATGACTCAGGCACAACTCGCCGAGCGCATCGGGGTCACGCGCCAGACGGTGATCGCCATCGAACAGGGGCGATACTCCCCCACGCTCGAGTTGGCGTTCCAGATCGCGGCGGCACTCGGCGTCAGGCTCGACGACGTGTTCAGCTACCCCACGGGAGACGCATCATGAAGCAGGCATGCTATTCCCGCTACGGCGGTCCCGACGTGGTTCAGGTGACGGATGCCGCCACCCCTGTCGCCGGAGTCGGCGAGGTCGTCATCCGGGTGCGGGCAGCCACCGTGGGCGCCGCCGACGCCGCGGCCCGAGCGGGTTCCCCGGCCTTCGCGCGACTGTACTTCGGGCTGCGGCACCCGCGGATCCCGGTGCTCGGATCCGATGTCGCCGGCGAGGTCGTTGCGGTCGGCGAGGGTGTCGGGGGCGCTGCTGATGCCGGGCGCTTCCGCGTCGGGGATCGGGTCTTCGGTGTGACGGGCTCGATGATGGGCGGTCATGCGACGCATCTCGTGCTTCCCGCGGACGCCGCTCTGGCACACCAACCCGCAGGAGTGACCGACGCCGAGGCCGCTGCCCTCGTCGATGCCACTGCGCTGGCGTTCCTGCGCGACACCGGCCGGCTCGGTGAAGGCCAGCGCCTGCTCGTGATCGGCGCATCCGGCAGCGTGGGATCCATGGCCGTGCAACTCGGAGTGCATTTCGGCGCGCACGTCACCGGGGTCTGCAGTGGCCCGAATGCGGAGCTGGTGACCTCGCTCGGCGCCGAGCACGTCATCGACTACACACGGGAGGACTGGTGGGCGGCTGCCGGGGGTGGGCACCATGGCCCCCTCTACGACGTCGTCTTCGATGCCGTCGGTGCGAGTTCGTATCGCCGCGCCCGCCCGGTTCTGGCGGACGGCGGCGTGTACCTGCGCACGGTTCCGACCCTGCCGCTACTCGCGCAGATGGCCTCGACATCGCTCACCACTCGCCTGCGACCGCGACACCCTCGGGCCGCGATCGCCTTCACGGGGCTGCGCCCGACGGCGGCCAAGGCCGCAGACCTCGCCGTCACCGCCGAACTGGTGGAGAGCGGCGCTCTCCGAGCCGTCATCGACAGCACGTATCCGCTCGAGCGCATCCCGGACGCCCATCGACGCGTCGACACCCAGCGCAAGCGGGGGGCCGTGATCGTGACGATGGACTGATCGCACATAGTTTCGATAGACGTTTTGCCGGGTCTTCTCCACAGGCTCGGAGTTGTGAGAATGTTTCGAAGACAGTTGCGAGAGTTTCTCAGGTTTGAGACAATGGAGTCATGCCCGCACCGGCTCTGTTGCTCACCGGAATGTCCGCCTCCCTAGCGTCTTCAGGGGTATGTGCGGCCACGTTCGCGGCATTGGCCGATGACGACCTGCTGTCGACGCAGCGCGCCTTGGCGGGGCCTCGGCAGGAGTTGGATCGATGGGCAGCGTTGGCGGCTGCGGAGATCGCCCGCCGCTCCACGCCCGAGCATGGTCTGGGGTCGTTGGCTCGCCGGTCGGGGTTCGCCGACGCCGACACGCTGCTCGTCTCGATGACAGGGTCGACCAAGGCCGAAGCCCGCTCGTTGGCGCGGGTGGGCGAGATGATCGCGGTCACCGATGCCGCCACCGACCTGTCCGTCGCCCGGGATACCGACCCCGAACTCGCCGCCGCCTTACCGCCGGTCGAAGCCCCGTGGTACGCGGCTCTGGCCGCGCTGGTCTCCGCCGGGCGACTGACGGTGGCGGTGGCGGACGTGATCCAGGCCGGTCTGGGTGAGATCACCGACCAGGTGACCGCCGACATGCTGAGCACAGCACTGGCGAGCTTGCTCACCGACCTCCTCGGCCCCGACGGCACTCACCGGGTGCACGTTGCCGAAGCCCGGCTTGCGGCCCGGGCGGCGCGGGACCGGATCGACACCTCAGGGGTGGCGGTGCGTGAGGCGGTGTTGCGGGAGAAGCAGTACTGGCGGCAGTGGATCGCCCCCGACGGCATGTACCGCGGTGAGTACGCCCTCGACCCCGAGAACGGTGCCCTCCTCCAAGCCGTCCACGATCAACTCACCCACCCCCGCCGACACACCGACCCGAAGAAACGTCCCTTCGGTACAGCATCCGCCCGGACTCCGTTCCTCGACAGGGCTGCCCGGGAACGTCACGCCGCCGAGGGACTCGTCCAGGTGGTGAAAGCCGGTGCATCGGTGAACCCGATGCGCCTGCTCGACACCGAGGCCCCGTCGGTGCGGGTCGTCGTCAACGAACAGGCACTGTCCACCGGCACCGGGTTCGGAGCCCTCGAAGGCCACCCGGGCGCTGTCTCGCTGGGCATCGTCGAACGCGGGTTGTGTGCCGGCTATCTGCCCGTACTGTTCTCCTCGACCGGGCAACCGTTGAACCTCGGCCGCGACGAACGCCTCTTCACCCGAGCACAACGCACCGCGATCACGATCCGCGACGGCGGCTGCCGAGAACCCGACTGCGACCGACCACCCTCCTGGACCGAGATCCACCACATCCGCCACTGGAAACGCGACCACGGCAACACCGACGTCGCCGACGGAATCCTCCTCTGCCGCCGAGGCCACCTCCGCGTCCACAACGAAGGCTGGGACATCACCCGCGACACCCACGACCAGTACTGGCTGATCCCACCACCCCACATCGACCCCACCCGAACACCCCGCCTGATGAAACCGAAGACCAGAGCCGAGATCACCCACCCCGTCATCGTCCCCACCAAACTCCAACCGGCTGCCACCGGCACAGGGTAGAGCTCTGCTCACGCTTCGACCGCGGACTGCGTCCGGGCCTCAGCGAGCGGGCACGCCCGGGATGCGAGAAGCCCCCACTCCCGAAAGGAGCAGGGGCTTCTCGACAGGAGCGCCGCTCGCGGCGCCCAGACACCAGCTAGGCGAAGAGCGCCTCGATGGGTCCCCGTGCGAAGTAGATCAGGAAGCCGATGGCCACGACCCACAGCAGCGGACTGACCTGCTTGGCCTTGCCCGAGAACGATCGCACCACGACCCAGGCGAGGAAGCCCGCTCCGATTCCGTTGGCGATCGAGTAGGTCAGCGGCATGATCACGACTGTCAGGAAGACCGGCAGCAGCACCGAGAAGTCGCTGAGGTCGATGCCCCTGATCTGGCTCATCATCAACGCACCCACGATGACGAGGGCAGCGGCGGCGACCTCCTGGGGAACGATCGCTGCGATCGGAGTGAAGAACATCGCGGCGATGAACAGCAGACCCGTCACGATGTTGGCGAATCCGGTGCGCGCTCCCTCGCTGATACCCGAGCCCGACTCGATGAACACGGTGTTCGATGAACTCGATGTGAAGCCACCGGCGACGGCGCCGACACCCTCGACGATGAGGGCGGAACGCAGACGCGGGAAGTTGCCCTTGTCGTCAGCGAGTCCAGCCTCCTTGGAGAGACCGGTCATGGTCCCCATGGCGTCGAAGAAGTTGGTGAAGACGAGGGTGAAGACCAGCATCAGCACCGTCAAGAATCCGACCTTGCCGAAGTCGAAGCTCACGGCACCGACCAGGCTGAGGTTGGGAAGCGCGAACCAGTTGCCCGGGATGACCGGAACCGACAGACCCCATCCGATGCCCGGGTTGGTGACGGCACTGCCGAGGTGACCGATGGCCTCCACGATGACGGCCAGCACGGTCCCGCTGACGAGACCGATGAGGATGGCGCCCTTGACCTTGCGTGCCATGAGAACACCCGTGAGCAGCAGGGTCACGACGAAGACGATCGCGGGCCAGGTGGCGATGGAACCGTCGATGCCGAGCCCGACGGGCGGTGACGCATTGCCCGTGGACGTGACGATGCCGGCATCCACCAGACCGATGAAGGCGATGAACAGACCGATACCGACGGTGATGGCGATCTTCAGCTCGTAGGGCACGGCATTGAAGATGAGACGACGCAGCCCCGTGGCCGCGAGCAGCACGATCACGAGGCCGTTGATGACGACGAGGCCCATGGCCTCGGGCCAGGTCACCTGCCCGACCACGCTGAAGGCGAGGAAGGAGTTGATGCCGAGTCCCGCCGCGAACGCGAACGGCAGTCGGGCGATGACACCGAACAGGATCGTCATCACACCGGCTGTGAGCGCCGTGACGGCCCCAACCTCGCCGAAGTCGAGAGTGTTGCCGAGCACATCGGGCTTGCCCGACAGGATGATCGGATTCAGGATCACGATGTAGGCCATCGTGACGAACGTCACGACACCACCGCGCACCTCGCCCCCGAAGCTGGAGCCGCGGGACGAGATCTGGAAGTAGGAGTCGAGACGGCCCTTGAGGCCGCCCTTGTCAGTCTGCGGCTCAGCCGTCTGGGTGCTCGAATTCACAGACCGATCCTAGAGGCATTCCAGCACCTTGATGTACTGTGCCGGCCGCCGCCGGGCCGCATCCGTTGCTCCGATCTTCAGTAGCATCGCAGCAGGCCTCTCGGGGCTCTCGACGATGACGAAGGAGCGAGATGGCCCTGCCCTGGACCCTGCACGGTGACGGTACGACGATGGGACCGACGGATGTCGTGCTCCCCGGCGAACGCCTGAGCTGGCCGCGCACGATCGGTCTCGGCATGCAGCATGTCGTGGCGATGTTCGGAGCGACCTTCCTCGTGCCGATCCTCACCGACTTCCCTCCGTCGACCACGCTGTTCTTCTCGGGAATCGGCACCATCCTGTTCCTCCTGATCACGAAGAACCGACTCCCGAGCTACCTCGGATCCTCGTTCGCGTTCATCGCCCCCATCGTCGCGGCCACTGCGACAGCCGGGACCGGCAGCGCACTGTTCGGCATCGTCGTCGTCGGCGCCCTGCTGGCGATCATCGGCGGAATCGTGATCGTCACGGGTTCGGGCTGGATCGACATCCTGATGCCTCCGGTCGTCTCGGGCGCGATTGTCGCCCTCATCGGTTTCAACCTCGCGCCAGCAGCCAAGGCGAACTTCACCGAGGCACCCTGGACGGCCCTCATCACGCTCGCGGCCGTTGTGCTCTGCACAGTGCTGTTCCGTGGACTGCTCGGCAGGCTGTCGATCTTCATCGGCGTGGTGGTCGGCTACGTCGCGGCCGTCGCCTTCGGCCAGGTGGACTTCTCGGCGCTGGAGAAGGCTGCATGGATCGGACTCCCCGACTTCCGCTGGGCCGCGAACCCCTTCACCGACGCCGCCGCGACGTTCGGTGTGCTTCCGGCCTTCCTTCCCGTGGTTCTCGTCCTGCTCGCCGAGAACGTCGGTCACATCCGCGGCGTTGCACAGATGACAGGAGACCCGAAGGTCAACGCCCTGACCGGTCGCGCACTGCTCGCCGACGGACTGTCGACGATGCTAGCCGGCTTCGGCGGCGGCTCGGGTACGACGACCTACGGCGAGAACATCGGCGTGATGGCCGCGACGCGCGTCTACTCCACCGCGGCCTACTGGGTTGCGGGCACCTTCGCCGTGCTCCTCGGGCTCTCTCCCAAGATGGGTGCTCTCATCAACACCATCCCGGCCGGAGTCCTCGGCGGTGTGACGACGGCGCTCTACGGCCTGATCGGCATCATCGGCGTGAAGATCTGGGTCGACAACAAGGTCGACTTCTCCAGGCCCATCAACCAGATGACCGCCGGCATCGCGCTGATCATCGGCATCGCCGACTTCACCCTGCACGCCGGGGCGTTCACGTTCAACGGCATCGCGCTCGGGACGATCGCCGCGATCGTGATTTACCACGTGATGAAGGCCGTCTCCCGCGTGCGCGGAACCGCCTGACCAGTTCTCAGTGGTGGAAGTACGGGATGATCAGGTAGATGCCGTACAGCACCGCGAGACCGGCGATCGAGAAGCACCCATAGGCGGCCCACAGTGCCAGACGCTTCTGGGCGTCGGACAGCGGGTTCTTCTTCGCCGCCTTCTTCTGGCGCTTGGCCGCCGCCTTCGCCTCCTCCGGGGTGATCACGGTGATCGCATCGGTGAAGGATGCGGGTTCGACCAGCGGCGCACGGCCTGATGCCGCGAGAAGGCGGAGACCGAACGAGTACGCGCTCACGACGATGGCCGTCACGACCAGGGAGGCCACGGCGACGAGGAGGAATGCAGACCAGTCGATCACAGGGACACCTTCTTGATCGGCTTGGGGTTGCGTTTGATCTTGACGGCCTCACCCGACGCAGCGACCTCGCTGGTGACGTTGCTCGCGGTGACGGCGTTCCGGCGCGACTGCCAGAAGATCCCGAGGATGACCATGACGCCGACGACGGTGTCGATCACGATGCCGATGGTGCCGAGCTTGGTGATGGCTGCGGCGATGCCGCCGACGACGGCCGCCGACGGGAGCGTCAGCAGCCAGCCGATGCCGATGCGTCCGGCTGTCGCCCAGCGCACGGTGGAGCCTCTGCGACCCAGTCCGGAGCCGATCACGGATCCTGATGCCACCTGGGTGGTCGAGAGCGCGAAGCCGAGGTGCGTCGACGCGAGGATGGTCGTCGCCGTGCTGGTCTCGGCGGCGAAGCCCTGCGCCGGCTTCACATCGGTGAGGCCCGTGCCGAGGGTCTTGATGATGCGCCATCCGCCCATATAGGTACCGAGGGCGATGGCGAGGCCGCACGAGATGATGACCCACGGCTCGATCACGCCGGTGTCGGTCTGGATGCCGGCGGCGATGAGCGTGAGGGTGATGATGCCCATGGTCTTCTGGGCGTCGTTGGTGCCGTGGGCCAGAGCGACCAGCGAACTGGAGAAGATCTGGCCGTACCTGAAGCCGTCTCGCCCGTCGGGCCGGGAGTCGTAGCGGCGCGTGATGAGGTAGGCGAGCTTGGTGGCGGTGTACGCGACCAGTCCGGCGATCACTGGTGCCAGCACCGCGGGGATGATCACCTTGTCGAGCAGCACGATCCAGTCCACCGGGTCGAGGCTCCAGGCTCCGACGATCGCGGCTCCGATGAGACCGCCGAACAGGGCATGACTCGAGCTCGACGGCAGACCGAAGAGCCACGTCGCCATGTTCCACACGATGGCTCCGATGAGGCCCGCGAAGATCAGCTCCGGCGTGATGAGCACACCGTCGGATCCCTCTTTGATGATGCCGCCCGAGATGGTGAGGGCAACGGCCGTCGAGAGGAAGGCACCGACCAGGTTGAGGATCGCCGCGAGAGTCACGGCGACCTTCGGCTTCATGGCACCGGTGGCGATCGGAGTCGCCATCGCATTCGCGGTGTCGTGGAATCCGTTGGTGAAATCGAAGAACAGCGCCAGCACGATGACCAGCACGACGATCAGGGTGAGATCCACCGGCGTCTTTCTTTCAGGGGGAGGCCCGATGAAGACTTCACCGGAGGTTCACCGCTTCGCGGTTGTTGTCGAATCATGAGCGCGATACCCACGACGATGCTCGCATCCTCGCGCGCCGAGGTCAACCTGAGGGACCGTCAGCTCTCGGCGACGACGGAGGACAGGTCAGAACCGAACGTGAAGCTGCGGCGCACGGATCCCCCTGCGAGCACGGCCGGCAGCCAGAAGCGCGCGTCGTCCCACATCAGATGGAGCGGAACGGCATCGAGAGCGAACCATTCCGGATCGAGCTCGTCGGATTCGGTCGGCTCCCCGGACCACGATCGACAGACGAAGACCGTCGACTCCTGGCTCCACGCCTTCCGGTGCGGGAAGTGATAGCTGAGCAGACCCCGCTCCTCCAGCGAACGAGGGTCGACGACGAGTCCGACCTCCTCGAGGACCTCCCGGGCGATGGCCTCGGCCGGGGTCTCCCCCGGTTCCAGCTTGCCGCCGGGACCGACGTACTTCCCCTCGCCGAGTCCGAGCTTCTTGCGCCCGAGCAGAACACGCGTGACGCCGTCGGCGTCGGTGCGCAGGAGGTAGCAGACGCAGACCTGGGGAAGCGGCACTCTGAGTCGAATCAGTCGATCGGCCGGATCAGCCGAAGAGCACTGCGGCCTCGTCGTACCGCGACGGCGGGACGACGTTGAGGGCACCAGTCGCCTCGCGGATCGAGACCCGTGCGATGTCGGTGCCGCGCAGCGTCACCATCTCGCCCCAGGCCTCGTCGTGGACGGCATCAACGGCCGCCATGCCGAGGCGAGTCGCGAGGACGCGATCGTAGGCCGAGGGAGCGCCGCCGCGCTGGATGTGGCCGAGCACCGTGGCCCGCGACTCGATGCCCGTGCGCTCCTCGATCATCGGCGCGAGGATCTCGGCGATGCCGCCCAGACGCGGACGGTTGAACGCGTCGAGGCCCTTGTGCGAGTGCTGGGAGTCCATATCGCTGAGGCGGAAACCCTCGGCAACGACGATGACGGGAGCGCGTCCGCGATCGCGCACGCTCTCGACCCACTCGCAGATCTGCTCGATGGACTGCGGCTGCTCGGGCACCAGGATGGCGTGGGCGCCGCCCGCCATGCCCGAGTGCAGGGCGATCCAGCCCACGTGCCGGCCCATCACCTCGACGATCATGCAGCGACCGTGCGAGTCGGCGGTGGTGCGCAGGCGGTCGATGGCCTCGGTGGCGATCTCGACAGCCGTGTCGAAGCCGAAGGAGTAGTCGGTGGACGCGAGGTCGTTGTCGATGGTCTTGGGCACACCGACCACCTTGATGCCGCCCTCGTCGACGAGGCGGCGGGCCGCGGTGAGAGTGCCCTCTCCGCCGATCGCGATGATGGCGTCGATGCCGTTGGCATCGAGCATGCGCTGGATGTTCTCCGGGCCGCCGCCATCGCCCTCGAAGGGGTTCGTGCGCGAGGAGTGGAGGATGGTTCCTCCCTGGCGGGAGAGACCACGCACCTCCTGGCGGGGAAGCGGGACGATGTCGCCCTGGACGACGCCACGCCAGCCCCAACGGAAGCCGACGAACTCGGCCTCGTGCGAGATGACTCCCCGCAGCACGGCACCACGGATGACGGCGTTCAGGCCGGGGCAGTCGCCCCCGCTCGTCAGAATCCCGATCTTCATAGCTCTCTGAGGCTCCTTGAATCAAAAGTGACAGGACGCCACTTCTTCGGGGCGAGGATGATCGCTCCGGAGTCTATCTGTGCGGTCGTATGCAGCGCGAAACCTACAGGGTGCCGTCGAGCGCCTGGCGCAGCAGGTGCTGCAGGGCGTCGAGCTGCACGGAATCCGCGCTCACGATCTCCTGATCGGACCCGTCGAGCGCTCGAGCAGCGAGGCCCTGCTTGGCATCGATGAGCTCGGCGATCTTGGAGTCGATCGTGTGCGCTGCGATGATGCGCCACGCCGTGACGGGCTCGTCCTGGCCGATGCGGTGCACGCGGTCGATCGCCTGGGTCTGCTCGGCTGCCGTCCAGCTGAGCTCGGCGAGCACGACGTTCGACGCCGCCTGCAGGTTGACGCCGACACCGGCCGCCGTGAGCGAGCAGACGGCGACAGCCACCTCGGGGTCGTTGTTGAACGCGTCGATCGCAGCCTGACGGGCCAGCGCGGACTGGTCTCCCCGCAGGGACACGGTCTTGAGGTCCGCCTTAGCGAGGATGTCCTCTGCTGTGTCCATGACGTCGATGTGCTTCGCGAAGAAGACCACCTTGCCGACGGAGCGCGCGAGCTGGGCCGCGTAGTCCGCCGCGAGGGCGGCCTTGGCCTGGCCGATCTTGCGCACCATCGTGAAGACGTTCTCGCCGTTCTTGGCCGACTTCGACTCCTCGAGCTCAGCGGTGGCGACGGCCCGTACGAAGGAGTCGTACTGGTCGTCGTCGAGCTGGCCGCGTGTGAGCTCGCGCGTGCGGAGCAGGGCATCGAACCTGTCGCGGAGTCGGTAGCCGAGTTCGCGTTCCGCCTGGCGGATGCTCCGACCCAGGTCGTCGTCGAGTTCGACCGGCAGATCGGCGATGCGCTTCGCGGGCAGGTCGGCAGCGACGTCGACCTTGCGACGGCGCACGATGCCCATGTCGATCACTGCGGCACGGGCATCCGCGTAGAACCCGAAGTCGGCAGGGGTCAGCCCGGTCTCCTCGAGCTTCTGCATGAGCTTGGGGGCCGGCTTGTCGCCGTCGATCCACCCGAGGAACTGCCAGATGGCACGGAAGTCGTCGACGTCGTTGATGAGGGGCGTGCCCGTCAGGGCGAGCAGGAGGGCCTCTCCGCCCGGCGCCTTCTGGCGGATGTGCTGAGCGAGCGCCAGCACGTTCTTGGAGCGCTGCGACTGCAGGTTCTTGATGAAGTGGGCCTCGTCGACGACCATGCCCTTGAAGCCGAGGGTTGTGAGCCACGCCATGTGGCGGTCGAGCACGTCGTAGTTGACCACGACGACGTCTGCGAAGGCGTCGAGGGTCTGGCCGTCTCCGTGGATGACGGTGGCTCGGCGGTGCGGCGTCCAGCGCTCCACCTCACGTGCCCAGTTCATCTTCACGACGTTGGGCACGACGGCGAGCAGCGGGTAGGCGTCGGCGACGGATGCCGCGAGCACGCTCTGCGCCGTCTTGCCGAGTCCGGGCTCATCGGCGAGCAGGAAGGTGCGGTGACCCTGACGCACGCTCTCGACGAAGCGTGCCTGGTGCTTCATGATCTCCATGCCGCGCGGCGACAAGCGATCGATCTTCGGCGCCTCGGGCAGTGACATCGTCGCTGCCTGGCCGCCGGAGCCGTATTCGAACGACTTGAACAGCGGCCCGAGGAGTTCCCAGTTGGCGAGGCGCCGCACGGGAACGGCTGGGGCGGTCTGGCGCGAGAAGTCGGGTGCGAGGAACGGATTGGCGAGCTGACGGGCCTTCACCGACTGCGGGATGACCTGGTTGGCCGCGGGAACCGGCTTGACCTCGGCCTCTCGGGTGATGATGAGCTCGTCGGGGCTGAGCTCGGCGCCGGACTCGAGCAGCCAGTCACGACGGAAGCGCTGCGCGACCGTCGAGACGCCGGCATCCGGTTCCAGCAGCGTGATCAGGCTGGTGTCGCGCGCCGCGGTCTTCGCGAGGATCTGGGCGATGCCGTCGAGCCGCTTCAGAAGTTCGGCCCTGGCCGTCTCGTTGAGTTCCTTGTCGGCCTTGACCCTGGCCCGCTCCTCGCGCATGAGCAGCGCGATCACCTGGTACTTGGTGCGGTTCGTCGGTCCGAGCTTGCCGCCCTGCGCCTTCGCCTCGACCTCGCGCACCTTGCGGGCGAGGATCGGGATGATCGGGGCGTCGTCGTCGCGCGACCTCGTTCGGGTGCGCGTCGTTCGCTGATCGGGCATGTGTCCTTCCGTGGTGTCAGGTTCTCGCCGTCGGGCCCGCCTGCTCGAGAGAGTTGGCTGCCGGCTGCGGAACGCCTGCGTGAGGAACCCGGACTCAAGCAACGCGCTGATACGCGGTCGAGACGGTGACGGGGTTCGTCGACGCGCGCCCATTCTACGCCGATCCGCGCAGGCATGGGCATCGCGGATGCCGCGCGTCGCCGGTCGGGTGCCCGTCGAAGATCGGAGGGGCCGGGCCGAACGATTCAGGAAGTACCCTGATCGGGTGATCGACGACATCAAGAAGCGCGCCCTGCATCGAACCCGCATCCTCGAGGGCCAGCTGCGCGGACTCGAGAAGATGATCGAGAACGAGGACTACTGCGTCGACATCCTCACGCTGTCGCTCTCGATCCAGAAGTCCCTCGGGTCGCTCAACAAGCTCATCGTCGAGAACCATCTGCGCACGCACGTCACCGACATGTTCGACGCCGGAGGAGACCAGCGCGAGGCGGCCGTCGGCGAGCTGCTCTCGATCTTCGAGCTGCAGGCCCGGTCGGCGACGACGGAGTCTCCGGCGGACGCGGCCGCGGCTGCGGTCGAAGCCTCCTCGGCGCCCTGATCACCTGGCCCGTGGTGGGCGTCGCCGCGATCAGGTGCCGCGCGCGGTCGAGGCGAACCAGGCGTCGAGCTCGCTCGGCACGTCGGTGATGATTCCGTCGACGCCGAGGGCGCTGACCTCCGCCCAGGTGTCGTCGGAGTTCAGCGTGTAGCAGAGCACTCCGAGGTCGGCGCCGTGCATACGTCTCACGGCTTCCGGCTGTGCTGCGACGGACTTCGCCGTCGTTGCGATGGCCAACACCCCGAACTTCCTGGCCATCGGCACGGGATCGGCCGGAAGTTCCCGAGCCAGCATCAGGCGAGGGTACTGGGGCGCGACGACCTGGATGTTCGCCAGCGTCTCGAGGCTGAACGACTCGAGCATGATGCGCCCGGTCAACGGCCGGCTGTCGATCAGGTCGATCACCGTACGCACCTCGTCGGCGCTCCAGATCGCCTTCAGTTCGATCAACGCCGACTTCTCCGTCTTCGCGAGGCCGTCGAGGAAGGTCGCCAGTGTCGGGATGCGGGTGCCGGCGTACTCGCGGGCGAAGAACGATCCGGCATCCATCCTGCGCAGTTCCTTGAGGGTGTGATCGCCGACTCCGCCCTTCTTCCCGGTCACGCGCTCGAGCGTCGTGTCGTGGAAAAGGACGGGCACGCCGTCGCTCGTGAGCTGCACATCGGTCTCGACGAAGGCCAGCGCCGGGTTGGCGAACGCGGCTTCGAAGGCCGGCATGGTGTTCTCGGGCGCGACGGAGCGATCTCCCCTGTGGCCGGCGATGAAGGCGGCCTGTCCCGGCGCCCGCAGGCCGCCGAAGACGTCGGCGGCATAGACGCCGCTCACCGAGGGAACGACGGCGACGACCAGCGCGAGCCCCAGGACGGCGGAGATGGAGAGTAGTCGGAACCAGTGGGCGGCAGAGCGGATTCCGCGACGCGCGTTCGGGTCGCGGCGGGGGTGCACGGTCAACGGATCGGGTCCTTCCGGCTGCCGAGCGCGTCGTTGCGCCGTGCAGGTGGATCGACCCTAACCCATCCGTTACCGTTTCGTTACCCGCCGCTCAGGCAGTCCGCGCCCCACTTCGGGGGTCTCGAATCAACGCGTGACGAGAGCGATGTACTCCGCGTGACGGTCCTGCCAGGTGGGCAACCAGCGCTCCTGCCACGCGTCCCAGTCCTGCCCGATGCCGTCGAGGGCCTCGGCGAGATGGTCGAGGTGCAGGTGCCAGCCCGCGAGCGACATGGCGACGAATCGCTCCTCGGCGGGGCGGATCAGGTCGATGAACGTCAGTCGGGTTCCGGCATCCGTCGCCTCGAGCTCCCACCGCAGGAGTCCGTGCTCGGAGTTCGTGAACTCGAGGACCCTCTCCGGTTCCCAGACCGTCACGGCTCCCTCCCACCACACGCCGGCCTCGGGAGAGTTGAGCCAGCGGAGATCGAATCGCCCGCCCACTCTCGGCTCGATCTTCGAGTCGGCCCACCAGAGACGGGTGAGCGCGGGCTGCGTGAGCATCGCCCAGACCGCGTCGACGGGATGGCCGTAGTCGCGAACGAACATCATGCGCCAGTCCTCGTCGATGCACTCGACCGATCCCAGGTGCGACGCGCCGCCGTCGGGGTGATGTGAACTCATGCGGGTCTCCGCTCCGATCTCGGTCCGAGGGCCGCCTCCGTGATGCGGTTGGTCATTCCGGCGAAGATGACCCCGTGGAATGGCCAGACCGCCCACCAGTAGAGCCGCCCTGTCAGGCCCTTCGGGAAGTAGATCGCCCGTTGGCGGTAGATCGATCCGCCGTCATCCGTGGGTTCTGCCGACATCTCGAGCCAGGCCCGACCCGGCAGACGCATCTCGGCGCGCAGACGCAGCAGGCGACCACGGTCGATCCGTTCCACCCGCCAGAAGTCGAGGGCGTCGCCGGTGTTCAAGGTGCCGGCATCGCGGCGTCCGCGGCGCAGGCCCACTCCCCCGACGATCCAGTCCATCCAGCCGCGCACCGCCCACGCGAGCGGGAACGAGTACCAACCGTTCTTGCCACCGACCCCCTCGATGACCTTCCACAGGTCCTGCGGCGCTGCGGCGGTACGCCTCTCGCGCACATCCGTGTAGACCAGGGTGCCAGCCCAGTCGGGGTCGCTGGGCAGAGGATCACTCGGTGCACCCTCCACCGCCGAATCGCGCCAGCTGGTCTCGACATCGCCGTCGCGTTCTCGCTGCAGAGCAAGGCGAACGGCACGCCTGTAGCCGGTCAGACCCTCGGCGGGAGGCGGGATGACGGCGTCGATGTCGTGTTCGCGCACGACGCAGTCCACCTGCAATGACTCGATGATGGGCACGGCGAGCGAACGCGGGATGGGCGTGACCAGATTGACCCACTGCGAGGCCAGCCAGGGCGTGAGAACGGGAAGCGCCGCGATCGGCCGCTGGTGCAGGCCGGCCTCGAGAGCGTATCCGTTCATCATCTGGCCGTAGCGCAGAACGTCGGGTCCGCCGATGTCGAAGGTGCGGTTGACGCGCGCATCGACCGAGGCCGCCTCGACCAGGTAGTGCAGCACATCGCGGACGGCGATCGGCTGGATGAAGTTGCGCACCCATTTCGGCGCCGGCATGTACGGCAGCACCTCGGTGAGGTGACGGATCATCTCGAAGGAGGTCGAGCCGGAACCGATCACGACGCCGGCCTGCAGCACGATCGACGGCACGCCAGAGCCGATGAGGATGCGCCCGACCTCGACCCGTGACCGCAGGTGCTTCGACAGGGGAACGCCGTCGGGGTGCAGGCCGCCGAGGTACACGATGCGCCCCACTCCGGCCGCGAAGGCGGCATCGGCCAGGGTCGTGGCGATGGCACGCTCCCGCGCCTCGAAGTCGCCGCCCCCTCCACCCATCGAGTGGACCAGGTAGTAGAGCACGTCGGCGCCCTCGGATGCAGCGCGCGCCGTCGCGGCATCTGTGAGGTCGCCGGTGACGATCTCGACCTGCTCGAACCACGGGACGTCGGAGAGCCGATCGGGGTTGCGCACGACGACACGCACCCTGAAGCCGGCGGCGAGCAGGCGCGGCACGAGACGACCGCCGATGTAGCCGGTCGCGCCCGTGACGACGGCCAGCCCTGCCGGCGTCACCGGCGCTCGTTGCCGCGCTTGTAGTTGCCCGTCGCCTTGGCCAGCAACAGCTGCGTCGAGCGTTCGTCTGCCGACGCCAGCGTCGTGACGAGTCGCGCCGCCGATGCTCCGCTCACCGTGAGCACCGTGCGGCCTCCGCGGGCGACCAGCACCTGGCCGCCGCTCGTGACGCGATAGTCGAACGGGTCGCTCTCGAGGCGACCGCGGGCATCAGTTCCTCCGTTGGACATGTCTCGAGCTTAAGCGCAGATCCTGAGAACATGAACCCCGTTCGGGGGTGCGGCGCGTTTCGGCGGCGGCGCCGGTGCTAGATCAGACCCTTCGTGTGCCACACGGTCTTCGTCTCGGTGAACGCCGTGATGCGCTCCAGAGACGGAGCGGCGGCGTCGGGACCGTTCTCGGGCTGGAACACGCGCTTCAGCGTGTCCGCGGCCGAGATCTGCAGGTCGATCCACTCGAGCTCGCCGGCTCCGACGAGGTCTATGGCGTTGACGTCGGCATGGCTGGCGAGCCACGGTGCGATCTCAGCAGGCGAACCGGTGAGGATGTTCACCACTCCCCCGGGCACGTCGCTGGTGGCGAGCACCTCCGACAGGCTGATGGCCGAGAGCGGCAGCTTCTCGCTGGCGACGACGACCACGGTGTTGCCGGCGACGAGGGCCGGAGCGATGGCCGAGACCAGGCCGAGCAGCGATGAGTCCTGCGGCGCGATGATCGCCACGACGCCCGTGGGCTCGGGAACGGAGATGTTGAAGTACGGACCGGCGACGGGATTGCCGTTCCCCGCCACCTGGGCGTACTTGTCGGCCCAGCCCGCGTACCAGACCCAGCGGTCGATCGCGGTGTCGACCTGGGTGGTCGCCGCCGCGGTCGTGACACCCTCGGCGTCGACGATCTCGGCGATGAACTGGGCACGGCGCCCCTCGAGGAGCTCGGCGATGCGGTAGAGCACCTGACCGCGGTTGTATGCCGTCTGCCCCGACCAGCCGCCGACGGCGGCTCGGGCGGCCACGACGGCGTCGCGGGCGTCCTTGCGCGAGGCCTGGGCCGCATTCGCGAGGAAGGCGCCCTTGGCGCCGACGATCTCGTAGACACGACCGGACTCGCTGCGGGGGAACTTGCCGCCGATGTAGAGCTTGTAGGTCTTCGGCACGGCGAGGCGGGTCATTTCGCGGCTCCCTTGGTCTTCGTCGATCGAGTAGCGCGCGGCGAAGCCGCCCGCGTATCGAGATCATCATGGTCAGCGGTTATCGATACGCGGCCGACGGCGGCGGTGGACGACGCGGGCTTCAGGTAGGCGGCGAGGCCGTGGCGACCGCCCTCGCGGCCGTAGCCGGACTCCTTGTAACCACCGAACGGCGACGCCGGATCGAACCGGTTGAATGTGTTGGCCCACACCACGCCGGCGCGCAGCTTGTCTGCCACGGCGAGGATGCGGCTGCCCTTGTCGCTCCAGATTCCGGCTGAGAGGCCGTAGGGCGTGTTGTTGGCCTTGGCGATGGCCTCGGCCGGAGTGCGGAACGTGAGCACGGAGAGCACCGGTCCGAAGATCTCATCCCTGGCGATGCGGTGGCTCGTCGAGACGTTGGTGAAGATCGTCGGCGCGTACCAGAATCCGTTCTCGGGGATGGCGCAGTCCGCCTGCCAGCGCTCGGCGCCCTCTTCGACGCCGATGTCGCTGAGCTCGCGGATGCGGTCCAGCTGCTCGCGCGAGTTGATGGCACCGATGTCGGTGTTCTTGTCGAGCGGATCCCCGAGGCGCAGGGTGGAGAGGCGGTCCTTGAGGCGGTCGACGACCTCGTCGTGGATCGACTCCTGCACGAGCAGGCGACTGCCGGCACAGCACACGTGGCCCTGGTTGAAGAAGATGCCGTTGACGATGCCCTCGACGGCCTGGTCGATGGGGGCGTCGTCGAACACGATGTTCGCAGCCTTGCCGCCGAGCTCGAGGGTGAGCTTCTTGGACGTTCCGGCCACCTGCTTGGCGATGGCACGGCCGACGGCGGTGGAGCCCGTGAAGGCGACCTTGTCGACATCGGGATGAGCAACCAGCGCGGCGCCGGTGTCTCCGGCCCCGGTGATGATGTTGACGACTCCTGGCGGCAGGTCCGCCTGCTGCACGATCTCCGCGAACAGCAGTGCCGTGAGCGGCGTGGTCTCGGCCGGCTTCAACACGACGGTGTTGCCCGCTGCCAGCGCCGGGGCGATCTTCCACGCGAGCATGAGCAGCGGGAAGTTCCACGGGATGACCTGCGCTGCGACGCCGAGCGACGCGGGGTTGGCTCCGAGACCGGCGTGATCGAGCTTGTCGGCCCAGCCGGCGTAGTAGAAGAACCAGGCGGCCACCAGGGGCACGTCGACGTCGCGGCTTTCCTTGATCGGCTTGCCGTTGTCGAGCGACTCGGCGACGGCGAGCTCGCGAGCACGTTCCTGAACGAGGCGGGCGATGCGAAACAGGTACTTGCCCCGATCGCTGCCCGACATGCGGGACCACACACGGGAGTGGGCACGGCGCGCCGCGGCGACGGCCGTATCGACATCGCCCTCCGACGCTGTCGCGATGGTGGCGATGTGCTCTTCCGTCGCCGGCGAGATGGTCTGGAACGGTGTTCCGTTTCCGGCACGCCACTCACCGTCGATGAACAGGCCGTAGTCGCTGCGGAGGTTGAGGACGGCGCGGGATTCCGGCGCCGGGGCGTAGTCGAGGAATGTCATGTCGGTTGCCTTAATCGATCGTCACGTAGTCGGGGCCCGAGTAGTGCCCTGTCGTCATCTTCTGGCGCTGCAGCAGCACGTCGTTGAGCAGGCTCGACGCACCGAAGCGGAACAGGTGCGGCGTCAGCCACTCCTCCCCGACGGTCTCGGCCACTGTCACGAGGTACTTGATCGCGTCCTTGGAGGTGCGGATGCCGCCGGCCGGCTTCACACCGATCTTCTGGCCGGTGAGCTTGTGCCAGTCCCGCACGACCTCGAGCATCGAGAGCGTCACGGGAAGGGTCGCGGCCGGGGCCACCTTGCCTGTGGACGTCTTGATGAAGTCGCCGCCGGCCAGGATGGCGAGCCAGGATGCCCTGCGCACGTTGTCGTATGTGTTGAGCTCACCCGTCTCGAGGATGACCTTGAGGTGGGCGTAGCTCCCGTCCGCACGGCGGCAGGCCTCCTTCACGGCCACGATCTCGTCGTGGACCTCGCCGTAGTGGCCCATGAGGAACGCGCCGCGGTCGATGACCATGTCGATCTCGTCCGCACCGGCTGCAACGGCGTCGGCGGTGTCCTCGAGCTTGATCGAGCGGGAGGACCGTCCGCTGGGGAACGCCGTGGCGACGGCGGCGACCGAGATGCCGCCGGCATCCGGGTCGCCGTGCACCGAACCGAGGGCCTCGACGGCGTGGGGAACCATGTCGCCGTAGACGCAGACCGCGGCGACGCGCGGGGTGCTCAGGTCGCTGGGGTCGGGAGTGAGCGCCTTCGCGACGAGCGAGCGCACCTTGCCGCGGGTGTCGGCACCCTCGAGGGTGGTGAGGTCGATGAGCTCGATGATCTTGTCGAGCGCCCACTTCTTCGACGTCGTCTTGATGGAGCGGGTGCCGAGGCCGGCTGCGCGCTGTTCGAGGCCGACGGCGTCGACCCCCGGGATTCCGTGCAGGAAGCGGCGCAGGTTGGCGTCGGTGGCCTCGCCGCCGATCACGGCGAGCGCCTGCTCCCTCTGGACGATCTGAGTTCCGGTCATGGTGTTCCTTGCTCGTTGTGCTTCTGTGCGTTCTGCGTCGGTGCTCTGCGTGCGGCGTGAGCTGGGTGCGGTGGGATCAGTACTCGTCGAGCAGGCTGAGGGCGGTGGCCTCGTCTGTCACGAGCACGGTGCAGAGGCCGCTGCGCACCACCGCGTTGGCGACGGCGTGCTTGCCGCCTCCGGCGATCACCGCGATGCTGCGGTCGGATGCGCGGAGCCTGTCGTGCGACAGGCCGACGGTGCGTGCATCGAGGGTGGGGTCGACGATGTTGCCGTCGGCGTCGATGTAGCGGCCGACCACGTCTCCGACGGCACCCTTGCGCACGAGCTCGTGCACGTCGTCGACGGTGAGGTATCCGCTGTCGACCAGCACGGAGTGCTCGTCGGCCGTGCCGGCGGAGTAGAGGTAGGCGTTGGCGCTCGTCGCCATCTCGAGCACGGCCGAGACCGCGCGGTCGCCCTCGATGGCGAGCTTGGTCTCGAGGCGCTCGAGGATGGCCGGGCTCGGCAGCAGGGTGGCTTGGCCGCCGGCCTTCTGGGCGATGGTGACCGCCGTGGTCGCGGCGGTGCCCGCTCGGCGGTTCAGGCTGACGCCGCCGTTGATCTGCACGACGTTGACGCCGGTCGACCAGCCGTCCTTGAGGTGCTCGGACACCTCGTACAGGGTGCGGCCCCATGAGATGCCGAGGGTGCGCGGGATGGGACGGATGGAGGCGAGATAGTCGGCGGCGGCCTGCGCGGTGCGCGCCTGCAGCTCCTCCTCGCCGGTGATGCCGGCCGTCGAGACCACGATGGCGTCCTTCAGTCCGCGCTCCTCACGGAGCCGACGCTCGATGGGAAGACGACGGGCGCGCGGATGCACGATCTCGATGCGGATGAAGCCGTTGGCCTTCGCCTGCGCGAGGAGGCGACCCACCTTCCAGCGGGTGAGGCGGAGGATCGACCCGATCTCGTCCTGGGTCTTGTCCTCTTCGTAGTACAACTCGGCCGCACGGATGCTGAGCAGTTCGTCGGACTCGATCATCGGCCACCTCCTGCACTGCGTTGCCGTTCCTCCAGCGTAGGCACGGTGCGTGCGCGTTTCAACACTCGTAGGCATGTTTGCTCATATGAGCAGCGTGTGCGCGCGAAAACGACACAGTGGCGCTCGAGGAGCCGGGCTGGCTCTACCGGCGAGAAGGGTTGCGACGCTCGTGCGCGTCCTCGAGGAGGTGCGGGCGTGCGACGACGACGCCGGCGAAGGCGCCGGCGACGGCCGTCACCATGAGGAACACCAACGGCACCGCCCAGCCACCGCTGGTCTCGTGCAGGATGCCCACCACCAGCGGGCCGATGGCGCCGATCGTGTAGCCGATGCCCTGCACGAACCCGCTCAGGGCGACCGATCCGGCGTGAGTCCTGGTGCGCAGGTTGATGAGGACGAGAGCGAGCGGGAACAGGAGCGGACCGGCGCCGGCGAAGGCGACCCAGAGCCACGTCGCCGTGGCCGGGATGAGGAGCAGCCCGAGGTAGCCGACGAGGAAGAACACGACACCGGCGTAGACGAGGATGCCCACGTTCCGCATCCGCGATGCCAGCCACGGGATGAGAAGTCCGGCCGGCAGTCCCATGGCCGCAAACAGCGAGAGCAGGGCGCCGGCCTGGGTCGGGGTGGTGCCTGCCGTGTCGGCCAGCAGACTCGGCAGCCAGGCGAACATCGCGTAGGCGTTCAGCGACGACACGGCGAAGACCACGGCGAGCGCCCACGCGATCGACGAGTGCCAGACCCGACCCATGAGAGCGGGTTCGGCGTGCTCGGGCTGCGGGTCGGCAGAAGCCGCGCGGTGCCTGATCACGAGGGCCACCCAGGGGATGAGGGCGGCGAACGCGAAGACCGCCCACATTCCGAGCGAGACCCGCCAGCCGGCCGAGTCCGCGACGGGCACCGCGACGAGCGCCGGGATGAAGGTGCTGAAGCTGAGCAGCGTCACGTAGACGGAGGTGACCAGTCCGACCCTGTCGGGGAAGTACTTCTTGACCAGCGGTGGCAGCAGCACGTTCCCGACGCCGAGCCCGGCGAAGGTGATCGCGCTGCCGACGAGCAGGAGCACCGCGTTCGGCGCGAAGCCGCGGGCGAGGTGGCCGACGACCATCGCGATGATCGCGGCGATGAGCACGGGCTCGAGGCCGAAGCGTCGGGTGAATGCCGGCGAGAGGATGCCGAAGACGGCGAAGCACACCGGGGGAAGCATCCCGAGCACGCCGATGATGGTGGGGGTGAGTGCCAGTTCAGCGCTGATCTCGTCGACGATGGGCGAGAGCGCAGCCACCGCCGTGCGCAGGTCGAGGGCCACCAGGAAGATGCCGAGCAGGGCGAGGGTGCGGCCGGCCCAGAGCGGTCGCTGCTGGGTCGTCGTCACCGATCCAGTCTAGGCTTGCCGACATGGCGGACTTCGCACGGTACCTCCCGCTCAGTGCCCGGCCACCCCAGGACGAGACCGGTGTCTCGAGCCACTGGGGCGCCGACATCGCCGCTGTTCTGGAAGCCGTCTCCGACCTCCTCGCGGTGCAGTCGCCGGCAGCGCTCGACACGCCGAGCCTGCACCAGGGGTGGAGCGTGCGCGACGTCGCCGGCTACCTCTCGTGGCGGCTCGCCGTTCCGACCGGCGAGCTGGTGCGTGCCACGTCGCTGGCCCTCGTCGAGAACGGCTTCAGCCAGCGTCGGGTCTCTGAGTCTTTCGCTCGCCGCGGCGCCGACCTGCCCCCCGACGAGCTCATCGCGGCTCTGCGCGCCATCGCCGCCGACAAGCGAGCGGACGTGGGGCGCACGAGCATCCGCGAGCTCGCGATCGCCGTCGTCGGCGGCCTCGACATCTCCAAGCCGCTCGGAGCCGTGCTGAGCATTCGCCCGGCGGCATCCGGAGCCGTCGCCCTGCGACGAGCCCTCAACGGCCCTACCGAGATCAAGGCCGTGATCCGAGACCGTTCCCTCACGGCGACCGACGCCGAGTGGAGCTTCGGCCGCGGACCGGCCATGAGCGACACGGCCGAGGCCATCCTGCTATTCCTCTACGAGCGCAGTGACAGGGCACCGGGTTCAGGCCGTTCCGGCGACATCGGAGACTCCGGCGCCGGGGACTGACTCCGACGCCGGTCGGGTCGGCCGTGGCGCAGGTCAGGCCAGCAGCTCGCGGGCCGCGTCGACGTCGGACTGGATCTTCTCGATGAGGGCGTCGATGCCGGTGAAGGCCCACATGCCCCTGATGCGGTGCGCGAACTCGACCGTCACGACGTGGTCGTAGAGGTCGATGTCCTCGTCGATCACGTAGGCCTCGACCTGCTTGTGCGGCACTCCCTCGAAGGTCGGGTTGTTTCCCACCGAGATGGCGGCCGGATAGCGCACCCCGTCGTCGACCAGGTGGCCGGCGTAGACGCCGTCGGCCGGAATCAGGCCCTCAGATTCCGGCGACAGATTGGCCGTCGGGAAGCCGAGCTCACGGCCGCGGGCTGCGCCGTGCACGACGACACCGCGCACGGACGGCACATGGCCGAGAAGAGTCGTCGCTGCCGCGACATCGCCCTCGTCCAACAGGCTGCGGATCCAGGTCGACGAGACGCGGTGCTCGCCGTCGGGCCGCACGTCGTCGATGACGTCGACCGTGAATCCGGATGCCGCCCCCAGTTCGCGAAGCAGAGCGACGTCGCCGGCACCCTTGGCGCCGAACCTGAAGTCGCTGCCGACGAGCACACGGCGGGCTCCGAGGCCATCGACCAGCACCCGGCGCACGAACTCCTCGGGGCTCTGGGCGGCGAAAGCCTCGTCGAAGGCGACCAGCAACGTCGCGTCGACACCCGTCTCCCCCAGCAGTTCGAGCTTCTGCTCGGTGCTGACGAGGGAGGCCGGGCACTTCTCGGGGTTCAGCAGGGCGAGCGGGTTGCGGTCGAAGGTGACGACGACCGCGGCGAGCCCATCGGCGTCGGCCGTCGCGCGGAGGCGGTCGATGACGGCGCGGTGACCGGCGTGCACCCCGTCGAACTTGCCAATGGTGACGACGGATGCCGGCCGGTCGGCAGGGACGGCTTCGAGGCCGTCGTACACGATCACGCTGCGGCTCCCGATGGCCCGGGGCCGGGCTGGGTTCCCGAGGCTCCGACGGTCGACGGCTCCGCCTGCGCCGGCTGCGCGACGGGGCGGTGCCTGGCGAGCCACCAGAGGCCGAGCACGGGAAGGACGAGCGGGATGAAGAGATATCCGGCGCCGAACAGGGTCCACACCGTCGAGGTGCGCCCGAAGGGGTTCCCCGTGCCGGTGCCGAGCAGGTCCGGAGCCAGGAGCGTGATGGCCCCGACGACCAGGACGCCGACGAGTTCGAAGGTGATGGTGATCCACGCGACGCGGTACCAGGCGCGTCCGGGCGCGATCAGGGCGATCGTCGCGACGATGTAGACGACCGCGGACAGGCCCGAGAGAGTGAACGCGACGGGGGCCTCATCGAAGCGCTCGATGATCTGCACGAGCGTTCGTCCCGTGGCGGCGAGCGCCAGGATGCCGTAGACGGCGACGAGCACGCGGCCGACCCCGCTCATCCGAGGCGTTGGCTGGGTGCTGGCATCCGCGCTGCGCGGGGCGATCGTGTCTGGCATGTCGCCTCCAATTATTGCAAGCGAAGACTACAGACCCTGCACGAACCAGATCTGGGTCATGCGGTAGACCATCACGGCCACCGCCAGGCAGACGACGCCGATGACGACAGTGCTCCACCGCGAGCGTTCGATGAGGGCCCAGAACCCGCCGGCGATCGGCAGCAGGGCCGCAGAGATGAGGTAGACCCAGTACTCGAGCAGGCTCCCGCTCGGCTCGTTGCCGACCAGCGGCGCCACGATCGAGACGGCGATCTGGACGATGAGCAGCAGCTCGACGATGGCGAGGGGGGCCATCGTCAGGTCGCTGGGCTTGCGCCCGACGAGCCCGAGCACGATGGCGAGCAGGGCACCGACCACGGCGACGGCGATCTGCACGCCGGCGAACCAGGCAATCACGAAGGGTCCGTTGCGGCGGCATCCGTCGGCGCGGAGGCATCCATCGGGAAGTTGACCACGCTCTTGTACGAGGCACCACGGAACTCGACGAGTCCGACGAGCCGGCCGTTGGGAGCGATGGCGGCGAGGGTGCCGGATGCCGGTGCGGCACCCTCGTCCGGTGTCACGCGCTTGCCGTGACCCAGGTCGATGGACTGCTGCTCGGTGAGCTCCAGCACCGGGAACAGCTGCCGTGCCGCGTCGGCGGGCGGGATGAGAGCCGACGCGACGTCGACGGTCTCGAGCTCTCCGGCATCCTCAACATGGAACGGACCGACTCTAATGCGCCTGAGAGCGGTGAGGTGGCCGCCGATGCCGAGCCCCATGCCGAGGTCACGGGCGAGAGCGCGGATGTACGTTCCGGAGGAGCACTCGACGCGCACCTCGAGATCGAGATAGCCGTCGACGGGTGTCGTGGAGAGCAGGTCGAACGCGGAGACCGTGACCGGACGCGCCTTCAGGTCGACGGTCTCGCCGGCACGCACCCTGGCGTAGGCGCGCTTGCCGTCGACCTTGATGGCGCTGACGGCGCTCGGAACCTGCTCGATGTCGCCGGTGAGGATGCCCATGACCCGGCGGATGTCGTCGGCCGTGACGGCGTTCACGGCCTCAGCCCTGGCCTGACCGAGCTCCTGGCCTTCGGCGTCATCCGTCGTGGTCGACGATCCCAGCCTGATGGTGGCGGTGTACTCCTTGTCGACGCCGACGATGTAGGTGAGCAGCCGGGTCGAGCTCTCGATGCCGAGGATCAGCAGTCCTGTCGCCATCGGGTCCAGGGTGCCGGCATGCCCGACTTTGCGCGTGCCCGCGAGGCGCCGCGTGCGGGCGACGGCGTCGTGGCTGGTCCAGCCCTGCGGCTTGTCGAGGAGCAGGATGCCGCTGGAAGTCACGCCTTCGAGGGTATCAGCGCGGAGGTGCCCGCCAGCCCGTCGCGCACGACGGCGAGCTTGTCGCCGAAGGTGCAGGCGAGGAGCTCGATCGCGTCGGCGTCCTCGTCGAGGCTCTCGGTGAGCCCCGTGGCGAGGAGGGTGTTGATGAGCATCCCATTGGCCAGGAACTCGCGGATCTGCACGGGGTCGAAGCCTCCCTCGTCGCGCAGGGCACTGTAGATGCGCATGAACCCCGCGCGAGCGACGGGCCCGATACGCGGATCGGAGCCGAGCATGAATCCCTGCATGAGGGAGAGCATGATGCCGCGGTCCTCGATGAGGTCCACATACGCTGCGCCGATCCGGGCTTCGACGGGACGCGGGTCATCGGAAGCCGCCATCGCCGCGCGGAACACCTCGAGGATGCGGTCGCTCGTGCGCTCCAACACCTCGACGAAGAGGTTCTCCTTGCTGCCGAACATGCGCACGACGTAGGGCTGGCTGATGCCGGCGGCCCTGGCGACCTGGTCGGTCGTCGCGCCCGCGTAGCCGAGCTCTCCGAACACGTTCGTCGCCGCGTTCAGGATGAGTTCCCGCCGTTCGGCGGCCGGGATGCGGCCGGCCGGCGAGCGATCGTCGCTTGACGACGGAGCTGAGCGGATCATGCTTGACATGTTATCAGGCGATAACTAATGTTCCATCTTGTAATCATCCGATTACCTCATGAGAGACCATCCCCTGCTCGAAGGAACACTCCCGATGTCTTCGCTCTCCGCAACCGCCCGGCGTGTGCCGACCTGGCTCGCCATCGTCGCGGCCAGTCTGCCCATGTTCATGGCCACCCTCGACAACCTCGTCATCACCAACGCCCTGCCGGCCATCCGCCTCGACCTCGATGCGTCCATCGAGGAGTTGCAGTGGTTCGTGAACGCGTTCACCCTCGCCTTCGCGACGTTCATCCTGGCGGCAGCCGCCCTCGGTGATCGCATCGGCCGGCGCACTGTGTTCGTCGCCGGAATCGTCATCTTCACCCTCGCCAGCGTGATGGCCGCCCTGAGCACCGAGCCGTGGCAGCTCATCGCCGCCCGCGCAGTCCAGGGCTTCGGCGCCGCGGGGATCATGCCGCTCTCCCTCACCCTGCTCGCCGGCTCGGTTCCCGCCAGACTGCGCCCCGCCGCCATCGGCATCTGGGGCGGTGTCGCCGGACTGGGCGTGGCCACGGGCCCGCTTGTCGGCGGCGCCGTCATCGAGGGATGGAACTGGGAGGCCATCTTCTGGCTGAACATCCCGATCGGCATCGTCGCGGTCCCCCTCGCGCTGCTCGCCCTGCCGAACACCCTGGGCGCGCGCCTGCGCATCGACGTCGTCGGCGTGCTCCTCGCCGGCCTCGGGGTGCTGGGCATCGTCTTCGGCATCGTGCGCGGCAACGACGCCGGCTGGGACAGCGCCGAGGTGCTCGCCGCCCTCGCCCTCGGTACGGCTCTGCTCGCCGCCTTCCTGTACTGGGAGTCGCGGACGACAGCTCCCCTGTTGCCGCTACGGCTCTTCCGCGACCGCAGCTTCTCGGTGGCGAACATCGTGGGCTTCGCCTTCAGCTTCGGCATGTTCGGCAGCATCTTCATCCTGATCCAGTTCCTGCAGATCGTTCAGGGGGACTCGCCCCTGGCCGCGGCCGTCAAGACCATGCCGTGGACCCTCGCTCCCATGGTGATCGCGCCCCTCGCCGGCCTGTTCTCGGCCCGGATCGGCACCCGCGCCCTGATCGTGGCCGGCCTCTCCTTCGAGGCGATCGCCCTCACCTGGCTCGGGCTCACCCTGTCGGCCGACGTGACGTACGCCACACTCGTGGCGCCGTTCATCGTGGCCGGTGTGGGAATGGGCCTCGTCTTCGCCCCGAGCGCAACAGCCGTGCTGGCATCGATGCCCGAGGCCGACACGGCCAAGGCGTCCGGAACGAACTCGACCCTGCGCGAGGTGGGCATCGCCCTCGGGGTGGCCGTGCTGACCGCCGTGTTCGTGGGGGCAGGCGGCGAACTCACCCCGACGGGCTACGTCGACGCGGCCATCCCGGCGGTGTTCACCGGCGCCGCCGTGCTGCTGCTCGCCGTGGTCGCGGCACTCTTCCTCCCGGCGGGGCGCGGTGCTCAGGCGGCATCCGGCGTGGAGTCGTCAGGAAGCGATGAGGCGTTCCAGCCGGTCATCCGGGAGGCCGTAACCTCGAAGGCATGAGAATCGGGATCATCGGGGCCGGCGCGCTCGGAGGCACCTTCGCGGTGCTGCTCGAGCGGGCCGGCCACCAGATCCAGGTGACAGCCCGCGGGTCCGGCCTCGCCGCCGTCCAGGCCGGGGGGATCAGGCTCTCGGGTGGTTTCGGCGATGGACACGGGCATCCGGATGCCGCACCCCTGCTCTCCGGCAGGTTCGACCTCGTGCTCGTCTGCACCAAGGCGCAGGACGCCGAGGCCGCCATCGAGGCGAACGCCGCCGTCGTGAACGGCTCACCGGTGATCGTCGTGCAGAACGGTCTCGACGGAGTGGGCATCGCCGCCGAGCTGCTCCCCGATTCCGACTGCTTCGGGGCGCTGTCGATCATCGCGGCCAATTACACGGAGCCCGGCGTCGTGCGGGTCACCACGCGGGCCGCCACGTACCTCGGGCGCGGATCAGGGCCGGCCGATCAGGCGTCCACACGGTGGGCCGGCGTGCTCTCCGAAGCCGTTCCCGTCGTCGCGGTCGACGACTTCGTGGGGTCGCAATGGACGAAGCTCGTCGTCAACATGCTGAACGGGCTGCCCGCCATCACGGGTCTCAGCGTGCAGGCGATCATCGCCGACAGGGCGCTGCGACGCGTTCTCACCGCGAGCATGCGCGAGGCCGTGCGCACGGGCATGGCACGCGGCATCAGGTTCGGGTCGCTGCAGGGTCTCAGTGACGGGAGCCTGCGGTTCTTCTCCCGACTGCCGCTGTCGCTCGGGCAGGCCCTGCCGCGCTCGATGGGCGTGCGCATGGGATCGGTGCCGAACCTCGGCTCGACGCTGCAGAGCCTGCGTCGCGGCCAGCGCACGGAGATCGACTTCCTCAACGGCGCCATCGTGCGCGAGGCTGATGCCGCAGGCACGACGGCGCCGGTGAATGCCGCCATCGTGAAGATGGTGCACGAGGTCGAGGCATCCGGCGCCTCGATCGGGCGGGATGAGGTGCTGCGGCGGATCGTCGTGTGACGGTGATCTCGATACGCGTCCGACTTCGTCGGGCGCTACTCGATCAGCGGGGGGCCGCCTCAGCAGCTGTCCAGGAACAGCCGGCGCGGCCTCGACCTCTCGGTGTTGTCGATCACGGCGGTCGCGAAGCGACGCGGATGCTCCTTCACGGCGTAGAGGATGTCCGCCTCGTCGGTCGGCTCGACGTCGAGGAAGGCGCTCCAGTTCCACAGGGAGCGCAGTTCGGGGCGGTTGGCGAAGCGCCCGTCGACGATGAGGGTGGCATCCGGTGGCCCCGTGATCCACTTCGGGATGATGCGGGTGTCGCGCGTCGGGTCGAACGCCTGGGTCACGAAGCCCGTGCTGCCCGCCAGACGGAACGGCTCGAGCAGCACGCGGCGCAGCAGCGAGTAGTCGAAGCCGTAGCCGTAGTAGCGTTCTGCAGTCTCGGGGCCGAATGCCGCCTGTTCCTCCCGTGATCGGTGGAAGTGCTCGAGGCTGGCCCGGAACACGGGATGCCCGCGCTCGGTGAAGACGGCGGCCAGGTCGTCGCCGAATTCGGTCTTTCCACTGCGCACGGGTCCGTCGATCGCAACGACGGTGCGCCCGCGCCCGTAGTTGTGCAGGATCTCATCGGCGAGCGAACGCAGAAACCTGACGCGGGGGGTGGTGACGAGCTCCATGACCCGAGCCTAGTTCCGACCGGGGCTTCACCTAGGCTGAAAGCGATGTCTCCCCTCGCGACCGCCGTCACCGACTGGTTCCGCAGCACCGGCCGCGACCTGCCGTGGCGTCGACCCGGCTTCACGGCCTGGGGCACCCTGGTGAGCGAGTTCATGTTGCAGCAGACACCGGTGAACCGCGTCATCCCGCACCTCGAGGCCTGGCTCGAGCGCTGGCCGACCCCGGCAGATCTCGCCGCAGTCCCCTCCGGCGAGGCCGTGAGGGCGTGGGCCACCCTGGGCTACCCGCGGCGGGCGCTCTGGCTGCATCAGGCGGCAGTGCAGATCACCGAACAGCACGGCGGCACCGTGCCATCCGACGTCGACGACCTGCTGGCGCTGTCCGGCATCGGCGACTACACCGCCCGGGCCGTCGCCGCCTTCGCCTATGGCGAGCGGCATCCCGTCGTCGACACCAACACCAGGCGCGTCATCGCCCGTGCCATCCACGGGCGGGCGGATGCCGCTCCCCCAGCCAAGCGGGACCTCGCCGACATGGAGGCCCTGCTGCCGGCCGACGAGGCGGACGCACGGCTCTTCAACGCCGGGATGATGGAGCTCGGCGCCCTGGTCTGCGTGGCGCGAACCCCCCGCTGCGACGCCTGTCCCATCGTCGATGCGTGCGCCTGGCGCGCGGCGGGCTACCCGGAGTACGACGGTCCGCGCACTCCCGTGCAGAAGAAGTTCGCCGGCTCCGACCGGCAGGTCCGCGGTCTCATCATGCGCGAACTGCGGGCCGCCCATGGTGCTGTGACGGATGCCGAGATCGCCACACTCTGGACCGATGAGGCCCAGCTCGCGCGTGCCATCGCCGGGCTGCTGGCCGACGGCCTCGCCGTGTCGACGACGAGCGGGTACGTCCTGCCCTGAACAGTCAGCCCCTACGACGAAGAGCCGCCGACCCGATGGGTCGACGGCTCTTGTCGTTCGTGGACTGCTTAGCGGGCCTCGTCGGCCTCGACTGCGGCACCGGCCTTGTCGAGATCCTCATCGAGGTCCTCGTCGTCGCTGAGATCGCGGGGCTTCACGTACGGATCGGCGTCGCCGGCGTACTCCGCCGTGCTCGCCTGCTCCGTCGTGGCAGTGTCGCGCTCGCGAGCCTCCTTGAGCAGACCCTCGATGAGGGCCGCGTTCTCGGGGATCGCGTCGAGCTGGAACTGCAGGCTCGGCGTGAGCCGTGCCGTGATGTTCCGTCCGACCTCACTGCGCAGCATTCCCGTCGCGGCGGCGAGGGCGGCAGCGGTGTCCGCGCGTTCCTCATCCGTGCCGTAGACCGTGTAGAACACCGTCGCGTGCTGGAGGTCGCCCGTCACCTGGACGTCGGTGATGGTGACGAACCCCATGCGGGGATCACGCACGCCGCGCTCGAGGCGCTTGGCGATGATCACCTGGATGCGGTCGGCCATCTTCCTGGCGCGTGCCGGATCAGCCATGTCGTACTCCTCTCCACGGAAGCCACAGGGTGGGGGCCGGACCTGGGTCCGACCCGCCACGCACTGAGACTAGACCCGCGGCTTCTCCTTGAGCTCGATGGTCTCGATCTCGTCGCCGATCTGGATGTCGTTGAACTTGCCGAGACCGATACCGGCCTCGAAGTCCGTGCGCACCTCGGTGACGTCGTCCTTGAAGCGACGCAGCGACTCGATCGCGAGGTTGTCCCCCACGACCACGCCATCGCGGATGACGCGGGCCTTGGCGTTTCGAGTGATCGTTCCCGATCGCACGATGACACCGGCGATGTTGCCGAACTTCGAGGAGCGGAACACCTCGCGGATCTCGGCGACACCGGACTGGACCTCTTCGTACTCGGGCTTGAGCATGCCCTTGAGCGAGCTCTCGATTTCGTCGATCGCGTTGTAGATGACCGAGTAGAAGCGGATGTCGACGCCCTCGCGAGCGGCGCGCTCGCGCGCCTTCGTGTCGGGACGCACGTTGAAGCCCACGATGATCGCGTTGTCGATCGTGGCCAGGTTGACGTCCGACTCCGTGATCGCACCGACACCGCGGTGGATGATGCGGAGCTGCACGCTGTCGTCGACCTCGATCTTGAGCAGCGACTCCTCGAGTGCCTCGACGGCACCGGAGACGTCACCCTTGATGATGAGGTTGAGCGACTCGACCTTGCCCTCTTCGAGTGCACGGGTGAAGTCCTCGAGCGAGATGCGCTTGCGGGCCTTGGCCAGCTGGGCGTTGCGCTCGGCGGCTTCGCGCTTCTCGGCGATCTGACGCGCGGTGCGGTCCTCCTCTGTCACCAGGAAGGTGTCACCGGCGCGAGGAACGCTCGAGAGGCCCTGAACCTGCACCGGACGCGACGGGAAGGCCTCGAGCACGGCGTTGCCGTCCTCATCTGCCATCGCACGAACGCGACCGTAAGCGGTACCGGCGACGATCGAGTCACCGACGCGGAGCGTACCCGACTGGATGAGCACGGTCGCGACGGCGCCGCGTCCCTTGTCGAGCTTGGCCTCGATGGCCACACCGCGGGCGTCCTTGTTCGGGTTCGCGCGCAGGTCGAGTCCGGCATCCGCTGTGAGCAGCACGGCGTCCAGGAGGTCCTGGATGCCGATGTCGTTGCGGGCCGACACGTCGACGAAGATGACCTCTCCGCCGTACTCCTCGGCGACCAGGCCGAACTCGGTGAGCTGCTGGCGCACCTTCTGCGGGTTGGCGTCGGCCTTGTCGATCTTGTTGACCGCGACCACGATCGGCACGTTGGCCGCCTGGGCGTGGTTCAGGGCCTCGATCGTCTGCGGCATGATGCCGTCATCGGCCGCGACCACGAGGATCGCGATGTCGGTGACCTGCGCACCACGAGCACGCATGGCGGTGAACGCCTCGTGGCCCGGTGTGTCGATGAAGGTGATGGCGCGCTCGTGGCCCTCGTGCTCGGTCCAGACCTGGTAGGCACCGATGTGCTGGGTGATGCCACCGGCCTCGCCCTCGACGACGTTCGCCTTGCGGATGGCGTCGAGGAGGCGCGTCTTACCGTGGTCGACGTGACCCATGACGGTGACGACGGGCGGACGGATCTCGAGGTCCTCGTCGCCCTCGCCGTCGAGCTCGGCATCGAGGTCGATGTCGAAGCCCTCGAGCAGCTCGCGGTCCTCTTCCTCGGGCGAGACGATCTGGATCTTGAAGCCCAGCTCCTCGCCGAGCACCTGGAAGGTGGCCTCGTCGAGCGACTCGGTCGCCGTGGCCATCTCACCGAGGTGGAACAGCACGGTGACGAGTGCACCGGGGTTGGCGTCGATCTTGTCGGCGAAGTCCGAGATGGATGCTCCACGACGCAGACGAACCGGCGTGGTGCCGTTTCCGCGGGGAACGCTCACGCCGCCGAGCGACGGGGCTTCCCGCATCTCGAATTCGGCCCTCTTCGTACGCTTCGACTTCCGAGCCTTGCTCTTTCCGCCACCGCGACCGAACGCACCAGCGGTTCCACCGCCGGGGCCACGGCCACGACCGCCGCCACCCGCGGGACGCGGGCCGCCGAAGCCGCCACCGGCCCCGGGGGCGCCGCCGCCACCGGGACGCTGGAAGCCGCCACCGGCCGGACGAGCGCCGGCACCGGCACCAGCGCCGCCTGGGCGCTGCTGGAAGCCGGGACGCTGGCCGAAGCCGCCGGGACGCGGGCCCTGGCCGGGTCCGCCGGGGCGCGGCGCGCCGGGACGGGGAGCGGCAGGGCGAGGGATGTTGCCGGGAGTGGGCGCGGGTCGCTGACCCATGCCCTGGGCGCTGGCGAACGGGTTGTTGCCCGGACGCGGGATGTTGGTGGGTCGCTGACCCATGCCCTGGTTCGACGCGAACGGGTTGTTGCCCGGTCGTGCGGCCGGGGGCTTGGGGGCGCCGGGACGCGGAGCCGACGATGCGGCAGCGGCAGCGTCGACCGGTGCGGCCTCGGCTGCGGCCGGAGCAGCAGCCTCGGTCTTCGCGGCAGCAGCAGCTGCAGCGGCGGCCTTCTCGGCTGCGGCCTTCTGCTCGGCCTCGGCCTGACGCTCGGCGACGGTCTTCGGTGCCGTGGGCACCGGGCCAGCCGGTGCGTCGGTCGCAGCCTGTGCCGGAGCCGGGGCAGCCGGGGTCGGAGCCTTCGGTGCAGCCGGAGCCGGAGCCTTCGGTGCGGCCTTGGCAGCGGGTGCTGCCGGGGCTGGGGCGTCGTTCTTGGCGACACCGGCGGCCTCGAGGGCGGCCTTCAGTCGACGAGCGACCGGCGGTGCGATGCTCGACGACGGTCCCTTGACGTATTCGCCCATTTCCTTGAGCTTGTCAAGGGCGATCTTGCTGTCCACTCCGAGTTCGCTTGCGATCTCGTGGACGCGTGGATTTGCAGCCACAATTCTCCTGTTCTGGGCCTGCGCCCGAACAGGGGCAGACCATTAAAGACGGACGGGTCTCATTTCGAGCCGCTCATTAGTTGTCACTCATTAGTGATCACTGTGCCGTTCAGCCTGTTCTCTAAAGGGGATGCATCCAGATTCCCGCTCACCCGCAGTGCACGCCCGAAGGCCCGCTTGCGGAGTGCGAGTTGGAAGCACGAGTCCGTCGGATGCAGCCACGCACCTCGGCCGGGCAGGACGGCGGTCTCATCGACCACGAGTTCTGATTCCCCGGCGACGATCCTCAGAAGTGAGGACCTCGGGGCGCGCGAACGGCATCCGATGCACGTTCTAACGGGTTCCACTTTACACCTATGGGCTGGGGGTCTGCCGTACCGCTACGGCAGGGTCGATCCTGAGGGTCAGTCGTCTTCGAGGATCGAGTCGGGCTGGATGTCGATCTTCGCGCCCGTCAGCTTCGCAGCGAGGCGTGCGTTCTGACCCTCCTTGCCGATCGCGAGCGACAGCTGGTAGTCGGGCACGAGAGCGCGCACGGCCTTGAGCGACGCGTCGACGACGTAGGCACTGGTCACCTTCGCCGGGGAGAGGGCACTGGCGACGAAGGTCGGGAGGTCGTCCGAGTAGTCGACGATGTCGATCTTCTCGTTGTTGAGCTCCGCCGTGACGGCGCGCACACGCTGACCGAGTTCGCCGATGCAGGCGCCCTTGGCGTTCACTCCTGGCTCCATGGCGCGCACGGCGATCTTCGAGCGGTGTCCGGCCTCGCGGGCCAGCGACACGATCTCGACGACGCCGCTGGCGATCTCGGGCACCTCGAGTGCGAACAGCTTGCGTACAAGAGCCGGGTGGGTTCGCGACACGGTGATCTGAGGACCCTTGAGACCCTTCGACACGCTGGTCACGTAGACGCGGATGCGGGAGCCGTGCGCGTAGTCCTCGCCCGGCACCTGCTCCTCGGGTGGCAGGATCGCCTCGACGGTTCCGAGGTCGACGTGGATCATCCGCGGGTTCGGCCCCTGCTGGATCACGCCGGCGACGATGTCGCCCTCACGTCCACGGAACTCCCCCAGGATCGCATCGTCGGCGATGTCGCGCAGGCGCTGGTTGATGACCTGCTTGGCAGCGAACGCGCCGATGCGACCGAAGTCGTCGGGGGTGTCCTCCGCCTCGCCGATGACGTTGCCCTCGTCGTCGGTCTCGGGGATGAAGATCGAGACGTGACCGCTCTTGCGGTTGAGCTCCACGCGGGCGCCGGCCGGGTCGATGTGGCCGTGCGCATTGGGGTTCACGTGCTTCAGGTAGGCCGTGAGGATCGCCTGCTCGATGATGGTGACCAGTTCGTCGAAGGGGATCTCCTTCTCACGTTCCATCAGACGCAGTACGCCGAGGTCGATGTCCATCTCCGGCCTCCTCTATTCAGATCTCGTATTCACTTTTCGCACGACGTGGATGCGTCGAGCCGATCTTCTACGCTACCCGATGCGGAGGCCCTCCGTCACCGGCGATCAGCCCAGCGCGTCAGCGACCTCGGTGATGGCGACGGGAGTGCGCTCCCCCGTCGCTCGATCCCACAGCTCCACGACGCCTTCGGCGACACCGCGCCCGGCGATCACGATCTTCGGGATGCCGATGAGCTCCGCGTCGCCGAACTTCACACCGGGAGAGACCTTGGGGCGGTCGTCGTAGAGCACGGAGCGTCCCGTCGCCTCGATGGCGGCGCAGACCTGCTCCGCCGCGGAGTACGCGGCGGGGTCCTTGCCTGTCGCCAGGACGTACACGTCGAAGGGCGAGACGGCAGCGGGCCACACCAGGCCCTTGTCGTCATTGTTGCCCTCGGCGATGATCGCGAGAATGCGGGTCACGCCGATGCCGTAGGAACCCATCGTGACGGTGACGAGCTTGCCGTTCTCATCGAGCACCTTGAGTCCTAGGACCTCGGCGTACTTGCGGCCGAGCTGGAAGACGTGGCCGATCTCCATGCCACGGGCGAGCTCGACAGGGCCGGATCCGTCCGGAGCCGGGTCGCCGGGGCGCACCTCCGCGGCCTCGACGGTGCCGTCGGCGATGAAGTCGCGACCGGCCACCAGGCCGAAGACGTGCTTCTGGTCGAGGTTCGCGCCGGTGATCCACTCCGTGCCGTCGACGACGCGGGGATCGAGCAGGAACCGGATGCCCGATGCCGACGTCTCGCCGAGCACGGCGCCCGTCGGCGACCAGGGTCCGATGTAGCCCTTGACCAGTGCGGGGTTCTTGGCGAAGTCGGCCTCGGTCGCCGGCTCGGCCTCTGCCGGGGCGAACGCCACCTCGACGCGCTTCATGTCGACCTCGCGGTCGCCGGGCAGGCCGATGGCGACCAGTTCCCGGGTGCCGTCGAGGTGCGTGAGAGCCAGCACGACGTTCTTGAGGGTGTCTGCCGCCGTCCACGCCCGACCGTCGGGACGGGGGTACTCGGCGTTGGCGAGATCGACCAGGGTCGCGATGGTGGGCGTGTTCGGCGAGTCGAGGACGACCGCAGCGGGCAGGCCGTCGATGGGGAGGGCATCCGGCACCTCGGTGACGTAGGCCTCGACGTTGGCCGCGTATCCGCCGGCCGACCGCACGAAGGTGTCCTCGCCGACGACGGTCGGGTGCAGGAATTCCTCGCTCTTCGAGCCGCCCATGGCTCCGGCGTCGGCCTTCACGATGACGTACTCGAGTCCGAGGCGCGTGAAGATGCGCTCGTAGGCGTCGCGCTGGGCCTGGTAGCTCGCGTCGAGGCCGGCATCCGTGTAGTCGAAGGAGTACGCGTCCTTCATGGTGAATTCGCGGCCGCGGAGGAGGCCCGCGCGGGGTCGCGCCTCGTCGCGGTACTTGTCCTGGATCTGGTAGATCGACAGCGGCAGGTCCTTGTACGAGCTGTAGAGGTCCTTCACGAGCAGGGTGAAGACCTCCTCGTGCGTCGGCGCGAGCAGGTAGTCGGCACCCTTGCGGTCCTGGAGGCGGAAGAGTCCGTCGCCGTACTCGGTCCAGCGGCCCGTCGCCTCGTAGGGCTCACGCGGCAGCAGGGCCGGGAAGTGCACCTCATGGGCACCGGCGTTCGTCATCTCCTCGCGGATGATGCGCTCGATCTTCTCTTTGACCCTGAGGCCGATCGGCAGCCAGGCGAACACGCCGGGGGCCTGACGTCGGATGTAGCCGGCCCGCACGAGGAGGCGGTGGCTCGTCACCTCGGCGTCGGAGGGGTCTTCGCGGAGGGTGCGGAGGAAGTAGTTGGTCAGACGTGTAGGCACCCGGTCAGTTTACGCAGTGACGGATGCCGCCCGATCTCAGTCTGCGACGCCGGCCATCACGGCGACGGCGAGGGCGCCGAGCTGGTCCGTGCCGTACCCGCCGCTGGCCGTGGCGAGGTTGACCCCGTCGGTGACGTAGAGGGTGTCGGTCTCGAAGTCATCCGCACCCGGCACGAGGACGGCCCTGACGGCGCCGGGAACGTCGACGGCCACGGCACCCGGAAGGGCCGCCTGCTCGTCCACTGCCCACCAGGCGCCGGGAAGCAGGCCGATCTCGGCCATCGTCCCGTCGCCCTCCCAGAAGCAGGCGCTGTAGTCCGCGGCTCTCAGGGAACCGTAGAACCCCGGCCCGGCCTCGCCAGGCACATTGCCCGGGGTCGGTTCGAGGTCCGAGCCGAGCAGGGCCGTCGTGTCGACGCGTTCGCCGAGGATCTCGCACTCCGGCACGTCATCCCAGGTGCCGTCGATCCGGGTCGGGGCGACGGCGTCGTTGGCCGCAGCCCTGGCCCCGAAGGCGGCCACCAGATCGTCGATGGCGACCATCGGGTCGATACCGGAGTCGTCTGGGGTGGAGACCACCCCGGCGTACCACCAGTCGCCGACCGTGGTGCTGAAGGAGCAGGCGCCGTAGCAGTATGGCTGGCCGAGGCTCACGTCGTCGATGATGTCCTGACCGGCTGTCGCGACGGGGACGACGGTCACCCAGACGCCATCGCTTCTTTCATTGCTCCACGTGCACCGGATGCCGCCGAGTCCGCGAATCGCCCAGTCCGCATAGCCGGCATCCGCCGGGGATGGCAGCAGCAGCACCGACGGGCCGCCGGTGGCATCGGAGATCTCGGCCTCCGTGGCCACGACGGAGCAGTCGCCCCCGAATGCCGCGGCGGGGGCGGTGGGGACAGCGACGGCCGGCGTGACGACGGCCGGCGTCGGGCGCGGGGCGGGAGCATTCGAGACGACGGGCTGCATCGGCTCACTCGTCGAGGTCGTGCAGCCGGAGAGTGCCGCGGAGAGGAGCACGGCCACGACGCCGGCGATGAGAGTCTTCACGATCGTGACGCTACCAACGAGAACGGGAGCGGCCTGAACCGCTCCCGTCTCGATCGTGCATCGCCGCCACCCCAGAAGAGGTGGCGGCGGGATCTCACCGAATCAGTCGGCGAGGATCAGGTAGAGGGCACGACGCGCCTCGTCGAGCTTCTCGACCGCGGCGGTGCGCTGGGCATCCGTCGCGCCGTGCCGGAACTGACCGACGACCCCCATGAGTCGGCCGACGCTCTCGAAGAGCTCCGTGGCCGATTCGCTGGGACGCGGAACCGAGGCCCACGCCTTCTCGAGGTCTTCGGTGTTCTCGGCGACGTAGGAGCGACCCTCGTCGGTCAGGCCGAACTCGGTGCCGCGGCCCTCGCCCTTCGGGATGATGAGTCCCTCGTCGACGAGCTGCTGCAGCGTCGGGTAGACCGATCCGGGGCTGGCACGCCAGCCGCCGTCGGTCTTCTCGCCGATCGCCTTCATGATGGCGTAGCCGTTCAGTGACTCGGTCTCGCCGAGCAGCGACAGGATCGCCGCCCTGATGTCGCCCTTCGGGCGACGCCGACCTCCGCCGGGTGCGCCCCAGGCTGCACCCCATGGTCCGAATCCGCCGGGGCCGAAGCCCGGGCCGAATCCGCCGCGGCCGCGGCCGCGGGGGTCGTCGTGGTGGAACCGGGCGCCCTCGGGGAACTGGCGGCCGGTCTTGCTGATGTGTTCGAAATGTTCGCGTTTCATGAGCGCTTGCATCCTTCCTCCCGACGAGCGGGACAGGTGATGGCTCTGGAAGAGTCGTCGTTGAACTTCAACGATGGGTTAACGATATATCGAAGAATGATCTCTTGTCAACTTCGCATGATCATGTGAGGTCTCTCATCGGCGCGGGGCGACGCAGGTCGCGATAATTGGCGGGTGGAGTCGATCCGACTGCGTGATGTCGCGCGCTCGGTGCGCATGCGCATCGTCGTGTCGATCCTCGTCGTCACGGCCCTCGGGATGACCGTCGCCGGCGTGGTCACGATCTTCGTGCAGCGGGAACGGGTGCTCGCCCAGATCGACTCCCGACTCGCTGCGACGGCCGACGACATCAGGTTGGCGGCGACGACGGGCGATGCAGAAGGCGGACTCCCCTCGAGCGTGCGGGACCTTCTGACCACGGCGATGGCCAGGGTCATCCCCGACACCAACGAGAGCACTCTCGGCATCATCGACGGCGCCGCAGCCCTGGTGCCAGCGGCCGACCTGCCCTTCCGGCTCGACGACGATCCCGCGTTCCTCGCCCGCGTGCTCTCCGACTCCCGCAGCGACCAGGCCGTGGTCGGAACCATCGACGCCGACGCCGGGACCCTGCGCTACGTCGTCGTTCCGGTCTCGATCGAGGGCGATCCCCAGACCGGCCTCTACGTGGCGGCCTACAACGTGAGCGCCGAGCTCGCCGAGGTGCGCGATGCCTTCACCACCTACGCCGTCGTCGCATCCGGAGCCCTCTTGGTGATCGCGCTCGTGGGCTGGTTCGTCTCCGGCCGGCTGCTTCGACCGATCCGCTCGGTGACCGAGACCGCAGCACGCATCTCGGTCTCCGACCTGTCCGAGCGCATCCCGGTGTCGGGCACAGACGACGTCTCCGACCTGACCAGAACCGTGAACACCATGCTCGACCGCCTCGAGAACAGCTTCCTCGGCCAGCGCCGCCTGCTCGACGACGTCAGCCACGAGCTCAAGACGCCGCTCACCATCGTCCGCGGTCACCTGGAACTGATGGACCCCGATGCGCCGGACGACGTTCGAGCCACCCGCGACATCGCCATCGACGAGCTCGATCGCATGGACACTCTGGTCGTCGACATCGGGCTGCTCGTGAAGAGCAGCAACCCCGACTTCGTGCGCCCCGCCCCCACCGACATCGCCGAACTCACCGAGATGGTGCATCAGAAGGCGTCGATGCTGAGCGGCACGCACGCGTGGCTGCTCGGCGAGGTGGCCGAGGTGGAGGCATCCGTCGATGCAGCCCGCCTCACCCAGGGCTGGCTGCAACTGGCCGACAATGCGGCGAAGTACTCCGCCACATTCACGCCGATCGAGATCGGGTCATCGGTGGTGACGGATGCCTCGGGCAGGCCGGCCGTCGAACTGTGGGTGCTCGACGAGGGCGTCGGCATTCCCGACGAAGCGCGCGAGCGGATCTTCGATCGCTTCATCAGGGTGCAGGAGGGCAGGGGCATCGAGGGTTCAGGGCTCGGCCTCGCCATCGTTGCGGCGATCGCCGAGGCCCACGACGGTTCCGTGCTGCTCGAGAGCACTCTCGGCTCCGGGTCCCGGTTCGCGATCCGACTGCCCCTCGTCGACGGGCAGGTGCCTCGGCCCGACCCCGGCGCCGGCGACACCGGGGTCGCTGTCGGCCCCGCCGAATCCGGGGCCGACTCCGGACCCGTGCAGACCCCAGAGGCCGCATCCCCCGACGGCGACCCACTCGGCGCGCTCGACACTGGGGTCGACTTCGACGCCATCATCGGGCCGGGAGCCTCGTCCGGCAAGGGGCGCCGCCGATGAGCCGCATCCTGATGGCGGAAGACGAGCAGCGCATCTCCTCGTTCGTCGAGAAGGGACTGCGCGCTGCCGGCTACGAGGTCGAGACCGTCGCCGACGGCGTGTCGGCCATGGCCGAGGTGAGAGGTGGCGGCTTCGACCTGGTGCTGCTCGACATCGGGCTCCCCCGCCTGGACGGATTCGAGGTGCTCAGGATGCTCCGAGCAGAGGGCATCGGGGTTCCGGTGATCATCCTGACGGCGCGCGACTCCGGCCGCGACACCGTTGCCGGCCTCGAGAGCGGCGCCAACGACTACATGGCCAAGCCGTTCCGCTTCGACGAGTTGCTCGCCCGCATCCGCGCCCGGCTGCGCGACGCGATGCCGACGACGGATGTCCCCCTCCTCGTGGCCGGTGACCTCGAGCTCGACGTTCGCGGTCGGCGCATCACCGTGGGCGGCGCGACCATCGAGCTGTCGGCGCGGGAGTTCGCCCTCGCCGAGGAGTTCCTGCGCAATCCGGACAGGGTGCTCAGCCGGGACGAACTGCTGCGCACGGTGTGGGGCTACGACCACGACCCCGGCACCAACGTCGTCGACGTGTATGTGAGGTATCTCCGCAACAAGATCGGGGTCGGCTACTTCCAGACCGTGCGCGGACTCGGCTATCGCTTCGCGCCTCTCGGCGGGCGCCCGTGATCGCGCCGGGCGACGGGTGGAACGCCGAGCGAGGCTCAGTCGCCGCGTCCGTCGCGCCCGTCGCGCCCGGACCAGCCGCGATCGTTCCCACGGTCACGGTCACGGTCACGGTCGCGGTCTCCGCGGTCCTCGCGTTCGCCGCGATGGGCGTCGCGAACGAGTCCGTCGCCGTCGCCGACACGGCCGTCCCGATCGCCGCCGTCCCGATCAAGGCCGTCGAATCGCTCGCCTCCACCACTCCCGTCGACCTCGGTGCCGGCATCCTCAGCGACCGCGCCTGACGTCGACGCCGGGCTTCGGTCGGTCGGCTCGTCCTGCGGGATCGTGGTCTCGCCCTGCGGCACAGCGCTCTCGGGCGTCGGCACCGATGGCTGCACCGGAGGTTCCGTCGCGGAGGTCGTGGCGTCCTCAACGCCGCGGGTACCGTCGCCCGGGGCGGAATCGACGCGACCCTGGCCGTCGGGGGCTGGCCCGGCTCGATCGGGAGCGGATTCAGCAACGGGAACCGGATCGGCCACGACGGGCACGACCGCTGGTGGAGCCTCCGGCTCGGGGTCCGGCTTCGGAGTGGGCTCGGCGGCGGGCTTCTCCCCCGTCACGGCGTCGACGCCGATCGTCTGGGCGGGAGACTCCCCCACCTCGAACGCATTCTGCAGCGCGACGAGGCCGGCGGACAGACCGCTCACGACGAGGACACCACCGGCAGCGATGGCGATGGCCGCAGCGGACTTGAACACTGATGGCCTCCTCGCCTCCGAATGCAGTCCTTCCACCCTGAGCCGTGCGAGCCGGTGGGGCAACCCCCTGGGCGGTGAGAGTGTTCTCACGGCGGTCAGGACGCTGTGCCCGGCGCGGTCAGTCGAGGAGAGGCGCGAGGAGTTCGCCGAGGGCTCGTTCGGTCTCGCCCGGGGTGAGGCCGCCGTCGAAGCGCAGGATGCGCCAGGTCGTCGCATCGCAGACGGCCACGATCTGGGCCAGTCGCAGCCGGCGGGTCTGGGCGTCGAGGCTGGGGTCCAGGTGGCGCTCGAAGGTGCGTCGGCACCAGTCGACGTGGTACGCCCGTCCTCGAGCGACGAGTTCCGCGAGACCGGGAACCAGCGGCGCCTCGGAATAGGTCTTCAGGATCAGTTCGGCGTACACCTCGTAGTGCTCGACGAGGGCCGTCACGGTTCTCGCGACCGAGTCGTGCTCTGCAGCGTCGCGGGCGGCGACGATCCGTCCGAGCTCGCGCCCCACCACCGCGGTCATGAGACCCGCCTTGCCGTCGAAGCGTCGGATGACAGTCTGCACGCTCACGCCTGCATCCGCCGCTATGTCGTCGAGCCGGATGCGCTCGTAGGGCGTATCGCGGAGGCGGGCGAGCATGGCATCGACGATGCGCTCCCCGGTCTGCTCCGCCGACTCCGCCCGTGCGGCCATGCGGTACTCCCTGGCGCCGCCCGACTCTCGCGCTTTCATGTAAATCAGGCTAACATCAACTTTCATGTCAACCTCACTAACTCCGAATTACCGCCTGCAGACCTTCCCCACTCGACTCGGACGACTCTCGGTCCGTCTCGTCGGACCCGACGACGGAGACCCGACGGTCCTGTGGTCCTCCATGTTCGTCGACAGTCACACCTGGGACGGGATGCTGCCGCTTCTTCTCCGTGCCTGCCCGACCAGGCTCTTCGTGCTGATCGATCCCCCCGGGCTCGGCGTGAGCGAGCCGCTCCGCCGACGCAGCACCATCGCCGAGGCCGCGGGGGCCGCTCGCGACGTCCTCGAGGCGCTGGGCGATCGCCCTGTCGACTGGGTGGGCAATGCCTTCGGCGGTCACGTCGGCTACGAGCTCGCGGTCGAACCCGGGGTGCTGCGCTCTCTCGTGGCCATCAGCTCTCCCGTCGAGGCCATCTCACCTCGATTGCGGAGCCGGATCGAACTGCTCGCACCGCTTCTGCGCGTTGCCGGGCCCGTCGGACCGGTACGGTCGGCCGTGATCGACGCGATGCTGACCGAGAAGTCAGCCGGGAATCCCGCTCGTCGAACTCTCGTCATCGAGAGCCTGCTGCGTCCCGGCCGGCGCAGCATGAGCTTCGCCCTGCGGTCGTTCATCCTCGATCGGGTCGACGTCTCGCACCTCATGCCGCGCATCGGAGTGCCGAGCCTCTTCGTCGCCTCGGACGATCGGGGCGACTGGAGCCCGGCCGATGCCGAACGGTCAGCTGCAGCCGCCGGGTCTCTCGTGCGGTCGGTGACGGTGACGGGCGCCCGCACCCTGGTTCCGCTCGAACAGCCCGAGGCCATGACGGCCGAGCTGGTGGCCTTCTGGAACGAGCTGGCGACGACCTGAGCCCGACGCAGCACCGCAGCCGCTCAGCGGCCGGGGCTCGGCAGCCGAGACGGCGCGCAGCGAAGCCGAGGGGGCGTCAGCCCACCGACACGACGGGTGCACCCGTCGAGGTGTCGCTGGCCGGCATCTCCGCGGCGAGGCGGTTGGCCTCGGCGATGAGGGTCGCCACGATCTCGGACTCGGGGACGGTCTTGATGACCTCGCCCTTGACGAAGATCTGGCCCTTGCCGTTTCCGGATGCCACTCCCAGGTCTGCCTCGCGCGCTTCGCCCGGCCCGTTCACGACGCAGCCCATGACCGCGACGCGGAGCGGAACGCTCATCCCCTCGAGCCCGTCGGTCACGTCGTTGGCCAGCTTGTAGACGTCGACCTGGGCGCGGCCGCAGCTCGGGCAGGAGACGATCTCGAGCTTGCGCTCGCGCAGGTTGAGCGACTGCAGGATCTGCAGACCGACCTTGACCTCCTCGACCGGCGGCGCGCTGAGCGAGACGCGGATGGTGTCGCCGATGCCCTCGCCGAGCAGGATGCCGAACGCCGTCGCGCTCTTGATCGTTCCCTGGAACGCAGGTCCGGCCTCGGTCACGCCGAGGTGGAGCGGCCAGTCGCCGCGCTCGGCGAGCAACCTGTACGCCTTCACCATGATGATCGGGTCGTTGTGCTTCACCGAGATCTTGAAGTCGTGGAAGTCGTGCTCCTCGAACAGGCTTGCCTCCCAGACGGCACTCTCCACGAGCGCCTCCGGAGTCGCCTTGCCGTACTTCTGCAGCAGGCTGGGCTCGAGTGAGCCGGCATTGACGCCGATGCGGATCGAGACGCCTGCCGCCTTGGCCGCTGCGGCGATCTTGCCGACCTGGTCGTCGAACTTGCGGATGTTGCCCGGGTTCACCCGAACAGCGGCACAGCCGGCATCGATGGCCTGGAAGACGTAGTTCGGCTGGAAGTGGATATCGGCGATCACCGGGATCTGGCTCTTCTTGGCGATGATCGGCAGTGCCTCGGCGTCGTCGCGGCTCGGCACGGCGACGCGCACGATGTCGCACCCTGACGCCGTGAGCTCGGCGATCTGCTGCAGGGTCGCGTTGATGTTCGGCGTCGGCGTCGTAGTCATCGACTGCACGCTCACCTGGGCGTCACCGCCGACGAGCACCTTCCCCACCTTGATCTGGCGGGACTTGCGTCGCGGGGCCAGGACTTCGGGGACTTTGGGCATTCCGAGATTCACAGCGGGCACGGTGCAATCCTACGCGGCGCTCGCTGGACACCCGCTGCGCGGCGCAGATAGCCCGCATCCGGGATATCGTCGAAGGAGGCCGCAGACCGGCCGCACAACGAAGGAGTTGCGATTCATGAGCACGACCCAGGTCGTCATCCTGTCCGGTTCGCGTACCCCGCAGGGACGGGTCAACGGGCAGTTCTCCGCCCTCTCGGCGGTGCAGTTGGGAACCATCGCCATCCGCGACGCGATCGAGAAGTCGGGCGTCGACGTGAACGACATCGACCAGGTGCTGATGGGCCAGGTGCTGCAGGCCGGTGCCGGGCAGAACCCGGCCAAGCAGAGCGCCGTCGCCGCCGGCATCCCGTGGAGGGTGCCCGCCATGACGCTCAACAAGGTGTGCCTCTCCGGGCTCGCCGCGGTCATCGACGCCGCCAGGCTGATCCGGCTGGGCGAGGCGTCCGTCGTCGTCGCCGGTGGCCAGGAGTCCATGACCAACGCCCCGCACCTGCTGCCGGGATCCCGCCGCGGCTGGGCATACGGGGATGTCACGATGGTCGACCACGCCGCATTCGACGGACTGACGGATGCCTTCGACAGGGTGTCGATGGGCGCGTCGACCGAGGAGCACAACGGCCCACTCGCCATCAGCCGTGTCGACCAGGACGCCGTCGCAGCGGCCTCCCACCAGCGCGCGGGCGCCGCCATCGAAGCCGGGGTGTTCGCCGACGAGATCGTCGCCGTCAGCGTCCCGCAGCGGAAGGGCGACCCCGTTCTCGTCACGACGGACGAGGGTGTGCGTCCCACGTCCACCGTCGAGACCCTGGCCGGCCTGCGTCCGGCGTTCTCCTCGAGCGGCACCATCACCGCCGGCAACTCCTCGCCGCTCTCCGACGGCGCCAGCGCACTGGTCGTGGCGAGCCGGGACTACGCCGAGTCGCATGGCCTCAGCTGGCTGGCCGTCATCGAGGCATCCGGGCACGTCGCCGGGCCGGACAACTCGCTGCACTCGCAGCCCTCCAACGCCATCGCGGCGGCTCTCACACGGCAGGGCTGGGAGGCGTCGGACCTCGACCTCGTCGAGATCAACGAGGCTTTCGCGGCCGTGGCCGTGCAGTCGACGCGCGATCTCGGCATCGATGCCGAGGTCGTCAACGTGCACGGTGGAGCCATCGCCCTCGGACACCCGATCGGGGCGTCGGGCGCCCGGCTGGCCCTGCACGCCGCCCACGAGCTGGCTCGTCGCGGGTCGGGACGTGCCGCGGTCGCCCTGTGCGGTGGCGGCGGCCAGGGAGACGCCCTGCTCCTGTCACGGTGAGAGACCCGCTCCTCTCGCCATGAGAGGTCCGGCGCCGGGCTCAGGTGAGGTCGCGCAGCCGCGCCGCCACTGTTTTGTCCGTTCCCTCTCGACGCTCGGATCCGACGGCGATGACGAGCAGCACGGCGCCGGCCGTGGCCAGGGTGATCCACCACGGCAGCGACTGGATGTCGCGTCCGAGCTGAACGGCGAAGACGAGCACGTTCTCGACGGGAAGCACCACGAGTCCGATGACGAATGGTGCCGCGAGCTTGCGGCGTGCTCCGACGAGGATGGCGACCAGCGCGAGCGCTATCACGAGGATGGCGCGCCAGGTGGTCGGATCGGTGACTGTCGCGAGCATCGAGGGCACGAAGAGGACGACCAGCCCCGGACCGAGCAGGCGCCACGAACCGCTGACGCCCGTCGGCCAGGCATTCAGACGGGTCAGGGCGCGCCCCGTCGTCGGCGGGCTCGGCGGGGCGGCTGCATCCGTGGCGTGCTGGCTCATGCCCACGATGCCGGCGAGCAGCAGGCCCAGCGCCAGCGGGATGGAGAATCCCTCCACGCGCAGGATCTCGCGTTCGCTCCAGCCGGCGACGGCCGTGCACCAGGCGATGGCCCAGAGGAACCAGATCGGCGGCAGGGTCGTCGTTTTCGACCGTGACCGCACGGCCGTGATCACGACGAGTGCGAGCAGGAGCACGGAGAGAGTCCACAGCGTCCAGATCGAGAACGCGTCGTCGCGCACCGCGGTGATGGGACCCGCGACGAGGTAGACGGGTGCCGCGGCGAAGACCCAGCGCGACGTGGCCCCCGCACGCACCAGGAGCCACCCTGCAGCCGTGGCGAGCAGGCAGGCCGCGATGGCGTACGCGAGAACCGTGACCATCAGTGCGGCCGCAGTGCTGCCGGGAAGTGCATCGGATTCGAGACCGTAGCGGATGCCCTGCACGGCGCCGGCGCCTGACGCGACGATGGCGATGACCGCCACGGGCCTGCCGAGGGCGGCCAGACGTGTGCCGGGCTCCCCGGCGGGGCGGGTGATGATCGCGAGGAAGACGAGAAGCACGCCCGCCGCTGCGAACAGGGCGAGCGCTCGCCATGGGACAGCAGCGTCGACACCCGAGCCCGACACCGCCAGGGCTGCGAGCGACGGGACGACGGCGCTCGCCAGGCCCGTCGTGGCGAGCGGGACACCCCGCCTGCCTCTGGACACGAGGATCGTGCCCACGAGAGCGGCGACCAGCGCCGGGGGAAGCACATAGGGTTCGACGATGTCGACGCCGGCCATGGCCCAGCGGCACCACAGCGCACCGGTCCAGGCCGCGGCGGCGATCCACCAGCCGTAGCGACGCACCCACAGGCCCGTGGCCGCCGCGCCGATGCCGATCACGAGCAGAACCACGAAGGCGGTCTCGAGTCCGGCGACGCCCACGAGAGCGATGAGCACGGCGAGGGCACCGGTGAGCAGCGCCGACCCCTCGATCGCCAGACGCACCGCGCGAGCCTCGCGCCGGGCTGATCCCGCCCGCTCGAGTGCCGCCTGGATGACACCGGTGCTCGGAAGCACGGCGGCCACGAGAACCGCGATGATCGGCAGGGCGACGGGTGATCCGCTCGTCGGGAGGAACGCCGCGCAGAGGCACACGACCACCACGGCGAGCGCCGGCACGATGACCGCCGCAGCGATGGCACGGACGACGACGGTGAGGCCGGGGCGCCGGGTGGTGGTGAGGGCGAAGGCGAGCAGGGCCGTCACTCCGGTGGACAGAGCGGTCCAGGCGCTGCGCTCCTGCAGCACCCCGGCGATGCCGACGAGGAACGGAACACTGGTCACGATCAGCACCGCGTACCAGGTGCCGGGACGCAGCCATCCGGTGAGGGTCGCGGCGAGCGCGGCGAGGGCCCCGACGGTGGTGGTGAGGCAGAGCACCGGCACGGTGTCGAGGCCGGTGAGGTCGAGGGCCAGGCCGGTCACCACCAGGGCGTAGGCGAACCCGACGCCCATGTGCCCTGGACGGATCCGCACCGGAACCGTCTGGGCGAGCAGGGCGGTGAGCCCGACGGCGATGGCACCCGCCACGACGGCGAGCCTCTGCTCCGGCCACGACAGCACGACGGCGAGGACGAGGACGATGTGGCCGCCGACGATCCCCGGAAGCCGCAACGCGAGCCTGGAGTCGCGCACCCGCGGCACGAACAAGAGAACGGCTCCGGCGAGCGCGGCGAGGGCCAGCGCCTCGGCCGATCGCGCCCACGGCTGCAGCTGCGACCAGGCTGGGAAGGTCACGACTCCGACGGCAGCGATCCAGCGTGCGGCGACGAGCGGATCCGCCAGGACGGGCCACCGCTCGCCTGGGGACAGGCGGGCAGCTCCCCAGATGGCGAAGCCGACGAGGGTGAGGCCGATCATCGCGGCGAGCTGCTCCGTGGCGTAGCCGCCGAACACGGTTGCCCCGAGCACGGAGTACTCGGACGGCTCCAGAGCCCCGTCGCCGATGACCGTCGCCAACGCTCCACCGAGGGCGATGGCGACCGCCGGAACGGCGAACAGCACCGTGGTCACCAGCGCACCGGCGCGCAGTGCGGCACGGACGACGGATGCCCCCGTCGGAACGACGCTGACGGCGACGAGCACGACGCCCCCTGCGACGGGAACGAGGGCCGGCCACCAGCGGCCGTCGCCGAGATCGGGGGCCTGCACCAGCACGGCGAGGGCACCGGCCCCCAGGACACCGGCCAGGGCGCTCCAGAATCGGGCGGGGCCCGACCGAGCGCTGAGGAAGGCCAGTGCGGCGAGGGCGGCGTAGGCGGCGGCGATGCCGACGGCGGTGGCCGCTCCCGAAGCACCGCTCACGAACGCGACCCACGGCGCCTGGACCACGACGACAGCCACGACGAGCACCTGCAGCACCTGAAGCGTCAGCCGATCGGTCTGGAGAGCACTGGAGAAGCGCGCCCGCAGACGTCGGACGAGCAGCTGCAGCATGACCGCGGCGAACCCGACACCCAGGTGGCCGATGACGGCCCACCCGGAAACGTCTCCGAGACCGGCATCCGGACCCGCCCCCGCGTAGCCGAGGAAGGCCGGAACGACAGCCGTGCCCACGAGGCCGGCCCACAGCCAGGTGCGCAGTCTCGTGCTCACGGCCACGGCGATCATGGCACCGGAGGCCACGAGCAGTCCGAGGGCGGCGAACCACCAGCCGCTCACGCTCGCGGGTGCCAGCTCGGAGAACGCCCAGACGTCGAGCGCGACGAAGACCATTCCGAGCCCGCCGATCGACTCGGAGGAGAAGGTGAGGCCCCGCCTGCCCAGCAGCCAGGCTCCGCCGAGGAAGGCCGCGGTGCAGGCGGCGATGATGACGGTGCGCGCCCCGAAGCCCAGATCGGGGTTGAGGAAGGTGAAGACGATCGCCGCGACGGCGACGAGACCGGCACCGGCGACGGCGAGCACCGACTGCAGGCTGATCTGGGAGTCGAATCGGGTTCGGGGCCCGGCGCCTCCGGATGCGACGACACCGGATGCGACGACACCGGATGCGACCGGCGCCGGTGCGGTGGACATCGCCACCCCGGAAGCCACGGCCGGCGCTGAGGAGACCCCGCCGACGGGGACCGGCGCCGCCTGAGGCGGGCCGGCTGTCCTGGTCACGGCATCCGGGATCGCGGAGATGGATGCGGCACGGCGCTCGATGGCGAAGGCCGCCTTCTGCGACCAGGCCCAGGCGTCCTGGGCGGCGGCACTGCCGAGGTCGGCCCCGCAGCTCGGGCACACGGCGACTCCCACGATCGCGGCACCGCATCGCGGGCAGATCGTGGGGTCGAGCAGGTACTTCGCCGCATCATCGCTCCAGGCCATGCCGGCGAGCCTAGCGGCGCCCTGTACCGGTGCCGGTCGACGACACCGCCCCAGTGCAGGGAGTCGGGGTCTGCCCTGAGGTCAGCCGAAGATGTTGATGGGCTTGACGATGTCGGCGTAGACGAGCAGCAGGCTCATGCCGCCGAGGATGATGACGACGGCGAAGGTGAGCGGCATCAGCTTGGCGATATCGACAGGACCCGGGTCGCGGCGCCCCGTCAGCTTCGCGAAGCCGCGACGGATCGCCTCCCAGAGGGCACCGGCGATATGGCCGCCGTCGAGCGGAAGCAACGGCACGAGGTTGAACACGAACAGAGCGACGTTGAGCGAGGCGATGAGACCGATGAGACTCGCGGCCTTCGACTGCAGCGGGATGGTGTCGATGCTGGCGATCTCGCCGGCCACCCGACCGACGCCGACGACGCTGATCGGGCCGTTCGGGTCGCGCTCGCCCGTGCCGAAGGCCGCCTGCGCGATACCCACCATGCGCTCGGGCAGGTTGATGATGATGTGCGCGACACCCGCGATGTTCTCGCCGACGGCCGGAAGCACCGCCGTCGCAGGCTGCGGAACGAGTTCGCTCGCCGGGCCGATCCCCACGAAGCCGTAGGTCGCGGTCTCCGGCTTGCCGTCAGCATCGAGCACGTTCTTGCCTGCGTCGTCGTAGACGTAGCGCTCGGCCGGCAGCGGAGTCACTGTGAGGGTCTTCTCGGAACCGTCCCGTTCGACGACGACGCTGAGCGCCTGGCCGGACGAGCCGCGGATGATCGCGGTGGAGGCGTCCCAGCTGGTCACGGGCTCGCCGTCGATGGAGACGAGGCGATCCCCGGGCAGGAGACCCGCAGCCGCGGCCGGAGACGGATCGTCCGTCGCCTCGCAGGTCTGCCGTTCGCTGGTGGCCGGGAGCACGCACGTCGACACGCTGCCCACCGTCGTCGACGCCTGCGCGGTGCCGAAGCCCATGAGCAGCACGGAGAACAGCACGACGGCGATCACCAGGTTCATGAACGGGCCGCCGAACATGATGATGATGCGCTTCCACACGGGGAGCAGATAGAACGCGCGGTGCTCGTCGCCCTCGGTGATGGTCTCGGCGCTCGCGGCCCGGGCATCGGCGGCCATCCGGCCGAAGTAGCCGTCCTTCTCGGCCTCGCGGGCATCGATCCTGTCGTCGAAGGCCTCGGTGAGAGGCCCGGAGTCGGTTCGGCCCTCCTGCACCAGCGTCTGGAAGAAGCCAGTTCCGCCCTCCCGCACCTTCTCGCCCTTGTGCGGCGGGAACATTCCGATCATGGAGATGTAGCCGCCCAGCGGCAGCGCCTTGACGCCGTACTCGGTCTCGCCGCGACGGGCGGAGAAGATGGTCGGCCCGAAGCCGATCATGTACTGAGTGACCTTGACCCCGAAGAGCTTCGCCGGAACGAGGTGCCCCACCTCGTGCAGCGCGATGGAGACGGCGAGGCCCAGCGCCACGATGACGACGCCGAGGATGAAGGGCAGCACGGTTTCCACTCGCTCAGAGTAGCCTCGCCAAGCTTGGAAGGGGCTGGTGGCCGGCTGGACACCTTCGCTACTGTCGACGGATGCGTCACCTCGTCGTCGGGCACGGACTGATCGGCTCCCTCCTCACCCGAGAGCTTGTGGCGCGAGGCGACGAGGTCACCGTGGCGACGCGCGACGGTCGGCCGGTGCCCGGGGCCGGATCGGCCAGAGCCGATGCGTCCGACGCGGTCGCGCTGGGCGCAGCTGCCGCAGGTGCCGACACGATCTTCCTGGTGACCAATCCGCCCTACGACCGCTGGAGTGAGCAGTGGCCGCCGATCTTCGATGCGGCCATCTCCGCGGCGGCGGCATCCGGAGCGGCGCTGGTGGTGATGGGCAACCTCTACTCCTACGGCGTGCCGACAGGACCGATGACCGAGAGCTCGCCGGAGACGACGACCGAGACCAAGGGCCTGGTGCGCCGGGAGGGCTGGCGCCGGGTGCGGGAGGCAACGGAGCAGGGGCGGATCCGGGGCGTCGAGGTGCGGGCGAGCGACTACTTCGGGCCGGGTGCCGGCCGCACCGCGCACCTCGGGAGCGACTTCCTCGGCCCGGTGCTGGCGTCGAAGACAGCCCGCATCGTCGGCGACCCCGATGCCCTGCACAGCTGGAGCTACCTGCCCGACATCGTGTCGACACTCATAGCGGCGGCCGATCACACCGGAGCGTGGGGCCGCGTCTGGCACGTGCCCAGCGGTGAGCCGCGCACCAGGACGGCGATCGCCGCCGACGTGAACTCGCGCTGGGGCTCGACCGGCAGCATCCGTCCCTATCCGACGGCCATGCTGAAGGCACTCGGTCTGGTCAACGGCGAGATCCGGGAGATCGTGGCGTCGAGCTACCAGTTCCGAACGCCGTTCGTCATCGATTCGACGGAGACGGAACGGATGCTCCGCGTGGCGGCCACGCCGTGGCCCGAGGCTCTCGCCACGACAGTGGAGTCCCTCCGCGCCGCACGCTGACCCTCCTGCTGTCCGGGGCTCGGCGACGGGACCGTCAGCCGGCGATGATCGCGTCGGCGGCGGCGCGGGCGTCGAGCTCGGCCTGCGCCAGCGACTCGCGGGTGAGGCTGCCCGACTCCGGGGCGTAGGCGTCGATGACGCGCTCAACGGTGTCGACGATGTCGAGGAAGCCGATGCGGCCGGCGTGGAACGCGTGCACGGCCTGCTCGTTGGCGGCGTTGAAGACCGCGGGGTAGGTTCCGCCGGCGCGCCCCACCCTCTTCGCGAGGGCGACCGCCGGGAACGCGACCTCGTCGAGCGGGGCGAAGGTCCAGCTGTGCGCTGCGGTCCAGTCCAACGGAACGCCGACTCCGGCGACGCGGTTCGGCCAGTCCAGCCCCAGCGAGATGGGCAGGCGCATGTCGGGTGGCGACGCCTGGGCGATCGTCGAACCGTCGACGAATTCGACCATGGAGTGGATGACGGACTGCGGGTGCACCGTCACCTCGATGGAGTCGTACGGCACGTCGAACAGCAGGTGCGCCTCGATCACCTCGAGTCCCTTGTTCACGAGCGTCGCGGAGTTGGTCGTGACGACGAGGCCCATGTCCCAGGTCGGATGGGCGAGCGCGTCGCGGGGCGAGGCATCCGTCATCTCGGCCCGGGAGCGGCCGCGGAACGGTCCCCCGGATGCCGTGAGAACCAGGCGGCGCACCTCGCTCGGAGCACCGGCGAGGAGCGCCTGCGCGATGGCGGAATGCTCGGAGTCGACGGGCACGATCTGGCCGGGTGCCGCGATGGCCTTCACCAGGGCGCCGCCGACGATCAGCGACTCCTTGTTCGCGAGGGCCAGGGTGCGCCCGGTCTCGAGGGCCGCCAGGGTCGGCCCCAGGCCGATGGAGCCGGTGATGCCGTTGATCACGACGTCGGCATCGACAGTGCGCACCAATTGCTCGGCCTCGATCTCGCCGAACGCCGTGTGCTCGACGCCGAAGGCGGCGGCCTGCTCGGCGACGACGGCACGGTTCGAGCCCGCGGCGAGCCCGACCACCTCGAAGCTGTCGCGATGGGCGCCGATGACGTCGAGCGCCTGGGTGCCGATGGAGCCCGTCGAGCCGAGGATGATGATCCGCTTCACCTGCGTCACTCTACGCGGCCACCGGCGCATGCTCACCGGCGCATGTATTTCCGACTACGGTGAACGGATGGCCGACGAGGACACGACGACACCGCAGCCGATTCACCGGCCGGGCTTCGTGTACGCACTCTGCAAGGCCCTGCTGTGGCCGATCGTCTGGCTGTACTTCCGGCCGAGGGTGAGCGGACGCGCCAACGTCCCCCGCACCGGACCGGTCATCTTCGCCAGCAACCACCTCTCCTTCATCGACAGCATCGCCATTCCGAGCGTCGCGCCGAGGCGTCTGCAGTTCATGGCCAAGTCGACCTACTTCCAGGGCACGGGCATCGGCGGCGCCATCACGCGCCGGTGGTTCACCTCGATCGGCGTGGTGCCCGTCGAGCGCGGCGCCGGCGCCGCAGGCCAGGAGTCACTCGAGATCGGCACGCGCATCCTCGAGAGCGGAGGGGCCTTCGCGCTCTACCCGGAGGGAACCCGTTCCCTCGACGGCAGACTCTACAAAGGCCGCACCGGCGTGGCCTTCCTCGCTCTCACGACGGGGGCGACGGTGGTTCCCGTCGGCCTCCTCGGCACCGACAAGATCCAGCCCGTCGGCACGAAGTTCCCGCGTCCGCACCGCTTCACCGTGGCATTCGGCGAACCGCTCGACCTGAGCGTGCACGGAAACCCGGACTCCGGGCGGGCCAGACGGCACGCGACGGACGAGATCATGGCCGCCATCCACTCCCTCAGCGGGCAGGAACTGGCGAACGCCTACAACGAGTCGCCGCAGCACGGCGTCGCGAAGCTGGTCGATCGCGTGCTCCCCCGCGAGCGTCGCTGAGTCTTCCGTCAGCCGACGCCGTTATGGTCGAACGGTGACCAGCCCGCCCCGCTCCCTCCTGCACCGCATCGGCGCCGTCGTGGCCGCCGTCGTCCTGGCGGGCATCGTCATCGCCGGCTCCCCCGCTCCCGGAGCCGTGGCCGGCGGATACGCCGCCGCGGGGCCGGCTGCGAGCCTGGGTGCATCGACTCTCGCGATGGCGCAGTCGCATCCGTTCTACGCGGCCGCGGTCGGTGCGGAGCAGACCGACGGCGACGACTTCGATCCCGGCCTCATCATCAGCGACTACAACTTCTTCAACAGCGCTGCCATGACCGAGGAGCAGGTGCAGGACTTCCTCGACTCCGCCCCGTGCAAGCCGCGCGACGACTCGCCGTGTCTTCTGGACTTCACCCAGGACACCACCTTCCAGGCGGCCGTCGAGCGCGGCCACTGCGATGCCTACCTTCCCGGCCAGGACGAGTCGGCAGCTCGCATCATCACCAAGGTCGCCGCAGCCTGCGGTGTCAGCCCGCGCGTGCTGCTGGTGCTCCTGCAGAAGGAGCAGTCGCTGGTCACCAGGCCGAACGCCTCGGGCTACCTCAGGGCGACGGGCTACGGATGCCCGGACACCGCGGACTGCGACCAGAAGTACTTCGGCTTCTTCAACCAGGTGTACAACGCCGCCTGGCAGTTCCGGCAGTACACGCAGCATCCCGATCGCGCCTTCAGGATCGGAGAGGTCCCCGTCGGCTTCAACCCCGACACCGGCTGCGGGTCGACGGTGGTGAAGGTCGTCAACCAGGCGACGGCGAACCTCTACAACTACACGCCGTACCAGCCCAACAAGGCGGCACTGGCCGACCTGAAGGGCGAGGGTGACGGATGCTCCACACACGGCAACCTCAACTTCTGGCTGCTGTACTCGAAGTGGTTCGGAGCTCCCGACACCGAGCCGTATCCGACTGTCTTCGGCCCCTGCGCCAACCTGGTCGGCGGGCAGCCGTGCGCTTCCCCGCGCTGGGTGCTCGACGACGTGGAGGATGTCGAGGCCCGCTGAGTGTCACGCGCACGCTCCGCTCGGTGAGGCCCGAACGACGTTCGCGGTCATCAGCGAGAGGCGCGCGCCCGGAAGGTGCGCGCCTTCGCCCGGTTCCCGCACACTCCCATCTCGCACCACGTGCGCGATCCGTTGCGCGAGCGGTCGTAGAAGGCCCAGGCGCAGTCATGCGCCGAGCAGAGCTTCACCCGACCGAGCTTTCCCTGGATGCCCAGCACCGCCGCGTTGGCCAGCACGGCCTGGGTCACAGTCTCGGGCGTAAGGGCCACTGAACGGGCGGAGACGCCGATGCGCACGGGCACTCCGGTGAGCTCAGCGTCCTCACCGCTCGCGACGGCGCGGAGTGCGTCGCGCAGCGAGCGCACCTCGGCGAGCTCGCCGGGGAGCAGTCCCCGGCCCGCCGCCCACGACTGGAGACCGTCCTCGGTGGCCAGCTCATCGGTCGCGTCCTCGACATCGAGGGTGTTGAGGAAATCGACCACCAGGTCCTCGAGCCCGACCGAGCCGGAACCGTCAGCTGTCAGCACATTCCCGCCATCCGTCATCTAACCACTGTACATCGAATACTGGTTACGGTACCGTCGTAACTATCAATTCGCTATAGCCGGTTATTCAACTCGGTCCCTCGCGGACCGACGGACGCAACGGAGCTCACCACCATGAATCCCCTCATCCTCTGGTCGACCCGCGACGTGCGGATCCTCGACCACAGCAATGACGACGAGAGCCTGCGCCACCAGCAGCTGCGCGATGCAGCCGAACTGGAACCTCTCGAGCGCGACGGTCGGTGGGCGGCCGCCATCCACCGCTGGGCCATGCAGGACGAGGCAGCGGCCCTGGCCGACCAGGCCGACGCGGCGCACGAGGCCACCCGGGCACGGCACTCGGCTCAGCTGCGGCCGCGCGTCTCGGGTTCGTGACCCACGGGGAAGTTGACCGACGCCGCGATGAAGCACTTCTCCGAGGCCTCGCGATGCAGGCTCGCCGCGAGCTCGATCATCGCGGGGTCGGCCACCTCCACCCGAGGCCGCAGCGTGACGCTCGTGAAGTGACCGCCTCCGTCGTGCGTCTGGCGCATCGAGCCGACGGCGGCATCCGAGTAGCCCGTCACGACGACGCCGTGAGCGACGGCGACGTGCAGGTAGGACAGCATGTGGCACTGGGCCAGCGCGGCGAGCAGCATCTCCTCGGGGTTCCAGCGGGCCGGGTCGCCGCGGAAGGCCGGGTCGGCCGACCCGTCGATCGGCGGCTTGCCGGATGCAGCCACGAGGTGCTCGCGCCCGTACTCCCTGTAGCCGCTCGTTCCGGTCCCCCGGTCGCCCTGCCAGTCGACGGTGACGGCGTAGTGGTGATCGAAATCCATGGCGTGAGCTCCGTTCGACGTGCCTGCTGGCTGTCTCCTCGTCGAGGATAAGCTGGACGCACCATGACTTTCACCTCTCTCGACACCCCGGCCACCGCCGTTCCGCAGGAGCGCAGCATCGTCACCGCCGTTCCCGGCCCGAAGTCCCGGGAACTGCACGCCCGACGCCTGGCCGTGGTCTCATCCGGAGTCTCCTCCACCCTCCCCGTCTACATCGAGAAGGCCAACGGCGCCATCCTCGTGGACGTCGACGGCAACAGGTTCATCGACTTCGGCGCCGGCATCGGCGTGACGACGGTCGGCCACACCGAGGCGAGCGTGGTCGCCGCCGCCGCCGGTCAGCTGCAGGACGTCATCCACACCCTCTTCACGATCACGCCCTACGAGGAGTACGTGCGCGTGGCCGAGCTGCTCGCCGAGCACACTCCCGGCGACTGGGCCAAGAAGAGCGTGCTCGTCAACTCGGGCGCTGAAGCCGTCGAGAACGGCGTCAAGATCGCCCGCAAGTACACCGGACGCCGCGCCGTCGCCGTTCTCGATCACGCGTACCACGGCCGCACCAACCTGACGATGGCGATGAACTACAAGGCCATGCCGTATGCGACCGGATTCGGTCCGCTCGCCGGTGACGTCTACCACGCGCCGAGCTCCTACCCCTATCACGACGGCCTCAGCGGGTCCGAGGCCGCTGCCCGCACCACCTCCTGGCTCGAGAAGGTCGTCGGAGCATCGGACCTGGCCTGCCTGGTCGTCGAGCCCATCCAGGGCGAGGGCGGATTCATGGTTCCGGCCGACGGCTATCTGCCCGCGCTGCAGGAGTGGTGCACGGCCAACGGCGTCGTCCTCATCGCCGACGAGATCCAGTCGGGGATGGCCAGGACCGGGCGCTACTACGCGAGCGAGCACTTCGGCCTCGAGCCCGACCTGGTGCTCACGGCCAAGGGCATCGCCGGCGGCCTGCCGCTCGCCGCGGTCACCGGCCGCGCCGAGATCATGGACGCGGCGCAGCCCGGCGGACTCGGCGGCACGTTCGGCGGCAACCCCGTCGCCTGCGCCGCCGCTGTCGCGGTGTTCGAGGCCATCGAGAACAACGGTCTGCTCGCCGAGGGCGAGCGCATCGAGAAGACCCTCGTCGCCGGCCTGCAGAAGCTGGCGTCGACCTACGACATCATCGGCGAGATCAGGGGCCACGGAGCCATGATCGCGATCGAACTCGTGCAACCCGGCACCGGGGAGACGACGAAGGAGCCGAACGCGGCCGCCGTCAGCGAGATCACCAGCTACGCGGCGCAGCAGGGCGTGCTGTTCCTGAGCGCGGGCACCTACGGCAACGTGCTCCGCTTCCTGCCCAGCCTGGCCGTCACCGACGAGCTCATCGCCGACGGCCTGTCCGTGCTCGACGCCGCTCTCGCCCGGCTGTCCTGATCGTGACGGAGACATTCCAGGTCGAGGACTCGGTCGAGGTGGCCGTGGTCGAGCGCAGCGGATTCATCGAGTCCCGTCACGCCGGTTCAGCCGTCGTGATCTCCCCCGCCGGTGACATCGTTCGCACTGTCGGAGACATCGCGTCACCGGTGTTCCCCCGCTCCGCACTGAAGCCGTTCCAGGCCGTCGCCGTCATGTCGAGCGGGGTCACCCTGCGCGGAACCGACGCCGCCATCGCCACGGCGAGCCATTCGGGCACGGCTCGCCACGTCGACCTCGTGCGCGGCGTGCTCGCCAGAGCCGGCGTCCCCGAGTCGGCTCTGGCCTGCCCTGAGGCCTACCCGCAGGACGTCGCTGCACGCGACGCCGTGGTGCGCGCCAACGGAGCGAAGTCGCCGCTGTACATGAACTGCTCGGGCAAGCACGCCGCCATGCTCGCGGCGTGCGCGGCGAACGGCTGGCCGCTCGAGGGCTACCTCGACATGGAGCATCCGCTGCAGAAGCGCATCCTCGACATCGTCGAGCGCTTCACGGGCGAACGACCGGCAGCCACCGGGATCGACGGATGCGGTGCTCCCGTGCACGCGATCTCGCTCACGGCACTCGCCCGCGGCATCCAGCGCGTCACGACGTCGACGCCGTCGTCGCCGTTCGCCATCTACCGCGAGGCCGGAGCACTGACGGAGGCCGTGCGGGAGCATCCGTGGGTCATCGCCGGCCCCGGGCTCGGCGACTCCATCACGATCGAGCGTCTCGGCGTCTTCTCCAAGTACGGAGCCGAAGGCAGCATCGTCATGACGGCGCCAGACGGGACAACTGTCGCGGCCAAGGTGCTCGACGGGAACACCCGCGTCGTGCACGCGGTCGCACTCCGGCTCCTGGTGCAGGCGGGAGCGCTCGACGCCGACGCCGTCGCACCGGTGCTCGAGGAGCTGGACCTCTGGGTGACGGGCGGAGCCGGCCGGGTCGGGCGCATCCGCGCGACCGTCTAGCCGACCCATCGCTCTTGCCTCTACTCCTGCTTCGCGAGCTTCCTCCGCTTGGCGGCCTGCGAGATCTGGGCGACGAGCACGAGCGCTATCGCGAACAGGAACACGGCCGACGCGATGACGTTCGCCTCCGCCGGGATGCCGCGTGACGCCGAGATGTAGATGTACTTCGGGAAGGTCATCACGGAGCCCGAGTTGAAGTTCGTGATGATGAAGTCGTCGAAGCTCAGCGCGAATGAGAGCAGGGCGGCCGCGATGATGCCGGGGAGCAGCAGCGGGAACGTGACCCGCAGAAACACCTGGGTCGGCGAGCCGTAGAGGTCGCGACCGGCCTCCTCGAGCGCCGGATCCAGGCTCGCGACGCGGGCCTTCACCGTCACGACGACGAAGCTGATGCAGAACATCGTGTGGGCCAGGATGATCGTGAGCATGTCCTTCGGGACCCCGAAGGCGAGGAACTGGGCAGCGAGACCCGCACCCAGCACGACCTCGGGGGTCGCCATCGGGAGGAACAGCAGCAGGCTGATCCCCGACCGGGCGCGGAACCTGTACCGCACGATCGCGATGGCGATCATGGTGCCGAGGACCGTCGCGACGATCGTGGCGACGACGCCGATCACGATGCTGTTTCCGAAGGCCTCGCAGACCGCGCCGTTCTGCACGGCGCAGACGTTCAGCCACTTGTCGAAGGTGAAGCCCCGCCAGGAGATGTTCGACTTGAGGGAGTCGTTGAAGCTGAAGATGAACGTGTACGCGATCGGGATCAGCAGGAAGATGAACGCCAGGATCGCATAGACGGGCAGGATCCAGCTGCTCGGCGAGAATCGCCGCGCCCGCGGCAACGGCGCGCGCGAGGCCGTCTCGGCGTTCTCGGTCTCGAAGAGGCCCGCGACGACGGTGCCCGCCTGTCCCTCACCGCTCACAGGAGTTCCTCCGTTCCGCTTCGCTTCACGTAGACGCCGACCATCACGAGGATGACGGTCATCAGGATGATCGAGAGTGCCGCAGCAGCCGGATAGTTCTGCAGCACCAGGAAGTTGGCCTCGATGACGTTGCCGATCATCTGCGTGTCGGCCCCTCCGAGGAAGTCACGGCTGGCGTTCACGTAGTCGCCGGCCGCCGGGATGAAGGTCAGCAGCGTGCCCGCCACGATGCCCGGCATCGAGAGCGGGATGGTCACCTTGCGGAAGACCTGGAACGGGCTGGCGTAGAGGTCGCTGCCCGCCTCGAGGTAGCGGGTGTCGAGCCGCTCGAGGGTCGTGAACAGCGGCAGCGTCATGAACGGGATGAAGTTGTACGTCAGACCGAAGATGACCGCGGCCGGCGTGCCGGTGAAATGGGCGTCCGGAGCCATCAGCGACAGGGCCTTCAGGCTGGTGATCACGAAGGACTCATCGGAGAGGAGCTGCTTCCAGGCCAGCGTGCGCAGCAGGAAGCTGATGAAGAACGGTGCGATGACCAGCACGAGCATCAGGCTCTGCAGCAGCGGCCAGCGCCTGGCCTTGACGCCGATGAAGTAGGCCAGCGGATAGCTGAACGCCAGCGCGAAGACCGTGGCCGCGAGGGCGTAGCCGAACGAGCGCAGGATGTGAGGCCAGTAGGCCTCGACCACCTGCACGTAGTTCTGCCAGTTGAAGGCGTAGTCGTACTGGCCGATGTCGCCGAACTCCCGGGGCGCCTGCAGTGAGGTGAGCACGAGCGACACGAGAGGTGTCAGGAAGAACAGCACCAGGTACAGGATGCCGGGGAGCAGCAGGAACAGCGCGATGCGACTCTTCTTGCGCGGCGCCGGCTCTGCGGCGACGGACGTGCTGGAGAATGCGGCGAAGGCCACGGTCGCTCCCTAGTCCTCGAGCTCGGCGATGAGCGCCTCGCGACGCTGCGCCGCGATGGACTTGGTGTCGGTGTCACCGGCGAAGCGCTGCACCTCGTCGGGCACATCGGCCAGCCCGAAGGAGTGCTCGACGTTCCAGCTGATCCAGACGTCATCGCCGACGTGCGAGATCGGGCCGAACTCGCGGTTCTGCGAGAAGACCACGATCGTTCCGGCACCGGGGATGGCGACGAGGTACTGCGTGCTCACCCCCGAGAACGACACATCGATGACCCGGCCGGGGCCGAGGATGTTCGTGCCGGAATCCGCTGCGGGGGCATCACGGTGGATGGACAGCTTCTCGGGGCGCACACCCACCGTGACGGCGCCGGTGTGACGCTGGGCGCGAGCGACGGGGACGGCGACGCGGATGCCGGCGACATCCACAGCGACGACGCTCGAGGTGGACTCGACGACGTTGCCGGTGAAGAGGTTGGACTGACCGAGGAAGTTGGCCACGAACGCTGTGTGCGGCAGTTCGTAGAGGGCCTCGGGAGCTCCCATCTGCTCGATCTGGCCCTTGTTCATCACGGCGACGGTGTCGGCCATGGTCATGGCCTCCTCCTGGTCGTGCGTGACGTGCAGGAAGGTCAGGCCGACCTCCTCCTGGATGGTCTTCAACTCGAGTTGCATCTGGCGGCGCAGCTTCAGGTCGAGCGCGCCGAGGGGCTCGTCGAGCAGGAGCAGTGCCGGCCGGTTGACGATGGCGCGGGCGAGCGCCACCCGCTGCTGCTGACCGCCGGAGAGCTGCTGCGGCTTGCGGGCGGCGAGGTGGTCGAGCTCGACGAGGCGGAGGGCCTCGTGCGCGCGGCTGACGGGGTCGGACACCTTACGACGGCGCAACCCGAAGGCGACGTTCTCCAGGATGGTCATGTGCGGGAACAGCGCGTAGCTCTGGAACACCGTGTTCACCGGTCGCTGGTGCGGCTTGGTCGATGTGACGTCCTTGCCGCCGATGAGGATGCGGCCGGCCGTCGGTTCCTCGAGGCCCGCCACGAGCCGGAGCGTCGTGGTCTTGCCGCATCCGCTCGGTCCGAGCAGGGCGAAGAACGACCCGGCTGGGATCTCGAGGTTGAGGTCCTCGATGGCCGTGAAGCCCGGGAACCGCTTCTGGATTCCGACCAGCGTGAGGTCGGCGCCGCTGTCGGCGAACTGCGATGCCGCCATGCTCAGGCGCCCAGCAGGATGGCCTGGAACTCGGCCTGGTACTTCTGCTCCTCGGCACCGGTGAGAGTGCGGAACACGGAGGCCTTCGACAGTGTCGTGTCGTCGGGGAAGATGAGCTGGTTGTCGGCCAGCTCGGGGTCGATGGCCGCTGCAGCCTCCTTCGCGCCGACGACGGGCGTGATGTAGTTCACCCACGCGGCGACCTCGGCGGCGACCTCGGGCTCGTAGTAGTAGTTGATGAGCTTCTCGGCGTTGGCCTTGCGCGGTGAGCCGATGGGGATCAGGAAGTTGTCGTTCCAGAGCGTCCCGCCATCCGTCGGGATGGCGAACTCCCACTTGTCTCCGGCTTCGGCGTTGATGACCGTGATGTCCCCTGACCAGCAGATGGCGGCCAGCGTGTCCTCGCTCTTGAGGTCCTCGAGGTAGGCGTTGCCCTTGATGTTGCGCACCTGGCCGTCCGAGACCTGCTTCTTGAGCTCGTCGATGGCGGCGGAGAACTCGTCGTCGCCCCAGTCTCCGCTGATGTCGACGCCCTGCTCGAGCATGATCAGGCCCATGGTGTCGCGCATCTCGGAGAGCACACCGACACGGCCCTTCAGTGAGGGGTCCCAGAGGTCGGCCACCGAGGCCAGTCCGCCCGGCACCTTCTCCTTGTTCCAGCAGATGCCGGCGAAGCCGCCCTGCCAGGGCAGGCTCATCTCGCGGCCCTTGTCGAAATCGACGTTCTGCAGCGACGGCGTCAGGTTCTTCATGTTCGGGATGTTCGCCTGGTCGAACTTCTGCGTGTAGCCGAAGCGGATCCAGCGGGCGACCATCCAGTCGGTGAGACACACGGTGTCTGCGCCGATGTCCTGGCCGAGGGCCAGCTGGTCCTTCACCTTGCCGTAGTACGAGTTGTTGTCGTCGACGGCGACGTCGTAGTTGACCTTGATTCCGGTCTCCGCCGTGAAGGCGTCGAGCGTCGGGTAGTTGCCCGCGTCGTCCTCGTCGATGTACGCCGCCCAGTTCGCCCAGTTGAGGGTCTTGTCGGTGGCCGACTCGTCGGGTGCTGCCGTCGGCTTCGCCGATCCGCCGGTCGAACACGCCGCGAGAGCCAGCGCCGTGGCACCGGCACCGGCACCGGAGAGCAGGGCTCGCCGGTTCAGTTGCGAGCTCTTCGCCTGGGCGATGAGGGATCGGATCATCGGATCTGCGGGCAGCTCACGGGGCTTCACAGGCGGACTCCTTCACGGGTGGCACAGAACAGGTGGTACTCGTCGCGCGGCCCGCATTCTTCGCGGGTGGGTCGATATTCGCACACTGCGCGCGTGGAAGCACGGTTTGGTGATCAAATCGTTGGATTGTGCGCTGATTCCGTACGAAATCAGCACCTGCAGCGAGGTTAAAAGCATGTTTCCGATAGTTGGACGCGCGTGTCGCTGGGTAGGCTGATCGGCGGGACAAGGGCGTCCCGTCAACGAAGGAGCGGTATGAGAGTCGCAGTCCCCCGAGAGATCAAGAACAACGAGTTCAGGGTCGCCATCACACCGGCCGGTGTGCACGACCTGGTCGCACAGGGTCATGAGGTGTTCATCCAGGCCGGTGCCGGCACAGGATCGTCGATCACCGACGAGGAGTACACCGCAGCGGGAGCGCAGCTCCTGCCCGATGCGGCGAGCACCTGGGCCACAGCCGAACTGCTGCTCAAGGTGAAGGAACCGATCGAGAGCGAGTACCAGTACTTCCGCGATGGACTCGTGCTGTTCACCTACCTGCACCTCGCCGCGGAACCCGAGCTGACGGAGGCGCTCCTCTCCAGCGGGGTCACCGCCATCGCCTACGAGACCGTGCAGCTTCCGACTCGCCAGCTTCCCCTGCTCGCGCCGATGAGCGAGGTCGCCGGTCGCCTGGCTCCCATCGTCGGCGCCAACGCGATGCTGAAGCCGAACGGCGGACCCGGGCTGCTGGTCCCGGGCGTTCCCGGCACGGCGCCCGCTCGCGTCACCATCCTCGGCGGCGGAGTCGCAGGCACCAACGCCCTGCAGATCGCGATGGGCCTGGGTGCCGAGGTCACGGTGCTCGACACCAACCTGTTCCGGCTGCGCGAGCTGGATGCCCTCTACGGGGGCCGCATCCGCACCATCGCGTCGAACAGCTTCGAGATCGACAAGGCCGTCGTCGAATCCGACCTCGTCATCGGTTCCGTGCTGCTGCCCGGGGCGAAGGCCCCGAAGCTGGTCAGCAATGAGCTGGTGTCCCGGATGCGTCCGGGCAGCGTGCTCGTGGACATCGCCATCGATCAGGGCGGGTGCTTCGCCGACTCGCGACCGACGACCCACGCCGATCCGACGTTCACGGTGCACGGCTCGCTGTTCTACTGCGTCGCCAACATGCCGGGAGCCGTTCCGCGCACCTCGACCTATGCGCTCACCAATGCGACGCTGCCGTACGTGCGTGCCGTGGCCAATGCGGGTTGGAAGGCGGCTCTCCACGCCGACCCCGCGCTGGCCCTCGGACTCAACATCCACGCCGGCGAGGTCTACAACGCCGGTGTCGCTGCGGCGAACGGCCGTGAGGCCCTCGCGCCTGCCGACGCACTGGCCTGACGCCTGAGGATCCATCCGAGCCGGCGGCTCACTCATCGATCCTGGCTCGACGGATGCCGCCCTCCGGCGTCTGCACCCAGACGCGGCCCGACCCGGCGCGCAAGGGAGGGGGCAGCTCGCGCACCCGCGTGAGCTGCCTCACCTCGCTCGGGCTGCAGCCGTCGAACACGAGGGTGGCCCGGGCGGCCAGGGCCGCGAACACGGCGGGCTGAGACTGCCAGGCGTCGACTCGTCCGACCAGGATGGGCCCGCTACCCGCGCCCGACACGGCGGGATCGGCGCGCGAGCCGGCGTCGAGCTGCCGAATCTCCCGATCGGGCGCGAGTCGAGCGAGTCGCCGCGCGAGCTGGTCGGGGCGAGACGACACCGCCAGCACCGGGCCGGACCCGACGAGGAGCGGCGGAGGGGTAGCCGGCGCGGTCGGTGACGTCGAGAAGGAGTGGGCACCGGGCACGGTGCTCCGGGCATCGAGGGCGTTCGGGGCCAGCACCTGCAGCCGGATGCCGTCCCACGCCCCGCGACCGGGCGGGGCCGAGGGATCCCACAGCTCGACGGGGGCTCCGGCCAGGACATGCTCGGTGCGATCGTCGGTGCGCAGCACGATCGTGCTGCCGAACAGCCCCGCCGAGGACCCGAGCATGCTGGAGCGTCTCACCGTCACGGCGATCCGAGTGACGCCGCCGTGCAGGAGGTCGGTGAGGCGATCGACGGCGGCCTGTCGATACTCGAGCGCCCAGCGTCCGCACACGGTGTCCCAGTCGTCGAGCAACAGCATCCGCACCTCTCCGCGATCGGCTCGCTCGAGGGCATCCCAGGTGCCCTCGACATCGGCGGCCACCACGTGCACCCCTGGGCACCGGGCTGCGATGGTGGTCAGCACCGCCGTGCGTCCAGACCCGGCCCCACCCTGCACCAGCAGCGCCTGTCCCGACCACCTGGCCGGCGGCTGGAGCTGGAGCTCGGGCCGGTCGAGAAGGCCGATGACGATCCCCCGCGATGCGTCTCCGGCGCCGGCGAGTGCCGGATGGTCGGACTGGAGCACCGCCGGGAGCGGGGGCAGCCACGGTCGGAGCGGCTCGGCCCCACCCGACCGATCGGCGGTGATCCTGGCCAGGTCGGCTGGGGTCGTCGTCGCGACCTGCGACTCGTCCAGGCGACCGCGGCGCGCGATGATGCACCGGCCCGGTGCTGCGGCCGGAAGCAGGGCCGCCGCCGGCGTTCCCAGCACCGCGCTGCTGTCGGCACCGTCGATGACCCGCAGGCTGATGCGCAGCGCGCAGTTCGCCAGCAGCGACTCCCGCACGACACCGGCGGGTCGCTGGGTGCAGAGGATGAGGTGCAGGCCGAGGGAGCGCCCGCGGGCGGCGATGTCGGCGAAGAGGGCGTGCATCCCGGGTTCCGCCCCGAGCAGCGCTGCGAGTTCGTCGACGACGATGACCAGTCGCGGCAGCGCATCACCGGACGTCAGGTGCTCGATGCCGGCCACCCGCGCGTCGGCGAGGATGGCCTCCCGCCTGCGGATCTCCGCTCGCAGGCTCTCGAGCACCCGTCGGGCGAGCGGGGCATCGAGATCGGTCACGATGCCGACGCAGTGCGGCAGCCCGGCGAGGAGGGTTCCCGTCGCCCCGCCCTTGAAGTCGACGAGGAGGAAGGTGAATTCCTCGGTGCTGCGCTCCGCCGCCATCGCCGCGATCCAGGTGACCAGGAGTTCGCTCTTGCCGCTGCCCGTGGTTCCGCCGACGACGGCATGCGGGCCATCGGCGACCAGATCGAGCACAGTCGGGCCCTCCGCTCCGACGGCGACGGCGGCGGCCAGCCCCTGGCCGCCGCCCGACGGACGTTCGAGCATCGCGAACGGCACCGCGGCCGGGAGCGACGCGGGTGCCGATCGCCGAGCGGTCAGTGCGAGCAATCGTGCGTGTGCGCCGGCCTGCTCGGCCCCCACGAGCTCGGGCACGAGGTGCACTCCGCATGCGGTCGGCGACCGGACGATCTCGGCGTCGACGGCGCTGCGCACGACGACGATGACGGCGCAGCCCGGTGGGAGGAGGGCGACGGTGGGAGCGCCCGCGAGCACGACGAGCCGGGCACTCCTCCCCTGTCCGTCGTCGACCGTCCGCGGAGCACCCCGCCCTGGTCCCTCCCGCGATGCCTCCAGGACGACGACGCGCGGCCCGGCATGATCGACCGACGAGGCGGAGGCGACGGATGCGGCGTGCGGAAGCTCGGTGGCCCAGTTCCACTCAGTCGTCTTCGGCACCTCGAGAGCGAGGGCCGTCGGCGGCACGGCATCGGCGATCTGGAGCACGAGCCCACGGAGGACGGCACGCACGAGTGGTTCCACGCCGACGACGCCCACGCCGTGGGCGACGTCGACCGCGACGGGCATGCCCTCGACGCACTGCGACGCCGCGACGGCTGACGCACGCTCCCGCAGGGCGCGGTCACGCGAGCCGCGCGCACCCGGCCGTCCCTCCGCTCCACCGGCACCGTCGGGAAGGACGTCGGCGTCGTCCTGCGCGATGGCGTCCGGGCTCGGCAGGGTTCCGCTGCCCAGCACCACTGATTCCGGGTGGGCGGCACGCCAGCGGCGTGCATCGTCGTCCCCGGCGAAGAAGGCGTCGGTGGCACTCGGATGCCGCCGCCAGGCTGCACGCCGGAGCTCGCCCTGCCGCCGGGTGATCTGCTCGCCGAGCACGGCGATGGCGGCGCTGTGCTCAGCCGACGCCCTCCGCGACGAGCGCCGGGTCGAGCGAGCGGCATCCGCCAGGCTCGCGAGGGCGATGGCGGGTCCGAGCACGGCGAACAGCAGGGCGAACGGCGAGCGGGTGATGCCCCAGAGCGCGAGGGCGACCACGACGGGGGCGATGCTGGCCAGGAGGGGGAACTGCGGCCGCTCCCGCTCGGACGGGCGGGGTGGCAGCCGCAGGGCATCGGACTGGTGTCGCAGATCGGTCACCCCAAGATGGAATCACTCCGACCGGGCGACGGAGCCCGCGCTGCGGCATCCGTGCATGGACCCATTTCCCGAGACGGGCGGGGAGGACGCTACGAGATGGTGAAGTGCTGATCGCCGATGTCGATGCGCGTGCCCCGCGGCACGAGGTATCGTCGGCCCGGATCGCAGCGCATCGGCGCCTCGCGCGGCCGGCGGATGATCGTGCCGTTGCCCGAGAACCTGTCGCAGACCCAGAGCGCGCCATCGTGCTGGCCGAACTCGAGATGCGTCTTCGAGACCGACAGGCCCCGATCGGCGACGGCGATGATCTCGTCGTAGTACTCGGTCGGCTGCGGCAGGGGCCGTCGACCGATGAGCCCGGTGCCAGAGACCGCCCACTGCTCGCCCGTGCTGAAGACGAGCACGAAGGTCGACGACGCTGCATCGGCGGGCGGCGCTTCGCTCGTCTCCGTGCCCGGCGTCGCGGATGCCCTCTCCGCAGCTGCTTCCGGAGCGAACCCCGAGCGGGCGGCGGCCGGAGCGGGCGCCGGGGGGGCCGGAGCGGGTGCCGGAGCCGGCGGAGCGGGCGCCTCGGGGGCAGCAGGCAGCAGGGCGGACGGAGCCGGAACCACGGGAGACGCGACCGGCTCCCTGGAGGCGTCGGACGAGCCGGCCGCCTCGCCTGCCGGGCGCAGCGGCTCGATGATGGTCGTGTCACCGGGGCGGGGGTCCGGCCGGGTGCGGCTCCGCGGAGTGGCCGATGTCGAACTGCCGCAGTCGCCGCAGAACATGGCGCCCGGCGGAAGCACGGCGCCGCAGATCAGGCAGTTCACTGGTCCTGTCTCCGTCCTTCACCCGGCAAGCGGAACGATCTGAGCGAGATGCGCGCACGCAGCCGCTGCCATCGTGAACGTCCCGCGTCGAGAGTACCGCGCAGTTCGTCGACCTCGCGCCAGACGTGATCGGCGTCGGCGGATGGGGGCGTTCCCGGCGCGAAGACCGCCCTGTCGACGTCGCGGGCGAGCAGCAACGGCCTGCCGCCGCCGACGACGGCGGCGTTCTCGGCACGGGTCGCCGCCGGAGACAGCGGGTAGCCGTGGTCGACGGCGAGATCGGCGAACTCGCGCCAGCCCCCTGCGATGCGATCGACGGTGCTGCCGGTGCGTCGCCTGTAGCGCCTGCGACGCACCTTGGCCGCGACGATCGCGAGGAAGGGACTGAGCAGCAGGGCGAGTGCCAGGGCGGTCCAGGCTCCGATCCGACCGATCAGCAGCACGAGGGCGAGCGTCGGGTCGACAGGGGGCTCGACGTCGGTCGGGGCCGACTGCGGATCCGGGGCCGGCTCCGAGAGCTGGGGCTCTTCGAGTGGCGGCGGCAGCACGACCTGCGGACGCGAGACCGGGATCGGCTCCTCCTCCTTCTGGGGCGGAACGTCGCGCGGGTCCGGGTTCGGGTCGAGACTCACCCAGGCACCCGTCGAGTCCTGCACCTCGATCCACGCGGCGACGTCGTCCCCCGTGACGGCGACCGACCCCGTCGTGGAGGTGATGCTCGGTGCGAAACCGATCACGGCCCGGGCGGGGAACCCGATCATGCGGGCCATCACGGCGGCAGTGGCAGCGTACTGCTCGCCGTCGCCCAGCATCGGCAGCTCGGTGGCCAACTGCGTGAGCCTGTCGGCCGAGTGGCCGGAACGGCTCGGCGGCTCGCCGTCGAGCCCGTGGCTCACGTAGCCGTCGCGACGCATGCCCTCGATCATCTGGGCGAGCTGCGTTCCCGGGTCGGCGGTCTCGTCGATCCAGTCCGCGAGCAACGTCGAGATGCCGTCGATGTCCTCGGGGAACGGCGGCAGCACCGCCGTGCCCGGCCGGAGCTTCGTGATGTCGGACGGGGCAGGGGGCACGACGGCGTCGGCCCGGTACTCGTCGCCGTCCTCGAGCCCGCCGAGGACGGCTCCGGTCGCCGCGTTGTCGTTGTAGTAGAACGAGTCGGTGAGGCTGCCCGCGCGATCGGACGTGAACCTGATGCTCTCGAGCTTGCCGACACCGGGCACCCAGACGCCTCTGTAGCCGCCGACGGTCACGTCGATGGAGACGTCGTCGCCTTCCACGGCGCTCTGGTCGATCCTGAACGGCAGGCGCGTGAACGATCCCGAGGCGCTGGTCACGGTGTCGCTGCCCACGGAGTAGACGATCCCGTCGTAGCTGTCGTGTGCGGCGATCCGGATGAGGCCACCGGTCGGGAGGCCGGAGACCGTCAGCATCGTGGTGGAGGCGGCATCCCCCTCGAGGTAGCGTCGAAAGCCTGCCAGCGGGCTCGGGTAGTCGCGCGGGTCGAATGGCTGCTCGGTGTGGCGGCGTGGCACCTCACGGGCGCCGGCGGCAGGGTAGGCGACGGCGGCGACTGTGCCTCCGGCCACGGCGACGGCGACGATGACCGCTGAGCTGAGGACGGTGCGCGTCGCTGCAAGCCTGCGGCGCGTGGCGCTCTCGCGAAGGCCGGACCCGCGCTGCGCCACCAGGGCGATGGCCTCCGCTCGACGCCGGCGGTGCACCCACGCCGCCCAGAACACCAGCACGATTCCGAGGAGCAGGGCGGTCTCCACAGGGGCTACGGCCGTGGTCGGGCCGAGCACGATCGCCAGGACGAACAGGGCGAGAGGCGCCAGGACGGCGAACTCACCGCGTCGCGCGCGCAGGGCCACGGACATGCCGACTGTGGTGGCGGCGAGCACGCTCAGCACGACCGGAACTAGCAGCGCTTGATAGGAGCCGACCGGCGTGACGATCGTGAGCAGCTGCTTCCAGCTGAGCGCCGTTCCGGCGAGCAGGTCGATCATCCCCTGCCACGACGGCAGCACTCCGAAGTACGCCTGCGATGGAACGCCCAGAGGCACGCCGATGACGAGGAATGCCGCGACGGCGACGAGCAGAACGACGAGCGAGGACCACCGCAGCACGGCGCCGCTGACACCGATGAGGCAGCCGACCAGGGCCGAGACCGTCACAGCGACGAGGAAGGCTGCGCTCTGGTACACGGTCCACATCGTCGCCATCGCGACGCCGGTGGCGGCGAGCAGCATGATCGCGTTGATGAGGACGAACCTGACGGTCAGACGCGGTACGGCGGATGCTGCCATCACTGCACCGCCGCCCTGGCGAGGGACTGCTGCAGGTCGTCGAGGTAGCCGATCCTCAGCACGGTGAGATCGGCGACCCTGCGCATGACGGGCAGCGCACCGGGCTCGCAGATCACCGCGACGACCTCGACGCCCGGCGGCAGGCCGGCCGCGGCGTGGCGCAGTTGGGCGACAGTGGTGGCCGAGCCGGTGATGATGAATGCCACCGAGGCGTCGGCCGCGCGCTCGCCTGCCATGCGGGTGAGCGCGACGATGCCCGTGGCCCCCGGGGAGCGTTGTACGAGCGTCAGGTCGTCCAGCAGACGGATGCGGCTCGTGGTGCGCAGCGAGAACGAGGCCGGGTCCGACCGCGCCGAGACGACTGCCCGCTCTCCGCTGGCGATGACCGAGACGGAACGGGCATCCCTGATGGCGTGGACGCCGAGGGAACCCGCTGCGCTCACCGCCAGCTCGAACTCCTCGTCGTCGGCGAAGTCGGATTCGGCGAGGCCCAGCACCACCATGATGTGGCTGCGCCGCGTCTCCTCGAATTGCCGCACCATGTACACGCCGGTCTTGGCCGAGCTGCGCCAGTGGATGAGACGCCTGTCGTCTCCCGCCGTGTACTCGCGCAGGGCGTGGAACGACACGTCGCTGGAGGTGATCGTGCGTGTGGCTGCGCCCTCGAGGTCGCGTACGAAGCCCGTCGAGATCGCCGGGATGGGGATGGTGCGCGGATGCACGTACAGTTCGGTGCGCTCGGCCCAGGTGAGCTCCCGCCGGAACAGGCCGAGCGGATCTCCCCGGATGGTGCGCACGGGCCCGACGGGAATGACTCCGCGCCGCTCGGCCGCCACCAGGAAGATCTCGCTCGCGTTGGACCCGCGCGGGATCCCGGGAATGTGGAACTCGGCGAGTCCGTCGCCGATCGGCACCTCGACCCCCACCCCGGCGAGGTGCCTGCGGGTCGGGTTGGACACCACGACCTCTCCCGGCGCCTTCTCACCGACGACGACCCTGTGCACGGGCAGAGCCAGGTCGATGCGGAACGAATTGCGGCCGACGAGGTAGAACGCCGAGAGCGCGAGCAGCACCGTCCCGGCCCAGGCCAGTGCGATGAACTCGGCCCAGCCCAGCAGGTGTCCACCGACGAAACCGACGAACACGGCGATCACGACGCTCCATCCGAAGACCGTCATGGTGGAGGCGACAGCACGCCAGGACACCGAGACACCCCGTCGTGTCGCGGCCAGCGCGGCGACGATCGTCGTGATGGCGTCGGCGAGCACGCCCTCCCGTCGTGCGGTTCCCCGCTCCTCAGCGGACTGGCTCACACGGCGAGCCTGTCGCTCGGCGGCGGAGTCTCGATGAGCAGCTGGGAGATGACGTTCGAGGCGGTCACGCCGTCGAACTCTGCCTCCGGGTCGAGGATCAGTCGGTGCGCGAGAACGGATTCGGCGAGGGACTTCACGTCGTCGGGCACCACGTAGTGCCTGCCGTTCGCCGCGGCGAAGGTCTTCGCGGTGCGGAGCAGAGCCAGCGCACCGCGCACGCTCACGCCGAGACGCACCTCCTGCGCGTGCCTCGTGGCCTGCGCGATCCGGGAGATGTAGTCGTTGATGCTCGGGTCGACGTGCACCGAGCGCACGGCCGAGGCCATCTCGACGATCGTGGTCCCCGACACGACGGGCGGTACGACGACGTCATGTGCCCTGTGGTCGGCACCCTCGAGGATGCGCAGCGTCGACGCGTGATCCGGATAGCCGATCGAGGCTCGCATGATGAAGCGGTCGAGCTGGGCCTCCGGCAGGCGATACGTCCCGGCCTGCTCGACGGGATTCTGCGTCGCGATCACCATGAACGGCAGCTCGAGGGCGTGCGTGATGCCGTCGATGGTGATCTGGCCCTCCTCCATCACCTCGAGGAGCGCGGACTGGGTCTTCGGGCTGGCCCGGTTGATCTCGTCGGCCAGCACGACGTTGGCGAAGACGGGGCCGGGGTGGAACTGGAAGTCTCCCGACCGCTGGTCGTAGACGCTGACCCCTGTGATGTCACCGGGAAGCAGGTCCGGGGTGAACTGCACCCGTGAGCTCGTGCCGTCGACGCTCTGCGCCAGAGCTCTCGCGAGCGAGGTCTTGCCGGTGCCGGGCACGTCCTCCAGCAGCAGGTGGCCCTCGCTGAACAGCGCCGTGAACGCCAACCTGATGACGTGGTTCTTGCCGAGCAGCACCGTCTCGACGCCGGCCACCAGTCGACCGAAGGTCTCGGCGAAGGCGGCTGCGGCATCCGGGGTCATCGTCACAGAAGGTCCTCGCTCCGTCGTCACTGGGTGTACGTCCTCGTCAGGCCGTCGATCGTGATCTCCAACCTTACGGCGGCAGGCGGATCCGCCGACGGGTCCATGCCGGGGATCCGACACGTGGTCGGGGAATCGGCCGCGAACCACTCCGAGCCATCTGCATCGACGCGACACCGATAGCTCGCCGGGTGCCCGTCGCCGTTCGCCGGGTCGTTCGTCCACGACCAGGTTCCGGTGCCGTCGTTCTCGGCGTCCGGCGGAGTGAAGTCCCTGCCGGGAAGCTCCCAGGTCAACGACGGCTGGGGATCGACCGGGGCGACGCCGGACCACGGGCCGCAGCTGCCCCACGCCGAGCACCCGCGCACCTGGAAGCGGAGGGTCTCGCCGTACGACCGGTCGAACAGCCTGCGCGGCACGCCCCGGCCGGAGAAGTCCTGCGCGGCCGTGATGGCATCGCCCGCCGCGTCCACCAGGCGGATCTGGAAGGTGCTCGTGCTGGAGCCGGCTCCGACGTCCCTGATGACGAGATCCTGGGCGTAGTCCGCCGGCTCGACCGAGGCGTCGATCGACGTGATCGGCCCGGGCGCCGGCCGCACCACCGAGCCGGCCACCCCGGTCGGCGTGCATCCGGCCCTGTTGTAGCCCCACACGACGAAGTTGTAGCTCGTGTCGTCCTCGGTCAGGCCGTCGAAGCGTGCAGAGCCCGCATCCCCAGGCAGCGACTCGACGATGCCGCGCGGCGGAGACACCGTGCCCGGCGCCGGCGACGTGACCGAGCAGGCCGCTGCCCCGGTCGGTACCGCCGGAAGGCCCGCGCCCGATGCCGTGTCGTCCAGTCGCTGCACGTAGTAGCCCTGGATCGCGTCCCCGTTCGATGCGAACGGCGCCCAGCTCACTGTCACGGCGCCGGAGGCGGCATCCGACGCGACGTCGATGGACACGGCCATCGGAGCACCGAACGGCACCCCTGCGCCCGACGCGCTGGTCCAGCTCGACAGCGCCGGATAGGCGCCGTTCCTCGCGCTCACGGTGAACGCGACGGTGGTGCCGTTGGCCAGACCGCCCTGGTCGATGCTGCAGCGCCCGGCCGAGCAGATGTCCGCAGCGGCGAGCTCTCCCAGTTCCACGCCGCCGACGGCGACGACGTAGCTGGAGACGGCCGTTCCGCCTCCGGGAACGCCGACGGCATCCCAGCCGATGCGCAGCCCGCCGTCGAGGGGAGCCGCGGTCAGCCCCGTCGGTGCCGGCGGAACGACATCCGACCAGACGGCCGTCGAGGTCTGCGCTGCGTCGGAGGACCCGATGCCGTTCTGCGCCGTGACGCGCACGAACACGGCGTTCGCCTCACCGTTGCCCGGGGTCTGGAGAGTGCAGGTGGTGGCGGCGCACTCCGTCGACGAGACGACGTCGCCGGTCGCGGCGCTCAGGAGCGACACTCCGTAGCCGCTGATGGCCGAGTTGTTGAACGCTGCAGCGGTGAAGGTCGTCGTGAGCACTCCGTCGCCGAAGCTGGTCACGGAGAGGCCGGTCACGGGGTCTGGCCGATCCTGCACCGAGATGCGGATGGTGCCCCAGGCGTAGCGCGACGGATCGTCCGTCGCATCGGCGATCTGATACTGCAGGTTGGTGTCGACGGGCGCCGCCTGCGCTCCGACGCTCACCTGCAGACTCGAGTTGTCATCGCTCGGCACGACGGACACGCCCTCGGGCAGCGAGGACGAATCGAGGCCGGTGACCCTCAGCACCCGAAGCGGGGTGTCGGGGAAGGGGTTCGTCGCCTCGTCGTTCGCCAGCACGTCGACGGTCGTCGTCGTTCCCCGCGGTGCGATGGCTGTGTCTGCCGCCGGGACGGCGATGGGCCGGGTCGATGGCACGACGCGCAGCACGATGCGGCCGGAGCTTCCCTCATTCACGTCATCGCGCACGGCGATCGTGACCGAGGTCTGGCTGCCCGTGTCGGCATCCCTGTCCGCCCGAAGCGTCAGCTCGTCGCCGTCGATGGTCGGGGCGGCGAAGTCGAGGGGCGCCGGGTCCTCCACCGAATACCGCAGCTGGTCGACGTCGTCGGGATAGGGGTAGCTGGTGAGGCCCGTCAATCGGATGGTCTTCGACTGTCCGGGCTCGAACTCGATGGTGCCCCCGGCGAACGACGGCGGCTGGTTCTCGCGCGGCAGCACGGTGATCGGCAGGACGATCGTCGCGACGCGGGTCTTGTCGTCGTCTCCGGCGACGGCATCCGTCACCTCGAAGGAGACCGAGGCAGGCCCGAAGTACTTCTCGGCGCTCCGGAACCGGATGGTGTCCTCGTCGACGGCGAGCTCCGAGCCGTCGGCGTGGGTGGCCCGCACGCTCCCCGAGTCCGTCAAGCGCACCCGGCGCCCCTCGACGGCCACGACGTAGTCCTCGATGTCGATGGTGACGGATGCGCCACTGTCGACCTGGATGCGCGGCGCGGTGCGCTTCAGCTGCGGCAGGGCGTCGCCGTAGCCCGGGACCCAGATGAACGCGTAGGCGGTGATCGTCGGGTCGTCGGGGTGCGTGACGGAGAACGGGATGATCTGGCTTCTGGTGCCGACATCGACCCGCACCCGATCGGACCTCGTCACCACGGCCGACGAGCCGAATCCGGGCAGCACCCGCAGCGTGAGGTCGGTTGCCGGCCCGTCGGCGAAGAACACGTTCGCGAGCACGTCGACGTCGATGGTCTCGTGGTCGAGCACGTCGGAGAGCGTGAGCACGGTGTCCCGGGCGATCGGTCGCGACAGCGGGGCATCGGTGCGCGCCTGCACGGTGAGGAAGGTCGAGCTCGTCCCGCCTCGGGGATTCTCGATCGAATAGACGAAGCCGTAGTTTCCGGGTTCGGCGGGCACCCCGACCTCGATCACCTCGCCGTCGATGCTGGCCGTCGCCGCGGCATTCGTCGAGTTCGCTTCGACTCCCGACACGGCGAGCGCGCCGCCGTCGGGGTCCGAGTCGTTGGCCAGGACGCGCACCAGGACCGTCGATCCCGGCCTCGCCATGACGACATCGGGCACCGCGATCGGATTCCGGGAGCCGTCCAGCCTGGCGCTGATGCCGACGCGCACTGTTCCGGTCGCCCTGGCGCCGAGAGCGTCGATGACGGAATAGGTGAACGTGTCGGTGCCGGTGCTGTACTCCCCCGATGAGTACTCCAGCCAGTCGGCACCGGCATCCGTCACGGCACCCTTCTCCGGATTCGAGTCCTCTCCGAGCAACTGCACGGAATCGCCGTCCGGGTCGACGCCCACGAGCGGGATGGTGACCCGCACGGTGTCTCCGGCGAGCACCCTGGCCGTGACCACGCGCGGCACCGGCGGACGGTTGGACGCGAGGTCGACCTCGCGAACCGAGATCGTCACCTCCCCGTTCGCGAACTGACCGTCGGGCGCGTTCACCCTGTAGACGACCGTGTAGTTGCCGGGTGTGTCCGGAGCCAGATAGCGCAGGGTCTGTCCTGAGGCGAAGGCGAGGCCACTCCCCCGGGGACGCTTCTGGATCTCGGCGTCCAGGGTCAACGGATCGCCGTCCGGCTGCTCGTCGTTGGCCAGCACCGGGATGTCGATGGCGTCGCCGACCCTGACCGATGCCGTGTCCGGGTTCGCGATGGGCACCTGTCTGCGATCGGGCTGCGGAACCTCGATGACCGTGACGCGGCCGTCCGCCTCGGCCAGGCCGTTGCTCACCCTGTAGCCGAACGAAGCCGTCGCGTTCTCGAGCGGACGCGTCAGCGTGATCCGCAGGAGGCGCTGCTCGAGGATCTCCACCCGCATGCCCGTCTCACTGGGGAGGTCGAGCACGCCGGTGAGGAGGAGCACACCGCCGCTCGGGTCGATGTCGGTGGCCAGAACGTCGATCGTCGCCTCGCTCTGAGCCCTGACGAACGCGGTGTGCGGAACCGTGATGGGCACGAGCGAGTCCGTCGGCCGGATCGCCACGTCGATGCGCACCATGCCGGATGCCGTCTTCACCCCGTCGGTGACTCCGTAGTCGACGTAGAACGTGCCGGCCTTGTCCGAGGTGAACTGGAAGGTGCCCGCGTCGAAGTCCGGCACGATCTCGACGCCGGGTTTGGCCGGCACACTGGCGAGCCTCACGGCTCCGGTGCCGCCGTGGACGTGCGGCAGCGGCAGCACCGTCAAGCTCTCTCCGACGTGGCCCGCGACCACGAACGGATCGGCGATGATCGGCACCGTGCCCGCCGGCATGACCTTGACGGCCAGCGTGCCGGAGCCCGTCGCGCGCCCGTCCGAGACCGCCAAGCCGATCTGCACCTCCCGGGTGCCGCCGGCGTAGTCGCTGAAGATGACGGTGCCGTCGGGTTTGAACGCGACTCTGTCCGGTGAGGGGACGATCGCCTCGGAGAGGAAGATGGCGTCGCCGTCCGGATCGAACCAGTCGGTCAGGACCTGGGTCGAGACGCGACCCTTGTCCGGCACGGCGGCCCGGGTGTCGTGAAGCTGCTCTGGCGGCGAGTTCTCCTCGTCGCCCCGCACGGTCACAGTGACGGTGGCCTCGTCGCGCCCACCACGTCCGTCGCTCACGGCGTACTCGAATGTCACGGTTCCGGATGCCGTCGCCGGAAGCGTGAGGAGCAGTTGCTGGCTGCTGCTGACGACGTCGACCCGAGCAGTGTCCTCGGGCGGAGCTGTGAGAATGCTCGCCGTCAGGACATCGCCGTTCGGGTCGTAGTCGTTCGCGAGCACCGGCAGCGTCGTCGATCGTCCGGGCCGCGCGCCGAACTCGTCGTCCTCGGCCACCGGCTCCTGCTGGGTCTTCTCGAACTCCGGCTCCTCGTCCGGGTCCGGCTGCTCGGTGGTCTGCTCCTTCGGAGTCTGGTCGATCAGCTCGTCCCAGTTGTCGATCAGCCTGTAGTCGTCTTGGACCGCCCACGTGTCGCCAGACGCCGAGTCGTTGAGCACGACGACACCGGCGTTCTCCCGGAAGCGCAGCGTGAGGTTCCCCGACGCGCCGCTCAGCTGCCTGGTCTGGTCTCTCGCGGCGCCGCAGTCGCGCCAGGCGCTGGCGTCTGACCACGCCGCGTAGCTGCATCCGCCGGCCACGATGGGAACGCTGGGCGCTCCGGCCCTGTCGTCGAGGATGACTTCCGGACTCCCACTGCTCGTCGGAATGGACAGCAACCCGCCGCGGTGGGCCAGCAGGATGGCGGTGCCCGTGCTCGACGACTGCTGAAGGCGCGCTCCGGCTCCGCTGGCCAGGTACGGCTCCAGGGCGATCGTCCCCGTCGCCAGGGTGAGAGACCTGGCCGAGCGGTCGAGCACGGCCCAGGCGCCGCCGACGCTCGTCACGGCGACGTCGGCATCGGCAGCGATACCCGGCAGCCGCTGGGTCTGCACCACGGTGCCGCTGCGCGTGTCGACGACGGAGAGGGTCGAGGTGGCAGGGGTGAATGCCGTCATGCGGCCGAGATCGTCGACGCTCGTCACAGTGCCGGGGCCGAGGGTGAGCTCGGGATCCGCCGAGGCGTCGAAGTCGTCGAGATCGTCGACGGGAATCGTCCACACGTCGCCGTCCGCCGAGATGACGATGTCGTCGGCCGCGATCCGCACCTCGGAGTCCTCAGCAGGCGGAAGCGGGACGGTCTCGGCGACAGTGCTCGTCGCCGGGTCGATGATGTCGATGGAACTTGTGCGGCGATCGGTCACCAGAACCGTGTTCCCCGACTGCTCGATGTCGATATCGGGGCTGGCGGCTCCGATGACGGAATCGAGCTGGAACACCTGGGTGTTCGCCCGCCCGACGACCTCGTCCGAGGAGTTGCTGACCCAGACCGACCCGTCACCCAGGTCGATGCGCTGTGCCGAGTAGCCGCCGGAGACGATGGCCACAGTCGTGATGAGGGCCGTCACGACGGTCCCACTGGTCGCCGCTATCACCCCGGAACGGTGCGCGGCCAGCCAGGCCCGCATCATGGCGAGTCGTCCTCCTCGACGGCGACGCACTTCTCAGAACTCGGCGCTCCCGTGCGACCCTCTCGGCTGACGGAGACGGTGATGCAGACCTGCTCGGCGCCCGTCGCCGCATCCGCACTGAAGCTCGTCCCGCTCTGGGCACTGGATCCGCCGCCGGTGACCGTCACGAGGTAGCTGTCGCCGGTGCGCAGGCCGGGGTCCTCCCACGAGAAGTCGACGGAGCGGCCGGACGCCTGACCGGCGATGTCGGTGACGGTCGGGATGTCCGACGACGTCGACCGCACGATGGCGACGGTGGCCGTGACGGCGAGGCCGAGCACGACGACGGAGATGGCGAGCATCGCCCAGACCAGCCTCCGACTGCGACGCTCGGCGGCGGCCCTCCCCGGGGCGTCGCCGCCACTGGTGCTGCCGCTGCGGCCGATCGAGGTCGGCGTCACGGTCATGGAGCGGCTCGTCGACTGCTTTCGAGCGCGCCGGCCGGTTCCGGCGGTGATCACGTTCGCACCGCTGATGCGGGTGCGTTCCTCCATGTCGACGGCGGTCGCGATGGCCCAGTCGTCCATGGCGACCTCGATGGGCGTCTGCGGCAGGTCGAGCTCGGCTTCGACGGCCTGGAGTTCCCGGATGAACTCGAGCACGCTGCGCTGGCGGTTCTCGGGACGCCGCGACATCGCCCGGGACAACGTGAGTTCGAGCCGGTGCGGAATGTCGGCGCGCCCGATCGGTTCGTAGCGGGCCTTCATGATGCGCCCCATGAGTTCGGCAGCGGAGTTCTCGGTGCCGGGAACCTCGAACGGCGACCGGCCGGCCAGGAGCGAGTACAGCGTCGCGCCCAGCGACCACACCTCTGATGCCACCGTCCCCGACACGTCGTCGTGCAGGACCTCCGGGGCCGACCACGGGATCGAGAGACCGACGGCCTCCGTGGTCTCGGCCTCTCCGAGGGTTGCCGCGATGCCGAAGTCCGAGAGCACCGGATGCCCGTACGCGGTCATCAGGATGTTCGACGGCTTGATGTCCCGGTGCAGCACGCCGGCGCGATGCGCGGTCTCGACGGCGCTCGCGATCTTCACGCCGATCGCGAGAACCTCGGGAACCGGGAGCGGGTCGGCGCGGTAGCGCGTCGTCAGGGTGGCTGAGCAGTATTCCATCACGAGGTACGGGCGGCCGTCGCTGGAGACGCTGGCCTGGTAGACCGTGAGGATCGACGGATGCGAGCTCAGTTGCGCCATCAGGTTGGCCTCGGCCTGGAACATCTGACGCACCTGGTCGTTCACGACCTCGCTCAGCAGCACCTTGACGGCGACCTGGCGACGCGGCATCGACTGCTCGTAGAGGAAGACGTCGGCGAAACCCCCCGAGCCGAGCACGTGCACGTAGGAGAACCCGGGCAGAGTGGGAGGAGTCGATGGAAGCCGACGCGTCATCGTGGCCCCCTCCTCCCGTGCTCAGGTCGGCGGCCACAGGACGCAGCACCCCCGCCGCGCGTGCGCCCGCTTCCCCCCCAGTGTAGGCACCCGCTCGTCGCCGCAGACCCCCTCGAACGGGGCGCAAGACCCTGTCGCATCGTCAGTGGTCGTGAGGGTTCGGGGCGGCCCCGGACACACCGATGACGTCGACAACGATGACCGTCACGTTGTCGCGGCCGCCGTTGGCCAGCGCGGCGTCGACGAGTTGCTTCGCGGCATCCGCCGGAGTCTCCGTCGACATCAGGAAGTGCCGCATGCCGTATGGCGTCAACTCCTTGGTGAGCCCGTCGGAGCAGACCAGGATGCGCGATCCCTCCTCGACGGCGATGAGCCTGTAGTCGGGGATGGGGGCCTCGTGGAACCCGACCGCGCGGGTGATGACGTTGGAGTGCGGGTGGGTCTCGGCCTCTTCGCGCGAGATGTGGCCGGCGTCGACGAGCTCCTGCACGATGGAGTGATCGGTGGTGAGCTGCTCGAGGACCCCGTGCGAGAGCAGGTAGACGCGCGAATCGCCGATGTTGAACACGAGCCAGGCCAGGCCGGCGGTGGTCTGGGTGAGGGCGACGCCCGTCACCGTGGTCCCCGTGCCCGAATCCGTGACTCCGCCGCCGCGGCCCATGTCGTCGACGGCCAGACGCAGGGACTGCTCGATGCCGGCGGTGTCGGCCGTCGGGCGGCCGCCGTGCTCGGCGAGGCGAGTGACGACGGCGGCGCTGGCGAAATCACCCGCGGTGTGGCCGCCCATGCCATCGGCGACAGCGAAGACCGGCGCCTGCGCCATGTAACTGTCCTCGTTCGCCTCCCGGCGGTGGCCGGTGTCGGTGATCGCGGCCCACGAGAGCGTCACGGCAGCGTCCACGGCGCCGGGGATCTGCGCTGTGAACTCGGGCGTGCCCTGACCGATCTGCGTCACGTCCTGGGCCTTCTCATCATCGGGGGTCGGTGGAGCGCTCTGGAGGATCCTTCAGCGCGGATATGGTGACGATTGTATCGTCACCGATGTGCACCATCGTTCCGGCGCCCACGACCATCGATTGGCCGGGGCGCAGACGGATGCGGTCGGCATGGGGTGGAACCACGAAGGTGCCGTTCGTCGAACGCTGGTCGGTGACCACGACGACGTCGCCCTCACGACGGATCTCCACGTGCGTCGCGGACACCTCGCGGCTCGGTGACGGCACGTCGACGAGGCGCACATGCTCCCCGACGGCGGGCACTCGACCGAGACGAGGACGCCGGCCGATGAGGTACACGGCGTCGAGTTCGCGCTCTTCGCCCTGCCCGATCCTCAGGCCGAACCGCGGCCGAGGCTCCGGATGCTGCTCCTCGGTCGGTTGCGTCTCAGGCTGTCGATCGGCCGCCGGGCGCTGCTCGACCACGGGGCGCTGCTCGGGCTCGATCTGCCGCACGTCGCCCGTCTCCGGCAGCCCTCCTCCGGCATCCGATGCCAGCTCGTGGTGCCTGGGCCGCAGCACGGTGTCGTGCTCGGCGCGCCCGCGTGGACGGAGCACGGTGTCGTCGGCATCGACGGCATCGACGGCCGACGACTCCCCCGGCAGCCAGTGCAGCCTGCTCGCCCGGCTCGGACCGATCCCGACGGGCTCTCCCGTTCCGAGCTCGGCGACCCCGGTCACCGAGCCGCCGTCCTGCGCGATGCTGACGGCGGTCACCGCCCTGAAGTCGGCCAGCAGCCACGGCCTGATGCCGCGATCGCTGAAGCGACGCGATCCGCCGACCGAGTACACGTCGACGGCCACGTCACCGCGCACGACCCCCGAGACCGGAACGCCGTCGCCGTCCGTCGGGGCACCGGCGACCATCAGGGCGAAGCTCTCGACGGCGTCGTCGCCTCGAAGCGGAATCAGCGAGACGAGCTCCTCGACGGTGACGGCGCGGCTGGTCCTCTCGGCGATGGCGGCGACCACGGCCGGAGCGGTTGCATCCGGAACGGCGGCGACGAAATGCTCTCCGATGAGAAAGATCCAGTTCGGCTGCCTGGCATCGTGCACGACATGGGCTGTCCCCACCTCAGCACTCCGCCCGATGGTCGACGATGACCCTCCCCTGTGCGCGCACACTCATGAGCTCATGCTAGCGGGCGGGTCATCATTCATATCGGCGTGAAGCATGGAATCCGCAGCAACTCTCGGCGATATCGACGGATTCCCTTGCTGTCGACCTGCCACACTGCCAGAATCGAGCAATGAGCACCCAGCCCCGTGCGACGCCGCCGAAGCCCATGCATCTCGACGACGTCTCCAAGGCAATCATCGAGCAGCTGCAGACCGACGGACGACGCTCCTACGCCGAGATCGGCAAGGCCGTCGGCCTCAGCGAGGCCGCCGTGCGCCAGCGGGTGCAGAAGCTCACCGATTCCGGTGTCATGCAGGTCGTGGCCGTGACGGATCCGATGCAACTCGGGTTCTACCGACAGGCGATGGTGGGCGTCCGCGCCTCCGGAGACACCCGTGACCTGGCCGACAGACTGGCCGCGCTCCCCGAGGTCGACTACGTCGTTCTCACCGCGGGGAGCTTCGACATCCTGGTCGAAGTCGTGTGCGAGAACGACGAGGAGCTGATAGCACTTCTGAACTCGAGGATCCGCAGTCTCGAAGGGGTGCTCAGCACCGAGACCTTCGTCTATCTCAAACTCCACAAGCAGCTCTACAACTGGGGAACACGATGACACTCAACACCACAACGACAGCACCGGCCTCCTACGACGAGGCCGACCTTCAGCAGAAGGCCAAGGATCACCTCTGGATGCACTTCTCGAGGCAGTCCACCCTCGAGGAATCCGGCGTGCCGATCATCACGCGAGGCGAGGGCCACCACATCTGGGACTCGAAGGGCAAGCAGTACATCGACGGGCTCTCCGGCCTCTTCGTCGTCAACGCCGGCCACGGACGCCGGCGGCTCGCCGAGGTCGCCGCCAAGCAGGCCGAGGAACTGGCCTTCTTCCCGATCTGGTCGTACGCGCATCCTTCCGCCATCGAACTCGCAGACAGGCTCGCCGACTACGCGCCCGGCGATCTCAACCGGGTCTTCTTCTCCACCGGCGGCGGCGAGGCCGTCGAGACGGCGTTCAAGCTGGCGAAGTACTACTGGAAGCTGCAGGGCAAGCCCACCAAGCACAAGGTGATCTCCCGCGCGGTCGCCTACCACGGCACCCCGCAGGGTGCACTGGCCATCACGGGCATCCCGGCCATGAAGGCGATGTTCGAGCCGCTCACTCCCGGTGGATTCCGCGTGCCGAACACCAACTCCTACAGGGCGGAGGAGGCCGGCTTCATCGCCGTCGACTCCGGCGTCGACCCGCAGGAGCAGTTCGGGGTCTGGGCGGCGAACCGCATCGAGGAGATGATCCAGTTCGAGGGTCCAGACACCGTCGCTGCGGTCTTCCTCGAGCCTGTGCAGAACTCGGGCGGATGCTTCCCACCTCCTCCCGGATACTTCCAGCGGGTGCGCGAGATCTGCGACAAGTACGAGGTGCTGCTGGTCAGCGACGAGGTGATCTGCGCGTTCGGTCGGATCGGCCACATGTTCGCCTGCGACGAGTACGGCTACGTGCCCGACATGATCACCTGCGCCAAGGGCATGACGAGCGGGTACTCCCCGATCGGCGCGACCATCATCAGCGACCGCATCTACGAGCCCTTCCGTCACGGTGACACCGCCTTCTACCACGGCTACACCTTCGGCGGGCACCCCGTCTCGGCCGCCGTGGCGCTGGCGAACCTCGACATCTTCGAGGAGGAGGGGCTGAACGAGAGGGTGCGCGAGAACTCGCCGTTGTTCCGCGCCGAACTCGAGACGCTCCTCGACCTGCCGATCGTCGGCGATGTGCGCGGCGACGGCTACTTCTTCGGCATCGAGCTCGTCAAGGACAAGGCGACCAAGGAGACCTTCGACGACGACGAGTCCGAGCGGTTGCTGCGCGGCTTCCTCTCCAAGGCGCTGTTCGACGCCGGCCTGTACTGCCGGGCCGACGACCGCGGCGACCCTGTGGTGCAGCTCGCTCCCCCGCTCACCACGGGACCCGCGGAGTTCGCCGAGATCACCGGCATCCTGCGCGGCGTCCTCAGTGAGGCCTGGACCCGGCTCTGAGCCCGATGCCGACAGACCACAGGCAGCTGAGCTTCTGGTTCGATTCCCTCGCGGAGTCCGGGACTGACACCTTGGTGGCACGTCCCGGGCTCCGCCGGGATGCCCGCTACGACGTCTGCGTCGTCGGCGGTGGGCTCACCGGGCTGTGGACGGCCTACTACCTCGCGAAGAGCGACCCGTCGCTGCGCATCGCGGTGCTCGAGAAGCACATCGCCGGCTTCGGCGCCTCCGGTCGGAACGGCGGCTGGTGCTCAGCCCTGTTCCCTCGATCCGCCGCATCGCTCGAGCGAGCCCACGGGCGGGATGCCGCCGTCGCCATGCGCCGGGCGATGGTCGACACCGTCGACGAGGTCGGTCGTGTCGCCGCAGCAGAGGGCATCGACTGCGACTATGTGAAAGGCGGCACCGTCGCCTTGGCTCGCGACGCCGTGCAGGACTCGGCCGCGCGTGCCGAGGTCGCCGAGGCCCGCAGATTCGGAGTCGACGACCTCGTCCACTGGGACGCAGCGGCCGTGCGTGCCCGTTTCGGTGCCACCGCTGTCGCGCAGCCGTCGGGGTCACGGGGGCCGGGTGCGTTCGGTGCGTCCTTCGACCCGTCCTGCGCCCGCGTGCAGCCGGCCAAGCTCGTGCGCGGCCTCGCCGCGGTGGTCGAGCAGTTGGGCGTCGACATCTTCGAGAACACCGAGGTCGACGACTGGGCGGCTCACAGGGTGAGATTCACGTCGTCGGATGCCGCAGGCGAACAGTTCGAGGGGACCGTCATCGCTCCGACCGTGGTCATCGCCGTTGAGGGCTACGGCGCCGGGCTTCCCCGCGTCGGACGCCGCGTGCTCCCCCTCTATTCGCTCATGATCGCGACGGAGCCGCTTCCGGATGCCGTCTGGGACGAGATCGGCATCGAACACGGGCAGACCTTCACCGACTACCGCCATCTGCTCGTGTACGGCCAGCGAACCGCCGACAACCGTTTCGCCTTCGGCGGGCGCGGCGCCCGCTACCACTGGGGAAGCCGCATCAGCCCCGACTACGACAGGGTCGACAGGGTGTTCACCCATCTGTACGACACCCTGGTCGACCTGTTCCCTCAGGCTGCCGACGCCCGGGTGACCCACCGCTGGGGCGGCCCGCTGGGCGTTCCGAGGGATTGGCACGCCACCGCGGCCTTCAACCCCCGCACGGGCGTCGCGTTCGCCGGCGGCTATGTCGGCGACGGCCTGTCCACCACGAATCTGGCCGGCCGCACTCTGAGCGACCTCATCCGGGAGGAATCGACCGACCTCACCGCCCTGCCGTGGGTCAACCATCGCTCCCCCCTGTGGGAGCCGGAGCCTCTGCGCTTCGTGGGCGCCAACCTGGGACTCCTGGGCATGGAGGTCGCCGACATCGAGCAGCGCACGACCAGACGCCCGTCACTGGCGGCCAGGCTCATCGCCCCGCTGACCGGCCACTGAGGACATCCGATCGGCCGGCCACGACGGGTCTGCGCTCTGTCGTCGGCCTACAGAGTGCTGGTGAACGCGCTGGTATACGAGTCCTGGATCACGCCGACGACGATCGCGATCACGTAGCCGAAGACGACGACGAACGTGACGACGGTCACCGCGATCGCCACCCACATCGGCGCGGTTCCTCGACCGAGGGCACGCTTGACGAGCACCGATCGCCCGATCACGTAGACCAGCGAGGACAGGAACGCCCACGCCCAGTGGAACGGACGCCGGTGTCCGTCGGCGACGAGCGAGCGATGATCGAGGTAGGCGAAGACCACGGAGACGCCGTAGAACAGCCAGCCGAGCAGCGACATCAGCAGGTACGCCGGTGACGTCATCATCATGGTGGCCGAGCCCGAGCTCTCCCCATCGTGCCCACCCGCATGGCGTCCTCGAGGTACGCGCGGAAGTCGATCGTGAAGATCGTCAGCGACGACAGGAGGGGCAGGATCACCAGCGCCCAGATCCAGATCGTGTAGAGGGGGGCACCCTCCCGCGGTGCCGTCGCCCCCGGCACGACGTCCGCGCGGTGCGTCTGCGCGGTCCACTGCGTACCGTCCCACCAGCGCAGCACGAGGCCCGACGGGTCGTAGGGATCGGCGAACCAGCCTGCGTCGATGGACGACTGGGGGTGCGAAGTCATGGGGCCTCCTGATAAGACTCCGCACAGCCTAGGGTTCCGCGGTCGGACTGCCGGTCAGGTGACCCTGCTCCGCGTGGCGTAGCGCAGAGTCGACTCGTCCACGATCGGAACCTCGAAGGCCCACTCGGGGAGGCGCCCACCGTCGATCATTGCGCCGACGAGCGACGCGAGGCCGTAGTCCCGATCGATCTCGAGGGCTGCGGCCACGAAGACGGAAGCCCGGGAACTCTGTCCGAGAGCCCAGCTCAGCCAGGCGAGCATGGTGAGCGGTGCCACTCGCGCCGACCGCGGAGCGCTCGCTGCGAGCACGCGCAGCAGGGCGATCGCCGCATCGACGCGCTCGGGGTCGGGCCTCGGTCCGTCCCCCCAGAGCAACAGGCCCGTCGCCGTCTCCTCCGCTGCGGCATCGAGGGCGCTGCGCACCTGATCGTCGAGCGCCTGAAGCCCGGCCACGCGGCCGAAGGCCCACTGGATGATCGCGACGTCGCGGAACACGGGGCGCTCGAGCACCCACAGCACGGCTGCGATGATCTCGGGCGACAGCGAGTCCGGAGTGTGCGCGAGCAGGTACTCGAGGAACTCGGGGAGGGCGAGATCGGCGAGCTCATAGGCGCCGGCAGCCACCGGAGCAGCAGAGCCCGGGTCGTCACGCAGGCGGCGCAATCGCATCCCGACCCTCTCGGATCGGGCGAGGTCGACGGCCGGCAGCGTGATGTCGCCCCGCACGTCGGCGTGCACGTCCATCCCCTCGGCATCCGCGAGGCGGTTCACCGGAGACTCCGTGATGGCGGCGAGCGGATGCCCGCCCGCGGGCACGTCAGGGTCGAGGTACGAGGCCCAGCCGTCCGCCGCGACGCAGAGCGAGTCCCGCACATGGAATCCGCTGATCTCGGCCCTGTGCACCAGCACGTCCATGAACAGGGCCTGTGGAACGGCATCCGTCATACCGAAGCTCTCGTCCGTGTATGCGACGGGGACGAGGGCATCGACCTCGGGGATCTTGCACAGCATGCCGATCATCGAGGTGGCGAATCGCCTCAGCACCGCCAGCGGAGCAGGCTGGGGCAGGTCGAACCGGATGGCTCCGCAGGTGCGCTTGCCCCGGAACGCGACCAGCACGACGCTGTTGTGGGGCTGGTAGCCGGTGAGCCGTGGGAGGAGGGCGAGGAAGTCCTGGCCGGCGTCGGCCTTGATCACTGTTGGCATGCGCCCAGCATCGTCGGACGCGCGTGGGGGGAACTCGGCAGCCGGCGGGCTGTGGAGAGCGCTGCCGGCTCCCGGGAGTGGGAAGGAGCGCCGGCTAGGGAGCGACGGTACCCGGGGTCGCGGCGGTCCCTGCGCTCTCGACGGGATCGAGCACGCAGACCACGTTGCCACTGGAGAGCACCACGCGCAGATCCGGGAAGTAGATCGCCTTGGCGACGGCTCCGGCCGCCCTCGCCAGGACGCCGGCTGTCATCGCGTGCACTCCGTGGATCATCGAGCTGTGGAAGCCGCGACGGATCGGAGCATGGAAGGAGCGGATGCTGAATCCGACCTCACCAGCGTAGTACTCCATCTTGAGCGCGCCGATGGCGTTCACATGCGTCGGATCGCCGTTCTGGAACGGGTTGCCGAGCCAGCTGTCCGCGTTCGGATAGCGCAGGATCACCGTGCCGCCGGGACGCACCTTGCGGCGCAGGTCGGCGAGGAAGGAGATGGAGTGCTCCGGCGGAACGTGCTCGAACACGTCGAAGGCAGCCACGACGTCGAACGACGCGTCGGGGAGGGTGTCGAGCTCGTCGGAGGGGTGGGCGGTGAACCCGGCACTGCGAGCATGCTCCACCAGTTCGGGGAGCAGTTCGACGCCGGTGGCGTTCCAGCCGCGCGAACGGCAGTAGCCCAGGAACTCTCCGTTCCCGAAGCCGACCTCCAGCACGTCGCGGATCGGAGTGGCCGGCCTCAGCCGCCGCATCTCGCGGGAGAAGTAGTCGATGTCGGCTGGGCCGACGCGACCGAACGACCCTCCAGACCAGCCCTTCCACTCCGTGTATCCCTCGACCTGCTGCTGGTCGTTCCTTCTGGGCACGCATCCTCCGGCTGAATCTCGAACGCCGGCTGATCCGACGACACCATGCAACCACACGTCCGAGGTCCGGGAGCGCTGGGCACCCCGCACCGCACCGATCCGGGCCCGAGACGCCGCTCAGGCCTCGAGTGCCGTCGGGTCGAACAGCGCCGAGATCTGCGCGAGATCATCGGTCGTCGGCTGCCAGGACGTGGCGGCCTCTGCGTTCTGGATGATCTGCTCCGGCCGCGTGGCGCCGGCGATCACGCTCGTGAGGGCCGGCTGCGCCAGCATCCAGCCGAAGGTCGCCTCCAGCATCGTGATGCCGCGCTCGGTGCAGAACTCCTGGTATCGATCCATGGTCCCCCAGGGCGCGGAATCGGCGAGGTGCCTGCGGATGCGCATGATGCGGCTGTCCTCCGGACCGCCGGCGCGCGTGAACTTGCCCGTCAGCAGACCGTTGTAGAGCGGGAACCAGGGCAGGAAGCCGAGCCCGAAGTGCTCGACGGCCGGGATCACCTCGGTCTCGGCCGTCCTCTCGAGCAGGCTGTACTCGTTCTGGCTCGAGATGAAACGCGGATGCGAACCGAGCCGTGCCGTTAACTCCGCTTCCGCGATCTGCCAGCCGCTGAGGTTCGATGATCCGATGTAGCGGACCTTCCCGGCCGTCACGAGGTCGTCGAGTGCGGCGAGCGTCTCCTCGATGGGCGTGTTCCGGTCGGGCTGGTGCAGCTGGTACAGGTCGATCCAGTCGGTCTGCAGACGGCGCAGGCTCGCCTCGACGGCGAGCCGGATGTAGCGGCGGGAACCGCGGGCGTTCCAATCCGGGCCGTTCAGGCCGCCCATGTCCATGCCGAACTTCGTGGCGAGCACGATCTTCTCGCGCTTGCCTCCGCGGAGCGCATTCCCCATGAGGGTCTCGCTGAGCCCGCGTTCGGCGCCGTAGATGTCGGCGGTGTCGAAGAGCGTCACGCCTGCGTCGATGGCGGCGTCGATGACGGCGCTGGTTCCAGCCTGGTCCTCACTCGCCGTCCCGGTCCGCCCGAAGTTGTTGCAGCCGAGGCCGACGGTCGAGACGACGAGGCCGGATGGCCCGAGGGTGCGGTGTTCGATGGAGGCCATGCATCCAGCCTAGGCCGCGCCCATCGCCGGGTGTCCGGAGTCGACGTCGTGCGGCGTCAGGATGCGGCGAGCTGCGTGTACCCGCGGATGACCGCAGGCTCCACCATCTCGAGCGGCATCCGCGAGGCACCGGCAGCTCGCTCGGAGACGTACTCCACGGGCTCGTGGTGGGCGAAGCCGACGCTGATGGCGTCGGCCACCGTCTGCAGCCTGTGCGCCTGATCGTGCACGAAGGCCCGGTCGACGACGGCGCCGTGGCCGGGAACGACGAGGTCACCCTCCCCCATGCGCTCGGCCAGATCGGCGATAACAAGCGGCCAGCCCAGCGGGAACGACCCTGACCCGTACATCGGCGGCCCGGACTCCTCGACGACGTCCCCGACGATCCAGGTGGAGGCATCCGGAACGTGCACGACGACATCGGTGTCCGTGTGGCCGGGTCCCAGGGCGATGACGCGCACCGGGCGTCCGCCCAGATCGAGCAGGTGCTCGTCGGCGACGAGGACGTGCGGCGGTGTGAGCTCGACGCCGGTCCAGTCGTACTGGGGCGAAGCTGCGGGGTCCGCCGTCCACGCAGCCAGTCGCGGCGCCTCGAACTCGGCGAAGTGCGCGGGGATCCCCTGGTGCCCGATGATCGTCGCGGTGCCCGCGAACACCTGGTTCCCGAAACTGTGGTCGTAGTGCGCGTGGGTGTCGACGACCCAGCGGATAGCGCCGATGCCGAGCGCGGCGACGTCGGCCGCGATCTCGGCCGCCTCGCGTGGGTTGCAGCGGGTGTCGACCAGCAGCAGACCGTCGGTGCCGCGCACGACGGTGACGGAGATGTCGAGCGGCTCGTAGCGGGCGACGAGCAGGCCGTCGGCGATCTCGTTCCATGAGGGCATGGTCCGATCCTACGGACCCGATCCGACCATCGGCCGAGGGCCCCGCGGCCGATGACGACGGACCGTGCTCCTCCCCAGGCAGGACGTGCTCGATCGCCATCCCCACCGTGTCCGTTTCCCGCGAGAGGGGTCGCTGTGCCGCAGGTAGATTCGTCTCATGACCACAGACACCCTCTACATCGAGCGCGTCGAGAGCCCGATCGGCCGCATCGAGATCACGAGCGACGGCGAGCAGATCACCTCGCTCTCCATCGAACGCGACGGTCGGCTGCCGCACGACCACGAGGAGGCTGCGTCCACCGCCGTGCTCTCCGAGGCCGTCCGCCAGCTCGGCGAGTACTTCGCCGGGGAACGCACCAAGTTCGATCTTCCCGTGCGGCTGGCCGGAACGGAGTTCCAGCGGGCGGTGTGGGCGGAGCTCCAGCAGCTCGACTTCGGCCAGTTCACCTCCTACGGCGAGATCGGAGCCGCCATCGGGCGCCCGGGGTCGGGTCGTGCCATCGGCGGCGCGGTCGGGGCGAACCCCGTGCCCATCATCGTGGGCTGCCATCGGGTGCTCTCCAGCACCGGCCGCATCACGGGCTTCAGCGCCGGCGAGGGGATCCCGACCAAGGTGTGGCTGCTCGACCACGAGAGCATCGGCCACACCGAGGTCGCCGGGGCGCCGGCCCCGCTGCCCGGAACCGAGCCAACGCCCCTCGTCGATGCCGCCGAGTCGACGCCGGTGGCCTCGTGAGCTTCGGCGCCTCACCCGTTCCCGTCGTTCCGCCGACGGTCGTCGTCGGCGACGACGGCCTGGCGCGCTGCTCCTGGGGCGCCAACGACGCCGAGTACCGCCGCTACCACGATGAGGAATGGGGAGTGCCCCTCCACGACGAGCGACGCCTCTTCGAGAAGCTCTGCCTCGAGGGCTTCCAGGCCGGGCTCTCGTGGATCACCATCCTCCGCAAGCGCCCGGCGTTCCGGGCGGCGTTCTTCGACTTCGACGCCGAGAAGGTCGCCGCGATGGGCGAGCCCGATGTCGAACGTCTGCTGCAGGATGCCGGCATCATCCGCCACCGCGGCAAGATCGAGGCCACCATCGGCAATGCCCGTGCCACCCTCGAGCTCGGCGAGAGCCTCTCGGAACTGATGTGGGGATTCGCTCCGGATGCCGCCGGATGTCAGCGCCCGCGCTCATGGAGCGACGTGCCTGCCGTCACAGCGGAGTCCACGGCCCTGAGCAAGGAGTTGCGCAAGCGGGGCTACAGGTTCGTCGGACCGACGACGATGTACGCGCTGATGCAGTCGACGGGCATGGTCGACGATCACATCGCCGGATGCTTCCGGGCCGACGACTAGACCACGAGGGCGATCTCGCGGGGTCTTCCGTCGAGGCGATCGAGCGTCCAGCCGGCGCTCGCGGCCCACTCCCTCAGTTCATCCACGCTCGAGAAATCGATTCCCGCCTGGAGGACGGCCCGGGTGAACGCGCCCTTGGCGTGCTTGTTGAAGTGGTTGAGGGCCCGTCGCCGACCGTCATCCCCCTCGGTAAGCACCCGCAGGTACACGGACTCGGCGCGCTCGGGCGCCGGGCCGAGGGCGGCGTAGCCCTCGCTCCTCAGGTCGAGGATCAGACCGCTGACAGGCCTCAGCTGCCGCGCGATGGCATCGCCCCAGTGCTTCTTGAGCGAGAGCTCCGGCAGGCGCGAGTCATGCGACATCCTGTAGGCCGGAACGCCGTCGAGAGCGGCGACGGGGCCGAGGAGCGCGGAGTGCACCACGAGGTGCGCATGGGCGAAGGCCCGCTCCGACTCGGTCAGGCTCCGGGCGTCGAGCGCGTCGAAGACGACCCCCGTGTAGCGATCGATGACGGGCATCGTGGCCGAGGTCGTGATGGCACGGTTGCGGGCCACCTCCCCCAGCTGGGTGCGACCGAGTTTGAGGGCCGTGACGCTCGCCTCGGTGTCTCTGGCGAGTGAGCGCAGCGCGCGGATGAGGGAGCGCCGCTGCGGCGCGAGCCTGGGGAACGCGAGTGACGCGACGTCCAGACGCGCGCCGGCGCCTCCGTCGCGCTTGGTCTCCGACGGCGGAAGGAGGATCAGCACCCGAGTCAGCCGGTGATGAACGCCACGGCAGCGTCGACGTTCGAGCCGAGCGACTGCACGCTGTCGACGGTCACCCGCGGCATGGCGGCGCTGTGCCCGGTCCACGCCTCGTAGCCCTCGACACTCTGCTCGACGGCGCGCCAGGTGAGTTCTTCCACATGCGGGAGGTTGCGCACCCTCTTGGCGAGGCGTTCCCTGTGCAGTTCCTCGTCGGAGCACACGACCTCGATGACGCGCAGCACGGCCTCGGTGCGGGCAGCGAGGTCACGCCACTGCATCCGCGCCGGCTCGACCGCGTTGACGGCGTCGATGATCACGCTGCGCCCCGCGACGAGCACGGACTCGGCGATGGCCTCGGCGACCAGGTAGGCCGCCAGGCCGGTCGGCTGATCGGCGTCGATGCCCGCTGACAGGATGGCGGACTCGATCGGATCGACGGAGACGACGGTCGCGCCGATGCGCGCACCGATGATCTCGGCGATGGTCGACTTCCCGGAGCCCGGAAGGCCGGCCATGACGACCAGCTGGGCCACGCTGAGGTCGCCGAACTGGCGGTCTGACACAGTCACATCTCCGACGTTCTGCGGCCTAGACGAGCGCAGCGCGTCGGGCGACGACCTGCACGGCGTTGCCCTCGACCGAGAGGAACCCGTCGGACGCGTCGGCGACGAGCTTCTCGCCTCCGGCCAGCGTCAGGCGCACCTCGCCGTGGGCGAGGATCGCGAGCAGGGGCTCGTGGCCGGGCAGGATGCCGATCTCGCCCTCGACGGTCTTCGCGACCACCATGCTCGCCTCGCCGGACCAGACTTCCTGGTCCGCCGAGACGAGACTGACGTTGAGGACAGCCATGGTCAGCCGTTGTCCTTCTGGATCTGAGCCCACTTCTCTTCGACGTCGCTGATCGAACCGACGTTGAAGAACGCCTGCTCGGCCACGTGGTCGAACTCGCCCTTGGCGATGGCATCGAACGACTCGATGGTGTCCTTGAGCGGAACCGTCGAACCCTCGACACCGGTGAACTTCTTCGCCATGTAGGTGTTCTGCGAGAGGAACTGCTCGATGCGACGGGCGCGCGAGACCGTGATCTTGTCTTCCTCGGAGAGTTCGTCGACACCGAGGATGGCGATGATCTCCTGGAGCTCCTTGTTCTTCTGCAGGATCTGCTTGACCGTGGTGGCCACGCGGTAGTGGTCCTCGCCCAGGTAGCGGGGGTCGAGGATGCGCGAGGTCGAGGTCAGCGGGTCGACGGCCGGGTAGAGACCCTTCGACGCGATGGCGCGAGAGAGCTCGGTCGTGGCGTCGAGGTGCGCGAACGTGGTCGCCGGAGCCGGGTCGGTGTAGTCGTCGGCCGGCACGTAGATCGCCTGCAGGGAGGTGATCGAGTGTCCACGGGTCGAGGTGATGCGCTCCTGGAGCACACCCATCTCGTCGGCGAGGTTGGGCTGGTAGCCCACGGCGGACGGCATACGGCCGAGAAGCGTCGAGACCTCGGAACCTGCCTGCGTGAAGCGGAAGATGTTGTCGATGAAGAGCAGCACGTCCTGCTTCTGCACGTCGCGGAAGTACTCCGCCATCGTGAGCGCGGAGAGGGCGACGCGCAGACGCGTTCCCGGCGGCTCGTCCATCTGGCCGAAGACAAGGGCCGTCTTGTCGAAGACGCCAGCCTCCTCCATCTCGTGGATGAGGTCGTTGCCCTCACGGGTGCGCTCACCGACACCGGCGAACACGGACACACCACCGTGGTCCTGCGCGACGCGCTGGATCATCTCCTGGATGAGGACGGTCTTGCCGACGCCGGCTCCACCGAAGAGGCCGATCTTTCCACCCTGCACGTACGGGGTGAGGAGGTCGATGACCTTGATGCCGGTCTCGAACAGCTGCGTCTTGCTCTCGAGCTGGTCGAAGCGCGGGGGCTTGCGGTGGATGGGCCAGCGCTCGGTGATCTCGATGGTCTCGCCGGGCTCGCCGTTGAGCACCTCGCCGATGACGTTGAAGACCTTGCCCTTGGTGACGTCGCCGACGGGGACCGAGATGGCCGCTCCGGTGTCGGTGACCTCCTGGCCGCGCACGAGGCCGTCGGTGGGCTTCAGGGCGATGGCACGCACGACGTCGTCGCCGAGGTGCTGAGCGACCTCGAGCGTGAGCGTCGTGGTCTCGCCCTCGAGCGTGATGGTGGTCTGCAGAGCGTTGTAGACCGACGGGATCGAGTCGTGCGGGAACTCGATGTCGACCACAGGGCCGGTGACGCGGGCGATACGCCCGATGGCGCCGCCCGTGGCCTCTGCCTGGACTGGCGCGGTAGCGGTGTCAGTCATTGTTCTCTTCCTTCTGGGTACGTGTACGTAAGAGTCGTGTGGGATGCGTTACTTCGAGGAGAGCGCGTCGGCTCCACCCACGATTTCGGCGATCTGCTGGGTGATCTCGGACTGACGGGCCTCGTTGGCGAGACGCGTGTAGTCGCGGATGAGGGAATCGGCGTTGTCGCTCGCGGCCTTCATGGCCTTCTGCGTCGCAGCGTGCTTCGCGGCCGAGGACTGCAGCATGGCGTTGAAGATGCGGCTCTCGATGTACACCGGGAGCAGGGAGTCCAGCACTGTCGCAGCGTCGGGCTCGAACTCGTAGAGGGGCAGGACGACACCGTCGTCAGGCTCCTCGACACCCTCGACGACCTCGAGCGGGAGCAGCCGGACGATCTGCGGGACCTGGCTGATCATGCTCACGAAGCGGTTGTAGACGACGTGGATCTCGTCGACGCCACCATCCTCGGCATCGCGCAGGAACGCCTCGAGAAGCGCCTCGCCGATCTCCTGAGCCACCTCGACCTCGGGGCTGTCCGTCCCGCCGATCCACTGCTGCTCGAACGAGCGGCGTCGGAAGGCGAAGTAGCCGACGGCCTTGCGGCCGATCAGGAAGTACGAGACCTCCTTGCCCTGGCTGCGAAGCAGCTCGGAGAGCTGCTCGGCCTCGCGGAGCACCTGCGAGTTGAACGCGCCGGCGAGGCCGCGGTCGCTCGAGAAGATGACGACGGCTGCGCGCTCGATCTTCTCGGGCTCGGTCGTGAGCACGTGGTCCACGTTCGAGTGGGTCGCCACGGCGGAGACCGCGCGCGTGATCGCTCGCGAGTACGGCGTCGATGCTGCGACGCGCGCCTGTGCCTTCTGGATGCGTGATGCGCTGATCAGCTCCATCGCACGGGTGATCTTCTTGGTCGTCTGGGCAGACTTGATCTTCTGCCGGTAGACCCGAAGTTGCGCTCCCATGTCTCTCCTGGTTTCTAGGGTTCGTCAGTCGGTCGGATCGGGGGCCAGCGTTACCGCTTGGCCTTCACGATCTTCTCCTGGTTGACGTCTTCCTCGGCGACGGCCTCGAACTTCTCGCTGCCGACCGAGGCGAGGGGCTTGCCCTCACCGGTCTGGAACTCGAGCTTGAAGGCGTCGACCGCGGACTCGAGAGCCGCAGTGGTGTCGTCCGAGAGCACGTTGGTCTCGCGGAGCGTGGACAGCACCTCGGTGTTGCGACCGAGGTAGTCGAGCAGCTCGCGCTCGAAGCGCAGGATGTCCTCGACCGGAACCTCGTCGAGCTTGCCGTTCGTTCCGGCCCAGATCGACACGACCTGGTCCTCGACGGGGTACGGCGAGTACTGCGGCTGCTTGAGCAGCTCGGTGAGGCGGGCGCCTCGCGCGAGCTGGCGGCGGCTCGTCGCGTCGAGGTCGGATGCGAACATCGCGAACGCCTCGAGCGAGCGGTACTGGGCGAGCTCGAGCTTGAGCGTTCCGGAGACCTTCTTGATGGACTTGACCTGGGCGTCACCACCGACTCGCGAGACCGAGATTCCGACGTCGACAGCGGGACGCTGGTTGGCGTTGAAGAGGTCGGACTGCAGGAAGATCTGGCCGTCGGTGATCGAGATCACGTTGGTCGGGATGTAGGCCGAGACGTCGTTGGCCTTGGTCTCGATGATCGGCAGGCCGGTCATCGAGCCGGCGCCCAGCTCGTCGGAGAGCTTGGCGCAACGCTCGAGCAGACGCGAGTGCAGGTAGAAGACGTCACCCGGGTATGCCTCGCGTCCCGGCGGACGACGGAGGAGGAGGGACACGGCGCGGTAGGCCTCTGCCTGCTTCGACAGGTCGTCGAAGATGATGAGGACGTGCTTGCCGCCGTACATCCAGTGCTGGCCGATTGCCGAGCCCGTGTACGGGGCGAGGTACTTGAAGCCTGCGGGGTCGGATGCGGGAGCCGCCACGATCGTGGTGTACTCCATCGCTCCGGCGTCCTCGAGGGCGCCCTTCACCGAGGCGATGGTCGAGCCCTTCTGGCCGATCGCGACGTAGATGCAGCGCACCTGCTTGTTGACGTCGCCGGACTCCCAGTTGGCCTTCTGGTTGATGATCGTGTCGATCGCGATGGCCGTCTTGCCGGTCTGGCGGTCGCCGATGATCAGCTGACGCTGGCCGCGCCCGACGGGGATCATGGCGTCGATCGCCTTGATTCCGGTCTGCAGCGGCTCGTGAACGCTCTTGCGCTGCATGACGCCGGGCGCCTGGAGCTCGAGCGCGCGACGGCCCTCGGCCTCGATGTCGCCGAGACCGTCGATGGGGTTGCCGAGAGGATCGACGACGCGACCCAGGAAGTTGTCGCCGACGGGGGCCGAGAGGACCTCGCCCGTGCGGGTGACCTCCATGCCCTCCTCGATGCCGGAGAACTCGCCGAGCACGACGACGCCGATCTCGTCTTCGTCGAGGTTGAGCGCGAGGCCCAGCGTGCCGTCCGCGAAGCGGATGAGCTCGTTGGCCATGACGCTCGGGAGGCCCTCGACGTGTGCGATGCCGTCGGCGGCATCCGTCACGTGGCCGACCTCGGTCGCTGCAGCAGCGCCGGGCTCGTATGCCTTGACGAAGTCCTTGAGCGCGTCACGGATCTCATCGGGGCTGATGGTGAGTTCTGCCATGATCTTCCCTTTTCTGCACGAGGCGTACAGGTTCTTGACTGTTCGACGTTCTGAAAGGAGAGCGTCGTTGTTCTGTTGTCCTCCGGCGGGCCCGAGGGCTAGCCGGCAAGCTGGAGTCGCACGTCGTCGAGACGCTTCGCGACGCTGCCGTCGATGATGTCGTCGCCGACCTGCACGCGCAGGCCTCCGATGACACTCGGGTCGACGACCTGGTTGATGCGCAGGTCCCGGCCGTACTTGGCCGACAGGCCGGCGGCGAGCCGGGCGACCTGTGCGTCGCTGAGCACCGTCGCCGAGGTGACGGTGGCCACCGCGTAGCCGGATTCGGCAGCGACGACGGATGCCGCGTAGCGAACGAGTTCGCCGATGCGACGGCCGCGCGGCTGCTGCACGAGGTGGGAGAGGATCACGGCGGCCTGCTGCGACGCCTTGCCCGCGAGCAGGGTGTCGACCAGGGCCGCCTTGGCCTCGTTGGAACCGAGCTTCGAGCTGAGAGCCAGCTCGAGTTCGGCGTTGCCGGAGACCGTGCGACCGAATGAGAACAGCTCGGCGTCGACGTCGGTTCCAGCAGGGGCGGAGGCGGCGACGACGCGCAGACCGAGGTCTTCGATGCCCTCGAGCACGTCATCGGCATCCGACCAGCGCGCAGCGGCGACATCGCCCAGGAGGGCGAGGGCTGCCGGCGTCACTGTCGGGGAGAAGATGCTCGAGACGAGCGCCTTCTTCGCCTCGGGCTCAGCACCGTTGTCGGAGAGAGCCGTGAGCAGCTGCGGTGATGAGCCGATGACGCGGGCGGACGCGAGGAGCGCCTCACCCGTCGCCAGGTCGGCTGTTCCGCCCTGAGCGGTCAGGGCAGCCCTCGCCGAGACGAGGGCCTCTCTGGTCGCTGATCCCATGGGACTACTTCTTTCCTGCCGAGGCGGACTCGCTGGACTCGAGGTCCGCGAGGAAGCGATCGACGACCGCGCTGGCCTTGGCGTCGTCGGCGAGGCTCTCGCCGATCACGCCGGAGGCGAGGTCGATCGCGAGGGTGCCGACCTCGGAGCGGAGCGAGACGACGGCGGCCTGGCGCTCGGCCTCGATCTGGGCCTGGGCCGTCGCGGTGATGCGCGCGGCCTCGACCGAGGCCGAGTCCTTCGCCTCTGCGACGATCTTCTTGCCGTCCTCACGAGCGGACTCGCGGATCTTGCCGGCCTCGGCACGTGCGTCGGCCAGCTGGGCCGTGTACTGCTCGAGAGCAGCCTCGGCCTGACGCTGGGCCTCGTCGGCCTTGGCGATGTTCCCCTCGATGGCCTCGCCGCGCTCGTCGAGCAGCTTCTTGACCGTGGGAAGGATCTTCACCCAGAAGAACACAAGGATGATCGCGAAGCAGACCGCCGACCACACAATGTCGTACAGCTCAGGGATGAACGGGTTGACCGTTTCGCCTTCTTCAGCAGCGCGCAGGAGCAGCGAGTGCATTCCTGACTCCGTTTCGATTAAGAGGGATTACGCCGGGAACGGAATGAACGCGACGGCGATGGCGATGAACGCGAGTGCCTCGGTGAACGCGATGCCGAGGAACATGAGGGTGCTGAGGCGACCCTGGAGCTCAGGCTGGCGCGCGACGGACTCGATCGTCTTGCCGACGACGATGCCCACGCCGATCGCGGATCCGATGGAAGCCAGACCGAAGGCGATCGGGGCGATGCTGCCGTTGATGTCGGCGAGGATGGATACGGGGTCCATGTGTGGAGTTCCTTCCGTGGTGGGAGAAGTCGACGGGTGTCGGCTTCGGTTTTAGTGCTCTTCAGCCAGAGCGAGCTGGATGTAGACGCCGGTGAGAAGCGTGAAGACGTAGGCCTGCAGCACACCGACGAAGAGTTCGAAGATCGTGAACGCGAACCCGAAGGCGAACGTGCCGACGCTGAACAGGCTGAACCATCCACCTGCGGTGAACAGGAAGAAGGAGGTCGCCGAGAAGCAGAGCACGAGCAGCATGTGGCCCGCGATCATGTTCATCAGGAGTCGAAGGGCCAGCGTGACCGGTCGGAGGATGAAGGTCGAGATGAACTCGATCGGCGTCACCACGAAGTAGATCGGCCACGGCACTCCGGGCGGGAAGAGCGCGTTCTTGAAGAATGCGGCGGGGTGCTTCTTCACGCCGGCGTAGATGAACGCGACGTAGGCGATGAGGGCCAGGAGGAGCGGAAGACCGATCACTGCGGTTCCGGCCATGTTCAGGCCGGGAACGATGCCCGTGAAGTTCATGGCGACGATCATGATGAACATCGCAGTCAGGAGCGGCAGGAAGCGCGTTCCGTCCTTCTTGCCGAGGAGGTCCTCGGCGATGTTGACCCTGATGAAGCCGAGGAGCATCTCGGCGATGCTCTGGCCGCGTCGCGGGACGATCGTCATCTTGCGCGTCCAGAGCCAGAACAGCACCAGGATCACGATGGTGACGAGAATGCGGATCGCGATGATCCGGTTGATCTCGAAAGGCGTTCCGACGAACAGGAAGCCGGGCGGGAAGAACTCGTCCAATGACGGACCGTGGAATCCACCATCGTCGGTGGCTGACGGAACCAGCAGGTTCACAGCGGTAACTAGCAGCGCTATCTCCTGTTTCGGGGCGTGGAGCTCGGCTCTCGCGACGACGAATGATGGGGGTGATTCCGAACGACTCCGGTGCCATGCAGGCGAAAGGAGTGAAGAGAAGCGGAACCGTTCTCTACTCTAGCAATACTTCGGCGATCCCCCGAACCGTTCGGCCCGATGGGAACGCCCGTCAACGGCGGAGTTCGGCCTCGCCGACGTAGGAGATGCGCCCGCGCACGAACACGACAACGTCGACGATGAGCGAGCCGAGGACGCCTGCGATGAGGCAGAAGGCGACGGTGATCGGCTCCAGCCAGGGTTGGGTGCGCAGGGAGTACACCAGGACCAGGAAGGTGACGAACTTCACCATCCATCCGCCCATCACGATGCCGAAGTAGAGGCCGATGAGGTCGGGAGCGGAGGCGTAGCGGTTGGCCACCAGGATCGTGATGATCGTGATGCCCATGAGCAGCAGGGCCAGGCCGCCTCCGAGGAGCGCGCTCCAGACTCCGATCGGACCGAAGATCAGGCCGGAGATGATGGCTCCGACGACCGCCACGGTGGCCGCGACGGCCACCCCCCAGACCAGTGCTCGGCGAAGCACCGAATTCGGCGTCGGCGAGACGAAAGCGGGCGCGGGCGTTGAATCACTCATGGCATCCTCGGGGAATCGGGGGTCGGTCCAGTGTACCGGCGGGTTCCTGGGCGTCCGGCCCGGGTGGAGCCGCGGGGAGCCGTGCCGAATCGGGCGGTCAGGACGTCAGGACGACGCCGTGGTGCTGCGGACGGGTAGGACGTCCGGGTCGCCGGCATCGCTCGTCTCGGCCGCTTCGTCGAGCGGATCCTGGGGAGCCAGCTCCTCGGCCTCTGGGGTGTCGGCCTCAGCCGACTGGCTGGCAGCCTCGATCGCCTTGCGGCGACTGAGCGGGGCGAGGGTGAACAGGGTGCAGGCGAAGAAGCCGCCGACGAGGAACAGCGTCGCCCAGAGCGTGGAGAGCCCGAAGAACGTCGGCAGCACGAAGTAGAGCAGGCAGCTGATCGAGGCGACGGCGGTCCAGCTGTAGAAGATCAGCACGGCGTGCAGATGCGAGTGCCCCATGTCGAGCAGACGGTGATGGAGGTGCTTGCGGTCGGCGCTGAACGGCGACTTCCCGGCCCTGAGCCTGCGGATGACGGCGAGCCCGAAGTCCAGCAGCGGAATGATGAGCACCGCGAACGGCAGGATGATCGGGATGAACGCGGGCAGCAGCTGGGCGCTACCGAGCTGGGCCGGGTCGATCTGTCCGGTGACGGCGACGGCAGATGTCGCCATCAGGAGCCCGACCAGGAGCGCACCGGCATCGCCCATGAAGAGCTTCGCCGGATGCCAGTTGAGCGGGAGGAACCCGGCGCAGACCCCCACGACCAGCACCGCGATGAGCGATGCGAGGTTGAAGTAGTTGAGCGGCGACGTCTGCTGCACCAGGAGGTAGGAGTACAGGAAGAACACGCCGTTGGCGATCAGCGCGACGCCGGCCACCAGTCCGTCGAGCCCGTCGATGAAGTTGATGGCGTTCATGACGAGCACGATGGCGAAGATCGTGATGATGACGCTCATCCAGCTCGAACCGACGGTGATGCCGCCGCCGATGGGGAGCGAGTAGATCTGCACGCCCTTCCAGGCGACCAGCCCCGCCGCGATGAACTGACCGGCGAGCTTGGTCATCCAGTCGAGGTCCCAGATGTCGTCGGCCACGCCGATGAGCACGATGAGCAGCGCGGCCCCGAGGATCGCGAGGATCTGCTCGGGATTGGCGAACACTATCCGCAGGGTCGGGAACCGCGCCGAGACCAGCCAGGCCGCCCCGAACGCTGCGACGATCCCGATGAACATCGCCACGCCGCCGAGCCTGGGCGTCGGGCGGGTGTGCACGTCGCGCTCGCGGATCTTCGGATACAGCCGGTACTTGTGGCTCAGCCTGTAGACCACGATCGAGAGGGCGAACGTGACGATGGCCGCCACGAGCGCCAACACGATGAACAGAGTCACGGTCTACTCCACCGGCTCGTCGCCGGGAGGTGCTGCCTCTGCGGCAGCGTCGGCTGCCTCCGGAGCGGCGGATGCATCCGCGAGAGCGTCGCCGACGATGGACTGCACGGCCATCCGTGAGATGACGCCCTCGCGCACGATGTGGAGCTTCCCGCCCCGCTGGAGTGCCGTCGCATCGACGATGGTGGATCCGGAGGCCGCGGTCGCGATGCCCTCCGTGCCGTACGCGGTGCCGGCAGGGCCGCCGTCCAGGTAGACGTCGATCGAGTCTCCGAGGGCGGCTGAGGCCGTCGCGGCGTCGAGGGCCGACGGCTCTCCGGTGCGGTTGGCGGAGGACACCGCCAACGGACCGGTCTCGCTCAGCAGTTCGAGCGCGATGGTGTTGGCCGGCATCCGGAGCGCTACGGTACCCCTCGTCTCGCCGAGATCCCAGTTCAGCGACGGCTGCGCCGTGAGGATGACGGTGAGTCCCCCGGGCCAGAACGCCTCGACGAGCGCACGGACCTCCTCGGGGACGTCGGCCGCGAGGGCGTCGAGGGTGGGGATGCCCGGGATCAGCACGGGCGGAGGCGAGGTGCGGTCGCGCCCCTTGGCGTCCAGCAGCTTCTGCACCGCCTTCGGATCGAAGGCGTCTGCCGCTATGCCGTAGACGGTGTCGGTGGGGATGACGACGAGACCGCCGCGACCGATGGCCGCGCGGGCGAGGCGCATTCCGGTGAGCAGTTCTGAGTCGACCGAGCAGTCGAAGACGCGTTCAGGCATTTGGCACTGATTCTAGGACGTGAGGCTGACGGGTGCCGACGCGACGCTCCCCGGCGCCACCGGACAGGCGCGGGTCCGCCATCGGTCGAAGCATCCTGCCATCACGCGAACGCCCTCGCGGCCGTGGCCCGGAATGATCGGATCACGGCCGCTGGGGTCGATGGGGGCCGTTCAGTGCCGGCGCGCTCGGCGGGTGAACAACCAGGTGCCCCAGAGATAGGAAGCCGCGATGATGACGACGCACCATCCGATCGCCCACCACGGGTCGGTGCCGAGCTCCGTGCCCATGAGCAGGCCGCGGATGGTCTCGATGATCGGGGTGATCGGCTGGTTCTCGGCGATCCACTGCAGCCATTCCGGCATGGTGTCCGTCGGCACGAAGGCGCTCGACAGATACGGCAGGAAGAGCAGGGCGAACCCGTAGCCGCTCGCCGCCTCCACGTTCCCGGCCGCGAGACCGATCCCCGCGTACAGCCAGGTGATGGCGAGGATGAACAGGGCGATCACCCCGATGGCGGCGATCCACTCGACCAGGTCGGCCGTCGGCCGGAAACCGAGGGCGAGAGCGACCCCGATCACGACGGCGGTCGCGAGCAGGTTGCGGGCCAGGCTCGCGACGACGTGACCCGTGAGCACGCTGATGGCGCGCAACGGCATGGCGCGGAACCTGTCGATGATGCCGTCGGTCATGTCGTTCGCAACGTCGACGGCCGTCGATGACGCCCCGAAACCCGCGCAGAGCAGGATGATGCCGGGCACCACGTAGTCGACGTAGTCTCCGTCGGGTTCGATGGCGTTGCCGAACACGAAGGTGAACAGCAGCATCAGGATCGTCGGCAGCACGATCGCCATGATGAGGGCGTCGATGTTGCGCATGGTGTGACGCAGGCTCCGCACGATCATCGTCGTGGTGGTGACGGATGCCGACGGTCGGCGGCCCGCCCGGGTGGGAAGCTGCGGCTGGGCGGTCCTCGTGATGGTCGCGGTGCTCATGCCGGCATCCCCTCTCGGTCGTCGGCGGCAGCTTCGGTCCGGGCGTCGTCCCGCTCTCCGGCATCCGCCACTCGGTGGCCGGTCAGCTGCAGGAAGACGTCATCCATGCTGGGCTTCCGCACGACGACGCGCAGTGACCCGGTCTCCCGATCGGCGGCGATGCCGGCGATCGCGGCCTCGAGCCCGGCGACGGTGCCGTCGGTCGGGATCTCGATCAGCAGGGTGTCGTCGAGATCGTGCAGCTCGACGACCTCTCCCCCGACCCTGGCCTTGAGCTCGGCCGGGGTGCCCTCGGCCACGATCCTGCCGCCGTCGAGGACGAGGATGCGGTCGGCGAGGGCATCCGCCTCCTCGAGGTACTGGGTCGTGAGCAGGATGGTGGTGCCGCGCTCGGCGAGTTCGGCGATCATCCGCCACAACTCCTGTCGACTCCGGGTGTCGAGTCCGGTCGTCGGCTCGTCGAGGAACACCACCGGCGGATCGGCGACGAGGCCGAGGGCGAGGTCGAGCCGTCGCCGCATGCCTCCCGAGTAGCTGCCCACGCGCCTGGCTGCGGCATCCGTCAGCTCGAAGCGGTCCAGCAGGTCGCCCGCGCGCTGCCTCGCACCTGCGGAGGTGAAGCCGGAGAGCCTGGCGAGCATCCGCAGGTTCTCCGCACCGGTCAGCACCTGATCGACGGCCGCGTACTGGCCGGTCAGGCTGATGGCCTCCCGCACGGCTTCCGGATCCGTGGCCAGGTCGGCACCGGCGACCATGACGGTGCCGGAGTCTGGTCCGGTGAGGGTGGCCAGGACGTTGATGAGGGTGGTCTTGCCCGCGCCGTTGGGCCCGAGGAGGGCGACGATACTGCCCGCCTCGATGCTCAGGTCGACGCCGTCGAGCACCGTGGTGTCGCCGTAGCTCTTGCGCAGGCCTCGCACCTCGATGGCTGGTGCATTCATGTTCACAACCTTTCCGTGTATCCAATAAACTGCGTGTGTACGCCGTACTCTTGTGTGTATGCAGTACACGTTTGTTTAAGTGATACACAGTTCTAGGATGAGTGTCAACCCTCCAGTCGAAAGGCGGCGCACCGTGGCCGATGTCGAAGAAGCGCTCCCCCGTGGGATCGCGCTCACGTGGGGCGTCGCGGAGAATCCGCAGCGGGGGCCCAAGCGCGAGCTGTCGATCGAGCGGATCGTCGAGACCGCCATCGAGATCGCGGATGCCGAGGGCCTCGGCGCGGTCTCCATGAGTCGGGTCGCCACGACGCTCGGCTTCACGACGATGTCGCTGTACCGCTACGTGACCAGCAAGGACGACCTGCTCGTGCTCATGGAGGACACGGCCTCCGAGATGGCCATCCCGGCCGAGGATGACGTCGTGCCGTGGCGGGACGGCGTTCGACGCTGGGTGCTCGCCGTTCGGGGGGTCTACCGCGATCACCCCTGGATCGCGCGGGTTCCGGTGAGCGGCGCACCGATGACGCCGAACAGCATGCTCGCAGCCGACTGGCTCCTGAGAGAACTCCGTCCGCTCCCGCTCGATGACGGCGAGAGGATGTCCAGCCTCCTGCTGCTCACCAGCTATGTGCGCGCGACGGCGGCCCTGGAGGCCGACCTCACCGAGGCCACCGCGGCCGGCATCGCCGAGACCGCCGGAATGCAGGCAGCCCTCTCGGCACTCGTGACCCCCGAGCGCTTCCCCGATCTCAGCCGCATCGTGGCCGACGGCGGGTACACGGGGGCGCCTGTTCCCGGCGTCGCCGACGACTTCACCTTCGGCCTCGAGCGCATCCTCGACGGCATCGAATACCACATGGGGAACACGTCAGCCGAGGTCGTGGCGGCGCCTCCGGCTCTCGATTCCCTCGAGATCCCCCGCGACAAGGCTGTGCGCGAGGCCGCCAAGGCGCGTCGTGAGGCCGAGGCGAAGGTGCGCGAGGCGAAGAAGCGCGAGCGCGAGGAAATCAAGAGGGCGCGGGAACGCGCAGCCAGGGACTAGCAGGCCGATCGGCCTGCCGGCGTCATCCGTCGGCCGTCGCCGCGCCGGCGACATCCGGGCATGGAAAAGGAGAGCGACACCATCGCTCTCCACTTTCAGAATATACGGGGCATGGGGCCTTGCCGCAAGGACCCCTCGGCGGCGCATACTGGTCGATCCCAGCCGAGTCCCCTGAACCTGGAGCAGCCCTGATCGAGATCACCCGCCCTGTCTTCGACCTCCCAGACCACCTCTCCGCCAAGGCCGATCCGGCGCTCATCGCCGACGACGAGCGTCACTTCGCCGCCATGTCCGAGACCCTCGACCAGGCCATCACCGAGCTCTCCGCCAGGCTCGACGAGACCCGACTCCTGCCGGGCGGTGGAGGAGAGGCCGCTCTGGAACGCGACCTCGAGATTCATCGCATCACGGCACGCCTGCGCACGCTCCGACGTTTCGGGCTGGACCTGTGCCTCGGTCGCATCGTGGGCGCGGAGCAGTCGGAGCCCGTGTACATCGGCCGAATGGGTCTCACGGATGCCGCAGGCCGACGACTGCTCGTCGACTGGCGCTCGCCGGCGGCCGAACCGTTCTTCTCCGCCACCCACGCCGCCCCGATGGGATTGTCCAGCCGTCGTCGGTACCGCTGGATGCGCGGCTCGATCAGCGACTACTGGGACGAGGTGTTCACGCCGGAGGGACTGGCCGACACCGAAGGAGTGCAGAGTGCAGCGCTCGACGACCAGTCGGCGTTCATCGCCAGCCTGGGCGCAGAACGATCCAGCCGCATGCGCGATGTGCTCGGCACCATCCAGGCCGACCAGGACGCCATCATCAGGGCCGGCTCACGGGGTGCCCTCGTCGTCGACGGCGGCCCGGGCACGGGCAAGACCGTCGTCGCGCTGCACCGTTCCGCGTACCTGCTGTACTCGGATCCCCGGTTGACCCGTCACCACGGCGGGGTCCTGTTCGTCGGTCCGAGCCTGCCCTACCTCGATTACGTGTCGGACGTGCTTCCCGGCCTCGGAGAGGACGGCGTCGAGACCTGCACGCTGCGCAGCCTGGTCGCGGAGGGTGCGGCCGCCGTGCCAGAGGGCGATGCCCGCGTGGCGGCCCTCAAGGCATCGGCCGGACTGCTGCGGGCAGTCGAGGCCGCAGTCGGTCACTACGAGCGGCCGCCGGCTCGCACCGTGACGGTCGAGACCCCATGGGCGGACGTCATCCTCACCCCCGGCGACTGGGCGGATGCCTTCGCAGCGCCCGAGGGCGGAGTCTCGCACAACGACGCACGTGACATCGTCTGGGAGGAGCTGCTGGGCATCCTCATCGACAACCACGAAGATGACGACGTCGCGCCGCACCTCGTGCGCCGAGCTCTCGAGCAGAACACCGGGCTGCGCCAGGCGTTCAGCAGTGCCTGGCCGCTGCTCGACCCGGCCGGAGTCGTCGCCGACCTGTGGAGCGTCCCGGGCTATCTGCGTGAGAGTGCACCCTGGCTCACGGCAGCCGAGGTCGCGGCACTGCACAGAGCAGACCCGCGGGCGTGGACGCTGTCGGATCTCCCTGTCCTCGACGCGGCCAGGCGTCGTATCGGAGACCCGGACGCGTCGCGCCGCAGACATCGGCGTGAGGCCGCCCTCGCAGCGGACCGCGAGTACCGCGACAGGGTCGTCGATGACCTGATCGCCGCCGATGACTCCGAGCTCAAGCTCATGATGATGCTGCGCGAGCAGGACGCGCAGAACAGCATGGCCGACGAATCGGCGGTGCCGGGCACCGATCCCGACCTTCTCGCCGGCCCATTCGCGCACGTCGTCGTCGACGAGGCGCAGGAGCTGACGGATGCCGAATGGCAGATGCTGCTCGCGCGCTGCCCGTCACGCAGCTTCACGATCGTCGGCGACCGCGCCCAGGCCAGGCACGGGTTCACCGAGTCGTGGCGCGAGCGGCTGGAGCGCGTCGGCATCGCCGACGTCGCCATCGCCTCGCTGAGCATCAACTACCGCACCCCTGAGGAGGTGATGGCGGAGGCCGAACCCGTCATCAGGGCGGTCCTGCCCGATGCGAACGTGCCGACCTCGGTGCGCAGCACGGGCGTCCCGGTGCTGCACGGGTCCGTGGCCGACCTCGACGCGATCCTGGGAGACTGGCTCGCGCGACCCGGCGATGCAACCGCCTGCGTCATCACCAGCAGCCCGCTGGGCGGGGCCGCTGTCACCTCGACTCCCCGCATCCGTTCGCTCACACCGGAACTGGCGAAGGGCCTCGAGTTCGACCTGGTGGTGCTCGTCGACCCTGACACGTTCGGCACGGGGATCGAGGGAGCCGTCGACCGATACGTGGCGATGACGCGTGCCACCCAGCGGCTCGTCGTCCTGACCAGCGGCTAGCGCTCGATCGTCGGGCGGTCGGTGGAGTCCGAGGCCGCGGGGAGGACATGCACGTCCCCAGCGAAGGGTCGCAGCCTGTCCGCGACGGGGAACGGAGCGCTGTAGTACACGGCGGTGGCCGTCACGTCGCCCCAGTCCTCCTTCTTGACCAGCACCCTGTCTGTGGAGACCTCGACGACGCGCACCCGCACCCAGTGGCCGGAACCCTCCGACGGAGCGCCGTCGGCGCCGGAGTCGTCGAGCAGCAGCTCGAAGGGCTCGGCGAGGTAGCCGATGCCCGTCGACTCGATGGCCTCCTCGGCGGCGAGCCAGTCGACGGAGCCGGTCACCGCGCGACCGAGCAGGTCGATCGCCACGAAGCCGTCGCCGTCTGGCAGCATCCACCCGAGCAGCTCGCGGTCCCCGCGGCGGTGCTCTATCCAGTCGGTGGGTGCAGGCATGGTGACGAGGCTAGCAATGGGACGGATGCCGCGGCAGCCGTGCCGCTACCGCAACGCCGTCGTCGCCCGGTCTCGGAAGGTCAGGTCGCGATGGTGGGCGATGGAGCGCCAGCCGTCGGCCAGCAGGATCGCTGCGATGGCGGCCGACTGGTGTTCGGCGTGCTCGATGACGAGCACTCCCCCGGCCCGAAGCAGACGGCGCCCGGTGCGCGACAGGGCGGGAATGACCGACAGTCCGTCATCGCCGCCGTACAGGGCCTCATCCGGATCGTGCACCGCGACCTCCGGGTCGAGCGGACGCAGGCTCTCGGGCACATAGGGCGGGTTCGACGCCACGACGCTCACGGTGCCGTCGAGCTCTGGCAGCGCGTCGGCCAGGTCGGCGGCCACCAGCGTGGTGTTGTCCCCGCCGAAGTCGCGGATGTTGCGCTCGGCCCAGACGCGTGCCTCGGCGGAGCGTTCGACGGCGTAGACCCGGGAGTTCGGCACCTCGCTCGCCATGGCGATGGCGATGGCGCCGCTGCCCGTCCCGAGGTCGACGGCGATCGGCATCGGCGCGGCATCGGCACGCAGCGCGTCGATGGCCAGCTGAGCGACCATCTCGGTCTCGGGGCGCGGGATGAACACGCCGGGTCCGACATGCAGCTCGAGCGCTCGGAACGGAGCCAGGCCCGTGATGTGCTGCAGTGGCTCGCGCGACGCCCGTCGGGCGACGAGGGAACGGATGCCGGCGGCATCGGTCGCCGCGACGGTGGCTCCCATGATGAGACGGGCCTGCAGAGCACCGCGGCTGAGTCCGAGCACGTGCCCGATGAGCAACTGCGCGTCGATCTCGGGCGAGACCACACCGGCGGCGTCGAGCACGGCGACGGACTCGTCGACCAGCGCGCCCAGCGGAAGGCCGTCGTCGCTTTTCGTCATATTCACGTGAAGGAATGTAACGCACTCGCCTGAGCGCGACGGGCGGTCGTAGTCTGAACGAAGCCGCGCTTCGTTCCTTCCGCGCCGTCGGCGCGCCGGTGCCGCCAGGGAAAGGTCACCTCCATGTCGCAGATCTACTCGAGCATCACCGATGTCGTCGGGCGCACGCCGCTCGTGCGCCTCAACCGCATCACGGAGGGCGCCGGAGCAACCGTGCTGGCCAAGCTGGAGTTCTACAACCCGTCTGCCAGCGTCAAGGACCGTCTGGGTGTCGCCATCGTCGACGCCGCCGAGGCATCCGGCGCCCTGCAGCCCGGCGGCACGATCGTCGAGGGCACCAGTGGCAACACCGGAATCGCATTGGCCATGGTGGGAGCCGCTCGGGGCTACAAGGTCGTCCTGACCATGCCGGAGACCATGAGCAAGGAGCGCCGGGCTCTCCTGCGCGCCTACGGAGCCGAACTCGTGCTCACCCCCGGTTCCGATGGCATGCGCGGCGCCGTGGAGCGGGCGGAGCAGATCGCGGCGGAGACCCCGGGCGCGGTGCTCGCCCGCCAGTTCGAGAACGAGGCGAACCCCGAGATCCACCGCCGCACCACCGCCGTCGAGATCTGGGACGACACCGACGGCGAGGTCGACATCTTCGTGTCCGGCATCGGCACCGGCGGCACCATCACCGGAACCGGTCAGGTGCTGAAGGAACGCAAGCCCTCAGTGCGGGTCGTCGGCGTCGAGCCCGAGGAATCGGCGATCCTCAACGGAGGAGCACCCGGCCCGCACAAGATCCAGGGCATCGGGGCGAACTTCGTGCCCGAGATCCTCGACCGCGAGGTCTACGACGAGATCATCGACGTGAACATCACGCAGTCGGTCGAGGTCGCCCGCCGTCTCGCCGTCGAGGAGGGCATCCTCGCCGGCATCAGCTCGGGAGCCACGGTGCACGCGGCGCTCGAGCTGGCCAAGCGCCCCGAGAATGCCGGGAAGACCATCGTCGTGATCGTGGCCAGCTACGGCGAGCGGTACCTGTCGACGGTGCTCTTCGAGGGTCTCGTCGACTGATCGGGTGGCGATCGGACATCCTGCGGCGGCCGTAGGCTGGGGCCATGGGATTCTTCGCCGCGCTTCGTGAGGATGTCGCGACGGCACGCTCGCATGATCCGGCTGCGCGCAGCAGCGTCGAGGTGTTCCTCGCGTACTCCGGACTCCACGCCGTGTGGGGCTACAGACTGACCCACAGGCTCTGGCTGGCCGGCGCCCGCCTGCCGGCTCGCCTGCTCTCGCAGTTCTTCAGGTTCCTCACCGGTGTCGAGATCCACCCGGCGGCGACCATCGGCCGGCGGCTGTTCATCGACCACGGCATGGGCGTCGTCATCGGCGCCACTGCAGTGCTCGGCGACGACGTGATGCTGTACCACGGCGTGACTCTCGGCGGGAAGAGCCGTCACCACCGGCGCGACGAGAAGCGGCATCCGACGCTCGAAGACGGCGTGACGGTCGGAGCCGGGGCGCAGGTGCTCGGCGACATCACCCTCGGAGCGTGGTCGACTGTCGGCGCGAACGCCGTCGTGACCAAGGACGCCCCGCCGAACTCGCTGCTGACGGGGATTCCGGCCAGGATCAGGCAGGCCGATCCCGACGCCACGGAGTCGGCTCGCGGCGTTGTCTACGACGTCTGAGGTCGGCGGTGCGGTGATCTCGATACGCGTCGGACTTCGTCCGGCGCTACTCGATCAGCGGGGGCGTCGGACTTCGTCCGGCGCTACTCGATCAGCGGGGGCGTGATCAGCCCTGGTCGCCGATGTCGGCGAGCCTGGCCTCCTCGTCGGCCTGGATGGCCGACTCGATGATGGGTTCCAGCGCGCCGTTCATGACCGAGTCGAGGTTGTAGGCCTTGTAGCCGGTGCGGTGATCGGCGATGCGGTTCTCAGGGAAGTTGTAGGTGCGGATGCGCTCGGAGCGGTCCATCGTGCGGATCTGGGTCTTGCGGGCGGCGCTGTCGAGCTCGGCCTGCTCCTCCTGGCGTCGCGCCAGGATGCGGGCGCGCAGCACGCGCATGCCGGCCTCGCGGTTCTGGAGCTGGCTCTTCTCGTTCTGCATCGCCACGACGATGCCCGTCGGGAGGTGCGTGATGCGCACGGCGGAGTCGGTCGTGTTGACGGACTGGCCACCGGGTCCGCTCGACCTGTAGACGTCGATCTTCAGGTCGTTCTGGTTGATGTCGACCTCCTCGGGAGCATCCACCTCGGGGAAGACGAGCACGCCCGTCGTCGAGGTGTGAATGCGGCCCTGCGACTCCGTCGCCGGAACGCGCTGCACCCTGTGCACGCCGCCCTCGTACTTGAGGTGCGCCCAGACGCCCTGCGACGGATCGGTCGCGTTGGACTTGATCGCCACCTGAACGTCCTTGTAGCCGCCGAGGTCGCTCTCGGTGCGTTCGAGGAGCTCGGTCTTCCAGCCCTTGGACTCGGCGTAGTGCATGTACATGCGCAGCAGGTCGGCGGCGAAGAGCGCGCTTTCGGCTCCGCCCTCGCCGCCCTTGATCTCCATGATCACGTCACGGCCGTCGTCGGGGTCGCGCGGGATGAGGAGTCGCCGCAGCTTCTCCTGGGTCGTGGCGAGCTCCTCCTCGAGGGCGGGGATCTCCTCGGCGAACGCCTCGTCCTCCTTGGCGAGTTCACGAGCTGCGGCGAGGTCCTCGCCAGCCTGGATCCACGCGGTGTTGGCCGCGGCGATCCTCGAGAGCTCGGCGTAGCGACGGTTGACCTTCTTGGCACGGGCCGCATCGGCGTGCAGCGCCGGGTCGGCCAACTGCTCCTGCAGATCCGCGTGCTCGTCGAGCAGTACCTTCACCGAATCGAACATCTCGAGACTCCTGTTGTTTCACCTGCGCGAGAGTGGAAGTGGCGGGGGAAAAGCCGAAGGTCCTGCGCGTCGGCCACTCTCGTTCCGATGCGCAGGACCTCCTTCAGACGCTAGTGCTCGCCCGTGTGGCCGCTGGTGCCGTTCTTGCCGACCTGCATGAGGAACTCGACGTTCGACTGGGTCTCCTTGAGCCGACCCAGAACGGCCTCGAGGGCCTGCTGCTGGTCGAGGCCGGCGAGGGCACGACGCAGCTTCCAGGTGATCTTGACCTCGTCGGCGCTCATGAGCATCTCCTCGCGGCGGGTGCCGGAGGCGTTCACGTCGACGGCCGGGAAGATGCGCTTGTCGGCGAGCTGACGCGAGAGGCGCAGCTCGGAGTTGCCGGTGCCCTTGAACTCCTCGAAGATGACCTCGTCCATCTTGGACCCGGTCTCGATGAGGGCCGTGGCGAGGATGGTGAGCGATCCACCGTTCTCGATGTTGCGTGCGGCACCGAAGAAGCGCTTCGGCGGGTAGAGCGCCGACGCGTCGACGCCGCCGGAGAGGATGCGGCCCGAAGCCGGAGCCGCCAGGTTGTAGGCGCGGCCGAGGCGGGTGATCGAGTCGAGCAGCACGACGACGTCGTGGCCCAGCTCGACGAGGCGCTTCGCACGCTCGATGGCGAGCTCGGCGACGGTGGTGTGGTCTTCCGCCGGGCGGTCGAAGGTGGAGGCGATGACCTCGCCCTTCACCGTGCGCTGCATGTCGGTGACCTCTTCTGGACGCTCGTCGACGAGCACGACCATGAGGTGGACCTCGGGGTTGTTGATCGCGATGGCGTTGGCGATCTGCTGCAGCACGATCGTCTTGCCCGCCTTGGGCGGCGCGACGATGAGGCCGCGCTGGCCCTTGCCGATCGGCGACACCAGGTCGATGATGCGCTGGGTCAGCTTCGTGGGCTCGGTCTCGAGGCGCAGGCGCTCCTGCGGGTAGAGCGGCGTGAGCTTCTGGAAGTCGACACGCGCAGCGGCCTCGTCGACGGACTGGCCGTTGATCGAGTCGACCTTGACGATCGCGTTGTACTTCTGGCGGCCGTTGCCGTCGCCCTCGTGCGGCTGGCGGATGGCGCCGACGACGGCGTCTCCCTTGCGCAGGTTGTACTTCTTGACCTGGCCGAGAGAGACGTAGACGTCGCTCGGGCCCGGCAGGTAGCCGCTGGTGCGCACGAAGGCGTAGTTGTCGAGCACGTCGAGGATGCCGGCGACGGGGATGAGCACGTCGTCGTCGTTCAGCTCCGGCTCGAACTCGTCTCCTGCAGCACCGCCGCGACGCTTGCGGTCGCGGTAGCGGCTGCGGCCGGAGCGGGCCTCGCCCTCTGCTGCCTGACGCTGGCTGTCGCGCTGGTTCTGCTGACCGTTGCCGCCCTGACGCTCGTCGACGTCGAGCTTCTGCTGGCCTTGCTCTGCGGGCTGGTTGCCCTGCTTCTGCTGGTTCTGGTTCTGGTTCTGGTTGCCGCGGTCGTTGCCGTTCTGGCCGTTGTTCTGGTTGCCGTTCTGGGCGTTGCCGTTCTGGGCGTTCTCGCCGCGGCCGCCGCGGTTGCGGTTGCGGCTGCGGCCCTGACGCTCGCCCTGCGGCTTCTCGTCGGCCTGCTCGGCTCCGTCGTTCGACGGCGCGGCGGGAGCCTCGCTGGTCTCGGCGGTCTCGGTGGCCTGGGGGGCGACCTTGACCTGCTTGCGGCGCTGGCCGCGGGGGGCCTCGCCGTCCTGGGCCTTCTCGGCGTTGTTGTTGCGTGCGGCGACGGCGTCGAGCGCGGGAACGAGGCTGTCTAGGCCGGTGCCGCCTGCGGTGTTCACGTGCGAGCCGGCTGCTGTCGTGGCGGTGCTGGCGCGGCGCGAGCCGCGGCCCCGGGTCACGGCGGGCGCGCCGGTCACTGTGAGCGCGGCGGCCGGAGCCTCCTCGGCGGCGGGGGCCGATGCCTGCTCCGCCTCAGGGGCTGTGGCCGGCTCGATGGTGGGCGCGGGTGCCGACTGCTCGGCCGGCGCGGCATCCGTCGTCGTCGACGGTGCCTCGGTCGCGGCCGGAGCTGCGGTCTCGGTGGCAGCGGGGGCGCTCTGGCCATCGGAGGGCTGGGCGTCGACGATGGCGTCGACGAGCTCGCCCTTGCGGAGCTTCGAGGCGCCGGGGATGCTGAGCTGGGTCGCGAGAGCCTGCAGCTCGGCGACGCGCAGCGTGTTCAGCTGGGTGCGGGTTGCCACGGTCTGGGTGGCGTTTCCAGTAGTCACGGGAGTTCTGGTCCTTTCGCCTGGCGGGTATCCGTCCAGGGGGAGCTTGTCACCGAGCTGCGTGTCGCGATTTCGACATGGAAACGCGACAGGCGGGTGGCGCGATGGAAGCAAATGAATTGCGGGGAATTGCACCGGTCCAGTCGGTTCGCTTTGCTGTGCGGAACCGCGACGGGTACTGGCTCAGTCTAACACCGTGCCGAGGGATCACCTGACACGCGAACGCGGGTCATCGATCGATGCTCAGGCCGGCGCGTTGATCGAACCCTTGAAATCGACCGCGAGGTGGAGAGCCTGCCATGGCGTCTCAGACACCGATGCCACCAGGTCGGCGGCACCGAGTCGCTGGCCGGGATCGCTCGCGAGCACGAGGATCGATGGGCCGGCACCCGACACCACGGCCGGGTAGCCTGCGGCCCGGAGGGCGACGATGAGGGCGTTGGTCTCGGGCATCGCTGCGGCCCGGTAGTTCTGGTGCAGCTTGTCCTCCGTTGCCGCGAGCAGCAGCTCGGGGCTCTGGATCAGCGCGGCGACGAGCAGCGCGGATCGCGAGACGTTGAAGACGGCGTCCTCGTGCGGGACGGAGTCCGGCTGCAGGCTGCGTGCGAGTGCCGTGGACATGACGTGTTCGGGAACGAACACAACGGGAGAGACGCCGCGGTGCACCATGAGCTTCTTGTGCTGCGGGCCCTCCGGGGTGGTCCACGCGATCGTGAGGCCGCCGAACAGGGCGGGTGCCACGTTGTCGGGGTGCCCCTCGAGCTCGGTCGCCAGCGCCAGCGCGTCGTTGTCCGAGATCTCCACGACGCCCTCGAGGATGCCCTTGGCCGCCATCACGCCCGAGACGATGGCCGCGCCCGACGACCCGAGCCCCCGTCCGTGCGGGATGCGGTTGCGAGCCTCGAGCCGGAGCCCGGGCAGAGCGTAGCCGTAGTGCGCCAGGACGTGGGCGATGGAGCGCACGACGAGGTGCGACTCGTCCGTCGGCACCTCACCGGCTCCGACGCCCTCGACGTGGATGTCGACGCCGGAGGTTGCCAGCACCTCGACGACGAGCTCGTCGTAGAGCGCCAGGGCGAGGCCGAGGGTGTCGAAACCGGGGCCGAGGTTCGCGCTGGTCGCAGGCACCTGCACGGAGATCCGGCGACCGACGAGTTCTGGCGCGAGGGCGTCGAGCGTCACGGCGGCGGTCATGCCTTCGCCAGGCCGAGCACGTCGGCGATCTCGGCGGTGTCGACGGCGACGCTCTCGGGCTGGATGTCGGAGCCGTCGGACGTGCGGAGAGCCCACTGCGGGTCCTTCAGGCCGTGACCGGTGACTGTGAGCACGACTGTGGCGCCGCGGCCGATGACGCCGGCCTCGGCCTGCTCGAGCAGGCCGGCGACGCTGATGGCCGATGCAGGCTCGACGAAGATGCCCACCTCGGCGGAGAGGATGCGCTGGGCCTCGAGGATGCGGGCGTCGTCGATGGCACCGAAGTAGCCGTCGCTGTTCTCCCGGGCCGCGATGGCGAGCTCCCACGACGCGGGGTTGCCGATGCGGATGGCGCTGGCGATGGTGTCGGGGTTCTTCACGACGTGGCCGACGACGATCGGGGCGCTGCCTGCCGCCTGGAAGCCGAACATGCGCGGCATCTTGGTCGTGACGCCACGCTGCAGCTCCTCGCTGTAGCCGCGGTGGTACGCCGTGTAGTTTCCGGCGTTGCCGACGGGCACGATGTGGAAGTCCGGAGCCTCGCGCAGCACCTCGACGACCTCGAACGCCGCGGTCTTCTGACCCTCGATGCGGTCGTTGTTGACGGAGTTCACGAGGTGGACGGGGTAGTTGTCTGCGAGCTCGCGGGCGATCTCGAGGCAGTCGTCGAAGTTTCCGCGCACCTGCAGCAGGCGACCGTTGTGGGCGATGGCCTGGCTGAGCTTGCCCATGGCGATCTTGCCCTCTGGCACGAGCACGGCCGCCGTGATGCCGGCGTGGGCGGCGTAGGCGGCTGCTGACGCGGAGGTGTTGCCCGTCGAGGCGCAGATGATCGCCTTGGCTCCGGCCTCGACGCCCTTGGTGACCGCCATCGTCATGCCCCGGTCCTTGAAGGAGCCCGTGGGGTTCATGCCCTCGAACTTGACCCAGACGTCGGCGCCGGTGCGCGCAGACAGCGCCGGTGCCGGGAGGAGCGGTGTTCCGCCCTCACCGAGCGTGACGATGGGGGTGGCATCCGTCACGTCCAGGCGGTCGGCGTACTCGCGGATGACTCCGCGCCACTGACGGGACTCGCGGATCTGCGGGGTGGTGCTCATGGTGGTTACGCTCCTTCAACTCGGAGGACGGATGCGACGCGGGCGACGACGCGGTTGGCAGCCAGGTCCGCGACGGTCGCGGCGAGCGCGGCCTCCCGGGCTTGATGGGTGCCGATGACGAGGATGGCTGTGGACTCTCCGCCGGGAGCCGCCGTGGCGACGGACTGCTCGACGGTCTCGACCGAGACGCCGTGTTCGGCGAAGACGCCGGCGATGGTGGCGAGGACGCCGGGTTCGTCGATGACGTCGAGGGTGACGGCGTAGCGTGTCGTCGCCTTGCCGATCTCGAGCACGGGAAGTCCGGCGTGCTTCGACTCGGTGAGTCCTGGACCACCGATGACGTGGCGGCGGGCGAGGGAGACGAGGTCGCCGAGCACGGCCGATGAGGTCTCGACTCCCCCGGCGCCGGCGCCGTAGAACATGAGGGCTCCTGCTGCCTCGGCCTCGACGAACACGGCGTTGTTGGCTCCATGGACGGCGGCGAGCGGGTGGCTGCGGGGCACCATGGCCGGATAGACCCGCACCGAGACGCCCTCGACACCCGATTCGGGGTCCGTCAGGCGCTCGCAGATGGCGAGGAGCTTCACGACGTGGCCCGAGTGCGCCGCCGAGGCGATCTGCGCGGCCGTCACGGCGGTGATGCCCTCCCGGTGCACGTCGTCGACCGACACCTCGGTGTGGAAGGCGAGACTCGCGAGGATGGCCGCCTTCTGCGCGGCGTCGAACCCGTCGACGTCGGCGCTGGGGTTGGCTTCGGCGAGGCCGAGCTCCTGAGCCGTCGCGAGCGCGTCCTCCAGGCTGTCGCCCTGGGTGTCCATGCGGTCGAGGATGTAGTTCGTGGTGCCGTTCACGATGCCGAGGATGCGCTTGACCCTGTCACCGGCGAGGCTCTCGCGCAGCGGGCGGATGATCGGGATGGCCCCGCCGACCGCAGCCTCGTAGTAGAGCTGGGCGCCGACCTGCTCGGCCGCGGAGAACAGCTCCGGGCCGTGGGTGGCCAGCAGGGCCTTGTTGCCCGTCACCACGTCGGCCCCCGAGTTCAGTGCCTGCAGGATGTAGGTGCGAGCCGGCTCGATGCCGCCCATGAGCTCGATCACGACGTCGGCTCCGAGGATCAGCCTCTCGGCATCCGTGGTGAACAGCTCGCGCGGCAGGTCGACGCTGCGCACGGCGTCGACGTCGCGCACGGCGATGCCGACGAGGTCGAGGCTGGCACCCACGCGGTGCGCGAGCTCGTCCCGGTCCTCGAGCAGCGATCGTGCGACCTGAGCTCCGACGGATCCTCCGCCGAGCAGGGCGACGCGCAGTGAACGGTAGGCGATCATCGGGCTCCCTCGAGTGGGTCCGTCTCGTCCGGCACCGGCACGGTGATGCCGGCGTCGCGCGAGAGGAGATCGGCCTCGGTCTCGCCGCGCACGATGATGCGCGCGGCTCCGTCGCGCACGGCGACGACGGGCGGACGGCCGAGATGGTTGTAGTTGCTGGCCAGCGACCAGCAGTAGGCGCCGGTCGCCGCGACGGCGAGCAGGTCGCCCGGCCGCACGTCGCCGGGCAGGTAGTCGGCGTCCACGACGATGTCGCCGGATTCGCAGTGCTTGCCGGCGACACGCACGAGGGCGGGGGCGGCATCCGTCACCCGGCTCGCGATGCGTGCCGTGTAGTCGGCTCCGTACAGCGCCGGGCGGGCGTTGTCGCTCATGCCGCCGTCGACGCTGACATAGGTGCGCACGCCACCGTCGACCTGGACCGGCTTGACGGTTCCGACCTCGTAGAGAGTGATGCCTGCCGGGCCGACGATGTAGCGGCCCGGTTCGATGGCGATGCGGGGAACCGGGATGCCGTGGCTCGCGCACGCCGCACCGACCGCATCGGCCATGCCAGCGGCGATCTGCTCGATGGGCGTCGGCTCGTCGGCGGCCGTGTAGGCGATGCCGAAGCCGCCGCCCAGGTTGAGCTCGGGAACGTCGCCGCCCTCGAGCAGCTCCGCGTGCACGGAGATCAGCCGCGAGGCCGATTCGGCGAATCCGCCGGCGTCGAAGATCTGCGAACCGATGTGGCAGTGCATCCCGAGGAAGCGGAGGGAGTCGTGACTGCGGATGTCGGCGACGAACCGGGCTGCATCGCTCAGCGGGACACCGAACTTCTGGTCCTCGTGCGCTGTGGCGAGGAACTCGTGGGTGTGGGCGTGCACTCCGCTGTTGACGCGGAGCCTCACTGACTGGACGCGCCCGGCTCTGGCCGCTGCGTCAGCGACCCGGTCGATCTCGATGCTCGAATCGATGACGATGGTACCGACGCCGACGGCGACGGCTCGCTCGATCTCGGCCAGCGACTTGTTGTTGCCGTGGAATCCGAGGCGTGCGGGGTCGATGCCGGCGGCGAGCGCGACGGCGAGCTCTCCCCCTGTGCACACGTCGATGTTGAGCCCGGCCTCCGCAACCCAGCGGGCGACCTCCGTGGAGAGGAAGGCCTTGCCCGCGTAGTACACGGCGACGGATGCGCCGACGCCGGCGAAGGCGGAATCGAAGGCCTCGACCACGCGCGCGGCGCGGGCGCGCACCTGCGCCTCGTCGGTCACGTAGAGCGGGGTTCCATAGCGGGCGGCGAGCTCTGCGGCGTCGACACCGGCGATGACGAGTCGCCCGGCTCCGTCGCGCGTCGCCGAGTCCGGCCAGACGCCGGCGGCCAACGCGTTGGCGTCTGCGGGCACGTCGAGCCACGCGGGGGCGGAGGGACGGGTGGTCACTGAAGGATCCTCGCAGTGGGATGACAGACGGATGACACTGCGCGGCGAGCGAACCCGGATTGGTCCCTGAAGCCGTGACGGCAGTCGCCCGATCGAACAGGGCGTCAGTACCCGAGGAGTCTATCGAGTCGGCTTCGCTGCCCACGAATCCATGACGGTCGGTGCCGCCAATCGTTACGCGGTGGCTCCGGGCCGGATCGTTGTGTGCACGCCCGGCAAAGGAGACGGCATCGCCTGCGAGAAGCGCTGAGAGCTCCGAGGTTCCGCGGCGACGGCTAGGAGCAGCTTCCGGTCTGCGCGAGGTCGGCGATGATCAGGTCCCTCGCCTGGAAGCGCACGGTGACGGAGTCGGGGGCGACATCGGCGCCGCTGAGATCGACCCCGGCCGGGATCTGGTCGGCGATGCAGAACGACACGGTGTTGTCGGCGAGCACGGCGTCGATCAGGCCGGAGACGTCGATCGCAGCCGACCCGGCGGCGAGCTCGCCCGAGGTCGGCGTGAAGACGAGGGAGTCCGTGGTCGTCGACGGCTCGGCGGTGAGGGTGAAGCTCAACGGGACGCCGAGAAAGGTCTGCGACGCCGTGTACGTGACGGTCTCGTCGCCCAGCTTGATGTCGGCGTCGGTGCCGTTCTTCTGCAGCAGGCTGTCGAGCCCGGCCTGGTCGAAGGACACGCTGCCGGTGACGGTGTTCACGGGCTTGCTCATGTCGGTCGGCACTCCGTTGGCCTGGATCGCGACGTCGAGCGGGGTGCCGTCGAAGGCGATGCCGTCGGCATCGACGTGCACAGATTCGAACGATCCGCCGAGGTACTGCGCGATGACGCTGGCCCCGCCGATTCTCACGTCGATGTCGTCAGGAGAGACCGTCGTGCCCTCCTCCGAACTCAGCTTCTCGGCGAACTTCTCGGCGACGAGCCTCTCGCCCGTGCTGCGCGCGATCGAGTCGGCGATGAAGAAGGCCGCGACGAGGGCGGCGACCACGACCACGGCGACGATCGCGAGCACGATGGGCCACCGCCTGCGGGTCTTCGGTGCTTCTGCTGCTGCGGTCATGGAGTCCCCCCGTGTCGAGTCGAACGTTACATGCGATCGGGCGCCGAGACGCCGAGCAGGTCGAGACCGTTGCGGATCACGATGCCCGTGGCGTCGTTCAGCCACAGCCTGGTGCGGTGCACGTCTTCGACGGCGCCGTCTCCCAACGGGATGACCCGGCAGTTGTCGTACCAGCGGTGATACAGCCCCGCGACCTCCTCGAGGTAGCGGGCGACCCTGTGCGGCTCCCGCAGCTCCGCCGACTGGGCGACGATGCGCGGGAACTCCTGGAGGGCGCCGAGGAGGGCCGACTCCGTCTCGTGCTCGAGCAGTTCCGGGGCGAACACGCTGCGGTCGACTCCGGAGCCAGCGGCATTGCGGGCGACGGCGGCGGTGCGGGCGTGGGCGTACTGCACGTAGAAGACGGGGTTGTCGTTCGTGCGGCGCTGCAGGATCTCGGGGTCGATGGTCAGGGGCGAGTCCGCCGGGTAGCGCGCCAGCGTGTAGCGGAGCGCATCCGTGCCCAACCAGGCCTGGAGATCGTCGAGCTCGATGATGTTGCCGGCGCGCTTGGAGAGCTTCGCCCCGTTGATGCTGACGAGCTGCCCGATGAGCACCTCGACGTCCTTCTCCGGGTCGTCGCCGGCGGCACCGGCGAGTGCCTTGAGGCGGTGGACGTAGCCGTGGTGGTCGGCGCCCAGGAGGTAGATCTTGTGTGCGAAGCCGCGGTCGCCCTTGTCGAGGTAGTACGCGGCATCGGCGGCGAAATAGGTGTAGACGCCGTTTCCGCGACGGATGACGCGATCCTTGTCGTCGCCGAAGTCGGTGGTGCGCACCCAGACGGCGTCGTCCTCGTCGTAGACGTGGCCCTGCGCGCGCAGCCGCTCGACGGCCGTGTCGATGGCGCTGATCCCGGCATCGTCGACGGCGTGGAGGCGGCGTTCGCTGGTGAACACGTCGAAGTGCACGTTGAAGCGCTCGAGCGACGCCCGGATCTCGCCGAGCTGCAGCTCGTAGGCGATCTCACGCGCCACGTGCAGGGCATCGGCGTCGTCGAGCTCGAGCAGCTTCGGCTCGCGCTCGAGAACGCGGGTGGCGAGGTCGGCGATGTAGCTGCCCGGGTAGCCGCCCTCCGGCGTCGGCTCGCCCTTCACCGCGGCCAGGATGGAGAGGCCGAAGGTGTCCATCTGGTTGCCGGCGTCGTTGATGTAGTACTCGTTGGACACATCGGCACCCGCGGCACGGAGCACCCTGCCGATCGAGTCGCCGAGGGCGGCCCACCGGGTGTGGCCGATGTGCAGCGGTCCGGTCGGGTTGGCGGAGACGAACTCGAGGTTGATCGCCGGGCCGGCCAGCGCCGTGCTGTGCCCGAACGACGCACCGGCGTCGACGATGGTCTTGGCGAGCGCACCGGCGGCAGCGGCATCGAGACGGATGTTGATGAAGCCGGGACCGGCGACCTCGACCGAGGCGATGCCGTCGACGTGGCTGATGCTCGTGGCGAGCTCCGCCGCGAAGTCGCGGGGGTTCATGCCGAGGCGCTTCGCGAGCTTCATGGCGATGTTCGACGCCCAGTCGCCGTGGTCGCGGTTCTTGGGGCGCTCGAGCGTGACATCCGACAGTTCGACGCTCACGTCTGAGTCGGAACCGGCCTCGCGTCGTCGTTCGAGCAGGGAGTTCACCTGGTCGAAGAGGGCTTGGGAGAGTTCGAGCGGAGTCACGAGCATCGATCTTACCGTCGGGCGCGGTTCGCTCAGCTTCAGTGCAGATCGGCGTTGGTAGGGTTCTGCCCATGCCCAGCCGTCTGCACAGCGCCTCCATCGTCGCTCTCCTTCCCGCCGTCCTGGCGGTCGGTCTGCTGGCCGGCTGCACTCCAGACGCCGGAACGCCGAACCCCTCGGCGTCGGTCCCGTCGGATTCCGCGACGGGTGGCTCCACGGAGCCGACGACAGACCCAGGGAGCACTCCCACCGATACTGTCGCCGCCGGCACCCCGATCACCATCGGGTGCGACGAACTGCTCACGACCGACGACGTCTACGCCTTCAACCCGAATGTCGGGGCTGCACCCGACTACACCCCGACCGTCGATTCCGTCGTCGCGGATGTGGCGGCTGACAACGGGCTCGCCTGCGGCTGGACCAACCAGAGCAGCGGCGAACTGATCGAGGTCGCCGTGGCCCAGCCCGACCCCGACCAGCTCGTCACGCTGAAGCAGAACGCTGCGGCCACGATGAACGCCGTTCCCACCTACGGCACTCCCCCGGCCGTCGACGGATTCTTCTCCCAGTCGCAGGACACGGGCACTGTGCAGGTCTTCACCGAAGCCGGCTATTGGCTGGTGGCGCGGTCCACGGCGTTCTTCGAGCCCGGCGACGCTGTCGGCATCATCACGCCCGCCATGTCGCACCTCCCGTAGCGGCCGACCGAGGAGCCCGGTCTGCGGCGTCGGCACCGTCGGCCATGGGGTATTCTCGTTCGAGTGCGCCTCCGTAGCTCAGGGGATAGAGCGCCGGTTTCCGGTACCGTAGGTCGGGGGTTCGAATCCCTCCGGGGGCACAGTCGCGAGACGCCCGATCCGTTCAGGATCGGGCGTTTCTTTCGTTCCGAGCCGCCACGGCCGCCTCCTCGCGTCCTCCGGCTCGATCCGGTGCAGAAGCACTCGATCCGGTGCAGAATCGAGGGAGAGGCACCGTGGACGGGTACATCTCCTCCGATGACATGGTGACGCGGCAACTCGAGGCCCGCGGCATCCGGGACCCCGCCGTGCTCGCCGCCATGCGCACGGTTCCCCGTGAGGCGTTCGTGCCCCGGGAACTGGTGGGCCACGCCCACGACGACAGGCCGCTGCCCATCGGCTCCGACCAGACCATCTCGCAGCCCTACATCGTGGCGCGGATGCTCGAGGCGGCCGAGCTCGGAGCAACGACCCGGGTTCTCGATGTCGGCACGGGCAGTGGCTACGCCGCTGCCGTCGCGGCGGAACTCGCGCAGGACGTCGTCTCGATCGAACGCATTCCCGAGCTGGCGGATGCCGCGGCCGGCCGCCTGCGCGCACTGGGCCGCACCGCCATCACCGTGCTCGTCGGCGACGGCACCCTGGGCGCACCGGAGTACGCCCCGTTCGACGCGATCATCGCCGCGGCGGCCGCGCCGGACATTCCTCCCGCGTGGGTGGCCCAGCTCGCTCCGCACGGGCGCATCGTGCTGCCCATCGAGTCGGCCTCCGGAGAGCAGGAGCTCATCGTCGCCTCCCTCGGCGACGATGGGGTCCTGAGCCGCAGAAGCCTCGGCCCCGTGCTGTTCGTGCCGCTGATCGGCGAGGCGGGGCTGTCGCGCCGACGACGGGAGAGCAGGCGCCGGAGGAGGTGACGAGTCGCGAGCACGCGATTCGCGCGTGGGTTCGCGCGTCGGTTCGACGGCACAGCTACTGTGCTCCGTGTGCCGAGGGGGCATACTGAGGATCGTGCCGGCGACGTTCGTAGTGGTTCCCCAGTGGCAGGGCTCGGTCTCAGCCCGCGCCATGAGACTCATCGACGGAGCGGATGCGATCCGCGGCGATCTGCCCTCGTCCGCGACGCGATCGGTCGACGTTCCCGTCGGCGCCGGTGAGGCGCTCGAGACCGGTGTCGCACGCTTCTCCTCCCTGCTGCGCGTGCGCGATCTCCTGCGCGAGACCCTGGCCGAGCTCGACGGACCGACTGTCGTGATCGGCGGTGACTGCGCGGTGTCTCTCGCGGCCGTCGAGCGGGCGGCGTCATCCGCTGACGACCTCGCCGTCATCTGGTTCGACGCCCACCCCGACCTCAACACACCGGAGTCCAGCCCGTCGGGAGGCTTCAGCGGCATGGTGCTGCGCACCATCCTCGGCGAGGGTCCGGCCGAACTCGTTCCTCCGGAGGGATCACGCCTGCGCACCGATCGCCTCGTGCTCGCCGGCGTACGCGACGTCGATCTGGGCGAGGAGCTGTACATCGCCGGAAACGGCATCCGTTCGCTCACCGTCGACGAGCTCCTCGATCCCCAGGCGCTGGTGGCTGCGTTGGCTGCGACCGATGCGAGCCGCGTCTACGTGCACATCGACCTCGACGTCCTGGACCCGGCCGCCATCAGCGGTCTCGACAATCCGGTGCCGTTCGGACTCTCCGTCGAGACGCTCACCGCCCTGATCGGCGCCGTGCGATCGCAGGCGACGGTCGTCGGTGCGACCATCGCGGGATTCGCTCCCGCGGCGCCGGCGGATGCGGCCGAGGACCTTCCCGCGATCCTGCGCATCATCGGTTCGCTCACGCGCGGCTGAGAGCACTGTCAACCGGTCCCCCGCCCGCCGGTCGCCGGTTAGGCTGCCGACATGACGACGCGTGAGTACGACCTCATCATCATCGGAGCCGGACCTGTCGGAGAGAACGTGGCCGATCGCGCCGCGTCCGGTGGACTCTCGGTCGTGATCGTGGAGGCCGAACTCATCGGCGGCGAATGCTCGTACTGGGCCTGCATCCCCTCGAAGGCGATCCTGCGCCCCGGCGCGGCCATCGCCGCCGCCCGCCGCGTGGGAGGAGCTGCCGAGGCTGTGAACGGCTCGATCGACGTGGCAGCAGTGCTGAAGCGACGCGACTACTGGGTGAGCGACTGGGACGACAGCGGACAGGTCGAGTGGCTGCAGGGCGTCGGCGTCGACCTCGTGCGCGGTCACGGCCGCATCACCGGGCCTCGGGCCGTGTCGGTGACCGGCCCCGACGGGACGACAACGTCCCTTCTCGCCCGCCACGCTGTCGTCGTGAGCACGGGCTCGGCGGCGCTGATCCCCGACATCCCGGGATTCGCCGAGATCGAGCCATGGACCAGCCGCGAGGCCACGGGAGTCCAGACGGTTCCGCAGCGCCTCGCGATCCTGGGCGGCGGCGTGGTCGCGGCCGAGATGGCCACGGCGTACGTGTCGTTCGGCACCGAGGTCACTCTCATCGCTCGCAGCGGACTCCTGGGCGGCCTCGAACCCTTCGCCGGGGAAGCCGTGGTGCAGGCGCTCCGCGACGCCGGGGCATCCGTTCACCTCGGACGATCCATCGCCTCGGCGACCCGTGCGGATTCCGGAGAGGTGCTGTACACGCTCGACGACGGCACGGAGCTGGTGGCCGATGAGCTCCTGGTCGCCACCGGGCGCACTCCGCGCAGCGAGGACCTCGGCCTGGAGACCATCGGACTGAAGCCGGGCAGCTGGCTCGACGTCGACGAGACCCTGCGGGTCCGCTCCCAGGGGAACCCGCAGCTCGACGGCGGCTGGCTCTACGCCGTCGGCGACGTCAACCATCGCGTGCTGCTCACGCATCAGGGCAAGTACCAGGCCCGGGCAGCCGGCGACGTGATCGTCGCCCGGGCCCGAGGACTCGCGCAGGATGGCGGCACGTGGGGCGTTCACGCCGCGACGGCTGACCACCGCGCCGTTCCGTCGGTCGTGTTCTCGGAGCCGGAGGTCGCATCGGTCGGCCTCACCGCGGATGCCGCCGAGAAGGCCGGCCTGCGCGTGAAGGTGCTCGACTACGACCTCGGCACCGTGTCGGGCTCCGGCCTGCACGCCGACGGCTACACGGGCCAGGTGCGCGCCATCGTCGATCTCGACCGCGAGGTGCTCGTGGGCATGACCCTGCTCGGCCCCGATGTCGCCGAGATGCTGCACGCCGCCACCATCGCCATCGTCGGCGAGGTTCCGATGGAGCGTCTCTGGCACGCTGTGCCGGCCTTCCCCACCATGAGCGAGGTCTGGCTGCGCCTGCTCGAGGCCTACGGAAGACCGACCGCCGAGGACTGAAGTCCTCCGCCTGCCACGCCTAGGCTGAGGCCATGAAGCGCTTCCTCTTCGACTCCCGATTCAGCCGCCTCGGCTATCTCTACGGCACCACGGTGGGGTTCACATGGGGCTTCATCTGGAGCACCGGGCGCGTCGAGAAGCGGGAGGGACTCTGGGTCTTCCGCGGACTTCCCGGCTGGGCCTACCGTCGGGGCGGCGTCTGCGTCGGCGGCTGCTATCTCACCGGCCAGAACGTGTCGGACGCCGTGCTCGAGCACGAGGCCGTGCACAAGAGGCAGTGGCAGCGCTACGGATTCCTCATGCCCGTGCTCTACCTGTTCGCAGGTCGCGACCCCCTGAAGAACCGCTTCGAGATCGAGGCGGGGCTCGAGAAGGGTGGCTACCTGCGGTAGCGGAAGTCACCGCTGGTCGAGTGATGACCGAGCGAAGCGAGGACACGTATCGAGACCACCCTCATGGGTGATCTCGATACGCCGACTCGCTGCGCTCGCGGGCTACGCGATCAGCGCAGAACGGCCGATCAGGCCTTCGCGGCCGCCGCACTCAGCGAGGCGACGAGGTCGTCCAGACCCCAGGTGAGCGAGAGCGCCGTGGGCGGTGAGACTGCGGCGATGAACTCGGTCCCGACGACCTGAGCGGCTGCACCGCGGCCGACGGCCGGGAGAGCCTTCGTCGTCGGCGAGGTGAGGAAGGCATCCGCCTCCTCCTGGGTGTCGGAGTAGCTCAGGATGATGTCGCTGTCGAGCTTGTCGAGCTGCTCGTAGCTCAGCGTGTAGAAGAACGGGGCCTCCCCGTTGTCGAGCTCGTCGACCGCAGGAGCGTTCTTCAGCCCCAGGGCGGACAGGAACTCGACGCGGGGGTCCGCCGACTTGTACACGTAGAAGGTTCCGCCGACATCCCAGACCGCCGCGATGGTCTTGCCGTCGAGTTCGGGGTGCGCCTCGGCCTGGTCGGCCAGCGTCTTGTCGAGGTCGGCGAGCACGGCGTCGGCCTTCGTTGACTTGCCCAGGGCTTCGCCGACGGTGGAGATGACGTCGCGCCACGGGGTGGTCCAGGCATCGCCGGTGTAGGCGACGACGGGAGCGATGTCGCTCAGGGTGTCGTACTGCTCCTGCGTCACGCCGGAGTACGGGGCGAGGATGACGTCGGGCTCAGCCTCGATGATCTCCTCGTACGGAACCGTCTCGCCGTCATCGGTGAGCAGGGTCGGGGTCTCGGCCCCCAGTTCCTCGAGCTTCTTCGCGACCCAGGGCAGAACTCCGTCGGCGTTGGCGCCGTAGCTCTGCTGGGCCATCGCGACGGGAACGACGCCGACGGCGAGCGCCGCCTCGGTGCTCCCCCATCCCCACGTCGCGACGCGGGTGGGCGCCTCGTCGATCTCGGCGGTGCCGAAGTTCGACTCGAAGCTCACGGGGAAGGCGTCGCTCGAGGCCGCGGTGGTCTCATCGGTGTCCGAAGGGGAGGCGGAGCAGCCGGAGAGCACGAGGGCGGTCGCTGCGGCTGCAGCGAGGGCGACGTGACGGACGCGGGGTCTGAAGGGCATGGAGGTCTCCCGGTAGAAGTGGGGGGTGTTTAGGGTAGCCTACCCTAATTCCTCGGCGCGGTGGTGCCGCCCGATGGGGATGACGAGCGGGGATCCGGCGACGGGATCCGTCGTCACGACGCAGTCCAGGTCGAACGCCGTGCGCACGATGTCGGCCGTGATGACGTCGGCGGGAGCGCCCTGCGCGACGATGCTGCCTGAGGACATCACGACGAGGTGATCCGCATAGCGGGCGGCGAGGTTCAGGTCGTGCAACACGATCACGACGGTGGCCCCGCGATCACGGTTGAGATCGGTCAGCAGGTCGAGCAGCTCGAGCTGGTGCGTCGCGTCGAGGAAGGTGGTGGGCTCGTCGAGCAGCACGATGTCGCTGCGCTGCGCGAGCACCATCGCGATCCACACCCGCTGGCGCTGACCGCCCGAGAGCTCCTCCACCCGGCGGTCGGCCAGTTCGAGCGTGCCTGTCGCGGCCAGGGACTCGGCCACGATGCGGTCGTCGTCGCTGGAGCGGGATCGGAACCAGCCCTGGTGCGGATGGCGCCCTCTGGAGACGAGGTCGGACACCAGAACGCCGTCCGGAGCGATGGGCTGCTGCGGCAGAACCGACACCACCTTCGCGACCTCGCGCGGCGAGAGGCTGCCGAGGTCGCGGCCGTCGAGCGTGAAGCTGCCGGCGCTCGGACGCAGGAGCCTGGCGAACCCGCGCAGCAGGGTGGACTTGCCGCAGGCGTTGGGTCCGACGATGACGGTGATGGCACCGTCGGGAAGGGCGAGACTGAGTCCGTCGACGACAGTGCGATCGTCGTAGCCGAGCGAGACCTGATCGGCGCTGAGGACGTGCCTGCGCCGCTCGGACGCCGGTGCGGCCCGCTCGGGCAGACGCGGGTCGGGAGACTGGGGTGACGTCATCCGTCGGATCCCTTCCGGTTGCCGGCTGCGATCAGCCAGAGCAGATAGGGGGCTCCGATGAGCCCCGTGATGATCCCGACCGGAACATGCAGGCCGCCGGGAAGGAGGTGCTGGCCGACGATGTCGGCGAACACCACGACGGCGGCACCGACGAGGGCGGATGCCACCAGTCCTGCTCCCCCGTTCCGCACGAGCGAGCGGGCGATGGGCGCCGAGACGAGCGCGACGAACGCGACGGGACCGGCGATGGCCGTGCCGACGGCGACCAGCGCGACGCCGAGCACGATAGCAGCGGCCCGGGAACGCGTGCTGTCGACGCCGAGCGCCTGCGCGGTGTCGTCGTCGAGCTGCAGGATCGGCATCCGTCGCGACAGGACGAGCACGAGGACGAGCAGCACGACCAGGCTCGCGGCTGCGGCGGCGACCTCCGGCCAGCTGGTGTCGCCGATGCCGCCGATCATCCAGACCAGGGCCTGCGACGCACCGCGCACATCGGCGCGGGTCAGCAGGTAGCCGAGGGCGGCCTGCACCAGGGCGGCCAGCCCGACGCCGATGAGCACGAACCTGTAGCCGACGAGCCCGCCGCGCCAGGCCAGAGCCCACATGAGGGCTGCGATGCCGAGGGCGCCGATGAACGCCGCGATTCCCAGAGCCGCACCCGACTGCCCGAGCACGAGCAGGGTGAAGACCGCTGCGAGGCTGGCTCCCCCGGTGACGCCGAGGATATCGGGGCTGGCCAGGGTGTTCCGCAACGTCGTCTGGAAGAGCGCCCCGGCGAGCCCGAAGGAGACACCGGCGATGAGGGCCGTCGTCACCCTGGGCAGGCGCAGCCTGAACACGATGAGTTCCTGCACGCGCGTGCCCTGTCCGACCAGCGTGGTGATGATGTCGGCCGGGGAGAGTCCGGATGCCCCGAGGGACAGGGCTGTGATGACCCCGAGCAGCACCACGACGCCGAGCGCGATGCCGACGACCACCGAGCGTCGGCGTCGGCGCATCCGCCCACCCGCGACCAGGGTGATGCCCTGCTCGATGATTCCGGCCCCGACGCCGGTCGCGGCACTCACATTCCCGCCAGACGCGCCCGGCGCACGATCGCGATGAGCATGGGGGCGCCGATGAAGGCGACGACGATGCCCGCCTCGAGCTCCGCCGGTGCCACCAGCACGCGTCCGATCACATCGGCCGCGAGCAGGAGGATCGGGCCGAGAGTGAGGCAGTACGCGAGGATCCAGCGGTAGTCGGGCCCGGTGATGCGCCTGGCCACGTGGGGCACGACGAGGCCGACGAGCGCGATGGGGCCGGCGAGCGCCGTCGCGGTTCCGGCGAGCACGATGACGGCCAGCGCCGCGAGCACGTGCGTGACAGCCGGACGTTCCCCCAGTCCGCGAGCCACGTCGTCCCCCAGGGCGAGGAGGTTGAGTCGCCGCCCGAGCAGCAGGGCGAGCACGAGCCCGACCACCAGGAACGGCCAGAGTGCGCCGGCCGTGGCGAGCTCGCGTCCCGCGAGCGAGCCGACCGACCAGAACCTGTACTGGTTGAGGGTGTCGAGGTCGGAGATGAGCAGCAGGGTGATGAGCGGAGTCGCGGTGGCCATCACGGCGGCTCCCGTGAGGGCGAGCTTCACCGGTGTCGCGCCGTCGCGTCCGCTCGATCCGATGACGAACACGATGACTGCGGCCAGGGCAGCCCCGACGAAGGCGAACCAGATGAAGCCGTCAGGGGTGGAGATGCCGAGTACGGAGATGGCCACGACGACGGCGAGCGAGGCGCCGGCATTGATGCCGAGCAGCCCGGGGTCGGCGATCGGGTTGCGCGTGACGCCCTGGATCACGGCACCGACGAGGGCGAGCGCCGCTCCGGCCATGATGCCGATCACCGTGCGCGGTACCCGCAGTTCCCGGATCACGAGGTGATCGACGTTGCCAGCGACGGGTGCGACCAGCCCGTTCCACACGTCGGTCAGCGACACCGCCCTGGCGCCGATGGTGAGGCTGGCGACCACGACACCGATGAGCACGACGACGGATGCCGCGAACACGATCCAGCGCAGGCCGCGACGTCGGCGCGCGCCAGTGATGGCGGGAGCGGCTCCCGCGGTGTCTGTCGTCGTCACGTCAGTCGAGCTCGGCGCGACCGAGGCGCCAGTAGCCCATGAAGGCGACGGAGCGGCGGTCGAGACCGGCCTCGCTCACGAGGAAGCGACGCAGCGTCTTGATGACAGAGGCCTCTCCCGCGATCCAGGCGTAGAACTCGCCGTCGAGGCTGTGACCCTCCGGCACGTCCCACAGCATCTCGCGGTCGACGTCGATGTCGTCGAGCGGCGATGGGGCATCATCCGGGTGGCCCTGCACCTTGCGCACAGTCCAGTCACGGACGGCGGGGATGAGGGCTCCGCCCTGGGGGATGCCGCCGCCACGCGGGTGCCAGCGCACCGAGACGCCGGCAGGGGCATCGACGATGAGGGCGTCGCCCGGGGTCGGGATCTCGATGATGGCGCATCCCTGCGCGTCGGCCGGGAGGCTCTCGAGGATGGCGCAGATGGCCGGGGCCGCTGTCTCGTCGCCGGCGAGCAGCACCGTGCGCACGTCGCCGGGGCGCCAGTCGATGCCGATCGTGCGACCCGGGCTGCGCTCATCCGGTCCGACGACGAGCGACTCGTCGCCGAGCTGGACCGACGCCGCCCACGCCGAGGCCGGGCCCGTCTCACCGTGCATGGCGAAGTCGATGTCGAGCTCGCGCAGCTCTGGCCGCACGGCGCGGACGGTGTAAGTGCGGAACGGGTTGCGGTGCTCCTCGGGCAGCTCGCGCCAGTCGCGGTACCAGTCGACGGTGCGGGGGAAGTGCGCGAAGCCGGAGTCGGCGAGCGGCAGCACGATCTTCACGCGCTGGTCGAGACCGGCCGTGCCGAAGTCGGCCAGCTCGTCACCGGTGAGCGTGAGCCTCACGAAATGCGGGCTCAGTCGCCGGATGCCGCTCACTGTGGCGGAGAAGGCACGGTAGGCGGGCCGCGGTTCGACGACCGCCTCGACCGGACTCTGTGAGGTAAGCATTACCTAAGTCTTACACACTCGTCTGGCGCTCGCTGAGCGGTGCACTGTGCGACCGCATTGCACCCTGAAGCGGGCCGAGCCCGGTCACCGCCCGAGGCGCGCGTCGCGCGCCGCTGTCCTCCGGGCCCTCACCGGGCGCCGTTCACCAGACCGGCGGGTGCCGATCCTGCCAGCGCAGCCGCCGCTCGAGCTGGGTGCCGATCGCCAGCAGCGTCGCCTCTCCCCCGGGGCGTCCGATGATCTGCACGCCCATCGGCAGGCCGCTCTCGGTCTGGTGCACGGGCAGCACGATCGCCGGCAGGCCGGACACGTTGATCATCGATGTGAACGGGGTGTAGAGCACCTGCTGCACGAAGTTGCGATCACCATCGGACTCGTCGTACCAGCCGACGGGTCGGGGTGTCATGGCGAGCGCGGGAGTCAGCACGGCGTCGAAGCTGGAGAGCTGCCGGATGAGCGACTTCTCGTACGCGGTGAGCACTCCGAGGGCCTCGGCCAGTTCCCGGGCCTGGAGCGACCGGCCTCGGCCGACGAGCCAGCGGGTCAACGGCTCGAGCAGCGCGAGCTGCTCCGGGGTCTCGGCGGGGATGGAGGCGGCTCCGGCCTGCCAGAGCGTGCGGAAGGCGGGTGCGTAGCTCTCGTCGGGCTCGAGCGCCGTCTGCTCGATCCCGTGTCCCATGTCGCCGAGCATCGTGACGGCCAGGTCGAGGGCCGCGAGCGCCTCGGCCTCGACCAGCACGTCGTGGGCACTGTCCCACGCCGACGTGGTCATCACGCCGAGCTGGAAACGACCCTCGCCCCTGATCGCCGCTGCGAGGAACGGCCCGTCCTGCTCCGGGGCACGGAGGGCGAACGGATGCGCCGGTCGCGAACCGTCCGGCGTCACGAGCGCATCGAGCAGCAGGGCGGCATCCGTCACGGTCCTGGCGATGGGACCGGCGACGACCAGTCCGCCGAGAGAGTCGATGCCGCTCTGCGACGGCACCCGGCCGCGCGACGGCTTGAGTCCGACGAGGCCGCAGGCCGCTGCGGGGATGCGGATGGAGCCACCCCCGTCGGAGCCAGGGGCGAATGGCAGGAGTCCAGCCGCGACCGCGGCCGCTGCGCCGCCGCTGGACCCGCCCGCGCCGAGCGCGGTGTTCCACGGGTTGCGCGTGGCACCCGCGGCCAGGCTCTCGGTGTAGGCGGGGAGGCCGAACTCGGGACTGGCGGTCTTGCCCAGGCTCACGCCGCCCGCCGCATCCATGGCCTCCACGACTGCGTCCGATTCCTCGGGGATGTAGTCGGCGAACAGCCTGGAGCCGAACCCCGTCGGCACTCCCGCTCGCTGCCAGAGGTCCTTGTCGCCGATGGGCAGACCCCAGATGGGAGCCGTGCGACGGTCGGAGGCCTCGAGGGCACGAGCGCGTTCGAGGGCGGCATCCGGAGTCACCGTGACGAAGGCGCCGATCTCCCCGTCGATGCGCGCTATGCGCTCGAGGTAGTGCGCTGCCAGTTCCGTCGGTGACGTCTCCCCGGACTGCAGCAGCGTCCATTGGTGCAGTGCCGTGTATTCATGCAGTTCCCCCACACGGCCGAGCCTACTGCTGCTCGCCTTGGGGGCACCGTGGCGCCGGGCCGACGAGCGATGGCGTCCGAGGCCACCGTAGGCTCGACACATGGCACGCCAGCACTTCGACCCCATGGGAACCACAGCCGTCATCACCGGCGCCAGCAGCGGTCTGGGGGTGGAGTTCGCGCACGAGTTCGCCCGACGCGGCGCCGATCTGGTCCTCGTGGCGCGACGACAGGAGCGGCTGGAGGCCCTCGCCGTCGACCTCGCCGAACGCTACGGCACCGAATCGACCGTCATCCCGCTCGACCTGACGGCTCCGGATGCCGTCGACGAGCTGGTGCGCGACATCGAGACCCGCGGCATCCGCGTCGGGAGCCTGGTCAACAACGCCGGTTTCGCCAGCTACGGCCGATTCGGCGATATCGACCGTGCGCGTCTCGACGATGAAGTGCAGCTGAACGTCTCCGCCCTGACCCAGCTCTCCCGGGCGTTCTGGGGACCGTTGACCGCGCACAGCCGCACCTCGCCCGGCAACGGCGCGCTCGTGAACATCGCGAGTGTCGTGGCGTTCCAGCCCGTGCCGTTCATGGCCGTCTACGCGGCGTCCAAGTCCTACGTGCTGAGCCTCACCGAGGCGCTCTGGTACGAGGCGAAGGGCACCGGGCTCAAGGTCACTGCGCTCTGCCCCGGCCCGACGGCAACCGAGTTCACGGAGGTGGCCGGCAACGGCGACCTGTTCTTCCGCAACCCGCAGACGGCCGCGCAGGTCATCGAGACGGCCTTCAGGGCGCTCGACGCCCGGTCGACCCCGCCGTCGATCGTCAGCGGAGCCGGCAACGCTGCCGGAGCCTCGCTCGTGGGGCTCGTTCCCAAGCGATCGCTCCTGACGGCGCTGGGCCGCGCTACATCGCCGAAGCGGGCGACGGCGCCGACGTCGCGGGCGTGATGGTCACGGCCCCTCGAAGACGGTGATGTGCAGGCTTCCCGGCGCGTCGAAGCGTGCATTGAGGGATTCCCACGGGGTTCTGACGGGCGGCGCGACGACGAATGCCCCGGCCTCGGCCAGCTCGTCGGCCACCGTGGCGGCGTCGGCGACCTCGAAGGCCAGCCTGATGTGCGGGGCGACCTGACGGCCCACCTCGACGTCGTCGATCATGCGCTTCTGGGCCGGGTTGGCGATCTCGAGGGTGGCGCGGCCGGCATCGAGGATGACGACGCGCGCTCCGCCGTCGGCCTCGTAGGCCTCCTGCTCCGGCATGCCGAGGGCATCGCGGTAGAAGGCCAGCGCCTGCTCGAAGTCCTCGGCCTCGACCACCACGCGCAGCTGCAGCACGCGACCGGCGGGGGTAGGGGCGGCATCCGTCGCTGCGTCAGGGCTGGGATGCGCCGGCTTGCCCGTGTCCTCGCCAGTGTCGTTGCGTGTCGCGTCGCCTGTCGCATCGCCTGTGGCGTCGGTCATCGACCTCTCCGTCCCTGTCTCGCTACTTGAGGCTCTTCTGCAGCATGACGGTTCCGAGCCACCTGTCGAACTTGAACCCGACGCGGCCCATGCGGCCGATCTCCTTGAAGCCGAACTTCTCGTGGAGGTGCAGTGAGGCCCCTGCTCCCTGGTCGGCGATGACCGCGATGATCTCCTTGAGGCCCGCTGCCTTGGACTTCTCGATGAGCTCGGCCAGCAGCGCCTGCCCGAGTCCCTTGCCCGCGGCTGCCGGTCCGAGGTAGATCGAGTTCTCGACGGTGAACCTGTAGGCGCGCTTCTGCTTCCACGGCGCCACGAGGGCGTAGCCGAGGATGACCCCGCGCGGTGACTCGGCGACGATGAACGGCATGCCGAGCTTCGCCAGGTAGGCGTACTTCGCCTTCCACGCACGCAGGGTCATGGCCTCGGTGTCGAAGGTGACCGTGCTGTTGGCCACGTAGTAGTTGTAGATCTCGCGCACGTGGGGCAGGTCGGCCGGCTTCGCGTCGCGCATCGAGTACTCGAACGGCGGCTCGTCGGGTGCCGGCTTGCGCAGGTGCGGCGGGAGGGTGCGCCGGGGCTGGTATTCCTCTTCGAGCATGATGACAGGCTACCGCCGGCGGGTCAGAACAGAGCCGGTTCCGCACCGTCCGTCGCGGCTGCGGGCAGGGTCCAGTCCACGGGGTCTGCGCCCTGTTCCACGAGCAGGGAGTCGGCCCGGCTGAACGGCTTCGATCCGAAGAACCCGCGTCGTGCCGACAGGGGGCTCGGATGCGCCGACTCGATGATCGGGGTCTCGGCGAGGAGCGGAGCCAGGCTGGCGGCATCCCGCCCCCAGAGCACGGCGACCAATGGGCTCCGTCGGGCGACGAGGGCGCTGATGGCGCAGTCGGTCACCCGCTCCCAGCCGCGCCCACGATGCGATCCGGCCTCCCCCGGGCGCACGGTCAGCACCCTGTTGAGCAGAAGCACGCCGCGGTCGCTCCACGCCGACAGGTCTCCGTGGGGCGGTGTCGCGATGCCCAGGTCGTCCCGCAGTTCGGTGTAGATGTTCGAGAGGCTGCGAGGCAGCGGACGCACGTGCGGATCGACGGCGAAGGACAGGCCGATCGGATGCCCGGGCGTCGGGTACGGGTCCTGGCCGACGATCAGAACCTTCACCTCGGCGAGCGGCGCCCGGAACGCCCGCAGCACGTTCTCGCCCGCCGGGAGGTAGCCACGCCCCTCCGCTGTCTCCGTGCGAAGGAAACCGCCGAGGTGGGCCAGGTCGTCGGCGACGGGCGCGAGAGCCGCGGCCCAGCCCGCGTCGACGAGCCCGGCTTCGGCCAGCTCGGGAAGCGACAGCGCGCCGTCGGTCATGCGAATCCCCCGGAGACGGTACTCAGGCGCCGAGGGTGCTCACCAGCACGCCGGTCTCGGACGGGATGGCACGCCAGACGCTGCCGGCGCCCGACACGACCAGTCCGCCCTCGCCCACGACGAGCACGGTGTCCTCGTCGATGGCGAGTCCGCCGTCGATGAGCCCGGCCTCTGCTGCGGCGATGAGCCTGGAGACGCTGCCCCACTGGGCGGCGTGAACGTCGATGGAGACGTCGAGCAGTCCGATGCCCTGCTGCACCGTCACCTCGTCGAGGTCTTCGGATGCGTCTTCCGGGCAGACGGCGACGTCGCCGATGCGCCATCCGCCGACCAGCGCCCGCTCGGCCGCGATGGCTGCGCCTGCGGAGAATCCGAGGTAGGGAACGCCCGCGGCGACCTGGCGCCGGATCTCCCCGGCGAGCGGCGCGACGGCGTCGTTGTATGCGGGAGTGAGCCCACCGCCGATGACGATGCCGTCGACGTCGGTCAGGGCGGTCGCCGGAATCTGCGCACCCTCGGCGACGGCGGTGACGTGGGCGTCGAAGGTGCCGCATGCCGACAGCACGGAGATGAGCTTCTCGGCGTGCTCCTCGGCGTCGCCGGTGCGCACGGCGATGATCGCGATGCGCGGGTGCTCGCGTCCACTGCCGAGTCCGCGCTCGAGCGCCTCGATGATGAAGGCCCCGTAGACCTCGGGCGCGGAATCAGGCGACCAACCGCCGCCGACCAGATGAACACTCATGCCACGAGCCTAACGGCGCTGGACCAACCGTCGCCGGTCTCGTCGACTCCGTTGTTCACGTGGGTGCCGTGGACCCAGACCGAAGTTCTTGCGGGTGTAAAGCCCGCGGCACTCACGGGAACTGCGGACTCGATGTCGGGATCCGCAGCTCGATCAGCGGCGAGAGGATGCGCGCTTCGGGCGCCGACTCCGCCAGGCCCCAGCGAGCGGGAGCAGTAGCGGTCGCCAGCAGCTAGACGGTGACCGGCGGCTCGGCCGACCACGGGAACGTGATCCAGCGGTCGGTCGCCTTGTACGAGAAGTCCGGCACGAGCACAGTGCGGGGCTTCGTGTACAGCGCTGCCGTGCGGAGCTCGCATCCGGTCTCCTGCAGGATCCCGACCACCTTGGCGAGGGTGTGCCCGGAGTCGGACACATCGTCGACGAGCAGAACGCGCTTGCCCGCGAGAGAGGGCGCATCCAGCATCGGGCCGGACAGGACCGGCTCGGGCAGTCGCTCATCGACTCCCGTGTAGAACTCCACGTTGATCGACCCGCAGTTCTTGGTGCCCAGCGCATAGGAGATGGAGCCGGCCAGCAGCAGCCCGCCCCGGGCGATCGCGATGACGACCTCGGGCTGGAAGCCGCTGCGCAGCACCTCTTCGGCGAGTCCGCGTGATGCGAGGTGGAACGCATCCCACGTGAGCACCTCGCGCTCGATCTGGTCGGTTCCGGCATCGCCCGCATCGAAGGTCATGCAGTCGAGACTACCGACCGCAGCCGGCCCCGACGCGCAGCGGGATGCCGATGCCCGTCAGCCCTCGCGAACGCTCAGCGGGCCCCGAGCCACCAGGTGCGGCGCCGACTGGGCGACGGGCTTGATGACGATGAGGTCGAGGTCGACGTGGGCGGGCCGCTCGACGGCGTCGACGATGGTCTCGGCGACGTCCTCCGCGCTCAACGGGTTCTCGACGCCGGCATAGACGGCATCCGCTCGCTCCTGGTCGCCGTCGAAGCGCACCAGGGCGAACTCGTCGGTCTTGACCATGCCCGGCGCCACCTCGATCACCCGGATGGGCTCGCCGTTCAGTTCGAGGCGCAGCACCTCGGTCATGGCGTGGGCCGCGAACTTGGCGGCGTTGTAGCCGCCGCCTCCGACATAGGCGACGTGGCCCGCGATCGACGTCACGGTGAGGATGGTCGCCGCTCCGCCCTCGGCAGCAATGCTCGAACGCAGCAGCGGGAGCACCGCACTGGTCACGCGCTGCACGCCGAGCACGTTGATCTCGAACATCCACGCCCAGTCGTCGGGGTCGCCGTTCTCGACAGAGTCGAGGCCCTTGGCCCCGCCCGCGTTGTTGACGAGGGCGTGCACCGGGCCCGTTGCCGCGAGGTGGTCGCGCAGTGCGTCGACGTCGGCCTGCTTCGTGAGGTCGGCGACGACGTAGGACGCACCGGTCTCGGCGGCGAGCGCCTCCAGGCGGTCGGCTCGGCGGGCGACGCCCACGACCTCCCAGCCATGGGCGCGGAACCGGCGAACGGTCGCCGCTCCGATCCCTGAACTCGCACCGGTGACAACCACTCGCCTCATCTGCATGCTCATAGTCTGTCAGCACTGTCGAGGGCCACTGCGCGGCATCCGGCGCTGCAAGAATGAACGGATGACCGTGACTGCTCCCCCGCACCGGAAGCCGCGTGCCCCGCACCGCGTTCCGCTGTGGGACAACGCTCGCTGGCTCGCCATCGCGCTGGTCGTCGTCGGTCACGGCATCCTGCCGCTGATCGCCGATTCGGATGCCGCCTACGCGGTCTACCTCTTCATCTACTCGTTCCATGTGCCGGTGTTCGTGGCCGTGAGCGGATACATGGCCAAGGCGACGTCGCCGGGCACCAGGCAGATCAAGCGGCTCCTGACCGACATCGTCGTTCCGTACATCATCTTCGAGACCATCTGGACGACCATCCGCTGGCTGCTCGGCGGCAGGTTCGTGCTCGACTACGCGACAGCCAGCTGGACCCTCTGGTTCCTCATCGCCCTCGCCCTCTGGCGGGTGCTGCTCCCCTACCTCGCGGTGCTCCGCTACCCGCTCATCATCACGATGGCCATCTCGGTCTTCGCCGGCTACTTCGCCGCCATCGATGCGACGCTCGCGCTGTCGCGCACCATCGGCCTGCTGCCGTTCTTCGTCTTCGGCTGGGCCCTGCGCCAGCGCCAGATCACCGGCCGCTGGCTGGCACTGCCGCCGCGGGTCATCTGGCGCTGGCGGGCCGGAGCGCTCGCACTGTTCCTCGCCCTCGCCGTGTCGATCGCCGTCTTCATCGAACCCCTGCGCGACCTGAAGGTGCGCCGCTTCCTGCTCTACGACGAGCCGTATCCGACCATCGGCTATCCGGAGTGGTGGGCCGGCGGCATCCGTCTCGGCCTCATGCTCTTCGCCATGGTGCTGGCCATTGCGTTCCTCATGCTGCTTCCGCGGAAGCCCACCTGGTTCACGGCGCTCGGCGGAGCGACCATGTACATCTACCTGCTGCACTCGTTCCTGCTGTTCCCGCTGCGGGAGTCCGGCGTGCTCGACGGCCCCCAGCCGTGGTGGGTGCTGCCCGGCATGATCCTGCTCTGCCTGTCCATCGCCCTGCTGCTCTCGCAGCGGTTCGTGCGCCGGGTGTTCCGGCCGCTGGTCGAGCCGAGGGTCACGTGGCTGTTCCGGCGCGAGGCCCCATCGGCCTCGGCACCGAAGGAGACCCTGCACCTCCCTCCACCGGCTGCGCCGCCCGGGCCGCCGCCCGCTTCCTGAACGGATGCCTCGAATCCGGTTACCGCGTGTGTCAGGTGTCATTGCCGGTGGCGGGTGGCGCTCCTAGGCTCGCTGCGAGCGGTGGATGGACCACCGGCCTCGAAGGAGAGACCCGATGAGCAACGACAAGGCCGGCTGGGCATTCGAGACGCAGCAGGTGCACGCCGGAGCGGCGCCAGATCCCGTCACCAATGCACGCGCCACCCCGATCTACCAGACCACGTCCTACGTGTTCAACAACGCCGAGCACGCCAAGAACCTCTTCGCCCTCGCCGAGTTCGGAAACATCTACACCCGCATCCAGAACCCGACGCAGGCCGTCGTCGAGGAGCGCCTCGCCGCGCTCGAAGGGGGCACCGGAGCCCTCCTCGTCGCCTCGGGGCAGGCCGCTGAGACCTTCGCGGTGCTCAACATCGCGCAGGCCGGCGACCACATCGTGTCGTCGAGCTCGATCTACGGCGGCACCTACAACCTGTTCAAGTACACGCTGGCCCGCCTCGGCATCGAGACCACCTTCGTCGAGAACCAGGACGACGCCGAGGAGTGGCGTCGGGCCGTGCGTCCGAACACGAAGCTGTTCTTCGCCGAGACCATCGGCAACCCGAAGATCAACATCCTCGACATCTCCCTGGTCTCGGGCATCGCCCACGAGGCCGGCATCCCGCTCATCGTCGACAACACGATCGCGACGCCGTACCTGATCCGCCCGTTCGAGCACGGCGCAGACATCATCGTGCACTCCGCGACCAAGTTCCTCGGCGGCCACGGCACCGTCATCGGCGGCGCGATCGTCGACGGCGGAACCTTCGAGTGGTCGAAGAACGTCGACAAGTTCCCCGGGCTCACCGAGCCGGACCCCTCGTACCACGGAGCCAGCTACACGGCCGCCGTCGGCGACGGCCTGGCCTACATCATCAAGGCCCGCGTGCAGCTGCTGCGCGACCTCGGCTCGGCCATCGCCCCGGCGAGCGCCTGGCAGCTCATCCAGGGCATCGAGACGCTGTCGCTGCGCATCGAGCGTCACGTGCAGAACGCGCAGGAGATCGCGGAGTGGCTCGACAACCACCCGGAGATCGCGTCGGTCAACTACTCGGGACTTCCGTCGAGCCCCTGGTACGCGGCGGCGAACAAGTACGCCCCCAAGGGTGTCGGTGCCGTGCTGTCGTTCGAGCTCAAGGGCGGCGTCGATGCCGGTCGTGCGCTCGTCGACAACCTCGAGCTGTTCAGCCACCTCGCCAACATCGGCGACGTGCGCTCGCTCGTCATCCACCCCGCGTCGACAACCCACTCGCAGCTCACGCCGGAGCAGCAGCTCACCACCGGCGTCACGCCCGGCCTGGTGCGCCTCTCCGTCGGCATCGAGAACGTGGCCGACCTCATCGCCGACCTCGAGACCGGCCTCGCCGCAGCCCGCAGCGTGACCGTGGCCTCGATCGCCGCCGACCGCTAGGACGCATCCGCACGCCCTAGCGGCTGGAAAGCGAGGAGTTCCTCGCCGAATCGGCCCCGGAACGCCCGGGACGGCCGGTTCAGGCGAGAAACTCCTCGCTTTTCAGTACCCCGTAACAAACGCCGGCACCCGATCGGCACGGGGCAGACTGGAGAGCATGGACTGGCAGACCCCGGCTGACTTCGAGACCGCGAGCCTCATCACCGAGGCCCAGGCTCGCGCGCTCGCCGGGAAGCCGCCGGTGACCGGGGCCTGGCACGAGGGCGCGAACCCCGGGGATCGGCGATTCCTCCCGGTCGGAACGCTCGAGCTCGAGCGCGGCGGCACGCTCCCGTTCGCGCGGCTCGCCTACGAGACCTGGGGCACGTTGTCGCCGACCCGCGACAACGCCGTGCTGGTGCTGCACGCGCTGACCGGGGACAGCCACGTCCTCGGGTCGGCATCCGCCGGCCACATCACGAGCGGCTGGTGGAACGGCGTCGTCGGTCCCGGACGGGCCATAGACACCGATCGCTGGTTCGTCGTCGCCCCGAACCTCCTCGGCGGCTGCCAGGGGTCGACGGGTCCGGCCTCCCTCGCACCCGACGGCACGGAGTGGGGATCGCGCTTCCCGTACCTGACCATCCGCGATCAGGTGGCGGCCCAGGCCGCCCTCGCCGACGCCCTCGGCATCGAGCGGTGGGGGGCCGTCGTCGGCGGCTCGATGGGCGGCATGCACGCGCTCGAGTGGGCGATCACCCATCCGGAGCGGGTGGAGCGCCTCGCCGTGCTCGCCGTTCCGCCGGCGCTCACGGCGGACCAGATCGCGGCCAACTCGCTCCAGCTCGAAGCCGTGCGCATGGACCAGAACTTCCGCGGCGGCGACTACTACGACGGCGACGAGGGCCCGGCGACCGGACTGGCGCTCGCCCGCCGGCTCGCCATGCTCAACTACCGCAGTTCCTCGGAGCTCAACGACCGCTTCGCCCGTAGCTGGCAGAGCGGAATCTCCCCCCTGGGCGACGGCGGCAGGTTCGCGGTCGAGAGCTACCTCGACTTCCACGGCAACCGCTTCGTGCGCCGGTTCGACGCCAACAGCTACATCACCCTCGTCGACGCCATGAACTCGCACGATGTCGGCCGCGGCCGCGGAGGGGCGGCATCCGCCCTCTCCGGAATCACCGCTCTCACCCTGGTGCTCGGCATCTCGAGCGACAGGCTGTTCCCCCTCGCCGGTCAGGAGCTCATCGCCCGTGCCGTGCCGAACACCCTCGACGGGCGGAGTCCGGTGGTGATCGACTCCCCCTTCGGCCACGACGGCTTCCTGATCGAGGAGGATGCCGTCGGCCGACACCTCCTGCGCCTTCTGGATGCGACTGCCGCCCGACGATAGGGTGTGGATGTTCCACCCATCCCTCACAGCCAGGCAGGTGTCATGCAGCGCATCCTGAAGGAACGGGATCGACTGCTCCGCAGGACGGCCCGGCTCAGCGGGCTCATCTGCACAGCGGTCGCGATCCTCACCCTGTGCATCCCCGGCGCGGCGGACACCGTCGCACTCGGCATCGCGCTGTCGCTCCTCGGCGTCATCACGGTCGGGCACTACCTGCTGGGCGTGTCTGGGCGCCTGCGGTGGTTCTGGCTCGTGCTCGTCGCCGGGCTCGGTGCCATCTACGCCGTGAACTCGAGCACCCTCGGAGCGAATGCAGCCTCACTCACCGCGGTCGCCATCATCGGCGGAGGCGTCATCTCCTCGGGCGCCATCGTGCTGCCCGTCAGCGGACGCCGGGTCGCCGTGCTCGCCGTCTCGTTCCTCCTCACGATCGGGCTCGCCGCGATGTCGACGGTCGGGCTCGGTCTCACGCTTCCCTATGTCGAGGTCTTCGTCGTGGCCGGATGGCTGAGTGCCACGCTGCTCGGCTGGTGGCTCGGCCTCAGCGTGCCGCGCGTCATGCACCGCATCGCGAGCGTCGGCCGCGCGCACCGCAGCGAGCGGCAGGCCAGCGAACGCGAGGCGCAACGCCGCCAGGATGCCCGACTGCTGCACGACACCGTGCTCGCAACACTCACCCTGCTCGCCCACTCCGGGGTCGGCGTCAGCGAGAACGCCCTGCGTCTGCAGGCCGCCGACGACGCCAGGCTGCTCAGGCAGCTCCGGCTGGGCGGCAAGCCGATGCCCCGCACCTCCGGCGTCTACACCCTCGAACCCGTCGCCGAGACGGCATTGGGCACGACCCTCGAGTCCGTCAAGCAGCGCTTCAGCCGCATGGGCCTCGAGGTCAACTGGCACGGCCACGGCCAGGTGCTGCTCCCGAGCAACGTGCTCGACTCCTTCCTGGGTGCTCTCGGCGAATGCCTCGAGAACGTGCGCAGGCACGCGGAGGTCACCGAGGCCGACGTCACCATCACCGACGACGAGACCACGGTGCGCGCCATGGTGACGGATGCCGGTGTCGGATTCGCGCTCGACCAAGTGGCGGCCGAGCGTCTCGGCTTCGCCGAGTCCGTCGTCGCCCGCCTGCAGGATGTGGGCGGCAACGCCCGACTGTTCTCGTCGCCCGGATCGGGCACGACTGTCGTCCTGGAGGTGCCGAAGTGATGTCCAGCGTCGAAGAGAACACCCTCGGCGTCGTCGTCGGACGCGAGAACCTCCCGCGCCGCACCCGCGCCTTCCGGCGTCCGGAACGCACGGTCAGCACGACCAGAGCGAACCAGCACGCGCTGGGCGGGCGTCACCTCACTGTCGGCACCAGCCTCGGGGCGGCGCTCATCACGGTGTTCCTGCTCGGGTTGTTCCTCACCCAGCTCTCTCGCATGGAGCATGCGAGCTACTCCGTCGTCGCCTGGGGACTCCTGCTGGTCATCGTCGCATCGACGACGGCCATCGTTCACGGTCTGTCGAGGCAGATGCCGCACTGGCTCTTCGCTGCCGACCTGGTCGGCGGTGCTGCCGTCATCGGCCTCGACCTCTACGGCGTCTGGGGGTCGGAGTCGGCCTCCGTCATCCCCACGGCCGCCCTCGCCGTCCCCGCCCTGCTCCTGGCGATCGTCACGCTGCGCGAGACCGTGCAGATCCTCATCGCCGACGTCGCGATCGGCATCGTGCTCCTGCTCGCCGCCGCGGCGGAGGACCGCCCCGACGTGCTCACCCTGGCCCCCGAGCTCATGATGATCGCCATCGGCGTCGGACCGGCGCTGCTCGGAGTGGCCGTCGTCCACTCCTACCGCCGCATGGTGCAGCTCGAACTCGACCTGGTCTTGGTGCAGAGCACCGTGCAGGCTCCCCAGCTCACCGTCGGCATGCTCGCCTCCGAGGAGCTCACCCGCCTCGACGACGACGCCGAGGAACTCTTCGACGACGTCGCCGGCGGTCGGCTGCCCCTGCCCCTTCCGCTCGACGCATCCACGCGCGCGGCCTCGCTCGCGACCGAACTGCGTCTGCATCTCATCGAGGGCCGCAAGGAGACCTGGCTGCGTCACGCCGTCTCCGAGAGCGAGTTCCTGGCTCCGGCCGTCACGATCGACGACCCGTCGAGCCTGGCCGGCGTGCTCACGCCGCCCCAGCGGGACGCGCTGCTCCTCGTGCTGTGGCTGCTCGTCAGCGACACCGACCGCTGGGGCGCGACGGTCCACCTGATCTTCGGGCCGACGCATCCGCCGAGGATGGGCGCCTACCGCACAGTGCGCTTCCCCATCGTGCTCGAGACGACGGGCGTGATGCGCCGGCGAGTGGATGCCGCAGCGTGGGAGGCCATGGGAATCGTCGGCCCGCACATAGACTCCGTTCGCGACGGGAGTCTGCGTGTCGAGATCGACTGCACAGTCGACGGCGCGTCGGACACATAGGGTAGTGACGGATTCGCCGCGAGGCAGGCGGACCATGAGGAGGACACAGTGGGTAGTACAGGACCGATCCGGGTAGCACTCGTCGACGACCACCGCATGCTGCTGGGTGCGCTCACCGAGTGGATCCGCAACGCTGCCGACGACATCGACATGGTCGCAGCCGTGACCACGTGGCCCGAGCTCCTCACCCACTCGGCCTTCCCCGTCGACGTCGTGCTGCTCGACCTCGACCTCAAGGACAACATCCCGATCTCGCTCAAGCTCGCGACCCTGAAGACCACGGGCGTGCGCACGGTGCTCATGAGCACGTACTCCGAGCCCGCCGTCGTTCGGCAGGCGCTCGACTCCGGCGCGCTGGGCTACCTCGTGAAGAGCGAGGAGGCGAACATGATCGCCGAGGCCATCCGCGCAGCCTACGTCGGGGAGTCCTATATCTCCGAGGAACTCGACCTCGCCATCAACTCCGTCTCCGCGGGCGACGCCCCACGCCTGTCGGCCCAGGAACGGCGCGTCATGGCGCTCTACGGTGCCGGCGAGCCGGTCAAGGCCGTCGCCTACCAGCTCGGCATCTCCGAGGAGACGGCCAAGAGCTACCTCAAGCGCATCCGCGAGAAGTACCGCCAGGCCGGTTACGACGTCGGCACGAAGGTGGCGCTCCGCAAGCGCGCCATCCACGACGGCATCCTGCTGCAGACCGACTGATCGCGACGGGTCGCTCCCTCACCGGAGAACAGGCCCGAACGCACGAATACACCGAGAGCAGGCCCCTTGGGCCTGCTCTCGTCGTTTCGGCCTGTTCTCGGGCGAGCGGATGCCGCTCGTCGAGCCACGCGGGCCGAGGCTGCGCCGGGCTACTGCCACACGGGGCTACTGGTAGGCGGGCCTACGGCTACGCGGGCCTACTGCTACGCGGGCTCGCGGATCGCGCTGAGAGACGCCGTGCCGTACGGCACCTCGACCCCGCGCGTGCGACGGGCCCGGTCGATGGAGAACGTCGCGACGGCCAGGAGCAGCCCGGCGACGCTGAGGCCGAGGCCGATCCAGATGGGGGCGACGTAGCCGAGGCCGACGCCGATGGCGATTCCGCCGAGAAGCGCTCCGAGCGCGTTGCCGATGTTCAGGGCCGAGTGGTTGAGGGCCGCTGCGATGGACTGGCTGTCGCGTGCGACATCCATGAGGCGGGTCTGGATGATCGGCGACAGCGCTGCCGACGTGCCGCCGACGAAGAAGACGCCGACGAGCAGCCCGGCGACGCTCGACACCGTGAAGCCCATCACCACGAGCGCCACGATGAGGATGGCGAAGAACAGGTACATCGAGCGCCGAACGCTTCGGTCGGCGAGGCGCCCGCCCACGATGTTGCCGATGGTCATGCCGATGCCGAACACGACGAGCACGAGGGGGACGGCGGATGCCGGCAGTCCGGTGACGTCTGTGGCCATCGGGGCGACGTAGCTGTAGACCGCGAACAGTCCGCCGAAGCCGATGGCCCCGATGGCGAGGGCGAACCACACCTGCAGGCGCGTGAAGGCCTTGAGCTCGTTCTTCATCGTGGCCTTCGGGTCGCCCGCCTGCCACGGAACGGCGAGGGCGACGGCCACGAAGGTGAGAGCGAAGATGCCGGCCACGACGAGGTAGGCCGTGCGCCATCCGTAGAGCTGTCCGATCCAGGTGATGCTCGGAACACCGATGACGTTGGCGATGGTGAGGCCACTGAGCACGAAGGCGACGCCCTGCCCCCGCTTGCCCGGACCCATGAGGCTGGCTGCGACGAGCGAGGCGATGCCGAAGTAGGCGCCATGGGGAAGCGCGGCCACGAAGCGGGCGAGGAGCACGAGCTGGAACGAGGGCAGCACGGCCGAGGCGATGGTGCCGAGGGTGAACGCGGTGAGCAGCGCGAGCAGGAGCTGCTTGCGCGGCCAGCGTGCTGCGGCGGCGGCGATGGTGGGAGCGCCCACCACGACACCGAGGGCGTAGGCCGAGATGAGCAGCCCTGCCTGCGAGTTCGCGGCCGCCGGGTCGGAGCCGTACAGCCCCGGAAGCAGGTCGCTCGCGAGATTCGGCAGCAGCCCCATGGCGACGAACTCGGTCGAGCCGATGCCGAAGCCGCCCAGTGCGAGAGCGAGCAGGGCCAAACGGGTACGGGCCGGCGACAGAGTCGTCGGCCCGGCAGCATCGAGGGTCACCCGTCAACCCTAGCGTGGGAATCGAATCGATTCGACTCGGCCGAGCACCCTCGCTAGTCGCCCACATTCGTCGCCAACGGACGGGTGGGAGTCGCCGGATGCGACGAAGACGGGCGACTCGCCGAGTGGGGGCGGGCAGGGCGGGCGGGGCGGGGCGGGCGGCCGGGGAGGGTCAGCCGTCGTTCTCCATCGCGGCCTCGAGACGCTCGACCTTGGCGGTGAGCTCGCCCGAGTACCCCGGGCGGATGTCGGCCTTCAGCACCAGCGAGACCCGCGACCCGTATTCGGCGACGGCATCCGTCGCGTCCTTGATCACCGCGAACACCTCGTCCCAGTCGCCCTCGATGGTCGTGAACATCGAGTCGGTCTGATTCGGCAGGCCGGACTCCCGCACTATGCGCACGGCCGCGGCGACGGCGTCATGCACCGAGCCGTCGGAGCGGCCGGTTCCCGATGGAGCGACGGAGAATGCGACGAGCATGATGGCCTCCCGAGCCTCAGTCGGCCGCGTCCGGCGACCGGCTTCCACTCTTCCAGACCTCGGCCCCGGATGCTGCGCCGGATGCGGCGCCGAGGACGGGATCGCCCTCCCCCGCATCCGCATCCGCATCGGCATCGGCCGCGGGCTCCGCGTGCGAGCCGCTGCGCCACACCATGACGACGGCCAGCACCAGCAGCGCGACCTCCAGGAGGTTGCGCAGGGTGAGCAGCGAGACCGCCAGCGGGTTCGCGACCAGAAGCCAGCCGTAGAAGAACGGGTAGATGAGCTGCGTGAGCCCGGCGAGAACGAGAGTCATGACGGCCGGGACTGCGAAACGGCGTCCCCTGTAGACGAGGCCGACGACGACGGGCACGGCCAGCCAGCAGATGAACTGCGGTGAGCCGACCTTGTTCACCACGATGAACGCCGTCACGAGGGCCAGGGCCAACGGCGGGAAGAGCGCGACGAACGGCGCGCGCTGCAGCTGGGCTCTGATGCCGATGGCCACGATGACGCCGACCACGAGGAGGAGCAGCGGCGTCATCACGGCGCTCGCGAACTCGGTTCCCTGGCCCGTGACCTGGTACGTGAGGATGTCGTGGTCGTAGTAGACCCACGACGTCGGACTCCCCGCCGCCGCCTGCCACAGCCAGATGGTGCTCACGGGCGACTCGATCTGCAACCCGCGTCCCGTCTGCTCGGTGATGAAGCTGAACACGTTCCACCCGCTGCCGAGCACGAGGCAGACCACGACGATCAGCACACTCGTCGCGGCGGCCGCCAGGAAGATGCGCAGCCTCTCCCGCGAGGCGATGAGCAGGGCCGCGATGACGGCGGCCGGCCAGATCTTGATCCAGGTGGCCACGGCGAGCAGCACCGACGCGAGCCGCGGACGCCCGGCGACCAGCAACACCGCGACGAGGGCGATGGGCACCGTGACGGCGTCGATGCGGCCGACGGCGATCGGGCCGAGCAGGATCAGGAACCCCAACCACCACCAGGCTGGCACGAACCGGGTCACGGGGCCGCGACGCAGTCCGATCAGCACCGCGAAGCCGCCGGCGTTCAGCAGCACGACCAGCCCGAGCCAGGCGTACACGTACAGGTCGAAGCCGAACATCGCGGCCAGCCCCATCGGCAGGATCGCCAGGATCGGATACACGAACGGCCCGTCGAGTCCCACGACGTAGCCGCTGGAGGCGGCGGTCTTCATCCAGGTGGTGTAGACCAGCGTGACGTCGCCGAGGGGCAGGCCGGGTCCGGTCAGGGCGATCCAGAGCAGTTCCGCGTGAACGAGCACGAACGCGGTCCACAGCGCCAGACGGTTGCCGAGCACTCTGCGCGCGGTCCACCGAGGAGCCGGCGGAGCAACGGATGCTGTGGTGCCGGCCATGGCGCTCATGCTATCCCGCGGCATCCGGCCGCCTGCGCCACGCACCCGGTGCCTTCGATATCACTTGTGTCACAGGACGACTCGATTCGTCATCGCGCTTCCACGGATGCGGCAAGCTTGAGACTCCCCCTCGATTTCTCCAGGAGACAGCCATGCCCCTACGCACCATCCGCACCCGTGCCCTCGCACTCGCCGTCGTCGCTGCGGGCATCGTCGCGTTGAGCGGATGTGCCGGTGCCTCCTCGGATTCGACGTCGGAGAGCGGCTACGTCACGGACGGCAAGCTGACCATCGGAACCGCCGAGCCCGCGTACTACCCCTGGGTCATCGACGACAAGCCGGAGTCGGGAGAGGGCTTCGAATCCGCAGTCGCCTACGCCGTCGCCGGACAGCTCGGCTTCGCGGATTCCGACGTCGTCTGGGTGCGCTCCACCTTCGACGAGGCAATCGCGCCCGGCCCGAAGGACTTCGACTTCAACCTGCAGCAGTTCTCCATCACGGACGAGCGCAAGCAGGCAGTCGACTTCTCCTCGCCGTACTACGAGACCACCCAGACCGTCATCACCATCGCATCGTCGCCGGCCGCCGGTGCCACGTCGATCGCCGACCTGAAGAAGTTCTCCATCGGCGCCCAGACCGGAACCACGAGCCTCACCGCCGTGGAGAACGTGATCGCGCCCGACTCGCAGGCGCAGGTGTTCAACTCGAACGACGACGCGAAGCTCGCACTGCAGAACGGCACCGTCGATGCGATCGTCGTCGACCTGCCCACGGCCTTCTACCTCACCGGAGCCGAGCTCGACGGCGGCAAGATCATCGGCCAGCTCCCCCAGGCCGAGGGCACAACGGGCGATCAGTTCGGTCTGGTGCTCGCCAAGGACAGCCCGCTCACGACGAGCGTTTCCGAGGCCGTCGACGCCCTTCGGGAGGACGGCACCCTCGATGAGCTGGCGACCAAGTGGCTCGGCTCCGAGGACACGGCGCCGGTCCTGAAGTAGACGGACTCCCCAGTACTCTGTAGCGCATGAGCACCACCGGGATCGATGCCCGGCCGCCGAGTTCGATCGAACTCGACCGCCGGGCATTCCGTCGTCAGCAGACGACGCGGTCCACTGTGATCGCCATCGTGAGCACCGTGGTCTTCGCCGCCGCGGTGTGGATCTTCGTGATCAACACTCCCGGCTGGAGCCGAGTCCAGCAGACCTTCCTCAACTGGGACGTCGCCGTGGCCTCGTTCCCGAGGGTCATCGAGGGCTTCTGGCTCAATGTGCGCGTGCTCGTCTACTCGGTCATCGGCGTGGGCATCGTGAGCCTGGTGCTCGCGACGGTGCGCACCCTCCGTGGTCCGATCTGGTTCCCGCTGCGAGCTCTCGCGGCCGGCTACACCGACCTGTTCCGCGGCATCCCGCTCATCATCGTGCTCTACCTGGTCGGCTACGGCATCCCGGGCCTCGGCGTCTTCCCGAGGATGCCGGCCGAGTTCTGGGGAACGATCGCCCTGGTGACGGTCTACTCCGCCTACGTGTCCGAGGTGTTCCGCGCCGGTATCGAGGCAGTGCATCCGTCGCAGCGTCTCGCCGCACGCTCCCTCGGCCTCAGCTACAGCCAGAGCATGCGGAGGGTCATCCTCCCCCAGGCCGTGCGCAAGGTGACGCCGGCGCTCATGAACGACTTCGTCGCCCTGCAGAAGGACGTCGGGCTCATCTCCGTGCTCGGAGCCGTCGACGCCGTGCGCGCCGCCCAGATCGAGACGGCGGCCTACTTCAACTTCACGCCCTACGTCGTGGCCGGACTGCTGTTCTTCCTGCTGGCGCTGCCCATGATCCGGTTCACCGACTGGTACACCGCCCGCGTGCGGCGCCGCGAGCAGATGGGAAGCATCGTATGAGCTCCCCCGAGTCCCTTCCCGCGCCCAGCCCAGGCCCGGTTCCCGGCTCCAGCCTCGTGCCCGGCCCGGTGCCCGCCCCTGATCCGGCTGCCGTGCTCAGACTCGTCGGCATCCGGAAGTCCTTCGACGGCACCGAGGTGCTCCGCGGCATCGACCTCACCGTGCATCGCCACGAGATCGTCGCGCTCATCGGCGCCAGCGGCTCGGGCAAGTCCACGCTGCTGCGCACGGCCAACCTGCTGGAGCAGATCGACGACGGGCAGATCTTCCTGGGTGACGACGACATCAGCGACCCGCGGGCACGTGCCGACCGCATCCGTTCGCGCATCGGCGTGGTGTTCCAGCACTTCAACCTGTTCCCGCACCTCAGCGTTCTCGACAACGTGACGTTGGCGAGCCGGGCGGTGCACGGTACCTCCCGGGCGGATGCCGAGCGACGTGGCCTCGAGCTGCTCGCCTCCATCGGGCTGGCTGACAAGGCCAAGGACTTCCCCGACAGGCTCTCGGGCGGCCAGCAGCAACGCGCGGCCATCGTGCGCGCCATCGCGACCGATCCCGAGCTCCTGCTGCTCGACGAGATCACGAGCGCCCTCGACCCCGAGCTCGTCGGCGAGGTTCTCGACCTCGTGCGCGAGCTCGGGCGCGGGGGCACCACCATCCTGATGGCGACGCACGAGATGGCCTTCGCCCGCGACGTCGCCCACAGGGTCGTGTTCCTCGACAAGGGTGTGGTGGCGGAGGCCGGCCCGCCGGCACAGCTGTTCGAACACTCCGAGAACCCGCGCACCCGCGAGTTCCTGGCGCGCTTCACGGCGTAGGATCCGCCGCTCTCTAGTAGCCGCTGAACGCGTCCGTCGTCACCGAGCGGCCGCCGCGGCGGGCGAGGGCCGATCGCACACTGTCGACCATGGCGGGCGAGCCCGACACGAAGGTGCGCCGGGTACGCCAGTCCGGCACCGCGAGATCGAGCATGGCTGAATCGACGCGACCGCTGTGCGCGCTCCAGCCGTCCGGCAGCTCGGACCCGCCTGCGCCCAGCACGACCACCTCGGCCGCCGACTCGGCGATGACCTCCCGGTAGGCGATCTCCCCCGACCCTGCGGCGTACACGAGCACGACGTCGCGACGACGGCCGGCCACGCTGTCGGAGGCGAGTTGACTGGCGAACGGCGTGATGCCGATGCCGCCGGCGATGAGCAGCACCGGTTCCGAGTCGTCATCGGGCAGCAGGAAGTCGCCACCGACGGAGGTCGCTCGCACGATGGAGCCGGGCTCGAGCGACCCCAGTGCACGCTTGAAGGTCGACGGCTTCTCGGGCATGCGCATGGCGATCGTGATGCGGTCGGGCTCATCGGGCGGTGACGAGATGCTGAAGACCCGGCGCGTACCGCGGGAATCGGCTCGGCGGTGCGGAACCGCGAGCTCGAGCGACTGCCCGGCCCGGAATGCCACGGGCCGGAGCGGCGCGAAGACGTACTCCACGATGCTCGGGGTCGGATGCCGCGTCTCGACGAGCCGGAGCCTCACGGCTCGGCGCTGGCCGAACGCGAACGCGATGGCATTGCCGATGACGAGGGCGAGTTCCGGTGTCATGGCGAAGGGGCCGACGGCGAACGGGATCGAGAACAGCACCCCGACGACGCCGGCCACCATGAGCTGCTGCCAGCGCCGAGGCGGCAGGGTCAGAGGCTCACTCAGCATGAACGCGGCCAGGAACACGATCGGGAACGACGCGAGCACCGTCCACGCGGCCGTGCCGGCATCCGTTCCCTCCAGCATCAGGCGTCCGGTGCAGAGCGCGCCTGCGACGGCAACGAAGACTCCGGCGACGGCGAAGCGGCGGGTTCGCCAGAGCACCAGGAAGCCCGCGATCAGCACGACGGGAAGCAGGAAGGAGTTCGCCACCCACCACACCGACGAGCCGAGCTGCGTGAACGCGATGATGACCGCTGCGATCGCGGCCGGATTGAAGATGTGCCTCCCGCGCACGGCGAGCAGGTACTTCGACGCCGTCGCCAGCGTTCCGGTGAGGGCGAGCACGCCGAGTTGGGCGGGATCCTCCGTCGGCCAGAACAGGAAGAACAGCAGCAGTCCGGTGATCACCGACGACTCGAGATGGGCGGGCGAGTGCACGATGCGGCCGGCGATCCACCCCGTTGCCGCGACGGAGCCGACGGCGACGACGAGACTGAGCGCCAACTGGGTCGGCGTGTAGAACAGCAGGCCCGTGGCCGAGAGCACGAACGCCACAACGGCGATGGCGCTGAGGCCGACGGTCATGAGGCGATAGCCGGACACCCGACCGAGCGATGAATCGAGCCGGCGCCTCATCGGAACAGCTCCCCGGGGAAGCCCGCCGACATCTCGGCTCGACCATCGGTGAACATGCGCACGTGCTCGAACTCGGCGACGACGGCCAGATCCTCGGCCGGGCTGAAGAACAGCGCTGTGGCGATCGCATCGGCGAGCATCGCCGTGTCGGCACTCACCCAGGTGGCGACGACCTCGTCGACGGGTATCCCGGTGCGGGCGTCGAGCACATGGTGCAGGCCCGATCCCCAGACTCTGCGATTGCTCGCCGAGGCGCAGAGCGCGCCGTCTGCGAGTGTCGCGATGCCGATCGCCTTGGTCGTGTCGTACGGATGCTCGAGGGCGACGCGCACGGGGTCTCCCCCGGCGTGGCGCAGGTCTCCGCTGGCGTCGACCACGATCTGCTCGATGCCGTCGTGCTCCAGCAGTTCGACGACCAGGTCGACGAGCAGTCCCTTGCCCGCGGCACCGACGTCGAGCTCGATCGGCTCCTCGGTGCGCAGTCGTGTGCCGTCCCAGTCCATCGCCTGCCAGTCGGGGCTAGCGATGCTCCCGCTCCCCGGCACGAGCGAATAGCCCGCCCCATAGCCGAGGTGGGTGAGGGAGCCGCCCACGAGGGGCGACATGGCGCCCTGCGTCGCGGTGTGCAGGGCGGAGTAGAGCCCGACGAGGGCAGGGGCCTCCGCCGGGAAGACCCAGTCGCCGGCAGTCGTCGCCACCTCGGCCACGAGGGAGTCGGACCTGAAGCGCGACCAGGTTCGGTCGAAGTCCTCGATGAGCGCCTGCATCCGACTCACGGTTGCGGCCGGGATCGGTGCGGGGGTGTCGATCTGCCAGGCCGTTCCGATCGCGTCGAAGCTGAGGGACGCCACCGCTCCCGGCTCAGCTCGCATCGTCGCGGATCGTGTCGATGGCGGCGTTGAAGCCGCCGCTGGTGAGAGACGAGCCGGCGACCTTCGAGACGTCGAGGGAGTCGATGTCCTTGCCGACGACCTCCGTCGAGATGCCCGAGATGAACGCACTCTGGTACTGCTTCGAGTTGCCGCTGGTGGCGGATCCCGTCACGTCGACGGCCGTGACGATGTCGTCGGCGATGGTGACGGTGACGGTAACGTCTTCGCGCCCGCCGGGAGTGGAGTACTCCCCTGTCGCCGTGTAGTCGCCGTCGGTGTAGGTGCTCGACGCCCCGTCGGCACCTGCATCCGTCGACGGCGCGGTGGTCTGCGAGGACTGGGAGTCGTCGGTGGACGGCGCGGTGTCGGCCTCAGCCGACTGGTCGGTGGCGCAGCCCGCGAGCGAGCCGATGACGACGGCTCCCGATGCGAGGGCGATCGCTGTTCTTCCGATGCGTGCGTTCATGGGTACTCACCTTCTGCTCGCCCCGAAGGGCGACGTGCTCGGGATCACGCCGTCGGTCCCGGTTCCATTCGACCGTATGCATGTTCCCTATGGGTCGGCTGTGACTCTTCGACGAGTCTTCCGGTAGTGAGCAGCACCCACGTGCACCTAGGTGCATCCGCGGGGGGACCCGTGAGCAGCCGTGGAAAAGGCGAGATCAGCCGCGCAGAAGCCGCGCGATGGCGGCCGGGACGTGCTCGGCGACGTCGAGAGCTGTGATCGGGCCGCCGCCCGAGGCCAGCTCGGCCGAGCGCGAGTGCAGGAACGACGCCGTCGCGGCGAGGGCCGGCAGAGCTCGCGCCGGGTCCTCGGCTATGCGTTCGGTGTTCGTGGCGAGCAGGGCGCCGAGGATGCCCGCCAGCACGTCACCCGTTCCCGCCGTCGCGAGCCAGCCCGGCGCATCCGTCACGGCATAGGTCGGCGACCCCGGCGCAGCGACGTGGGTGGTCGATCCCTTGAGCAGAACGGTGACGCCGAACTCGTCGGCCGCCCTGGCCGCCCACGTCGAGGCATCGGCACGGATGTGCTCGAGCGTTCCCTCGGTGTTCCGGGGCGAGAGCATCGCGGCGAGTTCGCCGGCGTGCGGGGTGATGACGGTGGGTCCTGTCGCGTCGGGCGTCAGGTCGAGGGCACCGGCGTCGATCACCGTCGGCAGGCCCTGCACCAGCGCCTGATGCATTTCCCCACCGAGCACGAAGGTGCGTCGGCCGGCGGTCATCCCCGAGCCGATGAGCCAGGCCTGAACGCGTCCTGCCTGTGTCACGATCTCCGGGCGCCGGGCCAGCACCACCGCGCCAACGGCCTTCGGACCCGTGTAGCGCACCATGCCGACCCCGGTGCGCGCGGCCGCCTCCACGCCGAGCACGGCGGCACCGGGGTAGTCGTGCGATCCCGTGATCACGCCGAGCACTCCGCGGGAGTACTTGTCGTCGTCCGCTGTCGGAACCGCGACCCACTCGCGGGCGTCGTCAGCCGTCCAGATGAGGTGTTCTGCGGAACCGGTCATGCTCTCACGATAGGTTGCACAGGATGAATGGAACAGCCTCGAACCCCATCCACCTGCCCGGCCGCGTCGTCGTCTTCGACTACGGCGAGGTGATCTCCTTCTCCCCCACGCCCGAGAACCGCCGTGACCTGCTCGCCGTGGCCGGAATCGATGAGGAGCGGGCCGAAGCGTTCTGGACGGCATACAACGCCGGGCGCCACGCCCTCGACCAGGGAACGCTGTCCATCGCCGACTACTGGGCCGGCATCGCGGCAGCCACCGGGGCCTCGTGGTCCCGTGCCGAGCTGCACTCCATCTGGGCGATCGACTTCGTCGGGTGGCTGAGCGTCAACCCCGGAACCGCGGCGGTGCTCGAAGACCTCGCGGCCGGCGGAACCAGGCTGGCGCTGCTCTCCAACGCCGGGCGCGACTTCTCCAGCTACTTCCGCAACGGATCCTTCGGCCCCCTCTTCGAGCAGGTCGTCGTGAGCGGCGAGATCCTGCTCGTGAAGCCGGATGCCGCCATCTACCGTCACACCCTCGACGTGCTCGGAATCTCCCCGGCCGAGATGGTGTTCATCGACAACAAGGCCGAGAACATCGCCGGCGCCGAGGTTCTCGGCATCACCGGCCACGTGTTCACCTCGGCCGGTGAGCTGCGCAGCTTCCTGGAGGAGCTGGCGGCCTGACCCCATCCGTTCCCCTGCTCGATCCCGTCCGACAGCTCGCCACGACCTCCGGAGTTCCCTTGTCAGCACTGTTCCAGCCCATCACCGTGCGCTCGCTCACGATCCGCAACCGTCTCTGGGTGCCTCCGCTCTGCCAGTACTCGGTCACGAAGAAGGACGGAGTGCCCCACGACTGGCACTTGGCGCATCTCGGGGCCATGGCCATGGGCGGAGCCGGCCTGGTCATCGCCGAGGCGTCGGCCGTGGTTCCCGACGGCCGCATCTCCGACGAGGACACCGGCATATGGAACGGCCAGCAGGCAGCCGCCTGGGCGCGCATCGTGGCGTTCATCCACACCCAGGGCGCTGCGGCGGGCATCCAGCTCGCCCACGCCGGGCGCAAGGCGTCGGTCTGGCCCGAATGGGGTCACGACCAGCACGGCAGCATGGCTCCGGCCGATGGAGGCTGGCAGACGGTGTCGGCCTCCGACGTCGCCTTCGGTGAGTACGCGGCACCCGAGGGCCTGGATCGCCCCGAGATCGCCGTCATCGTGCACGCCTTCGCCGAGGCCGCCGCTCGCTCGAAGCGGGCGGGCTTCGACCTCGTCGAGATCCACGCGGCGCACGGGTACCTCGTGCACCAGTTCCTCTCGCCGCTCAGCAACCTGCGCACCGACGAGTACGGGGGGTCGCTCGAGAACCGCGCCCGCCTGCTCCTCGAGATCGTCGCAGCGGTTCGGGACGCCGTCGGCGAGGAGTACCCGGTGCTCGTTCGCTTCTCGGCCAGCGACTATGCCGACGGCGGCTGGGACGAGGAGCAGACCGCCGTGGTGGCCGGCTGGGCGCACGAGGCCGGAGCCGACCTGTTCGACATCTCGAGTGGCGGCAACATCGCGAAGGTGCGCATCCCGTTGAGTCCCGGATACCAGGTGCCGTTCGCCGAATACGTCAAGACGACGGCCGGAGTACCCGTCGCGGCCGTCGGCCTGATCACGACCGCCGAACAGGCCGAGTCGATCGTGGCTTCCGGGCAGGCGGATGCCGTGCTGCTGGGCCGGGCCTTCATGCGCGACCCGCACTTCGCCCTGCGCGCCGCCGAGGAGCTGGGTGTCGAGCTGGACTACTGGCCGCCGCAGTACCTGCGCGCGAAGCCCGCCGTGAGCGGCGGCACCTGGTAGTCAGCCGGTCCGCTGACCGAGCGCGATGATGTTGCCCTCGCTGTCCGTGAACCAGGCCGCCTTCTCGCCGTCGAGGTCGGCGATTCCGTCCACGGTCGTGAGGCCGGGCAGGTCGTAGTCCGAGAAGGCGACGCCGGCCGCGCGCAGCTCCGCGACGGCGGACTCGAGATCGTCCACCTCCACCATCAAGGCCGTGTTCTGGGCCGTTCCGGCGTACGTCGTCTCGTACACGTAGACGGAGGTGCCGCCGACGGTGTACATGAGTCCGCCGGCGTCTTGGCCGTCAGGCTTCCAGCCGAGCTTGTCGTCGTAGTACTGCCGCGCGCGATCGAGGTCTGTTGCGGGGAGGACGGCGGCAGCGGATTTCGCATTCAACATGAGCATTCCTTCTGTTGAGCCCCGCGTCGATTGTACGCCCGTCACCACTCAGCGGCTCCTCCGAGTGGCGTCCTGGACCTCTCCGACGAGCTCCTCGATGATGTCCTCGAGGAACAGCACCCCCGTCGTGCGGCCGTCGGCGTCGAAGGCCTGGGCCAGGTGGGCGCCGGTGCGGCGCATCGAGGCCAGGGCGTCCTCCAGGTCGGTCCCCTCGTACATCGACGCCAGCTGGCGGATGCGCTTCGGCGGAACCGGGCGCTCGGGCTGGTCGTCGCTCGTGATGTCGAGGTCGATGACGTCCTTGAGGTGCAGGTAGCCCGCCGGCGTCCCATCCTCGTCGATCACCAGGTAGCGGGAGAAGCCGTGCTTGGCGACGGCGCGCTCGAGCTCGGTCGGCGTGAGGGTCTCGGGAAGGCTCACGACCTCCTCCAGCGGAACCGCGACGTCGCGCACCTTCTTCGTCGTGAACTCGAAAGCCGCGTTCAGTGCACCGCTCGAGTCCTTCAGCACTCCCTCGCGCTTGGACTGGCTCACGATGGTGGCCACCTCCTCGAGGGTGAACGTGCTGTTCGCCTCCGACTTGGGCTCGACACCGATCAGGCGCAGCGATCCGTTCGCGATCGCGTTGAGCGCGCCGATCACGTGACGGAAGATCCGGGCGATGAACACCAGCGGCGTGGCGAGGAGCAGCACCGCCTTGTCGGGGGCGGTGAACGAGAGGTTCTTCGGAACCATCTCGCCGAGCACGACGTGCAGGTACGTCACGATGACGAGCGCCACGATGAAGGCGACAGTTCCGATGACCTCCTCCGACCAGCCGGTGAGGCCCAGCGGGCCCTCCAGAAGGTGGTGGATGGCGGGCTCCGAGACGTTGAGGATCACCAGCGAGCACACGGTGATGCCGAGCTGGCAGGCCGCCAGCATGAGCGTCGCGTGCTCCATGGCCCAGAGTGCCGTCTTGGCGCGCCGGCTGCCCTTCTCCGCCAGGGGCTCGATCTGAGAGCGGCGCGCGGAGATGACGGCGAACTCGGACCCGACGAAGAAGGCGTTGACGACCAGCAGGATGGCCAGCCAGAGGATTCCGGCCCAGTCGCTCATGAGCGCGCCCCCTTCCTGTCGGCGGCTCGCGCCGGGACATCGACCACCGCGGGCTTGGCGGGTTTCGCCGGCTTCACACCGTCGACATCCGCAACCGGGATCACTTCCGACTCATCCGGGGTGAACCGCAACCTGTCGATGCGGCGCCCGTCGAGACGATCGACCGTCAGCTCGCCGTTCTCGATGAGCACGGTGTCGCCGACGACCGGAAGGCGACCCAGCTCACTCATCACGTAGCCGGCGACGGTCTCGTACGTGCCGTCCTCGGGAACGATGAGGTCGGTGCTCTCGCGCAGCTCGTCGGGGCGAAGCATGCCCGGGAAGCTGATGGCGCGGCCACGGCGCACGATGCCGGCGCGTGACCTGTCGTGCTCATCGGCGACCTCGCCGATGAGTTCCTCCACCAGGTCCTCGAGGGTCGCGACGCCGGCGGTTCCGCCGTACTCGTCGACGACGACGGCCATCTGGTAGCCGCGGCCGCGGAGCTCTGCGAGCAGCACGTCGAGGCGCATGGTCTCGGGAACGCGCAGCGCCTCGGATTGGAGCGCCGACACGGGTACGTCGGCCCGGCGGGCGCGGGGCACGGCCATGGCCTGCTTGACGTGCACGAAGCCGACGACGTCGTCGACGTCCTCGTCGATCACCGGGAACCGCGAGTGACCCGTCTGGGATGCCAGCTCGAGCACGGCATGCGCCGATTCCGAGCGTTGGATGCTGACCAGGCGCGGTCGGGGCGTCATGACATCGGATGCGGTGTGGTCGGCGAACATCAGGGTGCGGTTGAGCAGGCTGGCCGTGTCGCGCTCCAGCACGCCGGCGCTCGCCGAGCGGCGCACCAGGCTCGAGAGCTCCTCGGCCGTGCGCGCGCCGGACAGCTCCTCCTTCGGCTCGACTCCAACCATGCGGAGGATGCCGTTGGCGCTGCCGTTCAGAACGATGATCGCCGGCTTGAACACCCAGGTGAACATCGTCTGGAACGGGATGACGAACTTCGCCGTCTTCAGGGGCAGCGCGAGGGCGAGGTTCTTGGGGATGAGCTCGCCGAGGATCATCGACAGCAGCGTGGCCAGGGTCACGGCCACGATGGTCGACGCGACCGTGGCGACGGCATCCGGAATCCCCCACGATTCGAGCGTGGGAGCCAGCAGCGAGCTGATCGCGGGCTCGAACATGTAGCCAGTGAGCAGCGTCGTGATGGTGATGCCGAGCTGGGCGCTCGAGAGGTGCGTCGACGTCTGCGCCAGGGCCGAGATGGTCATCTGGAGCCGGGTCTCGCCGCGCTCGCGGCGGGCTTCGAGATCGGCCCGATCGAGGTTGACCAGCGCGAACTCGCTGGCAACGAAGAAGCCCGTGCCGACGGTCAGGATGAGGCCGATGCCGAGCATGATCCACTCAGACACGGGCAGCACCTCCGCAGTTCACGGGCGAGGGTCTATGGCCGGGGGTGCTACTGGGCGGGTCATCCATTGTCAGCCGAGTATATCGGGCTTGTGTGGAAGGTCGCCCAGGCGGAGGCCCGCTGCCGACGGCGCCGTCGATTCTCGCCGGCGCGCCTGAAAGAACGACAGCGTCGCGGAGGAATGACCGCGCGGCATCCGCTCGCCCCCGCCCAAGCGCCCGCCCGCTACCAGCTGACCGGCAGCGCCTTGCCCTCCTCGTAGCCCGCGGCCGACTGGATGCCGACGAGGGCGCGCTCGGAGAACTCGGCGAGCGAACTGGCTCCGGCGTAGGTGAACGAGCTGCGCAGCCCCGAGGTGATCATGTCGAGAAGGTCTTCGAGGGAGGGCCGCAGCGGGTCGAGGTAGATCTTGCTCGAGGAGATGCCCTCGGCGAAGAGCTCCTTGCGGGCGAGGTCGAAGGCGTCGAGGCGACCGAACCGTTCGCGCACGGCCTTGGTCGACGCCATCCCCCAGCTCTCCTTGTACAGGCGTCCGCCGCCGTCCACGGCGAGCTGACCCGGCGCCTCGATGGTGCCGGCGAACCACGATCCGATCATCACGGATGACGCTCCGGCGGCGAGCGCCAGCGCCACGTCGCGCGGGTAGCGCACCCCTCCGTCGGCCCACACGTGCGCGCCGTGCGAGCGAGCGGCCTCAGCCGTCTCGAGAACGGCCGAGAACTGGGGACGACCGACGGCGGTCATCATGCGCGTGGTGCACATCGCGCCCGGACCGACTCCCACCTTGAGGATGTCGGCACCCGCGTCGACGAGGTCCTTCACAGCGTCGGCCGTGACGATGTTGCCCGCGACGATGGGCAGGCCGAGGCCGAGAGCCTTCACCGTGCGGATGGCCTCGAGCATGCCGGCCTGGTGACCGTGCGCCGTGTCGATGACGAGCACATCGACGCCTGCCGCCGCGAAGGCCTTCGCCTTGGTGGCGATGTCGCCGTTGATGCCGAGCGCGACGGCGACCTGCAGACGTCCGTCGGCGTCGAGGGTCGGCGAGTAGATGGTGCCGCGCAGGGCGCTCTTGCGGCTGAGCGTGCCGACGACTGCGCCGTGCCTGAGCACGGGCACGAACTCGACGTCGGCGGCCAGCATGAGGTCGAATGCGGCACGGGCACCACCGACGTCCTCGGCGTCGATGGCCGTGATGCGGCCGTGGAGCAGGTCGCCGAGGCGGGCATCCGGCAGCGCAGTCTCGAGACGGGCGGCGGGGATGGCTCCGAGGTAGGCGCCGCTCTGGTCGTTGAGGACGACCCCGTGGCCCTGGACTGCCGGCACCCTGAGGAGCGCGTCGGCCACGGTGTCATCCGGGCTGAGGACGAGAGGGGTGTCGAACTCCACCGGCTGGTCCTTGACCCAGCGGATGGCCGCGTCCAGTTCCTGCAGGTTCATGTCCTGGGGAAGAACGCCGAGTCCGCCGCGTCGGGCGAGGGTGGCGGCCAGGCGGGGGCCCGTCACGGAGTTCATGTTCGCCGACACCACCGGGATGGTCGCAGCGGTGCCGTCATCGGGTGCCAGGGAGACGTCGAACCGGCTCTTCAGCTCCGAACGACTGGGCACGAGGAAGACGTCAGAGTAGGTGAGGTCGTGGGTCGGCGCGGTCCGATAGAACTCCATGCCTCCCACGGTAGACCTCGACACTGTCTCCTGCAGCCTCGAAGCCCGAGATGCCTCTTTCGGGGGAACCGAGCCGCCGACAAAGGGGATTAGGCTTGTCACGGTGCGTACTCGTCGTCTGGAACGGCGGGTGACAAGTTGCAGAGAATCAACGGAGAGAGTGGGCGATCGGCTGTGTCGAGCCAATTGACCGGGGCAAGTTCAGACGAGACGGCATCGGCCGAGTTCGGAGCCAATGAGTGGCTCGTCGACGAGATGTACGAGCAGTACGTCGTCGACAAGAACTCCGTCGATCCGGCGTGGTGGCCGGTTCTCGAGACCTACCACCACCAGATGCAGGCCAAGGCGGATGCCGCCGACGGGGCGTCAGCAGAAGCTCCAGCCGCCGCGACCGGTGAGCAGGCTCCCCCGACGGGAGAAGCCGCGGAGCCCGTGCCCGCAGCATCCGCCGCCCCGGCAGCTCAGGACGCCCAGGCAGCGCCGGCAGCCCAGGCAGCGCCGGAAGCGCCCGCAGGCCAGGACGCTGCAGTCTCCGAGCCCCGTCCGCTGACGGCCCCCATCCCGATCATCGGTTCGCAGCCGGCCGCTCGCACCACCTCCGTTGCGCCGAAGCCCGTTCCGGTTCCGGCCGACGTGCCCATCACGAGCCCTCAGTCCGTCATCAAGGACGGCGTCGTCGAGGCCCCGGAAGACGTGGTCTCCCCCCTCCGCGGCATGGCCAAGAGCCTGGCCACCAACATGGACGCCAGCCTCACCGTCCCGACGGCGACCAGTGTGCGCACCATTCCAGCCAAGCTGATGATCGACAACCGCATCGTCATCAACAACCACCTGAAGCGCTCGCGCGGTGGCAAGATCTCCTTCACCCACCTCATCGGCTGGGCGCTGATCCAGGCGCTCAAGGACTTCCCGAGCCAGAACGTCTACTACGCCGATGTCGACGGCAAGCCGTCGATCGTGAAGCCCGCACACGTCGGCCTCGGCATCGCGATCGACATCCCGAAGCCCGACGGCTCACGCGCCCTCCTGGTTCCGGCCATCAAGCGCGCAGACACCATGACCTTCGGCGAGTACCTCTCGGCCTACGAGGACCTCGTGTCCCGGGCGCGTGCGAACAAGCTCACCGCCGACGACTTCTCGGGCGCATCGATCTCGCTGACCAACCCCGGCGGAATCGGAACCGTGCACTCGGTCCCCCGCCTCATGCGCGGCCAGGGCTGCATCATCGGCGCCGGCGCCCTCGAGTACCCTGCCGAGTTCCAGGGCTCGAGCGAGAAGACGCTCGCTGGCCTCGCCATCGGCAAGACCATCACCCTGACCAGCACCTACGACCACCGCGTCATCCAGGGCGCTGGGTCCGGTGAGTTCCTGAAGATCGTGCACGAACTGCTGACCGGCAAGCGCACCTTCTACAGCGACATCTTCGCGGCGCTGCGCATCCCGTACGCGCCCATCGAGTGGGCGCCCGACATCAGCGTCGACATCGCCAGCGCGATCGACAAGACCGCTCGCGTGCAGGAGCTCATCAACGCCTTCCGCGTGCGCGGCCACCTCATGGCCGACATCGACCCGCTCGAGTACGTGCAGCGTTCGCACCCCGACCTCGACATCTCCAGCCACGGCCTCACCTTCTGGGACCTCGACCGCGAGTTCGTCACCGGCGGCTTCGGAGACAAGCGCTCCGCCCTGCTGCGCGACATCCTCGGCGTGCTCCGGGATTCGTACTGCCGCACCACGGGTATCGAGTACATGCACATCCAGGACCCGGCGCAGCGCGCGTGGGTGCAGGCTCAGGTGGAGCGCAAGTACGAGAAGCCGACGCACGACGAGCAGATGCGCATCCTGGGCAAGCTCAACGAGGCCGAGGCATTCGAGACCTTCCTGCAGACCAAGTACGTCGGGCAGAAGCGCTTCAGCCTCGAGGGCGGCGAGTCCACGATCGCTCTCCTCGACCAGATCCTGCAGGGCGCGGCCGAGGACGGCCTCGACCAGGTCGCCATCGGCATGGCCCACCGCGGCCGCCTGAACGTGCTCACCAACATCGCCGGCAAGACCTACGGGCAGATCTTCCAGGAGTTCGAGGGCCACATGGCCGGCTCCGGATCGGGTGACGTCAAGTACCACCTCGGCACCGAGGGCACCTTCACCGGCGCCAACGGCGAGGAGATCGGCGTCTACCTCGCCGCGAACCCGTCGCACCTCGAGGCGGTGGACGGGGTGCTCGAGGGCATCGTGCGCGCCAAGCAGGACCGCAAGCCCGTCGGCACCTTCTCGACGCTGCCCATCCTCATCCACGGCGATGCGGCCATGGCCGGTCAGGGCGTCGTCGTCGAGACGATGCAGATGTCGCAGCTCCGCGCCTACCGCACGGGCGGAACCATCCACCTCGTCGTCAACAACCAGGTCGGCTTCACCACGCCGCCGACCGAGGGCCGCACGTCGATCTACTCGACGGATGTCGGCAAGACCATCCAGGCGCCGATCTTCCACGTCAACGGCGACGACCCTGAGGCCGTCGTGCGGGTGGCCCAGCTCGCCTACGCCTACCGCCAGGAATTCCACCGCGACGTGGTCATCGACCTGATCTCCTACCGTCGCCGCGGCCACAACGAGGGTGACGACCCCTCGATGACGCAGCCGCTGATGTACAATCTGATCGAGGCCAAGCGCAGCGTCCGCAAGCTGTACACCGAGGCCCTCGTCGGTCGCGGTGACATCACCGAGGAGGAGTACGAGCAGGCTCACGCGGACTTCCAGGACCGCCTCGAGCGCGCCTTCCAGGAGACGCACGCCGCCCAGACCACCCCGCTGACCGCCATCAGCGAGGACGACCAGAGCGACGCATCCGGCGAGCCCGAGACCACGGGCGTGTCCGAGCAGGTCGTCCACCTCATCGGCGACGCCTTCAACAACAAGCCATCGGGCTTCACGGTGCACAACAAGCTCCAGCAGCTCCTGCAGAAGCGCCTCGACATGAGCCGCAACGGCGGGGTCGACTGGGCCTTCGGAGAGCTGCTGGCGCTGGGCTCCCTGCTCACCGAGGGAACTCCCGTCCGCTTCGCCGGGCAGGACGCGCGCCGCGGGACCTTCGTGCAGCGCCACGCCGTGCTGCACGACCGCACGAACGGCCAGGAGTGGCTGCCACTGGCCAACCTGTCGGAGAACCAGGCCAGGTTCTGGATCTACGACACGCTGCTCAGCGAGTACGCGGCCATGGGCTTCGAGTACGGCTACTCCGTCGAGCGGGCGGATGCCCTGGTGCTGTGGGAGGCGCAGTTCGGCGACTTCGCCAACGGCGCCCAGACCATCATCGACGAGTTCATCTCCTCCGCCGAGCAGAAGTGGGGCCAGCGCTCGAGCGTGGTGCTCCTCCTCCCGCACGGCTACGAGGGACAGGGACCCGACCATTCGTCGGCGCGCATCGAGCGCTTCCTGCAGCTCTGCGCCGAGAACAACATGACGGTGGCGCGCCCCTCGACTCCGGCGTCGTACTTCCACCTGCTGCGTCGACAGGCCTACATGCGCCCGCGTCGTCCGCTCGTGGTGTTCACGCCGAAGGCGATGCTGCGCCTGCGCGGTGCGACCAGCGAGATCGCCGACTTCACCAGTGGCCGGTTCGAGCCTGTGATCGACGACGTCCGCATCGACGACAAGGCGGCAGTCAAGCGCGTTCTCTTCATGGCGGGCAAGGTCTATTACGACCTGCGCTCCGAGCTCGAGAAGAACCCGAACCCCGAGATCGCGCTCGTGCGCCTGGAGCAGTACTACCCGCTGCCTGCCACGGAGATCAAGGACGTCGCCGCGCAGTACCCGAACGCCGAGCTGTACTGGATCCAGGACGAGCCCGAGAACCAGGGTGCCTGGCCGTACTTCATCCTCGAGACCAGCAAGCTGGGTCCCCGGCCTGTCGGCGTCATCTCGCGTCCCGCATCCGCGGCTCCTGCTGCCGGGTCGGCGAAGCGTCACGCCGTCGAGCAGGCCGAGCTCATCAAGCAGGCGCTCACGCTGTAGCCGGGCACGCTGCGCCCGGTATGAGAAGAGGCCGGTCCCGTTCGGGGCCGGCCTCTTCTCGTGCTTCTCGCTTCTGTCTCTGCCTCGTTCCGAGGATCAGGCGACGGATGCCTCCCGCCGCACCCGCCGCGCACCGAGGGCGTTGCCCAGCCAGCGGATGAGCACGGCCAGGACCAGGAACCCCACCAGCATGCCGACGCAGTAGGCGGCCACTCCCCCGTACCCGTCCTGCAGCACGGGGCTGAAGAATGGGTACGGGTAGAAGCCCATCGCAGCACCACGGATCAGCGAGTAGGCGACGTAGGCCGCCGGGAAGATCATCCAGGCGAACACGACCCGCCAGGGCAGTGGGCGCCGCGGCGGCCACACGACCCAGTCGACGAGAGCGGCGATCGGCACGATGAAGTGCACGACAGCGTTCACCCACGGGAAGAGGCCGCCGAGTTCGACGTCGCGCAGCAGGGTGTTGAACACGAGGCCGACGAAGACGATGTAGACGACGGACGCTCCCCTCACGGCGACATCCGCTGTGCTGGCCGGGACTCCCCGAGCCAACCTGAGGGCACTCACGATGAGCACCACGCTCACGATGATGTTCGACAGGTTGGTGAAGTAGCTGAAGAAGTTCAGGATGCTGTGACCCTGGGGAATCGTCACCGCGAAGAACTGCACCCCCACGGCCGTCAGCGACAGCGCGGCGACCAGGAGGCGGAAGACGATGGCGACGACGCGGGAGCTCATGGGAGCGAATCTATCGCCGCGCGACTGTGTCCGGCTGCTCGGCGCGCGAGAGCTTCGACGGCCACCACACCGCCCGACCGATGTCGTAGGACAGTGCCGGCACCAGCAGCGACCGCACGAGGAAGGTGTCGAGCAGCACGCCGAACGCCACGATGAACGACAACTGCACCAGGAACAGGATGGGCACGACGCCGAGTGCGGCGAAGGTGGCGGCCAGCACCAGTCCGGCCGAGGTGATCACGCCGCCGGTCACGACGAGGCCGCGCAGGACACCCTCGCGAGCGCCGTGCAGCATCGACTCCTCGCGCACCCGTGTCATGAGGAAGATGTTGTAGTCGACGCCCAGGGCCACCAGGAAGACGAAGCCGAACAGAGGAACCGTCGGATCGGCCCCGGCGAAGCCGAACACGGTGTTGAACACCACCGCAGAGACACCGAGGGCCGCACCGAACGAGAGCACGACCGTGCCGATGAGGAGCAGCGGAGCGACGATGGAGCGAAGCAGCAGCATCAGGATCAGCAGGATGACGCCGAGCACGAGCGGGATGATGAGGTTGCGGTCGTTGATGGCCGCGTTCTTGGTGTCGAGCGCCACAGCGGTGGCGCCGCCGACGAGCACGGGATCCGCGTCGGTGCCGACGTCGGCGAGCTGGTCGCGCAGGTCGGCGACGACGGCCTCGGCATCGTCCGAGTCGCTGGCGTAGTCGAGCGTGGCGTTCAGCTGCACGTTCCCGTCGACGACGGTGGGTTCTCCCGCGGGGGTGCCCGGAGGGCCCAGGGGCTGGATGCCGTCCGCTGTCACGGGGAGCGACCCGCTCGGCGAGTCCTCCGAGATCACCGTCACGTCGGAGACTCCGTCGGTACCGAGGGCGATGTCGGCGACCTCCTGGAGCGAGTCCTCGGGTGCGATGATCACGGCCGGGGTTCCCGATCCACCCGGGAAGTGCTCGCCGAGGACGGCCTGTCCGTCGCGAGCCTGCGACTCACCGAGCACGAACTCACTGGTGGGAACGCCGTCGGCCTTCAACTGGGTCACGCCGAGCGAGAGCACGATCAGGATGAGGGTCGAGACGATCCAGATCAGACGCGGGCGCCGGGCGACGAGGCGTGCGACCCACGGCCAGACGCCCTTCTTCGCGATCTCGTCATCGGCCGCCGTGTGGGCGGCCACCTTCGGGCGAACCGGCCAGAAGGCGACGCGGCCGGCCCAGAGGAGCAACGCCGGCAGGAGGGTCAACGATCCGAGCACGGCGAACACGATTCCGATGGCGGCGACGGGCCCGAGGATCTTGTTGGAGTTCAACTCGCTGAAGAGCAGCATGAGCAGACCGGCGATCACGGTGCCGCCCGACGCCAGGATCGGCTCCCATGCGCCCTTGAGCGCTGCGATGGTGGCATCCCACTTGCGCTCGTGCATGTGCAGCGCCTCGCGGTAGCGCGAGATGTAGAGCAGCGAGTAGTCGGTGGCCGCGCCGATCACGAGGATGAACAGGATGCCCTGCGTCTGGCCGTTCAGCAGCAGGATGTCGGCCTTGGCCAGCGAGACGACAGCGAGCACCGCCGCGCAGAGCGAGGAGAGGCTGGTGCCGAGCACGATCACCGGAAGCAGCGGCGAGCGGTACACGATGATCAGGATGATGAAGACGGCCAGCAGGGCGACGCCGAGCAGGATCCCGTCGATGCCGGAGAAGGCTCCTGCCAGGTCGGTGGTGAATCCGGCCGGTCCGGTGACGGATGCCGTGAGCCCGTCGACGGCGGTGTCGGCGATGCGGTCGCGCATCTCTCCGACGACGTCCTTGGTCTCGGCGCTCGCATCGATCTGCACGAAGAGTTCGGCAGCCTCGCCGTCCTCGGAGACCACGGCCGGTGAGACGCCGTCGGCGATGACGCCGTCGATGTCCTGGAAGGCCGCCGCGTCGGCGTCGATCGCCGAGTCGTCGGCATCCGTCAACCCGCCGTCGCGCTGGTAGACGACGATCGCCGGGATGACGTCGGCGTCGCGGAAGCCCTCCTGGAGCTCCTGCACCTGCGTGGCCTCGGAGTCGGCCGGGAGGAACTGGGACTGGTCGTTCTCCACGACGGTGCTGAGTGAGCCGAACGATGCGCCACCGGCCCCGAACAGGCCGAACCAGATCAGGATCAGCACGGCGGGGAGGGTCGCCCTCAACCACACCGGAACTCGGGAGGGCGACGCTGACGCGGTTTTCTTCGAAGGACTCACGAGGCAATGCTAACCGAGTTAGCTTCTCTGTGACGAAACGAGTTTTCCCTCAGTGGTCGGTGTCCGACGGCGGGACGGAGAGGACTAGTGCGTCGACTGCAGCGAGCGCAGGCTCTCGAGCACCTGCGCACGCAGTTCCTCGGGAGCCGTCTCCTTGCACGCGCGCTGGACGGCCTCGGTCAGCACCCGGCCCACGTGGTGCTCGGACGTGCAGTCCGGGCAGTTCGCCAGGTGGTCCCTGATGTCCTGCGCGTCAGCGCTGCACAACTCGTTGTGCAGGTACTCCTCGAGTTCGGCCTTGGCCTTGTCGCATCCACAGTCGGTCATCTGCTGCTCCTGGTCTGGGCGGGGGGCGTCGTGCCGATGCCCTGCTCCGCCGCGTATTCGGCAAGCGACTCGCGAAGCATTCGCCTGCCACGGTGCAGGCGGCTCATCACTGTGCCGATCGGGGTTTTCATGATGTCGGCGATCTCCTGGTACGCGAAGCCCTCGACGTCTGCGAGGTACACCGCCAGCCTGAAGTCCTCGGGAATGGCCTGGAGGGCATCCTTCACCGCACTGTCCGGAAGATGGTCGATCGCCTCGGCCTCGGCCGACCGGCTCGACATGGCCGTCGTCGAGACGGCACCGCCCAGCTGCCAGTCCTCGAGCTCGTCGATCGTGCCCTGGTAGGGCTCACGCTGCTTCTTGCGGTAGGTGTTGATGAAGGTGTTGGTCAGGATCCTGTAGAGCCATGCCTTCAGATTGGTGCCCTGTTCGAACTGCTTGAAGGCTGCGAACGCCTTCACGAAGGTCTCCTGGACAAGATCCGCGGCGTCGGCCGGGTTCTTGGTCATGCGCATGGCCGCTGCGTACAGCTGGTCCATGAACGGCAGGGCCTGCTGCTCGAACAGTGTTCCGAGGGCGGGCTCGGATTCCTCGACTGGTTCCGGATTCATCACCGGCCATCCTAGATGCTGACGCTCGGTGAGGGTCGACGGGGAGACCGATACGGCCACTGCCGAATCGCGCTCGAGCACGCCTGTCACACTCACTGATGCCTCCATCCGTCTTTTCTTCACCGACTATCGTGATAACCGATGCTCATCTCGCGATATTCCGCACCGGACTTCAATCCCTACGGCGATGAAAGCCCAGACGACCCCGACGTGCTCTGGGCCGCCCCCGTGGCGACCGCCGGCGTGCACTCCGTGGTCGCCCTTCCCGGGTCGAAGTCGCTGACCAACCGCGAACTCGTCCTGTCGGCACTGGCGGAGTCCCCCTCCCGCCTGCGAGCGCCCCTGCACTCCCGCGACACGGCCCTGATGATCGAGGCCCTCCGCTCCCTCGGCGTCGGCGTCGAGGAGACGCCCGGTGGCGGCGACTTCGGCCCCGACCTCGTCATCACGCCGGCTGACGAGCTCACCGGCTCCACCACCATCGACTGCGGGCTCGCAGGAACCGTCATGCGTTTCCTCCCGCCCGTCGCCGGCCTGGCCCTCGGCCCGACGACCTTCGACGGTGACGAGGGTGCACGTCGTCGGCCGATGGCCACCACCATCTCGTCTCTCCGCGAGCTCGGCGTCGACATCAACGACGACTCCCGCGCCGCGCTTCCGTTCACCGTGCACGGCAGCGGCCATGTCGCCGGCGGCGCGATCACGATCGATGCGACGCTCACCAGTCAGTTCGTCTCGGGCCTGCTCCTGGCGGCCGCCCGATTCGACGACGGCCTCGATCTGCGTCATGACGGCGAACGCCTTCCCAGCCAGCCGCACATCGAGATGACGATCGCCACGCTCGCGCAGCGCGGCGTCGTCGTGCAGCAACCGGAGCTCGGCCACTGGATCGTCGCGCCGGGTGCCGTGGCGGGGGCCGATGTCGCCATCGAGCCCGACCTCTCCAATGCGGCGCCCTTCCTCGCCGCTGCCCTCGTGACGGGCGGCAGCATCACCATCCCGGGCTGGCCCGCTGAGACGACGCAGGTCGGCAACGACCTGCTCGACCTGCTCCCCCTGTTCGGAGCGACGGTCGAGCGCACCGGTGACAGCGTCACCGTCACCGGAGGAGACGGCATCCGCGGAGTCACCCTCGACCTGTCGACCGGCGGCGAGCTGGTTCCGAACCTGGTCGCCCTGGCAGCCCTCGCCGACGGGCCGAGCGAGTTCACGGGCATCGGCCACATCCGTCACCACGAGACCGACAGACTCGCCGCCCTCGCCGCCGAGATCAACGGCTTGGGGGGACGGGTGACCGAGCTGGAGGACGGGCTGCGCATCGAGCCGGCACCACTTCACGGCGGCGTCTGGAAGAGCTACGCCGACCACCGCATAGCGACGACGGGAGCCATCATCGGCCTCGCCGTGCCCGGCGTGGAGATCCACGACATCGCGACGACGGCGAAGACGCTCCCCCAGTTCCCCCAGCTCTGGCACGCCATGCTCGGCACGGATGCAGCGGCAATGGCCACTTCGGACACCAGCGTCGACCTCCCCGAACCCGGGACGGATCCCCTGGCATGAGTTGGTGGGAGACCGACGACGACGAGGACGAGCCGGAGTTCGACGAGGCCGACATCCGCGTGCGCCCGAATCCGAAGGCCAACCGACCGCGCACGAAGACCAGGCCCGCCTACGCGCAGGCCATCACAGCCCGGGTGCTCGGAGTCGACCGCGGGCGCTACACCGTACTCGTCGACGAGAACCTCGAGACCGAGCACGTGGTCACGGCCGCCCGTGCGCGGGAGCTCCGCAAGCAACCCGTCGTCAACGGTGATCGCGTGGACATCGTCGGGGACTCGACCGGTGACGAGGGCACCCTCGCCCGCATCGTGCGCATCCAGCCGCGCACGACGCTGCTGCGGCGCAGCGCCGACGACACCGATGCCATCGAGCGCGTCGTCGTCGCCAACGCCGATCAGATGCTCATCGTGGTCGCGGCCGCCAATCCCGAGCCGCGAGTGCGCCTCGTCGACCGCTACCTCGTCGCCGCGTACGACGCCGGCATCCGCCCGATGCTCGTCGTCACGAAGACCGACCTCGCCGACCCGACCGAGTTCCTCGCGAACTTCGCCGGCCTCGGCCTCACGGTCTTCACGAGCCGCAGCGACGACATCCCGCTCGACCTCATCACGGCAGACCTCATCGGCCACGAGACCGTGTTCGTCGGCCACTCCGGCGTCGGAAAGTCCACTCTCGTCAACGCCCTGGTCCCCGACGCGAACCGGGCGACAGGCGTCGTCAACACCGTCACAGGTCGCGGTCGGCACACCTCGTCGTCGACGGTGTCGCTGCGCATCGATGTGCCGGCCGGCCGCGGCTGGGCCATCGACACCCCCGGAGTGCGCTCGTTCGGACTCGGCCATGTCGACACGGCGAACATCCTCAAGTCGTTCACCGACCTCGATGCCATCGCGCAGCGCTGTCCGCGTGGCTGCACGCACCTCCCCGATGCTCCGGACTGCGCCATCAACGAGGCGGTGGCCGCAGGAGAGCTGGGCGAACAGGGCGTCGCTCGCCTCGACTCCCTCCAGCGGCTGCTGACGACGTTCTCCGAGCGACCGACGTTCTAGCCCGTCGCTCCGGTGCGCGAGGATGGAGGAATGACCGAACCGTTCCGCCTGCAGACCGGCGACACAGCCCCCGCCTTCACCCTCCTCGACCAGGACGGCTCGCCCGTCTCGCTCGCCGACTACGCGGGACGTCGGGTCATCGTGTACTTCTACCCCGAGGCGATGACTCCCGGATGCACCACGCAGGCGTGCGACTTCCGCGACAATCTCGCATCGCTGGCCGGAGCCGGGTATCAGGTGCTCGGCATCTCCAAGGACGCCGTCGAGAAGCTGAAGCGGTTCCAGGAGGAGGACTCGATCCCCTTCCCCCTCCTCTCCGACGAGGACCTCGCCGTGCACCGCGCCTACGGCACGTGGGGCGAGAAGAACTCCTACGGTCGCATCGTGACGGGGACGCTGCGCTCGACCTTCGTGATCGACGAGGCCGGCGTCATCAGCCACGCCCTCTACAACGTCAAGGCGACCGGGCACATCTCGATGCTGCGCCGCAAGCTCGGCATCGACTGATCTCGGCGGGGCGCGACGAATTTCCCGATGTGGAGACCGATCTTCTCGCTACGCTGGGGACCAGCCGGGCGCAGTGAGGCGCCGGCCTCGACCGGAACGCTCGATCGCCTGCGTGACATGGGAGACACCTGAGATGAAACGACACGCCATCGCCACCGCCGGCGCCGCACTCCTGCTCGTCCTCCTGACGGGGTGTACGCCCAGCGGGAGCCCGGTGGAGAACTTCTCGGGCGTCCCCGACGACATCACCACGTCCGAGAAGATCCCGGAGGACACTGACGGCGCTCCCCAGGCCTTCTACCTGAACGACGGTGGAGAACTCGCCGTGATCCTGTGGGGCAGCTCCACCTGTCCGTACGTCGGCACCGAGATCTCGGTGCTGAAGACGGCGGACGAGGGGAACGAGGTGGAGGTCAGCGTGGCTCCTCTGCCCGACCAGCCGTGCACCATGGACTTAGTCCCGCACACCACTGTGTTCTGGACGCCGCTGAAGACCACGACGACGAAGCCGCTGACCGTGCGCGTCCTCGATGCCGTCATCGAGGTGCCGGTCAAGTAGCCCATCCGTTCCCGGGCACGCCGCGCTGTGATCAGTAGGCGGGGCGCTCGGACTCGTGCGTGAACGCCACCCGGACCCCGGGGACGAGCAGCAGCACGATCACGGCCAGCGACGGCAGCAGCAGGGCCCAGCCGATATCCGGTCGCGCGTAGAGGCCCTGGAAGCATCCGACGGCCACGGCGATCTGGAGCACCTGCCAGGTGACGGCAGCGCCGCGGATCCACGGCCTGCTGCGGAGAGCACCGATGGCGATCGCCGTGACGAAGACCGCGGCGATGACGACGATGACGAAGATGGCCACGGCGCTCGTGAACGATGCCGGCTCCGCCGTCAGCAGTTCCACGAGGAACCACACGGCGACACCGATGACGAGAGCCGCCTCAGCGAACAGCAGCACCCGCAGAACCGCGATCAACGCGCCATTCCGAACCGGGATCTGGGGGGAATCCTCAGCTTCTGGCCCCCGAACAGGACGGGCATTCACAGGGTTATCCCATTCAAAACTATTGATCCGATTCTTTTACTATGCGACCATATTTGAGGTCAAGTTTTGCTCACAGGGTCGTGAGCTGTTCACTCCTGAGTTTACTTCCTGCAACTTGACCTTCACCCCCCGTTGCATTCTGAGGCCATACGGCCATGCACCCCCGCAATACAAAGGAGCACCCCCATGGACTGGCGCGACAAGGCCGCCTGCCTCACCGCAGACCCCGAACTGTTCTTCCCGGTCGGCAACACCGGACCTGCGGTCGACCAGATCGAGAAGGCCAAGACCGTCTGCTCGCGCTGCAACGTCACCGAGATCTGCCTGCAGTACGCCCTGGAGACCGGTCAGGATTCCGGCGTCTGGGGTGGCCTCAGCGAAGACGAGCGCCGCGCACTCAAGCGCCGCGCCGCTCGCGCCCGTCGCGCCTCCTAGACCAGCACAGCAGAACGCGCCCTCGTCTTACGGGGGCGCGTTTCTGCTGTCCGACTGCGGTGCTACGGCTTCGTCAGCCAGCGCAGCGGGATGTCGATGGTGACCTCGGTACCGCTCCCCAGGACCGTGTGCCAGTCGATCGTTCCGCTCAGCTCGCCCTGGATGAGCGTGCGCACGATCTGCGTGCCGAGACCGGAGCCCACCTTGCCCTCCGGAAGGCCCGATCCGGTGTCGCGCACCTTGACGCTCAGGGTGTCGTCGGTGCGGGAGGCGATGATCTCGACATCGCCCTCGCGTCCTGCCAGCCCGTGCTCGACGGCATTCGTCACGAGCTCCGTCAGCGCCAGGGCCAACGGCGTGGCGTACTCGCTCGGCAGCACGCCGAAGCTACCTGATGACTTCGGATGCACCGTCGTGTTGTGGGCGGATGCGACCTCGGCGATGAGCAGCAGCACCCGATCGAACACGGCATCGAAGTCGACGCTCTGAGCGAGCCCCTCGGAGAGGGTGTCGTGCACCACGGCGATGGCCGCCACCCGGCGCATGGCCTGCGTGAGTGCCTCGCGGGCCTCGTCGGAGTGGGTGCGTCGCGCCTGGATGCGCAGCAGCGACGCGACGGTCTGCAGGTTGTTCTTCACCCGATGGTGGATCTCGCGGATCGTCGCATCCTTCGTGATGAGCTCCCGCTCCTGGTGTCGAAGCTCCGTCACGTCGCGGCTCAGGATGATGGCGCCGATGCGCTCTCCCCTGTTGCGGATCGGGATGGCCCGCAGCGAGACCGTGACTCCCCTGGCCTCGATGTCCGTCCGCCACGGCGCTCGGCCGGTGACGACGAGGGGAAGCGACTCGTCGGCGACGAGGGACCCGCTCAGCACCCGCGTGGTGACCTCGGCGAGTGACTCGCCCTCCAGTTCGTCGGCGAAGCCCATGCGGTTGAAGGCCGACAGCGCATTGGGGCTCGCGAACGTCGTCGTGCCGTCGACATCGAGGCAGATCAGGCCGTCGGAGGCGCGGGGCGCACCCCGGCGCGGACCCGTGGGAGCGCCCAGATCGGGGAAGTCGCCCGAGGCGATCATCGCCGACAGGTCGTTGGCGCACTCGTTGAACGTCAGCTCCTGACGGCTCGGGGTGCGCGTCTCGCTGAGGTTGGTGTGCCGGGTGAGCACGGCGATCGGCTCGTCGGTGATGCTCGAGCCGGTCGGAGAGAGCCGACGCATCACGGGGACCGCCCGCACCCGCGTCGGCGTCTCCTCGTACCAGGCCGGGGTCGACGAGTCGACGATGCGTGCAGTCTCGAAGGCCTCGGTGACCTGGGCGACCCACTCCTGCCTGATCTCCTGCCCGACGAAGTCGCGGTAGAACAGGGTCGCGGCGCTCGATGGGCGCGCATGCGCCACCGCAACGAAGCTGCCGGCCGCCGTCGGCACCCAGACGACCAGGTCGGCGAAGGCGAGGTCGGCGATCAGCTGACCGTCGGCCACGAGCATGTGCAGCCAATCCACATCGGCCTGGCTGCCGCGCCCCTGCGCGAGTACGAGATCACTGAGCGTCGACACGATTCCCAGCGTAGCGGGGATGACTCAGCGTCCGGACGCCGGACCGGATCCCGCGATCGAGGGAGCAGCGGATGTTGCAGCGGATGCCGAGCGCGTCCGCCACCGGGTGCGTCGGGGTGCCGCATCCGGCGTCGGCAGTACCCGGTCCTCGACGAACCGCTCGATGGCGAGCCTCGCAGGCGACCGCCGTGACACCTCCCTGAGCGTGGCGCCGGCCAGCACGGCCGCGTCGACGCCGCGTCGGTCGTCTGGCACGATATCGGCCCCCTCGATGCCCCCGAAGCGGCGCAGGGTCGAGAGCACGTGGCCGGCAGCCCCCACGCCCGAGGCGCTGGCGCGCAGCCTGTTCATCACGACGCTGACCCTGATCGGCTCGATGGCCTCGGTCAGGTCGGCGTAGCCGCGCAGGAACCTCGGAAGCGCGATCGGGTCGGCACCTCCGACGGCGATGACGTGGTCGGCCGCGCGCAGGGCGGCGATGGTGGCGCCGTTCCGCCGCGGGGCGAACAGGTCGCTCGAGATCTCCTCGTCGGACTCGAGGCTGAACCCGGTGTCGATCACCACGACGTCCACCCAGCGCCTGCAGGCGTCGAGCACCGCCGTCACGCGGCTTCCTCCGAGTTCCGGCCAGCGCGTGGCACGACTGATGCCGGTCAGTACCCGGAAGGAGCTGTCCCGGTTGCCGTAGCGCTGGGCGATGCGATCCAGTTCCGCCCGGGTGAGGCTGTCGGCGCCCGCGAGACGGCAGGCGGCGGCGAACCCGGGGGCCTCGTCGAGCAGTCCGAGCATCGGCGCGACCGTACCGCCGTACGGGTCGATGTCGGCGAGCAGCACCGAGTACCCGCGTGCCGCGATCTCGGCAGCCACGTTGACGGCCAGTGTGGTGCGACCCGGGGCGCCGGTGGGTCCCCAGACGGCGATCACGCCCGACACGCCCCTGTCGACGAGCGGTTCCGGCAGGCCGACCGGCGGCGGCCCCCTGTGACCCAGCATGTTCTCGACGTCGTCCCAGCCGGCGTCGGCGTCGAGCACCTCGAGGAGACCGACATCTGCGGCATGGCGGCGTGCGCCGTCGTTCGCCGCGATGGCGATCACCCGCACTCCCCGGCGATCGCAGACGGCGAGGAGCTCGCTGGTGATGCCTGCCGCCGACGCGACGAGGACGTCGAACTGCAGGCCGTCGAGGATGGGCAGGAGTTCCCGGGCTGACGCCGCCCTGGCCACGACCGAGTGGCCGTGCTCGATCACGTCCGCGAGCAGGGCGTCCTCGACGGCCCGATCGAGCATCAGGACGATCGCGGCCATGCTCAGCCGTCCCCGGGCACGACGGAGAGGGCGTCGTCGTCGGCGATGGCCTCGAGCACGAGGGCGATGTCATCGCGGGGCACGAGCAGTTCGACGGCCCGGCCGTCGCCGTCGGCGAGGAAGCCGTCGGCCTCGCGCACCGCGGCCACGGTCGCGCCGGGAACCAGGACGACCGGCGGATCGAACCCGTCAGCCTTCGAGGCCCGCGCCGCCCAGAGGTCGACGACGGAGCCAGTCGCAACGCTCTCGGGCAGGCGCCCGCTCACTGTCACCACCACGCTGGTGAGCCCGGCCTGCGTCGTCGTCGACACGGCGGACGCCGGGATCATCTCGCCGGCGAGCACCGAGCGGGTCATGACGAGACCGTCGGCCGGTGGGGCGGTCGCGGCCAGGTAGACGTCGGCGCCGTCCCCGAGGCGCACGCTGGTGATGACGAGGTCGTCGGCGTCGACGGCCTGGCCGACGACGAGCGCATCGCGGGCCACGTAGACCTCGGTCGTGCGGTCGGCGGCTGCAATGACGGCGTACACGCCGATCACGGAACCCAGCACCAGGACGAGCCCGACGATGAATCGAGGGTCGATCCAGAACGAGCGGGAGCCGGCCCGCGTGGCTGCGACCCCCATGAGCACCCTCCCCGGATCTCCGACGTCGGAGCCCGTCCCCGATCATGCCGAGTCCCCCGAGTCGCGGGCGGGAGTTATCCACAAGGCGTCCCGCGGGCTGTCGACGGGACGACGGCGACGATAATGGTCAGATGCCCCCCGTACCTCCCGATGGCGACGTCGCGCGATTCCTCTCGCTCGCCGACACCGCCGAGATCCTCGCGATCACGGTCGCCGAGGCCGCGGAGCTCGTGCGCACCGGCGAGCTGCCCGCCATCAGGGTCGGCAGCGCCTGGCGCGTGGAGAGGGTCGTGCTCGAGGCCTTCATCGAAGGCCAGTACGAGGAGGCGCGGCGCATGTCGCTGTGGCAGGAATCGGCCTACGCCGACATCCCCGAGCTCTCCGAGGGGCGCATCCTGCGGCAGAAGCCGGAACCCGAGGCCGAGTGAGCGCGATTCAGCCGACGAGGCGCACGAGACGCACGTGGGCGAACGGGACGACCCTGTACTGACGCACGGCCCGATCGCGGCGCGGAGTGCCCGCCTCGTGCACGGCGAGGTCGAGGTGGTCGCGGCCCACCCCGTCGATGGTTCCATGCAGTGAGCCCGTCGCCGTGACCAGTTCGACGGAGCTGCGACGCCGCCCGAGATCGCGCAGGACGAACGGGAGGCCGATGCGATCGATCAGGCGATCCCGCGTCGCGCCAGACGGTTCGAGGCTGGGGTCGACCTGCGCCCTGTCGAGCACCAGGGCGGCGATGGCGGCGAGCGGGACTATGCCCTGCGGATGCCACGGCGAGCCGTCGATGAGATCGCCGGCCAGCCAGTCCTTCCCGAACGTCCTCGGACGCACCACGATGACGGTTCCCCCGACGAGTTCGAGCCGCAGCGCGGTGACCGCGCCCGTCGGCCGCTCCCGGGCCAGCGCCATCAGCCTGTCGCGCAGTCCGAGCCTGCCGAGCCGCAGGCGCTCCTCCTCGATGCGCAGGTCGGCCTCCTCGGCGTGCAACTCCTGTTCGAGCTGGCCCTCGAGGTCGTCGAACAGGTCGTCGAAGCGCATGTGCGGAACGTTAGCCAGTCCCCCGGGGCGGCACGGGAGTTGTCCACAGCGACGAGGTGAGACTGGACAACTGAGGCTTCATCATGATTGAGTCTCCCCAGGCACCCCCGGACGGGGGTGAGCCCACCCGGTCCCGAATCCTGGAAGCGGCGCCATGAGCCCAGATCCAGCACGTCCCCCGACGCCGGACGAGAACGCAGCAGTGCCGTCTTCGTCACCGGCGCCTCTCATCGGAGCGACCGCACTCGGTCGTTATCTCGACGATGACTTCTTCGGGGCTCAGCCGACCCCGCGCAGGTCGTTGCCCGACCCTCAGCCCCTCCTCTCGAACCTCACCCGCTGCGTGATGGAGGTGCTCGCGGGCGCTCGGGAGCTCGACCAGCTCAGCCGGTGGGTCACCGACGACGTCTACCGGCATCTCCTGAAGCGCGTCGTGCTCGCCTCGAGGGCCCGTGCGGTCAAGAAGCAGCAGGCGCAGCGTCCGACGATCTCGATCGGCAGCATCATCGTGACCGAACCACGCGACGGCGTCGTCGAGGCCGTCGTCATGGTGCACAGCCGGTCGCGCACCCGAGCTGTCGCCATCAGGCTCGAGGGCCTCGATAACCGCTGGCGGGCCAGCAGCATCAACGTGCTGTAGACGCACGAATGCCGCCCCGCATCCGCTGCAGCGGATGCGGGGCGGCACTCGTTCTCGAGAAGAGCGGGAGCTCAGCCCTTGCGCTTGTCCTGGGCGCGTCGCTCGGCGCGGTTGCCCGGTGCGGCATCCGGGGCGGCGGACTTCTGCCCGAAAGCACCACGTCCTGCCGGCTCGTCGGCCGCAGGCGCCGGCTGCGAGGCTGCGACCTGCCGGCGTGCGCGCTCGGTCGCAGCCTGCTGGATCTGACCACGCTGGTTGCGCACCTCGACTCCGCCGGAATCGCTGGGAGCGGAGTAGCTGAGCTTCTCCGCCGGAGCCTCCATGCCACCGAGGCCCTTGGCCGCGACGCGCGGGGTCGACACCTCGCCGGGGCCCTGGTTGACCTCGACGTCCAGGTTGAACAGGAAGCCGACGGTCTCCTCGCGGATCTGGCCCATCATCTGCTGGAACATCGCGAAGCCCTCGCGCTGGTACTCGACCAGCGGGTCGCGCTGCGCCATCGCGCGCAGGCCGATGCCGTCCTTCAGGTAGTCCATCTCGTAGAGGTGCTCGCGCCAGCGACGGTCGATGACCGAGAGCACGACGCGGCGCTCGAGCTCGCGCATGGCCGGGGACCCGAGCTGGGCCTCGCGGTTCTGGTAGGCGATGCGGGCGTCGGAGAGGATCTCGCGACGAACGAAGTCGCGGTTGATGCGCCCCTTCGCCCCGGCCTCGGCCACGACCTCGTCGATGGTCACTCCGACGGGGTAGAGCGTCTTCAGCTCGGCCCAGAAGGCGTCGAAGTCCCAGTCGTCTCCGGTGCTCTCGCCGGTGTGCTGGTCGACGACCTCATCGATGACCGACTCCAGGAACTTCTGGGTGCGCTCGTGCAGGTCGTCGCCCTCGAGGATGTGGCGTCGGTCGGAGTAGATGGCCTCACGCTGGCGGTTCAGCACGTCGTCGTACTTGAGCACGTTCTTGCGGATCTCGGCGTTGCGGGCTTCGACCTGCGACTGCGCACTGCGGATGGCGCGGCTGACGACCTTCGACTCGATGGCGACGTCATCCGGAACGCCCCGCGACATGAGTGCCTCGGCCGCACCGGAGTTGAACAAACGCATCAGGTCGTCGGTGAGCGACAGGTAGAAGCGGCTCTCACCGGGGTCGCCCTGACGCCCGGAGCGACCGCGCAGCTGGTTGTCGATGCGGCGGGACTCGTGACGCTCGGTTCCGAGCACGTAGAGTCCGCCTGCCTCGACGACCTTCGCGGCATCCTCGTCGACGGTGGCCTTGACGCGGGCGAAGACCTCGTCCCACTTCTCCTCGTACTCCTCGGGAGTGTCGACAGGGCTGAGACCCGCGGCGTTCATCTCGGAGACGGCGAGGAACTCGGCGTTGCCGCCGAGCATCACGTCGGTACCACGGCCGGCCATGTTGGTGGCGACCGTGACGGAGCCGAGACGCCCGGCCTGGGCGACGATGGCAGCCTCCCGCGCGTGGTTCTTGGCGTTCAGCACCTCGTGCCGCACGCCCTTCTTGGCGAGCAGGCGCGAGAGGTACTCGCTCTTCTCGACGCTGGTCGTACCGACGAGGACGGGCTGGCCGGCCTTGTGACGCTCGACGATGTCCTCGACGACCTGCGCGAACTTGATCTCCTCGTTCTTGTAGACGAGGTCGGACTGGTCGATGCGCACCATCGGCTTGTTCGTGGGGATCGCCACGACTCCGAGCTTGTAGGTCGACATGAACTCGGCTGCCTCGGTCTCGGCCGTACCGGTCATGCCGGAGAGCTTGGAGTAGAGGCGGAAGTAGTTCTGCAGGGTGACAGTGGCGAGGGTCTGGTTCTCGGCCTTGACCGCGACCTTCTCCTTGGCCTCGATCGCCTGGTGGATGCCCTCGTTGTAGCGACGCCCCATGAGGATACGGCCCGTGTGCTCGTCGACGATGAGCACCTCGCCGTTCATCACCACGTAGTCCTTGTCGCGCTTGAACAGCGCGTTGGCCTTGATCGCGTTGTTCAGGAACGAGATGAGCGGGGTGTTGGCCGACTCGTAGAGGTTGTCGATGCCGAGGTAGTCCTCGACCTTCTCGATGCCGGGCTCGAGGACACCCACTGTGCGCTTCTTCTCGTCGACCTCGTAGTCCTCGCCGGGAACGAGGCGGGTGGCCAGCGACGCGAACTCGTTGAACCAGCGGTTGGCCTCTCCGGATGCCGGTCCCGAGATGATGAGCGGGGTGCGGGCCTCGTCGATGAGGATCGAGTCGACCTCGTCGACGATGGCGAAGTAGTGACCGCGCTGCACCATGTCCGAGGCCTGCCACGCCATGTTGTCGCGCAGGTAGTCGAAGCCGAACTCGTTGTTCGTGCCGTAGGTGATGTCGGCCGCGTACATCTCGCGACGCACCTCGGGCGTCTGCCCGGCGATGATGCATCCGGTCGTCATGCCGAGGGCACGGAAGACACGGCCCATGAGCTCGGACTGGTAGCTGGCGAGGAAGTCGTTGACGGTGATCACGTGGACGCCGCGGCTGGTGATGGCGTTGAGGTAGGCGGCCGTCGTCGCGACGAGCGTCTTGCCCTCGCCGGTCTTCATCTCGGCGATGTTGCCGAGGTGCAGGGCTGCGCCACCCATGAGCTGAACGTCGAAGTGCCGGAGGCCGAGCGTGCGCCGCGCCGCCTCGCGCACGGCGGCGAAGGCCTCGGGCAGCAGGTCGTCGAGCGACTCGCCGTTTCCGTAGCGCTCACGGAACTCGACCGTCTCGTGCTTGAGCTCCTCGTCACTGAGGGCCCTGAAGTCGTCCTCGAGGGCGTTGATCGCCTTCGCGTAGTTCTCCAGGCGGCGGAGCGTGCGCCCCTCGCCGACGCGAAGGACCTTTTCCAGGATTGAGGCCACGAATGCACTCCAGATAGTCAGTACGGCGTGCACGCACGCCTCGCATCCGCTCGGATGCGCGGGTCATCACCCAACGGGCAACCCTACCAATGGTAGACGGAGGCGAACTGAGATTCGCCTGACCCACGACCCCCGAACGGATGCCGAGGCGCGCTGCGTCTCAGCTCGCCGCTTCGACGTTCTCGTCGAGCCCGATCACGCCGTAGTCCCAACCCTTGCGGCGGTAGACGACACTCGGACGGTTGGTCTCGGTGTCGAAGAAGAGGTAGAAGTCGTGCCCGACGAGCTCCATGTTGTACAGGGCGTCGTCGATCGACATCGGCACCGAGGCGAACAGCTTTCGGCGGATCACCACGGGGCTGTAGTCGTACTCGCTCTCGGGTTCCCCGGCTGGTTCGGCGCCGTCGACGACGGGGATCGATCCCGTGCGCACGCGCTCGAGCACCTCGGATGAGGCTGGCGCGATGTGGATGGCCTCGAAGCCGCCGTCTGTCGCCTCGCGCAGCGACGTGGGGCGGTGCTGGCCCCGGTGGATCTTGCGACGATCCTTCGCCCGGCGCACTCGCTCGAGCAGTCGTCCGTAGGCGACGTCGAATGCCGCGTACTTGTCTGATCCGTCGGCCTCGGCCCGAACGACGGGTCCCTTGCCGATGAGCGTCAATTCGACGCGGTCGTTCCCACTCGTTCCGTTCGTCTCGTGATGACGGCAGACCTTCACCTCGAGCGCGACGGCCCTGTCTGCCAGGTGGGCGACCTTGTCGGCCTTCTCCGTGGCGTATTCCCGGAATCGATCCGTGATACCCGCGTTTCGTCCGACGATGTTCAGCTCCATGTCGACCTCCCCGTTGTCCGGCGTGTCACCCGGCTGGTGCGAGGGCGAATCGTTCACGCCTTTAGGCCCACGGTATCCCGCCTTGAAGGAGATGTCACCAGTTGTTTCACACAGGTACGGGGACTACCCTCGACGGCTGCGCAGACGGGTCTCGGCAAGGGCGGCGCACCCGATCACCGTGCCGCCGGCGGCCTCGACGGCGCGCACGGCCTCCCGCATCGTCGACCCCGTGGTGAGGATGTCGTCGACGACGATGAACCGCCGTCCGGCCAGCGGATGCGGTCTCCCGAACGCGCCCCGGCGCGCGGCCAGCCCGCCCGCGACATTGGCGCCGCGCGCCTCGCGACCGAGACCGGCCTGGTCGGCGTGCACGCCCACCACGCGCAGCAGCCGACCGGACCGCAACCCTGCCGAGGCGAGCGTGACGCCGATGGGGCTGAAGCCCCGTCGACGGTACGCAGCGCGCGACGATGGCACGGCGACGATCTCGATGCCACGGGCGTCCTGGTGCACCCGTGCCGACGTCACGTCGGGATCGGCCTCCACGACGGCGGCCAGCACGGCCTCACGCAGGGCGGAACCGAGAGCTCCGGCGAGGGTCGGCCGCCCGCCGTCCTTGAACGCTCCGATCACTCTTCGCGCGACGCCGTCGTAGTCGAGGGCGCAGTGCACGATCAGTCCGTCACGGTCGGCCCTGTGCACGTCGGGAACGAGGAGGGCGCTGCAGGCAGCGCAGAGCACTCGGCCCGGCTCGCCGCATCCGCAGCACTCGACGGGCAGCACGAGGGCGAGAGCGTCGCGCAGGGACTCGGTCACGACACGAAGCGGCAGCCTGGAGGTCATGGAGCCACTCTCGCTGGATCAGCGCGCGAGGTGTCCCTCCACGCTGAACCCGGGAGGACCGCTCCCGCCGGACGTCCGGCGGGAGGAGCCCGCTCAGGATCTCTGCTGGGTCGCCAGAACCTGCACCCCGGTGATGCGGGGTTGCCAGCCGATGCCCTGCCGCTGCTCGAGGGTGCCGTCGGCCAGCAGGAGCCGCAGGTCGCGCACGGTGTTCCCACCCGACACCTTGACGGCGGTGTCGGTGCCATCCATCCTCGAGCTCGGGCCGCCGATCTGCTGCGTGACGATCGTCGGTGTCCCGTCCGACGCCTTCCCGAGGGATGCCACGGTGAGATCGTCGACCCACGAGGCGTCGAGCGGCAGCCCCTCGGCCGACGGCAACGGGATCCAGTCGCCGAGCTTCACCGGTGCGGACTTCCGTGCGCCGTTGTCGCGGATGATGGCGGCCGCGACGAAACGGCTGCGTCCCTCGCTCACGAGCTCGGCGACGAGACGGGTTCCGTCGCGCGAGAGCCTCAGGGCGACGATGCCCGTGGAGTCCGGCCAACTCGTGGCGACCTCGTTCATCGTCCCGTCGAGGCCGTAGGCGCGGATGGCGCCGGGATCGTCCCCGGGAACGGTCCAGACATAGCCGGCCGTGTCGATGGAGGGGGCGATGAGGTCGGGACGATCATCCAGGAACACCGGCTCGTCGCCCTTGCGCACGCTGTACACGACGCCGTCCGCGAGAACCGCGGCCGACCTGCTGTCCCCGACAGTCACCGCCGTCGGCGACATCGATGCGATGGTCTCGGAGAGGCCCTCGATGGGAACGAGGGTGTCGTCGGATGCCGGGAGGTAGCCGAAGACGCCGTCGCGGAGGATGAGCGCGCGGGAGTCGACGCGGGGGATCACGTACGGCGCCACCTTGGGGATGTCCTGCGCGATCCCGTTGTTCAGGATGGTCACGCTGGAGATGGTGGGGACTCCCGAGAGGCTCTCCTTCAGCTGCGCCTGCATGCGTTGCAGGGTCGCCTGGTCCGCGCGCAGCGCATCGCTGTTGAGCGGCACCTGGGCGTCGCGCGCGAGCACCGTGACGGTGTCGGCCGTGAGCGTGGCACCCTCGGGGAAGGCAGACACCACGGCGCCCACGAGCCACTCACTCGGGCCAGCGAGCAGCTCGCGCACGATCTGGGTGGGGGTGGAGAGTCGGCGGGGGAACCAGCGCAGGTCGGGAACCATGTCGACATAGGACGGGTCCCAGAAGTACAGCGGATAGGAGTTGAAGACCTGCGGGAACGTGGTCCGGTCGATCAGGGTGCCCTGCGGAGCCTTGCTGATGCGCCATTCCCCGCGCACCTGCTTGAACTCGTACGGCAGCGCGATCGGCGCCGACGGGACGTCCTCCGTGTAGTCGCCGTGCTGGTCGACGGCCGCCTGCGGCATCACCGACACCGACATGGTCAGGTCGCTCGGTTCGGAGAACTCCCTGTCGTCGCCCTCGTCGATCGTGGTTCCGGCATCCGGGTCCCAGGAGTCGTCGAATTCACCGGTCAGGTACTCGCGCGCCACGGCATAGCGGTCCTGCGGGGTGGCCGCGGCGTCGATGAAGCCCCTCAGGATCTCCTCCTTCGACGCGCCCTTGGTCGGGCCGCGGGCGATGAGGTCGAGTTCGAGGGCGTCGTCGACGCCGGAGCCCGCCGATCCCTCCTGCACGGGTCCGGACACGGGGATGGTGGCGCAGCCCGTCAGCAGCGCGACCGCGATCAGGGCAGCGGCGATCGCGGGCCGTCTTGATCTACGCATCGGTACCTCCGATCAGCTGGGCGGATGCCGGACCATCGACGCGATCGCCGGGCGGCACGGGTTCCGTCGCCCCGGCGTCGTCCGGCACGAGCGGGAGCGGGCTGTCGCCGCGGGGCGAGTCGGCCGTGCGCGGGAGCACGATGAGGAAGTTGCTGCCGGCATCGGGCTCTGACCACACCTCGATGACACCGCCGTGCACGACGGCGTCCTCGAGGGCGATGGCGAGGCCGAGGCCGGTTCCGCCGATGGTGCGCTGGCGTGATGGATCGGCGCGCCAGAACCTGTCGAAGACGTGGGCGGCCGCTTCCGCTGTCATCCCGACGCCGTAGTCGCGCACGCCGATGGCCACGGCCGTGGCGTTGGAGTCGACCGACACGACGATCGGGCGGTGCTCGCCGTGCTCGATGGCGTTGCCCAGCAGGTTGCGCAGGATGCGCCTGATGCGCCGCGGATCGACGAGCACGTCGACGTGTCCGCCGGGTGCGACCAGCTGCAGCTCGCACCCGTTCCGATCGGCGAGCGACTGCATGCTCGAGACCGCATCCGCCGCCAGATGCGCGAGGTTCGTCGGCTCCCGTGAGAGGTCGACGGATCCCGCGTCGTAGCGGCTGATCTCGAGCAGGTCGGCCAGAAGCACCTCGAACCTCTCGACCTGGGTGTGCAGGAGTTCGACGGTGCGCTCGGCCACGGGTGTGAAGGAATCGCGCTGGTCGTAGAGCACGTCGCCCGCGAGCCTGATGGTGGTGAGAGGCGTGCGCAGCTCGTGGGAGACGTCGGAGACGAAGCGCTGCTGCACCTCGGACAGCTCGGCGAGCTCCTTGATCTGCAGTTGCAGGCTGTCGGCCATGCCGTTGAACGATCGCGCCAGCGTGGCGATCACGTCCTCCCCCTTCTCGGGGATGCGCACCTCGAGGTCGCCGGCTGCCAGCTGCTCACTGGTCTCGGCTGCCACCATGATGGGCGCGACGACGAGGCGCACCACCACCCACGTGACCCCCGCGATGAGCAGCAGCAGGGCGAGAGCTGCGACGGCGGCCGTCTGCTGCACCGAGGACAGGGTCTGCTGCACGTCGGCGAGGTTGTACCCGATGTACACCTCGTACCAGCCTGCCGAGGGCAGCAGCAGTTGCGAACCGACCACGATGCCCGGCTCGGCCTGCCCGTCCGCATCCGTCAGTGTCACGGACTGCCAGTACTGCCCGGTGCGATCCGACTGCACCTGGCGGCGCAGGTCGGTGGAGATGACGTCGCCGCGCAGTTCGTTGGTGGTGAAGTCGAGCGGGGCGTCGGCCGACGGCGGCTGGCCCGGGGCCCGCGACATGGCGATGAGCCGGCTCGACGAGGCGGCGCTGATCGATGCCTGCGCCGTACTGAGGACGGCCTGCACGGCTCCACGCTCTGACGCATCCGAGGCGTCCAGGATGCGCTGGGCCGACTCCGTGGCACGGCTCGAATCGGAGAGCACCAGTTCCAGCCGGGACTGGAACAGGTTGTTGCTTACGCTCACCGAGAGGTAGACGCCGGCCAGCAGGATGGCGAGACCGGAGAGGCCCAGGGTGATGAGAGTGGTGCGGAACTGCAGCGAACTGCGCCACAGACGTGCCGTACGCGCCGGCCACGTGCGCCAGCTCGCCCAGTCGATGCCGAGCAGTCGCGGCTCGGCCGCAGCATCGGCCATGACGGGTCAGGCCACGCTGCCGGCCCGGTACCCGACGCCGCGCACTGTCGTGACGATGCGCGGGTTGTCCGGGTCGTCCTCGACCTTCGCGCGCAGGCGCTGCACGTGCACGTTCACGAGGCGGGTGTCGGCCTTGTAGTGGTAGCCCCAGACCTGCTCGAGCAGCATCTCGCGCGTGAACACCTGGTGCGGCTTCGATGCGAGGGCGAGCAGGAGGTCGAACTCGAGAGGGGTGAGGTTGATGCGGCGGTCCCCGCGTCGCACCTCGTGGCCGGCGGCATCCACGGTGAGGTCGCCGATCTGCAGGTGCGTCGGCTCCGATGCCTGCGTCGGCCGCAGCCGGGTGCGCACCCGGGCGATGAGCTCCTTCGGGTTGAAGGGCTTGACGATGTAGTCGTCGGCTCCGGCCTCGAGACCCTTGACGACGTCGGCCGTGTCGGACTTGGCCGTGAGCATGATGACGGGCGTGCCGGACTCCGCCCTGATGAGGGTGCAGACCTCGATGCCGTCGAGACCGGGCAGCATGAGGTCGAGGAGCACGAGATCGGGCTTCGACGCCCGGAACGCCTCGAGCGCGAGCGCCCCGTCCGCACAGAAGAAGGGCTCGAAGCCCTCGCCGCGCAGCACGATGCCGATCATCTCTGCCAGGGCCGTGTCATCGTCGACGACCAGAATGCGTGCGTTCATCGTTCCGTTTTCCACTGAGGTCGATCCGATCCTTCTCGTCGCCGACCGCGCGATCTTCAGTCACAGAGTAGTCGAGAGACATGGGTCGCGCCTCGCAACGGCGCGACAGTCCTCGTATGCGAGCATGGACGGGTGACGGACGGCGCCCAGAAGCACTCAGGACAGGACGAGGTTCCGGCGACTCCGGATGCCGCTGTGCCCGACGGACCGACTGCACCGGTATCCGGGCAGCCGGCCTACGGCCAGCCCGCCTACGGGCAACAGCAGCCTCCGCAGCCGCAGTACGGGGAGTACGCGCAGGCGCCCAACGGACAGGCACCGTACGGCCAGGCCCCCTATGGACAGGCACCGTACGGCCAGGCCCCGTACGGGCAGCCGGCTTGGGGTCAGCCCGACTGGCAGCAGCCAGGAATGCAGCAGCCCGGTGTCGGAGCCCCGGGGTGGACTCCCCCGCCCAAGCCGGGCATCATCCCTCTGCGTCCGCTCAGTTTCGGCACCCTCCTCGGCGCGCCGTTCCAGATGCTGAAGCGCAACCCCAAGGCCACCTTCGGCAGTGCCCTGCTCATCCAGGGAATCGTCGGCGTGGCCACGATCGCGGCGATCGTGCCCTTCACCCTCTGGATCGTCGCCAGGGTCGACAACGCCTCCGCAGAGGACCAGTCGGCCGTGGTCGCCGGCTCCGTCGGTCTCGGCATCCTCGTCGGCGTCGTGCTGTTCGCCGTCTCGCTGCTCGCCTCGGCGCTGCTGCAGGGGGTCATCGTCCTGGAGGCCGCCCGCGCCACCCTCGGCGAGAAGCTCCCTCTCGGAGCCCTGTGGAAGCGCGTGCTTCCCCGCGTGCTGCCGCTCGTGGGCTGGCTGCTGCTGCTCGGCATCGGATTCATCGTGGCCTTTGCCCTGATCGTGCTCGTCGCCGTGCTGATCTTCGCGCAGGGCGAGTCGTTCCTGGGGCTCGGCATCGCGTACTCGGTGCTCGGCGGCCTCGGGCTGCTCGTGCTCTCGGTCTGGATCTATACCAAGACCCTGCTCGTGCCGTGCGCCATCGTGCTCGAGCGCCTCGGTCTCTTCGCCGCGATCAAGCGGTCATGGGTGCTGGTGCGGGGAGCGTTCTGGAAGGTGTTCGGCGTGAACCTCCTGGTCGCCGTCATCGTGAACGCCATCGCGCAGGTCGTCACCGCACCGCTCTCGCTCCTGGTCGGATTCGGCACCACCCTTCTCGACCCGAACGGATCGGGCGACCAGATGGCCTTCCTCGTCATCAGCAACGGGCTGGTGCTCTTCGTGACCATCATCATCGGGGCGGTGGCGTCGGTCGTCCAGTCGGGAACCGTGGCCTTCCTCTACATCGACAGGCGCATCCGCACCGAGGCCCTCGACCTCGACCTCCAGCGCGCAGTCGAGGCCCGGGAGTCGGGCGACGAGTTCGCCGACCCCTACCTCCCGACCGACCGGCTCTCCCCCGCTGCAGCATGAGTCCCGGCCTGCAGCCGGCCATCGAGGTGCCCGTCGACCCGAGCGCCGATGAGGCGAGACGACTGCTGCTCGACGAGCTGGCCAAGCCGGAGTACCAGGCGGCACGCCCGACCTGGTTCGACCAGCTGTCCCAAGCGGTGCGGGACTGGTTCCTGAGCCTGTTCTCCGGCGGCGGAGACGGCGTCGGAGCCGTACTGCCAGCCATCCTGGTCGTGCTGGTGGTCGCGGCGCTCGTCAGCGCCCTCGTCATCTACGGGCTGCCCCGACTGAACCGCCGTGCGCAGCGGGACATCGGGGTCCTGTTCGGCGACGACGACGCCCGCACCGCCGACGCCATCCGTCGTTCATCGGCCGCCGCAGCAGCCGACTCCGATTTCGCGACCGCCATCGTCGAACGTTTCCGGGCCATCGCCCGCACCGCATCCGACCGCGCGGCAGTGTCGGTGCACCCGGGAACGACGGCGGACGACTTCGCCAGGCGAGCAGCTCGCGCCTTCCCCGGCGCCGAAGCCCGACTGAATAGTGCTGCCCGCGTCTTCGACGGGGTCAGGTATCTCGGCCAAGGCGGCAGCTCGGCCGAGTACGCCCTGCTCGTCGACCTCGACGACGAGATCCGGGCGCTGCGTCCGGCGCCCGTGCAGGACCCCGTCGGTGCGGCGGCTCCGCGATGACGCTCACCGATCCGCGGACGACGATCCCGGATGCCGCTGACGGCACGGCATCCGTCACTCCGACAGTTCGCCAGGCGGCACGTCGCGGAGTGTTCTGGGTCGTTCTGGCCATCATCGCTGTCGGCTTCGTGATCGTGACGGCCCTCCTGCGGGGCGGCGTCGGCTCCGCCGGAATCCCGCTCGCGGCCGACAACGCCGGCCTCGCCGGGAGCCAGGCCATCGTCGAGGTGCTGCGGGACTCCGGAGTCGATGTCATCCCGGTCGGCACTCTCGACGCCGCCCGAGACGCCGCCGGCCCCGACGCCACCCTGTTCTTCTCCGACCCGGGCGGTTACCTGGCCGTCGACCAGTTGAGCGAGATCGTCGACCTCGCCGCCGACACCGTCGTCGCCGATCCGGACTTCGCCGCGCTGCAGGCGGTCACCGATGGAGTAGTCCGTGCCGGCGGGGTCCCCGACGCCGTCACGGCCGATGCCCGCTGCTCCGTGCCGGCGGCGGAGCGGGCAGGAACGGCCACCCTCGGCGAGAAATCGCTCGCCATCGCTGACGTCAGCACCGACTGGGCCGGATGCTTCGCCAGCGGCGACTCCTGGGCCCTGCTGCAGCAGCAGTCGGATGCCAGCACCCTCTCGCTGCTGGCCGACGGCTCGCAACTGCGCAACGACACCATCGCGGCGGAGGGCAATGCCGCGCTGGCCCTGTCCCTGCTCGGTCAGCACCCCACCCTGATCTGGTACCAGCCCACCCTCGCCGATGTCGTCGGCGGCGCGGCTCCGTCGCTCGGCGAGCTCTCGCCGGACTGGGTCACGCCGGTGGTCGCCCTGCTCGGGCTGGTCGTGGTGGCAGCGGCGGTCTGGCAGGGCCGCCGCTTCGGCTCCCTCGTCGTCGAGAACCTCCCGGTGACGGTGCACGCCGGCGAGACCCGCGAGGGTCGAGCCAGGCTGTACGCGCGCACCTCGTCCCGGCTGCGCGCGGCTGATGCGCTCCGCATCGGTACGATCGGGCGGCTCGCGTCGAGGCTCGGTCTGGCGCGCACCGCGTCCGTCGATGAGGTCGTCGGTGCCGCGGCCGCTGCCACCGGTCGTCAGGTTTCCGACGTGCGCGGCCTCCTCATCGACACCCGGCCGGATTCCGACCGCTCCCTCGTCGACCTGTCGGGCAGGCTCGTCGACCTCGAACGGGCGGTCACCGCCGCCACCGAGGTCGGGGCGGCAGCCGCTGCCGCAGCCGCTCCGACATCCGCCCCACCCTCCACAGAAAGAATGGGTTCATGACCGATCCGTCCTCCCCCGTCCCCCGCCAGCCCGCGGACCTGCGCCAGTCGCTCGCCCGCGTGCGCACAGAGGTCGGCAAGGCCGTCGTCGGTCAGGATGGCGCTGTCACCGGCATGCTCATCGCCCTTCTCGCCCGGGGCCACGTCCTGCTCGAGGGGGTACCCGGCGTGGCGAAGACCCTGATGGTGCGGAGCCTCAGCACCGCGCTCTCGCTCGACACCCGCAGAGTCCAGTTCACGCCCGACCTGATGCCAGGGGACGTCACCGGGTCGCTCGTCTACGACCAGAAGGCCGGGGACTTCGAGTTCCGCGAGGGTCCGGTGTTCACGAACATCCTCCTCGCCGACGAGATCAACCGCACGCCTCCGAAGACGCAGTCCGCCCTGCTCGAGGCCATGGAGGAACGTCAGGTGAGCGCCGACGGCATCTCGCGCCCCGTTCCGGAGCCCTTCCTCGTCGCCGCGACGCAGAACCCCATCGAGTACGAGGGCACGTACACGCTGCCGGAGGCTCAGCTGGACCGCTTCCTGCTGAAGCTCGTGCTCGAGGTGCCCGACCGCGACGTGGAGGTCGAGGTGTTGCGCCGGCACTCGGCAGGCTTCGATCCCCGCGATCTCGCCGCAGCAGGAGTCACGCCGGTGCTGGGGGCCGAGGAGCTCGCCGCCGCCCAGCACGCCGTCGCCTCGGTCGGAGTGAGCGCCGACGTGCTGGCCTACGTCGTCGACCTCGCGCGCGCGACGAGGCGCAGCCCATCGGTGAAGCTCGGCGTGAGCCCGCGCGGAACGACAGCCCTGCTCGCGTCGGCCAAGGCGTGGGCCTGGCTCTCGGGCTACGACTCGATCACGCCGGACCACGTGCAGGCGATGGTGGTGCCGGTCTGGCGCCACCGCATCCAGCTGCGGCCGGAGGCGGAGCTCGAAGGGGTCGCCGTCGATGCGATCCTCGCCTCCATCGTCCAGCAGGTCCAGGTTCCGATCTGATCCATGACTCTCTCCGGTCGCTTCGTCGCATTGCTCGCCCTCGGGGTGCTGCCGATCATCCTGGTCGACAGCGCGGTCCCGGGTTCCGCCGCGCTCGTCCTCCTCGGCTGGGTGTTGCTGGCAGTCGTGCTCGCCGGCATCGATCTGGCCACGGCGGCCTCTCCCCGTGCCGTCGGCGTCGGCCGGGAACTTCCGGCTCGCGTGAGACTCGGCGAGAGCGTGACCGCCGAGCTGTACCTGACGAACGCCGGTGCCCGGCGCCTGCGGGGCGTCGTGCGTGACGCCTGGCAGCCGTCGGCGGGCGCATCCGTCAGCCGATCGAGGGTCGACATCCCGGCCGGGGAGCGGCGGCGGGTCTCGATCCGCCTCACGCCGTTCCGGCGCGGTGAGCGGCGGGTCGAGACTGTGACCGTGCGCAGCTTCGGACGCCTCGGTCTCGCGGCCCGGCAGGCCAGCCTGCTCGCCCCGGGACGCATCAGGGTGCTTCCGCCGTTCACCGCGCGCAAGCACCTGCCGTCGCGGCTCGCTCGCCTGCGCGAACTCGACGGGCGCACCGCCGTGATGCTGCGCGGCCAGGGCACGGAATTCGACAGCCTGCGCGAGTACGTGCGCGGCGACGACGTGCGCTCGATCGACTGGCGCGCCACGGCGCGTCAGGGGGTGTCGGATGCCGCGGCGCAGCGACTGATGGTGAGGACCTGGCGACCTGAACGCGATCGCCGTGTCGTGATCGTCGTCGACTCGGCTCGGACGGCAGCGGCGCGCATCGAGAACGAACCCCGCATCGACACGGCGTTCGAGGCATCGCTGCTGCTCGGCGCCCTGGCATCGCATGCCGGCGACAGGGTCGACTTCGTCGCCTGGGACCGTCGAGTGCGCGGCCGGGTGCAGGGCGCTGCCGGTGCCGAGCTGCTCTCGCGCATGGTCGACTCGATGGCCGTCATCGAACCCGAGCTCATCGAGGCCGACTGGGCCGGGGTGCCCGCGCTTGTGCGAGGCGTCACCAATCGCCACGCGCTCGTCGTCCTGCTCACCTCGATCGACGCCCCGGGAGCGTCCGGAGCCCTGCTCGCCATGCTGCCGCAGCTCACGCGGCGCCACACGGTGGTGGTGGCATCCGTCACCGACCCGGGCACCCTGGCCGCCGTCGCCGACCGCGACGACCTCGAGGCCGTCTACAGGGCAGCGGCCGCCGAGCGTGCGCTGCTCGACGTCGCCAGGGTCTCGGCCGCCATCCGGCGCCTGGGGGGCGAGGTCGTCACCGGAGCGCCGGCAGATCTGCCCCCGGCACTGGCGGATCGCTACATCGCGCTGAAGGCGGCAGGCCGGCTGTAGTCGCCGACGCCTGTCGTGATATCCATGCGGTCGCGTGTCCTTATATTGAGTCATTCACGATAACTGGTAGTGTCGTCGGATGTCGTCCAGCCGCGAGAGAGAGATCCGGGTGGCCGGGCTCCGGGTGACGGCCGGTCGGCTCGCCCTCCTGGACGCCGTCGACAGCTTTCCCCACAGCGATGCCGCCACGCTGCACCGGCATCTCGTCGATTCCGGCGTCGGCAGCTCGATCCAGGCCGTGCACAACATGCTCGCGGACCTCTCCGCGGCAGGCCTGCTGCGGCGCATCGAGCCGGCCGATTCGGCTGCTCTCTACGAGCGCAGGGTCGGGGACAACCACCATCACATCGTCTGCACGTCCTGCGGTGCTGTGGCCGACGTCGAATGCGTCGTCGGCCATGCCCCATGCCTCACGCCCTCCGACACGGCCGGCTTCGCGCTGACGACAGCGGAGATCACTTTCTGGGGCCTCTGCGCCCCCTGCCAGAAGATGCACGAAGCACACACAAAGGAGATCCATGACTGACAGCCAGTACACGACGAGCCAGACCGGTTCCGCGGTACCCAGCGACGCCCACTCCCTCACCGCCGGGGCGGACGGTGTCACCGCACTGCACGACCGCTACCTCGTCGAGAAGCTGGCCCAGTTCGCGCGCGAGCGGATCCCGGAGCGCGTCGTCCACGCCAAGGGCGGTGGCGCTCACGGTGAGTTCGTCGTGACCGGCGACGTGTCGGAGTACACCCGTGCGGCAGTCTTCCAGCCGGGCGCGGTGACACCGACGCTCACGCGCTTCTCCTCCGTGGCCGGCGAGCAGGGCTCTCCAGACACCTGGCGCGACGTCCGCGGCTTCTCGGTGAAGTTCTACACGTCAGAGGGCAACTACGACATCGTCGGGAACAACACGCCCGTCTTCTTCATCCGCGACGGGATCAAGTTCCCCGACTTCATCCACTCCCAGAAGCGACTCCCCGGCTCGGGCCTCCGCGACGCCGACATGCAGTGGGACTTCTGGACGCTCTCGCCGGAGTCCGCCCACCAGGTCACCTACCTCATGGGAGATCGCGGCCTGCCCCGATCGTGGCGTGAGATGCCCGGCTTCGGATCTCACACCTATCAGTGGATCAACTCGGCCGGCGAGCGCTTCTGGGTGAAGTACCACTTCACCTCGAATCAGGGCAACGTCGAGATGGGCGGCGCCCAGGCCGAGGGCATCGCCGGTGCCGACGCCGACTACTACCGACGAGACCTGTACGAGGCCATCGAGGCCGGAGACCACCCGTCGTGGGACCTGCACGTGCAGATCATGCCGTACGAGGACGCCAAGACCTACAGGTTCAATCCGTTCGACCTCACCAAGGTCTGGCCGCACGCGGACTACCCGCTCGTCAAGATCGGCACGCACACGCTGAACCGCAACCCGGAGAACTTCTTCGCAGAGATCGAGCAGGCGGCGTTCTCGCCGGCCAACACGGTCCCGGGCATCGACATCAGTCCCGACAAGATGCTGATGGCGCGAGTCTTCTCCTACCCGGACGCGCAGCGCTACCGCGTCGGAACGAACTACAACGAGATTCCGGTCAACGCGCCGAAGTCGCCCGTGCACAACTACTCGCAGGACGGCGCTGCCCGGCACGGTTTCAAGCCGGCCTCAGCTCCGGTCTACGCTCCCAACTCCTTCGGAGGGCCCGTCGCAGACCCTGCGATCGCCGGGAGCGGCAGCTGGGAGTCCGACGGCGAACTCGTCCGGAGCGCCACCACGCTGCACGCTGAGGACAGCGATTTCGGCCAGGCCGGAACGCTCTACCGCGAGGTCTTCGACGACGCGGCCAAGGCACGCTTCCTCGAGACCATCACGGGTGCTGTCGGGGGTGTCACGATCCCCGAGATCCGAGAGCGGGCGATCCAGTACTGGACCAACGTGGATGCTGCCCTCGGCGCGGCTCTGCGGTCCAACCTCGCCACCGGCGACGAGTCGCCGAACGAGGCCGCGGAGTTCGTCGGCGTCGGCGCCTAGCAACCGACTCCCGGAGAGGCCGCCACGACCCGGTCGTGGCGGCTTCTCCGCCATTGCCGCCCTCTCGCTGGGCCCGCACCAGCGGGCTGGGGTACCCGGTCGCTCCTACGCGGCGATGATGCGGCGGGAACCGGCCTCGTACTCGCCGAGGTCGCCGGTCTCGCCCGCCCGCGCCGCTCGACCGCCGACGATGAGCATGTAGGCGTAGAAGGCCGCGGCAGCGATGACGCCGATCGAGATCTTCACGGCCCATGGCCACGGAGCAGGGGTCACGAAGCCCTCGATGATGCCCGAGATGAAGAGCCAGACGACCAGGCCGATGGCCACGGTGAAGAGCGCCCGGGCGTCCTCGGCCAGCGCCTGACCGCGCGTGCGTGCACCGGGCGCGATCCACGCCCAGAAGATGCGCAGGCCCGCAGCACCGGCCACGAACACGCAGGTGAGCTCAAGGAGACCGTGGGGCAGGATGTACTCGAAGAAGACGTCTCCCTTGTCGTAGGAGAACATGATGGCCGCCGAGACGCCGACGTTCTGGGCGTTCCCGAGCAGGGCGTAGGGAACGAAGACGCCGGTGATGCCGAGCGCGATGCACTGGGCTGCGACCCAGGCGTTATTGGTCCACACCATGCCGGCGAAGGAGGCGGCCGGGTTCTCGGAGTAGTAGTCGACGAAATCGCCGTCGGCCAGCGCCTGCCTCTGGGCATCGGTTCCGAAGGATGCCAGGACCTGCGGGTCACCCAGGGCCCAGACGGCATAGAGGGTCGAGACGAGCACTGTGGCGAGGATGACGCCGAGCGTGATCCAGCGCAGCCTGTAGAGAGCTGCCGGAAGCTGGAGGATGAAGAACCGCGGCAGCATGGCGACCGCATTGCCGCTCGCCCCGGTGAACCGCAGCCGCGCGCGTGACAACGACACGGAGAGCCTGTCCCCGGGGATCGTGGAGCCCGCCGCCGTGCGAAGGACCGAGAGCTGGGTGGCGCCCGCCTGATAGCCGGCGATGAGCTCGTCGGCCTCCTCGCCGGAGAGTCGCCGGCTTCTGGCCAGTTCCGAGAGCCTGTCCCACTCCGCGCCGTGGGCGGTCGAATATGCGTCGAGATCCATCTGATTAGATACTGGCATGGCAGACCCCGTCGTGCAGCGCACCGCGTCGAGTGGACCCGACGATTCCGGTCTCGTCACCGGCGAGGCCGTCGCACTGGACGTTCGACCGGCGAGCGTGATCCTGCGGGGTGCCGGCACCGCGATCGATGCCCTGCTCTACGTCGGTCTCCTGCTCGGGGTCGCCTGGCTGGTGGTGGAGTACGGTTCAGCCGGACTCGACCAGGCTGCACTGCGCGCCCTCGGCATCGTCGGCCTGGTGCTGTTCCTGCTCGTCCTCCCCATGGTGGTGGAGATCGCCACGCGCGGCCGGTCACTCGGCCGGCTCGCCATCGGTGCCCGCGTGGTGCGCGACGACGGAGGCGCCATCGCCCTCCGGCATTCCTTCGTGCGCGCCCTGATGGGCGTCATCGAGATCTACCTCACGTTCGGCGCGATCGCCGCCATGACCGGACTGCTCAACGAGCGGTCGAAGCGCCTGGGAGATCTGCTCGCCGGGACCCACAGCCAGATCGAACGCGTTCCCCGCTATGTGCCTCCGCGGCAGGGCATGCCGCCCATGCTGACCCAGTGGGCGCAGGTGGCCGATGTCGCGCGTCTCCCCGATCCCCTGTCACGGCGGATCGCGCAGTTCCTGTCGCAGGTCGATGCCCTGGTGCCCGCCACTCGAGCACGCACTGCGGAACAACTGGCTCGTGAGGCGTCGGTCCACGTGTCCCCGCTGCCCGAGGTGGCCGCCGAGACCTTCCTGTGGGGAGTCGCGACCCTGCGCCGTGAACGGGAGGCAACAGCCCTGCGCCTCGAGCAGGAGCGTCTGGCTGCGCTGGAGCCGGTGCTCGCCGGATTGCCGCACGGCTTCCCCGAGCGCTGAGGCGCTCCGCGCTCGCCCGCCGAGGCCCGACGAAGTCGCGGCCGAAGCGACGCTTCGATCGCGGACTGCGTCCGGCCCTCAGCGGGCAGTGAGCATCAGTAGCGGTAGTGATCGACCTTGTACGGGCCGTCGACGGGCACGCCGATGTAGCCGGCCTGCTCCGGGGTGAGTTCGGTGAGCTCGACGCCGAGGGCGTTGAGGTGCAGACGGGCGACCTTCTCGTCGAGGTGCTTCGGCAGCACGTAGACGCCGATGGGGTACGCCTCGGGGCGCACCCAGAGCTCGATCTGAGCGAGAACCTGGTTCGTGAACGAGTTGCTCATCACGAACGACGGGTGGCCCGTCGCATTGCCGAGGTTCATGAGGCGACCCTCGGAGAGCACCAGGATGGAGCGACCCGTGGGCAGGCGCCACTCGTGCACCTGCGGCTTGATCTCGATCCTCTCCGCACCGGCCAGCGACTCGAGGCCGGCCATGTCGATCTCGTTGTCGAAGTGTCCGACGTTCGAGACGATCGCGAGATGCTTCATCGCGAGCATGTGCTCGAGCGTGATCACGTTCATGTTGCCCGTGCCGGAGACGAAGATGTCGACTTCTCCGACCACGGACTCGATACGCGAGACCTGGTAGCCGTCCATCGCAGCCTGCAGAGCGCAGATGGGGTCGACCTCGGTCACGATCACGCGAGCGCCCTGGCCGCGCAGGGCCTCCGCTGCGCCCTTTCCGACGTCTCCGTAGCCGGCGACGAGAGCGACCTTGCCGCCCATGAGCACGTCGGTGGCGCGGTTCAGGCCATCCGGCAGCGAGTGGCGGATGCCGTACTTGTTGTCGAACTTGCTCTTGGTGACCGAGTCGTTGACGTTGATCGCCGGGAACAGCAGCTGCCCGGCCGAGTGCAGCTCGTACAGGCGGTGCACTCCGGTGGTGGTCTCCTCGGTCACGCCCTGCAGCTCGGCTGCGATGCGGGTGAACCTGTCGGACGACAGGCCGAGCGAGGTGCGCAGCGTGTCGAGCACGACGCGGTACTCGTGGTTGTCGGCATCCGTCGCCTCGGGAACAGCCCCGGCCTTCTCGAACTCGAGACCCTTGTGGACGAGCATCGTGGCGTCGCCGCCGTCGTCGAGGATGAGGTTCGGTCCGACCCAGTCGGCACCGGCCTCAGCGGCCTCCGCGCTCCAGTCGAAGATGCGATCGGTGCACCACCAGTACTCCTCGAGGCTCTCGCCCTTCCAGGCGAAGACCGGAACGCCGGCGGGGGCCTCGGGGGTTCCGGTCGGGCCGACGGCGATCGCAGCGGCGGCCTCGTCCTGCGTCGAGAAGATGTTGCAGCTCGCCCAGCGCACCTGGGCCCCGAGTGCTGTGAGCGTCTCGATCAGCACTGCGGTCTGCACGGTCATGTGCAACGAGCCTGCGATGCGGGCACCGGCGAGCGGCTGCGTCGGACCGAACTCCTCGCGGAGGGCCATGAGTCCGGGCATCTCGTTCTCGGCGAGACGCAGCTGGTGACGGCCGGCTTCGGCGAGGCCGAGGTCACGGACCTTGAACGGAAGTGCGGTGGCAGTGGAGGTCATGAGAGCCATTCTGTCATTCGCGGCGCTCGGATGCCGCAGATGATCGTGGCGGGCGGGGTGAGAGCGTCGGCGCCGGCGTTCAGGCGCCGAATCCGGCCTCTCCCAGCACCTTGTGCCTGATGACCTGCCAGCCCTGGGGCGCGGAGAGCCGCTCGGCATGACGCACGCAGAGATCGTAGCTGTGAGGCTCGTGACTCATGGCGAGCGGGCCGAGGACGGCCATCGAGTCGGCGTACACGTAGGTGAGCGTTGCCACCGCGTCAGCAGTGCACGCCACCCGCGAGCAGGATCTGTTCATATCCCCCTCAGATTACCCGCGCGCTCGCGCGAACTAGGATGGCGACATGCCCCGATCACGACGCACGCCGCGCACCGCGCCCTCGGCGCGACGGGGAATCCTCGACCGTCATGGCCGGGGTCTGCGGTCCGCAGTGACGGGGCCGTACCTGCCGATGATCCGCGGCCGCATCGACCTCTTCGAGTCCACCGTCGCATCGACGGCCGAGTACCTCCGCGGCATCTGGCCAGAACTGGACGACGTGAAGTTCGAGATCGCGGCCGCTCCCGCCGAGGCTCTGCACGGAGACCACGTCGATCGGTGGCACGTGAACCTCGAGGAGCGCCGCGTGGTGCTCTACAGGGTTCCCATCCAGCGCATGGCGAAACTGCACCGCAACGACGACCTCCATCAGCGCATGATGGTCGAGAGCTGTGTCTTCCGGGCCGTCGCCGACCTCATCGGCAAGGATCCCTGGGATCTCGATCCCGATCGCTACCGCGGCATCTGAGGCCGCCCGGTCGTCAGCCGGACGGCGCCGTGCCGACCGTCAGCGCGTGTAGACGGTCACCGGCGCTGCGAGGCCTCCGACCGGGTTGACGGCGAACGACGCGAGTCGGACCGAGGTCTCGTAGCCGATCGACGCGATGATGCCGGCGGCGTCGGTGATCTCGTAGCCGGCACCGGCGTCGATCTTGAAGGACAGGGCCGTCGCCGCAGGGACGTCGAGCTCCCGCGTCGTGCCGCGCGCCGAGGTGAGCACAACAGTCGCGTCATCCTCGCCCGGGTTCCAGACGTGCAGCACCGGGGTCGCACCGCGGGCCGCCGCCACGAGGGTCGGCTCGTCCGTGAGCGGAGACGATGCCGTGAACCAACCGAAGTCGCGGCCGCTGTTCCCGCTGACCGCCGACCGGGCCGACGCCACGACGGGCTGGTCGGTGTCGACTCGCACGGTGTAGGCGCCCGGGCCGAGTTCGGTGAGGGGTGCCTCGACGGTGACGCCGGGTTCGAGGTCGACGGTGAACGATGTTCCCGCCGCTCCCTTCTCCCCAACGACGCTGACCGTCGCCTGCGTTCCGGTGTCACCGGGAACGAGAAGGCGCAGGCCGGGCTGCTCGTCCGAGTAGCCCTCCTCGGCGCCCGGCTGGGCTCCCGGGTCGGCCGCCGTCGACGATGAGACCGTCAGGCCCGCGATGAGCGCCGTGGTGTCCGGGTCGGCGGTGGGGCCGACGATGTCGACTCCGCCGGGCTCGAGACCGCGCACGGTGCTCTGCTGCAGGGATGCAGCCACTTCCCCACCGCTCGACGTGACATGCACGACAGGGGACGCGACATCCGGTGCGAGGCCGGCGAGAGAGACGACGCGCTGCGAGTTCGGCTGCACGAGGATGCCTGTCGACCCGGGGGCGTCGATCGGGCCGGACTCGCCGTAGACGGCGAGGTCGACGGTGGCCAGCACGCTGGATGGATTGTTCAGGAGGACGAGAGTGGTGCGTCCGATCTCGGTGGAGCCGCCCACGAGCCAGGCGTCGGGTACCGCCTCGGTGCACGCTGCGACGGCGAGGCCGGCCTGCGTGTCGGTCGACGCGACCTGCGACTGGCTCGCCGCGACCAGCGGCGGCTCCGTCGCGTCCGCCGGTGCCGGAACCGTCACGAGCGTCGGCCCGCCATCGGAGTCTGCGGCATCGTTGTCCGGCGCCTCCAGGCTGGACTCCTCGGGATCGGGCTCGCCGGATGCCGCGGCGGCGGTGACGTTCGCGCTGCCGATCGACGATGCCGCCGTCGCCTGGGTCGCGTCCTCGGCGAGGGCCAGGATGGGGCCGGGGCAGACGCGCTGGGCGTCGGTCGGCACCGGGACGACCCGCTGTGCAACAGGAGTGACGGAGTAGCTCGGCCACGGCACCAGGACGGCGGCCGCGACCGCTCCGACTGCGATGGCGACCCCGGCCAGCCCGGCGATCGAACGCCCGCCGACGACGGCGATTCTGCGCTTAGTCGACATCGCGCTTCTCCTCGGTCGGGTTCGTCAGTGTGGTCTCGTTCGTCGTGGTCTCGTTCGTCGATTCGGTCTCGGTGGCCGGGCTCGGTTCCTGATCCGGCGCTGGAGCTTCATCCGCATCCGCATCCGCATCCGCATCCGCATCCGCATCCGCATCCGACCGAGCCTCAGCCTCGGGATCGGGCACGGGATCCGGCTGAGCGGCGTCGGCACCCGGGGTGGCCGCCTCACCGTCGCTCGGCGACTCCGCCGCGCCCTGGGCGGCGTCTGCGTCGGCGTCGGCCTCGGCGACGTCGGCAGCCGCAGCGGCATCGCCGGTCGACTCCTCGGTCACGCCGTCCTCGGGCAGGTCCTCCTCGGCGATGATCGCACCAGCGGCAGCCCGACGGGGCGAGCGGCCTGCTCGACGCTCGCGGCGCTCCCTGGCCGCGCGCCGCCGCGCGGACTCGGGCGGAAGCTCTCGGCCGACCCCCGTGGGGATGGACAGCAGCAGCGTCGCGCCGAAGACGACGGCGGCCAGGATCAACGATGCCGTGCCGATCCACCCGCCGGCGTCGGCGGGGATCGCGGCCGACGCGGCATCATCCTCGTCGGTGTCGACCCGCCAGAGCATGCCGTAGTCGGTGCGGCCGACGGGAACGAGGGTGGAGTTGCCGTCGAGGGCTGCTGCGGCGCGACGGGTGACCTGGACGGCGGCGGCGGTCGGCGCGGCGCCATCGATCCGAACGGCGGGCTCGAGCAGGACGAAGCGGATGCGGTTGGCGTCGAACTCGGCCGCGGCGTCGAAGGCACTGCGTGACGTCAGGTTGCCGGCCAGCGTGGCGATCTCCTCCTGCGACGCACTCACGTCTCGGTCGGTCGACGCGAGCACCGACTGGTCGTCGAGCGTCGTTCCCGACCCTCTCTGCAGGTCGGCGAGGATGCCGCCGTCGGGCTGGGGTACGAGAGCCAGGGTTCCCGCGCGCGGATCGCCCGCGGATTCCGCCGAGACGAAGGCCGGCAGGATGCGGTTCGTGGTGGCATCGACGGCGGACTGTCCGAGCGGAACAGCGAGGGCGAGAGGGGCTGCGACAGCCACGAAGCAGACAGCAGCGACGATGGCGGGCACCAGTGAGTACCGCGGGATGGCGTTGAGGCCGATGGTGACGGCGCCGACGATGCCGAGCCAGTACAGGCTGAGGCCTGTCCCCGCCCACACCGGAACCAGCTGGGATCCCGTGGTGGCCACCACGATGAGCGTGGCGGCGAGGGCCGTCGCGAAGCCGAGGAGGGACACCCCGAGGGCGAAAGCTGCGCTCCGGAAGCCCGGCAGGAACAGGGCGAGCAGCCCGAGGATCGCGAGCGGCGCGAGGAGCACGGCAACCACGATCTGCGGCTGGAGGCCGTCGATCGGGATCAGAGCCAGAGCCTGGTCCCAGCCGCCGAATCCGCCACCGGGGAACCCGAGGAGGAGTTGCCAGACCGATGCCGGCGTTCCGGCCAGGGGCACTCCGGGATCGGCGACCAGCGCGATCCAGTTGGCCCGCAGGGCCTGGTCGAGCACCAGCGGGGCGATCAGGGCGAGTGCCGGAATCGGAATGCCGACGATGCGGAAGAAGCCGCGCCCGCTGATGATGAGCAGCACGATCCAGATGACGAGGAGCGCGGGCGTCAGCGATGGCGCGCAGGCGACGATCGCCGCGAAGATCAGCGCCGTGGTGGCGGATGCCGACCAGGACCTGGCCGCGGCGAAGCCCGCGAACACGAGCCACGGCAACAGGAGATGCGTGAGCACGGCGGCCGGTCTACCGTCTCCTATGGCCGTCAGGAAGGTCGGCGCCAGCATCCAGAGCACGGCGGCGATGGCCCTGAGGCCTCCGCGATCGGTGAGACGCGTCGCGGCGAACCAGGCTCCGAGGGCCGCCAACGGCACCGCAGCGACCCAGAGCGCGAGGATCACGGCCGACGGCGACCAGAACGCGAGGGAGCCGAGAACGGCGAGCACGGCGGCGAACGGGTCGGCGGCGCCGACGAATCCGGCACCCAGATCGCGCCATCCGTAGCCGATGTTCTGCCAGAGCTCGGCAGGGGTCGAGCTCAGCGGCAGCAGTCCGCCGCCACCGACCGCTGCCGATCCCACGAGGGGTGCCGCGACGATGAGGCCGACGACGACCGCCGCGAGCACGGTCCAGGCTCCCCCGGAGGTGAGGAAGCCGATCTCGTGCCTGGCGCCGCGAGCGCGTGCGATGCGCGCCTCGCGGGCGAGAGCACGACGGCGACGCATCTCGGCCGGGGTGACGCGGAGCGACGCGATGACCGACCAGGGATTGCTGCGGGTGCGTGCGATGCTGCGGCGGGCGGCCGCCGTCTTGATTCCCGTGAATGCCGCGGTGAAAGCCGCGGCGAACTCCCCGCCGATCCGGCCGGGCTGCTTGCCGAGCAACGCGACGATCGAGCGCAGGATCGCGAGCGGCACGAGCGACAGCCAGTGGACGGGCACCAGCACGGCCGGTGCGTACACGAGGCGGCGATGCAGTTGCGCGGCGCGCTGCTGACGAGCGCGACGTCGACGGATGCGGCCCTTGTGCGATGTGTTCGCTCCGGCGACACCGTCTCCTGCTGTCGCCACGCGCGCGGCCGGAGCGACGGACACCCGGTGTCCGGCCAGGCGGGCGCGCACGCAGAAGTCGAGCGCGTCGTCGACGACGGGCAGCCCGGGATCGAACCCGCCCAGGGCGTCCCAGACCGTGTGGCGCACGAGCATGCCGCCGGCCACCACCGCGAGCACGTCGCTCAGCGAGTCGCGCTGTCCCTGGTCGAGCTCGTCCGAGACGAGGGCGACCGTCGCGCCCTGCGTCGTGAGGGACTCCCCGAGCGAGCGGATGAACTCTCCGCGCTCCCAGTCGAGCAGCTTCGGTCCGGCGATGGCGACGGATGGCGCCGTCTCGAGCGCGGCCACGAGCTCGGCGAGGGCCGTCGGCTCAGGCGCGGTGTCCTGCGCGATGAGCCACAGCAGTTCGTTCGGCGCCGTGGGCGGAGTGGTCACTCGCACGGCCGTGGCGATGGCCCCACCGAAGGTGAGATCCGAATCCGCGGTGATCAGGTGCGTCGGACCGAACTCCGCCAGCAGCGCGTTGGTTCCATCAGTCGACCCGCAGTCGACGGCGATGACGGCGTCGGGGGCCATGGTCTGGAGGGAGAGAGCCTCGAGAGTCCGCGGAAGGTGCTCCGCGCCGTTTCGGGCGACGATGATGGCGGTGACTCTGGGTGACATATCGGGGAAAGCCTAAGTTGCGCTCGCCGACTCGCATCGCGTGCCGCCGGGCGTGGCCGATATCCGATTCCCCCGGATCGTGTCGCCCGTTGGGGTGCCAGAGATCGGCGCCCTGCAGTCGGGCAGCGTCGATCAGACCGCGCGCTTGCGGAGCTTCCGACGCTCGCGCTCCGACAGGCCGCCCCAGATTCCGAAGCGCTCGTCGTTCGACAGCGCGTACTCGAGGCACTGGGTGCGCACCTCGCAGGAGGTGCAGATCTTCTTCGCATCGCGCGTCGATCCGCCCTTCTCCGGGAAGAAGGCCTCGGGGTCGGTCTGGGCGCAGAGCGAGTCGGACTGCCACGCGAGTGGGTTGTCGTCGTCGACGTTCTGCCGAACACCGGGAACCCCCAGCGTGATCGGATCGACGAACCAGTCGTCGGGTACCCCAGCACGATAGTCATTGGCTGCCATATCGTCACCCGCCTTATTTCTTCCGACCTGCGAACCGCGTGTCTGAAGTAATTACACCGGTGTAACTCGCCCGAGTCAAGTCGCAAATCGTAAACCCTCAACGAACCGTCGAGAGTTGCGACGCGCCGCGGAAAACTCGGCAACGCGCACGCCGCCACAACTCCCCAGAGGGGGTTATCCCCGTTGAGGGGTCAATTTCGAGGCGGGGCGCCGTGGGCACCAGTCGAGTGCGTCCCGGCGAGTCGTGGCGAATGGCCGGGGGCTCTTATCACCACGACGGAACTGAACCTCCGAAATCGCTCAGACTCCGGATGCGGCCCGCCTCCGTGAGTCCCACGCGCTCTGCACCATCTCCTCGAGCGTGTGGCGCATCCGCCAGTCCAGGTCGCGGGCCGCCTTCTCCCCCGATGCCACGATGCGGGCGGGGTCACCCGGCCGCCGAGGCGCTCGTTCCGGCTCGAAGTCGATGCCCGTCACCCTGGCGATGGTGCTCATGATCTCGCCGACGGAGACGCCGTCGCCGCTGCCCAGGTTGTAGACGGCCTCGATCGGCTCTCCGGCGTCGAGCCGCTGGGCCGCGACGACGTGAGCCTGCGCCAGATCCGCGACGTGGATGTAGTCGCGCACGCACGTCCCGTCCGGGGTCGGGTAGTCGGTGCCGTTGATGCGCGGGGTGCGCCCGTCGAGGAGAGCCTCGAAGACCATGGGGAAGAGGTTGTGCGGGCTGGAGTCGTAGAGGTCGCTGGCACCGGAACCCACGACGTTGAAGTAGCGCAGGGAGGTGTGGGCCAGTCCCGTGGCCACTTCCTGGTCGCGCAGCAGCCACTCCCCGATGAGCTTCGATTCGCCATACGGCGACTGCGGATCCTTCGGCGTGTCCTCTGTGACGAGATCGGTGTGCGGAGTGCCGTAGACCGCCGCACTCGACGAGAACACGATGCGCCCGACTCCGGCATCCGCCATGGCCCCCAGCAGCACTGCCGTCGCGGTGACGTTCTGCTCGTAGGTGTGCAGCGGGCGCTGCACCGACACCCCGGCGTACTTGAAGCCAGCGACGTGCACGACTCCGGTGATGTCGTTCTCGACGAAGATGCGCGCGAGCAGTTCGCCGTCGAGGATGGTTCCCTCATAGGACGGCACGGAATCCGCGACGAACGAGCGGTGGCCGCTGGACAGGTCGTCGATGACGACGACGTCGGTGCCGGCCTCGGTGAATGCCCGTACCACGTGCGATCCGATGTAGCCAGCTCCACCCGTGACCAACCACGCCATGGGCGCCTCCCTCGTCTGATGTCTCCGGTGCATCCGACCGGGATCTCCAGACTATCGGCGCGCGGGCGACGGCGCGTCGACGGACGTCACTCCCAGCGGGCGTCCCAGCGCTCGCCGTGACCGGCGTGCCGGGTGCGGTCGCGGATCTCGGGCCGGCCGTAGCCGTCGTTGTCGAGACCGAGGATGGTGGCCAACGCGCCCCAGAACACGAGGGCGACCAGTGCGATGAGAAGAATGATGGACATGGCAGTAAATCTAGGGTTTGCGCGTTACCGCCACGAGTGGCAGAGTGGACACTGTTCGGTACATTCCTGCCAATCGGAGAACCTGCCATGGCCCTCAAGAAGATCGTCTGCCTCACCATCCCCGGGATGGCGCCGTTCGAGTTCGGCGTGATCTGCGAGGTGTTCGGCATCGATCGGCGCGAGCACGGCGGACCCATCTTCGACTTCCACATCGTGGCTGCAGAGCCCGGCCCCATCCCGATGAAGATGGGCTTCGACATCGTCGTGCACGAGGACCTGAGCGCCGCAGACGATGCCGATCTGATCGCCGTGCCCGCCTACCTCGGGGACGGCAGCGCCCACCCCGAGATCGTCAGGGTCATCCGCGAGGCCGAAGCGCGCGGAGCCTGGGTCATGAGCGTCTGCAGCGGCGCGTTCCTGCTGGGTGAGGCCGGCATCCTCGACGGACGCCGGGCGACGACCCACTGGATGTACACCGACAGGCTCTCCGCCGAGTATCCGCTGACGGATGTCGACCCCGACGTGCTCTTCGTCGAGGACCGCCGCGTCGTCACGGGTGCTGGAACCGCCGCGGGCATCGATGCCGCCCTGCACATCGTGCGCAAGGAGCTCGGCGCGTCGGCCGCCAACGTCGTGGCCCGTCGCATGGTCGTCCCACCGCAGCGCGATGGCGGCCAGTCGCAGTTCATCCAGACGCCAGTCGTCGAGTGCCGCAGCGATTCCTTCGCGCTCGTCACCGAGTGGATGCTGGAGAACCTCGACCAGGACCTCACCGTCGACCAGCTCGCCCGCAAGTCGCTGATGTCGAGCCGCACCTTCGCCCGCCGGTTCCGCGCCGAGCTCGGCACGACCCCGACGGCGTGGCTCAACCGTCAGCGCCTGCTGCGAGCGCAGCAGCTGCTCGAGGAGAGCGACCTCAGCCTCGAGGAGATCGCCGGCGACTGCGGGTTCGGTGGAGCTGCGGTCATGCGGCACCACTTCATGAAGGTGCTGCAGACCACGCCGACCGCGTACCGCCGTACCTTCGGGGCCCGCCAGCTGGCCTGAGGCATCCGCTCGCCGGGCTCGCGCTCGGCTCGCGGCGCTCGCGCTCCGCTCGGCCGCCCCGCCGGGGTCTGGAAAGCGAGGCCTTTCTGCCCGGGATCGCCCGACCTGGCGCCCTTACGCAGGTCCGCGCCGTTTTCTCCTCGCTTTCGAGCCTGCCGACTCCCGGCGATCCCGCTCGACGAGGGCGACCATCGCGGCGAGGCAGCGCGCCGGGTCGGTTCGAAGCAGTGGATAGCTGAGGCGGAGCACCCGGTCTCCGCGGATGGTGCTGGCCACGTCGCGCTCACGATCGCGGCGGAACGACGACTCGGTGTCGTGCCACCGCTCGCCGTCGACCTCGACGTACGAGTGCGGTCCGATCCTTCCGTCGAGCCTGCCCACGCCGGGCACCTCGATCTGCGGTTCGAACTCGAGGCCGTTGTCCCGGCAGAGCAGGCGCGCCTGCGTCTCGCCGCCGGACTCCGCTCTCCCATCGACGTCATCACGCCACGCCTGCACCCTGCGCGGCGCGGCGGCGAAGACGCGGGCGAGTCCGGCCTCGTCGATGCCGGGAGAGCCGTTCTTCGCGCGATTCAGCGCCGAATCGATGCAGCGGATGGCGGTGAGCCTGTCGGCGGTGGCGAGGAGATGGCCGAGCGCCTGCTCGATCGTGACCCACCAGGTCTCGCCGGACGGCGCGACATCCGACCAGAAGACGCGCCACCGCCCACGGTCGGCCGCCACCCTGCGCGCTCTGCGATCTCCCGGGCGGCGCAGTTCGTTGGCGTTGGGACGCACCACGATCTCGACGCGATGCGCCGGGTCGACCCAGATCCCGTAGGTCTCGAGCGCGGCCTCGCCGGTGAGACGACCGCCGATCCGCACGGCCTCCACTGCAGCGGCGGGGGCGTCAGGCACGCTGAACCACCCCTGCCTCACACGGAAGATCCGGTGCTCGGAGAGAGCGGCATCGATCGCGCCATCCGTGAAGCCGCGCCTGCGGAGCTCCCGCCTCGGCACGAAGAGACCGTCTTCCCGAACCGATCCCGCCACCGACGGAGCCCCCGCGCCGGCGATGGCGCACCCGGGCATCGGCCGCGAGGCGCTCCTGCTCCCCCGTACCCGAGGAGAACCTGCTCCGGTGTCCGACCTCGCGCGGAGAGCGGGGCCGGCCGAGTCGGACGAGACGGATTCGTGCCGCTGGATCGTCATCCCGCGATGCTGGACCGCATCCGGATGCGGCAGGGGCCACAGGCCCGCCTGAGGAGAGCCGACCACCGTCCGCTCGGCGTGAAGGAGCCCCCGCCGGGGTCTGGAAAGCGAGGACTTTCTGCCCGGGACAGGCCCCTGTGCGCTTCGAGAGCCGTCCACGCGTCTGAAGTCCTCGCTTTCCAGAAACGCAGCCCGACCCCCGAACAGGTGACACCGGATGCTCACGCGACGGACACGGGGAGGAAACACCGACTCCCTAGCGTTGGGGCATGGCGGGTCGGGGGCAGCGCACTGACATCCAGGGCATGCGTGCCCTGGCTGTGGGCATCGTGGTTCTGTTCCACTGCGGCGTGCCATGGCTGCCCGGCGGTTACGTGGGCGTCGACGTGTTCTTCGTCATTTCGGGATTCCTCATCACCACGCATCTGTTGGGTTCGCTCACCGGCGACGGCGGCATCCGTTTCGCCGACTTCTACGCCAGGCGGGCCCGGCGCATCCTGCCGGCATCGCTCGTGGTCGTCGCGCTCACGGTTCTGGCGTCGATCCTCTGGGTGCCGCCGCTCATGCTGCGTCAGGTGTTCACGGGGGCCATCGCCACAGCGCTCTACGTGCCGAACATCCTGTTCGCCGTGCAGGGGACGGACTACCTGGCCGAGACCGCTCCCTCGGTCTTCCAGCACTACTGGTCGCTCGGGGTCGAGGAGCAGTTCTACCTGATCTGGCCGGCACTGCTCTGGGTGGGCTTCACCCTGTGCCGTCGCTCGACCCGCGGCCTCTTCGTCGTGATCGCCGTGATCGTCGCGGCGTCGTTCCTCGGTGGTCTCATCCTCACCGTCGCGAACCCGCCATGGGCCTTCTTCTCCCTGCCGACGCGCGCCTGGGAGCTGGGCGCCGGCGGACTGCTGGCCATGGTGATGCGCACGGATCCGGCTTGGGTGCGCTCGCGCGCAGCCGGGGTCGCCGCGTGGCTCGGCCTTGCCGCCATCATCTGCGCCTCGCTGATCTTCGACGAGACCACGCTGTTCCCCGGCTACGCCGCCCTGCTCCCGGTGCTCGGCGCGGTGCTCATGATCGCCGGCGGCGACGTCGCGACATCCTGGTCGCCCGGTCGCGCTCTGAGTGCGAAGCCGCTGCAGATGCTCGGCCTCATCTCCTACTCGGTCTACCTCGTGCACTGGCCGCTCATCGTCATCCCGCAGCAGGCGGCCCCGCCCTCGGCGCCCGTGCCGTCGTGGGCGCTGCTGGCTCTCGGAGCGGCGAGCGTTCCCCTCGGAGCTCTGCTCTACCGCTTCGTCGAGACCCCGTTCCGCAACCCGCCGGCGCTGGCGAGGGCCAGGCCTCGTCGCAGCCTGCTGCTCGCAGGAGCGGCATCCGTCGTCGTCGTGGTGTTCTCGGCCACGGCTGCCCAGGCGAGCTCGGCACAGCGCCTGGATTCCGGAACAGCCGCCCCGGTGAGCGCGCCACGGATGCACCCGGTCGGCACGGAATTCGTCGCCTCGAACATCAGCCCAGCGCTGCGCCTGACCTCGGATGACAACCCGGCGATCTACGACGACGGCTGCCACCGGGACATCCCGAGCACCGATGCCGACGCCTGCACCTTCGGCAGCGATCCTGCTGCGCCGAGGGTCGTGCTGTTCGGGGATTCGCACGGCGCCCAGTGGTTCCCGGCGCTGCTGCCCCTGGCCGAGGCCGGGACCGTCCTGCTCGAGACTGACACCAAGAGCGACTGCCCGTCGGTGCTCGTCGATCCCGAGAACGTCGAGCCCTATCCGCAATGCGACCGCTGGCGTCACGACGTGATCGAGCGACTGAACGCCGATCCTCCGGCGCTCATCGTCCTCGCCAGCTACTCGGAGCACTATCGGCCGGCGGACGTCTCGGCGGCCGGATACGCCGAGCAGTGGCAGACCGCGCTCGAGAAGACCGTCGCCGCCCTCCCCGCCGTGCCGATCGAGTGGATCACCGACACCCCGCACCAGGCGGCCACCCCCTCGATCTGCCTGTCGGCGCACCTCGACGACGCCGACGCCTGCGCCGTCGACCGGGACGACGCCATCGACCTCGAACTCCAAGAGCGTGAGCGCACCGTCGATGGCATCGGCTGGGTCGACATGAACGACTACGTCTGCGGGCCCCAGAAGTGTCCGGCTGTCATCGGCTCCTACCTCGTCTACCGCGACCGGGACCACCTGACCGCTACGTACTCACGAGCCCTGTCCCAGCAGCTCGCGGCCAAGCTCGACCTGGCGTCTCTCGAGGGCGGTGGCTAGGCCCCGACTGTCGCGAGGTAGACCCGTCCGGCTCCGGTCACGGTCAGCGTTCCCTCGTCGGGGGTGACGTACACCGCGTCACCGCGCCCGATCGTGACGGATGACCCGGCGCCGTCGATCGCGACGGTTCCCTCGGTGCACAGCGCTATTGCCGCTCCCGACAGGGGAACCGACGCCGAGGTCCCGGCCGACGCATCGACGTCGTAGAGCACGAAGTCGGGCACATCCGGCCTGAAGACGTGGACTCCGGCCGACGGCGTCTCCGGTGCGAGCTGTGGCTCGTCGACGGGAGTGAAATCGAGCACGTCGAGCAGTTCTTCGACATCGATGTGCTTCGGAGTGAGCCCTCCGCGCAGCACGTTGTCCGACGCCGCCATGAGCTCGATGCCGAGACCGGAGAGGTAGGCGTGGATGTTCCCTGCTGGCAGGTACAGCGCCTCGCCAGCCCGCAACGTCACACGGTTGAGCAGGAGCGAGAGCACGATGCCGGGGTCGCCGGGATAGCTCTCGGCGAGGGAACGCACCGTGGCGTATTCCACCGCGAAACGGCTCGTCTCGGGCGCGGAGCCGGCGAGCTGAACCACGCGGCGCACGAGCGCGTCGACGGCGCCGCTCTCACGCCCAGAACGCAGTAGCCACTCCACGGCGCTCCGCAGCGGATCGGCATCCGAGAGGCGTTCCCAGAACGGATCGAAGACCGTCGGGTCTGGGTCATCGGCCCACCCGAGGACGGTGAGCTCCTTCACGATGTCGCGTGCCTCTGCGAGCGGACGGAAACCGCACAGGGCGTCGAACGTCGGGCTCACCGCCACGACGAGCTCTGGCTTGTGGAAGGCGTCCTTGTAGTTGCGCTCCGGGGAATCGAGCGGGATCCCCGCCGCATTCTCCCGCGCGAATCCGGCCTGCGCCTGCTCGGGCGACGGATGCGCCTGCAGCGACAGCGGTCCTCCGGCGGCGAGCACCTTCAGCAGGAACGGCAGCCTGGCTCCGTGCCTGGCAACGTTCTCGGTACCCAGGGCAGTGGCGGCATCCGTCTCGATCCAGTCGGCCAGGTCGTCGGCTCCCCCGGTCTGCGCCGGGTCGTCGATGCGACTCGGCGAACCGGAGTGGGCGCCGAGCCACAGCTCAGCCTCCGGCCCACCCGATGCCGGAGTCCCGAGCAGGCCGGCGATGGCCGACGTCGAGCCCCAGGCGTAATCGCGCGGGGTGTTGCTGATGGCTACAAACATGCTGCGTCCTTGTCGATGGCGATTGCCTCAAAACTACCAACGGGTTTGGACGCCCGGATGCCGGGCGTATCGTGGCCCGAGGATTCCAGACCCCCGTCCCGCGGGGGTCGCCGTATGCACTGGAGCAGACATGACGTTCGACATCCTCGCCAGCGACTTCTACAGCTACGAGAGCCTTCTGAGCCCGCAGGAGCAGGAGGCGCTCGGCGCCATCCGCTCCTACCTCGAGACCGAGGTGAGGCCCATCGTCGGCGACTACTGGAACCGTGCGGAGTTCCCCATGCAGATCGTGAAGCCGCTGGCCGAGCTGAACACCTTCCGCTTCGGCTGGGCCGAGACGAAGCCGTTCGAGAACTCAGCGGTGTTCCGCGGCTTCGTCGCCCTCGAACTCGCCCGCATCGATGCATCCGTCGCCACCTTCGTCGGCGTGCAGAACGGCCTCACCACGGGTGCGATCTCGGTCGGCGGCTCGCAGGAGCAGAAGGACGAATGGATCCCGAAGCTCGCCAGCGGCGAGGTCATCGGCGCCTTCGCCCTGACCGAGCCGCTCTCCGGAAGCGACAGCGCCCAGGGCCTGCGCACAACGGCAACGCGCGACGGCGACACCTGGACCCTGAACGGCTCCAAGCGCTGGATCGGAAACGCGACCTTCTCCGACATCACCGTCGTCTGGGCGAAGGACACGGCCGACGGCCAGGTGAAGGGATTCATCGTGCCGACCTCGACCCCCGGCTACACGGCCACCAAGATCGAGAACAAGATCAGCCTCCGCTCGGTGCAGAACGCCGACATCACCCTCGAGAACGTCGTGGTTCCCGAGAGCCTGCGGCTGGCGAACGCCAACTCGTTCAAGGACACGGCCAAGGTGCTGCGCCTGACCCGCGCCGAGGTAGCCTGGGCAGCCGTCGGAACCGCCGGCGGCGCCTACGAGGCGGCCGTGAAGTACGCCGGCGAGCGCGTGCAGTTCGGCAAGACCATCGGATCGCACCAGCTCATCCAGGACCTGCTGGTGAAGTGCCTCGGCAACATCACCGCCTCCATCGGCATGGTCGTCCGGGTGTCCGAGATGCTCGACCGCGGCGAGCAGCGCGACGAGCATTCAGCTCTCGCCAAGGCCTACACGACGGCACGGATGCGGGAGACCGTCGCGTGGGCGCGGGAGTCGCTCGGAGGCAACGGCATCGTCGTCGACTACGACGTCGCCCGCTTCTTCGCCGACGCAGAGGCCATCTACTCCTACGAGGGCACCCGCGAGATGAACACCCTCATCGTCGGTCGCGCCATCACGGGCAAGGCCGCGTTCGTCTGATCGGCGGCTCGGCGTTCGACGGCCCCGTTCCGGATGGAGCGGGGCCATCGTCGTTCCGGCGTGCGTCCCGGCCGGTGTCACCCGGTCCTGGCTCCGTCGCCAACAACGTCGGGACGATCACTTTCAGGGGGACACTCGGTGCCCACGAGACCGCACACGTCAGCAGATCACAGCGAGGGACGTCCGGATATTGACCAGATCCCCGGACACCGTGGAATACCCGTAGATGGTCACGGTGTAACCGATGATGATCGCGCTCGCCGTGAAGGCTCCTGATCCGTCGGGTGAGGCGACGGCGACGCAACCGTCAGCCGGAGCATCGAGTGTGACCCGGAAGATCCCCGTCGAGAACTGAGTCGCACTGAGCACTCGGCTGGACGCAGTGGTCAGGTCCCCGGTGCCGCTGACCTTCGCCGATATCTGCGGAAGGAAGTACCCGGTCACGTCGATCACGAGATGGGTCGGTCCACCAATATTCTTGATCGACAGCGGCGCCGCGACCCCCCGAGCGGCCAGTGTGAGGGTCGCGGTCGCAGTGCCCTCGCCCTTCACGTAGGAAGCGAATCGGAAGACGGAGGGAGCCCCGGTCGGGTAGCCGATCAATCGTCCTCCGGCTATCGAGTCCAATGTCGTGACGACGGCTGTGATGGATGACGCCCCCAGTGGAATGCCACATCCGGTACCACCTCCGCCCTGTCCGGTCATGCTCCCGGAACCGCGAACGCGGAAGGCGCGAACCTGATTGTTCGCCATCTTCCCGAGGCCTGCCGTGGTGTTGACGATCCGACAGGTGTTGATGGGGGTGTAGACGGCGCGCTGCTGCGCTGGCAATGGCACGGCGGGTCCGAGTGCCGGCGCCTCGGCCTTAGCGTCAGCGGGCTGGTCCGGCGGAGGCGTCTCGGCCATCGCAGCGCCGGTCCCGACTCCCGCGACCAGGATCCCTGCGGTCAGGATCGCACCGACAACGACGACCAGTGACTTTCTCATTGTTCCACTCCTCAGCTGACGAAGCCGGAGGAGTCGAGCGTTACGGCATCGATCCCCAAGCTTCAGACGGTTCGGGCGGCCAGCGCCACCCCCTCCAGCCGTACTCCGTCAGCGAGTCCCGCACCTCAGTGCGAGCACCCGGATCCGCTGCGTCACGGCTGCTGCCGCGTGACGCGTGACGCACTGGTGCGGTCAATCGACGTTCAGTAAGCGCGCTTGTTCGTGCCGAGCAGACTCGGCTCTGCGCCCTGATCCTGTTCCGAGGCACGCGAGCCTGCGCCAATTGCTGATAGCGCGTGAACCCAACGTTCAGATGCTCTCTAGGAGTGAGACAAGCGCAGGGCCATCGCGATCGAAATCGAACTCGAAGTCCGAGTGGAAAGCCTTCCCCGACCGGCCGCCGTCTGGGTGATGGATGTCGGGCTCGCACCAGAAGTAATGGAACTCGTCACCCTGGAGGGCCGAGATCAAGTATTCATTGACGGATGTGTAGGATTCCGACCCGATCAGGATACGAACGCCAGGAGTGGACGAGAAGATCAGGTTCAGAAGCGCCGATCCTGTGTAGCCGGCGATGACGTGTGCCCTGCTGAACGTCGAAACCTGCTCGGCGATGGACATCGATTCGGGGTAGATGATGGTGAAGCCGTGGTCCTCGAACAGTTTCTCGACGTCTCGAGCATTGCGACAGGCGCGCTTGAACTCGCCTCCTCGTGCGGCGAACACCCTATCGGGTACGACGTCGGACTCGGTGCCCCGCGCCAGTCTGACGGACATATCACGCCATAGATCGGACATCGTGGGGCTTATGAACCGAGGATTCTGGAACGCCTGAGTGGCTGTGATGAGATGATCGACCACAACAGGGGCCGTGATCACATGGATCCGTTCAGCGTCGATCCCCAACGCCGCCAACATCTCGATCTGGAACCCGTGCAAGTCCGGTGCCCCGTCGTGTGCGCTGATGAGTATCTTCAAGTCCGGGTGCAAAGCGAGGGCGTCCTGCCAACCCCACAGCTTCGACAGGTCCTGCGTGATGAAGTGGCCATAGTGTCCGGCCCATTCGTTGTCGAGATGGAAGAACGCACCGGCCAGCCGTGGGGGCTTGCGCATCTCGGGCTTTATTCGTGTGAAGCGGGGACCGGCGTCGACTAGGCCGCGTGTCCTGAGGGGGCGATACCAGGGTTGGTGGAACGAGGTCGGGAGGACTAGCCAGTCGACCATGCTCACCTGGCGAGGCGCGCACACGACGCGATCGTATTCTCGAAGCAGGAGCTTCGGGACGTGCAACACCGACGGAAACCGGCGCGACAAGGCAGGACGATTGCTCGAGACGACGGTCCGGGACGTGATCGACTGAGGTGGGATCTCCTTGATCGTGCGAACTCGCGCAGATCCGATCCTCCCGAGTATCACCTCCTCCGCAATCTCCTCGCTCAACTTGATCGCATGGGTGAACCGCTTCACTATCGCTACATTGTCCCCGAAAGCACGCACGTCCTCGATGGCGTCACCGAGTGCACGATCCTCGAGGGGAATAGCTCGACGAGCTGCCCCGTCGGACAGCTCCCGAATCGCGATGATCCTCTTGAGGTAGTCACCGACTGATCTCGAGTTGGTCGCAGGTCGCGATGAGTCGAGAATCGTTCCCTCGAGGAGATAGCTTCCGCCGTTCCGCAGAGTCGGGTACAGAGCCTTGAATATCGCGATCTCCAGCTCGGGATCGATGCCGCCCCCGTGAAGGATGACAACGGGCTCTACTCCGGCAATCACGCGAATCCACGCAGATTCTGCGTCTGCTGCATACACGGCATCGACCCGTGGGTACTCTCCCACATCGGCATGCGCGCCAGTACCGGCAGCGCCGAATGCGATCGCCGTGACCGAGGCGTTCGGAAGGGCCTCAGCGATCAGGCGGGCATGCTCGTCATCGTCTTGACCGCTCAAGACGACAACGCGCCCGCTGCCGTCTTGACTCAGAGCTGAAACCCATTCGTGGACGATGTCGCCGAGGCGCGGCGCCTCCGCCTCCTCCCTCACCTCAGCCTTGCGGCTCAGTGATCCGAGGAGCGACCGCAGCGCCATCATCGCGCGCCTCACACCAACACCCGCGACAGCACTTTCACCGTGTCTCCCTAATCGGACTTGGTTGATCTGAGTTTCTTCGCGGCGGCAGAGATGCGGTTCCGCACTGTGGGAGGTTCGGCCTCCGGCTCTGCCTCCAGCTTCTCGATCCGGGCGATCGCTGCGTCTAATCGTTTCTGGAGGGCGATGATCTTCTGGTCGGGGTTCCTTCCGGGAGCCGGACGGAAAGGCGGTACATATCCTCCGTGTCCGCGCTTCTTGTCGGCACCTGCGCCCTGCCTCAACCAGCGAACCCGGTCGATCAGCTGGGCGACTGCGTCCGTTCCCGCGGCACCGATCGGTCCGACACCTTCGGGGTAGGCGGTCGCTGCAAGCTGTGCGTCATAGTCTGGATTCTCGTTGCCCGGCGTGAAGATGTGCGCAACGTCGTTGTGCTCGAGGAACTCTGTGTAGCGCTGGAAAGACTCGGCCCGGAAAGCGTTGAACTCAGAGAAGTCCGCGCCCTCGTACAGTGCGGCCGCGTCGAAGACGCTTGAGTCGTCCGCCTGGTGATAAGGGATGCGATGGTAGTCGGCGAGCTCGCGCGTGCGTTCGTCATGCGAGATGAGCACACCTGGAGTGCCTGCGGCGAGCGCAGCGATGGTTCCGTGGATTCGCGTCCCGAAGGCGAAGTCACGTCCCCGCATGAACTCGTACCAGGACGCTGGGTCGACGAAGAACCTGATGCGGTCCTCGCGATAGAGCTCATGATCGGCATGCAGCGGCAGACGCGCATCGGAATGCTTGATCTTGTCACCCCAGAGGAGCATCCCCAGTTCATGGTGTTCCTGCGGGACGTAGACAAGGTCGCGATACTTCTCGACGTTGTGCTGGACGACGCCGCCGATGCCTGGCGCACTGGGTGTGATGTTGATCGCGAGAGGCGAAGTCTCGGTGATGGCGTCGACTCGCTTGACCATGGGAGCCGCCACAGCCTGGTCGTAGAGAGAGGGACATCCGATGATCTCGACGTTTCGCTGTCCGAATCCAAGGGCCGACAGGTAGGCGGCAGTGCGCTCACCGCGGACACCGACGGATGCCGACCGTTCGAGCACCGCGGTCATGAACTCGCGTGCCGACGTGTCGAGCTGCTGCCCGGCAGAGAGACCGCCTTCTGAGACTTCAAGCGCCTGTACGCCCACGCCGGTGACCACGACCGGGATCTTGAGGCGTCGGATGACAGTGGTGAGGCGCTTGAGGGATGCCTCATACTGCGGCCTGAAGGCATTCGCCAAGGGAATGACGAAGAGATCGAATTCGTTGTTGATGCGGTCGATGTATTCGTCCGCCTGCCCCCCGGGCAGCTCGGTCAGGAGCGAGTCGGACACCGTCGTCGCACCGCGGACGTTGACCGCTCGGAACACCGAGTTGGTGAAGAGCAGGTTGCCCACGTTGGCACCGAACACACCCCAGCCGTTGCGCGCGAGCGACGCTTCAGGTGAGACCACGACGTGCGGGGCCTTGCCCGATCGCACCAGAATTCGCTTGCCGTCAGTTGTCATGTCTGTTCCTTGCCTGGCGATGCCACCCGATCGGGTGCGCGAGACATAACTCTAAACGTGCGGCACGACGATGAACCTGAGAGACACAGGAGCAGGTGTACGTCACGTCGCTCTCGCTTAGTTGCGCCACGACCTCGCCGCGGTTGTACACCGGATATCCTATTGTCGGCTCCGCGTCACTTCGCGCAGCGAGCGAATCCGAGGAAGTCGTGAATCTCAAGTACGCCGCCCTGAAAGTGCTCGGTCGTCCGAGCCTCCTTCCCGCGCGCGATGCAGCGCGCAAGTCCCGAGCCTGGGCGACCGGTGCTGTACGCCGAACACGAATCATCGCGCGCCCGCAGGCCATTCAGCCGGGCCTCCTCTCGATCGTCGTTCCCGTGTACAACGTGGAACAGTTCATCCGGGCAGCGCTCGACTCCCTGCTCAAGCAGACGTACCGGGACATCGAGGTGATCGTGGTCGATGACGGCGGCACCGATGGGAGTGTGGACATAGCAAAACGCATGGCGAGGTTGGACCCGCGCATCCGGATCGTGCATCGAGAGAACGGCGGGCTCGGCGCCGCGCGGAACACCGGCGCTGACCACGCCCACGGCGAGTTCATCGCGTTCATCGACAGTGACGACACGGTTTCGCGACACGCCTTCACACCGGTGATCGCGGCACTTCGCGAGTCAGGGTCGGACATGGCGGTCTCTCCCTACCGCCGTCTGGTACGGGGCCAGGAGCACGCGGCGGGTCCGTGGATCTACCGCGCGCATGAGATCGAGCGACTCGGAACCAGGCTGATCGACTTTCCCGAGATCCAGGCGAACGCCGTCGCTTGGAGCAAGGTGTACCGCCGCCGATTCTGGCTCGAGAACGACCTGGCCTTCCCGGAGGGCATCCTCTATGAGGACCAGCCGGTGTCGACCCGGGCATACGCGCTGGCCAAGGGCATCGATGTGCTGACGGCTCCCACGGTCAACTGGCGCGTGCGCGAGGACGGAACGTCTATCTCGCAGTCCGTGCTTTCGACGCGCAACGTCGAGGACCACATCGCGGTCGCCCTCACCTCCCTCGACACGCTCGAGCACGAAGGGCTCCTCGAAGCACGCGATGTACGACTCCAACAGCTCCTCACCAACGACTACTCCCACCCCCTCGTCCTGTTGCCGGATGCGGACGACGAGCAGTGGGACACGTTCACCGCGTCCCTGAAGCGGCTTCTGGATCGCGCCGATGACCGGCCATCGGTCTGGCGGCACGTGCCCGCCAGGAACAAGATCGCCTTCGAGCTCATCCGCAACGACCGTCGCGCCGACTTCGAGGCCTTTCTGGCGGCTGGAGGATGGCGACAGGATGCATACCCGACTGAGGTCGCCGGCGAACGCGTCCGCGTCGAAGCGCCACTGCGCCGCACGCTCCTTGCGGACCTGCCCGACGAGGTCTTCGAGCTCAGCGACTTCGAGACTCGGCTCCGCTCCGAGACGCAGAAAGTCTCCTGGAGCTCGGATACCGAGGTTGAAATCCAGGGCTGGGCCGCCATCTCCAACGTCGACCCGGCGGTGAATCGCGTTGACATCTCGGCCGAAATCGTCGGTCGAAACACAGGTGTGCGTCATCCGGCCGCCGTGGACTTCGCATTCGATCCACTGCAGAGCTCAGCCTTCTCCACAGCCAACACGGACGGCAGCAAGGCGCACTTCGCGCTGCGGTTCGACGCGGCCGTCCTCGCCGCGGAACCCGATGAGTATCAGATCATCCTCACTCTGACCTGCGCGAGACTTTCCCGCACGCGGGCACTTCATTTCCACCGCCGTGGCGGTGAATCCGAAGCGCGCCTCGTGAACGGTGCTCTCATCGACTTCACCGAAGACCGCCTCGGATACCTCGCGGTCCGCGCCTTTCAACCGAGGGCATCGGTTCACGGCTACACCTACTCCGGGCGCCGGATCGGGATCACGATCACCGGACAGGACCTTCAATCCATAGCCATCGTCCGCACGGACGACCGATTCGCAGTTCCACTCGGGAAGACTCCGCTCAAGAGCGCCCCCGGAACTCCCGGCGAGTACACCGCCACCATCGTCGTCCCCGCTGAAGGACCTGTCGCCTGGGGTGGCAACTACACCCAGCGCGTCTGGCGCGTGGAGGTTGAGACGGGAGACGGATCTTGGATCCCGGTCATTTCTCCCGTCACCGTCCCCTTGCGTGCGGCATCCAGGGACCTGGCCCAGAATCTGGTGCTGGAGCGCCGAGTCGGCGGTTCCCTCCTGGAGGATCGCGCCAATATCGGGCGGGAGGGCAGGATCTATCTACCCGGCTCCGCCACCCTCCTCGTCGAGCGCGTCCGATGCGCCGAGATCGTGGGCGTCGACGTGACTGAGAATGCCATCACGCTGACCGTCCGGTCCACCGGCATGGACGAGTCGAAGATGCAGGTGCAGCTGCGGTCGTCGAAATTCCAATTCGATGCCGAGCTCGCTCCGATCGGGCCTGGGCTCCTGTCGGCCACTGTCAGCACCGAACAGGCATTCTGGGGCAACGATCCGACGACGATTCCGACGGACCACTACCACGTGGCCGTGCTCGACTCGAAGGCGACCGTCTTCCCTCTGGTCTCCGGCGAGCTGTCGCGCGAGATGCCGACGACCACGCTGTTCCCTCGCGCCAGAGTGAGCGCACAGCGATCTCCGAGTGGTCGCCTCAACGTCATCGTGGAGCCACCGCTCGCGAACTACGAGATCGGTCCGTACAACCAGGCCGTCCTGAAGCAGGATGCCGCAGAGCTCGAGGTCAACGATCGCCCGGGCCAGCGGGCTGTCCTGTTCCGCTGCCTCTATGGCGAGGTGGCCAACGACACCGCTGAGGCCGTGCATCACGAGCTGCGCCGACGCGGCAGTGCCCTGCAGTTGCTGTGGGCGACGAAGACGACCTCGGTGCCCATTCCGGAGGGCGGGCGCCGAGTCATCGAAGGGTCCGGAGCCTTCTACCGTGCCATGTCCGAGTCCAAATACGTCATGGTCAACGTTCATCAGCCCGATTGGTTCAAGAAGAACGAAGGCCAGGTGCTGATCGAGACCTTCCACGGCTATCCGTTCAAGCTGGCGGGTCGTCGACACTGGGCGGCGAGCAAGCTTCCCGAAAGCCGTGTCGCCTCGTTCTACGAGCGGGCACTCGAATGGGACTACCTACTGAGCCCGTCGGCGTATGCATCGGACCTCCTCCGAGAGTTCCTTCCCGAGAAGGAGGAGTGGTCCGGGACCATGCTCGAGATCGGATACCCGCGCAACGATGCACTGCTCGCGCCTGAAGCCTCCGAGATCGGCTTGGCGACACGACGGCGCCTCGGCATCCCCGACGATCACACCGTCGTACTCTACGGTCCCACATATCGTGACTACCTCTCGCTCGACGAGTTCCGGGCTCGTCCCATGACGGCGCTGGACGTGCGCGGACTGGCCCGCCAGCTCGGCGACACTCACACTTTCCTTGTGCGCGGTCATGTGATGAACTCTCGCGTCGGATACAACGTCAAGGGGGCGAGCATCATCGATGTCACCGACCACCCCTCGATCACCGAGCTCATCCTCGCCTCAGATGCAGCGATCCTCGACTACTCCTCGCTGCGCTTCGACTACGCCCTCACGGGAAAGCCGATGATCTTCTTCACGCCTGACCGAGAGCAGTATTTCGATAGTCGCGAGCCGATGATCCCGTACGAGGGCACAGCACCCGGGCCTTGGCTCACAACCACGGCAGAGGTCCTGGACGCCGTTCAGAACCTGGACTCCGTTGCCGCGGAGTACAGCGCGGCCGTGGCAGAGTTTCGTCGCCGCTTCATGGAGAAGGACGATGGGCACGCGGCCGGGCGTCTCGTCGACGAGGTGTTCGTACCGCGTGGCGACGCAACCTGATGACGGCGGCAGGAACTCCATCCGGCGGTTGACCGGTGCAGCGCCCTCCGGGCGCTGCACCCGCGGCGCGCGGGCGGCCTCGAGCCGAGGTGGTGAGTTGTGTCCAGCGCGCCAGTCAGAGCCGGGCCGGACACACCGGATAGACTGACGCGGGCTCTGCGCCCCCCGCGTCATCGCGATGATGCCAAGACACGAGAGGAGTCGCAACGTGTCAACCGTTCGACCGAGAAACGTCGCTGTTGTCCTTGCCGGAGGCGTCGGTGTACGTGTCGGACTCGGCATTCCGAAGCAGCTCATCCGTATCGCGGGCAAGGCGATCGTCGAGCACACGCTCGAGACCCTCAACGACAACCCACTGATCGACGAGGTCATCGTGATGATGAATGCCGCCTCGATTCGCGAACTCGATTACATCCGCGATGATCCGCGTTACGACAAGCTGACTGCGGTGCTGCCAGGCGGGGACACCCGCAACGACACCACGAAACTCGCCCTAGATGCGCTGCCCGCCGATGAGGAGATCAACGTGATCTTCCACGATGCGGTGCGGCCGTTCATCGACGATCGCATCATCGCCGATTGCGTCTCTGCACTGGAGGAATATCAAGCTGTCGACACGGCGATCCCGTCAGCCGACACCATCATCGAGGTCGACGAAAGCCGCCACATCACTGGCATCCCCGTGCGTTCTACGTTGCGCCGCGGCCAAACACCTCAGGCATTCCACATCTCGGCCATCCGACGCGCCTATGCGATCGCCGCAGACGACCCCGATTTCGCCGCGACTGATGACTGCGGAGTGGTGTTCAAGTACACGCCGGAGGTGCCTATCTACGTCGTCGACGGGACACCGGAGAACATGAAGGTCACCGAGCCACTCGACATCCATATCGCCGACAAGATCTTCCAACTCCAGACCGAAGACCTCTCGTCCCCAGGTGGGCCGGCTCCCGACGAATTCACCGGCAAGACTGTCGTCGTGCTGGGCGCCAGCTATGGCATCGGAGCCAGCATCGTCGACGGTGCGCGGTCCTTCGGAGCCGACGTCTTCGCGTTCAGCCGCTCGACCACGGGAACGGACATCACCTCGCGCAAGGCCGTTCGGGCAGCCTTGGCCACAGCTGCGGAAGCGACGGGCCGGATTGACTTCGTCATCGTGACAGCCGGCATCCTCTCGATCGCACCGCTCAACGAGACGAAGCGCCGCGACCTGCGTCGTACTCTCGATGTCAATCTCGCAGCCCCGGCGAAGATCGCCCAGGAGGCCTACAGCTACCTCGAAGAGACCCAGGGCCAACTGGTGTACTTCACATCGAGTTCATACACCCGCGGGCGCGCCGGCTACAGCCTGTACTCCGCCACGAAGGCAGGCATCGTCAATCTCACTCAGGCCCTCGCCGACGAGTGGGCCGACGCCGGCGTCAAGGTCAACTGCGTGAATCCTCAGCGCACCAGCACGCCGATGCGCACTCGTGCATTCGGCGAGGAGCCTGCCGGAACTCTGCTCGAGGCGGAGACAGTCGCGAACGTGACGTTGAAGCTGTTGACGACAGATCTCACAGGGCAGGTCATCAACGTGGTGCGAGGCAAGGACTAAGAACCAGCAGAGACACCGCCACCCTCCGTGCGTGTCTCAAACTCCGCCAATTTCTGCACGACGACGTCGGTCAACTCCGCGATGCGCAGGCTGTCCCGGCGCGACTCATCGACTTCGCGCTTGAGGTCTGCCACGGCCTTCCGCAGTTCGGCGACCTCCTCACGGAAAGCGTGGACCTCCTCCATGGCTGCCATGGTCTCCGGTGACATCTTCCAGCCCATGCGGATCATCCGCTTCTTGGTTCTGTCCTTCATGATGTGCGTGCACCTCTTCTTCGCAGGATCGACTCGAGCACCACGCGCTCACCGTACGGCGTCTCGGCCGCCTCGGTGTGCAGTAACTCGAGGTGGAGATCGTTCTCCAGTGCCAAGCGCATCTGATCACGCAATGGCATGTGCCAGCTCATGGGGTCGACGGGGCTGAAGCCGTCGGCCGAGTCGCCGAAGGTCGTCAGCCACCCGATGGAATCCGGATGCATCGTGCGACGCATCAGCTCGAGGATGGTGAGCCTGTCGCTGTCGACCAGGCCGTCGAGCGAGTGCCGGAGGAAGAAGTTCACGGAGTCTCCCCCCGCGACCAGCTCCACGGTGAGTCCGAGGATGTCGCGGCGGTCGGCGACGTTCAACACCCTGAAGTCGACGTCGACTCCGGCATCCGTCGCCAGGGCGCGGGCGCGCTCGATCGCCGGCCACACGAAGTCGAAGGCGATCACCCTGTGGCCGAGCGACGCGAAGTATCGCGCGTCGGCTCCGTCGCCGCATCCGACGTCGACGACGAGGGAGCCGGGCGCGAGCTGCTCCGCGAAGCGGCGCGCCTGTTCACTCTCGGGCTGCACGGTCCCGGCAGCCGCAGCGGCGTACTGGTCGAGCCAGAGGCTGCGGAACAGGCTGTGCTCGCCGAACCAGCCGTAGAAGCGTCTGCGCGTGGCGCGGGGCGTTCGGAACCGGAACGACGGATCCGGAGTCCTCCACTGTGGCCCGTAGCAGGCGGCGAGCCACGCGTCGGGGTCGGCCGGGGCTGGAAGGTCGAGCCCGGCGAAGCTCACGGTGCTCAGCGGCGTGATCGCATCGCGGGGAAGCTCGGCCTGCATGTGGATCGGCTCGAAGAACTCGCCGTCCTTGAAGAACGCGGTGAAGATGTCGACGTAGTGGTCGGTCTCGCCGTTCGGCAGCCGGAACAGGATCTGCAGGTGCGCTCCGCTGTGCCGCAGCACCTCGAAGCCCCTGTCGCGCAGGTCGCGTTCGATGGCGTAGCTCTCGAGGACCAGGTCTGCGGGATGGGAGTGCTCGCTCAGGTAGGCGAGGTCGACGTCGTCGTCGTTGGGGAGGAAGGTTCCCGAGCGGATGGCGCCGAGAAGGGTGCCGCCGACGATGAAGGTCGGCCTGCCCAGATCCTCCACGGCGCTGATGACCCGCTGGGTGCTGGCGAGCACGCGTTCCTGGATGTCGCCTTCGACGTCGCCGTCGAAGCTCGCCGACAGGCGGCCCCACTTGTTCACGGAGAGGCGACGACCCGAGCTGTCGACCACGAGGATGGGTGCGGCGGAGGTTCCGAATCGCAGACGGCGGCGCACGAGGGTCTCGTCGGTGTCGGTGTCGATGACGGAGAAGTCGCTGGTGCCGTGCAGTCTCACCCGCAGAGCGTCGGGCCAGGCGAGGAGGAGCGATCCGGGCCGGCCGTACTCCTTGGCCTCTGCCGTTCTTGCCGACCAGACCCGATGCCCGTCGATGAGCACGGACACCGTCGTGTGACGACCGATCTCGGCGATGGTCAACTGGATGCCGCGTTGGCCCAGACTCGTGCCCACTCGTCACCCCCCGCTCAACGATCGTTCAGTTGACAACTATAGGGCGGTGCTTTGCAGTGCCTGCATCGCGCGGCTTCCCCTGCCCTCCTGCAGGCCGCGGAGACGCGCGCCGACTAATCTGGACGCATGGCATCGACCCGCAGCAGGACTCTCGTGCGCCTGCTCGCGACTCTGACGGTGTTCACGGCCTTCGCCGGCCAGTTCTGGCGGAACCTGCTCGACTGGTGGGGTTTCGGCATCATCGCCGGGCTGTGCGTCGTCGGGGCGGCCATCGCCATCGCCGTCCTGCGCCCCCGCCTCGAATGGCGCAGGGTTCCCAAGGCCCTGCTCGCCTTCGTCGGTCTCTGCACCCTCTCGATCGCGTGGTCGTTCTACCCGGCGGCATCGCTGATCGGAGTCGGCATCCAGCTGGGCACCGCCGTGGCCGGTGTGTTCCTGGCTCTCTGCCTCAGCTATGCCGAGCTCATTCGAGCGCTCGCAGCGGCCTTCCGCTGGATCCTCGCGCTGTCGCTCGTGTTCGAGGCCTGGGTGGCGATCGTCGTGCGCGGACCTGTGCTGCCGTTCTGGGTCGACTACGGTGAGCCGCCATACCCGAAGGCCTTCTACTGGTCTCGCGGGCTGCTCCTCGACGGCGGACCGATCGAGGGCATCGTCGGCAACCGCAACCTCCTCGGGTTCATCGCACTGCTCGCCCTCCTGGTCTTCGTGGTGCAGCTCGTCGAAGGCACCGTCCGTCGCGGCTGGGCGATCTTCTGGGTGGTCGTCGCGGCGCTCGTGTTCGCCCTCACGCGCTCGACCACGGTGATCCTCGCCCTCGTCGTGGTCGCCGCGGCCCTCGCCTTCGCGCTCTGGGCCCGGTCACGGGGCGCCGAACGCCGTCGGCCGGTGTACATCACGGCTGCAGCATCCGTCGTCACCGTCGTCGTGCTGCTCGTCACCCTGAATGGCGCGCTGCTGAAGCTCTTCGGGAAGAGCGAGGACCTGACGGGGCGCTTCGACATCTGGAACGCCGTGATCGGGCTCGCCCAGCAGCGACCCGTGGCCGGGTGGGGCTGGATGGGCTACTGGGCGCCGTGGGTGGAGCCGTTCGACGGTCTCGCCGTGCGCAAGGGCGTGACCTATCTGCAGGCCCACAACGCCTGGCTGGACGTCTGGCTGCAGGTCGGCATCATCGGGCTCGTGATCTTCACTGCCCTCATCGCCTCGACGCTCTGGCGTAGCTGGTTCGCCGCCGTCGATCGTCCCCGCACGGGCATCGCAGACACCGATCCCTACACGGCGCGGTCGCTCCTGCCGCTGCTCATCCTGGCCGCACTGCTCGCCCAGAGCCTCGCCGAGAGCCGCATCCTGTACGAGGGAGGGTGGGTGCTCGTCGTCGCCATCTGCATCATCACGAAGCGGGCCCAGTACACGGCGATCGACGCATCGGATGCAGCCCCCGCGCTCGCCCCGGTCGGACGGATGCGGTGAGCCGTGGCTGAGCGTCGGTCGCTGCTCCCCGCGGGCGGGCAGGCATTCCTCGGGTCGGCCGTGTTCGCGTCGGCCGTGACGACGGCCATCTTCCTGACCGCATTCAGCACCCAGCTCATCCGCTCCCTCATCGGCTGGCCCGGACTGCTCAGCATCATCGCCGGGCTGATCGCCGCAGCGCTGGTGTCGCTCTGGTACCGCCGCACCCATCTCGAGTGGCATGGCACCCTGCCCATCTCGGTCGTCGTCTTCGTCGGCTGGGCCGTGCTGTCGGTGTTCTGGTCGGACACGACGATCGCGACGGGCATGCGACTGGTCTACCTGCTGGGATTCGGGTTCCTGGGCTTCTACGTCGCGGTGCTCCGTGACACCATCCAGATCGTGCGAGCCGTCGGCGACGCGTTGCGTATCCTGCTCGTGATCTCCCTCGTCCTCGAGGTGCTCTCGGGCGTGCTCATCGACCAGCCCATCAGGTTCCTCAGGATCGACGGCAACATCGCCACCCTCGGGCCGATCCAGGGCGTGTTCGGAACCCGCAACCAGCTCGGGTTCATCGCCGTCATCGCACTCATCACCTTCGCCATCGAAACCGCGACGAACTCCATCCCCCGACGCGTCGGTCGATGGTCGCTGCTGCTCGCCGCTGCGAGCCTCCTGTTGTCGCGGTCCCCGGTGGCGATCGGCGTCGTCGCCGTCGTCGTGGCTGCGACCCTGGCACTGTTCGGCCTGCGCCGGGTGCCCGCCGCGTCACGCTGGATCTGGCAGGTCGGCCTGGTCACGGGCCTCGCCGTACTGGGCGTGATCATCTGGATCGCCCGTCTGCGGGTGATCGAGCTCCTGAACGCCGGCAGCGAGTTCGAGGTGCGCTACAGGCTGTGGCGGTCGATGATGAGCTACCAGAGCCAGGACGGCCTGCAGGGATGGGGATGGGTGGGCACCTGGCCCGACAACCCGCCGTTCCTCTGGATCAACCTCGCCACGGGTCGCGACAACTCGACCGGCCTCAACGCCTACCTCGACGTGTGGTTCCAGCTCGGCCTGGTCGGATTCTTCGCCTTCGTCGCCCTCGTGGGACTCGCCCTCGTGCGCTCCTGGCTGCTCGCCTCGAACAAGCGCAGCATCGTCTACGTCTGGCCGGCGCTCATCCTCGTCGCCCTCGCCGCGGTCTCGCTCGCCGAGAGTTCCACCCTGTTCGAGAGCGGCTGGATGCTGCTCATCATCTGCGCGGTCAAGGCGTCGCGCAGCATGAGCTGGCGCGACGCGCTCCCGAAGCGCGACCCGGTGCCGCTGGAGCCGTCGCCGAAGTAGGGACGGCTCATCGAGTCGTGTCCGCGGTCACTCCCCGCCGACCGCTACGCCGAATCCGTACATCCGATCGCCACCTGTGGTCGCGCGAAAGCGCGCCGGGCGGCCACAACTGGCGAGCGGGCGCGGTCCATGCGGCCACAGCTGGCGAGCGAGCGACGGACCGCGGACTGCTACGCGTCGGCGAGGAGCTTCTCGATGACGTCGGCGGTGTCCTCCCAGCCGTGCACGGCCACGCACTCGACGCCGAGAGCCTTGACCGGGTAGTCGTTGCCCGTCGGGTCGAGTCGGTCGCCGACGAAGAGCATGTCGTCGAGCGGAACACCGGTGATCTCGGCGAGACGCTTCATCCCGAAGGCCTTGTCGATGCCACGACGCGTGATGTCGACGGAGGTCGAGCCACCGCCGCGCACCTCGAGGTCGGGCAGTTCGGCCTGGGCGGCGTCGCGCAGTGCGTTCTTCTTGTCGCCGGTCGGGTCCCACGCCACCTTCGCGGCGACCGGCGCAGCCTGGCCCAGGGCCGAGAACGTGATCTGCGACCCGCGGTCCTCGAGGATCGGACCCCAGGTCTCCGACTCCCAATAGCCGAGGCTCTTCGCCACGCGCTCGACGACCTCGAGGGCGCGGTCGCGCTCATCGGTCGTCAGGTTCTCGGCGTAGATCTGAGCCCACTCGCCGTCCTGGCGACGGTAGTACTGCGTTCCGCAGGTCGGCATGAGGTGGAGCCTGGAGAAGGTGGTCTCCTCCGCGATGGGCAGGTTGTCGAGCACCTGGGCACGGAACTGGGCGATCTGGCCGCCCGAGATGATGCACACCTCGGTGCCGGCGAGCAGGCGCACGAGGAGGTCCGCCATACGCGGATCGACCGGCGACTTGGACGGGGCGAGGGTGTCGTCGAGATCGAAGGCGACGAGTCTGGGCAGAGGCATGGTTGGTGCCTTTCAGGTGATGGAGGAGCGGATGCTCACTCGGTCCGGCGAAGAAGCTCGAGGTCGTGGTCGACCATCAGCGTGACGAGGTGTCCGAAGTCGACACTGGGGGTCCAGCCGAGCTCGCGAAGTCTGGACGAGTCTCCCACGAGCTCCTGCGGATCCGCCGGGCGGTAGAACGCCGGATCGATCGACACGTAGCGGTCCCAGTCGTCGATGCCGACGTGCCTGAACGCCGCGTCGACGAAGTCGCGCACCGAGTGCGCCTGCCCCGTCGCGACGACGAAGTCGCCCGGATGCCCGGCCCGGCCGATGTGCAGCATGGCGTCGACGTAATCGGGCGCGTAGCCCCAGTCGCGGCGGACGTCGATGTTCCCCAGGGTGAGCTGCTGGGACTGCCCGGTCGCGATGCGTGCGACCTCACGCGAGATCTTGCGCGCCACGAACGTCGGCGGCCGCAGCGGCGACTCGTGGTTGTACAGGATCGCGGTGCTGGCGAACATGCCGCGCTCGCGGTAGACCCCGGCCATCTCGTGGGCGAGGGTCTTGGCCACCCCGTACGGAGTTACCGGAACGCGTGGCGTCGACTCGTCCTGAGGAACCACGGATGCATCGCCGAAGATCTCGGCGCTCGACGCCTGCACGAAGCGCACGACCTCGCCGGTGCGCTCCCCCAGCTTCCACGCGGCCTCGAGCAGGCGGATCGGACCCGTGCCCAGCACGTCGGCCGTCTCGGCCGGGAACTCCCAGGAGCGGGCGACGGAGGTGTTGCCCGCGAGGTTGTAGACGTGCGTGGGGCTGATCTCGTCGATCATGCGGGTGATGCCGACGGCGTCGCCGAGATCGCAGACGTGGGCAGTGGCGTCCGGGAAGTCCGCGACCAGACGCGCTGCCCCGGCCTCGGAGTGGCACATGCCGTGCACGGCGTGACCGTCGGCGAGCAGCGCGCGCACGAGGTACGTGCCGTCCTGACCGTTCGCACCGGTCACGAGCACGCGCTCCCGAGCGTTCGCCGCGGTCATCGCCGAGCCTCGGCCGTGCGTGCAGCGGCGGCATAGGCGAGCAGGTGCGCTTCGAGGCAGCTCTCCCAGGTGAAGGTCGCTGCATGCTCCACCCCGGCGATGGAGAGTCGCTGGCCGTCGGCGAGAGCCTGCAGGATGCCGTCGGCGATCGACTCCGGCGAGAGCGGATCGAACAGCACGGCGGCGTCGCCGACCACCTCGGGGATGGAACCGGCGTTCGAGGCTGCGACGGGGCATCCGGATGCCATGGCCTCGAGAGGCGGAAGACCGAAGCCCTCGTAGAGGCTCGGGAACGCGAGCACGCCGGCGGTGCGCAGCAGCGTCGCCAGCTCCTCCTCGGAGACCAGGCCGCGGCGATCGACCCAGTCGGGCAGGTCGCCGAGGGTGTCGAGCCCGCCACCGGTCAGGACGAGCCTCAGCGACGGGTTGGTCGTGCGCGCGATCGCCATGGCCTCGATGAGCCTGGCGTGGTTCTTGTGCGCCCAACCGCGGGCCGGGTAGAGCACGAAGTTCTCGCGGTCACCGATGTTGGGCGTGAAGCGCGCGGTGTCGACGCCGAGGTGAGCGACGTGGATCCTGTCGGCATCGAGCCCGAGGAGCTCCACCATGCGCGCCTTGGCGAAGTGGCTGATGGTGACCACGGCGTCGGCCTTGCGGGCGAATCCCTCGTAGGAGACGCGGCGGTAGAGCAGCTCCGCCCGGCTGAACAGCTGCGGGAGCTCGAGGTGCTGCACGTCCAACAGTGACTGCACCGACGCCTGTCGCCTGGCCGGTTTCGGCGCCGGGACCGTGAACGGGTAGTGCACGACATCGGCATCGGCCATGAGCCTGCGCAGCTCCGGCGCGCGCCGGGTGACGCTCGCCACGGTGCGCAGGCGGTCGGTGGTCGACGAGCCGGAGGGCAGGGAACGGACGACCCGCTCCGGCAGGGCTCCAGCGAAACCGCTGGCGGACTCAGGCACGTAGGCCGTCGCCTCGACCACCGAGGTGGTCGCGAGCTGCCGGGTGATGGCCCGCGCGTACGTCTCGCTGCCCCCCATGCCGCCCGGCACGAGGGTCATCATCGAGAGTGCGACGCGAAGAGGGTGCTGAGAGCCGCCGGGCTCGGTGCTCACGCGAACGTGACTCGATCGATCCACGGCGTTCCGCCGGCATCGAGAGCGGCGATGTCGGCGTCGACCATGATGCGGGCGAGCTCGGGGGTGAGCACCTTCGGCACCCAGCCGAGGAGCTCCTCCGCCTTCGCGGCGCTGCCGACGAGCGCGTCGACCTCGGTCGGACGCAGGTAGCGCTCGTCGAAGCGCACGTACTTCTCCCAGTCCAGTCCCACGTGCTCGAACGAGAGCTGCAGGAAGTCGCGCACCGTGTAGTTCGTGCCCGTGGCCACGACGTAGTCGGTGGGCTCGTCGTGCTGCAGCATCCGCCACATCGCCTCGACGTACTCGGGTGCGTAGCCCCAGTCGCGCACGGCGTCGAGATTCCCCATGAACAGCTCGGACTGCGTGCCGGCTGCGATGCGCGCGACGGCACGCGTGATCTTGCGCGTCACGAAGGTGTCGCCGCGACGCGGGGACTCGTGGTTGAACAGGATGCCGTTGACGGCGAACATGCCGTACGCCTCGCGGTAGTTGCGCGTGATCCAGTACGAGTAGACCTTGGCGACGCCGTAGGGCGAGCGCGGCCAGAACGGGGTGTCCTCGTTCTGCGGCGGCGGGGTGGCGCCGAACATCTCGGAGCTCGACGCCTGGTAGAAGCGGCAGTGCAGCCCGGTCATCCGGATGGCCTCGAGGAGACGGGTGGAGCCGAGGCCCGTGGTGTCACCGGTGTACTCGGGCTCGTCGAAGCTGACGCGCACGTGCGACTGGGCGGCGAGGTTGTAGACCTCGTCGGGCTTGATCTGGTCGAGGAGGGTGACGAGACGGGAGCCGTCGGTCAGGTCGCCGTAGTGCAGGAAGAGGCGGGCACCCGACTCGTGCGGGTCCTGGTAGACGTGATCGATGCGGCTGGTGTTGATGGTCGACGATCGACGGATGAGGCCGTGCACTTCGTAGCCCTTGGAGAGCAACAGCTCTGCCAGGTAGCTGCCGTCCTGTCCGGTGATGCCGGTGATGAGCGCGCGCTTGGTCTGGCTTTCGGTCATGAGGGTGTTACTCCACGTGGGGTGTCGAGGGCGTCGTGTCGCACGGGCGCCCGGTCAGACGAAATCGCTGCCAGCCTAGCGCAGCGCATTTCGCGGGGGTTCGGTACGGCGCGGTGCTATTCCGCGCCGACGGATGCCGCGGACGCGGCGATCCTGCGGGCCTGATGGCTCACCCGCTTGGCCGCGTAGGCCGATGCCCACCGCCAGGGCAGGTGCCACAGCGGGCTGATCGGCCGGATCGCCCTGGGGAGGTGGCGACGCTTGACCGATTCGGCCTCGAGGCTCGAGTTGAGCCGGCCGGCCACCGTGAGCGAATCGGGGTGCCACCGGAAGGCCGACACGGTCTCGCGCGTGTAGGTGAATGAGCCGGCGCTGCGGAGGGTGAGGAAGGCGTCCAGGTCCATCGCGTACTTGAGCTGGGGGTCGAAGCCGCCGATGCCCTGCAGGGCGTCCAGCCTGATCATGGTCCCGGGGTGCGGGATGAGGTCGGGGCCCCATGCCAGCAGGATCTGCGCGAGCCTGCCTGCATTGCTCGTGGCGATGGTGGCGCCGTTCGGGTCGATGTAATCGCACCCGCCGTACGCGAGCACCGCCTTCGGGTTCGCCTCGAGCAGTCTCTGAAGCTTCGCGAGCCCACCGGGACGGAAGAGGTCGTCATCGCCGATCCACGCGTAGTACTGCTCGTCGGTCCGCTGGGCGAGTCCGCAGTTGATCGCATCGGAGATGCCGGTCTTGGGATCGTCCACGACGACGGCTCCGGCCTCGATGGCCATGGCACGGGCGGTGTGCGCGGCGGCGGGGAGAACGACGACGAGGGTGAGCTTCGTCGTGAGGCGCTGCTCGGCGACGGTCTTCAGCGTGACGGCGAGCATGTCGATGCGGTCGCCGAGCGTGGGCAGGATGACGAGGACGTCGGCGTGGGGCATCGTGGTTGTGCTTTCGCGTTTCGAGGGATTGCTAGCATGCAGGGACGAGATGATCGCGCCTGAGCGGAATTCTCGTGGCGGATGACGAGTTGCATCCGGAACACCACGATCAAGCGAGTATAACGACTATGAATTCACCCCAGGCCCTCGACCGTTCCTCGCGCGTCTACATCGCCGGGCACCGTGGAATGGTCGGCTCCGCCATCTGGCGCCACCTGGAGAACGAGGGCTTCACCGACCTCGTCGGCGCCACCTCGAGCGAGGTCGACCTGCGCGACCGCAACGCCGTGTTCGACTACGTGACGAGCGTGAAGCCCGACGTCGTCATCGACGCCGCGGCCAGGGTCGGCGGCATCCTCGCGAACAACACATACCCCGCCTCGTTCCTCAGCGACAACCTGCAGATCCAGGTCAACATCATGGACGCGGCCAACGAGGCCGACGTCGACCGCCTGCTGTTCCTCGGGTCCTCGTGCATCTACCCCAAGTTCGCCGAGCAGCCGATCAAGGAGTCCTCGCTGCTCACGGGCATCCTGGAGCCGACGAACGATGCGTACGCCATCGCCAAGATCGCCGGGATCATGCAGGTGCAGGCCACCCGCCGCCAGTACGGCCGCCGTTGGATCTCTGCGATGCCCACGAACCTCTACGGCCCCGGAGACAACTTCCACCCCGAGCACTCCCACGTGCTCCCCGCGCTCATGCGTCGCTTCCACGAGGCGGCGGAGTCCGGTGCCGACGACGTGGTGATCTGGGGAAGCGGAACTCCGCGCCGCGAGTTCCTCTACGTCGAGGACCTCGCCGCGGCATCACTGTTCCTGCTGGAGAACTACGACTCCCCCGAGACCATCAACGTCGGCGTCGGCCTCGACGCCCCGATCCGCGAGATCGCCGAGCGCGTCGCGGACACCGTCGGCTACACGGGCAGCATCTCCCAGGACACGTCGAAGCCCGACGGCACACCCCGGAAGCTGCTCGACGTCTCCCGCCTGCACGACCTCGGCTGGGACGCCCCGACCGGGCTCGACGACGGCCTGGAGCGCACCTACGCGTGGTACCTCGAGCACATCGACGCGTTGCGGAGCAAGTGAATGGCGGACAGCCCCATCAGCGAGCGCATCGCCCGCACCCTCGTGGTGCTTCCCGCCCTCAATGAGGAGGGTGCGGTCGGCGAGGTCGTCGCTGAGGTCCTGCGCTCGAATCCCGGCATCAGCTGCCTCGTCGTCGACGACGGATCGACTGACGACACCGCCGCGGTCGCCGCTCGGGCCGGAGCCCATGTCGCCAGCCTTCCGTTCAACATCGGTGTCGGAGGGGCGATGCGCCTCGGATTCAACTACGCCATCGAGAACGGCTTCTCGACCGTGATCCAGGTCGACGCCGACGGACAGCACGACCCGTCCGAGATCCCCGAACTCCTGCAGGAACTCGAGGGCGCCGACCTGGTGCTCGGCGCGCGCTTCGCGGGCAAGGGCGAGTACGACGCCAGCGGGCCCCGCCGCTGGGCGATGGTGCTGTTGTCCGGCATCCTCAGCAGGGTCGCCGGCACCAGGCTCACCGACACGACATCGGGCTTCCGGGCGACGGGACCGCGCGCCGTCGTGCTGTTCGCCGAGCACTACCCCTCGGAGTACCTGGGCGACACCGTGGAGTCGCTCGTGATCGCCGCACGCTCCGGCTGCGTCATCCGACAGGTCCCCGTGGCCATGCGTCCACGCGCCGCCGGCATCCCCTCGCACAACCCGCTGAAGGCTGCCACCTACCTCGGCCGGGCCATGATGGCCCTGGTCTTCGCCCTGATGCGACCCCCGATCGCCCTCACCACCGGGAGCATCGACGTCCGATGAGTCTTGCGAGCTACATCCTCGGCATCCTCGCCGCCCTCATCACACTGGGCGTCGTCATCGAGATGCTCCGACGCCGACGCCTTCGCGAGCGGCATGCCATCTGGTGGCTCATCGCGGGCGTGCTCGCTCTCGTCGTCGGCGTCTTCCCTGGAGTGCTGGCCTGGGCGGCGGAGGTCGTCGGCGTCGCAGTGCCCACGAACCTCATCTTCTTCGTGAGCGTGGCGATCCTGTTCCTGGTCTGCCTGCAGCACAGCTCCGAGCTCACCGCGCTCGAGTCGCAGTCGCGCATCCTCGCTCAGCGCACGGCACTGCTGACGCTGCGCATCGAGGAACTCGAGAAGGCGGCTCAGGCAGCTCCGCCGGCACCGCCGGCTTCGCCCGTCGACTGAGCAGCGGCATCAGCACTTCCGACGACCTCGTCCCGTGGATCGATCGGCCCCGGATGCCGTGAGGCGATCGTGTGCACGATGACGCCGATGATCGGCCCGATGGCGAGGGAGAGCACCATGCGCTCCTCGATCGCCAGCGGAACCAGGAGCAGGCCGATGGTCGCGACAGCCGCCACGACCCAGCCGGCCGTGTACGCGCCGTGGCGTCCTCGCGCGAGGGTGAGGGGACCGCTCACGCACAGGATGCCGAGCACCCCGCTGGTGGCGACGAGACCGGCGACCGTCCAGCCGTCGAGGTGGTACGCGGGCCACAGGGCGTCGACGATCACGGGCACCACGAAGGCGGCGATCACGGCGAGCACCGCTGCGACGGCGGCGATGAGCAGCGCGAGCCTGACGAACAGCCTGTAGGCGTGTGCGGCGTTGTCGCGGAAGCGCACCACGAGGAAGCTCTGCAGCGACAGCACGACGATGACCAGCGGAGCCCGCACGAGCGAGATGCCGAAGACGAGGGCGCCCAGCCTGGCGGCGGGCACGCCGACCGATGTCGCACTGAGGAGCAGCGGATAGCCGCTGATCAGGATGCCCGTCGAGACCGAAGCCGCCAGGGTGCGCGCGATGTTCCAGGTGAGGCGCCGGGGACCGACATCGAGCTGCGAGCGGCCTCTGACCCTGCGGCGCAGGAACCACCAGAGCACCAGCGGCGTGATGGGGAACGGCAGCACGACCGCCCACATGAGCTCGGAGATGCCGCCGCCGGCCAGGATGACGATCACGACGCCCACCAGACGCAGCACACCGTCGATGGCGATCATCAGGCCGATGGCCGGCCACAGCGCCAGCCCGTAGAGGGTGCCGGCGAGCACGGCCACGACCACGTAGCTGGCCGTGCCGAGGGCGATGGCGAGCGCCGGGGTGACGCCCTGCCCGGGGATCAGGCCCGTGATGAACGGTGTCGCCGCCAGCACGACGACGGCGGTGATCGCGGCGACGGATGCTGCGAAACGTGCGGCAAGCGGGAAACGCGGCCCCCGACCCGAGTCGGCCGACCGGCGGTGCGTGCCGCGGGTGATCTCCTGCTGCAGGCCCGACAGGGCGGCTATGACGAGGTAGAGCGTCGACCAGAACACGGCGAAGCCCGCGTACTGGGCCGGCGGGCGGGTTGCTCCGACCAGCGTGGTGACCAGGTAGCCGCTGGCTCCGGCCACGACTGTCGCGGCGAGGATGGGCGTCGCGCCGGAGAGCAGGGCCCGCCGCATCCGTCCGCCGCCTGAGGCGACGGCCGGAGTGGGGTCCGGCGTCACTGACACGCGGTGACCTCGTAAAGGCGGGCGTCGCCCTCCTCGTCGACCAGCTTCACGGCACCGGAGTCCTCCAGGTCGGCGAAGCCCGAGAAGACGTGCTCGCCGTTGTGCACCTCACGGGGCCCGAAGTCGAGCACGTACCAGGTGTTGGTGTCGCGGAGAGCATCGCAGACCATCGGATCCGCGTCGGCGTTCCGCAGGCCCTCCATGATCGCCACGGTGTCGACGCTGCGGTCGCCGAAGATGGCGGGCAGCAGAGCGCTCCGGTCGGCGTAGGCGTAGACGAGCGATGCTCCGGTCCACGGGCTGCCGGCCACGACGACACCGGCCGGAACTTTGTCGTCGAGGCGCGAGAGCAGTTCCATCTCGTCGTTCGAGAGCACCGGCGCCTGCTCGCCGGCTGCGTAGGCACCGCGCGCCGAGGCCGATGCCGCGGCGAGGGGAGCACCGAGTTGGGTGGCGAGGGTGATCGCCACGAGGAGCACGGCGCCGACCACGGCGCGCACGGGAGTCGTCGGCCGGCGAGTGGCGGGCCCCGAGTGGGCGGCGTCGTCCACGACGGCCGCTGCATCCGTCGAACCGGCAGGCGCTGGCGCGCTCCGCATCCCGAATCGCACCAGCAGGGCGCCGATCAGGTCATACAGCCAGACGACTCCGATGGCCGCGACGGGCAGCGCGACGGCAGGGATGAGCGCGGCGAGTCGGTTCGAGTCGCTGTACCAGGTGCCCGTGAACAGGTAGCGGAACATGCTGTCGGGGAAGCTCGAGACCACGACGTAGAGGAACACGGCGATCGCGTAGCTGAAGACGACCCACCGCCCGCGCTTCATGACGAAGGCGCCGACGATGCCGAGCACGGTGAACACGACAATGACCCAGTCGACCGGCATGTTCTGCATGCTGGAACTGACGGCCGACCAGAACGCCTTGGGCGTGTTCTGCCACGGCTGCCAGAAGGCGAGCTCGGAGGCCGGGCGCGCCTTGACGAAGAGGAGGGCGGCACCGGCGAAGACGACGGCGGCGATCAACCCGCGAACGACGTAGTCGAGCGGCTTCGCGTGCGCGGCCCGCATCCGCCCCACGAGACGCACGCCTGCGACGGCGGCGATGGGCACAGTGAAGCCGAGCAGAGCGACGAGGGTGCTCGGGTGGGCGAGGGCGAGGCCGGGCACGGCGGCGGCGACGAGCAGCCACCGCACGAGCGGGGACTGGGCCGGTCGGATGCCGAGGCCGAAGCCCGCCGCGACGATGGCCAGCACTCCGGGCAGCAGGGAGATGGAGAGCAGGTTCGGGTAGAGCACGCCGAAGTCGAGCATCCGGAGCGGGAAGACCCCGAAGGCGGCGGACAGCACCCCCGCCGCGAGCACGGCGATCGGGCGGTTGCCTAGGATGACGCGGCTGAGCAGCAGGCAGCCGAGCGGCCAGATGAGAGCGGCGATGGCGATGTTCGCGGCATTGACGGCCACGGGAATGGCCGCACCGCTCAGCTGGGCGACCGTCGCCACGAGGGCGTGCCAGGTGTCGGGGTAGTACGCCGAGATGTGGTCGACGTTCCAGGTGAGGCTGGCGATGTGCAGCGGTGAGGCGTCGCCGGTGTCGAGGATGTAGCGCACGGCGTTCAGGTGGTAGATATTGTCGAATGTCTGCGAGATGTTGCCTGGCTGGCCGAAGGCGTCGATGACCCGCCAGGCGACGAGCAGGAACGCAGCGACGGCAGCGGCCGTGAAGGCCCAGCCGTACCGGCGGCCGTCGCGCACGACCGGCCCCATGCTCCAGTGCCGACGCAGCAGAAGCCGCAGTCCCACGATGATCGCGCACAGCAGGATCGTCATGATGACGATCGGGAGTGCACTCCACGGCAGCGGCAGAACCGTGCCGAGAAGCGTCGTCAGCCCGATCACCGACACACTGGCGAGCGGGGTGAGCACGACCGCGGTGACCCCTCGCACCCCGAAGGCGACGGTGATGGCTGCACCGGGCACCACGAGAACAGCGATCGTCACCAGGAACGCCGGCAACGCCTCCAACCAGCTCATCCGCCCCGTCCTTCGGTCAGTCGCGCAGACAACCGACCCGGCGCTGCAAAGCTGTTCGAGTATCCCATCCCGCCCTGCGGGTTCCGTGCGCACACGCGCACGCGAGTGCGTTCCATGTCGGGGACGCGCGCTCCGAGGGCGCTCAGGGTGGATCGGCTAAGGTTGAACGTCGGCTCCGCGGCCTGTTCGCGCGCGCCCTCCCTCGGAAATCAAGCAAAGGAACCAACTCCATGCAGGTCGATCTTCTCGTCGTCGGTGCCGGATTCTTCGGACTGACCGTGGCCGAGAGGGCCGCTGAAGAGCTCGGCCTCAAGGTGATGGTCATCGATCGTCGCTCTCACATCGGCGGGAACGCCTACAGTGCACCCGATCCGGAGACCGGCATCGAGGTGCACCAGTACGGCGCTCACCTCTTCCACACCTCGAACAAGTCGGTGTGGGACTACGTCAACCGCTTCACCCAGTTCACCGACTACCGCCACCGCGTCTACACCGAGTACCACGGCGAGGTCTACCCGCTGCCGATCAACCTCGGCACCATCAACCAGTTCTTCCGATCGGCCCACTCGCCGGCCGAGGCGCGCGCGCTCATCGCCGAGCAGGCGAAGGAATTCTCCACCGCCGACGCCGCGAACCTCGAGGAGAAGGGCATCTCGCTCATCGGGCGTCCGCTCTACGAGGCCTTCATCCGGGACTACACCTCGAAGCAGTGGCAGACGCCGGCCACCGAGCTGCCGGCGGAGGTCATCAGCCGCCTCCCCGTTCGGTACACCTACGACAACCGCTACTTCAACGACACCTACGAGGGCCTGCCGGTCGACGGCTACACCGCGTGGATCGAGAAGATGGCCGACCACCCCAACATCGAGGTGCGCCTGGACACCGACTTCTTCGACGAGTCGCAGGAGTGGAACAAGGCGGCGACCGTGGGTCGCCTTCCCATCGTCTACACCGGCCCCATCGACAGGTACTTCGACTACGAGGGCGGCGAGCTGTCGTGGCGCACGCTCGACTTCGAGCGGGAGGTCGTCGAGACCGGCGACTTCCAGGGCACCCCCGTCATGAACTACGCCGACGCCGACGTGCCGTACACGCGCATCCACGAGTTCCGCCACTTCCACCCCGAGCGCGACTGGTACCCCAAGGACAGGACCGTCATCATGCGGGAGTACTCGCGCTTCGCGTCGCACGACGACGAGCCGTACTACCCCGTCAACACAGCGGCCGACCGCGAAGCGCTCCTGGCCTACCGCGAGCTGCAGTCCGGGGAGGATGCCGTGTTCTTCGGCGGACGCCTCGGCACCTACCAGTACCTCGACATGCACATGGCCATCGGTTCGGCGCTGTCGATGTTCCAGAACAAGCTGGTCCCGCACTTCGCATCCACCCGGGCCTGAGCTCCAGCCCTCCTTCGAAACCCCAGAGGATCCATCAGTGACCGACTCCGTCGTCCTCCACAAGGTCGTCTTCCCGACCACCGCCGACCCCGATGTCATCCCGCTGTACATCGACGCAGACGAGTGGACCGACGTGCGCGAGGAGCGCCAGCCCGAGGCTGCAGCGGTCAAGCACCGCCGCGGACCGGTTCCGGCCGAGACGTTCACGACCCCGCTGCGCATCTCGCACATCAACGCCGTCACCATGATCGACGGCCGTCGCGGCATCACGGTGCCTGCCGGGCTGCGCGTCTCCCTGGGCACGTACTTCAACGCCTTCCCGGCAAGCTACTGGCAGCGCTGGACCACTCTGACCGGCATCCGACTCACCGTCGAGACCACGGGCGTCGGCGACGTCTCGGTCTACAGGTCGAACGCGCGCGGAGTCGTGCAGACAGTCGCGTCGGCCCACGTCGACGGTGACGGCGTGACCTCGAGCTTCGACCTGGCCCTCGACAACTTCCTCGACGGCGGCTGGTACTGGTTCGACCTGGTCTCCTACGGCACCCCGTTCTCGCTCACCCAGGCCGACTGGCGGGCGCCCGAGAACGCTCCGGCGCCCACGACGGGCGGCAACCTCACGGTGTCGATCACGACGCTCAACCGCACCGCGTACTGCGTGGGGCTGCTCGAGACGATCGGTGGAGACGCCGACACACTGCTCGGCATCGACGAGGTTCTCGTGATCGACCAGGGCAGCGACAAGATCCGCGACCATGCCCGCTTCGGCGAGGCGGAGAAGGCCCTGGGCGGGCGACTCAGACTCATCGAACAGGACAACGTCGGCGGCTCCGGCGGATTCTCGCGCGGCATGCTCGAGGCGTCGACCAAGGGCGATTCCGACTTCCTGCTGCTGCTCGACGACGACGTCGCCATCGAGCCCGAAGGCATCCGGCGAGCGCTGCAGTTCGCGCGCTACTGCTCCTCCCCCACCATCGTGGGCGGCCACATGTTCGACATGTACGACAAGACCAAGCTTCACGCCTTCGCCGAGGTCGTCGACCGCTGGACGTTCATGTGGAACCCGGCCACCCCCGACCGCCACGACTTCAGCTCGTCGAACCTCCGCCAGACGACGTGGATGCACCGCCGTTTCGACGTCGACTACAACGGCTGGTGGATGAGCCTCATCCCCATGAAGATCATCCGCGAGATCGGGCTGTCCCTGCCCGTCTTCATCAAGTGGGACGACGCCGAGTACTCTCTGCGCGCGGCCGACCACGGCTATCGGACGGTGAGCCTGCCCGGCTCCTCGGTGTGGCATGTGTCGTGGGTGGACAAGGACGACTCGCACGACTGGCAGGCGTTCTTCCACGCCCGCAACCGCCTGGTCGCTGCCCTCCTGCACTCGCCGCACAAGAAGGGCGGCAGGCTCGTCATGAGCAACCTGGCGAACGACATCAGGTACGTGCTCACGCTCGATTACTACGCGGTCACCCTGCGCCAGCTCGCGTACGAGAGCGTTCTCGCCGGCCCCGGTTCCCTGCACGGCGAGCTCAAGACCCGTCTGCCCTCCATCCGCGGCCGGGCCAAAGAGTTCCGGGAGTCGGTGGCGGAGAAGGACCCGGCGGCATTCGCCGAGTTCCCGCCGACGGCGTTCTTCGGCCCGAACCCGATGAACGACGGCACGCGCCCGACTGGATCGAAGCTCCTGCGCGTCGTCGCCCGCAACAGCACGAGGCACTGGTTCCGCAAGGTCGACCCGCGGGCCGTCCAGAATCCGCAGACCCACCTCCCCCACAACACCCCGTGGTGGAAGATGCCGTCGCTGGACAGCTTCCTGATGAGCAACGCCGAAGGGTCGGGCGTCACCTGGCACGTGCGCGATCGCGCCACGTTCCGGTCGCTGCTCAGCTCGAGCGTGCGCCGCAACCGCCGCATCCGCAGCGAGTGGGCCGCCCTCAGCGCCGACTACCGCGCCAACCTCGACACCATCGTGTCAGCCGAGACCTGGGCCGACACACTCGGCGTCGACCTCGAGGCGATCAGGGCGAAGGCCGTGGCGGATGCGGCATCGACCGTCACCGCCGATGCGGCTCCCGCCGCCGTCGTCAAGCCGCGGGCCAAGCGCAAGCCGCCCGCGAGCAAGGCCGCGCAGAAGCCGCTCGCCCAGGACTGACGCTCAGTCGCCGAGCAGGCGACTAAGGTACATGCCGTAGCCGCTCTTGGCGAGGCCGTCGGCGAGCCGGCGCACCCTGTCGTCGTCGATCCAGCCTGCGCGCCAGGAGATCTCCTCGATGCAGCCGATCTTGAAGCCCTGTCGCTCCTCGATCACGCGCACGTACTCAGAGGCCTGCATCATCGACGCGAAGGTCCCGGTGTCGAGCCAGGCCGTTCCGCGGTCGAGCATCTGCACGCTCAGCCTCCCCTCCGAGAGATAGCGCTCGTTCACGGCACTGATCTCGAGTTCTCCGCGTGCGCTCGGCGTGATCGACTTCGCGATCTGGATAACGCTGTTGTCGTAGAAGTAGAGACCGGGAACGGCATAGTTGCTCTTCGGCGCGGCGGGCTTCTCCTCGATCGAGACCGCACGCATCTCGTCGTCAAACTCCACGACGCCGTAGGCACCGGGATCCATCACGTGGTACGCGAAGATGAGCGCACCGTCGATGGTGGCGTTGGCCTGCAGCGCCGTGCCCAGTCCCGCTCCGTGGAAGATGTTGTCACCGAGCACCAGGGCGACGGAGTCGTCGCCGATGAACTCCTCACCAATGATGAAGGCCTGCGCCAGGCCATCCGGTGACGGCTGCACAGCGTACTCGAGGCGCAGCCCGAGGTCGGCGCCGTCTCCGAGGAGGGCCTGAAACTGATCGGCATGCTCCGGCGACGTGATGATGAGGATCTCCCTGATGCCGGCCATCATGAGCGTCGAGAGCGGGTAGTAAATCATCGGCTTGTCGAAGATGGGCATGAGCTGTTTCGAGATGCCCTTGGTGATCGGCCAGAGGCGAGACCCGGTACCGCCGGCGAGGATGATGCCGCGCATGCTCAGACTCCCCTGTTAAGCGACTCGTAGAAGCTCCGCGCGTCGTCCCAACTGGGTAGCAGGCCGGATGCCGCAGCCTCGGCCAGGCTGGGCGCATCCGTGTCCTTCTGCGACAGCAGCAGGGAGTCGGCGTCGAGACCGAAGTCGAGCGCGATCTCACGGTCGAGCGGGTCGATGCCGTGCTCGCGCTGCGCCGCGAACGGCGCGGTCACGAGATAGCTGACGGTGGCGTTCTCGGTGAGCGCCACGAAGCAGTGTCCGAGTCCCTCGGAGATGTAGATCGCCTTCCTGTCGACGTCGTCCAGCAGCACGGAGTCCCACTCGCCGAAGGTCGGCGATCCGACCCTGATGTCGATCACGAAGTCGAGCACCGACCCATGGGTCGCGGTCACGTACTTCGCCTGGCTGGGCGGGATGTCGGCGAAATGGATGCCGCGCACAACACCTCGCTTCGACACCGAGGTGTTCGCCTGGGCGAGGGAGAGTGGATGCCCGATCCTCTCCTCGAGCCTGTCGAACCTGTACCACTCGAGGAACACGCCGCGATCGTCACCGAAGATCTTCGGGATCACTTCGTAGCTGTCGGGCACGTTGAGTTCACGGATCTGCACGCACGAAGTCTAGCCAGACGATTCCTTTCCTACTTCCGGCCCGGCCGCAGGTAGCCTGACACCGCGCGCATCGGTGCAGTGAACTTCCAGCTCGTGCTCGACCGCAATTCCGAGATCTCGCGACTGAGAGCTTCGACGTCGCGACGGAGGTCTTCCGCCTCGACGTTGAGCCCGTCCCGTTCAGACCGGGCGATCGCAAGCTGTCGCTTCATCGCCGCAGACCGGCCGACCCGTGCGCCTAGTTCGTGATACGTGGAGATGATCACGTCACGATCGGTGCGTGCAGCGGAGAGGAATGCGCCCAGCGGGACCGGCACGTCTGACCCGACTGCGAGAACTCCGAGCCCGTGCCCATGGTCGAATTGGAAGGCAGGATAAAGGGCGCTCACCTCCGCCCAGAACTTCCACACCCCGAAGTCGGCCTTGTGCTCAGCGGTGTCGTGGAAGACCACCACACCGCGGCTCGACATCTTGGGCAACCACGTGGTGAAGTCGTGCCTCACATCCTCGAGTCGATGGCGACCGTCGATGTGGAGAAGGTCGATGCTCCGATCCGGAGTCTGATCGACGAAATCGTCGAAAAAACCACGCTTGAGAATGGCAAGATCGGGATAGTCGTCGGCGCTGATGCGACTCACCGATTCGAAGACGCTCTCGCTGTAGCGACCTGCGTGCTCGTCACCCACCCAAGTGTCCAGTGCATTGACTTCGGCGCTGAGCCCAAGACGCTTGAGAGCCTCGCAGAATACGAAGAACGAGAACCCGTTGTGCGTTCCCAGTTCAACGAGGCGAGCGGGACGAATTGCGTTGATGAGCCAGAACGCGAACGGCGCGTGCTCGTGCCAAGCAGATGGCACCAACCACTTGGGCGACCAGTACGACGTCTCGTCAATCCACGCGCGCTGTGCATCCGGTTCGATACCGCCCATGTGAGCCTCCTCAGCCAGTCACCGTATGCAGAGTGTCGTCATCATGGTACGAGTGGCGCGGTCGCAGGTACAGGCGTCGCCTCCTCAGCCGCCTCTTGTCGTCTGTAGAATCCTCGAGGTATACAACAGAACGGATGGACCGCGCATGAAGATCCTCGTCACCGGTGGGGCCGGTTTCATCGGCTCGAACTTCGTGCGGCGCACACTGCAGGACGCGTATCCGGGTCTCGAGGGCGCCGACGTGGTCGTCCTCGATGCCCTCACCTACTCGGGCAACCTGGCGAATCTCACTCCGGTGGCCGACTCGCCGCGCTACAGCTTCGTGCACGGCGACATCCGGAATGGCGCACTGCTCGACGAGCTCTTCCCCGGCCTCGACGCCGTCGTGCACTTCGCAGCGGAGAGCCACGTCGATCGCTCAGTGCGCGACGCGAGCATCTTCGTCGAGACGAACGTGCTCGGTACGCAGCAACTCCTCGACGCCGCGCTGCGCCACGGCCTCCCGCGCTTCCTGCACGTCTCCACCGACGAGGTGTACGGCTCCATCGCGGAAGGGTCGTGGGATGAGCAGCGGGCTCTCGAACCCAATTCCCCGTACTCGGCATCGAAGGCCGGGAGCGACCTGCTCGCCCGCTCGTACCACCGCACGCACGGCCTCGACGTGTCGATCACCCGCTGCTCGAACAATTACGGGCCGTACCACTTCCCCGAGAAGGTCATCCCGCTCTTCGTCACGAACCTCATCGACGACAGGCACGTGCCGCTGTACGGCACCGGCGAGAACATCCGCGACTGGCTGCACGTCGACGATCACACCCGCGGCATCGCGATGGTGCTCGTGAACGGCCGCGCCGGCGAGATCTACAACATCGGCGGAGGAACCGAGCTCAGCAACACCGAGCTCACCCAGCTGCTCCTCGACGCGACGGGCAAGGACTGGTCCTTCGTCGACCGCGTCGCCGACCGTCTCGGCCACGACCTCCGCTACTCGGTCGACATCTCCAAGATCCGCGCCGAGCTCGGCTACGAGCCGCTGGTGCCGTTCGAGCAGGGCCTCGCCGATGTCGTGCAGTGGTACCGCGACAACCGCGACTGGTGGGAACCCCTGAAGGCGCGCGCGGAGCTCCGATGACCCGCTACCTCGTGACCGGGGCATCCGGCATGCTCGGCCACGACCTCGTCGACGCCCTCGATGGTCGGGACACGACGGCGCTCACGCGCGCCGACCTCGACATCACCGACCTCGCCGCCGTGCGGAGAGCCGCTGCCGGGCACGACGTGATCATCAACGCCTCCGCCTACACCGCGGTCGACGACGCCGAGACCCATGAGGAGGACGCGCACGCCGTGAACGCCCTCGGCGCCGCGAACCTGGCCCGGGTCGCGGCGGAGCTCTCGGCACGCTTCGTGCAGTTCTCCACGGACTACGTCTTCGACGGGACGGCGACATCGCCCTACGCGGAGTCCGAGCCGCTGCGTCCGGTGTCGGCCTACGGTCGCACGAAGGCGGCCGGCGAGCGATCGGCCCTCGAGCTGCATCCGGCAGGCACCGTCATCATCCGCACGGCCTGGCTCTACGGCGTGAACGGCGCCAACTTCGCACGCACGATGCTCGCCATCGCCGCCCAGCGGGAGACCTGGAGCGTCGTCGACGACCAGGTCGGTCAGCCGACGTGGACCCGCGACCTGGCGCGTCGCACCGTGGAGCTTCTCGATTCCGACGCCCCCGCCGGGATCTACCACGGCACGAACAGCGGAGCGACGAGCTGGTACGGGTTCGCCAGGGCCGTCCTCGAGGACGCTGGCCTCGATCCGGAGCGGATCACCCCGACCGACAGCGCGTCGTTCCGGCGTCCTGCGCCCCGACCGGCGTACTCGGTGCTCGGGCACGACGGCTGGGCTCTGGCCGGCCTGCCGCCGATGCGCGACTGGCGTGCCGCTCTCGACGAGGCATCCTCACTCGGCGTCTTCTCCTGACGTCTGGTCGATTGGATCGCCCACGCGCGGCGGGGTAGGTTTGCTCACGTCGATTCGCCGCCGGATCGAGAACGATGGGAGCACGTTCGGTGAATCGCCGCAGACTGTTGACGGCGACGAGCGCCTACGGGCTCTCCGTCGCGATCAGCGGAATCGTGAGCATCGCCGTGATTCCGACCGTCATCATCGCTGCAGGCGAGGAGGCCTGGACGACGATCGCCGTCTCGCAGGCCGTGGCCGGATTCTCCTTCGTCATCGCCGTCTTCGGCTGGGGAGTCACCGGTCCGACGGATGTCGCCAGTCGCGAGCCGGCACTGCGCGGGCAGTACTTCTTCGACTCGGTGCTGTCGCGCTCCTGGCTCAGCCTGGCCATGCTCATCGTGTCGATCCCGCTCGCCATCCTGTTCTCCCGGGGCGATCCGTGGCTGGCGACCTTCACGGTCTCCAGCGGCATCCTGGTGGCGCTCGGCGCCGGATGGTTCTACGTGGGCGAGAAGAGCCCGATCCGCTTCCTCGTCATCGACACCATGCCCCGCATCATCGGCACCGTGGTCGGAGCGGGGGTGCTGATAGCGACGGGCGACGCGACGTGGTTCGCCGGACTGCAGCTGGCCGGCGTCGTGCTCGCCGCCGCCCTCGGCTCCGGCGACATCCTGCGCCGCAATCGTGGCTGGCGCTTCACCCTCTCGCCCATCCGAGCCGCCAGGAACCTGCGCGGCCAGGCGGCGCCGGTCACCATGGCCGCCACGACGTCGCTCTACGTGAACGTGCCGATCGTCATCGTGCAGCTGTTCATCCCGAGCGCGACCGCCGTCTACGCCCTCGCGGAACGCATCGTGCGCCTGGCCCTGTATTCGACCCGGCCCGTGGTGCAGATCGCCCAGGGCTACGTGCCCTCCCCTGATCCTGCGCAGCTGGTGCGACGTGCCAAGCGCGTCACCCTCATCGCGTTGGCCCTCGGGTTGGTCGGCGGGCTGGTCTACGCCCTGCTCGGCCCCTGGATTGGCGACCTGCTCTCGGGCGGGACTCTCGCCATCGGCTACGCGCTGGCTGCCGCCATGGGCGTCAACCTCGCTGCCCTGCTGGCGTCGCAGCTGACGGGCTTCGCCTGTCTCACCGCGCTGGACCTGGCGCGCGTGCTGGCGCGCAGCACCATCGTTGGCGCCGTGATCGGCACCGTGCTCATGATCCCGCTCACCTTCGCCTTCGGCGTGGTCGGGCTGGCCTGGGGCCTCGCGCTCTCGGAGGTCGCCGTGCTTCTGGTGCAGCTGGTGGCGCTGCGAAAGGCGTTCAAACGCCCCCTGGCCGACGGAGCCGACCCGCTCGAGAAGCCGACGATCTTCCCGCCCGGGGAGTTCTCGACGCCGGAGTGATGGTTCGCATCGGGGTCCGACCCGCTCGTAGAGAGCCGAGCGCAGCGACCGCTCGAAGCGTCCCTGCTGTCCGAGGCGATCCCGTGCGCTTCGGCCGGGGGCTGCGTCCGGGTCTGAGCGAGCAGGGCAAGCGGATTACGTCGGGGCTCCAACGAGCATGTCGGCTAGTGGACCCCGCCACCACCGATGACCAGGCGCGGAGTACCGGCCCAACGGGCGGCATCCGTGGTGTTGCGGCCGTCGACGAGCAGTCGCACTCCGGGCAGGTCCGCCGGTGCCAGGTCCTTGTAGTCGGCATGGTCGGCCTGAACGATGGCCAGGTCGACCGAATCGCCGATCGCGAACGGCTCCCAGCCGAAGGCGCGGAGTTCATCGTCCGTGTAGAGGGGGTCGTGCACGAGAACGGATGCACCGTGCTCACGCAGTGCCTCGATCGTCGCGAAGACGCCGGAGAACGCCGTCTCCTTGACGCCGCCACGGTAGGCGGCGCCGAGCACGACTGCTCGGAGCCCCGTGAGATCTCCGAGGATCCCCGCCGCGTTGGCGACGGTCCGTGCCGGCATCGAGGCGTTCAGCAGTCGGGCGGTACGCACGATGTCCGCCTCGCGGTCGGTGGCTAGATACAGGCGCGGATACACGGGGATGCAGTGGCCGCCGACCGCAATGCCGGGCCGATGGATGTGACTGTACGGCTGCGAGTTGCAAGCTTCGATCACCTGGTAGACGTCGACACCCACCTGCTCGGCGAAGAGGGCGAACTGGTTGGCGAGGCCGATGTTCACATCCCGGTAGGTGGTCTCCGCAAGCTTGGCCATCTCGGCCGCCTCGGCGCTTCCGAGATCCCAGACGCCGTTGGCACGCGCAAGATCAGTTCGGTCGTCGAACTGCAGCACAGCTTCGTAGAAGGCTCGCGCCTTCTCGGCACCGGCGGCGCTCAGTCCTCCCACCAGTTTCGGATACTTCCGCAGGTCTGCGAAGACGCGTCCGGTGAGCACCCGTTCCGGGGAGAAGACGACGTCGAAGTCGTCTCCCTCGACCAGTCCTGAATGTTCCTCCAGCATGGGCTTCCACCGATTCCGTGTGGTGCCGACTGGGAGGGTCGTCTCATACGAGATCAGTGTCCCAGCGGTGAGGTGGTCCCCGACGGATCGCGTGGCGCCATCCATCCACCCGAAGTCGGGCTCCCAACTGTCGTTGTCGACGAAAAGAGGAACGACGACCACTACGGCATCGGCGTCGGGCACAGCGTCCGCGTAGTCTGTGGTCGCCCTCAGACGACCGGACGGCACCAGAACTGAAAGCTTCTCCTGCAGCTGCGCCTCTCCCGGGAACGGCTGCTCAGCTCGGTTCACGAGGCGGACGACCTCGGGATTCACGTCGACGCCGACGACCTCATGGCCGCTTTCGGCGAACTGGACAGCGAGGGGAAGCCCTATCTTACCGAGGGCGATGACAGCGATACGCACGGGCTCGAGTCTACTGTCCCAGCAGGAGGGCATCCTCGATGCCGCCTCCTCAGCCGGCCTCGCGTAAACTGGGCGACCGTGACCCCTGAGACCGGTACCGCGCACGCCGTGCGGCTCGACGCCATCACCGGATTGCGGTGGTGGGCGGCCTTCGTCGTCTTCGGCTACCACATGCTGGTCTTCGCTCCTCTGCCCCCGATCGCATCAAGCTTCCTGCAGTTCGGGTTCTTCGGAGTGACGTTCTTCTTCGTGCTCTCGGGTTTCGTGCTCACCTGGTCGATGCGTCCTGGCACTGCGAAGAGCACGTTCTACTGGCGTCGTTTCGCTCGGATCTGGCCTCTCGCCTTCGTGACCCTCCTGATCGCCGTCCCGGTCTTCTACAGCTCAACTCCTGACCCCGCCCAGTGGTGGGTGAAGCCTTTCAGCTTCGGGATACTGCTGCTCTCGGTCTTTCTCCTGCAGGGCTGGTCACGCGACCCCGTGATCCTGTTCTCTGGAAATCCGGCAGCGTGGACCCTCACGATCGAGTCGTTCTTCTACGCGCTGCATCCGTTCATCTCACCGCTCCTATCGCGTCTCGGCAAGCGAGGTGCCCTCGTGGCGGCCGGCGGAGTCGTCGTCTTCGCCGTTGCGACGCGGGTCGCCATCGAACTCGACCCGACCAGCTGGCTCGCACAGCTGCCGTGGCCCGTCCTGCGCCTCAATGAGTTCGTGCTCGGTATGTGCTTGGCATGGGCTATGCGTCAGGGCTGGCGCCCGCGCCTGCATCCCGTCGTTGGCGCGATCGCCATAGTCGCCTACTTCCTCGTCATCGTCGGGCTGGAGGGAGTCGAGACCTTCCGGCCCGCCTATATCGTGGTGTCGCCGTATACGAGCGAATTCGTGACCGTCCTCTGTGCGGTGCTCATCGTCACCACCGCGAGTGCCAACCTGCGCGGAAGAGCCGGTTGGGTCGCATCACGCCCGATGGTGGCCCTCGGCGAGTGGTCGTTCGCGTTCTACCTGGTCCACGCCACGATCATCTACACAGCGCTGAGCCTCCTCGGGCCGCAACCGGCACGATGGGCGAACCTGGGATGGTTCGCCGTATTGCTCCTGCTCGCCGTCGCCGCCGCTGCCGCGCTCCACCTCTGGGTCGAGAAGCCAGTGGAGGGCATACTTCGACGCTGGCAACAAGGCCTGGTGACGGCTCGACGGGCGCGGCGGAATCCAGCCATCGCCGAGGGCTGAGATCGGCTTGAACTCCTCGATGCGCCGCTGGTCATCGTGCTGAGCGCGACACCAATTCACCGATGACTCGGATCGCAGCGTGACCGTCACCGTACGGTGCGGCGTCGGTGGCAGGCGGGAATTCGCGCCCAACGGCGGCGGCGATCTCTTGGGCGGAGTTCGCCAGCACGTTCCACCCCAGTTCGACGGTCTCGACCCATTCGGTCTCGGTGCGAATCGTCGTGCACGGAACACGCAGCAGGAACGCCTCCTTCTGCAGTCCACCGGAGTCCGTGATGATTCCGCGACTGGCGATCGCCGCAGCGATGAGTTCGGAATAGGCGAGCGGAGGATGGGCCAGGAGCGAACCACGGGTCAAGGAGATGCCGTGCTCCGCCGCCCTCGCGACCAGACGGGGGTGTGCGAGCAGGATGACAGGATGATCAAGTGCGGAGAGGACATCGGCGATCTGCGCCAGGCGCACCGGGTCGTCGGTGTTCTCGGCGCGGTGGATGGTGGCGACGGAGAAGCGGCCGGGCGTGAGCCCGAGTTCCATCGCGAGAGCCGATGGGGCACCGCACAGACGGGCGCGCTCAGCGAGGAGCACATCGGTCATGACGTCTCCGACCAGCACTGTGCGGTCGCTCAGGCCCTCGCGATCGAGGTGAGCGACGGCGACAGCCGTCGGGGCGAGAAGCAGATCGGCTGCATGATCCGTGAGCACGCGATTGTGCTCCTCGGGCATGCGCCTGTTGAACGACCGCAGGCCGGCTTCGAGGTGGGCCACCGGGACATGCATCTTCACCGCCGATAGGGTGGCGGCGATGGTGGAGTTCGTGTCGCCATATACGAGCACCCAATCAGGCCGATGCTCGTCGAGTACTGCATCGAGCGCCGAGAGCATCGCACCCGTCTGCACGCCGTGCGATCCGGAGCCTATGCCGAGATGTACCGCGGGAGCGGGGATGCCGAGCTCGTCGAAGAAGACGTCCGAGAGCATCGGATCATAGTGCTGGCCGGTGTGCACGATGACGTGTTCCACGCCCGCCGCCCCGGCAGCATGGGCGATGGGAGCGAGCTTGACGAACTGGGGTCTGGCACCCACGACGCTGAGAATCTTCACGATGCCCGAGTCTATTCCGGCCGGCCGAACATCAGTCTCGTTCCCAGCCGACACCGCGACATGGTGGAAGATGCGGGCCGGTGCGGGGCTGATAGTTTTGACATGTGCTGCCACCGGAGGATGACGACGTGGCGTCCCCGTCCGTGGATGTCGTGGTCGCCGTGCACAGTCCCGCCCGACCCGTGGAGCGCGCCGTCGGCTCCGTGCTCCTCCATACGACGGCGCCGGTGCGGGTCAGCGTGGTGGTCCACAACACGGAGGCAGCGCTCGTCGTCGCCCGGTTGTCGGATTACATCGGCGACACCCGTCTCCGGATCCTCGAACTCCACGACGGCATCGCCAGCCCGGCAGGACCGTTCAACCTCGGCCTCGACCACTCCACGGCGCCGTTCACGTCCGTGCTCGGCTCCGACGACGAACTCGAGCCCGGCGCGATCGATGCATGGCTTTCTGTGGCGGACAGCGATCGGGCCGATGTCGTGATCGCGTGCCTAAGGCATGCCGACGGATCTGCAGTCCCGACGCCGCCGACGCGCCCGTTCCGACGAAGCCGTCTCGACCCCGTGAAGGATCGCCTGAGTTATCGCAGCGCTCCACTCGGCTTGGTGTCGCGCGCGGCCTTCGGTGGACTTCGGTTCGCCGAAGGCGTGCAGTCCGGCGAGGACCTTCCGTACGTCTCCCGCATATGGTTCTCCGGCAGGCGCATCTCCTCGGCGCGCTCGGCCCCGGCTTATCGACTCAATGACGACTCAAGCGATCGCGTGACTCGCACGACGCGATCGATCGGCGACGAATTCTCCTTCCTGGCCTCGACTGTCGGAAGTTCGTGGTTCGGCCACCTGTCTCCCCCCGCCCAGTCCTCACTCGTCGCCAAATTCCTGCGCATCCACCTCTTCGGCGCAGTATCCAACCGACCCGACCCGGCTCTCTGGTCCCCGACGGACAGGCGTGAACTGGCAGGAGTGGCCAAGGTCCTGCTCGCAGCCGGGCACGGAATCGAGGAGATGCTCTCCCGGGCCGATCGCGACCTTCTCGATGCGATCCTCGATGCGTCCTCTTCCGCGCGTGCCCTGGGAACGCTGGCAATCCGTCGAAGGAAGCGCCTGGCCGTCGCTTCCCTCATTCCGCGACGACTCACCAGACTGATGCACGCCGAGGCCCCCATCCGATTCTCAGCGGCATCAGCGCTCGCGCTCGCCGAGGTTCCCCGTCGCTGGCGTGTGGCGAAGCGCTAGGGTTGTACCGACTCCCCTGACGCGAACAGCAGGCGGTTCTCCAGGACGCGGCGAGACATCCGGCCGTCGTGTACCTGCCGAACGAAGCTCGGCCCTGCAGCTGCGACAGATCGATAGTGCTCACGTCGCGCCACGACGTCGCGGAGTACACCCTCGAGAGACCCGATGTCCGCCTCCACGACGGGCAGCTCGATACCGGTCTCGGCCACGACCGCCGCTCGGGCCTGCTCGCTCACGTGCGAGACGACCAGGCGTCCGGAAGCCATAACCTCGCATGCCGCCACCCCGTAATCGCCGAGACGGAACTGGTCCAGGACTACGTCAGCTCCGCCGAACAGGGTGGGCATCTCAGCGTGGGTGACGTTCGAGACGGTGGCGTACTCGATGATCCCTTCCTCGTGCAGGCGGGTGAGAGTCGGAGTGATCTCGGCGGTGCCCTTCACCAGCGGGTTCGACGGGACGTGCAGCACACGAGGTCGGACGCGTTCGAGGATCGGCGTGGGTTGCACCCAGACCTCGGGGTCGATGACCACAGGAAGCAGATGCGCGTCTGGGACGTCGAGCAGGAGGCCCGGAGTCGACACGAAGGTCGGCGCGCCGAGGTCACCGAGTACACGCAGGTTTCCCAGAACTACCTTCTCGAGAGCAGCGACCGGCACCCATTCGTCATTGTGGAACGGCGACCACGGATCGGCTGCAGCGTGGCGAGAGGGCAGGCGAATATCCGAACCGTGGCATACCATGCCGATCCGAACCCCACCGTCGCGGATAGCACGGGCCTGAGCGACCACGTCACCGCCGAAGAGACTGCCGAGGGGTTGCATCTCCGCCTCGATGAGCATGTGGGTGAAGCGTTGGATGATTGTGGCGAGTTGAGCCTTCTGCCAACGTCTTGAATGCCCTGCGATCCGGCCGGGAACAGGGTAGTCGACAGGATAGCCGAACGGATTGATGGAGTCGTAGACCATGTTCATCGCCGCGACTCGCGGGTTCGCCTCGACGGCCCGCGCCCAGCGATATCCCTGACCGGCATAGTTGGCTGGGGCGATCATCAGACGGATCGGCCGGTCGGCAGGGCTCGGGGGCCCGGGCACCCTCTCGCCTTTGAAGCGCGCGATGGCGACTGAGAGCGGATCCTGGATCCAAGACGGCATTGCCCGCCAGAGCTCGAGCGTGCTGGGCAGGCGCATCAGGCGAGCACCCATCCGTCGAGCAGCACGCTCGCGCTCAGCCGGCCGTCATGCACGATGCGCACGAACTCGGAGCCTGCCCGCCCGACAGCCGCCCGACGAGCAGGGTCGTTGATGAGGTCCACGAGCACATCCTCGAGCGTGTCGGGGGTCGCCTCGACGATCGGCAGCTCACGCCCGGTCTGGCGCACCACGACGTCGCGCACCGAGTCGAGGACATGTCCGACGACCACGCGACCAGCGGCCATGGCCTCACAGGCAGCGACACCGTAGGATCCCAGGCGGAACTGGTCGAGCACGATGTCCGCCCGACCGTACACCGCTGGCATCTGCGCCGATGGGACACCCGTGATGGTCAGGTATTCGATCACCCCAGAGGCGTCCAGGCGGCGCAGGGATGGCTCGATGAGATGCGTTCCCTTCACAGTCGATTTACTCGGGACATGGACGACGACGGGACGGCGCCGCTCCACATCGTCGACCTCGCCCTTCCAGCGGGCCGGGTCGATCACGACAGGACACCAGGTGGCGTAGGGTACGTCGACGAGCAGGTCGGGCGTGGAGACGAAGGTCGGACGGCCCAGTTCATCGAGCAGCGCCCGATTGCGCACGGCATCCCGTTCCAGCTTGTCGACGTAGGTGTCGTGATCCGCGAAAGGCGACCACGGCGTGAGGGACAGGTGCCTGCTGGGACGGCGGATGTCGGCTCCGTGGCAGATGAAGGCGGTGGAGAGTCCCCGCTCGGCCAGCACACGGGACTCTGCGGCGACATCACGGGAATACAGGCGCCCGAACAGGGGCCGCTCTGCCTCGAACAGGACATGCGAGAACGTGGAGACCGCGGCGAGTTCTGCCTCCTGCCACGCTCTCGAATTGTTGTAGACGGGAACGGGCACCTCGATGTCAGCGGCGAACGAGAACCCGCCGGGGACGTCGACGGCCATGTTGAGCGCTCGAACATCGCGAGGATCGGCGTCGATCGCTCTCGCCCAGAGCCATCCCTGCGCCGCATAGTTCGTCGGCCCGATGTACACCGAGGCTGCAGCGTCGGGCCGCACCGCCGGAGCCGGCAGTTCGTCGGGGTCGGATGTGCCGAGGGAACGCGCAGCGATCCGGCCGAGCGGGCTGTCGGGATTGTCGGCAATGTAGTCGATCACGCGGTTCGCGAAGCGAGGCAGACGGGTGCGATTGCGCAACGTGCGATCGACGACGGACCGCGGCCAGCTCATGACTCGGTTCACAATGCCCATAGCACTCTCATCCTCTCACGGCGCCGTCAAGGCGTCGTCGGCGGCCGGCTCGCTGAATGTCAGAGCGGCAGTCGAAGGCGCACGACCCTCCGCAGCAACGAGTCTGTCGCGAGGGAGTCCAGGAGACGGACAGTGCGCAGGCGATCAGCCGGTCCTGCGGCCCGAACCCCTGCGATGGCCTGCACAACGCCATCAGCGTCGGGGTCAGCCGCAGCAGCGACGATCAGACGCTCGGACCGTGAGAGGGAACGCACGGCACTGCTGTCCAGTCGAAGTAGCCATTCGGACACCCGGCGAAGTGCGTCGAGGTCGTCCGTAGCCCAATCCGAGGTCTGCTGGCGAAGGAGGACCGCCGGAATGATGTTCATGCGCCAGAGTTTGATGGCGATCGCGCGACGACGGCGAGGGGGCAGCGTCGCCGACCAGGATTGCGCAGCCAAGTGGAGCAGTGCCTCGAACTCTGCCGCGGTGGAGCGCGCGAGCAGCGTCACCCGTTCTGGTGCGTCGTGTCCTATCACGTAGCAGGGGAGGTGGCTTCCGAAATCTATTCGAGCCCGCCCGTTGAGCAATGCGAGGCCGAGTTCGATGTCCTCACCAGTGGCGAACCCCGCCGTCAGCGCGACGCCGGTGCTCTGCAGATATGACCTTCGTATCAGGCCGAGGGGCGCGGCGCGGTAGTTCAGCCGGTCACGCACAGGATCGAGTCGCCGACTCCGGAACGGCCGCGTGAGCGGATCACGCCATACTGCTCCGGACTGGTCGCGCAGTCGGGCTATCAGGTAGTCGGTTCGGTGCGAGCGCACGTGTTCGGCCCATGCATCGAGTGCGCCGTGCTCGAGGAAGTCGTCCGATCCCATGATCGACACGTAGGTCCCCGTCGCCATACCAAGACCGTGATTGAAGGGGCCGGCCGGGGAGCGCAGCCCGTCCGCGTATTCGACGACGCGGAGCCGCGTATCCCCTGCGAACGGGGCGAGGGCGTCTGCCAGGACCCCGGCGGAGATGCCGTGGGCGACAACAGTGACCCGCGCAGCCGTCGACGGGGATGCGGCGAGCACCGAGCCGACGGCACGATCGATACGACGCCGCGGATCGTGCACCGCGATGACGACGTCGACGAAGGGTTCTCCTGCACTCACGAGGTCGTGGCGGTCGGCCGTCCGAGTCCGGCGAGTGCGACCTGTTCACCGAAGGCGGGGAGCGTGGTCGCGAGACCATAGAAGGTGTCGAGACCCAGCACCCGGCCGTCCTCGAGATAGCAGATCTGGTCGTAATCCTTCACCGTCGACAACCTGTGCGCGACCGAGATCACAGTGAGCTCGCCCTGCAGACCGCGGATGGCCTTCGTGACGTCGTCCTCCGTCTTGGTGTCGAGCGAACTGGTCGCCTCATCCAGCACCAGTACCAGCGGATCGGCATAGAGCGCCCGCGCAATGCCCAGGCGCTGCTGCTGACCTCCGGACAGGGCGATTCCGCGCTCGCCGATCTTGGAGTACATACCAGTCTCCCGGGCGTCGACGACCGCCGAGAGCTGTGCCATCTCGAGAGCGCGCTCGACCCGCTCAGGGTCGAAGTCGTCGTCCCAGGTGAGCGCGACGTTCTGCGCGATGCTGCCGTCGAAGAGAGCGACTCGCTGGGGCACATATCCAACGCGCCCACGCCACGCTCTCAGCACGTCTCCGAGGGGAAGATCATCGATGGTGAGGCGGCCCTCCGTGGGCGTACTGAGGCCGAGGAGGATATCGATCAGGGTGGACTTTCCGGCACCAGACGGACCCACGATGCCGAGGGAACTGCCGAACGGGATGTCGATGTCGACGCCGCGCAGCACGAGTCCAGTCGTCGTCGGGTAGCGGAACTTCACCTGGTGCAGGCTCAGCACCCTCGGCGAGGCCGGCAGCGTGGCCCGATCCTGGCCGATCTCGGTGGCGTTGACGTCGTTCTCCGAGCGGGTGATGTCATCGATGACGTCCTGCGCTGACGGGATGGTGGCAGATGCCTGGATGATGCCGCTCTGCACGCCATTGATAGCGGGAATCAGCCGGAATCCCGTCACCGCGAACAGCGCGACGGAGATGATGGCCTGATCCGGCCCTGCGATGAGGAAGGACGCACCGCCGATGAGCAGGAACCCGCCGACGAGGGCGGCCTCGAAGGCGTACTTCGGGATGACGCTCAGAAAGGAGCTGTTGGCCCGCGCTCGCACGGCGCGGATGCGTTCAGAGGTGACCACCCGGGAGACCTGGTCGAGACGGTTGCGGAGGGTGATCTCCTTCAGTGCCTCGACCATCTCGGTCATGAAGATGGCGACCCTGTAGCTGGCGTTGCGATTGACCCGTCCGGCGAGCAGGGCGCGGCGCGTGACGAAATGGTTGACGACGAAGGCGACGAGGCCGAGGTAGAGCAAAGCGATGATGGCTGTGAGCGGCTGGGCGACGACCAGCACCACGAGGATCAGGACGAAGGTCAGCAGGCTGCCCGGAATGAGGGCGAGCGGCAGAATGAAGCCCATGATCGTGTTCGCGATGCCGCCGTCGGCGATACGGGTGACCTCTGCGACGCTGCGCTTCGAGCGCTCCTCCCACGAAGAGTGGATGTATGCGCGGAACATTCGCTGCCCGATCTCGAGCTCATAGCGCGCGAACCGGCGCGTGGCCACCCAGTGCAGCCCTACAGACAGCAGGCTCTTCAGGATGATAAGGCCGCAGGCCGCCAGGACGAGCCACGGCGCCGCAGAAGCGGGGAACTGCCCGATGATCGGCAGAGTGATCGGGGAGCCCGTCACGATCGGCGTGATGATCAGCGCGAGAAGGGTCATGGCTCCGACATCGAGCAACGTGATCGCGCTGGTGAGCACGACGTAGAGCGCGAAGAAATTCCTCGCTCCCGCTGGGAGAAGAGGCAGGAGGTCTCGGAGCGTTTTCCACAGGAGCTTCATGGCGTGATGACACTACCATCCGCAACATGTGGGAAGCCCAAAGGCGATCAGCGCCTCAAGGGCCGTGGGCCTCGAGTTCCGCTCGGGTCAGGCCGCGGCAAGTGCCGCGATGGCCTTCTTCCAGATCGCTACCTGCGACTCGGCCGAGAGCTCGCGGGCACTGGAGTTCGCATTGATCTTCCACTGCTCGACGGCGTCGGTCGTCAGTCCATCCAGGACGGCAGCGAGATCATCAGGCGCGAAGCCGTCGGCGACAACACCGAGTCCGAACTCATTGACGTATTCGGCCATCTCCGGTGACGGTCCGATGATCACGCCGAGGCGAGCCTGGACGTAGTCGAACAGCTTGTTCGGCAACGCCCAGCGGTTGTTGAAATTCGTCGGTGGAAGGAAGTGCACGCCAACGTCATAGCGCTGCAGCGTCTCGGAAAGCTCCGCATACGGCACCGGATCGTTCACGCGGACCCGCCCGTCCGACTCCGCGGCACGCTCGCGCAGGTGGTCGAGGAACGCCGGTTGATTCGGAGTGAGATAGAAGTCGAGCGTGGCTCCCGAAGTGGACGCCATCACCCCGGAGACCAGGTCGTCCAGGCGACGGTCGTGCATCGCCGCGCCGGAATGCACCAGTCGGACGGGATCGGCCACCGTTCGCGGTTCCGTCTCGACGTAGGGGGCTGCGTTGGTGACGATGACCGGACGGAATCCGAAGACGCGCTCGTACTCCCGCGCAAGGCCCGCACTGACCGTGCTCCACGATGATGCTCGACTGACATAGGTACTGCACAGCCATTCGACGTATGGCGTGATCTTGAGCTTCCAGCCCTCCCAGTCCTCGTGGAGCAGCGGCGAGTACTCGTGAAGGTCGGCGTGTACGCCCTTCGTTGGCTTCAGGCGCAGGGCGATCGGGACTGCTTCGACGTCGTTCGCGAGCACGACATCCCATCGGCCCGGCTTGAGGTGGCGGCGGACCCAGTTCACCGACCACAGCGACCAGTAGGCGCGCTTGTAGCGCTTCCTCGTGACTCGTCCGTCGTGGAGCACGTTGTGGAGCACGTCATCGGGAATGCGGATGTGGCGCGCCACTCCGTCCGGAGCCTCGCCGTACCCGCACGTGGTGACTTCGTATTCGTCGCGGAAAGCCTCGACCTGCTTGAGCACCCGAGCATCCGCCGCGATGGGGGAGAACGAGAGGATGAGCAGTCTGGTCTTCATGCGGTTCGGCCTCGTCGTCTAGCGGTTCGGTGCTCGTCCAGACTACCCGGCGCCTTCCGGCGCCGGTCGGCCGAGCGGAGGAACGGCTCGAGCACGGCGGCTGACAACGCGCCGTCGTGCACAGCTGCCACGAAACGCGGGCCTTGCTCGGCGAGGGCCCGGTACTGCTCCGGACGAGCGACGACATCCCGCAGGACGGACTCGAGGGTGTCGACGCTAGCCTGCACGATCGGGATCTCGAGGCCGGTGACCAGGCGCACGTGCTCCCGCACCTGCTCACTGAGATAGCCGACCACGAGTCGCCCACCCGCCATCGCCTCGATAGCCGTCGCTGAATAGATGCCCAGCCTGAATTGCTCGAGGACGACGTCGCTGGTGGCGACGATGGTGGGCATGTCGCTGGCGGCAACGCCCTCGATCCGTCGGTAGTCGATCACGCCCTCATCGGAAAGCCGGGTTGTCGTCGGTTCAATCAGTTCCGTGCCCTTGATGATCGGATTGGTCGGAGCGTGCACGACGACCGGGGTGGCCCTCAGCAGGGCCGGGGTCGGGTTCGCCCACCGGGCGCCGTCGATCACCACTGGAAGCCAGACTGCTCCCGGGTAGTCCAGAACCAGTTCCGGAGTCGACACGAACACCGTCGCGTCCTGCTCGGCGAGGAATGCGGCGTTCGCACGAGCCGTCTCTTCGAGGACGGGCAGCAGGGGCCAGTCCTGGTCGCGGAACGGAGACCACCGTTCCCTGTCCGCGTGCCGGCTGGGAAGCCTGAGGTCGCTTCCATGGGAGACGTAGCCGACGGCGATGCCGGCCGTCCTCAGCGCATCAGCCTCACGGCGCACGTCGCCGGCACAATATCCCCCAAGAAGAGGCCGCTCGGACTCGACGAGTACGTGGGTGAATCCAGTCAGCACCGACGTCGCATGGCGTCTGTACCACCACGCCGAATCGACTGCCACGTTCTCGACCACGCGATGGTCGGCCCGAAACCCCCAGTCGGTCCCCCGTGCGACGACCAGATTGGCCGCACCCACCCCCGGCAGGCGTTCGGCCGCGCGGGCCCACTCGTAGCCCTGGCCGGCGTAGTTGGCGGGAGCCACGAGGAGCCTCACTTCGCCTGGCGGCGGGCTGATGACAGGCGGCAGGTCGGCGGAGCTGTAGCCGAGGGTGTGCGGAATGAGCCGGACCCGAACGGGCTCGGGTAGGGACAACACAACCGCGCCGGCTGAGCGTCGCACCCAGGCAATCATCCTCGCGACGGGGTTCATTCTCTCCCCAACGCGGCGGCGCTTCGCACGACACCCGCCGCTTCGCTGGCGCGCGCAGCGCTCGAAGCGTTCTTGGCCACCCACTGCGCGCGTCGGCCTCGTTCCCTGGTGTCCTCCGCCTGTCCGAAGGCGTCGATCAGCGCGTTCGCCACGGATTCTGCGTCGTAGTCCACGGCAACCCCAAGACGGCCCGAGGCGATGACGTGTCGCGAAGGGCCGGGGCCTGCAAAGACGACAGGAGTACCCGTCGCGCTCGATGCGAAGATCTTCGTCGGCAGCGCGAAATCGTAACCTTGTCCGGGCATGAGGCTCACGAGCCCTGCTCGAGCCGAACGAAGCCACCGCGCAGCCTGGGCGGGCGGCACGGATCCACGGAACTTCACCGCTCCCGGCGCCACGACTGCCGCTAGCGCCTCCAGCGCCGCCCACGCGCTGCCCTGCCCGAGGAACGCGATCGTGGCGTTCGGGTGAACCGCCAGCACTGCCGGCATGGCCCGAATGAAGATATCAGCGCCCTGCCACTCGCTCGTCGTCCCTGCGTAGATTCCCCAAGGCGCATCGACGTCGACGTCACCGTCTGGAGTGAAGATCTCCGTGTCGATGCCGTTCGGAACAACCACGACATCGGCATTCGGAGCTAACATGAGCACGCGGGCCCGCACTCCGTCGCTCACCGCGATCACTCGACGCGCGCCGCGCAGCGCACGGGCCTCGATCCAGCGAACTCCCTGTACGACGACGCCGGGGGCATCCGTGGCGGCCGTCGCGTCCGACCAGATGTCAGCCGCGTAGTACACGTACGGCAGACGGCGAATTGCGCACGCGAGGCGGACGAGAAGCCCAGTCGTGGGCGGCGGCTCGACGACCACGACGTCGCAGCGCGCCCCGAACAACACGCGGAAGAACGCCGGCACGTCGAAGCTCAGATACTGCAGGTAGCCCCGCACATAGCCGTGCCGGTCGCGCAGCACCGGAGCCCGTCGGACGCGCACTCCCGGTACCTCCGGTTCGGAATCCGAACGGAGGAACGGCGGGACAGCGCTCGTGAGGACATCGACCCGGTCTCCCCCAGCCACCAGCGCCTGAGTGAGAGCCCGGAGTCGGAAGGATGCAGCGGCCGCCTCTGGGGAGAAGATCCGGCTGACGAGGGTTACTTGCATTTCAGAAGACGACGGGCAACCCGCTGCGTGCCGACTCAAGCGCACCTTCGACGACCTCGAGGGTTCGCAGGCCCTGCTCGAGAGTCACGATGTCGTTCGAATGGCCGAGTACAGCGTCACGGAAGGCCTCGTGTTCCACGCGCAGTGGCTCGCGCTTGGCGAAGGAGAACCGTGTCACGTCTCCTTCCGAGACCCCGCGGAACGAGGACACGGACTCCCATTCGAGCGGGATCGTGCCGTTCGCGAAGAAGGTGAGGTCGCCGGTCGACGTATCGGCGACGTAGGCGCCGCGCTCGCCGGTCACGACGGTGACTCGCTCCTTCATGGGGCTGAGCCAGTTCACCAGGTGAGAGACGATCACACCGTTCGCGAGACGCCCGGTCACGGCGATCATGTCCTCATGGTTGCGACCGCTCTTGAAGGTGGTCTGCGCGTACAGAGAGGCATAGGTGCTCTGCGCCACCCACGAGGTCAGGTCGATGTCATGGGAAGCAAGGTCCTTCGCCACACCGACATCGGCGATGCGCGTGGGGAAGGCGCTCTGGCGACGGGTGACGATCTGGTACACCTCGCCGAGGTCGCCTGCGGCCAACCTGGAACGAAGCTCCTGGAGGGCAGGGTTGAACCGCTCGACATGGCCCACCGCGCCGACCAGCCCGGCCTCGGCGAACGCGGTCACCATGCGGTTGCCTGCTTCGACGCTGTGGGCGATGGGTTTCTCGACGAGGGTGTGAACTCCTGCAGCGGCAAGTTGAAGGGCAGCATCCTCGTGGAACTGCGTGGGGACCGCGACGACCGCGATGTCGAGCCCCGCGGCGATGAGCGATTGAATGTCGGGGAGCACCTCGAGTGCTCCGGCGACCCCGTGAGGGTCGCCACCGGGATCTGCGATGGCGACGAGTTCGACCCCGTCCACTTCTCGCAGCACGCGGGCGTGGTGGCGCCCCATGACGCCGACGCCCAAGAGGCCGGCGCGCAGCGTGTCGGCCATCAGGCGCCGGCTCCTGCGAGAGCATTGACGGCACTGACGATGCGCTCGAGGTCGCCCTGCGAGAGCGAGGGGTGCACGGGCAGCGAGACGACCTCGGATGCCGCGCGCTCGGTCTCGGGCAGCTCGAGGGCCGGGGCGAATCCGGCCAGCGACGGCAGGCGGTGGTTGGGGATCGGGTAGTACACGCCGGAGCCGATGGCGTACTCCTCGCGGAGCGCTGCGACGAAGCCGTCGCGGTCCTCGGGGACTCGAACCGTGTACTGGTGGTAGACGTGACGGGCGCCGGGGGCGACGGGAGGGATCACGACGCCGGTGAGGTTCTCATCGAGGAACGCGGCGTTGGCGCGTCGGGTCGCGGTCCAGCCGCCCACCTTGGTCAGCTGCACGCGGCCGATGGCTGCGTGGATGTCGGTCATGCGGTTGTTGAACCCGATGACCTCGTTCTCGTACTGCTTCTCCATGCCCTGGTTGCGCAGCAGTTTCACGTTGCGCACGATGGTCTCGTCCGCGCAGCTGACCATGCCACCCTCGCCGCTGGTCATGTTCTTGGTCGGGTAGAGGCTGAACATGGCGAAGGTGCCGAACGTGCCCACCCGGTGGCCGTCGATCTCCGCGCCGTGGGCCTGGGCGGCATCCTCGTACAGGGCGATGCCGTGGCGGTCGGCGACGGCGCGCAGGTCAGCCATGAGGGCGGGGTGTCCGTAGAGGTGCACGGGCATGATGCCCTTGGTGCGCGGGGTGATGGCGGCCTCGACGGCGCGCGGATCGAGCGAGAAGTAGTCGGGCTCGATGTCGGCGAACACCGGGGTGGCTCCGGTGAGCGCGACGGAGTTCCCCGTGGCGGCGAAGGTGAACGACGGAACGATGACCTCGTCGCCCGCTCCGACTCCGGAGGCCAGCAGGCCGAGGTGCAGTCCCGAGGTGCCGGAGTTGACGGCGACGCTCGCGCGTCCCTCCACCATCTCGGCCGCGAACTCGCGCTCGAATTCAGCGACCTCGGGGCCCTGGGCCACCATTCCTGAGAGGAGTACGCGGTCGACGGCTGCTCGCTCGTCGTCGCCGATGATCGGCTTCGCTGCGGGGATGAAAGTATCAGTCATGTTCGGCAAGCTCTTCGAGCGCCCCTTCGTTCTCTCTGTATCGGGTTCCCGTGGCCGGGCACACCCAGTACGAACCGTCTTCGACGAGTCGCTGTCCTGCTCTGCCGACCCAGCCCAACCGGCGCGCTGGCACACCGGCCATGAGGGCGAAGTCGGGCACGTCGCGCGTGACGACGGCGCCGGCGGCGACAGTCGCCCAGGCGCCGATGGTCACCGGTGCGACGCACACCGCGCGGGCGCCGATGGAAGCGCCATCCCTGATCGTGACCCCGACGGGTTCCCAGTCGTGCGCGCTCTTCTGCGTGCCGTCTGGGTTGACCGCCCGTGGGTAGGTGTCGTTCGTCAGCACCACGGCCGGCCCGATGAAGACGCCGTGACCGAGCACGGCCGGCTCGTAGACCAGTGCGTAGTTCTGCACCTTGCAGTTGTCGCCCAGTACGACGCCGGTCCCGATGTAGGCACCGCGTCCGATGACGCAGTTCTCACCGAGCACCGCTGTCTCACGCACCTGGGCGAGATGCCAGATGGAACTGTCTGATCCGATGGTCACATCGTCGGCGACATCGGCCGAATCCACGATTCGGACGCCGGGGCTCGTCGGCACTGTGCGGTTCCTCCTGGATCTGGGACTGGCATGCGCTGCCGCGTTCAGCCTATCGCGTTCTGCAAGAATGGTCGGATGCACGCACCTGCCCCCAGCCCCGCCGTCGACCCCCGGCGACACGCTGCGGACACCTGGATCGTCATTCCCCTCTACAACGAGCGCACGGTCATCCAGCAGGTCATCGTCGACCTGCAGGTGCACTTCGACCACATCGTCTGCATCGACGACGGCAGTGTCGACGGGTCGGCAGCCGTGGCGGCGGCTGCGGGAGCGCGGGTCGTGCACCACCCCGTGAACCTGGGGCAGGGTGCCGCCCTCCAGACGGGATTCGAATACGTCGAGGCGCATCCGGATGCCCGCTACCTGGTCACCTTCGACGCCGACGGCCAGCATCGGGTGAGCGACGCCGTCGAGATGCTCGACCTCGCCAAGGACGATGACCTCGCCATCGTGTTCGGCTCGAGGTTCCTCGACGATCGCACCAATCCCGGTTGGCTGAAGCACGTCATCCTCAAGACCGCCGTCTGGGTCACCAACCTGACGACGGGCCTGCGGTTGACGGACGCCCACAACGGACTCCGCGTCATCCGCACGGATGCTGCCGGCATGATCGAGCTGGAGCAGGACGGCATGGCGCATGCGACCGAGATCGTGCTGAAGCTCGGCCGCACGAAGCTGCCCTGGAAGGAATACCCCGTGGAACTGCTCTACACCGACTACTCGAAGGCCAAGGGGCAATCGGTGCTGAACTCCGTCAACATCCTCGTCGATCTGCTGGTGCGCTGATGTGGATCCAGATCCTCCTCGTCATCGGCGTCGTCGTCGTCGGGCTGTTCCTCGCCCGTCCCGGAGGAAGCGACAGCCACCTCGCGCTGCGTCGCCTGTTCATGGCCGGCTTCGTCGTCGTCGCGATCGTGTCGATCATCTTCCCGCAGTGGCTGAGCTGGCTCGCCAACCTCATCGGCGTCGGCCGCGGAGCCGACCTGCTGCTCTACGCCCTCGTGCTGGCGTTCCTCGTCTTCGTGGCGACGACCTATCGCCGCAACGTTGCCGTCAATCGACGCATCACAAGACTGGCGCGTGAGGTCGCACTCGCCCGGGCCGCAGCCGAGGACGCCGGGATCGAGCGACCTCAAGCCTGACAGAGGGCCAGCACCGGCTGCCACCTCGGTCGAGACGATGCAACCGCACCGGAGGGTCAAGGCGTGCCATGACGATCGACGGCAGCGCTGAGCATCCGCTCCGGCCGATCAGGACGAGCAATCCGGCACGCGGTACAGAGCCGCGGGACCGACGCGGTCGATCTCGACGAAGCCCGGTGCCGTGTCGAGGTCGAGCAGGCCCGGATAGGCGGCGGTCGCATCGAAGCTCAGCAACTTGGCCGCATCGCCGAAGTAGGAGCCGAAGTCCAGCGCATACTCCACCCCGAGGCGTTCGGCCGTCGCGCACACCTCAGGGTCCGAGGCGACCTCGTTCAATCGCGAGTTCAGGAGGACGTGGTCGGGATCCTGGGAGAAGTTGAAGTGGGGATTCAGGACGCGGCGATCCGCGATGGCGTATGCGAGGTTCGTTCCCGTCCACGGGTTCCCTGCGATGACTGCGTCGGGATCTGTGGTGCCGGTGAGCCGCTCGAGCAGCACGCGTTCATCGGACGAGAGGATCGGCGCCCACTCCCCCGCTCCCCATGCATACCGTCCCGCGCTCGACGCGGCGTCGAGGGCCGGGATCTGGCCGGCTGCTGCGGCGACGACGAAAAGCGCGACCGAGAGAATCCGTCCGGCGGTCCCGGTGATGGGACGTCCCGGGAAGCGCCTGTCCCAGCGCACGGAGACGACGTCCCACAATTTCACCGCGCCGACGATGCCGACAACGACGCAGACTACGCCGAACAGCGCAGCCAGGCGTGGCGGGTCCTTGTAGAACAGGCCGATGAAGAGCACACGGATCTCGGGCGACCCCACGGCTTCGGCGACGAAGAACAGCAGTGCCGAGATGACCCACGAGCCCACCAGCCAGAGCCTGGTTCGCGTCAGGATCATGAGCACGAGGCCGACGATCACGAACAACGCCAGACCGAAGGAAGGCGGTTGACCGTCGCGGAACAGCAGGAAGGTCTCCACCAGGCCGAATCTGTCCCCGACCTTGGGCCCCCACGGCGCGTACATGCCCATGCGTCCGACCATGATCCAGGCGGCAGCGAAGGCGCTGACGGCGATCACCGCAGCGGTCACGATGGCGAGCATCCGGCCGCGTGAAGCGGCACTCCTGGCCGCGGCGACCACGAAGAAGCCGAACGCAGGCAGAGCGACTGCCACGGCGAAGAAGGCGACTGCCGGCTGCGCCAAGCCGATGGCGAGAAGCGCGCATCCGGCTGTGATGACACGCAGAGGGATCGATGTCCCGAGGTCGGAACCGACTCTGAACAGCGAGAACGCCAGGGCCAGCGCCACGGGGAGCAGTGCTGTGGCGAGGAAGAACGGGAAGAGAACTCCGAAGGTGAGCATGAGCAGCGGAAACCAGGGCAGAACGGCACTGAGCACCGCCGCGGCGATAAGGGCAGCGAGACGGCCGGGGAATATCACGCGGGCGACCAGCAGCAATGCGCCTGGCCAGACGACGGCAGCGACAACGACGTTGATCATGTTCGCGGCGAGCGGGATGCTGATACCCGGGGTCATCGCGACGAGGGAGACGAGGTCGTGCCAGGCGGCGGGATAGGCTCCGCCTGACGAGATCACACCGGTCAGCGAGAGCGATGATGCATTTCCGGTGTCGAGGATGTATCGCACGGCGTTGAGGTGGAAGCCGTTGTCGAAAGTCTGGGAGATCGCATCGGGCCGACCCCACACGATGACCAGCTGCACCAGGACGGCCATGGCAGCAAGAGCCCAGGGGATGGCGATGGACGCCCACGACTTCCGCACTCCTGGTTGTATCGGCCGGCGGAACACGAAGCGGCGCAGGAGCCATGCGGCTGCGGCGAGCAGCACCACGACGACGACGACGCTCAGTGGGCTCCATTCGATCCCGAGACGCGAGAGTGCGACGGCGACGACGGCGATGAGCGCGACACTGGCGGCCGGCGCGGCGGTGATGAGCAAGAGTCCACGTACGCCGAGAGCGCCCAGGAACGCCGCACCGGGAACCAGCATCCAGGCGAGCGCAATGAGCAAGGCCGGCACGGCCTCGAGCCACATGTCCATCAGCGTGGGTTCAGGTCAAGACGAGATGGAGAGTGGAACACAGACACGTGGACAGTGTAGACGGCGAACACACGCGTTGCCTGCGCATAGCGTAACGCCGGGAGCGAGGTGGTGGTCTCAGCAATACATCATCAAGCGGACCCGGTCAGTCATGGCGCCGGTGCCGCCCAGTACCACCAGTCTCTTCGCGCCCTTGGCCGTGATGCTCTCCCGTACAGCCTTGGGTAGGCAGTCCCTGTAGCTGAGATAGAGAGGCATGCCGGACTTCGCAGCCGCCGCAGCACCAGCGAGCGCATCGGGGAACGCCATGCCGGCAGCCACGTACGCTGTCGCCGAGGAGCCGAAGGCGGCGGTGTTGATGGCGACGCTCGTCGCATACCGGTCGAGACCCGCACGTCTCACGACTGTTGCACCCGCCGACTTCAGGCTCACGGCGATGCCATGGCTGATGGCTCCTGTCCCGCCAGCAAGGGTGATCTTCGTCACGCCGATCGTTCGCAGTACGCGCAGCGTCGGCTCGTCGGCGGTCCTCGCCTTTCCGTCCACCAACAGCACTGGTGTCTTCGACGCTCCGGCGGCGGCGCCCGCCGACAGGGCATCCGCGAAGTCCCAGCCGGTGGCGAGGAATGCCGAGGTGGCTGCGGGGAAGACCGTCGCGGCGATCAGTTGGGACGTCTCGAAGCGGTCGGCTCCTGCGATGCGCTTGACCGGGGCGATGGCCGAGAGGGCCTTGGCGACTTGTGCCGTCACTACGCCGGTGCCGCCCACGATGACGATGTTCTTCGGCTTCAGTCTCTTCAGTTCTGCCAGCGTCGAGTATGGCACCGCGGTCTGGGCGACGAGGAGGAGGGGGCCACCCTGCGTCGCCGCGGCTGGTGCTGCCGACAGAGCGTCGGCGAATCCGGAACCTGACGCCACGTAGACGACGGGAACTCCAGCCGACTTGTAGGTGTCCTGCGAAATGGCGACCGCCGTCTCGTACCTGTCGTTGCCGCCGAGACGGGTGGTGGGAATCGGGGAGGTCGAGTTCGGGTTCCCGAACCAGGCGTTGTAGTAGAGCGAGAAGTTCCTGTTGCCATAGGAGGCGCAGCCGTCCCACGAGGCACCCCAACCGGCCGCGAGGCTGTTCGCGTTGGGCTGGTATGGCGTATAGAAGTAGAGCGCCGAAGTGGCGAGATTCTGGATGGTGACCGAAGATGAGCCACAGGCGGCATTCGGGTTGAACTGGATCGGCCGAGGCTGGCCGACGCGGAACCTGCCGCCTTGGTACATGGAGCTGCCGGGGTTGGTGTACCAGAGCAGCTGGCGCGCGGCGGCGTAGACCTGGTTGAAGAATCCGTAGAACTGCGAGTCGCAGACCGAGGTGTCCGGGCAGCCCATGCCCATGGCCTTGCGCATGACGCCATCGCTCGGAGACTGGGAGGTGATGAGTCCCTGCTCCTTCTGGAGCGTGACCAGGATGACCTTCGCGCTCAGCCCGCAGAGACGCTGCACGCGATAGATGATGCGTGCTGCAGACTCGCCGCTGGCGCCGCTGTAGGGGGCGCAGGTGCCGAAGCTCCATGAGGCGTTGGGCGTGTTCATCCGGAACGCGGCGAGGCAGTTCGAGTTCTGGCAGCCGCCCTGGGCGTCGATCTGCCGCTCGAGGAAGGCCTGAATCTCGTCCTCGGTCATCGCCCACGAGTTGAAGAAGTTGAAGTCGCTGATGATGGCGGCGGGGTTGAAGCTCCCGGCGGCGAGGGTCTGCACCTCGCTGTACAGCTGAGGAGCCGGTGCGTCGCTCTCAGGGGCGACGGGTGCCTCTGTGATGGGCGCGTCGGTGGGCGTGGGCGTCGGGCTGGGCGTCGGATCAGTGGTTGGGGTCGGCTCGGAGTTCGGCTGCTCGGTGGGCGTCGGCTCGGTTGTCGGCTCGGCGCTCGGCTCGGACGTCGGTTCTGGGCTGAGGGTCGGCTCCGGCTCCGGCGATGGCTCGAGAGTCGGCTCCGCACTCGGATCGGGCGTCGCCACTGGTGCCGCGGCCTCCGTGGATCCGCCGTCAGGCGACTCGGTGGGAGCCGGGGTCGACGACGCCTGGGGAGCCGCGACGGCCGACGTGGCGACGATGCCGGGCATGCTCACCCCGAGAGCGACGGCAAGGAGGATGGCGACGGCAGACTTCATGGTGCGGTACTCCAAGCGCGGTGCGCGGCCAGCGCCCGACCGCTGCCCGTCGCGTTCCACACTATCCCGCAGGCTCGGCGGTGGGAGGAACCGGGCCGAAGGAAACGCCGATCGAATGCGAGAACGAGCAGATCAGTGCTCGACGGTGCGGACGATGCCGGGTCCGCGAGCGATGAGGCGCCGATACGCAACGCGCCGCACGGGTTCGGGAACGAACCTGTAGGCCCCGCGGACCGCGATGTTGCGCAGGTACTGGCCCCGGGTCGTGAATCCGATGCCGAGGAGGGCCTTCTGCAGGGCCCGTTCGCTGCGCCACTGCTCGCGCCCGCCGCGACGGGCATAGGCGCCGGCGCCGACGCGGTACATGACCAGGGGCTCGGCGACGTTGCCGACCTTGGCCCCGGATGCGATCATGCGGGCGAACAGCCAGTAGTCCTCCATGAGCCCCATGGCCTGGTAGCCGCCGGCCGCATCGACGGCGCTCCGTCGGTACACGACCGTCGGGTGGCTGAATGGATCGTGGAACCGCGCGTAGGCCTCGATCTCCGTCTGGCCCGTGCGCGGAACACGCTGGCCGACGATGGACCCGACGTCGTCGAGGAACTCGTACATGCCCGTTCCGACGAGGTCCAGTCCACTCTCGATGAGGGGAAGCTGCCGTTCGAAGCGACTGGCGAGCGAGATGTCGTCAGCGTCGATGCGCGCGACGATGTCGTGGGCGCAGACGGAGAGTCCACTCGTGAGGGCCGTGGCCAGGCCGACGTTCTCGGGGAGCACCTGGTGCACGACGGGCACGGGACTCTCGGCCACGACCTGATCGATGGCCGCGGTGAGCTCAGCAGGCACAGGGCCGTCCTGCACCACGACGACCTGTGCCGGGCGCCTGGTCTGCGCCGCGACGCTGCTCGTGAACGCCTTGATGAAATGGGCGGGGTCGTCCGCCCTGTAGACGGGAAGCAGCAGCGAGAAGTCCGCCGGGGTCGCGTCGCTCATGCCGACGTGCGTTCGACCGCGACGACGTCGGCTGACGCCTCGGCGAAACCGGCGAGGGCGTCCCCGTTGGCGCGCGGCCGCGTGCTGAAGCCGTCTCGCCAGCCGCGGCGGAATCCGTCACGGAGAACGGAGCGGTCGCTCGACTTCGCGGCTGTGCGGATCCAGCGTCGGATGCTCGACGCACCGTAGAGGAGCTTCTCGCTCCTGCTCAGGCTCCGCGAGTGCCGCAGCATCCAGAGCTTGTTGCGCACCTCGTAGTAGAACCTGGGTCCGGGGTCGATGTCGGTCGAGCCGAGGATCTTCGTCTTGTGCACGACGACGCTGCCGGGTGCGAAGACGCCGCGGCGGCCGCGCAGCAGCCGGGTCGAATACTCGAAGTCGTCGTTCCAGATGAAGTAGTCGGCGATCGGCAGCCCGACCTCCCGCACCACGTCGGCGCGGGCGAACATCGACACGAACGAGGTGCTGCGAACAGGAAGGGTGCCGCGGGCCGCCGCCTGCTCGTTCTCGACGGCCGACACGAACGGCTTCCGGCGCGGCGTGTTCATGGGGTGATCCTGGCCGTCGGTCCACACGACGCGGGAGCCCGCGACGACGACATCGGATCCGTCGACGGCCGCCACAAGGGCGCCGAGGGCGGTCGAGGTGGGGACGGTGTCGTCGTCCATGATCCAGAGCCAGTCGGGGCTGTGGTGACGCAGGGCCCGCGCCATTCCGACGGCGAATCCACCGGCTCCGCCCGTGTTGCGGTCGAGGGAGACCAGGTCGACCGATGCCCCGAACGAAGCGACGACCGCTGCCGTGTCATCCGTCGACGCGTTGTCGACGACCACGATCGCCTGCACGGCGCGTTCCTGGCCGAGCAGCGCCTCGATGGCCTCGCGCAGGAGTTCGCTGCGGTTGTACGCCACGATGACGGCGACGACCCGGATGGAGTCCGTCGAACCTGGGGCTGGGGCGGCTGAAGACATAGACCCCTATCTTGCCGTTAATTCCTGAGCCGGACATCCGCGGGCGGGCAGGCGGATGCCGTCGGCACGGGCGCCGCAGCAGCCCGCCGTGACGACTGCGTTCGCATCCGGCGCTCGGAACCGCGAGAATCGAGGTGGACAATCGATCGGGGACACCATGGACGACGACCGGACCGGTCAGCGGCTCGACGTACCTCAGCGCGCGACGACAGGGAAGGCGGCAGGCGTATGACGACACTGCGCGTCATCGCCGACCACCTCATCGCCGGCCCGACCGATGTCCCCGACGGATATTCCGTGGCCATCGCGCGCGCCATCATCGCGACGACGCCGGAGGGCTGCGACGTCGAGGCCATCGTTCCCGGCGGCTCCGACGACCTCGTCAGCCAGGTACGCGCCGAACTGGCCGGACTCTCGGAGGTGCAGCCCACCTCGCTCTCGACGCGCGGCCTCGCCGTCGCCTGGAGCATCGGCGCGATCGCGTCCAGCGGCCGTGGACTGGTCCACGCTCCTGGGCTGCGCGCGCCGCTCCGCTCGCACGATCGGGCTCGCGGCGACCAGATCTCGGTGACGGTTCACGACACCCTCGCGTGGACCTCCCCGTCCACCATCGGTCGCGACGCCGTCGCCGTGAGGAAGGCCTTCCTGCGGAGGGCGCGACGCTTCGCCGACGCCATCGTGGTGCCGAGCCACGCCGTGGCCGACCAGCTGGCCGAGATCGCCGACTTCGGCGACCGCATCCGCGTCATCGCCGGCGCGGGAAGCATCGGACTGGCCCTGCCCCCGGATGCCGATCGGCGGGCCGTCGCACTGGACCTCCCGACGCGCTTCATCCTGGCCGAGGGCTCGCTCGATGCCGGAGACGGCATCACCGACCTCATCACCGGCCTCCGCCGGAGCGACCCCGGGCTGCCGCTCCTCGTGCACGGAGCCGACGCGAGCATTCCCGACGGCGCAGAGCACGACGAGCTGCGAGCGGATGTCGCAGCAGGCCGCGTGCGCCTGCTCGGCGAGCTCGCACCCGAGGATCGCGCGGTGGTGCTCGACCGGGCCGCCGTGTTCGTCTTCCCCGGCATCGAGGCCGGCTTCGGCGCCCCCATCATCGACGCCCTGCGCTTCGGGCTGCCCGTCGTGCACTCCGACGCTCCGGCGCTGGTCGAACTCGTCGGCGAGGCCGGCATCTCCGTGCAACGGGATGATGCCGACAGCTATCCCGAGCGGCTGAGCAGCGCAGTCACGACGATCCTGAGCGACGACGACCGAGCCGGCGTGCTTCGGATCGTGGGGTCCGACCGTGCGAAGGCCTTCACCTGGGGGGATGCCGGCGAGCGCATCTGGCAGTTGCACGCCGACCTCTGAGCCCCGATCGCCGAGGCACGGACTCCGTCGGCTGCCGGAGAGGTCAGCCCTCGGGTGCCGGCGTCGCCGTCGGCGGGTACACGGCGGCGTTCACCATCGCATGGATGGCGTCGAAGTCGGGCTCCGACGGGTCGATGCCGTTGGCCGGGACGAGCTCGACGTTCGTGACGGGCAGCGCCTTGGTCTTCGAGGCGAGATCGACGAAGTAGCCCAGCATGCTCTGCGGCACATCGGTCTTGACGACCTGCGCACCCGCGCTGGCCACCGCCTGGAACTTGGTCAGAACGTTGGCCGGGTTGAACTGCGAGAGGATCGCGTCCTGCAGCACCCGCTGGCGGGCCATCCGGTCGTAGTCGCTGGTGCCGTGCCTCGCGCGTCCGTACCAGAGCGCATGGAAGCCGTCGAGGTGCTGCGCGCCGGGTTCGATCCAGCCCTCGACACCGTTCAGGTCCTCGTCCCCGCCGATCGGGATGCGCTGGTCCACGGTGATGTCGACCCCGCCGAGGGCGTCGATCAGGTCGGAGAAGCCCTGCATGTCGATGAGCACGTAGTACTGGATGGTGAGGCCCGTGACGCCCTCTGCGGCGTCGCGCATGCCCTCGATGCCGGGCTCGCTTCCGTTCTTCTCGGCATCCGGATACATCTCCGGGCTCTTCAGCTCCACCTCGGTGTAGATCGAGTTGAGGAGACAGACGTCGACGTCGCACTCGTCGTCCCAGCCGTAGCCGTTCGGGTACTTGTCGGCCATCGGACCCGGCGAGAACGGCGCGTACATGAGGTTGCGCGGCAGGCCGATCGTGACGGCCTGTCCTGTGGTGGCGTCGATGCTGACCACCGAGATGCTGTCGGGGCGCATGCCCTCGCGGTCGGGGCCGGCGTCGCCACCGAGGAGCAGGATGTTGTACTTGCCGTCGACGGGCGGAACGCTCGGACCGGCCTGGAACACCGTGGACAGGAATCCGCTCGCGGAGGTGGCGATGTACGCCCCGTAGACGGCGCCGCCGCTGAGGAAGATCATGAGCAGGGCCGTCAGCCCGCCGATCCAGGCCCGCGCCGATGGGGCGGTGCGCACCAGGCGGACGAGACGGAGGGTGTCGATCGAGAGGATCAGCCACACGACCGCGTAGAAGACGAGCACGATGGCAGCGATCCAGAGCGTGATCGACGTGCTGAACAGCGTGTACAGCGTGGTGCGCGCCCCGAGGTAGAGGCCGAGGAGGATCGCGAGGATCGCCCAGAGCACGAACGTGCTGACCAGGCCGAAGCGTCCGAGCCTGCGGTTGCCTGCGAGCACCTGCGGCGTGCCGGGGATGAGGAAGTTGAGCACGACGAGCCACCAGGCACGACGGGTCATCACCTCGGATGACGTGGTGTTCGGGTAGCGGATCGGGCTCGCCACGGAGGTCATGGTGCTCATAGCTGTGACTGCAGGTCCGTGTTCTTCTTCTCCACGAGGGCGGCGAGGTCCTCCGCGTAGGCGGCCAGCTTGTCCGCCAGTGCGTCGTCGGCCGTCGCGAGGATCTTCACCGCGATGAGGGCGGCGTTCTTCGCCCCGCCGATCGACACCGTCGCGACGGGAACTCCGGCAGGCATCTGCACGATCGAGAGCAGCGAGTCCAGTCCGTCGAGCCTGCTGAGGGGCACCGGGACTCCGACGACGGGAAGCACCGTGACCGAGGCGAGCATTCCGGGAAGGTGCGCGGCTCCGCCCGCGCCGGCGATGATGACCTTGAGGCCGCGGCCGCGGGCATCCGTGCCGTAGTCGATCATCTTGCGCGGGGTGCGGTGCGCCGAGACGACCTGCACCTCGAATGGCACGCCGAACTCGCGCAGGGTCTGTGCTGCGTCGCTCATCACAGACCAGTCCGAGTCTGATCCCATGACGATACCGACGATCGGGCTTGCTTCACTCACCCGTCGATCCTAGATCGGGCGGCTGGGAGAAGCCGTCACGGCGCGCCCCTGTCAGTCGCCGAAGTACGCTGCGGCCGCCCGCGCCTGGTAGGTGGCGTCGTCGAGGTCGGCGCCGACCGCCGTCACGTGGCCCACCTTGCGGCCGGGGCGCGGCGCCTTGCCGTAGTTGTGCACCTTGACCGACGGATGCTGCTCCATGGCGTTCGCGTACCTGTCGGCGAGCGAGCCCTCGGCCGGACCGCCGAGGATGTTCACCATGACCGACCACTCGCCGTGGGTGTCCGTCGACCCGAGCGGGAGGTCCAGGACCGCGCGCAGGTGCTGTTCGAACTGACCCGTCGTCGATCCGTCCATCGACCAGTGGCCGCTGTTGTGCGGGCGCATAGCCAGCTCGTTGACGAGCAGTCGTCCGTCCGTGGTCTGGAACAGCTCGACGGCGAGCGCACCCGTCACTCCGATGCCCTCGGCGACCGTCACGGCGATCTGCGTGGCCAGGTCGGCGAGACGTCCTGCCGAATGCGGAGCCGGCGCGATGACCTCGGTGCAGACGCCATCCGTCTGCACGGTCTCGACCAGCGGCCACGAGACGATCTCGCCCGAGGGGCGGCGGGCGACCTGCTGGGCGAGTTCGCGGCTGAAGTCGACGAGTTCCTCCACCAGGAGCGCATCGCCGTCGGCGAGCGCGGAGAACCAGTCCTCGGCCTCGTCGGCGCCCCGCACGACCCTCACGCCCTTGCCGTCGTAGCCGCCCCGGGGTGTCTTCACGACGGCCCGGCCGCCGTGGTCCGCCAGGAACGCCGCCAGCTGCTCGGCGTTCTCGACGCGGGCCCAGTCGGGAATGGGCAGGCCGAGCTCGGCCAGCTTCTCCCGCATGAGCAGCTTGTCCTGCGCGTAGAGCAGGGCGTCGGGGCCGGGGTGCACGGCGACTCCGCGCTGCACGAGCTCGCGCAGGATCTCCTGCGGAACGTGCTCGTGGTCGAAGGTGAGCACGTCGACGGTGTCGGCGAACGCCAGCACGGCCTCTCGGTCGCGGTAGTCTCCGACGCCGACCGCAGCGAGTGCAGCCGACATCCCGTCGGCCTCGGCGAGCACACGCAACTCGATGCCGAGCTCCACTGCAGCGGGAATCATCATGCGGGCGAGCTGGCCCGCACCGATCACACCAACGATCATCGTCACGTCTCTCCAGGCTCTCGGCTCACGGCTCTCGCATCCGCAGCCGGCATTCAGATTGGCTTGCTGCGCGATGGTTAGACTTCCCTGCGCACGTCTATCTTCGCCCATCCCCTCTCCTCTTGGATGCCGTCATGACAACGACCACGACAGGCGGCTGGCGCGTGCTCGCATCGCAGCTGGCCCGGTTCGGCGCGGTCGGGGCCGTGGGGTTCCTCGTCGATGTCGGCGTGTTCAACCTGTTGCGCGCGACCGTGCTCTCCCCGGAGGAGGTGCACACGGGTCCGCTGATCGCCAAGGTCATCTCGACCGTGCTCGCCATCTTCGTCAACTGGATGGGCAATCGCTACTGGACCTTCTCGGACAGGCGCTCGACGAGCACCGCCCGGGAGGGCATCGAGTTCTTCGTCGTGAGCATCATCGGCATGGTCATCGGCCTCGCCTGCCTCTGGCTCTCCCACTATGTGCTGGGCTTCACCTCGGTGCTGGCCGACAACATCTCATCGAACGTCATCGGCCTCGCCCTCGGCGCCGCCTTCAGGTTCGTCGCCTACCGCCTCTGGGTGTTCGCACCGCACCGCACGGCATCGACCACCGTCGCCCTGCTACCGGCCGCCCCAGACGACGGACTGGTCGGGGAGCGCTGACGGCTCCTCCTGCCACCTCATGCGGGTACCGCTGCCGTGGGCCGCGTCGGTCAGGTCGTGCAGTGAGCGCTGCACGAGGGCAGCTCCCGGCACGTCACGCAGAACCACCGGGCGGTCGGCGCCGGTGTTGATCAGCACGTCGCCGCTACGGAAGGCGCTCTGCAGCCACGACGTGCGCACGCTCACGTCGTAGATGCGCGAGTACAGCACCTCCTGGCGCACGCGAACGAAGAACCCCGTGCGCACGATCACCCGACGTGTCGTCACCGTCGTCCGCTGGCCGAGCCACCACAGGAGCGGGAACACCCAGCCGAACACGACGACCAGCCCGAACCCGCACCATGCGGCGATGTGCGCCCAGGGCTCGGTCAGCCGCGGCAGGCCGTAACCCGCGACGCCGCACGCGACGATGAGCAGCAGCGACGGCCAGAACAGCGCACGCGAGTGCCTGCGCAGGCGCGCGACGATGCGCTCGGCCGGGACGGTGGGACCCGTCGTGCCGGTCGGCGGTTCGCCTGCGATGCTCATAGGTCATTCTTACCCCAGACCGAAGCGCTGCCCGGGCGTGTGCTGCCGCGGGTCACGGACGGGATCAGCTCAGCCCTTGAGCACCTTGATGGCTTCCTCGACGGGGCCGTCGAAGATCTTCTTGCCCTTACGGAGGACGACACCGCGGTCGCAGAGATCCTTGACCATTCCAATGCTATGGCTGACGATGAGCATGGTCTTGCCCTGCTCTGCGAGCTCCTTGATCTTTCTGGTGCACTTCTCACGGAACGGCGCGTCGCCGACGGCGAGGACCTCGTCCACGAGGAGCACGTCGAGCTCCACGTGAATGGCCACTGAAAAGGCCAGCCTCACGAACATTCCCGATGAATAGTGCTTGACCTTCTGATCGATGAATTCGCCGATCTCTGAGAACGCCACGATCTCGTCGAAACGCGCGTCGGTCTCGGCGGCGTTCATGCCCAGGATGGCTGCATTGAGGTAGACGTTCTCTCGACCCGAGAGATCGGGGTGGAAGCCGGCACCCACTTCGATGAGACCGGCGACGCGGCCGCGGGTCAGAACAGTCCCCGCATCCGGCTCGAGAACGCCCGAGACGAGCTTGAGCAGGGTCGACTTGCCCGAGCCGTTGAGGCCGAGCACGGCGACCGATTCCCCCTCGCCCACCTCGAAGCTCACCCCGTCGAGGGCCTGGAAGGTGGTGGGGGCCGCATTCTTCTTCTGGATCCGAGCGACGAACGCCTCTTTCAGGGAGTGTGTGTGACGCAACAGGAAATCCTTGCGCACGCCCTCGACGATGATGCGCGGACGCGTGTCCATGGTCTTCTCCATTACAGGTCCTGCGCGAAGCTGCGCTCGAGGCGCTTGAAGGTGAACTGCCCGACCACGATCGTCGCAAGGGCGAACACCGATGCTCCGATCGTGTACTCGAAAATATGCGGGGGAAAACCCGCGCCGTGCGCAACCGTCTGATCCCAGAACGCGAAGTGGAAGTATTCGACGGCGACACTGATCGGGTTGAGCATGTAGATGTTGAAAGCCCAGCCGGGCAGCGCTGATTGCACCATCGCCCAGCCGTAAAGTACTGGCGCTGTCCATGTCGACAGCATCCGAATGATCTCGACGAAGTTCTGGGCATCGCGGTAGCGCACATTGAAGGCCCCGAAGAACAAACCGAGCCCGAGAGACAGTGCCAGGATCAACACGATTCCGAGCAGGAACGCCCCCACCGCCGCGAAGCTCGGTGCCCAGCCGACGAGAAGGCACACCGCGAAGAGGATGAGTACTTGCGGCACGAAATGCAGCACTGCGCCGGCAATGGACGCGATGGGAAACAGTTCTCGTGGCAGGTAGATCTTCTTGACGAGCGAGCGATTGTCCACGATGGCGTGGGTCGCGTTTCCGAAGGCCTCGTTGAAGAGGTTGATCACGACAATTCCCGAGAAGAGATAGATGGGGAAATTCGGGATGTCCTTATGGAATTGGAAGATCACGCCCATCACGAAGTAGTAGACGAGGAACTGGGCGGCAGGCTTGACGTAGGACCAGGTCCAGCCCAGCACCGAGTTGCGGTAGCGAGTCGAGGTTCCTTTTCGGATCAGGAGGCGCAGCAGGTAGTGCCACCGGAAGATGTCCAGGATGCCGCGCCCACGGCCCGGAGTCTGGAATCCGGTGAGGTCTTCCGTTGTCACGTAGTGCTCTCTTACTTCCCACGCAGGGACATCGACCGGCCCGTTCAGGCCGATAGGTATCCTACGGGACGGGATTCTGGAAGAAGCGTGGGAGCATCCGCGGCCCTCTGATGCGCCGAGCGGGGCCGCCGTACGGCCCGCTCGTCACCCTGTCTCAGTACCGCAGGTGCGTCACATCACCGGCGGAGACGGCGCGGCTGTCGCCCGAGTCGCGATCCTCGACCACCAGGCGCCCGTCGCCGTCGATCGCCGCGGCGGTCCCGATGAGCACGTCGCCGCCGGGAAGCTCCACCCTCACCTCGCGTCCGAGCGTGCCGCACAGTGCAGTGACCTCGGCGTGCAGTCCGCTGGCATCAGGATCACCATCGGCGGCGAGGAAGGAGCGGTACAACTCCATGAAGGCGTCGAGGTAGAGCGCGAGCACAGCATCGGCGTCGGGAGCCTCCCCGGTGACCAGCAGGATCGACGTCGACGTGATGGTCGGCAGATCGTGCTCGTCGAGGGCCAGGTTGACGCCGGCGCCGATCACGACACCCCCAGGCTCCTCGCCCACCGCCGGCGGAAGCAGTTCCGCGAGGATGCCGCTCACCTTGTATCCGTCGATCAACACGTCGTTCGGCCACTTGAGCGACACGTCGATGGAACCCGGCGCGCCGTCCTCGTCCGCAGTCCCGGCGAGCTTGTCGGCATGATCCCGCACGGCAGCGCGCACGGCTCGTGTCATCGCAGCGCCCGTGAGCAGCGGCAGCCAACCGAGGCTGTCGGCCGGCAGGGCCGAACCGTCGGCGAGACGCGGCCGAACGAGGAGGGAGATGGCCAGCGAGCGCCCGGCCGGAGCAGACCAGGTGCGACCGAGGCGCCCCCGGCCGCTGGTCTGGCTGCCGGTCACGAGAACCGAGAGGTCCGGCCAGGCCGCGGCATCCGGGCCGACGGCCCTCTGCACCATCTCGTCGTTCGTCGATCCGGCCTCCTCGAGGTACTCGAATCTGGCGGCGAGCGCCGTGCTCCGCGGAAATTCCATGACGGCATCCCTTCGTCGGGTTCAGAGTAGCGGTTGGTGCTCATCACGATGGTTCGCGGTGATCTTTGTATGCATCCGTCAACGGGCGGCGGGGAGGTGCCCCGGATAGGCTGAACCGCGTGACCGAGAACAGCGCTGCGCAGGCCCCCGACATGACCACGACGGCAGGCAAGCTCGCCGACCTCAAGAACCGCTTCCACGAAGCCGTGACGGCCAGCGGCGACGCCGCCATCGCCAAGCAGCACGCCAAGGGCAAGATGACGGCCCGCGAGCGCATCGCCGAACTCCTCGACGACGGCAGCTTCGTTGAGCTCGACGAATACGTTCGCCACCGCACCCACGCCTTCGGGATGGACGCGAAGAAGCCGTACGGCGATTCCGTCGTCACCGGTGTCGGCACCATCCACGGCCGCCAGGTGGCCGTCTACTCCCAGGACTTCACTGTCTTCGGCGGCTCCCTCGGCGAGGTGGCCGGCGAGAAGATCATCAAGGTGATGGAGCTCGCCCTCAAGACCGGCGTTCCCATCATCGGCATCCTCGACTCGGGCGGAGCCCGCATCCAGGAGGGCGTCGTCGCCCTGGGCAAGTACGGCGAGATCTTCCGACTCAACACGCGAGCATCCGGCGTCATCCCGCAGATCTCGATCATCTGCGGACCGGCGGCCGGTGGCGCGGTCTACTCCCCCGCCCTGACCGACTTCGTCATCATGGTCGACAAGTCGAGCCAGATGTTCGTGACGGGCCCCGATGTCATCAAGACCGTCACCGGCGAGGACGTCGGCATGGAGGAGCTCGGCGGCGCCCTGACCCACAACAAGGTCTCCGGTGTCGCGCACTATCTGGCCAGTGACGAGTCCGACGCGCTCGACTACGCCCGCACGCTGCTCGGCTTCCTCCCCGACAACAATCTCGCCGAGCTGCCGGTCTACGACACCGGGACCGAGCTGGAGATCACGGATGCCGACAGGCGCCTCAACACCGTCATCCCCGACTCCCCCAACCAGCCGTACGACGTGCAGAGCGTGATCGAGGGCGTCGTCGACAACGGCGACTTCCTCGAGGTGCAGCCGCTGTTCGCGCCCAACATCGTCATCGGCTTCGGCAGGGTCGAAGGACGATCCGTCGGAATCATCGCCAACCAGCCCAACGCGATGGCCGGAACCCTCAACATCGACGCCGGCGAGAAGGCCAGCCGGTTCGTGAGGTTCTGCGACGCCTTCTCGATCCCGATCGTCACCCTCGTCGACGTTCCCGGCTACCTGCCCGGAACCGACCAGGAGTGGACCGGCGTCATCCGTCGTGGAGCGAAGCTCCTCTACGCCTACGCCGAGGCGACAGTGCCACTGGTCACCGTGATCCTGCGCAAGGCCTACGGCGGCGCCTACATCGTCATGGGCTCGAAGCAGCTCGGCGCCGACATCAACCTCGCCTGGCCGACGGCCGAGATCGCCGTCATGGGCGGGCAGGGCGCTGTCAACATCCTCTACCGCGGTGAGATCAAGCGTGCTGAGGAGGCCGGGGAGGACGTGGCCGCCGTGCGCACGAAGCTCGCCAACGAGTACACCTACAACGTCGCCAGCCCCTTCCTCGCCGCAGAGCGCGGGGAGCTCGACGGCATCATCGAGCCCGCGGCCACCAGGGTGTCGATCACGAAGGCGCTGCGCGCCCTCCGCACCAAGCGCGCGAGCCTGCCGGCCAAGAAGCACGGGAACATCCCCCTCTGATGGGCAGGCATGCTGCAACAGATCGTCCGGACGACGCACCGGAGCTCACCGGCATCACCTTTCTCACGCAGGGAGTGACCGACGAGGAGGCCGCGGCGGTCACGGCAGTGCTGTCGGCGATGCTCGCGGAGGAGGCCGACGGCGCCGCAACCGCCCGGCCTGTCGGCCAGAGCGCGTGGCAGCGCTCTCAGCGTGCGCTGCGGCAGCCGCTCACTCCGGGAGCCGGCCAGTGGCGCGGCTTCGCCGGCTGAGCACCCCGGCAGACCGCCGATGTACCCCTGGATCTTCACCTGCACTCCATCACCCGTTCTGGGGGCTGGTGCCGTTGTGCGGCGTGCAGCAAGACGCTTTCGCCGCGTGTCCTCATCCGTGTCCCCCGAAATGATGACTGTTCCCGGAGTTGCGCGTACGTCACACTAGATATCGAAGGTGATCCCGCTAGGGGCCACCTCCCACCGCAGGCCAGCTGTTTCAGCAGGCCGCGGCAGGGACGAGTCAGGGCGATATTCGGGTTATCGCCGCGACTCGGATACACGAAGGGGAGCGGGTCTCAGACACGCTCCCCTTCGTCATACCCGGGGCAAGTTCCCGCGAGAGCGGGACGCACCGTCACCAGCGGACACGCTCCCCTTCGTCATACYCGGGGCAAGTTCCCGCGAGAGCGGGACGCACCGNCGGGGCAAGTTCCCGCGAGAGCGGGACGCACCGTCACCAGCGGACACGCTCCCCTTCGTCATACYCGGGGCAAGTTCCCGCGAGAGCGGGACGCACCGTCACCAGCGGACACGCTCCCCTTCGTCATACCCGGCGCAGGTTCTCGGACACGCTCCCCTTCGTCATACCCGGCGCAGACCTACGCTCCGCTCAGCGCGGGATCTCGAGCCAGAGGTCGACCTCTTCGTCGTCGTCGTCATCGACGGCGACCCCGGCACCGCCGTCACCGAGAGCGGCGGTGCGCTGGTCGCCTCCCCGCAGGCCGACGACGGTCACCGCGACCTCCTCGTCCGAGACCGTGCGCACGATGATGCGATCGGCGGACGTCCCCACGATGGCATCGCGGAGTGTGGCCAGGGTGCGCGTGCGATGGTCGTCGTCGAGATCGTCGATCCCGCCCTCGTCGAGCAGCGTCACGCTGGCGCCCCGCTGCCTGGCGTCGCGCACGGCGGTCCGCACTCCGTCATCGAGCAGCATGCGTCCTCGGATCTCGTCGCGGATAGCCGCCTCCAGCTGGCGGCACTCGAGGCGTTCGGCGTCGCTGAGCCGTCCGTCGGTCTCCACGATGCGACGCAGCATCGGAGCCGCCATCCGATCCGTCGTCGCGAGCCGCACCTGCCGCTCGTGCAGGTGCGCGTCCTGGGCGGCCTGCCAGTCTGCGGCCTCCCGTTCGGCGAGGCTGTAGGAGCGCGCCTCGCGGGATGCCCTCGACAGCGCACGGGCACCGAAGTGGGCGACGCCGACCCACACCACGCTGCCGATGACCCCGATGAACCCGAGGGCGGCCGGACCTGCCCAGACGAGAGTCTGGAGCACGAGGAAGCCGACGCCGACCCAGGCGACCACCAGCCGTCCTCGCACGGCCGTGATCGTCATGAGCGTGCCGATCGCCGCCACGTACCAGGTGGCGTAGCCGTTGTCGGCGGTCGCATCGAGCGTCGAGCAGACGAGCAACGGCATGGCGATGCTCGCCGCGAGATCGAAGGCGGCCACCCAGAGCGGCATCCGGCCGGGGCGTGACGGCCACAGGCTGAACAGGGTCGCGAGCGCGTACAGGCAGATGGCGATGATGGGGGCGACCGGGGAGTCCGGCACGCCGAGCGACGTGATGGCCAGAACGACGTGGTAGGCCGAGAACACGGCCGCCAGGGCGACGATGAGCAGCCGGGGAATGGTGATCATGCGTCGACTCCGCTCCGGCCGACCGATGCTCGCTCCGGGTCGTCCTCGGTGACGAGGGCATCCGTCGCCCCGTCCGCCGGCCACTGCAGGGTGATCGTCGTGCCGGCGCCGGGAGACGACTCGATCCGGGCGCTGCCCCCGACACTGAGCATCCGTTCGATGATCGAGACCCTGATGCCCAGGCGCTCCTGAGGGATCTCAGCGGCGTCGAAGCCCTGTCCGGTGTCGCTCACCACGATGCGGCATCCGTCGGTGGTCCCCGTCACGGTGAGGCGTCGGCGCACCAGCGTGGCCGCACCGCCCGCGTGCTGCATGCTGTTGACCATCGCCTGCACCGATGCCGAGTACAACGCCTCTGCCGCCTGAACGGGAACAGCACGGGAGACGACCCTGGTAGCGCGGATGACGAAGGGCGCCGAGAATGCCGTCGCCGACGAGCGGATGCGGCGGGCGAGCCTGTCGAGGGGCACGTCCTGTTCGTCGTCGACCGGCGGATCCGCTGCGACCTCGAGGTGCTCGAGCGCCGTGCGGGCCATCCGGGCCGCGAGCTCCTTCTGTTCTGGCCTGTCTGCACCGGCAGCCGAGAGCAGGGTGGTGAGCACGCTGTCGTGCACGATGGCATCGACCTGCACCCGCTCGACGTCGGTGGCGTGCTGGCGCACGGCCTGCGCGTACTTCGCCAGCGCTCCGGCCTGGGCGTCGTCGACGGCCTCGGCGGCCTGCCTCAGTGAGGTGAAGATGATGAGGGCGGCTGAGCTGAGCAGGATGGCGTACACGGTGTCGAGGCTCGCCCGCGTGAATCCGACGTCGCCGCCGGCTGGGGTGACCCTGATGATCCCGTAGGCGAGCGGTGTGACCACGGTGTAGACGACGGCGATGGGCAGCCTGAAGGCGATGGCGGCATTGGTCGTCGCCACGGTCACCAGGTACCAGATCCACGGAGTGTTCTCCGCGAAGTCCGCCGGGTCGCCCACGGTGAACGGCCAGACGAGCACGGCCAGCAGGTAGACGACGGCGAAGAATCCGAAGACGAGACGGTGGGCGCGGTTCACCCACGCCGAGACCGCGACAGCGATCAGGGCGCCGAAGACCGTGGCGCCGACGATGTACGACCATGGTGCGATGAGTTCCGGGAGCTGCTGCAGCATCACCGGGACCGTCTGCACCACGAAGACCAGGCCGAAGAAGGCCGTGGCCCTGGCGAGGGCGACGTTGATGCGGCGGGCGCTCAGCGCCGCGCGGGGCTCGGACGTGGTCGGCAGAGCACTGCGCAGGCGCTCGCCCCGCTCGGTCGTGCGGGACGATGGGGCCGTCGTCATCCAGCCGAGTCCTGTTCGAGGCCGGGCAGGATGCCGTCCTCGACCGCCCTGCGCAGCAGGTCCACCTTGGTCGGCGCCGGGCGCCCGACCTCGACGTACTTCACCCTGACGCGGTCGAGGTACTCCCTGGCCGTTGAGTGGGCGATGCCGAGCTGCAGGGCGACGGTCTTGAGCGGCAGGCCGGATGCGTAGAGGTGCAGGACGTCGCGTTCGCGCCGCCCGAGCTGCGCCTTGCCGAAGTCGGCGTCGGCGTCGATGGCTGACGCCCACTCGAGGTTGTTGAGCACCTCTCCCCTCGCAACAGTGGCTATGGCCGCCAGCACCATGGCCGTCGGGGCCGATTTGGGGATGACCCCGGCAGCACCGGCAGCGAGCGCCTCGCGAACGCTGGCGACTCTGTCGGCGATGGAGTGGACCAGAACGGCGGCCCCCGTCGCCTGCGCGGCCTTGACGTTGTCGGTCACGCTCGAGCCGTCGCCGAGGGAGAGGTCGAGCACGACGACGTCGCACGGCCGACCGAGCACGTTGTCGATGAGGTCCTGGGCGCGCGCCGTCGTGTAGATGACGTCGTAGCCGGCCGCCTCGCAGGCCGCCTTCAGCCCGAGGACCACGGATTCGTGATCATCGACGATGGCCACCTGGATGGCTGATGCCGCACCCGCATTCGACTCCGTCACGTGCGTTGTCCCTCCGCTGACGCGACACCCGAGCCGCGTGGTCCCAGACTACGGCGTCGACAGGCCGTCAGGAGGTGCGCATGAAGCGCGCCACGGCTTCGACGTGGTGCGTGTTCGGGAACAGATCGAAGGCGCGCAGCGTCTGGAGCTCGTAGCCGCGCTCACGCAGCAGGCCGGCATCCCGGGCCAGGGCGACGGGATCGCAGGCGACGTAGACCAGTTGCCGCGGCCGCAGCGCGACCAGCGAGTCCACGACCTCACGCCCGGCACCGGAGCGCGGCGGATCGAGAACGACCGTGGCGCCCTCGAGCCGGCGACGCTCTGCGGCAGGGGCCTCGCCGAGTTCCCGCAGGAACCGATCGACGCGCGCGGTGACGGCGGCGGCGCCCAACCACTCGGCGAGATTCTCGGCAGCGTGGTCCGTGGCGCGCGCATCGCTCTCGACGGTCGTGATGCGCACGGTGGACCCGAAGCGATCGCCGACCGCGGCGGCGAGCAGTCCGACGCCTCCGTAGAGGTCGAGGTTGGCCGCCCGCGGGTCGAACTCGTCGCCGTCGATGGTCTCCTGCACGGCGAGGCTGAGCGTCTCGGCGGCGCGGGCGTGGACCTGCCAGAATCCGCCGGCCTCGAGCCTGAAACGTCGCTCCCCGACGACCTCGTGCACGATGGCGTGGGGCGGCGCCTTCGGCTTGCCGCGGCGATCGGCCTCGGAGACGACGATGCGGGCGACGGCATCGCTCGGGGCTATGAGGTCGACGTGGGTCGCACCCGGGAAACGCTGCGACAACGGCGCGATCCCCTCGATCGCCCCGGTCGCCAGGGGCAGCGACGTCACGGGCACGACATGGTGCGATCGAGCTGCGAACGGGCCCACTCGGCCGTCAGGGGCGACCTGCAGGCGCACGCGCGTTCGCCAGCCCGTGCCCGTGGCTGCGGCGTCGGGGCCGGCATCCGGAGCCGTCGGGATGGCCTCCACCTCGACGTCGGTGTCGATCTTCGCCATCCGTGCGAAGGAATCGGTGATGACGCGGCGCTTGAGCTCGCGCTGGAAGTCCTGGTCGATGTGTCCGAACTCGGCGCCTCCGGCCCTCTCACCCGGTGCCCGGTCGACCGAGGACTCGGCCCAGACATGGTCCCGACGCTGCGGGGCCGGCGTGAGCACGGCGACGGTCTCCGCACGCCAGAAGCTCGAGTGCGCGTCATCGCTGACGTGCGCCAGGACGCGCTCGCCGGGCAGGGTGTCGCTGACGAAGACCACTCGGCCCTCGTGCCTGGCGACGAAGACCCCGCCGTGGGCTACGTTGGTGACGTCGAGTTCGACGGTGGTTCCCGCTCCGCCACCGGTCTTCGGCGCCGATGACGATCGGGTTCTGGTCCCGGCAGTGCCGCGGCGTCCGGAGGGCTCGGCGGACGGGGTGCGGTTCGGATTCTGGGCCATCGTCCGAGCATTCCACACGACTCTGCACGAAAGCATCATGCGCCTCTACCTCGCCTCGACCTCCCCCGCCCGGCTCGCGACCCTCCGGGCGGCGGGCATCGAGCCCGTCACCATCTCCCCCGACGTCGACGAGGAGGCCCTGGTCGCTTCAGTCGAGGCCGACCGGGGATCCCAGCTCCCCGCCGCCGAGATGGTCGAGCTTCTCGCCAGAGCGAAGGCCGAAGCCGTGGTGGGTGCCAGCATCGACGGGGAGCCGATCGACGGCATCATCCTCGGCGGCGACTCCGCCTTCCTGTTCGACGGAGCCGTCTACGGCAAGCCGCACCTCCCCGAGGTCGCCAGGGAGCGCTGGCGCCGCCAGAGCGGCCGCAGCGGCGAGCTGTTCTCCGGCCACTGGCTGATCGATCACCGGGGCGGGCGGGCGGATGCCGCCGTCGGAGCCGTCGCATCGGCTCGTGTCACCTTCGCCGAGGTCGACGAGGCGGAGATCGACGCCTACGTCGCCAGCGGCGAGCCGCTGAAGGTGGCGGGAGCGTTCACCATCGACAGCCTCGGCGGTCCGTTCATCCGCTCCGTCGACGGCGATCCGAGCACCGTCATCGGCCTGTCGCTCTCGACACTGCGCGATCTCGTACGGGAACTCGGCATCGCGTGGCCGTCCCTCTGGAATCGCGAACGTCACTGACCGTCGCGTCCGTTCCTTGTACCTTTCCGAAGCGGTCGGACCGCATTTTTGGAGGAGGCACCTAAAAGGGATGCGGTGCGCGGCAATAGGCTGGTGAAATCATGTCGCGTATCTCCAAGGTCCTCATCGCCAACCGGGGCGAAATCGCCGTCCGCGTTATCAGAGCGGCCCGCGACAGCGGCATCAGGTCCGTCGCCGTCTACGCCGACCAGGATCGCGACGCCCTCCACTCCCGCCTCGCGGATGAGTCGTACGGCCTCGACGGAAGCACCAGCGCCGACACCTACCTCGTCATCGACAAGCTGCTCTCGATCGCCCGGCGATCAGGTGCCGACGCCGTGCACCCCGGATACGGCTTCCTCGCCGAGAACGCAGACTTCGCCCGCGCCGTCATCGACGCCGGCCTCATCTGGATCGGCCCGTCACCCGAGGCCATCGAGCGCCTCGGCGACAAGGTCTCGGCCCGCCACGTCGCCGAGAAGGTGGGCGCCCCCCTCGCGCCCGGAACGCTGAACCCCGTCTCCGACGCCTCAGAGGTGCTCGACTTCGTCGACGTGCACGGACTGCCCGTCGCCATCAAGGCGGCCTACGGCGGCGGCGGCCGCGGCCTCAAGGTCGCCCGCACCCGCGAGGAGATCCCCGAGCTGTTCGACTCGGCCACTCGGGAGGCCATCACGGCGTTCGGGCGCGGCGAGTGCTTCGTGGAGAAGTACCTCGACGAGCCCCGGCACGTCGAGACCCAGTGCCTCGCGGACGCAGAGGGCAACGTCGTCGTCGTCTCGACCCGCGACTGCTCCCTGCAGCGCCGCCACCAGAAGCTCGTCGAGGAGGCGCCGGCGCCGTTCCTCACCGAGGAGCAGAACACCGAGCTGTACCGCGCATCGAAGGCGATCCTCAAGGAGGTCGGCTACCTCGGTGCCGGCACCTGCGAGTTCCTCATCGGCAAGGACGGCACCGTCTCCTTCCTCGAGGTGAACACCCGCCTGCAGGTCGAGCACCCCGTCTCCGAGGAGGTCACGGGCATCGACCTCGTGCGCGAGCAGTTCCGCATCGCCGAGGGCGGCATCCTCGACTACGAGGACCCGACACCGCGCGGTCACTCCTTCGAGTTCCGCATCAACGGCGAGGACGCCGGCCGCGGCTTCATGCCCGCGCCGGGCCCAGTGCACGTGTTCCGCCCCGCGAGCGGCCCCGGCATCCGAGTCGACACCGGCATCCAGGCCGGCGACGTGATCAGCGGATCGTTCGACTCTCTGCTGGCCAAGCTCATCGTGACCGGCGCCGACCGCGAGGAGGCGCTCGAGCGCGCTCGCCGTGCACTCGACGAGTTCGAGGTCGCCGGTCTGCCCACCGTGCTGCCCTTCCACCGTGCGATCGTGCGCGACCCGGCCTTCGCACCGGAGAACGGCGAGCCGTTCTCCATCTACACGCGCTGGATCGAGACAGACTTCGACAACACCATCGAGGCGTGGAGCGGCGAGGCGGAGACGCCGGCCGCACCGGAGCAGCGCAACACCGTCACCCTCGAGGTCGACGGCCGCCGCATCGAGGTGAGCCTGCCCGTGCGCCTGCTGCCGGGCTCGTCCGCCGAGAAGACCGGCGGGCCGGCTCCGCGCCGCCGTGCGACGCACCACTCGGTGAGCACCTCGACGGGCGACGCCGTGAAGGCGCCCATGCAGGCCACGATTGTGAAACTGGCCGTCGCTGAAGGCGATCAGGTCGTCAAGGGCGACCTCATCGTCGTGCTCGAGGCCATGAAGATGGAGCAGCCGATGACCGCCCACAAGGACGGCCGCATCGAGAACATCAACGCCGCCGTGGGTTCGACCGTCGCCTCGGGCCACCTGCTGCTCAGCATCGCCGACTGACGCTTCGCCCGCTGAAGGCCGAGCGCAGCGACCGCCCGAAGCGCATCAGGTGGGCGCAGCTCGATCGGGCGCGACTGACCGGGCCCTCCGGCCGTGGCCTGCGCCCGGGCCTCGGCGAGAGGGCTCAGCTGTTGACGATGTGCATCGCCCGTGCGGCATCCGAGATGGATCCCGAGAGCGACGGGTACACCGGGAACGCCTCTGACACCTGGTCGACCGTCAGCCTGTGCACGACGGCGAGCGCCACCGGGAGGATGAGCTCGCTGGCCTTCGGTGCGACGATCACGCCGCCGATGACGGTGCCGGAACCCGTACGGGCGAAGATCTTGACGAAGCCCTCCTTGATGCCCATCATCTTGGCGCGGGGGTTCGTGGCGAGGGGCAGCTTGTAGATCTCGCCCTGGGCGATGCCTTCTTCGATCTGCTTCTGGGTCCAGCCGACGGTCGCGATCTCGGGCTGAGTGAAGATGTTCGAGGTGATGTTGCGCTCCTCGGGCGGGTTCACGATGTCGCCCATGGCGTGGAACACGGCCGTACGGCCCTGCATCGACGCCACCGATGCCAGCGGCGTGAAGGTGGTGCAGTCGCCGGCGGCGTAGATGTTCGGCACCGAAGTGCGTGCCACGCGGTTCACCCGGATGTGGCCGCTCGCCGTGAGCTGCACGCCGGCGGCCTCGAGACCGATGCCCGCTGTGTTGGGGATGGAGCCGACGGCCATGAGCGCGTGCGAGCCCTCGACGATCCGACCGTCGGACAGCGTCGCCTTCACGCCCGTCGCCGTGCGCTCGACCTTGTCGGCACGCGACTTCGACAGCACCGTCATGCCGTTGCGGCGGAAGGCGTTCTCGAGCACGCGGGCGGCGTCGGCGTCCTCTCCCGGCAGCACCTGGTCGCGGCTCGAGATGAGCGTGACCTCGCTGCCGAGAGCGCGGTAAGCCGAAGCGAACTCTGCGCCGGTGACGCCGGAGCCGACGACGATGAGATGCTCCGGAACGCTCTTCAGGTTGTAGAGCTGCGTCCAGGTGAAGATCCGCTCGCCGTCGGGAACGGCCGAGTCGAGAATGCGCGGGGTCGCGCCCACGGAGATGATGATGGTGTCGGCCTCGATGCGGTCGAAGTCGGTCCCCTCGTCGCCGAGTGCGGTCGAGACGATGATGGCTCCGGCGCCGTCGAGGCGCCCCTCGCCCTGCACCAGGCGGACGCCTGCCTTCTCGAGGTTCGCCGCCATGTCCTCGGACTGCTGGCGGGCGAGCCTCAGCAGGCGCTTGTTGACGGCGGCGAGGTTGATGGCCACCTCGGGGCGCAGCGGCTTGCCCGACTCGCCGCGGGCGTAGAACTGCACGCCGAGATCGGCGGCCTCCTTGATGGCGTTCGACGCCTCGGCCGTTGCGATGAGCGACTTCGACGGCACCACGTCGGTGAGCACGGCCGAACCGCCGACCCCCATGCGCTCGACGAGGGTGACCTCGGCTCCCAACTGGGCGGCCGCGAGGGCCGCGTCGTAGCCGCCGGGCCCCCCACCGAGGATTGCGATCCGCTGGGTGGTCTCGAACTCGTGGGCCATGCCTTCCATTCTCGCAGATGCACGCGAACCTCAAGATCCGCTGTGCGCCGCGCAGATGAGCAGCGGATGCCGCCGTCAGCCAGCATCGTCCGGGGAGGCGGCGCTCGCCGTCTGCCGACTGGGTCGCGCGCGGGTGCCGCCTCTAGAGTGGACGGATGACGAATTCGACGACGAATCCCCTCGACGAGCCCGGAACCGACCCCTTCGAGATCGCCACGCGGGCCGCCGAGCAGATCGCAGAGCGCACGGGCGTCGACCGCCACGACATCGCCCTCACCCTCGGCAGCGGATGGGGAAAGGCCGCCGACCTCATCGGAGAGACCACGGCCGTCATCCCGGCACACGAGATCAGCGGCTTCAGCAAGCCTGCCCTCGAGGGCCACGGCGGGATGCTCCGCTCGATCGCCCTGCCCCACGGCAAGCACGCCCTCGTCATCGGAGCGCGCACCCACTACTACGAGGGCCACGGAGTCCGCAGGGTCGTGCACAGCGTGCGCACCGCGGCGGCCACCGGTGCCACCACGATGATCCTCACCAACGGAGCCGGCGGCATCCGCGAGTCGTGGACCCCCGGAACGCCGGTGCTGATCAGCGATCACATCAACCTGACGGCCGACTCGCCGCTCGAGGGTGCGACCTTCATCGACCTCACCGACCTCTACTCCCGACGCCTGCGTGATCTCGCCCGCACGATCGACCCCGGGCTCGACGAGGGGGTGTACTGCCAGTTCCGCGGCCCGCACTACGAGACGCCGGCCGAGGTGCAGATGGCCAAGACGATCGGCGGCCACATCGTGGGCATGTCGACGGCCCTCGAGGCGATCGCCGCACGCCAGGCCGGCATGGAGATCCTCGGCATGAGCCTCATCACCAACCTCGCTGCCGGCATCCAGAAGACGCCGCTCAGCCATGCCGAGGTCATCGAGGCCGGTCAGAACGCCGAGGCCGTCATCAGCGCCCTGCTCGCCCGGATCGCGAACGCACTGTGACCGACGCCATGACGACCGATGCGGCAGCGCACGTGCTCGACCAGGCCCGCGCCTGGCTCGCCCAGGATCCGGACACCGAGACCCGCGCAGAGCTGCGCACCCTGATCGACGAGGCCGAGGCCGGGTCGACGGAGGCCGTCGCCGAGCTGCACGCCAGGTTCGACGTCCGGCTGGCCTTCGGCACCGCCGGACTCCGTGGCGAGATCGCTGCGGGATCGAACCGCATGAACCGCGTGCTGGTCTCCCAGGCCGCCGCCGGACTCGCCCGGTTCCTCCTGAACCACGCTGCCATCGGAGAGGCGCCGAGCGTCGTCATCGGATACGACGGGCGCAAGAACTCGCGCGTGTTCGCGACCGACACCGCCGAGATCATGGCGGGCGCGGGCGTGAAGGCCGTCCTGCTGCCCCGCCTGCTGCCGACCCCGGTGCTGGCCTACGCGGTGCGGCACCTGGATGCCGATGCCGGGGTCATGGTCACGGCATCGCACAACCCTCCGAACGACAACGGCTACAAGGTCTATCTCGGCGGACGCGACAAGGGCTCGCAGATCGTCTCGCCGGCAGACGTCGAGATCGCCGAGGAGATCCTCCTGGTGGCCGCGGGATCGAACGTGCTCGAGCTTCCGCGCGCCGGGTTCGAGACCGCCGACGAATCCGTCGTCGACGCCTACGTCGAGGCCACCGCTGCCATCGCCCCTGTCCCGCGTGCCCAGGTGAACGTCGTCTACACGGCGATGCACGGCGTCGGGTGGGAGACCTTCGCCCGCGCGGTCTCGGCCGCCGGATTCGACGAACCGCACATCGTGCACTCCCAGATCGAGCCCGACGCCGCCTTCCCGACCGTCGCCTTCCCGAACCCCGAGGAGCCGGGCGCCATGGACCTGGCGACCGAGGAGGCCCGCGCCCGGCAGGCCGAGCTCGTGATCGCCAACGACCCCGACGCCGACCGCCTCGCCATCGCAATCCCGGATGCCGCCGCCGACGGCGGCTACAGGCGCCTGTCCGGCAACGAGGTCGGGCTGCTGCTCGGCTGGTGGGCCGCGGAGCGAAACGCGGCGAGCCGCGCACCGGGCGACGGAACCCTCGCCTGCTCGATCGTCTCCTCCCCCGGACTCGCCGCCATCGCCCGCCACTACGGCCTGCACTTCTCCAACACCCTCACGGGATTCAAGTGGATCTCGCGCGCACCCGGTCTCATCTTCGGCTTCGAGGAGGCGCTGGGCTACCTCGTCAATCCCGACGACGTGCGCGACAAGGACGGCATCTCCGCCGCGGTCGCGTTCCTCTCCCTCGCCAGCGAGTTGAAGGCCGACGGCCGCACTGTCGCAGACCACCTCTCCGCCTTCACCGAGACCTTCGGCGCATTCGCGTCCTCGCAGATCTCCATCCGCGTGACGGATCTGGCTCGCATCGCGAGCACCATGCAGAGGCTGCGCGACCTGCCGCCGTCGCAGATCGGCGGCATCAGGGTCGATCGCATCGAAGACCTGGCCGACGGCTTCGGTGGCCTTCCGCCGAGCGACGTGCTGCGCATCCAGTTGACGGACGGCTCGCGCATCATGGTGCGTCCGAGTGGCACCGAGCCGAAGCTCAAGGTCTACATCGACTCCTCGAGCGACGAGGGCAGCGTCGCGGAGCGCACGGCGGCTGCAGCGGCCTCGGTCGCGGCGCTCGACGCCGGCATGCGGGAACTGGTGGGCTAGGCGGCCGTTCCCCGGCGCGTCGGGCAGCCCGCGAGCGGGTCCACCCGACCGGCGAGGAGGGCCGCCCGCTAGCCGACGGCGATCTCGAGCTTGGTCGTGATCTCGTCGACGTCGAAGTAGTTGTCGATGACGACGATGTCGGCGTTGGTCGGTCCGATGTGCTTCACGAGCTCGGGCGAGGTGAGGATCACCTGGGCGTCGGATGCCGCGACCCCCACGCTGGCGACATCGGTCGCAGACACTATGGCCTCGACCCCGAGTCGCTCCAGAGCGCGTTCGGCGTTGAGCTTGAGGATGGCCGACGTGCCGATTCCGGCTCCGCAGATGGCGACGATCTTCATGGTGTGTACCCCAGCAGTTCCCTGACGGTCTCGTCATCGCTCGCGGCGGCCAGGGCGGGGATGACCGCCCCGTCGTTGAACACGTTCGCCAGAGTCGCGACGGCGCCGACGTGCTCATCGGTCGTCGTGACCGCCAGTCCGATGATCACACTCACCGGATCGTTGTGCGGGTGACCGAACCGCACAGGTTCGGCGAGCGTGACGACGGCCAGGCCGTCGGTCTTCACGTCGCTGCCGGGTCGGGCGTGGGCGAGGGCGAACCCCGGCGCTATGACCACGTAGGCACCGAACTCCTCGATGACGCCGATCATGCGCTCGGTGTAGACATCCGTCGTCGCACCGGAGTCGCGGAGGGCCGCGCCGCAGATCCGTACGGCGCCCCGCCAGTCCGTCGCGGTCGCACCGAGCCTGATGGCACGCTCTGGAAGTGGGGGCAGCACGGTGGTGGCTCTCTGTCGTTCGGGGACTGCTGTGGCGAGCGGGTCAGGCCGCGTCGAATCCAGCGCTGATCTGCTCGATGAGCTCGTCGCGGTCCTCGAGCGGGAGGAAGGCGGCCGAGGCGGCGTTGAGCTGGAAGACCTCGAAGTCGTCGAGGTCGTAGGAGAAGGCATCCGCCAGCAGGGCGAGTTCGCGGCTGATGGTGGTGCGGCTCATGAGGCGGTTGTCGGTGTTCACGGTCACCCTGAAGTCGAGCTGGTAGAGCAGGTCGAAGGGGTGGTCGACCAGTTCGTCTCCCCAGGCGGCGATGGCACCGGTCTGCAGGTTCGAGGACGGCGAGAGCTCGAGGGCGATCTCACGGTCGCGCACCCACTGGGCGACAGGACCGAGCGTCACGTAGGTGTTGTCGTCGTCTTCGCGCTCGATCGAGATGTCCTCGGCGAGGCGGACGCCGTGCCCGAGACGCAGCGCCCGGCCGTCGAAGAGTGCGCCACGGATGCTGTCGATGCCGTCGGCCTCGCCCGCGTGCACGGTGACGGGCAGGAACTCCTTGGCGAGGTAGTCGAATGCGCTGAGGTGGTTGCGCGCCGGGAACCCCAGCTCGGCGCCGGCGATGTCGAAGCCGGCGACGCCGCGGTCGCGGTGGCGCACGGCCAGCTCGGCGATCTCGAGGCCGCGGTTCGCGTGGCGCATGGCGGTGACGAGCTGGCCGATGCGGATGCCGTTGCCCGTGCCCGACGCCACGTCGTCGATTCCGGCCTCGATGCCTGCCTGCACGGCCTCGACGGCCTGGTCGAGGGTCAGCCCCCGCGCGAGGTGCTGCTCGGGGGCCCAGCGGATCTCCCCGTAGATGACGCCGTCGGCAGCCAGGTCCTGCACGAACTCGCGGGCGACCCGCTCGAGGCCCTCGGTGGTCTGCATGACCGCCGTCGTGACGTCGAAGGTCTTGAGGTACTCCACGAGCGACCCGGAATCGGCCTGGTCGGCGAACCAGCTCGCCAGCGCGGTCGCATCCGTCTCCGGCACGTCGATGCCGATGGCATCGGCCAGTTCGATGATCGTCTGGGGGCGCAGGCCGCCGTCGAGGTGGTCGTGCAGGGAGACCTTGGGCAGCGAGTTGATGCTCGTGCCACCGCCAGGCAAGAGGTAGTCCGTCGGAATCGTGTTCACGTCGTCAAATCTACCGGTGCGGCCGGGCCGCCGGGGGCGCTGATTTGTTGCGCGTCGGCCCGATCCCCCCGCTGGAAAGCGAGGAGGATCGCGCCGCTGACACGTTTCACCGCCGCTTCACGCCGCCGAGGAGCGGAAAGTCCTCGCTTTCCAGGCCGGCGAGCGACGGGGCGCGGCCGTCAGCGTTCGATGCGCTCCGCGATCAGGGGGCCGCCGTCCTGCACGGGCTCGCCGACGTCGCCGATGCGCCATGCGCCCTCGACGGCCTCAAGGGCCCGGGCGAAGCGCTCCGGCTCGTCGGCCGACAGCGTGAACAACGGCTGGCCGGCCGTGACGGCGTCGCCGGGCTTCGCGTGCAGGTCGATTCCGGCAGCGTGCTGCACGGGATCCTGCTTGCGGGCTCGCCCGGCTCCCAGGCGCCAGGCGCCGATGCCGAACGGCAGCGCCTGCTGCTCGACGAGTACGCCGTCCCGGTCGGCGACGACGGTGTGCGTCTCGCGCGCGACGGGGAGGGCGGCATCCGGGTCCCCGCCCTGCGCTCTGATGACGTCGCGCCACTTGTCCATGGCGCGGCCGTCGTGCAGGGCGGCCTCGACGTCGACATCGGTCTTGCCGACGAGGGCGAGCATCTCCCTGGCCAGGGCGACGGTGAGTTCGACGATGTCGGCCGGACCTCCACCCTCCAGCACCTCGACGCTCTCGCGCACCTCGTTGGCGTTGCCGATGGCGAGGCCCAACGGCACGTTCATGTTCGTCAGGAGGGCGGATGTGGCCACTCCGGCGTCCTCCCCCAGCTCGACCATCGTGCGGGCGAGCTCCCGGGACCGGTCGATGTCCTTGAGGAACGCACCGGATCCGAACTTCACGTCGAGCACCAGGGCACCGGTGCCCTCGGCGATCTTCTTCGACATGATCGACGACGCGATGAGCGGGATGGCCTCGACGGTGCCGGTGATGTCGCGCAGGGCGTACAGCTTGCCGTCGGCAGGGGCGAGGCCGCTTCCGGCGGCGGAGATGACGCCGCCGTGGTCGCGCAGCTGGGCGAACATCTCCTCGTTGCTGAGGTTGGCGCGCCAGCCCGGGATCGACTCGAGCTTGTCGAGCGTGCCGCCGGTGTGCCCGAGGCCACGGCCGGACAGCTGGGGCACGGCAACTCCGAACACGGCGACGAGGGGCATGAGCGGCAGGGTGATCTTGTCCCCGACCCCTCCGGTCGAGTGCTTGTCCGTCGTCGGCATCGGCAGGGCGTCGAAGCTCATCCGCTCACCGCTGGCGATCATCGCCATGGTCATGTCACGGATCTCGGTACGGCTCATGCCGTTGAGGAAGATGGCCATGGTCATGGCCGACATCTGCTCGTCGGCGACGTAGCCGCGCGTGTACGCATCGATCAGCCAGTCGATCTGGGCGCTCGTCAGCGATCCCCGATCGCGCTTGGTGTGGATGAGGTCGACGACGTCGAAGGCTTCAACGGCCATGGTGTCCTACTTTCGGTTCGCTCGGCCCGCATCGCCGACCCGACGCTCGCAGAGCTCGGTCGTCGGCGTCCGGTCCGTCGGGGGGGCGTTCAGCCCCGGTACTCGGCGAGCTGGCGCGGGCCGAAGGCGTCCGGCAGCACCTCGTCGATGGTGCGGATGCCCGAGACCGTCTCGAGCAGCATTCCCTCGGTGGAGTGCTCGTAGAGCAGCTGGCGGCAGCGGCCGCACGGCATGAGGGTCTCGCCGTTGCCGTCGACGCAGGTGAACGCGACGAGCCTCCCGCCGCCCGACATGAAGAGTCCGGAGACGAGCGTGCACTCGGCGCACAGGGTGACGCCGTACGAGGCGTTCTCCACGTTGCAGCCGGAGACGATGCGACCGTCGTCGACGAGGGCGGCCGCACCGACGGGGAACTCCGAATACGGGACGTACGCCTTGCCCATGGCCTCGACGGCTGCGGAGCGGAGCGCCGCCCAGTCGATCTCGGGAACGGATGCTGTGTGCTCGGTCATGATTTCACGTATGGCTTTCCTGATGCCGCCGGTGGTCTCACCTTGCCGACGAGGCCGGCGACGGCGAAGATCGTGACGACGTAGGGCAGCATGAGCATGAATTCGCTCGGCACCGGCGATCCGATCACGCTGAGGGTGTTCTGCAGGTTCGACGCGAAGCCGAACAGAAGGGCGGCGAGCGTGGCCTTGATCGGGTCCCACTGGCCGAAGATCACGGCGGCGAGGGCGATGTAGCCTGCACCAGCCGTCATCTCCTTGTTGAAGGCGATTCCGGTTCCGATGGTGAAGAACGTTCCACCGAGGCCGGCGATGGCGCCGGCGAGAGCCACGTTCCAGAACCGGGTCTTGTTGACCTTGATGCCGACGGTGTCCGCGGCCTGCGGGTGCTCCCCGACCGCGCGGAGGCGCAGGCCCCACTTGGTGTGGAACAGCCCGACGTAGACCGCCGCGACGGCCACGTACATGATGTAGACGATGATCGTCTGCTTGAAGAGCACCGGACCGATGATGGGGATGTCGCCGAGCAGGGGGATCGGGAGTCGCTCGAAGCGCGGGGGCGCATTCAGCACCGCGGCGTTGGGCACCAGCACCTGCGAGTAGAAGAAGCTGGTGAGGCCGACGACGAGCACGTTGAGCACGACACCGACGATGACCTGGTCGACGAGGTACTTGATGGCGAACACGGCCAGCACCATGGCCACCAGCACGCCGGCGATCATGGCGGCGATGACTCCGAACCAGAGGTTGCCGGTCAGCGAGGCGACGACAGCCGCCGTGAAGGCACCGGCGAGCAACTGGCTCTCGATGGCGATGTTGACGACGCCGACCCGCTCACCGATCACACCGGCCAGAGACCCGTAGATCAGCGGCACGGCGAGGCTGAGCGAGCCGAACAGGAGTCCGATCATCGGCAGCGACTCCCCCGCAGCGGCCCAGGTGAGGAAGCCGAACATGAACAGCACGGCGAAGATCACGATGAGCCAGAGCGGCACCCGCTTCTGGGCACGCACCATGGCGGCACTCACGATGGTCACCGCGGCGAGGAGGATCGCGACGACCCAGACCGTGAGAGCCGACGGCACGACGACCTCGGGCAGCTGGATGGCATCCGCCGGGCTCGAGAGCCTGAAGGTGGTGTCGCCGCTCCTGGCGCCGAAGATGGCGAGCGCGAACATGGCCAGCGTGAAGATGAGGAATGCGACGGGCGCCTTCCAGCTGGTGATGACGGTCTTCGCGAGCACGACGACCGGAGCAGGCGTCGATGCGGGTGCGGTGTTCTCGGTTGTGGTGCTCACTTCGCCGCCACCTCCTTCGTGACGTTGGGAACTGATCGTTTCGGCCGCGTCCCCGGAGAGGGCAGGCGGAAGATCGCCCGGACCAGCGGCGGAGCGGCGATGAACAGCACGATGAGCGACTGCACGACGAGCACGATCTCGACCGGGACCCCCTCGGCGGCCTGCATCGAGAATCCGCCGGCCTTGAAGGCGCCGAACAGGATGCCTGCGGCGAAGATGCCCCAGGGCGTCGAGCGTCCGAGGAGGGCGACGGTGATGGCGTCGAAGCCGATGCCGGCGTCGATGCCCGAGCTGAAGCCCGTCGTCACCGTGCCGAGCACCTGCGCCACGCCGGCCAGGCCGACGAGTGCGCCGGCGATGAGCATCGCGTACACGTACATCGACTTGACGTTGATGCCGGCGACGCGCGCGGCGTTCGGGTTCTCGCCGACTGCCTTGAACTGGAAGCCGAGGTTGGAGCGGTTGAGGATCCACCAGACGATGATCGTCGCGATGATCGCCAGGATGAAGCCGAAGTGCAGGTTGTACTGCGGGCCGAGGATCTTGAAGAAGACGGCCGTCTCCTTGATGGCCGGCGTCTTCGGGTTGCTCGAGCCCGGTGCCTGCAGCAGTCCGGGCGTGCGCAGCATCCACGAGACCAGGTAGTAGGCGATGTAGTTGAGCATGATCGTGACGATCACCTCGTGGGCTCCGGTCCGGGCCTTGAGGAGGCCGGCGATTCCGGCCCAGAGTGCGCCACCGAGCATGCCGGCGAGCACGGCCACGATCATGTGGATGCCCCACGGGAGGTCCCAGCCGAAGCCGACCCAGCCGGCGACGGATGCCGCGATGAGCATCTGGCCACGACCACCGATGTTGAACATGCCGACGCGGAAGGCGAGGCCGACTCCGAGGCCGGCGGCGATGAGCGGCGTGGCGAAGGTGAGGGTCTCGGTGAGCGGCTTGATGCCCGCCTCGAATCCCGGGCGCCGGAAGTTGTAGATGGATCCCTGGAACAGCGCGGAGTACGCACCGGACACCGACTGCCAGACCGCGACGACGGTGTCGCCGGGACGGGCGAAGAAGTAGACGGACGCCTTCTGCACGTTCTCGTCGGTGAAGGCGATCATGATGGCGCCGACGAGCAGGGCGAGCAGGACGGCCAGCACCGAGATGATGGCGTTCCCGGTGGCGATCTCGCGGAGGGCGACGGTCCAGCGCGATGGCGGCTCGACGGCCACCGTGGAGCCGGATGCCGGAGCCGCGGCTGGCGCGGGGGTGGCTGTCTTCTGCGGGTTCTCGTCGCTCATGCGGCGACTCCTTCTGAGGTCGGGGCCTCTCCGGCCATCATGAGGCCGAGCACGTCGCGTGGCGTGTTGCCTGGCACGATGCCGACGATGCGACCGCGGTACATGACCATGATGCGGTCGGCCAGGGCTGCGACCTCGTCGAGCTCCGTCGACACGACGATGACGGGAACGCCGGAGTCGCGCGTCGCGACGATGCGCTTGTGGATGAACTCGATCGACCCGACGTCCACGCCGCGGGTCGGCTGGGCTGCGACGAACAGGGTCAGGTCTCGGCTCAGCTCGCGGGCGAGGACGACCTTCTGCTGGTTGCCGCCCGAGAGGCGGCCGACCTTGGTCTCGATGCTCGGAGTGCGCACGTCGAACTCGGCGACCTTCTCGGTCGCGAACTCGGCGAGATAGCCGAGCTGCAGGCTCGCGGCCTTCACGAACGGCCGACCCGTCGACCTGTCGAGCATGAGGTTCTCGGCGATGGTGAACTCACTGACGAGGCCGTCCTCGTTGCGGTCCTCCGGCACGAAGCCGACGCCGGCGTCGAGGATCTTCCGAACGCTCGCACCGGTCAGCTCGCGGCCGTCGAGGCTGATGCGGCCGGTGACACGGGGCTGGAGACCCACGAGCGCCTCTGTGAGCTCGGTCTGTCCGTTGCCCTGCACACCGGCGATGGCGAGGATCTCGCCCCGGCGCACCGAGAAGCTCACGTCGTTGACGACGAGCTGGCCGATCGGGTCGACGACGGTGAGGTTCTCGACGATGAGCGCCTCCTCGCCGAGGGTGGGCGCCTCCTTGTGCACGGTCAACTCGACGGCGCGGCCGACCATGAGCGAGGCCAGCTCGGCGTTGGTCGCCGTGGGCTGGGCTTCACCGACGACCTTGCCGAGACGCATGACCGTGATCCTGTCGGCGACCTCGCGTACCTCGCGCAGCTTGTGGGTGATGAAGACGATGGCGGTTCCGGCGTCGCGCAGCTGGCGCATGATCTGCATCAGCTCGTCGGTCTCTTGCGGCGTGAGCACTGCCGTCGGCTCGTCGAACACGAGGACGCGCGCATCGCGGGAGAGCGCCTTGATGATCTCGACGCGCTGCTGCACGCCGACGGGGAGCTCATCGACGAGCGCGTCGGGGTCGACGTCGAACCCGAACCGCTCGGAGATCTCCCTGACCTTGGCACGCGCGGCAGGAAGGTCGAGCAGACCGCCGGCGCGGGTCTCCTCGTGGCCGAGCATCACGTTCTCGGCGACGGTGAAGACGGGGATGAGCATGAAGTGCTGGTGCACCATGCCGATTCCCGCCGCCATGGCGTCGCCGGGACCGGCGAAGTGCTGCACGGCGTCGTCGAGGAGGATCTCGCCGCCGTCGGCCTGGTACAGGCCGTAGAGCACGTTCATGAGGGTGGACTTGCCTGCACCGTTCTCGCCGAGGAGGCAGTGGATCTCCCCGGGTTCGACGGTGAGATCGATGTGGTCATTGGCGACCAGGGCACCGAATGTCTTCGTGATGCCGCGAAGTTCGAGCTTCATGCTCCCGATCCTAGTTATTCAGGTGATTTCGCGCCCCCGCGTGCGCAAAGGTGGGCCGACCTTCGGGGCGGATGCTCAGATGTTGCAGATGCTGCGCAGACGCGCCGACATGCAGAAGGGGAGGCCGGCTCTCGCCGACCTCCCCTTCCGTCGGAGACTGTCTTAGCCTGCGAGGTAGGACTTGACGGGGATCGAGCCGTCGATGATGCCGGCCTTGATCGTGTCGAGCTCACCCTGGAGGGTCGAAGCGACCTTGTCCTCGAACGAGTGGAACGGCGCGATGCCGACGCCGTCGTTCTCGAGGGTTCCGATGAACGGGGTCGGGTCGAAGTCGCCCTTGCCCGCTGCCACGACGGCGTCGTAGGTTCCGACGTCGATGCCCTTGAGGATCGAGGTCAGCATGAGGTCGGCGACGTCGGGAGCCGTGACGGTGAAGTCGGCGTCGACACCGATCATGGCGATGTCACGACCGGCGTCCTTGATGGCCGCAGCGGCGCTCTGGTAGATCGGTCCACCGACGGGCAGGAGCACGTCGACGTTCTGGTCGATCAGGCCCTGAGCCGTCTGGCGAGCGGTGTCGTTCGCCTCGAAGCCACCGGTGAAGAGACCGTCGGTGCCGTCCCAGCCGAGAACCTTGACTGCGGTCCCCTTCTCGGAGTTGTGGTAGTCGACGCCCTGCTTGAAGCCGTCCATGAAGATGGAGACCGTCGGGAAGTTCATTCCACCGAAGGTTCCGACGACGCCGGTCTTCGAGTAGTCGGCCGCCGCGTAGCCGGCGAGGAACGCCGCCTGGGCGGTGTCGAACAGGATCGGCTTGATGTTGTCGGCGTCGGCCTTGCCGTCGAAGTCGGCATCCGCCGCGTCGTCGATGATCGTGTAGTCGACCTCGGGGTTGGCCGTTGCCGACTCGATGGTCGCTGCCGAGAGCGCGAAGCCGACGGTGACGATGACGTTGCAGCCCTGGTCGACGAGGTTCGTCAGGTTCGGGGCGAAGTCGGTCTCAGCATCGGACTGCACCTTGATCGGCTCGACGCCGAGCTCCTTGGCTGCCTTCTCGAGGCCCTCGGACCCGAGTTGGTTGAACGACTTGTCGTCGAATCCACCGGAGTCGGAGACCATGCAGGGAACGAAGTCGGATGCTGCTGCTGCACCCGACGACTCGCCGCCTTCCTCGGGCGCCGAGGCACAGCCGGCCAGCAGGAGCGCTGCGCTGAGCGCGGCAAGTCCGCCGATGGCGGCCTTTCGGGTAGTGATCGTCAAGATGACCTCCAGGATTGCAGGCCCACAGGGATGGATGGGCCGGGATGTGCAATCACGTTACCGAATATTTCCTTGCTCAAAAGAGCAAAAGGGGTGCGCGCGCGAATGGTTATGAATCTGCGACCGTAGCGGCATCCGTCGACGCGGATGCGCAAGGAATGTGCGCGCGGACCGGGCCTCGGCGAGCTATTCCGGCGTGCTGGGCGACGTGACGACGACGGAGCCGTCGACGATCTTCGCGCTCAGGGCGTCGAGCTCGTCCGAGAGCTCCTGCGGAACGGACGAGGCGAGATCGTGGAAGGGGGCGAGGCCGACTCCCCCGTTCTCGAGAGTGCCGATGAACGGTGCCGGGTCGAAGGTGCCCGATGCGTCGTCGGTGACGATCTGCGCGACGGCGTCCTGGGTGTTCTTCAGCACGCTGGTGAGCAGCACGGGGTGGTACTTCGCCGGGAGGGTGTCGAAGCCGTCGTTGTCGACCCAGATGACGGACACGCCGGGGTTCTCGAGCGCGGCCGCCGCCGACCCCTCACCCACCTGTCCCGCGACGGGCAGGATGACGTCCGCGCCCTGGTCGATGAGGCTCTCGGTGAGGGTCTTGCCCTTGTTGATGTCCTCGAAGTCTCCGGTGAAGGTCCCGTCCTGCTTGACCTTGTCCCAGCCGAGCGCGACGACCTGGGTGCCGTGCGCGGCGTTGTAGGCGGCGACCCCGTCGACGAAGCCGTCCATGAACAGCGTCACGGGAGGCTGGTTGCCGCCGCCGAAGGTCGCGACCTTTCCGGTCTTCGAGACGCCGGCCGCGAGGTAGCCGGCGAGGTAGCTGGCCTGCGCCGTGTCGAAGATGACGGGCTTCACGTTGGAGGCGTCGACGACCTCGTCGACGATCGAGAAGTGCACGTCGGGGTTCGCCTCAGCCGCAGACGTCGTGGCGTCGGCCAGTTCGTAGCCGACGGTGAGCACGAACTGGCAGCCGGAGTCGACGGCCTGCTGCACGTTCGGCGCCAGATCCGTCTCACCGGTCGAGACCAGCGCCTGTACCTCTATACCGGCGTCCTTCTCGGCCTTCTGGAGCCCGGCCCAGCTGGACTGGTTGAACGAGCGGTCTTCGAGGCCGCCGGAGTTCGTCACCATCCTGGCGCAGTAGTCTCCGGCCGCGGAGGTCGACGACCCGGTCGAGCTCGGCGCCTCGGCGCAACCGGCCAGGGCTGCGATCGAGACGGCGGCGACGACGGATGCTGTGAGCAGTCGGTTTCCCATGGTGCTGATCCTCTCGGGAGCTGTGCTGGAGGGGTGTGCGTCAGAGCACGTCGCCGCGGCCGGAGAGGCGCAGGGCGTCGACGACGGACTTGACCTTCTGGGCGTTGGCGCTCGTGGTGACGAGGAGGGCATCGGGGGTGTCGACCACCACGATGTCCTCGACGCCGATGAGTGCGATGGTGCGTCCGCCCTGACTGACGACGATGCCGCTCGAGGAATCCGCCAGCACCCGGGCATCGGCCCCGAGGATGGCGAGGTCGTGCTTGCGACCGCCCGAGTGGATCTTCGCGATCGAGGCGAAGTCGCCGACGTCGTCCCAGTCGAACTGCGCCGGCACGACGGCGAGGCGCCCCGCCGCCGCTGCGGGCTCTGCGACGGAGTAGTCGATGGCGATCTTCTCCAGGTTCGGCCAGATGCGGTCGACGGCGGGGCCGCGCGTGGCCGGGTCGTCCCAGGCGGCAGCGAGCTCGATGAGGCCGGCGTGCAGCTCGGGCTTGTTGCGGGCGATCTCCTCGAGCAGGCGATCGGCCCGCGTGATGAACATCCCGGCGTTCCAGAGGTGCTTGCCGCCGTCGACGTAGCGCTCGGCCGTCTCGAGGTCCGGCTTCTCGACGAAGGAGTCGACCATGATCGCCGAGGGTGCCCCGGCCACCTCGAGGTGGCCGCCCGTGCGGATGTAGCCGAATCCGATGGCCGGCTCGGTGGGGCGGATGCCGATGGTCGCGATGTAGCCGGCATCGGCCAGCGCAGCGGCCTCCTGCACGGCATGGCGGAACAGGACGGTGCCCTTGATGACGTGGTCGGCCGCGAAGGATCCGATGATCACGTCGGGCTCGCGGAGCGCGAGGATCGCGGCGGCCAGACCGATCGCAGCCGACGAATCGCGGGGCTCGCTCTCGAGCACGACGTTGTGGTCGGCCAGCTCCGGCAGCTGAGCCTCAACGGCGGCTCGGTGCGCCCGCCCGGTGACCACCATGATGCGCCCGGTGCCGGAGATGGGGGCCAGTCGGTCCCAGGTGTCGCGGAGCAGCGTCTGCCCGGAACCCGTGAGGTCGTGCAGGAATTTGGGCGCGTCGGCGCGTGAGAGGGGCCAGAGCCTGGAGCCGATGCCGCCGGCCGGGATGACGCTGTAGAAGCGCTCGATCGCAGTCATGCAGCCCAGACTATCTGCCGCCCGGTTCCGGCCATGAGCCGGTGTCCGGCGGCATCCGGCGAGCGGTCTCTCGACGTCGAGACAGTTAGGTTCCCCTTACGGGAACTGGGCGAAATGAAGGGAATAGACTTGGGCTCACGCTCGTCGAGCGGTTCCGGCCGGTGATTCTCACGGCCGTCAGACACAGCCAGGGAGGGTTGTTCATGCCTCAGGACACGGCAGGAACCCTGACAGCAGACACCAAGCGCGCATCCCGTCCGGGAGGAACCCTGTACCGGGGCCGCGAGGGCATGTGGTCATGGGTTCTGCATCGGATCACCGGCGTCGCCATCTTCTTCTTCCTGCTGGTGCACGTTCTCGACACCGCACTCATCCGCGTCAGCCCCGAGGCGTACAACGCTGTCATCAGCACCTACCAGACGCCCATCATGGGGCTCGGCGAGGTGGCGCTCGTCGGCGCGATCGTGTTCCACGCCTTCAACGGCATCCGCATCATCCTCATCGACTTCTGGTCGAAGGGCGTGCGCTACCAGAAGGTCATGTTCTACGTCGTGATCGGACTCTGGGTCGTCACGATGCTGGGCTTCACCCCCCGCCACCTGATGAACGTCTTCGGACACTAGGAGGGATCGACGTGACCGCCATCGACAACGCTCCGGCCATCGAGCCGCCCCGCTCCCCCTCCCGTCCTGCACGAACTCGCGGCGTGAACTGGGAGAAGTGGGGCTGGATCTACATGCGCGTCTCCGGCGTGCTCCTGCTCGTGCTCATCTTCGGCCACCTCTTCGTCAACCTCATGGTGGGCGACGGCGTGCACGCCATCGACTTCGGCTTCGTCGGCGGGAAGTACGCCACGCCGTTCTGGCAGATCTGGGATGTGCTCATGCTCTGGCTCGCGCTCATCCACGGCGGCAACGGCATGCGCACGATCGTGAACGACTACGCGACGCAGGAGTCGACCCGCCGCATCCTGAAGGGCGCCATCTTCGTCTCCGTCGCCGCGCTCATCCTGCTCGGCACCCTCGTGGTCTTCACGTTCGAGCCCTGCCCGGCCGGATCCCCTGCCGACCTGCTGCCCTCCTTCTGCCCGGTCGGATAAACGAAATAGATATGAGTACGGCACCTGTGAATCCTGAATCCGAGTCCACCGTCGTCGACGGCGTGCACTACCACCAGTTCGACATCGTCATCGTGGGAGCCGGCGGTGCCGGCATGCGCGCCGCCATCGAGGCCGGCCCCGGTGCGAAGACCGCCGTCATCTCGAAGCTGTACCCGACGCGCTCCCACACGGGCGCCGCGCAGGGCGGCATGGCTGCCGCCCTCGCGAACGTCGAGGAGGACAGCTGGGAGTGGCACACCTTCGACACCATCAAGGGCGGCGACTACCTCGTCGACCAGGATGCAGCCGAGATCCTCGCGAAGGAGGCCATCGACGCCGTCATCGACCTCGAGAACATGGGCCTGCCGTTCAACCGCACCCCTGAGGGCAAGATCGACCAGCGGCGCTTCGGCGGCCACACCCGCGACCACGGCAAGGCTCCTGTGCGTCGCGCCTGCTACGCAGCGGACCGCACCGGCCACATGATCCTGCAGACCCTGTTCCAGAACTGCGTGCGCCTCGGCATCAACTTCTTCAACGAGTACTACGTGCTCGACCTCGTCATGACGAACGTCGACGGCGTCGACCAGCCATCGGGCGTCGTCGCCATCGACCTGTCGTCCGGCGAGCTGCACGTCTTCCAGGCCAAGGCGATCATCTTCGCAACGGGCGGCTTCGGCAAGATCTACAAGACGACGTCGAACGCCCACACGCTGACCGGCGACGGCGTCGGCATCATCTGGCGCAAGGGCCTCCCGCTCGAGGACATGGAGTTCTTCCAGTTCCACCCGACGGGCCTCGCCGGACTCGGCATCCTGCTCACCGAGGGCGCCCGCGGCGAGGGCGCCATCCTGCGCAACGCGAGCGGCGAGCGCTTCATGGAGCGCTACGCCCCCACCATCAAGGACCTCGCGCCGCGCGACATCGTCGCCAGGTGCATGGTGCAGGAGGTCGCCGAGGGCCGCGGAGCCGGCCCCAACAAGGACTACGTGTACCTCGACTGCACGCACCTCGGCGCGGAGGTGCTCGAGACCAAGCTGCCCGACATCACCGAGTTCGCGCGCACCTACCTCGGCGTCGATCCCGTGACGGAGCCCGTGCCCGTCATGCCGACGGCGCACTACGCGATGGGCGGCATCCCCACCAACGTGTCGGCAGAGGTGCTGCGCGACAACGACACCGTCGTCCCCGGCCTCTACGCCGCCGGTGAGTGCGCCTGCGTGTCCGTGCACGGCTCCAACCGTCTCGGCACCAACTCGCTGCTCGACATCAACGTCTTCGGCAAGCGCGCGGGCAACAACGCCGTCGCGTACGTGCAGAACGTCGACTTCACGCCGCTGCCAGCCGATCCGGCGAAGGCCGTGCGCGAGCTGCTCGAGCACATCAAGGGCTCGACCGGCACCGAGCGCGTCGCCGTGCTGCGCAAGGAGCTGCAGGACCACATGGACCGCAACGCCCAGGTGTTCCGCACCGACGAGTCGCTCGCCGAGGTCACCGAGACCATCCACACGCTGCGCGAGCGCTACAAGAACGTCGCCGTGCAGGACAAGGGCAAGCGGTTCAACACCGACCTGCTCGAGGCCGTCGAGCTGGGCTTCCTGCTCGACCTGGCCGAGGTCGTCGTCTACTCGGCACGCAACCGCAAGGAGAGCCGCGGCGGTCACATGCGCGACGACTTCCCGAAGCGCGACGACGAGAACTACATGAAGCACACCATGGCGTACCTGTCTGGCGAAGCTGATTCCGCCGACGCGGCGGACCACATCCGGCTCGACTGGAAACCCGTCGTCATGACCCGCTACCAGCCCATGGAGAGGAAGTACTGACCGTGACAACAGCCACCATCGCCGCGGACCGTCCCGGCAACGCCGACCCGTCGGTCATCCCGTTCACGGTCACCTTCATCATCCGACGGTTCGACCCAGACACCGACACCGAACCGCGCTGGCAGGACTTCGACGTCGAGATGTACGCGACGGACCGCGTGCTCGACGCGCTGCACAAGATCAAGTGGGAGCAGGACGGATCGCTCACGTTCCGTCGCTCCTGCGCCCACGGCATCTGCGGTTCGGATGCCATGCGCATCAACGGCCGCAACCGCCTGGCCTGCAAGACGCTGATCAAGGACCTCGACATCTCGAAGCCCATCTACGTGGAGGCCATCAAGGGCCTGCCACTGGAGAAGGACCTCATCGTCGACATGGAGCCGTTCTTCGCGTCCTTCCGCGATGTGCAGCCCTTCCTCATCCCCGGCTCCAAGCCGGAGCCCGGCAAGGAGCGCGTGCAGTCGGTCGCTGAGCGCGCCCGGTTCGACGACACCACGAAGTGCATCCTGTGCGCCGCGTGCACGTCGAGCTGCCCCGTCTTCTGGACCGACGGGCAGTACTTCGGCCCCGCGGCGATCGTCAACGCGCACCGCTTCATCTTCGACTCGCGTGACGACGCCTCGCAGGTGCGCCTCGACATCCTCAACGACAAGGAGGGCGTCTGGCGCTGCCGGACGACCTTCAACTGCACCGACGCCTGCCCCCGCGGCATCCAGGTCACGCAGGCCATCGCCGAGGTCAAGCAGGCTCTCATGCGGGGCCACGCGTAGGGAGCACCTCCCCTACGCTGGCAGGGTGAGTTCTCGTGTGACCGTGCCGGCCGAGACACCGGCCGAGGATCCGCTCGACCCTCCCACCCGGGGCGAGCGCGTGAGTGCGGAGATGCGCGAGCGGATGGAGTCGCTCGGCGAACGGTTCGAGGAGCCGATCCAGACCGTCACCACCATCACGCAGAAGACGATGGCGCTGTTCCCGGTGCGCGTCTGGCGCTGGTTCCTGTTCCGGAACGGCTTCATCCTGTCGGCCGGAATGAGCTATCAGGCGCTCTTCGCCGTGTTCGCAGCCGTCTACGTCGTCTTCGCCGCCACCGGCCTCTGGCTCGGCGGTGACCCGAGCACCCTCGACGGCCTCATCACCCTGATCAACACCTACGTGCCCGGCCTGATCGCCGAAGGCGGCGCCATCACGCCGGACCAGCTCGAGGAGATCGCCGCATCGTCGACGAGCCTGTTCGGATGGACGGGTGCCGTGGCCCTGGCCGGATTCATCTGGACCGCGATCGGGTGGATCACCTACTCCCGAACGGCGGTGCGGAGCCTCTTCGGGCTGCCGAAGGACATGCGCTCCTACGTTCTCCTCAAGGCCCGCGACCTGCTCGCCGCCCTCGCCTTCGGCGCCATGATCCTCGTCGGATCGCTGCTGTCCGTGGCGAGCACGGCCGCAGCCACCTGGGTCTTCTCGCTGCTCGGTCTCGACATGGCGAACTGGCTGGTGCAGGCCTCCATCGGTGGAGCCGGATTCCTCGTCGTGCTGGTGATCAACACGGCGGTGCTCCTGGCCATGTTCCGGTTCCTGTCCGGCGCCAGCGTGAAGTGGAGCCGACTGTGGAGCGGATCGGTGCTCGGCGGTGTGGCGATGTACGTGCTCCAGATCGGAGCCGGCTACCTCGTCGGCAGCGCGACGAGCAATCCGCTGTTCGCGACGTTCACCGTGTTCATCGGCCTGCTCCTGTGGTTCAGGATCACCTCGATCGTCACCCTCGTGGCGGCATCCTGGATCTACATCGCCGCCAGCGATCGGAACGTCTCGCTGCGCCGCGTCACCCCGGAACAACTGGATGCCGAACGCAGGCAGGCCGAGCGCGACGCCCGTATCCTCACCACCCAGGTCGAGCTGCGCCGGGCACGCGAGGAGGCCGTCGAGGTGGGCTGGATCCGCCGCGTGGGCGTCAGGCGGCGCATCGCTCGACTGCAGTCGGAGCTCGACGAGCTGCAGACGGCATCGGCGGCTGCGGCGGGTCACGGCATCCGCCCCACGGATGCCGTTCTCCAGGCTCCACGCCGACCCGAGGACGTCTGAGGCCTCCCATAGGATCGAAGGCATGGCAACACCGCTTCGCATCGCGTCCGTCAACGTCAACGGCATCCGCGCCGCCTACCGCAACGGCATGGGCGCGTGGCTCGATGCACGCGGCGTCGACATCCTCGCGATCCAGGAGGTGCGCGCCGAGACCGAGCACGTGACGGCGCTGCTCGGCGACGAGTGGAGCGTGCTCCACGACGCCGCGACGGCCAAGGGTCGTGCCGGGGTCGCGCTGGCCAGCCGCGGAGCTGCGAAGATCCACCGCGTCGAGCTGGGGGCACCCGATTTCGACAGCGCCGGACGCTGGCTGGAGGCTGACTTCGAGGTGGGCGGACGCATCGTCACCGTGGTGAGCGCCTACGTGCACTCCGGCGAGGCTGACACCCCGAAGCAGGTCGAGAAGTACAAGTTCCTCGACGCCATGGAGGCACGACTGCCCGAACTGGCCGAGCACAACGAGCTGAGCGTGGTCATGGGCGACCTCAACGTCGGGCACCGCACCCTCGACATCAAGAACTGGAAGGGCAACGTGAAGCGCGCCGGCTTCCTGCCCGAGGAACGCGCCTACTTCGACAGGTTCGTCGGAGCCGAGGGCGATCCCGACTACAACGCCGGCGCCGGACTCGGCTGGGTCGACCTCGGCCGCCGTGCCGCCGGCGAGGTCGACGGCCCCTACACCTGGTGGTCGGCCAGGGGTCAGGCATTCGACAACGACACCGGCTGGCGCATCGACTACCAGTTGGCCACGCCTGCCCTGGCGGCATCCGTCACCGCGTACACCGTCGACCGAGCGGCGAGCTACTCCGAGCGATGGTCTGATCACGCTCCCGTCGTCGTCGACTACTCGATCTGACCCCCTCTTCTCTCGTCACACCAGAAGGCCTCCCACATGAATGACGTCCGTCCCCTCCTGTTCTCGGGCATGCAGCCCTCGAGCGACTCGCTGCACCTGGGCAACTACATCGGCGCCCTGCTCAACTGGGTCGCCATGCAGCGCGACTTCGACGCCTACTACTGCGTCGTCGACCTGCACTCGATCACCGTCGCGCAGGACCCGCACCAGCTGCGGGCCAACACGCGCCAGACGGCGGCGCAGTACATCGCCGCGGGCATCGATCCATCTCAGTGCACCCTGTTCATCCAGTCGCAGGTGCCGGCGCACGCCGAGCTCGCCTGGGTGCTGGGCACCATCACCGGTTTCGGCGAGGCCGGCCGCATGACGCAGTTCAAGGACAAGTCGGCCAGGCAGGGATCCGACGCGACCAGCGTCGGCCTCTTCACCTACCCCGTGCTGATGGCGGCCGACATCCTGCTCTACGGCACCGACCTGGTCCCCGTCGGCGAGGACCAGCGCCAGCACCTCGAACTCACACGCACCCTCGCGCAGCGCTTCAACAGTCGCTTCGGCGACACCTTCGTCGTGCCGGAGGCGCACATCCCCAAGGAGTCGGCCAAGATCTACGACCTGGCCAACCCCGCAGCGAAGATGAGCAAGTCGGCCGCCAGCCCAGCCGGTCTCATCAACATCATGGACGACCCGAAGGTCACGGCGAAGAAGATCAAGAGCGCTGTGACGGATGCCGACCGCGAGGTGCGGTTCGATCCCGAGAACAAGGCCGGCGTCTCCAACCTGCTCTCCATCTACTCCTCGCTCAGCGGTCGCACGATCGCAGCGCTCGAGCAGGAGTACGACGGTCGCGGCTACGGCGACCTGAAGAAGGACCTCGCCGAGGTCGTCGTCGACACCCTCTCCCCCGTGCGCACCAGAACGCTGGAACTGCTCGAGGACCCGGCCGAACTCGACAGGCTCCTCGCCCTCGGAGCCGACAAGGCGACGGCGACAGCCGAGAGGACCCTCGCCGCGGTCTACGACCGTATCGGCTTCATCAGGCGCCGCTGATGCAACCCGTCGTCATCCGAACCGAGCGGCTGGTCCTCGACCAGCCGACCCAGGCCGATGCCGCGAGCATCGCCGAATACTGCCGCGATCCGCTCTTCGAGCGCTGGCTGACGACGCCATGGCCGTACGAGTTGCGGCACGCCGAGGGGTTCGTCGCGACCGTAGCGCCGCTCGGCTGGTCGACGGGAACGGAGGCGACCTGGGCGATACGCACCCGCGAGGGCGGGCCATTGATCGGCGTCATCAGCTACCGCACACTGCGGTGCGACGTCGGCTTCTGGCTGGGAGCAGATCAGCGCGGCAACGGCTACATGCGCGAGGCGCTGGCCGCCGTCGCGCAGTGGGTGTTCGTGAGCGGCGACGTGCCGCGCACGGATGCCCTCACGTGGGAGGCCATGGCGGGCAACCGGGATTCCGCTGCGGTCGCTCGCGCCGTCGGGTTCGCCTTCACGGGCACGGCCCCCTCATCGCATCCCGTCCGCGACGGTTCGCACGTGCCGAGCTGGCACGGCGTGCTGCTGCGCTCCCACGACGCCGAGCAGGCGCGGGCGAGCTGGCCCGAGGAGACCCGCCTGTGAGCGGCATCCCGGCCGCCGTGCTGTTCGACCTCGATGACACGCTGTTCGCCCATCGTGGCGCCGTCGCCCGCGCGATCGAGGTGCAGATGGATGCCGTGGGGTTCTCCTCTCCCGACCGCGCCGGCGACGTCGCCCTCTGGCACGACCTCGAGGAGAGGCACTACCACTCGTACCTGGCCGGCACCCTCGACTTCCAGGGCCAGCGTCGAGCCCGGGCGCGCGATTTCGCGGCAGCCCACGGCGTCGTGCTGGCCGAGGCCGCGGCCGGGGCGTGGTTCGACGACTACTTCGAGCACTACCGGGCCGCCTGGGTGCTGCACGACGATGCCCTCGACGCCCTGGCCGCCCTCAGACGGGCTCGAGACGGCATCCGCATCGGCGTGATCACCAACGGCGAGCCGGCCTTCCAGCAGGCCAAGCTCGACACCGTCGGTCTCACGACCCTCGTCGACGGCATCGTCGCCTCCGGCTCCCTCGGCATCACGAAGCCCGACCCGCGCATCTTCGAGTTCGCCTGCTCCCGGCTGGGCGTCGCTCCCGGCGAAGCCGCATACGTCGGCGACAGGCTGCGCACCGATGCGATCGGCGCCGCCTCCGCCGGCATGACGGGCGTGTGGCTGAATCGCACGGGCCTGGTTCCCGAGGCGACGGATGCCGCAGATGCGCGTCAGCGCGGCGTGCTCGAGATCACGGGGCTCGATCAGCTGGTCGGGGCGCTGGAAGGCTGACCCCCGCTGGTCGAGTAGTGCCCGAGCGAAGCGAGGCCACGTATCGAGGCCACTCCGTGCACGCTCGGTCTGCGGCAATGCTCAGCGGGTCTCGATGCGCGTGCTCCTGCGTCGCTCGCTACTCGACCACCGGGAGATTGTCCCCTCAGGCGTGCGCAGTCCGACGCTCCTCGATGGCCACGCCGTGCGCGTCGTGCAGCTCGATGCGAGCGTGCTCGATCTCGGCGGCACGACGGGCGCCGGTCCACCCGAGTGCGTCGCCGACCACGTCGGCGAGCTCGGAGAGGACGTCTGCCGTGACAGCCCCGACGAAGGCCAGGCTCGTGCGGCGCTTCAGCACGTCGATGAGGTGGACCACCTGCTCCTCGCGAGCCAACGCGGCGATCTCGCCCACGCTGTACGCCGGTGCCGAGGCCAGGGGAACGTCGGTTCCGCTCTCCGCCAGGTCGGCGATGAGTGACTCCGCACGGGTTCCGTACCGCTCGAGCAGTTCTTCGGCGCGGGCGCGTCCGAGGACCTCGCCCTGCGACGCGAGCCAGACCGTGCGAGCGGCATCCGTCGTCGGGTAGCCGCGGCCACCGCCGATGGCGAGCCCCTCAGTGCTCGTGGTGCGAGCGCGGCCGAGCTTGGCCAGCACCTCGTCGCCCAGGTGCTCGGCCAGGGCACGGAAGGTCGTCCACTTGCCGCCGACGAGGCTGAGCAGCGGCACGGCACCGCCGCTGCCGGGCACCGTGGTCTCCTCGATGCGGTAGTCGCGCGAGACGAAGCCGGGCTGGGTCTCGTCGTGGCGGGGCAGCGGCCGCACTCCGGCGAACCGGTACACGATGTGCGAGCGGTTCACGGCGATGCCGGGGAAGACGTGCGAGATCAGGTCGAAGAAGTAGTCGACCTCGTCCTCGGTGGTGCGGATCGGCTTCCGCATGTCGTGCTCCAGGTCCGTCGTGCCGACCAGAACGCGACCCTTGAGCGGGTAGATGAGCACGATGCGGCCGTCCTCGTGCTCGAAGAAGATCTCGCGACCATCGGTCGCTGCGAGCAGCTCCGGGTGGTCGAGCACGATGTGCGAGCCCTTGGTACCGCCCATGAACCTCGTGGCGCCACCGAGCGCCTCGTTGGTGAGGTCGGTCCACGGTCCGGAGGCATTGACGACGACGGATGCCGTGAAGCCGAACTCCTCGCCGGTCACGGTGTCGCGCAGGGTGATGGCGTCGCCGTCGGCGCCGGCAGCCTCGACGTAGTTCGCGGCCCGCGCGTGAGGACCGGCGGCCAAGCCGTCGCTCAGCACGTCGAGAGCCAGCCGCTCCGGGTCGTGCATCGAGGCGTCGTAGTAGGTCGCCGTGTACTTGATGCCGGGGTTGAGGGCGGGGAGCTCCGCGAGCGACCGCTTGCGGCCGTGGAACTCATGACGGGGAACGCTGCCGCCGTCGCGCGAGAACGAGTCGTAGGCGGTGAGGCCCACCTTGATGAGAGCCGCGCCGCGCTCGGTCGGCTTTCCGGCCTTGTGGGTGAGGAACCGCAGAGGCGCGGAGAGGATGCCGCTGAAGGTGGAGAAGATCGGCACGGTGGTCTTGAGCGGCCGGACGTAGTGCGGGGCGATCCTGACCAGGGCGTTGCGCTCCTCGACCGACTCGCGAACGAGCCTGAACTCGCCGTTCTCGAGGTAGCGGATGCCGCCGTGGATCATGTGCGACGATGCCGCCGAGGCACCGGAGACGTAGTCGTCGCGGTCGATGATGACGACGTCGACGCCCTGCAGGGCGAGATCGCGGAAGGTGGCGATCCCGTTGATGCCGGCCCCGATCACGAGGACATCGGCGTGAGGCCGTGCGCGCAGGGCCTCGACTGCTGGGCGGAGCGCGTCGGCTCCGGAGGAGGAAGTGGAAGTCGTCGACGACGTCGCCATGGTGCATCCCTTTGGTTCGCTGGTCGGCACGCATTCGCACCGACATGTCCAGTCTCGACGCGCCCGCACCTTGTTGCAAGTGAACTGCACATACGTGCAAGATGAACGGATGGCCACAGATCACCCCGACCTCACCACCAGAACGCGCGACGCTCTCCGGGCGTCGCAGCTCTACTACCTGCAGGACCTCACGATGGAGGCCATCGCGCACGAGCTGGGCACCTCGCGCTCCTCGGTCTCCAGGCTGCTGAGCCACGCCCGGGAGACCGGTCTGGTCGACATCAGGGTCCGGTCGCCGCGGGAGATGCCGAACATCCTCGAACGGCAGATCCTCGAGGGGTTCGGAGTGACGGCTCACGTCGTCCCGGTTCCCGACCACACCAGCGACGTCGACAGGTTGGAGCGCGTCGCTCTGTCGGCTGCACGGATGCTCGGTGAGTACGTGGACTCGAACTCCACCCTCGGCGTCGCGTGGGGTGCCACCGTGAGCGCCGTCTCCCGTCATCTCATCCCCCGGGCCGTTCACGACACCCAGATCGTGCAGCTGAATGGCGCCGGCAACCTCACCAGCACGGGCATCGTCTATGCGAGCGAGATCCTGCGGAGGTTCGGGGAGGCCTACAACGCTCAGGTGCAGCAGTTCCCGGTGCCTGCGTTCTTCGACGACCCGCTCACGAAGCAGGCCCTGTGGCGCGAGCGCAGCATGCAGCGGGTGCTGGCCCTGCAGGAGCATCTCGACGTCGCCCTCTTCGGCGTCGGCTCCCCGTTCGCCGAGGTCCCGAGCCACGTGTACTCCAGCAACTTCCTCGACCCTGACGACGTCCGGAGCCTGCAGGAGCAGAACGTCGTCGGAGACGTGGCGACGGTCTTCTACCGCATCGACGGCTCGACCGACGGGATCAGTCTCAACGACAGGGGGAGCGGGCCGGCCTTCGAGACGCTTCGGCGAACGCCCAGGCGCATCTGCGTCGTGTCTGGAGCAGCGCGCCTGGCGAGCATCCGCGGCGCCATCGCCGCCGGGCTCATCACCGACCTGTACGTGGACGAGGGCACGGCACGGTTGCTGGTCGCGTCGCACGACGACACGGGAATAGGACGCGCGTCTGTGCGTTGATCTATCATCGAAGACAAGAACGTGCTCCGGGGTCGGTGAGAATCCGAACCGGCGGTGATAGTCCGCGACCCGCCCTCATCGGCGGTTGACCTGGTGGAATTCCGGGACCGACGGTTAAAGTCCGGATGGGAGGATGCACGCGTCGTTCGGCGTTCGCGCCGAACGACGGATTCGGGCGATGCCCGAGACCCCGGAGCTCAACAGGATTGAGACCGGGATGACCAGCACGACGGCGGAGCGCCTGAGCGATCACGTGATCGAGCGCGCGATGCAGCGCGCCGTCGAGATCGCCGCCCTCGGACCTTCCCGCGGCGTGAACCCGCAGGTCGGCTGCGTGATCCTGTCCGCAGAGGGCACCACCATCGCCGAGGGTTGGCATCGCGGTGCCGGAACCCCGCACGCCGAGGTCGACGCCCTCTCGAGACTCGCCGATGGCGAAGCCAGCGGTGCGACAGCTGTCGTGACCCTCGAGCCGTGCAATCACACGGGTCGCACGGGTCCGTGTTCCGAGGCCCTGATCGCCGCCGGAGTCGCCCGAGTCGTCTACGGCGTGAGCGACCCCGGCGATCACTCGTCCGGTGGTGCCGCTCGCCTGCGCGAAGCCGGTGTCGACGTCACCGGCGGGGTACTGATCGCCGAGACGACGGCGCGCCTCGGCGACTGGCTTCCGGCCGCGAGGCTGAAGCGCCCCGTCGTCACCGTCAAATGGGCGTCCAGCCTCGACGGGCGCGCTGCGGCCGCCGACGGGACGAGCCAGTGGATCACCGGGCCAGAGGCCAGGGCCGACGTGCACGCCCGCCGAGCGGCATCCGACGCCATCGGAGTGGGAACCGGAACGGTGCTGGCCGATGATCCGGCACTGTCGGCACGGTATGCCGACGGGAGCATGTACGCGTCGCAGCCCGTCCCCGTGATCTTCGGAACCCGCAGCACGCCGGCGGATGCCGCCATCAGGCGCGGCACGCACGAGCCGATCTTCACGGCGGGCGGCGACCTCGCCGCGGAGTTGCGCGAACTGCACGCCCGGGGCATTCGCTCCCTGTTCATCGAAGGCGGGCCGACGCTCGCCAGCGCCTTCCTCGCCGCCGGCCTCGTCGACGAGGTGCTCGTCTACATCGCCCCCGCGATCATCGGCGGTCCGCTGACGGCCATCGGCGATGTCGGAATCGCGACGATCGACGACGCGTTGAGGCTCTCGATCGCAAGCGTCGAGGCACTCGGCGACGACCTGCTGGTCGTCGCCACCCTGAAGAAGAAGCCGTAGGAGGCAGCAGTGTTCACGGGAATCATCGAGGAGATCGGCCGCATCGAGCGCGTCGAGACGACCGGCGACGCCGCCAGGATCACCGTGCGCGGACCTCTCGTCGTCTCGGACGCACGCCACGGGGATTCGATCTCCGTGAGCGGTGTGTGCCTGACCGTCGTCGCGTCGACCCCCGAGACCTTCACGGCCGACGTCATGGCGCAGACCCTGGCGATGTCGACCCTCGCCGGGGCGACCGAGGGTCGCACCGTCAACCTCGAGCGCGCAGCCGCCGTGGGAGACAGGTTGGGCGGGCACATCGTCCAGGGTCACATCGACGGCACGGCCACCGTGCTCTCCATCACCGACGGCAGCGCGTGGAGGGTCGTGCGCTTCAGCCTCGACCCGCTGCACGCAGCGCTCGTCGTCGACAAGGGATCCATCGCCGTCGACGGCACGTCCCTGACCGTCAGCGCTGTCGGTGGCGGCATCGCCGACGGCTGGTTCGAGGTCTCCCTCATTCCCGAGACCCTCACCGCGACCACCCTGGGCGAGCGCACCGTCGGCGACACCGTCAACATCGAGACCGACATCCTCGCTCGCCACGTCGAGCGGATGCTGTCGCTCGGGCTGCACCGCACGCTGCCGTCCTCGCTCGCAGACGGTCCGGCACCGGCGCCCGCGCCCGCATCCGCATCCGCATCCGTTCCGGAATCAGCCACGACAGTCAGGAGCTCACGATGAGCCTCGCCACCATCCCCGAGGTCCTCGACGCCCTGCGCGCCGGAAAGCCCGTCATCGTCGCCGACGACGAGGCCAGGGAGAACGAGGGCGATGCCATCATGGCCGCCGAGCTCGCCAGCCAGGAGTGGATCGCCTGGATGGTGCGGAACACCTCCGGATTCCTCTGCGCCCCGATGCCCGACGAGTACGCCGACCGTCTCGAACTGCCGCTCATGACGACGCAGAGCCAGGACGCACGCGGCACCGCGTACACGATCACCGTCGACGCGTCGGATCGCGTCAGCACGGGCATCAGCGCCGCCGACCGGGCCCACACCCTGCGGGTGCTGGCCGACCCGACCTCGCAGCCCGAGAACCTCATCCGACCGGGGCACGTGCTGCCGCTCCGCGCCAAGGAGGGTGGCGTGCGCGAGCGTGGCGGCCACACCGAGGCTGCAGTCGACCTCATGAAGCTGGCCGGGCTCTCCCCCGTCGGCGTCATCGGCGAGATCGTCGCCGATGACGGCGAGATGATGCGCCTGCCCGGCCTCATCGAACTCGGCGCCCGGGAGGACCTCCCGGTGACGACAGTCGCCGCCATCATCGACTACCTGCAGGAATGGCACTGCGACACCGACGTTCCCGTCGCGGTCCCGATCCCCGAGAGCTCGCGCGTCGACTTCGAGGTCGAGACGACGGTGCCGACGACGCACGGGCCGTTCAAGGTGCGCGCCTACAGGGATCGCCATACCGGAGCCGACCACGTGGCCATCGTCGCCGGCACGCCTGAGGCATCCGGAGCGCTCGTGCGTGTGCACTCGGAGTGCCTCACGGGCGAGGCGTTCGGCTCACTCAAGTGCGAGTGCGGTCCCCAGCTCGACGCCGCGCTCGACACGATCCAGCGCGACGGCGGCATCGTCATCTACCTGCGCGGCCACGAGGGGCGCGGCATCGGCCTGATCAACAAGCTGCGCGCCTACAGGCTGCAGGAGGACGGCCTCGACACGCTCGACGCCAACCTCGCCCTCGGCCTCCCGGCCGATGCCCGCGACTACGGGGCGGCCACAGCCATCCTCGACCAGATGGGCATCACCTCGGTGCGGCTGCTGACCAACAACCCCGAGAAGGTGCGCCAGCTCGAGGAACGCGGCGTCACGGTGACGGAGCGGGTTCCGCTCGTCGTCGGCGTCGGCGCGTTCAACGAGTCGTACCTCGAGACCAAGCGCGACCGCATGGGTCACGCCATCGCCGATCAGCAACTCGCCGAGAGCGTGCGACTCACCGCCGCCGGCACAGAACCCCTCCTGGAAGGACACGCATCATGAGCGGAGCAGGCTCCCCCACCCTCGACATCGACGGCACCGGGCTGAACGTCGTCATCGTCGCCGGCCACTGGCACACCGAGATCACCGACGGGCTCATCGCCGGCGCCGAGCGCACCCTGAAGGCGGCCGGTGCCTCGTACTCCCTCGTGCGCGTTCCCGGGAGCTTCGAGCTGCCCGTCGTCGCGAAGGCGGCTCTGGATGCCGGTGCCGATGCCGTCGTCGCCCTCGGCGTCATCATCCGGGGCGGCACCCCGCACTTCGAGTACGTCTCGGCTGCGGCGACGGACGGCCTGACGCGCGTCGCGCTCGACACCGGCAAGCCGGTGGGCTTCGGCCTGCTCACGCTGGACGACGAGAAGCAGGGCTACGACCGCGCCGGGCTCCCCGACTCCAAGGAGGACAAGGGGACCGAGGCTGCCGAGGCGGCCATCTCGACCGCCCGCGTCCTGCAGGCGCTGCGCACCACCCGCTGAGGGCGCGGAGCATCGCTCGCTGCGAGCGCGGGGGATTGCTCGCTGAGGCCCGGACGCAGTCCGCGGTCGAAGCGCGCCTACGGCTTCCAGACCATGAGCACGACGACGACGAGCAACAGGATCGACACCACGCCACTGCCGCCGGCGATGCGCCCGTAGTACTGCGACGCGCCAGACGCGTCGGAGGTGCCGCTGGTGCCCGATGTGCCGCTCCCGGCCGTGGCACCGAGTGCTGCCGCCGCCTTCCTCATCGAGGGCACGACGACGGCCTCGCTGACGACGGCCGCCGCAACCCAGAGGATGAGCGACCACAGAATCCACGGCGTGAGGAACGTCAGGCCGTACTTCGGATCGCTCGTTCCCATCACGGCGAAACCGAGCAGGACCACGAGGATCGACAGCCGCCCGAAGATCGACGTCGACGTGGCGAGGGTGGCGACCTGGGCTCCATTGCCCGAGCGCAGCGCACGCAGAGCCGTCATCGGCAGGATCGCCAGGGGGCCCACGATGAAGACGGCCGTGACGACGTGCAGCACGTTGAAGAGTTCGTTCATGGCGCCAGCCTAGAAGCGCGGCCCACAGGAGGCCAGCATCCGTACCCCGATTGGCCTTCACGGGGGACGAGGGCGTAGCGTTGACGGGTTGCCACAAGCGACTTTCGAACTCCCAGCTGCGCGCCATGGCGCCGGACCGACGCAGTGCGCGGCGCAGCAGACGCCCTCCTGCACCGAAAGCGCCCCATCATGTCAGCACCAGTCGCCGAGACTCCCGCCGCTCCAGCCAACACCCGCAGCCGTGTGATCATGGCGAGCCTCATCGGCACCTCGATCGAGTTCTACGACTTCTACGTCTATGCGACGGCCGCCGTGCTCGTCTTCCCCACGCTGTTCTTCGTCAACGCCGACCCGACCATTGCGCTCCTGCAGTCGTTCGCCGTCTTCGGCGTCGCCTTCGTGGCGCGCCCCATCGGGTCGATCGTGTTCGGACACTTCGGCGACCGCATCGGCCGCAAGGGCACTCTCGTGGCATCGCTGCTCACCATGGGCATCGCGACCTTCATCATCGGCATCCTGCCCACGGCGCTCACCCCGGGCTGGGAGATCCTCGCACCGGCGCTGCTCGTCGTCATGCGCTTCGGCCAGGGCCTCGGCCTCGGCGGTGAGTGGAGCGGTGCTGCTCTACTCGCGACGGAGAACGCGCCGGCCGGCAAGCGCGCCATCTGGGGAACGTTCCCGCAGCTGGGCGCCCCGATCGGCTTCATCCTGGCCAACGGCGTCTTCCTCATCCTGTCGTCGACGATCGACGCCGACGCCTTCCTCGCGTGGGGCTGGCGCGTGCCGTTCATCGCCAGCGCCGTGCTCGTCATCATCGGCCTCTACGTGCGACTGAAGCTCATCGAGACCCCGGCCTTCACCAAGGTGGTCGAGCAGGGCGAGGTCGCCAAGCTCCCGCTGGCCCGCGTGTTCAAGACGAGCTGGCGCCCGCTCATCCTCGGCACGTTCATCATGCTGGCCACCTACGTGCTGTTCTACCTCATGACGACCTTCACCCTCACCTACGGGACGACGGCGACGGATGCCCCGGTCGCGGGTCTCGGCTACAGCCGCGAGTCGTTCCTCATCATGCTGATCATCGGTGTGGTCTTCTTCGGTGTCTTCACGCTCGTCTCCGGCCCCCTCGCCGAGCGCTACGGGCGTCGACGCACGCTCATCATCACCACCATCGGCATCATCGTGTTCGGCCTGCTCTTCGTGCCGCTGTTCGCCGGTGGCACCATCGGAGTGATGACCCTGCTCATCGTCGGCTTCACCCTCATGGGTCTCACCTTCGGCCCGATGGGTGCTGTTCTGCCCGAGCTCTTCCCCACGAACGTGCGCTACACGGGATCCGCGATCAGCTACAACGTCGCGTCGATCCTGGGAGCCGCACTGGCTCCGTTCATCGCGGTCGCGCTGTGGCAGGGCGCTGCCGGCAGCCCGGTCCTGGTCGGCGTCTACCTGAGCCTCGCGGGTGCCATCACGCTGGTCGCCCTGATCATCAGCAAGGACACCGGCGACGTCGCCTACACGGAGAACGTCGCGTAGGTCCCCGCAGATCGCCGAGGCCCGGACGACGTCCGGGTCTCGGCGATCCTCAGTCGAGGAACAGCGCGCGCAGCCTCTTGGTCGTGACCACGAGGCCGACCACGATCATCACGACGTAGTAGAGCACGTGCCAGAGCAGTCCCCAGTCCACGTCGCCGGTCGTGAGACCCCGCACGAGCTCGACGCCGTGCCACAACGGCATCGCCTGGATCACGTACTGCAACCACTGCGGGTAGACGCTCAACGGGTAGAACGTCGCTGAGAAGAGGAACATCGGCAGCATGATGAAGTTGATCCAGTCCATCTGCTGGAAGCTCTTCATGTAGCTCGTGATGGCCATGCCGACGCTGGCGAAGCCGAAGGCGATGAGGAGCACGGCCGGCAGGGCCAGCAACGCCCACCACGACAGGTTGAGCCCGAGCACCTGCATGACGAGCTGGAACCCGACGGCGTACAGCGCCCCGCGCAGGAGTGCCAGCAGGATCTCGCCCAGGGCGACGTCGAGCGGCCCCAGCGAGGTCGAGAGCATGCCCTCGTAGAGCTTCGCGAACTGCATCTTGAAGAACACGTTCCAGGTGGAGTCGTAGATGGCCCCGTTCATGGCGGCCACGGCCAGCAGTGCTGGAGCGATGTAGGCCGGGTAGCTCACCTCCTGGCCGTTCGACAGCGTGACGGCCCCGACGAGAGTGCCGAGCCCGATCCCCATCGCGAGCAGGTAGAAGATCGGCTCGAACAGGCCGCTCACGACGACCAGCCAGTTCGTGCTGGCCGTCGCCCGCCAGCCGCGCAGCATCACCGCGCGCGCGTTGCCGGCGTAGAGCGATCGCACGGGGCGGGGGCGGATGCTGCTCGGCGCGAAGTCCTGGTCCGTCGCCCCAGTCACGAGTTCAGCCTCCGCACGGCGATGCGTCGCGACCAGGCCCAGCCGATCACGATGAGGGCGAGCAGGTAGGCGACGTGCACGAACGTGAGCCAGATGGGCTCCTGGTAGCCGTAGGAGAACACCCTGGCCAGCTCGGTGGAGTGCCAGAGCGGGGAGATCCAGCCGATCCACTGCAGGTAGACGGGAAAGGTCGCCAGAGGGAAGAACGTGCCGGAGAACAGCGTCATCGGGAGCACGATGAAGCGCTGCACCATCGCGAGCTGCCCCGTGTCCTCCTGCAGTGTCGACGTGTAGCCCATGATGACGGTGCCGAAGGCGAGCCCGCCGAGGAGCCCGGCGATGATGGCGAGGAACCCGATGGGTGACGGCGATGCCCCGAACACCAGCATCAGCGCGTAGAACAGCACGAGGTTCACCAGCATGCGGATGACCACGGAGTAGACGACGCCGTCGACGATCTGCACCGGGCGGATCGGGGAGGCCGCAGCTCCCGTGAAGGTCGGGTTCCACTTGTAGCCGAGCATGATCGGATAGGTGAACTCCTCGCTGGCGACGGCGATGGCGGCGCTGGCGAGCAGCGCCGGCGCGACGAAGACGAGATAGCTCACGCCGTCGACGGCATCCGGGCCCATGTTCGCGTCGACGATGGTCGCCAGGCCCACCCCGAGCGCGTAGAGGTAGAGCAGCGGGCTGCCGATGCCCGCGATCACCACGGTGCCGGTGTAGGTGCGCATCATGCGCAGCCTGTGCTCGGTCACGTACCACGCACCCCATCGGCGCGACCGACGACCGGCGGCGATGGCCCGGGCGGCATCCGTCGACTGCGCGGTCGTCGCGCTCATTCGACCAGACTCCGGCCGGTGAGCCTCAGGAAGACGTCCTCCAGGCTCGATCGACGCACCAGGCTCGTCACGGGTCGGAGTCCGGCGTCGGTCATCCTGACGAGCTCGGCCTCGCCGTTGTCGCTGTAGATCAGCACCCTGTCCGGCAGCACCTCGACACGGTGGCCCTCGGTGCCCTGTGCGCGCGCGAGCTGCTCGCCGACCTCGGCGTTGCGGTCGCTGCCGAACCGCACCTCGAGCACCTCGCGCGTGGAGTGGGTGCGGATGAGCTCGGCCGGCGAACCCTCGGCCATGATGGTGCCCTTGTCGACCACCACGAGACGGTCGCAGAGCTGCTCGGCCTCGTCCATGTAGTGCGTGGTGAGCACCAGTGTCGTGCCCTCCTCCTTGAGACGGAACAGGCGGTCCCAGAGGATGTGCCGCGCCTGCGGGTCGAGTCCGGTCGTCGGCTCGTCGAGCAGCAGGATGCGGGGGTCGTTGATGAGGGCGCGGGCGATGGTGAGCCGGCGCTTCATGCCGCCGGACAGGGCGTCGACGCGGGCCTTCTCCTTGCCCTCCAGCTGCGCGAAGGCCAGCAGCTCGTCGGCGCGCTGGGCGACGAGCCTGCGCTGCAGGCCGAAGTAACGGCCGTACACCAGCAGGTTCTCGCGCACGCGCAGTTCGGTGTCGAGGTTGTCGGCCTGCGGCACGACGCCCAGCTGCGACCGGATCTCCGGGCCGTGCACGTCGGGATCGAGGCCGAGGATGCTCAGGTCGCCACCGGTGCGCGTCGAGACTGCACCCACCATGCGCATGGTGGTCGACTTCCCGGCGCCGTTCGGCCCGAGCAGACCGAACGACTCCCCGGGAGCGACCTCGAAGGAGATGCCGTCGACGGCGGCGACGTCCTGGTACTTCTTGACGAGGTCACGGGCGACGATGACGGGGGCTGGCACCCGTCCAACCTAGCGAAGACTGCCGACAGCGCGTCGCCCGCGACCGTGGCCGCTGGTGCTCTCCCACAGGGAACGGGGTGAGAATGGAAGGCATGACCTCCGCCGACCCGAATCGTCAACCGGAATTGACGAATGCCGATGCGTCAACTAACATTGACGCCATGGACGTCACCACGATTCACACCCTCGCCGCGAGCGCGGGCGGAGACGATCCGATCGAGTCGCTCCGCGCGATCCACCGCCTGCGGCGCGAGCTCGAGAGGGTCGAGTCCGTCGCCGTCAGGCGCGCCCGAACCCGAGGAGCAAGCTGGCAGCTCATCGCGCTCGCGCTCGAGGTGAGCAAGCAGGCAGTGCACAAGAAGTACGGACGCAGCTGAGGCATCCGTTCCCCCAGGGATGCCGCCGGCGTGAGAGCGCGAGAGGCATCCGCAGCAATCAGAGAGAAGTCATGAGCGAAACATCCACGCGCTCGCGCGGCCTCGGCCGCCGTTCCACCCCGAAGGACGGACCTCGCGCCACCTTCAGCCAACTGCTCCCCTACATCTTCGAGCAGAAGGGCGTGCTCGTCGTCGTGATCGTGCTAAGCGTGCTCGGCGCCGCGGCGAGCCTCGCGCAGCCGCTCCTCGTCAGCAACCTCATCACCATGGTGCAGGCCGGCGACGACCTCGGCAACCTGGTCACGATCCTCATCGCGCTGGTGGTCGTCTCGGCACTCATCAGCGGCTATCAGCACTATCTGCTGCAGCGCACCGGCGAGTCCGTGGTGCTGGCCAGCCGTAAGCGCCTGATCGCGCGGATGCTGCACCTGCCCATCGCGCAGTTCGACAGCCGCCGCACCGGAGATCTCGTCTCGCGTGTCGGCAGCGACACCACCCTGCTGCGGGCTGTGCTCACCCAGGGACTGGTCGACAGCGTCGGCGGAGTGCTGCTCTTCGTCGGCGCCCTCATCGCGATGCTCGTCATCGACCCCGTCCTGCTCGGGGCGACGGCCCTCGTGATCACCGTCTCGATCGTGGTCGTGACCCTGCTCTCCGGTCGCATCCGCGAGGCCAGCCATGCGACGCAGGCCAAGGTGGGCGAGCTCTCGTCGGGAGTCGAGCGCTCCATCAGCGCCGTCCGCACGGTACGCGCATCCAACGCCACCGATCGCGAGATCGCCGCTGTCGAACGCCACGCCGTCGGAGCCTACGATGCCGGCGTCAAGGTCGCCAGGATCTCCGCCCTGGTCGTTCCCGTCGCCGGCATCGCGCTGCAGGTCTCCCTGCTCGTCGTTCTCGGTCTCGGCGGATTCAGGGTCGCATCCGGCGACATCGAGATCGGCAGCCTGGTCGCATTCATCATGCTGCTGTTCATGCTCATCGCCCCGCTCGGATCCGCCTTCGGCGCCCTCACCTCGGTGAACTCGGCGCTCGGTGCCCTCGGGCGCATCCAGGAGATCATCGAACTGCCTACCGAGGACCAGAATGATCGCGACCTCGCACCCCTCGCCGTCATCATCGGCGCTGCGAACGAGGCCGTGCTGCCCGACGCCCCCGCCATCGAGTTCCGCGACGTGCGGTTCTCCTACCCGGTGACCCCCGTCATCGTCGAGCCGTCGGAGAACCCCGGCCCCAGCATCAATCCCCTCGTCGAGCTCGACGAGCTGGCCCAGACCGGTTCGCTGCCGACCACCCCGGAACTCGACGGTGCGAGTGCGATCGACCCCGACGGCGATGCACCCGCCACGGAGCGCCCCGCGGTTCTCGGCGGAGTGTCGTTCACGGCACCGCGCGGCAAGCGCACCGCGCTCGTCGGACCGTCGGGCGCCGGCAAGAGCACGATCCTCGCCCTGATCGAGCGCTTCTACGACCCGACGGGCGGTGAGGTGCGGCTTGGTGGCCTCGACATCAGGTCACTCGACCGGCACGACCTGCGCGCTCAGATCGGCTACGTCGAGCAGGACGCCCCCGTGCTGGCCGGCTCGATCCGCGACAACCTCGTGCTCTCGGCTCCGGATGCGACGGACGAGCAGTGCATCTCGGTGCTCGCGGCGGTGAACCTGTCCGAGGTGCTCGACCGCGACCCGGCCGGACTGTCGGCCGAGGTCGGGGAGAACGGCGTCATGCTCTCTGGCGGAGAGCGCCAGCGGCTCGCCATCGCGAGGGCGCTGCTCTCGGAGTCGCCCATCCTGCTGCTCGACGAGTCGACGTCGAGCCTCGACGGAGTCAACGAGCAGAAGATGCGCGACGCGATCGACGCCGTGGCCGAGGACCGCACGCTCATCGTCATCGCGCACAGGCTCTCGACGGTGGTCGACTCCGACCAGATCGTGGTGCTCGAGCACGGGCGCGTCATCGGCACGGGAACCCACTCGGAGCTGGTCGCGTCCACGCCGCTCTACCGCGACCTGGCCAGGCACCAACTCCTGGTCTAGCCCCGGACCTCACCGCCCGCGCCCGCCCCCGCCGCCCACACCGACCCCGCCCCCGACGCACTCATCGCCGAGTCGCCCACATTCGTCGCCACCGCCGCCCGATCCGGCGGCTGAGGCGACGAAGTCGGGCGACTCGGCGGCTGGGCGGGGGTCCTCCCCCGGGCGTCCTCTCCCGGCGGGAGTCCACCGGGGCTGCGGCACCTGCCGCGCCGGGCTGCGGGCGGCGCAGAGTGCTGGGATGTCTCGCGCACCGCAGCCGCTTCCCTCCGAGGTCGGATCCCGATTCGTCGTCGGCGACGCCCTCCAGGCCGGAGTCTCGCGCGAGCGCCTGCGCCGGGCCGATCTCGACGCCCCGTATGCCGGCACGCGCGTTCTGGCAGGCTCGGAGCTCGACCACCTCGACCGGGCCCGGCTGCTCAGCGCCCGCATCGGTGACCACGCGTTCCTCAGCCACACGACGGCGGCGATCGCCCTCGACATCCCGCTCCCCTGGCGAGTGCTGTGCGACGATCGGCCCCACCTGTCGGTCATGGCTCCGGCCCGCGCGCCGCACGCCGCCGGGCTTCGGGGCCACAGCATCGAGGCGACGCTGTTCGACGTCATCCGGTGGCACGGCCTGCGGGTCACCCGCGCTGCGCGCACCTGGCTCGACCTCGCGTCGACGGGTCTCTCCATCGACGACCTCGTGATCGCCGGCGACCGTCTGCTTCGCTGGACCGAGCCTCTGTGCTCGCTCGAGGAGCTCGCCCGTCAACTCCGCGAGCATCCCGGAGCCCGTGGCGCTCGAGCTGCTCGGGCAGCCCTTCCGCTGCTGACGGACCGATCGCAGTCTCCGCGCGAGTCCCTGGTTCGACTCCAGCTGGCCGCCGCGGGCCTCCCCAGGCCGGAGCTCAACTACGTCATCTCGGCAGCTGACGGCATGTTCGTCGCCCGGGTGGATCTCGCCTTCCCCGAGTACAAGGTGCTCGTCGAGTACGAGGGCGAGCACCATCTTCGCGATCCGCTCCAGTGGGCCAAGGACATCGACCGGTTCAACCTGCTGCAGAGCCTGGGTTGGATCTGCATCAGGGTCGAGCGGATGAACGCCGCATCCGTCCACGCGCAGGTCGAGCGGGCGCTGGCCCAGCGTGGCTGGCGGCGCTGACGGTCACGTCGCCCTCGAACCCTACCCCCGAGTCGCCCGCTTTCGTCGCTTCAGGGAGCTCGGCCGGGCCGGATGGCGACGAAAGTGGGCGACTCGACGGACTGGCGGGCCGGCGGCGGCCCGGGCGGCCGGGGCGGGCGGGGCGGGCGGGCTAGCGGGCCAGGTGGTACCGGATGCTGGCCAGCTCGGCCCGGAGCGCCGCCGGCACGCGACTGCCGAACAGGTCGAAGTACTCCTCGGTGAGGTCGCACTCGGCAAGCCACGACGCGGCGTCGACGTCGAACAGGGCGGCGAGGTCATCGGGCGCCAGGTCGAGCCCGTCGACGTCGAGCGATCCCTCGGCTGGCAGCAGGCCGATCGGCGTCGACACGGCATCCGCCGTTCCCTCGAGGCGACGGACGATCCACTCGAGCACTCGCGCGTTCTCGCCGAAGCCCGGCCACAGGAACGAGCCGTCCTCGCCCTTGCGGAACCAGTTCACCTGGAAGATCGCCGGAGCCTGCGTGCCGAGGGTGCGCCCCATCTTCACCCAGTGGCCCCAGTAGTCGGCCATGTTGTATCCGCAGAACGGCAGCATGGCGAAGGGGTCGCGTCGGAGCTCGCCGACTGTGCCCTCTGCTGCGGCCGTCTTCTCCGACGAGATCGTGGCTCCCATGAACACGCCGTGCTTCCAGGTGCGGGCCTGCGCCACCAGCGGCACGTTCGTCGCACGGCGCCCGCCGAACAGGATCGCGTCGATCGGGACCCCGGCGAAGGACTCCCAGTCGTCGGCCATCGTCGGGCACTGAGCGGCCGCCACGGTGAAGCGGGAGTTCGGATGCGCCGCGGGCCGACCCGAATCCGGCGTCCACGGTTGCCCGGTCCAGTCGGTGAGCTCGGCGGGCACGGCATCGGTGAGGCCCTCCCACCAGACGTCGCCGTCGGGACGCAGGGCGACGTTCGTGAAGATGGTGTTGCCCCAGAGCGTCTGCACGGCCGTCGGGTTCGTGGTCTCGCCGGTCCCGGGCGCGACTCCGAAGAACCCGGCCTCGGGGTTGATGGCCCAGAGCCGGCCGTCCTCCCCCGGTCGCATCCAGGCGATGTCGTCGCCCAGCGTCTCGACGCTCCATCCGGGGATCGATGGGCGCAGCATCGCCAGGTTCGTCTTGCCGCAGGCAGAGGGGAATGCCGCCGCCACGTGGTAGGCACGGCCCTCGGGCGAGGTGATCTTGATGAGCAGCATGTGCTCGGCCAGCCAGCCCTCGTCGCGTCCCATCACCGAGGCGATGCGCAGGGCGAAGCACTTCTTGGCGAGCAGGGCGTTGCCGCCGTAGCCCGATCCGAACGACCACACCTCGCGGGTGTCGGGGAACTGCACGATGTACTTCTCGGGGTTGCACGGCCAGTCGGCGTCCGTGCGCTTGAATCCGCGTTCGTCGCGCAGGGGGTACCCGACGCTGTGCACGGTGTGCACCCACGGCTCGCCGTCCTCGATCATGCGGTAGACCCTGTCGCCCATGCGGGTCATGATGCCCATGCTGAGCACGACGTAGGGCGAGTCGGTGATCTCGACGCCGAGTTGCGAGATGGGACCGCCGAGCGGCCCCATCGAGAACGGCACGACGTACATCGTGCGCCCGCGCATCGAGCCCGCGAAGACGCCCCGGAGCTCCTCGCGCATCTCCCGCGGATCGCGCCAGTTGTTCGTCGGACCGGCATCCTCCTCGTACGTTGAGCAGATGAAGGTGCGGTCCTCGACCCGGGCGACGTCGTCGGGGTCGGTGCGCGCCAGGTAGCTGTTCGGCCGCCACTCCGGGTTCAGCCTGATGAGTCGCCCGCTCGCAACCAGTTCCTTGGTGAGTCTGTCGGCCTCCGCCATCGAGCCGTCGCACCACACGATGGCGTCGGGCAGGGTGATGGCGGCGATCTCGTCCACCCACGTGCGGAGGCCGCGATCCGTGGTGCCGACACGCGGACCGGAGTCGTCCTGCTCGCGTCCGTCGGAGGCCGTACCCGTTGCGATGTCGGAGATGGTCATGGCTCGCCTTTCGGTTGATCCTGCGTCGGTGAGGAGCTGGTGACTTAAGGTTCACGCATTTCTGGCGGCCGGATGCAGCTAATCAGCCGTTAAGAATCGTCAAAGTTTCGCTATTCTCAAGAGATGAACCAACGCGGCTCGGATCTCAGCACTCTCGGCCACCGCATCCGCCACTTCCGCGGCGAGCGCGGGCTCACCCTCGACCAACTCGGCGAGCGCGTCGGCATCGCCGGCAGCCAGCTCTCGCTCATCGAGAACGGCAAGCGCGAGGCCAGGGTCGGCACGCTGCAGGCCATCGCCGGTGCGCTCGACGTCGACCTCACGGCCCTGCTGGCCACCGAGGCCCCGAACAGACGGGCGGCCCTCGAGATCGAGCTGGCGAAGGCGCAGCGCAATCCGCTGTACGTCTCGCTCGGACTTCCGGCCGTCAAGCCCACCCGCGGCACGCCGGATGAGACCCTCGAGGCCATGCTCGGCCTCCACCGCGAGCTCGCCCGTCGGGCCTCCGAGGCCATCGCGACCCCTGAGGAGGCTCGGCGGGCCAACACCGAGTTGCGCGAGCTGATGCGGCAGAAGCAGAATCACCTGCCCGAGATCGAACGGCTCGCCGAGGAGCGCGTCCGGGCCTCCGGGCACCGCGTGGGAGCCCTCACCCACCGGGAGGTCAGCGTGATGGCCGAACAGCTCGGGTTCCAGCTCATCTACGTGAACGACCTGCCGGACTCGACCCGGTCCATCACCGACATCGCCAACGGACGCATCTACCTGCCCCCGGCGTCCATCCCGGGCGGGCACGGCCTGCGCTCCATGGCGCTGCAGGCCATGGCTCACCGCATCCTCGGCCATGAGCGCCCGGCCAGCTACGCCGAGTTCCTCCAGCAGAGACTCGAGATCAACTATTTCGCGGCGTGCTGCCTGATGCCGCAGGAGGCATCCGTCGCCTTCCTGCAGGCGGCGAAGAAGGAGAAGCGCCTGGCCATCGAGGACTTCCGCGACGCCTTCGGCGTGACGCACGAGGCGGCGGCTCTGCGGTTCACGAACCTCGGCACTGTGCACCTCGACATGACCATGCACTTCCTGAGGGTCAACGGCGACGGTGCCCTGCTGAAGGGCTACGAGAACGATGGCCTTCCATTGCCGACGGACGTCACCGGCTCCATCGAGGGCCAGTGGGTGTGCAAGAAGTGGAGCGCACGGACGGCCTTCACCCACACCAACCGCACCACGGAGTTCTACCAGTACACCGACACGCCCGCCGGAACCTACTGGTGCGCGACCCAGACCGGCCGGTCGGACGACGGGGAGTACTCCATCACGCTGGGGGTGCCGTTCAGCGAGGCGAAGTGGTTCCGAGGTCGCGAGACCACCGTGCGGGCCGTGTCGACGTGCCCCGACGAGTCCTGCTGCCGCCGAGCTCCAGCCGAACTCGCCGACCGCTGGGCGGGACAGGCCTGGCCGAGCGCCAGACTGCACGCGCAGATCCTCTCCCCCCTGCCATCCGGAACCTTCCCCGGCGTCGATGACGCCGCCGTCTACTCCTTCCTCGAGGCGCACGCCGTCGACAGCTCGAAGTAGTCCGTTGCAATACTGTGTGTCGCACAGTATGGTGTGACACATGGGCGAAGACGATCTGATCACCGGACACCTGCAGGAACTGCGCCGTGGAACCGTCGTGCTCGCCTGCCTGCTGCGGCTGCGCACCCCCGACTACGGCTACGCGCTGCTCGAGACGCTCGACACCCTCGGTTTCAGCGTCGATGCCAACACCCTCTATCCGTTGCTCCGACGCCTGGAGAAGCAGGGACTGCTCACCAGTGCCTGGAACACCGATGAATCCCGCCCCCGCAAGTTCTACAGAACGAGCGCGGAGGGCGAGCAGATGGCATCAGCTCTCACCGAGGACTGGGGTCGTATCGACGACTCCCTCCGCCGTCTCATCCGAGGAGAAGACTCATGACCACTCTCACCGATCGCTACGTCTGGGCCGTCGTCCGCACGGCACCCGAGAAGCAGCGCCCCGAGCTCGAGCAGGAGGTGCGCGGGCTCGTGGCCGACGCCGTCGACGCCCGGCTCGAGGCCGGCTCGACCTCACCCGAGCGCGACGCCATCGTCGAACTCGGCGACCCGCTCGCCCTGGCCGCTCGCTACGCCGATCGCCCTCTCACCCTCATCGGCCCCGAGTACTACCTGCTCTGGCTGCGGCTGCTGAAGCTGCTCCTCGCCATCGTGGTCCCCATCGCCGCCGTCGGTATCGGTATCGGTCAGTTCGTCGCCGGTGCCCCAGCGGGCGGCATCATCGGATCGATGATCGGGGGTGCCATCCAGGTGACCGTCAACATCGGATTCTGGACCACCGTCGTCTTCGTGATCATGGACCGCAGCGCGAAGGGCGCTCCGATGGTGGTGTGGTCCCCCGACCAGCTGCCCGAGGTGCCGTCGCCGACGCAGCGCTCGGCTCTCGGCCAACTCGTCGCCAGCGTCGCGTTCCTCGTGCTCCTCATCGTCGCCCTGGTGTGGCAGCAGTTCAATCCCTATCTCGCCGGTTCCGGCGATTCCCTGCCCGTGCTGAACCAGGAACTCTGGACGTTCTGGATTCCCTGGTTCATCGCCGTGACGCTTGCCGAGATCGGCTTCGCCTTCGCCGTCTACTTCCGCGGCTGGAGCTATCCCCTCGCGGCGGTCAACATCGCGCTCAACCTGGCCTTCACAGTTCCGGCCGTCTGGCTCTGGGTCGAGGGAAGGCTGCTCAACCCGGCGTTCGTCGACGCCGCCGCCCGGCAGACCGACGAGAACTTCGCCGAGGCCTGGCAGATCACGAGCATCATCGTGGTGGCCGGTCTGGTCCTCATCGCCACCTGGGACGTCATCGACGGCTTCCTGAATGCCTACAGGGTGCACCACCCGCGGTTGTCGGCGCAGCGCTGACGGCAGCGCGCCGGGATCGCCTACTTCGGCTGCATCCTGATGGCGCCGTCCAGCCTGATCGTCTCACCGTTCAGCATCGGGTTCTCCACGATGTGCCGGGCGAGCGCGGCGTACTCGGCCGGGGTTCCCATCCGTGACGGATGCGGGATCTGCGCCTCGAGCGACGCCCGCACCTCATCGGGCATCCCGGCCATCATCGGAGTCTCGAAGATGCCCGGCGCGATGGTCATCACGCGGATGAGCAGCTTCGAGAGGTCGCGGGCCAGCGGCAGCGTCATCGCGGCCACTCCCCCCTTCGACGCCGAGTAGGCGGCCTGACCGATCTGCCCGTCGAATGCGGCGACGGATGCCGTGTTGATGATGACTCCGCGCTCCGCCGTCTCGGGCACGCCGGCAAGGGCGGATGCCTCAACGGGATCGTTCGCGGCCATGGCCGCTGCGCCCAGACGAGCGACGTTGAACGTACCGACGAGGTTCACCATGACGGTGCGTTCGAAGGCGCCGAGGTCGAGTGGTCCCTCTCGTCCGACTGTGCGTCCGGCCGTGGCGATTCCCGCGCAGTTGACGACGACGCGAAGCGGCGCCATCTCCTGCGCCGCGTCGATGGCGGCCTGCACCTCGACCTCGTTCGTCACGTCGGCTGCGACGAAGCGCGCCCGTTCGCCCAGCTCCGCGGCGATCGCGGCGCCCGCCGACGACGGCAGGTCGACCAGCACGACGCTCGCCCCCGCCGCGTGGAGGGCTGTCGCCGTCGCCCTGCCGAGGCCGGAGGCCCCGCCCGTCACCAGTGCCGACAGTCTGTCGATCCGCATCCGTTGTTCTCCTTCTGATGGTTGTGGTCGCGCTGATGGTTCTGGTCGCGCTGATGGTTCTGGTGGGCTCGGCCTCAGCCGAGACGCTCGATGATGGTCGCGTTCGCCATTCCGCCGCCCTCGCACATCGTCTGCAGTCCATAGCGCCCCCTGCTCCGCTCGAGGGAGTTCAGGAGAGTCGCAAGCAGCCGCGTGCCGGACGACCCGAGCGCGTGGCCGAGGGCGATGGCTCCGCCCTGCGGGTTGAGCGTCGCCGGATCGGCCTCGAGCTCCCGGAGCCAGAGCAGCGGCACGGGCGCGAAGGCCTCGTTGACCTCGGAGACGGCGATGTCGTCGATGCTCAGGCCGGAACGGTCGAGCACTTTGCGGGTGGCGGGAACGACGCCGGTGAGCATCAGCAGCGGATCACTCCCGGTGACGGCGAAGGCGTGGAATCTGGCGCGTGGCGTGAGACCCAGCTCGTCGGCCCTGGCGCTGCTCATGATGAGCGCCGCCGAGGCCCCATCGGTCAGAGGCGACGAGTTGCCCGGGGTGATGCGCCAGTCGATCTCGGGAAAGCGTGCGGCGAGCTCATCGGTGCGGAAGGCCGGCTTAAGGCCCGAGAGTCCGGATGCCGTCGTGTCGGCGCGCACCGTCTCATCGGCGAGCTCCTCCACTCCGGAGACGGCGATGAGTTCGCGGTCGAAGTCTCCGCGGGCCGCCGCGGCGGCGGCCCTGGCGTGCGAACCCGCCGAGAACTCATCGAGCTCGTCCCGCCCGAATCCGTGGCGGGCGGCGATCAGTTCGGCCGAGACGCCCTGCCCGACGAGCCCGTCGGGGAACCGTTGGGCCATGCCGGACCCGTAGGGAGATTGCGCGCCGAGCGACGACCCGAGCGGCACCCTGCTCATCGATTCGACGCCGCACGCGATCACGATGTCGTAGGCACCGGCGATCACCCCCTGCGCTGCGAACGAGGCGGCCTGCTGACTCGATCCGCACTGGCGGTCGACGGTGGTCCCGGGAACGCTCACCGGGAAGCCGGCCGACAGCACGGCGTTCCGCACGACGTTGTAGCTCTGCTCCCCCACCTGGCTGACGCATCCGCCGATCACGTCGTCGATCAGCACGGGATCGAGGCCCGATCGGTCGACGAGCTCGCGCAGCACCCCGGCGAGCAGGTCGACGGGGTGCACGTGCGACAGCATCCCGCCGGGCTTGCCACGCCCGCTCGGAGTCCGCACGACGTCGACGATGACGGCGTCTCTCATCATGGCATCAGCCTATTCCCGCGATCGGCGCTGCGGGAGGGCGACGGATGCGGAAGGGCGGATGCTCCTCCTGATCGCGCTGGAGCGCAAGGGGTCGAAGCGCCGACAGCGCCGTCCCTAGCGTTGAGGGGTTCGAAGGAGAACGGCATGACGACGACCGACACCGCCAAGATCATCCGCACCAACATCCCGGGACGCATGGACCGGTTGCCGTGGGCGCGCTGGCACTGGATGGTGGTGATCGGCCTCGGCACCGTGTGGATCCTCGACGGCCTCGAGGTGACGATCGTCGGGTCGATCGCGGGCCGGCTCACCGAGGAGGACAGCGGCCTGGGCCTCACGACGGCCCAGATCGGCCTCGCTGCGGCCATCTACGTGGCCGGCGCCTGTACGGGCTCCCTCGTCTTCGGCTATCTGACCGACAGGTTCGGCCGCAAGAAGCTGTTCATCATCACCCTCGGCGTCTATCTCCTCGCGACGGTGGCGACGGCGTTCTCGTTCAACCCGATGTTCTTCTTCATCTGCCGATTCTTCACCGGCGCCGGAATCGGCGGCGAGTACGCGGCCATCAACTCCGCCATCGACGAACTCATCCCGGCCCGCCACCGCGGCAAGATCGACCTCGCCATCAACGGCTCGTACTGGCTCGGCACGGCGTTCGGCGCCATCCTCTCGGTGTTCCTGCTGAACACGGCGATCTTCCCGCCCGAGCTCGGTTGGCGCATCGCCTTCGGCCTGGGCGCCGTCCTGGGCCTCTGCATCCTGTTCGTTCGACGCAACGTGCCGGAGTCGCCGCGCTGGTTGTTCATCCACCGCGACCTCGAGAGCGCGGAGAAGATCGTCGACGACGTCGAGAAGCAGGTCTCGGAGGCGACGGGCGCGAAGCTCGACGAGGTCGACGACTACCTCGAGGTGAAGCAGCGCAAGACCACGGGCTTCGGCGAGATCGTGCGGGTGGGAGTCACGAAGTACCCGAAGCGCTTCGTGCTCGGGCTCTCCCTCTTCATCGGTCAGGCGTTCCTGTACAACGCGGTGTTCTTCACCTACGCCCTGGTGCTCACGAAACTCTTCGACGTGCCCGACGACGTGGCGCCGTGGTCGCTCGTGCCGATCGCGATCGGCAACTTCCTCGGCCCGCTCCTGCTCGGCCGCTTCTTCGACACCATCGGCCGCCGGGTGATGATCTCGGGCTGCTACATCGGGTCGGGCGTGCTGCTGATCGTCACCGGCATCCTGTTCCAGGCTCACATCCTGGATGCCGTCACTCTCACCGTCTGCTGGGTGATCGTGTTCTTCTTCGCCTCCGCCGGCGCCAGCGCCGCCTACCTCACCGTGAGCGAGATCTTCCCGATGGAGACCCGCGCCATGGCGATCGCCTTCTTCTACGCCGTCGGTACCGGCCTCGGCGGAATCATCGGGCCGATCCTGTTCGGCCAGTTCATCGAGGACGGCATCCAGGCTGTGGCGTTCGGCTACTTCATCGGAGCGACGCTCATGATCGCGGCAGGCCTGGTCGAGGTGTTCCTGGGTGTCGACGCCGAGAACCGGTCATTGGAGGACATCGCGACGCCCCTCAGCGTGAACTCCGACACGGGCGAACAGTAGGCTGGCGCTCATGACGACCACCACCCAGCTGCGCCTGTACGACCTCGTTCCGACCGAGATCGACGCCTTTCTCGAGTGGTGGAACACCCGCCTCGTCCCGGCCCGCAGCGCCCACGGCTTCGTCGTGGAGTTCGCCTACCTCGACCGCGAGGCGTCGAAGTTCAGCTGGGCTCTGAGCCTGCCGACGGATGCCGCAGGCTTCACAGCCGCCGAGGCCGCCTACATGACCTCACCCGAACGCGAGGCCGCGTTCGACGGCGTCCCGCAACGCGTGGCCTCCAGCCACGTCGCCCTGGTGGACCCGATCGCCTGACGCCGGACGGCGCCGACACCGCGCCAGGACGAGGCCGCGAGATCGGCAGCGCGCGCCGGTTGCGCACACCCCCGGTGCGCGGGCTATCCTCATCGAGTCCGGCGTTCTCGAACGCCGGTGCTCGAAAAAGGGGCACGCAGCCTGACGGCGAGACACACACGGATCCTGTCCGTCCCCGTCTCGACTCGGAGTCCCCCCATGCCCAACGTGTCATCCCACGTAGCCCACACCATCGCGGCCCACATCGACCACGTGTTCGGTCTGATGGGCAACGGCAACGCCCTGTTCCTCGACGCCATGGCCCGGGAGCCCAACGTCAGATTCACCGCGGTGCGGCACGAGGCCGGCGGCGTCGTCGCTGCCGACGCGCACTTCAGGTCCTCCGGCCGCCTCGCCGCTGCGACAGCCACGTACGGAGCGGGATTCACGAACACCATCACCGCCCTCGCCGAGGCCGTGCAGGCCGAGGTGCCGCTGCTCCTCGTGGTCGGCGATCAGCCGACGGCCGGTCGTCGGGCGTGGGACGTCGACCAGATCGCCCTCGCCTCGGCGGTCGGAGCCCGCACGTTCACGGTGGGACGCACGGATGCCGCCGCGACGGTCGTGCTCGCCATCGAGCACGCCATCGCCAGGAGGACGGCGGCGGTCATCGCGATCCCCTACGACGTTGCCGGCGCGGAGGCCGGGCCGCTCGTCGAGGCTCCCGGCCTCGTGCTCCCTCCTCCCCTCGCGCCGGTCGGGGCCTTCGCCACGGGCGTGCTCGACCAGATCGCCGCGGCCCTCGCCGCCGCCGAACGCCCCCTGCTGCTGGCGGGTCGGGGTGCCTGGCTGGCCGGAGCGGGTCCAGCGCTCGGAGAACTGGCCGACGCCACCGAGGCCCTGACGGCATCCACGGCCCTCGGCCGCGGTGTGTTCCCCAATGCGGCGCACGATCTCGGGGTGGTCGGCGGCTTCGGTGCCGAGCACGCGATGGCCCTCGTGCGCGATGCCGATGTCGTGGTGGTCTTCGGCGCCTCCCTCAACCAGTTCACGATGCGCTTCGGCGAGCTGTTCTCAGCGGGCACCCGGGTGTTCCAGGTCGATGTGGCCCCGGCGCCGACCCATGCCAACGTCAGCGGCTACCTCCGTGCCGACGCCGCGATCGCCGCGCGAACCATCGTCTCCGAACTGGCCGCACGTGGTGCTGAGCCGTCGGGGTGGCGCGGGCGCGTCGATGTCGCGGCCGCCCTCCACCGGCCGGTGGGCGACGCCATCGCCGCCGACGGCCGACTCGACCCGCGGTCCGTCGCCGTCCGCCTGGCCGAGCTCTTGCCGGAGGACCGCGTCGTCGTCTCCGACGGCGGTCATTTCATCGGGTGGGCGAACATGTACTGGCCCATCACGTCACCGGAGCGGATGGTGATGGTCGGCACGGCCTTCCAGTCGATCGGCCTCGGTTTCCCCAGTGTCGTCGGCGCGGCGGCCGCGCGTCCCGAATCGACGATCGTGCTGACGACGGGTGACGGCGGCGGCCTGATGGCGCTCGCCGACATCGAGTCCGCCGTGCGCGCGGCCGCCGGGCGGGGCGTCGCCGTGGTGTGGAACGATGCCGCCTATGGTGCTGAGGTCAACCTCTACGGCCTGCAGGGCCTCGACCAGGCTCCGATGCGCATCCCCGAAGTCGACTTCGCGGCGTTCGCGGAGGCCGTCGGAGGCGAGGGCGTCGTCGTGCGGCATCTGGACGACCTCGACAGGCTCCGGGCCTGGAGCGCGCAGCCGGCGTCCGAACGCAAATTCCTCCTCCTCGACTGCCGCATCTCACCGGATGTCATCGCCCCGTATCAGCTCGAGATCATCGCGGTGAACCGTCGCTGACCAGGAAGCGGGAATGCGAGCGGGCGGCCGAGCCTTGACATCAGAGTGACAGCTGCGCCCATCCACGTCGGTTTCCGCTCGGATCGCGGGCCCATCCTCATCGCACTGATGCTGGCGACGGGGCTCATCGCGATCGATTCGACGATCCTCGCGACGGCCGTACCGTCTGTTGTCGCCGACCTCGGCGACTTCGCCCAGTTCCCTTGGCTGTTCTCCATCTACCTGCTGGCACAGGCCGTCTCGGTGCCGATCTACTCGAAGCTCTCCGACACCGTCGGGCGCAAGCCCATCATCCTGGTCGGGATCGGTCTGTTCCTCATCGGCTCGATCCTCTGCGGCCTCGCCTGGAGCATGCCGGCGCTCATCGCGTTCCGGGCCCTCCAGGGCCTCGGCGCCGGAGCCGTGCTGCCGACCTCCATCACCATCGTCGGCGACCTCTACTCGCTGGCGGAGCGGGCCAAGGTGCAGGGCTACATCGCCAGCGTCTGGGCGATCTCCTCGGTCGTCGGTCCGGCGCTCGGCGGCGTCTTCTCCCAGTTCGTGTCCTGGCGGTGGATCTTCTTCGTGAACATCCCGCTCTGCGTCATCGCCGGGTGGCGGCTGATGCGGTCCTTCTCCGAGAAGATCGAGCCGCGGCGCCACCGCATCGACTACGCCGGTGCCGTGCTGCTCACCATCGGTCTCACCGCGCTCATCCTGGCGGTCCTCGAGGGCGGCCAGGCGTGGGCGTGGAACTCGGTCCCGAGCATCGCGGCCTTCGCCGTCGGAGCTCTGGCGATGGTGGCGTTCGCGCTCGTCGAGCGTCGGGCCGCCGAACCGATCATCCCGCTCGGCATCTTCACGCGGCGCCTCATCGTGACGACCACGCTGATCTCGCTCGGCGTCGGAGCGATCCTCATCGGGCTGACCTCCTACGTGCCGACGTACCTCGAGAACACCCTCGGCGTCGTCCCCATCCTGTCCGGCCTCGCCGTCGCAGCACTCACCCTCGGCTGGCCGATCTCGGCCTCGCTTGCCGGGCGCCTGTACCTGCGCATCGGCTTCCGCTCGACCGTGCTCATCGGTGTCGCCATCACCGTCGTCGGTACCGTCGCCCTGGCCGTCATCGCCCCGCATCCCGACACGGCCCTCGTCGCCGCGGCGTGCTTCGTGATCGGCTTCGGACTGGGCTGGGTGGCCGCTCCGAGCCTCATCGCCGCGCAGTCGTCGGTCGGCTGGGGCGAGCGCGGCGTCATCACCGGCACGAACATGTTCGCGCGGTCAGCCGGCAGCGCCGTCGGCGTCGCCGTCTTCGGGGCCATCGCGAACAGCATCATCGGGGCCTCTCCGGGCGGCGAGCAGGATGCCGATGCCATGACGGCCGCCGCAGGCGCCGTGTTCCTCGCCGTGGCGATCGCCGCAGCGCTGACCGTCGTCGCGGCACTCGCGATGCCGCGCACCCGCGCGAACGATCTCGAGTTCACAGCACCGACAGCGGAGCCGGCCGGCCCATGACGGGCGGGCCGGCTATCGCCTAGCGGGTGCGCTTCTCGCGCACCCTCATGTTGAGCACGATCGGGGTGCCCTCGAAGCCGTAGATCTCGCGCAGCCGACGCTGGATGTAGCGGCGGTAGCCGGGGTCGAGGAAACCTGTCGTGAACACGACGAATGTCGGCGGACGGCTCGCGGCCTGGGTTCCGAAGAGGATGCGCGGCTGCTTTCCACCTCGCACGGGGTGCGGGTGCGCCGCGGTGAGCTCAGCCAGGAAGGCGTTGAACTTGCCCGTCGGGATGCGGGTGTCCCACGACTCGAGCGCGAGCTCGAGGGCGGGAACGAGCTTCTCGATGTGACGGCCGGTGCGGGCGGAGATGTTCACGCGCGGTGCCCACGCCACGTGCGCGAGATCCTGTTCGATCTCGCGCTCGAGGTAGCGACGACGGTCGTCATCGAGCAGGTCCCACTTGTTGAACGCGAGCACCAGCGCGCGCCCGGACTCGAGCACCAGATCGATGATGCGCACGTCCTGCTCGCTGATCGGCTGCGAGACGTCGAGCATGACCACGGCCACCTCGGCCTTCTCGAGCGCTGCACTGGTGCGGAGCGAGGCGTAGAAGTCAGCTCCCTGTGCGAGGTGCACGCGGCGACGGATGCCGGCGGTGTCGACGAAGCGCCACACCTTGCCGCCCAGCTCCACCTGCTCGTCGACGGGGTCGCGCGTGGTTCCGGCGAGGTCGTTGACGACGACGCGCTCCTCACCGGCCGACTTGTTCAGCAGGCTCGACTTGCCGACATTCGGTCGACCGAGTATGGCGACGCGGCGGGGTCCGCCCACCTCGTCCTTCGCGACGGCCGACACCGTCGGGAGGACCTTGAGGATCTCGTCGAGGAGGTCGGCGACGCCGCGGCCGTGCAGGGCGGAGACGGGGTACGGCTCTCCGAGTCCGAGGTTCCACAGTGCTGCGGCATCCGGCTCGCGACGAACATCGTCGACCTTGTTGGCGACGAGGAAGACGGGCTTCTTGGCCTTGCGCAGCATGCGCACGACCTGCTCGTCGGTGGAGGTGGCGCCCACTGTGGCGTCGACGACGAACATGACGATGTCGGAGAGGTCGATGGCAACCTCGGCCTGGGCGGCCACGGAGGCGTCGATGCCCTTGGCGTCCGGCTCCCACCCGCCGGTGTCGACGAGGGTGAAGCGACGGTCGTTCCACTCGCCCTTGTAGTTGACGCGGTCACGCGTGACGCCGGGGGTGTCCTCGACGACGGCCTCGCGGCGGCCGAGGATGCGGTTCACCAGCGCCGACTTGCCCACGTTCGGTCGCCCGACGATCGCGATGACCGGCAGGGCCGGCAGGTAGCGGATGGCGTCGGGGTCCTCGGTGACGGTGTCGAGCACGTCGAGGTCGTCGTCCTCGAGGTCGTAGGCGTCGAGCCCGCGACGGAGGGCTGCTGCGCGCTGCGCCGCAGCCTCCTCGTCGACGTCGGCCAGGCGCGAGGCGAGGGCGCCGTCGACGTCTTCGTAGTCGTCGTTTTCGTCGGTGCTCATGATGATGCCTCCTCGATGACCGTGATCACGGCATCGACAGTTCGATTGAAGTCCAGATGGGTGGAGTCGACGGTGGTCACACCGTCAGCGGCGTTCAGGAAGTCGACGACCCGGGCATCCGCCCTGTCGCGCTCCGCCAGTGCTCGACCGACGGAATCCGCGGCGAGATCGGTCAGCTCAGCCGACCTTCTCGCCATTCTAACGGCCTCATCGGCTGTGAGAAGAATGCGAACGGGGGCATCGGGGGCGACGACCGTGGTGATGTCGCGCCCTTCGATCACGATTCCGGGTCGATCCACAGCCGCGGCGATGCTGCGGAAGAGGGCGACCAGGTGGGCACGCACCTCGGGCACGCGCGCGACGGCGCTCACGACGGCGGCCACGCGCGGCTCGCGGATGGCCTCGGTGACGTCGGTGCGACCCACCCGCACGCTGTAGCCGTCGGGATCCGTGCCGATCCCGTAGTCGAAGTCGTCGAGGAGTGCGATGACGGATGCGGCACTCTCGGTGTCCGTGCCGCGCTCGAGCGCCAGCCACGCGAGCGCGCGGTACGCGGCACCGGTGTCGAGGAAGCCGTAGCCGAGCCGGTGCGCGACGGCCTTGCTCACGCTGGACTTGCCGCTTCCGGCCGGGCCGTCGATGGCGACGACGACGGGAGCGGTGGGAGGAGTGGAGTTCATTTTCGGCTATCCGGCAATCCGCCAGCCACGGGCGGCCAGCTCGGTGGTGAGGTGTTCGACGGTCTCCGGCAGCACGGCGATCTCAGCGAGGCCGACCTGGATGCCCGGCGCGTGCTCGAGGCGCAGGTCCTCGAGGTTCACGCCGATCTCGCCGATCTCCGCGAGCAGGCGGGCCAACTGACCCGGCTGGTCATCGACCATGACGGTCAGGGAGGTGAAGCGCTTGTCCGTGCCGTGCTTGCCGGGCAGCCTGGCCACGCCGACGTTTCCGCCGGCGAGCTCCTCGGCGACCCGGCGGCGCGCGCCCGGCGCTCCCGGGTCAGCGAGCGCCTCGATGAAGCGGTCGAGGTCGTCCCGGTAGGCCATCAGGATGTCGCGCACGGGCGCAGCGTTCGCCCCGAGGATCTGCACCCAGAGGTCGGGGTCGCTCGCGGCCACCCGGGTGACGTCGCGAACGCCCTGACCGGCCAGGTTGATCGCCGCGCTCGGGGCGTCGATGAAGCGGCGGGCCATGAGGCTCGAGACCACCTGCGGCACGTGCGAGATGAGCGCGACACCGGCGTCATGCTGCTCCGGTGTCATCTCCACCAGCGTGGCACCGAGGTCGAGGATGAGGTCGTCGATCGCCCCGGCCCGCTGGTAGCTGATCGCGTCGTGGGCTGCCACGACCCAGGGCCGGCCGATGAACAGGTCGGCTCGCCCGCCGAGGGGGCCGCCGCGCTCGCGACCGGCCATCGGGTGCGAGCCGATGTACCGGCTGAGGTCTGCGCCGAGAGCCGACAGCTCTGCCAGAACCGCCAGCTTCACGCTGGCGACATCCGTCACGATCGCGTCGGGGAAGGCTGAGAGCTCTGCTGCGACCACGGATGCGGTCACGTCGGGCGGCGTCGCCACGACGATCAGCTGCGGTGCGTCGTCGGGCGCGGCCCGGCGCCCGGCGCCGAGATCCACCGCTATGCCCACGTGCGTCGGCGACGCATCGGCCAGGATCACATCGATGCCCCTGGCCGTCAGGCCCAGGCCGACGCTGGTGCCGAGCAGGCCGGCGCCGACGACGCGCACAGGTCCGACCAGGCGGGACTCCACGACCACTCAGCGACCCCCGGCGTTCGTCCCGGAGTCCGTCTCGACGGTGCTCTCCGGGTTCTTCTCGGCCCCGTCCCGCGACAGGGTGAGCACCTGGCCGAGCTCGGCCGAGGTGAGCGGGCGGATCTGCCCGATCTGCAGGGTCCCGAGGTGCAGCGGCCCGAACTGGCGGCGCACGAGGTCGATGACGGGGTGCCCGACGGCGTCCAGCATCCGTCGCACGATCCGGTTGCGCCCGGAGTGCAGGGTGATCTCGACCAGGCTCGACGTCGAGTCGGATGCGCTCGTCATCAGTCGTGCCTTGTCCGCGGCGATCGGGCCGTCCTCGAGGTCGATGCCCCGGGTGAGGGTGGCGATGGTCTGGGGGCTCACGCGCCCCTCGACCTTGGCGATGTAGGTCTTCGCGACGCCGAACGACGGATGCGCCAGGGTGTGAGCCAGATCGCCGTCGTTCGTCATGATGAGCAGGCCCGTAGTCTCGGCGTCGAGGCGCCCCACGTTGAAGATGCGCTCCTCGTACTGCTCGGCCCAGTAGCTGAGATCGGTGCGCCCGCGCTCGTCGCGCATCGAGGAGTACACCCCGGCCGGCTTGTTGAGCATCAGGTACAGCTTGGTGTTGTCGAGCTGCACGGCCACGTTGTCGACGGCGACCAGGTCGGTCTCGGGGTGGATGCGGCGCCCGAGTTCGGTGACGACAGTGCCGTTCACCCGCACCCGGCCGGCCACGATGAGGTCTTCCGACACCCGGCGCGAGGCGACGCCGGCACTGGCCAGCACCTTCTGCAATCGGATGCCGTCGTCTGCTGGATTATCGGATGTCACCGTCGAACCCTTCGTTTCCGCCCTCGAGGAGCGGGGAGATGTGCGGAAGCTCGTCGAGGCTGTTCACGCCGAGCTGGGTGAGCAGGAGCTCGGTCGTTCCGTAGTTGATCGCGCCGGTCTCGGCATCGGCGAACAGCTCGGTCACCAGGCCGCGGCTGAGAAGGGTGCGCACGACGGAGTCGACGTTGACGGCCCGGATCGACGCTATCGCGCCGCGCGTGATCGGCTGCTTGTACGCGATCACGGCCAGGGTCTCGAGAGCGGCCTGGGAGAGCCTCGTCGGGTTCTGCGTGAGCACGAAGTCGGTCACGAGTTCGTCGTGCTCCGGGCGCACGTAGATGCGCCAGCCGCCGCCCACCTCGCGCAGCTCGAAGCCGCGACGGATGCCGGTGGGCTCGCCGTCGGCGTCGATGCCGTCGTAGTCGGCGACCAGGGTGACGATGGCGGCCTGCACCTCGGCCACGGGGCGGCCGACAGCTGTCGCCAGGTGGATGACGCCCTGCGGTTCATCGGTCACCATGAGGATCGCCTCGAGACGTCGCTCGAGGTGCCCCGGTGTCAGCGGCTGCGCCTCGAGGTCGATCTCGACCTCGGGTGCGGCATCCGTCGAGACGGTGTCGTCCATGATCTCAGGCATCGTAATCGGCTCCCAGGTTGGCCAGGTTCTCATCGGACCAGTGCTCGCTGGTCCATTTCACGGTGAGCTCGCCGAGGGGCTCCAACTGCTCGAACGAGAGCGCTCCGTGGCGGTACAGCTCCAGCACCGCGAGGAAGCGCGCGATGATGACGCCCTTCACCGGGGCATCGGCGACGAGCTCGCGGAACGAGAGCGCCTCACCCCGTCGCAGCATCGTCACGACCAGGGCCGCCTGCTCCCGGATGCTGACGAGCGGAGCGTGCAGGTGGTCGAGTCCCACGACGGGCACCTCGCGCGGCGCGAGCGCCAGCATGGCGATCGCTGCGAAGTCGTCGGCCGACAGTGTCCACACCAGCTCGGGCGTGCGCTGGCGGTACTTCTCCTCGAGGCGCACCGATCGGGCGTGCCTCGAGCCCTCGGCGTCGAGGTGCTGCTGGAACCAGGTCGAGGCCTGCTTGAACGCCCGGTACTGCAGCAGCCGGGCGAACAGCAGGTCTCTGGCCTCCAGCAGGGCGACGTCCTCGGCGTCCACGAGTTCGCCCTGCGGCAGCAGACCGGCGATCTTCAGGTCGAGCAGAGTCGCAGCCACGACGAGGAACTCGGTCGCCTGATCGAGCTCCTCGACGCTGTCCAGGCCCCGCAGGTAGGACAGGAACTCGTCGGTGACAGCGCTCAGGGCGATGTCGGTGATGTCGAGTTCGTGCTTGGTGATGAGCGAGAGCAGGAGGTCGAACGGCCCGGCGAAGTTCGCCAGCTTCACCCTGAAGCCCGGCTCCTCGGCTTCAGCGGTGTCGACGACGCCCAGCGCGCCCGACGGTTCGGCCTGCCCGACGACCTCAGGCGACTGCGCCACGGAAGACCAGCTCCCTGGCCAGCTGACGGTAGGCGTGTGCGGCAGCGTGCTCGGGCGCGAACTGGGTGATCGGGCTGCCGGCCACCGAGGCGTCGGGGAACTTCACGGTGCGGCCGATGACCGTCTCGAGCACCTTGTCGCCGAAGGCGTCGACGACGCGCTCCAGCACCTCGCGTGAGTGCAGCGTGCGGGAGTCGTACATCGTGGCGAGGATGCCGTCCAGCTCGATGGCCGGATTGAGACGGTCGCGCACCTTGTCGATGGTCTCGATGAGCAGGGCGACACCGCGCAGGGCGAAGAACTCGCACTCGAGCGGGATGAGCACGCCGTGGGCGGCCGTCAGGGCGTTCACGGTGAGCAGGCCGAGCGATGGCTGGCAGTCGATCAGGATGACGTCGTAGTCGGCCGACAGGCGGCGCAGCACGCCGGCGAGGATCTGCTCGCGGGCGACCTCGTTGACGAGGTGCACCTCGGCAGCCGAGAGGTCGATGTTCGCGGGGATCACGTCGAGCCCGGGAACGCCGGTCTTCTGGATCGCCTCCAGCGGGTCCTTCGACCGGGACAGCAGCAGGTCGTAGATGGTGGTGACGTCGTGCGTCGGGACACCGAGACCGGCCGACAGGGCGCCCTGCGGGTCGAAGTCGATGGCGAGAACCCGGCGACCGTCCTCGGCGAGGGCGGCTCCGAGGCTGATGGTCGTCGTGGTCTTGCCGACGCCGCCCTTCTGGTTGCAGAGGGCGATGACGCGCGCCGGGCCGTGCGACTTCAGCGGCTTCGGCTGGGCGAACTTGCGCTGGGGGCGGCCGGTCGGGCCGAGAACCACGTCGTCGGGGAGGGTGAGTGTCACCGAGTCGTCCTGCTTACCGGTCACTGCATCTCTCCTCGACTAGGCCGCACATCCCGTGCGCCCGTGACGATTCTACCGAGCGCGAGGGTGGGCGCTGGTGTACATATCCCGGAGTGTGTCGGCTGTGACCATCGTGTAGATCTGCGTGGTGGCCACCGACGAGTGTCCGAGCAGTTCCTGCACCACCCTCACGTCGGCACCGCCGGCGAGGAGATGGGTGGCGAAGGAGTGCCTCAGCGTGTGCGGCGACACCTCGGCTGCGATGCCGGCTCGCTCAGCCGCGGCCCTGATGATGAGCCACGCGTTCTGCCTCGAGACGCGCTGGCCGCGAAGTCCGAGGAACAGCGCCGGGGTGGCTGCGCCCCGCGCCGAGAGCGTCGGCCTGGCACGCACCAGGTAGGCATCCACGGCAGCCCGGGCGTAGCTGCCGACGGGCACGATCCGCTGCTTGCCGCCCTTGCCGAGCAGCCGGATGACGCCATCCTCCAGCACGTCGTCGACGTTCAGCGACACGGCCTCGCTGACGCGGGCTCCCGTGGCGTAGAGCAGCTCGAGCAGCGCCTTGTCGCGCAGCTGCTGCAGGCTCTCGCCATCCGTCGCGCCGAGGAGCCGGGTGACGTCCTCGATCGAGATCGCCTTGGGCAGCCTGGTGCCGAGCTTGGGCGGCTTGGTCTCGCGGGCGACATCCGTCATCGTCACGCCCTCCTCGGCGAGGAAGCGATGAAAGCCCCGCACCGAGGAGAGCACCCGCGCGATCGACGACGACGTCAACGGCGACTCCTCGCGGGTGCCGAGGTGCTGCACGAAGGCCGACAGGGCCGCCTGATCGACGGAAGCCGGATCCTCGATGCCCTGCGCTTCGCACCACTCCGCGTACAGGGTGAGGTCGCGCCTATAGGCCGCGATGGTGTTCGCAGCCAGCCCGCGCTCCACCGACACGTGCCGCAGGTAGGAGTCGATCGCCGGCTGCAGCTTCATCGAGACGGATCAGCCCTTCCGCGGCCGCCGGGGCCACGGAGCATCGGCCGGTGCGAGAGGCGCCCAGTCGCGGGTGCGCGCAGCATGCGCCGACAGCGCGGCGACGACGAGCAGCGAGTTCTGCACACGACGGGCGAGCACCGCGTCGACGAGGTCGTCGAGGCTCACCCACCGCTGTTCCATGTCGGCCTCCTCGGCCTCGCGCTGGAAGTCGGACGAGACGACGCTGAGACCGCGGGCGAGGTAGACGCGCACAGCCTCGGTACTGCCGCCGGGCGAGTTCTGGTAGTCGCTCAGCACGGCCCACTCGGTGGCGGCCAGGTCCACCTCCTCCGAGAGCTCGCGCTGCGCGCCGACCAGCGGATCCTCGCCGGCCACGTCGAGCAGCCCTGCCGGGATCTCCCACTCGCGGTGGCGCACCGGATGCCGGTACTGGCGAATCAGGAGGACGCGCTCGTCCTCGTCCATCGCCAGGATGCCGACGGCGCCGGTGTGGTCGACGTACTCGCGGGTGATCTGCTCCCCGTTGTAGTCGAAGGTGTCACGTCGCACGTCCCACACCATGCCGCTGAACGCGGCTGTTGTCGCGGTGACCTCGGGGTGGAACGGTTCGTCCGCGATCGGCGCGGACGACCCGTTCCCGGCCCCTGACGAGAGCTCAGGCATCCTCGAACAGACGGCTGGCCTGCTGACGGTCGAGGGCGGCGCCGACGAGGCCCCGGAACAGCGGGTGCGCGTCGTTCGGACGCGACCGCAGCTCGGGGTGGGCCTGCGTACCCACGTAGAACGGGTGCTGGTCGCGCGGCAGCTCGACGAACTCGACCAGGTGACGGTCGGGCGAGGTGCCCGAGAACCACAGGCCAGCATCGGCGATCTGCTCGCGGTAGCCGTTGTTCACCTCGTAGCGGTGACGGTGGCGCTCCGAGATGACGGGGGCTCCGTACAGCTCCGCCACCAGCGATCCCTCCGCGAGGGCGGCAGGGTAGAGACCGAGGCGCATGGTGCCGCCGAGGTCCCCTCCGGCGATGATCTCCACCTGCTCCTCCATCGTCGCGATGACGGGGAAGGCGGTCTCGGGGTCGAACTCGGTCGACGAGGCATCGGGGAGGCCGACGACATCGCGGGCGTACTCGATGACCATGCACTGCAGGCCGAGGCACAGGCCGAGCGCCGGGAGCCCGTTCTCACGGGCGAACTTCAGCGCCCCGAGCTTGCCCTCGATACCGCGCACGCCGAATCCTCCGGGAACACAGATGGCGTCCAGGTGCGACAGCTGGCGTGCCGCGCCCTCCTCGGTCTGGCACTCGTCGGACTGGATCCAGTGGATCTTCACCTTCGTCTGGTGGGCGAAGCCGCCGGCACGCAGGGCCTCGGTGACCGAGAGGTAGGCGTCGGGCAGGTCGATGTACTTGCCGACCAGGCCGATGTTGACCTCGTGCTTCGGCTCGTGCACGGCGTCGAGCAGCGGAGCCCAGCCGCTCCAGTCGACCTCGTGGGCCGTGAGGCCGAGGGTGTCGATGATGTAGCTGTCGAGGCCCTGGTCGTTCAGCATGGTCGGGATGTCGTAGATCGACGGAACGTCGACGGCGTTCACGACGGCCTGCTCGTCGACGTCGCACATGAGCGCGATCTTGCGCTTGTTCGAATCGGTGACGGGCCGGTCGCTGCGCAGCACGAGAGCGTCGGGCTGGATTCCGATGGAACGCAGGGTCGCGACGGAGTGCTGCGTCGGCTTGGTCTTCTGCTCACCGGATGCGCCCATGAACGGCACCAGCGACACGTGCACGAAGAACACGTTCTTGCGACCGAGTTCATGACGCACCTGGCGTGCGGACTCGATGAACGGCTGCGACTCGATGTCGCCGACGGTTCCACCGATCTCGGTGATGATCACGTCGGGCTGGGGCGTCTCGGAGGCCTGCAGCCGCATCCGACGCTTGATCTCGTCGGTGATGTGCGGGATGACCTGCACAGTGTCGCCGAGGTACTCGCCGCGACGCTCCTTGGCGATGACCGTCGAGTAGATCTGACCCGTCGTGACGTTGGCCGCCTGGCTCAGGTTGATGTCGAGGAATCGCTCGTAGTGACCGATGTCGAGGTCGGTCTCCGCGCCGTCGTCGGTCACGAAGACCTCGCCGTGCTGGAACGGGTTCATCGTTCCCGGATCGACGTTGAGATAGGGGTCCAGCTTCTGCATCACGACGCGAAGACCACGCGCCGTCAGAAGATTGCCCAGGCTCGCGGCGGTGAGGCCCTTGCCCAATGAAGAAACGACACCACCGGTCACGAAGATGTGTTTGGTGATGCCGTCTGAGATTCCCGCGCTAATGTCCGCCACGGGCTTCCACCCTACCATGTCGATTCGGGAGATCACCGGTGCCCGCGAGCTCCACGAGTTCGCGCGCATGGGCCAGGCCGCTGGCCGAATCGGCCAGTCCGGAGAGCAACCTCGCCATCTCGGCGATGCGCTCCTCACCTGAGAGCTTCTCCACGCTCGACGCCGTGACGGCGCCAGAGCTGTCCTTGGCCACCCGCAGGTGGTTGGTGGCGAACGCCGCGACCTGGGCGAGGTGCGTGACGACGATCACCTGCGATGACTCGGCGAGACGGGCGAGCCTGCGGCCGATCTCGATCGCGGCGGCTCCTCCGACTCCGGCGTCGACCTCGTCGAAGACGAAGGTCGGCACGGGATCCGTCGCCGCGATGACGACCTCGATGGCCAGCATCACTCGTGAGAGCTCGCCGCCCGAGGCACCTCGCCCCAGTGGGCGTGGTTCGGCGCCGTTGTGCGGGGTGAGCAGGATCGACACGACGTCGCGTCCCGACGCCGTGAACTCCTCGCGCTGTTCGACCTCGACGACGAGTCGCGCGTCGGGCATCGCGAGAGCGGAGAGCTCATCGGTGACGGATGCGGCGAGCCTGACGGCGGCATCCGCCCGGATGCCGCTGATCGTCGTCGCCAGGCCCTCCACCGCAGCGGCGTCGGCCGCGATGGCTTCGGTGAGGGCCACGATGCGGTCGTCGTCCTCGTCGATGTCGAGCAGGCGCATGCCGCCCTCCGTCGCGAATCGCAGCACGGCATCGAGATCTGCGCCGTGCTTGCGCACCAGACCGGCCAGCACCGCACGGCGCTCCTGCACGATCTCGAGCTCGCGGGCACCGTCGGCGTCGAGGCCGGCGAGATAGCTGGAGAGCTCGGCGGCGATGTCGGCGACGAGGAAGCTGACGTTCGTCAGCGACTCGAGGATGGGTGCGAGTTCGGCATCGTGCTCGACGACCCGCTCCAGCTGCCGGCGGGCCGCCTCCACGGCACCGACGGCGTCGACGGCGTCATCGGACTCCTCGGCCGACACCCGCTCGCGCGCGCCCGCTGCCGCCAGGCGCAGCTCCTCGAGGTTGCCGAGCCGTTCGGCGCGTTCGGCGAGCTCGACATCCTCTCCGGGCTGCGGATCGGCCTCCTCGATCTCGGCGAGGTCGACGCGCAATTCCTCGGCCTCGCGGGCGCGGCGATCCCGATCGTTCTGTAGCGTCTCGAGCGCATCGACGTTCGCGCGCCAGCGCGTGAAGACCTCGGTGTACTCATCGAGTGCCGTCGCCAGCTCGACGCCGGCGAAGCGGTCGAGGGCGGCGCGCTGGGCCGATGCCGAACGCAGGCGGATCTGGTCGGACTGCCCGTGCACCACGACCAGCTCGTCGGCGAGGTCGCCGAGCACGCCGACGGGGGCGGCTCGACCGCCGACGACAGCGCGCGAACGCCCCTCGCTGGACACCGAGCGCCCGAGCAGAAGCTCCGGGCCGTCCAGGTCTCCCCCGGCGTCGCGCACGCGCTCGGCCACGGCGCCGTCCTCCGGCACGATCCAACGTCCGTCGACTCTGGCCTCCCGTTGGCCGGCGCGCACGGCACCGGCGTCGGAGCGGGCGCCGAGCAGCAGTCCGAGCGCCGTGACGACCATGGTCTTGCCTGCGCCCGTCTCCCCGGTCACTGCGGTGAAACCGGGCCCGAGGGGCAACGTCGCATCGGCGATCACCCCGAGATCACGGATGCCGAGTTCCTCAATCACTGGTGTCCGGCCCTCGCCATCCGGTGACGGGCAGCTGGAACTTGTTGACGAGGCGGTCGGTGAACGGCCCGGGGTGCAGGCGCGCCAGACGCACCGGGACCGGCGACCGGCGCACGACCACCCGCGCGCCCGGCTGCAGTTCGAAGGAGCGGCGGCCATCGCACCAGAGCACGCCGGAGCCCTGGGTGCGGCGCAGAAGCTCGATGGCCATGGCGGAGTCCGGTCCGACGACGATCGGACGTGCGAACAGCGCATGGGCGCTGAGCGGAACCATGAGCATGGCGTCGAGGGTCGGCCAGACGACCGGGCCGCCACCCGAGAAGGCGTAGGCCGTCGACCCTGTGGGCGTCGAGAGCACCACGCCGTCGCACCCGAAGGTGGAGAGCGGCCGGCGGTCGACCTCGATCGCGACCTCGAGCATCCGTTCGCGGCTGGCCTTCTCGACGGTGGCCTCGTTCAGGGCCCAGTCCTCGTGCACGATCTCGTCGCCCTGCTTCACCCGCACCGACAGGGTCATGCGTTCCTCGACGACGTAGTCGCGCGCGAGCCCGCGGCCGATGGCCTCGCCCAGGTCGTCGCGCTCGCTCTCGGCGAGGAAGCCCACGTGTCCGAGATTCACGCCGAGGATCGGCGTCGCGGCATCGCGCACGAGCTCGGCAGCCCGCAGGATCGTGCCGTCGCCGCCGAGTACGACGACCAGCTCGAGGTCCTCGGCGCGAACGCCCGAGCCCAGGCGCTCGGTCTGGCCGTCGAGTTCGGGAGCGTACGTGTGCAGGTCGTCCCATTGGTCGCCGGGAAGCACGGGCAGGGCTCCGGCAGCGGTCAACTGCCTGCACGCGTCGAGGGCGGCAGCCAGGGAGTCGGCACGGCCCGTGTGCGCGACGACGAGGATGGGTCGGGCATCGGCCACGGCTCTCACACTCCCGTCATCGAAGAAACCAGACTCAACCATTCTGTCGGATTGCTGCCGTGACTTCGGCTCATCCAGACGAGATACTCATGGTTTCCGGCACCCCCGGCGATCGGTGAAGGAGTGAGCCCGGCAGTGCCGACGCCGAGGTCGAACCCCGCCCACAGCACGTTCGAGACGGCATCCGCACGCCGACCGGCATCCTTGACGATGCCCTCCCTGATGCCGCTCTTCCCGACCTCGAACTGCGGCTTGATGAGCAGCACGAAATCAGCGTCGTCGACGGCCGTGTCGACCAGAGCGGGCAGCACGAGTGGCAACGAGATGAACGAGAGGTCGGCCACGACGAGGTCGGGGCGATCGGTGATCCCGGATGCCCCGGCCAGGGACGACGGGCTCATGTCGCGCACGTTGAATCCCTCGACGAGGGTGAGGCGCTCCTCCGTCGCGAGCAGCGGGGAGAGTTGTCCGTGTCCGACGTCGACGCCGATCACCCGGGCCGCACCCCTCTCGAGGAGCACCTGCGTGAAGCCGCCGGTCGAGATCCCGGCGTCGAGCGCGATCCGGCCCTGCACGGGGATCCCGAAGGCGTCGAGCGCGGCGTTCAGCTTGTGCGCGCCACGGCTGACGTAGTCGTCGGTGCCCGCCACCTCGATCAGCTGGGTGTCGCGCACCTTCGCGGCGGCCTTCACGACAGGCTTGCCGTCCACCGACACGAGGCCGGCGGTGATGAGCGAGACCGCGTGAGTGCGCGAACGCGCCAGGCCGCGCGCCGCGAGTGCGGCGTCCAGGCGGGAGTCCGTCATCGTCAACCGCGCTGACGCGTCACGTCGCCGCCCTCCAGGCGGTCGCGCAGCTGATCGTGGAGCTGGGCGTAGGCCGTCGCACGCTCGTCGAGCGGCTGGTCCTCGATCACGCGCAGGCGGGGAAGCAGCCCGTCGTCGTTCGGTCTCTCATCGGCATCCACCTTTCAACGGTACCGTGTCGGGCCGGTCCGACGGCCGCCATCCGCTGCCTGGAAACACGAACGGCCGCCCCGGAGGGCGGCCGTCTCGAGGCGTGCACGCAGTGTTAAATGCGAAAAGGCCACCCGGGTGTGGGTGGCCTTTTCTAAGTTAAGTCCGGCGGTGTCCTACTCTCCCACAGGGTCTCCCCTGCAGTACCATCGGCGCTGAGAGTCTTAG